>NZ_CP200279.1:2400000-3229147 GCF_057364915.1 Erythrobacter sp. S158 | reverse complement strand
TCCCCGGACGCGAGCTGATCATCCAGTCGCTGGAACTCGTGAACGCTAACGACTGGGCAACGTTAAGCGTTGATCCGATCCGCACTCTGCTAGCTCTCAGCGCAATCATCGCGCCCCTCGCCATTCTAACGATCGGGTGGCAAGCCCTGCGCGGAACGCTCATTACTTTTGGCTGGTTCGCGGTGGCAATCGGACTCGTAAATCTTGCCTTAGGCGTGCCTCAGGTCCTTTCAAACAGCGAGGTGAGTGTGCTCTATCCGGAGAACCCCATGCCTGGCGTCCTGTTTGGCACATTTGCTAATCGCAACTCGACGGGCGTTTTCTTGGTCGGGGCGCTCGCTTTCGCTGCACTTCTCCCTGTTCCTGCGCGTTTCCAACAGCTCGGTGTTTGGGCCCGGCCGGCCATTTGTGCGCTCCTCCTGCTCGCCATTCTTCTTACTCGTTCGCGCACGGCAATCGTGCTTGCAGCGATCCCCCTGGGGCTAGTTGCCATGAAGTACATTCTCGCAAGGCTCGGATCAGCTGCCTCAGCGCGGGCCGCGTGGGTAGCCAACATTCCCGCCGTGCTGGTGATCGGCGCTGTCGGAATGCTCGCCGTCACCTCGCCCGGACGCGTGGCTGAGGTGGTCGACAGGTTCGAAGGATCGGGAACAGATGCGCGCGTTTTCATTTGGGAGGACGCTGCCTACTCCGCTCAGCGTTATTTTCCGGTCGGCTCAGGAATGGGCACTTTTGATGATGTGTTCCAGATCGACGAATCGCTTGAGAACATGACCCTGCGGCGTGCGGGGCGGGCGCATAACGATTATCTTGAGGTCGCAATCGAGGCCGGGGTACCAGGTCTGGTGCTGATTGCTGCGTGGCTTGTGCTTCTAGCATGGCTTGCATGGCGAGCGCGCAAAGCCCACGATCGCTGGATTGCCTGGAGTGGGGGCACGTTTTTGCTCGCAGCTGCGCTTCAATCGATAACCGACTATCCGCTGCGCAACCAATCCCTGCTCGTGTTCGGCGCGTTTGCGCTGGTGATTCTCGTCCGGTTCGGAATTGATGAAGCCAATCGACCGGCCAGGACCGAGAAGCAAGCATGATTGCGGGGATCATCTGGCGCGCGGCGCTTCTTGCTGTCGCTGTGCTCGCAATCGGGCTCCAGCTTGACCGGCAAACCCGGCGCACGCCCGAGCTCTCACCCAGCGTGCCTGAATTGGTTCGGTCTTCGGCCCAGAAAGGCGTAGCTGCGTTCGCGGTCGCAGGGGATGATGCCGATTGTGCGCTTCAAGAGGCAGAGAGGCTGGTCAGAAGACGCCCGCTGCCAGCAGAACATTTGCGAATTCTCGCGCAAGCCCAGTTCAATGCCGGGCGGCTAAGCGACAGTGCGCTCACGATCCAATACGCAGCCCAGCGTGGATGGCGCGAGCCGTTGGCTCAGGAGTCCATGCTTAGACTTGCGCTTCAGGCAGGAGACGAAGCCGAGGCAGCTCGGCGGTTTGTTGCCCTTTTTGTGCGACGAGACACGGCGGATAGCCTGCTGGAAGAGCTCGGCTCGCAAGTGCTCGCAGAACCTGGCGGCATGGGCCGGGAGACTTTCGTCTCCATTCTCGACGGCGCTGAACGCTGGCACAGCCAGTTCTTCACACGCGGGGTAAGAGTGCTCTCAACCGACGCATTTACCGAAATCGTGATTGCATCGATCGAGAACGGCACTGACTTCAACTGCTCGAACCTGCGAACAGCCATTGAACGTGTTGAACCACGCGACGCTGCTGCGGCTGGGCGGATCAAGACGGCAATTGACCGCCAATGCTAGCGGCCGAATACTTGATCCGGCACGATTTGAATGGAGGGGCCCAACAATGAGAACCATGGCTTTATCGACACTTGCCATTGCTGCGATGACGCTGAATGCGTGCGGCTCTCCAGCCCCCGAGGGGCCTACTGAACAGATCATCGTTCGCGATCGCGGGGCACCTGATGTTTTTGCAACAGGGACAGTGGCTCCAATTGAAGCAGGCCTGTTGACTGTCGGAAAGACGGTATTCGAAGCAAATTGCGCGATTTGCCATGCGATCGACGCCGGCGCCTCTTCCGGCATTGGCCCAAGCCTGAACGGCGTCGTCGGACGGCCTGCGGCATCGCTCGATGACTTTGCCTATTCGAATGCCATGCAAGCGTCCGGCATCACTTGGAGGACGGGCGAAATTGATGCCTACATCGCTAACCCGAATGCTATGCTCCCCGGCACCAGCATGGCCGGCGTCATGGTTACCAATGCCCAGGATCGCAATGCAATCACAGCCTACCTTGAAAGCCTCGGCAGCGACTAAGCAGTCGGCCGACGAAGCCCGCGTTTCAGTTCTTCCCGCCAACCAGTTCGCTCGATTACATTCCCTTGTAGGGCTCCAACGGAACCATTGGCAGGTCCCCGTATATCAGCATTCGCGGCTTTCAGCGTTCACTCCGGCAAGATCCGGAGAGTCGAACTCCTGATGATAGCGTGGATCGCGACAGACGGCTTCGGGCTATTCTGAGCGCGAGGTATGCAAACAGGACATGAAATCACCAGAAGCGAAAGAGCCACCAGGCAATGTGTTGAGCACCTCGGGGGTGGCTTCGGAGCCAGCCAGCCAAGAGATCGCCGCATTAATGCGGGAATTCCAAGGCCTTAGCGAAACATGCGCTTGGTGAGAACCGGGAAAATGGTGCCCAGAAGAGGACTCGAACCTCCACGGGATTGCTCCCGCCGCCACCTGAAGACGGTGCGTCTACCAATTCCGCCATCTGGGCACACTTTAGCGAGCAAACATCGGTGTGGCTCGCTGGGTAGGCGCGGGCCAATAGCGTTCGGCCTGTGTGCCTGTCAACGCAAACCTGCGCCTCATCGCGATGAGGTCTTGCCCCGAACGGCGGCTTGGCGCATGGGACGCGGGTTTCCAGCGCCGCCGGGGCGCTCCAACCTCACAGATGCTCCAAGGGATACGGGCAATGTCCAAGACCTCTTCGCTTTCCGATGCTCTCGTCACCGTTTTCGGAGGCAGCGGCTATCTCGGCAATTACGTCACGCAGGCCCTGCTTGCACGCGGTGCGCGGGTGAGGATCGCGAGCCGAAACCCGGAGAAGGCCTTCCCGCTGAAGCCGCTTGCCAACCTCGGCCAACTTCAGTTTGCGCATTGCGACATCACCAAGGAGGAGAGCCTCAAGGCCTCGCTCCACGGCGCAACTCACGTGGTCAACCTGGTCGGTGATTTCAGCGGCAACCTCGAAGAGCTGATGGGCGAAGCGCCGGGCCTGATGGCTGCGATCGCGAGCGAGAACGGCGCGAAGGCTTTCGTCCATGTGAGCGCGATTGGCGCCGATGCCTCGTCCTCGACGGGTTATGCGCGGGGCAAGGCGCTGGGCGAAGAACGCGTGCTCGACGCTTTCCCGCAGGCGACCGTGCTTCGTCCCTCGATCATCTTCGGCAAGGACGACAACTTCCTCAACATGTTCGGCGGCATGATCGAGATGTTGCCCGCGCTTCCCGTCTTCGGGCCCGATGCGAAGATGCAGCTGGTCTATGTCGATGACGTGGCCGAAGCGGTCGCGGTCTGCCTCGAAGATCCGGGCGCCCACGGCGGCAAGACCTTCGAGCTTGGCGGGCCTGAGCAGCTCACCATGATGGAGATCAACGAGCGTATTGCTGCCGCACAGGGTCGCGATCGCCGCTTCATCGCCATGTCCGATTCGATGAGCGGGTTGTTCGCAGCCCTGCCCGGTACGCCGATGAGCCGCGATCAGTGGACGCTGCTCAAGGCCGGCAATGTCGTTGCCGACGACGCGCTGACCTTCGCCGATCTCGGCATCACTCCTAAGCCGCTCGGCCTGTTCCTCGACAAGTGGATGGTGCGTTATCGCAAGTTCGGCCGCTTTGGCCTCTCGAACGAGCGCAACAAGGAGCGCGAGGCGCGCGGCCTGCCGCCCGTCCCGACCGGAGCGGGTTCGAAGGTCTAAAGCCTTCTCAATTGCAGACAGGGTGGAACGCGCAAGGGGGTGGTTTGGAAAACTGCACTCGCCCCGCAAGGCCCTGTATCATATAGAAAATCTACCAGATCGCGCTGTAGGATGTGTGACTTTCCGGTTTCGCACAACCAAAGCGCCTGAACATCGCGGTCGATGCCGCACGGGTGCCGACTATGTGAAAGAGCCGCCACGACCCTATCGCGGCGGCCCCATGTAGGAAAATGCTGCGGGCCTCAAAGGCGCCCCGCGCCTAGAGGTTCTCCGAATACAGCTTTAGCAAGTCAACATAGGCTTGCTCTGCAGCGGCCTCGGCATAAGCGGGGCTGTCGGGCACGGTCCAGCCATGGTCGCCATCATAGACGTCGACATTGGCCGGGCGCGCGGCGCGGCCTGCGGCCTTGGCGAAGAGAAGCTTGTGATCGGGCGCTTCCTCATGGTCGTCGCGCGCGATGGCGATGAGATAGGTCGCATCGGCCTCATCCAGCATGTTGTGCGGGCTTTTCGGGTCGTCCTCTTCGCGCACCAGCCCGCCGCCGTGAAAGCTCGCCGCGGCCTTGATCCGCGACGGCACCGCAGTCGAGCTCCAGATCGTGAACGGTCCGCCCATGCAGTACCCTTGCGTGCCGATGCCGCGCTCTGAATCGACCGCGTCCTGCCCGTCGAGCCAGACCACCGCTGCGCCCGCATCGCGCTGAATTGCATCGGCATCGAGCTTGTCGCGCCACGGGCTCACCTTCTGAAAACCGTCGGCTTCGATGAAAGCGGCAAAGTCGGCGAATTGTTCGCCCGCCACATCGCGATAATAGGGGTTGAGGACGAGCACCGAATAGCCCTGCCCGGCAAGTCGCCTTGCCATGTTGCGCTTTGCTTCGCGCAGGGAGGCGATGTCGGGCCAGAAGATCACGCCGGGATGCGCGCCGCTCGCCGGGTGGACGAAGAAGGCATCCATCGTGCCGTCAGCCGTGTCGAAAGTGACGGAGCGCTCGGTGATGTCGAGCGCCGGCGTTTCGGCCACCTCGCCCTCGCCTGCCTCTTCGCCCGGTGCGCAGGCCGCGACGGCCGCAGCCCCGGCCAGCACGCCAAACTGGCGCCGGTTGATGGCGTCGCGCGCCCAGACCTTCAGTTTCGCCTCGTCGCACATGCCCGTCTCCATTGTGGTGTTCTTGTCGTTTGCGCCGGTCCTACGATGCACAAGTCGCAATGGACAAGCGCGCAGTTCCCCGGCAACATTGGTAACGGAGAGAGTTGAGAGGGGTTCCGCATGATTTTTGCGACGGGCAAGGCTGCGTGGGCGGCCAAGTTGCTGGTTCTCGGTACGCTGGGCGTGGGGGCCTGCAACGAGATGTATGGCGACGTCATGGGCGATGGCGGCATCACCGGCGAAATGCTGGTGGGCGCGAATGCCGATCACGCCAACTGGATCAGCCATGGCCGCACCTATGACGAGCAGCGTTTCTCGCCGCTCGATCAAGTGAACGCGGACAATGTCGGCGAGCTTGGCCTTGCCTGGTACGCCGATATGGACACCGCGCGCGGTCAGGAAGCGACCCCGCTGGTCATGGACGGCAAGCTTTACCTCACGACCGCGTGGAGCAAGGTTAAGGCGTTCGACGCCGCAACCGGCAAACCGCTGTGGGATTACGACCCTGAAGTTCCCGGAGAAACCGGGGTCAAGGTATGCTGCGACGTGGTCAATCGCGGGCTTGCCGCATGGGGCAATTCGCTGTTCCTCGGAACGCTCGACGGGCGGCTCGTCAGCCTCGACCGCGACACAGGCGAAGTGCAGTGGGAAGTCGTCACGGTCGATCAGTCGATGGCCTATTCGATCACCGGTGCACCGCGCGTGATCGACGGCAAGGTCATCATCGGCAATGGCGGCGCGGAGTTCGGCGTGCGCGGCTATATCGCGGCATATGACGCGGCGGACGGCAGCGAGCTTTGGCGCTTCTACACCGTGCCTGACGGGAACGAGGGCGGCGAAAGCCCGCAATACCTCCAGGACGCTGCCGAGACATGGAACACCGAGGTGTTGCGCTCATCCGATTCGATCGGTGGCGGCGGCACGGTCTGGGATTCGATGGCTTACGATCCCGAACTCGACCTGCTCTATTTCGGCGTCGGCAACGGAAGCCCGTGGAACCAGGCCTATCGCTCTCCGGGAGAAGACGGGACGGGCGAAGGCGACAACCTCTACTTGTCCAGCATCGTCGCGATCCGGCCCGATACGGGCGAATATGTCTGGCACTATCAGACGACGCCGGGCGAGACGTGGGACTACACCGCGACCCAGCACATCATCCTCGCCGACATGGAAGTGGATGGCGAGGAGCGCAAAGTGCTGATGCAGGCGCCCAAGAACGGGTTCTTCTACGTGCTCGACCGCGAGACTGGCGAGTTCATCAGCGCCGAAGAATATATCCCGCAAAACTGGGCCGATGGCATCGATGAAAGCGGTCGCCCGATCTTCAACCCCGAAGCGCGGATCGACAAGACGGGTCAGCCCGCGCTGGTGATGCCGGGACCGCTTGGCGGGCATAACTGGCACCCGATGGCGTATCACCCGGACGAAGGTCTGGTTTACATTCCGGCGTTCGAGGCGGCGTCGGTTTATGCTCCTGAAGAGAACTGGAAGCCCGATGTCGCGCGCGGCTTCAACGTGGGCTTCAACCTTGGCGCGGGCGATTTGCCGCCTGATCTGGGCATCCGCAAGGAAGTCTACGGCACGGTCAAGGGCAAGCTGATGGCGTGGGATCCGGTGGCGCAAGAAGCCCGCTGGGTGGTCGAACATGCTGGCCCATGGAACGGCGGCCTGCTCGCAACGGGCGGCGGGCTTGTTTTTCAGGGCAATTCGTCGAGCGAGTTTGCGGCCTATAATGCCGGGTCCGGCGAGAAGCTCTGGAGCTTTGGCGCGCAGACCGGCGTGGTTGCGCCCCCGATGACCTACACCGTCAATGGCGAGCAATATGTCGCGGTGCTTGCCGGATGGGGCGGCGCTTATGCGATCACCGCCGACGGGCATCTCGTCAACGATCAGGGCCCGGTGCGCAACATCTCGCGCCTTCTGGTCTTCAAGCTGGGCGGAGAGGCCGAGCTTCCCGAAATGCGCGAGCTTGTGAACCTGCCGCTCGACCCGCCGCCAAGCCGCGCTTCGGCTGAGGAGATCGCGCTCGGGAAAGAGAAGTACGCGCGGTACTGCGCGGTGTGCCATGCACCTGCCGCCGTCGGATCGACCGTGCTGCCGGACCTTCGCCGCTCAGGGACGCTGGGCAATGCGCGAAGCTGGGAAGCGGTCGTCCATGAGGGCATCCTCAAGGACAACGGCATGGTGAGCTTTGCAAACTCGCTTTCGAAGGAAGAGGTGCAGGCCATCCGCGCCTACGTCATCGCCCGCGCGAACGAGGACAAGGCGCTGGAGACTGCAACGGCGGCCGAGGCCGAGCAGGTGGCCCAGCGCTAGCGCCCTAGCCCTTGAACACAACCGTGCGGGCGCCGTTCATCAGCACCCGCTCGCCTGCAAAGAGGCGCACCGCTTCGGCGAGCACGCGGCGTTCGATATCGCGGCCCTTGCGCACAAGGTCTGACGGGGTGTCAGTGTGCGTGATGCGTTCGACGTCCTGATGAATGATCGGTCCTTCGTCGAGGTCGGCGGTGACGAAATGCGCGGTCGCGCCGATGATCTTCACGCCGCGCGCATGCGCCTGGTGATAGGGTCGCGCTCCTTTGAAACCGGGCAGGAAGCTGTGATGGATGTTGATGCAGCGCCCGGCGAAATGGGCTGATTGCTCGTCGGAGAATATCTGCATGTAGCGCGCCAGCACGACCAGCTCGGCGTCCACTTCTTCGGCGATCCGGCGCAAGACTGCCTCGGCCTCGGGCTTGGTGTCAGGCGTCACGGGGACGTGGTGGAACGGCACTTCGCCGATGTCAGTGCGCCCCGATGACAGCGCAACGTCGCGCGGGTGATTGGAGACGATCGCGACCGGCTCGATATTATGCTCGCCCGTGCGCCAGCGATATATGAGATCCGCGAGGCAATGGTCCGCCTTGCTCACCATGATCAGAACGCGGCGCGGGCGGTCCTGCGCGGCGATCTTCCAGTGCATCGCGAAATCCTGCGCGAAGGGCGCGAAGTCCCGGCGCAGGTCATCGCCGTCATGCCCGCCCGCCTCGAACACCACCCGCATGAAGAAGCGCTCATCCTCACCGAATTGCTGCGCGTCGAGGATGTTGCAGCCGCGCTCGAACAGGAAGGCGGTGACCTTCGCTGTGATACCGGGGCGGTCGGGGCAATCGAGCGTGAGGATCAGCGGCCCGGCTTGGGGTGAGGTCATTCGGACGCGACCGTGAGGCTGGCAAAGATCGTGAAATAGTCCGCGCGCGCATCGTTGGGTGCAGGAACGCCCCAGACGACCGAGTACAGCATCGCCCCCGTGCTCGGAGCGCCGACCCGAACCACGCCATCTGCGCTGGTAAGGAAGGTCTGGTAACTCGCGGTCACATTGAGCGGCGCGACGCTCACCATCGCGCCTTCGAGCGGCTCACCGCGAAACAGCACCTGGAGGTCTAGCGGGTCGCCCGGCTCGAGCGTGAATGGGTTCTGCAAGGGCACGATCTCGAGAACCTGCCCGATCGGACGCGTGACATTGCGCGTGCGCTGCTCGCCCACCTGCAGCAGGGTCTTCGCGCGGCGGGAGTAGAGCTCTGTCCCATTCTCGCCGGTCGTTCCGCGCAAGGTCCGGTCAGCGGCGATACCGGTCAGCCCTTCGTGCTTGACGTAGTTGTTGAAGCGCTCCGCCTCGAGATCCGAAAAGCTCGGATTGCTTTCGAATGCGAGAATGTGCGTGCCTTCGGAGCGGATGCTCACCACCGCGCTGCCCGGTTCGTCGCCGCCAGTCGTGCGCACGGCGCGCTGCTGGTCGACCACTCCATCGGGGCTGAAGAGACGCAGTGAGGCGATCCGTTCCCAATAGAGCCCCCAATCGTTCACATCGCCTGCATCGCCGACCTTGAACTCGATCAGCACCTCCTCACCCGCCTCAGGCGTATGATCTTCCGGCTGCAACCAAAAGGAATGCGCGGCCGCGCCAGTCGATACGGTCAGCGCAAGCGCGGTGAGAAGGATGCGGATCATCTTTTGAAATACTCCCGGAGTGTCTTCACTACCATGGCAAGCGAACGGCCAGTCATCAACGCCATGTTTGGCGCATTGTGCCCCCGCAACGCTCGCAAGACAAAGACGACAGTCATTTGGCTAAAGCACGACAGCTAATTGATTGTTCTGTCATGAAATAAAAATTCGTTTGTCTGCAATTTGTAACCGATGACTGCGAGGTAGCGCGGGTCGGTCGCGCCTCTCTTCGAACCTCTCCCCGATGCGGCCGACACCACAAACGACTTGGACAACCCTTGAAAGGTACCCGCCATGTTCAATCGCGTTCGCTTCCCCGTCATCGCCTTCGGTCTTGCGCTTGCCACTTCGCCTGCTGCTGCCGAAACCGTTTCCACCTCGGTCGAGTTTGCCGACCTCAACCTCACCACCGCCGAAGGCCGCGCCGCGCTCGACTCGCGCCTTGAAACGGCTGCCCGTCGCCTGTGTGCTGGCGACAAGGACCTGCGCAACCTGCGCGCAATGCAGAGCTATCGCGCCTGCATCGCACAGGCACGGGCCAGCTACACCGAACAGGTGCGCGTTGCCGTCGCCAAGGCCAATGGCCGCCGCGTAGCTGTGCTGGCAAGCGACATTAGCAACCCGGCCTAATCAGCCGCGCCAAATTTCGGAAAGTAAGAAGGAGCCGGCTGCCGCATGCAGTCGGCTCTTTTCTTTAGGAATAGGTGATTTTGACCAGCGCTGCCGCCTTCGCTGCCAGTGCGCGCGCCGCATCCGTATCGCTGCCGACCGCTAGTGCAACGCCCATGCGGCGATAGGGGCGCGTCGTCGGCTTGCCGAAGATGCGCACATCCACCGAGGGATCGAGGCCAAGCGCCGCATCGAGGCCTGAAAAGCCGAAGTCATCACTGTCCCGATCGGCGAGGATCACGGCGGAGGCGCTGGGCTTGGCATCGATCGTCTCTGGCACGGGCAGCCCCATGATGGCGCGGGCGTGAAGATCGAATTCGGACAGCGTCTGTCCCGCGCTGGTCACCATACCGGTGTCATGCGGGCGCGGGGAAAGCTCTGAGAAAATCACCTCGTCCCCGCGCACAAAGAACTCGACCCCGAACAGTCCCCAGCCTCGCCCTGAGCCCTTGAGCGCCTCAACCACCTTGGCCGCCATCGCCTGTGCATCCGCGAGCGCACTTGCCGACATCGCGGCAGGCTGCCAGCTTTCCTGATAGTCGCCGCGCTCCTGCCGATGGCCAATGGGCGGGCAAAACGTGATGCCGTTTGCATGGCGCACGGTCAGCAGCGTGATCTCATAGTCGAAGTCGATGAACTGCTCGACAATCACGCGCGCACGGTCGCCGCGCATGTTGGCGCAGGCATAGTCCCACGCTTCCTCAAGGCCAGCCTCGCTTTCGACCTTGCTCTGCCCCTTGCCCGATGAGGACATGACCGGCTTAATCACGCAAGGAAAGCCAGTGTGCCCGGCCGCGGCGCAGACCTGCTCGAAGTTTTCCGCATAGCGATAAAGCGAGGTGGTGAGGCCAAGCTCTCCTGCCGCGAGATCGCGGATCGCGTCGCGGTTCATCGTCAACTGCGCCGCGTTGGCCGAGGGGATGACGTTGAACCCTTCACCTTCGAGGTCGGCGAGCACTTCTGTGCGGATCGCCTCGATCTCGGGGACAATGTGGTCGGGGCGGTGCTTTTCTACCGCTGCACGCAGGGCGGAGCCGTCGAGCATCGAGAACACCTCGCGCCCGTCGGCAACCTGCATCGCGGGTGCATCGTCATAGGCGTCGCAGACGATGACCCGCGCGCCCAGGCGCTTTGCGGATATAGTGAATTCGCGGCCGAGTTCGCCCGAGCCAAGCAGCAGAATGGTGGCGGTGTGACACATGCCTAACGCCTAGCGCCGCTGCGCGCGCGAGGAAAGCGGTCAGCTCACGCGCGTTTCTGCAATGCGGACGCTGAAACAGCCGCGCGGGTGGATTGGCCGCTTTGTTCGACGGCGCGCTGTACGGCCTCTTCCATTGCCCGCTCCATCGCATCTCCGCTGATAACAGGGCTGGAGGTGCGGCAGATACCCGTCTGCATTCCCCCGCCAGCGCGCGCCATGACAAGACCGAGTTCCGCCTGGCGCATGGTCCAGTCGACGCTTCTTTCGGCCCGCGCAATTCCGGCGCTGGCGGTGAGTTCAGGAGCGCGGCCCGGCGATGCCATGGTCAGCCCTGCAAAGGTCTTGAGCACGTCATTGGCCCACGCGCGCGCCTCGCGCTGGCTCAGCCCCCGCAAGAGCACCCCGAAGCGTTCATCGTCGAGCTGTGCCAATTCGTGCGGCGGTGATGTCATTGTACCGAGATAGCGCGCAAAGCCCCAGCGGATCTCGTCTGCGGTGCTTTGTCCATATTGCATGAAGATCGCGCGCATCCGGTCAATCGCGAAGATCGCGACCGCGGCGGCGGATTTATCGTGGGCACGTGCGCCTGCGATCGAGCGGTTGAGCGAGGCACAAAAAGCGTGCCGGTTAGCGAGACCCGTGACAGGATCGCGGCCCGCAGGGGTCGCAGTCTCTCGCGTAATTTCGCGTCCGATCGCCCGCACCGTGTCGTGCTTTTTCTGGACCGAGCGCAGGATGCCGATAGCGCCACCCATGTCGCTCGTATCGCGGCCCACAGGGCGAAGATTGAGCGCGTACCAGTGAAGTTCGGGTTCGCTCTCCTCTTCGCCTTCCGCGTTGTCATGCTCTTGAGCGGGTCGAGCAAACTCGATCCAGTCATCGCGCTTTTCGAACGCCAGCACTGCCGAACAGTAGCGCGATACGTCAGCCGCGAATTGAGGCGCAGCCAGATCGGCGACGTGCGGCATCAAAAGCAACGAACAAAAGTCTATTCCCAATCGGCAAGCGTTGGATGAGGCGTGGATTATAAATCCATCGGCATCAATCCTGATGACGATATCCTCAGACGCGTCCTTGCCCTGGCTGTGCACAGCACAGCCGCCAGATTCCTGAAATCCCATATCCACGTGACAGCCCCCGGTGTTTTGCGACCGTTTGAGTCAATCCGTTTCCCGTCACGCGTTATGAGTTAGCAAACCCGTGCGATATAAATAGTCGAGATTTCCCCTTACTCGCTATGTATTCGCACTTATTGAGTTAACCTTGTTATATTACGCAACTAAAAAGCGAATCAACGTCAATAATCATTTACCATAATATTGACCGGTTGGTAGATATAGTATTCGCAGGGTAAGTATATTGCTCAGAGTTCGATGGAAATGCGCACACTAGAGGGGTCCGCGCCAAATTGGGCCGCGATTTTCTGTCGGCATTCTTCGATCAGTGCGCCCGCTGGCGTACGGCCCGCCACTTCCATCAGGTCTTCGCTCGTCACACCCAGAACATCGGCGATCGCGCCGATCCGCTCAGGAAGCGGGCGCGCCTTGTCTTTCTCCCATGCCCAGACGGTCGGCTTGCTGACACCAAGCGCATCTGCAACCTGCGCCAGCGTCAGTCCGCGTTCGCGTCGCAGGGTGTTGAGCCGCTTGCCAAGCCCCGATTGGCCAAATCCAGAGCCCGCTCCGGGATCGATTGAGACAGCGGGGGTCGGCGCAGGCTGCGGCTGCGTGGGCGTCCCTGCGCCAAACCCGCCGCGAAGTTGCGCCGCGGCCAGCGCCGCCTCGCCCAGCGCCTGCTCGAACGCGCAACCGTAAAGCTCACCGCTCTGCCATACGATCTCCGCCCCCACGGGCCCGAGTTCAGGCAGGTCGATCGAGAGCACTTCACCCACATTGAGCGACAGCTCGGTCTGCAACAGCAAGCCCGCCGCCGAGATATTGTGCACGGTGACATTCGCGCTTGCCCCGCCGGGCAACGACCCGCTGGTTTCCAGATAAAGCGAGCGACGCGGGTGACGGCGGCCCTCCGCCGCATCGGGCGATGGCGGGAGGTGAGCCTGGATGGGGCCTTGTTGCGACATGTAAGTAAAGCTCCTGTAACGGAGCCTTACGATCCGGCCAAAAGTGTAAACGCGGTCTTGCCGAAAATGGTTAACAGCGATGAAAAGCCTTGCTCGCGGTATGAAGTGTTAGCCGCGAGGTTGGCACGCCCGCTTATTCCTCGGCGTCGAGGCCGTAAGCGGTGTGCAGAACGCGCACGGCAAGCTCGGTTTCGTCCTCGTCGATCATCACGCTGACCTTGATCTCGGAGGTCGAGATCGCCTGGATGTTGATCCCGCGATCCGACAGCGAGCGGAACATGGTCGAGGCGACGCCGGCATGGCTCTTCATGCCTACGCCGACGACGCTGATCTTGGCGATCTGGCTGTCGGTGATGATGCGGTTGAAGCCGATATCCTCGCGCCGGTCCTCCAGCAGCGCCTGAGCGCGCGCAAGGTCGGCCTGGGGCACGGTGAAGGTCACGTCGGTCTCGCCCTTGTCGCGCCCGACGTTCTGAATGATCATGTCGACATTGATCGACGCATCGGCAAGCGGCTCGAAGATATGCGCCACCGCGCCCGGTTTGTCGGGGACGCGGGTGAGGATGACCTTCGCCTCGTTCTTGTCGTGGGCAATACCGGTCACAAGTTGGCGTTCCATTTCGCCTCTCTCCACCATTTGGTCCATTTCTTCATCCGAGACGATCAGCGTTCCCGGAAGGTCGTCAGCAAGCGCTGCATCGTCGTCGACGAAGCTCGACAGCACCTGAATGCGCACGCCCTCTTTCATCGCGAGGCCGACAGAGCGGGTCTGGAGCACCTTGGCCCCGACGGATGCCAGTTCGAGCATTTCCTCGTAAGTCACCGCCTTCAGCTTTCGCGCCTTGGCGACGATACGCGGGTCGGTGGTGTAGACGCCGTCGACATCGGTGTAGATGTCGCAGCGATCCGCCTTCACTGCCGCTGCAACCGCGACTGCCGAGGTGTCCGAACCGCCCCGCCCAAGGGTCGAAACGCGCCCCTCTTCGGTGATGCCCTGAAAGCCCGGTACGACCGCGATCTCGCCCGCCTCCAGGCTCGCGACCATATCGGGCGCCTCGATGCTGGAGATGCGCGCCTTGGCGTGGGCTTCCTCGGTCTTCACCGGAAGCTGCCAGCCGAGCCAACTGCGCGCCTTGCAGCCGAGCGATTGCAGCGTCAGCGCGAGAAGCCCGGAGGTCACCTGCTCGCCGCTCGATACGACGACATCATATTCGGCCGGATCGTAAAGCGCGTTTGCCTCGCGGCAGAAGTTCACCAGCCGGTCCGTCTCGCCCGCCATCGCGCTGACGACGACCGCAACTTCGTTAGCCTCGCCGTCCTTGCCCGCGGCCTGCGCGCGCACGATATTGGCGACGCGGCGAATGCGTTCGGTCCCGGCCATCGACGTGCCGCCGAATTTCATCACTACTCGCGCCAAGCTCGTCTCGCTCCTTTTCGTGAGTGAGGTGACAGTGGTGTGTTCGAATTGGCGCTGCTAACGGGGGTGAATGGGAAACGCAAACGTATCGAATGTAACCATCCGCCCGGAAGAGGCCGCTTTCTTCGCCGATCTGGCCAAGGACTGGTGGAACCCCAAAGGCAAAATGGCCAGCCTGCACGAAGTGAACCCGGTGCGGCTCGGCTTCATTCGATCCGCCATCGACGCGCATTGGGGCGGCGACGAGCGCAACATACGCCCGCTCAAGGGCAAGAGCGCGCTCGATATCGGATGCGGCGCAGGCCTCGTGTGCGAGCCGCTCGCACGGCTGGGCGCGGAGGTCACTGGCGTCGATGCAGCCGCCGACAATGTCGCAGCCGCCAGCGCCCATGCCGAGGCAAGCGGGCTCGACATTCGCTACATGGCAGGCGAGGTCGCAGGGCTGGATATCGGGACATTCGATCTCGTCACCGCACTGGAAGTGATCGAGCATGTCGCGGACAAGGAAGCATTCCTGAGCGATGTGACGCAGCGTGTTGCACCGGGGGGACTGCTGGTCATCTCCACCCCCAACCGCACGACCGCTTCGCGCCTGCTGCTCGTCGGCGCGGCGGAGGCCGTGGGCTACGTCCCCAAGGGCACGCACCACTGGGACGATTTCATCATGCCTGAGGAGCTCGACGTGATGCTGTCGGATTTCGGCTTCGAGGTCACCAAGCGCCAAGGCATCGCATGGCGTCCGGGCAAGGGCCTGCACCTGTCAGACGATGAGAGCCTCAATTACATCGTAAGCGCGCGGCGGGTTTAAAAACCGGACTCGTTCGTGCCTTCATCCAGAAGCTCGACGAATTCCTTCACGTTGTCGACGAAGAAGCCGTCCGCACCGCTCGCGATCGCGGCGCGCCAGAGCATTTCGTATTGTCCATCATCCGACGGACCGCCCTCGCCCTGAAGGCTCGCTGGAAGGAAGCCGTTTTCCTTGCGAAGCGTCCAAGGGTGGACCTTCAGTCCCGCAGCGCGCGCATCGGCGACCAGCGTCGTCTCGGCCATCGTTTCTGGATCAAGTACATAGCCGAGCCATGGTCCGATCCCGTCTGCATACTCCGCCACTTCGGCAAGGCCGCTCGCCGTCACCATTTCAGCGTAGCGCATCGTAGGCTCGTCCACCGGACCTCCTTCGGGATGGATCAACTGCGCAAGGTGATAGTCGCTGCGCTGGTTGAGGCGGCGCAGAGGGCCGACCTCAAAACACTGGATTATCAGTTTCTGATCCGCCCCAATGTCGAGATTGCGCAATTCGCGCAGCACGAGATCGACCACGTCGATCCCTTCGGCTTCGAGCAGGAAATTTGGATGCTTGAGCTCTGGGTACAGACCGATGCTGCGGCCGGTCTCCGCTTCCTTTGCCCGGACCAATTGCACGACTTCGGCAAAGGTCGGGACCTGATAGAGCCCGTTATATTGCGTATTGGCCGGGCGGATGTTCCCGACCCGCTCACGCGCGCGCAGGGTGCGCAATTCGGCGAGTGTGAAGTCCTCCGCGAACCAGCCTGCGACGCGGCGACCGTCGATGGTCTTTTCGCGGCGCAGATGCTCGAATTCTTCGCGGCTGGCGACATCGGTGGTGCCCGAAAGCTCGTTTTCATGGCGAGCAACAAGAACGAGGTCTTTTGTCACCACCAGATCCGGCTCGACGAAATCGGCGCCCTGGTCGATCGCGAGCTCATAAGCGGCCAGCGTGTGCTCAGGGCGTTCGCCGCTCGACCCGCGATGCGCGATGATCAGCGGGTCGTTCTGGGCAAAGGCGGGTGCGGGAATGAGAAGCGCAGCTGCGAGCGCGCTCAGGATAATGCTGCGGACCATTCGTTTTCCTTGAAACCGACCAGAATACCGTTTGAGTGCTCGACAACTGGCCGCTTGATCATGGAGGGGTGCTGAACCAGCAAAGCGACAGCCTTGTGACTGTCAGCCGCATCGGCCTTCTCTTCTTCGCTCAGCTTGCGATAGGTCGTGCCGCGCTTGTTGAGCACGGTGTCGACGCCCTTCGTCTCGATCCAAGTGGCGAGCTTGTCGGCATCCGCGCCTTCCTTCTTGTAATCGTGGAAGGTGTAATCGTGGTCATTGGCCTCGAGCCATTTGCGTGCCTTCTTGACCGTGTCGCAATTGGGAATGCCGTAGAGGTGGGTTGTCATTCGTGGCGTCCTTATCGTTTGGGGGCGAGATGCGCGTCGGCAATCGCGACCGCGAGCGCATCGGCAGCATCGCTTCCTGCAAGCTCGACACCCGGCAGCAGCACCTTGATCATGGCGGCAACCTGGCTCTTGTCCGCAGCGCCCGTACCGACGGTTGCCTTCTTCACCAGCCGCGCCGCGTGTTCGTTGACACTTAGCCCTGCCGCGCCGCAAGCCGCCAGCACCGCGCCGCGGGCCTGCGCGAGCTTGAGCGTCGACTTAGGGTTCTCGTTGACGAAGACCTCTTCGCACGCTGCGCGCTCTGGCCTGTGAGCGGCGATCACCTCGGCGATGCCGCCCGACAGCGCTGCAAGTCGCTCGGCCATCGGGGCCTTGGTGTTGGTCTTTATCTGACCGTTGGCGATATGCGACAGGCGCGAACCTTCAGCACGGATCAGGCCCCAGCCTGTGCAGGTGAGCGAAGGATCGAGGCCGAGAATTATCACGCGGCTAAAGCCCAACCATCCAGCCAAGCCGCCACGCAATCGCGAGCAGGAACGCGCCGCCCAGCATCAGAGCATAGAGCCACTCGCGCCACGTCATGAGCCGACTTACGCGTCGAGCTTCTCCATGACTTCGTCGCTGATCTCGTAATTGCCCCAGACGGTCTGCACGTCGTCATCGTCTTCGAGCGCGTCGATCAGCTTGAGAAGCGTGCCAGCGCCTTTCTCGTCCATCTCAACGGTGAGGTTTGGCTTCCACGCAAGCTTGACTTCCTTCGCCTCGCCAAGAGCCTTTTCAAGGTTCGAGGACACTTCGTGGAGGTCTTCGGCAGCGGTCCAGATTTCGTGGCCGTCGTCGGACGATGCAATGTCTTCCGCGCCCGCTTCAAGAGCGGCTTCGAGAACTTTCTCCTCGTCGCCCGCATCGGCACCGTATTCGATATAGCCGACACGCTCGAAACCGTGGGCGACCGAACCTTCGGTGCCGAGATTGCCGCCGTTCTTGCTGAAAGCGGTGCGAACGGCCGTGGCAGTGCGGTTGCGGTTGTCGGTCAGCGCCTCGACAATGATGGCGCTGCCGCCGGGACCGTAACCTTCGTAGCGGACCTCTTCGTAGTTCTCGCCATCGGCTGCGCTCGCCTTGTCGATCGCGCGCTGGATATTGTCCTTGGGCATTGACTGCCCCTTCGCGGTGTTGATCGCGAGGCGCAGGCGAGGGTTCATATCGGGGTCGGGCGCACCCATCTTGGCAGCAACCGTAATTTCACGGCTCAGCTTGCTGAAAAGGTTGGAACGCTTCTTATCCTGTGCACCTTTGCGGTGCATGATATTCTTGAATTTGGAATGGCCTGCCATGGATACTCTTCTGGTTGGCTGGAATCAGCGAAATATGGTGCTCGCATTAGACCGATGAACGATTATCCGACAAGTCCTGTGACGCCCGCCCGCGTCCTGATCGCGCCCGCCGACACGATGAGAGGCGAATGGCAGCGCCTCGGTGCGTTTCTGAAGCGCCCTTCGCTCGGCGTGAATGCCGAGCAATCCCAGCCGTTCAAGGTGCTCGCCCGCATCTACACGCTTGATGTGGCGGCGATGGCGGTGCTCATCACGCTGGCCACCATCGCGGTGGCGGCGGGTATCTACATCCCGGCGACCGCGCTTGCGGGGATCGAGTTTACGCCGCTTGTCATACTGTCGATCGTGATCGGCGCGCCGGTGCTGGAGGAGATATTCTTTCGCGGCTGGCTGTCGGGCAAGCCAGCGCACATTTACGCTCTTCTTGCCGTGATCCTTGGCGCGGTGGGCTTTGGCGTGGCGCACCAAACCAGTCCGATGCTCGGCCTCGCCGCTCCGGTGATCGGAATTGCTGCCGCGATCGGCCTTGCATTCCGACTTCGCAACCGACCGCCATTCGGCTGGTTCGCCTTCGCGTTCCCCGTCTTCTTCTGGCTCAGCACGGTTGCCTTTGCGCTGGTTCACCTTTGGAACTTCGAGGAAGGCTCGCTCGCGATCCTTCTGCCGCTGGTGCTGCCGCAGTTCATTCTCGGCATGCTGCTTGGTTATGTGAGAGTGCGGATCGGACTGTGGTCCGCGATCCTGCTGCACGCGGCCCACAACGCGACCGCGCTGTCGATTGCGGCGCTGGCGACCCTCGGGGCCTAAACCTTCACCGCTGTCCCGCTGGCGCTGACCATTAGCATCGAGCCGGTGTCGCCGATGACCTCGTAATCAAGGTCGATCCCGACCACCGCATTGCCGCCGCGCGCGGCGCATTCGGCCTGCAATTCCTCGATTGCCTGATTGCGGGCATCGGAAAGAATGCGTTCGTAGCTGCCCGAGCGCCCGCCGACGATATCGCGGATATTGGCGAACAGATCGCGAAAGAGGTTCGCGCCCACGATCACTTCGCCGACCACGATGCCGCAATAATCTTGGATTGGCTTGCCCTCGATCGAAGGGGTTGTCGTCACGATCACGCCGCGTGCATCTGCCCAAGGTCCGGCCATCAATTCTCTCCTCTTTTTGGTGTGTTAGATAGATATAACACTTTGCCGCAAATTCAAGGTCGCGCCGCTCCATCGCGCACCAGCGCAAGGCCCGCTTCGAGGATTTCATCACGCCCTGCTTCAAGGCCGGCAATCGTCGGCTCCACGAGTACATCCGGGACCACCCCGATATTGTGATGAACGCTGCCATCCTGGTTGACGACCCGCATTCCGGTGAACATGATGCGGTAGCCTCCGGGCAAACCGGCAAGCGTGACGTTGCCGTTCGCCCCGGCGCTGGCTTGACCGACAATCGTGCCCAATGCGTTGCCCTTCACGAAGCCGAGGATCGATTCCGGATAGCTCGCCGCAGTCGCGTCGCTCAGAAACACAGTGTTGCTGGTGAGGCGCGGCAGGAGCGGCTGCATCCGCCAGCCGCCTTCGCTAAAACTCATGCCCTGCTGGTCGGGCCGCTCGATCACCGGACGCTCCATCCGCGCCGAGAGGGCCAGCTCATCGGTCAGGTGCGACAGGAAGAAAGGGGAGCCCTTGGGCCGTCCGCGCAGGTCGAAGATCAGCCCTTGCGCACCGGCCAGCAAGTCGACATTTGCAATCAGTTCTTCGTCGGTGATGCGGCTCACGTCGACATAGACGATACCCGGTTCGACTTCGGTCACGGGCTCGGGGCGCGGCGGCATGGGCCAGTTTTCACGGGTATAGGCAACGCGCTCGACCTCGACCTCGCGCTCGGCTCCGTCCGGCTCGACTATCGAGAAATTAGCGCGCGTGCCCGGCTCGCCTTCGATCATCACGGCGAGTGCCCGCATGGTGCGGAAATGCTCGCTGCCCGAAGCGCGCTCCGACTTGAATTGGTGCATCAGTTCACCTGTATCCACTCCGTCGATCGCAGAAACGATGCTGCCTGAAGGAATACCGGTTTCGGGCCGCGCCCATGCAACGACCACCTGACCTTCTGCATATTGAAGCGCCACAGGAGCAATCTCGATTTCGCGCCATCGCAGCTGCGCTCCGCCATGGCCGTCCTCGATCTCATGCATCATGAGCCGCAAGGCGTCGTGGAACGCCGTGTCGTCCTCAGCCATAGCGGCCCGCTGCAATTGCCGGCCAAGCTTGGCGTCCCAGTCGACATCGACAACGTCCCAGTAGGGATAGAACTGGTCGAGCACTCCCCAACCGATGATCGTCGCGGCGATCCGCGTGGTGCGGTCGAACCCGGCTGGCGTCCAACCTTCGGGGCGACCGTTGAACGTAGTTTGCGGCTCGGTAGGGGGATGTTCGTCGCCCAGCTTCTCTCCGGTTAGCGGGAAACGAACGTGGAGCCCTCCCAGCTGTTCGTGAAAGATCGGGCCACTTCCAAGTGTGCCGATCTCACGCCGGAACTTCGAGTATCCCGATTGGCGCATCCCCTGAAAGCCGTTGTGAAACCACTGCCAGCGGCCATTCGCATTGGCTGGCCCGGCATAGGGTCCAAGCGGCTCGGCCGAGGCTTCAAAATGCTCGACAACGGGGGCAAAGACCACTTCGAGCACCTCGGCAAACTCGCGCTCGCCAGATGCTGCGATGACCTGCGGGACCGCTTCGATGGCAAGCGCATCCCAGTCGGCCTTCAGCGCCGCATCACTCGGGTGGAACCAGCGCGCGACGGTGTAGATGCGCGCGAAGGTCCGCAGCCTTTCAAGTTCGCCATCGCTCAGCGCGGAGGCGGGAATATCTCCCTCAACCGCAGAATCACGGGGCGGCTCAGCCGACTGCGCCTGTGCCACGCCAAACGGAAGCACGAGCGCGAGCGCGAGTGCGAGCGACAAACGGAAAAAAGCGAGTGTTTTCATGGATGCGTCCCCCCGAAACCGGAAGCGACGTCATGCAATCGCCAAAATGAACGCCGGATAAACCAGCCAACTTTGGCCGGTCATATCAACCGCCGATCAACCCATGCCGAGCGCAGCCTTGTAGGTTTCGAGGATCGTTTCCTGCTCGCTGCGATCGTCGGGCTTCATCTTTCTGAGGCGCACGATCTGGCGCATGATCTTGACGTCGTAGCCCACGGCCTTTGCCTCGGCATAAACGTCGCGAATATCGTCGGCGATGCCCTTCTTTTCTTCTTCAAGGCGTTCGATGCGCTCGATCAGAAGGCGCAGGCGGTCGTCGGTGGCTTCGGCCATGGGGGTATCCTGTGAGAATCAGTGAAATGGTTTGGCCGTCGGACTTACCAGCCCAGCGCCGCGTGCAAAGCACGGATGCGCAGCTTCTCCACCGGTCCGGGCCGCTTTGGCTGCGCAAGCTTGCACACTGCCCCTCTTGCTGTAGTGTCTGAGCCTAGCGACACGGCGCGGCGGAGGGGGAACTCGCACGTGGAAACAAGGCTATGGCTGACAGGCTCAGGTAAGTTCGCGGGCGGTTGTGCCGGCGAAGGATGCGGCGCATCGTGACCGGAGAAAAGCTCACCGCGCCCAAGCCAGAAACCAGCAAGGGCGGGAACGTCGCCGTCTTCTGCGGTCACATGTTCAACACCGGAAGCGAGGCCGAAGAAGAGCTGAAAAAGCGCGTGCGCGAACAGCTCGACACGCTCGACATCACGGTGGGTTATGGCCCGCTTGCATGCGGGGCGGACATCGTGATCGCCGAAAGCCTGCTCGCGCGCGGGGCCGAGCTTAATGTGGTCCTCCCGTTCAGCGAGGAGGATTTCATCGCCGAAAGCGTGCTGTGCGGCGGGCAGGACTGGCTTGAGCGGTATTACACCTGTCGCAACGCGGCGACCTCGATCAACTTTGCAACGCCGGGCGACTATGTCGGCGACGATAATCAGTTTGCCTACAACACGCTCTACGCGATGGGCCTTGCGATCCTGCGTTCGCAAAAGCGGCAGTGCGAAGCTTTCCAGATCGCGGTCGTTTCCGACAGTTTTGCGAGCTTCTCGACCACCGGAATTGCCGGGACCAAGGCGGATATGAAGCTTTGGCAATCACTGGGCCGCGAAACGGTTGCGATCCCGGCAGGGCCCGTCCCGCGCGAGCTGCGCTTCCCCAACAGGCCAAAAGTCGGTAACGGGACCAAGCGCGAAATCCGCTCGATCATCTTTGCCGATTACAAGGGCTTCTCACGCATTGGCGAGCGGGAGATGCCCGGATTCATGGACATCGTGATGGGACGCATCGCAGAGGTGCTCCATTCATTCGGCGACCATGTAGAGTTTCGCAACACATGGGGCGATGCGATCTATGCGATTGTCGATGAGCCCAAAACCGCCGCTGCCATTGCGCTGAAATTGCAGGAAGTGCTCGCTGACCTGCCAAGGGGTCTTATCCCGTCAGGCGCCGTAGCTGGCATGCGGCTGGGCCTGCATTACGGCCCGATCTGGGTCGGCACCGACCGCATCACCGGCAACCGGCTGTGGTATGGTGGCGAAGTCAATCGCACGGCGCGGATCGAGCCGGTGACGCCCGTGGGCGGCGTCTATTGCACCGAGAGTTTCGCCGCTGCCCTGCTGATGGCCGACTGCCAGGATTGCAAGTTCACCTCTGTCGGGCGTGTGCTGCTGCCCAAGAAATATGGCGAGGTCGAACTCTTCCACCTTGAAGGCGCCGATTATGTCGAGCCGCCTCAGCCCAACGCGAAGACAGGAGCCAGGACCTAGCGCAAATCCGCGCGGTTCTTCGTCAGGCTCTTTTCCATCGCCTCGATCTGTTCCTGCGTTGCTGGCTGCTGCTTGGTCGCCTTCCACTCGTCCATCGGCATGCCGTGAATGAGCTCGCGCGCCTGCGCCTTGTCGCCGTCGTAGCCTGCATCGCGAATCCAGTCGGCAAGGCAATTGCGGCAGAACCCGGCAAGCCCCATCAGCTCGATATTCTGCGCATCGTGACGATGGCGAAGGTGGCGCACCAGCCGCCGAAACGCAGCAGCGGCCACTTCATCGTCGAGGCTGTCGAGCGGGTCAGTTTGATCGGTCATCGGGCTTTTCCTTGAGTTGCAATTATACTGTGTCATAGCAGCGCAAACGGGATCAGGAATACCATGTCAAAACGCGATAACACTCGGATCGACCCGCGCGGTCGCAAGGTCAAGATTCTGGCGACGATCGGCCCGGCCAGCCGCTCACCCGAAATGCTGCGCAAGCTGTTCAAGGCTGGCGCCGACGCGTTCCGAGTGAACATGAGCCACGGCGAGCATGCCGATCATGCAAAGGCCATTGCCTCTATTCGCGCGCTGGAAAAGGAATTCGCTCGCCCGATCGCGATCCTCGCCGACCTTCAGGGGCCCAAACTGCGCGTCGGGCCGTTCAAGGACGGTCAGGCGGTGCTTCGCCATTCGGGGCATTTCACGCTCGACCGGGATGACACGCCGGGCGACGAGACCCGTGTCTGCCTTCCCCATGCCGAACTGTTCGGCATCCTCGAGCGTGGGCAGCGTCTGCTCATCAATGACGGGAAGATCCGCCTCGTGGTGAAGGAAGCAGACGAGGACAAGATCTTCTGCACCGCCGAGGTTGGCGGGGTGATCTCGGACCGCAAAGGCGTGAATGTGCCCGATGCCGAGGTTCCGATCCCGGCGCTGACGGACAAGGACAAGAAAGATCTCGCCTTCGCGGTCGAACAGGGTGTCGACTGGATCGCTCTCAGCTTCGTCCAGCGCCCCGCTGACCTCGCTGAAGCGCGCAAACTGATCGCGTCGCACGCGGCCGGGGGCCATTGCCCTGCCCTGTGTGCCAAGATCGAAAAGCCGCAGGCAATCGGGCGGCTCGAAGAAATTATCGAGCTGTCCGATGCGATCATGGTCGCGCGCGGCGACCTTGGCGTCGAGCTTGAGCCGCATGAAGTCCCGCCGCTACAGAAGCGCATCGTCGCTGCCAGCCGCAGTGCCGGTAAACCGGTGATCGTAGCCACGCAGATGCTCGAAAGCATGATCGAAAGCCCCATGCCGACCCGCGCCGAAGTCTCCGACGTTGCCAACGCGGTCTATGACGGGGCGGACGCCGTGATGCTGAGCGCGGAAAGCGCAGCCGGAGACTGGCCCGAGGAATCGGTCACCATGATGCACAAAATCGCAGCACAGGTGGAGCGCGACGAGGGCTATCGCGAGCGCATCCGCATGCTCGACACGCCGCCCGATGCAACGACTTCGGACGCGCTGGCGCATTCGTGCATGACCATCGCCGACACCGTCCCGATCAGCGCGATCACAGTTTTCACCTCCTCAGGCTCCACTGCGCGCCGCGTCGCACGCGAGCGGCCCGGCACGCCGATGCTGGTCCTCACCCCGAGTATGCGCACGGCCCGCCGGGTGGCGCTCCTGTGGGGCGCACATGCGGTGGTCACCCGCGACATCGGCAGCTTCGAAGAGATGATTGCCAAGGGCAAGCGCATGGCTTTGCGCCACGGGTTCGGAACGGCTGGATCGAAACAGGTGGTGCTTGCAGGCGTCCCCTTCGGCACACCGGGCGCAACCAACCTGCTTCACGTCGTCACGCTTGCTGGTGACGAGCTTGAGAAGCACCGGAAGTAACCGCTAGCTAGGCGCAATGGGTTCGTCCTGAGGCGAACCGCAGCTCTCCATCGCGTCGCCAACCGTGCGGTGGAAATGGCATTTGTTGGAGTCGAGACGCGTGAGGCGCTCTCGCACCGGCTCGTGGACGGCGGCGAAGTGGATCGCGGTCCCCTGGCTGTGCACACGCTCGGTCAGGCGCTGCATCATGGCCGCCCCGCTCGCATCGACCGCATTCACCGCGCGCATGTCGATCACCAGGCACGTCACCTCGTCATGCTCGCCGAGCAGGCGGAAGAACTCGTCCTCGACAAATGCCGCGTTTGCAAAAAACAGCGAACGGTCGATGCGCAGGATGAGGATCGGCAGCGTCCTTAAGTCCATCTCGTCACGCTCGATCGAGCGGAAGCTGCGTCCCCCGTCATTGGTATCGACGCGCGTTACTCGGGGAAGCGAGGATATCCAGAGATGATGCGCAAGCCCCGCCAGCGCCCCCACCGCGAGGCCGAGCATCACGCCGAGCAGCAATGTCGCGGCGAACGTGATCGCGATGACCACGCCCTCAAGCCGGTCGTGCTGCCACACCTTTTTCATCTCGCCAGGTTTGATGAGGCCGAACACCGCACTGATCACCAGCGCGGCAAGCGCCGTTTCAGGAAGGTATGCAAGGATTGGCGCGAAGAACAGGATGACCGCCAGCACCAACGCCGCGCCGATCACGTGTGCAATCGGCGTCTTGCCGCCGCTGTCCTCGACCAGTGCCGAGCGGCTGAGGCTCGCGCTCACCGCATAACCGCCGGTGAGCGAGGCACCGATATTGCCGAGACCCAGCGCAACCGCCTCGCGGCTCGTGTCGAGCCGTGACCGGTCGCTGCCGGCCAGCGACTTTGCCACTGCGGTAGCCGTAGCAAAAATGACCACCGCCACGGCAAGCGCGCTCGGAGCAAATTTCAGCCAGAGCTGCGGGTCGAGCGGGGGCATGGTGAGCCTCGGCAACTCGCCCGACGGTGGCGAGACGCGGGCGACATCGGCGCTGACGTAGCTCGCTGCAATTGCGCATCCGACCACCACCAGCAACGGGAGCGACTTTGCAATGGCCTGCCGCCATGGCGGGCGCACACCGATTTTCCAGAGCGCGGGCGCGGCAAGCCAGTCGAACAACAGTAAGAGGGCAAGCGCCGTCGCGCCAATCGCAGCCGTCGTCACATTCCATTGCGGAAGCACGGACCACATAGCCGCAAGCGCGTCGGGCAGGTTGCCGGCGCGCTCGGGATTTGTGCCGATTAGGGTCGGAAGCTGGCTTGTGAAGATCAGGATAGCCACAGCCGCCGTGAAACCGAGCAGCACCGGCTCGCTGATGAAGTTGACCAACCTTCCAAGCCGCAACGCGCCGATGGCTGCGAGGATGATCCCCGCCTCGATCCCGACAATCGCCGCAGCTTCGATCACTTCGACGTCTGTCCCGCTTGCCGCTTCGGCAATGACGAGCGAGATGAGCGCGACCGGGCCGACCGACACGAACGGGCTGGTCCCGAAAAGTAGGTAGAGCACCGGCGGGACGAGCGCAGCGTAGAGCCCTGCTTGAGGGGGAAGCCCGGCGAGTTGCGCGTAGGCCATCGCCTGCGGAACCAGCAGGATCGCGAGGATCGTTCCCGCAATCGCATCGGCAAGCGCGGTCTTGCCCTCGTAGCCCTTGAGGCTCGAAAGGTTCGGGATCAGCGGGTTGGCCATCAAGGCCTCGTGCGCACAGATTTGATCATTGCCCCATCAACGCATGGAGCTTGGAGCCTGTTCCGATTTGGTAGCGCTTACGCTTGCTTAGCCCCCAGCGCACTCCAGCCGCGCGCGCGCTTCATCTTCGCCTATCAACGGCAGCAACTCCCCCATGTCCGGTCCGTGGTTCATACCGGTTAGCGCCTGACGCAGCGGGAGGAACAGCGCCTTGCCCTTGCGCCCGGTCTTTTCCTTGAGCGCAGATGTGAGTGCACTCCAAGGATCATCGCCCCAATCCAGCGCCTGTGCAGCATCGGCAAGATAAGCACGGTCTTCATCGTTGAACTCTGGCTGTTCGATGGGTCCGGTAACGAGCCGCCACCACTCGCCCACCTCGCTCACGGTCGAGACATTGGGCTGAACCGCGTGCCAGCCAGCCTCGTCCATGCCCTCGGGGAGGCGGTCCTTCACCGCGTCATAAGGCATGGCGTGCACCATCGCGGTGTTAACCCGCTCGAGCTCGGCATCGTCGAATTTCGCAGGTGCGCGGCCGAAGGTGGACAGGTCAAAGGTGTCGAGCAGTCTGGAGCGCTCGGCAATCGGCTCCACCGGGAGCGAAGTGCCGAGGCGGGCGAGAAGCGCAATGATCGCTCCAGGCTCGATCCCGCGCTCACGAAACGCATCGCAGCCGAGCGAACCGAGACGCTTCGACAGCTTGCCTTCCTTGCCCACCAGCAGTGCCTCGTGCGCAAAGGCGGGTGGCTCGGCGCCCATGGCGGTGAACATCTGAATTTGAACCGCCGTGTTGGAGACGTGGTCCTCGCCGCGCAGCACCTGCGTGATGCCCATGTCGATGTCGTCCACCGTGCTCGGCAACATGTAGAGCCACGAGCTGTCGGCGCGGCGGATGACGGGATCGGACAGCTGTGCGGGATCGAATTTCTGCTTGCCGCGAACGCCATCTTCCCACGCGATCGGCTGGTCGTGGTCGAGTTTGAAGCGCCAGTGCGGAGCGATGCCCTGCGCTTCCTTCGCCGCGAGTTCTTCGTCTGTTAGCTCGAGAGCACCGCGATCATAGATCGGCGGCTTTCCGCGCCCGAGCAGCACCTTACGCTTGAGCTCAAGCTCCTGCTGCGTCTCATATGCGGGGTAAATGCGTCCTGCCTCGCGCAGCCGCTCGAACGCGGCCTCGTAGGCGTCGAGCCGCTCGGACTGGCGCTCTTCTCGATCCGCTTCGATCCCGAGCCAGGCGAGGTCCGCGCGGATTGCCTCGACATATTCTTCCTTCGAACGCTCTGCGTCGGTGTCGTCGATGCGCAGAACGAACGTACCGCCGGACTTCTCGGCGATCATCCAGTTATGGAGCGCAGTGCGGATATTGCCGACGTGCAGGCGGCCTGTTGGCGAAGGGGCAAAACGGGTGGTTGTCATGGCGCTTGCCGTTAGAACGCGCCGCCGCCTCCCGCAAGGAATTCAGAGTGAGCGCATCTCTGCGGCAATCAAACCGAGCACACCGTCCCACAGGCGATGCATGCGGTCGTGCCGAACGAGGCCCTGCACCGCGCCTTCGAAGCCAGCCCTTTCCCGCTGCGACGCGGAATCGATCATCTTGGCGATAGTCGCCTCGTCATGGGTAAGCATCTGGCAGCAATAGCAACCGATCCGGATGTCTTCCGGCCACGTCGCCTTGACGGTCTGAGCCAGTGCGAGCGAGCGGGCGGCGGTTTCGACGCTGCCAAGACGCTGCGTCAGCTCGGGTATGGGATCGCGGTTCACCCGCTCATGCAGCGCAATCAGTCGCAGCGAATAGAGAAAGCGGGCAGCGATCGGGCCGTGATCGTCAATCCGCGCCGGTCTGGCGAGTGCGGCTATCGTGGCTTGTGCGGCAGAGAACGAGGGCTTGCTTGAAGGCATGCGATTCCTTTCGTGTGGATCGCCCTCACTCTACCTTATTGCAAGCGCTTCGCAATTGCATAATATCCGCTTGTCGCACAAAAAACCCCGCCGGAAGCGTGCGCTCCCAGCGGGGTCTTTGTGTCAGGTTTGAAGCTGAGCTCTTATTCGGCGGCGTCTCCGCCGCCCATGGCTGCCTTCATGGCTTCCTCGGAAGGAACCGCGTCGGCTTCAGGCTCAGGCTCGGACGCATTCTCTGCGGCAAGCGCTTCCTGCTGCTTCTTCCACTGGGCTTTGAGCGCAGCGTCGCGGCTGGAGGCGGTGACGCGCATCCGGTTCATGCCCGCGCCGGTACCGGCTGGGATGAGACGGCCCACGATCACGTTTTCCTTCAGACCGATCAGCGTGTCCTTCTTACCTTCGACCGAAGCCTGGGTAAGAACGCGCGTCGTTTCCTGGAACGAGGCAGCCGAGATGAAGCTGCGGGTTTGCAGCGACGCCTTGGTGATGCCCAGCAGGATCGGCGTGCCTTCAGCCGGCTGCTTGCCCTTGCCGAGCTTTGCGTTGGTCTCGAGCATCTCAGCAAGATCGACCTGTTCGCCAGGCAGAAGCGTGGTGTCGCCACCATTGGTGATCTCGACCTTCTGCAGCATCTGGCGAACGATCACCTCGATGTGCTTGTCGTTGATCTTCACGCCCTGCAGTCGGTAGACTTCCTGGATCTCGTTGACGAGATACTCGGCCAGCGCCTCGACGCCCATCACTTCGAGGATATCGTGCGGGTTGGGCGAGCCGGAAATCAGGGTGTCACCCTTCTTCACGAAGTCGCCTTCCTGCACGTCGATCACCTTGGTCTTGGGGATCAGGTACTCGACTGCATCACCTTCCTCGGGAATGATCGCAATCTTGCGCTTCGCCTTGTATTCGCGGACGAATTCGATCTTGCCCGAAATCTTGGCGATGACCGACATGTCCTTCGGCAAACGTGCCTCGAACAGTTCAGCCACACGCGGCAGACCACCGGTGATGTCGCGGGTCTTGGCAGCTTCACGCGATGCACGCGCAAGGATGTCACCGGCCTCGACCTGCTGACCGTCTTCGACCGAAAGCGTGGTACCCGGAGCCAGCATGTAACGCTGCGCTTCGGTGTCGTCCTCGCTCTGGCCTTCACCCTGAAGCATCAGGCGCGGACGAAGCTCTTCCTTCTTCTTGCGGCCCGTCGCACGGTTTTCCGTAACGACACGCTGCGCGATACCGGTCGCATCGTCGGTCTGCTCTTCGAGCGTCGTACCCTCGACAAGATCCTGATACCGGACCACACCCGATTGCTCGGTGATGATAGGCAGGGTGAACGGATCCCATTCAGCCAGACGATCGCCTTCCTTGACCTTCGCACCGTTCTTGAAGTGCAGCACGGTACCGTACGGCACCTTGTGCATTTCACGCTCACGGCCCTCGGCGTCGATCACTGCGATCTCACCGTTGCGTGCGAGCGAAAGGATGCGGCCCTTCTTGTCAGTGATGGTCGGCATGTCGCGAAGTTCGACCTTGCCGTCCGAAATCGACTCAAGGTGGGAGGTTTCGTTGAGCTGCGCTGCACCACCGATGTGGAAGGTACGCATGGTCAGCTGCGTGCCCGGCTCGCCGATCGACTGCGCAGCGATAACGCCGACAGCTTCACCGATATTCACCGGAGTACCGCGAGCAAGGTCACGGCCGTAGCAGGTCGCGCAAACGCCCTGATCGCTCTCGCAGACGAGCGGCGAACGGATCTTTGCGGACTGAACTTCGGCTTCCTCGATCAGCTTGACCATCGGTTCGTCGACCAGCGTACCGGCCTTGACGATCACTTCGTCGGTGGCTGCGTTGACGATGTCTTCGGCAACCGTACGACCAAGGATACGCTCGCCAAGCGAAGCGATGACGCTACCGCCCTGGACGATCGCACGCATTTCAAGCGCGTTCTCGGTCTTGCAGTCATCTTCGACGATGACGCAGTCCTGCGACACGTCGACCAGACGGCGGGTCAGGTAACCCGAGTTTGCCGTCTTGAGTGCGGTATCCGCGAGCCCCTTACGAGCGCCGTGGGTCGAGTTGAAGTATTCAAGAACGGTCAGACCTTCCTTGAAGTTCGAGATGATCGGGGTCTCGATGATCTCACCCGACGGCTTGGCCATGAGGCCGCGCATACCGGCGAGCTGCTTCATCTGCGCTGGCGAACCACGCGCACCCGAGTGGCTCATCATGTAGATCGAGTTGATCTGCGCCTGCTTGCCATCGTCGTCGATCGGCTGCGCCTTGATCTCTTCCATCATCGCGTCGGCCACCTGGTCGCCGCAACGGCTCCAGGCGTCGATCACCTTGTTGTACTTTTCCTGCTGGGTGATGAGACCGTCCTGATACTGCTGCTCATAGTCAGCAACGAGGCTCTTGGTTTCGTCAACCAGCGGATCCTTCGCGTCAGGAATGATCATGTCATCCTTACCGAAGGAGATACCGGCCTTGAACGCGTTGCGGAAGCCCAGCACCATGATGGCGTCGGCAAACAGCACCGTGTCCTTCTGACCGGTGTGACGATACACCTCGTCGATCACGTCACCGATGTCCTTCTTGGTGAGAAGGCGGTTGATGATGTCGTAGGGCACCTTGTGGTTCTTGGGCAGGCACTCGCCGATAAGCATACGGCCCGGCGTCGTCTCGAAGCGCTTCATCACGATGTTGCCATCCTCATCGGCCTGCGGAACGCGGGCGAGGATTTTCGTGTGCAGCGTGACAGCCTTGGTTTCGAGCGCATGGTGCACTTCGGCCATGTCGGCAAAGCGCGGCAGCTTCTCGACCTTCGAGCCATCTTCGTTCTCGAGGTATTCAGGCGTCTTTTCCTGACGTTCCATCGAGAGGTAATACAGACCCAGAACCATGTCCTGCGAAGGCACGATGATCGGCTTGCCGTTGGCGGGCGAGAGGATGTTGTTGGTCGACATCATCAACACGCGCGCTTCGAGCTGGGCTTCGAGGCTGAGCGGAACGTGCACAGCCATCTGGTCGCCATCGAAGTCGGCGTTGAAGGCCGAGCAGACCAGCGGGTGAAGCTGGATCGCCTTACCTTCGATCAGCACCGGCTCGAATGCCTGAATGCCAAGACGGTGAAGCGTCGGCGCGCGGTTCAGGAGAACCGGGTGCTCACGGATCACTTCGTCGAGGATGTCCCAGACCTCCTTGCGCTCCTTCTCGACCCACTTCTTCGCCTGCTTGAGGGTCATCGAGAGCCCCTTGGCATCGAGGCGGGCGTAAATGAACGGCTTGAACAGCTCGAGCGCCATCTTCTTGGGCAGGCCGCACTGGTGCAGCTTGAGTTCCGGACCGGTCACGATGACCGAACGGCCCGAATAGTCGACGCGCTTACCGAGCAGGTTCTGACGGAAGCGGCCCTGCTTGCCCTTGAGCATGTCGGACAGCGACTTCAGCGGACGCTTGTTGGCACCCGTGATGACGCGGCCACGGCGGCCATTGTCGAACAGCGCGTCAACAGCTTCCTGAAGCATGCGCTTTTCGTTGCGGACGATGATGTCCGGCGCGCGCAGTTCGATCAGACGCTTCAAACGGTTGTTACGGTTGATCACGCGGCGATAGAGATCGTTGAGATCCGACGTCGCGAAGCGACCGCCATCGAGCGGCACCAGCGGGCGAAGCTCAGGCGGGATTACAGGGATCACTTCAAGGATCATCCATTCGGGACGGTTGCCCGAATCGATGAAGCTTTCGACGACCTTCAGACGCTTGATGATCTTCTTGGGCTTAAGAGCCGACTTGGTGGTCGCGAGCTCTTCGAGGAGGTCTTCACGCTCCTGTTCGAGATCGAGATCCATCAGCATGACCTTGACCGCTTCTGCGCCGATATCGGCGGAGAAGGCGTCTTCGCCATACTCGTCCTGCGCTTCGAGCAGTTCGTCTTCGGTCAGGAGCTGAAATTTCTCAAGCGGGGTGAGACCCGGCTCGATCACAACGTAGCTCTCGAAGTAAAGGATACGCTCAAGCTGCTTGAGCTGGATATCGAGCAGCAGGCCGATGCGCGAAGGCAGCGACTTCAGATACCAGATGTGAGCAACCGGAGCGGCGAGCTCGATGTGGCCCATGCGCTCACGGCGCACCTTGGTGACAGTGACTTCGACGCCGCACTTTTCGCAGACGACGCCCTTGTACTTCATACGCTTGTACTTGCCGCACAGGCATTCGTAGTCCTTAACCGGACCGAAGATGCGGGCGCAGAACAGGCCGTCACGCTCGGGCTTGAACGTACGATAGTTGATGGTTTCCGGCTTCTTGATCTCGCCGAATGACCACGAACGGATACGCTCAGGCGAAGCGATGCCGATCTGGATCTGGTCGAAGGTTTCCGGCTTAGCCAGCTGGTTGGTGAATTTGGTCAGTTCATTCATGACTTAGTTCCCTCGGGGGGTGAAATCTCTTGGGTGGCGGAAGGTGGGAGGGGCCCTCAGACTTGAAGGGGCCCCGTCCCTCTTATTCCGCTGCCTCCGGCCATTCGTCCTCGTCCTCTTCCCCATCGGAAAGGGACTTGAGTTCGACGTTCATGCCCAGCGAGCGCATTTCCTTCACGAGAACGTTGAAGCTCTCCGGAATGCCGGCCTCGAAGGTGTCGTCGCCCTTGACGATCGCCTCGTAGACCTTGGTACGACCAACGACGTCGTCCGACTTGACGGTGAGCATTTCCTGCAAGGTGTAGGCGGCGCCATATGCCTGCAGTGCCCAGACCTCCATCTCACCGAAGCGCTGTCCGCCGAACTGCGCCTTACCGCCCAGCGGCTGCTGGGTGACGAGCGAGTACGGACCGATCGAGCGAGCGTGGATCTTGTCGTCGACGAGGTGGTGAAGCTTGAGCATGTAGATGATGCCCACGGTGACCTTGCGGTCGAACGCTTCGCCGGTGCGACCGTCGAACAGGGTCGACTGGCCCGAACCGTCCACGCCGGCCTTGACCAGGTAATCGGTCACATCCGCTTCGCGTGCGCCATCAAAGACCGGCGTGCCCATGGGGACACCGGCGCTGAGGTTTTGCGCAAGCTCAACGATGCCAGCGGTCGAACGACTTTCGAGGTCTTCGAAATACTGCTCGCCATAAACGTCCTTGAGACGCTCCACGACCGCCTCGGGAGGCTTCGCGCTGGCGTAGTCTTCCTTGGCATTCGGGTTGGCAGCGTGCCATTCCTCAAGCTTGTCGGCGATGTCCATGCCCAGGCCACGAGCCGCAAAACCAAGGTGGGTTTCGAAGATCTGCCCGACGTTCATGCGCGAAGGCACACCCAGCGGGTTGAGCACGAGGTCGACCGGCGTACCGTCTTCGAGGAACGGCATGTCCTCGATCGGCAGGATGCGCGAAATCACACCCTTGTTACCGTGACGGCCAGCCATCTTGTCGCCCGGCTGCAGCTTGCGCTTCACCGCGACGAAGACCTTGACCATCTTGAGTACGCCCGGAGCCAGTTCGTCACCACGCTCGAGCTTTTCCTTACGGTCCTCGAACTTGGCATCGATCATCGCTGCGCTGTCGTCATACTGCGACTTGATCGCTTCGAGCTGCGCCTGGCGACCATCGTCGGCAACCGCGAACTTGAACCATTCGTGACGCTCGACATCTTGGAGCACCTGCTCGCTGATCTCGATGCCCTTCTTCACACCCTTGGGCGCCGCCGAAGCGGTCTGGCCAAGCAGCATGTCCCTCAGCCGGTTGTAGGTCGCACGATTGAGGATGTTGCGTTCGTCAGCCGCGTCCTTGCGAAGACGTTCGATCTCTTCGTTCTGGATCGCGCGCGTACGGTCATCGATCTCGATACCGTGGCGGTTGAACACGCGAACTTCGACGATCGTACCGGCAACACCCGGCGGCAGACGCAGCGAGGTGTCGCGAACATCCGAAGCCTTCTCACCGAAGATGGCGCGCAGAAGCTTCTCTTCCGGCGTCATCGGGCTTTCACCCTTCGGCGTGATCTTGCCGACGAGGATGTCACCGGGGTGCACTTCGGCACCGATGTAGACGATGCCCGCTTCGTCGAGGTTGCGCAGGGCTTCCTCGCCGACATTCGGGATGTCGCGGGTGATGTCTTCCGGGCCAAGCTTCGTATCGCGAGCCATGACTTCGAATTCCTCGATGTGGATCGAGGTGAAGACGTCGTCCTTCACGATACGCTCGGAGATGAGGATCGAGTCCTCGTAGTTGTAACCGTTCCACGGCATGAACGCGACGAGGCTGTTCTTGCCAAGCGCCAGCTCACCAAGGTCGGTCGAAGGACCGTCAGCGATGATGTCGCCCGGTTCGATCACTTCGCCCACCTTCACCAGCGGACGCTGGTTGATGCAGGTGTTCTGGTTCGAACGCTGGAACTTCTGCAGCGTGTAGATATCAACGCCCGACTGACCGGGTTCGACATCGCCCTGCGCGCGGATCACGATACGGGTCGCATCGACCTGGTCGACGATACCGCCGCGCTTGGCTGCGATCGCAGCGCCCGAATCGCGCGCCACGGTTTCTTCCATGCCGGTTCCGACCCACGGCGCCTCGGCCTTCACAAGCGGCACCGCCTGGCGCTGCATGTTCGAGCCCATCAGTGCGCGGTTCGCGTCATCGTTCTCGAGGAACGGGATGAGCGAAGCGGCGACCGAGACGAGCTGCTTGGGGCTAACGTCCATCAGCGTGATCTGATCGTTCGGCGCCATCAGGTTGTCGCCCGATTGGCGTGCCGAGATCAGGTCTTCGACGAAGGAGCCATCATCGTTGAGCTCAGCCGATGCCTGCGCAACGGTGTGCTTCTGCTCTTCCATAGCCGAGAGATAGATCACGTCGCCCGTGACCTTGTTGTCCTCGACCTTGCGGTAAGGCGTTTCGATGAAGCCGTACTTGTTGACCCGGCTGAACGAGGCCAGCGAGTTGATCAGACCGATGTTCGGGCCTTCAGGCGTTTCAATCGGGCAGATACGACCATAGTGCGTCGGGTGAACGTCGCGGACTTCGAAGCCAGCGCGCTCACGCGTAAGGCCACCCGGGCCAAGCGCCGAGACGCGGCGCTTGTGGGTGACTTCCGACAGCGGGTTGGTCTGGTCCATGAACTGCGACAGCTGCGAGGAGCCGAAGAATTCGCGGACCGCGGCAACAGCCGGCTTCGCGTTGATGAGGTCGTTCGGCATGACGGTCGAAACATCGACGCTGCTCATGCGCTCCTTGACCGCACGCTCCATGCGAAGGAGGCCAACGCGGTACTGGTTTTCGAGCAGCTCACCAACCGAGCGAACACGGCGGTTGCCGAGGTTGTCGATGTCGTCGACTTCGCCCTTGCCGTCCTTGAGGCCGACCAGTTCCTTGACTACGGCAAGGATGTCTTCCTTGCGCAAGGTGGTCACGGTGTCTTCGGCATCGAGGCCAAGACGCATGTTGAGCTTCACGCGGCCAACAGCCGACAGGTCATAACGCTCGCCGTCGAAGAACAGGCCTTCGAACAGAGCTTCTGCGGTTTCCTTGGTCGGCGGCTCGCCCGGGCGCATCACCTTGTAGATCGCCTCAAGGCCCTCATCACGGTTCTCGGCCTTGTCGACCTTGAGCGTGTTGCGGATCCACGGACCGGTGTTGATCTCGTCGATGTCGAGCAGCTCGAGGCTGTCGATGCCGGCATTGTCGAAGGTTTCGACATGCTCGAGCGTGATCTCGTCACCCGCTTCGATGTAGATGCGACCGGTGGTCTCATCGATCATGTCGTTGGCAGCGTAGCGGCTGACTACTTCCTCGGTAGGAAGAAGCAGTTCGGTGAGACCGTCCTTGGCCGCCTTGTTGGCAGCGCGCGGGCTGATCTTCTGGTTAGCGGCGAAGATCTCTTCGCCGGTCGATGCATCAACCAGCGGGAAGGTCGGCTTCTGGCCGCGCCAGTTTTCGGCGACGAACGGAATCTTCCACCCGTCCTTCGCACGCTCCCACGTCACGGTGTCGTAGAAGTGATGCAGGATGCCTTCGCTATCGAGGCCAAGTGCATACAGCAGCGCGGTGACCGGCAGCTTGCGCTTGCGGTCGATGCGGACGTTGACGATGTCTTTCGCGTCATACTCAAAATCGAGCCACGAACCACGATACGGAATGACGCGTGCAGCAAACAGAAGCTTGCCCGACGAGTGCGTCTTGCCGCGATCATGGTCGAACAGAACGCCCGGCGAACGGTGCATCTGCGAGACGATCACACGCTCGGTGCCGTTGATGATGAAGGTGCCGTTCTCGGTCATGAGCGGCATGTCGCCCATGTAAACGTCCTGCTCCTTGATATCGAGGACGGAGCGGGTTTCGGTTTCCTGGTCGACTTCGAACACGATCAGGCGCAGCGTCACCTTCATCGGGGCTGCGTAAGTGATGCCGCGCTGGCGGCATTCGGTCGTGTCGTATTTCGGCTCTTCGAGTTCGTAGTGAACGAAGTCGAGCTCGGCCGTGCCGGCGAAGTCGCGGATCGGGAAGACGCTGCGCAGGGTCTTTTCGAGACCCGAAACATAGCCCGTTTCCTTGTCCGAACGCAGGAACTGTTCGTAGCTCTCGCGCTGGACCTCGATCAGGTTTGGCATCTGGACGACTTCGTGAATGTCGCCGAAAATCTTGCGGATACGCTTCTTAGCGGTACCCTGCGCCTTGCGGCTGCGGACCTTCCCCTTGCTCGGGGTCTTCGCCTTGGTTGCCATGGAGGAGATATGCCTCTTTTGCCTGCGCGCACGAGAGAGAGGCTCCCGCACGCAAAAATGAAAACGTTTCGTCACGCGAGAGCGTTCCCGCCATATCCGACGCAAAGAAGCCGCACGCCGGAACGCACCCTATCGGGCCGCTTCGGTTGCAGCTTGTATCGTCGCGAATATGGCTAGCGCCGCTTCCATTCTTGGCCCAATCCCCGCGCATGAATCGGTCCGGCTCGAAGCTGACGTGTGAGGGCTATCTAGGAGCCATGTTGGATTTGTCAACGCCGCGCGCGGCAGCGCCGTGACGCGATTCAACTCGGCAGCGATCAAATCCATCTCGCACCCTCAAACGCCGCCACAGTCGCTTATCGAATACCGATATGGTCAAATTTATTGTTTTTCATAGAGGGACTTATCGTTTTTCAATATTTATTGATTGACGATAAATCGCAGGTCGCCTAGATAGAGATTATTGAAATTCGATATGCACCTTAAAGGAGAACGATATGACCCGCTTCATTAATCAATCGCTCGCCGTCTTCGCCGCTGTGATCCTCACGATCACCTCGGTCGGCGCCATCATTACCGTACCGCCCGCATCGGCAAGCACCGCACACGGGTCGCTGGTTTCGGCCGAGCTTGCCTGAGCGCGAACAGAAAGGGGCAGACACCATGACAAAATACGAACGACCCAATGACCTCCTGCTGCTGGCAGGCAAGGTCCTCACCGTGATCGGTCAGATTGGTCTCGCTATCGGGGGATTGGCACTGACGATAGCAATTCCTCTCTTCCTCTTCTTCGGCGACGAGATCAGCGCAGAAATCGCGGAGCAGGGAACGACTGCGATCGGACCATTTCCCACCTTCGCAATGTTGGCTTTCATCGTGACCGTCCTCTTCGCGATGTTCCTCGCATTTTTCTTCTTTGGGAAACTGCGCGCGATCATCTCGAGCGTGGGTGAAGGCGACCCCTTCGTGCCGGAGAATGCCGAGCGATTGAACATCATGGCGTGGCTCATGCTTGGCATTCAGTTTCTTCTCATCCCCGCCGCAGGATTTGGCCTGATGCTCGCGAAATGGGCTGACGAGATGGAGCACGCAGAATTCACCATTGATGTCGGCCTGGACCTGACAGGCATCCTGATGGTGATCGTGCTCTTCATCCTCGCCCGCGTGTTCAAACATGGCGCAGCGATGCGCGAAGATCTCGAAGGGACTGTGTGATGCCAGCCGACGACGAAGGAGCAACCATCATGGTCAAACTCGACGACCTGCTGCACGAACGCCGCATGACGCTCACCGAATTGGCGGACCGGGTTGGCCTGACCCTCGCCAACCTCTCGATCCTCAAAACCGGCAAGGCGAAGGCGATCCGCTTTTCCACCCTCGCCGCGATCTGCAGGGAGCTGGAGTGTCAGCCGGGCGACTTGCTCAGTTACGAGGCAGTAAAGTGAAGCTGTCGTATTCTCTAGACAAATGGGGCGGCGGGGCTGCTTTGTTCCTCGCCGCCTCCTACATATTCGGCTTCGGGCTATTCTTGGGAGTGATTGACCGTACGGGGTACGATGGACCGGCAGGTGACCTTGCCTTCATCAGCGACCAGCACGGCATTCTGACTGTCGCCCTTGTCATCCTCTATCCAGTCGCTGCCTGCGCATTGGCGATTTTGGTGGCCGCCCTTCACCGGAAGGCGGGGCAAGGCAGCGAAGGCGTCCAATCTGTTGCAATGGTAAGCACGATCTTCGGGATCGTCTGGGTCGCACTGCTCACGGCGAGCGGCTTTGTCGGATTGATCGCGATGGAGGCGGTTATCGGTATGGCTGCCGAGGATCAGGCCGTCGCGATTTCGAGCTGGGCATCACTTTCGATCCTCCAGAATGCTCTGGGTGGCGGGATCGAAATGGTCGGTGGCCTATGGATGGGACTCGTGAGTGCAATCGCCAGAAGTCAGCGGTTGATTCCAGTTCCGTTAGCTTGGTTGGGTTATACGGTCGGCCTTTGCGGAGTGCTCACCGTATTCCCGCCGCTTATGCCGCTGGTAGATGTGTTCGGGCTTGGTCAGATCCTTTGGTTTTCATGGCTCGGATTGATGCTCTTGCGCGAGACTCCGGATGCGATCTGAGCTATGTTGCCGGACACGAAGAAAAGATCGGCGCGTCGACTGCCAGCCGGGTGGTCTGCTGGAGCAAGGACGCGGGACCAGGTATTTCGCTGAGAATCGAAGGGCCGCCATTGTCCAGTGGCGGCCCTTCTTTCTTGCGCGCAGGGCCTCAGGGGCTAATCCGCAACCCTGCACGGTCCTCGATCGCGCCTGCCATCGCCCATCCCCCGAAGGTCTCGGAAACGGCGGCGGTGAGCACATTCTCTCCCTCGCGCAAATTGAGCACGACCGCATCGTTGAAGCCGGCATTGCCGAGAAAGAAGAAGTCGCGCGCGCGGAAGCCGGCAACGCCGTCGAAGATCAAATCGCCGTTCAGAAACAGGCGCACGCGGTCGGAATAGCCGAAGCGCAGCCGCACCGATCTCGCCTCATCGGAGTTGATGCGGGTTGAAACCAGGACGGTGTCCGCACCTTCCTCGAGACGAGTGACACGCGCCAGATCGGCGATACCCGATGGCTCGACCGCAACGACCGCCTCGCCCGTGCTCGCCGGTGGCAGGCTTTGCGGCAGGGTCAGCGCATCTGTGACTAGGCTTTCCTCGAAGGGAGCCGAAACAGTCCACTGCCCGATCACTCCCGCAGGTGGCTCAGCGACCTCTGCGGGCGAGCCGACGATGCCTTCGCCCGACGCGAGTGGGCGCACGGTGAGGTTTGCAACGGTCATCCGGCCATTTGGCCCAGAAGCACGGAAACCGGTGCCGCCCGAACCGCGGTCGCTGGCAAGGTCGGGCACGTGCAGCTGCGGCGTCTTGCTGCCATTCAAAAAAACATCGGCGCGGTCACCTGCAATCACGATCTTCACATGGTTCCAGCCATCATACGTGTAGGCGAACGGTGCCATTGCGTTCCGATCGTTGTAGATCTGCCAGCCCGAGAGGCCGGAGCGCACAGGCGTATATTGGACCGCGTCGGGCAGCCCCGATTTATGCTGTCGGAAATACATGTATTCGCTGTTTTCGCCGTCTGCTGACGAATGCCAGACTAAGCCTCCGAAGCCGCGCTTGTTTTCGAAGGCAAAGTCGAACTCGATGACTCCGTCGGCTATCTGAGCGCCATCAAGCATTACAGAAGCGCGCGCGACGGTGAGCGTCTGAACACCGCCCTCATCCTGCACGCTAACGCCATCCGGGTTGGCCAGGGGCCTCACCGTGTATCCGGCAAATACATCCGGGCTTTCCTGCGCCGTGCCAGGCACCGTCAGGGCAAGCGCGCAGATGGCGCCCACAAGCTTTACAAACAGTCTTCGCATTCAATCCTCCGCAAAGGGCCGATCCCGGTGACCGGCATGCGGGAAGACATCACAGATGATGCATCACGTATTGAAAGAAACGGCCACGTCCCGGCGCATCGTATGCCATTGACCAGGCGTAATCCCGGTGAGGCTGCGAAACTCGCGGATCATGTGCGCCTGATCCGAGAAGCCTTGACCAGCAGCGAGCGCTGCCCACGAAGGGCGTGCGAATTGTTCCGCTTCCAGCATCGTCGCAGTAAGCCGCGCTCTGCGCTGGATCGCGCGGGGCGTGAGGCCGAGGCGTTCCATAAAGCTACGCCGCATGTGGCGCGCGCTTAAACCTGCTTTCTCAGCGATCGAGCCTGGCCCGATCGCACCCTTGCTGTGACGGGCAATGTGGACCGCTTGGGACACCCGGTCGACGTGTAGTCCCTCTGCCTCTTGCGACACGATCCGGTACATCGCAGTCCAGGCTGCTCCGAATTGACCGCAGTCAGCCAGCCGAGCCGCCCCCTCCAATCGGCGCATGAGAAATCCCGGGGGCGCGCAGTCCTCTCGTTTGTGGTCAGTCGCCTTAAGGTCAATCGCGACCTCCATGAGCTCAGGCGCGAGGCGAAGCGCATAGAGTTCCTCACCTTCCGGCGGCACATATGCACCGCCATCGGGCTGCGCTCTCAATATAACGAAGTCCCAATCGAGCGTCTCACCTGCCTTTGAAAAGTGTCTGCGCAGGGCGAGCGATGGTTCCGTAAAGGGAAGCAGGCGATGCGCTTCGGGGCGCCCATAATCGCTCCTGCTATGCCACGCGAGGTCGATCGCGGCCGCCGCGCTGCCGCCGACCTGCCACGCGCGATAGAACCCGCTCGACTGAACCGGGGTGTTTCTGATGCGCTCCTCAAAGCTCATGAGTGGGTGCATCTACCCTGCGCATGGCTATTGAAAGCACCTCTCGGTCAGCGACGTGCGCGGCTCGACCAGAGGCATTTGACTTGACTTTCACATGAGTGAGGGTATTTGCCCGCCCGACCGAGCAATCGGTCATCCGTCCAAGACAGTTGCTGAGCGGGAATTGGTCCGTTCTTAATTTGCAGCCTAGACGGGGAAAAGAGATTTCGCGGACCTACGTGGCCGCAACCGAGCATATCAGCTCACCCTCCTTCCCCATCGCTGGACTTATCGGTGTCGATGAACGGCACCGTTAGACATGAGCCGGTCGCGCGGGCAACGCTCAAGCGGCCATAATGAAGGAGTATGGCATGGATCGTTCGCAAAAAGCCGACGCGGTTGCCCAGCTCAATGCGGTCTTCAACGAGGTCGGCGTGGTGGTTGTCACCCGCAACCTCGGCATGACGGTGGATCAGTCCACCGAACTGCGCGGCAAGATGCGCGAAGCTGGTGCTTCCTACAAGGTTGCGAAGAACCGTCTCGCCAAGCTCGCCCTGAAGGACACCGACTACGTCGGGATCGATGAGTTTCTCACCGGCCCGACCGCGCTGGCGTGGTCTGAAGACCCCGTCGCAGCCGCCAAGGCTGCTGTCGATTTCGCAAAGTCGAACGACAAGCTGGAAATCGTCGGCGGTTCGATGGGCACGCAGGTTCTCGACGAAGCTGGGGTCCGGGCACTCGCCTCGATGCCGTCGCTCGACGAACTGCGCGGCAAGCTCGTTGGTCTCGTAAACGCCCCGGCAACAAAGATTGCCCAGGTCGTCAACGCGCCCGCATCGAAGCTCGCCCGTGTTTTCGGTGCCTATGGCGCCAAGGACGCTGCTTAAGAGACTTTTCTCGCAAGAGACGAAACATCATGGGGCATTTGAAAAGCCCCGCCACATATTGGAGTGAACATCATGGCTGATATTGCCAAGCTTGTTGAAGAACTTTCGAAGCTGACCGTCCTCGAGGCGGCTGAACTTGCAACCGCTCTTGAAGAAGAGTGGGGCGTTAGCGCTGCTGCGGCAGTTGCTGTTGCTGGCCCGGCCGGCGGTGGCGACGCTGGTGCACCGGCTGAAGAGAAGGACGAATTCGACGTCATTCTCACCGGCGACGGCGGCAAGAAGATCCAGGTCATCAAGGAAGTCCGTGCCATTACCGGTCTCGGCCTCACCGAAGCCAAGGGTCTCGTCGAAGGCGCGCCCAAGCCGCTCAAGGAAGGCGTCAACAAGGCGGAAGCCGAAGAGATCAAGGGCAAGATCGAAGCAGCCGGCGGTACCGTCGAGCTCAAGTAAGCTTCTTTCGAGCTACTGCTCAAAAAAGAGGGGCGGTGCCAGCGATGGCGCCGCCCCTTCTTTTTGCGCCGAGTGCCTCGGGCTAGCGTGGGATGATCTGGTCGATCCCGGCTCGCTGTGTTCCGACGGTCGGAGCGCCAATCTGGTCGATCTGCACTTTCCCGGCGTATGGGGCATCCTGATAATCGACGCCGAATTCGACCTCGTCATAGGCCGGATTGTAGCTGATCGGGATACCCGCTGCCTGCAACTCGGCAAGAGTGACGAAGGTGTCGATCGAATCGCCAGCGCGAAGATGCTCGATCTCACCAGGGCTGAAGCGCTCGTGCAGAATGTCCACCACTGACCCAAGCCGGATCGCAATTGTGCCATCGAGCTGGCGGAAATCGACCGAACCGGTCAACACGCCGTTCAGGCGAGCATCAAGCTTGGTCTTCTGGACCAATTCTGCTTGTGCAGCCGCGCTTGCGCTGACGCCAGCCTCGGGTGCGGGGATTGGGACCAGCTGCGTTTCGGCTGCCGCGACCGGCGCGGGCAATTGCGGCTCATGGCCAGAAACTGTCGGGATCGACCGGCGCGCTTCATTCGATACGTCGATCGCACCGGCAAACGCGGCCTCGATCAATTCATTCGCTGCAGAGACACTTTGGCGAGTGACCGGCCCGACCGAGGTCGTTGCTGGAGCAAGCGCTTCGGCACGGCGGGCAAGGCCCGGCGCCGGCCTGGCCTGGAAGCCGCGCGAGACGGTCAGTTGCTGGACCTCGACTAGGTCGGCGCGAGGAGCACGGGGTGCCTCTGTCCCGTTGAAACCGGGAATAGGCGCTGCAACAAAACCGCGTGAGACCGTGCGCTTCTCGATAGGTGCGAAAGCCGAGCTCAACACCACCGAAGGCGGCAGCCCGGATGCATCCAGTGTTGCCACTTCGGGCGCGGGCGCTGCGACGAACCCGCGCGATACGGTGCGCTGAGAAACTTCGCCGAATTCTGCAGTCGGAGCTTCACTCGCACCAACACCTTCGAAAGCAGGCGTTGTTGCGCCGGGGAAACCGTTTGACACCGTGACTTGCTGGACCTCGACGAGCCCTGCCAACGGCGCTCGAACCGCTTCGGCGAGGCGCGGTGCAGTCATTTGGTCCCGGCGAACGCGAGCCGAAAGCGATACCGATTCAACTGTCGGCATCTCGATATCGGCAAAGGCGAGTTCGAAACGATCCGCTCCGGTGGCGAGAAATTCGAGCGGAATGACCTGGTCGATCTCGCGATAGGTGACGAGGTTGCCCATTGTCACCGCATCGGGCGCGATTTCCTCGGCTGCGATCACAGGCGCGTAGACTGGCGTTGTCGCTCCTGCAGAGGGCGACCAGAGCGTCGCTGGCAATTCGGCGACTTCGCGCTCCATGCTGATGCGCATGAGCGGCGTACCCATTGCGCCCAGTGACATGTCTGGAATGGTAACGGCGACCGCCACGGCAGCGGCGCCTGCCATCATGCGCGCGTTCATCGCGCGGCGGTGCTGGCTGGTGTGAAGGCTCGCTTCGCGCGCGGCTAGTTCGGCCACTGTCAACGGCGCAGGGAGGAGGTGTGCATCCCCCTCGCTTTGCGCATTGCAGGCCAGTTCAGGCGCTGCCCCCTCATGTTGAATACGTGCAGGCACGGATTCCCCCCTTAGAATCTTGCGCAGCGTTATGAAGATTTTCACCATGCTTTTAAAGCAGTTTCTTGTTTCGGCCCCCCGCAGCGCCCCGCGCTGATACAAGTTTCCGCTTTCCCCGACCCCCACAAATCCCTATCCGGTCCGGCTCGCTTGTCACGGTCTGGCTCAGCGAGCGGACATGACATGACGAGTATTGCCAAGCCTTCTGGTCCGCCCAGCGCGACCCGACTGACCTGGGGTCAGGAACTTCGAGCCACGATAGCGCTCGCAGCACCGCTGGCGCTCGCCAATCTGCTGCAGATGCTGACCTATGCGGTGGACGTGATCTTCATTGCCCGGCTTGGTGAAGATCCGCTTGCCGCCTCGACGCTATCGGTTTCACTCTTCGGAATGGTGTTGTGGGCGCTCACCGCCCTGACGGGAGCAGTCGCGCCGCTGATCGCAGAGGCCATCGGCGCGCGCGCCCGCACACCCCGCCCCGTCCGACGCGCGACGCGCATGGCACTGTGGCTGGCTGTCATGTCGGGCACAGCCGGAATGGGTGTGTGCCTCTTGCTAGTCCCGCTAATGGTTCTGAGCGGTCAGGACGAGGCACTGATCCCGCTAGCCAACGAGTACAACTCCATCGTCGTCTTCTCGATGATCCCGATGCTGCTTGCAGGCGTGCTGCGCAATTTCGTTTCCGCGCTGGGTCGGCCGATCTTTGCGACGCTCATCACCGCGCTCGGCATCGTGGTGAACAGCATTGCGAACTACGCCTTCATCTTCGGTAATTTCGGAGCGCCGGAGCTGGGCCTCGCGGGCGCAGCGATCGCGACCAACATCACCGCGCTGGTGGTCCTGGGTGCTTATGTGCTCGCCATCGTGACCAATCCGGCGCTCGCCCGTTATCGCATCTTCTATCGCCTGCACCGCGCCGACTGGACGCGCATGCGCCAGATCATCAGCATCGGCACGCCGATCGCATTCACTGTCATGGCAGAGGCAGGTATTTTTGGCGCAGCGCCCTTCCTGATGGGCATGTTCGGTCCCGCGCAGGTCGCAGGGCACGCGCTCGCAATCCAGCTTGCCGCGCTCGCCTTTCAGGTGCCGTTTGGAGTGGGCCAGGCAGTGACGATCCGCGTCGGATATTTTTACGGCGCGCGCGACCCTGTCGGCATCACGCGCGCTGGCTGGTCTGCGCTCGGGCTCAGCGTCGCCTTCATGTCGATGACAGCGGCGGCGATGGTGCTGTTCCCCGAAGCGCTTTTGTCGATCTATGTCGACCCGCAGGCAGCGAAGAACACAGCCGTGGTCGGCTTTGCACTGCAATTCCTCGTCTTTGCCGCCGCGTTCCAGTTGGTCGACGGTGTGCAGGCGGTTGCAGCAGGCGCGCTGCGCGGATTGCAGGACACGCGCATCCCGATGTGGATCGCGATCTTCAGTTACTGGGTGCCGGGCATCGGCGCTGCTGTTGGCCTAGGATTCGGAGCCGGGCTTGAAGGCGTTGGTGTATGGATCGGGCTTGCCACCGGTCTCGCCTTTGCCGCCGTGCTGCTGCTGTGGCGCTGGATGTGGCGCGAGCGACTGGGTCTGACGACGCGCACAAAAGGCGAGGCGGTTACGCCGCTGCCCGCGTAGTCACCTCGCGTTGCGGGAACGGGATGGTCAGGCCAACCTCGTCGAATTTGGCCTTGACCGCTTCGGTCAGGTCCCATGACAGGCCGACATAGTCAGCCGTGCTGCACCAAACGCGAAGACCAATCCCGACCGAACTGTCGTCGAGCGAATTGACGAAAGCCTGCGGTGCGGGCTCGTCCAGCACCCGCTCATCCGCCTCGGCGAGGCCACGCAGGGTTTCGCGCGCCTGCTCCATGCTGTCGCCATAGCCGATCCCGACCACCAGCTCGAAGCGACGCACGGGGTGGCGGTTGAAGTTGACGATCGGTTTGTTCCAGAGCTCGTTGTTGGGCATCATCACGAAGAGGCCGTCGAACTGCTTGAGCTCGGTGGTGAACAAGCCGATCTGCTGCACCACACCGGTGATTGATCCCACGGTGATGGCCTCACCCACTCGGAACGGCTTCTGGATAAGTATCATGACACCAGAGGCAACATTGCTGAGCGTGCCCTGAAGCGCCAAGCCGATGGCGAGCGCCATACCACCGAGCGCTGCAATGATACTCGTGGTCTCGACCCCGAATTGCGTGAGCACCGTGACGGCAAGCAGCACCCAGAGCGCATATTTGACGAGGCTTGCAAGAAGGCTCGCGACGCTTGCATCGAGCTTGTCGGAGCGGGTCAGCGCGTTCGAGACAAACCGCGAAATCAATCCTGCAACCAACAGGCCGATCACCAGCACCGCAATCGCGCCGACAATGTCCATCATGTTGAGCCGCAGCCAGACGAAGATCTGTTCAGGGATAGTCAGTGCGGAAATGTCTGCATCGAATGTCATTAAGTGAGAAGCCTCGGTTGATTTGTGCCGCGCGCGGTTATTCCAGCGCTGAATAGGAACGCCGCTGAATTCACGCGGTTTCGGGAAAAGTTTCAGCGCTGCCTAACGATTGGACGCGCGCTTGGCCACTGAAGCGAAAATTTGTGCCGATCCGGCCCATTTTTTTGATGAACAATCCTTGACTCGTGAACACCGCGCAACCATCTGCGCTGCCGCTGGCACTCTTATGCCAAGAGTGCCAATTCGTGATTTTCAACCCAAGTAGAAAGGTCATCAAAATGGCATTTCGTCCACTCCACGACCGCGTGGTGGTCCGTCGCATCGAAGCCGACACCAAGACCGCAGGCGGCATCATCATTCCCGACAGCGCCCAGGAAAAGCCCAGCGAAGGCGAAATCGTCTCCGTTGGCGAAGGCGCTCGTGACGACGCTGGCAACCGCGTCGCCATGGACGTGAAGGCTGGCGACCGCGTCCTGTTCGGCAAGTGGTCCGGCACCGAAGTCAAGATCGACGGCGAAGACCTGCTCATCATGAAGGAAAGCGACATCATGGGGATCATTGGTTGAGCCCTTGGGGCTGAGCCGACCCTCAACGTTTTCTAATTCAACACCCAATTCTCAGGAGAAACACCAATGGCTGCAAAGGACGTAAAGTTCAGCCGCGAGGCCCGCGAGGGCATCCTCAAGGGCGTCGACACGCTCGCCAACGCTGTAAAGGTCACGCTCGGCCCGAAGGGTCGCAACGTCGTGATCGATAAGAGCTTCGGCGCGCCGCGCATCACCAAGGACGGCGTTACCGTCGCCAAGGAAATCGAACTTAAGGACAAGTTCGAGAACATGGGCGCGCAGATGCTCAAGGAAGTGGCATCGAAGACCAACGACCTCGCCGGTGACGGCACCACCACCGCAACCGTTCTGGGCCAGGCCATCGCTCGCGAAGGCATGACCGCAGTTGCTGCCGGCATGAACCCGATGGACCTGAAGCGCGGCATCGACCTCGCCACCACCAAGGTTGTCGAAAACCTCAAGGCGCGTTCGAAGGACGTCTCAGGCTCCGAAGAAATCGCTCAGGTCGGCGTAATCTCGGCAAACGGTGACCGTGAAGTCGGCGAAAAGATCGCCGAAGCCATGGAAAAGGTCGGCAAGGAAGGCGTCATCACCGTTGAGGAAGCCAAGGGTCTCGAATTCGAGCTCGACGTTGTCGAAGGCATGCAGTTCGACCGCGGCTACCTCTCGCCTTACTTCATCACCAACCCGGACAAGATGCAGGTCGAACTCGACAACCCATACATCCTGATCCACGAGAAGAAGCTCTCGAACCTGCAGGCTATGCTGCCGGTGCTCGAAGCGGCTGTTCAGAGCGGTCGTCCGCTGCTGATCATCGCTGAAGACATCGAAGGCGAAGCGCTCGCGACCCTCGTCGTGAACAAGCTGCGCGGCGGCCTGAAGGTTGCAGCGGTCAAGGCGCCGGGCTTCGGCGATCGCCGCAAGGCCATGCTGCAGGACATCGCGATCCTCACCAAGGGTGAGATGATCAGCGAAGACCTCGGCATCAAGCTTGAAAATGTCACGCTGGGCATGCTCGGCGAAGCCAAGCGCGTCACCATCGACAAGGACAACACCACCATCGTCGACGGCGCTGGCAGCGAAGACGACATCAAGGCCCGCGTCGGCGAAATCCGCACGCAGATCGACAACACCACCAGCGATTACGATCGCGAGAAGCTGCAAGAGCGTCTCGCCAAGCTTGCTGGCGGCGTTGCCGTGATCAAGGTCGGCGGTGCTTCGGAAGTCGAAGTGAAGGAGCGCAAGGACCGCGTTGACGACGCTCTGCACGCAACCCGCGCAGCCGTTGAAGAAGGCATCGTCCCGGGCGGTGGTACCGCTCTGCTCTACGCCACGAAGGTTCTCGAGGGCCTCAAGGGCGACAACGACGACCAGACCCGCGGCATCGACATCGTTCGCCGCGCGATCATGGCGCCGGTTCGCCAGATCGCCCAGAACGCTGGCCATGACGGTGCAGTTGTCTCTGGCAACCTGCTTCGCGAAGACAACGAGAGCCAGGGCTTCAACGCTGCAACCGACACTTACGAAGACCTGGTGAAGGCCGGCGTTATCGATCCGACCAAGGTCGTTCGCACCGCACTTCAGGACGCAGCTTCGGTTGCTGGCCTGCTCATCACCACCGAAGCGGCGATCACCGACGCTCCGGAAGATGACAAGGCTGCGCCTGCAATGCCCGACATGGGCGGCATGGGCGGTATGGGCGGCATGGGCGGCTTCTAAGCCACTCACCCCCAGCCAATCCTTTCAAAAGGCCCCGTCGGCAACGTCCGGCGGGGCCTTTTTCGTACCTCCTTTGCAACCACGCGGCGTGCTTGCGTGTAAGTCGGTAAAGGAGATCAGCATCATGAAACTGCCACACAATGCCCACGTTGCCGTCGTCGATGGAGAGACTTTCCTCCTCTTCCGCAATGAAGGTCAGCTGTTCGAACCCAAACTGCGCAAGGAAGAAAGCCCTGACCTCGACGTGACCAATTTCAGCGCAGGCGTGCGCCACCAGGACGATATCGGACAGGAACTCGGCCGCACCCAGCTTGACGAACTCGCGCATGGTGCAGCGGTTGCCGAATGGCTCAGCGCAAAGGCCGTCTCGGGCGATCTGCACGACGTCCTGATTATCGCTGACCCAAAGTCGCTCGGCGAGATGCGCAACCACTATCACGGTGAGCTCGAGAAACGCGTTGTCGGCGAAATCGACAAAACGCTGACCAACCAGCCCGTCGACGAGATCGAAAAGGCAATCGTCGCTGCCAAATAAACGACAATAAGCAATTATCGGGGACCCCGGAGGACATTCGTCTTCCGGGGTTTTTCGTTGGTCGATTGCTCCCCTTCCCAACCGCTGGCCCGTGCCGCATAACCCCTCGCAGTTTCACGTAGAGGGGAAATCCATTGAAAACGAAGTTTGCAGCGCTGCTGCTCGCGTCGGTCGCGCTCGCTGGCTGCGATGCGATGACGACGAGTACGGCGACGATCGAATGCGCCACCACGCAGACCGAATGCATCAACACATGGTTTGACGAGAAGTTCGAGGAAGGCCTTCAGTTCAGCCCGATCCTCCAGACCAGCCTTGGCATCAAGACCGACTATGACAAGCTCGACGACTTCAGCGTCGCAGGTATCGAGGAGCAGGCTGCATGGGCGCGTCAGGCGCGCGCCGATATGGAAGCAAACTTCGATTATGACGAGCTGACCGACGAGGCAAAACAGTCTTACGACCTGTTCGCCGAAATGACTGCCAGCATGGAAGAGCGCACCGAATATCTGGAGCAGGAATACATCCTTCACCAGATGCAAGGAGCGCATGCCTTCCTGCCGAGCTTCCTTTTGAGCCAGCACACGGTCGAAAGCGAAAGCGACATGGAAGCCTTTGTCGCGCGTCTGGCTGCGATGGGCACGGCGATGGACCAACTGCTTGAGCGCGCGCAAGCCAATGCCGCAGCAGGCACCCGTCCGCCGCGCTTTTCCTACGACGCGGTCATCGCGGAATCGCAGGGCCTCATCAGCGGCGCTCCATTTGACGATGGCGAACCCTCGGCACTTTGGACAGGTACGGAAGAGCGCCTCGCGAGCCTCGTCGAAGCCGGAACCATCACCGAGGAACGCGCCGACGAACTGCGCGAGGAAGCGCGCAGTGCGCTGACCGGCCAGATGGCCCCCGCTTACCAGCGAGTTGCCGACTGGTTCACCGAGGATCTGCCGAACACTGCCGACGTGGCGCAAGGTGTAGGCATGCTTTCCAACGGCGAAGACTACTACAATTATATGCTGCGCCAGATGACCACGACGGAGCTGACCGCCGACGAAATCCACGAAATCGGCCTCGCCGATGTCGCGCGTATTCGCGGCGAGATGGAAGCGATCAAGGAGCAGGTCGGGTTCGAAGGCAGCCTTCAGGACTTCTTTGTCTTCATCCGCACCGACGATCAGTTCTTCTTCTCGGATGATGAGGCAGGCGCGCAGGACTATATCGACCGCGCAACCATGCACATCAACGAGCTGACCGAACGCCTGCCCGAGTTCTTCGGTCGGCTACCCAAGGCCGAGCTTGAAGTGCGCCGGGTCGAACCGTTCCGCGAACAACCGGGCGCTGCACAGCACTACCGTCCCGGCACGCCTGACGGTTCACGCCCGGGCATCTACTACGCTCACTTGTCCGACATGACCGCAATGCCGATCCCACCGCTTGAGGCGATCGCGTATCACGAAGGCAATCCGGGCCACCACATGCAGATCTCGATCTCGCAGGAACTCGAAGACATCCCGCGTTTTCGCACACAGGGCAACTTCCAGAACGCTTATGTCGAAGGCTGGGCGCTCTATTCCGAGGCCCTCGCCAAAGAGATGGGCGGCTACGAGGACCCCTATTCGGAGTTTGGCCGCCTGCAGAGCGAGATGTGGCGCGCGATCAGGCTGGTGGTCGATACCGGCATCCACTCGAAAGGCTGGACCGAGGACGAGGCCGTTGCCTACTGCCTCGAAAACTCGCCAAATCCCGAAACCGTCGCCCGCAGCGAGGTGCAACGTTACTTCGTGCTGCCGGGTCAGGCGACCGGGTACAAGATCGGCATGATCCGTATCCAGGAACTGCGCGCCAAGGCCGCTGAAGAACTGGGTGACGACTTCGACATTCGCGGCTTCCACGACACCGTGCTCGATGGGGGCTCGATGCCGCTGTCCGTGCTCGAACGCCGTGTCGACAACTGGATCGCATCGGTCAAGGAAAGCTAAGCCCGCAAGGCCTGGCGAACAAAAAGGGCGGGGTAGCGACTGGCTACCCCGCCCTTTCCTATTGGGCTTGTTAAATGCGTCGGTCAGCCGCCCGAGCGGCTCGCCTCGGCTGCTTCGATATCCGCTTCCGACCAGATAACCTGTGTCTGGGTCTGCGGATTGAAGCGCGTGTTGGCATAGGACGCCGCTTCGGCCGCTGCGATCTCGGCAGCGGTCAGGTACTCGCTCGGCTCAAGCGCGAACACGTCGAGGCCGCGCGTGATCTCAGTTCCGTAGACGCGGCCATTGTACCAGTAGGACGACCAGAACCCGCCGACGACGAGCTGTTCGTCATCAATCGCACCGCGATCGAAGTAGGCGATCTCCGTCGGGTTCGCGCTGTCGGTGAAGTCCATAACGCTGATGCCGCCTTGGTACCAGCTCTGCACGAAGATATCGCGGCCGGGGACCGGAACGATCGAACCGTTGTGAGCAACGCAGTTTTCGTACTCACCCTGCGGTCCGGGCATCTTGTAGTGGCTGCGGAATTCGAGCTTGCCGTCGACGATGTCGTAGATCGCGTTCGCGCCCCAGGTCATCGGGTCCGACGCCTTGCAACGCGGGCGGCCACCGCCGCCCCATTCGTCGGTGAAGATGACTTTGGTGCCGTCATTGTTGAACGTGGCCGAGTGCCAGTAGGCAAAGCCCTTATCGAACACGGCATCGGTGCGGACCGGGTTGTAGGGGTCCGAGATGTCCATGAGGATGCCGTTGCCCGAGCACGCGCCAGCCGCGATGTTCAGCGACGGGAACACGGTGATGTCGTGGCACTGGTTGGTCTGACGCGTGTTCTGCGCGCCGTCCTCGATCTCGCCGCCTTCCCAGAGGCCTGCGATCTCGCCAGTGCTTTCGTCAGCGAAAACACGCGGGCTGCTGACGATGCGAGCGGCTGCCGGATTGGCGACCGGGATCTCGATCACGTCGATGCTGAACAGCGCGGTACGCGAATCCGAGCGGTTGGCGATGCAACGCTCGAGCTCTTCGGTCTTGCGAACGCTCGACGTGCCCGAATTGTAGACGATGATCTTCTCAGCATCCGCGCTCACAACCGAATGCGTGTGGCTGCCGCGGCAGGTCTGGACCTGGCCGACCTGACGAACGGCAGTAAGGTCGGAGATGTCGAAGATGCGAAGGCCGCGGAAACGTTCTTCGCTGACGTCGCCTTCGACGCCCTGCAGGCCGCAATCGACGCGGCCACGTGTCTGCTCGACGCTCATCACAAGGAGGTTGCCGACGACCGAAACGTCGCCCTGACCACCCGGACACACGACCGAGGAGAGCAAATTGGGCACACCATCATCGCCAAGGCGATAGATGTTGAAGCCGTGATAATTGCCGGTGACCATGATGTCGTCGAAGAACGCCATGTCGGTATTGGCGAAGTCGAGGAGCGGTGAACGCTCGGCGAACTGAGTGAGGCTCTCACCATCCTCGTCGGGTTCAGCGATCTCGTTATCAGCGCCTTCCGGGTCGGCTTCGACCGCAACGACATCGGATTCGCTGGCATCGATCAGGTTCGCTTCGGCCTCGGCCTCCAGTGCATCATCCTCATCCTCTTCGCGAGGCGGAACCACGGCACGCAGGTCAGCTGGATTTTCCGGGTTGAAGAAACCGGCGGGCTTGGGAAGTGAGACGACCTTACGCAGGTTCCAGATCGCTTCGCCTGCATCGGCAAAGCCGGGCTTGAGGCCTGCGCGCGGATCGTCCGAGAGGCTCGCAAGGATCTTGTCCATGCGCTCGATTTCAGAGCTCTGGTCGTTGTCGATATCGCCGACAAAGCGGAACAGGATCGGATCGGCGGCGCTGCCCGGTTGACGCAGCAGTTCCTCGGTCATGTCGATTGCGCCTTCGTGGTGCGCAATCATCAGCGTAAGGAACATGCGGTCGAAATCGGTGCCTTCGAGTGTGGCAAGCTGCGCCATCTGCTCAGGCGTTGCCATTCCAGCCATCGTGGAATGGTCAACCATCGCATGGTTCGAGTGGTCCATGCCCGAATGGTCCATGCCAGAATGATCCATGCCGGCCATCACGGTCTTTTCACCGCGAGCCGCCAGCCATTCATTCATGAACTCGATCTCGTCAGCCTGGCTGGCGAGGATCTTGTCAGCTATCGTTATTACTTCTTCGTTGTTGGTGCGATCGGCAACAAGCTGCGCCATCTCTACCGCCTGCTGGTGATGGACAATCATGCCCTGCAGGAATGCAACATCGGCATTGATGTAGCTCGACTTGGCGATCTCGCTTGCTTCGTCTGCGCTCAGGGTCTTGCTTGCCTGTCCGGGCGCGCCCGGTTGGACGATGGGAGCGGTCTGAGCCATGGCGAGGCTCGAACCGGTCAGAAGCATGGCGGTAACAAAAGAGCGCGTGCCAATAATGGCCGCACGCTCAGCGGCATTGCGTGTGATTGTCATGTCAGTCCCTGTTCGCGAAAATAGGTCGGCCTTGCTTGCCGGATGCCGCTTGACAGTCAAGGGGTCTCCCAGAGCAACCGGTCAAGCATCGACGAAGGCACAACAGGAACCTTTCAAGCGCCGAGATGTTCCGGTTTCAGGGCGTTTGGTGAACGCAGACAGGAATCTGGCGCGCGCGCCGCACAATTCATCGCACACGGCGAATCGAGTGCTTGCCGCGACGAATCTGCCCGATCAAGACTGCGCAATTAAGGCCCCGCTAACCCTGTTAGGAGTATTTACCGCTGATGGCTCTCAGACATCGCTCCCGGATATTTGGTCTCGTCGCCGCCCTTGCCGCGACTTTCTCCGCCACCGCGAATGCGCAGACCAACGAGCTCCAGGCGAACTTTGACGATGCTTTCGGCACCGAGATGCGTGCGCCCGAGACGTTCGAGGCGATCTACGCGAACGGCTTCGAACAGCGCATCGCTGAACTTGCCGACGGGGATCGCGGTCGCATCGGCGTTGCCGCGCTCGACCTCGCGACAGGCGAAAGCGTTGCAGTGCTGGGCGACCAGCTCTTCCCGATGGCATCGACCAGCAAGATCGCAGTCGCTGCGGCTTATCTGGAGATGGTCGAGCAGAACAAATACTCGCTCACCTCAGAATTCCCGCTGCTGATTCCAATCCGTTCAGCAAAGTTCTCATCTCCCGCCGCTCCAGTGCGCAAGGGCAATTACATGCCCGCAATCGACCTCATCGAGATCATGATCACGCGCTCAAGCAATCCTGCGACTGACGCACTTCTTGCTGCGGTGGGCGGGCCTGAGAAAGTGAATGACTGGATGCGCCGTCAGGGCATTACCGATTTCTCGATCGACCGTGACATCGCAACGCTCGTACGCGACGATGGGGAGTACGATCCGGCGAACTGGATCGACCCGCGTGACGCGGCCACCCCGCGCGCGATGGTGCGCCTGCTTCAAGGACTTTATCGCGGCGATTTCCTGTCGGACCAGAGCCGTCAGGTGCTGCTTGGTGCGATGAGCCGCACGGTCACTGGCCGTCGCCGTATCCCCGCCAATATGCCTGACGAAGCAGTGGTGAGCCACAAGACCGGCTCCCTCAACAACACGTCGAGCGATATCGGCATCATCGAATCTCCCGATGGCCGGGCGATTGCCGTTGCTATTTACGTCACCGGGCAAGGCACCCGCCGCAATCGAGAAGCGCGCATCGCGTCGATTGCGCGCGCGCTCTACGATGGCTTCGCAGCCCGAGCGCGCCAGAACCGCAACTGGACTTCGGCACCGCGCACCGGCGGCTAAGGCCCGATTACAAGTCGCCCATAGAAAAAGGCGGCGCCCGGTTGGACGCCGCCTTTTCTTTTGCATTGCCTAGAAGGCTATGATGCAAGCTTAAGCGATTACTCGCCTTCGCCTTCCATCATTTCTTCAGCGTCGGCAGCAGCTTCTTCAGCAGCAGCTTCGACGTCGGCAGCAGCGCCTTCAGCAGCAGCTTCGGCGTCGGCAGCAGCTTCGTCGACTTCTGCAGCGGTTTCGTTGGCCATTGCGTCGGCTTCAGCAGCCATTGCGTCTACTTCAGCGTCGGCTTCAGCAGCTTCTTCAGCACATGCAGCGAGGCCGAGAGCCGAGGTTGCGATTGCAGCAGCAAGAACGATCTTACGCATAATTCAAATTCCTTGTTCAGCGAATGGAACAGGCGGGCTTCACGATGAAGTCCCTGCCAAAGCCGGATGATCCCCCCGGCTCCGATGCCTAAATAATGGCCGAAATGTGGCGATACAAGCGAAATGTGGCAAAATTGGTCATCATTGCCCTTTTCCCGCCTCAATTTGGCCGCTTTTTGCCACCGGTTCATCGTAGCCCGTATGGGCGCATTTATCGGTGCATGACCTCGTGCAAACCGGCTTACGCGCAAACCGAAGCGGTGCTAGCACACCGGCCATGTCATCTGAGCAGCAGCACCTCTATCTCGTCGATGGTTCGTCCTACATCTTTCGCGCCTATCACCGGCTTCCTCCGCTAACCGATCCCGAGGGCACTCCGGTCGGTGCAGTCTATGGCTACACCACGATGCTGTGGAAGCTGGCCGATGACCTCGATGCGGCAGAGGGGCCAACGCACCTTGCGGTCATTCTCGATAAGGATTCCAAAAGCTTCCGCAACGACATCTATCCCGAATACAAGGCGAACCGTCCCGAACCGCCCGAAGATCTTCGCCCGCAATTCCCACTGATTCGCGACGCGACCCGCGCTTTCAGCCTGCCGTGCATTGAGGAATCCGGGCTCGAAGCAGACGACTTGATCGCCTCTTATGCGCGTGCTGCCCAACGCGAGGGCTGGAACGTCACCATCGTCTCTTCCGACAAGGACTTGATGCAGCTGGTCGGCGAGGAAAACGGCGCGAAGATCGACATGCTCGACACGATGAAAAGCGCGCGCATCTACATCGAGGAAGTCGAAGAGAAATTCGGCGTCCCGCCCGAAAAGGTCGGAGATGTCCTCGCGCTGATGGGCGACAGCGTCGACAACATTCCCGGCATTTACGGCGTCGGACCCAAGACGGCTTCCAAACTGATCTCAGAGCATGGTTCGCTGACCGCGGCGCTCGACCAGGCGCCTGACATGAAGAAGTCGAAGCTTAAAGAGCGCCTGATCGAAGGCCGCGAAGATGCCGAGATGAGTCGCGTTCTGGTCACGCTCAAGGAAGACTGCGACCTTCCGATGGCGATCGATGAAATGAAGCTGGAAGGCATCCCATCCGAGCCTCTGGCGGCATTTCTCGAGAAGCACGGTTTTACCTCGCTGCTGAAGCGGCTCGGCGCGGGCGCTGGGAGCCCGGACCGTCCAAATGACCTCAATCCCACAATGGCAGACAAGGCCGGCGACAAGGGCGATGCAGAGGGCAATCGCCAGCCGCTTCCCGAAATGCCAAAGGTGGATCGCAGCGCCTACGAGACTGTGCAGACGCTGGATCGGCTGCAGGCATGGATCGACCGCGCCTCAGCCGCACGCCTGGTCGCGGTTGATACAGAGACCTCCTCGCTCGACGCCATGGCAGCCGATCTGGTCGGCGTCAGCCTCGCCCTCGCACCCAACGATGCCTGTTACATTCCGCTCGCCCATGGCGGCACCGACATGTTCTCCGACAAGCCGGAACAGGTAGCGATGGAGGACGCGCTCGCTGCTCTCAGACCCATGTTCGAGGACGACAGCGTCCTGAAAGTCTTCCAGAACGGCAAATACGACCTCAATGTCCTGGCGCGGGTCGGCATCGACGTTTCGCCGATAGAGGACACGATGGTGATGAGCTTCGACCTCGACGCAGGGCGCGGCGAAGGCATGGGCGGCGGTCATGGGATGGACGAACTGTCCGAACGCCACCTGCTCCACAAACCGCTCGCCTTCAAGGATGTGTGCGGTACCGGCAAAAAAGCGATCCCGTTCGGAGAAGTCCCGCTCGACCATGCAACCGAATATGCCGCCGAGGACGCAGACGTCACCTTGCGGCTCTACCGCATGCTCAAGCCACGCCTTTCCGAAGAAGGCGGCACGAAAATCTACGAGCGCGTGGACCGCCCACTGATCCCGGTCGTCGCGGGAATGGAGCGCGAAGGCATAAAGGTCGACCGAGCGCGCCTTGCCAAGCTGTCGGAAGAATTCGCCACCACGACGGCTTCGCTCGAAAAGGAAATTCACGAGATCGCCGGTCAGGAATTCGCCGTCGGCAGCCCCAAGCAACTGGGCGAAATCCTGTTCGACAAGATGGGCTTCAAGGGCGGCAAGAAAGGCAAGAGTGGAGCTTATTCGACCGATCAGTCCGTGCTCGAAAACCTCGCCAAGAACGACGCGGCCAAGCCGATCGCCGACAAGGTGCTCGAGTGGAGGCATCTGTCGAAACTGAAGTCGACCTATACCGATGCTCTGCAGGCGCAGATCAATCCTGAAACGGGCCGCGTACACACCAGCTACAGTCTTGTCGGCGCGCAGACCGGCCGGCTTTCCTCAACCGATCCAAACTTGCAGAATATCCCGATCCGCACCGAGATCGGGCGCACTATTCGTCAGGCCTTTGTCCCCGAAGATGGCAACGTGCTTCTCGCTGCTGACTATTCGCAGATCGAACTGCGCCTCGCCGCGCACATGGCCGATGTCGACACGCTCAAGGAGGCCTTCGCCAACGGAGAAGACATCCACGCGCGCACCGCGACCGAGATGTTCGGCGAAGTTACCCGCGATACGCGCGCTCGTGCCAAGACGATCAACTTCGCCATCCTTTATGGCATTTCGCGCTGGGGACTTGCGGGCCGGCTCGAGGTCGAACCCGACGAAGCCCAAGACATGATCGACACCTATTTCCAGCGCTTCCCTGGCATCCAGCGCTATATCATGGAAACGCTCGAAACCGTTCGCGAGCGCGGCTATTCTGAGACGCTTTTCGGTCGCAAGACCTGGTTCCCGCGCATCACCTCCAAAAACCAGGCCGAACGCCAAGGCTCGGAGCGCGCCGCGATCAACGCGCCGATCCAGGGAACCAGCGCCGACATCATCAAGCGAGCGATGGCACGCATGCTCCCTGCCCTTCGCGATGAGGGTCTGGGCAACGTGCGCATGCTGCTGCAGGTGCACGATGAATTGGTCTTCGAATTGCCCGACGGCGATGTTGAGAAAGCCTCCCCGATCATCGAACGGGTCATGGCAGATGCTGCCCTGCCTGCGGTCTCGCTAGACGTGCCTCTCGCGGTCGATATCGGCACGGGCCAATCATGGGACGCAGCGCATTGATTGAGCGGATCATCACAGGGACGCTGACCATCGACTGGGACGCATTCGCGGTTTCAGCTTTGACAGTGCTGGTTGCGCTCGCGATCGCCTATGTTGCTTACCTGATCGTCTTCAAGATCATCGGCAGGCTCGCGCATCTGTCGGAGATTGCGGTCGACGAAATCCTCGTCAAACGCATCCGCCAGCCGATCAAGTGGTCCTTCCTCGCGATCAGCGTGACCATCGCGGCCCAGTATGATCCCGAGCTTCGCCAGTGGTGGGAGCCGCTGGCGCGCTTTCTGCGGCCCGCCCTGCTTGGCTGGATTGCCTATAACGTTGTGCGCGGTCTGACCGCCGCGATGGAGCTGCGCATGGCCGATGCCGATCCGGTCGCCACGCGCAGCCGCCGTACGCGCGTCGCCGTGCTCTCGCGTATCGTGGTCTTTGCAATAGTCGTCATCACCGTGGGCCTGATGCTGTTTTCGATCCCCTCTGTGCGGGCAATCGGGACAACCATGCTTGCTTCAGCGGGCCTCGCAGCTTTGGCCATCGGCGCCGCCGCGCAGCCTGCACTTAAGTCGCTGATTGCGGGTGTGCAGGTCGCGCTGACCGAGCCCATGCGAATTGGCGATCTTGTCAGGGTCGACGGCGACACGGGCCGGGTCGAGGAAATTCACATGAGCTTCGTCACGGTGCGCACGTGGGATGACCGGGTGCTTGTTGTTCCTACCAGCCGGTTCCTTGACGAGACCTTCGAGAACTGGTCGCGGCTCGATGAAACGCTCACCGGTACGGTGTTCCTGCATCTCGACCCGATTACCGATGTCGCTCCAATTCGGGCCGAGTTCGAGCGTTATGTCGAGACCCACGAGCTGTTTGATGGCCGCGACCACGGCCTCGCGGTCACGGAGGCTTATCCTGAGAGCCTAGAGCTCAGGATCGTCGTCAGTGCAGAGAATCCCGGCGATCTGTGGACGCTGCGCTGTGATGTGCGCGAACACATGATGGCGTGGTTGCGCGAGAACATGGAAGAGGTGCTGATCCGCCATCGCCTCGAAGTGCCGCACGGGCACCCCAAGGCTGGCGAACCCTAAGCCTCTTCGTCGCTCCCGTGCTTCTTCGCGCGGGCAGGCGCAAGCGAGTCTGGTGCAAAGAAACCGATCGGATTGGCCTCCGCCGCGCGCTTTTTCAGTTCACCGCGCATCCTGCGATATTCGGCTTCCATTCGCGGAGTGACCGTGGCCCGGCTGTCTTCCAGCGCATCCTCGAAGTCCTGCATTTCAACCGCCTTCACGTCGCCGCCCATGCGCCTCAGCGCACCAAGCCCTGCACGGCGCACCACGTCTTCGAGATCGGCGCCGGTGAAGCGGTCGGTTTTTTCAGCGATTTCGGCGAGGTCGACATTGCTGGAAAGCGGCATGTCCTTGGTGTGGATGCCAAGGATATGCTCGCGGCCTTCCTTGTCAGGCGTTCCGACATAGACAAGCTCATCGAAGCGGCCCGGACGAAGCAGTGCAGGGTCGACCAGTGCTGGCCGGTTGGTCGCACCGATTACGATGACCGATTGCAATTCTTCGAGACCATCCATCTCGGCAAGGATCGTGTTGACGACGCGTCCCGTCACCTGCGGTTCGCTCTGGCCACTGCCGCGTGCGGGCACGAGGCTGTCGATTTCGTCGATGAAGACCACACAGGGAGCCACCGCACGGGCGCGAGCGAAGAGTTTTGCGATCTGCTGCTCACTCTCGCCAAACCACTTGGACAAGAGATCCGAGCTCTTCATCGAGATGAAGTTGGCTTCCGCCTCTTTTGCGACAGCCTTTGCCAGCAGTGTTTTGCCAGTACCCGGCGGGCCATAGAGTAGGAAGCCCTTGGCCGGGCGAATGCCTAGACGGCGGAAGGCTTCGGCATTCTTGAGGGGTAGCTCAATGCCTTCCTTCAGCTTGTCGATCGCATCGCCTACGCCGCCAATGTTGTCCCAGCCGACATTGGGAACCTGCACCATCACTTCGCGCATCGCTGAGGGCTGGATGCGTTTCAGCGCACTGAAGAAGTCGGCGCGGGTGACGCACAAATCCTCAAGCACGTCCTGAGGTATGGTGCGCTCTTCAAGATTAAGGCGCGGCATGATCCTGCGGACGGCATCGATCGCAGCTTCACGGGCTAGTGCCGCGATATCCGCGCCGACGAACCCATGCGTGACACGCGCGAGTTCGGACAAGTCGACCGCTTCTTCAAGCGGCATGCCGCGCGTGTGGATCGCGAGAATCTCGCGCCTGCCGCGTTGGTCGGGGACACCGATGACAATCTCGCGGTCGAAGCGCCCCGGTCGGCGCAGTGCCTCGTCGATGGCATCGGGACGATTTGTCGCCGCGATCACGACGAGGTTTGCGCGTGATTCTATCCCGTCCATCAGGGTCAGCATTTGCGCGACCAAGCGCTTTTCTGCCTCGCCGGGCACGCCGCTGCGCTTGGGAGCGATCGAGTCGATCTCATCAATAAAGACGATGGCTGGCGATGCACGGGTCGCTTCCTCGAAGACCTCGCGCAGCCGCTTTTCACTCTCGCCATAGCCAGAGCCCATGATTTCCGGGCCATTGATGGTGAAGAACTCAGCATCGCTTTCATTGGCGACAGCCTGAGCAAGGCGAGTCTTGCCGGTTCCCGGAGGGCCGTGGAGCAGCACGCCTTTGGGAGGGTCGACGCCGAGGCGCGTGAACAGTTCGGGATAGCGCAGGGGCAGCTCAACCATTTCGCGCAGTTGCTGGATGGTGTCCTCCATCCCGCCGACATCGTCATAGTTGACCATGCCGCGTGCATCGCGCGGTTCCTCGAACTCGGTGCGCAGTTCGACCTCGGTGTTCTCGTCGATATGTACGATGCCCTTGGGGCTGGTCGAGTGTACCGAGAGCCTGATCTGGGTAAGCGCGTACGCTGGAGCGCGAAGCATCTGGCGCACGTCCGGCGGCATATTCTGGACCGGCTGTTGACCAGTCGTTGCGACGAGGTCGCCAGCCGTGATGGGCTTCTTGAAGAAATTGCGCTTGAGCGCTTGCGCCGGGCCCTGAAGCCGCATCTCGCGCTGTGCTGGAGCAAACACTACGCGGGTTGCGGGGCGCGATTCGGCAACGACGATTTCGACATGCTCACCAGAGGCTGCTTCTGCGTTGCCACGCTGGAGGCCGTCGAGCCTCACGACATCGAGTGAATCGTCCTCGGGATAGGCCGCCATCGCGATCGCGGCGGTAGTGCGCTTCCCACTGATCTCGACGACATCGCCCTCGGTGATCCCAAGCTGCTGGAACGCGGTTCGCGGCATTCTCGCGATGCCCTGTCCCGATTCCTCTTGCCTGGCTGGAGCAACTTGCAAGCGCACCGTGCGATCTGAAGTAGTAGCGTCAGTTTCACTCGGCGCGTCGGCCATGGGCAAGTCCTCTGGTCGGTTAGATTCTGCAAAAAGTTCGGCTGTCCGCTAGCTAGGAAGCGGCAGGCCTTTATGCAAACCGACAAGCTCGCCGATTGATCCGGTGCGAGACGGGCTCTTTCCCGTCGCTCAACCGTTGGGACGGGTCCCGAACGCAGACAAAAAAAGCCCGGCACGGGGCCGGGCTGTGAAAGTTTGGGAGAGGATGCCTAAAAGGCAGGATCAGGTATGATGCGAGGCTCATTATTGTGCAAATGCGAAAGCCGCACCGCACATTGCAAATTCTGCAATCTGATTGGCCAAATCTGCGCGATTTATGACATTTTTTGCATCGCAAACTGATTAATTATTAGTCAATGGCCCAATTTTACAGCAATTTGAAACTTCATTCATGTTGCAGTGCGGCGCAACTTGCCCTGCGAGGAGGTGGCTTAATCCCCGCCCGTGACATGGCCGACACAAGCTACTAATCAATCAGGAATCTACGTCCCTGACAAAGCTGTCAGGGCATGATTGGACTGCAAGGGACCGGCACAATTCATGTCAAAGATTTTTCCTGACGCCGCAGCTGCGCTCGACGGGGTCATCGCCGACGAGATTCTTATCGCATCGGGAGGCTTCGGATTGTGCGGGATACCTGAGAGGCTCCTCGATGCGATCCGCGACAGCGGAGTCACAGGCCTCACCTTCGCCAGCAACAATGCCGGCATCGACAACGAGGGTATCGGCAAGCTCCTTCGCACCAAGCAAGTGAGAAAGATGATCTCGTCCTATGTCGGCGAGAACAAGGAGTTCGAGCGCCAATATCTCGCCGGCGAGCTCGAAGTTGAATTCTGTCCGCAGGGAACGCTGGCGGAACGTATGCGTGCAGGCGGCGCTGGCATACCCGGTTTTTACACCAAGACCGGCGTGGGCACACAGGTTGCTGACGGCAAGGAGCACAAGGACTTTCCCGATCAGGACGGCGTTATGTCGACATACATTCTGGAACGCGGGATTTTCGCCGACCTTGCCATCGTCAAGGCCTGGAAGGCTGATGAAACCGGCAATCTCATCTTCCGCAAAACGGCGCGCAACTTCAACCAGCCCGCTGCCACTTGCGGCAAGGTTTGCATCGCAGAGGTCGAAGAGATTGTGCCCGCTGGCGCGCTTGATGCAGACGCGATCCACCTGCCGGGCGTCTTTGTAAACCGGATGGTGCTCGGAGCACCTTACGACAAGAAAATCGAATTTCGCACCGTAAGAGAACGCGAGGAGGCGTAACGGGTCATGGAGGGGAGAAAAATCTACAAGCTGACATTGCTCGCCGGAGCGGCAACAATGCTGCAAGGCTGCGTCGCGGCCGTCGTACCACTCGCGGCAAGCGGCCTCATGGGGGCCAGCGCTATCGACGGCGATGATGAACCAGCAGCCGCAGTTGCGGGGCCTGTCACGGACCCAAGCGTCATCATCGAAACGTCACCTTCACAAAGCGCCTTCGTCGAGAGCAGTCCTGCGCCTGCGCCACAAACAAGCTCTGTCACCCGCATGGCTGTCGAGGCCGAGGTGGCAGCTGTCGAAGAGCCCGCTCAATTGGCGGTCGAACTCCCCAACTCTGCCTCGGCGGCAACTGCCGAAGAAGCAATGACCGCCACAGAAATGGCCGCAACCGCGAGCGTCGAAAGCACGCCGTCCGGATCGGATGAATTCACTTCTGCTTTCGCAGAAACCGAGAACTCGGTTGAGGCAATGGATGGCCGAGGCCCCGCAATGTCGGCCAGCGAAGACTCGGAACTGGTTGCCACCATCGAGCAACCGGAAGCAGCCCCGGTTTCTGGCCGCAGCTCCGACTTGGATGACACGTCGGTCCGCAGGATCACGGTCGATTCCCAAGTGGCGCTTGCGGATACCACTGCGAACGAGCCTACCGTTTCTGCCGCGGAGGCTGCTGCCGCGCTTGCGACAGGGTCAACGACAGTCGCAGCAGCGACGACGACTGCTGCGCCGAGCGCAACCGTGCGCAATCCTGCGGTGCCCCCCGAGCCATCGGCGGACCAATCGCCCGTGATTCCCATTTCGGCGTCGGCGTCATCAGCATCCGATCCGACAGCGATCACTGCGCTCATCTCTTACGCCAACCAGAGCAAGTTCGAGTTTACACCGGGCCAATCGCGGACCTCGGCGATGCTGATCGACAGGGTCAATCTCGAAGCAGATCGCGCTAATTGCGTAGGCATCCAGCCGACCGTCCTGATCGACCTCGACCCCAAGGAGGGCACGTTCTCACCGGTCGATGCGCAGAACCCGCCTGCGGGTCTTGCTGCCGGGCTCGACCGGCTGCGCGGTGCCGGAGTGGCGATCGCATGGATTTCGAGCGGTTCGTCATCCTTCTCGGAAATCTACCGTGACGCGCTCGCACGCACGGGCCTCGATGAATCGGGAGCCGATCAGCTTCTCCTCATGCGCGGACCCGATGACCGTAAGCAAATCCGCCGCGAACAGCTCGCTCAGCAAACCTGCCTGATCGCAATCGCTGGCGATGATCGCTCCGACTTCGACGAACTCTACGACTATCTCCTTAACCCCGGTGACGCAGCGGTGCTCGAGCCGTTGATCGGTGAGGGCTGGTTCCTCATCCCCACCCCGCTCTTGTCCGAAAGGCCCAATTGATGACCGACCAACCGAAAGGCTGGACCCGTGACCAGATGGCAGCGCGCGCTGCGAAGGAACTGGAGGATGGCTACTACGTCAACCTCGGCATCGGCATCCCGACGCTGGTCGCAAACCACATTCCCGAGGGCATGCTGGTCACGCTGCAAAGCGAAAATGGAATGCTTGGCATTGGCCCCTTCCCCTACGAGGACGAGGTTGATCCCGACCTTATCAACGCCGGCAAGCAAACCATCAGCGAACTGCCGCACAGCGCGTATTTCGACAGCGCGACGAGCTTTTCGATGATCCGCGGCGGGCATATCGACCTGACCGTGCTGGGAGCGATGGAAGTCGCTCAGAACGGCGACATCGCCAACTGGATGATCCCGGGCAAGATGATCAAGGGCATGGGCGGCGCGATGGATCTCGTTGCGGGCGTGAAGAAGATCATCGTTGTTATGGATCACACGAGCAAGGCGGGCGATCCCAAGTTTATTCCCGAATGCACTCTGCCCCTGACCGGCACTGGTGTGGTGGACATGATCATCACCAATCTCGGCGTGTTCTTGCGGCCAGACAAGCAATCGGCTTTCCAGCTGATCGAACTCGCCCCCGGAGTGAGCGAAGCGGACATCGCGGCGAGCACCAGCGCGAATTACGAGGTCGCGCTCGCGGCGGCCTGACTGCGATTTCCTCAATATGTGGCTCGACACACCCCGTAATCCCAACGCCCCGCTCGCGGGATTCAAGGTGCTGGAACTCGCGCGCGTTCTCGCGGGCCCATGGGCTGGACAGATCCTGTCCGATCTTGGCGCTGATGTCATCAAGGTCGAAAGCCCCGAAGGCGATGGAACTCGGCTTTGGGGACCGCCGTGGGTCGAACGCAAAGGGCCCGATGGCGAAATCCGGCGCGAGGCGGCCTATTACCACGCAGCCAATCGCGGGAAGCGCTCCATCATTGCGGACTTCGCGGATCAATCCGACCGCGAGCGGATTGTCGAGCTCGCGCGCGGCGCTGACGTTTTGATCGAGAATTTCAAGACCGGTGGTCTGATAAAGTTCGGGCTGGATTATGAAGCGCTTTCGCAGATCAGTCCCGCGCTGGTCTATTGCTCGATCACTGGCTTTGGCCAGACAGGGCCTCGCGCTCACGAAGCGGGCTACGATTTCGTCATCCAGGGCATGAGCGGTTTTATGTCCGTGACGGGCGAGCCTGACGGCGTGCCGGTCAAGATGGGCATCTCTATAAGCGACCTGTCGACGGGTGTTTACGCGGCGAACGCAATTCAGGCTGCGCTTCTTCAGCGTGCGCGCACCGGCAAAGGACAACATGTCGACATGAGCCTGCTCGATTGCTCGGTCGCATTGCTCGCAAACCAAGCGAGCTATCACTTTACGACTGGCGAAAACCCGCCGCGCATGGGCAACGCGCATGCGCAGGTCGCACCCTACGGCGTGTTTCCGGTGAGCGACGGGCACGTCATCCTCGCCCCTGCCAATGATCGCCTTTTCGCAAGGCTCGTCGAGGTTCTCGACCTCACCGAGCTTGCAAGCGATCCGCGTTTCGCTGGCAATGGCGATCGTGTCACAAATGCGGGCGAACTCGATGAGCTCATCGCCCAGGCGACGGTCACTTGGTCGAAGGCCGACCTATTGGCTGCGTGCAAGGCCAAAGGTGTGCCTGCCGGACCCATCAATCATCTCGATGAGGTGTTCTCGGACCCGCAGGTGATCGCTCGCGGTATGCGGATCGATCTCGGCGGAATGCCAGGGGTTCGTAGCCCTTTCCTATTTTCGGATGCAGAGCTCGCGCTCGACCGTCCTTCCCCGATGCTTGGTGAGGACGGCTAGCCGAGGCGGATCGAGGCCCATCGCCAGACGCGCTCGAATGGCCCTTGTCCGAAACGATCTACCCATGCTGGTGACGATGCCAGCATCACTGCGATAGGTATGAAGCTGAGCGCGAAAGCCTGCGACCGGCTGACCTCTCCAAAAAGCCCCAGCCCCCAGTTGGCAAAAAGTGAGGCAAAGATGACCGAGGTCATCAGGTAGTTGGTTAGCGACAGCCTGCCCACCGCTGCGAGCCTCTTGGTGAAGCCTCCCTCCCGATCAAAAAACGCCATGGCGAGCGCTGCATAGGCGAGCCCCAGTAACGTATCGAAAGGGGCTGACAAAATTATCGCGGCCGCCCCTGCGAAAGCGGGTGCAAAGGCGCTGTCCGAAACCCACCAGGCGAGTGCAAGAAGCGGCGGTATCGCCAGTAGAGCGCAAATTGCAGCAAGCCGCTGGAGCCTGAAGGTGCGCCATTCGGCTCTGAGCATCCGATCCTTCCAAAGCGCCATGCCGAGCGCCATCGCCGCAAGGTTGAGCGGGATCGAGGTAGCGAGGACCGCAAATTGCGAGCTGAACCCGCCAATCCTTCTCTCTATCCGCTCGGCCAGAGTTTGCCGGCCTAGCTCCAGAGCATACTTCAGAGCCCCCGGGTCACTGCCGAATTGGCGCTCGGCAAAAAGCGCAGCGTCGCTTCCAACCCGGCCGACATACACATCAACCACAGCGCTTCCAAAGGCGACCATTCCGCCTCCGACGTGAAGCGCGACCAGTCCGATCGCGGTCGCATAAAGGGCGCGGTGGCTAAGCGGGGAGAGCAAGGGGATCGCCAATCCGGCAAGCGCATAGGCGCGAAGCACGTCATTGCTCGCAAGCAGCAATGCATGGACGAAGCCGATAATGAAAAGCACCGCCATACGGGCCAGATGAGAGCGCCAGACATTCTCGCCAGATCGCTCGATCAGGATCAGGCATCCCGCGCCGAACAGCATCGCGAACAGGGTTCGAAACTTGTCCTCGATAAAGACGAAGCTTGACGCCCAAACCAACCGGTCGAGAGCGCCTTCGCCGCCCCAGACCATTGGATTGGCGTAGGCCTGTATCGGCAGCGCAAAAGCGTAGACGTTCATCCAAGCGATGCCGAGGACGGCCAGTCCGCGCAAGGCGTCCAGCTCGACGACGCGGCTCGCGTCTTGAGAATGGTCGGGCGCTGCCATGAAGTGCGCCCTAGCAGGTCAGGTAAGCGCTGCCTTCAACTCATCGACCAAGTCCGTACGCTCCCAGGGGAACAGGTCACCATCAGCCGTGCGACCAAAGTGACCATAGGCTGCACTGATGCGGTAGATCGGCTTGTTCAGGCCAAGATGCTCGCGGATGCCACGCGGCGTTAGGCCACCAAGCTTGGTGATGCCCTTGATCGCTTCCTCGATGGCGGCGTCGTCAATGCCGTCTCCACAAGTGCCATGCGTGTCGACATAGAGCGAAAGCGGTTCCGACACGCCAATTGCGTAGGCGATCTGGATTGTGCACCGCTTGGCAAACCCGGCAGCCACGACGTTCTTTGCAAGATAGCGCGTGATGTAAGCGGCGCTTCGGTCAACTTTCGTGGGATCCTTGCCGCTGAACGCACCGCCGCCATGCGGACTGGCACCGCCATATGTGTCGACGATAATCTTGCGGCCGGTCAGCCCAGCATCTCCGTCCGGGCCGCCGATCACAAAGCTGCCGGTGGGATTGATGTGCCAGATGGTCTCGTCGGAGATGAAGCCATCGGGCAGGATCTCTGCAACCACATCTTTCACGTAGGAGTGGAGTTGAGCTTCCTTCTCACCATCATCGTAACCCGGTGCATGCTGAGTGCTGACGACGATCGCGGTGCAGGCAACCGGCTTGCCGTCCTTGTAGCGCAGCGTCACCTGGCTCTTGGCATCAGGTTCAAGAAATGGCGCAGCTCCCGAATGACGGTCTCTTGCCAGTCGCTCGAGGATTTTGTGGCTGTAATCGAGCGTTGCCGGCATCAGGTCGGGCGTCTCGTCGCAGGCAAAGCCGAACATGATGCCCTGGTCGCCGGCTCCCTCGTCCTTGTTGGAGCCTTCCGCGCCCGCATCCACGCCCTGTGCGATGTGAGCGGATTGTCCGTGGAGGTGGTTTTCGAATGTCAGGGTCTTCCAGTGGAAGCCGTCCTGCTCGTAACCGATATCGCGAACAGTGGAGCGAACGGCTCGCTCGATCTCGTCTTTCGCACCCGGCGCCCAGCCGCCGTTGAAAGCCCAGTCCTCGTTCTTGTCATCGTACATCGGCTTGCAGCGAATTTCGCCTGACAAGATCACGCGCTGCGTCGTCGTCATGGTCTCACAAGCGACCCGCGCTTCGGGATCCTTGGCCAGCATGAGGTCGACGATGGCGTCGGAAATCTGGTCGGAGACCTTGTCAGGATGCCCCTCGGAAACGCTTTCGGACGTGAAGAGATAATCGCTGCGCATAGTCGTTCCTAAGAAGGCCTCCCGTGACTTTCATTTGTCGCCTCAGGCCGCCTTATGCAGACATAAGGAAACCTTTATATCCATAGCCAAGCGCACTAGCTGCGCTCCGAGCGCAGCGCAAGCAATCTCGGCAGGCCAAGCGCCAGAATTGCAAGCAGGGCCGCCCATGCGAGTGGCAACGCGTTTCCGAACTTGGCAAAGAGGGTGGGTGGCTTGGCAGCGGGAATGAAGCCCTCGACCTTGCCAGCAACTCCGGTTGGGATGCTCTGCCGCACGATACCATCGGCATCGATTACTGCGCTGATCCCTGTTGTCGTCGAACGCAGAACGGGCAGCCCTTCCTCAAGCGCGCGCATACGTGCTTGCGCCAGATGCTGCGGTGGGCCCCAGCTTCCGAACCAGCCATCGTTGGAAGGGTTGAAGAGGTAGTCGGGCCGATTGTCCTGGTCGACCACCTGGCCTGAGAACACGATCTCGTAACAAATCTGGATACCGGCCAGCCCATGCTCACCAAGATCCAACGTCCCTGGGCCTGGCCCCGGCCGATAGGGTACGGTTCCAGCCGTAAGCCGCGACAAACCTATGGCGCCCAGCCAACTCTCAAGCGGCAGATATTCGCCGTAAGGGACGAGGTGAGCCTTGGCGTAATGGTGCGTGATCTCGCCCTCGCCATTCAGAACCACGACCGAATTGCGCGCGGTGATCGCGCCCGGAACGCCGCTTGGCCGAATGCCGATGTCGAGATTGACCACGCCGGTCAGAAGCGTCGTATCCTCGCCAATCACGCGTCCGATCCGTTCGCGAGCGAGCGTCGGGCTCGCAGCGTAAGTGGTCGCGCGGTAATATCGGTCCGGGTAGCCTTCCTCGAGGTAGTCTGGGATCGCGCTCTCCGGCCACAGGACGAGACGCGAAGTGTCGTTGCCGGGCCGGGTCAGATCAGCTGTACGCTGAAACTGCTCTTCGAACTTGGTCCCGTCATTGATCTCATCCTGCGGGATGAGCGGCTGAATGAGGGTGTAAGCGATGTCGGAGCTATCCGTGGCTCGATGCGGGATGACCATGGGCCCGACAATCACGGCACCACTGAAACCGACGACCGCGATTGCCCGGTGCCACTTCGATGGCATGGGACTGACGGCGAGCCACACGAGGATCGCAGCAATCCAGATCGCCAACCCCGACAAGGCATAAGTGCCTAACCAAGGCAGTAGACGCGCAACACCTTGCGCCTCCCATCCGCCCAACAGCATCAGTCCAAGCGGAGGCCAGGGATATCCCGTGAACACCCAGCTTCTCAGCCATTCTGTGACGATCCAGCCAGCCGCGAACACCGCTCCGAACACGAGCAGTCCTGATCGCTTCGCAGCCAAATGCGCCGCCACCGCCGCGAGAGCGGGATAAACCGCCAGATAGACGCACAGCAACGGCACTGCCAGCCAGCCGAGCCACTCAGGCATGTTGGCCTGGTACGTAAAGGCAGTCGCAATCCAGTTGTTGGCCAGCGTGAGATGCGCCCACCCGAACATCCAGCCACACCAAGCGGCGCTCTTCCAAGAAGGAGCAGAATGCAGATGCGCGACGAATAGCGCGAGCGCGGGAAGTGCGACCCACCAGGCGTGGAGCGGCGGAAAGCCACAAGCAGCGACAAGGCCGAGCAGCGCCGACACAAGACCCGGCCAGCTCGTCGCAAAAGCACTTATGCGTGTGGTCAGCCGCGTCAGGAGCGCACTGTAGGAATCCAGCTCGGGACCGGCCATATTCTGTCGATCCTCAAGTGATCGGAATTGGCTCAGCCAACGGCCTCAAGGCTGTCGTCGTCATCCGACGCAGTCGAAGCGCTGATCGCTGGCGGCAGAACGGCAGAGTCGATCTCGCCTTCGCCCGTATCCTCGTCAGCCTTGCGACGCGGCTTGCGACGTGGCTTGTCACCGGCATCGTCGGACTTCGGCTTGCGAGCGCGGCGCTTGGGCTTTGCCGATTCTTCCTCGGCGCCAGCCTCTTCGCCTTCAAAGCCTTTTTCGCCTTCTTCGGGCGAAGCGGTGTCACGCGCGTCCTGGTCTTGCCCATCGCGGCGGCTTCGTGAGCGACGGTTGCTCTTGCGGTTGTTGTTACCGTCTTCCTCGTCGCTGTCATCGTTTGCCTGTCCGCGATCATCACCGCGGCTCTCGTTGCGCTTTGCGCGCGCCTCTTCTTGGCGAGCCTTGTTATCGGCGATCACACGGAAATAGTGGTCGGCAAACTGCAGATAGTATTCGGCCTGAACCCGGTCGCCATTGTGCTGCGCGTCCTGAGCAAGCTTCTTGTACTTGTCGAGAAGCTGCGGCGCGTTGCCACGTGCGCGGCTATCGATCCGGTTCTGGTTGTTCGCGCCGCTCTGATTGTTGCGATTTCCGCGACCGCGGCGACGATTGTTGCGATTGTTATTCAAGGATATTCATCCCATTAACGACCTGACGCAGCGGATACTTGCATACGCCCTTGGCCAATAGACCTCTCGTCTGTGCGCCCGACAGAGCGCAGCGCCCCGCGCTGCCTATGGCCGAGGGCGAGCCCTGACGGCCGTGTGACATCGAATTTGGAGCTTGGCCCACCCGATTTGCGCCCTTCGCAGATCGGAGACCTGATTCGGAGGTAGCGAGCCGAACCCCGTTTGCCAAGCCCCTGTGGTGTTTTCCTCAAGAAAGGACCGCGCAGCGTGGCCGATTTGCAAGATCCTTGAGTATTTTCACGCAGAATCCGTGTTCTGTGGCGATTTTGCTCACCGCCTCGCCTTGCGAAGCGCCAATTTCCAGGACCGCCATGCCTTCGGCCGATAAGAGCTTGCGCAGTTGCGGGATGATGACGCGGTAGTCGTCAAGCCCCTCGGGCCCGGCAAACAGCGCCGAGGCCGGTTCGTAGTCGCGCACGTCTGCGTCGAGCTCGGCGCCCTCCTCGACATAAGGCGGGTTGCACACAATGAGGTCGAATGTTCCCAGATTGTCGTCCCATCCCTCTTCGTGCCAATCGCGCAGTAGGAACCGCGCCTGTGATCCGATCAAACCAAGCGCCTGCGCGTTGCTGCGGGCCACTTCCAGCGCTGGTTCAGAGGCATCTATCCCTAGCCCGCTCGCGCCTTCGAGTTCGAGAAGCGCAGTGATGAGCAGCGCTCCCGATCCGGTGCCAAGGTCGAGCACGCGTTTTGCATCTGGAGCGCTCTCAAGCACCGTGTCGATAAGCGTCTCGCTATCGCCGCGCGGGATCAGGACATGCGACGAGACGGCGAAATCGCGCCCGTAGAACTCCTGAGTGCCGGTGATGTGCGCCACCGGCTCATGCGCGGCACGGCGTTCGACAAGGCTCGCGAAGCTCTCCGGCTCTGCGTCCGACATGTGCCGCAGCAGCATGTTCGACCGGCTCGCCCCAAGCGCATGGGCCATCAGCAATTCGGCGTCGAGCCTTGCCGTGTCGCTGGTGTTCGCGAGCCGGTTTGCAGCCTTGCGCAGAGCCTCGGAAACGGTCACTCGGCCAGCGCCGCCAGCCGCTTGCCTTCATCCTCCGCGATCAGAGCATCGACCAACTCGTCGAGTCCCGGCCCTGCGAGCACCTCCTCAAGCTTGTGAAGCGTCAGGCCGATACGGTGATCGGTCACGCGCCCCTGCGGGAAGTTGTAGGTGCGTATGCGCTCAGAGCGGTCTCCGCTGCCGACCATCGCCTTGCGAGCCTCGGCCTCTGCGCCCTGCGCTTCGTCTCGGGTCTTCTCGTAGAGCCGCGCGCGCAGCACCTGCATCGCCTTTTCGCGGTTCTTGTGCTGGCTGCGCCCGTCCTGGCAGGTAACGACGAGCCCGGTCGGCTCGTGCGTGATGCGGATTGCGCTGTCGGTGGTGTTGACGTGCTGACCGCCTGCGCCCGAGGCGCGATAGGTGTCGATCTTGAGGTCGCCCGGATCGATCTGCACATCGACCTCGTCAGGCTCAGGCAGCACAGCGACGGTGGCTGCAGAGGTGTGTATACGACCGCCGCTTTCAGTGACGGGGACGCGCTGCACACGGTGGACGCCGCTTTCGAACTTGAGCTTGGCGAAGACGCCCTGCCCGCTCACATTGGCGACGATCTCCTTGAAGCCGCCGACTTCGCTCGCGCTCATGCTGACCGGTTCGACGCGCCAGCCCTGCTCGGCTGCGTACTTCTCGTACATGCGGTAGAGGTCGCCTGCGAACAGCGCAGCCTCGTCGCCTCCGGTACCGGCGCGGATTTCAAGCATCGCGGGCTTCGCATCGGCCCGGTCGCGCGGCAGCAGCGCGATGGCAAGCGAGCGCTCTTTCTCAGGCAGAGCCTCGCGGATCGCGCTGAGTTCTTCCTCGGCCATCGCCTTCATCTCGGGATCAGCGAGCATCTCCTCAAGCCCCTCGATCTCCTCGCGCATAGCCTTCACCTCGCCCGCGATCTTGGCAACCGGTTCGAGCTCGGCATAGTCGCGGCTCGCCGCCACGAACTCCTCGCCCTCAAGCGTGCCCGAAGCCATGCGCGCTTCGAGTTCGGCGAAGCGGTTGGCGATCTGGTCAAGGCGTTCGGGTGGGATTTGCAAGGGTTTCAGGCTCGGTTGGGGTGAGAAGTGGACCGCATGTTACACGGTCCTGGGTGGGAAACTGGTGGGCGCTTTGCGGTCATTTTTGCAGACGATAGCGCCGGTCACGTCATGTAGGAAAGGTCGCTAGAGACCCAAGACTTTTTCGAGGTCCGGACCGCCTTCATCGCCGCCGCTCACTCTGTGGCCGTCCTCCTCGAAGCTGACGATTGAACGCGGTGAACGCTTCACTGCCTTGTCATAGCGCTTGCGCGGCGATCCTTCGGCGATCATCTCCGCGCTCAAGCCTGTAAGCCGTGCCGATTTGAGAGCGCTGGTGGCGCGGACAAGTGCCGCCTCGCTGCGATCTTCGACCACGATGATGAGATCGGCAGGCTCCTCGGCCTTTTCGCCGACCAGCATCGCCAATCGCTCAATCCCCGCAGCCCAGCCCACTGCCGGGGTTGCCGGACCGCCAAGGCTTTCCATCAGCCCGTCATAGCGGCCACCGCCCAGCACCGTGCTCTGACTGCCCAGTGCACCTGCCGCCGCAGAACCCTCGTCCGGGATGAACTCGAACGCGGTGTGGCGATAATAATCGAGACCGCGCACCAGGCTTTCGGCGCGCTCCCACTTGACCCCTGCGGCATCCAGCCCGCTCGTCACCACGTCGAAGAAGGCCAGCGCATCGTCTGACAGGAAAGCGTCGATCTTTGGCGCGTCGGCGACGAAAACCTTGTCGCGTGGGTCCTTGGAATCGAGGATGCGCAGCGGGTTTTTCTCAAGCCGCTCCTGCGAATCTTCGGACAGCTCGCCTTTCACCGCGCCGAAATACTCGATCAGCCCAGCGCGCCACGCATCGCGGCTTTCCGCATCGCCTAGCGTGTTGAGGTGGAGCGTCACGCCTTCAATACCGAGCTCTTTCAAAAGCTGGTCGGCCATCGCAAGCAACTCGACATCCGCCTGCGGTTCGGCAGCGCCGATGATCTCGGCATCAATCTGGTGGAACTGGCGATAGCGGCCCTTCTGCGGGCGCTCATAGCGGAACAGCGGTCCGTGGGTTGCAACCTTCAGCGGCGCGTGCTGTTGCCAGCCATTTGTCAGAAACGCGCGCGATATTCCGGCGGTAAATTCGGGGCGCAGCGTCAGCGAATCGCCGCCGCGATCCTCGAAGGAATACATCTCTTTCGAGACAACATCGGTGGTCTCGCCGATGGCGCGGCTGAAGACCTCCGTTTTCTCGAAAACTGGCATTTCAACCCGGCGAAAGCGATAGAGCTTGCGCACGCGTTCGAATGTCTCGACCACGAACGCGAAGGCCTCCGCGTCCGCACCGAAAATGTCCTGTGTGCCGCGAATGGCTTTAGGGGTATTCTTGCTCATGAGCGCGCAACTAGGCGAAGGTCGAACTTGCCGCAATATCGCAACGGCGCTAACGGCGCGGGCTATCAGTTCCTCTCCTACGCAAAAACGAGAAAATCATGCGCATCGACAACATCCCGACAGGCGACAATCCCCCCGAAAGCCTCAATGTCATCATCGAAGTGCCCACCGGCGGCGAACCGGTGAAGTATGAATTCGACAAAGCCTCGGGCGCGCTGTTCGTGGACCGCATTCTGCACACCCCGATGCGCTACCCCGCCAATTACGGCTTCGTGCCGCATACGCTTTCGCCCGATGGCGACCCGCTCGATGCGCTGGTCATCGCGCGCTCGCCCTTTATTCCAGGCTGCGTGGTGAAGGCCCGCCCGATTGGCGTGCTGAACCTCGAAGACGAGCATGGCGGCGATGAAAAGCTGGTCTGCGTGCCGGTCGACACGACCTTCCCGTATTATTCGGATGTCGGCGAAACGAAGGATCTGCCCTCGATCATCATGCAGCAGATCGAGCACTTCTTCACGCACTACAAAGATCTGGAAGCCGAGAAGTGGGTGCGCGTCGGCAAATGGGGCGACCGCGCCGAAGCACGCCAGATCGTCATCGAAGCGATCGAACGCGCGAAGAAGAGCTAAGCACTGGCCTTGCGAGCGGGATCGTTGTGAACAACCGCGCTCGCAGCTAGTCTCGCGGCGTGTTCGCGCTTCTTGCATTTTTGGCAGCAATGGCAGCCCAGCCGGCTGCGCCTGATTGCGCCTACGACAAAGAGGCCATGCTGGCGCTTGATGTCGTCACCTTCGACCAGACGGAGGGCCAGGGATGGCGCCCGCTTTACGATGCGGGTTGCTATGTCGAGGCGGCCGAGATCCTGAGAGACTGGCGCGCCGAGAACAGCGGCAATTTGTCGCCAGAGAACCGGCGCGAGGCTCAACTCCTGCGGACTTTGGCATGCCACGAAGCGCAGATGTGGGCTTTCGCGGGTCGCAATGATCTGGCGATGCCGATCTTCGATGCGATCGACGCTGACGAGGCAAATTCGGGCCGAGCCTGGAACCTTTATGTCGACGGGACCATCGCGTTCATGCGCCGGGATCGTGAGGGGTTCGAGGCTGCGATTGCCACTCTAGCCGCGCTTCCGAAACCGCCGGGCTGGGACAACGCAGTCGGTGCGGACGGGCAACCGATCTCGATGCCGTGGCCCCAAAACCTCGACGTGCTCGAAGGGCTCAAGCGGTGCTGGGATGAGCCTTACAGCACGGCTTACCTCTGCCGCGACATTCCGAAATCAAGCTGAGGCGCTAGCTCACTCCACCGGACGCGAGGTGTCGAGGAGGTCTTTCGACTGTTCGTCGTCGCTACGGCGTTCTGCCTCAACCAACTCGCTGATCTCGCTTTCGGGGCGAACGTCCTCATCCGCGCCGGACGTGGCTCGTGGTTTCTCGGCAGGCTTTGCCTCGGTTACGCTGGCAGAGCGCCCGATGGGCAGCGGATCTGTACGCCCGTCGAAGCGCAGGCGGTAGATCGGTTCGGGCAAGGCAAAACCGGCTTCCTCAAGCGCATCCTTCACAGCCGCAATGGCGAGGCTGCGCGATTTGAACCAGTCAGCCTCGTTCTGGTCGATCCAGCCAAGGAACAGGATCGCAATGTTCGAATCGCCCACATTGCTGATTCGAGCAGCAGGCGCAGGGTCGCCGAGCACGAAGCCAAGCGAACGCAGCACCTCACCGCCCAGCTTCATTGCCGCGCGCGGATCGTCATCGGCGTCGATGCCAAGCTCGAAATCGAAGCGGCGCTGAGGGTTGCGAGTATAATTGAGGATCACTGCCTTGAAGACCTGTGCGTTCGGGATGCGCAGGTGATTGCCTTCGAGGGTCATCAACACGGTGGCGCGGCTGGTGAGGCGAATGACGCGGCCTTCGAGGTCGTCGATCAGGACATGATCATTGGGGCGAAACGGCTGGCGAAGGCTGAGCATGAGGCTCGCGACATAATTCTCGATCGTGTCGCGCATCGCAAAGCCGAGCGCGATCCCGACCACGCCTGCCCCGCCGAGCACCGCGCCAAGCAAGGCACCCGCGCCCAGCATGTCGAGTGCGATGACCACGCCGCCGACTACGAAAACGAAACGGATCGCGCTGCGGATGAGCTCACCCAGAAACGCGTTGGGCGCGATGCGGTCCCATAGGAACCCGAGCCCCGCGATCAGATAACCGAGCGTCCCAATCGCGAGCGCCACGACCACCGCAACCAGGAACAGGGGCAGTCCGGCAAGCGCGCTCTCGATGAGCTCAGACGCCTTGCCCAAAATGGAGAGGTTTTGCTCGACCGAGAGGTCGCGTTCGATGCCGTTCTCGACCGTGACGACGCCCGAAACCCGGCTTGCAATCGCCTCCGCACGGGCGATAGTATCTGCATCGGGAAGCGTGCCGGTGAGCGAAACCACGCCCTCGCTGACTTCGACATCGACAGTCTCGAAGGCAGGGAGCTCTCCGAAAATGCCTTCGATCCGCTCGGCTATTCGTTCATCGTCGCCCTCATCGGGGGCCTGCTCGATCAGCGGCTCTGCGCTGGCGGGTTCGGCTTGTTCCGGTCCGCCAGCGTCCCCGGCAGGCAGCAGCGCATAAGCCGGAGAAGCGAGCGCCAGCAGCGCCAGAAGGATCAAAGTGCGGATTGCGTTCACAGGTGTTGTCCCCTTGGTGTCCAAGGAGAAACCAACTCAGGCGCATCGATGTTCCCGCAAAGGCGCGGGATTGAACGATCAGATGAAGGAGAAGATCGCCTTGAAGAGCGCGGTCAGTCCAACCGGCAGAAGGATTGCGAGCGCCCAAAGGCCAATCGCGTCGCGCTTGAAAGCTGCAGCATAGTTTTCATCGGCGGCCTCGGCATCACTGAGACCGGTCCAGCGGCGTTCGAACCAACGGCATGCCGGGATGATGCCGGCAACCAAAATGACAAGGGCGAGATAGGGAACGATCGAAGGGAGCCCCTCGCTCATCGCCTTGACCGTCATGAAGATCTGGAGACCGGTATACACCAGCAGGGCCCATGCGACGTGGTCGCTCATGGATTTACGCCAATCGCGCGGCCGTTCGCTCGCGCGGCTTTCCTGCCCGTGCAGAATATCGTTCATAGGTCCGCTCCCCAACGGTGTGTTTGTGACCTGAGTATTCCAAAGAGTCGCGCAAGGATCAAGCTTCATAACCATATTGCAACGTGGCGCAGCCGCGTTTTGAGGCTCTCGAAAGCAAAAATCTTGCCAAAACGGGCGCAAAAGCGCTCGCCCTCCCTTTTCTCACGCCGCGAGGGTGCTATCACCGGCCCGATATGAGCGAGACCCCCACATTCGATGAGGCCGCACAGGCCGTTAGCGCCGAAACGGTCGATGCCACCGCCCCGCTGCCCGATGGCGGTCTGGAAGTCATTTCGATCGCGAAAAGCTACGACAAGCGCGCCGTCCTGACCGATATCTCCCTGACCGTCGGAAAAGGCGAGGTGCTTGGCCTGCTCGGCCCCAATGGGGCGGGCAAGACCACCTGTTTCTATTCGATCATGGGTCTGGTAAAGCCCGATTCGGGCCGAATCCTGATGGACGGCGAAGACGTGACCAACCTGCCGATGTATCGCCGTGCGATCCTCGGGCTTGGTTATCTGCCGCAGGAAACGAGCATCTTTCGCGGGATGACCGTCGAGCAGAACATCAATTGCGTGCTCGAAATGGTCGAACCCGACGCATCGACTCGCAAGGATGAGCTTGAACGCCTGCTCAGCGAATTTGGCCTGACCCGCCTGCGCGAAAGCCCCGCCATGGCCCTGTCTGGCGGTGAGCGCCGCCGCTGCGAAATCGCCCGCGCGCTCGCGGCCAAGCCTTCGATCATGCTGCTCGACGAACCCTTCGCCGGAATCGACCCGCTCTCGATCAGCGACATCCGCGACCTCGTCAAAGACCTGAAACGGCGCGGGATCGGTGTCCTCATCACCGACCACAATGTTCGCGAGACGCTCGATATCGTCGATCGCGCCTGCATCATCTACGGCGGACAGGTCCTCTTCGCCGGAACGCCGCAAGAACTCGTAGCGGACGAAAACGTGAAGCGCCTCTATCTCGGCGAGAACTTCACGTTGTGATGACCCGGCGGGAGGCAACCTGATGCAGTTTGGCGGATCAAGGTCCGCCGGGGCGGCTCCTGCCCACACCCGCTATTCCATAGGTTGGCCGGGTGTTGGTGTGAGCAGGCACCGTCCGAGCGTGAGCGAGCAATCCTGATGGCCCTGGGTCCGCGCCTCGATCTTCGACAGTCACAACAGCTGGTCATGACGCCGCAGCTGCAGCAGGCGATCAAGCTGCTGGCGGCATCCAACCTCGAGATCGAGACCTTCATCGGCGAAGCGCTGGAGAGCAATCCGCTGCTCGAAGCAGGCGCCGTGTCGCGCGAAGACACCGGTCCTTCGAGCGAGCCCGACGACATTCCGAGAGAGGAATTCACCTCGGACCAATTAATGGCGCAGGCGCAGGGCGAAAGCGAAGCACCACTGGATATCGACGTGAGCGCAATCGACCGCGACCGGGAGACAGGCGACGGCGCGCGCATGTCGGATGCCGAATGGGGCTCTGCCGGCGGCTCGGGCCTCGGGGCAGACGATCTGCCGGGGATCGAGGCCAGTCGCGCGGCTGAATTGTCGCTCAGCGAATATCTCGATGCGCAGATCGGCGCGCTTGCCTGCAACGAACAGGAAGCCTTCGTCGCCCGGCACATCGCCGGATTGCTTGACGATGCGGGGTACTTGCCGACCTCCCTGCGCGAAGTAGCGCAGGACCTCGGTGTGGATATGGACAGCGTCGAAGACGCGCTCGAAGTAGTTCAGATGTGCGACCCGACCGGCGTGGGCGCGCGAGACCTTGCTGAATGCCTGCGCCTGCAAGCTAAGGAAGCGGACCGGCTCGACCCGTGCATGGATACGCTGCTCGATAATCTCGACCTCGTGGCCAAGGGAGAAGTCGCGCGATTGAAACGACTTTGCCAGGTCGATGACGAAGACTTCTCCGATATGCTGCGCGAACTTCGCGAATACGATCCCAAGCCGGGCCTCGCCTTTGCACCGGCCAGCGATGAGGCCGTCGTGCCAGACGTGCTCGTGACAAGCAGCGAGAGCGGAGGTTGGGACATAAAACTCAACGAAGCGACGCTCCCGCGACTGGTGGTGAACCGCAGTTATTATGTCGAACTCGAAAGCGGATCGCCCGGAGCCGAAGCGCAGAGCTGGCTCAAGGAGAAGCTGGCCGACGCGCATTGGCTGATCCGCGCGCTCGACCAGCGGCAAAAGACAATTCTAAAGACCGCCGCCGAAATCGTGAAACAGCAGGAAGGCTTCTTTCTCCGCGGCGTGTCGGAGCTGAAGCCGCTCACCTTGCGCGAGGTGGCCGAAGAGATCGATATGCACGAAAGCACGGTCAGCCGTGTCACCAGCAACAAGTACCTGCACTGCGACCGGGGTAGCTTCGAGCTCAAATACTTCTTCTCAAGCGGTGTCGCCCGTGTCGGTGGTTCTGGCGATGGAGAAGGCGCATCGTCCGAAGCGATCAAGGCACGGATCAAGGCGCTGACCGATGCCGAAGACCCAAAGAAGGTGCTGTCCGATCAGAAGCTCGCTGATCTTCTGAAGGAGGAGGGCTTCGACCTCGCCCGGCGCACCGTCGCCAAGTATCGCGAGGCGATCGGCATCGGTTCGAGCGCTCAGCGCCGCCGTGCCAAGAAACTGGCCGGGCTCTGAAATTGCTCCGATCCGGGGCTAACTGTCCGTAGGACCTGCCCCTAACCCCCTGTTACCTAAAAAACTCAGCAAGTTTTCGGTAACCCATTTACGACGCGTTAACCTTTTCCGTTCAGATGTTGTGTGGTTAATAGAGGGCAACACCTCTTAGCGAGGCGTTACCACGCGACACGATGTCCGCCATTAGGGGCAATTAGGGGACGTATAATGCGAGTGCTGCTGATCGAAGACGAGCCGACAACCGCAAAGGCTATCGAGCTCATGCTGACGACCGAAGGCTTCAATGTCTATTCGACCGACCTGGGCGAAGAGGGCCTCGATCTGGGCAAGCTGTATGACTACGACATCATCCTGCTCGACCTGAACCTGCCGGACATGCACGGTTATGACGTGCTGAAAAAGCTGCGTGTCGCCAAGGTGCAGACGCCGGTTCTCATCCTTTCCGGCATTGCCGAGATGGATTCGAAGATCCGCTCGTTTGGCTTCGGTGCCGACGATTACGTGACCAAGCCTTTCCACCGCGAAGAACTGGTTGCCCGCATTCACGCTGTTGTGCGCCGTTCGAAAGGCCACTCGCAGTCGGTCATCCGCACCGGCAAGCTCGCCGTGAACCTCGATGCGAAGACTGTCGAAGTCGACAGCGCCCGCGTCCACCTCACCGGCAAGGAATACGCTATGCTCGAGCTGCTTTCGCTGCGCAAGGGCACGACGCTGACCAAGGAAATGTTCCTAAACCACCTTTATGGCGGCATGGACGAACCCGAACTCAAGATCATCGACGTCTTTATCTGCAAGCTGCGCAAGAAGCTCAGCCACGCATGCGGCGGTGAGAACTACATCGAAACCGTTTGGGGCCGCGGCTACGTGCTGCGCGATCCGCAGGACGAGGCCGAAGCCGCCTAATCTTCCGGTACACCGTAACCGATACGCCCGGGGCATCGCGCCTCGGGCGTTTTCGTTTTAGGGATCAGGCCGCGAGGCCCTCTGCCAGATCCTTGCCCGTCGGCTCCTGGAAAAGCCTCAGGTCGAACTCTGGCAGGATTGCAACGAGGTGGTCGAAAATGTCCGCCTGTATGCCTTCGTAGATCGGCCATGACGTCGTGTCGGTGAAGCAATACACCTCCAAGGGCAGACCTTGCGGTCCCGACGGCAATTGGCGGACCATCAGTGTGAACTTTTCATCGATCCGCGGATGCCATTCGAGATAGGCGGCGATATAGGCCCGCAATGTGCCGATATTGGTCAGCCGCCGCGCATTGACCGGCGCATCTTCGCCGGCAAGTTCTTTCGCGTTCCACTCGGCGATCTCCTCGCGCTTCGCGACGAGATAGTCCTTGAGCATCTTGAATTTCTTGAGGTCCACCACTTCCTCATCGCTCAGGAAGCGCACCGAGTTTTGGTCCAATGCGATGGAGCGTTTGATCCGGCGCCCACCGCTCTCGCTCATTCCGCGCCAGTTCTGGTAGCTATCGGACACCAGCCGATGGGTCGGGATGGTGACGATGGTCTTGTCGAAATTCTGGACCTTCACCGTGTGAAGCGAGATGTCGATCACGTCGCCATCCGCGCCCATGCTGGGCATCGTGATCCAATCTCCGACGCGCAGCATATCGTTGGTGGTCAGCTGAACGCTCGCAACTAGGCTGAGGATCGTGTCCTTGAACACCAGCAGCAGCACCGCCGTCACAGCGCCAAGACCCGAAAGCAAGAGAAGCGGAGATTCGTCGATCAGAACGGAAATGAGGATAATCGCTGCGCCGCACAGCACGACGATCTTCACGACCTGAACAAACCCCTTGATCGGACGGTTCTTGGATCGCGGAAGGCGCTCATACAGCTCGTTTGCGTAAGTCAGCCCCTTCACGATCGCCATCGCGACCGAAATCACGATCAGCGCCTGCGCGGAGTTGCGGACCAGCGTGTAGACCTCATCCGGCAGGTTGGGGACCAACGCGATCCCGCGCGAAATGATGAGCAATGGCGCGGCGGTGGCAAGCCATGCAGCCGCCTTGTCGATCGTCTTGGTCTTCCGGTCGAGATACGGCGCGGCGATACGCAGGATCACATGTTTGAGGACATAGTTCACCAGCAACGCGGCGGTGAAGAGCAACGTCAGGCCCAGCAACGACTGGAGCCAGAGCGGCTGTGCGTAGAAGGTTTCGAGGAGCTGTTCCATTAGCCCGCGCGATATAGGCATGTCGCCGTGCCCCTCAAGGGGAAGTATCCCCAGCGCCTCCGATTGCTGGCTGCGAGATGGGGCTGGACAAGCGGCTGCCTGCGCTATTAGCGAGCGCGCCATGACCGCATTCAAGGAAGGCGACCCCACCACTCTCAGCCGTCTGTACGGGCGCAGCGTCGGCAAGCCGCTGCGTGCAAAGCAGCAGGCATTGGTCGACAAGTTGCTGCCGCAGATCAGCGTGCCAGAAGAGGGCCCGGTGACCGCGCAGACCCTGTTTGGTGAGGATTGCCCGCTTCATTTCGAGATCGGCTTCGGCGGAGGCGAGCACATGGCTTACCGCGCCGACCTGTTACCCAACCATGGCTTCATCGGTGCCGAGCCATTCCTGAACGGCGTTGCGCAGGCGCTCACCCAAGTCGAGGAAGGCCGCCTCGCGAACGTGCGCATCCATCACGGCGACGCGATCGAGGTCTTAAAGCGCATTCCCGATGGCGCGCTGACGATGGCCTACCTGCTTCACCCTGACCCCTGGCCCAAGAACAAGCACGCTAAGCGGCGCATGATGAACGATGGGCCGGTTCGCCTGATTGCAGACAAGATAAAGCCGGGCGGCGAGTTTCGTTTCGGCACCGATCACCCGGTCTATGTCCGCCACGCCCTCATGGTCATGCAGCGCTTCACCAACGAGTTCGAATGGGTCGCAACCGGTCCGAAGAGCTGGCAGGAACGCCCCTCTGGCTGGTGCGAGACACGCTATGAGCAAAAAGCGCGCGAGAAATTCGGGCACGAGGTCTGGTACTTCAGGTTCCGCCGACGCGGGTGAGCGCACTCCCGACATTTGCGGGCGAGCGCGACGCGGATAGATTGATTGCCTCGCAATCGTCACTGTGCCACTCCCGAAGCGAAGGGGGAGGCGAAGATGGTAGCGCGTAGACAATTTCTGGGTGGACTGGCAGTTGCGGCGGGCACTCTTGCCGCGTGCCGTGAGATCTCTCCCGGCGACAGCGCAGAGCGTCCCGAGCGCGCTCAGGCGGGCGCGAGCACCGAACTTGATGCGCAGGCGCTCGAGGACATTCTGGTCGGGAGCTCCTATCTCGGAACTGGCGGCGGCGGGAGCCTTTCTGAGGCACGTGAACTGATCGCCAAAGACCTGAGCGCGGGACTTACATTCTCGATGTTGCCGGTTGAAGCGCTCGCGGACAGCGACAGGGTAGCGTGCCCCTATGGTCTTGCGAGCCTCGCCGAGACGAGCGCGGACATGCAGGCTCGGCTCGACGCGATCGAGAACCGGGTCGAGGTTCCTGTCCAGGCTGCCTTCGAAGCCCTCGAAAGCCACCTTGGTCAGAAATTCGCTGGCGTCATCATGGGCGAGATCGGGCCGCTCAGCCTTGCCGAAGGGCTTTCGATCGCCGCCCGCCTCGGCGTGCCTGCGCTCGATGCAGACACGGTCGGGCGCGCCGTGCCGGAGATCAACCAGCATTCGGTCAAGGTCGCAGGCATTCCGCTCACGCCCATCGGGGCCGCAACGCCCTTTGGCGACCAGATGATAGTCGAGACGTTGGGCGACCCGACGCGGGCCGAAGACATCCTGAGGTCCATCGCCGTGGTGAGCCGCGAGTGCGGAGTGACGGACAGTCCGATTTCCGGACGGCTCGCCAAACGTGAAGGCACTCTCGTGACCGAGAGCCTTACCCTTTCGCGCAAGATCGGCACAGCAGTGCGCGAGGCGAAGGCCGCAGGCTCTGACGCAATCGAAGCAGCCCGCGCGGCTGCTGATGGCTACCTGCTGTTCACCGGGACAGTCGCCGGTTTCGACTGGCGCGACGAGGATGGGTTTCTGGTCGGGGAAGTCACACTTGCGGGAACAGACGGCTTCGCCGCACAAAGGTTCGAAACGCAGGTCAAGAACGAGCATCTCGTCGCACGCCGCAATGGAGCAGTGGTCGCCACCTGCCCCGACCTCATCAGCATCATCGACGTGGAGAGCGGAGATGGGATCGTGAACCCCGGATATGAGCGCGGTCAGCGCGTCGCAGTGCTTGGCTTCCGATGCGATCCGCTGTGGCGGAGCGAGGCTGGTCTTGAAGTCTTCAGCCCGCGCTATTTCGGATATGATCTCGATTACGTGCCAATTGAGGCCCTCTATGAGCGCGCTTCCTAACGGCTCGTCGCGGACGACTCCCGGCTGAACTTATGTGACGGAATTATAACGAGTTTTGTTGGAACGATTGGCGGCCTGACTTCATTAGCTGGTTGAGAACCCCCGCAAACGAAGGAATACCCCGCTCATGACTATCAGCACCCTTAAAGACCTCTATATCGACCAGCTTCAGGACATCTACAGCGCCGACAAGCAATCGCTCGACGCGACGAAAAAGCTGCACGAAAAGGCGACCTCGGAAGAGCTGCGCGCCGCGCTTGAAGATGGCACCTGCGGCATTTCGAAGGGCATGGAAAAGGTCAAAGGCCTGATCCAAAACCATGACGCCAACCCCAATGGCGAACACTGCAAGGGCATGGAAGGCCTCGTCAACGAAGCCAAGGCCCACGCAATCAATGCCGACATCGATGACAAGGACGTTCTCGATGCGTCGATCATTACCCAGTATCAGCGCATGACCCACTACGGTCTCGCCGGCTACGGAACCGCAGTGGCATTCGCAAAGCGCCTCGGCCTCAAAGACGACGCCAAGGTCCTGCAGGAATGCCTCGACAACACTTATGATGGCGACCGCCGCATGACCTCGATCGCGACCGGCGAAGTGAACGCCGAAGCGATGGCGGCGTGAAAACCACGATTGGTCGTATCTAACTGACCTCACGAAAAAGGGCCCGGGAGTTGATCCCGGGCCCTTTTTTCATGCGCATTCGACACGCTGGCCTTAGCCCACGATCCCCGCGCTCGACAGGACGGAGAGCGTGAGCAGATCGGGCGCCGCTGCCGTCATCGGAACAATCTGGACCGGCTTTTCCATACCGATCAGCATCGGTCCGACGGTCGTGTTCGCGCCAAGCTCACGCAGGAGCTTGGCGGACAGGTTGGCCGATTGCAGCCCCGGCATGATCAGCACGTTGGCTGGCCCCGACAGTCGGCTGAAGGGGTAAAGCCCCATGACCTTGTCATTGAGCGCGGCATCGGGAGCCATTTCGCCCTCATATTCGAAATCGCACCCGTCGCGGTCGAGGATCGCAACCGCATCGCGAATATTGCCGAGCCACTGACCCGAGGGGTTGCCGAAGGTCGAATAGGAAAGAAACGCGACACGCGGCTCGTGACCCATGCGCCTGGCCACCGCAGCGGTTTCCTTGGCGATATAGGCCAGTTCCTCGCTGGTGGGACGTTCATTGATGGTCGTGTCGGCAAGGAAGGTCGTGTGGTTCTTGCCAATCATCATGTGAATGCCGAATGCAAGCGCGTCCGCCTTCTTGTCGAGGACAAGGCTGACTTCGCGCATGGTCTGCGCATAAGTACGCGTGACGCCTGATATCATGCCATCGCCATGGCCAAGCGCGACCAGCAGAGCAGCAAAGACGTTACGCTCCTGATTGACCATCCGTCGCACGTCACGCTGCGTGTATCCACGGCGCTGGAGACGCTGATAGAGGAAGTCGACCATCGCGGGCACATGCTCGCTGTCGGCCGAGTTCTGGATCTCGAAGCCGCCTGGATCGGAGACGGACAGCTGATGCAGCTTGTCGAGCACCGCCTTGGTCCGGCCCACGAGAATGGGTGTGCCGTAGCCGAAATCGCGGAACTGGATCGCGGCGCGCAGCACGACTTCTTCCTCCGCTTCGGCAAAGACCATGCGCTTCGGGTTCGCCTTGGCCTCGTTGTAGACCCCGGTGAGTACCGAGGTCGTCGGGTTGAGGCGCGAGCGCAGCGAAATGCCGTATGCTTCGAAATCGTCGATGGTGGTCTGGGCAACGCCCGAATCCATCGCAGCCTTGGCTACAGCAGACGAGACCACCTCGATCAGGCGGGGATCGAAGGGGGCCGGAATGATGTAGTCGGTGCCAAACTTCTGGTTCTTGCCGTAAGCGCTCGCAACTTCCTCAGGCACGCGCTCGCGCGCGAGCTCGGCAATCGCCGTTGCGGCGGCTACCTTCATTTCCTCGTTGATCGTCGTCGCCTGCACGTCGAGCGCGCCGCGGAAGATGAACGGGAAGCCGAGGACGTTGTTGACCTGGTTCGGGAAGTCGCTGCGCCCGGTTGCAATAATCGCATCGGCGCGCACGGCCTTGGCTTCGTCCGGCATGATTTCCGGGACCGGGTTGGCCATCGCGAAGATGATCGGTTTGTCCGCCATCTCCGCAACCCATTCAGGCTTGAGAGCGCCCGCGGCCGAGAGGCCGAGGAAAATGTCCGCACCTTTTAGCGCTTCTTCGAGTGTCGTCGCATCGGTCTGGACCGCATGCGCGCTTTTCCACTGGTCGACCCCTTCGCGGCCCGGTGTGATCGGGCCTTTGCGATCGCACATGATCACGTTTTCGTGACGCACGCCCATCGCCTTGACGAGGGCGGTACACGCAATAGCCGCTGCGCCCGCGCCGTTCACGACGACCTTCACATCCTCGATCTTGCGGTCGGTGAGATAGCAGGCGTTGAGCAATCCAGCTGCGGTAATAATCGCAGTGCCGTGCTGGTCATCGTGCATGATCGGAATATTCATCCGCTCACGCAGCGCCTGCTCGATGATGAAGCATTCGGGCGCTTTGATGTCTTCAAGGTTTATGCCGCCAAAGCTCGGCTCCATCAGCGCAACCGCGTTGATAAAGGCTTCGGGGTCTTCGGTGTCGAGCTCGATATCGATCGAATCGACGTCGGCAAAGCGTTTGAACAGCACCGCCTTGCCTTCCATCACCGGCTTGGAGGCAAGCGCGCCCAGATTGCCGAGGCCAAGGATCGCGGACCCGTTCGAGATCACGGCGACGAGATTAGCCTTGGCGGTGTATCGTGCGGCAAGCTTGGGGTCTTCGGCGATGGCTTCGACCGGAACCGCGACGCCCGGCGAATAGGCAAGGCTCAAGTCGCGCTGCGAGGTCATCGGCTTAGTTGCGACGATCTCGATCTTACCGGGCCTGCCGGTCTCGTGATAAAACAGCGCCTCGCGGCTGGTAAAGCCGCCCTTGGGTGCATCAGCCATTATCGAAGTCCCCCCTTCAAATCCCACCAAATTTTCGTGTTGCGCCAGACTTAGCTGCCTTGCGTGACAGATGATAGGCCCAATGCGTCATCTGCAACTGCGCGATCCAGAAGTGCGCGTTGGATAAGTGCGCGGGGCCGACTCCCGAATTGGCTGGACCCTCGCTAACCCGGACAGATGGCCCGATCCGATACGTCCAAACCCACTCCGATGATGGAGCAATACCTTGCGCTCAAGAGCGAGGCGGGCGGGTCGTTGCTGTTCTATCGAATGGGCGACTTTTTCGAGCTGTTTTTCGACGATGCGAAAGTCGCGGCTAACATTCTCGACATTGCCCTCACATCTCGCGGCGAACACGACGGCGAGCCGGTCGCAATGTGCGGTGTGCCGGTGCATTCAGCGGAAGGGTATCTCGCGCGCCTGATCAAGGCGGGACAGCGGGTCGCGATTGCCGAGCAGGTCGAAACGCCCGACGAGGCGAAGGCGCGTGCCAAGCGCGAAGGAAAGCCCGCGTCAAAGGCTTTGGTCGGGCGCGACATCGTGCGCTTCGTCACGGCGGGCACGCTGACCGAGGAGGCACTGCTTAACCCCCGCGCCGCCAATCTGCTAGTCGCGCTGGCCGATGTGCGCGGCACGATTGGGCTTGCGGCTTGTGACATATCGACCGGGACGATGACGCTTGAAGAGTGCTCGCCCGAAATGCTTGGCGCGGAGCTCGCACGCCTCGGCGCGACCGAAGTCGTTGTGCCCGAGGGGTGGGAGCACGGACCGGAAGAAGCGAGCTTCCACGCCCGCAGCGCATTTTCTAGCGATAGCGGGGCCGACGCATTGCAGAAGGTCCATGGCGTTTCCACGCTGGATGGCTTCGGCGATTTCTCGCGCGCCATGTTAGCCGCGGCGGGCGGATTGATCGGTTATCTCCACCACGTGGGGCGCGGCACTTTACCGCTGCTGCTGCCGCCCGTTTTGCGCGACAATTCTGCTGGAATGGTGATGGACGAGGCAACGCGAGGGAGCCTCGAAATCCTCGAAAGCCAGAACGGAGCGCGCACGGGCAGCCTCGTTGCAGCGCTCGATCGCTGCTCGACTGGCGCCGGTTCGCGGCTGCTCGCGCAAGACCTCTCCGCGCCGCTGCTCGACCACGCTGCAATCGACGACCGCCTCTCGCTTGTACAATTCTGGCGCGAGCGACCGATCGAGCGCGCGAACTTGCGCGATGTGCTCCGCGCCCTGCCTGATATCGGCCGTGCTCTCGGACGGCTGGTGGCGGGACGCGGGAGTCCGCGTGACCTTGGCCAGATCCGTGACGGGCTCGGCGAAGCATGGCGGCTCTATGATTGGCTGTCGCGTGAGGACGACCGCCCTGCCCTGCTCGAAGCGCTCGTGCCCCAGCTTTCAGGACACGGCGCGCTGACCGATCTGTTGTCCCGGGCGCTTGTTCCGTCTCCTCCGACCGAGCGTTCCAACGGCGGATTTATTGCTGAAGGCTACAATGCGAGCCTCGACGAATTGCGCGAAGTTTCCGGCAATGCACGGCGCGCGATTGCCGCGATGGAAGCGCGCTACCGCGAGGAAACGGGCATCGCCTCGCTCAAGATCAAGCACAATGGTGTGCTTGGCTATTTCATCGAAGTGCCCAGCCGCCATGGCGATGCCCTGATGGCGCCCGACAGCGGCTTCACGCACCGGCAGACGATGAAAGGCGCAGTCCGCTTCAACTCGCTTTCGTTGCACGAAGAAGCCTCGCGCATTTCGGAAGCAGGCGGGCGCGCGCTCGCAGCCGAAGAGGCGCATTTCGAGGAACTGGTAGGAGCAGTCGTCGAAGCGCGCGAGGCTATTGCCGCGACCGCCGCCGCGCTCGCCCGGATCGATGTCAGCGCCGCTAATGCCGAGCGCGCAAGCGAGGGCGACTGGTGCCGCCCCGAGATCTCAGAGGAATACGCGCTCGACATCGAGGCAGGCCGCCATCCCGTCGTCGAAGCCGCACTCGCCAAGGCAGGCGACCGGTTCGTTGCGAATGATTGCAACCTCGGGTGCGACGACCGCCTGTGGCTTATCGGCGGCCCGAATATGGGCGGTAAATCGACCTTCCTGCGTCAGAACGCGCTGATTGTTCTGATGGCGCAGGCGGGGTGTTTCGTGCCGGCCGCGTCGGCCCGAATTGGGCTCGTCGACCGCCTGTTCAGCCGCGTTGGTGCATCCGACAATCTCGCGCGCGGGCGTTCGACCTTCATGGTCGAGATGGTCGAAACCGCAGCGATCCTGAGCCAGGCGACGCAGCGCAGCTTCGTCATCCTCGATGAAGTCGGACGCGGCACCTCGACCTATGACGGTCTCGCGCTCGCATGGGCCGTGGTCGAGGCGGTGCATTCGCGGATCGAGTGTCGCTGCCTCTTCGCAACGCATTACCACGAGCTTTCACGCCTCGCCGAAAGCTGTGAGAGCCTTTCGCTTCACCATGTCCGCGCGCGCGAATGGAAGGGTGATCTGGTCCTCCTCCATGAGCTCGCAGAGGGCCCGGCGGACAGATCCTACGGCCTCGCCGTTGCGAAACTCGCCGGTGTCCCCAAAGATGTGGTGGCGCGGGCAAAGGCGGTGCTGGAGAAGCTGGAGCGTTCTCGCGAGGAAACCGGTGGTCTCGCTGCCGGACTCGGCGAACTTCCGTTGTTTGCCGCCGCCCTGCCTGAGCCACAGGCGACACCCGAAGATGCGCTCGCGGCCAAACTGCGCGAAACGGACCTCGACGCCCTCTCGCCGCGCGATGCGCTGGATTTGCTATACGAGCTCAAGCGCTCGCTAGACTGAACACGCTTCTACCAAACCTTAACCACCCTGCGATAAGCAAGTGGGACTATGTCGAAAAACGTCCTTGGAAACCCGAAGCGTACGCTCGCTTTTGTCGGTGTCGTCGCGGCATCAGCCGTCGTGATTTCGCTCGGAGCGGGATCCTTCGTGACTCCCTCCGGTCCGAACCAGTACGAGCGCGCCGCCGCCGAGCAGGAAGCGCAAGCAGCGACAGAAAATCCCGCCGAGGAGGTGGCCGTCAGCGGGTGGTCGGATGATGGATTGTCGGACGACTGGAACGTAGGCCCGGCAGCAAGTTCGCAAGGCGGAAACGGCTTTTCGCAAGGCGCGAGCGAGCTCGACGTGGACTTCGGCGATTACGAGCCCGAGGATAGCGGCAGTTCTTCGACGAGCAGCTTTGCGTCCAGAGGCCGAGGCGGCAGCGAGAGCGGCCCCAACCCCAATGCAAGGGATTTTCGCGCACCATCGACAGCGGTCGGCGACAGGGTTCCCCAGCCCGGCGAAGGCTTCTGAACACAGCTAAACGCCCGGCTCTCGCCAGGCGCTCGTACCATTTTCCGATAGATTCTTAGCTGTCGTACTTGTCGACGTTGTCGTCGTGGTTCGGCTCACCAGCGAACGCGTCATTGTCGATGTGGCCGCTGTCTTCCATGTCGCGCATCTGGTCGATCATGTCGGTTTCGCTGCCTGCGACATTGTCGACGCCCGGTGATGCCACTTTCAGGCCTTCTGTCGACGCTGCATTCTGAGCGTGCTCTTTGGCCTGCATGGCGATTTCCTGCGCCTGACTGCGGTGATCGTCCTGCTCGTCATTATGCATTTCGGGGGCGAGCGAAGACATGCGTTCTTCCTGGCTCAGCGGCTTGGTCGTGTCGGTCATCGGGTTTCTCCTTCATGAGAGATACCGTTTCGCCCCGCCAGGAGTTCCACAAAGATCAGCGCCGTGACGGCAGGACGGTGCCTTAGCGGGTCGGAACCGGCGCCTCACCCGTGTAATCGTAGAAACCGCGGCCCGTCTTGCGCCCCAGCCAGCCAGCTTCGACATATTTCACGAGAAGCGGCGCGGGACGATACTTGCTGTCACGGGTGGTCTTGTAGAGCACCTTGATGATGTCGAGGCAGGTGTCGAGCCCGACAAAGTCAGCAAGCTGGAGCGGACCCATCGGATGGTTGAGGCCAAGGCGGCAGCCCTTGTCGATATCCTCGATCCCGGCAGTCGATTGGCCGAGCACGAAGACCGCTTCGTTGATCATCGGCAGCAAAATGCGGTTCACGACGAAGCCGGGCTCGTCCTGGCTCAACACCACTTCCTTGCCCAGCCCTTCGGCAAACGCGGTGACGGTTTCGGTTGTCGCTTTGGCGGTTGCGAGGCCCGGAATAACCTCGATCAGGCCCATGACGGGAACGGGATTGAAGAAATGAAGGCCGATGAAGCGCGCGGGATCGGGCGAATGGTTCGCCATGCGTGTGATTGGGATCGAACTGGTGTTCGAGGCCATGATCGCGTCTTCGCGAAGGACCTTGCCAGCCGCTTCGAAGATCGCGTTCTTGATCTCCTCGCGCTCGGTTGCGGCTTCGATAATGAGGTCGGCATCCGTCATCGGCGAATAGTCGGCGACAGGAGTGATGCGCGAGAGCAGCTTTTCAGCGTCGTCCGCTTCGATCTTGCCGCGCCCTGCAAGCTTGACCAGCGCCTTTTCGACCTTGCCCTTGCCCGCCTCAGCAGTGGCGAGGTCGACGTCGGACAGCATCACTTGCATTCTATGCGCAGCAACAGTCTGAGCAATCCCGGTGCCCATCTGGCCCGCTCCGATAACGGCGATATTCCGCATGGCGTCATTTCCCTTCGCAAGTGCAGCAAAGCGCGCTCACTAGCGAGGATGCAGCGCGCTGGCTAGCGATTAGCGCCGGGGACCCATTTCACGTCGTCCGCCCCGTTTGCATTGCAACAGCGGGCAAGCACAAAGAGCAGGTCTGACAGGCGGTTCACGTAGGATGAAGCCGCCGGATTAACCGGCTCAAGCTCCGCGAGCGCCGTAACAGCGCGCTCCGCCGCACGGGTCGAGGCGCGCGCAACGTGCATGCGGGCCGCTGCCTCGCTTCCGCCGGGAAGGATGAAGCTCGAAAGCGGCTCAAGCTTTTCGTTAAAGTGGTCGATCTGTGTCTCGATCCAGTCAACCTGGCCCTGCACGACGCGCAGCACCATTTCGCCGGGTTCGAAATCTTCGCCATCAAGCGCGCCTTTCGGCGTCGCCAGGTCTGCTCCAAGGTCGAAGAGGTCGTTCTGCACGCGCAGCAACGTTCCACCGATGGGCGTTTCCTGGCCCGTGGCCACCAGTGCCAAGCCTATCGCGCTATTCGCTTCGTCCACCGCGCCGATCGCTGCGATCCGCGCCGAATGCTTGGGTGAGCGTGACCCATCGACGAGGCCAGTTGTCCCGTCATCACCGGTGCGCGTATAGATCTTGTTAAGCTTGACCATAGGCCAGCGGGTTAGCCGCCGCTTGCAAGCAGGGCAATCACCGCCACGACCGCGATCGCCATGGCCTGGTACTTGATGCGCGAGAACATCGCCTTGTTCTGCAACATCTGCATCTCGGTCACGGTCTCGGCCTCGCCGCTTTCAAGATCGATCTTGGTCGTCTTGAGAAAGGCGATAATCCCGCGCACCAGCGATACGACCACGAGGATGCAGAGGATGACGAGAATGGGAACGAGAATGTAATTCATGACGGTTAAATGGGCGGTCGGGCCCTAATTTCCAAGCTCGAAATTGCGCAACCGCACTTGCTCGGCAAGCACGAGTCCGTCTTCTCCGGCCTTTCGGCGGTCGGAAAGAGGCGGCGATCCACGCCGTTTTGCAAGCTTCTCACCGCCTTCGTCGAGAACGAGTTCATGGTGGTGCCAGGTCGGCACAGGAAGCTTCAGAAGCTCCTGCAGAACGCGGTGAATATGCGTGGTCTCAAGCAGGTCCTCCCCGCGCGTTACCAACGTCACACCGTCAGCGGCATCGTCGAGAGTAACGGCGAGATTGTAGCTTGCGGGCAGATCCTTGCGCATTATTACGACGTCACCGAGCGCCCTTGGATCAGCAACGACCGAGCCGATCTTCTCGTCCACCCAGACGATCTCGCCTACCTCGGCAAGCGCCCGCTCGACATCAATCCTGAGCGCCGCCCCGTCGCCCGCTGCGCCATCGCACTTGTCGCGGCAGGAGCCGGGGAATTCGAGGCCGTCCGAGCCGGTGCGCTTCGGCAACGCGGCAATCTCCTTGCGCGTGCAGGTGCACGGATAAAGCAAGCCCCTCTCGACAAGATCACTCGCCGCCTCGGCATAGCTGTCAAGCCGGGTCGATTGAGCGGGAACCTCTTCCCATTCGAGCCCCAGCCATTCGAGATCGCGGCGAAACTCGTCGGCCAGTTCAGGATGCGAGCGCGGGCCGTCTATGTCCTCGATCCGCATGAGAAATCGGCCGTTTGCGGCCTTCGCGATGTCATGCGCGACGATTGCCGAAAGAGCGTGCCCCAGGTGCAAATGCCCGTTGGGGCTTGGCGCAAATCGCGTTACGAGGGGAAGGTCGCTCATGCACCAGACATGACACAAGGCTGCAAAAAGGTCATATTCTTTCGCTCTTCACAGGTCATCCACAGGCTGTCCCTGTGGATAGCCACATTGTCACGACTTTGACTCTTAAAGTTGCCACGGCATGTTCCATTCAATCAGGGAGGAACGCTAACCCGTGTTCAGAAGCGAACTGATCGAAACGGCGGCCAAGTTCCGCAGCGCTGAGGAGGACCCGACACGCAACCTGTCGGCATGCCCCGCGCTGGTCCTGAACGCGGACTACACCCCGCTTTCCTATTATCCCTTGAGCCTGTGGCCTTGGCAGACCGCGATCAAGGCGGTGTTCCTCGACCGGGTGGACATCGTCGAGAGCTATGACCGCGAGGTGCACTCGCCATCGCTCGACATGAAGATCCCGAGCGTGATCGCGCTGCGCCAATATGTGAAACAGAGCGAGTTTCCCGCCTTCACACGCTTCAACGTTTTCCTGCGCGACAAGTTCAGCTGCCAGTATTGCGGAAGCCCCGACAACCTGACGTTCGACCACGTCATGCCGCGAAGGCTCGGCGGAAAGACCACGTGGGAGAACATCATCACCGCCTGCGCGCCGTGCAACATGAAGAAGGGCGGACGCACACCCAAACAAGCGCACATGCCCGTGCGGATGAAGCCAATCCGCCCGACCAGCTGGCAGCTGCAACAGCACGGCAAGCAATTCCCGCCCAACTACCTCCACGAGACGTGGCGGGACTGGCTCTACTGGGATATCGAGCTGGAGGCCTAGAAAACCCCTCTTGCGCCAATTGTTGCGTTTGGCGGCGATCCGTTCGATGATTTCGGAATGGCCGCTATTGCACTATCAGCGTTGCTGATCGCAGCTACGATCCTCATTCACTATGAGACCCTCAGGCTCGCTGCGCGTGGGGCTGATGAGTTTGAGGTGCGCCCCCGCACACGCCTTTGGATCATGCTGTCGTCGGCGATCGTGTCGCATATCGCTCACGTGCTCCTCTATGCCGGAGGCTTTATCTTGCTCGAGCATGTCTGGTCAGTGGGAGCGATTGCAGGACCAGAAACAGGCGTTTTCTACGATGCCTTCTATTTCTCCATCACGAGCTACACGACGCTCGGCATCGGCGACATTTACCCCACCGGACAGGTTCGCCTGCTCAGCGGAGTCGAAGCTTTGAATGGTCTCGTCATGGTCACCTGGACGGCTTCGGCTACCTTTCTGTTCATGGAGAGACACTGGCGGCACAATGGGACAGGGAAGAGCTAAGCTATTGCTGCGCGCACAAGTCGGTAAGGCCTTCGAAGCTAGGGTGTCGGCGCGGCTCCGAGCATTGCAGTCACGAAGTCACTCCACCCCTGTGTTTGCGCCAATGCGAAGACCGCCGGATAAGTCAGCACGATCATGGCCGAGCCCACCCATGTCGCGGGGTGTACCCGTCCAAGCGTCCTGCGGTCATAGATGAATACCGAGGCAACCAGCGTCAGCTCGATTGCCATGATGAGCGGCGGCGGCAGTCCCAGCCCTCCAACGAGGCGTGCCAAAGCCGGATCGAGCATCACCATGCCGGCAAACAGCATGAAGCGCTTGTGCGCGTCGGCCTTGCGGCGATTAAAGATCGCCAGTCCGTATGCGAGCGGGAAGAAAATCATGTCGGTGAACGGGAACATCACCGATGCCTGCGGGGACATTCCGGCGATCGACCAGCCGGGCTTGAGGTAGGCTTCGCGGATCACGACAAAGCCGATGATTACCATTGCGAAAGCTAGCGCGATGCTGGCTTTGCCGACTTTCATATGAGTCTGGATATCGCGGGCCGCGATGAGGCGCGGCTGGACAATCAGGAGGGCATACCAAGCCAGGAAGAGCACGATATGCACGAGGAGCGTCGGGCGCATCGAGCTGGTCAGTTCCGGGCTGACCACCTGCAATGTACCAAAGCCTGCGATGACGAGGGCGAGGAAGATCCACCCCATGATCTCGAAAAAGCGGCCGGATCTCGCGGTATCTGCCATCGTGCTCACCCCCCAGTTCGCGTAGCGAGACAAGGGATGGCAAGGCTCTTTCACGCTGGCAAGTTTGCGCGAGGGAAAAGTCGGGCGATTACGTGACGGCGCTGCGACGGTTGAATTCGTCTCGCCGCCATTCGTCGCTTCCGAGCACCTCAGCCAGATGCCGCGCAGCCTCGGCCATGTCTTCGAAACGCAGATAGGCAGGTGCAAAGCCGAGGCGCAGGATATCGGGATCGCGGAAGTCTCCGATAACGCCGCGCGCGATCAGCGCCTGGCAAATCGCGTAGGCCTGCGGATGGCGAAAGGAGAGCTGGCTGCCGCGCTCACTGGCGACGGGCGGGCTGACGAGATCGAGTTTGATGCCGAGCTGAGACAGGCATTCGAGGAAATGCTCAGAAAGCGCCTGCGATTTTGCATAAAGCCGACCAATTCCGATTTCTGCGATGAGGTCCACCCCGACTTCAAGCGCGGTGAGACCAAGGACGGGCGAGGTGCCGCATTGCAATTGCTCGATACCGGGAGCGGCTTCGTATTCGTCGGAAAAAGCGAATGGCCGCGCATGGCCGAACCAGCCGGTGAGCGGCTGCCTGAGGTCCGCAAAATGCCGCTCTGCAACGAATGCGAAGGCAGGCGCACCCGGGCCGCCGCACAGATATTTGTATCCGCACCCGGTGGCGAAATCCGCGTTCACGCCATTGAGATCGACCGGCATCGCTCCGGTCGAATGCGACAGGTCCCACAGGACCAGCGCACCCGCATCATGAGCAGCCTTGGTCAGCGCCGCCATGTCGAACAACTCGCCCGACTTATAATGCGCGTGGGTGAGCATCAGCAGTGCGACATCATCGTTGAGCGCTGCGAGTATCTGATCGCGCGGCGCAAGGCGCTGGGTCGCCAAGCCCTGCCGCTCTAGACCCTGAATCATGTAAATGTCGGTCGGGAAGTTACCCGGCTCGGACAAGATCACATTGCGCCCCGGCCTCATGTCGAGCGCAGCTGCGATCAGCTTGAAGAGGTTCGCGCTTACGGTGTCGCAGGCGATGACTTCGTGAGGCTGCGCGCCGATTAAGGGGGCGATCTTTGCGCCCACGCGCGCGCCGAGGTCAAACCAGCCAGCTTCGTTCCAACTGCGGATGAGGCCTTCACCCCATTCGCGCTCCACCGCCCGCGCCATGGCCGCAGGCGTTGCTTTGGGCAGGCAGCCCAATGAATTGCCGTCGAGGTAGATCACGCCCTCTGGCACTACGAAGCGGTCTCGGTAGGCGCCGAGCGGATCGGCCGCATCGAGTTCGCGGGCGCGATCAAGCATCGGTGAGTTCCCTCAAAATGGCCCGCACCGGCGATGCGTCGCCGGAAACAATGGGGAGTGGGAGAGCGATCAATTCGTATCGTCCCTCCTCCACGTCATCGAGCACCAACCCCTCCAGCACGCGGATATCGTGTTTGAGCACCGCCTTGTGCGCGTCCATCGTCTTCGAGGACTGGGGGTCGATCGAGGGGCCGTCGATCCCGATCAGCTTCACGCCTTGCACGGCGAGCCATTCGATCGTCTCAGGTGCAATCGCGGTCGTTTGCTCGTCCCATTCCTCGTGCGGAAAGCTCTCGAAAGTGCGGAAGAGCACGCGGTCGGCAGAATTGATGTGAGGCAAATCGCCGACTTCAATGAGCGCCCCCACCCCGCGTGCATCGACCACCAGGCATTCGCCGAGATAAGGATCGAGATCGACCGAGGCGATGTCCGGCGCTTCCTGCGAATAGTGCAGCGGCGCGTCGGCATGAGCGCCTGAGTGGGTCGACAAGGTCAGCGCCGAAACGTTGACCGGCGATCCGTCTTCCATCTGCCACGTGCGCGCCTGCGTGAAGGCGGTATCGCCCGGCCAGACCGGCAGGTCGCGGCGCAGCGGCTGCGAAATGTCCCAGATCTTGCGAGCCATCAGATCGCGGTCCTGACGCTCAAAAGCTCGGGGAAAAACGCCTGTTTCAAGACGCCTTCTAGGTAAGGCACACCCGGCGTCCCACCCGTACCGCGCTTGAAGCCGATGATTCGCTCGACCGTCTTCAGGTGGCCAAACCGCCAACGCTGAAAGTGATATTCGAGGTCGACCAGTTTCTCCGCGAGTTCATAAAGGTCCCAATGCGCGCTCGGCTTGCGGTAAATCTGGGCCCAAGCAGCCTCGACGCTGGCATTGTGGACGTAAGGCTTGGTCGGATCCCGCTCCAGCACATCCGCGTCGATCGCAAATTCGCGCTTCGCCAGAAGACGGATCGCCGCATCGTAAATGCTCGCGCGGGTCGTTTCGCTCTCGAGGCGCTGTGACCAGTCGCCGGTCTTTTCATGGAGGCGGATGTGCTTTGCGTCGCGCGCGCCGAGCATGAATTCCATCATCCGGTATTGCGGGGACTGGAAGCCGCTCGAAGACCCGAGATGGGGGCGGATCGTCGAATAATCGTGCGGGGTCATGGTCGAGAGCACGTCCCAACTCTGGATCAGTTGCTCCTGCGCCCGCGCCACGCGTGAAAGCATCTTAAACGCCGGGCGCAGATCATCCGCCTCGATATGCTCGCGCGCCAGCGTCAATTCGTGAAGGCACAGCTTGAGCCACAATTCGCCCGACTGGTGGACGATGATGAACAGCATCTCGTCATGCGCGCCCGATGCCGGATGCTGACTGTCGAGGATTTTCCCGAGGTCGAGATAGCTCGTGTAAGTGACGGTGTCGGCCATGCCTCACCGCTAGACCAAGACGGTATCGATTGAAACCAGCCGTGAGCGGCTCAGCCTTCGAGGACGCGCGTTTCGGGGTGGTGCTTGTCGAGGTGCTTCTTGATGATCCGCAGGTTGCGAGTGTTCGAGCGGAACACGAAGTCCGCCGCATCGCCGACCAGAGGAACAAGGCCCAGCAGCGTATCGAACGCGACATTGGTGCCCATGCGTGTCAGCTGCCACTTCGACATGCCGAGATTGCGGGCTTCCCACACGATGTAGGCGCCAAGCGCGGTGGTGATGAAATCGCCGATCACCGGGACGAGCCCGATCAATGCATCGAGCCCGATAGGTACGTTGACGCCCGGCACGCGAAAGCTGCGTTCTAGCAGCATTTCCATCGCCTCTACGCGGGCACGGACCGATGCGGGATCGGTGCCGGTTGGCAGCGACATGCCCATGACCTGGGGACGCTCTGCAAATGGGTTTTCTACCACAGGGCGGCGGGGTCCTTCTGGACCGTTCATTGCACTCTCCTTTCCAATCTATGTGGTGGGCTCCGACAGCGGGAACAAGGGGTGCAGGCCCCACGGGTTCGCCTGGTATCCGCTCACCGCACCGCGCACGAGCGACCAACGCACGGGTACACCGAAGGGAATGAAGACCTCTGTTGCAACCAATTCGGCATGCGCTTCTGCGAGCAACGCCTGCTTGGCTGCCGGATCGCGCAGTTCGAGCGAATCTCGCACAAGGTCGTCGGCAGTCGGAGAGCACAGGCCCAGTTCGATGGTGCAGTTGAGCTGGTTGAGAAACCAGCGGGGCGAGGAATAGCGCGCGAGGCGATCACGCAATTCAAGGTCGCCGCCTTCACCCATTCCAACGCGTGTCGCGCTGACCCCGATCGACTGCCAGGCAGTGGCGATCTGACGAAACAGCAACTCGCTCCCCGGTCCGCCGGGCATTCCGACCGTGACGCTTGCCTCCTCGCCCGTCTCAGCCTCCCATGCAGCAATGCGCGCACGGGCGGTTGCTTGCCTCTGCTCGAAAGTGAGGTCGTCCCACCGCGAGGCGGGATAACGCTGCGGAGTGAAAAGGTCGGACGGCACAATCCAGGTGCTCGCTCGCCAACCGCCAAGCCCGAAAGGCTGGATGAGCGCCGCTCGATCGATTGCCATCGATAGCGCCTCGCGTCGGTCGGGATCGGAAAGCAGGCCCGCATCGCTGCGAAAGATCAGCCCGAACAAGCCGAGCGCAGGGTCGACCTGAACTGTCCCGCGTGAAAGCGGTCCCAACTGCGCGAGCGGGAAGGTCGCGATTGTACCGTTGAGAAGCAGGTCAACCTCGCCGCTGGTAAAGGCATCGACCGCCGCTTGCCCGCTGATTGCACGAATGGTCAGCCCGCGCGAAAGATCCTCCCAGTCTTCACGAGCAGGCAGGCCCCGCGCCTCAGGTGGGAGAACGCTAAGGCGCGCCAGAGAAGAATCCTCGTCGCGAGACATGACCATGGGCCCCACACCGCTCCCTCGCTTGGTCAGGCCCAATTCGGGTTGAGCGAGGAGGCGGAGGAATTCGGGCATCGGTCCCGACAAGCGCAACTCGACGACCCGCCCGGTCATTGCGCGAATTTCCGTCACTTTGGCGAGATCGAGGCCCAGTGACGTTCCTTCGAGCTGGTCAATCCTCTCCCGAAGAGCGGTCCGCACGTCCTCGGCCGTCAGTTCCTCGCCATCGGGCCAATTCGCGTCGCGAAGTCGGAAGATGTAGCTGCGCCCGTCATCGGTAACGATCCAGCGTTCGGCAATCGCCGGGACGACTTGTCCCGAAGGGTCAAGCGCAACGAGGCCTTCATTGGTTGCAGCGCGCAAATGCTGGGCGGCGCTGGAAAGCCTCACGCCCTGCTGAAAGAGCGCGTTCTCGTTTCCGAAAATCGCGACGTCGACCGGACCGCGCTCGCCACCGGGGCTGCAGGACGCGGCTAAAAGTGCAGACAGGAAGGTAGCGAGGAATCGTATCACGCCTGCCGGATTAGCAGCTTGGGCGAGATTATTCAGTCCAAAGTGTCGTGTCTGCCGACGCGAATAGCGTGCGGTGTCAGACTTTGCGGATATTCTGCGGTTTTGGTGGCGGTGGAGCGCGGTGTGCATGCGACATCACTGCAGAGCCGACCGACGATTCCTGCGGAGTACCGCTCGGCTTGCGGGCTGCCTGAGAGTCGATGTCTTCATCGAATGCGATACCGAAGCGCTGGTCTTGCACCCAGGCTACGTTGCCTTTGATTTTACCGACATTGCGCAGTTCGACAGTGACGCGATTGCCACGCGCGACACGCATGGGACCTTCGCCCATCATACCGCCATCGGACAGATTGCGCACACGGACCCGGTGCTGTTCGCTCTCGTTCTCGATGCTCACATTGGCAAGCAAGAATAGGCTGTCGCGTGAATCGCTTCTGGTTTCGACACCCGTCATTAGCAGTAACTCCTAGCCCCATCGGGATGATCTTTTTGTTTTCGACCCCCGTTCGACAAGGTTCACTGCACCGCTCGCCGAACGCAAGAGGGGAGCTAGGACTTCGAGGTAAACGAGCCGTAAAGAATAAGGCCGCAGCGCCGGTTCAATGAACTAGCGTCTCATTCTGGAACGAAAGATCGTCAGACTTGAATGCGCAACGCCCGTTTTGAGCGTTGAAGAGACCTAAGTTGCCTAGTCGTCGCGCGAGATCTTCTCGCGGCGCTCATGCGCTTCTTGCGCTTCGACAGTCATCGTGGCGACGGGCCTTGCGATGAGGCGCTTCAATCCGATCGGATCGCCTGTCACTTCGCAATATCCATATTCGCCCTGGTCGATACGGCGCAGCGCGGAGTCGATCTTGGAAACAAGCTTGCGCTGGCGGTCGCGGGTGCGCAGCTCGATCCCCCAATCGGTCTCGCTTGATGCGCGGTCATTCAAGTCAGCTTCGCGGATGGGGCCGTCGGCAAGCGACTGGAGCGTTTGACCTGCGGCTGTGTGAATAGAGCGCTTCCATTCGATCAGCAGCATCTGAAAATAAGCCTGCTGCCGCTCGTTCATGTATTCTTCGTCGTCGCTGGGGACGTAATTCTCAGGAAAAAGACTCTTCGCTTTATCGAGAATTTTACTGTCGTCAGAAGCCGCCGCTGCCATCTGGTTCTCTAATCCCAAAACCTCTCGCAAAACCTTCCAGGGTTTTTGCGTGGATGTTCCCTTGGCCCGCTTGCCGCATGACAAGCCTCGTCTCTCGCGCGGCCTATAGGCAAGCAGCCAATTCCCCGCAAGCCGCTTTGCCAAACGCCGGTCGATTGCATGTCGAAAACCGCTCAAATACGGCGCATCAGCCTCATACTGCGCGAAAAAAGGCGCGCAACGTTAACCATTTGTTGACCATGATCCGTGAGGTCTGGGGGTGCACGGTCCGATTGGGGTTTACCTCAAAGGGGGAATGGACCGGGGGTTAACGGGGAATTGAAATGAAACTTGAAACGTTCAATGCAGGAGAAGCCCGGTCGCTTCAAAGCGGTGCGATCGATCTGACGATTGCTGGATTTTTAGCCGATGCAGCCGGTGGTGACATCGCCGCGCTCTTCAATCTCGGCGTATCCTATTCAACCGGCAGCAATGGGGTCGAATGCGACCTGGTCGAGGCACACAAGTGGTTCAACCTTGCAGCATCGCGTGGGCACGAAGAAGCCGGCTGGTGCCGCGCTGACGTCTCTGACGAAATGACCGCTCGCGAAATCGCCGAAGCTCAGCGCCGCGCGCGTCGCTGGCTGTCGGAAGAGCGCCGCGCCGCCTGATTGCCGGGGGCTCAGTCCTCTTTTTTGAAGGGCGTGCGGCGATCGAGGAATACCTGATCGGTAGCAACGCCCTCTCGTTCTCGTTCGAGAAAGTCGGCAACCGCTGCGCGAAACCCTTCATCGGCCAGCCAATGCGCTGACCATGTCTTGACCGGCTCATATCCGCGCGCGAGTTTGTGCCCACCCTGAGCGCCAGCTTCGACCCGTGGGAGGCCCCGCTCAATCGCGATGTCGATCGCCTGATAGTAGCACAGCTCGAAATGCAGGAAGCGCACATCGCGCGCGCACCCCCAATAGCGACCGTAGATGGCATCCGATCCAACAAAATTCAGAGCACCCGCGATCGGCTCGTCGTTATCGTATGCGAGGATGAGAACCAGTTTCTCGCCCATCCGCTCACCTATCAGAGTGAAAGCCTCGCGCGTGAGGTAAGGTGTGCCCCATTTGCGTGCCCCTGTGTCCTGATAGAACACCCAGAACGCGTCCCAGTGATGCTCCTTGATGTCATCGCCCGTCAGCCGCTCGATCCGGAGCCCTTCTTGCGCAGCCGCACGTTCCTTTCGCAGGTTCTTCCGCTTGCGCGAGGCAAGCGCATTCAGAAACCCTTCGAAGCTGTCATATTCGCGATTGAGCCAGTGAAACTGGATATCGCTCCTCATCAGCCATCCGCCGGCCTCGAACAATGGCACCTGTTCGGGTTCGATAAAGGTCGCATGCGCACCTGACAGGCCGTTCTGTTCACACACGACCTGCGCGCCTTTGAGCAGATGTGGCGCGAATGCATCGTCGGACAAGAGCAGCCGCGGTCCGCTCGCTGGCGTAAAAGGTACGGCGATCTGGAGCTTGGGGTAATAGTGCCGCCCCGCTCGGTGCAGCGCATCCGCCCAGGCGTGATCGAAGACATACTCGCCCTGGCTGTGCCCCTTGGCGTAGCTGGGCATTGCGGCCTTGAGGCGACCTTCAGCGTCGGTGACGACTATCGGCACGGGGTCCCAGCCGGTGCCCTCCCCCACGCTGCCCGAATCTTCGAGCGCGGTCAGGAATGCATGGCTGACAAATGGATTGCGAAAACCGCCGAGCGCGTTCCATTCCTCCGCCTCGAATTCCCGCACTCCGGGTGCGAGGCGGACAGTCAGTTCGCCGGGATCAGCTGCCTTTGCCGTCACGCAAGCCCCTCGCCCTCGCTGATAAGGGCATCGACGTGCGCCAGGGCATGTTCGCGCAACTCAGCGCTGCGAACAGTCCAGCTTAGCAAGGGCCGCCCGCTCTCGCGCCACATGGAGGGGATTGCCGAGGGCAGGTCGCGAATGTCCATGGCGAGAAAATCGGGTGCGGCCGCCTCGATAGCTCCCGACGCACGCCAGGCACCGAGAAAGCCGAGGTCGAGAGTGTCGGTGCAGACCAGCCCGCGCACGGTTTCCGGCGAGTTCGCAGCGAACCATTCGCCCACTTTGTAATCGAAGCTCATCACGGCATGTTCCCCGTCATAGTCTTTCAACAATTGGGCGGTGCACAGGCAGGTACGCTCCACGTCGTATTCTGGCCGCGATTTGATCTCGATCAGCAGCGGCACCTTGCCTGCAACTTCTTCGAGCAACCTTGATAGGCGGAGCGGCCGTTCCTCGCTGTCCTGAAGGAACAGAGCTTCCAGCTCGTCAGCGCTGAAAACCTCGGTCAGGCCCGATCCATCCGTAAGCCTGCCCAGTTCCCAGTCGTGAAAGACCATGGGCTGCTTGTCGAGGCTGCGCTGGATGTCGCACTCGATCCCCATGCCAGCGGCCATCGCGGCTCTGGCCGCGGCAAGCGAGTTTTCGGGCACACCGGGTGAGTGCAACCCGCGATGGGCGTATTCCCACTTGGCCAGCCAGTCGGGCGCGTTGCACCGGGTCATTGCGCGATGGCGATGACAGCATCCACCTCGACAGCAGCACCCAGCGGCAGGACCGGCACGCCCACAGCCGCGCGTGCATGGCGCCCCTTTTCGCCGAAGACCTCGAACATCAGGTCCGATGCGCCATTTGCAACCTTCGGCTGATCGGTGAAATCGCCTGTCGAGTTAACGAAAGCGCCAAGCTTTACGACGCGCTCGACTTTCTCAAGCAGGCCAGCTGCCTTGAGCTGCGCAAGGATCATCAATCCGCATGCGTGCGCAGCTTCCATCCCGCCTTCTAGATCGACATCTTCGCCCAATCTTCCGGTAACCACCTTGCCGTCAACAAAGGGGAGCTGGCCGGAAATGTGTACGATGCCGGCATGCTCCACGAGCGGAACATAGCTCGCAACAGGCGCAGCGGCAGCGGGAAGGTCGATGCCAAGTTCGGCAAGGCGTTCTTCGATAGACATGTATCTAATTCTCCAATTGTGCCTTGAGCCAAGGGAGCGCGTCGGACCAGACGTCGATCCTGGCATCGGCGTGTCCGGCCTCGTGCGCGCAGTCAATGCCATCGGCGATCATAGGCTCGCCGCAAAAATGCAAGCGAACGACGTCAGGCGCCGTTTCTTTCACCGAGCGGTGATGCTGCGCCAGATCGTCGATGAACAGCGCGCGGCTGGGTGCATATTCTTCGATGATTTTTTGAAGCGCCGGGCCCTTTGGCCCCTGGTTGGTGAAGACCTTGGCGTGGAGTCCGTGAGCAGCAAGTTGCTCTGCGCGCTTGTCGCGGCGGAAATCCACGAGGTTGGTGAGGATCACGACGTCGGCATGCTCGTTCAGCTCATTCAGCGCATCGACCGCGCCTGCGATAGGCAATTGCCGCTCCATTTCGGTGTCGAAGAAACCGCCAAGCATACGCCAGACCTCGGAGGCTTCGAGCACCTTGCCGGATTTCTGCCAGCTCAATGCCTCGCCAAAATTACCACCGACTAGGTCGAAATTGACGCCCTGGCTCTCCTCAAGCCATTCCTTGAAGTGTGCGACCATGTGCAGGATGACTTCGTCGCAATCGCTGATGACGAGTGGGCGGCTCATGCTGCAAGCTCCCTTCTGGCAGCCACCAGCTCTTCGGGCGTTACCGCCAGAGCTTCGGCGGCGCGCACGAGATCGGGCTCGTGATTGGCGAGGAAATCCAGCGCGGATGAAAGCACCTGATTGTCGCCAAGGCCCGCTCTAAGCGAGTCAGGGTCCAACCCGGTCAGCGCCAGATAACGTTCTGCACGATCAGTGTCCTGCATTAGCCAGCCGATCGCTGCGAGAGCGAGCGTCGCGGCACGCTGCGGGCCATGCGCCGGCCCGCGATCCATTTGCGTTTCAGTAGAGAGAGGGATTGTGATGGCCTTCTTGCAGGGTTACGCTGATCTCGTAGATCAACCTTTGGGGCGCGGGTGTGACAAAGCGAGTTATGGTTGTCGAGGATAACGATCTCAACCGGAGATTGTTCTGCGACGTGCTAAAAGCGAACGGTTTCGAGGTTGAACCTGTGGCCGAAGGCGAAAAAGTGCTCGAAACAGCACGAAGCGTTCAACCTGATTTGATCATCATGGATATTCAGCTTCCGGGAATTTCGGGCATCGAACTCATCGCGCAGGCCAAGCAGGATAGCGGACTATCGGACATTCCGGTGCTTGCGGTTACCGCTTTTGCCGCGAAAGGCGATGAAGAGCGTATCCGCGCAGCCGGTGCCGCCAGCTATCTTGCGAAACCTGTGTCGATCATGCCGTTCATGAATGCAGTGAATGAGCTGCTGCCCACCTGACCATCAAGAGGCGGTGATCGATTCGCCAAAATAGATCATCATCGTCACCGCCAGTCCGAACAGGAATATGCGGTAAGCCCATGTCAGAAAACGGTATTTGCGGCGGTAAAGCACTTGGCCGTTTTGATGAATGTCCCTGAGCATCGTTCGGAACAGATCTTCGTCACATTCCAGCCGATCAAGTATCTCGTCCGACCACTCATCGGTTCCCATTGCCGCAAAATGCCCGAAGAACAACGGATTGAGCAGGTTGAGATCCTTCGGCGGTTTGCTGAGCGAGGGGATGACCGCGAAAACCGCGCTCAGCGATGACAGGAAGGCGGTCACCGCCAGCGAAACCGTTGACCAGCTTATCTCGGTTCCGATCAGCCGGGTCACAGCCAGCGAGAACACGACAAAGGTCGCACCGATCAGGATCGAAGCCTTCTGGTCGGCCATCTGCGAAAGTGTCAGAGTGTTGATTTGCGAGGTGCGCAAAAGATGGATTGCATGTGCGGAGAACTCGCGGTCCTTGGGCGCTGCATCTGAAGGCGCGGCCTTTACCGTACCTTCCTCAGTCCCTATGTCCGGCCCAACTTGTGCCATGCCCCACACTTTCCCCAATTGCAGGGACAAGGTGTGCCACCGGCGCGAAAGCTTGACAAGCTTGGCCTCTCCACGCTTTGCAAGGCCATCAGAGACCTGCAAAGCCTCAAGATTTGCGAAAGAGCGATATTCACGATGACCGAAGCTGAAGTTGATGAACGCATCCGCGCGCTGATCGAACCCTTTAACAAGAAGGGCGTGACGATCACGAATGACACGACTTTCGCAAACGATCTGGAATTCGACAGCCTCACGGTGATGGACTTCGTCGCCGAGATCGAGGACGAATTCGACATCATCATCAGCATGAACCAGCAGGCCGAGATCGAGACTTACGGCCAGCTCGTCACAGCCGTGCACAAGCTGCAAGGCAGCTAAGAAGAGACCCCCCATGACCGACAGCGCAACCCAGACCAAGACGCCGGGCGCGGACCTGTTCGCCAAGTTCGATCCGATCATCCAGACCCGCGAGACCCTTCTCGCAAGCGGCGTGGAAGACCCGTTCAATCTGGTGATGGAGAAGGTGCTCTCGCCGACCCGCGCAATCTGTAACGGGCGCGATACGATCCTGCTCGGCACCTACAATTATATGGGCATGACCTTCGATCCGGACGTGCTCGATGCCGGCCGCGATGCGTTGACCGAATTCGGCTCGGGCACAACGGGTAGCCGGGTCCTTAATGGTACGTATCAGGGGCACAAGGAATGCGAGGACGCGCTCAAGGAATTTTACGCGATGGACCACGCGATGGTCTTCTCAACCGGCTATCAGGCGAACCTCGGGATCATCTCGACGCTGGCTGGCAAGGGCGATTATATCGTCCTCGACATCGACAGCCATGCCTCGATCTATGATGGCTGCGCGATGGGCAATGCGGAGATCGTGCCGTTCCGCCACAACGACATCGAAGCGATGGAAAAGCGCTTGAAGCGCATTCCTGAAGGCGCGGGCATGCTGGTGGTGCTCGAAGGTGTCTACTCGATGCTCGGCGATGTCGCGCCGCTCAAGGAAATGGTCGCTATCGCCAAAAATTACGGCGCGATGGTGCTAGTCGACGAAGCGCACTCGATGGGCTTCATCGGCGAGAACGGTCGCGGCGTTTGCGAGGAACAGGGCGTCATCGACGATGTCGATTTCATCATTGGCACCTTCTCCAAGAGCGTCGGGACGGTCGGCGGCTTCTGCGTCTCCAATCATCCCAAGTTCGACATCTTGCGGCTCGTCTGCCGTCCGTATGTCTTCACTGCCAGCCTGCCGCCGAGCGTGGTTGCAACCGCTGCCACCTCGATCCGCAAGCTGATGCACGGCGCGAACAAGCGCGCGCATCTGTGGGAGAATTCCAAGCGCCTTCATAAAGGTCTTACCGAGCTTGGTTTCGAAATCGGCACCGACGAACCGCAGAGCGCGATCGTCGCGGTGATCATGCCAGACCTCGAACGCGGCGCGGCGATGTGGGAGGCGCTCTTGAAAGAGGGCCTCTACGTCAACCTCGCCCGTCCTCCTGCAACGCCTGCGAACATGACGCTGCTGCGTTGCTCGCTGTGCGCCGAGCACTCATCGGAAGAGGTCGAAACGATCCTCTCGATGTTCGAGCGTGCGGGTAAAGCGGTGGGGATTATCTCCTGACGTTCCTCGGCGCGAGCCAGGCGGCGAGCGCGACTGCAACCCCTGCCCCGGCGAATTGCGCGGCAATGAAAAGCGGCACATCGACCGGTGCGATGCCTGCAAAGGTGTCCGATAGAGATCGCACCACGGTGATCGCCGGGTTCGCAAAGCTGGTCGATGAGGTGAACCAGTAAGCGCTGGTGATGTAGAGCCCGACCGCCGCCGGGATAGCGCTCGGTCGGAGCCTGACGAGCAACAGGATCGTCAGCACAAGGCCGAAGGTCGCAACGAACTCCCCAGTCCATTGCCCGATCCCGGCCCTCGCCTTTGTCGAGAACTGAAAGACTGGCAGATCGAACATGAGGTGCGCGGCAAAAGCTCCGATTGCACCGCCGACGATCTGGGCGGACACGAAGGCCGCTGCCATCTTCGCGCTGATTTCGCGCCGAATGAGAAATGCAAAAGTCACCGCCGGATTGAAATGAGCGCCCGAAATCGGGCCGAGCATGGCGATCAGCACATAGAGGATCGCACCTGTTGCCACGGTGTTCGCCAGCAAGGCGATTGCGATGTTCCCGCCAGCGAGCGTCTCAGCCATGATCCCTGAGCCGATCACGGCCACGAATAGGAAGAAGCTCCCGACAGCCTCGGAGACGACCTTCTGAGCGGCTCCGGGGCGGAAATTCTCGATCACTGTTGCTGCGCCGGTTCTTCTATTGCGGCAGCGCAAACGTCCTCGTCGCCTGCCTCGTCATCACCGCCGCCAAGCTGAGTGATCGCCAGAAAACCGCCGACCACGAGCAAGACGAAGACTGTGGTGAGGGTGCCAAGATATTCATCAATGATCCGCTTGATGGGGCGTCCGAAGATCTGGAACAGGATGCCGACCGTCACAAAGATCAGCGCCCTTCCCGCAAGGCTTGCGATGAGGAAGGGCGCCAGGTCCATCGCCAGAAAACCGGCGGTGATGGTTAGCAGTTTGAACGGGACAGGCGTCGCCGCTGCGATTGTCACCGCGTATGCGCCGTATTCGTCGAACGTGCACTTGGCTGCGGGCAGGCTGTCGATAAGGCCGATCATCATCAGCAGCGGGACACCCACCGAATCGTAGAGCAGGTATCCGATCGCGTAGCCGAACAAGCCGCCAGCGACCGATGCCAGCGTTGCGATGATAGAAAACCGGAGCGCTTTCTTTGGCTCGGCAAGACACATCAGGCCCAGTAGGGGATGCGGCGGGATCGGGAAAAAACTGGCTTCAATGAAGCAGAAGAAGGCCAGCCACCAAACCGCATGCGGGTGCGCGGCCTTGTCCATCGTCCAGTTGTAGAGAGCGCGCAGCCAAGCCACCGAAGGAAGTCCTTATCTGTTTCTGGCGCGGGGGGTTAAGGCACAGCCCTCGCCCGTGCAACTCAATTTGTGATAACCTATTTGGTCATTTATCTTGACATCGTCACGCTCTTTGGTTAGGTAGGTGAAGGATCAAAAATCTGTGATTCGCTTCCGGGCCAACCGGGACGCGCAGCTGGCGGCTCTTTCACTCGAAAGGGTCGCCTTTTCTTTTCCGGTAATCCGAAAGGCTGCTCATGGCTTCGATCCGTAAACGCACCAAAATCAAATCTCAGCTCAAACACGGAGAGAAGTCTGGCCTGAACCGTCACTGGAGGGGGGTTTTCCTCGATTACCTTGCAGAAAGCTCGAATGTCAGCCTTTCGGCCCGAAACGCAGGCATCAGCGTAAGCCGGGCCTACAAGGTTCGCCGGGGGGAACCCGAATTTGCCCGCCAGTGGCTGGACGCGCTGTACGAGGGATATCTCCACCTCGAGATGGAGGTTCTCCGGCGCCTGCGCGAAGGCGATCAGCAGACCAGGGACAGCGACAAGTACGACTTTGCAAACGCGATCCGTCTGCTTGCCGCTCACCGCGACAACGCTGCCAGAGCACAGGCCTCGCAGCGCAATGTCAGCGCCGCTCAGGTTCGCGCCTCGATTGACCGTAAAGTGCTGGCCATCCGCGAGCAGGTGATGAAGGAGAAAGAACGCAAAGGTGACGATAAGTGACCAGCGAGCTCGACTGGATCGCAAGACAGGACAACAAGGTCGCCAGGCAATTAGCAGCAGCGCTCGATCAGGAAGAACGCAACGAGTTCGATTACCATTGGAACATGATCGCACGGTCAGCTCAATTGCCGCCCGATGGAGAATGGCGCGTCTGGCTCATCATGGCTGGGCGCGGCTTCGGAAAGACCAGAGCAGGCGCTGAATGGGTCAGGAGCATAGCCGAAAGCCATAGCGAAGCGCGCATTGCGCTAGTCTCGTCTTCGCTGGCCGAAGCGCGAGCGGTCATGGTCGAAGGGGAAAGCGGTCTGCTCGCCTGTTCACCGCCAGACCGGCGCCCCGAGTTCGAGCCATCCCTGCGCCGCGTTCGCTTTCCCAATGGGGCCGAGGCGCATCTTTATTCTGCTGGCGAACCGGAATCCCTGCGCGGACCGCAATTCAGCCACGCGTGGTGCGATGAGGTAGGCAAGTGGCCGATTTCGCATAGCCGGGCAACGCGGGCGTGGGACAATCTGCTGATGGGGCTACGCCTCGGTGACGATCCGCGCATCGCGGTCACCACAACCCCAAGAGCCGTCCCGCTCGTCCAACGCTTGCTCAAGCAGGAAACCAGTCAGGCCACCGCAGTGACGCGCGGTTCGACTTACGACAATTCGGCCAATCTTCCGGCTCGCTTTCTCGAAGCGATCGCGGACGAGTTCGCTGGCTCGCAGCTGGGGCGGCAGGAAATCGGAGGCGAGTTGATTGAAGACATAGAAGGGGCCTTGTGGAGCCGTTCGCTTCTTGAACAAAGCAAAGAAGAGGCTGGCCCACCCGGTTTCCGACGCATCGTCATAGGCGTCGATCCGCCAAGCTCGTCGACTGGAGACGAATGCGGGATCGTTGTGGCGGCCTTGGGCGAAGACAAGAAAGCGTGGGTGCTAGCCGATTGCTCCGTTGCAAGAGCTCAGCCCGAGCAATGGGCCAGAGCCGTTGCCGAAGCAGCGCACCATTGGAGAAGCGATCGTATTATTGCGGAGGCCAACCAGGGCGGCGAAATGGTCGAAAGCGTTTTGCGCGCAGCCGATGCCGGTCTGCCTGTGAAGCTCGTCCATGCAAGCCGCGGCAAAGTCGCCCGCGCTGAACCGGTGGCTGCGCTTTACGCCTCGGACCGGGTCCGACACGCGGGCAATTTCCCGCAGCTCGAAGATCAGATGTGCGGCATGCTTATCGGCGGTGAATATGCAGGGCCGGGGCGTTCGCCCGATCGGCTCGACGCGCTCGTCTGGGCTCTTTCCGAATTGATGCTTGGCCGCGCGGCCAGTCCCAGCGTTCGCTCGCTCTGAGCGCACCACACACGAAGGAAAACGTCATGGCGTTGCTCGACCAAATGCTCTCTGCCTTCAAGGGCGGAGCGAATAACCCTGCCCCCTTGTCATCGGGTGTGCTGCAAAACTGGATGCCCGCCTATTCCGACAATTGCGGCCTGCGTCCCTTTCGCTACGAAACCGATGTGCGCGAGGGATTTCTTGCCAATCCGATTGCCCAGCGTGCCGTGCGGATTGTGGCCGAAGGTGTGGGGCAGGCCCCCCTGTCTGTGAGCGACCCCGAGATCGCATCGCTCCTGACTTCGACCAGCGCTGGCCAATCGCTGATCGAAACGCTGGCCTCGCACGTGCTCCTGCATGGCAACGGGTTCGTGCAGATCATGAAAGATGCAAGCGGCAAGCCGACCGAGCTCTTTGCGCTGCGCCCGGACAGGGTGACGATTGTGCCGGGCAATGACGGTTGGCCATGTGCGTTCGAGTACTCGGTGCCGGGCGAGCGTTTGAGGATCCCGGTCGAGGACGAGGATGGATGGCCCAACATCGTCCAGGTCAAGACCATGCATCCGCTCGACGACCACAATGGCGCGAGCGCTCTGGCAGCCGCGCAGCAGGCTATCGCCATCCACAACGCAGCCTCGAACTGGAACCGCTCGCTACTGGAAAATGCCGCGCGCCCGTCTGGAGCGCTGGTTTACGAAACCGGCGACGGCGCCGGCTTGACGAGCGAGCAGTTCGAGCGGCTTAAACACGAACTTGAGCTGGCTTTCTCGGGGGCGGGCAATGCCGGACGCCCGATGCTGCTTGATGGCGGCCTCAAATGGCAATCGATGGCGATGACCCCAGCCGACATGGATTTTGCGACCCTCAAAAGTGCAGCATCGCGCGAGATTGCCCTCGCTTTCGGCGTGCCGCCCATGTTGTTGGGGCTGCCGGGCGATAACACCTATTCCAATTATCGGGAGGCCAACCGCGCCTTATGGCGCCTCACGCTTCTGCCGCTTGCCAGCAAGCTTTTCTCCTCACTCCAGCAGGGTCTTGCCCCGTGGTTCGAAGGGGCGCGGATCGAAGTGGACCTCGACCGGATCACCGCACTTTCCGAGGACCGCGAGCGGCTTTGGAAACAAGTCTCGGACGCCGACTTCCTCACGCGAAGCGAAAAGCGCGAACTGCTCGGCTTTTCAAATGATGGAGAGAGCGCATGAGGCAGGAAGAAACACTGGCCAGCCTGATGGTCCAGGCGAACGAACAAGGCGCCGATGTCGTCACGCTGCGGGCAATTGTCGAAGAGACAAGCGAACTTGCGGCAAAGCGGGTGCTCGACAGGCTTGGCCTCGCAGACGCGGGCGCAGAGGGTGACCTCGATGAGCTGCGCGAATTGCTCGGCGCATGGCGCGACGCAAAGGCGAGCGCCTGGAAGGCCTTCATCGACTGGGCCGTCCGCGCGGTCTTCGCCGTATTGCTGATCGGGATTTCCGTGCGTCTTGGTGTCTGGGAGGCCGGCTGATGACACAAGCCGTCGTCCCCCACGCTCCGTTGCGATTTGCAGGCTATGCAGGACTGTTCGACATCCCTGACGCTGATCGCGATACAATTCGGCGCGGCGCATTTGCAAGGAGCCTTCGACAAGCGAGCAAACCCCTTCCCCTCTTGTGGCAACACCGCGCCGACCAGCAGATCGGCGAAATCGAGCGCATCGAAGAGGACCTGCGTGGTCTGAAGGTGATTGCCAGAATTGAACGCCTCCAAAGCCGCGCTGCATCGATGCTGGCAGCGCGGCAGGTGAGCGGCTTGAGTTTTGGATATCGGGCTCGCGAAGCTCGCCACACCTCAGCTGGCCGGGAGCTGCTGTCGATCGACCTCTTCGAAGTCAGCCTCGTCACTCATCCGCTTCAACACGGTGCGCGGGTGCACTTCGTCGCCTGAGACAATCAGAGAAGTTCCAAGCCGGGCCGCCATTGGGGCGGCCTTTTTTATGCCCAACTGAAAGGCCCATTACCCTATGGATACACTGCCCCAATCTCCCGCTGACACGCCCGCCGACACCTTGGAGCAGAGCTTCGATATCGTCGCGCGTCAGGATCAGGCCGAGGCCGATATCAAGGCCCTGCGCGGCGATGTCGATGAGGTGAAAGCCCGGCTCGACAAAGTCTCGCGCGCAGCTTCTCGCCCCGTGATCGGCGGCGCTGCCGCCAAGACTGAGGAGGTCAAGGGCTTCGTCGATGGCTATCTGCGTCGTGGCCGCGAAACCGAAGTGAAGTCGATCAATGGAGCATCGCCCTCAGATGGCGGCTTCGCAGTCCCGCGCGATATCGACGCTGTCATCGCGCGCGAGCTTACCGAAATCAGCCCGATCCGTTCGATCGCACAGGTCGTGCAGACCGGCACGTCCGGCTATCGCAAGCTGGTGTCGACCGGCGGCACCGCATCGGGCTGGGTTAGCGAGACCGCTGCACGCCCCGAAACAGACACGCCTAACTTTGCCGAAATCGCACCGCCTTCCGGCGATCTCTACGCTAACCCGGCTGCGAGCCAGAGCATGCTCGACGATGTCGCATTCGACCTTGAAAGCTGGCTTGCAAACGAGATCGCGATCGAGTTCGCCCGCGCCGAAGGCTCCGCATTCGTCAATGGGTCCGGAACCAACCAGCCCGAAGGGTTCCTCAACACTGCGACAAGCACCGCTGAAGACGGCGTGCGTGCGTTTGGCAGCGTGCAGTATATCGGGTCGGGCAATGCCAGCGGTTTCGATGCAGCGCCCGATGCAAAGCTCATCGATCTCATCCATTCGCTCAAGGCCGGCCACCGTCAGGGCGCGAGCTTCGTGATGAATTCGACCACGCTCGCATCGGTTCGCAAGCTCAAGACAGCGGATGGCGCGTTTCTGTGGCAGCCGGGTCTGGTCGAAGGTCAGCCCGATCGCCTGCTCGGCTATCCCGTGGTCGAGGCAGAGGACATGCCCGATGTTGCATCCGGCGAGTTCCCGATCGCTTTCGGCAACTTCCGCCACGGCTACCTGATCGCCGAACACAGCGCGACCCGCGTGCTTCGCGATCCGTTCTCGAACAAGCCCTTCGTCCATTTCTACGCAACCAAGCGCGTGGGCGGACGGGTGCTCGATTCGAATGCGATCAAGCTGCTCAAGATCGAGGCCTAGTCGCAGATAGCTGGCGGACTGCGTGATCGCGCGGTTCGCCAGTTCCCGGCAAGGTCGAGCCCCCCCTTTCTCCCCTGCCGGCATCTCGCACCCGCGCCGCCCCGACGGCGTCCTCCCGTCTCGAGCGCGAGCGGCGCGGGTGCACTTTTTACATACGAAACTCTGTTTGTGGGAGACCGCGATGCGGCGAACAATAGTCGAACCAGCCGATCTCAGCGGGGCTGCTCTGGATGACCTCAAAGACTGGCTCGGGATCACGAGGCCGAATGAAGACAACCGACTGCTAAGCCTGTTGCGCTCAGCACTCTCGACCTGCGAGGCATTCACCGGGCGGTCCCCTTTGTCGCAGCTGGTTGAAGAGCGCCTGCCAGTGCGCCGTGGCTCCACCCAGCTCAGCGCACGGCCGATTGCCTCACTCGCAACGGTAGAAATCGTTGCGCAGGATGGTTCGCGCGTGTCGCTGGAAGCTGAAAACTTCACATTCGAGTTGCAGCAGAACGGCACCGCTTGCTTCCAACTGCTTCACGACGTCGAAGGCCAGGCGATCGCTGTCCGGGTCCGCACCGGGATCGCCGGGACATGGAACGACATTCCTGGCCCGCTCAAGCAAGGCATCATCCGGCTTTGCGCGTTCGAGTATCGCGAGCGCGACAGGGTAGGAGAGAGCAAAAGTTTCTCAATTCCGCCCGCGAGCGTAAGCGCGCTTTGGCGCCCGTGGCGCGGCGTGCGGATCGCATGATCAAGACCTTTGCCGACATCGACAGCCTTACCCGTCGCCTGCAAACGGCCGCTCAGCGTCTTGGCGACAAGCGCGCGCAGAGGCTGCCTGTGCGCACACGTCAGTCGCGCGCGGATTGGCATTCGCCCGCATCACTTTGGCCTGACCTGGGAATGGAGTGACACCATGGAAAACTTCCTGCGCCGCGAGCTGAGCGACTGGCTACGCGCCGACCCGGCACTCACTCAAATCAACGCGATCGAGGAAGAGGCGCCCATCACCGCAAGCGCGCCGTGGCTGGGCATTGCAGCAAGCGCTTCGATCGACTGGGGAACCAAGGATCGACCGGGGCGCGAGGTTCGAATTGCGCTTGAGCTCGAAAGCCGCGCTGATGAGGCTGACGCTGATGGCCTGCTTGTTGCCGCGATCGAACAGCGCGTGCTCGACCTCCCACCATTTCAAGCCGGGTTCGAGGTAGCCTCAATTCGCTTCATCAGATCTCGCAGCGAAGAGCGCGCGAACAACCTTCGCGGCACGTTGCTCGAATTCCGCTTCCGGATCTTCGCCCCGCAATCCTGATATTACCCACGGAGAATTCTCTATGCCTGCGCAAAACGGCTCCGCTTTCCTTCTCAAGATTTCAGACCAGGGCTCCCCTGTCGCGTACCAGACTGTTGCGGGTCTCAGGACCACGCAGATGACCATAAATGGCGACCCGGTTGCGGTCACACACAAGCAATCGGGCGGTTGGCGAGACCTTCTTTCAGGGGCCGGAACCCGATCGGTTTCAGTGAGCGCTGCGGGTATCTTCCTCGGCAGCACGGAAGAAGGCACTGTCCGCTCGCATGCCCTTGCCGGGACAATCGACGATTATGAATTGTCTTTCGAGGACGGGGAAAAGCTACGCGGGCGTTTTCTCGTTCAGCGCCTCGATTACTCGGGCGACTTCAACGGGGAGCGCAACTACACGCTCCAGCTCGAAAGCTCTGGCCCAGTGGTGGCAGCCTGAAAATGGCTGCCAATCCGCACAGAGGCGAGACCAGCTTTTCGTTCGACGGGCAGGAGCTCGTGCTGCGCCCGACTTTCGAAAGTCTTGTCGCGGCAGAGGGCGAAATCGGGTCGCTCTTCGCTCTTGTCGAACGGGCCTCGGAAGGCTCGCTCACGATCTCAGAGATCGCAGCACTCCTGTGGCACTGCGCCTCCGAAGACACGCGGCCGAAGCGCGAAGCATTCGGCGAGGCAGTGGTCAACGGCGGCCTGGTTGAAGCCACCAAGCCGGTGCGCGCAATCCTCGCTCAAGTGCTGCAAGGCAAAACGTGAGTGAGGATCGTGAGGCAGCTTTCGCAGATTGCTGGCCGCCGTGGTGCAGCCTCGCCTCGCGCCTGCTCAATTGGCGTCCAGCCGAGTTCTGGAGCGCAACGCCAGCCGAGCTCATCGCAGCCCTGCGCGACCCCGAAACCCACTCGCTAGGCGCTGCAGCGCCCAGCCGCGACCTGATCTCCCAATTGATGGAGCGCGATCAAAATGGATGACAACTTCGATGAACTCGTGATCGACGTGCGAGCGACCACCGACGGCTTCACGTCAGACCTGCAATCGATGCGGGGCGCGCTCGACACGTCTCTGGTCGATGGGTTCGGGCGCGCAGGATCTGTCCTCGAACGCGGCCTCACCTCGGCCTTGCGCCGCGGGGCGCTCGGCTTTGATGATCTCAAACGTGTCGCTTTTCGCGCTATGGACTCCATCGCCGCGCACGCGATCAGCGCCGGGATCGGATCTCTTTTCTCAAGCTCGAAAAGCGGGGCGGGCAAACTTCTCAGCGGATCGCTTGGAGCTTTGCTTGGATTGCCGGGACGTGCAACCGGCGGCCCGGTTTCACCCGGACGCGGCTATGTCGTTGGTGAGAATGGTCCTGAACTTTTCGTGCCCACCAGCGCCGGCAGCATCGCGCCGAATGCTGGACCGTCTGCGCCGGGCCAAAATGTGCAGGTCTCTATTCAACTCGCAACACCGCGCGGAACGGCAGCGCCCACCGCGATGAGACGCTCGTCACGCCAGGTCGCAAGCGCAGTTCGCCGCGCTTTGCGCGACCGCTGAGAGAGGAGAAAGGCCCGTGGCATTTTACCTCGCAGACGGACGCAGGGGACAGCAATCGAGCTTTATCCAGCGCTTTGATCCACGCTTCTGGACGGTCAATTTTCCGCGGCCCGCGATGGCTTCGGTTATCACCACCAGTGCCGACAGCATGCAGGTCGATCTCGAACTTCATAACGAGGGCGAGCTTGTCGGGCTTATCTGGGACAGTGTGGACCGGCTCGACCATCCGCTTCTCGCCTATGAAACCAGCCTGGATTACTCGCACACGACGCTAAGCTTTCGCTGGAAGTCGCAAGGCGTGATCCCGCTCGACGCGGTCAACGGGCCGACCCTGACAATCGACGGCCGAGATGAAGCGGGCAATCCGCAAACCTGGTTTATTCGCTTGTGGAACTATGCATCCGGGACGCCAACCGATGCCGAGATCGAGTTGCCATTCTCGGACATCCAGTCAGGCTTCACTCTACCCGGCGTGCCGATCAACGCTGCCGATATCGACCGGATGTTCATCTCGATGGTCGCGCCTGGATATGTCGCTGGCAGCAACGCTCCTTTGTCGGAGCGATTCAATGGCCGGGTGACGATCTCGCGAATCAACGCTGATGGCCTCAACTCGATGCTGGAAATCGGTGACGTGCGCTTGCCCATACACGGCGAGCGCATGGCAACGGCTTATGACGATGGATACGACCAGACACCCGCTCGCCTGCTGCGCGGGGTCATCGGTCTGGGTTATCGCGAGGACATCGTTCACTACGTCGGAATGAGCCACTTCATGCGGCTTGAACGGCAAGGCTCGGACCTCCTGGCGAGCCCAATCGGCAAATTGTGTACCCCGGCGGCGGAATGGCACGCGAACTTCTTCAAACTGGCAGCCGATCAGGATTTGGAGACGATTGCATCGATCTCTTATGAACTGTTCGATGCTTACTGCCCGGAGGAATGGAAGCAAAGAACATCAAGCGGTGCACCAGCATTGACAGGATGGATACCGCCTTCAACGCTTCTGTCTCCAGCCAACTCCGATGCCATGGCCTGGCTCAGCGCCGGTGCTCTTCGGTTTGTCAGTCTGCTCGAACAATCGTCTCAGCCTGTTCGAATGCAGATTGGGGAGCCATGGTGGTGGACGACAAGCGACGCGCAGATCTGCCTATATGACGATGCAGCGCGAACTGTCTTCGGTGGTTCGCCACCTGACATCGCCGATATGCGGTTACCACTCGATGCAGCGCAGATCGCGCTGTTGGAAGCTGCTGGAGAGCTGCTCGCCCAATCGACTGCCTCGCTCACCTCGGACATTCGCGGCGCGGCGACCGGTGATGCGGAGGTTCTACTTCTCGCATTCACGCCAACTATCCTCGATCCTAACATGCCCGAGCTTTATAGGGCAAACCTTCCGTCCGGATGGGCGCACCCCGCCTTCGATCGTCTGCAACTTGAAGACTACGATTGGCTGACTGGCGGGGCAGACGCCTTGCGCCGCAATGCCTACGCCTTTGTGGACGAGCGATTGAAGTATCCGCTTGAAGAGCAGGATTACCTCGCTGGTTTCGTTTTGCTGCCAGAGGACGCCAAGACATTCTGGACCCGCATTGATGCGGGCATCGACGAAGCCGCACGGCGCTCGATCATGCGCCGATATGTTTGGGCGCAGCCTCAGATCAACCGCGATGGCTACACCCGCTTGCCAACAATTCTGGAGGATGCCATGGATGCATTTGACGACACGCTTTACCCCTTCCCCCTCGGGCGGAGCACCGCTGTCGCTCCAGAGTTTGCAACTTCGGTGTCAGTTACTGCGTCAGGTCATGAGCGCCGCAATTCGCTTTGGTCCGATGCACGCGTGCATTTCGATGTGGGGCCGGGGATCCGGTCGGAAAGCGAGCTCTCGCAACTGGTGGCCTTCTTCCGCGCCAGGCGTGGGGCGGCGCGAGGATTTCGCATAAGCGACCCCTTTGACAACAGCACAAATGCCATGACCGGTACGCCGTCCATGTTCGACCAGCTCATTGGGGTTGGCGATGGATTCACTGCGGATTTCCAGCTCGTCAAATCATACGGTTCGGGCGCCGATCCACAAATCCGTCCGATCACACGACCACGCCTTGAAAGCCTGATGGTTAGCGTAGGCGGAAGCCCTAACAATGACTGGACGCTCGGTGAGAAAGGCCTTCTGACTTTTGCCACCGCGCCGGTTGAAGGCGATGAAATCCGGGCGGGTTTTCTGTTCGACGTCCCAGTTCGATTTGCCGAGGATCGCATCGACATTTCGGCTGTGAACTTCGAAGCTGGAGAAGCGCCAAGCGTGCCGCTGATCGAGCTTCGCGAAGAAATCTGATGCGGCGGTTTTTCTCCAGCGAGCTCGAAACGGCTGCCACCTTCTGGCGAATCTTTCGCCGCGATGGAGTGACGTACGGCTTCACCAGTCACAATCGCGATCTCCTAATCGACGGAATAACGCACCGCGCAGCGCCCGGCATGGTTCCAGCCGCTATTCGTATGACTTCCGACCTGTCGGAAGACAGTGCAGGTGTCGAAGGTGCGCTCAGCCATTCTTCAATCCGAGAAGATGATCTCGCCAACGGCCTCTTTGATGACGCGACGATCGAAGTTGGAATAGTGGATTGGGAAACGCTCGATCATCATACGATCTATGCCGGAATTCTTGGCTCCATCGAGGATGACGGTCGCGCGTTTTCGGGCGAGTTGAAGTCAGCGAAGCATATCCTCGAACGCGACCTCGTGCCGCGAACAAGCCCCACTTGCCGAGCCCAGTTTTGCGGGCCTGGTTGTGGGCTCTCCGCCCCGCGCTTTACCTCGAGACGCACCGTCGCGGCGGTCGATCATGAACGCAACCGCATCCAGGTCGCTGACGTTCTGGCCGCGGATCACATCGAAGGGCAGGTTCGCTTTCTTGCTGGCCCACAGACCGGCTCAGTTTTTGGCGTTCTAGGCGGCGAGGAGGACTGGCTCACACTAGACCGGCCAATCAGCGCGCAGATCGAAGCAGGCGTGCAGGCTGAGCTATTGCAGGGCTGCGATCACCTGCTCGCGACTTGCACTTCGCGCTTCGGCAACTCGATCAACTTTCGCGGTGAGCCATTCCTTCCTGGAAATGATCTTTTAGCCCGGTACGGAAATGGCAGCGGATAACGCCGAGGTGTCGCGCGGCGACGCGCTTGCCCAAGCCGCCGCTGGGCTGATCGGAACGCCTTTTCGGCTGTATGGCCGGGATGTCAAAACAGGCCTCGATTGCATCGGTCTGCTTCATGAAAGCCTGCGCAGAATCGGAATATCAGCACCTGCGCCATCAGGGTACAGATTGCGCAACAGCGCTCCTTCGCGATGGTTCGCGGCCGCCGGCCAGTATGGTCTGGAAGAGGCGACAGGCTGCGACAGGCGCGGCGACGTGTTGCTTGTACAGGCAGGACCTGGTCAGCAGCACATTCAGATTATCGAAGCGTCCTCCGAGATTATTCACGCGCATGCCGGGATCAGACGTGTCGTTCGCGAGCGGCGCGATCCGACGCTTACCATAGTTGCGCGCTGGCGCTTTCCATCATGAACATTTGAGGAGCGGCCATGGCCACCTTGTTATTCACCGCGATCGGCACTGCGATCGGCGGCCCGCTTGGGGGCGCAATCGGTGCTTTCGTCGGAAGACAGGCTGACAACATCATTGTCGGAGCCGGAGCTCGGGAAGGCCCGAGGTTGAAAGAGCTCTCCGTCACCACATCGACGTACGGCCAGTCAATTCCGCGTAACTTCGGGCGAGTGCGAACGGCAGGGACGATCATCTGGTCAACAGATCTGGTCGAAACTTCGGCGAAACAAGGTGGCGGCAAGGGCCGTCCTTCGACCACGACCTACTCCTATTCGGTCTCCTTTGCCGTCGCTCTTTCAAGCACTCCGATCGCAGGAATTGGGCGCATATGGGCGGATGGCAATCTGTTGCGAGGTGCAAGCGGCGACCTCAAGGCAGATGGCGATATGCGGGTTTACCTTGGTACGGGCGACAATTCGGTCGACCCGGCAATCTCAGCCGACAAGGGCACATCGGCACCCGCCTTTCGCGATTGCGCTTATGTCGTGTTCGAAAACTTGCAATTGGGCGAGTATGGCAATCGCATCCCAGCGCTGAGCTTCGAGATATTCGCGGACCACGACGCGGCGGTAACGCTCGACCGGCTGGTCCCGGAATGCATCTCGGGCTCACCCCAATCCAAGCTTCAAGATGCTCGCGGATTTACCGATGATGGAGGGGCAGTCGGGTCCTCACTCTCCGCGATCAACCGCGTCTTTCCCATGGATTGCGTGACGCAGCGTGAAGGCTTGCGCTTATCATCGGCGAGTATCCTGCCGAGCGAAATTCCAGTCCTGCCCGAACAACTGTCTGACCGCGACAGCGAAGAGGCGAGCGAGCAAGTCACGCGGCGCGAGGCCGCGCCAGGCCCGGAGCCGTTGGCCATTCGTTATTACGACGAGCAACGGGACTATCAGCCAGGGGTGCAACGCGCGGCGGGCTTGCGCCCAAATGGCCGGGAGATGATGGTCGACCTACCCGCCACGATGACCGCTCAAGGCGCACGAAGGCTCGCAAATTCCAACGCCTACCGCGCTCGGTGGCGCAACGAGCAGGTTGTTTGGCGCATTGGAGAACTTGACCCCGGTGTAACTCCTGGGAGCGTGGTTCGCCTGCCCAACAAGACCGGGAACTGGAAGGTGCGAAGCTGGGAGTGGTTCGACCGTGGAATTGAGCTTGGCCTCGAGCGACTTGCACCTGTCCTTCCCGAAACCTTGTCGAGCGATGCAGGGGCTGCAAACGTCCCTGCGGATCTGATTGCGACGCCAAGCCTCCTTTGGGCCTTTGAATTGCCCCCGGAGAATGGCTCATCGCCCACCAATCCTGTAGTGATGGCGGCTGCATCCTCCTCGGGGGCAGGGTGGCGGGGATCGGCTCTTTATGCCGAGCGCGCCGGAACTCTCGAAGAAATCGGTGTGAGCGCCAAGGACCGGGCAGTCGCGGGCGAGCTATCTGCGCCAGTCGGGCCGTCCTCAGGCGCATTGCTGGAGCCAGATGCGCACCTCGACATCGCTCTCGCTGCGAACGACCTGGCGTTCGACGATACCGATGTGACTGGGCTGGCCATGGGAGCCAATCGCTTGCTGGTAGGGGGAGAGATCATCCAGTTCTTGTCTGCACAGCGCCTCACGGAGACACAGTGGCGGCTCCAAGGCCTGTTGCGAGCACGCGCTGGTACAGAAGACGTTGCATCCGAAGGACATGCAGCGGGGACTCTCGTTGTGCTGCTAGACCATAGACTGACAGCTATCGATCCGACTTTGGTGGAACCGGGAGCAGGTTCGAGGATCGCTGCCATCGGGCGCGCCGACCAGGAACCGGTCTTTTCCAGCATTCACAATGCGGGCTTATCGCAACGTCCGATTATGCCTATGGCGCCGCGCTCAACCCGACAGGCTGACGGTGAACAAACGTTCTGTTGGACAAGGCGCGCACGTGGACAGTGGCATTGGCCCGATGCCAGTGAGGTGCCTCTCGTTGAGGAAAAGGAAGCCTATACCGTCGGTTATGGCTCTTGCGAAAATCCTGCAAAAGCTTGGCTTGTAACGACTGCGAGCTTCTCGCTCTCGCAGTCGATGCGGGCTGAGCTTCTAGCTCAACACGGCAGCAACGCCCTTTGGGTCAGACAGATCGGCACTTTCGGCCAATCAAGCGCCCTTCTGCTTGCAACAATCGACTAACTCCAGGAGCACTCGTCATGGCTGTCCCCATTCACTTTCCCTCGACCACCCCAAACGCCGCGCTACCGCTGCTGTTTTCGGGGCAGGCTCAAAAGGAATTCTTCCTGAACCAAGCCTTTTCCATTCTCGATGCCTTGCTGCCTCGTGCAGTTGAGCAACACACAAGCACACCGCCTGACAATCCCGCAGAAGGTGCCTGTTTCCTGATTGGTCCGGACCCAATCGATGAATGGGCCGGCCACGTTGACGAAATCGCTATGTGGATCGCCGGGGCTTGGCAGTATGTCTCGCCTCAAGACGGCATGCAGGTCTCCAATCGTGAAACGATGGCGACACTGCTTTTCGAGGCAGGCTGGAGCGCAGCATCAGAACCGGCAATCCCAACCGGCGGGGCGACTGTCGATAGCGAAGCTCGTGCCGCCATCGGCGAGTTAATTGAAGCGCTTCGAATGATTGGAGTTTTTCCGAGAAACTCGGCTTAAGAGCGCTGGGAACAGCGGCCGCCTTGCAAAGAGCTCTGGTCAGAATTGCACATTTTGCAGCAAAGCACCCCAATAGCGGCATTCTTGCAACACATCTGCGCCATTGATCGCTTGCTACTCATCTGTGGAGAAGATAGAGATATTGGGCGCCTCAGACTTAAAAGAAGGGGAATTCTAGAATGCGTAAATTAGTCATCGGCTTGGCGATGGCTTCGACCGCACTCACCGCGCCCGCCATGGCCCGCGAAGGTCAATGGTACGTACAGGGTGATGCTGGTGTGATGCTCGTCGAAGACACCACATTTGATGTAGACGGCAGCCGCGGCGACGCCGTTGCTGACCACGATACCGGAGGCGACTTCGGTGCGCTTGTCGGTTATGACTTCGGAGCATTCCGTCTCGAAGCAGAGGTTAGCTACAAAGAAGCTGAACTCGACGAAGTGGCTGCAGGCACGGAAGGCCTCGCGCTAAACCCGTCGGCTCAAGGTGGTTTCAACCGCTTCTTTGACGTGCGTGACGCTCTCGGTGAAACGAGCGCGCTCAGCTTCATGATCAACGGCCTGTTCGACTTCGGTTCGGACGACGGTATCCAGGGCTTTGCCGGCGCTGGTGTTGGTGTTGCTCGTGTCGATCTCGATGGTCGCGTGAACACCAACGGCCCCGGCGTGTGGGACGATTCCGACACCGGTCTCGCATGGCAGCTGCTTGCAGGTATCCGTGCGCCGCTTAGCGACAGCTTCGACGTCGGCCTGAAGTATCGTTACTTCAACGCCGAAAGCGTGAGCATCATTGACCCGCTCGGTCGTCCGCTCGAAGGCGATTTCAACACGCACTCGATCCTTGGTACGCTGACGTACAACTTCGGTGGTGAAGCGCCGCCTCCTCCGCCTCCTCCGCCGCCGCCGCCACCACCGCCGCCGCCGCCTCCGCCACCGCCGCCGCCGCCGCCTCCACCGCCGCCGCCGCCGCCGTGCAACACGGGCCCGTACATCGTCTTCTTTGACTTCGATGAATCGGTCATCACGGCTGATGCTGCGACGATCCTGGACAACGCGGTCACGGCTTACGCAAACTGCGGCACCGCTGCAGTGATGCTCGCAGGTCACACCGACCGTTCGGGCAGCGTGACCTACAACATGGGTCTGGCTGAGCGTCGCAACGCATCGGTCCGCGCATACCTCACGGGTCGCGGTATTCCTGACGGCCGCATCAGCAGTGAAGCATTCGGCGAATCACAGCCGCGTGTTCCGACCGCTGACGGTGTTCGCGAACTGCAGAACCGCCGCGTTGAAGTAACCTACGGTCCGGGCTCGGGCATGTAAGGATTGGCTTCAGCCACAAAGTAAAGAAGGGGCCGGAGAGATCCGGCCCCTTTCTTTTTGGCTTGGCGATCTTCGCAGATGTCTCAAAGAGGATTTTGAAGAGCTTCAATCAGTTGGCGTAGGGCGTGGTGTCGACGAGACCCGCTTCTTCAAAGCCTTTCTTACGCAACCGACAGGAATCGCACAGGCCACATGCAAGGCCTTCGGGCGTCGGATCATAGCAAGACCAGCTCCATGACGGATCGAGGCCAAGCCTCGCGCATTCGCGCGCAATATCAGCCTTCGTCATGTTTTGGAGCGGCGCGTGAATCTTGAAGGGAGCCCCTTCCACGCCAGCCTTTGTCCCGAGCTTTGCTGTTTCCGCAAAACTGGCAATGAATTCGGGCCGACAATCAGGATAGCCTGAATAATCGAGCGCATTCACCCCGATGAAGATGTCTTTTGCTCCTGCGGCCTCAGCACAAGCTGTGGTGAGCGCGAGGAAGACGAGGTTGCGCGCTGGCACATAAGTGACCGGGATATCGTCCCCGACCCCTCCTTTCGGCACTTCAATCTCGTCAGTAAGCGCTGATCCGCCAAATGCAGTCAAATCGAGAGCGAGTTCGGTCTGGCTGCTCAGATCAAGTTTCTCGGCAATCGACCTCGCCGCTGCCAGTTCCCGCCTATGGCGCTGGCCGTAGTCTATCGTCAGGGCATGAACGTCGAAACCATTCTCGAGAGCAGTCGCCGCACTGACCATCGAGTCGAGTCCACCAGACAATAGAACCACCGCCTTGGGTCGACCGCTTTGGCTTCCTTTGTTTTTCATCAAGACCAACTAGCGGACGTAGACGAATTAGCAATCCACCCCGACTTACTGGTCTAAGACCTAGCAGCTGCCCGTACGCCGCGCTTCTGCAACAAATTGAAACGGCAGTCCTGAAGCAATTCCCTGGCTTTCAATCTGCACGAGCGCGCCGGTCTCCTTACGGATGTTGGTGCGGCCATAGCCATTGCCGGGACACGTATACTGAACGGTCACCTTGCTCGCATCGTCCTCAACAACGAACCGACTGCAACCCGAGGTCATATGACGAAGCTGAATGAGCTCCTCACCGGTCCTGACACAAACCTTGCGATCTGCCGATCCGTCTCGATGTTTGATCGTCCATTCGCCTTTCGAAAGCCCAGTCAGCATGGACAGGCTATCTGACTGCGCGGCAGCCGGGACCGTGAGCCCCAGGATAATCATTCCCAAGGCTGCGATTATGCCAATCGGCGAGAGTTGAACACGCTCAGTCATATTGGTGTCCTTGCGGGATTGCATGAATTTCACTTGTCCAAATTAGGCTAAGTACGATGAGCCGTTTCTGAACAGCGGCAAATCGTTAAACGGACAGTTCAAATTTCTTTGCGCAAAATGCGCAGTCAACGACGATAAGTCCTTGCTCATCGCGCATTTCTTCCCGTTCGGCCTCAGGAAACCGCGCGATCACGGTGTTATAATACTCGGCATTGCAGCGACAGCCTCGCGAAAGGGCTGCTCCTGGCTGTATCCTGATCTCTGGTTCTTCGTGGAAAAGGCGCCACGCGATGCCTTCCAGCGACAGAGCGGGGTCCAGTAACTCTTCGTGACTGATCGTGCCCGCCAATGCGACGATGTGCTCCCAGTCTGGATGATCCATCCGAACATGCAGACGCTCCCTGCCTTCTTCTCCGTCTGCCAAATGCTGAACAAGAATTCCCGCTGCAACTCGCCCGGTCGAAGAAGACTTGCTGGCAATGCGGATTAGCGTGGGGATCTGTTCAGACTGGGTGAAATAGCTTTCACACGCCTGAGCCAAATTATCGCCTTCGAGCGGAACAATTCCTTGGTATCTCTGCCCCTGACCAGTCTCGAATGTGATCGCGAGATATCCTTCACCGAAGAGGGCGGTCAGCGACGGGTTTGCCCCAAGCTGCGACAGGCGTGGATCGTCAAAATCGGCATATCCGCGCAATTGCCCACCGCGATAATCGCACACGAGAAGCGATACCGCCCCGTCCTTGGTCTGAGCCTGCATTGTCAGTTGGGCATCGTCGCCATCAGCTTTGAGCAAGCCGCCCATGAGGGCGCCGAGGACCAGCGCTTCTCCTAGTAGGTGAGTGATCGGGGGCGGGTAATCATGGGCGGCAAGAACGTCGTCTATAACCCGGTCTAGTCTCACAACCCTGGCGCGGGCATTGCGCAAAGGCAGTGTAAAGCCGAGCAACTTGTCGGCAAAGGTCTCAGGTTGGTTTTCCATCCACACCATATGGTGGGTGATATGCTTGCCTTGAAGCCCTCTTGCCGAGTTCCTGAAATTCTCAGCCGTTGGCCAAGAGTCCGAAGCTCCACAAAAGCACTGACTTTTGGGCATGGATGCGGTTTTCTGCTTCGTCGAATACGACTGACTGGGAGCTTTCGAATACATCCTCGCTCACCTCTTCGCCCACATGGGCCGGCAAGCAATGTAGGAAGATTGCCTCGGGCTTGGCACGCGCCATCAAGTCGCCGTTAACCTGATAGGGGGCCATGGCTTTGCGCTTATCGTCGGCATCTGCCTGACCCATCGATATCCAAGTGTCCGTAACAAGCACATCGGCGCCATCTGCGGCTTGCTGAGCGTTATGCGTCAGCGTCACGCTTGCGCCGCCTGAACGAGCTATCTCGACAAACTCCGGCGCTGGTTCGTAACCCTCTGGGGTGGCCACTCGCACGTTGAACTTAAGCAGCCCTGCGGCCTCGAGAACCGAGTGCAACACGTTGTTGCCGTCTCCAAACCATGCAACTTCGAGGCCGGGTAAAGGCTTCTTATGCTCAATGATGGTCAAGAGGTCGGCCACAATCTGACAGGGATGAGAACGATCGGTCAGGCCGTTTATGACCGGTACGCTCGCATGGCGGGCCATTTCTTCGATCTTCGCATGATCGTCGGTGCGCAGCATGATCGCATCTACCATCCGGCTGAGCACTCTTGCGGTGTCAGCGATAGTTTCGCCTCTGCCCAATTGGCTCGATCCCGCTTCGAGGATCAGCACGGTCCCGCCCAACTGCCGCATCGCCACGTCAAAGCTGACACGGGTTCGAGTCGAGTTCTTCTCAAAGACGAGCGCCAGGACACGCCCCTTGAGCGGCTCATCTGCGTCCGTCTTGCCCTTCGGCCAATCGCGCCGCGCTTCCTTGCGGTCGAGCGCATCCGAAATCATCGCGGCTATTGCGTCGGCTCCGGCATCGCCAAGATCGAGAAAATGCCGGGCAACAGTCATCACGCGGCCTCGGGCACTTTGAAGCTTGCCGCCCCAGCCGAGAGCTTCTCGAAGAACTCGTCAATCTCAGCATCGCCGATCACCAGCGGCGGCAGGACGCGCAGAGTTTGATCGCCAGCGGCAACGGTGAGAAGCTGGTGGTTATCGCGCAGGTGGACGAAGAAGGGCCGGCTTTCGACCTTCATCTTGATCCCGAGCATCAGCCCCTTACCGCGAACAAGTTCGAACAGCTCTGGATAGTTTCCGATGAATTGTTCGAGCCGGGCTCGGATGCGCTCGCCCTTCTCTGTTACTTCAGCGAGAAATTCCTCGTTTGCGACCGCGTCCATGACAGCACCGCCTGCGGCCATTGCGAGCGGATTGCCGCCATAGGTCGAGCCGTGCGTGCCAAAGGTCATGCCGCGCGCAGCTTTCTCGGTTGCGAGAACGGCCCCGATCGGGAAACCTCCGCCTAGCCCTTTCGCCGTGGCGAGAATGTCTGGCTCGATCCCGTAATGCTCGTAAGCGTACATCTTACCGGTACGAGCAACGCCGCACTGAACCTCATCCAGAACCAGCATCAGGTCGTGCTGGTCGGCGAGTTCGCGCAACCCCTTCATGAAACCGTCGGAAGCAGGCCGGATGCCCCCTTCGCCCTGAATCGGTTCTACCAAGAAGCCTGCCGTGCGCGGACCGATGAATTCTTTCGCAGACTCGAGATTGTCGAACTCCGCGTATTTGAAACCTTCGAGCATTGGCGAGAAGCCGTGATGCATCTTGGTCTGGTTGGACGCGCTGATCGTCGCCATCGTACGTCCATGGAAGGCATTGCTGAACGTAATCAGCTCAAAGCGATCCTTGTCCCCGTGCTCACCGGCGCTCTGGTGATAGGCGCGCGCTGCCTTGATCGCGCCTTCCACCGCTTCTGCTCCCGAGTTGGTGAAGAAGACGGTATCGGCGAAGGTCTTGTCGACCAACTTCTGCGCCAGCTTCTCGCCTTGCGGGCTCCCATAGAGGTTCGAGACATGCATCAGGGTCGCCGCCTGATCCTGGATCGCCTTGGTTAGGCCGGGATGAGAATGGCCAAGCAAGTTCACCGCGATGCCGCTGGCAAAGTCCAGATAACGCGTGCCGTCCTCGTCAATAAGGTGGCAATGCTCGCCTCGGACAGGCCGTACTCCGCAACGCGGATAGACTGGCATAAGCGGCGATATCGACATGAGTTTAATCCCTGATTGTGTTTGCAGCTCAAAAGCAAATGGCGGCTCGTCTATGAGCCGCCATTCGCTTTGAAATAGGGCCGCTCACCTGAATGGTCAAACGGCCGGATGTTGAGAGTTTTAGCCCTGCACCGGCACGAGGTTGACCGCCGAATACTTCCCGCGTCGATCGACTTCGAGGTCGAACTCGAAACGCTCGCCTTCGTTGATCGCCGAGAGGCCCGAGCGCTCAACTGCGCTGATGTGAACAAAAGCGTCCGGCTGGCCATCATCGCGCACGAGGAAGCCGAAGCCTTTCATGCTGTTGAAGAACTTGACGGTGCCGGTTGCCTTTTCGCCTGTGAGTTCGCGTTTGGGCGGGCCGCCGGCCTGCTGGACGGCGATCACGTCACCCACAACCTGCAGATCCTGGGCGGACACCTTGCCGCCGCGGTCGACCAGGTTGAACTCCAGCTCCTGGCCTTCGGCAAGACCTTCGAGCCCTGCGCGTTCGACTGCGCTGATGTGAACGAAGACGTCTTCACCACCGCTTTCCTGCTGGATGAAGCCGAAGCCTTTCTGGCCGTTGAAGAACTTTACCGTGCCTTTGCCGGTGCCAACGACCTGAGCGGGCATGCGGTTGAAGCCGCCGCCACCGCCACCAGCGCCGCCGCCGCGGCCACCACCGCCGCCGCCACGAGGACCGCCGCCGAAGCCGCCGCCACCTCCGTTTCGATCACCGCTGCCGAAGCGGTCACCACCGCCTCCGCCGCCATAACGATCACCACCGCCGAAACGGTCGCCACCACGATCATTTCCGTAATCGGAAGGAGGCGAGAAGCCATCACCGCCGCCAAATGGATCAAAGCTGTCTTCGCCGAATCCGTCCCGCTTGTCCCGTCCGCGCCGACGTCCCCTGTCGTAACCCATAACTTAGTACGTACCTTATCACGCTACCCGGCCTCCAAATCGCTGGTAACGTGGGCAGCAACCCGCACCAGACGAAGAATCGCGCTCCCACATTCGAGAGAACTCTTCATTGATCAAGTCATAGCGCACAAAGCGGCGCTATGCGAATGATTTAACTCAAGACAGTGTCTTGACGTAAAAATGTGACAATTTCGAGGGGTCCTGATGGATCTGTTGGTCTTGCATGCCAGATCAAGCGAGGGCATTGCCACGCAGGTCGCGACAAGCCAGACGAAAGCGCAGGAACGATGTCAGATTTTCGCAAGCTCTCCAATTCCGTCTCCGCAAGCCCGCAGATCGACGCGGAGGATATTGCAGCTGCAAAGGAGCAGGGCTTTGCGATGATCGTCAACAATCGCCCCGATGGCGAGGAGCCAAGCGCGCCGCAGGGCGATGAGATCGCAAGCCTCGCGCACGATGCGGGACTTGAGTATGTCGCAATTCCGATTGGGCATTCCAGTTTCAGCGAAGCGAAGGTCAACGAGATGGTCGCTGCGCTCGAGGCCGCCAACGGCCCCGTTCTCGCTTATTGCCGGTCCGGAACACGCTCGACATTTCTCTGGGCCCTCGCTCAGGCGAAGAGCGGCGCCGCACCTGACGAGATAGTCAGCGCTGCAAAGGCGGCAGGCTATGATGTCAGCCCGATCAGACCAATGATCGACATGCTCTCAGCGCGCTGAAGCCAGATTTCGCTGCGGGCAGCATCTCTCATAAAGCATGGATATTCCCCCACTCCTCCTTCAGTTTGGCGGGTCGCTGGCTGCGATCTTCGCGCTCTTTGTGCTGGCGCGCTGGCTCAAGCTCGGGAGCAAACCCGCCCTGAAGGATGAGGCCGATGTGCGCCGGGTCGCCCGGGAAGTGCTCGATGGCTACGAGGCCACGCGCATATCGATCGCGCGCGGCGGCTCGGCCGCCCTTGCTCGCGACGCATCGGGACAGATCATTGTGATCAAGCTCCACGGCAATCAGTTTGCTGGAAGGGTGCTGGACGCACGTGCTTCGGTGAGTGAGGTGGTCGATGCACTGATCGTGGATCCGGGAGAGGCGCGATTCGGAACAGTCCGGTTATCTCTCGACGACCCCGGATATTGGGCTGACGCGATCAACCGGCTATAGAGCGTTCAATGCCCGACTTCGCGCCCACCCAATATGCCGTGCCGCTATTCGTGGTCGCCGTGCTTGCCGAGATGATCTGGTCGCGCCTGCGCCGTCCGGAAGCATACGAGCCGATGGATACGCTCGTCAGCCTCGCCTTTGGGCTGGGATCGACGGTGGCGGGCGCGCTTTTCGGTGGGTTTGCTGCTTACGTCTTTATCGAGGCCTACGAATATCGGTTGTTCGATTTTGGCCCTGAGTGGTGGGCGGTTTGGTGGGCATGGCCGCTTTGCTTTGTGCTCGATGACCTCAAATACTACTGGGTCCACCGTGCAGGCCACCGCATCCGCTGGATGTGGGCGAGCCATGTGAACCACCACTCTTCGCAGCACTACAACCTTTCGACTGCGCTCAGGCAGAGCTGGACCGGCGCTTTCACGTTCGGCCTGCTGTTCGCTATCCCCCTCGTGCTGCTCGGCTTTCATCCGCTGATGATCGCGATCTGTGGCGGCTTCAATCTCATCTACCAATTCTGGATCCACACCGAGGCGATTGACCGCATGCCTCGCTGGTTTGAGGCGGTCATGAACACGCCGAGCCACCACCGCGTCCACCACGCAACCAATCCGCGCTATCTCGACCGCAACTATGCGGGCGTTTTCATCGTCTGGGACAAGATGTTCGGCACCTTCGAGCCAGAGCGCGACGAAGAACAGATCCGCTACGGCATTATAAAACAGCTAGGCTCGTTCAACCTGCTGTGGGCTGTGTTCCACGAATGGATCGGCATGGTGCGCGATATCTGGAGCGCGCCATGGAGGCACAAACTTTCCTACCTGCTGCGCGAGCCCGGCTGGACGCATGACGGCAGCCGCGACACATCCGACACGATACGCGCGCGCTGGCTGGAGCGGCAAGACGCGCAGACAACGCATGCCGATGCCGCCACAAATTCGGTTGCGACAAGAAACCCGATTGAAAGCCCCGGCCAAGCTGCCTAACCTCCCTCGCCAAGAGGAGAGAATATGGAAAGCTTTGACTACATCGTCATCGGCGGTGGCAGTGGCGGTAGCGCTGTAGCGGGCCGGCTTGCGGTTGATGGAACGCGGCGGGTCTGCCTGCTCGAAGCGGGCGGGCGCAACGACAACGTCCTGATCAAGACGCCCGGCTTCATGCCCTTCATCCGCAACTCGTCGAACTACAAGTTCGACACCGTCCCGCAAAAGGGCCTGAACGGACGCATTGGCTATCAGCCGCGCGGCAAGGGCTTGGGCGGATCCTCGGCCATCAACGCGATGGTCTATATCCGCGGAAACAAATGGGACTACGACAACTGGGCAGACATGGGCTGCACCGGCTGGGCCTATGACGACGTGCTTCCCTATTTCCGCAAGTCCGAATCGAACGAGAATGGCGGGGACGAGTATCACGGCGGCGGAGGTCCGCTCTTCGTTTCCAACCAACGCGCGCCCAATCCCACAAGCCACGCTTTCGTCGAAGGCGCCGCGTCTCTCCAGCTTCGCACCAACGATGATTTCAACGGGGAGCGACAGTCAGGCTTTGGCCTCTATCAAGTCACGCAGCGTGACGGCGAGCGCTGGTCTGCCGCGCGCGGCTATGTCGAGCCGATCCGCGAGCAGGGCAATTTCGCCGTTCGCACCAAGACGCTGGTTGAAAGGCTGGTGATCGAGGATGGCCGGGTCACCGGGGTCCAAATCCGCGAGGGCAAGACGTCGAAGACCTTGCACGCAAAGCATGGCGTAATCCTCTCAGCGGGCGCATTCGGCTCGCCGCAAATCCTCATGCTGTCGGGCATTGGCCCAGCCGAACACTTGAAGGAGCATGGCATCGACGTCGTGCTCGACAAGCCAGCGGTGGGCTCCGAGCTTCAGGATCACATCGACTATGTCTCCGGCTGGCAAACCGACAGCGACGTGCCGATCGGCGGCACGTTGAAAGGCACGCTGAAGATGGCTGCCGCCGTGTTGGAGCATCGCCGCAAGCGCACCGGGACGATGACCACCTGCTTCGCCGAAGCCGGTGGGTTCTGGCAGGTGATGGACGAAGCTCCTGCGCCCGATGTGCAATGGCACTTCGTCCCCGCGGTACTTGAGGATCATGGGCGCGAGAATGTGAAGGGTTACGGCTTCTCGCTGCACGCCTGCGTGCTGCGCCCCGAAAGCCGCGGAACTGTGCGCCTCGGGTCACGGGACGCAGCTGCGGCTCCGGTGATCGACCCCAATTTCCTCGACGATGATCGCGATATCGCGGTGCTGCGCGAGGGCGTGCGCCTGTCGCACCGCATTGTCGATACGCCAGCGATGCAGGTTTACGGGCCCACTGACCGCCATCCGGTTGACCTTCAGGATAACGATGCGCTCGATCAGCTGATCCGCGAGCGTGCCGACACGGTCTACCACCCGGTCGGTACATGCCGGATGGGAGCGGACGACGACGCTGTCGTCGATCCGACGCTGAAAGCGCGCGGGATAGATGGCCTCTGGATCGCGGATGCGAGCATCATGCCCAAGATAGTCAGCGGCAACACCAACGCGCCCAGCATCATGATCGGCGAACGCTGCGCTGACTTCATCAAGGCGGCTGAAAAAGTAGGCGCGTAATACGTAGTGCAGTTGGCGCTACCCAAGGCGCGCAGCGCTTAGCGAACCCAACAAAAAAGAGGCCGGAGCGAACATGCCGCTCCGGCCTTCATCAGTCTGTTCGTTCGCAGGAGGAACGGCTTTTGGCGGGGAGAGGGGAGAAGAGAGAGAGAGCCTCCCCCCGCCAAACTGTATGCGCTCAGGTTCGAGCGAATTCGGGATAGGCTTCCACACCAATCTCGGCATGATCGAGGCCTGCCAACTCTTCTTCTTCCGTCGGGCGGACCCCGATGGTGTACTTGAGAGCGAGCCAGACGACTGCCGAAGCTAGGCTGACCCAGACTGCGGTGAGCAGCACGCCGACCAGCTGGCCAAGGAAGGTCGCATCACCAGTCCAGGCAACGATCAGCGTGCCCCAGATACCTGCGAAGAGGTGAACCGGGATGGCGCCGACAACATCGTCGATCTTTAGCTTGTCAAGCATCGGGACCGTCAGGACCACGATGACGCCGCCGATACCGCCGATCAGGATCGATTGGCCAACGGTGGGTGCAAGAGGCTCTGCCGTGATCGACACGAGGCCAGCCAGTGCGCCGTTGAGCGCCATGGTGACATCGGCCTTCTTGTACATGACCTGAGTGAGGATGATCGCGACGACCACACCGGCACAGGCTGCCATGTTGGTGTTCACGAAGATCTTCGAAACATCGGAAGCATCGCCAACCGTGCCCATCGCAAGCTGCGATGCACCGTTGAAGCCGAACCAGCCGAGCCACAGGATGAAGGTACCAAGCGTTGCGAGCGGAATGTTCGCGCCCGGGAATACGTTGACCCTGCCATCCGCGCCATAGCGACCGGCACGAGCGCCGATGATGACAGCACCAACAAGCGCAGCCCAGCCACCGGTCGAGTGGACCAGAGTCGAACCTGCAAAGTCGCTGAACCCGTGGACGGTGTCGAGGTAGCCCCCGCCCCACTCCCAGCTGACGACCACCGGATAGATGATGCCGGTCAGGATGGTGACGAAAATGAAGAACGGAACGATCTTCACTCGCTCAGCCACGGTTCCCGAAACGATCGAGGCGGTGGTGGCGCAGAAAACCATCTGGAAGAACCAGTCGGATGCGACCGAGTAACCCGTGCCAGTGTCGGCTTCGCCTACCCCTTGCATCGAATAAGGCGCAGCGCCGATGCCGAACAGGCCAAGCGAACCTTCGGCAAAGCCAGGATACGCGATCGAATAGCCGATCACCCAGAACATCAGGCCGGCAATCGAATAAAGGCCGATATTCTTGATACATTGGGTGGAGGTGTTCTTGGCGCGGACAAGGCCTGCTTCGAGCATTGCGAAGCCGGCTGCCATCCACATGACGAGAAAGCCGCCGATGAGAAACAGCAGCGTGTTGAAGATATACGCGGTGCCAGCCGAAACGACTTCCGCGTCAGGCACGGCAGCAAGAGCGGGCTGCGCGGCGAATGCCGAGCCTGCCAATAGGGCAGCGCCGGTAAGGAGAGGCTTTTTCATGAGTTCAGGTCCCCCGGATTAGAGCGCGGTTTCGCCGGCTTCGCCGGTGCGAATGCGGGTGGCCGATGCAAGGTCGAGCACGAAGATCTTGCCATCACCGATGGCTTCGGTGTTGGCGGTTTGCTGGATCGTCTCGACCACTTGCGGAGCGATATCGTCGCTCGCAGCGATCTCCAGCTTCACCTTCGGCAACATGTTGGTGGAGTATTCGGCCCCGCGGTAGATTTCGGTCTGGCCCTTCTGGCGGCCGAACCCCTTAACTTCGGAAACAGTCATCCCGGCGACCCCGATGGAGCCCAGCGCTTCGCGGACCTCATCAAGCTTAAACGGTTTTATGATGGCGATGATGAACTTCATCCGTGCCCCCTTTGGCTTTGGCCGGCTCATCCGGCTGACCAATTGGTCTGCAAGGGGCGTGCCACAATTGTGCAACACGGTTGACGCTGGGGAATCAGGCGCTTTCTTCGCACCTGCACAAAAGTGCGTGCCTAAGGTTTAATCATTTGTTTATTTATTGAGCAGGGTTAGTTGATTTACCGCAATTGACGCGTCTCTGATGTTACTTTGTAACCGCAGTGGGCTACTCGCCTGCAATATATTGCGTCGTCGCGCGGGTCGGCAGTCCATCAATGCTGCTTGTGCGAGATGCGGCTTTGGCCTCCCACTCCTCCGGATTGGACTGCTTGTGGGCTTTTTTGAGCGTTTCGCGCTCACCCTCGAGGCTCATGAAAGGAACGCCCCAGCCGCAGCTGGTCTGGACGCTGTCGATGTCGATTACGAAGATCTGTCGCGTGCCGGGAAGAAGCGTGAAGTTGGCCGCAAGCTCCTCCCACTCGGCATCCTGCGGCAGAACCGGCCTCCCTCGACCATATATGCGCAGGATCAGCGCTGGCCGCTCGAAATTGCAGAACATGATGGTGATGCGGCCATCCGCAGCCAGGTGGGCGTGAGTCTCGTTCCCCGATCCGCCAAGGTCGAGATAAGCGACCTTGCCCGGCTCGAGCACGCGAAAAGCATCGTAGCCCTTAGGGCTGAGATTGATCCGCGCATCCGCGGCGGCAGTAGCGACAAAGAACACCGGCTGTTTCTCGATCATCGCTACGTGTTTGGGTTCAAGCGCGTCGAAGAAATCAGACATGTTCTTGGTCTCCTAGTCCTTGAGGAAGTCTCGCACGACCCCGATGAAGCGGTCAAACTGGTCGTGGTGTAGCCAGTGACCCGCTTTTTCGAACTCTATCACCTCGGCGGTGTTGAAGTGCTTGATCCGCCCGTCCTTCTCCGGGTTCGAGGCCCAGCTGTCTGCGCCGTACATCAGGAGCGTAGGACAGGTGATCGCGCCCCAGATCGCTTCCATGAATTCGTCGGCGATATCCTCAACGCCCCAGACATTGAGGTGCGGGTCGAACTTCCAGCTGTACGTGCCGTCCTCGTTGCGGTTGACGCCGTGGATGGTGAGGTGGCGCGCCTGATCCTCTGTGAGATAGGAGTTTTCCTCGATCATCCGCGCAAAGGCAGCCTCGATGCTCTCATATTTGCGTGGGCTTCGCCCTGCCGCCTTGCGCTTCTTCTCGATCCATTCGCGCATACGCTCAGGATAAGGCGTCTCGCGCTGCTTTTCCTTCCATTCAGGCGACGGGCCCAAACCTTCAATCGCCACAAGCTTGGTCACCATCTCGGGAAACATGCCGGAATAGCGCAGCGCGACATTGCCGCCCATCGAGTGCGACACGATCCGCACCGGGCCAACGCCAAGCTGATGGATTAGCTGGGCAAGGTCATAGACCATATCGCCTGCGCCATAATTGCCGTCGGACACCCAGTCGCTGTCTCCATGGCCGCGGTGGTCCATTGCGATGACATGGTACTCGTCACGCAGCGCCTCGGCGGTCCAGTCCCAGCTGCGGGCATGGTCGCGTCCACCATGGACGAGCACTAATGGCGGCTTTCCCCTGCCTCCCCAATCCTCGTAATTGAGCTTGAGCCGCTGAGAGATGAAGCTTTGTGAAGTGGGGCCTGAACCGTTCATGCGGTTCCCATGGCGCGAAGTTGCGCGGCTCGCAACCTCACCTTTCCTTGGTCGCGCTAAACGTAAGCTCGGGGTTCTTCTCGACCTGATAGTTCACATCCCACGGGCTCTTGGCCATGAAAACGAGATCGCCGTCACGATCACGCGCGAGATTGGCGCGATTGAAGCTCTCGAATTCGGCAAGTGCCTTCGCATCGCCCTTGATCCAGCGCGCGGTCGCGAAGGGTGAGGCTTCAAGTGCGGCCTCGACCTTGTATTCCGCTGCCAGCCGCGAAATGAGCACGTCCAATTGCAGCTGACCGACCACGCCCACAATGTGCTGTGCGCCGATCTCGGGATAGAACACCTGGATCACCCCTTCTTCGGACAAATCATCGAGCGCCTTGCGAAGCTGCTTGGTCTTGGTCGGGTCCTTCAGCTGCACACGGCGCAGGATTTCCGGCGCGAAGTTCGGGAGGCCCGTGAAGCGAAGCTCGTTCTTTTCCGACAGGGTATCACCCACGCGCAGCGTGCCGTGGTTCGGAATGCCGATGATGTCGCCCGCTTCTGCCGTGTCGGCGATCTCGCGATCCTGCGCGAAGAAGAGGATCGGCGAGTGGATCGCAATTGGTTTGCCAAGGCCTGACGGCGTCAGCTTCATACCGCGTTTGAAGGTGCCCGACACCTGCCGCATGAAAGCGATGCGGTCGCGGTGATTGGGGTCCATATTGGCCTGCACCTTGAAGATGAAGCCGGTGACCTCGCCGTGGTCAGGCGCGATCTGTTCCTCGCCTGCAGGTTGCGGACGCGGCGGGGGTGCTACCCGCGCGATGGCTTCGATCAGTTCGGTGACACCGAAATTCTTGAGCGCCGATCCGAAATAGACCGGCGTCAGATCGCCGCTACGATAGGCTTCGAGGTCGAATTCGGGATAGCCAACCTGCGCGAGCTCGGCTTCCTCGGCGAATTCGTCCGGGATTTCGGGATCAGCGTCGCGCTTGCCGAGGAACTCCTTGGAAGCGCCTTCGGGGCGGCTCACTTCGCCGGTCGCGAAATCGAGGATGCCTTCAAAGCGTCCGCCCATGCCGATCGGCCAGCCCTGCGGGCTGACGTCGAGCGCGAGCATGTCGGCGACTTCATCAAGTGTCTCGAACGGATCGCGGCCTTCGCGGTCGACCTTGTTGACGAAGGTGATGATCGGGACGTTGCGCAACCGGCAGACCTCGAACAGCTTGCGCGTCTGCGGCTCGATGCCCTTGGCCGCGTCGATCACCATCACCGCCGAGTCCACCGCAGTCAGCGTGCGGTAGGTGTCTTCGGAGAAATCCTCGTGCCCCGGCGTATCGAGCAGGTTGAAGGTCACGCCGTCTCGTTCGAAGGTCATGACGCTGGACGTCACCGAGATGCCGCGTTGCTGCTCGATCTTCATCCAGTCCGAGCGCGCCCGCCGCGCAGCCCCGCGCGCCTTAACCTCGCCAGCCAGATGGATCGCGCCGCCTTGCAGCAGCAGCTTTTCGGTCAGCGTCGTCTTACCCGCGTCAGGGTGCGAGATGATCGCGAAGGTTCTTCTGTTCGACATGACAATCTGGCCTGCGGATCAGCCGCGCAGTTCCGCTCCCAGCTTGGCCGCAGCGGCGACCACGTTGTCGGCAATCGCTTTGAGGTCCTTGTCCTTGTAGCTCTTGTCCTGCGGCTGCAGCGTCACCTCGATTGCGAGCGATTTCTTGCCCTCGGGCACGCCTTCGCCGGTGAAGAGGTCGAAGACGCGCGCGGCGGTGATGTTCGTCTTGTCGCTGCCGCGAACTGCCTTGAGCAGGTCTTCTGCTGCAAGGTCGGCGGGCACGAGAAAGGCGAAGTCGCGGGTCACGGCCTGCAGCGCGGGCGGCGTGAAGCCCGGACGTGCGAAGCTGACCGGCCCCTTGGGTGCCTTCTTCGCCGGGATCGCATCGAGGAACAGCTCGACCGCTGCGACGGGGCCATCCATGTCGAACGCCTTGAGCGTTGCGGGATGGAGCATGCCGAAGCGCGCAAGCACGTTCTTGGGACCAAGGCGCAGGGTTGCCGACTGTCCCGGGTGGAACTGGTCGCCAGCCTCACCCATCACCATCAGCTTATCCGCAGGTGCGCCTGCCGCCTCGAGCAGCGAGAGCGCGGCGGCCTTCGCGTCGTAGGCATCGTACATCGCGGCCTTGCCACTTGCCCAGCCGCGCTGGACCTTCTCACCCGTCAGCACCACGCCAAGCGTCGCGCGCTCGTCGCTCATGCCATTCTTGCCGCGGAAGTAGCGGCGGCCGAGTTCGAACACGCGCGAAGCGCCCGCGCCGCGATCGGCATTACGCTTGGCGGCGATCAGCAGGCCCGGAATGAGCGAGGGGCGCATGACCTTCATGTCCTCGCTGATCGGGTTGTCGAGCTTCCACAGATCGTCGGTCGCGGTGAAGTGCGCGGCGGCATCTTCGGGCAGGAACGACCAGGTCACTGCCTCGTCCAGCCCGCTTCCGGCAGCTGCGCGGCGAAGCTTACGCTCCATCTGCTGCTGCGGCGTAGCAGTCGGACGAGCCACGCCGTCCATGCGAGGGAGTGCAACGCTTTCGACCTTGTCGAGGCCATGGATGCGCACGACTTCTTCGACGAGGTCAGCGGGCCCTTCGATGTCGTGACGGCGCAGCGGGCAGGTGACGTTCCAGTTGGCATCAACCGTGAAGTCGAGGGTTTCAAGAATACGGCGCTGCTCGTCGGCTGGCACTGTGACGCCGCCCAGCTTGGCGGTCAGATCGGTGTCGAACAGCACGACCTTGGGAGCCATCGGAGGCACGCCGGCCTGCACGGCTTCGCTCGCGCTTCCGCCTGCAAGTTCGACGATCAGGCCGGTCAAAAGGTCGAGACCGTCTTCGAGGAATGCCGGATCGACCCCCCGCTCGAACCGGGTGCGCGCGTCGGAGGCCAGGCCCAGCTTGCGACCCGTGACGCCGATGCGCGGCGGGTCGAAGTAAGCGATCTCGAGGAGTACGTCGGTCGTGTCGTCCTGAACGCCCGAATTCTCGCCGCCCATGATGCCTGCGATGTCGTGGACTTCGTTGTCGTCCGCGATCACGACCATGCTCTCATCGAGCGTGTAGGTCTTCTCGTTCAGCGCCAGCACCTGCTCGCCGCCCTTCGCGCGGCGGGCGACGACTGCGCCCGACAGTTTGGCGAGGTCGTAAACGTGCGCCGGACGCCCGAACGCGAGCATCAGGTAGTTGGTGAGGTCAACCAGCAGCGAGATCGGACGCTGGCCCGCGCTCTTCAGCCGCTGCTGCAGCCAATCAGGCGACGGACCGTTTGTCACCCCCTTGATCACGCGGCCAAAGAAGGCCGGGCAGCCTTCGGGATCGTCGGTGCGGATCTCGACCGGGCACTCGCCCGAGGCTGAGAATTCGGGAAAGGCGATGGGCTTCAGCGTGCCGAGGCCAGCTGCCGCAAGGTCGCGGGCAATGCCGTAGACACCCATGCAGTCGGGGCGATTCGGCGTAATTGCGACGTCAATGATCGGCGAGGAGCCCTGATAGTCAGCAAAGCAGTGCCCGACGCTCGCATCTTCGGGCAGTTCGATGATGCCATCATGCTCATCGCCCAGCTCAAGTTCGCGAACCGAGCACATCATGCCGTTCGATTCGACCCCGCGAATGGCGCTTTTCCTGAGCTCCATCCCGCTGGCCGGAACGACCGCGCCGGGAAGGCCCAGCACGCCCTTCATGCCAGCACGCGCATTGGGGGCGCCGCAGACCACCTGCAGCGGATCGCCTTCGCCGGTGTCGACGGTGAGCACCTGAAGCTTGTCCGCATCGGGGTGCTTCTCTGCCGTCAGCACCTTCGCGACCTTGAAGCCGGCAAGCGTTTCCGACGGGTCTTCAACGCCTTCGACCTCAAGCCCGATCGCGTTCAGCGTATCGGTGATCTCCTGCAACGAAGCATCGGTTTCCAAGTGGTCCTTCAGCCACGTGATCGAGAACTTCATGGCCGCGCTCCTACACCTGCGGAGAGGGTTGGCTGATCGTAGGGCGAGAAGCCATAATGCTGCAGCCAGCGCGGATCGCCATCGAAGAAGGCGCGCAAGTCGTTCATCCCGTATTTGAGCATCGCAATGCGGTCGATGCCGAGGCCGAAGGCAAAGCCCTGGTACTCGTCCGCATCGACGCCCGCCATTTCGAGCACGCGGCGGTTCACCATCCCGCTGCCGCCCAGTTCCATCCAGTCATGGCCTTCATCATCGCCATGACCGCCGACCACGCGGCGGTTGCCCTCATTCGAATAGCCGACATCGACTTCGACCGAAGGCTCGGTGAAGGGGAAGTAGGAGGGGCGGAGGCGAAGCGTGATATCCTCGCGCTCGAAGAAGGCCTTGAAGAAGGTCTCCAGCGTCCATTTGAGGTGGCCCAGATGAATGCCTTTGTCGACGACGAGGCCCTCGACCTGGTGGAACATCGGCGTGTGCGTCGCGTCGCTGTCAGAGCGATAGACGCGGCCCGGCGCGATGATGCGGATGGGCGCGCCTTGCTCCTTCATCGAGCGGATCTGCACCGGTGACGTGTGCGTGCGCAGCAGCATCTCGCCGCCATCAGCCGACTTGTCCGGGAAGTAGAACGTGTCGTGCATCGCGCGCGCCGGGTGGCTCTCATCCATGTTGAGCGCGGTGAAATTGTGCCAGTCGTCCTCGATCTCAGGACCGGTCGCGACCTGGAAGCCGAGGTCGGCGAAGATCTCCGCCAGCTCGTCCATCACCTGGCTCACCGGGTGGATCGAGCCCTTGTGAGTGTTCGGTGCGGGCAGCGTCAGGTCGATCGTCTCGCTTGCCAGCTGCGCTTCGAGAGCTTCCGCTTCGAGCGCAGCCTTGCGCGCGTCGATGGCTTCGGCGACTTCGGCGCGCACGGCCTGGATGGCGGGAGCTGCGTCCTTGCGCTCCTCCGGGCTCATCTGGCCGAGCGTCTTGAGAGCAAGGCTTACCCAGCCCTTCTTGCCGAGCGCGGCAACGCGTTGTTCCTCGAGCGCATCGAGCGACGTCGAGGCCGCGATCGCTTCGAGAGCGGTGGTCTTTTGTTGTGTCAGTTCGGTCATTGTCTGGCCTGCTTGGGTGAGCGGGTCCGCTAGCGCCTATTGGCTCCAGTTGCAAAGCGCTTGTTGCAGGTGCGAGCGAGCCAGGTGCGGGTGTGGCTTACGAACCCTTGGTGCGCGGGTCGTGCAAGCCCTGCACCGCCTCGCCCGCAATCGCCATGCGCGCCCGGGCAGCAGCGACCAGCAGCGGCTTCTCCAGCCTTGAATAGGCAGTCGGGCTCATGCCCATGAAGCGCTTGAAATCGCGCACGAAATGCGCCTGGTCGTGATACTGGTAGTCGAGCGTCGAAAGCCATCTGAGCGAGGGATCGAGCATGAACTGGGCAAGACTGCGCAGGAACCGCTGGCGGCGCAGCAGCAGTTTGGGAGTGAAGCCAAAAGCGCGCTTCGACAGCCGCTCAAGCGAGCGCACGTTCATCGCCACCCGGTCGGCGAGATCGGCGACCTTCGAAAGCTCTGGATCGACCAGCTGCGCATTGATGCGCTGAATCGCCTGCGCCGATGCATTCTCGGTGGGGGCAATCTGCGCCATGTGCGCTTCGATCAGGCGCAGTTCGGATGCAAAGTCGCCAGTGCTTGCGGCCAGAGCGCGGGCAAGCGGCTGGAACGCGGCAAAGGCGTTGTCGGCATTCCCGTCAGCGGTGCGATCAGCGTAATCGCTCGCGGGGGCGTCCACGAAGTTTGCCCAACCTAGCGGCATAAGGCCGATGCCCCAACTCCTTCCCGTGCCGATGCGAAAGCGGGCCGCCTTGCTGGTCGGGCCGGTAGCCGAAAAGGCGGGCGACGCTTCAAGCGGCGCATCGCCGATCGCGCTCTGCGCCCAGCCCTCGTCCATGAAGCGCAGATTGGCCCATTCGGGATGCAGGTAATCTTCGAGCACCGGCTCTTTGGGCGAAGCGGCAACTTCTGTGCAGTAATAGGTCGTCACATAAGGGCGCAGCTCTTCAGCAGGCAGCGCGAAGCGGATCGTGATCGCATTACCCAACTCGTTCCGCATTTACGGTGTGCGAACCCCCAACTGCCCGTTTTGTGGTCCCTTTGGCCCCGCTTAAGGCCGCCTGAGACTTCACCCCATTACTTGTGAAGAGCTGTTACATAGGGACGCCTTGCCCGGTAGGAAACCGCAAACTGCACGGATCGTCGTGCGAGTTAGGTCCCCTCACCCTGTTTGGGTTCATCGAGCGTCTGCGCTGCGCTTCCCCAGACGCGGGCCCTGGCTTCCATGAAAGAGGTCAGCACCGGCTTGTCGAGCGCCGCATACTGGCTCGGCGTCATCGTCATGAATTCGGTGAACTCGCGCGTGAACTGCGCTTGGTCGTGATAGTCGCCGTCCATCGCTTCGGTCCACCGCACACTGCTACCCTGTCCGCGATGGAGCATGAAACTGGTGAGGCTGCGCATGAAGCGCTGGCGACGCATCAGCAGCTTGGGTGCGAAGCCAAAGTAGCGGTGGCAAACCCGTTCGAGGGTGCGAATGCTCATCCCGCAGGCGTCGGCAAGGTCGCCCACCGCGAAATGCTCTCCGCTGACAAGGGCTGCATGGACGCGCACGATCTTGGGCTCATCACGCGAGGGCCGCATCAGCCTGCCCATCACTTCGATGATGTGAGCATATTGCTCTTCAAGCGTCGCATCGGGATCGCACAGCACGCCTGACAGCTCATCGAACTTGCGAAAGGCCCGGTGCTGGGTTCCTTCAAAGACCGTGTTGGCAAGGTCGTAGGCTTCCGCATCGACGAAACGCGCCCAGCCCATCGGGAGAAAGCCGATCCCCCACATCCGCGTCGTGCCCACGGTGAAGTCACAGGGCAGCGAGCTTGGGCCGGTGGTGTTGAACCTTGCTCCCTCAAGCGAGGTTTCGCCGATCTGCGATTTCGGCAGCGATCCGCTGAAGAAGCGGATATTGCCCCATTCGGGCTGCAGGTAGTCTTTGACCGTGCCGCCATCGGCCACGTCGAGTTCAAGGTGGTAGAACGTCGTGAAGCATCCGTCGAACTCGCTCGTCGGTGCGAAGAACTGGCTGCGGACAGAGTGCTGGGGCCCCGTCAGCCCGGCTGCGGGGGCGATCGCCCCGGTTCGCATGTCCTGCTCAATCCCCATGAGTTGAAGTCTGCGCCAATTGACGCAGTTCTACAAGCGTTCTGGCGCATTACTACAAGAGCGCGGTGCATGAGACGCGGGCGCCGAACGCCTACTTCCAACGCAAAAGGGCCCCGGTGCATGACCTGCACCGGAGCCCTTTTTGAGGTGTCAGCAGATCAATGCTGCTTAGGCGGGAAGTGCTTCCTTCGCCTGAGCGATGATCGTCTTGAACGCCGCTTCTTCGTTCATGGCGAGGTCGGCCATGACCTTGCGGTCGAGCTCGATCCCGGCAAGCTTCACGCCGTGCATGAACTGCGAGTAGGTCAGGCCTTCAGCGCGGACCGCCGCGTTGATGCGCTGGATCCACAGAGCGCGGAAGTTGCGCTTCTTGATGCGGCGATCGCGGTAGGCGTACTGGCCGGCCTTTTCGACGGCCTGACGAGCGATACGGATGGTGTTCTTGCGACGACCGCGATAGCCCTTGGCTTGATCGAGCAGACGCTTGTGCTTGGCGCGCGTGGTAACGCCGCGTTTGATGCGAGGCATATCAGTTTCTCCTTAGATCGCGATCAGTCGAGCCCGTAAGGGGCCCATTTCTTCACCGTCTTCGTGTCGTGTTCGGACAGGACAGTGGTGCCGCGGTTCTGGCGGATGTACTTCGCATTGTGGCTGATCAGGCGGTGGCGCTTACCAGCAACACCGTGCTTGACCTTGCCGTTGGCGGTGATCTTGAAGCGTTTCTTCACACCGCTCTTGGTCTTAAGCTTGGGCATTTTCATCTCCTTTGATCAGAGACACGTCAAACCAGCCCTGGCAGCCCTTTCAGCCAGGCCGGTCGCTTGATTCGTGTCGTTGAAGACGCGCCATTTAGCGTTTTGGCGCAGGATTGCAAGCGTTGTGAGGGGGTCCTGCAGGCGAGAAGTGGACCGCATGTTACACGGTTCAGGGCCAAAACTGCTCACCTGTCACTCTGGTGCTGTCAAACCGTCACCTTGGGGCGAGAACCGTCACTTAGAGTGCGAAAAGTGTCACCTTCGCGCTCATAAAAAATCACCCCGTTTGTGTAAGCTGAAGGCTGGCCGACGATGGGAAAGAGCGCGAGCGAACATAGCGGCCCGCAGCGCTGTAGGAAAACGCTGCGAAGGCTCAGCCGGTGAAGGGTTTGCGTCCCGTCGTCTCAAGCCACAGTTTGAAATCGCCGCTCACAATCACCTCTGCTCCCTCGGGCAGCTCGGCGGTCCAGACATATGTTTCGGCATGTGTCTCGCCATATCCGTCCCAGCCATCGACCGGCATGGGCTGGCGGGTGTAATTGGGCCCCTCGAACGCATCGATTGCCGCGATATCCACCCCGCTTGCATCGTGGATCGTGCCCTGCACCACCGAGGAAAGCCGCGCCTGCGTGGGGATGAGCGCAGGATACCAGCCGTGTTCGTCGGGAATGGCGAACAGCGACCCGTGCACGGTGGCCTTCGCCCCGAGCCCGAGACCCTTCAAAAAGGGCCAGTCCTGCCCGCCGGGACCAAGCCCATCCTGCAAAACGCCGTAGAAGAAGAGATGTTTGGTACGGATCATAATCCGCGACTTCGGTTCTTGGGATCAGTCATTCAAGCTCAGTAACTCAGTGGCTCAATCTTTGACCGTCGCCGGGTCTGGTTGCTTTTCCGATCCTCCCAAACGAATGATAGCAAGGATGATATGATAGCCGCGGTGAGAACCCATCTTTGATACGTACCTGTCGGATCAATGATTGGCCCACCATTGGCAGCTCTAAGCTGGCCTACAACGTAAAAGAAGCCGGTAATGATAGCCCCCACTAGAACAGCTCCAAATACTGCTTGGTAGAACCAAGTTGCCAAGCGACTCCGATCTCCCCTCATCACATCGGCCCATTCAAAGCTCATGCGAAAAAGAGTCTCGCAAAAGAATATGAGTGAGGCCAAAAATAGCAAACCATTGGAATATGGCCTCATCATCAACTCGTTATCGCCGAGCCCCCACCCAATTCCCAACAGGGTCCATGCCTCAAATGGCGCAGCCACAAGAACGAAAACAAGATAGAACATAAGACGCATCGAGGTGGCTGGTCGCTAAGTGGCTAAGACCACCAAGAGCGCTAAAATGGCTATCGCAAGCACCGAGACAGAAAATGACATCGCCCATCCTACGAGATGCCTCGTTCTGTTCCGCTTAACTTGTGCTGCAAATAGCTCGTCCTCCATATACCTCAGGCCTTCGAAGGTTTTCACGGTTCTCTCGATACCAGCCGTTACGATATCCTCGTAAATTTTGTTCCGCTGATCACGGTCAGCGCGAGATGCCGCGATTTTTATCATAGCCTTCTTTAGGTCGTATTTCAGCACTTTATACTTTGGGAATTGAACCGCGATCAGATCGGAATCAACGCGATCTTCGAGTTCTTCTAGATAAAGTACAATATAGCTGAACATCGCATCGACAGCATCATGCCTAGCTCTGACGCAACATTGAAGAAAGTCTTCCAGATGACTGCGCCTCTTATCTGCGTCAGCTGATGCAGATGTTTCACGAACGAAATCAATTAGCTTCCGGCCAGCATAGCGCAGTTCGGAAACCGCAGGGCCGACCATTGCGCCGTTGATCTGTTCCGCACGCTTAAGCAGGCCTTCCGTCTGGTCCCAGAATGCAACAGCCTTGCCGATCTGCTCTCCGACGTCCAGCGGAGTGGCCTCAATCGGCCTGAGCAAAACCGTTTCACGCATTGAGAAAGCGACCCCCCCAAGTGCCCCCAGCGCGGGGTCAATCCAGCTCTTTAAATATGGGAGAGTCGATGACCGATGGGCGACCAAGCTGCCTCCGAGCGAACTGAGCCAGAACGTTGCCACGCCACAAACGCGCAGCCACCTGCAAAGCAGAATGACGCATGCTTCCGCCAAAGCCGTACCTTGGATCACGACCGCGACCAGTTAGATATCTCAGAGCATCATTCATTAGCTAGCCTACAACCCCATCGGCTCACTGAGAGCCACAGAGGCGAATCACCCCCAAAAAGCGGCGTGCCATAACGCGACCCAACTCATTTGGCAACAATGCCGACACCACATTCCCACAAGATGGCACCTGAGCCTGACCAAGGGAATCCCGTAACAAACCATTTCGTCCCATTTTTGATTCGCTCTAACGAAATCAGAGGGTTGACCTGTTTACCTCCTGTGGAAAAGTCAGAATTCCAGACTTCACCCCATCGCTTCAAGAACGTCCTCAAGCCGTGCTGGGTCCCCAAGGGCGATGACGCGCCCGTCGCTGTCGGCATCCAATGGGTTGCCCTGCCAGTCGCTCATCGTGCCGCCAGCGCCTTCGACCACGGGGACGAGCGCGGCGAAGTCGTGGATTTTGAGGCCTGCTTCGATCACGACATCGACGTGGCCGGATGCGACGAGGCCGTAATTGTAGCAGTCGCCGCCATAGATGATCTTGCGCTCGGCGACCGCCTTGGCGACGCCCATGAAGGCATCGACATCGTCGCCTGCGAACTGGTGCGGGGTGGTGGTGCCGAGCACCGCGTCGGAGAAGTCCTTGCATGGGCGAACCATGGCAGGCTTGCCGTTGAAGGTCGTGCCCTCCCCGATCCGCCCGACCCAGCGCTCTTTCGCAATCGGCTGGTCGATGACGCCGAGGACGGGCCAGCCGTCCTGAAGGAGTGCGATCAGCGTGCCGAAGATCGGGCGACCGGCGATGAAGCTGGTCGTGCCGTCAATCGGGTCGAGCACCCATTGCCGCCCTGCGCCCTCGTTGCGGGTGCCGTATTCCTCGCCAATGATGCCGTCGTCGGGGTGTTCGGCCTCAATGATCTGGCGCATCGCGGCTTCGGCTGCGCGGTCGGCCTCGGTGACGAAGGAGCGGTCTTCCTTGCGCTCTTCGGCCCATTCGCCGCGGAACAGGGGACGGATGGCAGCGCCCGCAGCATCGGCAAGGCGGTTGGCGAGTTGGAGGTCGGCTGGAGTCATGGGGCTCTCTTTGAAGGTCCGGGGCCACCCGCTCCCTCCACCCTTCCACCCGGATTATCACTCCGGGTCACGATCCGGGTGGAAGGGTGGAGGGAGCGGGTGGCTTGGCACGCGCGTACTAACGCGCCTGCCAGAAATCGAAAGCCTGTTCTTGGTGCAATTTGACATAGGCCTTCGCTTCCGCCCCCTCCCAGTCGAGCGGCCATGTGCCTTTCATGGTCTCAGCCAGGTGCGAGCGGGCGACGAACCAGCCTTGGCCCGGAAGCCCGTCGGACTGGCGCACCACGAGGACCGCAAGGTCAGGCTCCCCCGCCACGCGTCCGTCCTGATCAATCGCGTCGAGCACCTTGCACAGCGCACGCATCTTGGGCCGCGTGAAGCGGTAGCCGAGCAGGCCGAGCATTTGCGAATAGGTCAGCGCGTTTCCTGCGCGGGCAGCGCCAATGAGGAGTTCGCGAACTTCAGCCTTGTCGAACACTATTGTTCTTGCGCACGCCCATCCGGGCGCGCGACTTCCTCGCTCATGCGATCAAAGATCGCGTCGCTGCGGGCGGCCGGTCGGCCTTGCGGTCGCGTTGCGACCGGTTCCATCAGTCAAACAAACTGCTAACCGAACTTTCGTCTGCAATCCGGCGGATCGCTTCGCCTACCAGCGGGGCCATCGTCAGAATGCGAATCTTCTCCGAAGCTTCCGCCGCTTCGGTCGGACGGATTGAATCGGAGATCACCAGTTCCTTCAGCTGCGACCCATCGATGCGCGCCACCGCGCCGCCCGAAAGGACGCCGTGGGTGATGTATGCGGCAACCGACTTCGCTCCGCCCTCAAGCAGCGCGTCGGCTGCGTTGCACAGCGTCCCGCCAGAATCGACGATGTCGTCGATCATGATGCAGTGCCGACCCTCGACATCGCCGATGATGTTCATGACCTCGCTCTCGCCGGGACGGTCGCGGCGCTTGTCGACGATGGCGAGCGGGGCGTTGTCGAGCCGCTTGGCAAGCGCACGGGCGCGCACCACGCCGCCGACATCGGGCGACACCACCATCAGGTCCTGGTCGCCATAACGCGCCTGGATATCGGCGGCCATAACGGGCGCTGCATAGAGGTTGTCGGTCGGGATATCGAAAAAGCCCTGGATCTGCCCTGCGTGCAGGTCCACCGCAAGGACGCGGTCAGCGCCGGCCTCCGTGATGAGATTGGCCACGAGCTTGGCCGAGATCGGCGTGCGCGGGCCGGGCTTCCGGTCCTGACGCGCATAGCCAAAGTAAGGGATCACCGCGGTAATCCGCTTGGCCGATGCACGCCGCAGCGCGTCGATGCAGATCAGCAATTCCATGAGATTGTCATTCGCCGGATAGCCGGTCGGCTGGACGAGGAAGACGTCTTCGCCGCGCACGTTTTCATGGATTTCGACGAAGATCTCTTCATCGGCAAACCGGCGAACGCTCGCATCGGTCAGCGGGATTTCGAGATAGGCCGCAATCGCGCGCGCAAGCGGCAGGTTCGAATTGCCCGACATGATTTTCATGAATGCGAATCCCCGACGAGGTGTGCTGCTGTCCCGCCACGCCTAGCCAAGCGTCATGCAATTGCAACACATGCGTCTGCGTTGTCGTCAGATTGCCCGAATGCGTGTTTGCCGCGCTCCTGTTTGCATCCGCGCTTTTTTGGTGTCAGTCCAAGGGAGCTTATGCAAATGGGGGTCGTTTCATGAAGTCTTTTTGGGTCGCATTCCTCGCGCTGATTTTCCTCGGCGCATGCTCGCACACGCCGGAGTTCACGCCGCAGGACAAGCTGTGCAATATAACGCGCTATTCGCTCGAGACATCCTTGCCGGGCGAACGGCCCCTCAGCAGTGTCATCGCGGAAAATCCCGGAAACATGCTGCTCCTTTCGGGCGGCAGCCAGAACGGGGCGTTCGGGGTCGGCTTTCTCGATGGCTGGCACAAGAGCGGCACCATGCCGAATTTCAGGCTCGTCACCGGGATCAGCACCGGAGCGCTGCAATCGACCGGCGCTTTCATCGGGCGGCCGGAGATTTCCGTAAACGGCTACACCATCGACGACGAGGGCCGCCTGCTCGTCACCTATGTCGATGGCTCGGATATCGATGACGGGTTCAGTTTCAAGGCTATCTACAAGCTGCTGACCAAAGGTGCGATCTCGGACCTCATCCCGCTGCGCGATCGGCTGGACGAGATCATGACCGACGAGGTCTTGAGAGAGGTGGCGGACCGTTACCGCGATCCCGATAACCGCTCTTACCTGCTCGCCGGCGCGACCGATGTGGACCTCGGCGTTGCGGTCGCGTTCGACATGACCAAGATCGCACTCGACTATGCCAACGCCAAAACCAAGGCCGATCGCGATCGTCACAAGGACTGCTACATCGAGGCGCTCGTCGCCTCATCCATCGTCCCGCCGGGCGCGCGCCCGTCCTTCATCGACAACCGCATGTATATTGACGGCGGCGTGCGCTACGCCGTCTTCGACGACCGGTTCAGCGAAGTGCTGCGCCCTTCTCCTGTGAATGTGCCTGTCCGCACGGGAGACCGCCACGCGCTTTACCTGATCCTCAACGCGTCGGGGGATTCGCGCGAAGAGTGTCAGAAGGTCGATCCAGACGACTGCACGCCCGAGCGGGCCTTGTTCGGCCAGCGCAAGGACTGGGAGGTGCTGGACCTTGCGGTGCGCACGCTCGAACTGTTCGAAAACCAGATTAGGCGACTATCGGTTGACCGCGCCCGCGAGCGGGCTCTCAACGATAACCTGCCATTCTTTTTCGCGCGCATCCGCAACGGGGATTTGAGCGATCCGCATCGTCGCTATTCGATCCCCGATTTCGAGGATCAGGGGCCCAAGACCTGCGAAGAATGGCGCAGCATCGACGATGCACAGGACGACCCGGTCGAATTTCACCGCTGCTTCATGCGCTGCCTGATCGAGTATGGACGTGATCGTGCCAGAGAGGCCGAGTGGGACGAGCAGCCGCGCTAGCGTTCAGCCGACGCTTCGGAGTGCTCTGCAATCATCTCGTCGATGATGGTTGTCGACACCCACCGAATGTCCTCATTGCTCGTGAAAAGCAGCGCCGATCCGTCGAGCGTCACCAATGGGCACAACTCATGGCCCGGCGTGTTCACCCGCTCATCGAATGCGATCGGATAAGACCAGCCGCCCTCTCCGTCGGGCAAGGATAGGTAGAGGTCGCCCCGCCCCAGCCCCCGGCGGCGGCTTGATGCGAAGATCAGGTAGCGACCTTCCGGATCGATATAGGGATCGCCTTCATAGGCGCGCGTGTTGACGGGCGATGGAAGGCGTGCCGCGTTATCCTCGGCGCTGTCCGCAAGGTTGGCCGAGTAGATGTCATACCCGCCCTCGTCATTTGCGCGGTCGGATGACCAGTAGACCTCGCCCGAACGCGTGATCGAGACGAAGTAGTCGTTTCCAGGTCCGTTGATGGGCGCATCGAGCAGGACCGGGTCCGCCCAATCACCCACGGCGTTGCGCGTAAGATAGCCGATATCCGCGTCACCGCGCACCCGCGTAATGAAATAGAGCCGCGCCTCGTCCTCGCTGAGATAGGGGTCCTGCGCGGTGTATTCGGGCGTGCCGAGAATATGCTGAGGCCCGGTCCACTCACCGTCCTCCCAGTGCCACGCCTCCATCGACTGCCACTCGCCATGCTCGATCCCGATAGTGACCGTGCGTCGGTCGCGCGACATGGTCGAGCAGAACTCGTAGCGACCCTCTTGCGAGACCGTTCCAGCGCCCAGCACTTCGGGCTCCGTGGGCGGGATGGGAGCATCGTCGGAGGCGGCGCCCTGCGCGCTCGCCGCCGTGAGGATAACCGGTCCAAAAAGCCAAAGCATGCTTGCCCCCTTGTTCAAAGGTCAGCCTGCGCGTTTTGGCTGGGTCAGCAATGGTTTAGCGGCGAGCCGCCCCTCAACTCCGGTGCGGAGTGATGCGGTGCTCGCCCTTGATCCACCTTACAGTGCCTGACGAAGCGCGCATCACGACGCTTTCGGTGGTCATGATCGTTGCGCCGGTTGACTTGCGGCGCTTCTTCACGCCGTCGAGCAGCGAGCCGTCGGTCACGCCGGTGGCTGCAAAGATGCAATCGCCCTTGGCGAGATCGTCGAGCTTGTAGATGCGACCCAGGTCCTCGATGCCCCACTTCTTCGCGCGCGCCTTTTCATCGTCGTTGCGGAAGACGAGGCGGCCATTGAACTGTCCGCCGACACAGCGAAGCGCAGCCGCGGCCAACACGCCTTCGGGGGCTCCGCCCTGGCCCATATACATGTCGATCCCGGTGTCCTGGTCGGTCACGGCGATCACGCCTGCAACGTCGCCATCGCCGATCAGGTAAACGCCGCAACCGAGCGCGCGCAGCTCTGCGATGAGGTCGGCATGGCGCGGGCGGTCGAGGACGCAGACATTGATCGCGCTCGGCTCGACGCCCTTGGCTGCCGCAACCGCTTGAACGTTCTCGGTCGGAGACTTCGCAAGGTCGATCACGTCGGCAGGAAGGCCGGGGCCAACCGCGAGCTTGTCCATGTAGACGTCGGGCGCATTGAGAAGATCGCCCTTCTCCGCTGCCGCCAGAACGGCAAGCGCGTTGGGGCCAGCCTTGGCGGTGATGGTGGTGCCTTCGAGCGGGTCGAGCGCGATGTCGATCTTCGGAGCCTTGCCGCCATCTGCGCCCATGCCGACCTTCTCGCCGATATAGAGCATCGGCGCTTCGTCGCGTTCGCCTTCGCCGATGACGACGGTGCCATCCATGTAAAGCGTATCGAAAGCGCGGCGCATCGCTTCTACCGCAGCGGCATCGGCGGCCTTCTCGTCCCCGCGTCCGATCAGCTGCGCTGCGGCGACCGCAGCGGCCTCGGTCACGCGAACCATCTCCAGGACCAAAACACGGTCGATCGCGTTTGAATCTTCAGGCTCTTTTGCCGCCAGCACATCTGTGTCAGTAGGGGTGTTCATGCGAAATTCAGTCCTCTTGCGCCTTGTCATCGGCTCAGCTTCGAAACGCAATGCGCTTAGACAGGAGGAGCCGCATTTGTCGAGCAATGCCGCCCGCCTTCCCCGAAAATCGACCCTTTTCGGGGTTGCAGCAGGATTGGGCATCGCGCTTGCTGCTCCTGTGGCCGCGCAGGATGACCAGCCGGTGACACAGGAAGCCGAAACTGAGCCCGAGGCTGATGCCGAAGACGCCGCGCCCGATAGCGCCGCGACCCCGCGTCGCGCGCCCCGCCCGCTCCGGCTCGACCTGTCGGTGACGGTCCCGCGCGAGGAATCGGACCGCCTCCTTGAAGAAGACTGCGAGGAAGAGGCCGATGCGGGCCGGATCGCGGGCGAGATCGTCGTGTGCCGCCAGCTTGGCGAGGCAACCGATGGTTCGTGGAACAAGGAAGAATGGGAACAACGCTACGCCCAGCGCACGCAGGGTGAGCAGCCCGTCAATGTTGCGGGCGGCGGCATCTTCAGCGGACCTGCAACGGTCAGCGGGTTGTGCGTCATTCCGCCCTGCCCGCCCGAAGCGGCGCTCATGATCGATGTCGAGGCCCTGCCCGAAGCGCCCGAGGGATCGGACGCTGACCGGATCGCGCGCGGCCTCCCGCCGCTTGGCCGCGATCCTGACCCCACGCCCGAAGAAATCGCTGCACGCCGCCGCGCGCTCGGCCTCGAAGCGCCGCCGGTTCCCGAGTGAGGCATGCCCGGTTCAGCCTTCTAGCTGGACTGGCGCTGGCCTTCCCTGGGGCCTTTCCCGTTGCCGCGCAGGAACGGGTACCGATCCCTCTCGATGACGAGGGCTTTAGCGAACCGAGATCGCCGCCGCAGCGGATCGACCTCACGCCTCAGTCCGTCGCCGCGCCTGCTCCATCGGAAACCGATGTCAGGGAGTGCGAGGAAGAGGTGGATGCGAGCGCAATCTCAGGCGACATCATCGTGTGCCGCCAGCGCGGGGATGATCCGGGCAACTGGTATTCAGGCTCGGCAGAGGCCTGGGCCGACCGTTATGCTCGTGAGAGCGCCTATATCAACGACCCGCAGGCGCCTGACGTCGACAACACCCACCATCCGTTCGCCGGTTCGGGCGTGACGATTGTTCTCACCGGCTGCTTCATTCCGCCCTGCCCTGGCCCGCATCCGGTGATGATCGATGTCGAGGCATTGCCTGCGCCGCCCGCAGGCAGCGATGCCGAACGCATCGCGCGCGGGCTTAATCCCATCGGCGAGGATGGCGAGCCTACCGAAGAAGCGCGCGCATTGCTGGAGCAGGAGCTGGGCCTGCCGCCCTCGCGCTATGAACCGTCGCGCGAAGAGGGCGACGCTAGGCCGGCAGGATAGGCAGAACCAGCGGCTCGCCGGTCAGGCTTTCCGATCCTTCAAGCAGCGCGAGCGCCTTGGTGACGTTCGCCTCTGGCCCTTCATGCGTGACCATCGCGACCAGCACTTCGCCGCCGCCATGCTCTCGCCCCTGCTGGATCAGGCTCTCGATCGAGACATCGGCGTCGCGCATCGCGGCGGTGATCTCGGCGAGTACGCCGGGGCGGTCCTTGACGGTAAAGCGCAGATAGGTGCGCTCTGTGCGGTGGCCGGGCTGTGCGGGGCCGAGCGCCTGCAGCTGATCGACCGGCATCGAGAACGGTGCGCCCACTTCAGAGCGCGCAATGTCGATAAGGTCGGCAACCACTGCGCTCGCGGTCGGTCCATCGCCGGCGCCCGCGCCCTGAAACAGCAGGCGGCCCGAAAAATTGCCCTCCGCGACAACCGCGTTGGTGGGCCCATCGACCGAGCTCAAGGGGTGACCCTTGGCGACAAGGCAGGGGCGCACGCGTTGTAGCAGCTTGGGCGTACCGTCTTCGTCCTGCACATCGGCCTCCGCGATCAGGCGGATGACGAAACCGAGCGCATCGGCCTGCGCAATATCGGCAGCGCGCACCTGGACGATGCCGGTGGTGGAAACGCTGGCGAAATCGACCTTTGCGCCAAACCCGATCGCTGCAAGAATTGCGAGCTTGTGGGCGGCGTCGATCCCCTCGATATCGAAGGTCGGGTCGGCCTCGGCATAACCCAGCGCCTGCGCTTCGGCGAGCGTTTCGGCAAAGTCCGCTCCGGTCTCTTCCATCTCGGACAAGATATAATTGCAGGTGCCGTTGAGGATGCCGTAGACCTTGGTGAGCGCGTTGGCGCTGGTGCCTTCGCGAAGGCCCTTCACCACCGGAATCCCGCCTGCAACGGCCGCTTCGAATTTGAGCGGCGCGCCCGCAGCTTCGGCAGCCTCGGCAAGCTCAAGCCCATGATGCGCGACCATCGCCTTGTTTGCGGTGACCAGCCCCTTGCCGCCTTTGAGAGCCGCGCGGGACAAAGCAAGCGCAGGCCCGTCCGATCCGCCGACAAGTTCGACCACGACATCGACATCATCGCGCGCGCCAAGCGCCGTCATATCGTCTTCCCAAGCATAGGAGCCGGTGTCTACGCCGCGATCCTTGTGCCGCTCGCGCGCGCTCACCGCGACGACTTCGATCGCACGGCCAGCGCGTGCAGCGATGAGGTCGCGGTTGGTGCCGAGCAGCCGGATGACCCCGACGCCAACCGTGCCGAGCCCGGCGATGGCGATGCGCAGAGGCGATGAAGTGGACGCGTTGGTAGCCAAGCGCAGGTTCCTTTGGGCCGGGAGTTTCGTTGTGCGATGCAATATAAGCGGGATGCAGCGCTGGCAATCAGCGCCTCACGCGTCAAGCGGCAAATCGCAGCCCCGCTTTGCGAGCAAGGTTCAGGTGGCCTCGGTAATCGCCCGCGCACACGGGCCCAGTTCCTGCATCACGAAGGCGTAGTCCGCCTCAGCCAGCCGGCGCTCTTCAGGATCTCGCGCGAGGTTTGCAGCCGAAGGCAGGCGCTGCGGCAGCGCGCAAGCCATGCGATACCAGCGCAGCGTGCGCGGCTGGGGCGCGCGGGCGCTCGAATCGATGATCTCGCCCCAGGAAACGCCCCAGGCCGGGCGCTGACCCGGACGGCGCAGGACCGTGATCGACACCGGCGAGCGGCTGTCGGTGGACAAGAAGATCTGCGTCTCCGATTCTCCGGCAAGCGTCCCGCGCACCGCAAGCGCGTCGCGAATGCCGGTGATAAGCGGCGGACGATCGTTAGCTACCAGCGAAGTCAGGATCGGACGCACACGCGCCTCAAGCTCGGGCGAATAATCGAGCTGCGCATTCTTGCCGGTGAGCTGGATCGAGCCGGGACGGCCCGGGACCGCGTCGGCAAACAGCAGCATGACCTTGTCCTTGAGCTTTTCCGGCTTGCCGCGCTCATTCAAGGGGACGTCCACGAGATAGACCAGAGATTCGCCCAGCGGGCTGGTTCCGGCAAGGAGGGCCTGCGTGCGCGCCTCAATATACAGGCGCGCGAATCCGGGGGCGAGACCAGGCGCGCGCTCAGGCTCCACTTCGATCTGCCGGCGAATCTCGGCGCGGATGACAAGATCGCTTCGCTCGGCCAGATCCACGAGGTCGGCATAGGTCGCCGCTTCGGCAGCGGTGACCGGAGATGGGACAGTTTGCTGCGCAGATGCCGGTGCTGAGCCCAGCGCAATCGCCGTTGCAGCAAGCGGCATCAAAAGCAACCTGCGGAATTTATTGGTTAAAATCGCGTTAACGCGCCGTCTCATGGTCAAATCCTGTTTCCCGGCATCACATTTTTTCGGGCTAGACCACATTGGACGCAGCCGCCAGTGAATCACCGCTGAACCGTAAATTCGTTTGATTGCATAGGTGTTGACCGTTAAAGCGCGGGGAGCTTGTATCGAGGTTGGGGACAAGATCGATGCAAACTCGGCTGCGTTGTGGTGCCTTTTGGAACGGGCGCTGCACGCGGATGGTTGGAGCAGGATTCCTTACGAGCGCTCACTGGGTTGACGAGCGTCGCGGGCAAATTCTGGGAACCGACCGAGATTTAAGATTCTGGGATTCGCATCCCGGGTCGATCTCATCGCTGGCCTTTCGCATGCTTTGCGAATCGGTTGCGACGAGGATTAGGCCCGGTGTGCGAGAATTGTGTCGGGCCCCCGCCCGACGGAAATAACGGAGAGAAAGCGACTGGATGGCCTACGCTGACCAACAAATGGGTGGAAGTAAGGTAACTTCCATCATCATTGTGGCGTTGATCCATGTGCTGATCGGGTACCTGCTCATTTCCGGCCTTGCCATCTCGGCAGTGCAGGAAGTGGTTGAGCGCGTCACCACGGTCGACATTGAGGAGCCCGAGCCCCCTGAGGAGCCCGAGGAACCACCGCCCGAGCAGCCCCCGCAGGAAACGGCCCCGCCGCCTCCGGTTGCTCCGCCGCCGCCGATTAACATCGCGCCGGCACCGCCACCGATTCAAACGCAGCCGACGATTCCGCCGCCTGCACCACCGGCTCTTACAATTCCGCCGCCTGCACCGGTTGCACCGCCGCCGCCCCCGCCGCCTTCGCTGGCGCGTGGAGCGACGACCCGCAACGAACGCCGCTGGGCGACGCGGATCCAGGAAAACTATCCTTCGCGTGCTCTGCGTGAAGAGATTGAGGGCACCGTGGGCGTTCGCGTCACCGTCACTGCTGACGGCCGCGCAACGAATTGCCAGGTCACCGGTTCGAGCGGGTCGAGCATCCTCGATGATGCAGCCTGTCGCGGGATGGAACGCTATGCGCGCTTCAACCCCGCACTCGACGCCGCTGGTAACGAGACCACGGGATCCTACTCCACCCGGATCACCTATCGTTTGAACTGATGAATTTTGAGGCTCCCGGCCCGCTGGAAGGCGCCGGGACCTTCGGGACACTTTTTAAGAGGACTACTCGCAATGAACCTTTATTATCTCGCAGCTGCGGCCGCCGACACGGAAGCGCCCGTCAACGAATTCGGCTTCTGGAAAGCCATGGAAGAAGGCGGCCCCGTCGCCTGGTCGATCCTTGCCGTCATGATCATCATGTCGGTCGGTTCGTTCTACATCCTGTTCACCAAGCTGTTCGAACAGAACAAGGTGATGCGCCAGTACCAGAGCGTTCGTCAGTCGTTCTGGCGTGCATCGTCGCTTAAGGAAGGCGCGACCAAGCTTGAGAAAAACAGCGCGTGGCGCCAGCTCGCCGACGACGCCGTGACCGCTCAGGAGCACCACGGCAAGATGGAAGGCGCAGGCCAGGAAGTTCACTTCGTCGAGGAAGAGCTCGCTCACTCGCAGAACACCATCAACCAGTCGCTTTCGGGCGGTCTGTCGTTCCTCGCATCGGTCGGCGCAACCGCACCGTTCATCGGTCTACTCGGCACCGTGATCGGCATCTACCGCGCACTGATCAACATCGGCATCGAAGGTTCGGCCTCGATCGACAAGGTTGCAGGTCCGGTTGGTGAAGCACTGATCATGACCGCAATCGGCCTGCTCGTTGCTGTGCCTGCTGTGCTTGCCTTTAACTGGCTGCAGTCGCGCAACCGTCGCATCGACGCTCTCATGACCGACTTCTCGAACAACATCGTTGCCTATATCGGCTCGAACGGTTCGATTAAGCCGGCTGTGACCGCTGCGGCTGCGAAGCCGGCTGCCAAGCCTGCTGCGAAGCCGGCCACCACGGCTGGCGGCGCTTCGGCCTCGATCAAGAAGTAAGGGCGATTGCCGGGGTGGGCGGCGATGTCTGCCCCGGCCCGTCTCTTGCGACGATCTTGGTTCGCAAATGGCATCTGCGCAAAGGTGCCTTGGCAGTAGAAACGCTCTTTTGAGCAGATAAGGAATTCACAATGGCGATTTCGATGGGAGGCGGGGAAACCCCGATGTCCGACATCAACACCACGCCGCTGGTGGACGTGATGTTGGTTCTCCTGATCATCTTCCTCATCGCGGTTCCGGTGGCCATCCAGACGGTTGAGCAGTTGGAAATCCCGGTCTTCGAATCGGTTGAATCGAAAGACAAGGTGGAAAACCTCCAGCTGACCGTGAGCACGACCGACGCCGAGGGTCGCACCGCAGGCACGATCCGTTCGGGCTTTACCGGCGCGACGCGCACCGGCGAATGCCGCGTCTACTTCAACAACATCACCCCGATGTCGTCTGAAGAGCTTTACGACGCAGCCTTCACCAAGCTCGACAACATCGTGCAGGCTTATCCGGGCGGTGCAGAGGCGATCATCGACGATCCCGACGCCATCCCGCAGGTCCACATCCGTGCAGACTCGAATGCACCGTGGCGCTGTGTTGCGGGCACGATCTATCAGGTCCAGGCCGCTGGCTATCCGACCGTCGGTTTCATTTCGAACCCGGTCGACCCGAACGGCTAAGCCGGTCGGGACACACGATTAAGGAGTAACTGACATGGGTATGTCCGGAGGCAAGCTCGACGGCGAACCGATGATCGACATGAACATGACGCCGCTGATCGACGTTTTGCTCGTTCTGCTGATCATGTTCATCATCACCATCCCGGTGGCAACGCACTCGGTCGATATCGACCTTCCGCAGGGCGATCCGCCGCCGACTGATGTCATCATCGACCCGATCAAGAACAAGCTCGTCCTGACGCAGGACGACCAGATCCTGTGGAACGGCGAAGCCGTGAATCAGGGCCAGCTGGTCACCCTGCTTGCAGAGACGACGCAGATGGCGACCGAGCCAGAGCTGCAGTTCGAGCCAGAAGCGCTCGCCAGCTACGACCTTTCAGCAAAGGTGCTGCAGGTCATCAAGAGCTCGGGCGTGACGAAGTTCGGCTTTGTCGGCAACGAAAAGTATCGCCAGTTCGGCTCGGGTTCGTAAGCACCCGCCAAACAGGCCAACGAGATAAGGCGCTGCGGGAAACCGCGGCGCCTTTTTTGTTGCAGGGGCGCTCGGCCTAAAGCGCAGCGATGGCGAACTCCACGAAGTTTCGGGCCGAACGGAGAGCAGGAGCGCCGCTCCTATCCCGGTGCCTGTACCCCAATGCCTCGGCGACGACCTCCTCATTCGGATGAACTTCGAGCCAACACCTCGCGCCCTCCGACTTCGAGACGATTTCTCCGGTCTCGGCCGCATGGAGCGACCGCGCTGCATTCAGAACTGCATTGACTATTCCCTGCCCGCTCGGCTCGCCGCGCAACTCATTGCGGTGCCAGACCAGCTCTCCCTTGAGGGCGGCCCGCAAAGCCGACATCTTTATCGGAGAAAGGACTTCCCACGGCGGCTGACCCACCAGCGCCAGACCTGCCTGTCGGCACAGCTGCATATGGACGAGAATATCGCTGGTGGTGCCGTTCACTTCGACCGCAGTGCCCCATTCCACCCCGGTCGATAGCGCGAAATCATAAGGCATCGCCTCGACCGGTGCGCGCACCGCATCGGCAATGCAGAGGATCAGCTCCAGCCCAAAGGCTGGTACAGGCAAGGCCTCGTGACTGAGGCCCACCGCAAGCCGCTCTCGCTGCGCGGGACGCAAAGGCCCCGACACGACACCCAGGATATCGAGGTCGCTCGACCCGGCCTGGAAGTCATCCTGAACCACAGATCCATGAAGGTAGAGGGCGATCAGGTCGTCGCCGAGAATCTCGCGGTGAACACTAACCACGTTCTCGAGGTAAGCGGGGATCGCCGAACCTGCGGGGAAAAGCCTGGCGGGATTGTCCAACCGCTAATCCCCTTCGAGCATCTCGGCTTCGCGCGGGTCGATCCGCATCGCTTCGCCCGCGAGGCTTTCGGCTTCGAGCAGCAGCTCATCATCGACCGCGCCCTGAGGCACAGCTTCGCGGCCGATCATGGTCATGACGGGCACGGCCAAAGGCGAAACCCGCTCCAGCTCCACATGCACCAATTCATGTTGCGAACGCTCAAGCAAGTCGGCGAGCCTGCCCACATCCGTCATCCGCGCGCGCGCATCGGCCCATGCGGCTTCGAGCAGGACGTGGTCGGGCTCGTACTTCTTGAGCACATCGTAAATCAGGTCGGTCGAGAAGGTGACCTGCTTTCCGGTCTTGCGCTTGCCGGGATGCTGGCGCTCGACCAGCCCGCTGATCACGGCGACCTCTCGGAATGCGCGGCGCAGCAGATGGCTTTCGGTGACCCATTCGGTGAATTCGCCTGCAAGGATATCGGGAGAGAGCAGCGGCTTGGGGTCGGTCACCGGCTTCAATCCCCAGACCGCGAGGCAGTAATCGTTCGCGACGAAGCCGCCCGGCATCAGGCCGCGATCCTCCATCCGCCGCGTCACAAGCATGCCGAGCGACTGGTTCGCGTTCCATCCCTCGAACGTATAGTAGGTCGTGTAATGCTTCTTCGCGTGAGGGAAGCTTTCGACCAGCAGCTCTCCGGGCCTCGGCAGGCGGCTGCGATAATCCTGCACTTCCAGCCACTCGCGCACATCGTCGGGAAAGCGCCCCCAGCCCGCACGATCGTCTAGCATCGCCTGAACGCGGGTTGCCAGATGCGTTGTGAGCGGCAGGCGAAGGCCGCCATAGCTCGGGATCGTCGCGCTGGTCTTTGCGGCGCGCACGATCAGGTCCATGTCCTGCAACTTCTCGACCTCGAGGCTCATCCCGGAGAAGAAGAACGTATCGCCCGGCGAAAGCTGCGCGGCGAAGCGTTCCTCCACCTTGCCCAGCTGTCGCCCGTTTCTGAAGCGCACGACCAGCATTTCAGAGTCGACGATGATCCCGGCATTCATCCGGTGGCGCTGCGCCTGGTTCGGATGAGTGAGCCGCCAGGTGCCGTCTTTTTGGCGCACGATCCGCTTGAACTTGTCATAAGCCCGCAGCGCATAGCCGCCGTTTTCGACAAAGCGCAGCACGCGCCCCAGCCCCTCGGCATCGAGCCACGCGTAGCTCAGGGCGCTGCGCAATTTTGCGAGCATGTCATCCTCGTGAAATGGCCCGGCGCAGGCGCAGGCCATGAGGTGTTGCGCAAGCACATCGAGCCCGCCTTCACGGAAATCCTCACCGTCGCGCATGCCTTCATCGACCGCGTCCTTCGCCGCCATCGCTTCGAGAAATTCGAAACGGTTGCCGGGCACGAGCATGGCGCGGCTCGCGGTGTCGAGCCGGTGGCCCGCGCGCCCGATGCGCTGGAGCAGGCGCGAAGAGCCCTTGGGCGCGCCCATCTGGACGACGAGGTCGATATCGCCCCAGTCAACGCCGAGATCGAGGCTCGCAGTGCAGACCAGAGCGCGCAGCTCGCCCGCCGCCATCGCATCCTCGACCTTGCGCCGTGCCTCTTTGGAAAGGCTCCCGTGGTGAACGCCGATGGGCAGGTTGTCGTCGTTCTCCTCCCACAGGCACTGGAAGATGAATTCAGCAAGGAAGCGCGTGTTGGTGAAGACCAGCGTTGTGCGATTGGCCTTTATCGCTTCCATGAGCTGCCCGACCGCCCAGCGCCCGGCATGCCCGCCCCACGGCACGCGCTCCTCGTTGGGAAGCAGGATCTCGACCTCGGGCTCGGCGCCCTCTTCGCCCAACACCAGATCGGCGGCGTGAATTTCGCCGGTATCATCGGCGGGCTGCGGGGCGAGCCATTCCTGAAAGCTGAGCGGATTGGCGAGCGTTGCCGAAAGCGCGACGCGCTGCATGCCCGGCGCAATGGTCTGGAGCCGCGCGAGGGCGAGCGCCAACAGGTCGCCGCGCTTGCCTGTTGCGAAAGCATGAATCTCGTCAATCACCACCCGCTTGAGGCTGGCGAACAGCTCGAAGCTTTCTGGGTAAGAGAGCAGCAGCGACAGGCTCTCCGGCGTCGTCAGAAGCACGTTAGGCGGCTTGGTGCGCTGGCGCTTTTTACGGTCCGAGGAGGTGTCGCCGCTGCGCGTCTCTACCGTGATCGGCAGCCCGATTTCCTCGATCGGGGTGAGCAGGTTGCGCTTCACGTCATGCGCGAGCGCTTTCAGCGGCGAGACGTAGAGCGTGTGCAGACCTTCGGGCGGCGCGGCATCGTTGGAAGGCGCGAAATCGCACAGGGTCGGCAAAAAGCCCGCCAGCGTCTTGCCCGCGCCGGTATCAGCCACCAGCAACGCATCGCGCCCGTCGCGCGCCTTGGCGAGCATGTCGCTCTGGTGACGCCGGATGCGCCAGCCGCGCGCGTCGAACCAGCCCTGAATCTCAGGTGGAACCGCGATGCTGGAGGCGCGGGGAGAGAGAGCGGTCTTTGTCACTGTGCCATCAAAGATGGCCACCGACCGCCCCGCCGACAAGGGCGCAGAATCTCAGACCTTTTCGGTCATTGCTACTTGCCCTTGGGTGGCGGAGCAGTCTGCGATGCAGGCTCGCTCGCAGCGAGGTCCTCAAGCGAGACACCCAGGAGCGTTGCAAGCTTGTCCTGCTCTGCTGGCGAGAGATCCGAGAAGGTCCGACCCTTGGGGTAGCGCGACGCGATGTCGCCGATGTCGCCCATCATCGCCGGCATGGCTTCCATCACAGCGGGCATCATCTGGTTCATCGCCGACATGACCTGAGGGTCAGCAAAAATCAGGAAGCTTTCCGCTGCATATTTGCTGCCAACGGGCGTTGCGAAATAGGCGTCGAGTTCGGAAAGCTCAGCCTCGGTAAACCGCACCGCGTAAGCGCGCGCGAGGCCCGCACGGTAGCTTGGCTCGATCTGGACCACGATGTCGCTGATAAGGCTCATGGTCATGCCCGCGATTTCGGCGTTGCGGGCCTCGGCGTTCGGGTCGAGCAGATCGACCGCTGCTTCTAGCCGCGTTTCGTCGACGCTGCTCAATTCGCTTGGCGGAAGGCCGGTGAGCTCGAGGAGCAACATGGCGGGCGAGCCTGTGATGCTGCCGAGCATCGAGTCCATCATCGGCGCCATCGTCTCGTCCATCATCTTGGCATAGGTGCCTTCGGGGAAGAGCTTGAGCACCACCGACTGCGCCATCGGGACGCGCGCTTCCTGGTCTGCGGTGAGCGGTTCGGCAGTCCCGAACATGTCTCCGAAGAGCTCGCCCATAGCGCTCAGCTCACGCTCGACCGCCCCGTTGGATGTGTCGGTGTGAGCATCGGCAAGAGCCGGTGTCGCGGTCAGCGCGGTGACGCTGGCCAGAGTGGCGAATACGAGACCTTTCAACATGCTTCGACCCTTTCTTAGTGACCCACACTCTCGCCGCGCTCGAGGCCCGAGAGCGACAATTGCTCGTCGATCTGCGCGATCAGGCGTTCAAGGCCCTCATCGCTGTCGCTTTCGGCGCGCGCGACCAGCACGTCCTGCGTATTCGACGCGCGCAGCAGCCACCAGCCATCGGCGGTGTTCACGCGCACTCCGTCAGTGGTGTTGACCTCTTCGACGCCTGCTCCGGGATTGGTGGTCATACGCTCGGAAATCTCGGCCATGGCGGGGAACTTGCGCGCCTCGTCGACCTGGAAGCGCATCTCGGGCGTGTTGAGCATATCGGGGATCGCGGATTTGAGCTCAGTCACCGATTTCCCGAGCCGCGCCGAGGCCGCCAGCAGGCGGACACCGGCATAAAGCGCATCGTCGAAGCCGTAATAGGTGTCGGCAAAGAAGACGTGCCCGCTCATTTCACCTGCGAGCGGCGAGCCTGTCTCCTTCATTTTGGACTTAATCAGCGAGTGGCCGGTCTTCCACATCAGCGGCTCGCCGCCATGCTCGGCAACGTGATCGAACAGCGCGCGCGAGGCCTTCACATCGGCGATGATCGTTGCACCCTTGCGGGTTTTGAGCAGGTCCTCGGCGTAGATCATCAGGAGCTGGTCGCCCCAGATTACCCGGCCCTCGCCGTCGATCGCGCCGATGCGGTCGCCGTCGCCGTCGAATGCCACTCCGAAATCGAGTCGCTTCTCAGCGACGAGAGCGCGCAAATCCTCCAGATTCTCCTCAACGGTTGGATCAGGATGGTGATTGGGAAAATGCCCGTCGACTTCGGTGAAAAGGAGGTGATGCTCCCCCGGAAGCCGCGCGGCCAGCGCCTCGAGCGCAGGGCCGGCAGCGCCGTTGCCAGCGTCCCAGCCAACCTTGAGCGAGGAGAGGACCGCGGTGTCGATCCCGTCGAGCCCGGCGAGCATCCGCTCGACATAGGCGTCCAGAATGTCGAGCGACGTGACGCTCCCCGCACCATCCGTCCAGTCGCCCGCCGCGGCCAGTTCCCCGAGCTTTTGAATATCGCTCCCAAAAAACGGACGGCCCTGAAAGACCATCTTGAAGCCATTGTAATTGGGGGGATTGTGGCTGCCAGTTATCTGAATGCCGCCATGTACCTCTTCGGATGAGGCTTCGGCGAAATACAGCATCGGGGTCGCGCTCATGCCGATCCGCACCACGTTGCACCCGCTTGCGGTGAGCCCTTCGACCAGCGCGTGTTCGAGCATGGGCGAACTGACGCGCCCGTCATAACCAACCGCCACCGTCGATCCGCCGTCACGCACGAGCAACGTCCCGAAGCTGCGCCCGATTGCGCGTGCATCATCCGGGCCCAGCGTCTCGCCGATTATACCGCGGATGTCGTATTCGCGCAGTACGGTTGGATCGAATTGGTGGTTCATCTGTCAAAAGCCTTGAGTGTGAAAGTATTGAAGTAAGCAAAGCGCTTGCCGCGCGAATGTGTCAATCTTCCGATGCGTCATCGCGGATTGTTTCGACCTTGCCCGCCGGCAATTCGCCAAGCAGGACATCGCGCGCATCGTTGGCCTCGTACACTTCTGCGTTCGAGCCGCCGCGATCGGGGTGGACCATCGCAATCCTGCGCTTGTGCGCTGCCATGATCTCTTCGCGGCTGGCCCCCTGCTCAACATTCAGAAGCTTGCGCGCGTTGAGGACGACCTGCGAGCGCGAGGGCTGCAAGCTCATATATTGCCACGGCCAGCGACCCAGCGCCCAGCGGCACAGGATGCAGATCAGGATCAGGATGATCGCGATGCGCAAAAGCATGGCTCAGGCCGGCTCCAGCGGGTTGTCGGCGCGGGCAAATTCGGGAAGCTTGAGCGCCTGAACCAGAGTGCGCAGCTCCTGGCGCGCAACGATGTGGCTGGTGCCGAGATCGCCCAGATGCCCCTTGTCGAGCAGGGTCAGGCCCGACGGAAACAGCTCACGAAAGATCACGCGCTCGGACAGGCCGTGAGCCACGCGGAACCCGACGCGCTTCGACATTTCCTTCAGCGCACGCTCGATACGCGCCATGTTGCGCGCTTCGGTAAAGCCGGTGCGGTTGCGCACGACGATCCAGTCCATCTCAGGGCGCTTTTCGGTGATCGCGGTCTTGGTGCGCTTCATGCGTTGTTCCCAGATCAGCTCTGCGAAGAAGGAGAGTTTCTTGACCTTGAAATTCTCCGCATCGACCTGCCCGATAAGGTCGAAATCGACGAAGCTGTCATTCATCGGCGTCACCAGAGTGTCGGCATGTTCAACCGCAGTGCGCGCAAGCGGATCGTCGCGGCCCGGATTGTCGATCACCAGAAAATCGCAATCGGCCTCAAGCGCGTGGATCGTCTCGATCAGCTGGTCGCTGTCGCCCTTCAGGAACACCTCGCACGCAGGCGTCGGCAGATTGATCTTGCGCCGCCGCATCGTGTGGAAGCGGTTCTCCATATACCGGTGGGACGTGCGCTGGCGCGGATCGAGATCCAGCATCGTCACATGGGCGCCCAGATAGGACAGCGCGACCGCGACATGCACCGCCGTGGTCGATTTGCCGGTGCCGCCCTTCTCATTGGCAAAGACAATCCGGTGAGCGGTGTTGCGAGACATCGGGAGATATTTCCTAGTGCGGGGTTTGGCGAATGGCGGCCAAGGGGTAAAGCGACGCTGCTGACAATATCGGAGGGTCTTGAGGCGTGCAAACTGCACATACGCTCGATGTGTTGAGAACGCAGGTCGCAAAGCTGCGCGGCAGCGACGGGGCGACCATTGGCCTCGTGCCGACCATGGGCGCGCTGCATGAAGGGCACTTGACCCTGGTGCGCCGCGCGCGCGAGGCTTGCGACCATGTCGTTGCGAGCATTTTCGTCAATCCCACCCAGTTCGGGCCAAATGAAGACCTCGACGCTTATCCCCGCCAATTGAAGGAAGACGCCGCCATGCTCGAGGGCGAAGGCTGCGCGCTTTTGTGGGCGCCGGACGTCGAAGCCATGTATCCTGACGGCTTCGTCACCAGCATATCGGTGAGCGGGGTGAGCGAGGGGCTGTGCGGCGCTGATCGTCCCGGCCACTTCGACGGGGTCGCGACGGTGGTGAACAAGCTCTTCAACCAGGTGCAGCCTGACCTCGCCTTCTTCGGCGAAAAGGATTTCCAGCAGCTTGCCGTGATCCGAGCGATGGCGCGAGACCTCGACCTCACTCACCCATACGTCCTCTCGATCATCGGCGTGCCCACGGTCCGCGAGCCCGATGGCCTCGCCATGTCGAGCCGCAACCGCTACCTCTCGCCCCAGCACCGCGAAGCCGCCGCGACATTGCCGCGCGCGATGAAAGAGGCAATCGCCCGGATCGAGGACGGGCAGGAAGTGCAGCCGACGCTGAATGCACTTGAGGATGAACTACTGGGCGCAGGCTTCAGCAGCGTCGATTATGCCGTGCTTGCAGATGCCGCTTCCCTTGCGCCTCTGACAGGCCTATCTGGCGCCGCAGCGCGGCTTCTTGTCGCGGCACGGATTGGCGGCACGCGGCTCATCGACAACATGGCGGTGGGCTAGGTGATCCGCTCTAGGGACATGATTTAGCGATGTTGAAGCATTTCTGGGGATCGCTCCTCTTCACTGCTGTCTGCCTTGCGCTTGGCGGATGGTATGGCTGGGCGCTGCACGGCACGATTGGCGGGATGCTGTCGATCCTCTGGATCTGCGCGGTTCTGGCCGTGCTCGAAGTGTCGCTGTCGTTCGATAACGCCGCCGTAAACGCCTCGATCCTCAAGGACATGGACCCCGTCTGGCAGCAGCGATTCCTCACCTGGGGTATCGCCATTGCAGTGTTCGGAATGCGGATCGTGTTCCCGATCGTGATCGTGATGGTCGCAGCCAGCCTCGGCCCGATTGACGCGGTGCGCCTCGCACTGAGCGATCCGGCCGAATACCAGCGCATCGTCAGCGACGCGCATATCGGCCTGATGGGTTTTGGCGGCGCGTTTCTGGGAATGGTGGGGCTCAAGTTCTTCTTCGATGCCGACAAGGAGCTGAACTGGATCGCCGCAATCGAACGCCCGCTGGCCAAGGTTGCCGATATCGAAGCGATCTCAATCGGGCTTGTGCTCGCCGCCACCTGGGCGACATCGACCATGCTTGCCGACGCTGACGCTCTTACTTTCATCATCGCGGCAATTGGCGGCCTGCTGACATATCTCGCGGTCGAGATCGTCAATCACGTGCTCGAGCCGCCCACCCCGTCCTCCGGCGACGTTGCCAAGGCGGGTTTTGGCGCATTTCTTTATCTCGAAGTGCTCGATGCGAGCTTTTCGTTCGATGGTGTGATCGGCGCGTTCGCGCTCACCAACAATCTCATCATCATCGCGATCGGCCTGGGCATTGGCGCCATGTTCGTGCGTTCGATGACGATCTTCCTCGTGCGCAAGGGAACGATGAGCGAGTACCGCTATCTTGAGCACGGCGCGTTCTACGCGATCCTCGCGCTCGCGACGATCATGTACATCAACACCTTCTCGCATATCCCCGAGGTCATCACCGGCCTGATCGGAGCGGTCCTTATCGGTCTCGCCTTCTGGTCATCGGTTCGCGCAAACCGCGCAGAGCTTCGGGGGCCGACGGGCGAAGTTGTTGGCTGAAGCATTTTCTTGACGAGCGCCGCGTTATAATGGCAATGGCGCTCCCTCGAAAGCGGGCGGGTATAGCATAGTGGTAATGCTCCAGCCTTCCAAGCTGGCTAGAGGGGTTCGATTCCCCTTACCCGCTCCAGAGCTTGCCCTTGCACAAACTTTTCTTGGCTTGTGTTGCCACGCACACCCGCTAGCTGGGTTTCATGCGTAGTCTGACCCATCTCGAGCGGCTCGAAGCCGAGAGCATCCATATATTTCGCGAAGTCGTGGCCGAGGCTGAAAACCCGGTGATGCTGTATTCGGTTGGCAAGGATTCGAGCGTCATGCTGCACTTGGCGCGCAAGGCGTTCTACCCCTCGCCGCCGCCCTTCCCGATGCTGCATGTCGCAAGCGGATGGGACTTTCAGGCGCTGCTCGATCACCGGGACAAGACGGTGAAGGAGTACGGGCTTGAACTGATCATCGCGCAGAACGAAGACGCCGAGGAACAGGGCATCAACCCGTTCGACACCGGCAGCGCGCTTTATTCGCAGGCCCAGCTGACCGATCCGCTGAAAAAGGCGCTGACGCAGCACGGTTTCGATGCGGCTTTCGGTGGCGGCAGGCGCGATGAGGAAAAGGCGCGGGCGAAGGAGCGCGTATTCAGCTTCCGCACCGCATCGCATCGCTGGGACCCAAAGAATCAGCGCCCCGAGCTCTGGAACCTCTACAACGCGAAAAAGAACAAGGGCGAGAGCATCCGCGTCTTCCCGATCTCGAACTGGACCGAGCTCGACATCTGGCAGTACATCGCGCTCGAAAAGATCGACATCGTGCCGCTTTACCTGTCCTCCAAGCGTCCCACGGTGACACGCGACGGGCTGCTGCTGGTCGTCGATGATGATCGCTTCCGCCTCGAAGATGGCGAGGAACCGGTCGAGCGTTCGGTCCGTTTCCGCACGCTCGGCTGCTACCCGCTCACCGGCGCAACCGAGAGCGAGGCGACCGACATGAACGCGATCATCCAGGAAATGCTGCTCGCGACTGGGTCGGAGCGTCAGGGCCGCGCGATCGACAAGGGGCAATCCGCTTCGATGGAAGACAAGAAGCAGGAGGGCTACTTCTGATGAACAAGGCTGACTCCAGCTTTCAGACCGATGCTCTCATCGCCGAGGACATCGACGCCTATCTTCAGCAGCATCAGCACAAGAGCCTGCTGCGTTTCATCACCTGCGGCAGCGTGGATGATGGCAAATCGACCCTGATCGGGCGGCTGCTCTACGATTCCAAGATGATCTTCGAGGACCAGCTTGCTAGCCTCGAAGCCGACAGCGTCAAGCACGGTACGCAAGGCCAAGAGATCGACTTTGCTTTGCTGGTCGACGGCCTTGCTGCAGAGCGCGAACAGGGCATCACGATTGACGTCGCCTATCGCTTTTTCACGACTGAAAAGCGCAAGTTCATCGTCGCCGATACGCCGGGACACGAGCAATATACCCGCAATATGGTCACTGGCGCTTCCACCGCAGACCTCGCGGTGATCCTCGTAGATGCTCGGAAGGGCGTGCTCCAGCAGACGCGGCGGCACAGTTACATCACCCATTTGCTCGGCATCAAACATCTAGTGCTGGCGGTGAACAAGATGGACCTTGTCGATTACGATCAGGCCACTTTCGATAAGATCGTTGCCGACTATTCCGAGTTCGCGAAGGAAGTCGGCATCGAAGACTTCACCGCGATCCCGATCTCCGGCTTTAAGGGCGACAACATCACGTCATCGCCCTCCGCGAACACGCCATGGTACAATGGCCAGGCGCTGATCGAGCATCTCGAGACGGTCGAGGTCGCGAACACCGCTGCGCAGGAACGTTCGTTCCGCATGCCGGTTCAGTGGGTCAATCGCCCCAATCTCGACTTCCGCGGATTTGCGGGGCAGATCACCGGCGGCACGATCAAGCCGGGCGACACAGTGCGCGTTGTGCCAGCTGGCAAGACCAGCACGGTCAAGACTGTCACGACCTTCGACGGCGACCTTGAAGAAGGCGTTGCGGGCCAGTCGGTCACGTTGACGCTTGAGGACGAGGTCGATTGCTCGCGCGGTGACGTGATTGCGGCGGCTGGCGATCCACCCGAAGCCAGCGATCAGTTCTGCGCAACGTTCGTGTGGATGGACGAAACCGCGTTGAAGCCGGGCCGTGGATACTGGCTCAAGCTCGGCAGCCAGATGGTCACGGCCACTGTTCAGCCACCCAAATACGAGATCGACGTGAACAGCCTCGAGCACCTCGCGGCCAAGACACTGGAGTTGAACTCGATCGGTGTCGCCGAGTTCGCGACCGACCGACCGATCACGTTCGAACCCTATGCCAAGAGCCGCCAACTTGGCGGGTTCATCCTGATCGACAAGTTCACCAACGCGACCGCTGGCGCAGGGATGATCGAATTCAGCCTTCGCCGAGCGCAGAACGTGCACTGGCAACCGACCACGGTCACCCGCGAAGAGCATGCCGCGCTCAAGAACCAGGTGCCGCGCGTGCTGTGGTTCACCGGACTTTCGGGCTCGGGCAAGAGCACTATCGCGAACGAGGTCGAAAAGCAGCTTTCGCTGATGAACCGCCACACCTTCCTGCTGGATGGCGACAATGTCCGTCATGGGCTGAACAAGGACTTGGGCTTCACCGAGACCGACCGGATCGAGAACATCCGCCGCATTGGCGAGGTTGCCAAGTTGATGGCGGACGCTGGCCTCATCGTGCTCACCGCCTTTATCTCGCCCTTCCGGGCCGAGCGGCAGATGGTGCGCAGCATGCTTCCCGAAGGCGAGTTCATCGAGGTGTTTGTCGACACCCCGCTCGAAGTCGCTGAGCAGCGCGACGTGAAGGGTCTTTACAAAAAGGCTCGCTCCGGAGAACTCAAGAACTTCACCGGCATCGACAGCCCCTATGAAGCGCCCGAAAATGCAGAGATCCGCGTGAACACCGTGGACATGACGCCGGTCGAGGCTGCCGAATACATCATCAGCCAGATCATGCCGCTCAAATGAGTGCGGAGACGATGACCGACGCCGAGCTTGCCGCTCACTTGGCCGAAGTGGCCGGGCGCATGCTGCTTGATGTCCGTTCAAGCGGGATGTTTGAGGGTAAAGCGCTGGGCAAAGCGGGCGATGCGACTGCGAACGAATTCCTGTGCCATGCGCTTCGTGCGGTGCGGCCCGATGACGGGCTGCTTTCGGAGGAGGAAAAGGACGACACCGCGCGCTGCTCGATGAGCCGTGTGTGGATCGTCGATCCTGTCGATGGCACCCGCGAATATGGCGAGCAGCGCAGCGACTGGGCGGTCCATGTGGGCCTTTCGGTCGATGGCGCCGCGACGGTTGGCGCAGTGGCGCTTCCGGGCCTTGATGGCGGCACGGTCCTTCGCACTGATACAATCGCACCGCTCAAGGACGCCGCCGACAATCCACGCTTCCTAGTCAGCCGGACCCGGCCTGCGAGGGAAGCAACCGCGGTTTGCGAACAAATGGGCGGCGAGCTTGTCGCCATGGGCAGCGCGGGCGCAAAGGCGATGGCCGTTGTGCGCGGCGAGGCTGAAATCTACCTCCATTCAGGCGGCCAGTACGAATGGGACAGCTGCGCACCGGTCGCCGTCGCTGCAGCGCATGGCCTGCATTGTTCGCGCATTGACGGGTCGCCGATCCGCTACAACATGGCCGACCCTTACCTGCCCGACCTGCTCATCTGCCGCCCCGAATATGCCGAGCGCGTGCTCGAACTAGTCGCCGCTCTCGACTGAATCGTCCGCTTCGTTGGCATCAGGAACCACCACCAGCACCTCGACCCGGCGATTGAGGGCGCGGCCTTCTTCATTGGGTGAACCATCGGGAAGCGCGTTGGGCTCAGCGGGGTTTTGTTCGCCGAAGACGATCACGTCGATCCGGTCTTCGTCCACGCCGCGCTCGATCAGCCATCCTGCTACTGCGAGACCGCGCGCCTCGGCGGCGCGCTCATTCGCACTGTCGCTTCCGTCGCTGTCGCTGTGGGCGCCTAGGACAATCGGTCCGCCCAGCGCGATCTGCTCGGAATTCGCGATCTGCTCGAGCGCTGCGAGCGCATCATCGTCCAGTTCGGCGCCGCCATCGGGAAATCCCACGGTCAGCTCGAACGAGGAAACCGGCGCGGCCGGAAGCGGGGGCCCATCAATGTCGGCGCGCAGGATCGAAACGGGTTCGGTGGGCTCCGCCCCCTCAAGAGGGCTTTCGGGCGCTGTTTGCGTTTCGCCAGCGTCCTCGTTTTCGTTGTTCGCCTGACATGCGCTCAAGGCTCCAAGGCCAAAAAGCGCGATTATCGCGGCCCGGTATTGCATTTTCATCCTCTCATTCGTCCTAAGTCGCTTGCGGTCTTGGCCTGACCTCTGTGGCTTTCGGATCGGTATCTTCCTTCGGACTAGCCCTGATTTGCGGGGGTGTGAAACTCACGATGGTGTCGCCGGCGCGCGGCTCGGGCCGCGCGGCGTGCGTGAAGAAGCGCAGCGTTCCGGATTTACGAACCAGCAACAGCATGGTGCCGGTGTCGGACAGCTTCAGCTGCGCATCCTCGAAATCGAACTCTTCGGACAGTTTGGTCTTCTTGAAAACCCAGCCCTGCTTCTGCTTGTCGTTGACCTCGTCGACGCCATAGCCGCTTTCGAACAAGGCGCGGCCACGCAGCGAGAGCGGCAGAGCGTGCTTGTCATCGCCATCGGCGCTCTCGCCAAGCTGATAGACCGAATCGCGGCCCATTTCGTGCGCGAATTCGTTGCAGACGAGCGTGTTGTAAGCCTCGTTATCGGTAGCAGCGATCAGGACTTGGAAAGGTGACAGGTCGAGATTGTGCTCGGTCGCCTCGTTCAGGATTTCGCCGTGATAATAGGGCAGCCCCTCACGCCGTGCTGCGCCGAGGCGTTGCCAGCTCTGGTCGACAATCATGACGGGTGTGTCGAGCGCGCTCATCTGCCGTGCGAGCGCGATGGTCCACGGTGTCGAGCCTACGATCAGCAGCCCTGGGCGCGACGATCCCTTGACGTTCAAGAGCCGCGCGACGGGTTCGATCGTAAAGCCGTGAGCTATGACGGTGACGACCACCACAGCAAAGCTCAGGCCGATCAAGAGTTGCCCGCCTTCGATGCCAAGGTCGCCGAGGCGCAGCGCGAAGAGGCCCGAGATAGCCACCAGAACGATCCCGCGCGGCGCAATCCATGCGACGAATATGCGCTCGTTCCAAGGCACATCGGAGCCGAGGAGGCTGACCAGGACGGTGATCGGTCTGACGACGAACAGGAGCGCCAGCAGAAACAGGATGAAGCGCTGACCGACCGATTCCATCGGGTTGAGGTAAGCGAGATCCTCCAGCGACAGGCTGGAGGCGAGCAGGATAAAGATGCCCGACACCAAGAGGACCGCGACGTTCTCCTTGAAGGGATGGATCGAGCGGATGCTCGAGACTTCGCGATTCGCCAGCGTCACGCCCATCACGGTCACGGCGACAAGCCCTGCTTCGTGTTCGATAAGGTTGGTGAGCACGAAGACCGCGATGACGACGACGAACAGCACCGGCACCTTGAGATATTCGGGGATCGCTCCGCGCGGGAACAGATATGCGATCATGCGCGCAGCCGCGTATCCGATGAGCCCGGCAAGGATCGCGGCAAAGATCAGCGGGGGCACGACGTCGACGAGCGAGGCGTCAGGGAATTCGTTGATCCTTCGGAAGTATTCGTAAGCGATGACCGCGCACAGCGCGCCGGTCGGGTCGTTGACGATGCCCTCCCACTTAAGGATCGAGTTGGGACGCGTCTGGATGTTGGATTGGCGCAGCAGCGGGATCACCACGGTTGGCCCAGTGACAATCAAAATACCGCCAAATAGCACCGCGACAGGCCAGACGAGTCCTGCAATGTAGAACCCTGCCAAGGCACCCAGCGCCCAACCGACGAGCACGCCGATCGTCGCAAGCCTCCATACCGCCTTGCCCGAATGCCTCAACTCTCTCAGGTCGAGGCTTAGCCCTCCCTCGAACAATATGAGCGCAACTCCGACGCTTATCATCGGGTCGAGCAATTCTCCGAAGGCCGATTCAGGGTCGATCAGCCCCGTGATCGGCCCGGCGATAAAGCCTGCCGCCAGCATCAGGACGATCGCAGGCCAACCGGTGCGCCAGGCAACCCATTGGGCGCCTACGCCCAATGCGCCGACTGCTGCAATCACCACGGCTTGCGATTCCATCGAGATAGCTATGGCCCTTTCAGCTTGATCGCGGGCAGGATGCCTGCGCTTGGCGTCACTCGCCTTCGAAGTGCATCAACGCTTCAACCGCCACTTTGGCTCCACGCAATTTTTCCGCGCCGCCCAGATCGGGCAGGTCGATGACGAAAAGCGCGTGCTCGACCACGGCTCCCGCCATGCGAATGAGCTCTGCAGCGGCGAGCGCGGTGCCGCCGGTCGCGATCAGATCGTCGACGATGACGACCCTCTCTCCAGCGGCAACCGCTTGCGGGTCCATTTCGAGACGGTCGGCCCCGTATTCGAGGGCATAGTCGATGCCGATGGTGTCGATCGGGAGCTTGCCGGGCTTGCGAATCGGAACGAAGCCGATGCCAAGCGCCGCGGCGACAGCGGCGCCAAAGATGAAGCCGCGCGCTTCCATTCCTGCGATCTTCTGTGCGCCGCCTGCGCGAGCCTTTGCGGCAAGATGCTCGACGCTGGCCGACAGCCCCTCAGCATGTCCGATCAGCGTGGTGATGTCGCGGAACTGGATGCCGGGTTCGGGAAAGTCAGGCACGGTCCGGACGAGCGCCTTCAGCGCTTCGGGTGTCATGGTTGAAGCGCTCACACTCTTCCCCTCAAGTCACTGAATTTGCCAGCCTCAAAGCACGAGCGCCCCACCATCCGCAAGGGATGATGGGGCGCTTCGCCGAAAATCAGTGCCTCTTGGCTAAGGCGCTCGATCAGATCTTCTTTTTCTTGGTCGCCCAGACTGTCTTGTACGACAGGAAGCCGAGGATCGTGGCGAACAGCAGGAAGCCGATCACGAACCAGCCGGTCTGCTTGCGCTTGATTAGCGAAGGCTCGCCCGCCCAGGTCAGGAACGCGGTCACGTCCTGGGACATCTGTTCTTCCGTCGCTTCGGTGCCATCGGAATAGCTGACGATACCATCGAGAAGCTGCGGCGGCATGGCGATGTTGATGTTGTAAAAGTACTCGTTGAAGTACAGACCAGGAGGCGTTTCGAAGTTCGGCGACTTGGCAACGTCCTCGGGATCGGGCTCGTTATAGCCCTGCATCAGCGAGTAGACGTAGTGGACGCCGTCTTTGCGCGCCTTGGTGATCAGCGACAGGTCAGGCGGGATCGCATTGTTGTTGAACGCGCGCGCTTCGATGTCGTTGGCATAGGGGCTCGGGAACTGGTCGGTCGGGAGACCCGGACGTTCGATGACCGAGCCGTCCTTCTCGTCGATGCCCGGAACCATCCAGGTCGCCGCTTCCGCGCGAACTTCGTCTTCGGTGTAGCCGATCTGTTCGAGGTTGCGGAACGCGACATACTTCAGACTGTGACAGGCCGAGCAGACTTCCTTGTAGACCTGGTAGCCGCGCTGGAGCTGTGCGTAGTCCCAAGTGCCGAGCGGTCCGTCGAAGGCGAAGCCGCCCTCAGGGGCGATGTTCTCTTCCTGGAAAGCGTAATAGTCTGGCTTTTCCGGGAAGCCTTCGCTCGTCAGCGTGAAGAGGCCGGGCGCGAGCGACCACAGCAGCAGGACCGCCGTGAGGCCGAGGCCGAGGATGATGCCTCCAAGTCGAATGGTCATGACCTAACTCTTTCTCGTTATCGGGTCAGTGAATGGTGTTGGCTCGATTACTCGGCCGGCTGCAGCGAACCGTCGGTGTCGCCACCGGGAAGCGGCTTGACCACTTCGCCCGGGTTGTCACCGCCGCCCGACGTGCCGCCGGGGGTGTCGTCGCTGCCAAGGACAGCCTGCGTGATCGAGAACGGCAGCGGCTTGGGCACTTCGATCTGACTGATGATCGGCAGGATCACCAGGAAGTGAAGGAAGTAGTAAGCCGTGAAGATCTGGCTGAGCACGATGTAGGGCTCTTCAGCCTTGGCGCCGCCAAGGTAGAACAGACCGGCCATGCAGGGCACGAGGCCGAACCAGAAGAACTTCTTGAACAGCGGACGATAGGAGCCCGAGCGAACCGGGCTCTTGTCGAGCCACGGCAGGAAGAACCACACCAGGATCGAGCCGAACATCGCGATCACGCCAAGCAGCTTGGCTTCGATCAGCACGATACCGGTGAACGGAATGGTGAGGTCGCCGGTGAAGGCGCGCAGGATCGCGTAGAACGGGTAGAAGTACCATTCCGGAACGATCAGCGCCGGGGTCGAAAGCGGGTTGGCTTCGATCCAGTTCTCAGCGTGGCCCAGCGCATTGGGAGCGAAGAACACGATTGCCGAGAAGAAGATGAGGATTAGACCCAGGAACCAGCCGTCCTTCGCCGTATAATACGGGTGGAACGGAACGGTGTCGCTTTCCTGCTTCACTTCGACGCCGGTCGGGTTCGACGAGCCAGGAATGTGAAGCGCCCAGATGTGCAGGATCACGGTGCCGGCAATGATGAACGGCATCAGGAAGTGCAGCGAGAAGAAGCGGTTCAGGGTTAAGTCGTTCGGCGCATAGCCGCCGACCAGCCAGATCTGCAGCGGCTCACCGATGAACGGAATTGCGCCAAACAGGCCGGTGATGACCTTCGCACCCCAGAAGCTCATCTGGCCCCAGGGAAGGACATAACCCATGAATGCGGTTGCCATCATCAGCAGGAAGATGACCACGCCGAGCAGCCAGATCATCTCGCGCGGAGCCTTGTAGGATGAGTAATACAGGCCGCGGAAAATGTGCATGTAGATGACGACGAAGAAGAAGCTTGCGCCGTTGGCGTGGGCGTATTTCAGCAGCCAGCCGTAATTCACGTTGCGCATGATGTGTTCGATCTGTCCGAACGCAACTTCGGTGTTCGCGGCATAGTGCATCGCGAGAACAACGCCGGTGATGATCTGGAACACGAGGAAGAAGCCGGCGAGCACGCCGAAGTTCCACATGTAGTTGAGGTTGCGCGGAACCGGATAGCCGGCACCCACTGCGTTGTAGACCAGCCGCGGAACCGGAAGCTTTTCATCAAGCCACTTGGTGAAGTCGTTCTTCGGTTCGTACTGATTTGCCCAGGCGAAGCTCATAATGATCTCTTGCTTGTTCTCAGCGATAAATTTTCAGGTGCGCGTTCAGTTACGAACGATCACCCGACACGGATGGTTGTTTCGGTCGTGAAACTGAATTCTGGCACTTCGAGGTTGGTCGGTGCCGGGCCCTTGCGAATGCGGCCCAGCGCATCGTAGTGCGAACCGTGGCACGGACAGAAATAACCGTCGAACTCACCCTTGTTCTCGCCATCAGCAGCGCCAAGCGGCACGCACCCAAGGTGAGTACAAACGCCAAGATTGACCAGAATATCTTCGTTGCCAGCGCCTAGACGATCTTCGAGCGTCTGCGGATCGCGCAGGCCGCCTGCGTCGATTGCATTCACTTCTTCGATTTCTTCAGGCGTCAGGCGCTTCACGAAGAGCGGCTGCTCACGGAAAACGGCCTTGATCGACTGACCCGGCTCAAGCGAGGAGACGTCGACGTCAGTCGTACTCGCGGCGAGCACGTCTGCAGTCGGAGCCATCTGGCTGATCAACGGGAAGAGAACGGACGCACCGCCGACACCGGCCGTGCTGACAGCTGCAATGTGGATCCAATCGCGGCGACGAACGCCCTCTTCGGTACCCTCTGCAGTGGAAGCCATAACGTATTACCCTGCTCGTTTTGCCACGAAGCGCATTTGCTCTTCGTGGCTTCAGTTAAAACTCTTCGCCCCGTCCGGCGCTAGAGCCATGGTGATTATCCCGGCCGAGTTGATAACGCTCTGTCGAGCAGTCAGTTCCGGCTGATGGGCGCGATATACGGCAATCTCGCAAGAATCCAACCGTGTTTTGAACACTGCCTGTTCGTTCTCGTGCAAGCCGCGAAAGACCGCCCTGGGTGCTTCTTAGGTGCGAGGCAACGCTATGGCGCTGAGTTGCCGTCCATAGGTTGGCTCACCCGCCTGGCTCGCGCGGCGATAGGAATAATACCTGTTCTCAAGCACATGCGTGTCGCTGGCGACCCATCCGACCCGCGACAGGCCCGCTTCACGCAAGCGGGACAGAATGAAAGCCGGTAGGTCAAAATGCCACCTCTCCTTGCCTTCACGTTCGGGGGCTGAGGCGAAGAATTCGTCCTGCGACGCATCGAAGTGCTCGCGAAACACAGCGTCAACTTCGTAACTTTCCTGAGCGATCGTCGGACCAAGCGCAGCCGCAATCCGCTCTCGACTGGCGCCCAGCGCTTCCATCGCGGCGACGGTGTTTTCGAGCACGCCATTATGCGCGCCGCGCCATCCCGCATGCGCAGCGCCGATCACACCCGCATCGACATCGGCGAACAGGATCGGGCCACAATCGGCGGTAACGATGCCGAGCACGACATCACGACGCTTGGCCACGACGGCGTCGGCGACCGGGCGATTGAGTTCCTCATCGGGCCATTTGCGCGTGCCGGGCGTGCCGATCGTCACGACTTCGGGCGAGTGGACCTGATGCGGAGCCATCAGCGGCGCGCCGGGGCGAATCGCATTGGCCGCAGCCGCGCGCAGTTCGCGAATGTCGCGCACATCGCCCGGCCCGCCATAACCGAATTGATGCGCGCCGCCTGCATGGCCAAAGAACCCGTGCGGCACGCCTTCGAGCACGTCGCTGCGCGCGATATCGAACGGGGTGTCCTTCGCGCTCACGGGTTCGCCGCTATCACCCATCGAGCGAACGGCTGACTTGCTCGTAGGTGTCGCGCGAAAGGTTCTTGGCTTTCGCAATCCGCTCAAGCTCGCCTTTCATCAGCGCGGCTCGCTTAGGCTCGATCCGCCGCCAGCGACCCAGCGCCGATACGAAGCGCGCAGCCGTTTGCGGGTTGATCGGATCGAGCTCGAGGATGACATCGGCGATCATGCGATACCCCGCCCCGTCCGCTGCGTGGAAGCCTTGCGGGTTGCCCGCAAACGCCATGTAGAGCGAGCGCACGCGGTTCGGGTTTTTCATCGTAAAGTCCTTGTGCTCGGCAAGCACCTTTACCTGCTCGATCACATCGGGATGAAGCGAGAGCGCCTGAAGCGTGAACCACTTGTCGACCACCAGAGCGTTGTCGGAATAGCGCTCGTAATAGTCAGCCAGCCGCGTCTCGCGCTCGGGGCAATCGAGACCTGCGAGCGTCATCAAGGCGCCCTGCCGGTCGGTCATGTTGTCGGCCTTGTCGTATTGATGCGCGGCAAGCTCAGCCGCCTTGGCAGGATCGCTCACTGCGGCAAAGCCCAGCACCACGGTCTTCACCTTGCGCGCGCCGCGACCGGCCGGATCGTCGAATGCGACTTTCTCCGCGCGGTCGTATAGCGCGTGAAGCTCGCTTGCGCATTCGCGACCGATAGCCGCCTTGAGCGCCTCGCGCGCCTCGTGAATTGCGCCGGGGTCGGCTTTTTCGTCGCCGCTCGCCATCGCTTCGAAGAGGTAGGTCTCGCTCGGCAGCATCATCAACTCGCCGCGCATCGCATCGTCGAGCGCTTCGTCGGTGATGATCGCTTTCATCGCCTCGATGATCGCGGCCTCGCCTTCACTGGAACCTTTGCCGCGCGCTGTCGCGACAAGATGTCCGACGGCCAGCTCCTGCATCGCCTCGTAGCGCGCGAAAGGATCATCATCCTTTGCAGCCAGGAAAACGAGGTCTTCGCGCGCCAGTTCGCGCTCAATCACCACCGGAGCGGTGAAGCCGCGGTTGATCGAGACCACCGGCTCCGCACCAGCAAGCGGAAGCTCAAAGCTGCCTTCTTCCTTGTCGAGCACGATCAACTGCTCGTCGCCCAGCGCCCCGCTCGCACGGCTGTGCACCGCAACGCGCAGCGGGATTGGCATCGGCTGCTTGTCGATCTGTCCCGGTGTTGCAGGAAGCACCTGTTTGAGCGTCAGGACGAGAGCGCCGTCCTTCTCTTCCTGCATAACGTGGATGCGAGGGGTGCCCGCTTGCGAGTACCACAGACGGAACTGCTCAAGGTCGAGGCCTGCGCCGTCCTCGATCGCCTTGATGAAATCCTCGCAGGTTGCCGCTTCGCCGTCGTGGCGGTCGAAATAGAGATCGGTGCCCTGACGGAAGCGTTCGACCCCTGCCATCGAGCGCATCATTCGGATGACCTCAGCGCCCTTGTTATAGACCGTCGCGGTGTAGAAGTTTGAAATCTCGCGATAGCTGTCCGGGCGGATCGGATGCGCCAATGGCCCGGCATCCTCTGGAAATTGGGCCGCACGAAGGATGCGCACATCCTCGATCCGCTTGACCGCTTCGCCTTGCATGTCCTGCGAAAACAGCTGGTCGCGCAGCACGGTGAAACCTTCCTTGAGGCTAAGCTGGAACCAGTCGCGGCAGGTGATGCGATTGCCCGACCAGTTGTGAAAGTATTCGTGCGCGATCACGCCTTCCACGCCGTCGAAATCGCCATCGGTCGCTGTATCGACATCGGCAAGCACGTATTTGGTGTTGAAGACGTTGAGGCCCTTGTTCTCCATCGCCCCCATGTTGAAATCGCTGACCGCAACGATGTTATATAGGTCGAGATCGTATTCGCGCCCGAAAACCTCCTCGTCCCACTTCATCGAGCGGTGAAGCGACTGGAGCGCGTGGTCGGTGCGCGCAAGATCCTCCTTGCGAACCCAGATATTGCACTCGACCTCGCGGCCAGACATCGTGGTGAAAGGCCCGGAGTTCGCGACCAGATCGCCTGCGACCAGTGCAAACAGGTAAGACGGCTTGGGCCAGGGATCGAACCACTCGGCAAAGTGGCGACCATTATCCATGTCGCCCTCGGCCTCCTTATTGCCGTTGCAAAGAAGGATCGGGAATTGCTCTTTCGAACCCTCCATCCGCACCCGGTACGTTGAGAGGACATCGGGGCGGTCCGGGAAGAAAGTGATGCGGCGGAAGCCTTCGGCCTCGCACTGCGTGCACAGCATGCCGTTCGAGGCATAAAGTCCCATCAGCTGGGTGTTGGCGCTCGGATCGATCTCGGTGACAATTTCGACCGTGTGCTTGTCGCCGGGAAGCGTCAGGACGAGGTCCGGCCCGTCCATCTGCCAATCATTGATCGCCTCTCCGTCTACCGTCACGCTCAATGCGGTGAGGCCATCGCCGTTGAGGCGCAGTTCGTTCGAAGGCTCGGAAGCGGGATTGCGCTCCACTGCAATCTTGGAGGTGATCCGCGCCTTCTCGATCCCGAGGTCGAAGTGCAAATGGGTCTCGGGAAGTAGCCAGGGATAGGGCTTGTAATCCTCTCGCCGGATCACCGGCGGCTCATGCGGCGTGGGCGCTGCATCGGCGAGTTCGGGGTTGCCTTCGGGGTTCGTCGGGTTCGTGGCGATATCCATAAGTCTCGATTTAAGTTGATTTGAGGGCGGGTCCAGCGATTAGAACGTTTGGCATGGCGCATTTGTTCATATTCGGCCTCGGCTACACCGCAAAACGGATCAAATCGGAGCTCGAGGAGCAAGGTTGGAGCGTCAGCGCGACGGGCAGCGACGGCGATATCGATTTCGACGATCGCGGCGCGGTGACAGATGCGCTCGCGAAGTCGAGCCACGTCCTGTCCTCAGTTCCACCCGATCGCAAGGCGGGGGCCGATCCGGTGCTCGAGGCCTATAGCGAAGAGCTCAAGGGACTTGCGCTCTACTACCTTTCATCGACAGGCGTTTACGGCGACCAACAGGGAGCCTGGGTCGACGAGGCCTCACCCACCGGGACCGGTCGCCGCAATGCGCGTTCGGATGCGGACTCTGCATGGATGGAGATGGGCGCGCGCGTCTTTCGCCTGCCGGGTATCTACGGACCGAGTCGCAGCGCGCTCGACCGGGTGCACGAGGGCAAGGCGCGGCGCATTGATCTTCCCGGACAGGTGTTCAGCCGCATTCATGTCGACGACATTGCGAGCGGCGTGATCACTGCGCTGACGCAAGACGCACCGCCGGGCGCTTACAATCTCGGCGATGACCTTCCGGCGAGCGGCAATGCGGTGACCGAGTATGCGTGCCGGTTGCTTGGGGTAGAGCCGCCCCCGATGCAGACTCTGGAGGAAGCCAACCTCTCTGAAATGGCTCTCGGATTTTACTCGGAGAACCGCCGCGTGGCGAATGGCAAGGCGAAGCGCGTGCTTGGCTGGGAGCCGAAGTACCCGACCTATGTCGAAGGATTATCGGCGCTGCTTTGATCGCAGAGCCAGCACCATCCCGATCACCGCTAGGCCCATCCCGGTGATGGTGAGGCTCGTCCAGCGATAGTCCTCGAACAGCGTCGACAGCAGCATCGCGACCGAAATCGTGAGGATCGCGTTGTACGCCGTGCGCCCCGCGCCGATCTCGCGCACGAGATTGTAGTGCAGCGGGAAGGTGATGACCGATCCGATCAACGCGAGATAGACGATGCCTGCCCAGTAGTTCGGATTTGTCGGGAGCGGAGGCGGCCCCGCGGTTAGCAACGCAAAGCCAAGATCGAAGATCGTCCCGTACAGCATCGCCCATGCAAGCAGGCTCACCATCGGAACTGCGCGCCCGGTCGGATTGGCCTGGATCACGTTGGCGACCGATGCTGCAAGAATGCCGAGCAGCGCGAGAATGATGCCGAGGCCGACATTGCCCCCGATCACCCCTGCATTGGGGTTCGAAGTCCATTCGTGGATGAGCAGGAACGACACTCCGACTATAGCAATCGCGCTTCCCAGCATGAAGCCGCCCTGCACCTTCTCACCGAGAAAAGCCCGCGCGAGCAGGGCGTTGGGCACCATCATCAAACCGAACATCAGCGCGACGATACCTGAGGTGACGTAAAGCTCGGCGTGATAGACGAACAGGAAGTTGCCGCTGAACTGGAAGATGCCGACGAGCAGGGCGAGCTTATGCTCTGGCCCCGTCAGCTTGAGGCGGCGCTTCATAAAAAAGGCGACGAGGAACAGTGCGGGCGTCGCCAGGAGGAAACGGTAGAACACCGACCAAGCGGCGGGCACTCCGTCGATCTGCCCGGTGATGACAAGCCAGGTCGAGCCCCAGATCGTGCCGGTCAGCACGAAGGGGACGATCACACGCCAATTGAGGACTTGAGGTGTGGCGGCGCTCACAAGCTGGCGATGGCCTTGCCCAGCGCGACCGCGTGATCCTCGCGGGTGTCCCATGCCGTCACGAACCGCGCTGCGTCTTCGCCCCAGTCGTAAAAAGCAAAATCCTGCGCACGAAGCGCCTCGCGCTCTGCTGGCGAGAGACGCACGAAAAGCTCGTTCGCTTCGACCGGATGCATCAACCGGTCGCCGCAACCGCTCGCAATATCTTGCGCAGCTGCATTGGCGTGGTGCGCGTTTTCGAGCCAGAGGTCGCCGTCGAGCATCGCGAGGACCTGCGCCGCGAGATAGCGGCCCTTACATTGCAGGTGCCCAGCACGCTTGCGGCGATATTTGACGAGGTCGGCCTGTTCGGGATCGAACAGCACCACGGCCTCTGCGCTCATGCCGCCGTTCTTGATGAAGCCGAAAGCGAGACTGTCGACCGGGCCTGCCGCGTCCTTTGCCGACCCGCCAAGGAATGCGGCGGAGTTTGCAAAGCGCGCCCCGTCCATGTGCAGGCCAAGGTCGCGCTCTTTGGCAAAGGCGCTTAGCGCTTCGATCTCGGCCAAAGTGTAGCTGCGCCCATATTCGCTCGCCTGCGTGATCGCGATGGCGTGCGGCTGCACTTGGTGCACATCGTCGCGGATCGGACCAATCAGCGCGGAAATGCCCTCTGGCGTCAATTTCGCGCCTTCGCCCTCACACAGCATCAGCTTTGCGCCATGGAGGTAGAAACCCGGAGCACCGCCTTCATCGACCTCGATATGCGCCTCTTCGTGGCACACCACGCCGCCATGCGGCTGGCACATCGTGGCAAGCGCGAGGCAGTTCGCAGCTGTTCCCGTCGCTACCCACAGCCCGGCACATTCGCGCCCGAACAGATCGGAGAACCGCTCATCGAGCTCGGCACTCAGCGCGTCGCCGTCATAGGGGTTGTCGGCGCTGTCGGCGGCGCGCATCGCTTCCCAGACCTTGGGATGGACGGGCGCCGCGTTGTCGGAGAGGAAGGGCTTCATCTGGGTCATCGTGGAACGCCTCTAACCGTGCAGACGTTTATGGCAAGAAGGAGAAGCCCCCATGACCGACATTGCCGAGAAAGTTTCGATCACTCACCACGCGCAGGGACAGGGCGGCAAGTACGTCGCCAATGTCGAAGGCGAGGACGCGCAGGGCCACCTTGAATGGGAGCCGCAAACGGGCCTTCCGCAAGAGCAGGTCGCCGCCGATGTGCGCGTGGCGACGCATACGATCGTGCCGCCTGCTATCGGCGGGCGCGGGGTTGCAGGCCTGCTGGTCGAAAGGCTGGTGTCGGATGCGCGCGAAAAGGGCTTCAAGATCGTCCCGCAATGCTCATACGTCGCTAAGAAGTTCGACGAGAACCCCGATTGGGCTGACCTCAAAGCCTAAGCCGTCTGGCTTTCCAGCTGCGAGAAATCGGTCGCGGCAATCGTTTCGAGCACCATGCCACGCAGTTCGCGCGCACGCTCAATCGGCACCCCTCGTATCGAGAAAGTACCACCTGCCTGACCCAAATGGATGGTCGCATAGCCGCGCAGCCGCGCAATCGGACCTTGCGAGATCTCGACCGAGTGCAGCTTGAGCCGCGTCGCGATCTGGCTTTTTGGGGCAAGCACCCCGCGCGTCGACATGATTTGAGCTTCGCCAAGCGCATGGCGCTGGAAACGCCAGGCAAGCGCGTTCGCGACAACAGTCAGGCCAGCGAGCACGAGTGGAATGCCGACTGCGACTTCGACCCACTCAGGCGCGTAAATCGCGGTCGCGATGCCAGCGACCACCGCCCCGATCACGAACCAGATCGATTCGATAATCGTATTGTCGACCAGGTATTTCCCGCTTGCTCGTCGCCAGTCTGCATCCTCACCCGGCAGCCTGAAGCCTGCCGCTTCGACGATGGGGGCAATTTCACTGAGTTTTGCAAACGGGGCGACGACGTGGCTTGATGCGCCCATGTCTTGCGCAAGGCTGACGAAACTCAGGCCGTGCCAACCGAAGCGATATCGTACGAAGCCTGTATTGAGCTTCACACCCTGAACCCGGTGGATCGGCATGACGACGTCGGTCTTGGTGAAGAGCCCGCGCCGGCGGCGGAAGCCGCGCGCGGTGCGTTCGAGCAGAAAATCCCATTCGCGGGTGAAGACGCGGATCATGCCCGTGAGCGAGCCGATGATCAGCAGCACGACGATTCCGGCAATCGCGCCCAGGATCTGCATCGTCGCATCGAGCGCGCTGAGGTCGATGCCGGTCTGATCGATCCAGCCGCGCCAGATGTCGGGATCCCAGAACTCGAAGTCGAACAGGGTGTCGGCATATTGCAGCAGGCCGCCCAGCACGGCGAAAACAGCGAGCGAGAATTCGAACAATCCGAAGGTGAAGAGCCTGCCCGTCCCCATCGTGAAGAGCGGCTCGGCATGCTCTTCGACTGGTTTGGCAGGAGCGCTGTCACCGGAATCGCCGCTCGTCTCGGCGCTTTGTTCGTCGCGCCATTCGCGGACCAGTTGGCGCAGCTCTTCACCGCGCTCCTCGGTGAGATAGGAGAGGCTGAGGTCCTCACCGCCGCCTGCGCCGGTTTCGAACTTGACCGCTACGAGACCGAAGAGGCGCGGGATCAGTTTCTGCTCAAGGCTGACATCCTGAATGCGCTCATACGGGACCGAGCGCGCCGCGCGGCTCAAGATGCCGCTTTCGACCCGGATGTCCTGCCGACCGATTGTGTATGTCAGGCGCTTCCATGCAAGATAGCTGAATGCCGTCCCGATCGCGATGATGGCGAGCGCTGCCGGAATGGCGACCAGCAGGCCGAACCCGCCGGTGCTGAACATGATCGCGGCGACAGGCAGGATCGAGTTCTGAGCGCTCGCCAGGGCGCCCACCATAATGGTTTTGGGATCCGTGTTGCGCGGCTCGTTCATGCGCGCTGGTGCAGGGGCCGGTTCGACCATGTGCGCTTACAGCGTCTCACGCTTGATGTGAGCGCGGATCGTTTCGCGCATTTCGACAGCCAAGGCATGGCCAAGTCCCGGCAACCGGACCGAGGCGTTGTGACTTCCTGCGGTGTGAAGCGTCAGCGTCGCAATATCGAGCGCTCGCTCGATCGGTCCCTGATCTACGTCGATATGCTGAACCCTGCCGAACGGCACGACCGTATCCGAGCGAAACAATATCCCGCGCACCACTCGCAGGCGGTCGCGGCTGATCTGATAGCCGCGCGCATTATAGCGCGCGAGCGGGATGCGGATCGCGATGAACAGCGCAACCAGCACCGCTGGGCCGAGAATGATGCCGGTCGGGAAATCAATTTCCTGGCTAAGCGCCAGCTCAAGCACTGCCGCGCCCCCGATAATCACGAGCGCAACGATAATCGCACCCACTCGCATCAGCAGCTTGTAGTTGGGGTGCAGCTTCGTGAGCTCGCCTTCATCGTCCAGCGGCCCCAATTGCGATTCGAGTTCGGCCTTGGCTTCGGAGGATGCGGCGGGCTTTTCTTCAGCAGACGGACGCGGTGTGTAGGTCGCATCGCGCGGATAGGGTGCGGAGGAGGTGTCCTTGCTCTCAGCCGGGGGAGGAGGCGGAGGAGTTCTGGGCGCATCCCAAGGCTTTGCGCCGCCCTTGTGTCCGAACAATTGCCGCGCGCTGCCCGCGGTCTTGCCGTTCTTGTCGGCGTCGTCCCCACCTGTATCGCTCATGCAACGATAGATGATGAACCCGGCGCGCACACGCAAGGCCAAAAGCGCCTCGCATTCGGTGAACCGTCAGGCAGAGCCGATGAAGAAGGAAGCCACTCGAACCCGCAAGGGTTCGCAAGGCCGACCGGCCGCCCGCAGTCGCCGCGATGCGAATAGCGATGAGGATGAAAGAGGGATGGTGCTGCTGGAGAGAATTGAACTCTCGGCCTCACCCTTACCAAGGGTGCGCTCTACCACTGAGCTACAGCAGCCAACCGAGGCGCGCCCTATTGTCGGGTGCGCGGCGAATGTCAAGCGCGGGCTTGATGAGAGATTGCGTACGGGGCAAGGCGTTTCGCATGAACGACGATACTGGCAAGAAAATGTCGCGAGAAGAGCGCATGGCGGCAAAGCTGCGCGAAAACCTGCGCCGCCGAAAAGCCCAGAGCCGTGAGATGAAAGCCGAATCAGGCGAGAACGGGGTTTCCAAGGACGCGCCTGAGGGCTAACGCGCTGTCTCTTGATGGCGGGCGCAAGGGACCCCGTCTCGCGGGAGCCGACATGCCTAAGTTGATTTTGGTCCGCCACGGCCAGAGCCAGTGGAACCTCGAAAACCGCTTCACGGGGTGGTGGGACGTCGATCTGACCGAAAAGGGTGTGGCCGAAGCCAAGGCCGCGGGGACGCTGATGAAGGAAAAAGGCGTCCTGCCCACGACCTGCTTTACCAGTGTCCAGACCCGCGCGATTAAGACGCTCAACCTGGCATTGGAAGAGATGGGCCGCCTATGGTTGCCGGTTACCAAGGACTGGCGCCTCAATGAGCGGCACTATGGCGGCCTCACGGGGCTCAACAAGCAAGAAACCCGGGACAAGCACGGCGACGAGCAAGTCCACATCTGGCGTCGCAGTTTCGATACGCCGCCCCCTCCGATGGAGCCGGGCAGCGAGTACGACCCCGGCGCGGATCCTCGATACGAAGGGATCGACGTTCCCTATACTGAAAGCCTCAAGCTCACGATCGAGCGCGTGCTGCCTTATTGGGAAAGCGGCATTCTTCCCGTTCTTTCCAGCGGAGAGACAGTCATCATCTCGGCGCACGGCAATTCGCTGCGCGCACTGGTGAAGCACCTCTCGAATATCTCTGATGAGGACATCACCGGGCTGGAGATTCCCACCGGTCAACCGATCGTCTACGAATTCGATGATACGATGACGCCTGGCGAGCGGTATTATCTGAAAGACAGCTGAGGGGCAGAACTCAAGTGGGAGGGAAAGTAGCAATCGTGATGGGTAGCCAGTCGGACTGGCCAACCATGTGCTGCGCGAGCGAGATACTCGACGAACTCGAAGTCGAACACGAGGCGCGGATCGTCTCGGCCCACCGAACGCCAGACCGCATGAGCGCTTTTGCCAAGGGCGCTGAAGGCGAAGGGTTCGACGTCATTATCGCGGGCGCTGGCGGCGCGGCGCACCTTCCCGGAATGATCGCTGCAATGACACACCTTCCCGTGCTCGGCGTGCCCGTTCAGTCCAAGGCGCTGTCCGGAATGGATAGCCTTCTGTCTATCGTGCAAATGCCAGCAGGAATTCCGGTCGGAACCCTCGCAATAGGCGAGGCGGGCGCGAACAATGCGGCGCTAATGGCGGCCGCGATCCTTGCCATCAACGACGAGGAATTGTCCGAGAGGCTGCAAGACTGGCGAGCAGCGCGCAGCAATGCGGTTGCAGAGGCGCCGGAATGAAAGTCGCAACCCCCGGATCGACAATTGGTATCCTTGGCGGAGGCCAGCTTGGCCGGATGCTGACGATGGCGGCAAGCCAGCTAGGCTATCGCTGCATCGGATATGCGCCAGCAGGCGATAATGTTTCAGCCAACCTGTGCGCCGACTTTTTCGAGAACGGCTGGGGCGACACCGCTGCGCTCGCAGCGTTTGCCACCCAGTGCGACGTGGTGACTTGGGAGTTCGAGAACGTCCCTCTCACCGCTGTGAATGCAATGCCGGCAGATCGCCTCGCACCCGGCGCAAAGTCGCTTCAAGTGGCGCAGGACCGACTGACCGAAAAGCGCTTCGTCGAAGAGCTTGGCGCGACGTGTGCGCCTTACATGCGCGTCGAAAGCGATGAGGATTTCCGCCGCGCTCTGGATCGGATCGGAACGCCCGGCATCCTCAAGACCGCGCGCGAAGGCTATGACGGCAAAGGCCAGTGGCGCATTGCGTCTGCGCATGAAGCCGAGGGCGTGCGCTTTCCCGGTCGCCCCTGCGTGTATGAGGGCATGGTCGATTTCGATGCCGAGTTTTCCGTCATTCTCGTTCGCGGACATGACGGCGAGGTGCGTATCTGGGATTCGACCGCCAACACGCACGAAGGCGGCATGCTGGTGCGCTCGACCCTGCCCGCCGGCCCAGCGGTCGAGGCACAGGTCGAGATCGCCCGCGATATTGCACGCCAGACTGCCGACGCTCTGCAATATGTCGGCGTTCTCACGCTTGAGTTCTTCGCAACCAAGCAAGGCCCGGTCTTCAACGAGATGGCTCCGCGAGTGCACAACTCAGGTCACTGGACCATTGAAGGCGCAGCGACGAGCCAGTTCGAAAACCACATCCGCGCCATTTGCGGCCTTCCCCTGGGCGCTACCGAAACCCGCTTCGCCAGCATCGATATGCGCAACATCGTGGGAGAGGATGCGCAATCCGCCCATCAGATCTTGGCAGAAGATGGCGAGCCGCACCTGCACCTCTACGGCAAGCGCGAAGCGCGTGAGGGCCGCAAGATGGGTCATGTCACGCGGGTCAGCCACAAGGCATAATCAGCGCGATGGAAGACTACGAAATTGTCCTGATTTACGCGCGTGCATCCAACGGCGCGATCGGTTTCGAGGGCCGCCTTCCATGGCACATCCCAGCCGACCTCAAACGCTTCAAGGCGCTTACCATGGGCAAGCCGATGATCATGGGCCGCAAGACCTTCGAGAGCCTGCCCGGCCTTCTCCCCGGTCGCCGCCACATCGTCCTGACCCGGCGCGACAGCTGGGACAGTGACGGCGCGGAGCATGTCTGCAGCGTCGATGAGGCGATTGCTACGGCAAAGGACGGGAACGAGACCGGCGAAATCGCGGTCGTCGGCGGATCGGCGATTTACGACGTGTTTCGCCCTGTGGCGCACCGCATCGAAGTCACCGAAATCCATGCCGAGTACAAGGGCGATGTATTCATGAAACCGCTCGGCGCGGAATGGATAGTGGAAGCACGCGAAGACCACGCGGCGGATGGCGAGATGCCAGCCTATTCCTTCGTCACCTATGTTCGCCACGATGAAGAAAGCGCGGAGGAGCACAGCTGATGCGCTGGCTCGACCACCGCGAACAGGTCACGCAGGCGCTGCGCGGCGCGGTTATTGCGCTCGGCAATTTTGACGGATTTCATCGGGGTCATCAGGCGGTGGCGGGTGAAGCGATCCGATGGGCGCATGAAGAAGGTCGTCCTTCGATAATCGCGACCTTCGACCCGCATCCGGTGCGGTTCTTCCGTCCCGATGTGCCACCCTTTCGCCTAACCACGCTCGAACAGCGTCAGGAACTCTACCTTGCCGCCGGAGCGACGGCGATGCTGGTGTTCCACTTCGACGGCGAACTGGCAGGAACGCCAGCCGAGGACTTCATCACCGACATCCTGATCAAGCGTTTTGGCGCTTACGGCGTGGTAATCGGTGGCGATTTCACTTTCGGCAAGGGCGCGAAGGGCAATGTCGATCTTCTGCGCGACTTTGGAAGCCAAAAGGGCCTCAAATCCCGAGTGGTCGAGGCGGTCGAGGGGCACGGCGACGTTGTCTCGTCCAGCCGCGTCCGCGAAGCTTTGCGTGAGGGCAAACCGGAACTGGCGGCAGAATTGCTCACGCGTCCTTTCGCCATTCGCGGGATCGTCGAACACGGCGACAAGAACGGCCGCAAGCTCGGATATCCGACCGCGAACCTCGCGATCGACACCTATCTGCGCCCCAAATACGGCGTCTACGCGGTCACCGGCAAAATCCTCGCGACCGGCCAAGAACTGAAAGGCGCCGCCAATATCGGCATCCGCCCACAGTTCGAACCGCCCAAGGAATTGCTCGAACCCTATTTCTTTGACTTCTCCGGCGACCTTTACGGGCAGGAGATCGAGGTTGCCTTCCACCACTTCCTGCGCGGCGAGGCCAAGTTCGACAGCCTCGATGATCTGATGGTGCAGATGGAGCGCGACTGCGACCGGGCAAGAGAACTGCTGGGATGAAGCGTGTCCTGCGCTGGGGCCTGCTTGCGCTCGCCCTTGCGGTTCTTATCCTTTCGGTCACGAATGCCAGCTGGCTTGCGCCGGTTCCGGTAGGCTCGCCGCAGCTGATCGCTCACCGGGGGATCGCGCAGGATTTCGACCGCGCAGGCGTTGAGCGCGACACCTGCACGGCGACCCGGATCGAGGAGCCCTTCCACGATTATCTCGAAAACACCCGCGAAGGGGTGCTTCGCGCTGACAAGCTGGGCGCGGCCTTTGTCGAGGTTGACGTTGCACCCACCGCCGATGGCGAAGTCATGCTGTTCCACGACTGGACGCTCGATTGCCGCACCGATGGTTCCGGCCCGGTTCGCGAGGCCACCGCTGAGGAGTTGCGCGCTCTCGATATCGGTTATGGCTACAGCGCGGACGGCGGCGAAACCTATCCCTTGCGTGGTAGCGGCCTCGGCAAAATGCCCACGCTGGTCGACGTGGCGCGTGCGCTGCCCCCGCGCGGGCGGTTGATGATCAATTTCAAGTCGGATGATCCGGCAGAGGCCGACCTCGTCGCGGCAAAACTCCTGGAAGCAGGGCGCGACCCCGAAGCCAAGGGCGATGCCTTCTACGGCGCACCAACTGTGATCGGCCGTGTGCGCGAGCTTTATCCCGATGCCTGGGCTTGGAGCCCCGCCGAAGCGCGGACCTGCGCAACCGAGTATCTGGCGCTGGGCTGGAGTGGCTACCTGCCCTCTTCCTGCCGAGGCAAAACCATGGTCATCCCGCTCAATTACCAGTGGCTGTTCTGGGGTTGGCCCGACCGCCTGATCGCCCGGATGGAAGCGCATGGCGGGCGGATCATCGTCACCGGACCATACGTTTCGGGCGAGCCCAACACCGGCCTTACCCTGCCCGAACAACTCACCCAGATCCCCGACAGCTATAACGGCCATATCTGGGTCGAGGACACCTTCAACCTTGCCCCGGCGCTCTACCAGCGCTTCGACAATCGCACCCGAGCCGAGATCGAAGCGGGTCAGGCAGGGCTCGAGCGACGTCGCGCTCGGCAATGAAGGGCGCAATAAGGCTTTCGCACCTGCGCCAGATGTCCTAACGGCTTGCGCCTTATGTCTGACGATAAGCGCGATTACAGAGATACGGTCTTCCTTCCCAAGACCGCGTTCCCGATGAAAGCCGGCCTTCCGCAGAAGGAACCGGGCATTGAGGCACGCTGGCGCGAGATTGGGCTGTACGAGAAATTGCGCGAGGCACGTCGCGGGCGCGAGAAGTTCATCCTTCACGATGGCCCGCCCTACGCCAATGGCGACATGCATATCGGCCATGCGCTCAACCACATCCTCAAGGACATGGTCTGCCGTACGCAGAACCTGATGGGCAAGGATGCTCCCTATGTTCCGGGCTGGGACTGCCACGGCCTGCCGATCGAATGGAAGGTCGAAGAGCAGTACCGCAAGAAGAAGCGCAACAAGAACGAGGTCGAGCCAAAGGAATTCCGCGCCGAATGCCGCGCCTACGCTCAGAAATGGGTCGACACCCAGCGCGAGCAGCTGAAGCGCCTGGGCATCATGGGCGACTGGGACAATCCCTACCTCACGATGGATTTCGAGGCTGAGGGGACGATCGTCGCCGAGCTGATGAAGTTCGCGGAGGCAGGCAACCTCTATCGCGGCTCGAAACCGGTGATGTGGTCCCCGGTCGAGGAAACCGCGCTGGCCGAGGCCGAGGTCGAGTACGAGGACCTCACGGACTCGCCGCAGATCGATGTGGCGTTCGAGATCACTGCGGCTCCGAACTGCAAGACACTCCAAGATCTTCTCGACATAGGCGATACAATGTTCGCCGTGATTTGGACGACCACTCCCTGGACGATCCCAGTCAACCAAGCGCTCGCCTATGGGCCAGAACTCGACTACGTCGCTGTTCACAATTCTAATGGTCCGTTGGTTGTTCTCGCCAAGGATTTGATTGCCGGAGCCGCGTCACGCGGATGGCTTGATGATTCTGACTTGAAGGTAATCTGGGAAGGCAAAGGCTCCGACTTAGCCGGAACCAAGGTCCGGCACCCGATGCATCATCTCGGCGGGTTCTACGCGACACCGCGCCCGATGCTCGCTGGCGATTTCGTCACCACCGATAGCGGCACCGGCATCGTCCACATGTCGCCCGACCACGGCGAGGACGATTTCGATCTGTGCAAGGCGAATGGCATCAACCCCGTTTTCGCGGTGATGGACGACGGGCGCTATCGCGACGACTGGCTCTGGCTTGGCGGCGATGATGACCGCCGCCGCTCCGTCATCAACAAGCCCTTCAACGCGCCCGAAGGTCCGATCTGCTCGGACCTCAGGGAAGCAGGCGCTCTGCTCAGCGCCTCTGCCGATTACGCGCACTCCTACCCGCATTCATGGCGCTCGAAGGCCAAGGTCATCTATCGCTGTACGCCGCAATGGTTTGTGCCGATGGACGATCAGCTTGTAGGCGGCGGTACATTGCGCAGCCGCGCCATGGCGGAAATCGAGCGCGTCGAATTCGTCCCTCCCAAGGGCGAGCGCCGCATCGGTGCGATGGTCGAAGGCCGCCCCGACTGGGTGCTCAGCCGCCAGCGCGCGTGGGGCGTGCCGATCACGCTGTTCGTGAAGCCCGATGGCACCTATCTTCAGGACCCGGACGTGAACGCCCGCGTCGTCGCCGCGATCCGCGAAGAAGGCGTCGATGCATGGGAAGAGGCGCGCAAAGCCGAATTCCTGGGTGATGCGCACAATCCCGACGACTACGAGATGGTCACCGACATTCTCGATGTCTGGTTCGATTCGGGATGCACCCACGCCTTCGTCCTCGAAAGCGGGCGCTGGCCGGACCTGCAATGGCCCGCCAACCTCTATCTCGAAGGCTCCGACCAGCATCGCGGCTGGTTCCAGTCCTCGCTCCTGCAAAGCTGCGCCACACGCGGTCGCGCGCCTTACGATCAGGTGCTGACTCACGGCTTCACGATGGATGCCAAGGGGCGTAAGCAATCCAAGTCGCTCGGCAACACGACCGATCCGGTCAAGATGATGGAGCAGACCGGCGCGGATATCATCCGGCTGTGGGCGCTCAGCGTCGATTTCACCGAGGATCACCGGATCGGTGACGAGATCGTCAAGGGTGTCTCAGACCAATACCGCCGCCTGCGCAACACTTTCCGCTACCTGCTCGGCGCGCTCGACGGGTTCGTCGGCGACATGTCGGACACGGGCGAGATTCCCGAGCTAGAAGTCTACGTCCTTGCGCTGCTCTCCGAGCTCGACGGCAAGCTGCGCAAGGCCGCGACAGAGTACGATTTCAACACCTACACCCGCCTGCTGGTCGATTTCTGCAACGAGGACCTTTCCGCGTTCTTCTTCGATATCCGCAAGGATTCGCTCTATTGCGACGGGCCCAATTCGACCACGCGCAACGCCTATCGCACGGTGCTCGACCTGCTGTTCCACGCGCTGGTCCGCTACGCCGCGCCGGTGTTGGTCTTTACCGCCGAGGAAGTGTGGAAGACCCGCTATCCCGAGGACGACGAGCAGGGCGGCAGCGTCCACCTGCTCGAATGGCCGAGCGTGCCCGCCGTTCCCGCAGACCGTGCTAAATGGACGCAGCTTCGCGCCCTTCGTGAGCGGGTTACCGAAGCAATCGAGCCACTGCGGCGCGAGAAGGTCATCCGCTCAAGCAACGAAGCGGTCGTGACAGTCCCCGCAAGCGCGGTGCCTGAGGGCGTGACCGACGAACAACTCGCCGAACTGTTCATCACCGGGACAGTGACGCGCGGCGATGGAGACGAGGTGATCGTCGCCAAGTCCACCGATGCGAAATGCGGCCGCTGCTGGCGCCTGCTCCCTGACGTGCCCGAAGACGGCGCGCTGTGCGGGCGGTGCGATAGCGTCGTCGCTGAGATGGACAGCGCGGCATGAGCGACCTTTTCACCCGCAACCGGTCGATCGGACTGGCGCTCGCGGCGTTTGTCGCGGGCATCGACCAGGTCATCAAGTGGTACGTGATCGGCCCGCTCAACCTGCGCAGCGTGCGCCATATTGAGCTCATCCCGTTCTTCGACCTCACCTATACCGAGAACCGCGGCATTTCGCTTGGGATGCTGCAGGCGACCAATATGGAGATGCGCTGGCTGCTTGTTGCCATGACCGCTCTGATCGCGCTGGTGGTGCTGGTGTGGATGATGCGCGAGCGTTTGCTTGGCGATATCCTCGGCCTTGGCCTCATTCTGGGTGGAGCGATCGGGAATATCTACGATCGCTATTCGCTGGGCTATGTGATCGACTATGCCGACTTTCACATCGGCACGTTCCGGCCCTTCATGATCTTCAACGTTGCCGATGCCGCTATCACCATCGGCGTCGTCATCATCCTTGCGCGCAGCCTTTTCATGCGCGAAAAGGAAGACAATACGGACACGGATGGCACACCCATCCTACGCGGAGAATAAGTAATGCGTAACCTCAAGACCGCCATCCTGCTCGCCTCCGGCTGTGCAATGCTCGCCGCGTGCGGCGGCGGCGGACTTTTCAACCGCGATCGCCCTGACGAGTTTGCCGTACAGCGTCAGGCTCCGCTGGTGGTTCCGCCCGATTTCTCGCTCACCCCGCCCGCACCCGGCGCGCCGCGCCCGGCAGAAGGCACCGCGTCGGAGCAGGCTCTCGAAGCGCTCTTCGGCGGCCCGGCTCCGCGCAGCGAGATCGAGACGAGCGCAATCGACCGCGCAGGCCAGGCCGCACCGAGCATCCGCTCGCAGATCGGCGATCCCGACACCAACACCGTCGCCAAAGGCCGCGTGACGCGCGACATCATCGCCGCACCCGAAGGTGACGGCGCGACCGCTCAAACGCTTATTCCTGGCTGATCGGGCCCGCCCATCCGGACGAGCCTCGCACGTTTCTAACCGTCTTCGCTTGGATCTTCCGCTCGCTTGCGGACGATGATCTTGTCGATACGGCGGTTGTCCATCTCGACAATTTCGAATTCCCAGCCCTGATCGGTAAAGCTCTCACCGATCAGCGGGAGCTTCTTCATCACTGACAGCGCATAGCCGGCTGCCGTGCCGAACTCGCGGTCTTCGCCGTATTCCAGCCCAAGCCGGTCAGCCAGACCATCAGCCGACAGCGCGCCCGAGACGAGCAGCGATCCGTCGGTGCATTCGATGATCTGCGGTGTGTCGCCCTGATCCTGATCGCTGGCGAATGTGCCGGCGATAGCGGTCAACAGGTCGACCGGAGTAACGATGCCTTCGAAGTGGCCATATTCATCGTGCACGACCGCCATGGCGATCTCTGCCGATTGCAGCACGCGCAGCGCATCCATAGCGTCGAGTTGATCGGGAACGACTTCGGCTTTCTTCGCCATGCCGCGGATCGAGACGGGCTCCTTTGCCACGAGTGCGGCCAGAACTTCGCGCACTTTGACGATCCCGAGGATCGCGTCGGGTGATCCCTCGGCAACCGGAAGCAGCGAGTGCGGGCTGTTGCTGATGGTCGCAAGGACCTGTTCAAGATCGGCATCGGCATCGACCCAGTCGAGCTCGGTGCGCGGGGTCATCAGTTCGCGCACGGGCCGCTCGGCCAGGCGCACGACGCCGGTCAGGATCTGGTGCTGGTCCTGCTCGATCACGCCCGAGCGTGTCGCATCGGCAAAGATCATCTGTAGCTCCTTTGCCGTGAGCGAAGGGCGGCCCTTGGTGCGGATGCCGAACAGCGCGATGATTCCTGCGGACGACTTGTCGAGCAGCCAGACAAGGGGCGCCGCCAGCCGCGCGAGCAAGTCCATGGGACGCGCCATCACGATAGCGATCGGGACAGCTGCTCTCAGGGCGAGCTGCTTGGGCACAAGCTCGCCCACCACGACGCTGAAATAGGTGGTGAGTGCAATAACGCCGACGAAAGCGACCTGGCGCGCGGTATCCTCCGGCACGCCCAAGAGCGCGACCCGTTCGCCAATTGGTGCCTCAAGGCTCGCGCCTGAAAGAGCGCCCGTCACGATCGCGATAAGCGTAATGCCAATCTGTACGGTCGAGAGGAACTTGCCCGGCTCTTCCGCCAGTCGAATAGCGATCCGCGCGGCAATAGAGCCCTCGTCGCTGCGTGCCCGCAGCGCGCTCGTCTTGGCCGAGACTATCGCGAGCTCGGACATGGCAAAAACGCCGTTGAGCACGATGAGCCCAGCTATGAGTATCAGGTCTGACCAGGGAAAAGGTGTCACGCGTTGAGCGCTAGCACAATTGCCACATTGTTCCAGTCCCTGGCTTCACGCGCTTGAAAGTGACCCGAATATTGCACCAAATGCATTCAGCTTGCCGCAAACCTGAGGCGCTCATGCGCGAAAAGGTTGGAACTTCGCCGATGATCACCTGTTACTAGGTCACGGAATATCCAACGCTTGGAGGACTATAATGAAAAAATCACGCATTCTGCTTTCGGCCACCGCAGCTGTCGCACTTCTTGGAACGAGCGCCTGCGTCACGGACCCCAACACCGGTGAGCGCAAGGTTTCACGTACAGCCATCGGTGCAGGCGTCGGCGGTACGCTCGGCTACCTGCTTGGCGGAGTTATCGGCGGCAACACGGCCCGCATCATTGGCGCAGGTATTGGCGGCTCGGCGGGCGCGGTTGTCGGCAAGCAATTCGACGACCAGATCCGCGAACTTGATGAAGAACTCGAAGGCACCGGGGTTGATGTCGAGGAAATCGGCGACCAGGACGCAATTCTCGTTCGCCTGCCCGATGGCGTCACCTTCGCCAGCGGCTCGGCATCGATCAATCCGGGCTTTTACGATTCGCTCGATTCGGTCGCAAACAGCCTGATCCAGTATCCCAACAGCCTGATCGACGTGTACGGCTTTACTGACACGACCGGTTCGGATGCGCTGAACCAGCGATTGTCAGAACAGCGCGCACAGGCTGTCGCAGACTATCTCGCGAGCCGAGGCGTTGCCCGCAGCCGCATGGAAACGCGCGGCTATGGCGAAAGCTATGACTATCTGCGCATCAAGACCGCCGACGGTGTGAACGAGCCGCTGAACCGCAGGGTCGAGATCAAGATCACTCCGATCAGCCAGGATGACGTGAACGCTGCCCGCGGGCAGTAATTCGCGCTGAAACGCTTTTGATAGGGCGGCCCTTGCGGGCCGCCCTTTCTATTTGAGCGCCTTGGCCCGCTCGGCCAGCCTTGCGACCGCAGCGGCATGAATGCCGGGGGCGCTCACCAGCACGCCGAAGTCACGCGGGTCGTGCTTGTTATAGGCGAGCGGGTTGCCAAAGGCGTCCGACACCTGCGCGCCCGCCTCACGCGCGATCAGAGTGGCGGCGGCAATGTCCCACTCAAATCCCCAGCGCAGCGTCGCCAGAAGGTCAGCGCGATTGTCAGCCACCATCGCGATCCGAAGAGCGATCGAATTGGGTTTCTCAACCGCGACGAGGTCGGAATCGGCGCTTGGCAACTGGTCGGTAGGAACGCGCGCTCCTGAGAACTCCTTGCGCGTGCTGGCTTTCAACGGTTCGCCATTGAGCGTCGAGCCACGTCCGGCGAACGAAAACCACTCTTCCTCGCGCGCAGGCGCTGAAAGCATCCCGATAAGCGGTTTGCCGGAGCTGATCAGCGCGACAGAGACTGACCACCCGGCACGCCCACGCACATAATCGCGCGTCCCGTCGATCGGGTCGACCAACCAGATGAGATCGCTTCGGGTGCGAATCTTGTCGTCCGCCGTCTCCTCGGACAGCCACGCCGCGGCAGGCAACAACTTGCCCAATTCACGGCGCAAAAACGCATCGACCGCGAGGTCGGCTTCGCTGACCGGATTGCCCGGTGATTTCTCCCAGGTTTCGCATTCGTTGCCCGCGCCCGGCCAGCGGTCGAACGCGATGCGGCCCGCCTCGCGGACGATGTCTTGAAATGCTGCCTGATCAATCATTGTGCGACTTTCGTAGGATGCGCCCTCGTGACGGCACCGCGGGCACTTTTCAAGTGCTCCAATCCATGCTTATGCGCTGCGCAAGAACCTCCTCCCCCATACCGATACGAGTCAAAAGGGATCACGCGCTCATGAACGTCCACGAATATCAGGCCAAGGAACTGCTCAAGGAACACGGAATTGCCGTTCCTGACGGGCACGCGGCACTCAGTGTCGAAGAAGCGGTTGCCGCTGCCAAGAAGCTTCCGGGTCCGCTCTACGTGGTCAAGGCGCAGATTCACGCCGGCGGACGCGGCAAGGGTAAGTTCAAGGAACTCCCCGAGGACGCAAAGGGCGGCGTGCGCCTCGCCAAGAGCATTGAGGAAGTTGAAGCCAACGCCAAGGAAATGTTCGGCAACACGCTCGTGACCGTGCAGACCGGCGCTGAAGGCAAGCAGGTCAACCGCCTCTACGTCACCGACGGCGTCGACATCGCCAAGGAATATTACTTCTCGCTTCTCGTCGATCGTGCATCGGGCCAGGTTGCCATGGTCGTCTCGACCGAAGGCGGCATGGATATTGAAGCGGTCGCGCACGACACGCCCGAGAAAATCGTCACCATCACGATTGACCCCGCGCAGGGCTTCATGCCGCACCATGGCCGCGCGGTCGCATTCGGCCTCAAGCTCACCGGCGACCTCAACAAGCAGGCACAGAAGCTCGCGAAGAAGCTTTACGACGCCTTCATGGCAACCGATTCGGAGATGCTCGAGATTAACCCGCTGGTCGAAACCGAAGATGGCCAGCTGCTCGTGCTCGACGCGAAGATGAGCTTTGACGGCAATGCGCTGTTCCGTCACCCCGACATCGAAGCGATGCGCGACGAGACCGAAGAAGATCCGGCCGAAGTCGAAGCGAGCGAATACGACCTTGCCTACATCAAGCTCGACGGAAACATCGGCTGCATGGTCAACGGCGCAGGCCTTGCAATGGCGACGATGGACATCATCAAGCTGAACGGCGCCTTCCCCGCAAACTTCCTCGACGTGGGCGGCGGCGCCACCACGGAGAAGGTGACGGCAGCGTTCAAGATCATCCTCAAGGACCCGGCGGTCGAGGGTATCCTCGTCAACATCTTTGGCGGCATCATGCGCTGCGACACCATTGCGGAAGGCATCGTGATCGCGGCAAAGGAAGTCGACCTGAGCGTTCCGCTGGTGGTGCGCCTCGAAGGCACCAACGTCGAGAAGGGCAAGGAAATCCTCGCCAATTCGGGCCTTCCGATTGTCCCGGCTGACGATCTTGGCGATGCAGCCAAAAAGATCGTCGCAGAGGTCAAGCAGGCGGCGTGACGTAGTGCGCGGGCCCATCCGGGCCCGCGTCCTCGCTAGACGCGCGGCACGTCGCGCCGCTGTGGTCGGGCAGTCGCCCTTACGGTGGCTTTGCGACCGATTGGCGTATTGCGCCTACATTGCTTCGAATGTGAACAGCAGTTCGTTGCCGGACTGCATTCGCACTGCTGCCACCAATCCTTCGCCCGGTGCCTCGGCGTCCGCACATCTCAGCGTCAGCGCGTGAAAGTATGCCGCGCATTCTTCCATCGCGACCAGGCGAAATGTCAGCATGCCGTCCTTTTCCTCCCACCCAGTGAGGTCGGCATTGAAGTGCTTGAGGCGCAGGACCAGCGTGCCCTCTTCCTCCATCAGGTAGAGGTGCTCGGTAAACTGGATACCGCCATCTTCGTTCTGCTGAACGAATGTGCCGACCATCGTGCCGCCGCTGGGAGGCAGCCAGCTCTCCATGGCAGGTGCGCCGCCGATCCCGTCGCCAACCCACTGCCCTACCAGCCAGTCCATCTGTTCGAGCGTTGCGGCAGGCGATTCGGAACCTTCGTCACCCAACCGGGTTTCCATGGTCGAGTCCTGAGCCAAACCCGCTCCGGCCAGCAATCCCGCCACCAAGAAGCTTCCAAACAGGCGTCCAATTGCAAACACTGCACTGTCTCCTCGCGATTACCCTCCCCCTGATGCAACTCGAAAGCAAGCAGCATCAAATAGGAGGTTGACGCAGGTAAGACGGAGCGCGAGACCCCAATTCGACACAAGGAACGAAAAAGATTTGATGGGCCTCTTGCTTGACGTTTACGTAAACGCAAGCTAGCTCGGCGCCATCGAATTCGCACAGCCAAATCCGCACACCGATCCGAAGTGAGCGGACAAAGGGAAGGAACAAGACCCATGAAAATCCTCGTCCCCGTCAAGCGGGTGATCGACTACAACGTGAAGCCGCGCGTGAAGCCCGATGGCTCCGGCGTAGACCTCGCCAACGTCAAGATGAGCATGAACCCGTTTGACGAGATCGCAGTCGAAGAAGCGATCCGGATCAAGGAAGCGGGCAAGGCCGAGGAAATCGTGGCTGTCTCGATTGGCCCGGCAAAGGCGCAGGAAACGCTGCGCACTGCGCTCGCCATGGGTGCTGACCGCGCGATCCTTGTGGAGACCGATGAAGAGGTCGAGCCGCTCGCCGTTGCCAAGATCCTCAAAGCCATCGCTGACGAAGAGCAGCCCGGACTCGTACTCCTCGGCAAGCAGTCGATCAGCGACGACAGCAACCAGACCGGCCAGATGCTCGCAGCTCTCATGGGTCGCCCGCAGGGTACCTTTGCGAACACCGTCGAAGTCGACGGCGACAGCGTCATCGTGAAGCGTGAGGTCGACGGCGGCCTTGAAACGGTCAAGCTGACCACGCCAGCGATCGTCACCACCGATCTTCGCCTGAACGAGCCGCGTTACGCTTCGCTGCCGAACATCATGAAAGCGAAGAAGAAGCCGCTCGATACAAAAGCACCGGCCGACTACGGCGTCGACATCGCACCGCGTCTTACCACCACCAATGTCAGCGAACCGCCGGTTCGCCAGGCCGGTGAAAAGGTGGAAGACGTCGCCGCGCTCGTCGCCAAGATCAAGGAGCTGGGGATCGCCTAAGCGGCCCGGCTAAGGAGAAGGATAGACACAATGAACACTCTGGTTCTGGTCGAACACGACAACACTTCCGTCAACGACGCGACGCTCGCAGTGGTTACCGCTGCTGGCAAGCTGGGCGAAGTCACCGCTCTGGTAGCTGGCAGCAACTGCGCTGGCGCTGCCGAAGCTGCTGCCAAGATCGCTGGCGTATCGAAGGTCCTCAAGGCCGACGACGCAGCCTACGGCGAAGGCCTTGCTGAAAACGTCGCTCCGCTGGTGGCTGGCATCATGGAAGGCTACGACGCATTCCTCGCGCCTGCGACCACTTCGGGCAAGAACATCGCCCCGCGCGTTGCTGCCCTGCTCGACGTGATGCAGATTTCGGACATTCTCTCGGTCGAAGGCCCCAAGACCTTCACCCGTCCGATTTACGCGGGCAACGCAATCGCAACTGTCGAATCGAGCGATTCCAAGCTCGTCATCACCGTTCGCGGCACCGCCTTTGAAAAGGCCGCTGCTGAAGGTGGTTCGGCTTCGGTCGAAGACGTCGCAGGTCCGGGCGATGCTGGCATCTCCAGCTTCGTCAGCCGCGAAGTCGCCGATGGCGGCGACCGCCCCGAACTGACCAGCGCAAAGGTCATCGTTTCAGGTGGCCGCGCTCTCAAGGACGGCGAGACCTTCGAACAGATCATCAACCCGCTCGCCGACAAGCTTGGCGCAGCCATCGGCGCATCGCGTGCTGCGGTCGATGCAGGCTACGTGCCGAACGATTATCAAGTCGGCCAGACCGGCAAGATCGTGGCTCCCGAAGTCTACATTGCCATCGGCATATCGGGCGCGATCCAGCACCTTGCCGGCATGAAGGACTCCAAGGTCATCATCGCCATCAACAAGGACGAAGACGCACCTATCTTCCAGGTTGCAGACATCGGCCTCGTCGCCGACCTGTTCAACGCTGTTCCGGAAGTGACCGAGGCGCTTTAATCCTCACGTTCTGAAAAACTGAAGTTTATCAAAGCCCTCCGCCGCGCTAACACGCTCGGCGGAGGGTTTTTTCATGCCTCGCCAACTCCGCCATCTGACTTTCAACCTCTGCTGAAGCTCATATGTCAGCCGAACGCGCGATGCCTATGGCGAGCCGATCGATTCCTTCGTCGAATACAGGCAATCATTTTCGTTCCTCTGAGGTTCTTGTTTCGCAGGCCCCGGCTTTGCGCGCAGCGGGTCCGGGCCGACGCTATGTGAGGCCAGCCTTGCGGCGTAAACCAGAGCGTCCCTCAAACTGCTTTCCATCATGGCGGTGCAGCAGGATCGGCAATCTTGCTCATCCTCCGCGCTCATGGGTCGCGACGCGATCTCGGAGAGCAGTGTGAAAAACCTGATCTGATCCTCCTCGGCGAGATAAGGGGATGCCCCTTTCTCGATGAGCGAGAAGTACAGCTCTTCCCGCGGGTTTCGCGACGACCTGTCAGTTTTTGCGTCCTCGATCTGTGCGATGACCATTGCACCTGCGTTCACGATCAGAGTGCATGGCCCGTCCACTGTGACGACGGCGCCATTGATCACCGCTTGGTGGCCGCTGCCAAGGTCAATCCGTTCTGGAGCGCGAGTGTGCATCATACCGGTTACAACGGACCAGGAGCCATGAAGTTGCTCCGCATCAACCCTCAACGCAGTTCTACGGGGCCGGTCACATGAGGCTTGTGATGAAGTGCAGCGTCATCCCTACGAGCCCACCGACCAGCGTACCATTGATGCGAATGAACTGAAGGTCGCGGCCCACTGCGCTTTCGATGCGTCCGGTGATGGTCGTTGCATCCCAGCGTTTCACCGTCTCTGAAACGAGAGTGACGATCTCGCCGCCATAGCGCGTCGCGATGCCAACCAGCGTACGGCGAGCGAAGCGATTGATCTGGAGCTGCAGTCGATGGTCCTGTTTGAGCGCTGCACCAAGATCAGCAAGCCCGTTGCGCATCTCCGCACCCAGCTCGCTGTCGGGATCGCGCGCCCGGCGGATGAGCGATTGGCGGATACGCTCCCAGACGCCCAGCCACCACTCAGCCACAGCCGGGTTTTCGAGCAGGTCGCGCTTCATATCCTCGACCCGCGCGCGGGTTTCGAAATCGTGCTGAAGGTCCTGAGCCAGCTTTTCGAGGCCCTCTTCCATCTTGCCGCGAAGCGGGTGCTCGGGATCGACCAGCACTTCTGCCAAGAGCTTGTAGAGGCCATCGAGAACATTGCCCGAGATCGTCTTGTCGAGCCCGGCCCAGCGAAGGACACCGGCGACCCGGTTGTGAATGATATCACGGACCGTGTCCTCGTTGTCCTCAAGCGTCAGGCCGGCCCAGCGGATCAGCCCGTTGATGAGCGGCAAGTGCCGATTGTCGGTCATCGCGTTTTCAAGCATCCGCCCGGCGAGCGGGGAGACATCAAGCTTCGCCAATTGCGCTCCAAGTCCCGAGCGCACCTGATTGCCGAGCCTGTCAGGATCAAGCGATTCGAGCACTTCGGCGAGCAGTTCCGCAGCGCCGCCGGTGATGCGCGAGCGCGTGTCCTCACCGTTGCGATCAGGGCTCTCGACCAGAAAATCCCCGACCGCGCGCGCGACGTTCATCCCCGCCATGCGCCTTGCGACCACGGCGGGCGTCAGGAAGTTCTCCTGAAGGAACTGCGCCATCGTATCGGCGATGCGGTCCTTGTTGGACGGGATGATCGCGGTGTGCGGGATCGGCAAGCCGAGCGGGTGGCGGAACAGCGCAGTTACCGCGAACCAGTCGGCCAATCCGCCCACCATCGCTGCTTCGGCAAAGGCGTTGACGTAGCCCCAGGCCGGGTGGCCCGTGACCGCCAACGCGTGGGTCGAGAAGAACAGCACGGCCATTGCCGCCAGCAACCCGGTCGCGGTCCAGCGCATCCGGCGCGCGCGGTCGGCGGTCAGCGGTTCTCCGCCGAACATCAAGGGTATAGGGCGCGGTGTGCTTGCCATTTCGGCGCCTACTAGCCTGAAAGAGCGCGGCGCGCCACGCCCTCCCTGCATGCTGTGCGATTACTCAGCAGGCTCGGCTCCCGGGCGGTGCTGGCCGGGGAACGGCAGGTCGGGCTTGGGAGCGCCGTGTTCGCCGCGAACAGGCTGACCGTCGTCGCCGGGTTTGTAGGTGAGCAGACGCTCGCGCAGCCACGGCCCGGCACGGCGCTCGAACCCGTCAGCAAGGCTGAAGCCTGCCGGGACGATGACCAAAGTGAGCAGCGTCGACATGATAAGGCCGCCGATCACCACCACGCCCATGGGCTGACGCCAGGCACCATCGCCGCTCAGCGATAGCGCCACAGGGACCATTCCTGCGGTCATGGCAACCGTGGTCATCACGATCGGCTGTGCACGCTTGTGCCCGGCTTCCATGATCGCTTCGAGCTTGTCGGTGCCACGCTCCATCTCTTCGATTGCAAAGTCGATCAGCAGGATCGAGTTTTTCGAGACGATGCCAAGCAGCAGCAGGATACCGATATAGACCGGCATCGACTGCGCGAAGCCCGACAGCCACACCAGCAGGATGCCTCCGAGCGGTGCGAGCGCCAGCGACGTCATGTTGACGAGCGGGCTCATCAGACGCTTGTAGAGCAGGACCAGGCAGGCAAAGACCAGCAGGACGCCGGCGATGATCGCGATGACGAGGTTCTGCTGGAGCTCCTGCTGCCAGACGTCTTCGCCAACGACATCGCGGATCACGCCGGTCGGCAGGTTCTTCAAGACCGGCAGCTGGTCGACCTCGGCCTGCGCCTCGCCCTTGATCACGCCGGAGGCGAGGTCGGCGCCCACCAGAACGCGGCGGTTCTGGTTGTAACGCTGGATCGCGGTCGGGCCCGAACCGAAGGAGATTTCCGCCACGCGCGAGAGCGGGACAGTTCCACCATTCGCGGTTGGCACCGGCAGGTTCTCAATCGTGGTCAACTCGCCGCGCGCATCCTCGGACAGCTTCACGCGGATCGGGATCTGGCGATCCGATAGCGAGAAGCGCGCCGCGTTCTGCTCGATCTCACCCAAGGTCGCGATGCGGATCGTCTGCGAAAGCGCGATCGTGCTTACGCCCAGTTCGGCGGCGATCTGTTCGCGCGGTGTGATGATGATCTCGGGCCGGTTGAGGTCGGCGCTGATCCGCGGTGCGACCAGCGTGTCTAGCCCGCGCATCTGTTCAACGAGAGTCGCAGCCGTCTGTTCGAGCAATTCGGGGTCGGATCCAGCAAGCATGACGGTAAGGTCGCGACCCGAGCCAAAGCCGCCGCTCTGCGAACGGAAACGCACGCGCGCATCGGCGATCTGGGCGAGTTGCGGTGCTAGGTTTCGCTCAAACTCGATCGAGGAGAGCTCGCGGTCGTCCCTCAGCTTGATGAAGATGGTCGAATTGCCGACGCGAATGCGCTGCAAAGTGCGTTCGACATCGGGCTGTACGCGGAGCAGCGCGTCGACACGGTCGGACACGCCCTTTGTCGTTGCGAGCGTCGTTCCGGGGACCATTTCGATCTCAACCGTCGAGTTTTCGTCGTCGATGGTTGGCTGGAAGGCTGCCGGGATCTGGCCGAACAGCAGGATGGTCACGAGGAACGAGAACCAACCCACGCCAAGCATCCAGACACGGTGATCGTAGAAGCGCGCCGTCATCCACTTGACGCCCCGGCCGAACGCGCCGCCGGCCCTTCCGAGAAGCTCGACCAGCTTGAGAGCTGCAAAGCCGGCCACGAAAGCGAGCACCGACATAAACAGCACGAGGACGACTTCGAAGACCTTCGCGACAAACTTGTAGAGCGTCGAGTTCATATCGTCCGAGAACGCCTCAGCAGCACGCGTTGGGATCTCAAGTCCTGCGATGAGGCCGTAGCCCTGGAACAAGGTCATTGCGCTGACGACCAGCAGCAGCATTACGGTCAGGAACAATGCGATCGAATACACCCAGCGGTTGCGCGGGCTTTCCAGCCCTTCGCGGCGGTTGCGCATCTTGCCGCGATCAAGCGTCCAGCCGAGCACCGCCATGTAGCGGTCCATCATCGGGCCCTCGCCATGCGCGCCGTGACCCTTCGCCTTGAGGAAGTAGGCCGCCATAAGCGGCGTCACCATTCGGGCGACAGCCAGCGACATGAGCACCGCGACCACCACAGTCAGACCGAAGTTCTGGAAGAACTGGCCCGAGATGCCAGGCATCAGGCCCACAGGCAGGAAGACAGCGACGATACAGAAGCTGGTGGCCACAACCGGCAGACCAATCTCGTCAGCGGCGTCGATACTCGCCTGATAGGCAGTTTTGCCCATGCGCATGTGGCGCACGATGTTCTCGATCTCCACGATCGCGTCATCGACCAACACGCCCGCCACCAGCGCAAGCGCAAGGAGCGAGAGGAAGTTCAGGTTGAAACCCATCAGGTCCATGAAGAAGAAGGTCGGGATCGCTGAAAGCGGGATCGCAACTGCGCTGATGAACGTAGCGCGCCAATCGCGAAGGAACAGGAACACGACCACGATCGCCAGAACAGCGCCCTCGATCAGCGCCGAGATCGAGCTCTTGTACTGGTCTTCTGTGTATTTGGTGCTGGTGAACATGCGGATGAAGCGGACGCCAGCGGTCTCCGCCTCGATCTTGTCCATTTCAGCAACGGCGGCTTCGTAGACGGCAAGGTCCGAGAAGCCGCGTCCGCGGTTCATGTAGAAGTTTACGACTTCGCGGTCGCCCACTTCGCTGATCGAGCCGCGTTCACCGAATCCATCGCGCACGGTTGCGACATCCGAAAGGCGCACTGTGCGTCCGCCGCCAAGCTGGATCTGGCGCTGCGAGAGTTCGAATGCGCTGTCATTGTTGCCAAGGACGCGCAGCGACTGACGCGTGCCACCGACTTCGGCGAGGCCGCCAGCAGCATCGAGGTTTTCGCTGCGCAGAACGCCGTTGATCTGCGATGCAGTGACGCCGAGCGCCTGCATCTTGGCAGGGTCGAGGATCACTTCGATCTCGCGATCGACACCGCCGAAGCGGCCAACCTCGGCCATGCCTTCGATCTGGAGCAGACGCTTTGCGACCGTGTCGTCGATGAACCAGCTGAGTTCCTCGATCGTCATGTCGTCGGCTTCAACCGCGACATAGCCGATCGCGTCGCCGGTCACGTCGACCTTGCCGATGCGCGGCTCGAGAATGCCGTCAGGCAGGCTGGCGCGCACGCCATTCACGGCGGTTTCGACCTCGTTGACCGCCTCGATGATGTCGGTGCCGACTTCGAATTCGACAAACGTGCTGGAGTTGCCCTCGCTCGCGGTCGACTGGATCGAGTTGACGCCGTTGATCGACCGCAGCGCGCTTTCGACGCGCTGCGTGATCTGGTTTTCGATCTCGGTCGGTGCAGCGCCGGGCTGCGAGATGTTGACCGTAACCGCCGGGAATTCGACATCCGGGTTGTTGGTAACATCCATGCGGCTGAAGCTGACGATGCCGGCAAGGAGCAGCGCGGTGAACAGCACGAGCGGGATCACTGGGTTGCGGATCGACCAGGCCGAGAGATTGCGAAAATTCATATCGTTTCTGCCAGTTCAGCTGCATGCGGGGCCGCGCCATGACCCTTCGAAAGAGTTACGAAAGGAGGAGCGGCGCGGCTTATCATTCTACTTCGCCGTCTTTGCGCGGTTTGACGATTTCGCCCGGGTTGAGGAACCCGCCAGCGCTCAGAACCACTCGTTCAGTGCCCGAAAGGCCTTCGGTTATGGCGATCCCCTGGGGCGTGGTCATTCCGGTTGTCACGGGAGTGCGCACGGCCTTGTTCTCTTCATCGATAACGTAGACGAAGCTGCCCTCGTCATCAGCAAGAACGGCGCTTTGTGGAAGCACCGTCGCTTCGAGCGTTCCGCTCTGGATGCTCGCCGTTGCAAAACCGCCGGGGCGCAGTTCAGGAGCGTAAGGCAATGCAATGCGGGCAGTACCCTGACGGGTCTGCTGGTCGATCGTGGGTGAAAGCTGCCAGATCTGCCCTTCGAAAGTCTTGTCCGACCCGGTTGGGATGACGCTGGCCGTCACGCCTTGCGAGAGGCCTGCAAGCTGGGTTTCGCTCAATTGTGCGAGAAGCTCGAACTCGCCGCCGCGCGCGATCACGAACAGCGCCGGAGTGCCGCCGGTCACGGTCTGGCCGGGCTCGACATTGCGCTCAAGCACGTAGCCGGTTGCCGGAGCGATCACGTTGAGGCGGGCGTTGCGCGCGCGCAGCTCAGAAAGCTGAGCTTCTGCCACCTTGATGCGGGCCACCGCCGAATCGCGGGTGGCAGTCAGGCGGTCGATCTCGGCCTGCGAGATGAAGCCGCGCTCCACCAGCTGAAGTGCACGGTCGAGGTTGGACTGGGCGAGCTGCGCATCGGCGCGGGCGACATCAATCTGGGCTGCCTGCGCCGCTGCCTGCTGCGTCTGAACCGAGCGGTCGATCACGGCGAGCACCTGCCCCTGGCGCACCCAGTCACCTGCATCGACTCGCACCGACAGGACCTGGCCGCCCTCACCCACGACGCCCACCGGCATCGGGCGACGTGCAGCCAGAGTTCCGGGCGCTTCTATCGTGCCGTCGACGCTTGTACGACCGGGAGTGATCACCGTGACCACCGGTGCCTGCTCATTATCGTCCGCCATCGCGGCAGGCTCGCCGCCCTGAAGAGCGAAATAGGCCGCGATCGCAAGCAACAAGGCGAAAAGACCGCCCCCTGCAATCAGCAGAGTGCGGGTCAGCGAATTGGACCGGTTGAGACCATGCCGGGTCGCGACATCGGCGGGGATGTCGTCCTGTGCCTCGGCTGTGATCGTGGTCGCGTAGTTCATTATACTTCCCTTATGCGGGTGGCTTTTGTGGCCGGTTCAACGGGCCCAAGTGTGTTATACGTATAAGTCACCCTTCGCAATCCCTCTTAATCAAGGGGGAGCGAAGGGCAATCCGTGCATCGACTGATGACTTTGAGCCTAGACGAAGGGCCTAGCGGGCCTGGCAACATGAGAAAGGCGGCGCGACATCTCTGCCGCGCCGCCTTGCCGATACTGTATAATGTCGTCAGGGGTTTAGCGCACCCGACCACGCTGGATGAGGTTCATCACGCCGAGCAGGACAACCGCGCCGAGGACGGCAACGCCCAATCCGACCAGCGAGAATTCCTGCACGCTGCCACTGATACCCAGCAGCGGGCCAGCGATCAGGTTGCCGACAACCGAGCCGATGCAGCCCACGACGATATTCCAGAAGATGCCCATCGAGGCATCGCGGTTCATGACAAGGCTCGCCAGCCAACCGGCAACACCGCCGACGATAAGTGCAATAATCCAACCCATATTCTTCCTCCTTGAAGCCCAGCCATTGCTATAGACGCAATGGCTCTTGCCACTCAAACAAGAAGCGGTCGGGATTGTTCCGGATTGTAGAGATCGGGCGCCAGGCGAGCGCCGCGCGTCAGTACTTGAGCTGGCGCTCGTAGAGGTCGCGATAGTGCTGAATGCGGGTCACACGCAGACCTTGCATACCTGAACGGTCCACCGCGCGCTGCCACGAGGCGAATTCCTCAAGCGTGAGGCCGTAGCGCTCAAGCACTTCGTCAATCGTCAACAGGCCGCCATTCACCGCTGCGACCACTTCCGCCTTGCGGCGAACGACCCAGCGTTTGGTATTGGGCGAAGGCAGGTCGTCGATCGTCAACGGCTCGCCGAGGGGGCCAATCACCTGTGCCGGGCGGATGTCCTGGTTCTCAATCATCAATCTTCTCTCGCATCGCCTGTTGCAGCTTGCCCCGGATTTACTTGGTCTTGGTCTTCAAGCCTCTGATATGCCGGAACCCCCTGACTTTCGGGGACAATGCCGGGCGAGCCTTTGCTGTGCTCTAAAGCAACAGGGTTAACGTCTCGTTCCCCCTCTTCCTTAGTGCGAAAATAGCGAGCCGCAGCGTCGGCAAAGCAGTTTGCCGAGGCCTCGATGCTGCGTGACGCATCGCGCCTGAGGACATGGCGAATATCGCGCGCAGCGTTGAGCCGGGCGGTCAGTTCGCTCCAGTCCATCATGCGCAAGGCCGAGCCGCCAGCGGCGGATACTTCCGCTTCGGCACGCACGAATCGGTCTTCGCTTGCATGTTGAATTGGCTGTGCATTTTCGAACATGCGGGCGGCTATAAGGACCGGTCGTCAAGATCAGGTAAAACCCGCCTTTACCAATGCTTAGGAAGAACGCAGACGCTCTGAGCAAGCAGTCAGACCCCACCCGCGACCAGCGAGGCTGGCGATCCGGCGCGCTTGCCCCTATATGGCGCGCCAATCATGAACACCCAGACTGCCCTTGAAACGACCGGCCCGTTCGGGCTGGACTCCGCCGCCTTGTTCGACCTGCGGCGCCCTGCGTCCGAGTGCCGGATCGTGGTCGCGATGAGCGGCGGGGTCGATTCGTCCGTGGTCGCGGCACTCGCCGCCGATACCGGCGCGGAAGTGATCGGCATCACGCTGCAGCTCTATGATTATGGAGCCGCGACGGGTCGCAAGGGTGCGTGCTGCGCTGGCGACGACATCGCCGATGCGCGCGCTGTTTCAGACCGGCTTGGCATCGCGCATTATGTCTTCGACCATGAAAGCGCCTTTCGCGAGGATGTGGTCGAGCAGTTTGCCGACGAGTACCTTGCAGGCCGAACGCCCGTCCCCTGCATCCGCTGCAATATGGGCCCCAAGTTCACCGACCTGTTCCGCATGGCGCGCGAGCTGGGCGCGGATTGTCTGGCGACCGGGCACTATGTCCGCCGGGTCGAGGCCGAAGGCGGCCCTCACCTCTACCGCGCCAACGATCCGAGCCGCGACCAGTCCTACTTCCTGTATGCAACGACGCAGGAGCAGCTCGACTATATCCGCTTCCCGCTTGGCGGACTGCCGAAGACCAAGGTGCGCGAACTCGCCGAGGCCGCTGGCCTTCGCAACGCCGCAAAGCCCGACAGCCAGGACATCTGCTTCGTGCCCGACGGCAACTATGCCGGCATCGTCAAGAAGCTGCGCCCCGAAGGCGGAGTACCGGGCGCTATCGTCCATGCCGCGACCGGCGAGACGCTGGGCGAGCACAAAGGCATCATCCATTACACGGTCGGCCAGCGCAAAGGGCTGGAAATCGGCGGTCAGCCCGAACCGCTTTATGTCATCTCGCTGGACGCCGCATCGCGCGAGGTGCGAGTCGGACCCAAGCGCATGCTCGGGGTCGAGAGCGCGGAAGTGATCGAGACCAACCGCATCGGCGCGATCCCTGATGGAGCGCAGCTGACCGCTAAAGTCCGCAGCCTCGCAAAGCCGGTTCCGGTAACGCTCGAGGGCGATCTGGGCGATGGCGCGACAGTGACGCTGCACTTCGAGCAGCCAGAGTTCGGCGTTGCACCGGGCCAGGCGGCGGTGATCTATGCCGATGATCGTGTGATCGGTGGCGGCTGGATCGATGCGACGACCTCGGTCGCCTCTTAAGCGTTAGCCTTCCCACTCTTCCAGCACGCAGCCATAGCCTTCGCGGTAAGTGGCGGTGTTGGCCGTCACCAGCGGGAAGCTCGCCGTAACGCTGCGCGCATCGGCATCGTCGCTGAGCGAGACCAGTTCCATCCCTGCAAGCTTGTCTTTCTCGCAATCCTCGAGGTTTCGCCCGGCAACGAAGCGGCACGAACACGCAACCCGCGCGGCATAGGACGTGCCGACCTTGGCATAGCCTTCGATGGGTGCGCGATTGGCCCACACAGCCGCAGCCACCCCGATCGCGGCCAGCACGAGCAGCCAGAGGATTAGGCGCGATGCGAGCGAGCGCTTGGCTCCTGAATTTGGCCTGCGATTTGCCATTGCTTTGTCCGGGCCCTTGTTCGATTGAGCGTGACCATGATCACGCGTTTCGCTTCCTCTATCGCCGCCATCGCCTGCATTCCAGTGCTCGTTTCGTGTGGCGAGGGTCCGCCATCCGAGTTGCCTCCGCTGACCGGCGAAGCGCTTGCCGCCGTGACTGACAATGCTGGCGCTCCCAAGGACCAGCTGGCCCGCGCCGTGGACGAGCTTTTCACCAAGGAGGGGCTCGGCGAGACGCGCGCGGTGCTGGTCTATGCCGACGGCAAGCTCGCCGCTGAACGGTATGCCGATGGCTATGACGAGGAGACCCGCCACATCAGCTGGTCGATGGCAAAGACCGTCACTGCCGTACTGATCGGGATGCTGGTGGCCGATGGCCTCCTCAGCGTTGATGAGCCTGCACCTGTCCCAATGTGGCAGCGCAGCGGCGATCCGCGCTCGGACATCACGCTGCGCCACCTACTCCAGATGCGCGCCGGGCTGCGTCACACCGAGGCGGGCGATCCTCCCTATGAGAGCTCGGAGGTGCGGATGCTGTTCCTCGACGGGCGCGATGATATGGCGCGCTGGGCGAAGGAGCAGCCGCTTGAAGCGGAGCCGGGTGAGCGGTTCGAGTATTCGTCCAACACCACCGTCATCCTCGCTGACATCGCGGCTCGCGCCCTGACCGACAGCGAAGAGCCCGCCGCGCGGCGCGAGGCGGTCGCGTCCTACCTGCAGCAGCGACTGTTTGCGCCGCTCGGCATGTCCTCCATCGTACCCGAGTTCGATGCGTCGGGTACGCTCATCGGTGGCAGCCTGATGCACGCATCGGCGCGCGATTACGCGGCCTTTGGCGAGTTCCTGCGCGCTGGCGGGCAGGCGCCGAGCGGTGAGCAGCTGGTCCCGCGCCGCTGGGTAGAGGCGATGCTGACGCCGAGCCCGGTTTCCGAGCATTACGGCTACCAGATCTGGCTCAACCGCCCCGAGCCCGACCTCGAATGGCCGCACCCACTGTTCCCCGACCGCGCGCCAACGAGCATGTTTTCGCTGATCGGACATATGGGTCAGTACGTGCTGGTCTCACCCGATCAGCGCCTGACGCTCGTTCGCCTCGGCCACTCGACCAGCGAAGAGCGCCCGCGGATGCTCCAAGAAGCCGCCGACGTCATGGCGCTTTATCCCGTAAGGTAAGGCTTCAAAGCAGGAAACGGCCTTCCACAACCGTCACGCAAGGCCCGCCGAGCCATGCTCGGTCGCCGTCCAGCCTGAGCGTCAGATCACCGCCGCGCTGGCTTGCCTGATGCGCGGTGAAGGCGTCGCGGCCAAGCTTGGCTGCCCAATATGGCGTAAGCGCCGCGTGGGCTGAGCCGGTAACGCTGTCCTCGTCGACGCCGCCGCCCGGCACGAAGACACGGCTGGCAATGTCGCTGTTATCGCCGGGCGCGGTGGCGATGAACTGGTCTGCGCCCAGCTTCTCCAGCCCGCGAATATCAGGGGTGAGCGCGCGCACCTCCGCCTCGTTGCGGTAGAGCATGATGTTGTAGCCAAGCTCGGATCGGTGAATGCTCTGCGGCTCAGCCCCCATCAGCGCCGAGGCCTGCGGATGCTCCGCCGGTTCGGTTGCGATTGCTGGCAGCGCGAGCGCATAGCCCTCGCCATCGCGCCGCACTTCGAGGACGCCGGACTTGCGCGTGCGGAAGGTCACGCGATCCCTGCCCTTCCCCCATTCATGATGGGTGAGAAGCACATGCCCGCTCGCCAGCGTCGCATGGCCGCACAGCGCAATCTCGCAAGTCGGTGTGCACCAGCGCAGCTCCCAGTCGGCCTCGCCGCTGGCATCGGGGATGACGAAGGCTGTCTCGGCGAACAGGTTCTCACCGCCAATCGCGACTAGCGTTTCGTCCGGCAGCCATTCGTCCATTACCATGACAGCCGCCTGATTGCCGCCGAACGGCTTCGCGCTGAAGGCATCGACGTGCCAGTAGGGGATCGATTGGGTCATAGAGGTCTCACGGGTAGAGGAGGGTGTCGGTCCATTTGAGCGCGTCGCCTGCGCCTTCGAGCGTGAACCGGCGGCGGTCGTGCAGGCGGTTGTCGCGGTCGATCCAGAACTCGATGGCCTCAGGCCGCAGCGTAAAGCCAGTCCAGTGATCGGGGCGCGGAACCTCGCCTTCCTGTTCGTGCTTTCCCCACAGTTCCTGAACCCGGTCGAGGTAGTCCTGACGTTCTGGCAGCGGGCTCGACTGGTCGCTCGCCGCGCTGCCGACCTGGCTCTTGTAAGGGCGCGAGTGGAAGTAGGCATCGGCGCGCTGAGGCGTCACCTCGACCAAGGGCCCTTCGATCCGGATCTGGCGGCGCAGGCTCTTCCAGTGGAACAGCAGGCTGGCGTGCATGTTGGCGCGAATCTCGCCGCCCTTGCGGCTGTTGGCGTTGGTGAAGAAGGTGAAGCCGCGCTCATCCGCGCCGTGCCCTTTCAGGAGCACCATGCGCACCGAGGGCCTGCCATCGGGCGTCGCGGTCGCAAGCGCCATGGCGTTGGGATCGTTGGGCTCGCTTTCCTTGGCCTCGGCAAACCACTCATCGAACAAGGCATACGGGTCCGCGCCTGCGGGGATGACACTGTCGGCCAATTGTGCGTCGTTGAGCGCTTCGGAGGTTCCCATTGATTTCAACACCTTACTTGAGAAGTGGACCGCATGTTACACGGTCCAGAGGGAAAAGCCGCAAAGTGTTACTTTGGCTGCGAAAAGTGTCACCTTGGCGCGGCTTGCAATATGATCGGGCGATCGACATTTAACTTCAGCTATCTACGTTCTCGCGAGTAGGAAAGACGAACATCTTTCCCGATTCCAAGCTGCCGCTTGCACCTTCCAACTGTCTGACCTAGCTAACACACGATGTCCGACCCTTATTCCACCCTTGGCGTGGCGCGCACTGCGTCCGAAAAAGAGATCAAGAGCGCGTATCGCAAGCTCGCCAAGGAATTCCACCCCGACCGAAACAAGGAAAATCCGAAGGCCGCCGAGAAGTTTTCTCAGGCGACCAAGGCCTATGACCTGCTTTCGGACAAGGACAAGCGCGCGCAGTTCGATCGAGGAGAGATCGACGCCGACGGCAACCCGATGAACCCGTTTGCGGGCATGGGTGGCGGGCGCGGTGGAGGCTTTTCGCGCGGCGCTTATGGAGGGGGCGGCCCACGCGGCGGCTATCGCGACCAGGAATTCGGCGGCTTCGGCACAGAAGACATGGACCTTGGCGACCTGTTCGAAGGGCTCTTCGGAACACGCGCGCGCCAGAATGACCCGCCACCTCGGCGCGGTGGCTTCGGCGCGCGGCCGACACCTCCACCCAAACGGGGCGCGGACATTCAATACCGGTTGGCGGTTCCCTTCGTCGATGCGGCGACAGGCCGCGATCAGCGGATCACGCTGGCCGATGGCAAGGCGATCAGCCTAAAACTGCCAGCCGGTGTAGAAGACGGAACGCAGATGCGTCTCAAGGGCAAGGGCCACGACGGCCCGGGCGGCAAGGGCGACGGGATCGTCATGGTCGAAATCGGCCCGCATCCCTTTTTCCGCCGCGATGGCGACCATATTCGCATGGACTTGCCGATCACGCTCGACGAGGCGGTCAACGGCGGCAAAGTCAAATGCCCGACGGTCGATGGTCCGGTGATGCTGACGTTGAAGCCGGGAGCAAATGGCGGCACGGTGATGCGTCTGTCCGGCAAGGGCTGGACCAAGAAAAGCGGCAAGGCAAAGGATGGCGGACCGGCGCGGGGTGACCAGCTGGTCACGCTAGAGATCCAGATGCCAGAGGATCTGGACGGGTTGAAGGATCGTCTCGGCGACTGGACCGATCCGGCCAAACCGCGCGAGAAATTCGGGCTCTGAGAGCCTAGAGGGCGAAAGGCGAAGCATTCGTGACGATGCGCCCAGAGCAATTGCAGGTCTATGACGACCCGTGGAGCGGGCCGGAAGTCCGCTCGCTCTCGCCCGAGGCGCGCCGCGTCCGCGCGCTCGAACGGCAGGCTTTCTTCTCCGATCCGGGTGAACCGGCGCCCCGCCAGCCGGGCGTGTTCTGGTTCATCCTCCACCACGTCGGCCCCGGAACGCGCATCTACGAGACGGTGCGTCGCACGCTGGTTGGGACGTGGCAGGACGGCTTCATTCACGCGGGCAACCTCGCCTATCTCTCGATGCTGGCGATCTTCCCGTTTTTCATCCTCGGCGCTGCCCTGTTTGAGCTGTTCGGCGGGCGCGATCTCGCCGTTTCAATGGTGCAGACGGTTGTGGCGGGCCTGCCGCCCAGCGCGGCAAAGGTGATTGCGCCGGTTGCAGAGGACGTCGTCTATGCGCGGACCGGCTGGCTCTTGTGGTTCGGTGCAGCGGTTGCGCTGTGGACCGTGTCGAGCCTGATCGAATCAATCCGCGACATCCTGCGCCGCGCGTATGGCACACGCGCGCGCCATTCCTTCGTGCGTTATCGCCTGCTTTCTGCCGGGATTATCCTTGGCGCGGTGGTGGTGCTGATGGCCTCGCTGTTTGCGCAGGTCATGATCGGGACCGCACAGGTCGTCATCATGGAGCGCTTTCCGCAATTGCTAGAAGCGCTCGGCACCTTGCGGCTGTCGCGGGTCGTTCCGGCTGCGGGCCTGATGCTCTCGCTTTATCTTCTGTTTTACACGCTGACGCCGACTGAATACCGCGCGAAGGTCTATCCCAAGTGGCCCGGCTCGCTGTTCACCGCCGTCTGGTGGTTTGGCGTCACCATCGCGCTGCCGCCGATCATGCGCAGTTTTTTCACTTACGATCTCACCTATGGCAGCATGGCGGGGATCATCATTGCACTGTTCTTTTTCTGGCTCGTTGGCCTCGGCCTCGTTATCGGGGCAGAGTTGAATGCGGCGCTGGCTGAACCGGAAAAGGACAGCTCGATCGTGCCGGCCGATGCAGCAAGGCCCGATGCGGGTGCGCAAATCGGCGCCGGGCTTGCGAAGACAGGCGCGCACGGAAGGCCCGAGTAAGGGCGACAAAAGGGAGTACACAGATGTCGGGTCAAGGGCTGATGCAGGGCAAACGCGGGCTGATCATGGGGCTTGCGAATGACAAGTCGCTCGCCTGGGGCATTGCCAAGCAGCTCGCCGAACAGGGCGCCGAGCTGGCTTTCACCTATCAGGGCGAAGCCTTGCTCAAGCGCGTGAAGCCGCTCGCCGAACAGTTAGGCAGCGACATCACGATACCGTGCGACGTGTCGGAAATGGCCTCACTCGACTCGGCGTTCGACACGCTGAAGGAGCACTGGGACAGCCTCGACTTCGTCGTCCACGCCATCGGCTTTTCCGACAAGAACGAGCTGCGCGGCAAATATGTCGATACCAGCCTCGACAACTTCCTGATGACAATGAACATTTCGGCCTATTCGCTGGTCGCGGTGACCAAGCGCGCGGCCGAGATGATGCCCGAAAGCGGCGGCTCGATCGTGACGCTAACCTATTACGGCGCGGAAAAGGTCATGCCGCACTACAACGTCATGGGCGTTGCGAAAGCGGCGCTGGAGACGAGCGTGCGTTACCTCGCCAACGATCTCGGCTCCTCGGGCATCCGCGTGAACGCGATCAGCGCAGGGCCGGTGAAGACGCTTGCGGCGAGCGGGATCGGCGACTTCCGCTACATCCTCAAGTGGAACGAGCTCAACGCACCGCTTCGCCGCAACATCACGCTGGACGATGTGGGCGGCGCTGGCCTCTATCTCCTTTCCGACCTGTCCTCAGGCGTCACGGGAGAGGTTCACCACGTTGATGCGGGCTACCACCTTGTCGGCATGAAGCAGGTCGACGCACCCGATATCGCCGTATCCTGAGCGCATAAGGAACGACGCGCGGCATGCGCCTGCTGGTGACGGGAGCGAGCGGCTTTCTGGGCCGCGCCGTCGTTGCGAGCGGGGCCAAGGCCGGACACCACATGATCGCTGCCAGCCGTGCGGGCGCGGCTGTGCCGGGCGCCGGCGATGTGCAGGCGAGCGGAGACTTGCTAGGTGGGTCTAGTCTCAACTTTGAAGGCGTTGACGCGGTGATTCACTGCGCCGCGCGGGTCCACGTCTTGAAGCGCGAGGACCCCGCCAAGGCTCGGGCCGCCTTCCATGCGATGAATGCCGAACTGCCGGTCCAACTGGCCAAGGCCGCGCGCAACGCCGGGGTTGGACGGTTCGTTCAAGTCAGTTCGGTTGCCGCGATTGCCAGTGCAACCGCGCCGGGTGAGGTGTTCGACGATGAAAGCGCTCCTTCCCCCACCACACCTTACGGGCAGGCCAAGCTGGCGGCTGACAGGGCGCTTGCCGAGCTGGCGAGCGAGGACTTCTCTGTCATCTCATTGCGTCCGCCCGCAATCTATGGCCCTGGCGTGGGCGCATGGTTTGCAATGCTCGCGCGTGCTGCCCGGCTTGGCGTGCCCTTTCCCATCGGCCGCATCGACAATGCGCGGAGCATCGCGTTCGTCGGCAATATCGCCGACGCCGTCGTGACAAGCGCCCGGTCCCACCAGAACGGATCATTTATCGTGACCGACAGCGTCCCGATCAGCGTAGGCACCCTCTATCGAAAGCTTACCGCGCTCTCCGGCCATTCGGGGCGCGTGTGGAACTGGCCAAGACCGCTCGTGCAGCCACTTGCGCGCGCCGCTTTGGGCGAGAGGGCAAGCAGCCTGGTTGGCAACGCCGCTTTCGATGGCTCGAGGTTTGCCCGCACTTTCAGGTGGGAGCCGCGGGTCCACATGGACGAGGCGCTTACGCTGAGCTTTGCCTAACCGCAGGGCGCTGCGGGCGCCAACGGCAAAAGGGCAAAGAAATGAAGCGCTTGCTGGATATCATCGTTGCTGCGACGGGTCTCTTTCTGTTCGCTCCGCTGATGGTTCTGATCGCGATCGCGATCCGGCTCGATTCCCCCGGCACCGCGCTCTTCTGGTCACAGCGCTACGGTCGCAGCGCGCGCCTTTTTGCAATGCCCAAATTTCGCACCATGCGGACAGACGCGCCGCAGCTACCAACCCATCTGGTTAAAGACAGCACGAGCCTTCTGACCGGGATCGGGGGCTTTCTGCGCAGCACAAGCCTCGATGAATTGCCTCAGCTTTGGAGCGTTCTCGTTGGTGACATGAGCCTCGTCGGCCCGCGCCCGGCCCTGTTCAATCAAGGCGATCTTATTGAAATGCGCAGAGAAAATGGATCGTACGCGCTCACTCCGGGCATCACAGGATGGGCGCAGGTCAACGGGCGCGACGTTTTGACACTCAAACGCAAGGTCGCTCTAGATGGCGAATATCACAGGCGTCAGAGCCTGTTGTTCGATTGTCGCATTCTGGCTCTGACATTCGTCAAGGTGGTTCGCGCCGACAGCATCCAGCACTAGGCGCGACACTTGCACCTTGGGCGCCGGAAGGGGGCAGATCATGCAAAGCAGCGCAAAAACGGGCGATATGGCGAGCGCGCTTGAGGCGCGCGTGTCGGCGCTTGTCGACGTTGGGGTCAACCTCGCAGCCGGCTCCATGCTCTGGCCTCGCCGGCTCAAGAGACTTGCGGTCATGTCGCTGGACGTGTGCCTCGCTGCTCTCGCAGTCTGGGCCGCTTTCTCGCTGAGGCTCGGGGAATTCCACGTTCCGGGAGAGGGGTTTGCGCTCCTCACGCTTGCCATGACCGCTCTCTGGTTTCCGATAGCGCTGCGGCGCGGCACCTATCGCTCGATCTTTCGCTTTGCAGGGCGCGGGGCGATTGTGTCCCTCATGGTGTCGGCGATGCTGGTGACACTGCCGCTGATCGCGGGCTTTATGGTGGTCGCTCACGACGGCATCCCGCGCACCCTCGCGATCCTTGCGCCGCTCCTGTTCTTCATGGCCGTCACCCTCTCCCGAATTGTCGGGCGCTACGTGCTGGTCGACCTGTTCAGCGCGCGTGCGAGCCATGCAAACGTCAAACGGGTCATCATCTACGGCGCAGGCGCGGCAGGACAGCAGCTTGCCTCGTCGCTTTCTGCAGAGCCCGCCATGCGCGTGGTCGGGTTCGTCGACGATGACCCAGCCAAGGACGGGCATTTTCTCAACGGCGCGCGGGTCTATCACTCGTCGCAGACCAGCACGCTCGTCGAACAGCTTGGCGTCACCGATATCGTCATCGCGATCACCGCGATCAGTTTTGCACGGCGCAAGCACATCATCGCAGCGCTCGAACCGATGGGCGTGAACGTGCAGACCCTGCCGCCGGTGCGCGAGGTGATGGATGGACGGATTTCAGCTGCTGCGCTGCGCCCGGTCGCGATCGAAGACCTGCTCGGACGCGCGGCCGTGCCCGAGCATGGCGACCTGCTATCTCGTGAAATCTCAGGGAAAGTCGTGATGGTGACCGGCGCTGGCGGGTCGATTGGCTCAGAAATCTGCCGCCAAGTCCTCGCGCAGGACCCGGCAGCGCTGATCCTCGTCGAGGCGAACGAATTTGCGCTCTTCTCCATCGGGTGTGAGCTTGAGGCGAGCCTTGCCGCGCGCGACTCCGCGACGCGGCCCACTGTGTATCGACGCCTTGCCGACGTCTCACTGGCGGGTGCTGTCGATCGGCTGTTTGCCGAGTTTACCCCGCATGCGATCTTCCATGCGGCAGCCTACAAACATGTCCCGCTGGTCGAGGAAAACGTCCTCGAGGCGGTGCGAAACAACGTGGTTGCAACGCGCCTTATGGCTGAGGCCGCGCAGCGGCATGGCGTAGAGCGTTTCGTGCTCATCAGCACTGACAAGGCGGTGCGCCCTCCCAATGTCATGGGTGCGAGCAAGCGTTTGTGCGAAGTTGTCCTTCAGGACCTTGCGCGCTGCCGCGGGGCTGCAATCTTTGCTATCGTGCGCTTCGGCAATGTCTTGGGATCAAGCGGCTCGGTCGTCCCGACTTTCCAACGCCAGATCGAAGCGGGCGGGCCGGTAACGGTCACCGACCGCAAGGTAACGCGCTATTTCATGACCATTTTCGAGGCTGCGCAGCTTGTCATCCAGGCCGGCGCGATGGCGCGAGGGGGCGAGGTCTTTCTTCTCGACATGGGCGAGCCCGTGAAGATCTGGGATCTCGCGCGCTCGATGGTGCGTCTGTCCGGCCTTTCTGTGCGCGATGCTGCTAATCCTGTTGGCGACATAGCTATTATCGAAAGCGGACTTCGGCCGGGTGAAAAGCTCTTCGAGGAATTGCTGATCGACGCAGCCGCCGCAGCGACCGAACACCCCCGCATCATGCAAGGTGCGGACACAGCTCCTCATGCGGCAACAGTCGCGCAGGTGCTGTCACAAATCGAGATCGCGATCGCGCGCGCTGATGTCGGCGCCTGCAAACGCGCGCTGCGAATTGTGGCGCCGACCTTGCGCCTCTCGGCCCAAGAGCGGACTGCGCGGGGTAGACCCTATTCCCGGCCAGTAGTGCGAATGCTCGAGAGCGGCTCTCCACGCGGCGCCGGCGGGGCCGTTGTCAACGCTCCAAACCAACAGCCGACGCAGGCCTAGAAACGCTCGATGATGCCAAGAGCCGCGCCAATTTCGCCACCGCTGGCGGTGATGCTCTTCTACCTTGCTTTCGTGTTCCTGCTTGGAGGGGGCGCGCGGGCCGACATTGGATCGCTCGCGGTTTTGCGGGTCGGGTCTATCGCGGTGCTAGGCTACGCGATTGCCATCCTCGATCCTGACCAGCTGCGAGCGAACAAGGGCCTTGTAGCGCTCGCCGCGGCCTGGATCGCTCTGACAGCAATTCACCTTGTCCCACTGCCACCAGCCCTATGGCACCAACTCCCCGGCCGTGAGCTTGCCGTCGCGATCGACGCTGCCACGGGGTTGGAGGACAAATGGCGCCCGATAAGTCTCGTGCCGCACCGCACGATGAACAGCCTGTTCTCTCTCACGGTTCCGGCGGCGGCCTTGATGCTTTCGCTTAGTCTTTCGCGCAGCCAATTGCGCCTGACCGCGCTCGCGCTGGCGCTGCTCGCCTTTGCCAGCGCCTTCGTAAGCCTGCTCCAGGTGATCGGAGGGCCCGGTAATGCCTTCTATCTTTACCGGATCACCAATGCCGATTCCGCAGTCGGCCTGTTCGCCAATCGCAATCACAACGCGGTGTTCCTCGCCATCGGCATCGCAGTGCTTGGCGGGCTTGCAGGCTTGATCACCGTCGAGCGACGGCATGCGCTGCGATTGCCGGTGATTGCACTGTTCGGGGCGCTCTCGCTTGTGCCATTCGTGATCATCACGCAGTCGCGTGCTGGCCTAGCCTTGGGCCTCCTGTCGCTCGGCGCTGCTTGGTGGTTTCACAGCAGTGCGCGCCCAGCCGATGGGGCGAGGAAGAGCTCGCGCAGAACCGTACTAGGACTGTTCGCCGCAGCTTCAGCAACCCTTGCGCTGGCAGCTCTCACAGGCGTTCTGACAGGCAACAATGCGATCGAACGGCTGATCACGGGCGGCAACGCGGACGATGAGTTAAGGATGCGAATCTGGCCTCGCGTGATTGAGCTTGCCGCGGAGCATTTCCCCGTCGGTTCTGGCATCGGCACCTTTGTTGAAGTGTTCGAAGCGGGTGAGACTTCCTCCACTTTGGGTCCTTCCTACATCAATCACGCGCACAACGATTTTCTCGAGATCGCGCTGACCGGAGGGCTGCCCGCGGCGCTACTTGCTGTGGGTGGTGTTTGCTGGCTTTCGCTTAGGGGATTGCGCGCATTTGCGCACAGCTCCGGGGCTGACCGCACCTTGCGTCACCTCGGCATGGTCACTGTCGGTCTGATCGCCCTGGCGTGCCTTTATGACTACCCCTTGCGAACTCCATCGCTCGCGACTGTCTCCATTCTGGCGCTGGTCTGGATTGCAGGCCGAGCGCCAGAGAGTAGCCCTGATGCATCGGCGATGCGCCCGCTCAAACAGACGGCTCGCACAGCCGAACCTGCCGCGAAACTGGCGGCATGATCCATGGCCGCCCTCGCGGTCGGGATTGACCGAGGGGGAATGCATCATGGCTACGACACCGGCATCGCATAAGGGCATTTTCACACGGATTGGCGTCCTGATGTGCGCATCGTCCTTGCTCGCAGCCTGCGCATCGGCCCCGCCCCTTGGCGGCGCTCCGGGGCTTGATGTCGTCTCCGCCTCGCAGCTGCCCACGCCCGTGCCCGGCTCCGCAAGCCATTCGGCGCGGCCCTACCATGTCGGTCCATTCGACAAGCTTCGGATCGACGTATTCGGCATCGAGGAGCTCAGCGACCGCGAAGTGCAAGTCGACGCTGCCGGGCGGGTGTCGTTTCCGCTCGTGGGCAGTTTCGAAGCGGCAGGTAAAACGCCAAGCGCAATCGAAGCCGAACTGGAAAGCGCGCTCAGCGCACAATTCATCCGCAACCCCCAGGTCACGGTGAACCTTGAAGAAACCGTCAGCCAGGTGGTCACGGTCGACGGTCAGGTGCGTGAGCCGGGGCTTTACCCGGTGATCGGACGGATGACACTGATGCAGGGCGTCGCAACGGCAAGCGGCCTTACCGAATTTGCCAAGGTCAATGACGTCGTCGTCTTCAGAGAGGCAGGCGGACAACGCTATGCCGCGCTCTACAATCTGGGTGCGATCAGGCGCGGCATCTACTCCGATCCCGAGATCTACGCCGGTGACGTCGTGGTGGTGGGCGAATCCAATTCGCGTCGCCTCTTCCGCGACATCCTTGCAGCTACTCCGCTGCTGACCGCCCCGATCATCGCACTGTTGCAGAACTAACAAGTGCGCCCGAACGGGCCGGTGAGGCAATCATGACCGACAGCACCAATCTCGTCCCGATGCGCCCGCTCGCAGCGCCCGCGGCCCTGCTCCCCCCAGACCTTTCTGCCAGTGGAGAAAGAGGTGGCATGCGGCCGGTGCTGGTTGAGTATCTCGACGTGCTACGGCGGCGCAAATGGGTCATCTTGGCCGTGATCCTGGCAGCAGTGATGGCGGCGCTCGTCATCACCTTGCTGACCCGCCCGACCTACACGGCCACCACACAGGTTCAGGTCAGCCGCGAACAAGCCAATGTGACCAATGTCCAAGGCGTGGAATCCGAAAATGCCGGGCGCGACCTCGAATTCTATCAGACACAATATGAATTGCTCGAAGCGCGCTCCCTTGCGGAACGGGTCGTGCGAGGCCTGAGGCTCGATCGCAACGAAGATTTCTGGAACGCGCATGGCATCGATCCGGCTGCCATCGATAAATCGTCACTCGCACAGTCGGATCAGGTGAACGCACGCTCCAGAGCCGCGAGCGCCCCGCTCACGGATGCGCGCCGCAACGTGAGTGCTCGCGAACGCATCGCTATCGAGACGCTCCTCGAAAACGTCTCGGTCAATCCGATCCGCGGCTCATCGCTGATCGACCTCGACTATTCCTCCTACGATCCCGAGATGTCAGCCCGCATCGCCAATGTCTGGGTCGATGAATTCATCGCGCAGTCGATTGCGCGCAAATTCGACTCCACTGCCGAGGCGCGCAACTTCCTTGAAGGCCGCCTCGATGAACTCCGCGCAAAGGTCGAACAATCCGAGCGAGCGCTGGTCGACTTCGCCACGCAGCAGGGGATCATCACCCTGACATCGGACAGCGGCGGTCAGGGCACAGCGCAGATCCGCGAACACACGCTGGCATCTGAAAACCTTCAGGGACTGAACGCTCAGCTGATCGCCGCAACCGGTGAGCGCGTCGAAGCGCAGGCTCTCGCGCGAAATAGCGGGTCTGCACAGACAAACACCACCCTCGCCCGGCTCCGCGAACAGCGTGCGGTAAGCGCTGCAGAGCTTGCCGAACTGATGGTCCAGTTCGAGCCCGGGTATCCGCGCGCTCTGGCTCTTGAAAACCAGATAGCCGAACTCGACAGCGCGATTTTTGGCGAGGAAGCGCGGATCAGCCGTGCTGCCAATGAAGCCTTGATCGCCGCTCAAAGGCGCGAAGCAGAGCTGCGCTCAAGGGTCGCCGGATTGTCCGGCCAGGTGCTGTCGCAGCGTCGCGACGCGATCCAGTACAACATATTTCAGCGCGAAGCCGACACCAATCGCCAACTCTACGACAGCCTGCTTCAACGCTACAAAGAGATCGGAGTGGCCGCGGTCTCGGCCAGCAATATCGCCGTCATCGATACAGCCCAGCCGCCCCAGCGCCCGTCCTCGCCAAACCTGCTGCTGAACATGGCGTTGGCTCTGGTTGCAGGCGCAATCGGCGCTGGCGGACTGGTTTTCCTTCTCGAACAGAGCACCGAGGGGTTGAGTGACCCAAGCAAGGTGCACGAAGCGCTCGGCATTCCCCTTCTTGGAAGTGTCCCGCAGGTGCCGGATCATGAAGATCCGGTCGAGCTGGTCGCCGATCCCAAGACCGAAATTGCCGAAAGCTATATCGCGATCCGCTCAAGCCTTGCGTTCACGACCACACAAGGCGTCCCAAAAAGCTTCATGCTGGTGAGCTCGCAACCGGCCGAGGGCAAAAGTTTGAGCGCGCTGGCGCTCGCGCTTGTGCTTGGCCGAATGGGCAAGCGGGTGCTCTTGATCGATGCCGATCTGCGCAATCCGTCGGCGCACGCATATCTTGGCACGCACCGAAAGGTCGGCCTGTCGAATTACCTTGCCGGAAATGAACAAGTCGGCGCTCTGATCCAGAACGTTCGTCCCAATATCGACCTGATGGCCTCGGGCCCGAGCGTTCCCAGCGCAGCGGAGCTTTTCTCGAGCGATCGGCTGCGAGAGCTTACGGCGCGAATGGCGAAGGAATACGATCACGTCATCGTTGATTCGGCACCCGTAATCGGGCTCGCAGATGCTCCCCTGGTCAGCCAGGCGGTCGAGGCTGTCATATTCGTCGCCGAGGCTGGACGTGTGTCCGTGCGTGGTCTGAATTCGGCGCTTGAGCGGATGACCGCAGCCGGATCGCCAATTGTCGGCGCGATCCTTACCAAACTCGATCAGCGATCCTCGCATTACGGGTACGGGTACAGCTACTCCTATTCCTACTCAGACCGACTGGAGGATGAGCGCGGTGCAGCCTGAGCGCGCCTCCAGCGGGTTTCGCACAAAGCGTTTTGGCGCGCCGCAACTGCGACCGAGGCGGGTCGCGGTTACGGCCCTGTTCCTGATGCCGCTCGCTTTTGTGAGCGGCGCCCTGTCGCTTGCCAATACACTGGTCACCACCGACCCTGTTGCAGCTCATCAGCTCTATCCGGCGCATGCCAAGGCGAAGGTAAAGGCAGCTGACGCGGTGTTGGCCCAATCTCTGCAGGCCACGGCAGCGCCGATTGCACACGGGGGCGAGCCGACTGAGCTCGCCTCGCTCCCTGCACGACTAGACAGTCTTTCGCCGAACGTTCGGGCGCGACTTGAAGCAAGTGCCCGTTCGAGCTTGGCGAACACTCCCTATTCGCCGGGTGCCCTGCGCCAACTTGCAATCGCCAGCCCCTCTCGCACTCAGCAGCGCAGCCTGCTCACCTTATCACGCCGAGTTTCGCGGCGCGATGTTGGCGCCGCTGCGCACACTGCCGAACTCGAATTTCGAAATGGCAACCTGCAACGCGGTCTTGAGACGCTGGATGAAGCGCTCGTCATTTCCCGCTCACTGGATGATCGAATATTCCCGCTGCTTTTAAGCGCAACACGGTTCGAAGACTTCGAGCCGGCGTTTCGGCAAATTCTGGAGCGCGACCCTGCTTGGGGAGAAAGACTCGCCCAGCATGCCATCGGGCCAGGCGGTTCAGCATCGCTATTCGCACGCATCGCCCGGCACTTTCCAAAAGGGTCGCGCGCGCGCTCGATCGACTACGGCGCTCCACTGGTTGACCGCCTTGCCGGCAGCCGCGATTTCGATGGAGCGTTCGGCGCATACGAAGCCTATTCCCCCAAGCCCCAAGACCCGGGCAGCCTGATCAACACGCGGCTTCCCCCGCTGGATTGGCGACAAATCGACAACATCGACACAGGTGCAAGACAGGTCGGATCGCGCGATCGCGCTGTCGAATTGTTTGCCCAGGCACACAGGTCTGGCGAAGCAGCGCGCGTAATCACCCGGCTTGATCCGGGCCAGTATGTGCTGGGCCTGTCGCTCGGCGATCTGCGCGGCGAAGGAGGGCGGCTCTCGCTCGAGACTGTCTGCCTGGCTGAGGGCCGTGAGTGGACCGCCGGCACAGCGCAGGCATTGATCGCTTTGCCCGGCGCCGCCCTCACAATCACCGTTCCACCGGGCTGCCCATACCAATCGCTCAGACTTGCCATCGCCGCGAACGGCGAAGCGATCAGCGTCCTGATCGAAAGCGCCCGGTTCGAGCGGGCAACCACTCCCAGTTCCACGGATGGAGAGACGCTTTGAGAGTACTCGCAATCATTCCAGCACGCGGTGGATCAAAGGGTCTTCCGGGCAAGAACCTTCGCATTCTCGCTGGCAAACCGCTGATCGTCTGGTCGATAGAGCATGCAGTCAATTGCGATGCGATCGCCGATGTCGTGGTAAGCACCGACTCGCCCGAAATCGCTGCAATCGCGCGCGGGTGCGGGGCAGAGGTGCCGTTTTTGCGACCTGCGGATCTCGCGACAGACACGGCTCCAACCGAGCCAGTCATGCTTCACGCTCTCCAGGCGATGGAGGATATGGGCCGCAGCTACGATTGTGTTGCGCTGCTCCAGCCAACCTCCCCGCTACGCGCCCGTGAGATGAGTGCCCGCGCCCTCGCCCAGCTCAATTCCGAGCAAGCGGACAGCTTGCTCACCGTAACAGAGAGCCACGCCTTCTTCTGGCGGCAATCGCCGGTGCGTGCGCTCTACGATTATGACAACCGGCCGCGACGTCAGGACATCGCCCCTGACAAGCGCCATTACCGGGAAACGGGATCGCTCTATCTGACTCGGCGCGACGTCCTCGTCAGGGAGCGCAATCGTCTCGGCGGCAAAATCGCGCTGCTAGAAACCAGCGAGGAGGAAGGCTTCGAAATAGACAGCCTTGCCGATTTCCGCCTGCTCGAAACACTGATGTCGGAGGCGATCCCGGCATGATTATAGACACCAACCTGCGGCCCTATGTGGTCTTTGCCGAAGAAGATCTTCTGGTGGCGCTTCGCAAGATCAGCGACAATCGCCGAGGCAGCGTTTTGTGCATCTCCCAGTCTGGTCGCCTTGAAGGGGTGCTGACCGACGGCGATGTTCGCCGCTGGCTGGTGGAGGCAGACCGGTTCGATTTCGATGTGACCGCGCTCAGCGTCGCCAACACGCGGTTCACTGCCGCGCGCGACGGAATGGATGATGGCGCAATTGAGGCGATGTTCTCAGACCGGGTGAGCTTCGTGCCGGTGCTTGATGCACAGGACCGCGTGGTTGCCGTCGCTTGGGAGGATGCGCGGCGGATCTCGATCGGCGCGCGCTCGATTGGCGAGGATGAGCCGTGCTACATCATCGCGGAAATCGGCAACAATCATAATGGGAGCCTCGATCTGGCCAAGGACCTGATCGAGCTTGCCGCCGAAGCTGGCGCCGACTGCGCGAAGTTCCAGATGCGAGACATGGCCTCGCTTTACCGGGGCGGAGGTGATGCCGGCGATCAGAGCGCGGATCTGGGCGCTCAGTACACGCTCGACCTTCTGGCGCGCATGCAGCTTACCAACGAGGAGATGCTGGAGGCCTTCGATCACTGCAAATCGGTCGGTATCCAGCCGCTGTGCACGCCGTGGGACGAGGCGAGCCTTTCCATCCTCGAAGACTATGGCATGCCCGCCTATAAGCTGGCGTCGGCTGACCTGACCAACCACGAATTGCTGGGGGCCCTTGCGCGAACCGGCAAGGTGCTCATCTGCTCAACCGGCATGTCAAGCCAGGCCGAGATAGAAGACGCGGCGAACCTCCTTCGGCGCCACGGATCGCCGTTTGTGCTCTTGCATTGCAATTCGACATATCCCGCCCCGTTCAAGGACATCAACCTGTCTTTCATGGAACGGCTGGGCAAGCTCTCGAATGGCCTGGTCGGCTATTCCGGGCATGAACGCGGATACCATGTTCCCGTTGCAGCCGTCGCGCGTGGAGCAAAGGTGGTCGAGAAACATTTCACGCTCGATCGCGGCATGGAAGGCAACGATCACCGCGTGAGCCTGCTCCCGGCCGAGTTCAAGGCGATGGTCGAACAGGTGCGCGAGGTAGAGACCGCGATGGGCTCAAGCGGTCCGCGCGTCGTCACTCAGGGCGAGATGATGAACCGCGAAGTGTTAGGCAAAAGCCTCGTCGCCGCGCGCCCGATCATGCGCGGCGCGATGCTTTGTGATGAGGATTTCGCCGTGCGCAGCCCGGGACAGGGGCTTGAGCCATACCGTCGCAAAGACCTTCTAGGCTGCGCTGCCAAGCACGACATGAAAGCCGGCGATTTCTTCTTCCCAAGCGACCTTGACGAGGAAAGAACAAAGGCGCGCGATTACACGTTCAAGAGGCCCTTTGGCGTGCCGGTCCGATATCACGACCTGACGCATATGGTGGATGCCTCCAAGCTTGATCTTGTCGAGTTCCACTTCTCGTTCAAGGATCTCGAAGTCGACATCAAAGAGGTTCTGGGCACACGGCATTTCGACATTGATCTTGTTGTCCACGCCCCCGAACTGTTTGCGGGCGACCATGTGTTGGATCTTTGCTCGGATGATGCCAATTATCGCGCTCGGTCCATTGCCGAATTGCAGCGCGTGATCGACGTCACCCGCACTCTCTCAGAACGCTTCAACACTGACGGTGAGATACCGATCATCGTCAATGCGGGTGGCTTCACTGCCGACCGTCCGATGCCGGACGCGGACCGGCCGGGTTGCTATGCTAGGATTGCCGACGCCATTGCCAACCTGGATACCGATGGGGTTGAAATCATCCCGCAGACAATGCCGCCCTTCCCCTGGCATTTTGGGGGTCAGCGCTTTCACAACCTCTTCCTGCATGCCGACGAGATCGCCAAGTACTGCGAGGATTACGATGCTCGTATCTGCCTGGATATCTCGCACTCGGCGCTGGCGGCGACGCATCTGAAGACCAGCTTCGAAAGCTTTCTCAAGCGGGTCGCCCCCTATACTCGCCATCTGCATATCGTCGATGCAGCTGGCGTTGATGGCGAAGGGTTGCAGATTGGCGATGGCACGATCGACTTTCGAATGGTCGCAAATGTCCTCGATCAGTGCGCCCCTCAGGCAAGCTTCATTCCCGAGATATGGCAGGGCCACAAGGATGGTGGAGCCGGCTTCTGGACCGCGCTCGACCGGCTGGAGGCGTGGTTTTGACTTCCACTGCCTCGCTTTGCCTCGATGCTCCGAACGGCACCGCCGCTTATTCCGGAGCAAGCGGTTCGATCCCTCCGCATGGGGTTGCCAATCTTGGCGCCGCTGCGGACGCAAAGCCGCGGCGGATTGGCCTGGTCGTCGACCATCCGCTTCGTGACCTTGATGGCCTGTGCCTGCTCGCTCAGTTGCTGTGTGAGCGGGGACATGAGGTCGTGCTCATGCCATTTTACACGCAGCATCTTGACCTGCCCAACCTCGAACTTGACCTGATTGTGCTCAACTACGTGCGACCGGCCAACCGGGCACTCGTCGAGGCAGCCTCGGCGCGGGGGATCGCTCTCGCGGTGCTCGATACAGAAGGCGGATTGCTGCCGGAAACTGGACCGACTTCTGCAAGCGGGATTGCTGCCTATCTGCGCGAGAGCGGCCTCGACACCCGCCTATCGGTGTACCTCTTCTGGGGAGAGAGGCTGCGCGACGCGATAGTGAAAAAAACCGCCTTAGCCCCCTCGCGCGCCGTGGTATCAGGGGCGCCACGGTTTGACCTCTCCTCAAGCCGATACAAGCGCGGCAGCGTTCGCAATAACTGCGTGCTGGTCAACACCAACTTCCCGATCGTAAATCCAGCGCAGACCGGTCGCAGGCGTATCGATGACAAGGCACTGCGCAGCGCCGGCTTCACTCAAGATGAAGTTGAAGAACTGGCGAAATCGGTCCGAACCGTGATGGATCGAATGATCGTGGCTGTTGGCAGACTTGCAGAAGCCAGACCCTCGCGCTCCTTTGTCATTCGCCCTCACCCGTTTGAGAGATGCGAGCCCTATCGAAAGGCTTTCTCAGCGCATCCCAATGTCGCGGTGGTGAGGGAAGACAGCGCCATGAGCGCGCTGCTGCAATCGGACTGCATGCTCCACGTCAATTGCACGACCGCTATAGAGGCCGGTCTTTGCGGCATCCCAGCCATTTCCTTGGACTTCATCAACGATCCGCAGCTGCAGGCTATGGCTAGCCTGCCCACGAAAGTCAGCCACAATGCAAGAGACCTCGCGCATGCACTGGCTCTCATTGATCGCTCACCCACACTCGCAGCGACATCCAAGGCAAAAGACATCTCTCCTTTTTTCGGACCCCTAGACGCGAGAGCAGCTGAGCGTGCCGCCGAAGCTTTGAGTTCGGCGGAGCTTGTTGACTCAGGGGCGCAGGCCGCGAGCTATCGGCTTATAAGAAAGGGATTGAACCTACTTGCTGGCAGGGTTCTCGGTTCAAGGTGTGTTGAGAAGGTCCGGCAATCGCTCAAACCATCTCGCGCGCTCAAGGCGTTCGATGCGGCCGATGTTCGCCCGCGCCTTGAGCACTTCGCCTCGGTTCATCAAACGAATGCTGCGACTGTCGAGACGGTTCGAACAGCATCAGGAGCCCCAACGATGGCTCTGCGACTAAGGCCGGTCAGAAAGCAGCCTGCGGAATGCCGCCTCACCGAAGCTCAACGCCTGCGCTGACAGGTTCTCCCCAGTCGGCCAAATTGTGCGCTTGCCCGTTCGCAAGCACCACAATGCCGCGTCTTTCAAAGTCTTTGCGGGGATGACGTGACTTCCAGCCTCTGCGCGCTCGCGAGCATATCGGTTCTCATATGGCGGCGGCTTGGGGGACCCGGATGATTTCTTGTTCGCCGCGTTCAATCAGCGTGCCCGCTATAGGCGGCTCATAACTGCCGCTAGCCAGCCACAGTCGATTGACGATCGACCATACACAGTCCTGAAAACCGAGCCGGTGGCGAAAGCCTACGGTGCTTGAGAAGCGCGGATTGATCTCGAAGATAGTCGGGTCGCCCTTATCCATCCTCAGCTGTACATTGATCGCCCCATCAAGATCGAGTGCGTCGGCGACTTCCTTGCAAATCGCATCGATGCGCGCATCGTGCACGACCTCTCCGCTTCCGGTCAGCCCCCCCTTCAGAGTTCTGCGAAAACTGATGCTCCGCGTTGGCATCCCCCCAAATCGGACCAGGCCGCAGGTAAACTCGTCCTCTCGCCGCTTCAGCCACCGCTGCCAAATGTCACCGGATCGGGCCTTTGCGTGAAAATCGAAATCTTCCCGGCGGATCTGGAGCAGGCCTTTGCTGCCCTGTCCGCTGCGAGGCTTTACGATCAGATCATAGTCGCCGGGTTGATCCGTGCCGACAATTCCGGTTTCGGGCACCGGAATGCCAGCTGTTTGCAGGCAACGCGCGGTGGCAAGCTTGTCCAATCCAATCGAGAGCGCTCGATCGTTTGCCGTGATCATAACGGCCCCTTCGAAAAACAGTCCGATCGCATGTGCATCCAGAAGCCGGGCAAGCTCCGCTTCGGCAAGCGGGATCAAGGCCTGTGCTGCGTTCTCACGCACGAGGCCACGCAACGCTGTCAGGTAGTTGGGAGCATCAGCTCGCGGCAGCGTGAAGAATTGGTCGAAAGATAGAGCACCTGGCGCAGCCGGATCGCAGTCCGCTCCGAGCAGAATTGCATCGGGGAACGCCTCGCGCAGAATACCTGCGAGCGAGACGCCAATGTCTCCGCCAGCCCCTGTGAGGAGAATCGGCCCCGAAATCATGCGCCGTATCCGATGCGCCGGCGCGTGAGGGTGCTGGCAAGGCTAGCGCGGGCGGCGTCGCGAACCTCGCATTGCGCCAAAAGCGCCTTGACGGGGAATTCGGTTCGGCGCGGTGCAATCGCTCCGGTCTCAGTGTGGAAGATTGCCCAGCTTGCCAGCCCCCCGATATCGCGCGGCTGGCCGACGGAGCCGGGATTGAAGATTGTCGGAGCGCCCGATTGAATGAACGGCCAATGCGTGTGTCCCAGCCATATCTGGTCGCCCGCGAACCGGCCGGCAACCTCTCCCAAGATGCGCTGCGGAGCATCAGGGTAGATATAGGCATCAGGATCAAAGGGCGATCCATGAGCGAGGAGAATCCGATACGCGCCAAGCTCGATCTCGCGGGTTTGGGGGGCTCGCGCCAGCCAATCCCAATGCGGCTCATCGAACTGCTCGAACACCGCATCGAGACCCGAACCGTAGCGCCGCCGATAATCGTCAAGCACGCTAGCATCGTGGCGAGCGTCCAGAGCCATCCGATCGTGATTGCCCTGGATCACGGTGCAATCGAACTCGGCCAGGATTTCAATTACCCGTCTAGGTTCGTGATAATATCCGACGACATCACCCAGTACGACAAGGTGCTCGATCCCTTCGCGGCGCACGTCCTCAATTACCAATTCAAGTGCAGCGAGATTGGCGTGAATGTCAGCGAGGACTGCGACCTTCATGGCGCAAAGCCAGTTTGCGAGAGAAGGTTTCGCGCCACTTCCTCGGGCGACTGCAAGACCGCTTCAGGCGCTGCTGCGGGATCGTCAGCCTCGCGCAGACTGGTCTGCATGCGGGTCGCTATGACGCCCGGCTGAAAGATGTGGACGGCAACGTCCTTGTTCTCATCAGCGAGAACTTGCCAGCCAAGGGCCGCTGCGGCTTTACTTGCGCTGTATGCTCCCCAGCCGGGGATTGGTCGGCTCGCCGCCCCGCTTGAGATATGGACCACATCGAGGGAGGCGGATTTGGCCCGCGCAATTGGCGCGAGAGCACCAGCGATGGCGAAGGGGCTTGCAACATTGACCATCATCGCCTCCTCCATTCGCCCTGCGGCCCCATCATCGAGCATTCCGCCCAAGGGAAGGACCGCAGCGATATCGAAGAACCAAAGGCGCTCAAAGGCGAGGTGGCTCAGGAATGGAGCAAGTTTGGAGGTCCAGTCTTGCGGCTCTGCGAGGTCGGCGATGCATTGTTGTTCATTTCCGTCGGGCATGGGCGAGCGCACGATCGGAATGCAATGAACCTGCTGTTCGCTGAGTGAGCGATAAGCGGCTGCCCCCAGACCGCTTCGCGCTCCTGTGATGACGACCGCCACCCTCATCGCTTGCAGCGCCGTCCCACTACCTGATGCGTGGTCACAGCCATGGAGGCTTGGGTCAGATTGCGATCCATTTCAGGCAGCAGTGGCAACTGGATGATGCATGTTCGAAAGCACCCGCCCGCGCGATTGCGCGCCGCGTTCGACGACATGCCGCTCAATCGCCCAGCAAATCAGGAACAGTGCGATCTTCACCCAATATGTCGGCGCCAGCAGAAAGGTCAGCATCCCTCCTGTGTAGTGGAGCGTAATGCCGAAATAGACGTAGAGACCCAGGACCGAGGTCAGGATCAGATTTCGGTAAAGCAGCTTTAGAAAGAGGCACAGGAACCACGCCGTGATAATGCCAGCAAGAGGCAGCGTCACAAAGGGAAGCCAGGCGCCCAGCAGCTCGAAATGCACCTCAGGATAGCCGCCGTTATACGCCTGCCCCAACTGCGTCAGCTCGGCGGTACGAAAGTATCCGAGCTCCAGCGTCATCAGGTATTGGATCGTACTGTTTCGGCTCGGATCGATCGGGTCGAGGATCTCTCGAGCTGCATGCTCGTTGACCGGGTCGGCGACATTCTCGAAATCGACCCTGTCCCAGGCGTTGACCCATAGGTGAACCGGTTGGACCAGCACGCGTTCTTCGATTTCCTGGAGCGGCTCGCGATAGTCGCGAACATTGTAATAGGAGTTGTAGAGCAGTCCCGACACCATCAGCACCAGCCCCAGTACGGCCCCGGCTTTGCTGACCCCTGATGTCAGGATGCGTTGCCCGATCAGGTTGCGGTCTAGTTCGCCAATACGCCCGGCAGCGCTTGCGATGATCACCAGCGCTGCCGGCATCAGATAGAACGAGATCAGCACGAAAAAGACACTGAAGCGATTGCCCGTGATGACCCAGTAGGCGGTCAACAGCGCCGCAAGCATCGCAAATCGGAGATCGTAACCCCGCCCGTTTAGGCGGGGCAGAACGGTGAAGGCCCCAAACGCGAAATTCAGCAGGAAATTGAATTCATATGCGATGGAATGAACCGGCCCCGCGCTTGCTGCGTAAGCGATCCTGTCGATGCCTTGTAGGATGGGAATGGTGCCGGTCAGCACAAAATTCGCCGCGAGCAGGGCGATGACAGCTAAACCCACGGCGAAGGCGCAGTTGGCTATCATCCAGTGATATGCGGAGTAAACCGGACGCAGTCGAGCAAGGCTCGCAAATCTGCGCCCCTTATCTGGAAACAGCCACATCATCGGCACAATCAAGGCGAGCGCCGAGTATATGAAGACTGGCGCTGCGAAGTTGCCGCCAACAAACTCGCCAAGTTCGCGGGTGTACATTGGCCCGAAAAGGTCAAGCACAGTCACGTCGATAGAGCGATAGACCAGCGGAAAGATGGTGAAGAACCCGGCCAGAAGCAGGGCTTTGCGCCTTATGGCCAAGTGAGCGATGACCGCGAGGAACGCCGCAAGCGCCAGAAGGCTGAACGCGCTCATCCCCTGCTGATTGCAGCTGTTGAGCCGGACTCAGTGCTATTCAGGTTGCGCCATGGCTTCCGGTTTGTTTGCATAGCCCATTCTCCTGAAATCCGGGTTTTTGACCCTTCAAGTCTTGAGAGAATTGCGAGCGAGCGCCAGCACCATTGGGTTCAATCTGGCGGCATCAGTGGCGCGCCCTGCGGAGCCGGCCAGTGAGAAACGATCGCTCGGGCGCCTTCAGGACCACGCGATAAAGCACTACTGCATAGAAGACACCTGAGCCCGCAATTATCGCCGCGCCTGTGAGCCATTGCCCGTTTGCGAGCATAAGAGCGCCGGGCGCGAGCAGGATCAGCCCCGACATTGCCGAAAGGAGCACCGGACCGGCGATCGCCTCGCGATAGATCCTTGCCAGAGGCAGCCCGTGAATCGTGTGAAAGACGAAAAGCGCGGCGCCTGCCATGCCAACTCCGCTCAAAACCAGCGCGCCGACAAGCAAGCCAATCCCGCCCTTCTGCAACCCTAACGCCAAGACACAGATTAGCGCGGCAAGCAGCGACAAGTTGATGCGAACGAATACCTTGAAGTGATGCGGCTGTGTCAGCGTGGCGCCTGCGTAATTGGACAGCAGAAACAGCGTCTGAAAAACCGCAAAGGCGACCATGTAGCCAGCAAGGTTCCGATAATCCGGGCCTACCCACATTGCGAGAAGCAGCGGTGCAAGCGCTGACATGCCCATGAGGATCGGCACCGCCAATAGCATGTTGAGGCGTAGCCCAAGAAGGACAAACTCCGCTTGGGCCTGAGGCGAGACGGAACCAGGCTCGCGCTCGACCAGCGATCTATCCAGCTTGGCGACATGGGGAAGCACGGCTGCATTGAGGCTGCCCTGCAGCACTTTGATCGCTCGCGGGATGCGCGTTGCAATCTGGTAAGCGGTCAAAGAAACAGGCCCCAGCAGAACCGCGACAAATAGGTCAGGCAGCCGGTTAAAGCCCTGACTTGCAATGTTCGCCGCAAAGACCGGGCGCGATAGCCGAGCAATATCGCGAAGATGCCGCCGCAGCTCTTTGCCCGCGCTCCAGTCTCGCCAGCCGTCCGAGCTGCGCCATGCGACAACCCCGAAGATTGCCGCCAAGCAGACGGCAATCGCTTGCTCGATGAAAACAAGCATCGCCAGATTGGTGGTAAATTGCAGCAGCACCAGCGTTGCCACCGCGAATGCCAGCCGGTCACAGAACTCCCAAACCTTGGTGGTCGCCAACTCCTGACGCCCGGCAAAAAATGCCTTGATCGCAAGCGCGGGAAAGCTCGTGATGAGACCGGCCCCCATGATCGAAAGCGCGAGCCGCATTTCTGCCGCGTTTTCATCCGGAAAGGGAAACACCGTCGCTAGCCCCGTCTGGGCGAAAAGGATGACGGCCGCTGCCACAACACACCCAAGCGCGCAGAACAGCGCGAGACCGGCGATCATCACCCCTGCGCAGGCCGCCCGGTCGCCCTGCGCGTGATAGCGCGCGAGAAACCGAATGATCGCCCCCTGAAAGCCGAGCTCCGCAAGCCCTGCGAGGCCCAGAATGTTGAACAATTGAAGGCTGAGCCACATTCCGTAGCGCTCTGGCCCGAGCATCCACAACATGTACGGGACCAGCAGCAGTGCGAGCGCCATCGCAGATACCTGCTGCGCAAGGCTGAAAGCCGTGTTTCGCACAAGCCGGCCGTTCGAGCGCGACTCCTCTTGCGCAGCGCGCTGCTGGAACTCTTCAGCATTGGCGGCGGCACTCGAAGGCATGTTCGTTGCGATCCTTTCGCCTCAGTCAACTCGGCAATGGACCTAGATGAGAGCGCCCTTTGCCAAGCCTTGCGATACCAGAGGGGCGAGCCGTCACGGTGCGGAGAAAGGTTCGTTCACGACCTATCGACCCCGTTTCTCGCGCCTTGACCTCAGGCTGAGGACCAATTTGCAGGAGCCTTCGATATGCACTCGATCATCATTTCGACCCTTGCCGAGTATCAGACCGAATTCTGGGTTCGGGTTGGCAAGGCGCTGGAAGCTAGCGGACACGCGGTGACGTTTGTCTCGTGTGACACGCGCAGCACGCGGATGCTGGAGGCAGCTGGCCTCGATGTGCTCGAAGCAACGGTGAGCGCGCGTGCTGCCGCCCTCGGCGCAGCTGACCCGGTATCGGTCTGCGCTGCCCACGGCATCAGCGATCCCGCCCCCCTTATCGCCCACGAGCGCATTGCCTTTGCCGAGCGGAGCACTGCCACTGCCCTTCGCAAATTGGCAGGCGCGTTGATTGTCGGCGATGCGGCAATCGAAAGGGCCCGTGGCAAGGGACAGCCCGTGCTTGTCCAGGAACTTGGCGGATTTGCCTCGGTGCTCGGACTGCACCACGCGGCACTCAGCGCAAAGGTCGACACGATCATGATCGAGCCGAGCTTCTTCAAAGGGCGCATGCTGTTTGTCGCGAACTCGCTGAACGCCCCAAAGATCACCGCGCAGGGTCAAATCAGTCCGTCCGCGGACCTCGCCGCCTATATCGACGACGCGCTGGCGAGCGGCACCGTGGTTATACCGGCTAAAGATCGGCACCTCTATTCTGGGCCCGGCAGCAAGCTTCTGAAACCTCACAATATCAGGCGCTTCGTCGAAAAGTCGCGCGACAAGTACATCCTTGGAGCAGAGCAGGAATTCGGCGCGATTGGGCTTCAGCTGCGCAGCCATCTCAAAATGCTTGCTGGCGCTGCCAAGATGCGCGGGTATTACAGCGATTTTCGCGAGCTTGGCCGGTTCCTGTATTTCCCACTTCACGTTCCGGGCGATATCGCTCTGACCCTGCGCTCGCCCGAATTTTGCGATCAGATCGCGCTGCTGGACTACCTCTGCCGGGTCGCGCCGGTGGATATCACTATTGCGATCAAGGAGCACCCTGCGATGATTGGCGCAGTGCCGAGCAAGGCTCTGATCGCGCTCAAGACACAGTACGATCGCTTCGCCATCATCCGTCCGGACGCCAACAATTACGACGTCCTGCGTGCTGCTGAATGCATAGTGACGATCAACTCGAAGAGCGGGGCGGAAGCAGGATTGCTTGGCAAGCAGCCCATTGTGCTGGGAGACGCCTTCTATCGCGAGGCGCCGTTTGCACGGACGATCGATCACATCTCTGAGCTTGGACCTGCGATCGCTCAGCAGATTTCGACGCCGCGCGCCGCCATCTCTGCGGACGAGACACAAAGCTTCTTTGCCACGCTGTGGGAGCGCAGCCTTCCCGGTGAACTCTATGCGCCGAATCAGGCCAACATTGCCGCATTCACGGATTCGCTGTTGGCGGCGCTAGATCGGCGGAACTCTGAAGATGAAATGGTCAGGCTCTCAGCCTGAAGCCGTCCGCCACGACGCAGAAGCCTCCATTGTGGTGCTTTCATCTGCAGCCGAGAGCGCTCAGGTGAGATAGCCAGACGTCATGTCCAACGACATCGAAACGCTCGTCTCGATCATAACCCCCGCTTACAAGGCTGAGCGGGTGATTGGCGCTGCAATCGGTTCGGTGCAGTCGCAAACACACGAAAACTGGGAAATGCTCATCGCGGAAGATTGCGGTCCGGATAACACGCGCCAGTGTGTGCGCGCTTTTGCCAGCATGGACAGGCGCGTAAAGCTGATCGAACCTGATCGCAATGGAGGGCCAGCCGCAGCGCGCAACCACGCTCTGGCGCTCGCAAAAGGGCGGTGGATCGCATTTCTGGACAGCGACGATATGTGGCTGCCCCTGAAGCTTGAAAGACAGCTCGAATTCCACCGCGCTCAGCCAGATGCGGTGCTTAGTTACACGGGCTTCAGGCGGATATCGGACGACGCTTCGCGGACGGGGTCCTACATTTCCGTGCCCGGTCGGCTGACTTATCGCGGACTCCTCGGCAACACGGCGATCGCGACGTCGAGCGTGCTTGTCGACAGGGCGTTATCGGGTCGATTTGCGATGCGGCAGACCTACTATGACGACTTTGCCTGCTGGCTGTCGCTACTCAAGAAAGGCGGCATGGCGGTTGGCCTTGATGAAGACCTGATGCGTTACCGGGTGATGGATGCCTCGGTCAGCCGCGACAAGCGCAAGAGCGCAGCCCAGGTCTGGCGTGCCTACCGAGAGATCGAGCAATTGGGGCCGCTGATCAGCGCCTGGTACTTCTCACAATACGCGGCGCGCGCGCTGCACAAATACAGGCAGTTCTGAGGGCGGCAGGCCTCTCAAACTGCCTCTGATCTGGTGCCAATTCGCGTGGACCGGCGTCGAGGCAGACAGCACATTCGCCTTTCGAAACAGTCCATCGCTGAGGGAGGCTCCCATGTCACAAAGGTCTTATGGCCGCCGCCGCGTACTGGTCACAGGAGGGGCTGGATTTCTCGGCTCGCATCTTATCGACCGGCTTCTCGCTCGCGGAGACGAAGTGTTGTGCGTCGACAATCTGTTCACCGGAGACAAGAGCAACATCGATCACCTTGCAGGGAATCCGCGCTTCGAATTCATGCGCCATGACGTGTGCTTCCCACTTTTCGTCGAGGTGGACGCGATCTTCAATCTCGCCTGCCCGGCATCGCCAATTCATTACCAGCACGATCCTGTGCAGACGACCAAGACGAGCGTTCACGGTGCGATCAACATGTTGGGTCTCGCGAAACGCCTGAAAGTCCCGATTTTTCAGGCCTCCACAAGCGAGGTCTATGGCGATCCCTCGATCCATCCCCAGCCAGAGGCCTATTGGGGCAATGTCAATCCGATCGGCCCGCGCTCGTGCTATGACGAGGGCAAGAGATGCGCGGAGACCCTGTTCTTCGACTATCGCCGTCAACACGCGATCAACACGAAAGTCGCGCGAATATTCAACACCTATGGCCCTCGGATGCACGCAAGCGATGGCCGGGTCGTGTCAAACTTTATCGTTCAGGCCCTACGCGGAGAGGACATTACGATCTTCGGAGACGGGTCTCAGACGCGCAGCTTTTGCTTCTGCGATGATCTGATCGAAGCAATTTTGCGACTGATGGACACCGGCCCCGATATCTCCGGGCCAATCAACATCGGCAACCCTTGCGAGTTCACGATCAGGGAGCTTGCCGAGCTGGTCCTCGCCAAAGTGGGCGGTCCGTCACACCTCGTGACACAACCGCTGCCGCAGGACGATCCGCTCCAGCGGAAGCCTGACATCACTCAGGCTCGGCAGCTGCTCGATTGGGAGCCACAGGTCGAACTTGATGAAGGGCTGGATCGCACCATCGCTTACTTCCGCAAAGTCGTGGGCGGTCCCGCAACAGTGTTGGCACCAGAGGAATGCGTTGTGTAGAGGCTTGCAAAAGCAAGGAACCTCTCACTCATGCGCACCGTACTCATCACCGGTTCGGCCGGCTTCATCGGCTACCATCTCGCCCAGCTTCTGCTCGACGAAGGCTTTCGCGTCGTCGGTTATGACGGGATGACCGATTACTACGAAGTGGCCCTAAAAGAGCGGCGGCACCAGATGCTGCTTCAGAATGCAAACTTCTCATGCAAAGTCGGAATGCTCGAGGACTTCGAAGCGCTGCATTCGCTGGCGATGGAAGCAAAGCCCGACGCGATCATCCACCTCGCGGCACAGGCGGGCGTGCGATACAGCCTCGAAAATCCCCGCGCTTATGTCGATGCCAATCTGGTTGGCGCCTTCAACGTAATGGAATGCGCGCGCGAGTTGGGCGTCGATCACCTGATGATGGCTTCGACCAGCTCCGTCTATGGCGCAAACGAGGACATGCCTTTCGATGAGCGGGAGAAAACCGACCACCCCCTGACGCTCTACGCCGCGACCAAGAAGGCCAATGAGGCGATGGCGCATTCCTATGCGCATTTGTGGAACCTGCCCACGACGATGTTCCGGTTCTTCACGGTCTACGGTCCGTGGGGTCGGCCCGACATGGCTCTGTTCAAGTTCACGCGCGGGATCCTCGAAGGCAAGCCGATCGACATCTACAACGAAGGGGAGATGTACCGCGACTTCACCTACGTAACCGATCTGGTGCGCGGTATTCGGCTGCTGCTTGATCAGCCACCGGTGCGCCCTGACAATCGTGACGACATCCCTGAGTGGGATTCGCTCTCACCTGCGGCGCCGTGGCGCGTCGCGAATATCGGTAATTCCGACAAGGTGCGGCTTATGGATTTCGTCGAAGCGATTGAGGCCGAATGCGGGCGCGAAGCGGTGAAGAACTTCATGCCTATGCAAAAGGGCGACGTCCCCGCCACTTGGGCGGACGCGAGATTGCTCAAAGAGTTGACGGGATACGCGCCGAAGACGGATATCCGCACCGGCGTGAAGCACTTCGTCGCGTGGTATCGCGACTATTACCAGGTTTAAAAGGTCGAGCTTACTGGCCCGGACCTTCGGTTTCGGGCTCAGGGCCGGTCGTTTGCGTAGTGGTCGCAGGAAGCTCATCTTCGCCCGGCAAAGGAGCGCTGCGTTCACGCTCCAACCGCTCGAGATATTCGCGTTCGATCTGCTCGACGCGTTCCTGCATTTCAGCTGCGTCTTCGTCGATGGTCGACAGGCGTTCCTGACGCGCTTCCTCGATCAGCTGGCTGAAGCGCACGGCATCGCCCTGATCACGCTCGGCATAAGCGACGTCGATCATCGCCTGCGTGCAGCCAGTGATGCCGCCCGCGCCCGCTGGGCTGCATGACATCGTGCCGAACTCGCCAATATAGCGGATGCTCTCGACCTTCTCAGTCCAGGCTGTGCCTTCGGGCGAGTTGCTCTGGCGAAGGTTGGAGGGAATGCGATAGCGATCTGCTTCGACGAGGATTTCGCAAACGACGATCTCGTTTGCGTCGGTCGGCTCAGGGCATTCGTCTTCGCTGTAGGCGATGACCATATTGACCCGCTCCTGACCCGGAGGCGGCGCCATGTCGTCCTGCGCGGCGGCGGGAGTTGCGATGGCGAAAGCCGCGAGAGAAGCTGCAAGCGCAAGACGGTCAAGCGAAGCCATGGTGTTTCCTTATCTGGCGCACCCAGGATGGGCGCAAACCTTCATATCTTCACCGCTAGATAGCACTCGGTGAACCGGTACTGAAGCTCTAGCGTTTTCAAATAATCAAACGCGCTCGCTGACCTTGATCGCGATGCGGCATCCGAGTTTGATCGCGCCGGAGAGCAGCGGATAGGCGGGCGCTTTCTCCGCGCCATTGGCAAGCGCTGCATCGCGGTGTTCGCGCTCGTCCTCGCGAAACTCCTCGATCATTTCGGCAAGCTCCGGATCGGTCTTCGTTTCCGCAAGGCGGTCGAGCTGCTCGGAATAGTGCTTGTCGATCTCTTCCTCGACTGCGGCGGTGCAAGCCATGGCTGCTTCGGGACCAAGCAGCGCAGTGCCAGCGCCCAGCGCATAGCCGGCAACCGACCAGAAAGGTTGCAGCGCCGTCGGGCGAACGCCGCGTTTGGCGAGCATTTCGTCAAAACGGGCGCGGTGGCCTTCTTCCTGTTCAGCCATGTGGCGGATTTCTGCCGAATGAGGCCCACGGTCACCCATCACGGCGAGCTGACCTTCGTAGATGCGCGTTGCGCCAAACTCTCCGGCCTGGTCTACGCGGATCATTCGGTGAAGTTCGGCCTTGTCCATCAATCGCTCCCGAAAAATCGCTTTGTTTCTACTTCTTATACGCAGCCAGCGCGAGAATTGTTGCACCGCCGATGCCGGAAATAAGGAAGTTCCAGCCTGCAAGAGAAATGCCGAACAAGTCCCAAGGGGCAACATCGCATCGCACGATCGGCGCTGCATTGACGTCCATCACGTCAATCGAGCTCGGCAAGGTAGAGCATCCCGTGATGCCTTCCCACCAGCCATATTCGACGCCTGCGTGAAACCCGCCGATCAGGCCCGAGGTGATGATCGCAAGCCCTGCAAGCGCGGCCCAGACGCGGTGCGGGACCATAATGTAGGATACGATCGCCAAGCCAATGGCGGCGAAGTGCGGGTATCGCTGCCACCAGCACATTTCGCACGGATAGAGGTCAAAGCCGAATTGCGCGATGTAGGCTCCGCCCAGCAAAGCCGCCGGAATTGCCACCGCGAGCGCACGCGCCTGATCCAAACCATTCATGCCGAGGCCCTTAGGCGGCGAGCGCGTTCCTGACTAGGGGCGCTTCATCGCAGGAGCAGGACGCAGCGCCACCGAACTGGCGGTGGTGCGGCGCAGGGTTTCGAGCGCATAATGCAGCTGGAAGTCCTCTACACCCTGCTCTTCAAGCTGTTCGGAGGTCAGCTGGAAGCGCGGATCATCGATCCGGTCGTCTTCCATTTCCTCGTCAGCAATGCCGAGTTCGTTGATCAAATGCCCACGAAGATCGGATTCGCGCGTCTGATAGCGTTCGCGAAGCGCGTAATCCGGATCGGAAAGCTGCGGCACGCGGATATCGGGCGCGATGCCGCCTTCCTGAACCGACTTGCCGTTCGGCGTAAAATAGCGAGCAGTGGTCAGTTTGAGCGCCGAGTCTGGACCGAGCGGCAGAAGCGACTGGACCGAACCCTTGCCGAAGCTGCGCTGGCCCATGATCAGCGCGCGTCCGTGATCCTGCAGCGCGCCCGCCACGATTTCGCTTGCCGAGGCAGAGCCCGCGTCGATCAGAACGATCATCGGCACGTCCTTCGCGATCTGGCCCATAAAGATCTGCGCCTGATCGCGGCTCATCCGGCGGCGTAGATAGTAATTGATATCGTCGGCTTCGAACTGGAATGTTTCGCCCCACGAACGCCCACGCTGCGAGACGATCTGGCCTTCATCGATGAAGAGATCGGTCAGCGCGACGGCTTCGTCGAGGCTGCCACCGGGGTTCGAACGCAGGTCGAGCACGAGACCGCTCATCCGGCCCGTCGCTTCGGTCTGAAGCGATTGCCAGGCCTCGAAAACGTCGCGACCAACATCGGCGGAGAATTCGTTGACTGAGATCAGGCCAATATTGCCTGCCTGAAGCTCGTAAGTGACCGGCTCGAGCTCGATCACGCCGCGGGTCACGTCGACTTCGAAAGGCTCGTCGCGGCCTGGGCGGAAGATAGTAAGCTGGATCGAGGTGCCGGCTTTGCCGCGCATACGCGCGACTGCATCGTCGAGATCGCCGCCATAGATGAGATCACCGTCAAGGTGGGTGATGAAGTCGCCCGCCTTGATGCCCATCTGGTCTGCGGGGCTGCCCTTGAACGGCGAAATGACCTTCACCGCACCGTCTTCGAGGATCACCGAGAGGCCAAGCCCCGAATAATTGCCGTCGATCAGCGTGTTCAGACGCTCAAGATCGCTGCCATCGAGATAGGCGCTGTGCGGATCGAGCGCTGCGAGCATTCCATCGATCGCGCCGCGAACGAGCACTTCGTCCTCCACCGGCTCTACATAGTTGGCCTGCACGCGTTGCATGATCGTGAAGATCTTGGCGATTTCGGTTCCTGCGCGGGCATCGACCTGCGCCATGGTGGCCGTGGTGGCGGGAACAAGCGCAACAGCGGTGACAAGCGCGGCGCTACGAAGCAGAGCGGCAATTTTCATGTGAGTGGAGGGCTCCTTTCGAATATTAACGTATAGGCAAGCGCGCATTAACGCCAGATAACATCGACGAGCGTTATCCTGCGTCCCGCGACGGGGCAGTCAGCCGTAGTGAAGTTACGTGCAGCGCTGCGAGAGTGACGCATACTCGCGGCCATTGGCGGCGCGATTAACCAAGATAATTGAGCGGGTTGACCGGTTCGCCGTCACGGCGCAGCTCGATTGTGAGCGGCTGACCGGCATTTCCAGCATTGCCGAGCGGCGCTCCACCGATGACTTCGTCACCGACCTCGGCATCGACGCTGGCGAGACCGGTCACAAGGCTCGTCCAGCCGCCGGGATGCTCGATGATCACGATTCGTCCAAAGCCGCGATAGGGCCCCGCAAAAGCAACCCGGCCTGACGCTGGCGCCACTGCGAGTGCGCCGGCGGCAGGTGCAAGCGTTAGTCCGGTTGCACGGAGGCCGCTTTCGCGAAGTTCACCGAAACCGGCGAGTGTGCGGCCCTGGACGGGAAGCTGGAATGAGCCGAGCCGTGCACTTTCACCTTCCGCATTCGGCGATGGCGCTGCGCTGGCCGGCCCTTCGACAGCTCTCGAGATATCGCGAGGACGCAGGATCGGACCGGGCAGCGCGGCGAGTTCGCGCCGAAGCCCAGCCGCTTCGTCCAGCCGATCGATCAGCCCGTCGAGATCGCGCGCCTCCTCTGCCAGTGCGAGTGCACGCTCCCCCTCGCGCACCGCGTTGCTGCGGGCTTCGCGTGACGTCAGGCGTTGGCGCGTCTCGAGCGCTGCCAATTCGGCGCGACGAGTCTGCAGTTCCTGCTCGCTCGAGCGAAGGTTGTCGATTGCTCTGGCCGCGCGCGCTTCGAGCCGCCGACCTTGTTCCAGCTCACCGCGCAACGCAGCGGTGCGCTGGCGGATTTCCGGCACAGCCGATGCGAGAACTGCGCGGACGTAAACGAGGTCCTTCAAGGATCCCGGCTGGAGCGCCGAAAGCGCGAGCGGGCGGCGCGAGCTTGTCTGCAATGCGCCGGTCAGGCGAACAAGCGGTTGTTGACGCTGCGCAAGCCGCACAGAAAGCCGTGCCCGGTCCGATTGGGCCAGCGAATAGCGTGCGCGCGCAATCGCGATGCCAGCCTCCGCCGCCTGAATTTCGGCGGCCAGTGATGCGGCCTCGCGGGCGGTCTTTTCGGCTGCCTCGGTCGCGGCTTCAGCCTCTCGGGCAAAGCGCTCGGCGCGTGCATCTGCCTGCTGGCCCTCGCGCGTTGCCCGTTCCAGCTGGGCCTGAGCTTCGTCGGGTTCGAGCAACACCGGGTCGCGCTGCGCCCATCCTTGCGGCGGGGCGACTAGCAAGGCTGCGCAAGCAGCGCCGGTCACGGCAAGGACAGCAAGGCGAGCTTTGTTCATCTGCTCAACCTGCCCGATGATAGGGGTGGCCTGCAAGAATGCTGGTGGCGCGGTAGAGTTGTTCCATCAACATAGCGCGCGCCAGCAGATGGGGCCATGTTGCGGGTCCGAAGGCGAGAAGCAAGTCGGCTTCGCGACGCACCTGCTCGGAATGCCCGTCAGCAGCGCCGAGCACAAAGCGCGTCTCGCGCGTACCCGTGTCCCGCCAATGCTCGAGCGTTGCGGCAAGCTTTTCGGAAGAAAGCGCCTTCCCGCGCTCATCAAGCACTACGGTTTTGTATGGGGTTTGCGGCTCAGGGATCTTGCCGCCGCTTTCGGGCAATTCAGTCAATTTGACCGGCCAGGTAAGTCGCTTCTCATACCGTGCGACCAGCTCCGCCTCTGGAGAGCGAGCAATCTTGCCGCGGGCGATAACATGAAGAAGCACAGGCACTTACCCTGAAATGAAGGGTTGGACGGACAGCTGCCCGCCTTCAGGCGCTCAAGCCGGGACGGCGTGACGCAGCACCAAGAATGCTCACCCGGATGGATGAGCAAGGAACAGTTATGCGCTTCCGGCTGCCTTTTCGCCGCCTTCGAACGACCACATGCGCTCGAGATTGTAAAAGCTGCGCACTTCGGGCCGGAACAGGTGAACGACAACGTCGCCTGCGTCGATGAGCACCCAGTCTGCTGCGGGAAGCCCTTCGATCCGCGCGGGACCAAAGCCAGCCTGCTTGACCTTTTCGGCAAGCTTCTGAGCCATCGAGGCCACCTGACGGGTCGAGCGTCCGCTGGCGATCACCATGTGATCGGCAACAGAGCTTTTACCTTCGAGCGGGATCGAGACGATTTCCTGTGCCTGGTCATCGTCGAGTTGGCGCATGACGAGGTCATGCAGGTCATCATGGTTCATGTCAGCGGGCATTGAAGCAACCGGTTTGAGTGTGTCGGCCGAAGCCGTGTGTGCCTGTGTCATAGGCAAGTTCAGATCTCCAGATTTTGAGGTTAAGATGGGCGCCGGCGCGCTGTTTCGCAAGGGTGACGGTCAAGCGTAAGGGATTAGCCCTCATGCCGTACCTTCTCCCGATATGTTGCGAAAAGTCAGCCGGTCACGCACCGCCTTGCCGCGATATCGCTGGGCCCAATCAGGGTTGTCACGGCGGATGGCCGTGGCCGATCGTGGGTCCGGATCGAAACGCATTAACACCAGGGCCGGTGCGCTCCATTGCCCCCGTTTCCGAATTCTGGCGGCAGGCACCTTATGTTGCCTGAGCCAGGCCATGGCGGGGCTCGTCATAGCCTCACGACTATAGCCGGGCCGATCGATGACTGCAATCGGCATGGTTCTCGCGATGGCGCGCCAGTTTTTCCACCGGTGAAATTGAGCAAGATTGTCCGACCCCATGAGCCAGATGAACTGCCGCTTGGGATAGCGCCGCACGATGCGACCCAGCGTTTCGTGGGTGTAGCGCGTGCCGAAATGTGCCTCTATCGCGGTCGGCACGATCGGGACGCCGCGCGCCTGCTCGCGCGCGGAAAGGAGCCGGGCGGCAAGCGGCGCCATGCCCGCCTTGGGCTTCAGCGGATTTCCCGGCGACACAAGCCACCACACCTCATCTAGTCCCAGCGCTTCCTTCGCAAAGAGCGAGATGCGCCTGTGCCCGCCGTGAGCAGGATTGAAGCTGCCTCCAAGAAGCCCCGTGCGCATGCCCTGCCAGATCGCCCTCAGGGGCGCGCCTGCCCGCTGCCGCGAACAAGCCACTTATACGTGGTGAGACCTTCGAGTGCGACGGGCCCTCGAGCATGCAGGCGCCCGGTCGCGATGCCGATTTCTGCGCCAAGCCCGAATTCCCCGCCATCTGCAAATTGCGAGGATGCGTTGTGCATGACGATGGCGCTGTCGACGCGGGCGAAAAATTGCTCGGCAACGCTGTCGTCGCCAGTGACGATGACATCGGTGTGCGCCGATGAATGGCGCGCGATATGCGCTGTTGCTTCATCGAAACCGTCGACCATCGCGACCGAGACGATTGCATCGAGATATTCCGTGTCCCAGTCGTTCGCGCTCGCGGCAGTGACGCGGTCGTCGAGTGCCTGAATGCGGTCATCACCGCGCACTTCGACACCGGCATCAATCAGCGCCTTGATAAGTGCCGAAGCGTCCGAAAAGTCGCTGTCGATCAACAGCGTTTCCATCGCACCGCAAATGCCGGTCCGGCGCATTTTGGCGTTAAGCGCAATGTCGCGCGCCATCGTGGGATCAGCCGCGGAATGGATGTAGGTGTGATTGATGCCGTCGAGATGAGCGAGCACCGGAACACGCGCATCGGACTGAACCCGCGCGACAAGACTCTTCCCGCCGCGAGGGACGATCATGTCGATGAGGCCCGATGCCGTCAGCATGGCGCCAACCGCCGCACGGTCTTGTGTGGGGACCAGCTGCACCGCTTCAACAGGCACGCCGCCTTCGGCAAGGCCGGCCGCCAGGCTTGCGAGGATTGCCCGGTTCGAGTGAACCGCCTCGCTTCCACCACGAAGCAGGGCAGCATTGCCCGCCCGCACACATAGTGCAGCGGCGTCAGCGGTCACATTCGGGCGGCTTTCATAGATGATGCCGATTGTTCCGATCGGTACGCGAACGCGCGACATCTTGAGCCCGTTAGGACGCTCGGACTGGTCGATCACCTGGCCAACCGGGTCGGGTAAAGTGGCGACGGCTTCCACCGCCGACGCGATGCCTTCGAGGCGTTCTTCGTCGAGCTTCAGCCGATCAAGCATCGCCTTTGTGAGGCCGTTCGCCTCGCCTGCCTCGATGTCCTTGGCATTCTCGGCAAGGATGGTTGCCGCATCCGTGCGCAGCTGCTTGGCGGCAAGCTTGAGCGCGTTGGCGCGCGCATCGCTGGACATGGCGGCAAGCACGCGCTGCGCCTTGCGAGCGGCGCGGGCGAGCTCTGCGATAAGGATCTTGGCGTCTTGAGCTTCGATATCTTGGGTATCAACGGGTGCGATAGGGGTGGCTAGGGTGTTCATGCGGCGTCCGATAGCAGTGATTCACGGCGCTGTCAGGGTTCCGCAAGGGAATCACCTAGCCGCCTCTTGGCGGGCTCGAACTTACCGTTCGGACAGGGATTGGACGCCGAAAACACACGAATTTTGGGATCGTTCCATCGTTGTGAACGTTTCGCCGCATTTTGGCTTCAACTCAGCCCTCGCATTAACACTTCAATTCGACCACCTGCGCGCAACTTGGTAGCCCTCGCCTCGCAATAAAAACACAAAAGTTGCCGGGGCCGTTTTGTCAGAATCAAAAAGTTCACGCTCTTGGAGTGAGAAACTGCGCGAGTGGTTTCCCGACCGCGAATTCTTCATGCGGTCTCAGGGGCAAGTTCGCTTCATCAAAATCTCGTCGCGCATGCAGAAAGGTGCAGCACTTGGCGTAGTGCTGTTCGCAACCGGCTGGGCCGGTTCGATGGGCGTCATGGCGTGGAACAACTACGTCGCTGAATCGAACCTTGCATCGTTTCAGAACGAAAAAGCAGAGGTCGCCGATCACCGTCAGCGGCTTGAAGCGTATGGCGGCAATCTTGAACGCGTCGTCGATGACCTCAAGGCGCGTCAGGACGTGCTCGATGCAATGAGCGAAATGCTTCCTGAAGACATCCAGACCGTCGACACCAATGTGACCGATTCCTCGGATGAAACCGCGAAGACGGTAAAGCAAGTCGGCGCGATGTTCCCGCAAGCCGTGGGCCTTGCGCAGGTGGAAGCGCGCCAGCTGGCCTATGTCGAGAACATGACGCGCTATGCCGACTGGCGCGCCAAGCGCGCAGAAGAAGCGCTTCGCAAACTCAACCTCGACCCGCGCGAAATGACCCGCGCAACCCGCCGCGCCGCACAGAGCGCGATGGGTGGTCCGCTCGAATTGCTCGCCACTTCGGCTGACGGCTCGCTCGATCCGCGCTTTGAGCGCTTGGGGTTCAGCCTCTCACGCATGGCAGAACTTGAGCTCGCACTTGAAGGCGTTCCTCAAGTTGTTCCGGCTGCCGACCAGCGCATTTCTTCGCGCTTTGGCTATCGCCGCGATCCCTTCACCCGCCGCAGCGCGATGCACAACGGTATCGACTTCAAGGGCCCGCACGGCTCGCCGATCTATGCCGCAGCCAAGGGCCGCGTGACTTTCGCCGGCCGCAAGGGTGGATACGGCAAGTGCGTCGAGATCACGCACACCAATGGCATCATGACCCGCTACGCTCACCTGTCTCGGATTGACGCGAAGGTCGGGCAGTCCATCGAAGCGGGTGAGACTCTTGGCGGTCTTGGCAGCACAGGTAGATCGACAGGTCCTCACCTGCATTTCGAAGTTCGAGTCAACGGACGCCCCGTAAATCCGCGTCCTTTCCTGGAGACAGCTCCCGATGTTCTCAAAGAAGCCCGCGGCAACTGATAATTCGGCCCCGCCCGCTCCGCGCGCACCCGCCCCCAAATCTCAAGGACGCAGCATGGCAAACGGTAACTCCACCTTTTCGGTGATCGGTTCAGACGTAACGATCAAGGGCGATGTCAGCGCCACGGTCGACCTTCACATCGACGGAACCATTGAAGGCGACATCAAATGCGCTTCGATCGTTCAGGGTGAAGGCAGCGCCATTCACGGCGCCGTCATGGCAGACACCGCCCGCATGTCAGGCAAAGTCGTCGGTTCGATTGCCGCCAAGGAGCTCGTTATCCTCAAGACCGCCGAGATCGAAGGCGATGTGCATTATGATGCGCTCACCATCGAACAAGGCGCGCAGGTCGATGGTCGCTTCGCACCCAATTCGCATCGCCAGACCAAGCCGGCTCCGGCGCCAATGAAAAAAGAATCGCCGAGCGCAGACGACGCGCAGGCAAAGCTTCAGATCGCCAACTGACCATCACAGTCTAGCGAATTCAAAAACGCCGCGGGCCCCGGAGGGTCTGCGGCGTTTTTCTTTGTCTGTCAGAGAACCTCGGCGCGCAGAGCCTTGCGGTCGAGTTTGCCGATGATCGTCTTGGGTAGCTCCTTGCGGATCACAACCTGATCGACCCGCTCGTGCTTGCCGATCCGGTCGTTGAGCCAGCCCTTGAGAGCATCGGCTCCGATATCGGTCTCGGGATCTTCGAGCGTGACGTATGCGCGGGGGACCTCTCCCTTGTAGTCGTCGGGCACACCGATCACGAGCGCTTCCTTGATAGCCTCGTGCTTCAGAATCGCATCTTCGACTACGCTAGGGAACACTTTGAACCCGCCCACTGCAATCATGTCCTTGATCCGGTCGACGATTTCGAGAAACCCGTCCTCGTCCATCACCGCGACGTCGCCCGTGCGCAGGTAGCGCTTGCCGTCTCGTTCGACGAAACCGTCAACATCGGTTTCGGGCCTCTGCCAATATCCGCGCATGACCTGAGGCCCGTGGATTGCGAGCTCACCCGGCTCACCGTCGGGCGCAAGCTTGGTCGGGTCTTCCTTGTCGAGCAATACGATTTCGGTGCCTGCTACGAGTTGTCCGATAGTACCCTTCTTGCGGGTCCCTTCATAGGGATTGGTCGAGACCACGCCCGAACTTTCCGTCAGGCCGTACCCTTCGACCACGCGCACGCCGGTGACCTCTTCAAACTTGGTGTGAACCTGCGCCGGCATTGGGGCACCGCCCGAAATGCATACCTTGAGCGATGAAAGGTCGGTTTTCGTCAGGTCGGGATGATCGAGCAGCGCCTGAAACATGGTCGGGACGCCGGGAAAGCCGGTCGTCTTATATTTCTGGATCATCTGGAGAACCTGCTTGGCCTCGAAGCGGGGCACCATCGCGATCGAGGCGCCCGCTGCAACCGCGTGGTTGAGCAGCGCAGTGTTCGCGAAGACATGGAAGAATGGCAGAGCCCCCATGAAGACCTCCTTGCGTGGATCTTCGAACGGGTTGATCGCGGCGACTTGTTGCGCGTTCTGCGTCAGCTGGCTGTGGCCGAGCATCGCCCCCTTGGGCCGCCCGGTTGTGCCTCCGGTGTATTGGAGGAGCGCCAGGTCATCGCGGCGGTCGAGCGTGGCCTCACCCTCGGGCCATGACCGCAGCATCTCGCTCCACTTCAAAGTATCGGGACCCCAGGCCACGTCAGCAATCTGGCTACGCTTGAAGAGTTTGAGCGCCAGCCCCTTCACCGCCGGGAGCATTTCCGAAAGCGAGCCGACAATCAGCGTTTCAAGCTCTGATTCCTCGAGGACCTTGGCTGCCGTGGAATAGAGTTCAGGCACGTCGAGCGTCACGAGCACTTTCGTCCCGCTATCGCCAACCTGCCATGCAAGTTCTTCGACCGAATAGAGCGGCGAAAAGTTCACCACCACCGCGCCAGCCATCATCGAGCCGTAATAGGCCGAGGCGTAGATCGGTACGTTAGGGAGGAACAAGCCGATGCGGTCGCCCTGCTCCACGCCCATCGCGATCAGCCCGGCGGCGAAGCTCTTCGCCTCGCGCTCGATCTCGCTGAACGAATATGTTCGCCCCAGAAAATGAAGGAACGGCGCGTCCGGATTGTGAGCGACAGTACGCGCCAGCATTTCGGGCAGGGACATTGGCTCGAATGTCGCATCCCAGGGGGTCGGGTGGTGATAGCTGGCCGTATTTACATTCATGTCAGTAACATGGCCGATCTGCGAGCGATTCTCAAGCGATTGGTGCGGCATCGGGCACAAAAAAGGGCGGCGCCGCGATGTGCGGGGCCGCCCTTCCTAACTGATTGAGCAATCAGGCGTTGTCGTCGTCTTCCGGCTCGGGTGCGGTGACGGCCTCTTCTTCGCTCGGCTCCGACGGAGCGAAGGCGGGAGGGGTCACGCTGTCCGGCGGCGTCACGCCATCTTCGCCAGCGGCTTCGGCAGCGCGCTTTTGGGCAAGCCATGCTTCGGCTTCGGCTTCCTGAGCGGCTTCGGCAGCAGCCTTAACGTTGGCTTCACGTTCTGCGCGTAGCTCTTCGATCAGTTTGTCCTTGTCGCTGCGAGTGTCTTCGCCAACGACGGTTTCGACTTCTTCCGTCACGCCAGCGCGCTTGGCTGCCTTGGCAACGACCGCGTCGAGTTCACGCTGCGAGCACAGGCCAAGGGTCACCGGATCCTTGGGCTGGATGTTCTGGATGTTCCAGTGCGAACGCTCGCGAATCGCGCCGATCGTATTGCGGGTGGTGCCGATCAGCTTCGAAATCTGCGCATCCGACACTTCCGGGTGGTTGCGCAGAATCCATGCGATCCCGTCGGGCTTGTCCTGACGCTTCGACACCGGGGTGTAGCGCGGGCCCTTGGTCCGGGTGACTTCAACCGGCGCCTTGTGCATCTTCAGCGCGTATTCGGGATCGGCCTGACCCTTCTCGATCTCCTCGAGGGTCAGTTCACCGGCGTGCACAGGGTCGCGGCCTGTATACTTGCTGCCCGCAAGGTCATCGGCCATCGCCTGGACTTCGAGAATGTGCAGGCCGCAAAATGCGGCGATCTGCTCAAACGAAAGGCCGGTGTGGTCGACCAGCCAGGTAGCCGTGGCGTGCGGCATCAGCGGCTTGGGCTGATCCTTTTGTGCCATGGGGAAATCTCCGTTCAAAATATAAGGGCCGCCCCTTGCGGAGCGGCCACTGTGCGAGTGTCAGATAGGCTAAAGAGGTGCGCGCGGCAAGGGAAAGGGTGCTCCGCGCCTAAAACTGGTGATCGGTATGGCCCCGATCCGGATGCATCGTGGCCTTCAAATCGCCGACACTGCCCGCAGCGAGACGCATTCCTCGTCGGCCAAAGGTGCAAGACCGGAGAGGAATTGCTGCGTTGCCGCCTCCCATGAAAATGATGCAGCGTGGGCAGTACAGGCCGCTCGGTCACGGGTTCGCGCCGTTGCAATCGCCTTGGCCAAATCCGCGTCCATGGCGCCGACAGTCTCGTTCAGGATGTCCACCGGCCCGCTCACCGGAAAGGCAGCGACCGGAGTGCCGCAGGCAAGCGCTTCAATCATAACGAGGCCGAACGTGTCGGTTTTGCTCGGAAACACGAACACATCGGCGGCGGAGTAGCAGCCAGCAAGTTCGGCGCCCGTGCGTTTACCAAGGAAGACGGCCTCAGGAAATTTCGCCTCAAGCGAAGCGCGCGCCGGTCCGTCGCCAACCACGACCTTGGTCCCCGGATGGTCACATGACAGAAAAGCCTCGATGTTCTTCTCGACAGCTACCCTCCCGACATAAAGGAGGATGGGGCCACCGAGGTCGGCGAGCTCTAGCGGCGCGGGCACATCAGGCGAGAAGCTGGCAAGGTCTACACCGCGGCTCCAATGCGCGAGCCGCGTAAGTCCCTCACCGCGCAGTTCATCACGGATGCTTTCGGTTGCGACCATCACACGCTCGGCAGGGCCATGGAACCAGCGGATGTAAGGCCAGAACACGCTCGCCGGCAGGCCAGTGCGACGCGAGATATAGTCGGGAAACTGCGTGTGATAAGCGGTGGTGAACGGCACCCCTCGCCCAGCGCAATATCGCCGCGCGGCAAAGCCCAAAGGTCCCTCGGTCGCAATATGAACCGCATCAGGAGCGATTCTCCCCAGTTGCCTTCCCACCGCACCCGGAAGTGTCAGGGCCAACCGGATCTCGGGATAAGTCGGTGCGGGGACGCTGTGATATTGCTCAGGCGAAATGACCGTCACGTCATAGCCCCAGCGGCGCAGAAATTCGCACGTCGTGGACAAGGTGCGGACCACTCCATTGACCTGCGGGAACCACGCATCCGTCACGATCGCGATTGATTGTGGTCGTTCCGCCGCTGCCAATCGGGCGGGAGCGATCTTTGCGGACATATTCATGCCGCCTCCTGTTCCCGGCTTTCGCTCGTTTCTTGGTCGGAGATAAGGGCGCGTTCGCTATGACGAGCGCGCGCCGCGATCACGTCTGCCCAATTGATGATCTCCATCGAACCATCGTGATGCTCGACCAGAGCGTTGCACCCTTCCACCCAGTCGCCATCGTTCCAATACTCGACCGTCTTTCCGCCAAATTCGAACTCACGGGCTTCCGCTGTGTGAATGTGGCCGCAAACGACCCCGTCGACACCGCGCTCTCCAGCAGCCTTGGCGACGACTTCTTCGTATTTCCCGATGAATTCGACCGCGTTCTTCACCTTGTGCTTGGCTGCTTTCGAAAGAGACCAGTAAGGTAGGCCCATCGCTTTTCGCACGGCATTCACCAGCACGTTGAGCTTCATCGCGGTGATGTATGCCCAGTCACCGACGAATGCGAGCCAGCGCTGTGAGAGCATCACTGCATCGAATTCGTCGCCGTGGAGGACCATGAGCCGCCGTCCGTCGACCGTGTCGTGAAAGGCAGCGCGGCGAATTTCGATGCCGCCGAAGTTCAATCCAGTGAACTGGCGGAACATCTCATCATGGTTGCCCGGAATGTAGACGATCCGCGTACCGCGCTTGGCCCGCTTGAGCACGCGCCACACAATGTCATTGTGAGTGGAAGGCCAGTAGAACTTCTTCTTGAGACGCCACCCGTCGATAATGTCGCCGACAAGATACATGACATCGCTGTCGGTGTGGTCGAGGAAGTCGATCAGCATCTCGGCATTGCACCCCTTGGTGCCGAGATGAACATCGCTGATCCATATGGTGCGATACTTGGTGCGATTAATCCCTTCCGGCTCGGGCGCGCTGAACCGAGAATTGATCTGCGACACGGGGAGATTTGCCACATTTCCGAGATCGGAGAAGTCGCCAGATTTATCCTGCGGCATGAAGTCGGTCATGAACGCGCCTTTTTGCAATGCGATGCATTTCAAAGGCATCCATGGCACGCCAATGTTACAGGCGATTCACAAGGCGGTGACGGTTCCGCGTCTTTTGGCAGCTAGATGACGGTCATGTTGCAGTGCGTAAATAGAGCGGCACCCACACCCTCACTGCATCGGGACGAAGCGCGGCAGTGAGCAGATGCGTTCGATCCAGGGCGCAAGATTGGGATAATCGCGCAAGTGAAAGCCGCCTTCATCGGCGACATGCGTGTACGCAAAGAGCGCAATATCAGCGAGCGTCACCTGATCGCCGCATAGAAAGCGCCTGTCCTTGAGCTCGACATTCATCACTGAAAGCGCGTCGCAACCGGCGATCCTCTTTGCCATGATCTGGGCGTTCTGCTGTTCCGACAGGTTCGCCTTGCCCACGAATGTCAGCCAGAACCGAAGAGTCGCGACGTTCGGCTCGTGATTGTATTGCTCGAAAAACATCCAGCGAAGCATGTCGGCCTGCGCATAGCGGTCTTGCGGGATGAGGTCGGAATCGCTTGCCAGATACCAGCACGCCGCATTGCTCTCGGGCAGGAATCGGGCGCTTTCCCTGTCGCGGATTTCGAGCACCGGGATGCGGCCATTCGCGTTGATGTTGGCGAGGAATTCGGGTGTGCGCGTCTCGCCCTTCATGATGTCGTATTGCCGGGTCGCTAGCGGCAAGCCGAGCAGTGCGGCGGTAAGCTTGATCTTGTAGCAATTGCCGCTGCGCGGATCTTCGTGAAGCGTGAATTGCTCAGCCATCGGAGACTTCCAGCACGATCTTGCCAATATGCTCGCCCGCTTCCATCCGGGCATGCGCAGCGGCAGCCTCACCAAGCGGGAAGGTTTGGTCCATTACCGGCGCCAATTCGCCAGAGGTGAATAGCGGCCACGCATTCGCAGCGATCTCATCTGCGAGGGCGGCTTTGAAAGCATCCGAGCGCGGGCGCAGCGTGGAACCCGTAAGAGTCAGGCGCTTCATCATCACCATCGGCATGAACAGCTCGGCCTTGGCGCCGCCCAACATGGCGATCGTCACGTGGCGACCGTCTTCCGCGAGGCACTGCAGGTTGCGCGGGACGTAGTCGCCAGAAACCATGTCGAGCACCACGTTCACGCCCTCGCCGCCCGTGTGCTCCTTGACCATCTCGACAAAATCCTGCTCGCGATAATTGATTGCTAGATCTGCGCCAAGGTCGCGCGCGGCCTGGCATTTTGCCTCATCGCCGCAGGTCACGAGCACTTCGATGTCGAACGCCTTGGCGAGCATGATCGCCATCGTTCCGATGCCGCTAGTTCCACCGTGAACGAGGAGTCGCTCACCATCACGTGCCATCCCTCGCTCGAATACGTTGTGCCAGACGGTAAAGAGCGTCTCGGGGAGAGCGGCGGCGGTCTTGAGGTCCATGCCATCGGGCAGAGAGAGACAGTGTTGCCACGGTGCGGTGCAGTACTCGGCATAACCACCACCCGGCGTCAGGGCGGCGACACGCTGGCCGAGCATTTCGGCCGGGACACCGCTCCCGATCGCGACAACTTCGCCTGCTACTTCAAGACCTGGCAGCGGCGATGCGCCCGGCGGCGGCGGATACATTCCTGCACGCTGCGCGCAATCGGGACGGTTCACGCCTGCAAAAGCCACCTTGATGAGAACATCGTGTTGCTTGGGTGCTGGAGTGGCTGTCTGCTCGAGCCGAAGGACTTCGGGGCCACCGGGCAAATCAAATCCCACAGCCTGCATGGTGTCAGGAATGACTGGCGCTTTCGCCTCTAGCATGAGTTCTGCCCCCGGATTTGGCGATCGCACATGCGACGACCCTTGATGCGGAGAGCGGAAATACAGGCCAAGCGCATTGACAGCAAGCCGCGTGTCGAGCGATGCTGGCGTCAATGGATGATCTCGATCTCCCGCGCCCCAAAGGAGACGCCGCCAGCAAGCTGGCAGCAGAGGACCTTGCACCCTACTCTCAGGATGAACTGACCGAGCGTATTGCGTTGCTTGAAGCGGAGATCGATCGGGTCACGGCGCACCGCGACAAGGCAAGTGCTCATCGCGCGGCGGCAGATGCACTTTTTAAGGGTCCCGGCTCATGATCGTTTTTGCGAAACCCCATTCGGATTCGCAATTATGCAGACGCGTACCATATAATTCGTACACCCTCCTTTATGCTTCGATAGTCGGAGCATTCTTCGCCCCCGAATAGAGACCTCAATCCATGCCAAGTTTCGCCCAGAATCTCGAACGGACACTGCACAACGCGCTCGCTCACGCTTCGGAGCGTCGCCATGAATATGCGACTTTGGAGCATCTGCTGCTCGCGCTGATCGATGATGAAGACGGCGCGCAGGTGATGGCCGCTTGCGGGGTCGATCTTGCCGAGCTTGGCGAGGTGGTGAAGCAATATCTCGATCAGGAATATCAGAGCCTCAAGACCGAGGAAGACGCCGACCCGCAACCGACCGCCGGGTTCCAGCGGGTGATCCAGCGCGCGATCCTGCACGTTCAGTCCTCGGGCAAGGACACGGTGACAGGCGCTAATGTCCTCGTGGCGCTGTTTTCCGAGCGCGATTCCTACGCGGTCTATTTCCTGCAACAGCAGGATATGAGCCGCCTCGATGCGGTGAGCTATATCAGCCACGGCATCGGCAAGGGTGGCCGTCAGCTTGAATCGAAAGCGCCGCAGGGTTCCGAAGAGGCCGCAGCCGAGGCCGAGCAGGCCAAGGATGCTGGCTCGAAGAAGGAAACTGCGCTCGACCAGTTCACGGTCAATCTGAACAAGAAGGCTGAGGATGGCCGGATCGATCCGCTGATCGGTCGCGGTCCTGAAGTGGATCGCACGGTTCAGATCCTGTGCCGCCGTTCAAAGAACAACCCGCTTTATGTCGGTGATCCCGGCGTTGGTAAGACCGCCATCGCCGAGGGTCTGGCTCGCAAGATCGTCGAGGGCGATGTGCCCGAAGTGCTTGCCGAAGCGGTGATCTACTCGCTCGACATGGGCGCGCTGCTGGCCGGCACGCGTTATCGCGGCGATTTCGAGGAGCGTCTCAAGCAGGTCGTCTCCGAGCTTGAAGGGATGCCGCACGCGATCCTTTTCATCGACGAGATTCACACTGTGATTGGCGCCGGCGCGACCAGCGGCGGGGCGATGGATGCATCGAACCTGCTGAAGCCTGCGCTGTCCTCGGGTGCGATCCGTTGCATCGGGTCGACCACCTACAAGGAATTCCGCAACCACTTCGAAAAGGACCGCGCGCTGCTTCGCCGGTTCCAGAAGATCGACGTGAACGAGCCAACTATCGAAGATACGGTGAAAATTCTGAAGGGTCTTCGCAGCGCCTTCGAGGATCATCACAACGTCAAGTACACGCCCGATGCGCTCAAGACCGCAGTCGAGCTTTCGGCGCGTTACATCAACGACCGCAAGCTCCCCGACAAGGCGATCGACGTAATCGACGAGGTTGGCGCGATGCAGATGCTTGTGCCGCCCAGCCGCCGCAAGAAGAAGATTACCGCCAAGGAAATCGAGGCCGTGATTGCGACGATGGCGCGCATTCCGCCCAAATCGGTTTCGAAGGACGACAAGAAGGCGCTCGAGAACCTCTCGCGCGATCTCAAGCACGTCGTCTTCGGTCAGGACGAGGCGATCACCCGCCTTTCGACCGCAATGAAGCTAAGCCGTGCAGGTCTGCGCGATCCGGACAAGCCCATCGGGTCGTTCCTGTTCAGTGGCCCCACCGGCGTCGGCAAGACCGAGGTCGCGCGCCAGCTAGCATCGATCATGGGCATCGAGCTCAAGCGTTTCGACATGTCCGAGTATATGGAACGCCACAGCGTCTCGCGTCTGATCGGTGCACCTCCGGGCTATGTCGGATACGACCAGGGCGGCCTGCTCACCGATGCGGTCGACCAGAACCCGCATTGCGTGCTGCTGCTCGACGAGATCGAGAAGGCGCACCCTGATCTCTTCAACATCCTGCTGCAGGTGATGGATAATGGCCGCCTGACCGACCACCACGGCAAGACGGTCGATTTCCGTAACGTGGTTCTCATCATGACGACCAATGCGGGCGCGGCCGATATGGCGAAGAGCGGCATCGGCTTTGGCGACGTTTCCAAGGAAGATGCCGGGACCGAGGCGGTGAACAAGATGTTCACGCCCGAATTCCGCAACCGTCTCGATGCGATCGTGCCCTTCGGCTATCTCGGCAAGAGCACCGTTGCCCGCGTGGTCGACAAGTTCATCCTCGAGCTCGAACTCCAGCTCGCCGAACAGAACGTCCACATCCAGTTCGATAGCGATGCGCGTGCGTGGCTGGCGGACAAGGGTTACGACCGCCTCTATGGCGCGCGTCCGATGGGCCGCCTGATCCAGGACAAGATCAAGCAACCGCTCGCGGAAGAACTTCTTTTCGGCAAGCTCGCCGATGGCGGCGAGGTGTCGGTGACGATGAAGGACGGCAAACCCTCCTTCGAACTCACCCCGTCACCGCCCAAGGCGAAGCCAAAGCGCAAGGCTCCGGCTCGCAAGAAGCCCGCAGCCAAGAAGGCGCCGCCTTCTGCCAAGGAGGATCCGAAGGGCGATACGAAGCCCGAAGAATCAGGCAGCGACAAGGAAAGCTGATCCAGCTTCAAACGAATTGGGGGCGCGAGCAGGGAAACCTTCTCGCGCCCTTTTCGTAAGTACACCATGGCACACACTTCTGGCTCTCATTGGATCCGCCCCGAACCTTGGGGAATCCACGTTGTCCCAGCAGACGTCTGGGTCGATCCCGGCAGGGCCGTCCCACGCGCGCTGGTGACGCATGGCCACGCCGACCACGCGCGCGGCGGACATGGCGAAACGCTCGCAACACCCGAAACACTCGCGATCATGGAATTGCGATACCGCACCGGCTCACAGGACGAGGCGGGCAAGATCCCGCACAAGGCCGTGCCGGTTGAATATGGCGAAACCCTAAGCCTGGGCGGCGGTGTCGATGCGACCTTCATTCCGGCTGGACACGTCCTTGGCTCGGCACAGATCCTGCTTGAACATGCTGGCGAGCGCGTAATCATCACAGGCGATTACAAGAGGCGCGCCGATCCGACCTGCGCTCCCTTCAAAGTTGCGCCATGCGACATCTTCATCACCGAGGCGACGTTCGGCCTCCCTGTTTTCACGCACCCGCCGATCGCCGATGAAATGGCAAAACTGCTTTCCGCGCTGGAGGCACATCCCGATCAATGCGTGCTCGTCGGCGCCTATGCGCTTGGTAAGGCGCAGCGCGTAATCGCCGAATTGCGGGCAGCAGGTCACAGTGACCCGATCTACCTTCACGGAGCACTCGAGAAAATGTGTCGGCTTTACGAGGAGCACGGGGTGAACCTCGGGGAATTGCGTCTGGTGAGCGACCACTCCAAAGAGGACATGCAGGGCAGCATCGTCATGGCTCCGCCCAGCGCGCTCAATGATCGTTGGAGCAGGCGACTGCCCAATCCCATCACCGCAATGGCCTCGGGCTGGATGCGGGTGCGCCAGCGGGCAAGGCAGCGGGGGGTCGAATTGCCGCTGGTGATCTCCGACCATGCTGACTGGAATGAACTGACAGACACGATTGCAGAGGTGGATCCGCAGGAGACCTGGATCACTCATGGACGCGAGGAGGCCTTGCTGCGCTGGTGCGAGCTTCACCAGCGCCGCGCGCGGGCGCTGGCACTAGTGGGCCGCGAGGAGGAGGACGAGTGAAGGATTTCGCTACCCTCCTCGACACGCTGGTTTACACGACCAGCCGCAACCGCAAGCTCGCGCTTATTGCCGAGTATCTGCGCGAAACACCCGATCCCGATCGGGGCTGGGCTCTCGCTGCTCTCACAGGCGAGCTAGACTTTCCCGCGGTGAAAAGCTCGACGATCCGCAACCTCATGAAGGATCGCGTCGATCCTGTTCTCTGGGCGCTCAGCCGCGACTTCGTGGGCGACACTGCCGAGACGGCGAGCCTGCTTTGGCCTGGCGGCGAGGTTGATGACGATCCACCCAGCGTGTCGCAAGTGGTCGACCAATTGTCGGCGTTCAATCGCAACACCGCGCCCAAGGAATTGCCCGGCCTTCTCGATCGGCTCGATGCCAATGGTCGCTTTGCGCTCATCAAGATGGCGACAGGTGGCATGCGCATCGGCGTTTCGGCGCGGCTCGCCAAGACCGCCTTTGCGCAGGCCTTCGACGTGTCAGTGGAGGAAGTCGAGGAATATTGGCACGCTCTCGAGGCACCCTACCCCGATCTTTTCGCATGGGCAGCCGATGGGGCCGATCCTCCGGACGTTTCGAATACGCCGCGCTTTCGGCCGTTCATGCTCGCTCATCCGCTTGAGGATACGCGAGTTGATCTTGCGGACTTCGCAGCCGAGTGGAAGTGGGACGGCATTCGCATCCAGCTCGTCCGCGTCGGCGGTGAGACGCGGCTCTACTCGCGCTCCGGTGATGATATCTCGGCGACCTTTCCCGAACTGCTCGAAGTTCTGCCAATTGACGCTGTGCTGGATGGGGAGTTGCTAGTGCGCGGAAATGTCCAGGGCGGCGAGCAAGGCGGTGCTGCAAGCTTCAACGCGCTTCAGCAAAGGCTGGGTCGGAAGACGGTTTCGAAGAAGATGCTGGCCGAGTTTCCGGCATTCGTCCGCCTTTACGACGCGCTGATTGTCGAGGGAGATGACCTGCGCGAATACCGATGGACGAAAAGGCGAACGGCGCTCGAAGAGCTGATGGGCAAGCTCCCACCATCACACTTCGATATCTCGGAGATCGTCCAGGCGCGCGATTTCGACCATCTTGCCGAGATCCGCGAGGGCACGCGCGACGATGCGATCGAAGGCTTGATGCTGAAGGCCAAGGACAGTCCCTACATCGCTGGACGCAAGGTCGGCTACTGGTACAAGTGGAAGCGCGATCCGCTGCTGATCGATTGCGTGCTGATGTATGCGCAGCGCGGGTCGGGCAAAAGGTCGAGCTTCTACTCGGACTACACCTTTGGATGCTGGGATGGCGACCCAGACGAAGGGGCGGAACTGCTTCCCGTCGGCAAGGCATATTCCGGGTTCACCGATGCTGAACTCAAAAAGCTCGACCGGCTCGTGCGGCAGACAACGCTCAACCGCTTTGGACCGGTGCGCGAAGTCGAGCGGACGCTGGTGTTCGAGGTTGCTTTCGACAGCGTGCACACTTCGAAACGGCACAAGTCAGGTCTCGCCATGCGCTTCCCCCGCATTCACCGCATTCGTTGGGACAAGCCCGTGCATGAGGCCGACCGGATCAAAACCTTGCGCGCGCTTATCCGAGATTGAGTTGCAATTCGCAACTGGCTTGTTATCTTTGGGTCAGAGGAGAAGAACCGAATGACCCTGCACGAACAATCCATCGCCGTCTATCGCACGCGGCTCGACACCCTAGCCGCACTTCTGACCAAGGCCGAATCGCACCCGCAAGGCGATGCGCTGCTCGAGGCCAAGCTTGCCGAGGATATGCATCCGCTCGCAACGCAGGTTCGCTTCGTCGCGAACCTGCCAGGCGAGGCATTGCCGCGTCTCACCGAACGCAGCTTCACCTCGCGCGAGGAAAACGCGACGACTTTGGCCGAGGCAAAGGCGCATATTGCCGAGACCGCCGAACTGCTCGATTCGATCGACCCAGACGAGTTGGTCGGGACCGAAGACACGATCGTGCTCGACCTTCCCAACGGCATGCAGTTCACGATGACCGCTGAGCAATACGTGCACGAATGGTCGCTGCCTAACTTCTATTTCCACCTGACCACGGCCTACGCGCTTCTAAGGATGGCTGGCCTTGAGATCGGCAAGGCGGACTTCATGCCGCACATGATGAAATACATGACCAAGGGGCCGGGCTGATTGGCTAGCCCAGCGCGTCGCGGACCGCCGTGGTGTGGTGCTTGGCGTTCTCGGCGTAGTGCGCCGTGCCGATCTTCATGCCCATGATTGCGGCATCGGAGAGGTCCTTGAGCTTTTTCGCAGGGCGGCCCGCCCAAAGCTCGCGCTCGCCCATGACCTTGCGCTCGGTTAGCATTGCGCCTGCTGCCAGCATGGCGTCAGATCCAATGACTGCCTTGTTCATCACAATTGCACCAAGGCCCACAAAGCCGCGGTCATGGATCGTGCAGCCGTGGACCATCGCCATATGACCGATCAACACATCGTCCCCGATGATAAGCGGACAGCCGCCGGGATCATCTGGCCTTGGTGGATCGCAATGAAGGACGCTTCCGTCCTGCACATTGGTCCGCTCACCAATGCGGATCTTGAACACATCAGCGCGCACGACACAATTGTACCAGATCGATGACCCTGCCCCGATCTCGACATCACCGATGATCGTCGATCCCGGCGCGATGAAGGCAGTCTCATGAATCTTCGGCGCTTTCCCGTGGATCGGGATGATATTGGCTCCGGGATGAGCGGTCATGTGCGTTGCTCCCACTGTTGTTCGGTCAACGAATATTGGATGATCGGATTGTCTTTCTCCGGAAAATCCGGGTCGACAAAATCGAGGTCTTTACGCCGCTCCATACCCAGCTTTTCCATCAGCTTCCAACTGCCGACATTCGCCTCGCTCGTAAGCGCGACGACGTGGGGCGCTGCGACACGCCCAAAGGCCCAGTCAATCACCGCGCGCATGGCCTCATAGGCGTAACCGCGCCTCCAACGATCCTCGCGCACCAGCCAGCCTATCTCGTGATCGCCATGGTTGGGTGCATGATCATTGTCGACACGCTTGATCCCGCAAGTGCCGACCATCTCGCCGGTCGCCTTCTCGATCAGGAAAAGGAAGCTGAACCCTTCGCGCGCGTGAAGTTGCATCGATTTCGCGTGTTTGGCTTCGATTTCGTGCAGTTCCTCGACGCCGCCGAGGTGGTCCATGACGGTCGGCGTGTTGAGAACGCGGTCCTGTTCCAGCGCGTCCCCTTCACCGATGGTTCGCAGGACAAGGCGCCCGGTTTCGAGGACAATCTCAGGCATGCTGCTGTTGCCACTCCTCGCGCGTGATCGCGTAGATGATGACCTTCGGGTCATCGAGCTCCCACATTGTATCGATCCAGTCGAGATCCTCTCGCCGCGACATGCCGAGCCTCAGCATAAGGCCCCAGCTTGGCTCGTTGCCCTTGAAGGTCATGGCGATGACCTGCTCCGCGCCGAAGCGGGTGAATGCAAGGTCGAGCGAAGCAATAGCCGCTTCCTTTGCATAACCTTTGCCCCAGGCATCTTCGCGAAGACGCCAGCCTGCCTCCATCTCACCAAATGGACCTTCCTCGTCGGTGCAGCGTTTGAGCCCGCAGAAACCGAGAATTTTGCCGTCTTCCTTTCGCTCGATACACCAAAAGGTGTGGCCAAAGTCGCGAGCATAGCGTTCGAGCCTTGCCTGCCCTTCGGTCATGGCCGCCTCGCTCGCAACCCCACCGACCCATTTGGCGACTGCAGGCGTATTCACGCCCTTCCAGAACGGCTCCCAGTCATCCTCGCGCCAATCGCGCAGGATCAGTCGGTCGGTCTCGTGCCGGAATTCAGCCATTCAAAAGACGCGCAGCCACCGGTGCGTGATAGGTCAAGACCCCGCTGCACCCGGCGCGCTTGAAGGCAAGCAGCTTCTCCATCAGCAGCGCATCGCGGTCGCCTGCGCCCACGCTCTGCGCTGCCTCGATCATCGCGTATTCGCCGCTCACCTGATAGGCGAAGACCGGGACGCCGAAAGCTTCCTTCACGCGGTAGATGATGTCGAGATAGGCGAGACCCGGCTTCACCATGACGCTGTCCGCGCCCTCGGCAATGTCGAGTTCGACTTCTCGCAGCGCCTCGTCGCTGTTGGCCGGGTCCATCTGGTAGCTTTTCTTGTCGCCTTTCAGCAGGCCGCCGGAACCCACCGCATCGCGAAACGGGCCGTAGAAGGCGCTCGCATATTTGGCGGCGTAGCTCATGATCTGGACGTTATGGTGGTTGCCCATTTCGAGCGCTATCCGGATGGCGTGGACGCGGCCATCCATCATGTCAGACGGAGCGATGATGTCCGCACCGGCTTCGGCCTGGTTGAGCGCCTGATCTACCAGCACTGCCACGGTGTCGTCATTGGTGACGTAGCCACGCTCGTCGATCAGGCCATCCTGACCGTGGCTCGTATAAGGGTCGAGCGCCACATCGGTCAGGACCCCGAGGTCTTCACCGCAAGCATCCTTGATCGCGCGGATCGCGCGGCACATCAGGTTGTCGGGGTTATGCGCCTCCGCTCCATCGTCCGACCGGCGATCGGGCTGCGTGTTCGGGAAGAGCGCCACAACCGGAATGCCGAGATCGACGGCTTCCTTTGCGCGCGCGACAATTCCGTCGACCGACCAGCGCGATACGCCGGGAAGCGAGCCCACCGGCTCCTCGACACCCTCGCCGTCTGTCACGAAAAGCGGCCAGATCAAGTCCGCCGGTGTAATCAGCGTCTCGCGGTGTAGCGAGCGGCTCCAAGCAGATGCTCGCGTTCGGCGCAGGCGGATATTCGGATAGCTTGCTCTCATAAAGGAGAGGCTTGCCGGAATTCGTGCGGCTAATCAATCGCACTTGTCAGCTGCCGGTGTCAGCTTTGTCGATCAGGAGACACGCTGGGCTAGGTCGATCTTCTCGATCTCGCGCTCGGGTTCGCCGACCTCGCTTGGCAGCGGCACGAGGTCCTCAAGCGCTGCTCCCGGCTCGATCCGGCGTAGCGTTAGGAGGCGCTCCTGGAAATCGACGAGCTCGCTGCCCGAAAGGACCGCGCGGGTGACAAAGTCGACGCTCGCAGGATTGATATGGCGACCGTTGCGATACATCTCGTAATGGAGGTGCGGCCCAGTCGACAGGCCGGTCGAACCGACATAACCTATGACCTGCCCACGCCGCACGCTCTGCCCGCGGCGCACGGACATGCGGCTCATGTGGCAATAGCGCGTCGAAAGCCCGCTTCCGTGGTCCAATCTTACGGCAATCCCGCAACCGCCAGCACGACCAGCGGACGATACCCGTCCATCAGTCACGGCCACGATCGGCGTCCCGTGACGCGCACGGAAGTCCATTCCGGCGTGCATCCGGCGATATCCAAGGATCGGGTGGCGACGCATACCGTAACGCGAGGAAACTGGCCCTGGCACGGGAGCGACAAGGCCACGGCGTTGTTCGCCGACGCCTGACGCTTCGAAAAACCGGCCATCCTTGCCCCAGCGCATCAGCTGCGTCTTGGGCTCACCGCCTCTGTCGATCCCTGCATAGAGCAGCTGTCCCGCCTGGCGCTCGCCGGTTGCAGCGCGGCGATAGGCTATGATGACGTCGAATTCGTCGTTGGCGCGGACTTCCCGATCCATGTCGATCTGATCATCGACGGTGCGCAGGTAATCCTGCACCGCGCTGGCAGGTACGCCCGCTGCTCGCATCGAGCGGTATAAGCTCGATCCAACCCGGCCGCGCACGCGCAAGGGCGTGTCGTCGACACGGATGAAGTTGCGAGCGAGCGAGAGCGAACCGCCCTGACCGGTTTCGGGATTCATCCCCTGCCGCGCGATCTCAAGCTCGAGATCGAAGCGGGCGCGGAATTTCAGCGCATCGAGCGGACGCGCGGCTTCGGTGGCGGCTCTGCGACCGAGCGTGATATCGATCTTGGTGCCCGGCTCTATCTCGGAGAGTGGCATAGCCTCACCAACCAGGCTGCTCACATTGCCGATATCGCTCGCCGAAACACCTGCGCGGCGCAGCATGCTCGCGAAACTGTCGCCAGGAGCGAGCGTTGCGACCAGCTGGATCTGCGGCCGCTCGGGAGCGCTTGCGAGTGGAATGACGTCAGCCGTCGGCCCCATGCGGCGGCCACTGTCTGCTCCGAATGCGAGCGGCATGATCATCTGGCTGCGGAACTCGTCCCGGATTTCCTCGCCTTCGGGCATGGCGGCGCGCGCTTCGAGCGGGGTCAGGCTTGGCCAGAATGCAAGCGCCATTGCTCCGAGGGCGACCATCGTTCCAAGCCCGCGAAACCAGCGGCGACTGCCGATGTTTTCTGCAAGGTCAGGTGCAAGGTCTAGCCCCTCCAGCCTTGCGCCCGCGCGCAACTTCCATTCATCGTAGCGCGCACTCCAGCCTCCGACGCGCTCAAGTACCTGGCGCTTGACCTTGCTTTGAGGCGTAGGCCCTGCGGATTTCTTAGATCGGTTGAAATAGGGCGCAAATTCGCGTGCCGTCTCTGCATCAATGCCGACAGGGCTTGCGGCACCATAGGGGGCAGGGACCAGCGCGCCCTCGGACGATGTTTCGTCCGGGCCTTGGGCCTCGCTGCCTTCCGCAATATCGCCTGAGTGTTCCAACTGTCTGCTTCTCAAATGCGCAGGCTGTCCCCAACCCGTCTCTCGCGCCGCTAATCCATGGCCAATTAAGGTAAATGTCCACTTAACTCGCGCTCAGTCGAGTCATTCGTGCGATAAGGTGTTTTACCTAGATGCCCGGCGTCGGCAAACGTCCATCTACACGCAATCCCAACTTGGGATTGCCCCGAGGCGGCGCGGCTGACACAAGCGGTGACGTGACCCGCAACAATTTCAATCACTCAGGCGGCCATGTGCGAGCGGTGCTTGGCCCCACCAACACCGGTAAAACCCACCTCGCGATCGAGCGAATGTGCGCGCATTCGAGCGGCATGATGGGTTTTCCTCTGCGACTGCTCGCACGGGAGGTTTACGACCGGGTTCGCGCGATCAAGGGCGATGCGCAAGTCGCCCTGATCACCGGCGAGGAACGGATCGAACCGCCCGATGCCCGTTATTTCTGCTGTACTGCCGAAGCGATGGACCGGCTTGGCGGAGGCCACGCCTTTGTTGCAATAGATGAAGCGCAGATCGGTGCGGACCCGGAGCGCGGCCATATCTTCACTGATCGACTGCTCAATGCGCGTGGCCGCGAAGAGACGATGATCCTAGGGTCCGCGACGCTGGAACCGCTGGTGCGACAGCTGATCCCGGGTGCCGAAATGGTCGAGCGCCCGCGCTTTTCCACCCTCACTCATGCCGGGAGCGCCAAACTATCGCGGCTGCCTCGGCGCAGCGCGGTCGTCGCCTTCTCGTCAGAGCAAGTTTACGCAATGGCGGAAGCGTTGCGCCGTTTTCGAGGCGGAGCCGCAGTGGTCATGGGAGCGCTTTCGCCGGAAACCCGCAACAAGCAGGTTGAGCTCTTTCAGTCGGGTGAAGTCGACTACATCGTTGCCACCGATGCGATTGGCATGGGGCTCAACCTTGATCTCCAGCACGTCGCATTCGCCGCTTTGACCAAGTTCGATGGGCGGCGCAAACGCAGGCTCACACCCTCGGAGATGGCCCAGATCGCCGGGCGGGCAGGTCGGCACCAGACGGACGGCAGCTTTGGCGTGCTGACTGGTGGTGGCAGTCGCTCTGGCGCTCCGATCGAGTTCTCGGAGGAAGAAATCTACGCGATCGAAGAGCATCGGTTTGCGCCGCTGACAAAGCTACACTGGCGAGAAGCGGAGCCTCGCTTCGACACGCTCGCGACCCTTATCGGCGATCTCGGATCGCGACCCGAGCATGAGGCTCTGCGCGCCGCTCCCGAAGCCATTGATCTGGCGGTTCTCAAACGGCTTGCAAGCGAGCCAATCGCGCAATCGGTCAAGGGAAAGGGCAGCGTGCGCCGTTTCTGGGAGGCCTGCTCTCTGCCCGATTTTCGACAGCTGGGCGTCGATCCTCATGCGCGATTTGTCGCGAGGCTCTGGCAAGACCTGCAACAAGGCTATATTGGCGCCGACTTCGTGGCCGCCCGCATCGCAGAACTCGACCGGATGCAGGGCGATATCGACACACTCCAGGGCAGGATCGCCGCGATCCGATCCTGGGCCTATATCTGCCAGCGACCCGATTGGGTTCTGGCGCGCGACGAAATGGCGGCACGCGCGCGTGCGGTCGAAGCTAAACTTTCAGATGCGCTTCATGCGCGTCTCACGGAACGGTTCGTCAACCGGAGGACTGCAATCTTGATGAAATCGCTGGGACAGGACGGAGGATCCCTTCCCGTAACACTAGAACCCGACGACAGCCTGACTGTTGAGGGCGAGACGATCGGGAAGCTCGACGGTTTCCGCTTCAGTGTCGACCCCGATGCTGGCGTCGCAGACCGCAAGATGCTGCTCGCCGCCGGCGAGAAAGCGTTGCCCGCTATTCTGGCGCAACGCGCTGACCAATTGCTGGCTGCTGGAATGGAGGACCTTGCGATCGAAGGCGGAGCGATCGTTTGGCAAGGGCGCGAGCTAGCCAGGATCGTTGTGCCTGATGACTTCGCTGCACCCCGGCTGGAGTTCACACGCGAGACCGCTGCCATTCCCGAGGACGCAAAAGCACGGCTTGAAGCAGGGCTCGGCAATTGGCTGACGGTCCAGCTTGAGCCGCTTGCCCCGCTGCGAAAACTGGCAGAGGCCGCAAACGATCCGGAAGCCGGCAGCCAAGCGCGCGCCTTGCTTGTCACGCTGATCGACGCACGCGGTGTGGTCGGACGTGAGAAAGCCGGGCTTGAACATTTGCCCAAGGAAATGCGTCCATTCCTGAGAAAGCTGGGCGTGACCTTTGGCGCGCTGGACATTTTTGCGCGCGATCTGCTCAAGCCGGCACCTCGCCAGCTGCTTCACAAACTGGCGCTCGACACTAGGCCACTTCAGGAAGCAATGCTGCCTGTGCTTCCGGAAAGCGATGCAATTCCTGCAGGGTATCGCCTCGCAGGCAAGCAGTTGATCCGGGTCGACTTGGCAGAGAAGATCCTTCGTGCAGCGTTCGAGGCGCGGGCGAAGGCGAACGAAAAAGCAGGCAAGGAGCGCAATCCGCGCTTCTCCCTCGATCTTTCGCTGCCGGTATCTATCGGTCTTGAAGAGGACAACGCCCGTCGCTTGCTCGGCAGCGCGGGTTTCCGCCTCCAGCGCGGACGCGAGCTGGAAGAAGGGGCTTTCGGCCCTGCGGCGCCCGACAGCTGGACCTGGAGACCGCGCCGAGCAAACGACGAGCGCCGACCAAAGCGAGGCGAAGCGCGCAAGGGGAAAGGTCGTGGGCCCCAATCGGGAAAGAGAAACGCGGACGCAAAGCGCAAACCTGGCCGGGGCAACCAGAAAGGCGGCAAGGGCAAACCGGCGCCGCGGCACGATACTGGACCTGCGCGTGCACGCGGTGCTTTTGACGGCCTTGCGGACCTTTTGAAGGGATGAGTTCGACGAGCGGCGAGGAAGGCACAATGCGCCTCGACCGCCTGCTCGTTTTTCTTCGCTTTGCCCGGACACGCTCAATCGCGAAGGCGATGATCCTGAGCGGCCGGATGCGCTTGAATTCAACGCGCATAACGAAGATCAGCTGCGAGGTGGGTGTCGGCGATGTCCTGACACTCGCTTATCGCGGCGAAATCTGCGTAGCGCGAATAGAGAAGCTACCCGACCGGCGCCTTTCGCCAAGTGAAGCCGCGCGAGCGTGGAGCCGCATGGCCTAGGCCAAGATCGTGCTGTCCAAACAGTGGGACACGTTTCAAAAACGATACTGGCCTTGACCCGCCTTGGAAAATGCCCATAGCAGGCGCGCTCAATATCGCATCACCAACCGGAATAGCGCTCACATGACTTACGTCGTCACCGAAGACTGCATCAAATGCAAATACACCGACTGTGTCGAAGTATGTCCGGTCGATTGCTTCTATGAAGGCGACAACATGTTGGTGATCAATCCCAGCGAGTGCATCGATTGCGGCGTCTGCGAACCGGAATGCCCTGCTGAGGCAATTCTCCCGGACACCGAGGACGGCCTTGAAAAATGGCTCGAGCTCAACACCAAGTTCTCTGCCGAATGGCCGAACATTACGAGCCAGAAGGACCCGCCCGCCGATGCCGACGAGCACAAGGGCGAAGAGAACAAGTTCGAAAAGTACTTCAGCGCAGAGCCGGGCGAAGGCGACTAAGAGGCCAGGCTTCCGCTAAGCCATGGAACAGCCGAGCGCCTTGGCGCGTTCGGTGAGCATGCATAGTTACCTACACATTTTGAAAGCAGGTTGGACGAAGGCTCAGGCAAACAATGCCGGGCTGCTAGCGGCAGGCGTCACCTATTACGCTTTCCTGTCCTTCATGCCGCTTCTTGCAGCAATCGTGCTGACTTACGGGTTGCTTGCCGACCCGGCGCTTGTTGCCGAGAATTCGCGAGAGCTCGCCAGAACGCTTCCGCCTTCGGCTGCAGAATTGATCGGCGATCAGCTCAAAGACATTACCGACAATCGCACCGACACATCGGGGCTGGGTTTGATTCTGGCTATTGCTCTATCAATCTTCGCAGCTCGCGTTGCCGCGGGGGCTGTCATCACCGCTTTCAACGTAGCCTTTGCTGCGGCGGAAAGCCGGGGCTTCATCAAGGCCAACCTGCTCGCATTGTGCATCACTGTTGGAGCAATTATCGCTTTCGGGCTGGTCGCGGCCCTGACAACACTGGCTACCAACGCAATTTCCAACTCGGGTGAAGCAGCAGCCAGTCTTGTTGTTGCTGCAATCGCAGGGCTCGGCGGGGCACTTCTCGCCTATCGTATCGTTCCTAACGTCGACGACGTAACCTTGCGCGAAGCGTTTCGCGGCGCGCTGCCTTTTGCAGTTGGATGGATGATCGCGAGCGCTGGTTTTGCCTGGTACGCTGCGAATTTCGGAAACTACAACGCGACTTACGGTTCGCTCGGTGCGATTGTCGTATTCCTGACATGGTTGTACCTGTCAGCATATCTGTTGCTTCTCGGCGCTCATATCGCCGCCGCTTCTCGGCGCAACGCTCACTAAATACGTCAGACTCGCAATATTGTTGCGATTGTGCTATATAATGAGGCAACCGCGCCGGTCGGACCCGATCGCGGACGTGAAACCAGAAAGGCCCGCTACCAGCTAAAACAGCTCCAGAACGCATCGCCCCGGTCCAGCTCTCGATATCGAGCTGCTGAACCGCAGAGGAAAGATGTTGCATTTTCTGATAGTTGTTGGGCCGCATGAAAGGAACTCGCATGGCAAGCAATGCGCCCGCCTTTACCGTTGGCGACTATGTTGTTTACCCCAAGCACGGCGTTGGCCGTGTGATTGAACTGCAAAGCGAAGAAATCGCCGGCATGCAGCTTGAGCTGTATGTTCTGCGATTCGAAAAAGAGCGCATGACGCTGCGCGTTCCGGTCAACAAGGTTGAATCGATCGGCATGCGCAAGCTGTCTTCGGACAAGACCCTGAAAGAGGCGATGGACACGCTGAAGGGCAAACCGAAAGTCAAGCGCACCATGTGGTCACGGCGCGCTCAGGAATACGAAGCGAAGATCAATTCCGGCGAGATCGTTTTGATCGCAGAGGTCACCCGCGACCTTTTCCGTCCGGACGACCAGCCCGAGCAGAGCTATTCCGAACGCCAGATCTTCGAAGCGGCATCGAGCCGTCTCGCACGCGAGCTTGCTGCGATGGAAGAAACCGACGAGCCGACCGCACTTGAGAAGATTCTCGAAGTGCTTCGCGAGCATGCTCCGCAATATTACGACAACGACGACGACAGCAAGTAAGTCGCGTCTGTCCAGAAATTCGAAAGGGCCGCCTTTTGGTGGCCCTTTCTCGTTTTGGGCACGAAGCCGTCTTGCAAGCCCTCTGCCAGTGTATTATATCGGCAATACACATTGTTTATACTTGGAGGGTTCGATGTTCCGTGGATTTGGGCAAAACATGAAAAAGGGCGCAGGTGCGCTGGCAGCGCTTGCGCTTGGAGCATCGCTCTCCGCCTGTGCCTACATTAACGACTGGGGCGAAGTTGAGGGCGTTCCGCTTGCTGAGCTCGACATGTCGGGCGATGCCCCAACCGAAATCACGCTGGCAGGCCCAGACAAGGTGATGATCGCAGAAGGCGATGCGCTCACGATCACGCTCGAAGGCCATGACGAAGCCGGCGATGCGCTACGTTTCGATCGCGACGGAAACCGGCTGACGATTGCGCGCGACAGCAAGATTTATGATGGCTCGCGGCCTGCAATAGTGCGCATGACCATGCCCGCGCCTGGCGCTCTCGGGATTGCCGGCAGTGGCACGATCGAAGCCGCCAGCATGGCAAGTACGGCAGAGATCGAAATCGCAGGGTCAGGTGCGATCACGGTCGAAAGCATTGAAGCCGACCGGCTCGATGTCGAAATCGCGGGCTCGGGCGATGTGATGGCTGCAGGGACCGCTTCAGTCCTCTCAATCGAGATCGCCGGATCTGGCGATGTCCGGCTCGCAGAGCTCACTGCTGACGATGTAAGCGTCGAAATCGCTGGCTCGGGTAATGTTTCCCTTGCTTCGAACGGCAAGGTCGATGCGGAGATCGCCGGTTCGGGCGATGTGGTCGTGGTCGGCTCTGCCACCTGCACCGTGTCGACAGCCGGCTCGGGTTCGCTGACCTGCCGCCCTGATCCGGAGACAGCTGACGCTCGCGCGACCGAAGAAGTGGCCGCAGATTAAGAACTTCCGGGCAATTCCCGGCTTGCATTATCACTGGGAGCGCGCAAGGTGATGGCCATGCGCGCTCCTGCTGTATTCGGCCTCGTGGCCATGTCGCTAATGCTGTCTGGCTGCCTGGTGAAAACCGCAGCAAATGTCGTCACCGCACCGGTGCGTGCGGCAGGTAAAGCGGTCGATCTTGCCACGACCAGCCAGTCGGAAGCCGATGAAGCGCGAGGACGCGAAATTCGCCGCCGCGAAGAACGTCTCGGCAAGCTGGAGCGCGAATATCGTGAATTAAGCGAAGAGTGCGAGGACGGCGACCGCCGCGCATGCGATGAGGCGCGCGAGGTATATGCAGAAATCCAGGAATTGTTGCCCACCGTCCCGGTGGAGCCGCGCTGACGTTAATGCGTCGCGGCGCGCCTTAGCCGATCATTGATGGCCCGGCCCATTTCACCATAGGGTATAGGCGCGACCGATATGGCGGGTTTGTCTGATGCTGCGGCAAGATGCAGGCAATCATAAAGGCGAGCAGCCGCTTCGTTGAGATCGCCGGCCTGCGACAGATTGCAGTCACCTTCGAGCGATCCAAAGCCGATGAAGAACTCGTCTCGCGCAACTTCTGACGCGCTCAGCCGCATCGGCTTGCCCGGCGAATAATGCCGCTCCATCTGGCCGGGTGCTTCGACGCTAGATCCTTCGATTTCGCTTTCCGGGCCAAGAATGCGCTCAAGAGTCTCCTTGGTGACAGGGCCAGGACGCAGAAGATTCCAATCACCCGACTGTCTCAAAGCAACGATCGTCGATTCAAGCCCGCTTTGACTTGGTCCTCCATCGAGGATCAGTGGAGCGTTATCACCCAGCGAGGCGGTCACATGTTCGGCACGGGTCGGACTGATATGTTCGCTTCGATTGGCTGACGGAGCGGCAAGAGGCACGCCGACCGATTTGAGCACTGCCTGCATTACCTTGTGTGACGGCTGGCGCAGACCGATTGTTGGTAAGCCAGCTGTCACCGCCTTCGCGATGGCGGCATCGGAGCGTATTGGAAGAACGAGCGTTAGCGGTCCGGGCCAGAACCTTTCGACCAGGTCGATTGCTCTATCATCAAACTCGGCCAATCCCTCCGCCTGCTCAATGTCACGAACGTGCACGATAAGCGGGTTGAAATCCGGTCGCCCCTTGGCCGCGTATATCTTCGCGACAGCGTCTGCGCTGTCGGCGCGTGCTGCGAGACCATAGACGGTCTCGGTCGGCACTGCGACAAGTTCACCGGAAGTGAGATGATCTGCGGCCTTCGCAATTCCAGCCGCGTCAGGCGATATGATTTCCGTAGCGTCCTTGTCGGTCATGCCTGCGCGCTATATCTGAAGCGTCAACTTGCCAAGCAGACTTTGGCTGCATGGCCGCACGAGAAAGAGGACCAACGCAACGTGACCCCTTACACGCCTCCCACCCAGGACCAGTTGCTCGCCATCCGAGTCAATGCAGGCATCGAACAGCTCGCTAAGACAGAAACATTTGCTCACGCGGAAGCCGATCTGGTCGAAGCTATCGTCGAGGGGGTGGGTCAGTTTGCTGCTGGCGAGTTCGCGCCGCTCAATCGGATCGGAGATCTCGAAGGCGCGAAGCTTGAGAATGGCGTAGTCCGCCTGCCGGACGGGTTCGCCGAAGCGTATCGGGGCTATGTCGAGCAAGGTTGGAATGCGATCGCAAGCCCGGCGGAACACGGCGGACAAGGCCTACCCTTCACTCTCGCCTGCAATGTCCTTGAGAACCTCGGATCGGCCAACATGGCATTCAGCCTGCTGCCGATGCTGTCGGTCGGCGCCATCGAGGCTCTCGAGCATCACGGCAGCGACCAGCAGAAAGCCATGTACCTGCCCGACCTCGTCAGCGGCAAGTGGTCGGGTACGATGAACCTGACCGAGCCAGCCGCTGGGAGCGATGTCGGCGCGCTTCGTTCAACCGCAGAACCGATCTCCGAAGGCGAGCATGCGGGCAAGTATCGGATCGCGGGTCAGAAGATCTACATAACTTGGGGCGACCACCAGCTTGCCGAGAACATAATTCACTTGGTGCTCGCCCGCCTTCCGGGTGCACCAGAAGGCTCGCGCGGGATCTCGCTCTTCGTGGTGCCAAAGTATCACGTGAACGCCGACGGGTCGCTTGGTCCGCACAACGATCTTCGCCCGGTGAGCCTCGAACACAAGCTCGGCATCCATGCCTCGCCTACCTGCGTCATGAGCTATGGCGACAATGGCGAGTGTATCGGTGAGTTGGTCGGACAGGAAAACCGCGGACTGATGGCGATGTTCACGATGATGAACAACGCCCGCATCAATGTAGGCAACCAGGGCGTCCAGATCGGAGAGCGCGCGACCCAGCAGGCGATCGCCTACGCCACCGACCGTGTGCAATCAGCACGTGCCGGTTCGCCGGACAAAAGCCCAGTCGCAATCATCGAGCACCCTGATGTGCGCCGCATGATCTTGCGCATGAAGGCTCTCACCGAGGGGGCCCGAGCGCTTCTCTATTACTGTGCAGGACAGGTTGACCGGGGCACAATCGGAGACGCCGATGCGAAGAACCGGTCGGAAATTCTGGTGCCGCTTCTCAAAGCCTGGGGCACCGATATCGGTGTCGAGGTCGCCGGGATCGGCGTCCAAGTTCATGGCGGCATGGGCTTCGTCGAAGAAACGGGCGCAGCTCAACATTGGCGCGATGCCAGGATTGCCCCGATTTACGAAGGCACGAATGGCATCCAGGCCGCCGATCTGGTGACGCGCAAGCTCGGCCTTGAGGGCGGTGAAGCCGTGATTGTATTGTTCGAAGAGATCGCGCGCGATGCGGGCGATGAAGCAGGGCTTGCCGCGTTGGCGAAGGACTGCGCCGACATTGCCCGCTGGATGCAGGGCGAAGCCAGCCTCGATGATCGTCTTGCTGGGAGCGTTCCTTTCTGCACCATGGCGGCAGTCGCGGTAGCTGGCTGGCAGTTGATGAAACAGGACAAGGCAGTCGCGCAAGGTGCGGCCCCGGCACTGGCAGAGACCAAACCGGTCACGGTGCGCTTCTTCCTCGATAGGATCGTACCTGAAGCCGCTGGCCTTAAGGCGGGCGCAATGGCCGGCGCCGATCTGCTCTACACTCTGCCTTCCGACAAGCTGGCAGGCTGAACCCGAATGACCGAGCGCCGCGAACCACTTGAGCGTATTGCTGATGCGCTGGAGCGGTTGGCGCCGCCGGTGAGCACGCCGATCGATTGGCTCGGCGCACCCGCCTATGTGTGGAGCGGGACCACGGTTGCCGCAATCGGCAGCCTCGAGACTGTGCCGCTTGCGACTTTGCGCGGTATCGACCGGCAGAAGAAGGCGGTCTGCACCAATCTTGAGCGCCTCGCCACGGGCGCTGCCGCGCATGATATGTTGCTATGGGGTTCTCGAGGCATGGGAAAATCCGCGCTCATCCGCGCGGCAAGCGTATGGCAGGGCGAAGAGCACCCAGGCGCATTGGCACTTGTCCAAGTTGCCTCGGATGGACTTGGCTCAATTGCAGGACTGATTGACACCTTGGCAAAGCAAGATCGTGCCTACTTGCTTTTCCTCGACGACCTGGGGTTTGCACAAGGCGAACCACACGAAAACCTGGCACTGCGCAGCCTTCTCGATGGGACGGTGGTCGCTCGTCCACCCAACGTCCGGCTTGCCGTCACATCAAACCGGCGGGCCATTGTTCCGCGTGGTCACGAAGAAAACGCCGCGCGGCACGAACGCGACGAGCGCGACGATGCCCTGGCTCTCGCCGATCGCTTTGGCCTTACGCTTGGCTTTCACCCCTGCGATCAGGCCACCTACCTAGAGATCGTGCGCGCCTACACCGATCCGCTGGCACTCTCTTTCGACGAGGAAGAAGCGCTGGCGTGGGCTGTTGCGCGCGGCAATCGCTCGGGCCGAATTGCCTACCAGTTTGCAAACGAAGTCGCAGGCAGAGCCGGCAAGGCGCTCTAACGAATTTCCTGTCCAGCCTGCTGCCGCAGATAATCTTCCTCGAAGGTGGCACGCGGGTCGACCAACTCTCCCTGTGGCCTGAGCGGAGCGCCCGTTCGCCGCGCGATCGCTGCGCCAGGCTCGGAATTCGGCGCGTAAGTCCGCCAGATTATCCCTGCCGTGTCATCGGAAACCAGAAGCGAACCATCGCTCGCCCATTCGACCCAAGTTGGGCGACCTTTGGTCGTGCCATCTTCATTCAAGAAGCCTGTAAGTACGGGGACGGGCTTGCCCTGCGGTTTTCCGAACTCGTCGAAAGCGACATAGACAACATCATAGCCAGATGGTGGTTTGCGGTTCCACGACCCATGGCGGGCAATGAAAGCGCCGCTTGCCATGTTTTCGCCCATTCGGTGGCCTTCAGCGGTGAAAACCAGTCCGAGCGCCGCGACATGCGGGCCGAGAGCGAATTCAGGATTACGTGCATATTCGAGCAAGAAGCGCGGCATAGGCGCTTCGACACGGCGGTCGATGTTCTCGCGATAGTACACCCAAGGCCAACCATATTGCGCACCTAGCGGTACGTTGGTGAGATAATCTGGCACAAGATCTGAGCCGAGCATGTCACGCTCGTTCACTGTCGTCCAAAGCTCGCCCGACCAGGGGCTGAAATCGAGACCATTGGGATTGCGAAGGCCAGCAGCGAAGGGACGAGCCGTTTCGTTCTCCAGATTGTATTCCCAGATCGCAGCGCGCCCTTCCTCGACCTCCATGCCAGATTCGCCAATATTGCTGACCGAACCGACAGCCACATAGAGCCGATCGCCGTCGGGATGGATCTCCATGTTACGCATCCAGTGGCCGCCACCCGCGGGCAAATCCATGAGCTTGCGCGGTGAGCCGGTGACTGCCTCGCTTCCAAGCTCATAATCCCACGCCAGCACTGCGTCATGGTTTGCAACGAACAGCGTGCCTTCATGCCAGCTCATGCCCGATGGGGAATCCAGCCCATCGCTTAGTATCGTTTCCTGGATCTCAGCGACGCCGTCACCGTCCGCATCGCGCAGCAGGATGATTTGGTTCGGAGAATCCCCCGCCGCACCTGCTTCGGAGAATAGATAACTTGCAACCCAGCCGCGGATCGTGGCCATGATGCCGCCTTCGCCGTCATCGGCGCTTTTGGGAGAGCGGGTGAGAGTAACCAAAACATCGCCATTGGGCAGCGCATAAAGGACACGCGGGTGCTCGAGGCCTTCTGCAAACCTGCCGACGGTCAGACCTTCTGCAGCGTCGGGCAATTGCCCTTCTTCCCAGCCAATTGGCTTGGCGATCTGCACCGTTGGGAAGCTTTCGGCTTCTGGTGCCTGAAGGGTGGGGTCAGTTCCCGCGACTGCATCGACCGACAAATCCGCAGTGTCGCCGCGCGACAGGAAGAAGAAACCGGCGCCCAATATTGCGATAAAGACGACGAGAGCGATTGCGAGTTTGCGTAAAATTCCCATGTAGGCGGAATAGGTCGGAGCATCGCTGCCGACAACCCGATTGTTCTGCGTTTCAGTTTTCCCGAGCCGGACGCTCACCAGGAAGAACCATGTTTGATTTCAAACCCGACCCGTCAATCGATGTCGCGGAGCGCTATCGCCAGTTGGTCGATGCGGCCGACGCGCTCACTTCTGACGAGCCGGACGCCGTTGCCAACATGGCGAACGTCGCCGCGCTGATCTGGGAGTTCGTGGACGACCTTAACTGGGCAGGCTTTTACCGCGTTGGCGAGAGCAAGTCGGGTGCAGAAGAACTCGTGCTCGGACCGTTCGTCGGACGCCCTGCCTGTATTCGCATTCCAATCGGACGCGGCGTCTGCGGTGCTGCCGCGGAGAAAGCAGAAACCCAGCTGGTCGAGGACGTGCATGCCTTTCCAGGCCACATTGCCTGCGATGCCGCCAGCCGCTCTGAGGTGGTGGTCCCAGTCGTGCGTGATGGCAAAGTCGTCGCAGTAATCGATCTCGACAGCCCTTCGCCTGCACGCTTTGGCGAAGATGATGCCACAGGGTTGGAACAGCTGGCCGAACTGCTCGCAGATCGAATCTGAGCCTTAGTCTCCCGCGCAAGATCGCCCCGAAACGAGACAGGGCCCCAAGCGCGCTTGGTTGCCTTGGTTAGCCAATGGTAAACCTGCGCCAAATCACGCGTCGTGCATCGCTCCATGCGAGTCGCGCGCCCAGTTTTCGGGGGTTTAGTTATGACGATCAAGGCGTTCTCAAGTCTGGCAGTGGCTGGTGTAGCAATGAGCGGGCTCATGATGCCGGCTACGGCGCAGGCCCAAATTGCTGATCCTACACCGATGAGTGTCGCCGAAGTCGAAGCACTCCCTGCAGAATATCGCACTGCGCCGACCATCACTGACCTCACAGAGACTACCGTTGACGCAGATGGTGTCGAGACGATCACGCGCACAAGGCGTATCGAAAGCACAGCACCCTATGCGATGGAATATCAGCAGTATCGCGGTGACGAACGCTATGCTCACCGTGCCATTCCTGCTCAAGGTCACTCATACGGGTACGCCCCGGCAGCAAGCGTTTTCGAGCGCGACCAGTGGATCGCCGAGTGCGAGCGCCGCACGAATGGGCGCGATGACCGCGAAAAGGGCGGCATCATCGGGGGCCTGCTCGGCGCGATCGCAGGCGGCATCATCGGAAACCGCGTCGCCGACGGCGACAGGCTTGCCGGCACTCTAATCGGTGCTGGCGCTGGCGGTATCGGTGGGGTGCTCCTTGGCAGCCTGATCGGCGGCGGACGCAATGACCGCGGTGACTATGATTGCGAGGCTGCTCTCGACAGCTACCTTTCGCAATATGGCCACTCCGGTCCGCGCTATGCTTTCCGTACAATCCCTGCTCCTGCACCGGCCTACCCGGCATATGCGCCGCCGGCCCCGTATGGGTACGGCTATGGATATGCGCCAGCGTACCAATACAGCTACGCACCCCCTCAACAGATTGTCTATGTGCCCGTCCGATACGAGCAGCAGCAGCGCGTGATCGTGCGCGAGACAGTGCGCGAAGAGATCATTTCTGGCGCGGCGCGCACGATACCCGCCCCCACTCCAGAGCCTCGCCCTGTCCCGCGGCCAAACCCGCCGCGCTATATCAAGGGCAACTGAAGCCTGTAGTTATTCAGGCTTTACCGCCGCGATGACCGGGCCAGTTTCGGGTGCTTGGTTGTCCCTGTCCTCAGGGACGAGACTTACGGTTCCGTAGCGAACCACGTCTTCGTCGCGATTAAGGGTAAATTGCGAGCGGCCGTCGTTGAGGTTCACCTCACGGCGCACGCCGAGCGTCCTTGCCGTCTCTTCATCCACTCGCAGGCGGTACTGGCCATAGGGCACGCGCTGGAACAGGAAGAACCCGTCAAATTCGCTGATTGCTTGCGCGATAACCGCTCCGCGATTGTCGACGAGCTCCAGCCGGACACCAGGCTGCTCAACACCTGACGAACTGCGAATGGTTCCTTCGACCTCACCCGTGGGTGATACAGCGAGCTCGATCTGCGCGACCACTCCGGGGCGCGGGGTCAGAACGATACCCATTTCCGATGGCGCAAGGAACGGATCGTCCAGAGAGGACGTGTCGATGCCTACCAGCACAGGACGAAATGGCCGGAGGTCATCGACAATCGCGCGGCCATTTTCGCCGGTAATCGCGTCCGTGCTGCGCAAACCGGCTTCGACCATCACATCAGGCAGAACTTCTTCGCCCTCATCGCGGCGCGCATTGCCGTTATCGTCCCTGAAGACGGTCACGGCCGCCTGGCCGCTGCGAGCCAACTTGCTGCCCGTAACCCGAACACCGCCAGAGACCGGATCAGGGCCCAGGCTGAAAGCGAGTTGGACAGAAGCTCCGACACCGCCACGTGACGTAACGAAGGCGTCACCGCGAAGCGAGAACTTCTCGAAGTTGTGCGTGTAGCCACCGGTCAGGCGGAATTCGTCGACCCGGGCCGTATAGTCGATCTGTCCCTGCAGATCGGCGTCCTCCCCGATATCCATGTCGGCGCGCACGGTGACACTCTCGAGGCCCTGCTCGCGGCCACCGGTAAGGAACGTGGCGTTGCCGCGCACACGGAAATCCTTGAAGCGCGCATTTGCAAGCAACCTCACCCGTGTCTCGTTCCGAGCTGGCGTAAGATCGCCTTCGGTTCGCTGCTGGTGGCTCAGTTGCGCGGATACAGCGAAGCGTCCCGCCGTGAGCGAGGTGGTCATTAGGAATTCGTTAACCCTTGAGCCGTCCTTCAGCGCCGAATGGCTCACCTCCGCCTGCACGGGCAGCACGACCTTGCCCATCGCCAGCGAGGTCGAGAAATTGAATCCGCCGCGATAGTCGAGCTCACCCTCGGTGAATTCGCTCGTGAAGTCGCCAAATGCCACTAACGCATTCGCTCCGAAGTTGAAATTGCTTCCTATTCGGCCAAGCGCGTTGGTTTCGAGGGCCGAACCGGCCCCGAATTCGTGTGCAGCGGCGATTTCTAGCTGCATGGCGCCAAATGTGCGCGCAACGGCGCCCTCCGCAAACCTGCGGCGCGCGCCATCTACGACTAGGCTTTGAACGCCGAGCGCGGCGCTGGTTCGTTCATCGAGGCCGCGCTCGACCCCCATGCCCCAGCGCCAGGCCTGCGGGCCGTCACGAATGCCTGTGCCGAGGTCAATCAGGTCCCGGTTAGTCTGGAGTATTCCAGCCCAGTAATAAGTCTCACCCGGCTCGATCTGATTGAAGCCCACTGGAACCGATGTTCGGTCGCGGCGGATCTGTCCCTGAGGGCCGTAAAGCACGACCTCCAAATCGTTTCGGCCAAAGAACAGCTCGACTTCGATAAATTCGTAGCGCCCGTCACCGCGATCGTCCTGGAAGGCGATCAATTGGCCGTTGCGATAAAGTTCTGCATCCCATCCTGCCGGCAGTGTGCCGCGCAAGGTGGTCGCAGAGAACCGGGATACCTGACCCAATGGACGGTTGCTGATGAAAGCACCCCGCCCGACGGCGGTTTGCCCCGTCAAACGCCCGGGGAGCGTTTCTACGTCACCTGCAGCGACCTGTGTAGCTCCGAGGGGACCCAAAAGACCGCCATCCGGGTCGTTGCGGTACGCGCGTAGGCGGACAGCCTGCGGGCTCAACTGATCATCGGTCGCGACGCGGGCAAAGTAGCTCGCACCCAGCGCCTCACCGGCAGCATAAAACTCTACACGGCCCTCGGCTCCATTGCGGCCACCCTCGCCCGCGCGAAAACCCGCCTGCGCGACGACATCAACCGACGGTGTGCGCCAAGGTCGATACTCCATTTCCGCGCTGGGATACTGCGACAAATCAAAAGTTGCGGGTCGAGAACGAAGTCGCGCCGCGCGACTTCTGCGCTCGATCGCCTGCATGAAGGGAAGATCTTCGTCAGTTTCCAGTCTGACGATCGCGTTGAAGAGATCGGGACGGAATTCGATGCCAAACCAACGAGACAGGGCATTTGTGTCAACGCACCACCCTTCTGGGGTGTCATAAATGTCAGAAGACACCGGCGCAGCGCCTGTGTTCACGTTTTGTACTATACCGGAGTCTCGATCAAGCGTGAATTTCTGGTCCTCCGCGAACAACCAGCCAGTTGCGCGGCGCGACTCTTTGTCAATGCGAATGGGAAGATCGAGCGACTGAATGACATCGGCAAGATCAAGGCATACACCCCGATCGGTTTGATAGCCGCGCACGTCATAATTTAGCTTGAAGTTCTTGATGACGAGCTGAAGGAAGAGGAAATCGTCATCGGTGGCCTGCCAACCCGCCGAACCTGCAGTGGACTGCAAGGTTTCTGGCTGTTCCTGCGCGGACGCAGGTGCTGCACCCGAAAACGCACCAAGCGCCACCGCGAAAGTCGCGGCGGCGCTCAGGGTTCTTTGGCGCAGCGAGATCATGACTAGCTATCCAGGCTCGTTCGCGAGGCCCTAGCCGATGAAGCTATCGATCGCCGCAATCAGCCCGCCGCCGGCATTTGGCATCTCTCGATACTCGATGCGCAGCTGGCCGCGAAAACTGGCTGCCTGCTCCGGCGTGAGGCGAACTCGAACTTCACGCTCGTTGACCTCGGGATAAACAGCCAGGCCGCGCAAATTGAGAAGCGGCTCCTCCAGTCCTGGCTTGGTCACTTGAAGGACACCGTAGGTCGAGCTGTCGCCGGCGCGATTGATTGTCAGTGCGAGTTCCGGACCATCGGGCCCATCGACAAGCGTCGGCTGAGACAGCGCAACTTGTGCCTCCACCCGGCCGTGCCGCACGATAATTGGAATAGTGACACCGTAGATCGGGATGAGTTGGATCGAAACGCCTTCACCGGGCTGCGCCTCTTCGGCTACCGCGCGCGTGCGCGGGATCGCCTTGAACGACATGTGCACCCGGTATTCCCCATCGGGAAGATCCGCCCCGGGGCGCGCCGCGAGACGCACGGCCTGCGGCTGGCCCGGCGGAAGCGTGATACGGCGGGGCGCATACCGGATCATGCCCAATGCCGCCTCTTCTGCCGAGTTTGCGTCGGTTTTCTCAACCGGCTCGAGTCGGCCATTGTCGAGCATCCGGCGAAGCTCAAGTCCGATGCGGTACGTCGCTTCTTCTGTGCCGATATTGCTCAGGATAACTTCGGTTCCGCGTGAGCCATCAAGAATGACGCGAGTTGGGGCGACAAGAAGGTCGCCTTGCGCCTGGCTAGGCGTAGCCAAGGCGAGCGTCGAGAAGGCAGCCATCGCCGCGCTGCCCTGCGCCAATTTCCGAAGTGTTTTGAATGACATTTCTTATTGACTCCCTGATGCAGGGACGAGTGCGCAAAGCACACGGACCCGCGTATTTTCACGGATCTTGGTAAGCGATCAGGGTTAAGAAGGCTTAAACTCACGCTAACTGGGCCCTTCGTGAAAATAGCAGAGCCGCGCTCTCGGGGGAGAGCGCGGCTCGAACCGATATCACTGGCCGCGCCCTGAAGCGCAGCCCGTGAGGATTACGAGTATTCGACCGAAACGTCGAACGAACCCGAGAAAACGCCTGCGGCTTCAGTGCCGTCGAGGCTGATGGTGCCACCAACGTCGAAAGTCGCGTTGCCGGTGCCGTCGAGGCCTACTTCCGGGCCGCTTGCACCGTTTTCGCTCGATGTGAACGTTCCGAGCTCGATCGTGTGCTCCGCAGCGGTTGCGAGCGTGTAATCGGGGTGACGCAGTTCAACACCCGCACCCGGGAGGCTGATCGTCACGGCCTTGTTTGCGGTGCCCTCTACCGAGAAAGCTGCAACGCTGGTCGTGCCCGAGCAAACGATGTCAGCTGCGGTGCAATCCACCGAACCGTCGCTTTCGATGGTAACCGTGCCGGCACCGGTCACAACCATGGTGCCAAAGTCGAGTGCTGCGTCGTTATTGAGGATCAGTGCGTCAAGCACTTCTGCGGTGGCGTCTGCGGTTGCAGTGTCTGCGTGAGCCGCTGTGCCCATGCCCAGAGCAGCGAACATGGCGATGCCGGCTGCGCCGAAACGAATGGTCTTGGTCATTTTAAGTCCTTCCAAGCGTGGTCTATTCCCGATGCACGCATGTTCGATAAGCAACCCGAATCGCTTGAGCCGAATCATGCCTGCCGAACGGGTTGGTCACCCCGCTCGCCTCACTTAGGTAGGATTACCCAGTTCCTCTTTCGTTTTCGGAAAAGGTTAATGGCCGCGTAAGATTTGCGGCGCGAGTGCCAAAAATGCCTGATTTTCCGGGCTTTCCGGACGGCTTACCGGTTGGAAAAACCCATTAAATATCGCCGCCAGTGAGGCGCTGACAAAGCATGTCGAGCTGGTCGAGCGAGCCATACTTGATCGTGATTGCGCCAGATTTGGGGTCTTCATCAGCCTTGATCCGTACGGCGAGGCCCAGAAACTCCTCGAGATGGCGCTGGACCGCGACGATGTCGGCATTCTCATGCTCTGCCTTCGGATGCGCCTTTGCGCTGGCTGCCCCGGCCTTAACGCCCTTGGAGACTTTGCGAACAAGCTTCTCGATCTCGCGCACCGACAAATTGTCATTGACCGCTTTGGCGGCGAGGTTTGCCGCGTCTTCCTGACCGATGAGCGCACGCGCATGGCCCATAGAAAGACGACCATTCTCGACGAGATCCAGAACATCCTCTGGCAAACCGAGAAGCCTTTGAAGGTTGGCAACATGGCTGCGCGATTTCTCGACCATCTTGGCGATCTCAGCCTGGGTCATCCCCTCGTCCCCGCTAAGCCTCTGATATGCCCGCGCTTCTTCGACCGGATTGAGATCTTCGCGCTGCAGATTCTCGATCAGGGCCAGCGCCATCACTTCGCGCTCGGTCAATTCTCTGACAAGTGCTGGAATCTCGTGCAGGCGAGCCTTTTGCGCAGCGCGCCAACGCCGTTCGCCCGCAACGAGCTGATATCGTCCTGCCCCGTGTGGGCGGACAATAATCGGCTGAATTACGCCCCGCGTCGAGATGGAGGCGGCAAGCTCGTCAAGGGCAGCCTCATCAAAGTGCTTGCGAGGATTACCCGGGAGAGGCTCAATCTTGGCGATCGGCAGCACTTTCAGCGGGGAAGCGGCAACAGCTTCCTCCGATCCCTTCTGAAAGGCCGCAACTTCCGAATCGCTTCGAACCAGAGGTTCCTCTCGCTTGGTTTCACCCAAAAGGGCCCCCAGCCCTTTGCCGAGTTTCTTCTTGCGATCGGCGGGGCTGCGTTGCGGGACGGAGAAACGAATGGGGTCTGATGGCTTGCTCATGCAGCCTTCCTTTCAGGAGGGAATCGCCCGATCAACTCTCGCGCAAGCGCAATGTAAGCGCGGCTGCCGGCACAGGAATGGTCGTAAACAAGCGCGGGCAGCCCGTGGCTGGGAGCCTCGGAAAGCCGCACGTTGCGAGGAATGACGGTTTCGAAGACCAATCCACCGAGGCAATCGCGAACATCTTCTGAAACTTGATCGGTGAGACGGTTCCGACGGTCGTACATCGTCAAGACAACCCCGATGATATCGAGCGTTGGGTTGAACCGCTGCTGCACCTGCTCAACGGTCTTGAGAAGCTGACTAAGTCCCTCAAGGGCAAAGAATTCACACTGCAGAGGCACCATCAATGTGTCAGCGGCACACAGAGCATTAAGGGTCAAAAGTCCAAGGGAGGGCGGGCAGTCGATGAAACACACTTCATGACCACCATGGTTGCTCAGAGCGGTACGCAACCGCGCAGTCCGCTCTTCGACGGAGACAAGCTCAACCTCCGCACCGCTCAGATCGACGGTGGCAGGAACGATATCGAGGCCGGGAATGCTTGTCGGGACAATCGAATCGACCAATGGCACTTCGTCTACCAAGAGATCATAGCTGGAAATGTCGCGTGCATCCGCACCAACACCCAGACCAGTCGATGCGTTGCCTTGGGGGTCGAGATCGATCAGCAGCGTGCGCCATCCTGTCGCTGCCATTGCCGTCGCCATATTGATTGCGGTTGTGGTCTTGCCCACCCCGCCCTTCTGGTTCGCAATTGCAATCGTTAGCATAGGGCGCTTCCCAATTTGCCCGCTCAGACGGGCGGTTTCATCAAACTCGGCATATTCGGAGCTCATTTGCTCACGATGATACCCGCCTCATCATCGGTCAACGAGTGTTTCACGTGAAACATCTTCCGAATCGCAGGTTTAGCCTGAGACAATTCGTGCTCTGCGGAGCGGCCTTTGGGCAAGAGGTAGCGTGTTCGCTTTGTGGAGAAGGGTGCGGATAACGCGATGAGTTTCTCCAACGGCGCAAATGCGCGTGCCGAAATGACCCAACTTTCGAATGGACTAACGCGCTCAAGGCGCTGGCCCTCGATCCTGCAATTTTCGAGCCCCAGCTGAGTGACGCAATTCTCCAGAAACTCCACGCGCCGACCACGGGACTCGACGAGAATGACGTCGATTGTAGGGCAAAGGATCGCGATAACGAGGCCGGGAAGCCCAGGCCCGGTGCCAAGATCCAGCCATGGGCCTGGTGCACCATCCCCATATGTTTCACGTGGAACATGCTCCAATAGCTGCACACTGTCAGCAATATGGCGCTGCCAAAGCTGTTCTTCGCTGGGTTTGCTGATCAGGTTTTGTCGTTGGTTTTCAGCGAGAAGCAGGCCTGCATATTCGTGAAGCCGCCCAACGGCGCGGTCGTCAGCCCAACTTTCCACATAAGCGCGAGCGTCCGCTTCGCCCGCTATCTTTCGACGCTCGCTCACGCTGCACGTTGCCAGCGACGGGCGTGGACCAAGAGTGCCGACAGTGCCGCAGGAGTCACGCCAGGCACCCTCCCCGCAGCTGCCAAAGTTGTTGGTGCAGCAGATGACAGACGTTCAACCATCTCATTCGATAGGCCCGGCACTTCGCCATAGGGGAAATCGCTCGCCAGAGGGAGCTCTTCGCTTGCCCGCAAATCGCGTAACTCCAATTCTTGCCGCGCGAGATAAGGTGCGTATGCGGCATCCTCAGCCATTTCCTCGAGGATCTGCCGATCCTCCAAGATCGCATCAGGAAGCCATGGCCGAAGAGTATCGATCGTCACCCCGTCGTGGCGTAACCATTCTTCGATCGTCTTTTCTCCCCCATCGCGTCGAACGTTCAGACCTGCATCTGCAAGTTCGCGAGCATGAATCGGCAAGGAAAAAGCCTCAATCACGGTCGTTTGCGAAGACTGTCGCTCCGAGAACCACTTTGCTCGATCGTCACCGATGCAACCAGCTTCAAGGCCGAGCCCCGTCAAGCGCGAAGATGCGTTGTTGGCGCGCAGCCGCAAACGATACTCAGCTCGAGAGGTAAGCATTCGATACGGCTCACTCACGCCCTGCAAAGTGAGATCATCAATCATCACCGCGATGTACGAATTGGCCCTGTCGAGCGCGGGCGCCATCGTCCCAAGCGCCGAAGCCGCAGCCTCAAGACCCGCCACAAGGCCCTGAGCAGCCGCTTCTTCATAGCCAGTTGTGCCGTTGATTTGCCCAGCACAGTATAGGCCCGGGATTGCATGAAGCTGAAGATCGGGGGTGAGCGCGCGGGGATCGATGTGATCGTACTCTACCGCGTAACCCGGCACAGCCATTTCTACGGACGCCAAGCCAGGCATTGCCCGAAGCATCGCCTGCTGCACATCAACCGGCAGCGAGGTGCTAATTCCATTCGGATACACCAGATGGGTCCCCAACCCTTCTGGCTCGAGGAACACCTGGTGGCCGTCACGATCGCCAAATCGATGGATCTTATCCTCGATTGACGGGCAATATCGCGGTCCAGCGGCATCGATTGCTCCGGAAAACAGCGGTGACCGGTCGAGATTGTCGCGGATGATGTCGTGCGCGACCTGCGTCGTGCGGGTGATCGCGCAGAAAACCTGAGGGTTTTGTCGCTCTTTCGTCAGGGACGACATGGTCCAACTCTCGTCATCCGAGGGTTGTTCTTCGAGCTGTGACCAATCGATTGTGCGTCCGTCCAACCGCGGGGGCGTGCCGGTCTTGAGCCTAGCCATGGGTAGGTTGGCACTGCGCAATTGCGATGCCAACCGCCTGGCCGCGTTCTCACCTATTCGGCCGCCCTCGAAACGCTCTTCGCCGCGAAAGAGCACGCCGCCAAGGAATGTTCCCGTGCAAAGGATCACTCGCGGTGCCTGGAGCAAGGTGCCATCGGCCAGTTCGAGGCCTGCGACAGCGCCGCCCTTTATCGACAAGGCGGCCGCCTCACCTTCCACAAGCGTCAAATTCTGTTGTTGTCTGACGATCTGTTGAACCGCTGCCCTAAATAGGACCCGGTCAGCTTGGACGCGAGGTCCCCAAACCGCGCTTCCTTTAGAGCGGTTGAGCATCCGATAGTGGATGGCCCCCGCGTCTGCGGCTACCCCTATAACGCCGTCGAGGGCGTCCACCTCACGAACGAGGTGCCCCTTACCAAGGCCGCCAATGGCAGGGTTGCAGCTCATGGCCCCAACCGCTTCGAGGTCAAAACTGACGAGCCCCGTGCGCGCGCCCATTCGCGCTGCGGCGCAGGCCGCTTCGACACCGGCGTGCCCGCCGCCAATCACCAAGACATCAAATTCATGCATGCGGGGGCAAATAGGACTTCGCCCCTCAATCGTCAAAGCTGTTTCACGTGAAACACCGCCGCTCATTTGCCGATACAAAACCGACCAAACAAAGCATCGAGCATGTCTTCAGTGGTTGCCCGTCCAACCAGTCTGTCGAACGCGACCCGAGCGCGACGAAGCTCCTCTCCGATCAAAAGCAGATCAGACTGGGTGCGAGCCGATTCCAAGGCATCAAACGCCTCACGCAATCGCGCATGGTGGCGAGCATTCAGCGCAGCCTCGCCGGGCCGCGGGAGCGAAGATCGCGCGGCTTGCACGAGATCAAATTTCAACTCCTCAATGCCCTGCCCTGAAATTGCCGAACAATTGTGGCGGGCGGAGCGCTTGCCTACATGGTCTTGTGCATCTGCGCGCGCGCCGATTTCCCAAGCGCCTTCCGGACCCTGGCCCTCTACCCCTAGCCAAAGTATAAGATCGGCTCGAGCGAGCTCGTCATGTGCGCGCTCGATACCGATCACCTCAATTTCCTCATCGCTGTCATCACGAAGTCCAGCCGTGTCGACAAAGGTGAACGGCACACCACCAATCGCAACACTGCGCTCAATGACATCGCGTGTAGTACCCGCAATCGGTGATGTAATAGCGGCTTCACTCTCAATTAAGGCATTGAATAGGGTTGATTTTCCTGCATTTGGCGGTCCAGCAAGGACAACCCTGAACCCTTCTTTGAGCTTTTCTGACTTCGGTCTCTCAAGCCACTCACCTAGTCCCAGCGACAGCTCTTCAATGTTCCACGTGAAACCTTCCGGAAGATCGGACACATCGTCCTCATCCGAAAAATCGAGCGCGGCTTCGACTTGAGCGGATAAACGCAGGACTTGCTCGCGCCACTCGTTGATCTTGGACGACAAGGCGCCGCTTACGTTAGCAACTGCGGCTGCGCGCTGAAGCTCGGTCTCTGCCTCCAGCAGGTCGGCAAGTCCCTCTGCCTCCGCGAGATCGATTCTTCCGTTGGCAAAGGCTCGCCGCGTGAACTCGCCCTCCTCGGCGGGGCGCAATCCATCGATCTCCCCCAGCGCCTTTGTAACAGCCCGGAGCACCGCTCGACCGCCGTGGCAGTGAAGCTCTGCCAAATCTTCACCGGTTGCTGTCGCAGGCCCCTCGAACCAGAGCACCAGCGCTTGGTCGAGAGTATCACCGTTTGCATCGCGCAAGACAGCCAGGCTGGCTCTGCGCGGCGTGAAGCTGCGGCCCGCCAGCTGACGCAATGCCAAACCTGCTGACGGACCGCAAATCCGGATCACCCCAATGGCTGCTGGCGGCGATCCACTGGACACCGCAAAAATTGTCGAACTTTCGCTGCTCATTCCAGCGTCATACCTGTGGGCAAATCAGTCTCCGGCGCTATCCCGTGACTTCTTCCCTCCGCCCCCGGCTGCACGCATGCCGCCTTCGACGAAACTCTGAAACATCTTGAGCCCCACCTGCCCCATAGGAGCCAGAGCTTGGGCGTATTCCTGCATCTGCGCAGGATTGCTCACCCCTTGCATCGCTTTCTTGATGTTGTCGACGTAGATCGTGTTGGCCTCACTCACGTCTGGAAGCCCCATGAAGCTTCGCGCTTCCTCAGGTGTGCAATCGATCTCGATATTGACCTTCATGGGCTTGTCCTCTCATCCAGCGGCACGGGTTCAACCCTTTGGTATATTCAGCAGATAAATGCGTTTGGCCAGTCCCAACACAGTAGCTAGGCCTTGATCCACGCTGAAAGCATCATGATTCGAGAGGATAACCAAGCAATGTCAGACACAGTTTCGATCTCGACCCTGGACAAGAGCCAAAGCTTCAATGCCTACGTGGCGAGGCCCGAGGGAACACCACGGGCAGCAATCGTCGTCATTCAGGAGATCTTCGGCGTAAACACCGGCATCCGCCAGAAATGCGACAAGCTGGCCAACGAAGGCTATCTCGCGATCGCGCCAGACCTTTTCTGGCGCCTTGCGCCTGGAATCGAGCTAGACCCGGACGTTGAACCTGAATTTCAGGAGGCTCTGGGTCACATGAACAATTTCGACCAGGACGCAGGCATCAAAGACATTCAGGCGACAATCAACCATGTGCGCCAGGCAGAAGCTGTGCCCAAGGTCGGCTGCGTTGGATACTGTCTGGGCGGTCGGCTCGCATTCATGACAGCCGCACGCACGGACGTCGATGCTTCTGTCGGGTATTACGGTGTTGGGATCGATGGATTGCTTGGCGAAAAAGAAGCGATCGCAGAGCCTCTGATGCTTCATATTCCGACCGAGGACGGATTCGTCGATAAGGAAACACAAGCCGCGATGCATGAAGGCCTGGACAACCATCCCAAGGCAACGCTGCACGACTATCAAGGTCTCGACCACGGATTTGCAACCGAGATAGGCAAGCGCCGCGACGAGGAAGCCGCAAATCTCGCCGACAGTCGGACGTCCGCATTCTTCAAGGCGCATCTGGCATGAGCAGCGCGGCAAAAGGCCTCGCGAATTGGCACGCGGTCATCGGGGGAGGCAGCAAGCGTGACGCCCTTGCCCAAATCATCCGAGAGGATGCCGTCTTCCACTCGCCCGTGGTCCACACACCGCAAGAAGGTCGTGCAATCGTCGTCGCCTATCTCGCTGCCGCCGGCCAGACCCTTGGTAACGACACCTTCCGTTATCTGCGCGAAGTCGCTGACGGCGATACCGCCGTTCTGGAGTTTGCGTGTGAGATGGAGGGTATCAAGGTCAACGGGATCGACATGATCACTTTCGACGAGGTAGGTATGATCAAGGATTTCAAGGTAATGGTCAGACCACTCAAGGCCGTGAACAAGGTCTGGGAGATGATGGGACGCCAGCTCGAAAAAGCAAAGGCGGGCTAACCCTTTCGGATCGCCCGCCCTCGCCTGATCTCAGAACCGTAGATTACTGGTTCATCGTATCGAAGAAGTCTTCGTTGGTCTTGGAATCCTTCATCTTGTCGAGGAGGAATTCCATCGCGTCGACGGTGCCCATCTGCATGAGGATACGGCGGAGCACCCACATCTTCGAAAGCTTGTCCTTCTCGACCAGCAACTCTTCCTTGCGGGTGCCGGATTTACCGACATCGAGCGCCGGGAAAATGCGCTTGTCCGAAACCTTGCGGTCGAGGACGATTTCCGAGTTACCGGTGCCCTTGAACTCTTCGAAGATAACCTCGTCCATTCGGCTGCCAGTGTCGATCAGCGCGGTTGCAATGATTGAGAGCGAACCGCCCTCCTCGATATTTCGTGCAGCACCGAAGAAGCGCTTGGGACGCTGAAGTGCGTTGGCATCGACACCGCCGGTCAGCACCTTGCCCGAGCTCGGAACAACGGTGTTGTACGCGCGGCCCAGACGAGTGATCGAATCGAGCAGGATCACCACGTCATGCTTGTGCTCGACCAGCCGCTTGGCCTTTTCGATAACCATTTCAGCAACTTGAACGTGACGATTGGCCGGTTCGTCAAAGGTCGAGGAGATAACCTCACCCTTCACGCTGCGTTGCATGTCGGTGACTTCCTCAGGCCGCTCGTCGACGAGCAGAACCAAGAGGAAGACTTCAGGGTGGTTGTCAGTGATCGCCTTCGCGATATTCTGAAGCAGAACCGTCTTACCGGTGCGCGGCGGCGCGACGATCAGCGCACGCTGTCCCTTGCCCTGCGGCGAGATGATATCGATCACGCGCGCGCTTTTATCCTTTACGGTCGGATCCACAGTGTCGAGATTGAGCTTCTGGTCCGGATAGAGCGGGGTCAGGTTATCGAAGTTGGTGCGCATGCGAACGGCGGCAGGATCTTCGAAGTTGACCTTTGCAAGGCTGGTGAGCGCGAAATAGCGCTCGCCTTCCCTGGGCGCGCGAATCTCGCCCTCTACCGTATCACCGGTGCGCAGACCCCATTTGCGGATCTGGTTAGGCGAAACGTAAATGTCGTCGGGACCGGCGAGGTAGTTTGCTTCTGGCGAGCGCAGGAAGCCAAAGCCATCCTGCAACACCTCGATGGTGCCGATGCCCATGATTTTTTCTTCGTATTCTTCATCCTCGGCCAGTTCGCGAAGGATGCTGAAGAGCAGGTCCTGCCGGCGCATGGTCGAAGCACCTTCGACGCCGAGCTCCTCAGCCATCGCCACCAGATCGGCCGGTGTGCGTTCTTTCAAGTCTTTGAGATGCATTGGTTTTCTAATCCGTAATGTAGGGGTGGCCGGCGGGTCGAAGCCTCTTTGGACGAGGCCCCCTCAAACCTGAGCTGAGCAAGTTGTTTCATCTCTTGCGTCCAACGGTGAGGGTATGGGCTTGGTGAAAGCAGACCTGGCCGCGCTTTGGATGCGCTGCCTATACCGGTGGTGGGCTCGCACAAAATAAGATTCGTGCGAGGGAAGGTCAATCGTTCAATTGATCAATGCGGCGATCGAAGCTGTTAGAACGGTCTTACGTAAACCAGTACAACGATCAGAACGAGAAGCAGGCCTGGAATTTCACCGATTATGCGCAAACGCTTTTCGGTCAAAGGACGCTCGCCACGCGCCATCTTCTTGGTCTGAGCGACCAGCCACCCATGGTAGCCGGAGAGAACAAGCACGAGGGTAATCTTGGCGTGTAGCCAGCCGTTTTGACCCAGCGTGCCCGATGAAATGAAAAGACCGTACATGAGATAGAGCCCGAGCAGCCAAACGACGATCAGGCTCGGCGTCAGGATCACTCTGCGCAGCAATCCCATGCGATGCGCCCACTTCGCCTCGTCAGCCGAACCAGGCTCGGTGTCCAGGATGTAGATGCATTGACGCGGCAACATGAAAAGCCCGGCAAGCCAGAACACCATGAATATCACGTGTCCTGCCTTCACCCAGGGGTAAATCGTCGGAAAAATGTCCATGATTACGCCCCTTCCCCGCCGCGAACGGCTGCAAGCAGCTGCTCGACATGTTCGATCGGCGTGAACTGGCCAATGCCATGCCCAAGGTTGAAGACATGCGGGCGATCTTCGAAGGCTTCAAGGATCGTGCGAACCCTCACAGCCAACGCCGGTCCGCCTGCCTCGATCAGCAGCGGATCGAAGTTACCCTGAACCGGCATGCCGTCCGGCAACACCTCATGAGCCCAAACCGGATCGAGCGTTTCGTCCAAGCCTATTGCATCAACGCCTGTTTCGCGCGCGTAACCGGGCAATTTCGCGCCAGCGCCTTTCGGAAAGCCAATGACCGGGGTGTCAGGATGCGATCGCTTGATCGCATCGGTAATCTTCGCATTGGGAGCGACAACCCAACGTTCGAACTCATCAGGGGCTAGGCTTCCCGCCCAGCTGTCGAACAATTGAACGGCCTCGGCACCGGCATCGATCTGACCGCGCAGATATTCGACCGACACCTCGGCGATGCGATCACAGATTTCCTGCATCAGTCCCGGATCGCGATATGCGAGCAAGCGCGCTGGGCCCTGATCCTTGGAGCCTTCGCCTGCAATCATGTATGTTGCGACCGTCCAGGGCGACCCCGCAAAGCCCAGCATCGTGACAGTATCGGCAATCTGCGCGCGAGTTTGGCGCACCGTTTCATATACCGGCTCAAAGCGCTCGAATTGCGGCTCGAACGAACCCATCGTCGTTTCGAGCAAAGTTGGGCTTAGTTTTGGGCCCTCTCCGGCAAGAAACTCCAGTCCCTGCCCCATTGCATGCGGCACGATCAGGATATCGGAGAACAGGATCGCGCCGTCGAACCCGAACCGCCTGATTGGTTGAACCGTAATCTCGGCCGCTGCCTCGCTGTCATACACGAGCTCAAGAAACCCGCCCTTTTCGGCACGAAGTTCACGATATTCAGGGAGATAGCGACCAGCCTGACGCATGAGCCAGACAGGGGCGATCTTCTGGCGGTTACCCTTAAGGGTTTCGAGCAAAGGTCCAGGCATGCGTCTCTCTAATCAAATAAAATGTAATTATAAAAGGGATGAAGGAGTTTGTTGGCCCTGTGGATACTGGGAATTACCGGGCCCTGCCTGATTTCTCCCGCGCTGAGAAGCATCTTGTGCGTTTCGCGACTCTGCAGTCAGATTGAGTCAAGAGCGAACTATCCCCACTGTTCGCAGGCTGTCGACATCATCTATCCCGTGTCGAGAAGTCGCCCTGCGAAATTTCGAATTGTGGGCACATTTTCCTCTCCCATGCTTGTCGACACTTCTCTCCCTTAGTTTATGCCACCCACTTTCCACAGGTCGCAATCGCGGCTAGCGAATCATCCGATGAACCGCCTGAACCTGCACCTTGTATCGGATTCAACCGGTGAGACGCTGGAGATGATCGCGAAGGCGGCGCTTGCGCAATTCGACGATCCGCAGGTGAGCCGCCATTTCTGGCCGATGGTGCGTTCACGCCAGCATCTAGACCGGATCGTGCCTGATCTCGCCGCCAATCCGGGTTTGGTGCTTTTCACGCTCGTCAATCCGGAGACTCGCGCGCGATTGGAAGAGCATTGCCGGCATCTTGGCCTTCCGGCTGTCCCAGTTCTCGATCAAGTGACCGCTGCGCTTGAGGCACAATTGGGTCAGGAGGCACACGGCCGGCCTGGGCGTCAGCACATGATGGACGCTGACTATTTCAAGCGCGTCGAGGCGATTCAGTACACGATTGCTCACGATGATGGCGTCGGGCATGAAGATTGGGAGGATGCCGATATCGTCCTTGCTGGGGTGTCGCGCAGCTCGAAGACTCCCACCAGCATCTATCTGGCTAATCGTGGCTATAAGGTCGCGAACATTCCACTGGTGGTGGAAAGCCCGCCTCCCAAGACGCTCTTCGGGCTGAGGCATCCGCTTGTCGTTGGCCTCACCACTGCGCCCGAACGTCTCGTCCAGATCCGCCGCAATCGCCTGCTGTCGCTAAATGAGGGAACCGAGACTTCTTATGTTGACGGTGAGAAGGTCAAAACAGAGCTCCAGTTTGCGCGGCGTATGTTCGCGGACAATGGCTGGCCGGTGATCGACGTAACGCGCCGCTCAATTGAAGAGAGCGCGGCTGCGATCATCCGGCTTGTACAAGAGCGTGAGCGAAAGGACCGGCAGGTCGACGGGGTTGCGAAGCCAATATGAATTCGCCTGAACTGATCCTCGCATCGAAATCCGCGTCGCGCCGCTCGATGCTCGATGCAGCAGGGGTGGAGTATCGCGCCCTGCCCGCTGAATTGGATGAACGCGCCATCGAAGCGGGCCTTCAGGATGCAACACCGCCAGAGATCGCCGAAGCCTTGAGCGTTGCCAAGGCCGCTGCACTGACTGCGGAACACCCTGACGCGCTAGTGCTCGGAAGCGACTCCCTTGTCGTGGTCGATGGCAAACGCTTCGATAAGCCAACCTCGCGCGAAAACGCCGCAGAACACCTTCGCTTCTTCTCCGGCAAGACGCTCGAGTTGCACAGTGCGGCAGCACTTGTGCGCGGCGATACATGCGAATGGAGCCATGCAGATTGTGCACGGCTATCTGTGCGCGTTCTTTCCGATGAATTCATCGAGCACTACCTGGCGCAGGAATGGCCTGAAGTGGGCTTTACGGTCGGCTGTTTCCGGATCGAGGCAATGGGCGTGCAACTGTTCGGATCCATCGAAGGCGATCAATTCACTGTCCTTGGAATGCCATTGCTGGCGGTTCTGGAGGCATTGCGTGACCAAGGCGTGTTGCTGTCGTGACAAGCCCACCTCCCCTGGCGCAGGTCATTGGAGATCCGATTGCGCAGTCTAAATCGCCGATTATCCATCGGTTCTGGTTGGAGAAGCTCAGCCTTTCCGGTGATTACACTGCGGCGCATGTCAGCACAGAGCATCTTGCCGATTATCTCGGCACATCTCGCACGAAATCCGGCTGGGTCGGCTGCAATGTCACTATGCCGCATAAACAAGACATAATTCCTCTTCTCGATGCTGTGAGCCCGCTTGCCAAGAGGCTCGGGGCGGTGAACACGGTCGTTCGGAGCGACGATGGGTTGCTCACCGGGTATAACACCGATGCTCGCGGCTTTCTCGAACCGCTTCGCCAAGAACTCGCGAACAACCACCTGTTTCGCATGGCAAGGATCTTGGGCACCGGAGGTGCAGCGCGGGCGATTATTGCCGCTCTTGCCGACCAGGGCTTCACACTCGTCGTGGCCGGGCGTGATCCGGCGAAAGCGCGGACATTGCTCGATGAGCTCGCACCAGAAGGCGAGCATCACGCTATCCACTTATCGCACTTTGCAGATCCGACCGACTTTGCTTTCGACGACCGCGAAGGATGCATGGACCTGATCGTAAACGCATCGCCTCTCGGAATGAGGGGCAACGAGTCTCTCAGTTTCGATCTCAGTCATGCTCCTCCGCGCTCGATTGTCTACGACATCGTGACAAGCCCGGTCGAAACGCGGCTCCTGACAGAGGCCGAGGCCGCCGGGTTTCGCACGATTGGCGGCCTGGCGATGCTCATTGGTCAGGCGGCAATCGCGTTTGAGAAGTTCTACGGTACCCCTCCGCCACGCGCTCACGACGCCGAGCTCATGAAGCGGCTCTCGCAATGAAACGACCGGTAATCATTGGACTCACCGGCTCCATCGGCATGGGAAAATCGACTGTCGCCGCGATGTTCGAGGAGGCAGGCGTACCGGTTTTCGACGCCGATGCTGCGGTTCGTGCCATGCAAGGCCCAGATGGAGAGCTTCTACCCGCAATCGAGGCGGCATTTCCCGGCTTAACCGGCCCCGGAGGCGTCGATCGCGAGGCACTCGGAAAGCTTGTGTTCGGTGACAAGGACAAGCTTGCAGAACTCGAGGCGATTGTTCACCCGGCAGTCGGGCGCAAACGCGCGACTTTCCTTGAAGAGAATGCACAAGCGCCTCTCATTCTTTTTGACATACCCCTCCTGTTTGAAGGCGGAGGCAACAAGGCCGTCGATGTGGTCGTTGTCGTATCGGCGCCTGCGGAAGTGCAGCGCGACCGAGTGCTCGCAAGGCCTGGCATGACGATCGAGAAGTTCGAGCATATCCTAGGACTTCAGACCCCTGATGCCGATAAGCGAGCCGGGGCCGATTATGTGATCGACACTGGCACCGCACTCGAGGAAACCAAATCTCAAGTGCACGCGCTCATCAAGCAATTGCGCAGGGAAGCTGGCGCGGCAGATTGAGCCGCACCCTCCCCTCTTGCCATGCCGCCCGCTTGGGTGAATAACGCTTCAAATGCGTGAAGTGATTTTCGACACCGAAACGACCGGCCTCGATCCGAAAACCGGGGACCGAATGGTAGAAATCGGATGCGTCGAAATGGTCGGACGGGTCGAAACCGGGCGGTCTTACCACGCTTACTACAATCCGGAACGTGATATGCCATCTGCCGCAGAAGCGGTTCATGGGCTTTCGATTTCGTTTCTCGAAACCAAGCCCAAGTTCTCTGAGACCGTTGACGAGCTGCTGGAGTTCCTCGGCGATGCACCGCTCGTGGCGCACAATGCCGGGTTCGACTTCGGCTTTCTGAATGCAGAAATGGAGCGCATTGGGCGCGAACCGATCGCGATGGAGCGGATGGTCGACACCGTAGCTATCGCTCGCAAGAAACACCCTGGCGCGAAGCTATCGCTGGATGCGCTTTGCACGCGCTACGGGATCGACCGCAGCCATCGTGTAAAGCATGGTGCACTGCTCGATGCCGAATTGCTCGCGCAGGTTTATGTCGAATTGACAGGCGGCCGACAAATCGGCCTCGAATTGGCCGCGGATACCGTCGAAGACCCACACGCTGCCGCAGAGAAGGTGGTCGAAACTGTCATCGGCAGGCGGTCGGACAAACCGTTTCGCGAACCCAGGCCGTATGCGGCGAGTGAGAGCGAATTGGCCAGGCATCGCGAATTTGTTGAGGGGATCAAGGACGCGATCTGGGCTCGATAGGACTATCCAACAGGAGGAGTGGTGACGATGGATATCCGGATTTCAGGACATCAGGTTGAAACCGGCGCAGCGCTCCAGGAGCATGCCTCGGATCGGCTGGGGGGTATCGTCGATAAGTATTTCGACCGAGCGCTTTCTTCACATGTGACCTTCGGAAAGGCACCTGCCGGAGCGTTTTCCTGCGATATCGTCACGCACGTGACGCAGGGTATGATCCTCAAATCGCAGGCCAGCGCGCACGATGCTCACCATGCGCTCGACGAAGCGGCGGCCAAGATTGAGAAACAACTGCGTCGGTATAAGAGGCGGCTCAAGGATCGCCACGAACGCGCTCTGCAGGTGCGGGCAGAAGAAGAAGCCGCCTACACGATTTTTGCTGCAGACGAAGCCGAAGAAGAGGCGCCCGCAGATGCGCCGCCCGTTATTGCAGAAACCAGCGTTGATATCCCAGAATCGAGCGTCGCCGATGCAGTCATGATGCTGGATTTGCGCGATACTCCGGCTCTCTTCTTCAAAAATGCTGGAACTGGTAGGCATAATATGGTTTATCGCCGCGCAGATGGCTCGATCGGATGGGTTGAGCCGCGTTAGGACCTCGATAACGTGAAACCGAATAGGTAATCACGAGGATTGAGAGGGAGGTCCAACCCATTGAACTTGGCAGAACGGCCGCGTCATGTGCGGTCTCGCGCCATGTTTGGAGAATGATGAGCTTTGGTCCCACGGATTGAAGTGACCGGGATTTCGTGAACACAATGGACGTGAACATCAAATTCGAGCCTGAGGCTATTGGCTTCGCTCGCCTTACAACCAGTCAGCAGGTGCTGGACCAGCTCTCGCAGCTCTACATGAAGGCTTACGGCCTAGAGTTTGCGGATATTCTTGATGGTCTCGAACAGCGTGAGTTGCTTGGCAGCACAGGTTTTGGCCGAGGCGTCGCTATCCCGCATTGCCGCAGTGCGTCGGTCAATCGTCCGACAATGGCGATCCTGAAGCTGGAGCAACCGGTCGATTTCAAGGCGGCAGATGCTGTTCCAGTGAGCCTCGCGTTCGGCCTCGTTTCTCCTGAGAACGCTGGTGCAACCCACTTACACGCGCTTGCTGCGATTTCGCGCATGGTGCGCGACGAAACGATGCTCAGCGCGCTAACGGAAGCGCCTGATCCCGATGCCCTGTTTGGCCTGTTGACCAACCAGCTTCTGCGCGATGCCGCCTGACGCAGGCCAGATGGAAGACGGCGCGAGCCAGCATTACCGCGCGCTTGAGCGACTCTATGCGTCGGCTCCGATCAATGACAAGTTTGCCTCTCGCCTCGAGATTTCGGGTGAAGGGCTCTCGCGGCTTACATTCTCGATCACAGAAGATGTCTACCACGCAGCGGGCGCTGCGCACGGGACGATTTATTTCAAGATGCTCGACGATGCCGCGTTCTATGCGGCGAACACGCTTGCTACCGATCGATTTCTCCTCACCACCAGCTTCAACCTGCATTTTACCAAGCCGGTGAGAGTGGGCGAGGTGATCGCAGAGGGTCGCTGGGTAAGCGGCAAGCGGCGGGTGTTCGTTGCCGAAAGCCGGCTGATCGACCAAGAAGGCGATGAGATCGGTCGCGGGACCGGCACTTTCATGCGCTCACGTATCGCGCTGTCGAGCCTCGACAGCTATTCGGCTTGAGGCGTGCGACCCTACAATGAGTGAAAGACTGCCCACTCACCTCGAAGTGGCGGGGCTGATACGTCTCGTCGAATCGCAGGGTGGCAGCGCCATGGTGCTAGCCAAGGGGGAGCGAGACGCAGGGACTGTCCTCATAGTAACCATGCATCGCGGGCAGGATGCCACGCTTTTCGAAAGAATGCCGCAACTCGACGGCACTCGGCCATTTATTTCAACCAAAGCACAAGATCCTGAAAAACCAATGGAATTTTCAGAGTATCTCGACCGCCGAAAAAGCCAGGACCCCGACATCTGGATTATTGAGGTGGATATCGACGGTGGAGAACGGTTCGTCGAACTTCTCCCTCGTTAACTTGACTTAGTTTCAGTTGTGACTATTTGGCCGCGAGCTTCCAGACGCGCAGGCCTTTTCGAGCGATAATTCGATCGCTTGTCTTGGCACGCAGACGGGGGGCAGCCGGCAGGCACAACCAAGACCCACCTCTCAAGACGAAAAATCGTCATGGTCCTCACCTGCGTCGGAGCTTGCTCACCGCATAAAAAGTACAACCGATGGGTCATAAGACGTACTCGTTGAGTGCGGTCGCAGTAGCAGCGGCTGCCAGTTTGAGTTTTTCCAGCGCAGATAGCGCTGTCGCATCCGCCCAGGATGCACCTGTAGTGTCCCAGATGGACGTTGCACAACCGGTCCAAGAGACCGTCGAGATCGTGCCCCAGCAGCCGGTCTTCGTTTCCGAAGAAGTCGTGCAGCCGCTCGAAGAAGCGAGTGCCGACGAAAATGCTGACTCAGAACTTCAGGCCTCTACGCTCCGCGAGCTCGTTGGCAAGGTCACCACGCCTGACAAGCTTTCCGAGCAAATGCACTGCCTTGCTGGTGCCGTCTATTTCGAATCGCGCGGTGAGCCGCTTGATGGCCAGCTGGCCGTCGCGCAAGTCGTGATCAACCGCTCCGAAGATCGCCGATGGCCGGCGAGTTATTGCGGTGTTGTCTACCAGCGAGCCCAGTTCTCGTTCGTTCGCGGTGGCCGCATGCCGCAGATCAACAAGTCTTCCAATGCATGGAAGCGTGCAAAAGCCGTCGCGAAGATCGCACATGAAGGCCTTTGGGAATCGAAAGCGTCCGACGCGGTCTACTTCCACGCCAATTACGTTCGCCCGGGCTGGAGCCGTCGCAAGACTCGGCTCGCCCAGATCGATACGCACATCTTCTATCGCTGAGCCCTGGTTCGCACTGAAAACTGGAAACCCCGCCCTCATCGGCGGGGTTTTTTGTGCATCACTTCAGAAGTTCAGCTTTGCCCAGGTCGGCGCATGATCGCTCGCCTTTTCGCGCCCGCGATGCTCTCGATCGACGCCTACGCTCACCAGTCGATCGGCAAGTTCGGGTGACAAAAGGATGTGGTCGATCCGAAAGCCATGATCGCGTTGCCATGCACCGGCTTGGTAATCCCAATAAGTCCACACCCCCCCACGCGGATTGTGGGTCCGCAGAGCGTCGGTCCAGCCGTCGGCAAGTAGCCGTGCGTACGCTGCGCGCGATTCGGGTTGCATGAGGGCATCCGAAGCCATCGCTTTCACCGAGAAGACATCGTCATCTTCGGGAATGACATTGAAATCGCCAAGCACTGCGGCGGGCACCTCGCTTTCCCAGACTTGCGCCATTCGGCCGCGGAGCTTTTCCATCCAGGCGAGCTTGTAGTCGAACTTGGGACCAGGCTGCGGATTGCCGTTCGGCAGATAAATGCAGACAATCCGGCAGGTTGAACTTTCGCGCGTAACGTCGACTTCGAGATAACGCGCCTGCTCACCCTCACCTTCCTTGGGCCCATCGATGCCGAGCCCGCGCTGGACTTCCTTTGCCGAGTAACCCGCCTTGGTATCCGCGAGGATCGCAACGCCGTTAAAGGCTTTCTGGCCATGCCAGATCGCCTGATAGCCAAGTTCCTCGAATTCGGAGGCGGGGAAGTCCTTGTCCTGGCTTTTCACTTCCTGAAGGCAAGCGACTGCGGGCCGCGTTTCCTCGAGCCATTCCTTGAGCCGCGGCAGGCGCGCCTTGATACCGTTGATGTTGTAGGTCGCGATTTTCATGGCGCTATCCATGACGGATAGTGGCGAGCGCGTCTATCGCTTGGTGAGACTAGATCCCGAAGCTCGAGCCGCAGCCACAACCGGCGGCAGCATTGGGATTGTCGACGCGGAAAGCGGCACCGCCCAGCGATTCGACAAAATCGACGACGCTGCCGTCGACGAGGTCGAGGCTGACCGGATCGACAACCAGCTTCACGCCGTCGGTTTCGCTCACCGCATCATCGCTGTCGGCACCATCGGCGAGGTCGAACTTGTACTGAAAGCCAGAACAGCCCCCTCCCTCTACCGAAAGGCGAAGGATTGCTGGCTTGGTCTGCTTTTCGGCAATCCAGGCAACGCGCTTGGCCGCGGCAGGGGTCAGTGTGAGTGTTTGGCTCATTAGTGCGATTTAGGGGCGTCAGATTGAATCACAAGTCTGTGCGGTGCTGTTAGGCGTGCTGAATATAGTCGCGCAGCGCCGCAGCCTCATGCTCGACCTCGTCAATCTTGTGTTTCACCAGATCACCGATTGAGATGAACGCGACAAGTTTGTCGTTGTCGACCACAGGGAAGTGACGGAAGCGCCGCTTCGTCATCAGCGCGAGCGCGTCATCGATCAATGTCGCGGGCTCAACCGTGACGGCGGGCGATGTCATGATGTCGCCAACGGTCATGTCGAGCGCATCATGGCCGCTTTCGGCGAGGCGATAGACAACGTCGCGCTCCGAAATGATCCCGGCGATCTTGCCGTCCCGCATGACGGGTAGGGCACCAATCCGCTTGCCGGCCAGCAGACTCACTGCCTCGGCAACAGGTGTCGTGACTTCGCAGGAGATGATGTCGGTTGCGTCCCGGTCCCCTATAATTTTGGAGATAGTCATTGGGGTACTCCTCTCTACCCCAACGAAAATGCCACCAATGCAGCCAAAAGGCGAGTCCGGCGTGGATTTAGCCCGCATTGCCTCCACTTTGCCGCTCGGTCCGTAGCTTTCGCATTGCAATATAACGACGCGAGCCGCATGTGACACCGATGGTCAAGAAATCCCCCCTCGACGACCCCGAGAACGCCGCCCATGCATGGGCGCGCTATCGCAGCATCATGAAAGTGCTACTCGGCGTGACGATTGCGACGGTTTTGCTCGCGATTGGGATTCTCTACGCATTCAACGGCATGGTGTCGGTTCACTTCTACATCGCGGTCGCATTGGGGATAAGCTTCACGATGCTGCTCGGCGGAGGCTTGATGGGTCTCGTGTTCCTGTCAAACGGAACCGGCCACGACGAATCGGTCGACAATCGGTTGCCGGGCAAAGATGAGTTCTGGTCCCCGAAGGACAACGACTAGGACGCCCCCGGAGCCTTCAGTCGGAATTCTTCGACAGGTTGCCCGCCAATGAGATGCTCATCGACAATCCGGTCAAGCACTTCTGGACGGCAAGAATGATACCAGACGCCATCAGGCCATACGACCGCGATCGGTCCGTGCGAGCAAATCTGAAGGCAATCAGCCTTCGTCCTTTGAATGCCACCGGGCCCCTTTGGGTGCCCCTGTGTCCTCTTAGGCCCCACCAGACCACGGTTCTTGAGCGTGTCTTTGAGGTGCTGCCAAGCGACTTCACCCTCTTCTCGTGAGCAGCATTTCTGCTTTTCCGAAAGCGCGCATAGGAAAATCTGTCGCTCAATGTGGTTCTCGTCGTTCGAACCGTATTTTTTGGCCAGCGCCGTTTCGGCTGCAAGCCGGTCAATCTCACTCATTCGGTATCATCTTCTTTGTTCAGCCAGCGATCGAGCCAGGCAAACACTGTCTCATGCCACTGTAACGAGTTTCTCGCGCCTAGGACCCAGTGGTTCTCGTCGGGGAACACGAGTAATTGCGAAGGAATTCCGCGCTCTTGCAAGGCGGTGAAGCTTTGAATTCCCTGAGTGTATGGAACGCGGAAATCCAGCTCGCCCGTTATGACAAGCATGGGCGTCTGCCAGTTGTCTACGTGATTGACGGGATTCCAGCGCTCATAGGTCTCGCGCGCTTCGCTGTAGGAGCCGCCGAAATCCCAGCGCGGGAACCATAATTCCTCGGTCGAATAGTAGAAGCTGCGCAAGTCGAACAGGCCATCGTGCTGGACAAGGCAATCGAAGCGTTCAGGCCAGCGCCCGGCGATCCAGTTGACCATGTATCCGCCATAACTTGCTCCCATCGCGCAGGCGCGCGAACCGTCAATCTGGGGGTCGAGTTCCAGAGCGGCAGCGAGGCCTTTCTGGAGGTCTTCCAGCGGCTTGCCGCCCCAATCGCGGTTGATCGAGTCCATGAATTCCTGCCCGTATCCGGCCGACCCATGGAAATCGACCGAGATCACAGCGTAGCCCTGGCTCGCGACCACACGGGGATTCCAGCGTGATGACCAGCCATCGCTGAAAGAGCCTTGCGGGCCGCCATGAATGTAAAGGATCGCAGGGATCGAACCTTCCTGCTGCTCCAGCCTTGTGATCTGGCCCCAGACTGTATCTCCGTTGGCGCCTGCGAAACTGAAGCGGGTGGTCACGGTCGAGGCGAACTCTCCCATCCGCGTCGTGACCGCATCGGTCAGTGGGCGCGCTTCGCTGCTCCCTACTGCAAGGTAAAGCTCATTGGGCACACCGATCGAATCGCGCGTGAAGAGCATCCTATCGCCCGGCAATGGTCGCAAACTGCCGATATGAGCTTCGTTTCCGGCGATAAGGTTGAGCTCGGTAACCTCGCCGCTCATGGGATTTATACGAAATGCCGGCGTATCCAGGACGTCTGCAGCGGTAGCCAGCAGGTATGACCCGTCTGCGCTCCAGCTGAGGCTGCCGAATGACAGGTCAGTGTTCTGTGTAAGAGCGCGGGTCTCCCCTGATTGAAGATCGCGAAGGTGCACCACCATGCGGTCTGATTCGTAGCCGGGTCGGGCCATGGCGAGATAGGCGAGCGCTGACCCATCGGGCGACGGTGCAGGTGAGGAATCATGCGCGGGATTGGCTGATGTCAGCTCGACCGGTGCGCTTCCCGACAGGTCAGACCAGTAAATGTCGAGATCGGTGGAGGTCGGCTCCTCTGCGCCCGCTCGGCGAGCGACGAAATAGACGCCCGAGCCATCCGGCGCCCAGGCAATATCTCCGCCACCGCCAAATGGCTTCGTTGGAGTATTGCCAACCAGTGCATTGTCGGCGCTGCCGCCGTCCAATGGCGTGCCGTCGCCGGCAACTTTGCCGTTCTCCAAGCTGAATACGAAGACACGGTTGAAGTGGCCCGGCCGCGTCCAGGTATCCCAGTGGCGATAGAAACCATCATTTCCATCGTAGAGCCAACCGCTGCCTGTCGCTCCTTCATTACTTTCGCATTCAAGTTGCTCGCAATCGCGATCTATCTCGGCCCAGAGCGCAATCGCATCTCCGGTCGGGGCAAGCTTGAAGCCGCCAATGTCCGTACCCTCGATATCAGCGACAAGCATGGGGCCTGTGACGTTGCCGTTTGCCTCAAGCGCAACTCTCCACACGCGAACGCGATCCTCAGCCTCTTCGTCCGTGCTATCTGCGCTCAGAAAATAGAGAAAATCGTCAGGACCAAATGCTAGACCATAACCCGAGATCCCGAGCTCGAAAGAGATCGGCTCGCTTCCCGGCTGAGTTAGATCAATAATGAAATGGCGCTGCGATCGCTTGAGAGTATCAGGATCGGTGATCGTAATCGAATAGACAGCGTATCGACCGTCGCTCGTCGCAGTGGGACCACCTAAGCGCGGCATCGTCACTAGATCGCGAGCGGACATCGGCGTCTTGCTGACGCCTTCGATAGCTTTGTGAGAAACCGACTCGCCATGATCCTCTGCAAGCAGAGGGGCTGAGCCAAACGATGCCAGAGCCGCGAAAGCGGCTCCTGTCAGAAGCTTCCATCCCATAAAGGGGAGTTAACGTGCCTCGCTGAGATATTCCAGCGAAAGTCCCGTGTGGGGAATCAGCTACGCTTGCCAGCGATCCGCGCGATTTCGGCCTGAACCATCTTCTCGACCATTCCTGGCAGGTTTTGATCGAGCCATTCGGCCAGCATCGGTCGAAGCAACTCGCGCGTCAGACCCTCCAGCGAGGTTTCGCCGGATCGAACGATCTGAGGCTTGGCGGGTGGCTCTGACAGCATGGCCAGCGCTGCAAGGTTTTCCTGCATCGCGCCGCGAACGGCCTCGGTAATGAGCGGTTCGCTTTCACCCTCGCCTTCGACCTCGACAACCTCGTCGAGTTCCATTTCCGCGAGGTCGAGAACTTCTTCCTCCGGCTCGGATTCTTCGCGCGCTTCTTCGGCCTTTGGCGTAGCGCGTGCCCGCGTCTTGATTGCGGCTTCGCGGCTGTCGCGATCCATCACTTTCTTGATCGATTCGAGAATTTCTTCAACCGATGCCCCGGTATCCGAAGCGCCACCATCATTCGCCACGACAAATCCTTCGCAAACGCGCGTTAACCATTCGAATCACTACTTTAGTGTCATTCGTCCGGATTGAGAACGGGGCCAATGAATGCGTCCGCTGCCTCTATGTCAACGGTTCTCGTCGAATTCGGGGCGGGTTCGGGATCACGATCCCAATCCCAGAAACGCCCGCGAACGCGTTCGTAGTTCACTTCGGGATCATAGAGCGGGCCGCCAGTGTCGAGGTTGAGATCGCGCGCCTCGGCTTTGCCCATGGCAGCAAGAAGCGTGAATCCGGCAACGTATGCGTTGCGCCGAGCAGTCACGAGCTGGGCGCGTGCCGAGAGCAATTCCTGCTCGGCGTTGAGAACATCGATGATCGTCCGATTGCCGATCGAGTTTTCAGCGCGCACGCCTTCAAGGCTTACCTCGGCTGCTTCTACCGCCGCGCGCGAGCTTTCGATGACTGCGTTCGACGCCTCCCAACTCGCATAGGCGGCACGGGTCTGCTGGATGATGCTGCGCTCGGTTGCGATCAATTGCTCAAGCGCTGCGCTTTCGCGCGCACCTGCCTGGCGTTGACGCGCCGCCGGAAGGCCGCCCTGGAAGATCGGGATGGTCACGCGCACGCCCGCATTGGCTGTCGTTTCCCGCTGAAGAAAGTTTGCCGAAACAGGACCGCCCAAGGTGCCGAAGAAATCGCTGTAGTCGTAATTTGCGAAGAACCCGACCGTCGGAAGGCGACCGGCACCGGCAACCTCGGTGTCGTACCCTGCCGCCTCGGCGTTTTCCTTCGCTGCGATAAGGTCAGGATTGTTCTCAATTGCAGTGACCACTGCATCTCCCACATTGTCGGGAAGTCCCGGCAGCGGGGGAGGGGCTTCAAGTCCCATCGGAGCGCGTCCGACAAGCTGGATGTAGGTTTCGCGCGCCGTCACGAGGTTTGCGTAAGCGGTCCGCAGGTCGCCTTGTGCAACAGCGAGTCGGGACTGCGCCTGCGCTACATCCGTTCGGGTGAGGTCGCCGATCTCGAACCGGTCACTCGTCGACTGAAAGGTGACTTCAAGGACCTCGACCTGGTTCGCAGCAAGCTGTGCCAGCGCCTCGGTGCGAAGGACGTCCATGTATGCAGCGACAGTCTGGCTGAAAACCGAGCTTTCGGTCCCGCGCAGATCTGCCTGACCCGCAGCTACCCGCTCCTTCGCAGCGTTGATCCCGTTGCGAATCGAGCCGCCCGAGTAGATCGGGACCTGCAACTGGCTGTTGATCCCAAGGTTGCGCTCCGGCGCCGTGAACGAGTTGCCCGACTGGCGCAGGAACTCGATATGGGTAGCGGTAACACTGACGCTGGGCAGACCAGGCCCGCGAGCAATCGGCACGCCTTCATCGGTCGCGCGCTGGTTGGCCCGCGCGGCTTCCAACGTCGGGTTCGTATTATAGACCGCGACGAGCGCATCGCGCAGCGTCTCGGCCTGCGCCGGGACTGCCGTTCCCGCCAGTGTCAGAGCGCCGATCCCGGCAGCAGTGGTCAACAGGCGGGAAGTGTGCGTCACGAAAAGGTCCAACTCTTGGGTCTGTTGAATGCGGAAAGAACAGGAATGCCGAGGTCTTCCACCACGGAAAGCGACACCTGGCCTGCAACCTTGCGGCCCGACGCGAGGCGGGTCACCTTGCGCAGCACAAGGCCGGAGACGATCAGGCCGTTTTCTTCGACCGCATCAGCGATTGCGTCCGGCAACGCCTCAATGGCACCGTCGACAAGGATCAGCGTGAACGTGCCTTCGGGAAGCTTGCCTTCAGCGGCGTCCTTTGCGGAAACGGTTTCGAGATCGGTCACCAATGGACGGATAAGATCGGTGAGATATTCTGTGCCACCTTCAACGACCAGAACGCGGTCGGAAGGCTTGGGTGCTGCCTCAAGCAGCAGCTTGCCGTAGAAGAGCGGCGATGCGAGGTGGCCGTCATCGAGCGCGATAGAGCGGTCGATATAGGCAATCGCGGCCTTGTCCTGCGGAAGATATTCCTCGCGAGCAACGCTCTGCATGCGGGCAAGGACGAATTCCTCATTCACGCCGCTGGTGCGAAGCTGGCTGTCGATCATCGCTTTGCGAGCAGCAAAGGTATCGTGCGAGATGGTCTGGTTGCTCATAACTACTCCGTTGAGCTGTATTAGTACCGCAATACAGTTCGTCAACCCTTCCTAGCCATCGGCGCTCGGACTTCCAAGATACTTGCGCCAAAATTGTGACAACGAATTAAGGCGCTCCAATTGGTCAGCTTCTCTTTGACCTCATGCACTGGGGCGGCATATGAACGCCGCAATCAAACCGGCCAAGAGACAGGGCTTGCCGGATCGACCGAAACAAGGAGGGCTTCGATGAGTGACATGACCAACGAGGGTGGGGCGAAAGTCGTCCACAACGACGGATCCATTTTTGGTGCAACGGGCGAGGTTCGCATCGAAGCCGACTCGCTAGGCGATGTGGCTTGCCCGGTGGACGCCCACTGGGGTGCCCAAAGCCAGCGCAGCCTTGCAAACTTCGCGATCGGCACTGAGACGATGCCCGCACCGCTGATCAAGGCGCTGGGTATCCAGAAGCAATCTGCGGCGAAGGCCAACATGGATCTTGGCGTCCTGGATTCGAAACTGGGCGAAGCCATCGTGCAGGCAGCGAGCGAAGTGATCGATGGAACGCTCGCCGACCAGTTCCCGCTCAGCGTCTGGCAGACCGGTTCGGGCACACAGTCGAACATGAATGCCAACGAAGTGATTGCGAGCCGCGCCAACCAGATTCTCACCGGCCAGCACGGGGGTAAGGAGCCGGTGCACCCCAATGACCACTGCAATATGGGTCAGAGCTCGAACGACACTTTCCCGACTGCGATGCATATTGCTGCGGCGAGCGAGACAATCGACACACTCATCCCGGCCCTATCGCACCTCCACGGCGCATTGGATGACAAGGCCGATGCCTTTGGCGACATCGTCAAGATTGGCCGCACGCACTTGCAGGATGCTACGCCACTGACGCTGGGTCAGGAGTTTTCGGGCTACGCGAAGCAGGTCGAATACGGCATCGCGCGTCTCAAGAGCGCGCTCCCGCGGGTTCTTGAACTCGCTCAAGGCGGCACGGCAGTCGGCACAGGCATCAATTCGAAGGCCGGATTTGCTGAAAAATTCGCCGAACATGTCGCCAATACAACCGGGCATGCCTTTGTCACCGCTCCAAACAAGTTCGAAGCGCTCGCCGCGCATGACGCTCTTGTCGAGCTCTCAGGAGCGCTCAACACCATCGCGGTGAGCCTGATGAAAATCGCTAACGATATCCGACTGCTCGGCTCTGGCCCGCGTTCGGGACTTGGTGAAATTGCGCTCCCGGCGAACGAGCCAGGCTCGTCGATCATGCCGGGCAAGGTCAATCCGACCCAGTGTGAAGCGCTGACAATGGTGTGCGCGCAGGTCATGGGCAACAACACTACAGTCAGTGTGGCCGGCTCACACGGCCATCTCGAGCTCAATGTGTTCAAGCCAGTGATGATCTACAATGTGCTGCAATCGATCCGCTTGCTCAACGATGCGTCGATCAGCTTCACGAACAATTGTGTCGTCGGAATCGAGGCGAACCGTGGCCGGATCGACCAGCTGATGAACGAAAGCCTGATGCTCGTCACCGCGCTCAATCCGCATATTGGCTACGACAATGCGGCGAAAATTGCGAAGAAGGCCCATGCAGACGGGACGACGTTGAAAGAAGCCGCGCTCGAGCTTGACCTGCTCACCGAAGAACAATTTGCTCAATGGGTGGTCCCGGCAGACATGATCAAGCCGCGCGCCTGAGTCTTGGATTACCGGGCTTTGCGGGCCTGAGATTGGTCGTTCGGCGTCGATTTCCATCGACCAAGCGATCATCCAGGCCGACGACCGGTTGGCGCTGCGGAGCAATAGGCGCTATCTGGCAGCCAAGACTATGGAAATGAGCTCACCACCCAAAGCGCCTGCAAAGAAGGCGCCAGTAAGCGTACCGTTCCGCACGGTTTTGCTGTCGATGGCGCTGCTGTGGGGGACCTATTTCGTCCTCATCAGCGCGCGCAGTTATATTCTGGACATGGACTTCCAGTCCGAGATGCTGATGCGCCGTGCGGCGGTGACAATCGCCGGCATCGGCCTCACCATAGTGCTGTGGGGCATGCTCAGGCTGGTTGATCGACAGGCTCTGTGGGTCAAGATCGGGGCAGCCAGCTTGTTTGCGATCCCTGTTGCGACAGCAACCGGGCACATCAACCAGTATGTCTTCGCAGACATCCAGAAGGAACTCGAGCAACGTTATGCTGAGGAGCGGGGCTTCCGTTTCGATGATGAAGGAAACCTGCTCTATGATTTGCCTGCAGGCGTCGCGATCAAGGCACCCGCGCCGGATGGATCGGGCGGTTACAAAGTTTCAGAATCGCTCATAATCGCACCTGCCGAGGCGCGCGATGAAACCTGGCAAGCCGTCTTCCAAATTGCGATCGGGCGATATTTCCTGCTGCTGGCCTGGGCATCGACCTACTTTGCCCTGCTAGCAGGCTATCAGGCTCGCGCGGCAGAGCGGCGCGAACAGGAATTCCGATCAGCTGCTAAGGCGGCAGAACTTCGTTCGCTCCGCTATCAGGTCAATCCCCATTTCCTCTTCAACACGCTGAACTCGCTCTCCGCGCTGGTCATGACGGGTAAGGCCGAACGCGCGGAACGGATGATCCAGACGATCAGCCGCTTTTATCGCCATTCTCTGGCCGACGAACCGACGAGCGATGTCGCGCTCAGGGACGAATTCGATCTGCAGAAGCTCTACCTCGACATCGAGGCTGTGCGCTTCCCAGAGCGCCTCATCCCCAAATTCGATCTTCCGGAAGATCTGGAAGAAGCCCGGGTTCCGGGCATGATCCTGCAGCCCTTGGTGGAGAACTCGGTCAAGTACGCGGTTTCGGCTGTAACTCGTCCGGTCACGATCACGGTTTCAGCGCGCGAGGAATTCGACCGGCTAGTCGTAACCGTCACAGATGATGGGCCAGGCGTGCCGGAAGGCTCACCGCACGGTTTTGGGATCGGGCTTGCCAATGTGGGCGAACGCCTCGAAGCGCGCTTCGGTTCGGACATTGCTTTCACCTCAGCACCGATCCCCGGCGGCTATAAGACAGAAATGCGAATTCCCCTGTCGCGTCCGGCAAGCACCCGCCGACGCGCCAGCTGATCCATATAGGGAGGGGCTGACATGAGCGAAACAGACACCAAAACCCAGGCTCTTCGGACGATGATCGTTGATGATGAGCCACTCGCGGTTGAGCGCATTCAGGTGATTTGCGCGGAGCTTCCCGCCATCAATGTCGTCGGCACGGCAAGCGATGGTGCTGCCGCCCTGCGGCTTGCCGAGAAGCTTGAGCCGGATTTGGTCCTGCTCGACATGACCATGCCTGAACTCGACGGTCTTGGCGTTGCCCGCAAATTTGCGGAAAGCGACGGAGAACCGCCTGCCGTGATCTTCGTCACAGCCCACGACCATTTCGCGGTTGAAGCGTTTGATCTTGAGGCGATCGACTACGTTCTCAAACCCGTTTCTGCCGACCGACTCGAACGCGCGATAGAGCGCGCGGTTGCGCGCCGCGGCGAACGCAAGGAACCGCAAAGCAAGTGGCTGGACGAACTTTGGGTCCCGCATCGCAGCGAATTGCTTCGCATCGCGGTCAGCGAAGTTCACCAGATCGATGCCGAGCGTGATTATGTCCGTCTGCATGTGGGTGAACCGTCAGAAAATGGCGAACCGAGCCGCTCCTACTTGCTCTTGCAGACGATTGCCGGACTGGAAGCGAGGCTCGATCCGGAGCAGTTCATCCGTATCCACCGCTCCACCATCCTGCGCCGTGATAATATTCGCGGCCTGCGCCACGACGGGCTGGGTGTTTGGTCAGCCGAGCTTCAAAATGGAGAGGCGCTGCGGATCGGGCGCACATACCTTTCCAAGGTCAAGGCTATGGCCGGGCGCTAGGCCTCTTGGCTCGAGCCAGTCATTGCTCGGTCAAAACCCACCACAAAAAGAAGCGGCCCGAACCCCGGGACTGAGTAGGGTTCGAGCCGCAATGTCTGCACTTGCGAGGAAGTGCAGGTCGTGAACGCGGTTCAGCCGCCGCGTTGACGTTCTTGAAGGATGGTGGCGACGTCCTGGCGGGCGCTGGCGCGAGCGTTGGCGACGCAGTCGCGCACTTCCTTTGAGCGGATCAGCGTGCCCACCTGGCGGTCATCGTAGCCGCACACTTTGCGAGCAGCGATTTCAACGCGCTGTTCGAGCAGCCGCTGGCCTTCAATGGTCGAAAGGTCGAGGCCAGCATAGCTGACATCCATGGATTGGTATTCGTTGCTCCCAGCCAGAGCCGGTGATGCGGTGAAAGCGAGGCCCAGGGCGGCTGTCGCGATTGCAAGGGTCTTCATTTCATTTCTCCTCCTGACAAAGGGATGGAGTTCGATCGGGGAGTTCGAACCGGGGATGCCATCCGTTTGCCGTGATTGAAGAAATACCGAGGGTGGCCCGGCCAGTCATTTCAGACTCGACCAACCCGTCGATCCATGTCGATTGGCAGCAGCCAGAATTACGAATGTCAGAGTATTGCCGATCAACGGCACCTTCAATCCGACGGACGTTTACGCCATACTGTCATGTGTGATTGCCGCTTTGATCGCCATTTTCATGCTCGGTATCGTGAACTTCGCTCTTCACAGCGCTGTTCTTTCAAGCGGTCACCGATTGCTGGGACAGATGCCGTCTTTTGTTCAAGCGCTTGGCGGACGCCTGACATTGCTGGCTGAGTTCCTTGTTCTTCTCGCCGCAATGCTGCTTGTCGCAAATGGGTGGCAGGGTCTTGCTTGGGCGTATGGCGCATACAGCGCGCTTAATGCCGTGTCTGCTTGGCTGATCCTCAGCGGGCGCATTTGAAATAGCGGTTGCAAGCCTCCTGCAATCGCGCTTGAGCCTATCTCACTATGACCACACGCCTGTTCCATGTCAGCGATGTTCACTTCGGGGTCGAAAACCGCGAAGCTCTGGAGCACGTCGCAAAAGCAATACGTGATGAACAGCCCGATGCACTGGTCTGCACCGGAGATGTCACTCAGCGAGCGAAACACTTGGAATATGCAGCTGCCGCTGAATGGTTTGCGGGTCTGGGAGTGCCGGTGGTTCTCGAGCCCGGGAACCACGACATGCCTTACTACAATTTGCTCGAGCGGTTTTCGGATCCTTACCGCCGCTTCCGACGGCTTGATTCTGCCGTGGGCAGCCGCTTCGAAAACGACGACGTCGTACTTGTCTCCCTGAAGTCCACTGTGCGTGCCCAGCCGCGCTTTCCATGGTCTGATGGGATTGTGACGAAGCGGTCGCTCGAAAGGACGCTTGCAGAGCTTAGGAAGCTAAGCGGCGATCCGCGCCATGTGATCGTGACCGCCCATCACCCTCTGCTTGGCCCGAAGGAGGATGCGGGCAATCCGACGATCGGAGGCAATAGAGCCTTTGCGGCACTGGCGTCTGCGGGGGCCGATGCGATCATGACAGGTCATGTCCATCGCCCGTTCGATGAAACCCGCGAAATGGCGGGCGCTTCCATGCGCATGATCGGAGCAGGAACTCTTTCAACCCGCTTACGCCACGGAGCGCCGCCATCCTACCGCGTCCTTAATTGTCGCCGCGGCGAAGAGATGCACGTGGAGTTGCGTGAACTTGCCGCGACCTGATCGTAAGATAGCAGGCCCATGATTTAACCCTTTTTAGCGGCTGCGCTTTAAGACTTTGTTGGTGATAGTCGTATGAGCATCAAAGCTTGCAGCCGGTCCTCAACTCAGGCTGCAGGTTTGGTGCAAGGCAAGGGCGAAGACGGGGAGGTCGTGGAATGGACCTGCTGAAAGCTATGGGATTTGGCGCGCTGATCACCTGTTGCATCGCGGTGGTTGTAGGCACGCAGGGATCAAGTGGGGGCGCGCTCGCCATCCACGCGCTCGATATTGCTGATTTTAAGGTATACTGGTCTTGGCCAATGTTCCTTGGAGGCACAGGCTTGTTCTGGGCCCTGCTTATAATCCAGCGCTGACGATACCCGGACGGCAAAGAAAAAGGGCGGCCTCTCGAAGAGAAGCCGCCCTTTTTCGTAAGCTGATCTGTTCGCGAGCGATTAGCGCTTCGAGAACTGGAAGCTGCGGCGTGCCTTGGCGCGGCCGTACTTCTTACGCTCGACCACGCGGCTGTCGCGGGTCAGGAAGCCAGCTGCCTTGACGGTGCTGCGAAGTTCCGGCTCGTACTTGGTGAGAGCCTGGCTGATACCGTGCTTTACGGCGCCAGCCTGGCCCGACAGACCGCCGCCCTTGACGGTGGCGACGACGTCGTACTGACCGGTGCGTTCGGTGATGCCGAACGGCTGGTTGATGATCAGACGCAGGGTCGGACGTGCGAAGTAAACTTCCTGATCCTTGCCATTGACGGTGATCTTGCCGGTGCCGGGCTTGAGCCACACGCGGGCCGTGGCGTCCTTACGACGACCGGTCGCGTAGGCGCGGCCCTGTGCGTCGAGTTCTTGCTCGCGAAGCGGCGCAGCCGGGTTCTGAGCTATTTCGGCAGCGTCCGCAGCAGGTGCGTCGCCGGCGATGTCCTTGAGATCCGACAGATCGGAAACGGTGTTGTTCTCGTCAGCCATTATGCGGTGACCTTGTTCTTGCGGTTCATCGAGGCGACGTCGAGCACGGCCGGGCTCTGCCCGTCATGCGGATGCTCGGTGCCGGTGTAGAGGTGCAGCGCCTTCATCTGCGCACGGCCGAGTGGGCCACGCGGAATCATGCGCTCAACAGCCTTTTCGAGCACGCGCTCGGGGAAGCGACCTTCGAGCACCTTGGCCGGGGTCGTTTCCTTGATGCCGCCCGGGTGGCCGGTGTGCTTGTAGTAAACCTTGTCGGTGGCTTTCTTGCCGGTGAACTTCACCTTGTCGACATTGATGACGATCACGTGATCGCCGCAGTCGACGTGCGGGGTGTAGCTCGGCTTGTGCTTGCCGCGCAGGTGGTTGGCGATGATCGAGGCAAGGCGACCGACCACAAGGCCGTCGGCATCGATCAGGTGCCATTTCTTCTCGACCTCTGCCGGCTTCACCGACTGGGTCTGTTTGCTAAGCGCCTTCATGGCTCGTTTGTCCTTCAATCAAAGGGATTGCAGTAATCTGTTCCTCGCCGACGGCCGGCCGACTGGTTCGGCCTCGGTCGAGCGAATCGCTGGTTTGGACATCTGCCCTCACAGCTAGGAGGCGCGCATTTGTCGTCAAACCGGGCGGAAGTCAACCAAAACCGGGGGTTTCCGGGGAGGTAAAATAATACCTCTAGGCCTTTGATGAGCTATTCAAAGAGATCGTGGGCAGCTTACTCGGCTTGCATCCGCCACATCTCGCGCGCTGTTTGCTCGCTGTCACCAATACGAGAAGTAACGCTGCGCTCGGCTTGCGATAGCCACCCTCCCTGAGGATCAGCAACCCCTTCGTAGCGAACCTCAAACTCTCCAATCATTCCGTCAGGCAATGTCATCTGTCGACTAGCACGGACTGGGCCCAATCGCGGGTAGAACAGGTCTTCCGGCAAACGATCGAGGAGCGTTGACCCCGCTCTCTGCAAATCTGCAAGATATTGCATCTCGGCCTGACTCGGTTGCCCGGGGCCCCTTCGCTTCGCCATCATATCCTTGGCGATGGCGATGGCCGAGGCGAGATCTTCCTCACTAATCCGCCCGCCTGACGCAACCAGTATGCCGTCCTGCGACACGATCATCGGCCACATATCATCTGTAGAGCGTGCTTGTTCGACCTTTGCGAGTTGGGCGAGCGATGGGGGCGCATCAACGCGAGCGCCAATCTGTGCCCCGTCTATTGCAATGACCTGGCCCTGACGCTTGAATGTGACTGCCCACGTGCGATCCACGCGAACCACATTGCCATCGCGCAGTGATCGCTCGACCCGGCGCCGTAAAACCATGCTGGATTCAGGAATTGCGAGCCTGCTCGATGTCCTCGCGAAGGCAGGAGGCATCGCTAGAAACGCGCTCACGGCCCCCATTGAGGTTAGCGCCCCTCGACGTGATACCTCTTCAATCTTTGTTGTCTCGACCACTTTGCTCTTGGACCCGTTACGCGGCGCCCCACAATTGCACGGCGCATCCTTTATCCCGAAGTTGTGCTGCCCAGAGTCACTCCAAGCCATTGCTTTGTATCAGGATGTGCAGCGTTGCAAAGCCACCCGACAATCGCCGGTGTGTCATATGGGTGACATTCGCCCAGTCGAGCCACAAGGCGATTGAGGCATTCTTCCGTCGTCTTGAACAGAACTGCCACTTCCGACTGCGTTGAGGACTGGCCTTCCCATTCGAACACGGAGATGGTGCCCGGAATGATGTTGGCGCAGGCGATCAGCTTTTCTTCGAGAAGTGTCGCTGCGACATCTTTTGCGCTTTCGACGTCGGGAAACGGGCACCAGGCCAAGGCGGCCTGAATGTCGTTCATGCCGACTTTGCGCTGACGCGCTGCTCTTGAATGCGAACGCCATCGCTATGCATCGCCCAGGCCGTTGACGCGACGAGGAGCGCGCCTGTCAACTGGTGTGCTGCCGCGACCCAGAGCGAGACTTCGGTCATGACCGTTGCAATCCCGAGGATGATCATGACGCCGAAGGCGCTGTGAACCGCGATCGATGCGCGGCGATCACTCTTGCGGACCCGTCTCGCGAGATAAACTAATGCAGCGACAGCAATCCATGCCCACCAACGGTGCAGGAAGTGAAGCAGGAAGGGGTCGTGAGTCAGCGTCCACAAGAAGCCCGAGGTAAAATCAAGTTCCGGCACCAGTCGACCATTCATCAGCGGCCAATCGTAAGCAGCGTGGCCTGCGTTGAGACCGGCAACCCAAGCGCCGAGGAGCAGCTGGACAAAAAGAACGCCGGCCACGAGCGCTGCGGGCAAGGTCAGCGGCGCCGCCCCTGAACCGGGCTCACGAGCGAGCCGGCGCATGTCGCGCGCGGTCCAGACCAACAGGCCCAACAGCAACAGCGCGGTCAGAAGGTGTAATGAGAGGCGAAAATGACTGACATCGGTCATGTCCCCGACAAGGCCCGACTGCACCATCAGCCAACCAAACAGGCCTTGCAGTCCGCCAAGAGCAAGCAGCCCGACGAGGCGCGGTTTAAACCCTTTCGGGATTGCTCCCTTCACCCAGAACAAGACCAGCGGCGCGGCATAAAGCAAGCCGACCATGCGGGCGAGCAGGCGGTGAAACCACTCCCAGAAATAGATGAATTTGAAATCCGCCAGCGTCATTCCGGTCAAGCTTGCTTCAAGCCGATATTCCGGCGTCGCCTGATACTTCGCGAATTCAGCCTGCCACGCCGCATCGCTTAGCGGAGGCAGGATGCCGGTCGCAACTTCCCATTCTGTGATTGACAGCCCGCTTTCGGTAAGCCGGGTGATCCCGCCAACCAGCACGATCATAACGACGACGAACGCGACAACCTCCAGCCAGCGCGCAATCGCCAAGGGGCGGGCGCGTGATCCGATTTCGCTGGTCTTGATAGAGGGGCTGTCTGCAAGGCTGGCCATGACGCCTGCGTAAATGTGAGGGAACGCGCATCGTGACAAGTGCGTTCGTGAAAAAGGATGCTGCGCGGGGCGCAAGCCCTTGCGCAATGTGACAACATTACATACATGGCAATCGCGATGGCACCGGGACCCTTCTCTGATTCTACGGCCGAAACGAACCGGCGGCTCGACCAGCTTGGCATTGGCCTTGCGGGTCTGTGTGCGTTGCATTGCCTTGCAACGATTGTGGTCGTTTCGTTCTTGGGCATCGGCGGACACTTCCTGCTTGCGCCCGAGATTCACCGCGTTGGTCTCGCTATCGCCCTCGTCATCGCCGCCGTCGCAATCGGCTGGGGCGCACTCAGGCATCGCCGCGCAGCACCCTTCGTGATTGCCATGATGGGGCTTACCTTCATGGGCGGCGCATTGGCCATGCCTCATGGTGAGGAAGAAATCGTCCTGACGATGATCGGCGTCACCCTCGTTGCCGCCGGCCATCTGCTCAACATTCGGTCCTCGCTACGCTAGGCTTGCACCTGCGGGTTTGGCGGCTATTCCATGATCGCCATGACCGAAACGAAATCCGTAACCCTGAATGGCGAAGTGCGCCGCACCAATGCCGCTACCATCGCAGATCTGGTCCGCGAACTCGACCTTGTGCCTGAAAAAGTGGCGGTCGAACGCAATGGCGAAATCGTCCCGCGGTCGACCTTGAACGAGGCTTCGCTTGGTTCAGGGGACACCTTGGAAATCGTACACTTCGTCGGTGGCGGCGACCATTCCGCGCCCGCCAAGGATACGTGGAGCGTTGCCGGCCGCACATTCAGCTCTCGCCTGATCGTGGGCACAGGGAAGTACAAGGATTTCGAACAAAACGCCGCCGCGCTCGAGGCGAGTGGTGCAGAGATCGTCACCGTCGCGGTGCGCCGGGTCAATGTCAGCGATCCCAAGGCGCCGATGCTGACAGACTATATCGATCCAAAGAAGATCACTTACCTGCCCAACACCGCTGGGTGCTTTAACGCCGAAGAGGCCATTCGCACCCTGCGACTTGCACGCGAAGCGGGCGGCTGGGATCTGGTGAAGCTCGAAGTGCTGGGTGAGGCTCGCACGCTTTACCCGGATATGCGAGAGACGCTGACTGCGACGGAGACGCTGGCGAAGGAAGGGTTTCTGCCCATGGTCTACTGCGTGGATGATCCGATTGCCGCCAAGCAACTCGAAGATGCGGGCGCGGTCGCTATCATGCCTCTTGGTGCGCCAATCGGATCAGGCCTCGGGATCCAAAATCAGGTCACCATCCGCCTCATTGTAGAGGGTGCGAACGTACCCGTGCTCGTCGATGCGGGAGTGGGAACAGCCTCGGACGCGGCTGTCGGCATGGAGCTTGGCTGCGATGGCATCCTGATGAACACCGCCATTGCGGAGGCAAAAGATCCGATCCGCATGGCGCGCGCGATGAAGCTCGCGGTGGAAGCCGGCCGCGAAGCCTATCTTGCTGGGCGCATGGGACGGCGCAAATATGCCGATCCTTCGAGCCCGCTTGCAGGACTGATCTGATCTAGTCGCTAGTTTCTGCGCCATGGTTACCCGGTGTTAACCAAACTGTCGGACAAACGTCTCCAGCACTTGAGGAGACGAGCCAGTGACCCTTGCCACCACTTCGACCATGGCCATCGGCGAAATGCGCGAATTCGCGGCCTTCGCTGCATGTGAGCAACGCTACATCAAGCGCAGTCTCGATATTGGCCTCGGCCGGTGCGATGCATTCAAGCTGTGGGGCCGCACAGAAGCTGAGAACACCGCCATCCGTCGCCAGTATGTGGCCTATCAGGACCTTAAAGTGCTGCGCGACCTGGTCCCGCAAGAGGGCGCCATGGGTGAGATCGAGCGCTTTATCGGCAAGCTGGTAAGGATGACGTCTTTCGATCTTTCGCAAGAACGCCTGAACAGCTTCTCAGCTTTCCGCTTTCTGTATGAACGCCTTCTTGGAGCCGAAGCGCGGCCGTACCTGCCTGCAGCCTTCTGTGCAGCGGCAGCGCTGCCGACCATCCGCCCACACCAACGCAAAGTGCTGCTGCAATCGCTTAGCGAAGCAGCCGCGACAGCGCCGGGCTGGTCCGACCGTTGCCCGAGTTTCTATCCCGAATATGTGGAGGACGTTGAGGCAGCATGAGCCGCCTCTCGATCAACTGCGATAAAGCCCGTTGATCTTGTCCTCGTAGCGGTCGCGGATCTTGTGGCGCCGGATTTTCATGCTCGGCGTCATTTCTTCGTTCTCGATTGAAAACGCTTCATCCGCAAAGGCGAACTGGCGCACCTTTTCGATCACCGAGAGGTCCTTGTTTGTGCGATCAACTGCTGCGCGCACTGCATTTTTGAACGCGGGCAGCTCCTGCAGCGCCTTAAGGTCGAACTTTTCATCGTTCGCGCGCGCCCATTCGAGCGCCCATTCCGCATCCGGCACGAGCAGGCCGACCACATAGGGGCGCTTGTCGCCGCTCACCATCGCCTGCGCAATTTCGGGCTGAAGTGTGAGCATGCCCTCGATCTTTTGTGGAGCGACATTGTCGCCCTTGTCGTTGACGATCATGTCCTTCTTGCGGTCGGTGATGACGATCCGGCCCTTATCGTCGAGGTGTCCGATGTCGCCTGTGTGAAGCCAGCCATCGACGATCGTACGCGCGGTCTCGGCCTCGTTCTGCCAATAGCCGTGCATCACAAGCTCGCCGCGGCACAGGATTTCCCCATCATCGGCAATGCGGATGTCGACGCCGCGCATCGGCGGGCCGACCGTGTCCATCTTGAGGCCGACCTTTGGCCTGTTGCAGCTCATCACCGGACCCGCCTCGGTCTGGCCATAGCCCTGGAGCATCGTGAGGCCCATTGCCTCGAAGAAATTGCCAACTTCGGGGTTTAGAGGCGCGCCGCCCGAAACCATCGCCTTGATCCTGCCGCCGAACTTAGCGCGGATCTTGGGGCGAAGGGTCTTTTCGACCAGCATGTTGAGTGGCATGTCGCGCTTGCGGATCTTGCCGTCGCGCGAATTCTCGCTGATTTTCAGCGCGCTATCCATCATGAAGTTGGCGACCGTGCCCTGCTTTTCGACCTGCTTCATGATGCGCGTGCGCAGCACTTCGAACAGGCGCGGGACGACGACCATGATAGTCGGGCGCGTTTCCTCGATATTGGAAGCGAGCTTCTCAAGGCCTTCGGAATAGAAGATTTCGGCCCCAACACCGATCGGCAGATATTGGCCGCCAGTGTGCTCGTAAGCGTGGCTGAGCGGGAGGAAGGAGAGGAAGCGTTCGTCCTTGATGCCGAAGTCGTTGATCAGGATTTCCGCAGCGCCCGCAACATTGCACAGGATCGACCCGTGGTGCTGGCGGACACCGCGCGGCGCTCCGCCGGTGCCACTGGTGTAGATCAGGCAGGCGAGATCATCCCGTGTGATACCAGCGATCCGCTCTTCGACCGCCTCGCGCGCTGCGGTTGCATCGCCTGCGATAAGATCGTCCCAGGAGTGATACTCGAAGCTACCAGCCTGCTGACGGTGAAGGTCGTCGATGCCGATCACGTGGTCGACAATGCCTGTGCGGCCAATCGCGCCAACCACCGGACCCAGCAGCTTTTCGGTCGAGACGACGACGGCGCGTGCTCCCGAATTGTCGAGGATGTGCGCGTGATCGCGTTCGGTGTTGGTGGTGTAGGTCGGCACCGAAATGCAGCCCGCCGCCATGATCGCGATGTCCGCGATGCACCATTCAGGACGGTTTTCGGAGACGAGCGCAACGCGGTCGCCATCGCTCAGGCCAAGATGCCGCAGGCTTTCGGCGAGCAGGCAAATCTGGTCAGCAACTTCGCGCCAGCTCTGCGTTTTCCATCCGCCGTCCTGCTTTCGACCTAGAAAAGGAGCGTCACCCTTTTCGTCAGCGCGTTTCAGAAAAAGCTCGACCAGATTGTTGGCTCTATCGACATCCTGCAGGATCGGATCGTCGTTCGGATCCGCCGCCGGGGCGGTGTTGGGTGCGTGCACGGAATGAAGCTCCTCTTCCCGCCCCGCTGCGCCAGGCCATAGCCGCGCTGGAGGCGTTGCATTTTTAGTATTGTTCTTAAGATAAACCCCCAAGCGCGTAGCGACAAGCGTTGCCGTCAGCTGGCGCCTTTCGGCTCAGGGCTGTTCAGCACCCCGGTTGCCTTCTGACGCTGACAAGGGATCGTAGCGCAAAAGGTCTGCAATCCTTGGGTCGCCAGCCGATTCCCACCCATTTTCGGTCCGAAGCAACGCGTTGGTCTTGCCTCGCGGTGAGATCACCCGAATTTCGCCGTGGCCCATGGCTGTAAGCTGATCCGCCACAGCTGCCGCGACGCTGCCTTCTTCGGTGATCGCGACCGATCCAAATGACATCAGCAAGGGAAGGGCAAGCGCTTCTTCAGCGCTCATGCCAAAGTCAATGACGCCAATGATTGAGCGCGCGACCTGTACTGGGATAGTCGGCCCGCCAGCAGCTCCGATCACGAGCACGATCTCTCCATCTGAATCGAAGACGATTGTAGGCGCCATCGAAGAACGCGGACGCTTGCTGCCTTCGACCCGGTTTGCCACCGGGACACCGTTGACATCAGGCGAAGAGCTGAAGTCGGTGAGCTCGTTGTTGAGATAGAATCCGCCCCAATGGAGGCCAGAGCCGAACGCTCCTTCGATGGTTGAGGTGTAGCTGACCGCATTGCCTTCACCATCGACCACGGAGAAGTGGGTGGTGCCGTTTTCTGGCGGTTCGTCACCGTCAGCGCGGGCCATCGGTGCACCGGGGGGCGTTCCTGGTTGTACCTCTGCTATCGCGGTGCTGCGGTCAATCAAGGCACCGCGGCTGGCCATGTAATCGGGATTGACGAGGCCTTCGACTGGCACTTCAACAAAATCTGCGTCACCCAGATAGAGCTCGCGGTCTGCGTAAGCTATCCGCTGCGATTCCAGGAACAAGTGCCAGAATTCGGCGCTTTGCGGGCCCAGTGCCGAGAGATCAAATCCCTCAAGCTGGCCCAGCATCTGTGCAACCGCGACCCCGCCTGAAGAGGGCGGGCCCATGCCGCACACCTTATAAGTTCGATAAGGGGCGCATACTGGATCGCGCATCTTGGCTGTATAACCCCGCACATCGCTGGCGCTCATCTTGCCGTCCTGCGGCGTTTCGGCGGCGACGTATCGCGCAAATTCGGCAGCGCTTTCGCGGTAGAAGACTTCGGGACCGCCAGCTGCGATCCGTTCTAGTGTATCCGCAAGTTCAGGCACCTTCACCGTCGCCCCAACGGAAAGCGGCTCGCCATCTTCGCCGAAGAATATGGCCCTCGCAGCTTTGGTTTTGCCTGCGCGCGATTGCTGACCGCTGAGCGACTGGTGAAGTCGGCGGTTCATAATGAAGCCTTCGCGGGCAAGAGCGATTGCTGGCTCGAACAGCTCGGCCCATGCAAGACTGCCGTGTTCCTTATGGGCGAGCGCTGCGAGGGCGATGTTGCCCGGAACCCCGACGCTCAGACCCGAAGTGACTCGGGTCTCACGCGGTAGGCGTTCGCCATCTGCGTCAAGAAAGCGAGTCCCTGTGGCCGTGGCCGGAGCTGTCTCGCGACCGTCGAAACTTTCGATGCCGTCCGAACCCACATGGATCATAAAGCCGCCGCCGCCAATTCCGGAACTTTGCGGTTCGACCACAGTCAGGGCCAGCATGACAGCGATGGCTGCATCGGCCGCAGAGCCGCCCTTCGCGAGGATCGCTTCGCCCGCTGCTGCGGCGCGCGGGTCCGCTGCGCTGACCGCGCCCGGCGCTGTGACTTGCGCGGCCGATGCCGGGCTTGCGACGGGAGCATCCTTGTCCGCGCAGGCTGTGGCCAGAAGCGCGATCGGGGCGATTATCGAGAAGTGTTTGAGCATCGGTTGCGACTGCTATTCGCTTCCCACCGCCTCTGCAATGCTCGAAAATCCGTCGCGTTTCATGAGCCGCTTCAGTCCGCTCACGATCTGGCTGCCGAGACCGGGACCTTCATAGACCATGGCCGAGTAAAGCTGGACAAGGCTCGCGCCCGCCCTGATGCGCTGCCACGCATGCTCGGCTGTCGCAATGCCGCCAACGCCGACAAGTGGCATCTCTCCGCCGGTTGCCTTGCGGAAATCGCGAACCCGTTCGAGCGCCATGGCGCGCAGTGGTTCACCCGAAAGCCCCCCGGTTTCGTTTGCGTGGCGTGACCTAAGGTCAGGTCGCGAGATGGTAGTGTTCGACACAATGAGTGCGCCGAGCTTTTTGTCGATGGCTATGCGCGCAATCGCGTCGATATCATCGTACTCAAGATCTGGCGCGACCTTGAGGAAGATCGGGGGCACAGTTTCCGTCTCCGCTTGGCCACGCGCCTCGATCACGGCATCGATCAGGCCAGCCAATGCAGCTTCGTCCTGAAGCGCTCGAAGGCCCGGAGTGTTCGGGCTCGACACGTTGACCGCAAGATAGCTCGCATAAGGTGCCATGAGCCGGGCCATCTCAGCGTAGTCTGCCGTGCGGTCTTCGGAATCCTTGTTGGCGCCAATGTTGACTCCGACAACGCCTGGGCGGCCGCTGCGTGCTGCGAATCGCTTGAGAGCTTTTTGCGCGCCGGCGTTGTTGAAGCCCATCCGATTGATCACCGCTCGATCTTCGGCGAGTCGAAAGAGTCGAGGCTTGGGATTGCCAGCTTGAGGGCGCGGAGTGATCGACCCTGCTTCGGTGAAGCCAAAGCCAAGTCTCAACAGGGCATCGGGCACTTCAGCGTCTTTGTCGAACCCGGCTGCGACTCCCACCGGGTTCGGGAAGTCCAATCCGGCAACTCGTACCGCCAGCGAATTGCTTCCGGAGCTTCCCGAAGAGGTTGAAGCAAAAGGCATTTTTTTCAGCGAGTTAATTGCAAGGCGGTGGCCGGTCTCGGGGTCGAGCGCAAAGATGGCCGGACGAGCGAGCGCGAAGAGGCGAGAGGTGAGCGTCATGGCTTTGCGCGTAAGCCGATTTCATCCGATCTGTCGAGAGGAGCACGTCCGACCATTCTACCAAGCGGTAAGCTCAAAACTTTGTGATCGAACCGAAAATTTGCTCCATGATACCTTGTCGTTTGCATACAATTCTTGGGCCGAGTTCGCGTCTAGATACTGTCCTGCGACCCGAAGGGCTCGGAGCAGCAATGCAAAGAGTTCCTCAACTCAAATGGGCGGCCCATCCGTGGGCCGCCCTTTTTTTGATGTTATAACAGCCAGAAAGACGCTACACGCCTCCATATCGGGGCGTTGTTGATGGAAAAATTCACAGACTCCATGAATGGAGACACAGAATTTGAGCCTGATGAGGTGAGCTATGAGCTCACATCTCAGTCGCTCATCCACGTCGATTACATCGCCCCGCCAGCGGCGATCAGCGACTACGTAACAACGCTTTATCATTTCCGCTGTGACGAGCCCAAGATCACCGATATCCAGCCTGCTTCGGTAGGCCATTTGTCGCTGTTCCCTTACGGCAAGGGTGAAATGCACTTTCGGGCAGGCCACAGCGACCCCAATCCCGAAGTGGCCGTGATGACACCGCTGTCGACCGCCAATCCAATCGTGGTCGATGGCCCGTTCCATGCCATTGGCGCAGCCCTCACGCCGCTTGGCTGGGCCGCGCTGACGGGGCTTCACGCGGGCGAGAATCGCGACCGGCTTCGCGATGCTGGCGAGATTCTTGGCGACCGTGCGACCAAGCTTGGTGCTGACTTGATCGCCGAGTATCGCGCGGGCACGAAAACCGGGCAGGAATGCGCGCTTGCGATTGGTGAGTTCATTGGCAGCTCGGTCAAACGCGTGAATTCGCGACACGCAGAGCTCATCAAGGTCGTCAACAATTGGCTTGGTTCATCTCTCAGCCCGGACCTTGGCGATCTGCTTGAAAAGGCGGCCTATTCGGAGCGCCAAGTTCAACGCCTGACAGAGCGATATTTTGGCCTCTCACCGCAAGCGCTGGCTCGCAAATATCGCGCGCTCAGAGCGGCGGCGCTGCTATCTTTCCCCACCCTGACCCCAGAATTCGAAGCCGAACTTGGCGAAGCGTTTTTCGATCAGTCGCACATGATCAGAGAGATCAACCGCTTCGTCGGCCGCACCCCTGCCAGACTCAAGAACCCGGACAACCCCTACCTGTCCGAAATGATCGCGCCGAAAAATCTGCGCGAGCTGGATTCATAAGGGGGCGCAGCAAAGCTGCCCAACACAAGGCATGCTCTTCGAAACCAAACATCCTGTCGAATTTGAGCTTATCGCCCCTCCGCCTGATCTTCGAGAACAGGTCAACATCTTCTACGCCATGCGTACAGGCGCCGAGCGTATCGAGGACGTCATGCCGGCCTATTCGGGTCAGGTTTATGCTATTTTCGAAGGCACGTTCGAGCTGCATTTCGAGAGCGGTACGCAAAGAGCACCCGCCCCTGTCTTCCTCAATGCGCCCTTGTTGCAAGCGACCCGCTTGTCGGTTCTCGGACCCTTCCGCTGCGTGGGCGCGTCGCTGACACACCGCGGATGGGCTGAACTGGTTGGCGAGCCCGTTGACGCGGTTCATCACCGTATGATCCCACCACACGATGCTCTGAGCCACGAACTCGCTGATCGCTTGGTCGGCATTGGACAGGCAGATCCTGACGATCCTGCGCAGGCGACCGAAGCGCTCTCGCAAGTGTTCCGTGAAGCGATCACGCCGATCAAGCCCGCTCATGCGACCTTCATAGACGAGACCATGTCGTGGCTCTCGAAAGAGTTCAATCCGCCTGTCGAGGCCCTCTTCGATCAGCTTGCGATATCGCGGCGACAGGCCCAACGGCTCAGCAATCGGTTTTTCGGTGTCCCGCCGAGGCAACTCCTGAAAAGAGTAAGAGCAATGCGGGCAGCAACCTTGCTGTCGCAACCAGATTTGCCAACCACCGTTCGAGACGAGATCTCACTGGCTTATTTCGATCAGTCGCATCTGATCAACGACTTGCGTCGCTACACAGGTAGAACGCCGACTATTCTGGAGGAGGGGGACCTGGTCGTGCGGACATTCGATCCTGCCGCCCATGGACCGCCTGGAAAGTATGCACGCGACGCGCTTGAGAAGGAATAACAAACACTTAGGCTTTGAAAAGCCTCATGTCGCTGTATTACAAGGCGATATGGTCGAGCCAGCATATGTCCCTGCCGAAGAGCCGCGCAAACGCGGTTCTCCAGCGCCTGGCGCAGAGGCACTGGGGGCGGTGCGACCGAAGGGTCGCACTTGGTCGATCGTGCCGCCCCGCTTGCGAGACGATCAATGAACTCGGGCAAGGCGGCCGACGCAAGCAACCGGCACTTTCAACTCACCTATTTTGATCCGCCTGAAGGCCTGAAGCAGCACGTGCTCGCGCTGTTTCATTTCAAATGGGATGAACGTGAGATCGCCGACCGCCACCCCGGCGCTTTGGGGCAGCTGTTTTTCACGCCCTATGGGTCGGGTGAAATCCAGTTTGACGATGTCGTTCAGAAGGTCGGCGGAAAGCCATACATGTTCAGCGGTTTCAGGACTGCTGCTCCGTTTCGCATGTCGGGGCCTTGGCACGCCATTGGCGCGTCGCTCTCCCCGCTCGGCTGGGCCGCCTTGTCGAGGGCCGACGCCAGCACGCATCTCGACCGCTTCATCCCGGCCGAGAAATTGCTCGGTGACGAAGTGACCAGGTTCCATGACGATCTGGTCGCGCGCTATCGTTCGGGCGAGATTGGCGGTCCGGAGGCATGCGCCGAACTGGCCGGTTGGATCGCCCAGCGTTTGAAGTCAGTACCCAAGCCGCATGAAACCGTGATCAGGACAGTCCTCGCTTGGCTGGGTACTTCGCTCAATCCGGACATCGAAGCGCTCTATGACGAGCTTGCTTATTCCAGACGTCAGTCTGAACGATTGGTCGCAAAGTATTTCGGCTTTGCGCCCGCAGCCCTTGCCCGAAAGATGCGTGCAGTCCGCGCGGCTCACCTGCTTGCCCAGCCAGATCTGTCAGACGAAGCCGAAGCGGAGATCGCTTCCGCCTTCTACGACCAGCCGCACATGATAAATGAGATCAGGCGATATTGTGGCTACACACCGTCGAGGCTGGGCGGTGAAGCGGAGCCACTGTTCCAGACGATGCTGAGGATGAAGAATCTCAACCGCCTGAGCCCCTTCATGGCGCTTGGCATAGAGAATCACACAGCTTGAAATCAGACCAAATTGTGCGTATTTGAAATCCGACTGATTCAGTCCGATTTAAGAATGACTCGCAACAAGCGGATTTTCCTGAGCTCATGCGCCTCTCCAACCTAGCCGATTATGCCGTCATTACGATGTGCCAGGCCGCCACGCATTGTGGCGATGGACGCGTGAGCGCTGCTGAATTGGCAAGTGAGACGGGGCTTCCTGTTCCAACCGTACAGCGATTGGTCTCAAAGCTGACTTCCGCCGGGCTGCTGCGCTCGGTTCGCGGGGCAGGTGGTGGCTTGCAGCTTGGGCGTCCCGCCGCGGCAATCACTGTCGCTGATATTGTCGAGGCGGTAGAAGGTCCGATCGCCTTGACCGCCTGCGTCGACCACAAAGAGTGCGAACACGAAGCGCGCTGTTCGATGAAGCCGCATTGGCCGATCATCAACGCAAAACTGCGCGGCGCCCTCGCCGAGGTCACTCTCGAACATCTGCGCCACTCCCCGGCGCCCACTACTTCTTACGAAAAGCACATGGCATGACCGAACAGATCGACACACAAGAGATGGACGCAGAGGCCAAGGCGGCTGCAGCCAATGCTGCAGAATACGAGCATGGCTGGTCCTCGGATATTGAGACCGAGTATGCGGAAAAAGGCCTTTCCGAAGAGACCGTCCGCTTCATCTCGGCCAAAAAGGGCGAGCCGGAATGGATGCTCGACTGGCGTCTGAAGGCCTTTCGCCTTTGGCAGGAAATGAAGGAGCCCGACTGGGCCAAGGTCGGCTATCCGGCGATCGACTATCAGGACGCGTATTACTACGCCGCGCCCAAGAAGAAGCCGACGCTCAAATCGCTCGACGAGCTCGATCCCGAGATCAAGGCGGTTTACGACAAGCTCGGCATTCCCGTGGCGGAGCAAGAAGTGCTCGCCGGGGTCGAAGGCGCGCGTAAGGTCGCGGTTGATGCCGTTTTCGACAGTGTGAGCGTCGCAACCACCTTCCGCGAGGAGCTCAAGAAGGCGGGGGTCATCTTCCTGTCGATCTCCGAAGCGATCAAGGAGTATCCGGACCTTGTCAAAAAGTGGCTCGGCCGCGTCGTGCCGCAGCGCGACAATTACTTTGCTTGCTTGAACAGCGCAGTCTTCTCGGACGGCACCTTCGTTTATGTGCCAGAGGGTGTGCGCTGCCCAATGGAGCTCAGCACCTATTTCCGCATCAACGCCGAAAACACCGGACAATTCGAACGCACCCTGATCGTCGCTGAGAAGGGTTCATACGTCAGCTATCTCGAAGGCTGCACTGCGCCGATGCGCGATGAAAACCAGCTCCACGCTGCCGTCGTCGAACTGGTCGCGATGGAAGATGCCGAGATCAAATATTCGACGGTCCAGAACTGGTATCCGGGTAATTCCGAAGGCGTCGGCGGCATCTACAACTTCGTCACCAAGCGCGGGTTGTGCCAAGGCGACCGCTCCAAGATCAGCTGGACGCAGGTCGAGACCGGTTCCGCGGTGACGTGGAAGTATCCGTCCTGCGTGCTCAACGGCAAAGACAGCGTCGGCGAGTTCTATTCGGTCGCTGTCACTAACAATCATCAGCAGGCCGATACCGGCACCAAGATGATCCACAACGGCGCAGGCTCGCGCTCGACGATCATCTCGAAGGGTATTTCGGCGGGCAAGTCGAACAACACCTATCGCGGGTTGGTCCGCGTCGGCCCCAGGGCCAAAGGCGTGCGCAACTTCACCCAGTGCGACAGCCTGCTGCTCGGTGACGAATGCGGCGCGCACACCGTGCCTTATATCGAGGTGAAGAACCCCGGGGCCCAGATCGAGCACGAGGCGACCACCTCGAAGATCTCAGACGAGCAGTTGTTCTACGCCATGCAGCGCGGGCTGGACGAGGAAGAGGCCGTGGCGCTGATCGTTAACGGCTTCGCCAAGGACGTGCTCAAAGAACTGCCCATGGAGTTCGCCGTCGAAGCGCAGAAGCTTCTCGCTATCAGCCTCGAAGGGAGCGTGGGGTGAGCCTTCTTGAAGAAGTCATAGTAGTCAGGCCCGTCACAGAAGATGACGCGCCGGGGCTGACCGTAATCCTCAACGAGATTATCGCGAAGGGCGGGACAACCGCGCTTGAAGAGGCGTTCACCCCTGAGCATCTGGCCGAAGCTTATTTGACCGGTCCCGGCGTTTGCAACTGCGTGGCTGCCATCGATAGCGAAACGGGCGAGCTCCTGGGCTTTCAGACGCTGGTGCAAAACGATGCACTTCCCGAAGGTGTTGCTGACATCGCCACCTTCGCCAAGGTTGGCGCAACGCAGCAAGGGATCGGCAAGAGCCTGTTCGAAGCGACGCGAGCGAGCGCCGTCGAACTCGGTTTTGAGGCGATCAACGCGACAGTTCGTGCCGACAATACCGGCGGCCTCGAGTTTTATTCGAAGATGGGTTTTGAGGATCATGACGTGACCCCGGGCGTACCTCTTACAGACGGGACACCTGTTGACCGGGTGCACAAACGCCATTCGCTGACTGCGAAAAGCGATCAGGAAACCGCTCGTAAAACCCTGGGCCTCAAGGACACTTCGAGCACAGAGCCGACGCTCAACAAGAAAGGTCGCGGCTGGAAGATTTCGGACAAGCGTCTCGACGAGTTGCACGACCGCGCGCGCGAAATGCGGCGGTTTGCTTCGCCCGCACACAAGGCGCTCGCCAAGCGGTTCGCCGATGCCGACCTTGGTCGCTACACCTTTAAGCGTTTTGCCGTAGTCGGTAGCGCGATTGTCGACTTCAATTGCCACAATCTCGGCATGGCGATCATGATCGACGAAGACGATCAGGATGAAACGCTGGCCAAGCGCCGCGACAAGAGCCTTGAGGCGGTTGGCATCCGTGTAATGCGAATCAAGGCAAGCGATATTCTCGAAAACATGGACGCCGTCCTTCAGCGGGTCACCGCCGGAATGCGCATTCGCATCGATGACAAGCGTCAAGCGCGGCGTGAACACCGCGCGTCCTCCACACCCAGCAGGTATCAATCACGGGACACAGCCGAACAATGACCAGCTTATCTCTCATTATCGCTCCCCTGATCGCGCTTCAGGGCGTGGGCCAGGCTCCTGTTGCCATCGAGAACGATGCGCCCGAGACGTGGACCCTAGAATATCCGCGCCTGATCCAGCCTTTCGTAGCCGATTACCGGCGCTGTTTATCCGTGCAGTTGCGCAAGGTTCGCGGGCAGGCCGACTTTGAATCGCAGCATCGCTCGGACCTTCCTCGCTGCGCGGAGGTTTTCGACGCCTCGGTTGAGGGTGCAAGCTCGGTCCTCGCACGTCGCGGGGAGAATGCTGAATACACCGCGGCCGATGTGCGCGAGATCTTCGAGCATATCGGGCGCATTCACATCGCCCGCGGCGCTGACCTCGATAATCAATTCACTTTCGTGCAGCGCTCACAGGCCGCAGCTCAGGAGCAATACGAAGCCGAACGACCCAAAGGCCTCGTGCTCGAACTGCGCGACGCATCGGTAGTCAAGGCGCGCACAGACGAGACTGCGGACGCTGCACAGGCCGCTTATGAAGAACGGGAGGCACGCAGTGCTGACAATCAATAATCTCCACGCCGAAGTAGACGGCAAGGCGATCCTCAAGGGTCTGAGCCTCGAAGTTCAGGCCGGTGAGGTCCACGCCATCATGGGCCCCAATGGCGCCGGTAAATCGACGCTCGCGCATGTGCTGGGCGGCAAGTCGGGCTACGATGTGACCGCCGGATCGGTGACGTTTCGCGGCGCAGAGCTGTTCGACCTGGACCCTCATGAGCGTGCGGCGACGGGCTTGTTTTTGGGCTTTCAGTACCCGGTCGAGATTCCCGGCGTCTCCAACGTGCAATTCCTGCGCGAGGCGCTCAACGCCCAGCGCAAGTATCGCGGCGAAGAGCCGCTTTCCGGCGGCGAGTTCCTGAAGCTCGCCAAGGAAAAGGCGGGCCTGCTCAAGATGGACATGGAAATGCTCAAGCGGCAGGTCAATGTCGGCTTCTCCGGCGGCGAAAAGAAGCGCGCCGAGATGGTCCAGATGGGCATTCTCGACCCTGCTTTTGCCGTTCTCGACGAAACCGATAGCGGCCTCGACATCGACGCGCTTCGTGTCGTCGGCGAGGGTATCAATTCGATCATGCGTGCTCCCGACAAGGGCGTGCTGCTCATCACGCACTACCAGCGTCTGCTCGACGTGGTGAAGCCTGACCGCGTATCGGTGCTTGCAGGTGGCCGCATCGTCGAAACCGGCGGTCCCGAGCTTGCGCTTCGCCTCGAGAGTGAAGGCTACGACGCGATCATGGCAGAGATGTCCGCGTGATCCTGACCTCGCTCCTTCTTGCCATTCAGGCCGCGCCGGCTGAGCCCGTGCCCGAGATCGTTGTGCTCGGGAACCTGCGTAGCGTTCAGGCGAACGTGGGCCAGGACCGCGAAGGCAACTGGCATTGCTCGCTCAGCAAGTCGACCGGGCGGCCGCGCCTCGACGACCGCTTTTGCCGAGCAGTGACGCAGTGCGTACGCGAAGGGGCGAGCGACCAGCAGGCTGTGAGCAGCTGTATTCGAGAAACACGCGCAAGATTGATGCGCAGAGTTGAACGCGCGATGGAGCGCAATGCCTCATGAGTGACACCGCAACCCTCCCCACCCGCCGGGACGAAGCATGGCGCTATGCCGATGCCGATTACCTCGCCAAGGCGAAACCCGAGGCGATCAACCACTGGCGCACGCTCGAAGTGCCCGCTGGCGAGACGCGCCGCGAATGCACGGTGCACGGCGCTGGCCCGCAATCGCCGGGCATGGTCGACCGCCTGCGCGTGCATGTCGGCAGGGGCGGACGCTTCGAAGCGTTCAAGGTAATCACCGGCGGCAAGTATGCGCGCGTCGAGCTCGACGTGACCCTTGAAGAAGGCGCGCACTTTGAATTTGGCGGCGTAACGATCGGCGGCGGCGACAAGGTCCAGGAATTCGTGACGCTCACCCGCCACGATCATCCCAACGCGACCTCGAACCAGACGGTTCGAGCGGTGCATTGGGGTCAGAGCACGGGTAGTTTCCTTGGCGAGATCAAGGTTGCTCGCCACGCGCAGAAAACCGACGCCGCGCAGGATTTCAAGGGTTTGCTCCTCGAAGCGGGCGCGAGCGCGAATGCCGTCCCGCAGCTTGAGATTTTCGCTGACGATGTGAAGTGCGCGCATGGCGCGACGGTTGGCCAGCTCGACGAGGCGGCGCGCTACTACATGGCAGCACGCGGGCTCTCGCCCGACGCTGCTAAGCGCCTGCTTGTTCAGGCCTTCATCGGCGATGCCTTTGTCGCGCTTGAAGACGAGGCGACGCGTGAGCGCATGCTCGAAGACGCGCTCAAAGCGCTCGAGGAAGCATCGCTGTGAACGCTCCGACCGCCTTGACACGCGATCTGCGCGCCGACTTCCCGGGTCTTGTGACCCGCGATGGCGAGCCCTGGCACTATCTTGATACCGCCGCGACTTCGCAAAAGCCGCGCGCAGTGATCGATGCGATGGCGCGCGCCATGGGCGAGGATTACGCGACCGTTCACCGCGGGGTTTATTCGCGCTCGGCCGACATGACGCTTGCCTACGAAGCGGCCCGTCGGCGGATTGCCGAATTGGTCGGCGGCGCGGAGAACGAGATCGTATTCACCCGAGGCGCGACCGAAGCGATCAATCTCATCGCGAACAGCTGGGGCAGGGCGAACCTAAAGGCAGGCGATCGGATTCTGCTCTCGCAGCTTGAGCATCACTCCAACATAGTGCCGTGGCAGATGGTGGCCGAAGCGACTGGTGCGAAAATCGACGTCGTCCCTCTGACCGACGATCACCAGATCGATCTCGACGCCGCCGAGGCGATGATCAGCGAAGAGCACAAGCTCGTCGCATTGGCGCATGTTTCGAACGTGTTGGGTAGCGTGCTCGACGCAAAACGTGCAGCAGACATGGCGCACAAGGTCGGTGCAAAGATCCTTCTCGACGGCTGTCAGGCGGTGCCGCATATGCCGGTCAACGTCGCCGCGCTCGATTGCGACTTCTATGTTTTTTCGGCCCACAAGCTTTACGGTCCCACTGGGATCGGAGCCCTTTGGGCGCGGGGCGAATTGCTCGAAGCCATGCCCCCATGGGAAGGTGGCGGGTCCATGATCGACCGCGTGACCTTCGAAAAGACCACTTACGATGCACCGCCACAGCGATTCGAAGCTGGCACACCCGCCATCACCGAAGCGATAGCTTTCGCAGCCGCCGCCGATTATGTCAGCGAAGTCGGACTTGCGAAGATGCACGAGGACGAATCGAAGCTCGTCACGAGGCTGCGCCGCGAGCTTACCGCGATGAACGATGTGACGGTGTTCGGCCCTGACAACAGTGCCGGCATCGTCAGCTTTGCCATCGACGGCATTCACCCGCACGATTTGGGCACTATCCTCGACGAGGCAAACGTCGCCATTCGCGCAGGCCACCATTGCGCACAGCCATTGATGGATTATCTCGGCGTTCCCGCGACCGCGCGCGCCAGCTTCGGGCTCTATTCGACCGAGGCCGATGTCGATGCGCTGCTCGAAGGGATCGCCCGCACGCGCCGGATTTTTGGAAAGGACTAGGCTGATGGACAAGCCTCAGGACGAGAAAGACTACGTTGCCGCACCCGCGCCCAACGACACGGTGATCGACAAGCCGCCGCGCGCGCGTGTCGAGGATGCGATCGACGAGGACGACGCGCCCGCTGCCAAGCGCGAGCGCGACTATCTTGAAGGGTTTCTCCATCAAAAGCCAGCCGAGGGTCCGGTCGGCGGGGCAGGCAGCGATTTGCAGCAGGCCGTGATCGACGCGCTCAAGGAAATCTACGACCCGGAAATCCCGGTCAACATCTACGACCTGGGCCTGATCTACGGCGTCGACGTCGACGACGAAGCCGATGCGACGATCACGATGACGCTCACCACGCCGCATTGCCCGGTTGCCGAGACCATGCCGGGCGAGGTTGAACTGCGCGCTGCTTCGGTTCCCGGCATCCGCGATGCCGAGGTTGAGCTCGTCTGGGATCCGCCGTGGTCGCCTGAGAAAATGAGCGACGAAGCACGCCTAGAACTGGGGATGCTTTGATGGCCGACACCAAGACAAGAGCCAATGAACGCCAGCGCCCCGCCGCCGTCATCCTCACCAAGGGCGCCGAAGCCCGCATCGCCGAACTTATGAGCAAGGCCCCCGACGACGCGATCGGCGTGAAGCTGTCGACGCCGCGCCGGGGTTGCTCAGGGCTCGCTTATTCGGTCGACTTCGTCACCGAAGAAGCCAAGTTCGATGAGAAGATCGAAACGCCCGGCGGCACGTTCTATATCGACGGCGCGAGCGTTCTCTATCTCGTTGGTTCGACCATGGACTGGGTCGAGGACGACTTCACCGCAGGCTTCGTGTTCGACAACCCCAACGCCAAGGGCGCTTGCGGGTGCGGCGAAAGCTTCATGGTCTGATGGCCACGACGGTCGAGCTTTCCACCGAGCTTGACTGTCCGCTGGAGGAGGCGTGGGAGTGGGTGCGACAGCCCGCGCTTCTCGATCATATCGCGCATCCCCTAATCCGGTTCGAGTACGAGGACGGTTTCGACCGCTCAGCGCCCTGGCCCGAGGGTGAACACCGCGCTCAGATCTATGCCTTCGGAAAGGCTCCAATTGGCTGGCAGGTGATCGGTATCGAGTATCCCGACGCCCCGGAAGGCAGCTTCATGTTACGCGACAACGGGTACAGTCAGATGATCAAGCGCTGGGACCACTGGATCATCCTCAAGCCTGGAAGCTCGCCGCAAACCACGCACTATACGGACCGCGTCCATATCGAGGCAGGTCTTCTGACCAACGCCGTCGCCGCCTATGCCAAGCGCTTTTACGCGCATAGGCAGAAGCGCTGGCGTGAGCTCGCGGCGGACGGATTCGCCGCGCTCGAAAGCTGATAAGGCTGATAGCGCGCCGTGGTGCTTTATGGTAATTAAACACCATGGCAAAGCGCGATCGCGACTATACCAAACGCTATCAGGAGTTGATGCGCGGCGCATCGAAGCGGCTGCGCAACGCTCATCGGCGAGAGATCGAGCAGCTGCGACAGTCTCGCAGGCCGACCGCTCGTTTGCATGATCGTAGAGCGGCGCGGCGCGATCGCGAATTGCGGCTTTCGATCGCGCTGCTCTTGCGTGAAATCACACGGCTCAATCGCAAGTTGAAGATCTGCGAGGAGCCGGAAGAACGCATCTTCCTGCGCGCAGAGTTGGTGCATTTCGAGGCGGTGGTCCAGAACCTTAGGGCGGACCTCAGGTATCACGACCGTGCGCCGGATTCGCTTGGTCCGGTGGACCGGATACCTAAAGATCGGATCGAACGCGTTCTCGCGGCCTTCGACGGACCACACCGTGCCATTCTGCTTGCGATCCTCGAGGCGACCAAAGGTGGGCCTAAGAAGCCGCCGGAGGCTGGCATTCCGGTTCCCGCCGTGCCTCCACATGGACCTGTGCCCAAGCAAGGCGGCGCCGAAGCTCCACTCGACTTCGAGAGCTAGGGCTTACTCGCCTTCGTCGATGATGCGGGCGATCAGGCGGCGTTCGAGTTCGTCGATCTCACCGTCGGCTTCGATCATCTTGTCGAGCCATTCCTGCTCGTGATCGGTGATTTCCTCGCCAGCAATCGCCTGTTCGGTGAAGCTCGGCCCAGCATCGCGCTTGCCGAAGACCTTGCCGAAGTGATTGGCAACTTGCGGCGCTTCGCGCGCCATGCGTCCGATGAAGCGCCCGACATTGGCCTTGTTGTCGGCAACGAACTCCTGAAGTTCCTTCGCCCGGCCATGTTCAAGCTGCGCGTTCTGCAGAGCGAAGCCCTTGAGGTAGTTGCTTACGCCGTCGAGGAAGAGCTCATCCCATTCCGGATCGTTAGCCTCGGCCAGCGTCTCGTCCTTCAGGCGGAAGAGCATTTCGGCTTCGAACCGGCTAACGGCCGCGGGACCGTGACCGCCGCTTGCAAAGACAACGCGGCGAAGGATATTCGCTTCAGCTGCGGTGATATGCGTGTCTGACAGTTCGCCGCCGCAGCGTGTCGGGCCGGTGCCGCTGAGCACTTCGCGCTCGACCTGCTCGATCACGTAGTTCTTGAGGCTGTCCGGCGTATTCTCGGCGCGCTCGATAATGCGAACGATGGTTTCGAGCTCGACGAGGCTTTCGACCACGCCGTCATGATCGACCTGACCGATCAGCCACCCGGCTTCCTTGACGCTGCACTGAAGGCGCGGCTCGGTGCCGTTCAACACGAATTCGCCGACTGCCTCGACGAAGAAGTCGCACCACTGTTCGTCGCGCACATCGAGCACATTGTTGATCGCGAACAGCGCCTCGGCCTCTTCGCGGGTGATGATCCCGTCGCCCCAGCCTTCGCGGCGCAGCGCCAGAACCTCGTCAGCCGTTACCTGTCCATCGGTAGCAACGCGCCGTGCAAGATCGGTGAATTGGGTCGTCATTGGCCGTCTGGTCCCTGTTATTGAACCATCGGCATCGCAGAATGTGCTTAAGACCGGGTTACCAAGCACGCCGCCCGCAGACGCTCAGCCCCCGGATGCAGCGCTTTCGACGTCGGCAATGCAGCGGTCATTGTCGGTCTCTCCACCGCCTTGCCTGAGCCGCGTGGCGACATGGGTCGCAACCGGCGCATTGCCTGCGCCAACGGGGTACAGGTAGATGTCGAGCACGCAGCTTTCAGAGGCGAATTGCAGCTTACGTGCATCGCCTTCGGCCATGTCGATCCTTGCGGCTCCGAAGCGGCTTACAAGGAAGGGGGCAGACTGGCCAAGGATGCCGTCAGCGCCGGGGCCAGACCTCGCTGCGGGTGCGCGATAGGCAGGTGCCGAGCTTGGCTGCGCTGTTGCTTGAGGGTTGCTGGTGCGGATGTAGTTGCCGCTCGCCGCACCCCCGGCGCACGCACTCGTGGCCATCGCAAGCAATGCCAGCAGACCAATTCTACGCATCTCTTTGTCCATGCAGGTGCAGAGCTTTCTCATCACGCAGCGACAATGCCGATTGGGTCAGATGGGTTCCTGCCGCAGCACCGATCACGGGTGCGAGCAGATTTGCGAACGGGATCAGCATTATCACCGCAACCGCCGCCCCCAGCAAGGCGCGCTTTTGCCAAGACACCGGGTTCTCCGCAGGTTCGCTCCCGCAATGGCGAAGCCAGGCCATATCGGTGAGCTCCCGGCCCAGAAGCCACGCATTGACCGCAAGGAACACTGCGGCCGATCCGATGCCGGTTACAACCAGCGCCGCCGCTACCGGCAAGGCGAGCAAATTGAGCGCGACCGTCCTGCCGATTCCCTTCACCGAATTGGCGAGATCGCGCCGGAAGGGCAGCTTGCGGGCCATTCGCGCAGCCTCGGGATAGTGCCGGGCCTCTACCGCGACCACGATCTCGTCGGCGAAGAACTGCAGCACGGCCAAGGCAACAAGGCGGAACAGGAACCAGAAGGACAGCCCCGCAACCAGAACGGCCGCGGCAGCGCCGACGAACCCTCCGCCCTCTAATCCGTAAGCTGCAAAGACCTCGACGAGCCCCCAATATAGCAGCGCACCGAAGAGGATGAACACGCCCACCGTGATCGCGACTGACTTGAGCAGCACCTTGAGCACCGGCCCATGGGTCAACTGGCTCACCGCCAGACCAAGCGCTTTGAACACTGACATCATCGCACGCCGCGATGCGATGGGTTGGGGCGCCTGTCAAACATCGAAGCCAAACCTCTTGGCCTTCCGCGCGCTTGCGGCTAGGCGCTGCGGCAACCTTCCATCAGACCAGATACCACAAGGACGCCTTCTTAGTGACCGACACCCGCTACGACGTCATCGCCATCGGCAACGCAGTTGTCGACGTCATCGCCTCTTGCGAAGAGGGGCTGATCGACGAGCTTTCGCTTAACCGGGGCGGCATGACCCTGATCGACGAAGCGCGCGCCGACGAGCTCTACGATGCCATGCCCCCAGCGCGCGAGCTTTCCGGCGGGTCGGCGGCCAACACGCTGGCTGGCCTTTCCACTCTTGGCCTGCAATGTGCCTTCATCGGGCAGGTCGCCGATGACCAGCTTGGCAAGGTCTTCCGCCACGACATGCGCGCAACCGGCATCGATTTCGACACGCCCGCGCGCGACGGCGAACCCGCAACGGGCCGCGTGCTCATCTTCGTCACTCCCGATGGCGAGCGTACGATGAACACCTTCCTTGGCGCAGGCCAGTTCCTGCCCGCCGAAGCGCTCGACGAAGACCTGATCGCAAGCGCCGGGATCCTCTACCTCGAAGGCTATCTGTGGGACCCCGAAGAACCCCGCCGCGCCATGCGCCGCGCGATCGAGGTTGCCCGCGAGGCAGGCCGCAAGGTCGCCTTCACCGCGTCCGAGAGCTTCGTGATCGAGCGTCACGGCGACGACTTCCGCGCGATGATCGACGACGGGCTGATCGACATCCTGTTCGTCAACGAGAGCGAGCTTGCGACGCTGACGGGAGAGGACGACTTCGAAACCGGGTTCAACGCTGTTGCGCCCAAGGTCCCCGTTCTCGTCGCCACGCGCAGCGCCAAGGGCGCGGTCGCCAGCGCTCACGGTGAGCGCGCGGTGACCGCCGCTGCTCCGGTCGCCAAGGTCGTCGACACGACCGGTGCAGGCGATCAGTTCGCCGCTGGCTTCCTCTCGGGCTACGCGAAGGGCGAGGGACTTGAAGTCTGCCTTAAGCGCGGCGCGATTGCTGCGGCTGAGGTGATCGCCCATTACGGTCCGCGTCCCGAAGCCGACATGAAGGCGCTGATGGCCGAGAGGCTGTAAGGGTCTTAGGCAACCCTCGCTTTTTCAGCGACTTAGGTGAGAAGTGGACCGCATGTTACACGGTCCAGGGGCAAAACCCGCTTTCTGTCAGCTTAGGTGCGAAAAGTGTCACCTTCTGGGTGAAAGCGTGACCTTACGCGCAACTTGACCGAACCCGACGATGTGAAAGAGCCGCCGACACATTGGCAGCGCGCGAACGAGTAGGAAAACCCAATCTGCGCAGCCTCAAGGCATGGGCACGTAATCGGCGCGGCGCAGCGTGATCATGTAGTCCGCGACCTCGTCGACCCTCTCGCGCGTCAGGTCGAAATCCATATCCTCGGGGTAATTGTGCGCATCCCTGAGCCAGGCCCTGATCGTTGCCTTGGTCACGCCGGGGCGATTGGCCACCGCTTCGAAGCTTGGCGCGCGCATATTGGGTGACAGGAACGGCGGCTCAACCGCGTGGCATCCTCCGCAGGCCGCCTCGACGAAGGCGGGCGGAGGCGGCGCTTCGGTCGCTACCCTTGGGGTATAGGCCGACTGGCAGGCGGCAAGCGCCATGAGTGCGGCGACGGGGGCGAGCGGGGCGATGTGTCTTGTCATGCCCGCATAATGGCTCACCAGCGCGCACCTGTCGTTGACCCAGATCAATTCTGCGGCGTGTCGCCCTTTTCCCGCGCCACTTCCTTCCAACCGATATCGCTCCGGTAGAATCCGCTGGCGAAGTCGACTTTGGCTACTGCATCGTAAGCGGCCTTTTGCGCTTCGGTGACGCTGGCCCCCATAGCTGTTACGTTCAGCACGCGGCCTCCATTGGCGACCAGCGAGCCATCCTTGATCGCCGTGCCTGCGTGAAAAACCTTCGCGCCGTTCGCCTCGGCACCATCCAGCGCGATTGCGCCGCCCTTTTGCGGCGTGCCGGGATAGCCTTTTGCCGCCATCACCACAGTGAGCGCGGTTTTCTCCGCGAATGTCGCGCCCGCCCCCTCAAGCTCGCCTTTCGCGCAGGCGAGCATCATCGCGGCAAGGTCGCCTTGGTAGCGCATCATCAGCACCTGGCATTCAGGATCACCGAAGCGGCAATTGTACTCGATCAGCTGCGGGCCGGTCGCGGTCAGCATCAGGCCAGCATAAAGCACCCCCGAATAGGGCATCCCCTCTGAGCGCATCGTGTCGACGGTGGGCCGGATGATCTCGTCCATCACGCGCTGTTGGAGGGCTTCGGTCAGCACGGGCGCGGGCGAATAGGCGCCCATGCCGCCGGTATTCGCGCCCTTGTCCCCTTCGCCAACCTGCTTGTGGTCTTGCGCGGTGCCGAAGGGGATGACGTGCGTGCCGTCGGTGATGGCGAAGAAGCTCGCCTCTTCGCCCTCGAGAAACTCCTCGATCACCATCTGCGCACCTGCCGACCCGAACTGGCCGCCGAACATGTCGGATAGCGTCGCCTCGGCGTGTTCGCGCGTCGGTGAGATCACGACGCCCTTGCCCGCTGCAAGCCCGTCGGCCTTGAGCACAAAGGGCGCGCTGAATCCGTCGAGCGCCGCAACCGCCTCATCGCGCGAATGGGTGCGGACATAGCCTCCGGTAGGGATCTCGGCGCGGGCGCAAAGATCCTTGGTAAAGCCCTTAGAGCCTTCGAGCTGGGCAGCGGCCTTGGACGGACCGAATGCTGGGATATCGGCGGCGGCCAGGCTGTCGGCGAGGCCGTCGACCAGCGGCGCTTCCGGCCCGATCACGACCAGCGCGATCTCGTGCGAGCGGCAGAATTCCACCACCGCGCCATGGTCGCTCGCATCGAGCGAAACGCACTCGGCTTCCTCGGCGATGCCGGGATTTCCGGGGGCGGCGTAGAGCTTCCTTAGAGACGGGGATTGCGCCAGCTTCCACGCTAACGCATGTTCGCGTCCTCCCGACCCCAACAGCAGGACATTCATGGCGCGCACTCCCTCATCCTCATCGCAAGACACCGGGCTGGTAGCGCGCAGCCGGGCGGGCGACAACGCCGAGCCGCTCTCGATCACCGAGATTTCGCAGGCGTTGAAGCGCACGGTCGAGGAACGCTTCGGCTATGTGCGACTGCGCGGGGAGCTGTCGGGGGTGAAACGCGCGGCGTCCGGACACATGTATCTGGCGCTCAAGGACGACAAGGCGGTGCTCGACGGGGTGATGTGGCGCGGCAATGCCGGGCGGCTGGCATTCGTGCCCGAAGATGGGCTCGAAGTGATCGCGACGGGCAAGCTGACGACCTATCCGGGGCGCTCGAAGTATCAGATCGTCATCGACAGTCTCGAGATTGCGGGCGAGGGCGCGTTGCTGGCGCTGCTAGAGAAAACGAGGCTGAGGCTGGAGGCAGAAGGCCTGTTTGCGCGTGAGCGCAAGCGCCGCCTGCCCTTCCTGCCGCGCACGATCGGGGTTGTCACATCGCCAACCGGATCGGTTATCCGCGATATCCTCCACCGCCTCGCAGATCGCTTTCCCAGCCATGTGATCGTGTGGCCGGTCCTGGTTCAGGGGCAGGGTGCGGCGGAGCAGGTTGCAAGCGCTATCCGAGGGTTTTCAGAGCTTTCGAAGGACGATGCTGTGCGGCGGCCCGACGTCGTGATTGTCGCGCGCGGAGGCGGGTCGATCGAAGACCTTTGGAGCTTCAACGAGGAAATCGTGGTTCGCGCCATCGCAGAGTGTACCATTCCGGTTATTTCAGCCGTCGGACATGAGACCGATACGACGCTTGCCGACTATGCCGCCGACCGACGTGCACCGACGCCGACTGCTGCTGCTGAAATGGCGGTTCCTGTGCGCGCCGACTTGCAGGCGACGCTCGCCGATTTCGCCGCTCGCCAGCGGCGCGCGGTGCACCGTCCGGTCGAGCTGGGACGCGAGCGGCTCGAGGCGCGCACCCGGCGGATGCCTCGGATCGAGGTGCTGCTGCAACCACAGGCACAGCGGCTCGACGATCTGGCCGAGCGGCTGCGGCGCGGGCTCACCGACCGGGCGGCGCATGGGCGCCAGCAACTGGCCGGAACCGCATCACGGCTCGCCCCGCGCCTTCTCGAAAAAGCGCTCTCGGGTAGGAGGGAGCGGCTTGATCGCACGAGGCTGTCGCCCCAGCTGGTTGAACGCCCGATTCTCACCGCGCAAGAGCGGCTGAACGCGCTGGCCCGGCTGGCCAGCCAGCTTCATCCAAAGAAGCCGCTCGAACGCGGCTATGCCATCGTGCGCAGCGAGACGGGCGAAGTCGTTACTTCGAGCGCGGAGGCTGCAAAGCGGACTGCGCTTAGCCTTGAATTCAGCGATGGCAAGCTCGATGTCGGTGTTGGCGACGCGCCGCCTCCGCCGCCTGCCAGGCCTGCGCCAGCGCCAGCGAAGAAGCGTCGCGCCCCGGCGCCAAACCCGAAACAGGATGACCTGTTCGGTTAAGATTGACCGGCTGACAGCCCCCCACCCCCCATGCTAAGGCAAGCCCCATGTTGATGTCCTCCAGCGAAAAAGCCGCCAAGCTCTATTACGGCGCCTCCAGTTTCCGCGTGTTGCGCCCTGGCCAGCATGTGATCTGTGCCGTTTCTGCCGAAGTCATCCCGCTCGAAGAACTGCGCTACTGGAGCGCCGAGCATCAGGAGGCCTACGCCTCGGCTGAAATCGCAACCCGCCGCCTGCTTGGCGAGGGGTGAGCGAGCCTTCCATGATCCGAGCAGCACTGGCGCCTGGTGTCCTGGGACTTTCGGCGCTCGTCAGCTGTGCCGGGACAGAGCCGAGCGCGCCAGCGGACGCAGCGCTTTCGAGCGAACCCGAAATCGTTGCCGAAGCTGAGCCTGCTGCGAGCAATGCGGCGCCGGTGGAGCCCGTAGAGGCGAAGTTCGACTTTTCTGGCGAGCTGACCCAAGGCGGCTTCATCCGTGGAACCGTCCCCGCAGGAACGGCCAGCGCTTCGCTTGGCGAACAGGTGCTCGACATCGCGCCCGACGGCAGCTTCTTCGCTGCCTTCGATCGCGACAGCGCGGACAGCCTGCCGCTTACCGCGACGCTCGAAAGCGGGCGGATCCTCCGCGAGGAGCTCGCGGTTTCGCCGCGCGAATGGCAGATCCAGCGCGTCAACGTCGCCAAGCGCCCCAGCGGGTCGAGCGAAGCCTGGTGGAAACGCCGCGAGCCTGAATGGAATGCCATTCAGGACGCGCGCGCGAAGGAGACCGGGGCGACTGGCTGGACCCAAGACTTCATCTGGCCGGTAAAGGGTCGCATCTCCGGGCTTTTCGGCCGCCAGCGCATCTATCGCGGCGAGCCGGGCAGCTATCATTCGGGTATCGACATCGCGCCGGGTAACGGCGTCGCGTTCGTCGCTCCCGCCGATGGGGTCGTGGTGCTCGCGCGCACGGGGTTCAGCCTCGAAGGCTCGCTTATCATCATCGATCACGGCGCAGGGCTGAACAGCGCGTTCCTCCACGCCTCGCGCATCGTTGTCGAGGAAGGGCAGGCGGTGAAGCAGGGCGATCACATCGGCAATGTCGGCGCTTCGGGGAGAGCGACCGGGCCGCACCTGCACTGGGGTCTGAAATGGAACGCTGCGCGGCTCGATCCGCTGCTGTTCACGGGCCCGATGGACTAGGATGCGCGGCAAGCGGCGTTTGATCGCGGCCCTCGTCGTCGCGGCCCTTTGCGCACCGACAGTCTGGCTCCGCAGCGAGATCGTCCGAGAAAACCCGACGTCGATTGAGCTTCAGCAGATCGCCGGAGAAAGCGACATCGACGCGGCCGGCTGGCGCGTTGCCGGCGTGTGGGAATACACCACCGCTCCCAACCTGCGCTTCGGAGGCTATTCCGCGCTCCTTGCGCTCAGCAGCGGGAGATTGAGAGCCTATTCGGATCGCGGTTTCCTGTTGACGATAACCGAGCCTGACCAACCGCTTGAGCGTGCCGAGGATCGGAGTGTCTCGCGCATGCATTTTGCCGAGCCCGAGCATTACTGGATGCTTTGGGACATAGAATCCGCCACCCGCGACCCGGAGACGGGATCATTCTGGCTCGGTTTCGAGAACACTCATGCGATCCACCGGTTCTCCGCACGCAGCGAACCTGAAGAGTTGCGGATGTTGGGCGGTGAGGTCGACTGGTACGATAATGGCGGGCTCGAAGCGATGGAGCGGCTGTCGGACGGGCGCTTCCTCGCCATTCCCGAGGGCCGCAGCGAGGCACTGATCTACCCCGCAGATCCGATCGAAGGCGGCGCGCCTGAAGAGATCGTGTTCGCAAATCCGGCAAGCGATCATGCCGTGACGGACATAGCCCAGCTGCCCGATGGCAGGCTGCTGTTGCTGCTGCGCGATGTTGCCTGGGGTATCCCGCCCTTCACCGGGAAACTCGCCATCGCGAACGCTCCCAAAAGCGGCATGACAGGCGAGTGGTCAGCCGAGATACTGTTCGACCTCGACGCTGTGATACCGCCGGAAAACTATGAAGGCATTGCGGTGCGGGCCAACGGCGATGGAACGATCGCCGTCTGGATTATGTCGGACGACAATTTCTCGGTCCTGCAGCGCACCTTGCTGGCAAAGCTGGTGTTCGACCCCTCGATCGAAGCGCAATAGGCGGCGCAAACGCAAAAAAGGCGTGACGGTCAACCCGCACGCCTCTCCCGCATGATGTTTGCCCGAAGGGCGATCAGGCTGCGGCGACAGCCTTCTTCAGCTCACGCTTCACCTTGAGGGCGCGCGTGGACAGCTTGTCGTCCTTGGTCTTGAGCAGCCAGTTGTCGAGGCCACCATTGTGCTCAACCGAACGAAGGCCGTGAGTCGACACGCGGAACTTGAAGCTGCGGTCGAGCTTTTCGCTCATCAGCGTGACGTTCTGCAGGTTGGGCAGGAAGACGCGCTTGGTCTTGTTGTTGGCGTGGCTGACATTGTTGCCAACCTGGCGACCCTTGCCGGTCAGTTCGCAAATACGCGACATGGTATCTCTCGTCTCGTTCAATATGCGTGAGGCTCACCGGTCGAATCGGCGCGCCGTGGAAAAATTCGGGTTATCCCGGAAAGCGGCGCACATACGTTTGAGGGCACCAAAGGTCAAGTTGGAACCTTATCGCGGCACCGAACGTCAAGTTGGAACCTTCTGACGGCACCAAACGTTTATGTCGAGAATGTGGCCGAGTTCGTCTAAGGACCGGTCCTTCGCTCGTTTTTGGAGGAATACATGAAAAAGATTATTGCTGCTGCTGCACTGACTGCTGCGACTTTCGGCCTTGCCGCTTGCGACGTCGAACAGACCGAAGAAGCTGAACTTCCCGAAGTCGAGGGCGGTAACCTGCCCGAATATGACGTCGACGCGGCTGAAGTATCGGTTGAAGGCGACACCGAGACCGTCGAAGTTCCGACGCTTGACGTCGATGTCGAAGAAGCTGACGCTGGCGAGCCGGGCGAATAACCCCAACCAGCTTGACTTAATCAAGAGAGGCCGGGAGAGCGCAGATCATGCGTTTCCCGGCCTCTTTCATGTCCAGCGCGCTTTCCCTGGCGCGCGCCGCCAGCGAGCTTGGCGAAGTGCCGATCGGCGCTGTGGTCGTAAAGGACGGCAAGATCATTGCCGAGGGACACAACGAAACGCGCGACCAGAATGATCCAACAGCCCATGCCGAGATCGTGGCGATTCGCCGCGCCGCCGCCGCGCTCGGAGATGACCGGCTGACGGGCTGCGATCTGTGGGTCACGCTGGAGCCTTGCGCAATGTGCGCGGGCGCCATCGCTCATGCCCGCATCGCGCGGCTTTACTATGCTGCAAGCGACCCAAAAGGCGGCGCCGTCGAGCATGGCGCGCGCGTGTTCGAGCAGGAGCAGTGCCTCCACCGGCCCGAGGTTTATTCAGGGCTCGGCGAAGAAGAGGCAGCAGACATGCTGCGCGGGTTCTTTCGCGAACGTCGCTGAAGGCCGCAAGTTGACGGGTCGCAGGCGTGACCTATGCTGAGTCCCTCTCACAGGGGACGCACCGTGTTGGTTTGATCGCTCATCGAAATCGCAGACAATCACCTAGACCGCCCGGCCTCTCGCGTTCGGGCGGGATTTACGATGAGGCAATCATGAGCAAGTTTGAATTCAGCATCCGCGCCTTCAAGGCCGCGGACAATCCGGCAGTCCACCGCGTCCGTATCGCCGCCTTCGCGCCAGTCTTCGCATCCTTCCGGGAACTCGCAGGTCCCGAGATCGCTCCTCTCCTCTTTGCCAAAGCCGAAGAGGCGCAGGGCGCATGGCTGGACAAGATATGCGGCGAGGCATCGGCGGGCCACAGCGTTCACGTCGCCGTTTCAAGCGGCGAGGTCGTTGGCTTTTGCGATCACAGTTGCAACGCCGAGACCCTGATCGGCGAGATCGGTTTGAACGGCGTCCACCCCGACTTCGCTGGCGGGGGAATTGGCGCGGCGCTCTATGGGCACGCGCTGGAATTGATGCGCTCGGCTGGGATGAAGGTGGCGGTTGTCTCTACCGGAGGAGACGCAAGCCACGCTCCGGCCCGCGCGGCTTACCGCAAAACGGGCTTCGATCGAGCGATCCCTTCGGTTCAGCTTAGCCGGAGCCTCTAAGCATCGACAGATTGCGTGGCTTTTTCGCTAAGCCACGCGATCGCGTCGTCCTGATCGTCCAGTTCAAAGCTCTTGATCTCAGGCTTAACCAATACGCTGAATGTGCTCGCGAGGTTGCGGATCCAGGCTGGGCCACCGACGATGGCATAGCGTTCGATCTTCTTCATCAATTCAAGCTTGCCCGCCATGACTTCGCGGCTGATCGCGGCGTCCGGGTCAAAACCGTGCCAGCGCTTGATCACGATCATCAGGTTTGAGCATTCCGGGTCTTCGAGCGAAGCGCGCACCATTGCCACGCCGCGTTCGGATTCTTCGCGGTCGAGCCTGCCGGTGAGCTCGAAAGCGGCAATGCCGGGGGCATCGATGTAGAGCGGGTGAAAAGCGCCCTTATGCGGTTCGTCAGCCTCTTCCATGATCCAGGCGCGTGCGGCGTCAGCTTCATCTTCGTCGTAGACTTCATAGACGACACCCGGAAGCAGCGCGCTTTCCAGCCGCGCGGCTGTCCTGATCCATTCTTCATCGGACACGATCGCAATCCGGTCGAGACCGTAGATATACTTCATGAAAGTGCCCATGTGGCCGAGCTCTTCGACCACCGAGGCAAAGGAAAAGCCCGCCATGGCTGTCACGTCGATCAGGAGATGGCCGCCCTTTTCGGCGGAGGCGTTCTGATCCTTCACGAAGTCGAGCAGGGTTTTTACATCGTCTTGCTGGAACTGGGCCATAACGACGATGCGGTGGGCGTGCGGTGCGAGGCGTTCGATGTCTATCATGGCCGCCATTGTACCACGGATCAGCGTGCCTTCCTTGATCGGCGTCAATGCCAAGATGCGGACCTGGCGCCGCCACCCTGTCAAGCCTTTCGCGCGCAACCGATCATCGCAGCCGGTGCGAGCCGCAATGGCTTTAATGCAACGGAGGAGAAGCTAGGCTTCCTTGCTGTGCGAAAGGACGAGCGCCGCGATGGAAAGCAGCAGGATCGCGCCCGCTTCGAACACCACGTTTTCTGGCGCCATGTCCTTGCCCTGCAACACGATCAGCCTGGCAATTGCGGTGATCGCGATGAAGATCGGGTAGATGAAGAAGGTGCCTTTGCCGGTGTAGTAGACCGCGATCATCCCGATGACTTCAGTGTACAGGAACATCAGCAGGATATCTGCAAGGTTGATCGAACCGCGCTCGTAGACGGTGACCACTTCGACCCCGGCTGCAAGCACGGTCATGCCTGCAACGAAGATGAGAAGCAGCCGCTCCACCAGCATGAAGGCGCGATCGGCGGTGGTTTCCGGGGCGCTGAGCCGTGATTGGCGCTCTTTCGTGGGTTTGTGCTCAGCCATGGCGCGATTGTAGCGCGAAGTGGGTATGGCAGGCCAGCTGGTTCTACAGCCCCCGCCAGATCCTTGCCGCTACGTCATCGCGCGCGCCGAAACGCGCATCGTCGCAGCGCGTGGGGCGAAAGCGGCGGGAGTAGCAAAGGCGTATCTCCTGCAGCCATCCGCGCTCGTTCAGCTTCACACCGACATGGCTGGCCTGCCAGCTCGAGCCGTTGGCATCGGCAAAGGCTTGGCGGATGCGACCTGCGGTGAGGCCGTCTTCGCGGCTGACCCGATCGTAATCTGGGATACGGAGGCTGTCCCAAAGGATGCGGGTGACGCCGAGATAGGTTTCCGGGCGCTTTGTCATGCAGCTGCCGTGCTTGGCCCACTGCCGCGCGATGAGGCGCGCAGAGGGCATCATGCACATATGCTCGCGGATTTGTGCAGGGGTCAGGCGGCTTTGCGCAGCGCACCATTGCGGCCAGCTCCCGCGCGGCGATTGGGGCCAAAGGCCGTGAACGACAAAGCCGAACCGTCCGTTGTCGCCTGAACACTGTACACGGTGGGCGCGGCTGTCCTCACGCGGTTTACAGAACTCGGGCGACCAGCTGAGTGCCAGCGTGTAGCCGGTGACAGGCGTATCGCGCCTCGCGCCGTCGGGGGCGATCTGCGGGACCGATGAGACCGACGGCGTGCGGCATTGATAGGCTTGCGCGCTGGCAAGCGTGGGCGCCGACAAAGCCAACAACGCTGCCGCCTTCCCAAGCCTCATTCGAAAGTGCGTGCGTCAATGCGCGCCTGCTCACCGCTGTTCAAAAACCAAGACGCTGCGTTCGGGACGAAGAGACAGGCTATCTTGATTGCATTGAGAACGATCAAGCCAGCCGTGACAGCAAGTGAGGTATGAGGATTGGAAGACGGCCAAAGGATCGAAACAAGGAGGTAAAGGCCGACCGAGATCGCATAAATCCATCGCGCCCCATTGCTCCCAGCCAATGATATCAGCGACCAAAGCCAAATCGGGATTCCGTACACGAGGACCAGGCCGATGATCGTGCCTGATATAACGGTGTTGCGCATTTCTGCTGAAGCCCAGTTTGCCTGTGTTGTCGACCACCACTCGCCCGCTGAAAAGGCAGCGCTCGCGATCAACGCGATCCAGAAGAGCCAATCAAAAACGATGATGGGTTTTGGCTTCATTTACACATCGATAGCAGCACAGTCTGCGAGGTAAAGTGGTTCATTTTCAGGCAAATTTCATGGCGGCGCAGCCTGCCGAAACAAGCGTTCCCCTAAGCAAGCGCGGCCTCCGGGCGGCGACCATTTCGCTCCAGCCAGCGCGAGGAAGCGCGGCTGTGCAGGAGGGCGATGGCGGCAATGACGGCAAGCGCCTCGAGCAGGTCCAGCGGGCTCTGGACGAGGCCGGTGACCGCCGACCATACGGTCAACAAATGCCACAGGAGGGAAATTGCGAACATGACCGTGACGATGGTACGAGCCGTGCGGCTGGCAAAGAACCAGACAGCGACGGCTGGTATGAGAACGATCGTGAACATCGCGGAGGCAAAGACGATCACCGTGTCGCGGGTCCATTCGATTATCGGAAACAAGTACTCATAAGACGACGGATCGATAAAGAGCAGGCTCTCGATGAGATCGGAAAGGCCTGCAGCGATTGTAAGCAGCGCGAAGCCATGGATCGAAGCAGGTCGCGGGTTTCTGGCCAGGTTCACAGCGGCTTGAAATCCAGACCGACGTCTGCCGCTGGCGCGCTCTGGGTCAAGCGTCCGACCGAGCAATAGTCGACCCCGCTTTCGGCCTTGGCTGCGATGGTGTCGAGGTTGATCCCGCCAGACGCTTCGGTCTTGGCTCGCCCGTTTACCAGTGCGACCGCTTCCTTGAGCATCACCGGCGACATGTTGTCGAGCAGCAGGTGGTGTGCGCCTGCTTCAAGGGCCGGTTCGATCTGGTCGATCCGGTCGACCTCGCAGATGATCGGGCTGACGCCTGCCTCGCGCGCACGGGCGACCGCTTCGCCGACGCTGCCTGCGACCGCGACGTGGTTGTCCTTGATCATGGCCGCATCCCACAGGCCCATGCGGTGGTTCTGAGCGCCGCCCTGGCGCGTCGCGTATTTTTCCAACGCGCGCAGGCCCGGCAGGGTCTTGCGCGTGTCGAGCAGCGTGCAGGTCGCGCTGCCGACGCGCATCGCGGCGACATAATCGCGCGTCATCGAAGCGATGCCCGAAAGGTGCTGAACAATGTTGAGAGCGCTTCGCTCTGCGGTCAGGAGCGCGCGGGCATTGCCTTCAAGGTGCATGAGGTCCGCACCCGGCTCCACCGCATCGCCATCGCTGACAAGGCTGCGGACGGTGCAGTGCGGGTCGAGATGGCGGAAGATTGCCTCCGCCAGCGGAAGGCCTGCGACCACGATGGCATCGCGGCTGTCCATGACGCCTGCAAAGCGCGCGTCTTCGGGGATCACGCTTTCGGAAGTGACATCGCGCCCGCCACCCTCAAGCCCCTCGCCAAGATCCTCGGCAAGCGTTTCGCGGATGAATTTGTCGAGGTCGAAACCGGCTAACCCAAATGACATCTCAGCCCCAATATCGTCATCGCGAGGGGCAAAGCCCCGTGGCGATCCATGGCGCGCGCTCTCGGCTTAGAGCACCGCTCCATGGATTGCTTCGTCGCTATCGCTCCTCGCAATGACGAGGATTGAGGTCAATGCACAAAGCGCGCGACCACATCGCGATATGACCGGCTCACCTTCACCTCTGCGCCCGAATCGAGCACCAGGAAGCATTCGCCGTTCGTGTGCGGTTTCACCTGCCGCACCTGGTCGAGATTGACGATCCAGCTCCTGTGAACGCGCTGGAATACGCGCGGGTCGAGACGGCGTTCGAGGTCCTTCATCGTCTCGCGCAGAATCAGCGAGTTCTCGGCGGTGTAGATGCACATATAGTCGCCCGCGGCTTCGATACGCTCGATCTGGTCGACCTCGACGCGGAAGATTTGGCCTCGATCCTTGACGTTGATGAGCTTTTCGAAACGGTCTGCGCTTTCGGCTCCATCGCCGCCGAAATCCGCCGCGCGGTCAGGCGCGACTTCGGCGAGCACGTCCATCAGCTGCTCGGCATCTTCGGCCGACTTCTTCTCGGCAAGGCGCTGGCGCACGCGTTCGACCGTGTCGGCAAGCTTGTCCTCGTCGACCGGCTTCATGAGGTAGTTGACCGCATTGGCTTCGAATGCGCGGATCGCGTGTTCCTCGAATGCGGTGACGAAGACGAACAGCGGCGGCTCGATCTCCATCACGCCTTTGACGACCGAAAAGCCGTCGAAACCGGGCATCTGGATGTCGAGAAAGACGAGGTCGGGCTTCTCGGTCTTGATCTTGCGGATGGCCTCGCGCCCGTTCGAGCAGGTGTCGATCACCTCGACGTCCTCGAACGCCTTGAGCCTTAACTCGAGGCCTTGAATGGCCAGCTTCTCGTCGTCGACGATGATGGTGCGAATTGTCATTATGTGTTCCCGATTGCGCGTTGGGGGTTGAGGGCGACCACGTTGTCCGGCGTTTCATTTGCGGGGGACGCGGATTTCGCGGGTCTGCCTTTTGATGCCGCTGAGGGAGCGGATTGCGATTTCTTTACAGGTTCAAAGGGGATCTCGATCAGCACGGTGAACCCGCCGCCGGGCTGTGAGGTGGTTTCGAAGACGTGATCCTCGCCGTAGCCTTGCATCAACCGATTGCGGATGTTTGCAAGGCCGACGCCAGTCGAAACCGGCTTTCCGGCGCCTTCGGGCAGGTGTTCTAGCATAGAAAGCTGAACGGGACCTTCGATGCCTGGCCCGGTGTCTTCAACCGCGATGCGCAGGCGTTCACCGATGACGCGGGCGGTGAGCGAAATGCGCGCGCCTTCCTCCTGCGGGCTGACGGCGTATTTGATCGCGTTCTCGATCAGCGGTTGGAGCAGCATTGCCGGAAGGCACGCATCCATCGCCGCATCGTCGATCTCGAAATGGGTGCGCAGGCGCTCTTCAAAACGCATGCGTTCGATGTCGAGATAGAGCTTGAGCGTCTCGACCTCCTGGGCGAGCGTCACCTGGCTGCCCGGCTCGGTGATGAGCGTATGGCGAAGAAAGCCCGACAGGCGCGTCAGCATGGCGTTGGCAGGCTCGGTCTGTTTGAGCAGCACCAGCGTGCTGATCGAATTCAGCGTGTTGAACAGAAAGTGCGGATTGAGCTGATAACGCAGCATGGCGAGCTGCGCGGCGGTGGTCTGAGCCTCAAGCCGTTCGAGCCTGTCGGCCTGTTTCTCGACCGTCAGGAAGAAGTTGATGGCGTAGTAAAGCGCGCTCCATGCGCCCAGCAGAGTGAGCGGAATGAACGACAGCCCGATAAAACGCTGGGCAAAGGTCGTCTCGCGCGCGGCGCCGTAATAGAGGCCCTGCAGCCACGCATCGATGCTCGCATAGACGATCACCGCACCCATCAGCGCGACAGCCGATCCGCCCCAGGTGACGATCGGCTGGCGGTCGATCAACTGGCGATAGATGACCGACAGGATGAGGCTGATCGAAAAGCCGGTGACCGTGGTCACAACCAGCACGGCGAGCAGGTTCAGAGGCTGGTCGTTGGCAACCGCGACGACGATGCGAAGCAGGAAATAGCCGCCCCAGCCTGCAAGCTGCAGGTTCCAGAACGCACGGTTCTTGCTCGCGAAAAAGGGCGCAGGCTGGATGCGCATCATCGACATGATGCCTCATGTAGCCGATTTTTCGGTTCGTCGCATGGTCTATTGCGCCACGCGGCGGCGATGGGCGCATATGCGCAACCGCCTGCCGCAGTTTCACGGGCGTTTTGCCGCGCGCTAAAACCCTGCGTCCGGATCGACCTCGCGGCGAAAATAGGTGCGCCAGTCGGCTTTGCCGGTCTGCTCAATCAGAGCGCGGATCGTGGGGATTTCTGCCGCGATGAACTCCGCGCGCTCGTCCCAGCCATCATGCGTGCGCCCGCGCAGGAGGCCGCCGTCATGGCGCTTGCCCCATGTCTCCATGAAGGTCTGCGCCGCGACCGGATCGTAGCCTGCATTGGCCATGAGCCACGGCATCAGGCGGTCGGCCTCGCGCTCGGTCCGGCGCACATTGCGGCGTCCGCGTCCGTTGCGGTCGAGCCACGCGGTGTGGCCGAGGAAATTGTGCGCAAGCTCATGCGCAACAACGCCCGCAAACACTTCTTCGTCGTAGGAGAAAGCTTCGAACTTGATCCCGATCACCACCCGCTCGCCATCGGCAACCGCCTTGCGGCCATCGCCCATGAGCTCGAAACGCGTGGCGCAGACGGGGACCGCTGCGAGGTTCGCTACGTCGCCATCGGCGAAGGTGACATTGATCGAGCCGGCACCTTCAAGCTGTGCATCGACATGGTCGTGCGCCCGCTTGAGCCGCGCCCAGTCGAGGCGGTCCTCCGCCTCCCATCTGTTCGGGTCGAGCGCGCCGAGCGCGACCACTTCGCGGTTCTGAGCAAACGCTCCGCTTGCCCCCGCAGGCGATCCACGAGCCGCGGTCTGCACCGCGAAATCGCCGGTCATGCCGAGCGCACGGCGTGCGATTGCTGGACCTCCATAGCTGGCAAGGTCCTGCAATTGCAGGCCGATTGACGGGATCACCCGGTCGCAGAAATCGGCGTTGCCGCGCACCAGCTTCCAGCCCACATCCTGAAGGCGCTGGTCGAAACGTTGGTAGTTCTCGATTGCAGCGCGCTCGGCAGCAAGGTCGATGCGGTCCCAGTTAACCTCGGCCCCAGCTGCAACGGGCAGCGCGAGGAGACACAGCGCCGGGATTAGGCGTGCGAGCATCAGCTGTCCGCTTCGTCGAGCGCTTCCTTGAGGGCCTCGTAACCGACCGCTCCGCCAAACGGGGTCTCTCCCGCGATAAAGGCGGGCGTTCCGGAAAAGCCGAGGCTTTGCGCGAAGGTCAGGTTGCGCACGAGTTCGAGAGAAACTGCTTCGCTCGCAGCGTCAGCCCGCGCCTGCTCCATGTCGAGGCCGATCTGGCGAGCGGCGGTTTCTACGCCGAGCGGCGATGTGTCGCCAAGCTCGAACATGGTCTCGTGAAATTCGCGGTACTTGCCCTGCATCCCGGCGGCGAGAGCCATGCGGGCGGCGTCTTCGCTGCCCTGGAAGATCGGCCATTCGCGCATGATGACCTTGAGGTCGGGGTCTTCGGCGACGAGTTTCTGCACATCGGCGAGACTCGCCTCGCAATAGGGGCAATTGTAGTCGGTGAACTCGATCAGCACCTTGGAACCTTGCGGATTGCCGATGATCGCGCCTGGGAAGGGGGTGAAAAGCTCGTCCCCCACCGAAGCGAGGCGTTCGCGCGCCTGCTCGTCCGACAGAGCCTGCGCGACGTCCTGAAGGATTGAGGGGTTCTCCATCAGGTAAGCGCGCGTGCGATTGTCCGCGAGGCCCGCATAGGACCAGGCGGCTGCACCGAGAAAACCGAAGATGAGCGCGGTGATCGCGGTCAGGAGCGAATTCTTGAAGGTGTTATCCATTGGGGCCCACGTTTAGCGGCTGTCGCGTATCCGTTCCAGCGCGGCGCGAGCCTGAAGCGAGATATCCTGTGCGCGGATCCAGTCGGGCGAGCCGACGGGCAGTCCCGCCTCGGCGGCCTGCGCGCTGCGCAAGGCCTCGGGGTAGCGGCGGCTCATCACCTGTTGTTCGGCGCTGGCGAGGCGCGCGCGCGGAATGTCGCCGCGCGCGGCGTAGACGACGCCGAGCTGATACCAGGCAAACGGATTGAACCGGTCGCGCGAGACGGCAGAGCGCAGCACGCGTTCCGCCTCGTCAAAATTGGCCTCATCCTCGGTTGCGATCAGCGCATGGCCGAACATCCCTGCGATAAGTGGTTGACCGAGTGTAAGGTCGACCGCGCGGCGAAGCGGCTGAAGCGCATCTGAAGGGCGGCCCGATTCGAGCAGGATCTGGCCCTTCAGCTCAAGGAAGTACGGATTGTTAGGTTCGGTCCCGAGCAGCGAATCCGCCTCAGCCACGGCTTTCTCGACCTGCGCGTCCTTGTGATAGGCGTAGGCGCGGGCATAGCGCGCGGGTACGCTCTGGTCGCTCTCCGGGTATCGCTGCATCACGCGCTGCGGTTCTGCGAGATAGCCGTAAAGCTTGGCCTGCGCGGCGAGAAAGCGTTCCTGCAATTCGGGATCGGGAGGCGTGTCCCACGCGGCATCGCCTTCAAGCAATCCGCGAAGGATCTGGATACGGTCGCCTGCCAGCGGGTGAGTGCGCCCGTAGGACGCCGCTTCGGACTGGCTGAAACCGCGGCGGATTTCCATATCGCGCAGGCGGTCGAAGAAATCGAGCATGCCCTTGCCCGAAATGCCTGCGCCCGAAAGGTAGCGCGCGCCGGCAAGGTCGGTTGCGGCTTCCTGATTGCGGTTGAAGGCGAGGAAGCTGCCGACAGCGGCCTGCTGTCCGGCCAGCACTGCGCCCAACGCCGCATCGCCCGCACCTGCAAGCGCGGCGCCCACGCCGAGTAGCAGCGAGAGGATCGTGATCCCCTGCGCCTGACTGGTGCGTTCATTGAATTGGACAACGTGGCCTGCGGTGATGTGGCCGAGTTCGTGCGCGAGAACGCCCTGTACCTCGTTAGCGGTTTCCGCGGCGTTCAGGAGCCCGGCATGGACATAAACGACCTGGCCGCCTGCAACGAAAGCGTTGATCGAGTTGTCGTTGATCAGCACGATCTCGACATTTTCCGGCTCAAGCTCGGATGCCTCGATCAGCGGATATGCCATGTCGCGCAGCAGCTCTTCGGTCTCCGCATCGCGCAGGATCGACTGCGCGGAAACCGGCTGGACCGCCATCGCACAGGCGGCAAAGAATGCGAGCGCGTAAGCGGCTAGCGAGCGGACAGGGATCAGGACGGGGCGCATCAAGCGTCGTGCTAACCCGTTTCGTCCTGAACGGGAACTGAAACCTCGTCGCGTGTCGTCGCAACGTCGCGTGCCTCGTTGGTCACGGCTATCGCGAAGCCGGAGACGAGGTCGAAGAAGTCGCTGTTGCCGCGCCATGGGGCGGCGAGGCTGACGATAGGCCCGTTATGGTCCATCTCCTGGGGTAGGATGGTGAGCGCCTGACCGCCCGCAGCCTCCAATTTCTCGGCAAGCAGCCGCGCATTACGCGCCCCCACCAGTTCGTCCTTCTGGCCATTGATGAGCAGCATCTGCGGCGCATCGGCGCTGACATGGTTGATCGGCTGGGTGGAACCTGCATCCTCGACATGGCCGAAGGCAGCAATGGTCGAATCGCTCTTGAACGGCGCGAAGTCGTAAGGCCCCGCCATCCCGATCACACCGGAGATATCGGCAGGCGAGTGCCCGTGTGCGGCAAGCCAGCGATCCTCGAGCGCGACTTGCACGACGTTGTAAGCCCCTGCTGAATGCCCAGCGAGCACGATCCGCTCCGGATCGCCGCCGTGACGGGCAATATTGGCCTTGGTCCAGGCGATCGCGCTTGCGGTGTCTTCGAGCATTCCTGGATAGACCCCGTCTTCGCCCAGGCGATAGCCTGCGAGAACGACGATGAACCCTTCTGGCACAAATGCTCTACCAAAGTATCCATAAGTGCCCGGATCGCCGCTGCGCCAGCCCCCGCCATGGACGAAGACCAGCACCGGGCGATCATCGCCGGCCGCGTCTTCCGCGCCCCAGACGTGCAGTTTTTGCGCGGGGTGGGAGCCGGTGGAGGCAACTTCGAGCTCGCTGGCGCCGCCGTCCCCCCCAGCCACGCGGTCGATCGCCGTCAGCAATGCCGGGCCGTTGCGCGACAGGGTCATGGTCAGATAGGCGCCGAAGCCAATGCATATGACGGCAATCACGCCGAGGATGGTCAGAAATGTCTTCACTCGTCGTCTCTCCGTTCGCGCGCTGTCGATCAGCCCGGTGTTCCCTCGCTGGCCGTGCGGACCAGCCGTTCGACCCCGCCTTCGAAATCGAGCCCGGTTTCGGCAAGAAAATCGGCAGCCGAGCTGTAATCGCCGCCTGTCCATAGCGGAACATCGGCCTTTTCGATCACCTCTTTTGCGTGAAGCTCCTCATCGCTCAAGGGCTCGCCCGCGACAGATCGGATGAAGACTGCCGCGATTCGGCCCGGATGCGCCCTCACGATGCTGCCGAAAGCGGAGAGGTCTTTTTGCGTATCGTCACCGATGAGCGCAAATTTGAGGTTAGGGAAGGTCGTCAGAATGCGCTCGATCGCATCGCGCTTGTGCGAGCCGTGCCCTTCCTTGCCCAGTGTCTCGCGGTTGAAGCCCCAGTCGCGCAGCATCACCGGCCCAAGCGGCAGCCCGCGCTCGCGTTTGAAGGTGACGAGATAGGAAAACAGGTTCCACGGGCTCGACGAGACGTAGAAGACCGGGCGAACGCGCGCTTCGGGCGCAAGCTCGTCGATCGCCTTTGCTGGTTCACGTGCGCCTGCCGGATTGCCGCCAATCGCTGCGTAAAACGCGCTCGCCCCCGGTACGATCACGCGCTGCGACGGCATTTGCGCCATGACCCTTTTCCAGTTGCGCGCGATCTTGCGGAAATTGCCCGTGATCCCGGTCTCCAGGATCGTGTCGTCGATATCCGAGATGATGCCCAGCTGCGTCTCGCTTCCCGGCGTAAGGATATAGGCCGAAGCCTCCTCTCCCTCGCCCCAGCGCAGCGTCGCCTTCTCCCACCGGGTGCGCTTGGGCGGGATAAAGGGTGCGGGCAGTTCGAGGTCGAAACGCGCAAAGCCCTCCGGCCCGGTCACGGCAGTACGGGTAACGCTAGGAGCATCGCCGTAGCTGTATTCGAGTTCAACCGGCAGGCCCGGCACCTCGTGGCTCATATATTGGCGCACCATGGTCGAGAAATCGCGCCAGAAGCTGCGGTTTTCGAATTCAGGTTCCCGCGAACGGATTGCGCGCGCGTTGAGGGTGAGGCGCGAGGCGTTGCGATAGCCGAAGAAAGGCTGCACGCGCACAGGTGCGCGGCGGGAGAGAGGGCCGATAGGCATGTGAGCACCGGGTAACCGGGCCCGCCCTCAAGGCCAAGCGTTTAAAGCGCAAATGCGGCGTAAGGTATCGCTTAAGCGGTCAGCCTACGAGGCGTTTGCCTGCCTTCTCGATAAGCTTCACGTCGTCGTCGATCTCGCCGATCAGCGCGACCTTGCCCTTGCCGTCGCGGCGGACCATGACGAGCGAGAATTCCGGACCTTCGCCCGAGAGCGCTTCAAGCGTGAGTTCTTCAAGTTCGCGCAGCTTCTTTGCGAGCTGTGCGCGGACATCGCCTTCGGCTTCGACTTCCTGGCCAGCTTCTTCGCGGCGCAGGCGGCGTTCTGCCGCGACGACGCCCTTGAGACCGCCATCGGCCTTGCCGAGGAAGCCTGCAAGGCTGCCACGATCCAGCCCGATACGATGCGCGTGGCTGAGCACGGCTGCGTATTCTGTCAGGCGGGTCTTGTCGTAATCGTGACCAAAGACGAGCTTGACGATCGGCGTCATCGGCGCGCGGTCCTGGACCGTTAGGCCGCTGTCCTCGATCAACTCTTCATAGGCTTCAGGTTCGTCCTGGGCAGCCAGCGAGAAATCGTAGGCGCGGCCAACAGCGGCATAAAGCGCGTTGCGGGTGCGGTCTTCGGATACACTTGCCGTCTGCGCGAGTTCGCGTGCAGCGGCGAGGCAATCGTACAGGTCTGCATCCTCGCCGAGATCGCTCTGCGCGACTACGGGAGCCGGGTCCGGTGCGCGTACAGGTGCCGGGGCAGACTGCCGCTGTTCTTCAGCCTCGACGATCTGCGGTGATTCGACCTCTTCAGGCTGCGGCTCGCTGTGAGCGGTTTCTTCAGCCTCAGCCGCTTCTTCAACCGCAGGCTCTTCGTTCCTGACAGCAGCTTCGAGGCCCGAAAGGTCGAGCGGATCGACGATGCCGGCGCTTTCCTCGAGGCTCTCGTCGTTCGCCAGTTCGGCTTCGGCATCAGGCTCGCTGACAGGTTGCTGCTCGAGGTCTACGCGATAGTCTTCCGGGTCAAACCGTTCAGCGTCGAGGTCGACGGCTTTCTTGGTCGGCGCATCAATGTAGTCGGAAAGCGAGGCGAAGCTGTAGCCGGCGCCATCGTCTTCTTCCTCGACCGGTTCGCCATACTCGTCGAGCTCGTCTTCGTCATCGAGCGAGAACTGGCCGAAATCGGGGAAGGGCAGGTCATCGCCCTGATCATCTTCGTGCGACTGGTCGCCGATCAGATCCGAACCAAGGTTCGCAATATTGGCAAGCTCGGCAGGGTCTTCGTCGATATCGGCAGGATTTTGAAGCTCCGGCTCCTCGGCTTCTTGCGAGCCTTCATGCGAGGGCGCATCAGCCCATTCGGTGAGCGGGTCGGAGTGATGCTTGTGCGGCGTGTCTTCTTCGACCTCAGCTTCTTCGGCATCGCCCTGTTCGATGGCCTGGTCGATTTCGAGCAGCAGCTCGTCAGCGGTGGCGGCGTCCGCCATCTCTTTCCAGTTGATCACACCGTAAATGAAATCGATTGTCTCATCATCGCTGGAGAACGGCAGAAGGATACCGCGATACAGGATCGAGGAGCCGCGCTGGTTCACGAATTCCGCTTCGAAGCCGATCGGCGCCTGATTGGCGAGGATCTGCATGTAGTGATCAGTGATGCGGCTCAGCAAAGAGCGCGGCGGGACGTCGGACAGACGCTCGATCTCCGAAATGTTGTCGGTCCCGCATTCCTCGGCGAGAACGTCCCCGAGATACTGGACCACCGGGTCTTCGATGCCGGAAGAAAAGTCGAGCAGGACCGAATAGGGTCCGAAATCGGGAAGGTTGTTTGGCTCGAGGTCTTCGATGGACGGGAAGGTCGCCTCGCCCAGCAGGCTGGCCCAGTGATTGTAGGCGCGCACCTGCATGCGGCGCTCATCCTGGCCGATGGCCTCTGGCGGCAATTCGCGCACGGCCTCTTCGTCGGGTCCAGAAGTATCTGCACCCCAATCGTCGCTGTCGTCAGCAGGAAGTTCGCTGTCGAAAGTACCCCGAAGATTGTCCATGGCTCGGCTCTTGCCCCTTGAAAAACGCCTGTTCATCGCGGTTTTGAAGGGACGTGGTAAACATAGTGTTAAGTCGCGCCGGAAAGTTGCGTTAATTCTTGATGATGGCGTGGCCGAGCATAGGCGCAGCGCTGCGCTGAAGTTTCAGGGGCTTAGTGAAGCGACTGCGTTTAAAGGAAATAGCGCATCTTGATCGTGACGCGCTGGCTACCTTCGCTAACCTCGAAGACCGCATCCTCCCATTTGGGAGGCGCCATGCGCACCGGCGCATCGCGCGAGAAGCCGTAGCCTTCCTTTGGCGCCATGCCGAGTACGCGGTTCGCCTTGCCGTCCTCGTTTTCGTCGTGAAGCAGGGCAATCGCATATCGGCCCGGCTCCACTCCATCGAAACGAATGGTGACGTTGTCGCCAGCAGGCACGACAGTCCGATGCGACTTGGGGTCGCGGATGCAGCGCGGGAAGATGTCTTCGACCGTGGTCATGCACGCACGGATAACGCCGTCGGTGTTGCGAAGGTCGGTGACGGTGATCGTGACCGTGCCGGCCAATGCGGGCGAGGCAAAACCGGCCAATGCGGTTGCCGCAGTAAGCGCAGCGACGCGCCTCACCCCTGCACCTCGGCGAGCGCTGCCTCGCGCTTTTCGAGCCGCGTCGAAAGCCCGCGATCGGTCCCGCAGACCCTGTCCCAGAAGCGGAAATACAGCCCGAAATTGCATCGATAATCCTCGTGGTGTTTCTCGTGATGGCTGGCGGTTATCACCCAGCCTCCCAACGTTGAATGAACGAAAGACCTCGGAAAAATTTCCCAGCCCATGTGATTGACCACGCCCATGATCGTCGCAACCGCAAGAACCACTCCCAGCATGGCGAGGTGGATCGGCACCAGCATGACGAGGAACGGAATGACAATCGCCCCGCTCACCGCCTCCCAAGGGTGGAAGCTCATCGCGGTCCATGCGGTCGGCGGACGGCTTTCGTGGTGAACGCGGTGCGCGGCTTTGAAGAGCGCGGGCCAATGGTGCATCGCGCGGTGGCTCCAATAGAACCAGCTGTCCTGGACGAAGAGATAGATCGCCACCGACACGGGCAACCACCAGAGGGGATAGGCATTCCAGTCGGTGTAAAGCTGCGAGACGCCGTGGTGTCGCCACAGCCAGAAAATGATCCCGGTGGGTGCGCCATAAATGAAAGCGGAAATGAGCGACCAGCGGATCTCGGCCATGATCTGCGCGCGCTGTTTGGCATACAGGCCGGGCCGAGTGCGCGCGGTAATCCAGGCAAACATCCCGCTTGCAAGGAAATAGCGCAGCATGACCATCACGCTCATCGCGGTGCCGGCAATCAGAAATGCGAGCAGGAAGGGGGTGTCGCCGGGGATCATGGCAGCGACTTATGACGCACAATCAGGCAGCGTGCGAGGGGGATTTTTGCGCCTATTCCTCAATCCCGAACTGGCTGCATTCGGGGTCGATCAAAGCGGTGTTACGCCGCATCGCGATCCGGGCGAGGCGTTCGACCTGCACCTTTCGCCGGGCCGCAGCCAGCGGCTCGAGCGGAGCGGGGCGCAATATCTCGCCGTCGTAACCGTCAGCCACGATCACGCCGCAGCGTTCTGGCTGGTATGCTTCACCCTCGAGCGGCGAGCGGTCCAATCCCGGCGGAACGCCCCAGAAGAAACGGTCGCAAAAGTCGAGATAATCGGGCCACTTGTTATCGCCCAGAAGGTCGGAGCGCGCGACCTTGATCTCGACAATCACGACCTGGCCGCGCGCATCAACACCCATCAGGTCGGCGCGGCGGCCATTCTTCAACGCGATCTCCTCAACGCACCAGATGTCGTTGCGGGCAAACAACCGCTTGATCCCGCGCGCAACGTCGGCGGCGGTCTCGGGCAAAACCGAATCAAGGACAGGGGGTGCTGGCTGGCTCATGCCCCACGATTGGAACATAGAGCGAACGCGGTCAAGCGTGGATGATCAGTTCAGGCAGCTTTAGGGTGTGGTCTCAACAGCGAAAGCACCGCTTCGCGCCCGTGATAAAACTCGCGCCACAGGGCGAGCGCCGGTGCCGTCGTGTCATTGCCGCGCTCAACCAGAGTGCCTAGCGCGGTGAGCCCCTTGTCCATAAGCGCATCGAGATCCTCGATCGCGCGCTGGGCCAGCTCGACCTGCCATTCTTCAACCTCGGTAAAAAGGGCGCTTAGCGCATCGCCGCTCATCACGCCTCTTTCCGGAGCAAGTTGGGCAAGAGCAGCGACTTCGTCAGCGCGCATTTGCAACGCGTCCCAGCGGGTCTCGATCGAGATTACCGGGGCAGCCTCGGGCTGAACGGCAAGGCGCATCGCGCGCATCTGGCTGGGGGGAAGAGCCGACATGAGGCGAGTCTTAATCCGCCGCCACTTACCTATTGGTTAAGCGATCGAGGCGAGCATGACGCCGTGAGATAAGTTGAGCAAGGTTGGGAACAATTCAACTGGCGCTAACCCAGCAGGCTTGCTAAGCGCCCCGCCCAACGCGATCATGCGAACAGTATGACCGCCGTCATGGCACCGGCACCCGTAGCTCAGCTGGATAGAGCGCTGCCCTCCGAAGGCAGAGGCCAGAGGTTCGAATCCTCTCGGGTGCGCCAGTCTTATTCGAATTCCTCGTCAATGAACTCCAGCGCGCAGCCTGCGAGCATGGCTATGCCTCTGGGCAATGCGGTCTCGTCGACATGCATGCGCGGGGAGTGGATGGCGCAGCAGGCGCTCCAGTTGTCGCCTTCCGGCGCGACGCCGAGGAAGAACATGGCGCCGGGCACTTTCTCCAGCACGTATGAGAAGTCTTCCGCTCCCATGATCGGGGCGGGGAGGTCGTGCCAGCCTTCCTCGATGTCACCGATGCCGCGGGCGACCTTTTGACCCAGACGCACAGCCCGTTCGTCACAGATGGTGACGGGAAAGCCGCGCTCGATTGCGACCTCGGCGGCAACGCCGTGCGCTTCGGCGGTGGCGCGGGCGGTTTGGGTGAGGAGCTCATGCACTTTTTCGCGGTGTTCATGGCTGAGCGTGCGGATCGTACCTTGCAGCACCGCTTCGTCGGGGATGACGTTGAAGGTGGTGCCTGCTTCCATGCGCGCGACCGTCACGATCACTGCGTCCGAGGCTTTGAACCGGCGGGTCACCATCGCCTGAAGCGCGCTGACGATCGCGGCGGCGCCGGGGATCGGGTCGGCGCAGTCATGCGGCATCGAGGCGTGCCCGCCCGTGCCCTTGACCGTAATGGTGAATTGGTCAGCCGCAGCCATCAGGGGGCCAGCACGCCCGGCGACCACTCCGAACCTGGCATTGGGCATGATGTGAAGCGCAAAGGCCGCATCGGGCAGCGGGTCGATCAACCCATCGTCGAGCATGAAGCGCGCGCCGTGATGGCCCTCCTCGCCCGGCTGGAACATGAAATCGACCGTTCCGGCAAGCTCGCCCTGCATCGCGCACAGGACCTTCGCCGCGCCCACCAGCATCGCGGTGTGCGTGTCGTGGCCGCAGGCATGCATGCGCCCCGGAATGGTCGAGGCAAATTCGAGCCCGGTCTTCTCGTCCATAGGCAGTGCGTCCATGTCGCCGCGCAGAAGCACGCGGCGTGCGCCTTCGCCCGCTTTCGCTCCCACCAAGGTCGCCACCTCTCCGGTCGTCGACGGGCCGCTCTTCCATTCGAGCGGCAGTCCAGCCAGCGCTTCGCGAACCTTTGCCATTGTCAGCGGCGTGTGCAGGCCGAGTTCGGGCTCTGCATGGATCGCGCGGCGCAAGGCGACGGTTTCGGGTGCGAGCGAGCGGGCGGCTTCGAGCAGGGTTTGGGTCAGCATGGCCACAAGATTAGCGCGCATCGCGCCCAAGACCAGCAGTTTAACGTTCAACCGATGTGCCGGGCTATCGGTCGGGAAAGAGCTTGTGAAAGAAAGTTAGCCACCCATGTAACCGCGCTGCGACACATGACCGGATATTACAATACCGGGACATGAACGCGGTGGTAAAAATGCCGACTAACGATTAAGGACCACGCATGGCGACGCCGATTTATCAGTTCTCGCAACTACCGAAAGGCTCTGCCATAAGCCCGGTGAATGCGCGTGCGCATCGTGCGCGCGCTGAAGGCGAACCGCCAAGCGTCGGCGTGATCTACAACCCGCGCAGCCATGGCAACAAAGGCGCGGACTTCGACTGCGACATCAACCCGCAGGTCCACATCTCGAAACCCGGCGATCGCTCCGATCTGCCTGAGGCGCTCGCCGAATTTGCCGCCACCGGCATCGACCTTCTGGTCATTAATGGCGGCGACGGGACCGTGCGTGACGTGCTGACGCACGGTATCGATATCTTCGGCGACGATTGGCCCGCGATTGCGGTGCTGCCCAAGGGCAAGACCAACGCGCTGACCGTCGATCTGGGCGTGCCGGGCGACTGGTCGCTTCAGAATGCGATCGACGCTTTCGAGAACGGATCGCGTGTCGTGCGCCGCCCTGTGCAGGTCACCTCGTTGAACGATGGGCCGGTCAGCCGCGTGCTCGGCTTCATCTTTGGAGCCGGCGCTTTCACCACCGCTATCAATGCAGGTCAGGGCGCGCACCGCCTTGGCGCGTTCAATTCGACGGTGGTTGGGGTCACGGCGGCTTGGGGCGTCATGCAGTGGGCACTTGGCTCACGCGCCAATCCCTGGCGTCGCGGCGCAAAGATGGCGATCCGGCTCGGCAACGGAGCCGTTGCGATGGAGCATAGCGGCGTAGGCGATCCGGAATGGCGCCAGATCCTTCTCGCTTCGACGCTCGAAACCATGCCTGCCGGGATTAAGCCGTTTGGTGAGATGAAGAAGGGTCTGAAACTCGCCGTCACCGACCAGATTTCGCGCAAGTCGGTCCTCGATCTGTTTCGAATGATCCGCGGCCACACGCCTGTGGGCGCTCGCGAGCGTGGCTTTCACCAGCTGAGCACGCCGCAATTTACGCTTGAGATCGAAGACAGCTTCATCCTCGATGGCGAGGCGTTTCCGGCCGGCAAATATCGCATCGGCCAAGGCCCCGAGCTTGAATTCGTCCGCCCCTAAGGCCTAGAGCTCCGCGCCATGGCGCGCTCACCTCAAACCCTGTCCTTACGCATATCGCAGCAACTCGGCGCCGAGGTTCGACCCGAAGTGCGTGATTTTGCGCAGGCGCTTGCCGAAGAGGCATCGCAAGGCGGCGCGCTGGCGGTGTTGTTCTATGGGTCGAATTTGCGGACCGGATCGCTTGACGGGGTGCTGGATTTTTACGTCCTCCATTCCGGCGAAACGACAGCGCGCATCTGGCCGCGTATCAGCTATCACGAACGCGAGGCTGGCGAGACAACGCTGCGCGCAAAGGTCGCGACGATGGGGATCGAGACATTTGCCAAGGCCGCCTCGGGCGAACTGACCGATACGACGATCTGGGCGCGTTTTGTCCAGCCTAGCGCACTTGCCTGGGTTCAGGATGACGCGGCACGCGCCAAGGTGGTTTCTGCGATCGGTGACGCCGCGACCACCGCAGCGCGGCTTGCCGCTGCGCTCGGCCCGGTGAGCGGTGCGGCGGAGGATTATTGGAGAGCGCTGTTCCGCGCGACCTACAAGGCAGAATTCCGCGTCGAGAAGCCGGGGCGCGAGAACGACATTCTCAGCGTCAACGAAGCGCATTTCGAAGGTCTTCTGCCACTGGCTTTCGAAGCAGGCGGAGTTCAGTTCACGCGCTCAGGCGATCTCCTGACGCCAAGCCTCGCTGCAAGCGAGCGCTCGCGTATCCTCGCATGGTGGAGGCGCCGCCAAAGGCTCGGCAAGCCGCTCAACTTCGCGCGGCTCGCCAAGGCTTCGACCACGTTCGAAGGTGCCGCGCGCTATGCCGCGTGGAAGATCGAGCGGCACACCGGCCTTGCAATCGAGGTAACGCCTTTCCGCGAGCGCTATCCGCTGCTTGCGGCGCCGGGCGTGCTGTGGGCGCTCAGAAAGCACCGCAAGTCGCGCGAGTAATCCCGAAGCCTTAGGTCAGGTACTTCATCGTGATGGCAATCGTGCTCACGCCGTTGCCGACATTGAAGCGGGTCTTGTCGACCCCCGGCTTGCCAAGATTGAAGATGTTGATCGACGGATTGTTCGACATCGCGCCGCCATCTTCGCTGATATCGGTCTCGCCATTGCCGTTGGCGTCGTGGCGCACGGCGATCGCGTAAGTGCCGCTTGCAGGCACGGGCATGCAGACCACCATCCGGCCACGGCGTGCGGGAAGTTCGATGCGGTTAAGCCAGCGGCCACGCTCAAGCCAGTCGTCGCGCGTGCCGTTGTAGACCTGCGCGCGGACCTTGCCGGTCGAGCTCTTGATGCCGTTGATCGTCACGCGCACCGCCGGGCCGCCGCCGGGCGCGCAAGAGCGCATGTTGTTCGAAATCTGGTTGCGATAATCGCTGGTGTTTGACGCCTGTGCGAGCGCGGGCGCGCTGGTCGCCGCAGCGCCAAGGCCAAGCAGCGTCGCCGCTCCTGCGGCCAAGGCCATCTGTTTGATCTTCGAAGTCGAAGCCATCGGGTGAAACTCGCAAAAAAGGTGGTGAGCGGGAATACGGCTAACACTTTGCCGCAACAATATGAGCCTCAGATGACATTTGCGTGCTGAATTGCGGCTGAACTGGCGGAAATGCGCGGTCAAGCAAGCGCCAGCCTGTGCAAAAGGGCGGGGAAAAGCGGTTAATAGACGTTGCTGCGCGAATCGCCCCTGCCGTATGCGTCACCAAACCGGCGAAGGCGCTTTAAGCATGCACCAGCGTTACTGATGGCAGCACCTTTAATCTCTCCCAGCATCCTGTCGGCCGACTTTGCGCGGCTGGGCGAAGAAGTGCGCGCAGTCGATGCAGCGGGCGCTGACTGGATTCATATCGACGTCATGGACGGGCATTTCGTGCCCAACCTCACCATCGGACCTGACGTCGTGAAGGCCCTGCGCCCCCATTCGGACAAGACCTTCGACGTCCACCTGATGGTCTCGCCGGTCGATCCGTATCTCGAAGCTTTCGCCGAGGCGGGTGCCGACATCATCACCGTCCACCCCGAGGCTGGCCCGCACATCCACCGCACGCTCCAGGCGATCCGTTCGCTCGGCAAGAAGGCAGGCGCGGTGATCAATCCAGGCACGCCGGTCGAGGTGCTCGACAACATCATGGACATGGTCGACCTCATCCTTGTGATGAGCGTCAATCCGGGCTTTGGCGGGCAGAGTTTCATCCACTCGCAGCTTGAGAAGGTGCGCCGGATCCGCGCGATGATCGAGAAAACTGGCCGCGAGATCCATCTCGAGGTCGATGGCGGCGTCAATCCCGACACCGCCAAGCTGTGCGTCGAGGCGGGTGCCGATGTGCTGGTCGCAGGCAGCGCGACCTTCAAGGGCGGCCCCGATCACTACGCCGCCAATATTGCGGCGCTCAAGGGAGAGAGTTGATGGCGACGCTCTTCAACAAGGAGCCGGTCGAGGCTGAATTCGAAGAGATCGCCGCAGACCAGAACGCAGCTTTTGGCCTGGGGCCTGGAGACGAGCCGCTTCGCGAAGAGGGCGAAACTGCGAGCGCGGCCAGTGTCGAGACTGAGCGCGCCCTCGCGCTTACCGACGTCATCGCGCCGCGCACCAAGCCGGGTGAGGCGCTCATCCGGTTCGCTTATCGCCTCGGCGTCCCCGGCCATGCCCTTGCCGCGCCTTTCCGCCGGCCCGCGCCGGTGCGCATCCTTGCGACCGTGCAGAGCCCCGTTGCGGGGGACCGGGCTGCAGGCATCGCGCTTCGTGCAGGCCATTTCCTCGTTCACGGCGTCAAGCAGCCGATCCACTCGGTCGAGTTCGACGCCGCCGCGCGCCTCAGCCCCGGCCTTGAGCGCACGGTCCATTCCTTCTCATGGCTCGACGATCTTGCTGCCAGTGCACCGCGCGAAGATTGCATCGCGGTGGCAGAGCGCATCACGTCGCTGTGGCTCGACGCCAATCCTTCGCCAGCGAAAGGCCCGCCGTGGGATGTCGAGCACACCGGGCTTCGCCTGCTCGCATGGCTGGTCCACGCGCCGCTGGTGCTGGCAGGACAGGATGGCGCGCTGAAGCCGCGGCTTCTCACCGCGATCGAAGAAACCGCCAACTGGCTCGACCGCAAGACCGTGCGTCACGGCGCCGGGCTTGGGCAGGTGGCAGGCTGGGCTGCGGTCACCGCGGCAGGGCTGCTGCTGCCCGAAGGTCGCCCGCGCCGCCTCTATGGCGAGGCGGCGCTTATCAAGTCGCTTGGCGAGCTGGTTGCCGAAGATGGCGGAGTGCTTGCCCGTTGTCCGCTCGCGCAGATGGAAGCGATCCGCATCCTCACCCATCTCATCGCGTGCTACGAAGCGGTCGAAGTCGATGCTCCCGATGCGCTGTGGGTGATGCGCGAACTGCTGGTCCCGCCGCTTCTTGCGTTGCGACACGAGGATGGCGCGCTTGGCAGCTGGCAGGGCCAGATGGCGATCAGCGCCGACCGCGTCGCCAGTCTCATCGCCTCGACCGGTATCCGCACCCGCCCGCTGAACGAACCGCAGCATTGGGGCTATCAGCGCCTTCGCGGCGGCAAGACAACCGTGCAGTTCGACGCTGGACCACCGCCGCGCGCGCGCCATACGCGGGTTGGTTGCGCCTCGACGCTTGCCTTTGAACTGTCGGATGGACCTTCGCGCCTCATCGTCAATTGCGGCGGCGCGGCGATTGCGGGCGGTCTGGTGCCTGCGCGCATCGGTCAGGGCCTGCGCGCAACGGCGGCGCATTCGACGCTGGTGCTCGACGATGCCAATTCGACCGCCGTCCTGCTTCACGGAAAGCTTGGGCGCGGGGCCGAGACGGTCGAGGTCAAGCGCCGCGTGGTCAAGCGCGCTTCGGGCAACGGCAATGCCGAGGCAATCCGGGTCGAGGCGAGCCACGATGGCTACGCCGCGCGGTTTGGCCTCACCCACAGCCGCATCCTGACGCTGCGCAGTGACGGCACCGAACTGGGCGGCGAGGACATCCTCCTTCCCGTCTCGCGCAAGGGCAAGCGCGGCAAGATCGGCTTCGCTATCCGCTTCCACCTCGGACGCGGCGTCGATGCGCGCATCACGCAGGACACACGCGGTGCAAGCCTGCTGACGCCCGATGGCAAGCTCTGGCAGTTCCGCCTGCGGGGCGAGGCGGCGCGCGAAAGCGAGATCAAGCTCTCTCTCGAAGACAGCCTGTGGGTAGACGGTGAAGGACGCCCTCACGCTACCGAGCAATTGGTGATAGAGGGCCTGACATCGCGCGGCGGGGGGCAGTTCAGCTGGCTCCTCAAAAAGATGGGGTAACATCGAAAAATGAGTGAGAAGGCAATCAAGCGGGCGCTGCTTTCAGTGTCCGACAAAACCGGTTTGGCGGATCTGGGCAAGGCGCTGGCAGAGCGAGGCGTTGAACTGGTCAGCACCGGCGGCACGGCGCGCGCGCTTCGCGAAGCGGGGCTTGAAGTGCGCGATGTCTCCGACCTCACCGGCTTTCCCGAGATGATGGATGGCCGGGTGAAGACGCTTCACCCCAAGGTCCATGGCGGGCTTCTCGCGTTGCGCGACAATGACGAACACGTCGCCGCGATGGAGAGCCATGCAATTGGCGCGATCGACCTCGTCGTGGTCAATCTCTACCCATTCGAGGCAACCGTCGCCAAAGGCGCAGAGCGCGCCGAGATTATCGAGAACATCGACATTGGCGGGCCTTCGATGGTGCGCTCGGCGGCGAAGAACCACGGCTTTGTGACGATCATGACCGATGCAGCGGATTACCCCGAGCTGCTCGACGAACTCGACGCCAATGACGGCGCGACCAGCCATGCATTCCGCATCCGAATGGCGGGCAAAGCGTATGCGCGCACGGCAGCCTATGACGCGGCGATCGCCAACTGGTTTGCGTTCGGCGATGCCTTCACCAATCCGCTTGGGGCAGAAACGCTCAAGGCAACGCCCTTTGTCGAGACCATGCCGCTCGCCTTCAAGCGAGAGGACGTGCTGCGTTATGGCGAGAACCCGCACCAGTCCGCCGCGATCTACGTGCCTCAGGTGACAGGCGCACAGGGCGTGCCTCAGGCCGAGCAGCTTCAGGGCAAGGCGCTGAGCTACAACAACCTCAATGATGCCGATGCCGCTCTTGAGCTTGCGGCGGAATTTGCAGGTGGTGATCCGGCAGTGGTGATCGTCAAGCACGCCAACCCTTGCGGTGTGGCGCAGGGCGCGACGCTGCTCGACGCATGGAACGCGGCGCTGCAATGCGATAGCGTTTCGGCATTCGGCGGGATCGTCGCGGTCAACACCGAGCTCGACGGTGCGACCGCAGAGGCGATTGCTAGCATCTTCACCGAAGTCATCATCGCGCCCAAGGTCAGCGACGAAGCGCGTGCTGTTTTTGCAAAGAAGAAGAACCTGCGCGTGCTTGAATGCGGCACGTTGCCCGATCCGCGCCGCGGCGGTTTCTTCATGAAGACGATTGCAGGCGGCATGCTGATACAGGGCCGCGACAATGGCGCGGTCGCCGAAGCCGACCTTAAGGTCGTGACCAAGCGCGAACCCACGGCGCAGGAATTGAAAGACTGCTTCTTCGCCTGGACCGTCGCGCGCCACGTCAAGTCGAACGCGATTGTCTATGCCAAGGACGGCGCGACCGCCGGAATTGGCGCAGGCCAGATGAACCGCCGCGATTCGGCCCGCATCGCTGCGATCAAGGCGAAGGAAGCGGCTGAGACCTACGAGTGGGCGGAGCCGAAAACCGTCGGAAGCGCGGTGGCTTCAGACGCCTTCTTCCCGTTTGCCGATGGCCTGATTGCTGCCGCCGAAGCGGGCGCGAGCGCGGTGATCCAGCCCGGCGGCTCGATCCGCGACGAAGAGGTGATCGCGGCCGCCGACGAAGCGGGGCTCGCGATGGTCTTTACCGGGATGCGGCATTTCAGGCACTAAAGCTTAGCGAGGGCGCATCCGCGCCCTCGTCCTCGCTAGACGTGCTCCGCTTCGCTACGCACCCGCTGCGGTCGGGCGGTCGCCCTTGCGGTCGCTGGGGCGACCGATTGGTTGCGAGCGCCTTCACATTCGATTTTCCTACTTAGTTCTGAGCAGCTAATTCGTTTTCCGAAACCCGCTCGGTCGGCGGATCGGAATGCGGAATTCGGAAAGTCACACAATGAATACACCCAAACAGCATTTTGTCTCATGGAAACAGGTGATTGCAGCGACTTCGCGTTTTCCTAAAGGCGGGCTTGGGTGGTCCACTTTGCGGCAAAGTTCGCCTGCGTGATGGCGAAGAAAGGCTTGGGGGTCTGCATCTTTCGCACACGGGCAAGCGTAACCAAATCAGGGCCAGCAACGAACACGTGCATGAACACCTTGGCACGAACACTGTAACGAAATGTCGCATGATCCGCCCGTTAAGCTCAGCGCAAGCGCGCCGTTATTAATGGAACGACCGACGAACCTGAACAGACCCCGCGAGACGACCAATGACCCTCTTCGCCCCTGATCTCTATCGCAACTTCGCCCTCGGCTTTGCCGCTGGCGGCCTGCTTGTCGGTGCTGCCACCATCGACCAGTGGGGCCCCGAACTCGAATCGCCCGCAATCGCCGCGCAGCCGCTCGAAGCGCCGCAGCCTGCTGACGAGTTCCTGATCGTGCCCTTCGAAGCCGACGCTGCGGAGAACGCCGAATGAGCAAAGCCCGCCGCGCAATCCGTAACGCTGCAATCGCCCTCGCGCTGACCGGTGCCGCAACCCCGGCGCTTGCGCTCGACAAGCCGGTCAACGCCCCCGCTCCCGAACGCATCGCGCGCGAAGGCGCCGGGCTCAAGACCGCGATCTTCGCAGGCGGATGCTTCTGGGGCGTCGAAGGCGTCTTCAGCCACATCAAGGGCGTGAAGTCGGCAGAAAGCGGCTATCACGGCGGCGCGGCTGCCACCGCGAAGTACAACCGCATCACCTCTGGCGGCACGAACCACGCCGAAGCGGTGCGGATCACTTACGACCCCTATGTCATTCGCTATGACGAATTGCTGCGCATCTTCTTCTCGGTCGTTGCTGACCCGACCCTGCTTAACCGCCAGGGCCCTGACGTGGGCGCGCATTACCGCAGCGCTCTCGTCCCCACCAGCGCCGAGCAGCGTGCGGTTGCCGAGGCATATCTTGCGCAGATGGACGCCTCAGGCATCTGGGGGCGCCCGATCGTCACCAAGGTCGAGCGCATGCGCACCTTCTATACGGCGGAAGACTACCACCAGGACTACATGGTGAAGAACCCGCGCAGCCCCTACATCGTGCGCTGGGACGCGCCCAAGGTCGAGGCGCTGCGCGTGATGTTCCCGAGCGACTTCAGGGATAGCTTCCTTCGCGACGGTTGATCGTGGGGGCAGCGCGACTGGCAAACCGGCGACCGCGCGCCTATAAAGGGCGCATGGCTACACAGCACCAACACGCTCATGAAGAGCATGCAGGCGACGATCTGATCGCCGCCGCCCACGACGCGCTCGTTGCGTCAGGCGAGCAGTGGACGAGCATGCGCGAGGCGGTCTTCAGCGAACTTGCCGGACAGGAACGCCCCGCATCTGCGTACGACATCGCCGACAATCTCTCGAAAGCGCGCGGCAAACGCGTTGCGCCCAATTCGGTCTACCGCATCCTCGACCTTTTCGTGGCGAACAACCTTGCGCTCAGGGTCGAAAGCGCCAACGCCTACCTCGCCAATACGCATCCGGGCTGTCAGCATGACTGCATCTTCCTAGTCTGTGACGAATGCGGAGAGGCAAGCCATGTCGACGATGAAGAGGTGAGCCGCGCCGTGCGTGCGCTTGCTTCCGCGCGTGATTTTCAGGCTAAGCGGCCCGTTCTGGAAATCCGCGGCCTGTGCCGCCTTTGCGCTTGACGCTACGTCTTCCCGGACGAACCTATCCAACACGCCAGAGTCGTGATAGCCTGACAGGCTATGTGTAAGGGTCTATTGTCACTGGTCGGTGAACCGGGCTTCACAAGCGGTAAAGCGTTCATCGACAGGCTAGAAACAAAGGTGTAGGGCATTTCGCCATGAGTCTTTCGCCATCCACTCCGCTGCTCGATACGGTCCCAACTCCTGACGAGCTTCGTAAACTCAAGCCTGAACAGCTGCGCCAACTGGCCGATGAGCTGCGCGCCGAAATGATCGACGCGGTCAGCGTCTCGGGAGGGCACCTTGGCTCCGGCCTTGGCGTGGTCGAGCTCACTGTGGCGATCCACTACGTCTTCAATACGCCTGACGACAAGCTGATCTGGGACGTCGGGCACCAGTGCTATCCGCACAAGATCATCACCGGCAGACGCGACCGCATCCGCACCATCCGTCAGGGTGGCGGGCTTTCGGGTTTCACCAAACGTGCCGAGAGCGAATACGATCCGTTCGGCGCGGCGCACTCCTCGACCTCGATCTCAGCTGCGCTCGGCTTTGCGATTGCCAACAAGCTCAACGACAAGCCTGGCCGCGGCATCGCGGTGATCGGCGACGGCGCGATGAGCGCGGGGATGGCCTACGAGGCGATGAACAACGCGGCGCAGGCGGGCAATCGCCTGGTCGTGATCCTCAACGATAACGACATGTCGATCGCGCCTCCGGTTGGCGGCCTGTCGGCGTATCTTGCGCGGATGGTCTCCTCCAGCGAGTATCTCGGCCTTCGCAGCCTTGCTTCCAAGGCAGTCAAGAAGATGAGCCGCCGCCTGCACGATGCACTTGGCAAGGCGGAAGAGTATTCGCGCGGCATGGTGACCGGCGGCACGCTTTTTGAAGAGCTCGGCTTCTACTATGTCGGCCCGATTGACGGGCACAATCTCGACCACTTGATCCCCGTGCTTGAAAACGTGCGCGACACGTCCGAAGGCCCGGTGCTGATCCACGTCGTCACGGAGAAGGGCAAGGGCTACAAGCCTGCCGAAGAAAGCGCCGACAAGTATCACGGCGTGCCAAAGTTCAATGTTGTCACAGGCGAAAAGCAGAAGGGTTCGGCGGGAGCGCCCGCTTACCAGAACGTTTTCGGCGACACGCTGGCAGACCTGGCTGACACCGACAAACGTATCTGCGCGATCACGGCTGCGATGCCGTCGGGCACCGGCGTCGATCGCTTTGCCCAGCGCCACCCGGATCGCAGCTTCGATGTCGGCATTGCTGAGCAGCACGGCGTAACCTTCGCCGCAGGCCTTGCAGCGCAGGGTATGCGCCCGTTCGCGGCGATTTACTCGACCTTCCTGCAGCGCGCCTATGACCAGGTCGTGCACGACGTTGCGATTCAGAACCTGCCGGTTCGTTTCGCAATCGACCGCGCTGGCCTCGTGGGCGCGGATGGCTGTACCCATGCCGGATCGTTCGACATCACCTATCTCGCGACGCTTCCCAACATGGTCGTCATGGCCGCAGCGGACGAAGCCGAACTGGTCCACATGACCTACACGGCCGTCGAGTATGACGAAGGCCCCATCGCTTTCCGTTATCCGCGTGGCAGCGGCGTCGGCGTCCCGCTTCCCGAGACGCCGCAAAAGCTCGAGATCGGCAAGGGCCGGCTCGTGCGCGAGGGTTCCAAGGTCGCGATTCTTTCGCTCGGTGCCCGGCTCGAAGAAGCCAAGAAAGCCGCCGACCAGCTTGAAGCCAAGGGACTGTCGACCACGGTTGCCGACATGCGCTTTGCCAAGCCGCTCGACAAAGACCTCATCGCCCGCCTGATGCGCACACATGAAGTGGTGGTGACGATCGAGGAGGGCGCAATCGGCGGTCTGGGCGCGCATGTGCTTACCTACGCCACGGACGAAGGCCTCACCGACAACGGGCTGAAGGTGCGCACCATGCGTCTGCCCGACACGTTCCAGGATCAGGATTCGCCCGAAAAGCAATACGAGGAAGCGGGCCTCAGCGCGCCGCATATCGTCGACACTGTCCTCAAGGCGCTCAAGCACAACTCGGCGAGCATCGAGGAGGAAGCGCGGGCTTGAACCTGACGGCGATCGCCTGTGGGCGAGCTGCTGGGTATCCCGGAATGGCTTGCGGCCACGATCTTCGTGGTCACTCCGCTGTCGGCGTGGATGGGCTATGGCTATTGGCGTATCCGCCGCGCGCATGAGCGGCTGGCCCGCTCGCGGCTTAATCCGAACCAGAGCGAGTTTCTTCGCCGCTTGTCCGACGAATGCTCACCCGCAGCGGCGCAATTCGTATGGGATATATTGCTCCCCTATGTGGAGCCACGCCTGACGCCTCATCCTGACGACGATCTGGTCACCGACCTCATGATCGACGGCGACGATATCGCGCTCGACTGGCCGCATGACTGGGCCAGGCTTAGCGGCGTCGATGTCTCAGAGATGCCCGAGTGGCCGGCGAACCAGCCTGCAACAGTGCGAAATTACTCTCGTTGTCTCGACCTCTCGATCAAGCCTTAGCGTGTCGCTGGCTCAGCTCCGGCATAGGCGATCGTGTATTCGGTAGGCCGCGTGATCGTGATTGCGTGCGCCAGTTGCATCGCCTCGAGGGTCGGCTCGTACGAAATGCTCGGGCTATCCGGAGCATCGTCATCCTCCGGACCGCCTTCGGTTTCACCCGGCTGCAGCCCCGGAAGCGCTTCGTCGATCTCCTCAACGATGGCGGGCCGTTCGGGCGGTTCTTCGCCTCGCAGGAGGGCGATCTCGCGCTCGCGGCGGTAAAGATAGGTGTCACGGCGCGCGGCGTAGGGATCGACAGTCTGGCGGATCTCCTCCAGCTCCGCATCGACTTCGAGACGGCTGTCGAGGTTGCTCACGACGAAATAGGGGATCGCATATTCCGGCGTGTTGAACGGGCGCCCGACCGCCACCGGGAGCACGAACTGATCGAGCGTATCGCCGATCACGTCGCGCAAGGAAGTCGCGCCCGCAATGGGCAAGTAGAGGTAGGGCCCTGAGCCCACGCCATAAAAGCCAAGCGTGTTGGCAAAGCCGTTGCGGCGATATGGCAGGCCGATCCCGTCCTTTTCGGCGACATCGAAAAGGCCGCCCACGCCAATCGTCGAGTTGATCGCGAACCGACCAAGCGTCTCAAGCGCATCGCCGATCTTGAACTGCAGCAGGAAGTTCAGGAAATTCGCAGGCTCACGCAGGTTGCGAACAACATTGCTGAGCCCGTCACGGATCGGATCAGGTAAAGCGTCGCGGTAAAGATAGGCAACCGGCTGGACGAGCGCCTCGTCCACTTCCTGAGTGATCCGGTAGCTCGCCGCGTTGATCTCTTCCATCGGATCGCCTTCAGCCGGGCCATACTCGCCCTCGACGACGATGACGTTCTCTTCGTCGCCTTCTTCGCCTTGCTCGGGTGGAGTTGTGCCGGGCTGCGGCTCCTGCTCTTCCTGTCGCGGGGTCAGCGACCAGCTGAGCGGCAAGAGCTCCTGCGGCGGCGAAGCGGGCGATTCGAGCACCGGAATTGGCACGCCCGCAACGTTTACATCGACCATCGCTGCTGCCGGAATGGGCCCGACGAGCACGGGCGAGGTCAATACGGCCAATGCGGCATGCGCCATGCAAATACTCCTGTGTTACCGTGCCTTACCAACTGCAAGGCTTTGCAAAGGTTCCCTCCAGGCGCCCGGCCCTGCTATGCGAGGCATCTTCGTGCCTCATTCATAGAAAGACTTGCCTCGGACAATGACATTGCTCTCCATCGATCGCAACGGTCCAGTGACCACGCTCACGATCAACCGCGCCGAAACCATGAACCCGCTCGGCGCGCCGGGCGACGGAGATGAGTTCACGCGGGTCTGTACGGCGATCAACCGTGACATGGAGGTTCGCTGCGTCATCCTGACCGGGGCTGGCCGGGCTTTCTCGGCGGGCGGCGACATCAAGTCGATGCGCGACAAGACCGGCACGTTCGGAGGTACGACGCCTGCGATTTCGGACGGGTATCGCGACAACATTCACACGATGCTGCGCGCGCTTCACACTTTGCGCGTGCCGGTGATCGCGGCGATCAACGGTCCGGCGATCGGGCTGGGATGCGACGTCGCCTGTCTCGCCGACATCCGCATTGCGAGCGACAAGGCCAGGTTCGGTGTCACCTTCCTCAAGCTCGGCATCATCCCGGGCGATGGCGGCACGTGGATCCTGCCGCGCGTCATCGGAATGAGCCGCGCTTCGCAATTGTTCTACACCGGTGATGTCATCGGTGCAGAGCAGGCTAAGGAATGGGGGCTGGTGAGCGAAGTCGTGCCGCATGAGAGCCTGATGGACGAAGCGCAGGCCATGGCTGCGAAGATCTCCAAGATGCCGCCGCACAGCCTTCGCCAGTCCAAGATGCTGCTGCGCCAGGGTCAGCAGGTCAGCTATGACACTGCGCTCGAGATGGCAGCAAACACGCAGGCGATGATGCACACCACCGATGATCACGCCGAGGGTGTCGCTGCCCTGATCGAAAAGCGCGAGGCGCAGTTCAAGGGGCAATAAAGCTTGACCACAGCGCTTCGGTTTGTCGGGTTTGCAGCGCTCGCCTACGCCCTCGTGGTTGCAGCGCTGTTTCTGCTTCAATCTCGCTTCATCTACCCCGCGCCAAACCGCATTGCCCCGCTGACTCCGGGCTATGAGGAAGTCACGCTCGAGACCGAAGACGGGTTGCGACTGCGAGCCTTCTACCGCGCACCCTCCCCCGGCGCGCCGAGCGTGCTCTACTTTCACGGGAATGGCGGCACTCTCGAAGGAGCGAGTGTGTCGAATGGCGCGCTTGCTGCTGCAGGGCTGGGCGTGCTTTTGGTCGAATATCGCGGATATGGCGGAAATCCGGGTGAGCCTTCGGAAGAGGGCTTTTACCGCGATGCCGATGCGGCGCTGGCGTGGCTGAGCGAGCGTGGCCAATCGCCATCGGAGCTCTACGTTATCGGCAACTCGATTGGCGGCGGGGTCGCGACCTATGCGGCGCTGAAACTTGTCGAGGCGGGATCGCCGCCAGCTGGACTTGTCCTCATCGCGCCGTTTACCTCGCTTACCGATGCCGCGTCGGACAGCTTGTGGTGGGTCCCTGTCGGCGCCCTGCTGCGTGAGCGATACGAAAATGCTGAAAGGCTTGAGAAGTTCTCCGACCTGCCGGTGCTCATCCAGCATGGCACCGCCGACCGCGTCATCGATGACAGCCACGGACGCGCGCTCGCTCAGATCGGCGCGGGCTGGCAATTTCAGTCGTTTGAGGGATCGGGCCACGCGCTGTCATTCGAGCGCCGCTCACAGGAGGCGCGGCTCACTTGGGTGCTCGGACAGGAAGCTGCGCGCTAGAACCAGGCCCAGATGCCCGCACGGATACCGCCAAGCGGCCAGTGGAGCCAGCTGAAGAAAACGAAGAAGATCAGGCCCAGCGTCCATGGCAGCGGCCCGGCCTTCGCAAAACCGCCAACTCGCGGCCAAAAGCTCGTATTCGACTCCCATTGCTGCCAGGCATCGCCCATCAGCGCCTCTTTCTTGCGGTCCTGAAGCTTTGCTCCGACCAGTGCGAGGATGCCCATGGCCAGCGCAGTGATGGTGGTGCGCAGGCTCCAGAACAGCACGATGTGCGAAAGCGCCCAGAGCGCAAAACCCCACATCATCGGGTGGCGCGTGATGGTGAAGACGCCCTTGGGCGCGGCGCGGGCCTGCTCTTTGGCTTGCGGCGTCGGCAGGGCGGGATTGCCCATCACCGATCCTGCAAACAAAACCATCGCAGGCAATGTAAGGAGCGTCGCGATGATCCAGCCAACCTGTCCCGATCCGGGCAGATCGGAAGGCGGAGCGGCTTTGAAGGCGAAATACACCCAGGCGAGCGTTGCGATGCTGATTACCGAATAGACGACCTGAAAGCCCAGATCGCCGAACATCTTCACCATGGGCGCCCGCAGCGGATGCGACATGATGAAGTGCGTGCCGACAAAGGCGGCGTTAGCCGCGATGAGCGTGATGATTGTCCCGTCCATGGCTGGACAAGATACCACTTGCCCAGCCGATCCCCTAGTCTGCCTGTGCGCGTCCTGTGGGGATAATTGTGGCCTGCGCGGTCGCCACGTGAACCGGATCTGCGCCCTCGCTCTCTGCCCAGACATTCGCACGCACGATGACCTGTCGCTTGCCCGGCTTGATGACCTCTCCCTTGGCACGGAGCCTCTCGCCGAGGGCGGGGCGCAGGAAATTGATCGTGTAGCCGCCTGTCACGACGTCGCCCGCGACCGACGCTCCGGCCCATGCGCAGGCGTTGTCGGCCATCAGCCCGACAATGCCGCCATGCGCAAAGCCGTGGTGCTGGGTCATTTCTGGGCGCAATTCGAGGAGCAACTCGCTCTTGCCCTCCCATACGACCAGCGGTTCGACCTGTAGCCAGTTGGAAAAGCCGGAGCGCGCGACTGCGACTTTCTTCATGTAGTCGATCGAGGCTTCGGGACTGTCAAAACGGGACGAGGGCATGACGGACATCTCCATAAAGTCTGATTCGCAGACGTTATGCCTCTTGCCAGCGACGCTGCCAAGTCTGATATGCAGACTGTATGAAGACCTATCAGCCTTCTCGCTCGCCTTGCCCGATCGGCCGTGCTGCGCGCGTGCTCGGCGACCGCTGGGTGTTGCTCATCCTGCGCGAAGCCTTCTTCGGCGCTGAGCGGTTCGAAGATTTCATCGAGCCGTTGGGGATCAACCGTGCCGCGCTGACCTCACGCCTGGCTATCCTGCAGGAGGCAGGCCTGATGACGCGCGAGCCGCCCGAAGGCAAGCGCGCGCGCTATGTGCTGACCGAGCGCGCAAAAGCGCTCACGCCGATGTACCGCGAGATGGCCGATTGGGGAGCGCAGCATCTTTTTGGCGAAGACGAGGCCCCGACGGATTGGGCTACAAAGGTCAGCTAGCGCCCTTCGATCCCGATTAGCTCAACCTTGAACACAAGCGTCGCCCCGCCCGGGATGGGCCCACGACCCTGAGGACCGTAAGCGAGAGTCGCAGGAGCGGCGAGTTCGATCGTCTCGCCGACATGCATCTGCGGTATTGCCATCTCCCACGCCTCAATCAGGCCGCTCAGCCCGAAAGTCGCAGGCGTCCCGCGCTCGAACGAGCTGTCGAAGACCTCTCCATCGATGAAGGTGCCCTCGTAATTGACCGTCACCCGGTCGGCTGGCGTGGGTTTCGGGCCGGTCCCGCGATATTCGACATACCGCCAGCGCAGCCCGCCGGGCATTGTGTACCAGCCATCGGTCGCCATCAGTCCCGACAGGTAGGCTTGCTGCGCGTTGAGATAGGCGCGCTTGGCGGCCTCCTCGGCGGCCTGTTCTTCCGCAAGCTCTTCCTCGCTGGGCGATTCCATATGAGCCTCTGCCAAGGCCGCAGGGCTCGCCAGAACCGCAAGCGATGCAATCAGCAATGCGCGCATCACCAGTCATACGCCTTTGGCAACATGCTCTCATCGAGATCGCGATAACGTTCGCGAAGGCGGCTCTGGTGGCTCTCGAGCGATTGCTCGACCCCGCCGATATAGACCTGCGTCGGTACGCTGGTCACTTCGAGCGGATCGCCATCCCAGACTACCACGTCGCCCAATGCGCCCGGCGCGAGCACGCCGGCGCTACCGTCATACCCGCTGATCGAGGCGGGGACGGAGCTGATCGCTGCGAACGCCTCGCCCCAGCTGAGGCCAGATGCACCCGGCACCTTGTTGAGCGCGACGAGGTTGCCCGCATATTGCGAAAGCCGGTGGCTGTGATTGAGGCCTGCGGAATTGATCGCGACCTTGACGCCCGCATCGACCATCCGCCCGATATTGCTCTGTGTTGCGGCGAGCTGTTCGAAGCTCGAGGGCAGATCGTCGAGGCTGTCGGCGATCACCGGCACGCCCGCAGAAGCGATGTCACCTGCCACCATCCAGCCTTCGCTCGCACCGACGAGTACAAGGTCGAGGTTGGCGAACTCCTCCCTCAGCGCGAGGACCGAGCGAATATCCGAGGCGCGTTCAACCCACACGTAGAGCTTCTGCTTACCGCTGACCACGCTGCGCAGCGCTTCGGCATCGAAGCGGCTGAGCATGACTTCGCCGTCCTGCGCGATTTCGGGCGTACGCGGCATGCCCGCGCCGAGCGCGGCCGCTTCGCGAAGTGCGGCATGGAATAAGGCAAAGGCTGCGGCCCTGCTGCCACCTGCAATTCGCCCGCCTGCTTCGCCGAGGACCACCATCTGGAACGCCTTCTCGCGCATGACCGGTGTCGCATCGCCATCGAGATCGATGATCGCGCCCTGCCCGCCGAAGATGGAGGCGGAAGGGAGTGTGGCGGTTGCTGCGCGTGTCACCCCGGCAGACCGTCCGATCAAAATATGTTGCGAGTTCGGGTTGACGATCGGCGCTGTATCAAGCGCCGCGCTGAAGGGTGAGCCACCGGCGCGTTGATCGTTGGACTCGCTGACCGCACTGACATCCCAGATACCGAGCGTGCTGACGGTAGCGAACAAGCCGGGCGTCACCCAGGCTCCGCCCGCGTCCATTGCCGGCACATCGGCAGGTGCCGCCACACCGGCACCGGCTGCGACAACTGTCCCGCTGCGGATGACCACGGTGCCGTTCTCAATCGGCTCTGTCCCATCCCCAATCGCAATGGTTGCGTTTGTGATGACGACGTCCTGCGCAGCGAGCGGGCTTGATGCGATGACGAGAGCGCTTGCCGCGCCTAGCAGTCCTGCTGTGAGAACACTCCTCATTTCACGTCTCCTTCACCCGGTTGGCCGAGCTCGAAATCGCTGACCGGTCGGCGCGAACGGTCCATCATGTCGAACAACAACGCGCCATCGACCCAGACCTTTTCGGGCCGCGAATAGACGCTCAAAGGATCGCCATTCCACAAAACCACGTCGGCCATCTTTCCAGCTTCGAGGCTACCGGTCATCTCGTCGATGCCCATCGCCTTGGCGGCGTTCAAGGTGATCCACTGGATGGTGGTCGCGTCTGAAATCTCGATCCCTGCGCGGCGACCGGCTGCCTGCGCCTTTGCCGCTTCCTGGTTAAGACGCTGGATATCGTTCTGGTCATCCGAATGGATCACGACGCACGCGCCTTCGCGCTGAAGGTAGGCGGCGTTTTCGAGGATGCCGTCATAGGCTTCCATCTTGAAGCCGTACCAATCGGCCCAGATCGCGCTGCAGACCTCGTTCTCGCGCAGGAGGTCGCCGATCTTGTAGGCTTCGACCGCGTGGTGGAAAGCGGTGACGCGGTATCCGACCTCCTTCGCCATATCCATCACCAGCGCCATCTCGTCGGCGCGGTAGCAGTGGTTGTGAACGAGGATATCGCCTTCGAGCACACCCACCAGCGTTTCCTTAGCGAGATCGCGGTCGGGGTCTTCGGAATTGGCGTAGTCGATCGCGTCGTACCAGGTCTGACGATTGAGCGCGAAGTTACCCATGCGGGTCGAAGGCATCCGCCCGCGATTGCCATAGACGCGCTTGGGGTTTTCGCCGCAGGCCATCTTGAATCCATAGGGCGCGCCGGGGAACTTCATACCCTGCACCGTGCGGGCGGGAACGTTCTTGAGCGTGACAGAGCGCCCGCCCATCAAGTTTGCCGAGCCAGGCAGGATCTGAAGCGCGGTGATCCCGCCATTGGCAAGCGCGCGGCTGAAGCCGGGGTCCTGCGGCCAGACCGAGTGTTCGGCCCAGACTTCGGGAGTCGTAGGGCTGGTCGCCTCGTTGCCGTCGGCGTGTGCGTCGACGCTGGGGCTTGGATAGTCGCCGAGGTGCGAGTGGATGTCGATGATACCAGGCGTAACGTATTTGCCGCTCGCATCGATCACGTCATATCCATCAGTCGAAAGAGCGGTGCCGACCGCGACCACTTCGCCGTCGCGGAACAGCACGGTGCCGCCTTCGATCATGCCGCCCGCGCCATCGAAAATGGTCGCATTGACGAGCGCGGTCGGGCGGCCGGGATAGCGTCGATAGGTAGATGCGAAGGGCCCGTCAGCCTCGGTCATTGCGGCAAAGCGCGGTGCTTCGTCATCATCGTCGTCCGAGGCAGCGCTGGCCGTTCCGGTCGTGGCACATGCCCCGAGTGCCAGCGCGCTGGCGAGGGTGGCGAGTGCAGCCCCCCTCATCATTCCCGGAAGAGTGCTTGCCCTACGTCTTGCCATGCTGGCCCCCTGATTTCTCGCGCAAAGCATTCACTTGGCGAGAAATCAGGGTGTTGTCCAGTTTTCTGGACAGCTTGGCCTACAAGCTTGCTTGTCAGGCTTTGCTAAGGCCTGCTTCGTGCGCTTCGAGGCCTGCTTCGGCTTCGCCTTCGATGTGCGCGCTGTCGTCCTTGAGCGTGTCGAGATGCATCAGCTTCTTGACGAGCGGGCTGATGACCATGACCCCGACGCCGATTGCAACCGCGTACCAACCGACGGTTGAATAAACCTCGAGCACGACCTGCTTGCCGGCCTCTTCGGTCATACCGTCACCGCCGGTTGCCGCCGCGATCAGGCCCGCAGCAAAGTTGCCGAGAGCCGATGCGAAGAACCACGTGCCCATGATGAGCGATGCCATATGAGCCGGGCTCAGGCGGTTCATTGCTGACAGGCCGACTGGTGAAAGGCAGAGCTCACCGGTGGTGTGCAGCAGGTAGATGAGGAAGATGAAGATCACCGGCGTCGGTACGTTCACGCCGACGCTCGATGCGCCCCAGACGAGAACGAGGAAGCCGAGGCCAACCTGGACGACGCCAAGGCCGAACTTCATCGGGGTGGAAGGCTCCATCCCCTTCGATGCCAGCCCCTGCCACGTCATTGCGAACAATGGCGCGAGCAGGACGATATAGATCGCGTTGATCGACTGGAACATCGAGGCGTTAACACCCTGCGTATCGACGTGGCGATCGGTGAACAGGTTGAGCGAGGAGCCCGCTTGTTCGAACAAAGCCCAGAAGACGATCGAAACGAAGATCAGGAACATCGCCGCAAAGATGCGGTCGCGTTCTTCGGAAGGCAACTTCACGATGGCGGTGAAGATGACGTAGGCCACCAATGCGCCGCCGAAGATGAGCAGAACCCAGCCAACCATGTCCTGATACTGGATGGCGAGCCAGCACAGCGCGACCATGCCGAGGCCTGCGCCATAAATGCCCCATTCCTTGCCACCGGCAATGCGCGCCGGGTCTTTCGGCTCGCCCTTGCCCATGAGCAGCGGCTTGCCGATGACGAAGAAGATAAGGCCGATCAGCATACCGACACCGGCGAGACCAAAGCCGTATTCCCAGCCATAGGTCTGGCCAAGGAAACCGCAGATGATCGATGCGGTCGCAGCACCCACGTTAATCCCCATGTAGAAGATCGTGTAGGCCGGGTCGCGGCGAATATCGGTGCGCGAATAGAGCTGTCCGACGATCACCGAGATGTTGGCTTTGAGGAAGCCCGAACCAACGATGATCAGGGCGAGCGCAAGCCAGAAGACGTTGATGGTCGGATCGTCCTGACCGCCCGTCCCTTCGAACGCCATGAAGAAGTGGCCGATCGTCAGCAGGACCGCTCCGAACAAAACGGCCTTGCGCTGTCCGATGAACTGGTCGGCGAGATAGCCGCCGACGACCGGGGTGATGTAGACCAGCGCGGTGTAAGCGCCGTAGATTATCGAGGCCTCGCTGTCCGAGAACATCCAGTGCTGGACGAGGTAGAAGATCAGCAGCGCCCGCATCCCGTAATAGGAAAAGCGCTCCCACATCTCTGCGAGGAAGAGCACGAAGAGGCCCTTCGGATGTCCGACGACCTCGGGCTCGGGCCGCGTGATTAGGAAAAGCCCGCCAAGCAGGAAGGCTGCCAGCGCGACGGAGGCACCGCGAAATGCCCACATTTCGAACGCGCTATCGAATGTGAAGAAGAATCCCTCGACCATTTTGTATGAATATCCCCGAAAGTGCTCGTGTGTGCCGAGCTTCAATGCGGCGCACCCTAGCGTGCGTTTTGCGTGTGTGAAGCTTTTGTTTCGCTGAACGGGATCGATTGCCGCGCATGTGGGGACCTCCTGCATCCGGCATGCGGTCAGAGGCGTAGCTTGACGCGCATGGCTGTATTATGGCACTGAAGCACCTAGCGAAGAGACAATTATGACCCAATCACGACCCGTTTATCTCAAACTGCGCGACCAGATCGCCGCCGCGATCATTGAAGGGCTGTATCCAGAAGGCGCCATGCTTCCCTCCGTTCGGGCGTTGGCTGCAGAGCAGGGTGCCAATCCGCTGACGGTGGCGAAAGCGTATCAGCAGTTTCAGAATGATGGATTGGTCGAAGTCCAGCGCGGCGTGGGCATGTACGTCGTGAAAGGTGCCGCGGAGCTGCTTCGCAGGCGAGAGCGCGATCTGTTCCTTCGTGAAGAGTGGCCCGAAATCCGTGCCCGGATGGAGCGTCTTGGGCTCAAGCCCGCCGACCTTGTCGAGCAAAGCTGACCGCGATCTTCCTGATCCGCATTCTAATATATTTTGTTGCTATCCTTGCGGAATTAGCAAGATTCTGGCATCCCTTAGCAATCGAATAGCGCCCGTCGGGTCCGGGTTCTTGATTGGTGGCGAACAAAGAGTCGCGACGGTGTGATTGCAGACCAGGGGCTGCAGCACGGGCCGGGAGGGCGAAAATGATAAGATCCGAGCTTCTTACCGAACTCCATAAAGACAATCCTGAGCTGCGATCTGAAGAGGTCGAACAGGTCGTCGACATCTTTTTTGATGAGATATCTCAGAGACTTGCGGAAGGTGGCCGCGTCGAGCTTCGCGGGTTTGGAGCGTTTTCGACCCGCGATCGTGAAGCTCGCACGGGTCGCAATCCGCGTACGGGCGAGGCGGTTGAAGTCCCCGCCAAGCGTGTTCCGTACTTCAAGGCGGGCAAGGAAATCCGCAACCGCCTAAACGAAGACTGATCGCACTCACGTCTATTCTCCCTGTCGATCGGATTCGCGCTGACTTGTCAGTGCGATGCAATCTGTCCCCAGCCTCGTGCCTATATTGCTAGCCGCTATCGCTTTCGGCTAACGGGCATTCCTGACTGCTTGCTCAGAGCCTTGCGGGTGTGGCGGAATGGTAGACGCCGGGGACTTAAAATCCCCTGATCCTATAGATCGTGTGGGTTCGAGTCCCACCACCCGCACCATTATCTCACCTTTAACGGATTGTCGCTACGGCTGGCGGCTCAAGGATTGGGACCCCTCTTTTTCGTGCCTCCTCAATGTCATGAGCGGGGCACGATAGGCGATTTTTTGATGAGCGAAGCAGCGAGCAGACCACAGACGCAGGGTGATTGGCACAGCGTGGACAGCTGTGAGCCTGAAAACCAGGCTCCCTCAGGGTCAAACGCCGCGTCGGCCGAAAGCGGGGTACGCACCGCGCAGCGTATCACTCTGCTTATCCGAGCGGCGAAGCTCGTCTCCTCGCATGGCGAATTTGTCGGCGTCCTGAGAGACGTCTCGGAAACGGGTGTTTGCGTGCGCCTGTTCCACAAGGCTCCCAAGGGCGACCCCATCGAGCTGCACATGCCGGGTGGGCGTGTGTACGAGCTAAAACCCGTCTGGGAGCGCGACCACGAAGCTGGTTTTGAGTTCGCCGAACCGGTTGATGTCACGCAGCTCATTAATGAAGCGGGCGAGTTTCCCAAGCGCGGGCTAAGGTTGGGCGTTTGCTTCCCTATCAAGGTGAAGACACTCACTCAGTCGAGCGAAGCTGTCATTCTGAACCTGTCGCAGCAAGGTGCGCGCTTCGAATGCGACGAGGTTTTCGCAATCGATCAGAACCTGCGCATCGAAAGCCTTGATGGGGGACACGAGCTCAAAGACGTTCGCGCAAAGGTCCGCTGGCGGCGCGACAATGAGTTCGGCGTCGTCTTCGACGACACGCTTTCCTTAAGCGAATTTGCTCGGCTCACAGCGCGGCTGCAGTGCCCGGATCTCCTGACCTGAACCCGCATGGCGACCAGGTGGCGGACATTTTGTGCCGCAATCTTGTCGATTTTAGGGAATTCACCGGTCACGTTTACTCCTCGCTAACCAATTTCCTTCACTCCCGACATCGAGCCGCAAATTGGCACATCAAACGGGGGCCCGAATGAGCGTGGTTGGCGAAAAGCAGCCTGGTATTATCGATTGTGACGTCGCGATCATTGGCGCGGGGCCTGCTGGCTTGACCGCCGGCTACCTGCTCACGAAGCAGGGCAAGACGGTCGCAATCATCGAAAAGGACGAGACCTATGTCGGCGGGATCAGCCGCACGGTCGAGCACGAAGGTTATCGCTTCGATATTGGCGGTCACCGGTTCTTCTCGAAGTCGCAGCAGGTCGTCGACTTGTGGAACGAGATTCTCGGCGAGGACGATTTCATCCAGCGCCCGCGCATGAGCCGCATCTATTACGAGGGAAAGTTCTACAGCTACCCGCTGCGCGCCTTCGAAGCTTTGCGCAATCTCGGCATCCTGCGCTCAACCGCCTGCATGTTGAGCTATCTTCGCTACAAGCTCTTCCCGATCAAGGACGTGAAGAGTTTCGAGGACTGGACCACCAACCAGTTCGGTAAGAAACTCTACTCGATCTTTTTCAAGACCTATACCGAGAAGGTGTGGGGCATGCCTTGCGACGAAATGAGCGCCGACTGGGCCGCTCAACGCATCAAGGGCCTGTCGCTCTGGAATGCCGTGACCGACGGGCTCAAGCGCTCTCTCGGCCTCAACAAGAAGCCCAATGACGGGCAGGCGGTGAAGACTCTGCTCGAGACCTTCCGCTATCCGCGTCTTGGGCCGGGCATGATGTGGGACGCCGCAAAAGATCATATCGAAGCGAGCGGTAATGGTCAGGTCCTCATGGGGCATGGGCTTGATCGCCTCGCTAAAATCGGGCCGAACGATGAAGGCTATGACTGGTCGATGACCGCAAGCGGACCGGGCGGAAGCGCTCAGATCCGCGCAAAGCATGTCATCAGTTCAGCGCCCATGCGCGAGCTTTCGAAGCGCATCCACCCGCTGCCGCAATCGACGCTGCAAGCGGACAATCTGCGCTATCGCGATTTCCTCACCGTCGCTTTGATGGTGAAGAGCGAGGACCTGTTCCCCGACAACTGGATCTACATCCACGACGAGCGCGTGGCTGTAGGCCGAGTTCAGAACTTCCGCAGCTGGTCGCCTGAAATGGTGCCCGATGAGGACATGGCTTGCGTGGGCCTTGAGTATTTCTGCTTCGAAGGCGACGGCCTCTGGTCATCGAGCGACGAAGATCTCGTCAAGCAGGCAACGCGCGAGATGGAAATTCTCGGACTGTGCGATCCGGCAAAGGTCGTCTCGGGCGCTGTGGTTCGTCAAGAAAAGGCCTATCCGGTCTATGACGACGATTACGAAGCCAATGTCGATGCGATGCGAGCGGAGCTGGAGGAGAAGCACCCGACGCTGCACCTCGTGGGCCGCAACGGCATGCATCGCTACAACAACCAGGACCACGCGATGATGACCGCCATGCTGACGGTCGAGAACATCATCTCTGGCAAGCGGATCTACGACACCTGGTGCGTCAACGAGGACGCCGAATATCACGAAGCAGGCGACGAAGGCGCCGAAACCGCCCTGCCTGCGCGCGAAGCCGAGACCAAGCCTCTGTCCGAGGACCAGGTCGCAGCGCTCACCTCGATCCGCGGAGTGCCCGAGCGCATCGCGGCCAGCGAGGAATACGACGAAGACACCCGCAAATCGGCTTGATGCGATGGAACTGTCTCCCGCATCCGTTCTGACCAAGCTGCGCGACGTACGCTTTGTGCGTTACGTGCTCGCGAGTGTCGGCGCGCTTGCAGTGGACGTCGGCAGCTTTCTGGCTCTTCTCTCGCTAGGGATAGCGGCCGCACCTGCATCCGCTGTCGGCTATTCGCTTGGGATTGTGGCTCATTGGCTGATGTCGAGCCGTGCGGTGTTTCAGGACAAGGTTGCCGGCAAAGGGACCGCGCGCACTCAGCAGAAAGCGCTGTTCGTCATCTCGGCCTTGGTCGGCCTCGCTCTCACTACGGCCATAGTCGGTGCCGGTGATTGGAGCGGCATGGATCCGCGCATCGCAAAGGCGGGCGCGATCGTGGTGAGCTTCATTGTCACATGGCTGATCCGCAGCCGGATCGTCTTTCGCGGCGAAGGAGGCTGAGGGGCAATGTTGGTAGAGCGTCGCCGTTCTGCTTTTCCGCTCGCCTTTCTGATGCGGGCTGGCATCGCATGGGCCCTCGTCAGTGCCCTGCTTGTCGCCGTCAACTGGAACGCCATCGCAACCCAGCGTTTCCCCGATCCCGATGACATTATGCGCTTGCTTCAGGTGCGCGACCTGATCGCGGGCCAAAGCTGGTTCGATCTCACCCAATACCGGGTTGATGCCCCGAATGGCGGTGTTGGCATGCACTGGTCGCGTCTCGTTGACCTGCCGATTGCGCTGATTATCCTTGTCCTCACCCCGGTCATCGGAGCGAGCGCAGCGGAGACCACGGCATTGATCGCGGTGCCGCTAATTACCCTCTTGGCCGTTATCCTGCTCGCCTCGCGTATTGCATGGCGATTGATGGGTGACGAAGAAGCGACATTGACTGCCTTGGTGGTCGCTCTTTCGGTGCCGGTCCTCTTCCAACTCGGACCTTTGCGCATCGACCACCACGGCTGGCAGATCGTGTGCGCGTTGGTCGCGGTGAATGGCCTTATGGCGCGCTCTCCCAAGGTCGGAGGCTGGGTCATTGGCAGCGCGCTTGCTACCTGGCTTTCCATCTCGATCGAGGGCTTGCCTCTTGCAGCTGTTTTCTTCGCAGTGCTGGCGCTTCGCTGGCTTCGCAGTCGTAACGAGCGAGCATGGTTGGTAAGCGCGATTCAAGCGCTTGCAATTGTCAGTGCGGCGCTCTTCGGATTAACCCGCGGGCTTGGCGATCTCCTTGCTTACTGCGATGCTATCAGTCCCATTCACCTAGCCATGTTCGGCTGGGGAGCGCTTGTCCTCACACTTTTCTCGCGCTTCGAACCTGCACCGCGCGGCGTTCTCGTCATGGGGTTTGCGCTGGCTGGCGGCGGCGCTGTGGGAATGCTCCTCTATAACGCGCCGCAATGCGCAACCGGAGGTGGCTTTTCAGCGCTTGATCCGGTGGTCGCGCGCTATTGGCACGCAAATGTCCTCGAAGGCATGCCGATCTGGCGCCAGTCGCTCATCACCGCTTTACAATTTGCGGTGACGCCTCTCATTGCTCTGGCAGCAGCGATCAATCTTGCCTCGCGATCGCATGATTGGTTGCGCCAGTTCTGGAGCGATTACGCTATCATTCTTGCGGCTAGTTTCCTCGTATCGATCTTCGTGTCGCGCGCTGGAGCCGTTGCCTGCGCGCTGGCCGCCGCGCCGCTTGCCTGGCAGTTGCGCCACTGGCTACGCGCGATCCGTTCGATGGAGCGCCCTGCACCGAGAATGGCCGCGATGGTTGGCGTGTGCTTCGCGCTGCTGCCGGCGCTTCCTGCCATGCTGCTGGCTAGCGCCTTGCCCGCACGCGCCATGCCGAGCGGTGCTGCCGTAAGCGCTGCAAGCCCGCCCCCCGTGAAGGCGATTGACTGCCGCGTGCAGGATGCTGGCGAAGCGCTCACGAAGTTGCCGACCGGCGAGTTCTATGCCCTGCTCGACATAGCGCCGGAGCTGCTTCTCGTTACTGATCACACGGTCGTCGCGACGGGCCATCATCGCGGTCACAGGTCGATGAAGGTGCTGATCGAAACAGCCCTCGCCGACGAGCGAACAGCATACAACACACTGCACGATCGGGGGACCTCCTATGTCGCCATTTGTCCCAACCTCGGCGAAGCGCGCATGTATTCGAAGATTGCGCCCGAGGGTTTCGTCGCTTCGCTCGTGAGGGGCGAAAAGCCCGAATGGCTTGAGCCCGTCGCTATCGAGGGGCTGTCAGGCCTTCAGGTCTGGCGCGTTGTTTCGGCCCGCGACACGCAGACGATTACGCCGGGACAAAATCCATAGCGACGCCGTTGATGCAGTGCCGCTTGCCTGTTGGGCGCGGTCCATCGCCGAAAATGTGCCCAAGGTGCCCGCCGCAATCGGCGCAATGCACCTCCGTGCGCGGATAGCCGATCTTGTAATCGACCGATGTGCCCACAGCGCCATTGTCGATTGGTTGCCAGAAACTCGGCCAGCCTGTTCCGCTGTCGTATTTGTGCGCCGAGGAATACAGCCGATTGCCGCAGCCTGCGCACTTATAAACGCCGCGGCGCTTTTCATCGTTCAGTGGTGAGGTGTAAGCGCGCTCCGTCCCTGCCTCGCGCAGGATCCGAAACTCCTCGCGCGTCAGCTGGCGTCGCCACTGGCCTTCGGTTTTGGAGATGCGAAAGGAGCGTTCCTTGCGGAACTCGGTCCCGCTCCCGCCGCAGCTGGCTAGCAGCGGCATGGCAGCGGCAACGCCGGTGGCGGCGATGAAGGTCCGGCGACTGGTCAGGTTGAACGGCATGGGCGATCCCTCGCGAATTGAGTGTGTTTCTACACTCTAATACGTCGCAAAAGCCCGAAAAGTTTCACTTCGCCCTTGCCTAGGCTGGCCCGATTAGAACTCCGTGATTTCCACTTCGAGCTTGCGGAAACCGTGCACGAAGTTGGCTCGCACCCGTTCGATATCTCCCGCGATATGCACGCGCATACGGCGCTTGTGCATCTCTTCGAGCAGGACGCGCAGCTGAAGCTCGGCGAGGCGCGCCCCGACACAGCGATGGATGCCATAGCCAAACGCGATATGGCGCTTGGCGTTTTCGCGGTTGAGGTCGAGCTTGTGCGGCTCCGGGAAGATTTCAGCCTCGTGGTTGGCGGCAAGATACCAGAGCACGACCTTGTCGCCCTTCTTGATGGTCTTGCCGAACACCTCGGTATCCTCGGTGCATGTCCGGCGCATGTGCGCGAGCGGGGTCTGCATGCGGAGCATTTCCTGCACCGCATTAGGGATGACCTCGGGGTTTTCCTCGAACAGCTTGCGCTGGTCCGGGAACTTGTCGAGCGCATGGACGAAGCCGCTCATCGAGTTGCGCGTGGTGTCGTTGCCGCCTACGATCAGCAGGATGAGATTGCCCATGAATTCCTCGGGGCGCATCTGGTTCATCGCTTCGGAATGGATCATCATCGAGATGAGATCGTTGCCCGGCTCTTTCTCCATCGTGCGCTCCATCCAGAGCGACTGGAAATAGGCTGCCATCTCGTGGAGGAATTCCCAGCGCATCTCGTCAAGCTCGCGGACGGTCGCAAGCTCGGTATCGCCAGACCAGTCGGACCAGAAGGTGAGCATCCGGCGGTCTTCCCACGGGAAACCGAACAGGATGGCGAGCATGCCGGTGGTGAGCTCGATCGAGACCTTGTCGACCCAGTCGAACACTTCGCCGCGCGGCAGCGTGTCGAGGAGTTCGCCGGTGCGCTGGCGAATCTCCGGCTCCATTTCCTTCATGCCTGAAGGCGTGAACTTGGGAGCGACGGTGCGGCGCTGACCGGTGTGCTGTGGGCGATCCATCGCAATGAACATAGGAAGCTCGCGGCGGTCGACACCGCTTTCGGCGATTTCTTCCTCGGACAGGCGTTCAAGGATCGTGATGCCGCCATATTCCCAGCTTGAAGAGAAGGTTTCGGGCAGAGCCTCGATATGCTGGATCGCCTTGTGGCCGACGACCGACCAATAAGGACCATAGGGGCTGTCGGGAATCCAGTGGAGCGGGCCGGCCGCCTGCATTTCAGCAACGATTGGCTGCCACTTGTCCTCGAAATAGATGTCGGATCGGCTGAGATCCCACTTGTGCGGGTGGGAGGGACGCTCTTCAGGATGCTTCGCGAAGTGCTCGGTCAGCGCTTCATACGCCGTGGGCGACGTGCGGACCTTGGGACGTTCGGGTGCAATACTGGCCATGTCTCTCTCCTTGGGAGGAGCCCGTTGCCGTTACGTCTGCCGACCCTCTCCCTTGATTCTCATCCTGCCGTAACTGACAGCAATGTCAATAGTCAGTTTCTTTTGGCTACCTATTCCGCGGGTTCAAGCGCTTCGGGTGCGCTCGGCTTGCTTCCGAACCAGTTGCGCTTCTTCTTCTCGCGTCCCGCGCCGCCCGATTTCATCACGCGCTTGCGGAACCACAGCGATCCGCCCTTGACGAGCAGCACCACCGCGAGCGCCTGCCACGCCAGCGCGGCCGCATGGACCCAGAGCGCCGGATCGAGCGCGGCGCGTGCCAGCATCGCAAAGGGTGAGGAAAGCGGGAAGACGATCGCGAACATCTCGAGCGCGGTGCCCGGCTGCGTAATCGTATAGGCCGCGAGGAAGAACACCATGAGCTGCATCATCGTGACCGGCATCGACATGGTCTGCACTTCGCGCACCGTGTTCGCCATCGCGCCGATGGTGAGGAACATTGCGCCCAGAAGCAGGTAAGCCATCGAGAAGTAGATAATGCCCAGCGCGAGGAATAGCGGCCAGCCCACGGCGGGCCCAGGAAGGTTGCTGAAGTCGGTTTGCGTCACAGTCTGGATCGCATCTTCGGCGAGCGCCCAGAAACCCCAACCGACCATACCCCACACGGCGATCCCGACGAAGGATACGCCCAACATCGCGAACAGCTTGCCCATGAACACGGCATCCATCGGAATGGCTGCGGCGAGGATTTCGATGATCTTGTTGCCCTTTTCCTCGGCGAGGTTCGAAAGCACCATCCCGGCAAGCAGCATGGTGAGGAGGAACATCACCATCTGCGCGGCCTGAGCGGTGCGGATACGGTTGGATCGCTCGCTCGCTGCGCTCGATGCAACAGCCTGGGCGCTCGATTGCGGGATAGTGAGCGGTGTCACCGCGGTGGCCTGCGCAGCAATCAGCTCAACCGGCCCCTGCCAGCGGCGCAGCTGTCGATTGGTTCCTACGACCTCGGGAGAGGCCAACGTACCCGTCACGATGGCGGCGTAGTTCCCACGACGAGCTTCCATGAATTCGCGCGCGTCGAAGGATGGGCCGCTCGCCGCCTCGGGAACTTCACGCAGGATCGGGACAGCTCCGCCCAATTGCGGTGCGAGCTCGTCGCGTGCTGCGATCATGGCGGCGTTGTCTTCTGCAGACATAGCAAGGCCGACTTCGATCACGACTGCATCGCGCGCAACTTGCCCGCCGACCGCTCCGGCAAGTCCGCCGACGATTACCGGAAAGAGCGGGCCCATTAGAAAGAACAGGAAAGCGCGGCTGAACAGTACGGCGACGAAGTCGCGGCGCGCGATGACCCAGGCGGCTTCGAGCCGGGAGAGGCGCGGGCGCGCGTCGATGGCGGCTTGATCGTGAGCGCTCATGAGTTGCCTCCCTGTGCATCGGCTTCGAGCTGGCGCGCGGCCGCTTCGCCCGCAATCGCGACGAAGGCGTCGTGCAACCCGGCGCGTTCGATCGAAAGCGAAAGGATACCCGCATCGCCTTCAATCAGCTGGCGCAGCAGCGGCTCGACGCCGGTTTCGGGAAGCGAGAAATAGAAGAAGTCGCCTTCGCGGCGGGTGTCTTCGGGCAAGGCCGCGGTCCATCCGCCATCGCGCGCTCGGGTCTCGAGGCGGACCTGCGCCGGGATACGGTCGCGTGCGGTCTCAACGCTGCCTGCATAAGGAACCTTGCCGCCCGCGATAATCGCAACGCCTTCGCACAGGCGCTCTGCATGGTGGATCACGTGGGTCGAGAAGATCACCGTCACGCCGTCTTCGGCAAGGTTGCGGATCATGCCTTCAAGCTTGCCCTGGTTGATCGCATCGAGACCTGAGAAGGGCTCGTCCAGCACCACGAGGCGCGGGCGATGAACCAGCGTGCCGAGCAGCTGCACGGTTTGCGCCATGCCTTTCGAAAGCTGCTTGATCGTGCGCTCTGCCGCGTGAAGCAATTCGTGTCGTTCTAGCAATTCCATGCCGCGCTTGCGCCCTTCGGCGAGCGGCAGGCCGCGCAGCGCGCCCATGAACGCAATCGCCTCGATAGCTTTCATGGCGGGATAGAGCCCGCGCTCCTCAGGCAGATAACCGATCAGGCGACCGATATCGTGCGGACGATCATGTCCGAAAACACGTCGAACGCCTTCGTCCGGGTCGATGATGCCGAGAAGCATGCGGAGCGTGGTCGTCTTGCCCGCTCCGTTCGGGCCGAGCACGCCGTAAATGGCACCTTCCGGCACGGAAAGATCGACTCCGTCGACAGCGCGCGTGCCGTCAAAACTCTTGACGAGACCGCGGGCTTCGATTGCGAGGGGACGAGCTAATGCTTCGGCGCCATGGTGGAGCGCTGCCGCATTGTCTGGCGTCATGTGTTGGCCTACCTGCATGTGCATGAGCGCGGGAGTTAACGTGCGAAACTGAACGGGAGCAACCCGAAACGTGGTTAACGACGCGGCAACCTTTAACTTAGAGCAGCGGCTGATGGAGAAGGCGCGAAGCCTTGGCTTCGCCGCCTGCGGGTTTGCCAGCGCGGCAGAGGACCCTGTGCGGGCGCAGCGCCTTGAACAATGGCTTGGCGAAGGCAATCACGGCTCGATGGAATGGATGGAGACGCGCCTCCATCACCGTCGATCGCCACAAGGGCTCTGGCCTGAAGCGCGCAGTGTAATCGCGCTCGGCATGAGCTATGCGCCCGCAATCGACCCAATGGCGCTAGAAGCGCATCCGGACCGCGCCCGGATTTCGGTCTATGCGCAAGGCAAGGACTATCACGATGTCGTCAAGAAGCGGCTGAAAGCCCTGGCGCGCTGGCTGGTCGCCGAAGCGCCGGGGGCCGAAGTCAAGGTCTTCGTCGACACTGCGCCTGTCATGGAAAAGCCGCTTGGCGAGGCAGCAGGCATAGGGTGGCAGGGCAAGCACACCAACCTTGTCAGCCGCGATCATGGCAGCTGGCTCTTTCTCGGTGCGATTTACACGACGCTTGAGCTTGCTGCCGCGGAGCCACACCGCGACCAGTGCGGATCGTGCCGCGCTTGCCTCGATGCCTGCCCGACCGATGCCTTCCCGCACCCCTACAAGCTCGATGCGCGCCGGTGCATTTCCTACCTCACGATCGAGCACAAGGGCCCGATCGATGAAGAATTCAGAGAGGCGCTGGGCAACCGGATTTATGGCTGCGACGATTGCCTTGCAGTGTGCCCCTGGAACAAGTTTGCCAGCGAGGCCAATGCAGCGCGCGAATTCCTTCCGAGGGCAGAGCTGACCGCGCCCAAGCTTGCCGAGTTTCTGTGCCTCGACGACGCTGGCTTTCGCTCTCTGTTCTCTGGCTCACCGATCAAGAGGATCGGGCGCGATCGGTTCGTGCGCAATTGCCTCTATGCGGCTGGAAACAGCGATGACCCTAGCATGCTCGATTGCGTGCGCGATTTGACGTCCGACCCCGATCCCGCGGTCGCCGATGCAGCCAGCTGGGCGGCGGAGCGCCTCGCTAAGGTGGGCTAATCGTCCTCGTTGTTCTCGCCAAGGAGCGGGGCGTGCTGGAGCGGGCCTGCTGACCACTCGCTATACCGATTGGGATCGCGCATCTGGAACACCGCGCCTTCGCTTGGATGCTCGGCCCGCTCGAAAAAGCCGCTCTCGCGCAGGTGCGGGTCGTCGATGACTTCGTTGAGATCGGTCACCTTCATGCAGGGAATGTTGGCTTCGCGTAGAATGTCGAGACATTCCTGCGTGCTCTTCATTTTCGTAAGTTGACCGATCCTGCGATAAAGCTCAGGCCCAGCTGACATGATCCCCTTCACATCCTCGAACCGCTCTTCAGCAGCCATCTGAGGGTCGCCCAAAAGGCCGACAACATACGGGAAATGCTGCGGCACATAGGGCACGATGCTGATCCAACCATCTTTGGTCTGGAATGGCTGGCGGTCGGGATCGACCTGCCGCGAATACCCTGCATCGCCATTGGGCGGGTCGAAGGTCTTCGCATCGAGATGTTCTTTCATCATGAAGCTCGCGAAGGCTTCGAACATGGGCACTTCGACGTGCTGTCCTTTGCCGGTGCGTAGGCGGTGGATGATCGCCGCCTGCGTCGCATAGGCGGCGTGCAACCCAGCTACCTTGTCTGCGATCAGCGAAGGCAAGTAGCGCGGGCGCTCATCACCATCGACGCGTGGCAGGAGCGAAGTCGCACCGGTCGCCGCCTGGATTACGTCGTCATAGGCCTGCAATCCGCCGTACGGACCGCCAGAACCAAAGCCGACGCAGTGAACATAGATGATCGCAGGGTTCAGCGCCTTGACCGCATCATAGCCGAACCCCAACCGTTCAATCGCAGCCTCGCGCACATTGTGAATGAACACATCTGCTACGCTCAGCATCTCGCGCAGGCGCGCGACGTCCTCGTTATCCTTGAGATCAAACACAACCGACTTCTTGCCGCGGTTGAGCGCGATAAAGCCGGGCGCCATGCCGGGGGTCTGCGCAGGCTTTGCGCTGTAGCGATAGACGTCGCCGCCGGGTGCCTCGATCTTGGTGACCTCGGCTCCGTGGTCGGCGAGGATTTGTGTGGCGTAGGGACCGAACACGACGCTGGTGAGGTCAACGACCTTGATGCCTTCGAGCATCGGCTGGCTGTCACCCGGCGCCATCATGAGATGTCAGATCAGTTCCTTGAGCTGGATTTCAGTGTCCGCCAGCAAGGCGGGATCGACCTTCTCTATCCCTCGTTCGAGCAGCTTTCGGCCTTGGACATAATCCTTCATCGCGTTGACACAGTCGAAAGCGATGGGGCGGCCCTCCTTGAGGTAAACCACGCTGAACTTGCGCTCGGCAGGGTCGCCGCGCACGACAGTCGCATCATAGCCAAGGCTTAGCCCAGCGGTCTGGAGTTTGAGGTCATATTGGTTCGACCAGAACCATGGCAGCGCGTGATAGGGTTGCTTGTCCCCCATGATCGCCCGCGCGACCGTGTTGGCCATATCGTTGGCATTCTGCACGGATTCCAGCCGGATGACTGCGCTCTCCGCAAAGGGGTTCACATGTGCCGCGCAGTCGCCAATCGCGTAGATGTCATCGAGCGTCGTGCGGCAATACACATCGACGTCCACTCCATTGGCGCCCGCCGCGCCTGCTGCAATGAGCGGAGCCACAGCTGGCACAATTCCGATGCCGACCACCACCATGTCGCAAGCGAGCACTTCGCCATTGTCGAGCTGGACGCTGGTCACTTTGCCGTCTTGGCCCAGGATCTCTGAGATGCCTTGAGACAGCCGCACATCGACGCCCTGTCGGCGGTGCTCTTCTTCGTAAAAGCGCGACAGCTCCTCACCCGCGACTCGCGCAAGCACTCTGTCCTGAACCTCGAGCAGCGTGACCTCGCAGCCCAGCTTGCGCAGGACGGCTGCGGCTTCGAGCCCGATATAGCCTCCGCCGATGACGACCGCGCGCTTTGCGCCCGCTTCGAGCGCCCCCATCATCGCGTCAGCATCGCGCTTGTCGCGCACGCAGAATATGCCTTTTAGGCCCGCTCCGGGCACATCAATCCGGCGCGGATCGCCGCCTCCTGCCCAGATGAGCTTGCGGTAGCCGACCTTCGACCCGTCCGAGAGCGTCACTTCGTGCCGCATCCAGTCGATTTCGATAACCGCGCAGCCAAGGCGCAGCTGGACACCCTTGTCAGCCCAGAACTTTTCCGGGCGGATCATCATGCGCTCGAAGCTCTTGTCTCCCGCCAGATACTCTTTGGAAAGAGGGGGACGTTCGTAAGGCGGCTCGGCATCGCGACCGATCATCAGGATCGAGCTTTCATGCCCCTGCTGTCGCAGTGCTATCGCCGCCTGCGCGCCGCCATGTCCAGTGCCGACGATGACGACGTCAGCCGAAGTGCTTCCAGTTGCGTTCATGGGCAGGGGCGTTCGCCCGAAACCATGGCCCGCGTCAACCCCGCCTGCGAAGGCCGGGAGCCATCATCGGTCGAGCAGGTTCCGCGCCTGGCTTGCGATCTGGGCCAGCACTGCCGGAGCCACAGGAGGCCGCGATTGCGCCCGCGCGATCATAGCGCGGAACTGCGTGACTGCATCCTTGTTGTGATCGGCCCAGGTTGCAATCGCGCCTTGCGGATCGTCTTTGCCCCTCTTGCGGCGCATGAGCTTGGCGAGAAACTCGAGCCGCATATGCTGAAAATCGCGCGCAAGGCCATCGACCAGCAACCGCTCCCAGATGTCGGTCGGCGTCATATGCGCAGCGGTCCCCTGTGCCCAATCGAGCCCGATACGCGTGCCGATATCGGTAAAGGCGCGTGTCAGCACGGTCGGATCGATCTCGGTCTTGAGCGCGAGGCTCGCAAGGCCCACCGATCCATCATAGTCGAACAGGTCTGCGACCCGGTTCGCGATGGCCTCGGGTGCGCCTTCTTCCACGAATTGCGCGCGCAGCGCTTCGGAGCGCTCGCGGGTTTCGCCGGTGATGAGGTCGGCCCGGCCATCCGCAAGTTTTCTGACGCCCGGCTTGAGGGATTCGATCATGGCGCTTGCTTCGACGCGGCCAGCGCCCGTGCGCAAGACATCAGACATAAGGTTGCCCACCGCTGCAGCAAGCCTGTCGAGCAGGCTGAGACGCGCTGTCTCGCTCATCGCCTTTGCGTCGATGTCCTGCCACAGCGTCTTGAGGTCAAACAGGCGCTCAACCACCACGAAAGCGGCGGCAACGTCAGCAAGGCCCACGCCCTCTTCCTCAGGTAGCTCAAAGGCATGGATCAGGCCAAGACGGTTGACGATCCGGTTCGACAGGTCAGTCGCGATCAGCTCGCGGCGCAGGCGGTGGTCGCGGATCTGGTCGGCGAACTTCTTCTGCATTGGACCTGGGAACATCGCGATCAGATTGCTCTCCAGGATCGGGTCATCAGGCAGGCCGCTCGCCTCGATCGCGTCTTGCAGCGCAAGCTTGGCTGACGAGAGCAGAACCGCGAGTTCGGGCCGCGTGAAGCCAAGTCCGTCTGCCGCGCGGCGAGCATATGTATCGGCATCGGCCAGCCCTTCATTGCGGCGATCGAGCGCTCCCATTTCGCTGAGTTGCTCGATCAGGCGGATGTATGAGGAACTTGCTCCGGGTCCGCCGCTTTCGGCGATCGAAAGCGCCAAGGCCTGAAGCCGGTTGTCCTCGAGCACGATCTCGGCAACCTCGTCGGTCATCTTGGCGAGAAGATTGTTGCGCTTGGTCTCGGTCAGCACGCCATCGCGCTTGGCTGCGGCAAGTGCGATCTTGATGTTTACCTCGTTGTCCGAGCAGTCGACGCCTGCCGAATTGTCGATAAAGTCGGTGTTGATCCGTCCTCCGGCGAGCGAATAGGCGATGCGTCCGGCTTGCGTGATGCCGAGGTTCGCGCCTTCGCCGATGACCTTGGCGCCTACCTCGCGGGCATCGACGCGCAGCGCGTCGTTGGAGGGATCGCCGACCTGGACGTGGTTTTCGCTCTCGGCTTTAATGTAGGTTCCGATCCCGCCAAACCACAGAAGGTCAATCTTGGCTTTGAGGATCGCGCTGATCAGCGCATCGGGCTCAATCTCCTTCTCCTCGATGCCGAGGAGATCGCGCGCTTTCTTGGAGAGCTTGATGCGTTTGAGGTCGCGCGAATAGACGCCGCCGCCCTTTGATATCAGGTCAGGATTGTAGTCTTCCCAACTGGAACGCGGCAGCTCGAACATGCGCTTGCGCTCCTTCCAGCTTGTCGCCGGATCGGGATCGGGATCGATGAAAATGTGGCGGTGGTCAAAGGCTGCTACCAGCTTGATGGCGTTTGACAGAAGCATGCCGTTGCCGAACACGTCGCCCGACAAGTCTCCGCAGCCAGCCACTGTCACGCTGTCCTTCTGGACGTCGACGCCCATCTCGAGGAAGTGACGCTGCACGCTCACCCACGCGCCGCGTGCGGTGATGCCCATCGCCTTGTGGTCGTACCCATTGGAACCACCGCTCGCGAAAGCGTCGTCGAGCCAGAACCCTGCTTTCTCGGCGATCCCGTTGGCAACATCGGAGAAGCGAGCGGTGCCCTTGTCGGCGGCAACAACGAAGTAAGGGTCTTCGCCATCAAGAACGTGGACGCCGTCAGGGTGGACGACTTTGCCATCGACGATGTTGTCTGTGACCGAAAGCAAGGTTCGGATGAAGACTTCGTAGCTACCCTGACCTTCGGCAGCCCAGGCGTCGCGGTCGATTGCAGGCGATGGCAATTGCTTGGGATAGAAGCCGCCCTTCGCACCGCTTGGGACGATGACGGCGTTCTTGACCTTCTGCGCTTTCATCAGGCCGAGGATTTCGGTGCGGAAGTCATCGCGCCGGTCGGACCAGCGCAGACCACCGCGGGCCACAGAGCCCGAGCGAAGGTGAATGCCCTCGACCCGGCGCGAATAGACAAAGATCTCACGCCATGGCACGGGCTTCGGAAGGCCTGGGACGAGCGATGAGTTGATCTTGAAGGCCAGCGCCTCGTCGGCTGCCAGCGCAAAGGCGTTCGTGCGCAGGATCGCATCGATCACGGCGCGGTACAGACGCAGTAGGCGATCATCGTTGATCGCGCTGACTTTGCCGAGACCGCGCTGAAATGCGCTGATTGCCGCTGCGATGGCGGCGTCGCGGTCGCCCTTGAAATCGGGATCGTGGCGCGCGGCGAACAGGTCGATCATCGACTGAGTCACGCCCGGCGCACGTTGCAGTGCATCGACCACGGTGTAGATGGTGAAACCCATTCCCGTCTGGCGCAGATAGCGGTAGATCGCTCGTAGCCAGATCGCGTGCTGCGCGCTCAGCCCGGTGGCGACAACCAGACGGTTGAACGGATCGTCCTCGGACTGACCGTTAAGCACTTCAGCAATTGCAGTCTCGATTGTGTCTGCACGATCGAGCAGGTCGCTCACCTGCGATCCGACGGGCAATTCGAGCGTAAACTCGTGGATCGTCCCAAGCTTGCCATCGTCAAGCCGCGTCGGCATTTCCGCAAGCACCCGGAACCCGAAGTTCTCAAGCGCCGGGACCGCATCCGAAAGCGCCATTTCGCCGGCTGAGTGATAGATCTTCAGCCGAAGGTCGCCGACCGGATCGTGGTCGAGCGTGTAAAGTCGGCAAGAGCGCGCTTCGGGATTGTCACCGGTGGCAATCGCGCGCAGCTCAAGGATGTCGAGCGCGGCCTCGGCGGCTCCATAGCGCGCGCGATAGGTCCCCGGGAATGCCCCGGCGTACCGTTGCGCAATGGCAGCTACGCGCGAGCTGTCTTCCGCTTCGGCCAGGCGCGCCTCTACCGCCTCGTTCCAGCCCTTGAGCAGATCGATAAGCTCGCTTTCGATCTTTGCGGCATCCGGCATCTGACCGGTCGAGCGCGAATCGAGCAGGAACTGGAGCATCGCCAGCGTCGAACCCTCGACTTCAAGGCTCCAGCTTAGCATGTCGACCCCGGTGGACTTGGTCAGCAAGTCCTGGATCTGGAGGCGCACGCCGGTCGAGAGGAAGTCGCGCGGGAGCCACACGAAAGCGAAGACATGCCGCTCAAGCGCGGACTGCACCAGAACGACGCGCGGCCGCGGACGATCGACCAGGCTCATCATCGCGGTTGCGAGCCGCTCTATATCGCTCGGCCTGAAGCCAGCCAGGAGGTCGTGGGGCAGGGTGGTGAATGCATGGACCAGTGCCTTGCCCGCATGACCCTGAGGGTCAAAACCCAATGCGCTGATGATTTCGCTCAAAGCGTTGCGCAGGACGGGCACTTCGCTAGGAGGTGTTGCAAGACCGGCGCTGGTCCAGACACCTGCATGGATCGAAAGTGCAGTTACCGCTCCGTTCTCGCGCCGGGGGACGATGAAGATGTCAAGCGGCGACCGGCGGTGCACGTTCGAAAGTCGGTTGGCCTTGATGACGAGCAGGTTGCGGGGTTTGCCGTCCGACCCGTTGACATCAAACCACTCGAATGCGCGTTCGTAGGATGTGTCAGCGAGGATTTCACTGGCGCTCTTGCGGCAAATGCCGAGAGCATCGCTTTGTTCTCCGGTGCGGGTGCGTACGACGTGGCCGAGCTGTGTCAGCATTCCGGAGTTAAGCCACTCGAGCAGTGCCGCGCTTTCCGGAGTTTCGTCTGCAATCAAAGCCGCATCGGTTTTCATGGCGGCCTGAATTTTCGGCCAATCGCTCACCGCGGCGCGGACATCACCGAGCGTCACCTTGATCTCAGCCAAAAGCTCGCGGCGCTGGCGAGCATCGACGCGAGGGGTTTCGATGTAGATCAGGCTTTCAGGCGATCCCTTACCACCGGCCTTGGTCAAACTGGTGAGTTCGCCTGCGTCGTTGCGCTCTACCGCTACGACCGGGTGAATCAGTTGGTCGATGCTGAGGCCGTGCGCCGTGATCGTCGCGGCGATCGAGTCGACGAGGAACGGCATGTCATCGTTGACGATGGCAATACGCAGGCGACGCTCGGATGTGTCGGACTGCAGTTTTAACGCGGATTGCGACGGTTGGCGGGACTGGGCCGTCACCAACAGGAATTCGGCAGCCTCATCGAGCGCATCGCCATCAAGGGGAGTGTCGCCGGGCAGGATCGCGGCTGCGAGATGCTTACTCAGCTCCTTAACCAGCGTTTTGGGAGGGGCTTTCCGCTTGCTTGCTGGCGCGGATTTGGTTGCGCCTGAGGAATTTGCGCTCATCGCCTAACTGCTCCTGCTCCCGGTCTGACTTGTATAATTTTATTGTGCCGGGTTGTTTGTATTGTGCTCGGTGCAATACAGGAATTTGGAGAGTCGGCGCAAGCGAGAACCGCGCCGGTAAAGCGCTTAAGCCGCTACGGCGCTTACCGCTTCAAGCGTGATCTCGAGCGAAGCTTCTCGTGCCGCAGGATCATAGGTCGACCCGCACAAGATGATCTCGTCTGCTCTGGTGCGCTTGATAAAGCGTTCGATTGCGTCTCCCACCGTTTCGCGACTTCCGACCGCGGAAGCCTGACCGATATGGTCGAGCATGGCCCGGTGGGGCGCAGGCAATGTCGATGTGTAATCCTTCATCGAGGGCTTTAATTTGCCCGGGTTACCGGTGCGCAATGCAACGAAAGCCTGTTGCTGGCTGGATGCAAGAGTGCGGGCTTCCTCGTCACTGTCGGCTGCAAAAGCATTGATGGCGACCATGACATGCGGCTCGCCGAGCGCATCAGAAGGCTCGAAATTGCGACGATAAAGGTCTAGCGCCTCGTCGAGATGGTCGGGCGCGAAGTGCGCGGCAAAAGCGTAGGGCATGCCTAACTTCGCTGCGAGTTGCGCTCCAAACAGGCTCGATCCCAGCATCCAGAATTCAACCGACGCGCCCAGCCCAGGTGTCGCCTTGACCGATAGTTCGACGTCGCCGGTGAGCAGCGCGCGCAATTCGACCACATCCTGTGGAAAGTATTCTGAAGCCTGCTGAAGGTTCTTGCGCAGTGCGCGTTGAAGTTCAGGGCCCGCTCCCGGCGCCCTTCCCAGCCCCAAGTCGATCCGTCCGGGGAATAGCGCATCGAGTGTCCCGAACTGTTCAGCGATCTGGAACGGCGTGTGGCTGGGAAGCATGATCCCGCCAGAACCGATGCGGATGCGGTTGGTGGCGTTGCCGATATGGGCGAGCACTACCGAGGTGGCGCCTCCTGCAATGCCTTCCATGGCGTGATGCTCTGCAACCCAGAACCTCTTGCAGCCAAGTTCCTCCGCCTTGCGGGCGAGCGAGGTGCTCGCTTCCATTGCCTCGCCTACGCTCCCGCCCTCGCGAACGGGCACGAGGTCAAGGACGGAAAACTCGGTCATGATGGCTCCTGCTCCACGCCTGCTGTTGGTGGCGGTCCAAGCTGTGCCAGATAGTCCTGCGCGGTCAGCGCCGCCGGATCGCCCGGTGCAATATCGATCACCGATTGCCAGCTTGCCCGTGCCGCTTCATCGCGCCCTGAAAGGACTGCGATCACACCAGCCTCCAGGCCAATCTGCGGATCGGCGGGAGCAATCTGTCCGGCACGTTCAATCGCGATCTGTGCCTCGTCGAACCGCTCAAGCCGGCGCAGCAGGGTCGCCTTGAGCAGCCAGCCTTCCGCCTTGTCTGGTGTCAGCGTCGTGGCTGTCTCAAGCTCTGCGAGCGCTGCCTCGCCATCGCCAAGCGCGACAAGCGTGCGCGCAAGGTCTGTTGCGGCGATGGACTGCAGATCTGCGGAAGCAGAGGCTTGCGCATCGCGTTTTGCCGCCTCCAGGATTGTCCTTGCACCGCCGTGATCGCCGCTTGCCAGCGCTGCATTGCCCGCCATCGTCCCAAACCGCGCACGGGCGCTCAATTCATCGTCAGGCGTTTCGTCACGAGCCGCCGTGAATGCGGTGATGGCATCGTCCCATAGCGATAGTTCGGTTGCGGCAAGGCCGAGGCAATGATTGGCAAGAATGCGATTGGTCGCGCTGGTTTCATTGCGGCGCAGCTGGGCAAGCGCGTGCGCGCGAGCCGGGTCCTCGGCGACGAGGTCAAGGCACGCTGCAAGCCACGCACTTTCAGGCGATGAGTCGGCGCTTTCCTCTCCTGGACGGGGTGGGCGGTTAAGCAGTTCATCGGGCAGGCCCGGCAATGCCCCCGCATTGGGGTTGGGCCCGACTTGCAGTGCGAGAACGAGGAGGGAGGAGATTAGTGCCACGATATGGTGTCCGTTAGTAGAAACCGTCGACCTGAGCTTTCAGCAGCGCAATATCAGATTCGCGCGAAAGCCGGTGGTCTCCGTCCTTGATGAGGCAAAGCTGTACCTCGTCCGAACGCAAAGCCGAGGCAAGCCGAATGCTAGTTTCCCAAGGGACGTCCGTATCGCGTTGGCCGTGCAGCAGGCGCACCGGGCATTCGATTGCGATCTCTTTCTCAAGCTTGAGCAGCCTTTCGGCATCGGCAAAGAAGCCGGGATGCGTAGGGGTCGGCTCGGGGCCATAGGGATTGTCTTCGAGGACGATCCCGCCGGAAGCGAGCGTCTCGCGTTGCTCGGGCGAATATCCCCACCGGGTGAAATCGGGCGCGGGGGCAATCCCGATCATGCCAGCGAGTCCATCACCTAGCGCCTCCCCCACAAGCAGCATGAGCCACCCGCCCATCGAGGAGCCGACGAGCAGCACGTCGCCAGTGACACGCGCTTCAATCAAAGCAAGCACTTCGTCGCGCCACTTGGAGAGGGAGCCGTCGGCGAACTCGCCATCGCTCTCACCGCAGCCCGAATAGTCGAGAAGAAGGGCAGCGCGCCCCTTGTCTTGTGCCTCGCCAAAGAGCGCGGTCGCCTTCCCGCCAGCCATGTCCGACATGTAGCCGGGCAGAAAAACAAGGGTAGGGCCTTCGCCAGAGTGAAAGCGATGCGCGATGCGAGTGCCATCGGGCATTTCGTGAAATTGAGTGTCAATCATTGCGCGACTTCATGCCCTTACCGAAGGGGTCGGTGCAATAGTTGTCACGATGACGAAAAAACTGCGCTATATCGCGCTTTGCATGATCAAGACCGAACCCGCTGGACAGCCCGCTCGCCCGAATGACCACTCAGCCACGGCAGTCACTCGCCGAGGTATTTTCGCGCTTGCTGGCGCGACGGCGGCAATAGCGGCCACCCCGGCAACCGCCCGAACCTTCGGGACAGGGTTCACGCACTCGGTCGCCAGCGGCGAACCGAAGGCCGACAGCGTCTTGCTGTGGACGCGTTTTGTCTCGGACGATGAAACAAGGCTCGAGTGGCAGATCAGTGAAACGGCCGAATTCTCTAGCGTGGCCGCCGAAGGGCAAGTCATGGCAAGCCCTGATCGCGACTTTTGCGCGAAGGCAACAGCGAGCGGCCTGACCCCTGACCGCTGGTATTTTTACCGCTTCGTCGCCCCCGACGGCTCGATGTCGCCGGTCGGTCGCACGCGCACTTTGCCGCAAGGGCCGACGTCCTCCTTCAAGCTTGCAGTTTTCTCGTGCTCGAATTTCGGGTTTGGGTGGTTCAACGCCTATGCCCATGCGGCCGAGGCAAACGATTGCGACCTCGCCGTGCACCTTGGCGACTACATCTACGAGTATGGCGGCGACACCTATCCCGACGCGAATAATCGGCATCCGGACCGCAGTCTTATGCCCCAGACCGAGATCGTCGCGCTAGCCGATTACCGGCTGCGCTATGCGACCTATCGCAAGGATCCCGATCTTCAGCGCTTGCATCAGGTCCTCCCGATGATTGCTGTCTGGGACGATCACGAGAGCACCAATGACAGCTGGAAAGATGGTGCTCAAAACCATCAGCCCGAGACTGAGGGCGAGTGGTCGGTTCGCAAGGCCGTGGCGAAGCGCGTCTATCGCGAGTGGATGCCTGTCTCGGATGAGCCGTACAGCGCATATGATATCGGTGACCTTGCTACCCTGTTCCGTCTCGACACCCGCCTCGAGGGGCGCGAAGAGCAGTTCAGCATCGCGAAGATCATCGAGGGGCAGGAAAACCCGCAGGCCATGATCGCCGCCCTCGCCGCGTTTAGAGAGGCAGATTACGCCAATCCGGAGCGCCAGCTGCTGGGCGCTGCGCAGGAGCAGTGGCTGGCAGAGGCGCTTCAATCGTCGAAGGCGCGCGGTACGACGTGGCAGGTTCTCGTGCAGCAGGTGCTGATGGGCAAGCTTTCTTCGCCGCGCGGCATGCTCGAGCTGATTGGCGATAGCCTGCCCGATTATGCGCGTCGTCGTCTGATCGCCTCGTCGCTCGCTGCCGAGGCCGGCCTTCCGCTTAACATGGACGCATGGGACGGATACCCTGCCGCGCGCGACCGCGTATTCGAAACTGCGCTTGCCGCCGATGCGAACCTGCTCGTCTTGGCGGGCGATACGCATAATGGCTGGGCGTTCAATCTCGGCCATGAAGGTGAGAGTGTCGGCGTCGAGCTTGGTGTCTGCTCGGTCAGCTCGCCGGGCTTCGAGAGCTATCTCGCTGCTATCCCGCCGCAAACGCTCGCAGCTGGCGTCGTTGGAGCCAATGACGAATTGCTTTGGGCTGATACTTCGCAGCGCGGCTACATGACTGTCGAGCTGACGCCGTCTGCTGCGACAACCGAATATCGCTTTGTCTCGGGCATCCGCCAGCGCTCAACGCAGCTTGCAGGAACCAAGCGCATCACCACGCAAGCGGGCAGCAACACCCTAGACGCCTGATAATTGGAACCAATCGCGCTTCTCTTCTGTTCGCAAAGGCAGAAGGAGACATGCAATGCTTGGTAAGATTATCGGCGCCGTCGCAGGCGGCAAACTCGCAAACCAGACTAAGAATATCGGTGGAACAACAGGCGCGGTGCTTGGCGCAGCGGCGCCGTTCGTTCTGAGCCGCCTCAGCATTCCGGCCATGATCGCGCTCGGAGTGGGCGGTTATGCCATCAACCGGATACGCAAGAACAAGCAGGGTGAGGAAGAGATGCCGCAGCCCGAAGGCGAGACCGCACCCGTGGCGAGCATCCCGCAACCCGCGACTGCGTAAGCGGCAATCAGACTGAATTTTGGAAAGGGCGGCAAGTGCATTGCCGCCCTTTTCGTTTTGCGCTCAGTCTCGGCTGAAGATTTCCTCAATCGGGAGGCCGAAAACCTCGGAGATGTTGAATGCGAGGGGAAGCGACGGGTCATACCGTCCCTTCTCGATCGCGTTCACGCTCTGCCGACTAACGCCGAGCCGGTCGGCTAGATCTTGCTGGCTCCAGTCCAGCTCGGCGCGAAGGACCTTGAGGCGGTTGTTCATCGGATCTCACCGAATGTGCCGTATTTGATCTTGTTTGCGACCGCGCCGATGGCGATGCCGACGCACCAGATCGTGGGCCACCAGAACGCGGCGACCGATTCGACAATGTTGTAGGTCTCAAGGAAGCCCCATACTGCTGCGAGCGTAAATGCAATGCCGGTGGCGATCAGGCCCTGCCGCACGTAAAGCAGACGGTAGAACTCGTCCTTTTCCTCGACAATCAGCGCGCCGAAAATCCAGATAACACCTGCAAAGGAAAGGCCCGGTAAGAGCGCGATCAGTACGGCGAGCGGCCCCGTCACCCCGCGGTCTTCAATGAAGTGTTCGGCCATGAAAAGCGTGATGAGGTAAAACGCCATCGTAATCGCGATGCGCGTGAGATAGCGTTGGGCCGCAGGACCACTTCGCGCTGCACCGCGCAGTGACTTGACGAAAGCGAAGATCATCAAACTCACCGGGACAATCGCAAGGATGTAGGCGGTCGTGGTGTTGATGGCGTTGGACTTCCAAAGGAACAGGAGCGCCAGCGCGCTGAGTACCGAAGAGACCGCGGCAACCAAGCACCGGTTTACGGCCTTGCTGTTTTGCTTGGTCATTCGTCGTCTCCTTGCGACCGTTCATTTCTCGAGATCACGACCTGGCCGATGCCAAGGCCGATGGCGAAGATCGGAACGACCCACCAGGCCCACACATGCGGTGCGACGCCAAAGGTCTCCATGAAGCCCCACACGGTTCCAGCCACCAACACGAAACCGAGGCCGATCATGGCCGACAGGCTGGCGCGGTGGCGCAGATATTCGTCGGTTTCTTCTGTGAGGTAACGCCCCATCGCCCACACCATTGCGAGCGCAGGAATGGTCGGAAGGAGTGCTGCTACAAAGGCGAGCGGCCTGCTGAGCTCGGCGTTATTGTAAAGCCCAACCCCGCACATGACCCCAGCGGCATAAGCCATGCTCGCGACAAGCATCCGCTTGTTGTAGGTCCGCATCGCTTCGCTGCCATAAACCTGCACCTCGACCGGGTTCCTGATGGTTCGCACCACCTGAATGGCGAGGGCGAGCGGCACGATCATGAGTCCTGCGGCAAGCCCGGTCCCGATCGCGCCGGCAGATGCCAGAGCGAGGATCGGGGCGGCGGTGCCGATGGTCAACCCGACCCACGGGCCGGGCGTACGCCATGCATTTCCCTCTAGCTGCGTCATAGTACGCAGCTCCGCCCGCAGCTGAAGTCGCTGCTGAGCGAGCCCCATGCAGCCCCCGACAATCCGCTGATCACACCGAACGATGCGCCAGTGTTCAGGTCGATGCCAAGGCAGACGAGCGCGGCTGCGATAATGATCGCGGCCCATAGGAGAGATTTGGATTGCTCAGTCATTGGTAAAGCTTCCTTTCAACTATGGAAAGGACACTTGTCATTGTTTCGCGGTAATGTCAAGCGAGCTTTCCAAAGTGGAGCGGAGGCTTTCCGTTTTCTGGTTGCGCAACTCGCGTAATGACAATGCAACCATGGATCGCTATCTACCGGGCCATGGGCATGACGCTGACCACAACTACCACCACGACAACCTCGGTTTTCCGGGGGCGGTCGCGGCTGGGCTAGGCTCGGCGCTCTCGCCACCCGGTTTCGGGTGGCGCGGTGTCCTCCCGAAATCGCAAAAAGACTGACACACCGCCCTTCCGGTGCGAGCCTGCTTGTGGCAGGGCGCGGCGAAACGAGACGGATTTGAAGAATGACCGAATTGCTCAAGATCAGCCTGCCCGATGGATCGGTGCGCGAAATGGAAGCGGGCTCGACGCCTGCCGATGTGGCCGCCGCGATTGGGCCGGGCCTCGCCAAGGCTGCGCTCGCCGCACGTGTCGACGGCGAAGTTCGCGACCTCAACCGGCCTTTTGAGGGGGACGCTGAACTCTCATTGATTACCTCGAAGGACGAGGAAGAAGCGCTCGAACTCGCGCGCCACGATTACGCCCACGTCCTCGCCGAAGCGGTGCAGGCGCTTTATCCGGGCACGCAGATCACCTTCGGTCCTGCAACCGATGACGGCTTCTATTATGACGTGATGGCGCCCGCCTCGCGTGAGCCGTTTTCCATGGATGATCTTCCCGCGATCGAAGAGAAGATGCGCGAGATCATCAAGGCCGACAAGCCGCTGCGCCGCGAGGTCTGGTCGCGCCAGCAGCTGATCGACAAGTGGGAGAGCGAGGGCGAGAGCTTCAAGGCCGAATGGGCGAAGGAACTGCCTGAAAACGAAGAGCTGACGGTATACTGGTCGGGTGACGACTGGCTCGACATGTGCCGCGGCCCGCACCTCGCCTCGACCGGAAAGCTCGACCCGCAGGCCTTCAAGCTGATGCGGGTTGCAGGCGCATACTGGCGCGGCGACCAGCGCAATGCTCAGCTCACGCGCATCTACGGCACGGGCTGGCTTAACAAGAAGCAATTGAACGCTCACCTCCACCGGCTCGAGGAAGCCGCCAAGCGCGATCACCGCAAGCTTGGCCGCGAGATGGACCTCTTCCACCTGCAGGAGGAGGCGCATGGGAGCGTCTTCTGGCACCCTAAGGGCTATCGCATTTGGCGCGAGCTCGAGGCTTACATGCGCCGCAAGATGGACGGCGGTGGTTATCGCGAGATCAAGACGCCGCAGCTGATGGATGTGCGCCAATGGACCCAGTCCGGGCACTGGGGGAAATACGCCGAGAACATGTTCGCGGTGCCCGACATCGTACCCGACGTCGACGATAGCGGCGAAGCGGAAGCCTCGCCCAAGGTCGCCGACGATGCGGACTGGATGGCGATCAAGCCGATGAATTGCCCGGCGCACGTCCTTGTCTTCAAGCAAGGCATCACGTCCTATCGTGACTTGCCGATCCGCCTTGGCGAGATGGGCTGCTGCCACCGAAACGAACCGCATGGCGCGCTCCACGGCCTTATGCGCGTGCGCCAGTTCACGCAGGACGACGCGCACATTTTCTGCACCGAGGACCAGGTGGTTGAAGAGGTTCGCTCCTTTTGCAAGCTGGCTGCCGACGTCTACAAGGACTTCGGCTTCACCTTCGCGATCAAGCTCGCACTGCGCCCGGAGAAGCGGCTCGGTTCCGACGAGGACTGGGACAAGGCCGAGCAGGAACTGCGCGATGCCGTGCGCGAAGCCGGCATGATGAACGAGGAATACGGCTGGGAAGAACTGCCCGGCGAAGGCGCTTTCTACGCCCCCAAGCTCGAATGGCACCTTACCGACGCAATCGGGCGGACCTGGCAGGTCGGCACGATCCAGGGCGACCGCGTGCTGCCCGACCGCCTCGATGCAACTTACGTCGGCGAGGACGGGGAGAAGCATCGCCCTGTCATGCTTCACCGCGCGATCTTTGGTTCGTATGAGCGCTTTATCGGCATTTTGATCGAGCACTTCGCCGGGCGCCTGCCTTCGTGGCTCGCGCCCGTGCAGGCCGTGGTCGCGACCATCGTTTCGGATGCAGATGATTATGCGAACGAGGCAACCGCCAAGCTTCAGGCAGCTGGCATTCGCGTGGAAAGCGATCTTCGAAACGAGAAGATCAATTACAAGGTCCGCGAACACTCGCTTGCCAAGGTCCCGCACCTGCTGGTCGTCGGCAAGCGCGAGGCCGAGGAAGGCACGGTCGCCGTCCGCACGCTTGGCGAGAAAGAGCAGCGCGTGATGAGCCTCGATGAAGCCATCACCATGCTGCGCGATGCGGCGATGCCGCCCGATTTGCGCGGCTAAGTCTTGGAACTGGTCGCGGACTTTCTGGCCGGCTTCACTTCGGTCCAGATCGCGGTTGCTGTTGCGGCGACGCTCGGGGCGGCATTCATTCGCGGGCTAACGGGATTCGGCTTCGGCATATTGCTGGTGCCAATCCTCGCGCTGGCGCTGACGCCGGTTCAAGCGGTGCTCGCGATTAACATCATGGCAGGGCTGCTCGCACTCACCGAGATTCGCCTGATCTTGCGAGAAGCAGAGCGCAGCGCGCTTACGATTGGGGTGCTCGTCTTGATTACAACCGCGCCGGGACTGATCCTGCTCGATGCAACACCGCAGGATCTGGCCCGCCTGCTCATTGCGCTGATCGCGCTCTCAGCCTTCTTTGCGATCCTGCTTCCAAAGCGCGGCGCGCAACAACCGGGTGCCGCGACGACGGGAGCAGTGGGCATTTCAGCAGGCTTGCTCACCGGTTTTGCGGCCATGCCCGGCCCTCCGGTCGTGCCCTACTATGTCGGACGCGACATTCCGCGAACGACCGCGAAAGCCTCGATGATCGGCATTTTCGGCATCGCCGCGCTGGCCGGTATCGGATCGGGAGCGGCTATCGGAGTGCTCGAGTGGCGCACTTTGGTCCTTGGCTTGGCGCTCTTTCCGCTGGTCCTGTTCGGCAACTGGATTGGCAGCCTTGCGTTCGGCAAGGTCAGCGATCCGGTATGGCGCGCCTGTGTCGGAGTGGTGCTGGGAGCTGCCGCTGTCGCTGCGCTCGTCAAGCTGATTTGAGCGCGCGCATGTTCGGATTTACTCCTGAAGCGATTCTCGTTGCTGTCGCCGCAGCTATTGCGGCAGGCTTCGTGCGCGGCCTTGCAGGGTTCGGCCTCTCGGTCATTCTCGTACCTGTGCTTCAGTTGGCAATTGATCCGTCTTCGGCGGTGCTTGTGGGCATCGTCTCGCTCTTTCTGATCGGGCTAACCGACATCGGCCGCATTCGCCGCGATGCAGATAGCTCGGCTGTGCCAATTACCCTGATTGCACTTGCGGCAATGCCTCTTGGCCTATGGGCTCTGGTCGCTTTGCCGCCCGACTGGGCGCGGGTCATGATCGCAGCGGTTTCGCTGGGAGCATTCGTGCTGGTCGTCGTTCCACTCGGCAAAGTGGTCATGCCGCGCAGACCGGCCATGGCGATATCCGGCCTCGCGACCGGTTTCTTCGGAGGCTTTGCAGGGATGCCGGGGCCGGGAATGGCGCCGTTCTACCTCAGAGGCCGCCTTCCACCCGCAAGCGCACGCGCATCGATGATGGCGATTTTCGTCGTGCTCACCCCGCTCTCGGCACTTTTCTTCATCGTGCTGGGCATCGGGTCATGGCGCGAGGCTGCGCTTGCGCTCGCGCTGTTTCCCGCAGTGCTTGTCGGAGACTGGTTCGGGCACAGGGCCTATGGACACGTGACGGCGCGCCAGTGGCAGGTTTCGACGGGGTTGGTGCTGGGAGCGGCGGCTGTGGGTGCAGCGGCCAAGCTGCTTTAGAGGGGCAGCGCCTGTCCCGCGAGGATCAGCGCAGCGCCGCAACCGAGCACGATGACGCTGCTCAGCGCTTCGGCCTGACGGCGGCGCGCTTCGGCGAGTGCGGTGCGGGTGATGGCGACGGCTTTGCTCATGAAAGAGCAAACTCGCGCAAAATTCCTAACGCGGCGTTAAGTTTCAGCCTGCGGAGGGCATTTGCTGGCTCGCGCAGTGAAAGCCCCCGCCACCTGCCAGCACGGCATCGCCGGGCAATCCGACCGTGTCCCGGTCCGGGAACAGCTCGGCGATTGCTGCCACGCCTTCCTCGTCGTGTGGGGAGCCGAATGTCGGCACGACCACGAGATTCGAGGTGATTGCGAAGTTCACATAGCTTGCAGGCTCGATCATGCCGTCGCGCTCGATCAGCCCGGGCGAGGGGATCGTGACCACCTCGACCCCGAAAGCTTCTGCGCGCGCCTTGGCATCGGCATAAATCGCCGCATTGGGATCATCATCGCCCGTCGCATGCGGTACGACCAGCTGGTTCGGCCCGACAAACCGGGCGAGATTGTCGACATGGCCGTCGGTGTGATCGCACATCAATCCGTCGCCAAGCCAAAGGACGCGGTCGAAGCCGAGCATCTCCTTGACCTCAGCTTCGATTGCCTCGCGGGTCATCCCGCTGTTACGATTGGGATTGAGCAGGCATTGCTCGGTCGTCGCGACCAGCCCGGTGCCATCGCCGTCCAGCGCCCCGCCTTCGAGGATCATGGTTGAGCTTTCGACCGGCAGGCCCGTATCGCGAGCCAATTCCTCGCCGATCGTCCGATCGCCGGGCATCAGGTACTTGCCACCCCAGCCATTGAAACCGAACCTGACCGCCGACCGCGAGCCGCCGTCTGAGACAATAAGTGGTCCTGTATCGCGCAACCAAATGTCGCCGTAAGTCCGCCGCTCCAGAGTGACCTTCTCACTTACAAGGCTACTTGCACGGGCCTCGTTGTCGGCATCGCGAACCAGCAGGCGAACCTCCTGCCCGCTTTCCGCCACAGCGGAAGCGAAAGCCGCGATCTGCTCCTGTGCAGGCGTGAGCCAGCCCGGCCATTCCTCGGCCAGGTGCGGGAAACCGATCCACAGCCAGTCCTGCGGCGCCCATTCAGGAGGCATCAGTTTGGTCATGGATCGGCTTCGCTAGGTCAGTGTGGCTCAGCAGCCAGTTTCGGCGCTGGCACAGCTTTCATCACGGATGGCGCGGAATTCATCGCCATCGTTCCAGTTCGGCCAGCTGGTGCTCATCGCCATCATGCGGCCGATGCGGTAAAACAGCTGAAGGTCCTGCATCACGCCCGACCAGTCCCAGTTCTCGTCGAACTCGTCCTTCGGCCCGTGATAGCGGTCAGCGCGATATTCGGCTGCTAGCGCCGCACCCGCTTCGCGGCCACCCTCGACCAGATCCTCGCCGCCGTCGACATAAAGCATCGGCACGCCTTCTTTGGCGAATGCGAAGTGGTCGGAGCGGTAATAGTAGCCAGCTTCGGGGTTCGGATTGGGAGTGGGGGTGCGTCCGTCGGCCTCGAGCGCGGCGTTGAGGAAGTCGTCGAGCTGCGACTTGCCGGGCCCGACGACGGTCACGTCCTGCGAAGGTCCGGCAACAAGGAAAGCGTCCATGTTGATCCCGCCAACGGTCTGGTCCAGCGGGAAGACCGGGTTCGACGCGTAGTAATAGGCGCCGAGCAGGCCCGATTCCTCTGCGGTGACAGCGAGGAAGACGAGGCTGCGACGCGGCGCGCCCGCTTTCACATGCGCCTCTGCAAGCGCAACGAGCGCAGCCGTACCGGTCGCGTTGTCGACCGCGCCGTTGCAGATGTCGTCGCCATCAGGAGCAGGCGTGCAGCGACCAAGGTGGTCCCAGTGCGCGGTGTGGATGATGTATTCATCGGGCGCTTCTGATCCGGGCAGTACACCGATTACGTTCTGCGAGCTGAAGGTGCGGAAATCGTTTTCGAAGCTGGTCGATGCGGTCATGCCGAGCTCGACCGCCTTGAAGTCTTCGGTCTTCGCAGCTGCGGACAGCTCGTCGAGGTCCTGTCCAGCGGCGGCGAGGATCTCGCGCGCAACGTCCTTCTGGACCCAGCCATTCATCTTGGTCAGCGGCGGCGGGTTGTCGCCGCGTGCGGCATAGGCCTGCGGGCCCGACCACGAACTTTCAACGACATTCCAGCCATAGCTTGCAGGCTCGGTGTCGTGGACGATGATCGCGGCTGCCGCACCCTGGCGCGCGGCTTCCTCATACTTGTAGGTCCAGCGCCCGTAGAACGTCATCGCGCGGCCGTTGAAGGTGCCTTCAAGCCCTTCGGTTTCGTAGTCGGGATCGTTGACGAGGATCACGACCGTCTTGCCGGTGACATCGACGCCCTCATAGTCGTTCCAGCCACGCTCGGGCGCGTTGATGCCGTATCCGACGAAGACCATCTCGCTGTTCGCAAGCTGCGTGCGAGCCTCTTCCTGATAAGTAACGCCGACCCATTCAGCACCGAAATCGTAAACGAGATCGGTCTCGCCATTGGTGATGGTAAGCGGGGCGAAGTTCTTGCCGGTGATCTCGATCAGCGGGACTTCCTGCACCCAGCTGTCGCCATTGCCGGGCTGGAGGCCTGCAGCTTCGAAGCGCTCGGTGAGCAGGGCGACGGTCAGTTCCTCGCCCTTGGTTCCGGGCATACGGCCCTCGAATTCATCGCTCGAAAGTTCGCGGGTGATGTCGACCATGGTGGCCTGCGAAATGTCTCCGGCTTCCACTTCGGGGATGTCGAGCGCGGGCGTTTCCTCGCCTGTACCCATCATCGCGTCGCAGCCCGCGAGCGCCAGTGCAGCAGCGCCGAGCGCCATTGCCCGTCTAATCATCGAAATTTCCTCTCTCGCATTCGAATGACGTGTCTGTGAGCGCGGCTTGTTGCAGAGCGCGCGGTGCCTAGCAAGCGGCTTGCGCCGCCGCAGGCGTGCGGCCAAAGGATTGCGCATGGCAGAGCCCGACTGGACCGGAGCGATCGAACGCGCGCGCGAATACGCGCCCTTCCTTGCACGTTCGCTCGACCGTCAGGGGGATCTTGCGAAGTTGCTCGCCGATGGTCAGGGCGAAGCCGCGCTGGAATGGGCGAGGGCGCGCGGGGATCACGATGATGTCGACATCGCGCTTCGCCGCCATCGGCTCGGCCTCGCAACGGCGCTGGCTATTGGCGATCTCGCAGGCGCCTTTCCGCTCGCGCGTGTGATGGGCGAACTCAGCCATTTCGCCGATCACGCGCTCGACAAAGCGATCCGCGCCGCAATTGTCGAGCGCACCGGCGAAGATAGAAGCGATGGCATGATTGCGCTTGCGCTGGGCAAGCAGGGGGCAGGCGAGCTCAACTACTCTTCTGACATCGACCCGATCCTTCTCTACGATCCGCAAACCCTCCCGCGCCGCGAGAGCGATGATCCCGGCGAGGTAGCCCAAAGATATGCGCGGCGGATCATCAAGGTCCTCTCCGACAACACGCCGGAGGGATATGTGCTGCGGGTCGATTTGAGGCTTCGCCCCGCAGCCGAGATCAGCCCGCTCGTCGTCCCGCGCAGCTCGGCGCTCACGCATTATCAGGGACAGGCGCTCGCATGGGAACGCGCCGCCTTCGTGCGCGCCCGCGCCGCGGCAGGTGACATCGAGGCGGGCCGAAAATTCCTCGCCGAGATTGCGCCCTTCGTGTGGAGGCAAGCTCTCGATTTTGGAGCAATCGAGGAAATCCGCGACCTCACCTTGCGCATCCGGCAAAGCTACGACGGTCCCAAGCGTCCTAGACCGGGCTTCGACATCAAGCGCGGGCGCGGCGGCATTCGTGAGATCGAATTTTTCGCCCAGACGCACCAGTTGATCCACGGCGGGCGAGACCCTTCCTTGCGCGTCAGAGGCACGCGCGAGGCGCTCGACGCGTTGGCGGCTGCGGGTCGTATCGAGCACGATCAAGCAAGGGTGCTCGGCGAGGGCTATGATCGCCTACGCGAAATCGAACACCGCCTCCAGATGGTGAACGACCGCCAGACCCATTCGCTCCCCGAAGCAGGGGCGCTTGACGGTGTCGCGCGGCTCGACGCGATCGAAAGCGGTGCGATACTGGTCGAGGAACTGGTCGAACTGACCGAGCGAACCGGAGCGATCTACGAGGAGCTGATCGGCGAAGAGCAGCGTACTGTAGCGAGCGCGCCTCCACCGACCGAGCGCGCCGCCGCACTCGAAGCTCTCGGCTTCGACAATCCGGAGAGCCTGGCTGCGCGGATCGAGGAATGGCGCGATGGCCGCTATGCCGCGATCCGCAGCCCGCAGGCGCTCGAGGCATTCGACCGCATGCTGCCTGGCCTGCTCAAGGCAATTGCCAAGAGCGACGATCCCGAGCGCGCGCTTGCGCGGTGGCAGGGCATCCTTGAGCGCACGACTTCGGCTATCCGACTGTTCCGATTGCTCGCCGCCGAGCCGGACGTGCTCGAACGGCTTGTCGCAGCGCTGACGCTCTCACCGATTCTGGCGGATGAGCTTGCAAGGCGGCCCGAAACGCTCGACGTGCTGATCGACCGCGAGCCGATCGATTTCGAGCATCTGTTCGAGACGACGCTGGAAGAAATGCGCCGGGGACCTGAGCGCGACGACTACGAAGCGCAACTCGATTGCATCCGCCACATAACCAGCGAGGCGCGCTTCACATTAGGCGTCGGCCTCATCACTGCCGAATACAAGCCCTCGCAAATCGGCGCCGCGCTGTCAGACACGGCCGAAGCCGCGATCAACGTCGCGCGCGAAGCTGCGGCGCGCGAATTCGCACGAAGGCACGGGCAGATCGACGAGAGCGAATTGGTCATTGTCGGCCTCGGAAGGCTCGGCGGCGGCGCTCTCACGCATGCCTCGGACCTCGACATGATCTACCTGTTCACAGGCGAATTTTCCGATCAGTCCGACGGAGAGAAGCCGCTGGGCGCGACGCTCTATTACAACCGCCTTTCGAGCAAAGTCAGCGCTGCTCTCTCGGTACCGACCGCGCAGGGCGTGCTCTACGAGGTCGACACGAGGCTGCGTCCGCAAGGCAATCAGGGACCGCTCGCCGTGTCGGTCGAAGCCTTTGCCAAGTATCAGCGCGAGAGCGCGTGGACCTGGGAGCATATGGCAATCAACCGCGCTCGCGTGCTGGCAGGGTCTGACAGCGCCCGCGCGCAAGTCGACGCCGTTATTGCCGAGGTGCAATGTCAGGAGCGCGATCCCGCGAGCTTGCGAAAAGACGTGCTCAAGATGCGCGCCGATATCGCGCAGCATAAACCGGCGCGCGGCAATCTTGACGTCAAGCTGCTGCGTGGAGGTCTCGTCGATGTCGAGTTTCTCGTCCACTTCCTGCAACTGCGCCACGCGGCTGAACTGGCGGCTGAGAACCCGGACATGCTCGCACCCGACTTTGCCAAGGCAATTCCTGCAATGATGCGGGCTGGACTAGTCGGAGAGGACCTGTGGCCTTCCTACGATCTCATGACCGATCTGTTGGTTGCTGGCCGCCTGCTCGCTCCCGATGGCTCAAAGCCCCCACCCGCCGCCGCAAAAGCGCTTGCACGAGCGTGTCAGTGCGATAGCTACGCGGACCTCGAAGCCCGGCTCGATCAGGCGCGCGCGGTTGTCGCGTGCAGCTGGGCGCAAAGTTTCGAACAGACATTGGAGCTGGATTGATGAGCGATTTACCCCAGGCAGGCGACCCGATGCCCGATATCGAAATGGGCACTCCCGATGGCGGGACCGTCAAGCCGTCCGATTTCAAAGGCAAGAAGCTTGTCGTGTTCTTTTATCCCAAGGACAACACGCCCGGCTGCACCACCGAGGCGAAGGACTTCACCGCGCTCAAGCCTGAATTCGACAAGGCAGGCGTCGAGCTTCTTGGCGTCAGCAAGGATTCGGCCAAGAAGCACCAGAACTTCATCGCCAAGCACGACCTGACCACACCGCTTGCGACCGACTCGGAAGAAGACGGCCTGTCCGATGCTCTCGGCATCTGGACCGAGAAGAAGATGTACGGAAAGACTTTCATGGGCATGGTCCGCACGACATACCTCGTCGATGCCGACGGCAAGATCGTTCAGGTCTGGAACAAGGTGAAGGTCAAGGGCCACGCAGAGGAAGTGCTGGCGGCTGCCAAAGCGCTCTGACCTCTATGCAAAGTGTCGCTTCGGCCATTCGGGCCGCGCTCCTGACCGGGGAGCCGCGCGCCAAGTGCTTCGCCACGCGCGATGTCGCGCGCCGCTGGCGCAAGGGTGCGTTGGCGTTCGAATTTGACGTCACGATGCCATCGCAGCCCGCCCGGCCCGAACGGCCTGAGCTGCTTGCGCCAAACCGAATGCCCAAGCGCGGCAAGTTCGGATCGGAGCGCGGGCGAATCGCCCTGTGGCATAGTCTTGCCCATATCGAATTCGTCGCGATTGACCTCGCGCTCGATATGGCAGGGCGATTCGGCGAGCAGATGGGAGAGGAATTCGTATCGGACTTCCTCTCGGTTGCGGCAGACGAAGCGATGCATTTCGCACTGCTGGCACGCAAGCTTGAACGCCTCGGCAGTAATTACGGGGCGCTCCCGGCACATGGCGGCTTATGGCAGGCGGCGCACGACACGCGCCACGACGTCGCTGCGCGTCTTGCGGTGGTTCCCATGGTGCTCGAAGCACGCGGACTTGACGTCACGCCTGCAACTCTTGAGCGCGTCCGGGCCGCAGGCGACGAGCACGGCGCAAGAATCCTCGCCCGCATCCTTGACGACGAAATTCGTCATGTGGGCTTTGGCACCAAGCACTTTTTGAAAGTTGTCGAATCTAGCGGCCAAGTGCCGTCCGAAGCATGGAAAACGCTGGTAAGCGCCCACTTTCGCGGGCCCATTAAACCACCGTTCAACGACTCAGCGCGTCTTGCAGCCGGTCTATCGCGAGACTTTTATGAAGATGTTGCGAATTAACGAATCGCACCGATAACTGACCCCGCACCAAGGCGCAGAGTTCGCCATTACAAAATTGCATACGCTTCCGGGATCGCGAAGGTTCCGTCAAAAACAAAAAAAGTTCGCGTGTGCTTCAGACCAATGGCGAGAACGCCAGTCAGGACCGGGTCATTATGATTTCGCGCATTTCGCGACCAGTTTCCAAGATCGCCGCCGCTTTTTGCGCCGCCGCGGGCTTGATGGCAGCAAGCCCTGCCCTTGCAAACACTTCCACCAATGCAGCAGCAGCCGACATGGCAGAGCCCGCGCTCGAAGCGCAGGATGAAGGTCTTGCCAGCAACGACGAACGCTTCACCGAGCTGTTCGCGAGCTGGTCGGCTCTCGACAACAAGGGCCCGCAGGCATCCGGCGTTGCGCCCACGGTGCTCGAACGCTCGACTGTTTCGATTCCGTCGCGCATGCCGCTCGAAGGCGCGCGCCTCAGCAGCGGATACGGAATGCGCAACCACCCGGTTCTGCGCCGTCGCCGCGCTCACAAGGGCGTCGATCTTTCAGCTCCGACCGGTACGCCGATTTACGCAACCGCTGACGGCATCGTTGGCCGCGCGGACTGGTTCTCGAGCTACGGTCTTTACATAAGCATCGACCACGGCGCCGACCTTGAAACGCGCTATGCGCACATGTCGCGCCTCGCGGTCGCTGCTGGCGACCGGGTCAAGAAGGGCGACGTGATTGGCTATGTCGGTTCGACCGGCCGCTCGACCGGCCCGCACCTCCATTACGAGGTCCGAGTAGATGGGGTTGCGGTTAATCCAATTCCCTATATGGTGGAGACCGAAGAGCAGATCCAGATGGCCGAGGAGCGCAGCGACATGCTTCCGGGACGCCGCCGGGTCGGCGTTGGCGGCCCCTAAGCCGCTCTGAACAGATTGCCCGCCTGGAAGCGGGTCGGACATTGGAGAGGGTGTCCGAGTATAGGCGGCGGGTTTTCCCGCCGCCTTTTTTTGCGCGTTCGGCAGGCCCGTGGTGCGCCTTCGTTCAGTCTCCTTCTTGCAACCGATTTCGCTTGAGTGGCTCTGCCGCCTCGTTAATCTCCTGCTCGAGAGAGAAGCGCTGCCCTTCGTCCCCACGCGGGCGCGGCGCTGCAAATGGGAGAGAACATGAGCATGCATCCGATCGCGCACGCCGCGAACCGTCCTGATCATCCGGCAGTCATCATGGCCGGCAGCGGCGAGCAGATGACCTTTAAGCAAATGGACGAAGCTGCCAACCGCTTCGCCCAATTGCTGCGCGCTAGGGGGCTTGGCGAGGGCGATGCGTTTGCGGTCCTGCTTGAGAACCGGATCGAGTTCTTCACCCTCATCTGGGGCTCGCAGCGTTCGGGCACGATGCTTGTGCCGATCTCTACCCGCCTGACTGCGCCCGAGGTCGCTTACATCATCAAGGATGCCGAGGCGAAGATCCTCATCACCTCGACCCACTATGCCGACGTGCTCGAAGGTGTTCGCGAAGAGCTTCCTGACCTCGAAGTCCTTATCGCCGATGGTGGCGGGGACGAGGACTTCGCAAGCGCGCTCGACGCTCAGCCAACCGATCCAATCGATGACCAGAGCGCGGGCGTCGTCATGCTATATTCCTCGGGCACGACAGGGCGGCCCAAGGGTATTCGCCCCGCCCCTCCCGAGGATCCCGATGTGCAGGCGGCGGTCCCGCTCATGGGGCTCGCGATCATGGGCGCCGGCATGCCGACCGATGGCTCGATGGTCTATCTCTCCCCCGCCCCGCTCTATCACGCAGCCCCCATCGGCTGGGCTTCGACAGTTCACCGGCTTGGCGGGACCGTGGTGGTGATGGAGAAGTTCGAACCCGAGACTGCGCTCAAGGCGATAGAGACCTACAAGATCACCGACAGCCAGTGGGTGCCAACCCATTTCGTACGCTTCCTCAAGCTCGATCCCGAAATCCGTACCCGCTACGACCTCTCCAGCCATCTGCGCGCGCTGCACGCCGCAGCGCCGTGCCCGGTGCCGATCAAGCGCGAGATGATCGAGTGGTGGGGGCCGATCATCAACGAGTACTATGCAGGCTCCGAGGGTATCGGCATGACGCTGGTTAAGAGCCCCGAATGGCTCAGCCACCCCGGCAGCGTCGGTCCCGCGATCTACGGCACGCTCCACATCTGCGGGCCGGATGGCGAGGAGGTTTCGGCGGGCACCGACGGCCTCATCTACTTCGAGAACGCGCTGCTGCCGACCTATCACAACGACCCCGACAAGACGAAGGACGCCATGCATCCCAAGGGCTGGATGACGCTGGGCGATATCGGGCATGTGGACGAGGACGGGTTCCTCTATCTCACCGATCGCAAGAGCCACATGATCATCTCGGGCGGGGTCAACATCTACCCGCAAGAGATCGAGAACCTGCTGGTGACGCATGACAAGGTCATGGACGCCGCCGTTATCGGCGCACCCGATCCCGACCTTGGCGAGAAGGTGGTCGCGGTGGTGCAACCCATGACGATGGACGAGGCGGGCGAAGCGCTCGAAGAGGAGCTGCGCGATTTCCTTGCCCCGAACCTCAGCCGCGTGAAGATGCCCCGGCTCTTCGACTTCCGCCCCGAGCTTCCGCGCGAAGCGAACGGCAAGCTGTACAAGCGCGAGCTTCGCGACGAGTTCGCGGCCAAGGCGGCAGAGAGCGCCGAGGCGTGAGCGAGCCTGCCGTCCTCGCCCATGACGATGCGCGCGCGGTCATCGCGCCGGAGAGCTATGCGAGGTGGGACCCGCTGCTCGACCTGTTCGACCGGCTTCGCGAGGAGAGCCCGGTCGCAAAGATCGTCGCCGAGGATGACAGCTTCGAGCCCTTCTGGCTCGTCACCCGATACGAAGACGTGATGCGCATCTCGAAGGACAACGCGACCTTCCTCAACAATCCGCGCCCGGTCGTCTTCTCCACCCGTCAGGCGACCGAGTTCAGCCGCGCGGCAACGGGGTCGGACATGCTGGTGGATTCGCTGGTGGTCTTCGATGCGCCGATCCACCCGAAATACCGCAAGCTGACGCAAGACTGGTTCATGCCGCGCAACTTGAGGCAGATCGAGGACGAGATCCGCGCGCTTGCCCACCAGACGGTCGACCGCATGATCGGGGCGGGGCCCGAACTCGACTTCGTGAAGGAGGTCGCCGGGCCATACCCCTTGCGCGTCGTGATGCAGATCCTCGGCGTTCCGCCCGAGGATGAGCCGCGCATGCAGATGCTCACGCAGCAGCTGTTCGGCGGGCAGGATGCCGACCTTTCGGGCAGCGGCATTGAGAACATGTCGCCCGAGCAGGTCGTGCAGCTTGTCGCCGGGGCCGTGACCACGTTCGAGGACTACTTCGCCAAGCTTGCCGAGGAGCGGCGCGCCAATCCCACCGACGATGTGGCAAGCGTGATTGCCAACGCCACCGTCGATGGCAAGCCGCTGCCGCCGCGCGACATGGCGGGCTACTACATCATCGTGGCAACCGCCGGGCACGATACGACCAGCGCATCAACCGCGGGTGCGATGATGGCGCTGGCGAACGATCCTGCGCAGTTCGCAAAGGTGAAGGCCGACCGTTCGCTCCTCCCCGGTATCGTCGAGGAAGCGATCCGCTGGACCAGCCCGGTGCAGCACTTCATGCGCACCGCTGCCGAGGATGTCGAAGTGGGCGGGCAGCTGATCCGCAAGGGCGACTGGATGATGATCAACTATGTCGCCGCCAATCACGACCCCGCGCAGTTCGACAATCCGCGCCGCTTCGATGCCGCGCGCTCTCCCAATCGTCATCTCGCCTTCGGGGCCGGTGCGCATCAATGCCTTGGCCTGCATCTGGCGCGGCTTGAGATGCGGCTGCTCTTCGAAGCGTTGCTCGACCGGGTGGAGGCTGTGGAGCCTGCGGGCGAGGCGAGGCGCGCGAACAGCACCTTTGTCGGCGGGCTCAAGACGCTGCCAGTGAGGATCACGGCAAGCTGATTCGCAGAGGCTCTGGGACTTCGCGAAGCCGAGAAGTGGACCGCATGTTACACGGTCCAGGGGCAAAACCGTGATTGTGTCATTCTGGGCGCGCAAAGTGTCACTGTAGCGGCCAAAAGCGTCGACATCGCTCGCAAAACCGTGACCTTGTGCCGAGAAAGTGTCACCCGCTCCGACCACCTCGCGGCGCGCCGCATTTACCCTTCCAGAAGTGTTGGCGTGCGAGGGTGCCATGCACCCGGCCTATCAAGCGTCATCGATGTAGGAAAATCGCGGCAAAGCGCTGAGGGAGCCCAACTGCCTAAGCCCCCGATATGGGGAGGCGCGCGCAATATTACAAGGTATACAGACAAGATAAAGTTTTAATCACGAATTATTGCGCTGCAATATACGATTTATCTGTCTTTTTCACACAATATGTGTTAATCGACAATTCATGGGAAAAGTTTGGAAACGCTTCGCATTTAACTGCTGCGGAGCCGCGAATTCGACTATGCTGGTCGAGGGAATCGGCTGCGTTTGTAGCGCTGACGCGAGGGCTTCTTGGGAGGGAGTGCTCACATGACTTTGCTGGAACCGCACAACCTGCCTTTTGCAGGCGCTGCGATCCTCTTGATCTTCATCGCGCTCGCGCAGGTGATCGGCATGGGCGACATGTTCGACGGCGCAGACGCGGATATCGACCTCGACCTCGATGCCGACGGGCTTGAACCGACCGGGTTCTTTGCCTCGCTGGTCAGCCTGCTCGGGATTGGCCGTGTGCCATTCCTGATCTGGCTCGCCATTCTGCTGTTCGTGTTCGCCGCAATCGGCGTCGCAGGTCAGCAGACCCTTATCGAAACGATCGGCGCGCCTGCGCCCATGTGGCTCGCCGCCCCGGTGGCCGCAGCGGTCGCGCTGCCGGTGACAGGAGCGCTTACCCGTCCGCTCGCGCGCCTGCTCCCGCAGGATGAAACAAGCGCAGTGGGGCTAGACAGCCTCGTTCGCCGCGATGCCGAGATACAGATCGGCAGCGCACGCGCCGGCAGCCCCGCGCGCTCAAAGGTGATCGACCGGCACGGCCACCCGCATTTCGTCATGGTCGAACCGCATGATCCCAGCGCCATCCTGAGCGAAGGCGAGACCGTCATGCTGGTGCGCCGCGAGGGCGAGACATTTTACGCCGTTCAATACGAAAACCCGATGTTGGCCCTGAATTGATGAAAACTCACTGACGCGAACCGGGATCAATCACATGCCGCGCGCTCCCCGACAGCCAGCGCGGTTCACCAAACAGGAGGGAAAATGGAAAACTTACTCGATCTTGCAATCTGGATTGGCCTCGGCTTTCTTGTATTGCTCATCATCTTCGTCGTACTCACCAGCCTTTATCGCCGGGCATCGAAGGAAATCGCATTCGTGCGAACCGGTGTCGGCGGCGAAAAAGTCGTGATGAATGGCGGCGCGCTGGTGCTGCCGGTCTTCCACGAGACAATGCCGGTCAACATGAACACGCTGGTGCTTGCGGTCGTGCGCCGCGATGGTGAGGCGCTCATCACGCTCGATCGTCTGCGGATCGACGTGAAGGCGGAATTTTATGTCCGCGTTCGGCCCGATGCGGGCGCCATTGCGATGGCTGCGCAAACGCTGGGTATGCGCACGATGCAGCCTGAAATGCTCAAGGACCTCGTCGAAGGTAAATTCGTCGACGCGCTGCGTTCGGTCGCGGCGGGGATGAGCATGAACGAATTGCACGAACAGCGCGCCGACTTCGTTCAGAAGGTGCAGCAGGTCTCGTCGAACGATCTTGCCATGAACGGGCTGGAGCTTGAATCGGTCTCGCTCACCGGTCTCGACCAGACCAGTATCGAGCACTTCAACGCCAACAACGCCTTCGATGCCGAGGGTCTGACCAAGCTCACCGAACAGATCGAGGCGCGCAAGAAGCTGCGTAACGATATCGAGCAGGACACGCGCGTGCAGATGGAGACGAAGAACCTCGAGGCCGATCAGCGTTCGTTCGAGATCGGGCGTGACACTGAATATGCCCGCCTTCAGCAGGAGCGTGAGGTCGAGGTGCGCAGGGCTTCGCAGACGTCTGAAATCGCCCGCGAACAGGCAGAGCGCCAGCGCGAAGCCGACGCTGCCCGGATCGAGGCGAAAAAGCAGGTCGACGCGCAGCAGATCGAGGCGGATCGCCTCGTCGAAGAAGCCCGCATCGATCAACAGCGCGCTCTCGAAATCGCCCGTCAGGAACAGCAGATCGCTGTCCAGAACAAGTCGCGCGAGGAAAGCCAGGCCAAGGCCGAAGCAGACGCGGCCCGCGCCAAAGCCGTTGCCGCCGAAGAACAGGTCGCAACGTCCCGTGAAAGCGAGATTGCCGAGCGTCAGAAGAAGATCGAACTGATCGAGGCAGCCAAGCAGGCAGAACGCGACGCTATCGGCATCAAGGTCGAGGCCGAAGCTGAGAAGGATGCAGCCACCAACCGCGCCGAAGCCGCGAGGCTCGAAGCAAAGGGTGAGGCTGACGCCGAGGTGCTGCGCGCCGAAGCCGACCGCATCCGCTTCGAGGTCGAGGCAGCCGGTCAGGAAGCCATCAACGAGGCCGCGAACATCCTCTCGATGGACCAGATCAGCCTGCAGACGAAACTGGCGCTGCTCAAGGTCCTGCCAGAGGTGATCCGCGAAAGCGCGAAACCGATGGAAGCGATCGATTCGATCAAGATCGTCCAGGTCGACGGGCTCACCAACAATGGCGGCGGTTCGAACGGATCGGGCGCTGGCGGTGCAAGCGGAGGCGGCGCGTCCGGTTCTTCTGGCAACCTTGCCACCGACGCCGTGTCAGCTGCTCTCGCCTACCGCGCACAGGCGCCAGTGCTTGACGGGCTGATGAAGGAGCTCGGGCTCGACGGCTCGTCCATCGGCGGCCTTGCAAAAGGCGCAGCTGAAGGCGTGCAGCAACCTGCCAACGACAAGTCGCTGACGCAGATCATGGCCGATGTCGCAGAGCAGGTTCAGGAGGCTGAAGAGCGTCTTGGCGGCGACGATGCAGAGGCGGAAGACGCCGCCGAATAAGAACTGCCGATCTGAGGCAAACGGACGGGGCCCCCTTGTGGTGGGCCCCGTTTCGTTTTGGACTAGCCGAGAAGCTTCTGCGCCATGGCGCGCACTTCGCCGCCCATATCCTCGCGCTCGAGCGCCAGTGCGAGCGTCGCTTCCACGAACCCGAGCTTGCTGCCGCAATCGTAGCGGTTGCCGTCGAAAGTCACCGCGTGGAACGGCTGGTCGCCGATCATGCGGGCCATTGCGTCGGTCAGCTGGATCTCGCCGCCAGCGCCCTTTTCCTGGTCTTCCAGAACGCGCATCACCTCAGGCTGGAGGATGTAGCGGCCCGAGACGATCTTGTTCGAAGGCGCTTCGGCCACCGGGGGCTTTTCGACCAAGCCCGTGACTTCAGTCAGCGCCCCGTTCTGCGCGCCCGGCGCAATGACGCCGTAGCTGGAAACCTCTTCCATCGGCACTTCGAGCACGCTGATAAGGTTGCCGCCGGTCTTCTCATAGGCATCGACCATTTGCTTCATGCAGCCCGTGCCGCCTTTCTTGCCGATCATCAATTCGTCGGGAAGGAAGATCGCGAAGGGTTCATCGCCTACGATAGCGCGCGCGCACCAGATCGCGTGGCCAAGGCCGAGCGGCACCTGCTGGCGCACGGTGATGATGTCGCCCGGCGTCGCGCGCGTGGGGTCGAGCACCGACATATCCTTGCCACGCTCGCTCATCGTGTCTTCGAGTTCGTAGGCGACGTCGAAATGTTCGACGATCGCGGTCTTGCCGCGACCCGTCACGAAGATCATCTGCTCGATCCCCGCCTCGCGCGCTTCGTCCACTGCGTACTGGATCAGCGGGCGGTCGACGATCGGGAGCAATTCCTTCGGAATCGCCTTGGTTGCGGGGAGGAAGCGGGTGCCGAGCCCTGCAACGGGAAAGACTGCTTTCTTGATCGGCTTTTGCGACATGGAAATTGAACTCTCTTGCGTTTGGTGCGTTTCAAGCGTCGTCGGTCACGTGCCCTGCTCGAGTTACAAGGTCAATGGAAGGCCCACATCCGCGCCCAATGTTGCAGGTCAGTTGCGCAGACCGCCCGTTACGCTAAGGAACTGCGCCATGGACAAACTGATCATCAAGGGCGGCAATCGCCTGTCGGGCACAATTCCCATTTCCGGCGCGAAGAACGCGGCTCTCACGCTCATCCCCTGCGCGCTGTTGACCGAAGAGCCTCTGACGCTGCGCAACCTCCCTCGGCTTGCCGATATCGACGGCTTCCAGCACTTGATGACGCAGTTCGGGGTCTCGACCGAGATCCACGGCAAGCGACCCGAAGAATTCGGCCGTGTCGTCACTTTTGAAGCTTCGCGGATCACCTCAAACGTTGCTCCCTATGACCTGGTGCGCAAGATGCGGGCCTCGATCCTCGTGCTTGGCCCGATGCTCGCGCGAACGGGTGAGGCGACCGTGTCGATGCCGGGCGGTTGCGCGATCGGGAACCGCCCGATCGACCTCCACCTCAAGGCGCTCGAAGCGTTCGGCGCCGAGATTGAGCTCACCCAGGGTTACGTGAAAGCCTCTGCACCCGAAGGCGGATTGCCGGGCGGCGATTTCGACTTCCCGGTGGTCAGCGTCGGCGCGACCGAGAACGCGCTGATGGCAGCCGTCCTTGCCAACGGGACCAGCCGCCTGACCGGCGCTGCGCGCGAGCCTGAGATCGTCGACCTGTGCAACCTGCTCACCGCGATGGGCGCGGAGATCGAGGGGATCGGTACGTCCGACCTGACGATCCACGGAGTAAAGCGGCTCAATGGCGCGACCTATAAGGTCATGCCCGACCGGATCGAGGCAGGCTCCTATGCCTGCGCCGCCGCGATAACGGGCGGAGATGTTCGGCTCGAAGGCGCTCGCGCCGGCGACATGATTTCCTCGCTCGCCGCGCTTCGCAAGATCGGCATCCATGTCGAGGACGATGCCAAGGGCGTGACGATCAAGACCAACGGCGCGCTCAAGCCCGTCGACCTGACAACCGCTCCGTTCCCCGGTCTTGCCACCGACATGCAGGCCCAGCTGATGAGCCTGCTTTGCAAGGCGGAGGGCACGAGCGTCCTCACCGAAACGATCTTCGAAAACCGCTTCATGCACGTGCCTGAACTGGCTCGCATGGGCGCGGACATCTCGACCGAGGGGCGCACCGCAATCGTCAAGGGACCTGCCGACCTTACTGGCGCAGAAGTCATGGCGACCGACCTTCGCGCGTCGATGAGCCTCATCATCGCAGCGCTTGCCGCCGAAGGCGAAACGCAGGTGCGGCGCATCTATCACCTCGATCGCGGTTATGAGCGGCTGGAAGAAAAGCTCCAGCTGGTCGGCGCCGACATCGAGCGCGTCGGCGATGACTGATCGAATGCGCTAGAATTGGAACTTTCCGGAGCGGCTGCGACTTCATTTGAGTGAACACTCAATTGGAGAACTCCCATGCTCGTACAACTCGCAGTCCTCGGCGCGGTCGGCTTTGCCGGCTACAAGCTCTACCAGAAGTCAAAGGTCGACGAGAACGGCGTTGCCTTCGCTGACGGTGAACCCAATGGCGCGTTTCGCAACGCTGGCGCAGAGGCGACCGGCACCAAGGACGACACGATGACCAAGCAGGACGAAGCGCTCGATGCGACCTATCCTGCGAGCGATGCTACCGCGAAGTACTAAAAGCGGCGCGCGCCTTTTGGCGCGTTCGTCACCAGCCATACCCTGATCGCGCTGGCGAGGCCGGGCGGCGTGTCCGATGCGATCCGCTCGGCATCAATCTTTGCGACAAGGGCGCTGAGCGGCATGGATTCGCGCTCGGCCGCCTCTTTGAGCATGTCCCAGAACAAGGGCTCGAGACTGATCGACGTCTTGTGTCCGGCAATCGCGACCGAGCGTTTGACCGGCGGGTGATAGTGCGGGGCCTGAGGGTCGTCGCTGCTCACTTGTAATGCTCGCGCCGATCCGAAAAGGTGCGAACGCGCTTGCGCCATGCGCGGTAGCTTCCCGGCTTTAGCCGCGAACGCATCAACGCCTTCACGTCCTTCTCCCCCAAACCGAACTGATCCTCGATCTGCGAAAAGCGCACATGATCGCTCAGAGCCATTTCGACGACGGCGCTTTGCTGAGCTTCGGAAAGGGAGCGGGATTGGCTGGGCATCGGCTTGGCTGACTTCGCAAAAATCGGAAAAGAGAGACTAAGCCAAATACGTGCACGGCGCAGGAATTTATGCACCGATGATGCGAACCAAACCAGTGTGAGCGTATTCAGGCAGCGCGGGCCTTGCGCAGGAGCTTTGAAAAGCCGCTTGAGCGGGTCTTGTCGAACGGCTGAAGGTGAAGCGCGCAGCGCGCTAGTTCTTCGGTGTCGATCGCATGCTGAAACTGGATGCCGTAGCGGCCATTCTCGTTCCAGCGAACCTGAGCAAGCTGGGCAGGCAGCCCGTCGAGCTCGAATGTGATGAGCCGCCCGAGCCTGAGTTCGGCTTGGCTCGCCACTTTCGCTCCTTCGCAGGAAAGGTCCACCAACCGCGCATCGATGCGCTGGCGTGCGTCCTGAATGCGGACATTTCCGGTCATGTTGAGGCGAAGCGGGCGCGAGGGATGCGGCGATTGTTCGCGCAAGAATTCCTCGACCGTGATCTCGCCGCCGAACCGGTAGCCCGCTTGGCGCTGACCGGTCCAGACACGCTCGACCGGATAGGTCAGGTCATTGGACAACTGCAGCAGCGTGCGCTTTTCGGGCGGTACGGGGTGAGCAAAGCCAAGCCCCACGCCCAGTGAAGACACATCGCGAATAAGGCACAGATACTCGCCCGACTGGCAAACCAGCTTGGCACGGCGAAGCAGCAAGGAGGCGCGCTTTGCGGCCCTCGCTTCTTCTCCCGACCATGCCTGCTTACCGTGTTCCACGCTTGCATCCTTGGGTGTGTGGTTAAAATTCCGAGCGGAATCGTAACTATTCCTAAGTGAAGCTAGCTGAGGATACTTAATAATTTGCTAATGTGCGGCGGTGAAGGCGCTCCCTCTGCCAGGGGCAGGCTTATCCGACAGCTGTCGCTTCGATCTCGATCATGATGTCGGGATGATAAAGCGCGCTCACCCCAAGCAAGGTGGACGCAATCGTGGCGCCAGCTTTGACATGATGGGCCGTGATCGGCTCAGCCGCTTCCATGAAGGCAGGAACATCGGTGGTGTAGAAATTAAGCCTAACCAGATTGCTTGCATCCATGCCTGCCGAGGCAAGCGCATCCAACAGGTTTTGCCACGCGGAACCGTATTGCGCGACGATGTCGCCAGCGTGCAGCGGCTCGCCCTCAGGATCGCTCGCCGTCTGGCCTGAAAGGTATAAGGTGCGCGCGCCGCCCGTGACCTCGACACCGTGATTGAGCCCGAAATGTGTGAGCCACGGCGTCGGGTTGTGTGTAGACTTCTGCATGATTTCTCCCCCATTGCTGTGAGGGAGAGTACCATCAATACATGTGCTGGCCACCATTGATGCTCATGGTCGAGCCGGTCATGAACGCGCCATTCTTGCTGGTGAAGAAAGCGACGCCGCGCGCGATTTCCTCTGCCTGGCCGAGGCGGCCGACCGGGATCTTGGCGACGATCTTTTCAAGCACCGGCTCGGGCACGGCGGCGACCATGTCGGTGTCGATATAGCCCGGCGCGATTGCGTTGACGGTGACGCCGAACTTGGCGCCTTCCTGTGCGAGCGCTTTGGTAAAGCCGTGAATGCCCGACTTTGCGGCGGCGTAGTTGACCTGGCCATACTGCCCCGCCTGCCCGTTGATCGAGCCGATATTGACGATGCGGCCCCATTTCCTCTCGCGCATGCCGGGGAAGGTCGCTTTCGCCATGTTGAAGCAGCCGCCGAGATTGACGCGCATGACGTCGTTCCAGTCCTCGAAGCTCATCTTGTGAAGCGTGCCGTCGCGGGTGATGCCGGCATTGTTGATGACAATGTCGACATCGCCAAGCTCTTCGGCGACCTTGGCGCAGCCTTCGAGACAGGCCTCGTGATCGCCCACGTCCCATTTCATCGAGGGGATGCCGGTTTCTTCGGTGAAAGCGGCGGCGGCATCGTCATTGCCCCCGTAATTGGCGATGACCGTGTGGCCCTGCCGCTTGAGGCGCTGGCAGATGGCCTCCCCGATACCGCGCGTTCCCCCGGTGACAATTGCTACCCGGCCCATAATCCCACTCCCTGATTTTGTCTGCGCGCGAGCCTAGCGGTGCCGTAGCGTCAGGCAACAAAAAACCCCGCCGAAGCAGGGTCGTTCATACCAATGTCTTAGGTGGCCAATGTGTGGGGCGGTAAGTCGCCGGTCGATCAGAACTTGATCTGAGTGCCTACGTAAACCGCCTGGCTGTCCTGAACCGAATTCGTCAGAGGCGCGAGACGATCGCGTTCCTGTGACAGGCGCACACCTGCGGTCACGTCGAGATTGCGCGAAAGGCGGAAGGAGCCGCCGACATCGACCGTCTGCGATCCGATTGCATCGAGCGTGTTGGGCGAACGGCCAGCGATGGCTTCGTCCCCAAGCTCGATCCGCGGCTGAAGTCGGCTAGGCCGGTCTTCGCGGGTCGGCTGCGATGGAGCGAAGTCGGCAAGATCGGGCATCTGCAGATCGCTGAGCGTTTCGCGCAGCTCAGGCTGACGACCGGATACGGGAGCCGCAGGAGCGGGCGTCCGAGCAAAGCTCTGATAACCACGCGCCGTGCCAAGATTGAAGCGGCTGGTCTGGAGACCGGCAATGCCCTTGCCAAGGCCGGGAGCCCCTTCGTTCGAGGGGCGAACCGAAATCGCGCGCGCAGTTTCATCGTCGACGCGCACGGCCACCGTTACAGTGCGTTCGCTGTCGCCAGTGTTCACACCAACCGGAGTGAAGCGAATGCCGCGTTCGCGCGCTTTCTGTGCAACGCGGGCGGCCAGTTCAGGATCGACCGAAGCAGGGGTGAAGACGTCGAAGGCACTTGCGCGCACACCGGCTTCCCCGCCGGAGAAGCTCACAACCGCAAGCCCTGCGCTGGGCAGCGCCAACAGAAGTGCACCGGCCACGCCAAGCAGCGGCAGCCGGGGCTGCTTCGTCGCTGTCTGTGTGTCCTTGCGTGCCATTGTCAGCCTTGCTTGCGTATGACTCTGTTTACGTTCGACTATTCTACGTTCGTCTTGCCGGATTGATCCCGACCGTTCTGAAAAATCTTCAACCAGATCGAGCCTTAACTTGCGCTGAGCAGGCGCCGACTCGCTATTGGTACATCCAATTTATGACAGTTCTTGATAGGTGTGTGACAGCCAATTGTGCAATCATTTCGGTGATTTCTCCTCCGCTTAGCGCAAGACCTGTTGCGCCCAGCACACAGACTCTTTTGCACGTAGCTGCCGAATCGCCTGCGAGTCGCGCGCATGAACGGTTCAGCCGGGATACAGCGCGAGACGCCAAACCTGCCTCTCCCAACTTAGTGCCCAGAGTGAGGCCTTGCCGCAAGCGAGTGCCGGGTATAGAGCAATCGCCACGCCAAATGAGGGACATGTTTTTCCAGTGACACGCCGTACTTCCATTACTGCCACATCCATCCGTCTCACCGCAGCTGTCGGCGCACTTGGCCTGCTTGCCGCATGCGGTGGCAGCGAACGTCCCCGCACCGAACTTGCCGCAGCGCAATTGAACACGATCGGGGTCAACGCCTATCTCTGGCGCGGCGCGCTCGAGACGCTGAGCTTTGCACCGCTCGCTTCGGCTGACAGCCAGGGCGGCGTGATCGTGACCGACTGGTATGCAAACCCGTCGAACCCGAATGAGCGCGTGAAGGTCACCGTGACCATTCTCGACCAGGATCTGCGCGCCGATGCGCTTCGCGTTTCGGCCAGCCGCCAGGTTGCTGAAGGTGCGGGCTGGGTCGATGCGCCGGTTCAGGCCGCGACCGTCCAGAAGCTTGAGGATATCATCCTCACCAAGGCTCGCGACCTGCGCCGCAAAGCGCTCGCCGGCTAATTCAAGCCTTGCGCCTTACCGAGGGCGCGCTAGCGGTTTTTCATGACTGACACTCGATTCGATCCGTCCACTGCCGACGGGCGCTGGCAAGCTGCGTGGGAGAAGGCCGGGACCTTCACGGCCAACTCCGACAGCGACAAGCCCAAGAGCTACATCCTCGAGATGTTCCCTTACCCCTCGGGGCGCATCCACATGGGCCACGTGCGCAACTACACGATGGGCGACGTGCTCGCGCGCTACAAGGCGATGCGCGGTTTCGAGGTGCTCCACCCGATGGGCTGGGATGCTTTCGGGATGCCGGCTGAAAACGCCGCGATGGAAAAGAAGGTCCATCCGGGCGAATGGACCTACGCCAATATCGAGGCGATGAAAGCGCAGCTGAAGCGTATCGGTTTCGCGCTCGACTGGACCCGCGAATTCGCGACCTGCGACGCCGAATATTACGGCCACGAACAGGCGCTGTTCCTCGACATGTATGAAGCCGGGCTCGTCTATCGCCGCTCATCCGAGGTCAATTGGGACCCGGTCGACATGACCGTTCTGGCAAACGAGCAGGTGATCGACGGCAAGGGCTGGCGATCGGGCGCAGAGGTCGAAAAGCGCAAGCTCGATCAATGGTTTCTGAAAATTACCGACTTTGCGCAAGGATTGCTTGACGGGCTCGGCGAGCTTGAAGATTGGCCTGACAAGGTAAAACTGATGCAGGAAAACTGGATCGGTAAGTCGTCGGGCCTCGAATTTTCGTTCGATCTGTCGAATGGCGAGAAGTTGCCGGTCTATACGACCCGGCCCGATACAATCTTCGGCGCAAGCTTCGTCGCGGTCGCTGCCGACCATCCGGTTGCACGGGGCCTTGCGGACGATCCTGAGGTCGCCGCCTTCATCGAAGAGTGCAAGCGCGGCGGGACGACCGCAGCTGCTCTCGAGACCGCTGAAAAGCTCGGCTATCGCACCGGCATCACCGCGCGCCACCCCTTCACCGGCGAGGCGATGCCACTGTTCATCGCGAACTTCGTGCTGATGGATTACGGCACCGGCGCGGTCATGGGCGTTCCCGGCCATGACCAGCGCGACTTCGAATTCGCGACCAAGTACGACCTGTCGATCCAGCGCGTCGTTGCGCGCGATGCGAGCGAAGCCGAAGCGCCAATGGGCAACGAGGCCGAGAGCGGCGCCAAGGATGATGGGGGCGTGATCGTCAACTCAGACTTTCTCGATGGACAATCCGTCGAAGATGCCAAGGCCGACGTCATCCGCCGCGCGGAAGAGGGCGGATGGGGTAAGGGCACGACGGTGTGGCGCCTGCGCGACTGGGGCATTTCGCGCCAGCGCTACTGGGGCACGCCGATACCCTTCATCCATTGCGATGAGTGCGGCATCGTGCCCGTTCCCAAGGACCAGCTGCCGGTCAAGCTGCCCGAGGATGTCGATTTCGAGACACCCGGCAACCCGCTTGAGCGTCACGCGACTTGGAAGAATGTCGACTGCCCCAAATGCGGCGCCAAGGCGACCCGCGAGACCGACACGCTCGACACTTTCACCAATTCCAGCTGGTATTTCCTGCGCTTTGCCTCGCAGCCTGCCGACGCGCCGTTCGACCCGGCAGAGATCGCCAAGTGGATGCCGGTGCAGCACTATATCGGCGGGATCGAGCACGCGATCCTGCACCTGCTCTACGCCCGCTTCTGGACCCGCGCGCTCGCCCACATCGGCAAGCTTGATGTGAAGGAACCTTTCGCTTCGCTGTTCACGCAAGGGATGGTGACGCACGAGACGTATCAGCGTATTCTCCAATTGCCGCCGCAGACGGATACGCCACCTGAGATGGCTAGAATTCTCGGCGAGTACCTTTTCCCGCATGAAGTCGAGCGACGCGATGGAAGTTGGTTCGCTAAAGATACAGGTGGTGACGTTGAAGCCGGCCGCGTCGTCAAGATGTCGAAGTCGAAGAAGAACGTCGTCGACCCCGACAACATCATCGACGAGTACGGCGCGGATGCGGTGCGCTGGTTCATGCTGTCCGACAGCCCTCCCGAACGCGACCTGCCCTGGTCGGAGAGCGGGATCGAAGGCTGCTGGCGCTTCGTCCAGCGTTTGTGGCGCCTGTTCGACCAGATCGACGAGAGCGCGACCGGCGAAGACAAATCACTCGCCCGCAAAGCCCATCAGGCGATTGTCGCTGTGGCCGAAGACATAGAGGCGCTCAGCTTCAATAAGGCGGTCGCGCGCATTTACGAACTCACCGGAGCCGCCGAAAAGGCAAAACCGAGCGAGAGCCGCAACTTCGCGATCCGCACCATCCTGCACCTGATTGCGCCGATGATGCCGCACCTCGCCGAAGAAGCCTACGCCAAGCTTGGCGCTGATGGCCTGCTCGCCGATGCCGCATGGCCCGAGCACGACCCTGCGATGCTGGTCGAGGACGAGGTCACCATCGCGATCCAGCACAAGGGCAAGCTGCGCGACACGCTGACCGCTCCCAAGGGGTCGTCGAAAGAGGACCTCGAAGCGCTTGCTTTGGCCAGCGAGAAGGTCCAGCGTTCGCTTGATGGCGCGCAAGTGCGAAAGGTGATCGTGGTGCCCGACAGGCTGGTTAATATCGTAACGTGATGCGCGGCTCGCTCGCCTTGGCAGCGCTTCTCGCGCTTTCTGCCTGCGGCTTGCAGCCGATGTATGGCGGCGGCGCGTCGAGCAGCATTGCGCAAGGTCTGGCTGCCGTCGATGTGCCCGCGATTCCGGGGCGCGACGGGTGGCTGGTGCGCAACGCGCTTCAGGAGCGGCTTGGCGCTGCGGGCGATGCGAGCCCTCGCTATCGCCTAGACGTGCGGCTGGACGACGCGCTCGAAGCGCTCGGTGTTCTCAACGATGACACGATCAGCCGCGAGCGCCGCATCCTTCGCGCGCGATACCAGTTGGTCGATCTGGCGACCGGAGAGATTCTCCTCGATGCGACCGCAGGTTCGGACGCGGGTATCGACGTGGTCTCCTCGGAATATGCGACCATCGCCGCAGAACAGCGCGCGCTCGAATTGCTTGCCCGCGACGTCGCCGATCGCATGACGCGCCGCATCGCGCTTGCCCTTCGAGAGCAAGAGCAAACACTGGGCACGCAGTAGCGCGAGGGGCGGATCGCGCATGAAAGCCAAACATTCCGAATTCGCGCGCGGACTTCCCAGAACCGCGCAGCAGGCTTCGATATTCTTCTTCTGCGGACCTGATGAAGCCGGAGCCTCCGCAGCCGCGACCAAGGTAATCGAGGCGCTTCCCGATGCGGGCGAACGGATCGAATTAACGGGCGGCGACCTCAAGCGAGACCCGGCCAAACTGGGCGATGAGGCGCGTTCGGGATCGCTCTTCGGAGACAAGCGCCACATTCTCGTGCGTGCAACCGGCGACGAAGCGCATGATGCGCTCAAGGCCCTGATCGAAACCGCTGACGTCGGCGGAGGCGATGCGGCGCCCATCCTGGTCGTCGCGACCAGCGCAACCGACAAGTCGCGCACCGCAAAGCTGCTCGAAAAGCGGCCCGATGCGCTGGTGACGATGTTCTACCCGCCCGACCTCTCGAGCGTTGCGGCTTCGGTTCGCTCCATGGCCGATGGGGCGGGGCTCAGGCTGGGCGGTGACCTTGCCGAACGGATTGCGCGCGCGGCGGGTCTCGACGTGCGGCTGGCACAGTCGGAAGTCGACAAGCTCGCGCTTTATCTCGACGCTTCCTCGCAAAGCCCCAAGACCGCCTCGGTCGAGGATTACGGGGAGATCGGCGCGTCGACCGAAGAGGACGGATTCGCCCCAATCGTTAACGCTGTTCTGGGCGGAGAGCTTGGAAAACTGGCGGTCGAGTTAAAGCGCATGAAGGAATTGGGGCTCAATCCCGTGGGGCTTTTGCTCGCTCTCGAAAGGCGTGCTGCGCAATTGGCGCAGATCGCTGCGCGCCTTGGTCCACGCGGCAGTTTTGAAAACCTCGACCGCGGCGAAAAGGCGCGGCTTGGCATCTTCTGGAAGGAAGAACGCGATATTCGTCAACAGGTTACGCGTTGGCGAACCGCCAAGCTCGAACGGCTTGTCCCGCGCCTGATCGCGCTTCATCAGAGCCTGCTTGCGAACAGTCAGGCCGCTGAACTCCTGCTTGCCCAGGACCTTGCAGAGATCGCTCGCTTTGCGGCTAAAGGGTAGCAAATCCGGACACCCGGCATTTCGCACTCGCAAAAAATAAGCATTTCTGCGTAAATGTCCTATAGGGGTCGGGGTGCAAGTTAGGGGTGTTTCCTAAGGGAAGCGCATGAGGGACGATGAATAAGCTTTCCGGACCGCTCGTCGACGGCGGTTCATCCGATACAAATCTGCGCGCCATCGCGCCGTCGCTAGAGAAGCGTCGGCTGCGCGCTTACGTCCTCTTGATGCTGTTCGATGCAGTGCTGATCAACCTTGCATTTGCAGGCGCCGGCCTGCTCTACGAAGGCTACTGGTGGCGAGCGCAGAACATGCTGGCAGCGCAGACTCTGCTGCCGGTTTATTTCACTATCGCGCTGTATAACCAGACCTATGGCGGGCGCGCGCTCGACGATTGGATGTTCGCCAGCCGCCAGGCGCTTACCGCGCTGGTGATTTCTGCCGCGTTGCTGAACTTCGTCGCGTTCTACACCAAGTCGAACGCCGAGTTTTCCCGCGTCTCGGTAACACTTGGCTTCATGCTCTCTGTCGTCACCGTGGTTGGGCTGAGGCGTCTCGTGCCGGTCGTGATCGAGCGTTTCTGGGGCGGGCGTACGTCCAATCGCCTGATCATTGACGATGGCGGACCGAGCTTCGACCTCGACAATTCGCTGCGCATCACATCGGCCGAGTTCGAACTTGACCCGACCAGCCACGATCCCTTCATGCTCGACCGGCTGGGCAAGCTCTTGCAAAACCAGGACAAGGTCGTGGTCTCGACACCGCAGGAGCGGCGCGAGGCATGGGCGTTCCTTCTGAAATCCTCGGGTGTTTATGGCGAAGTGGTGAGTGAGCCTGCTCACTCGCTCGGCGCGATCGGGGTGCATCGATACGAGGTGCAAGACCGGACAACGCTGGTGATTTCGACCGGACCGCTGGCGCTGCGATCACGTATTTCGAAGCGTCTCTTCGACATCGTGCTGGCCGGAGGAGCCTTGGTTGTCCTCTCGCCGCTGCTGCTGTTTATCGCCGCCCGGATCAAGCTCGAGGATGGCGGTCCGGTGCTGTTCGTGCAGCGCAGGCTGGGGCGCGGGAACCAGTTTTTCAACATGCTCAAGTTCCGCTCGATGAAGGTCGAGCAGAACGATGCCGATGGCGACCGCTCGACCGCGCGCGACGATGACCGGGTGACGAAGATCGGCGCCTTCATCCGCCGCACGAGCATTGATGAGCTTCCGCAGATCATCAACGTGCTGCGCGGCGACATGGCGATTGTCGGCCCGCGTCCTCACGCGCTGGGAAGTCAGGCGGGGAACAAGCTTTTCTGGGAAGTCGACGCGCAATATTGGCGGCGTCATTGTCTCAAGCCGGGCCTCACCGGCCTTGCACAAGTGCGCGGCCACAGGGGCGCGACGGCGCAGGAGAAAGACCTCACCGACCGGCTTCAGTCGGATCTGGAGTACATCTCCGGCTGGTCACTCAGGCGCGATATCGAGATCGTCTGGCGCACGATCTTCGTGCTCCGCCACGACAACGCGTTTTAGTCTTGCGGCACTGTAAAGGTGCCGGTCACGCGGCCATCGCTGTTCGTGGTGGTCTGCGCACCGCTGGCGCGTCCGTCCATCGTCGAAAGCCCGGTGTCGAGGTTGATGACCAGACGACCGCCATTGAGCGTGTCCGTTCCGCGGCGAAGGCTCACATTACCGGCCATAGTGATGATCCGGCGGTTGAAGTCGTAGACCGCGACATCGCCGCTTGCGCGCTCATTGCCGCGCGTGACCACGACGTTGCCATTGGCGGTAATGCGATTGATATCGACTGATCCCTCATCGCTGTAATTCATGAGCATGCGCTGAGATCGTACGCGCAATCCCGCCTGATCTACAATCACGTTGCCGGTCAGAACCACCCGGTTCGCGCGGTCGTCAAATGCGATGTTTCCTGCATCGAATGACACCGGCGCGCGCGTGTTGTGCGAGGCGATGCCTTGCGCGGAAAGCGTCATCCCGCCAGCGGCTACCAGCCCGAGAGCGAGGCCGCCAGCAGCCCAGCTGAGCGCAACTTTTCCGAGGTTCTTCGTCATTGCCGTCATCCTATCAGGGCATCCGTAACTCACCGGGCACCATTCTAAGCCGCGCATTGCCATCAAGGATGATCGTGCGCGCATCAAGGTCGCCTTGCATGGTGTCTGCCGAAAACGTGCCAGCGGGGACTGCCCCTTGGACACCGCCTTCGCCACTCATCGTGCGGGTTTCGAGGTCAAAGGCGACGCCGCTTGCGGTCATCGAATAGCCATCGGCGGTGCGCACGCGCAGCTCGCCGTCGACCGAAACCACTTCTTCGTTGATATCGTAAACACCGCCCGGAGCCATCAGGCGCGCTGGCCCATCCTGAAGCAGCAATTGCGCCATCAGGTCGTCCATACGCACTTTGCCCTCGGCGCTTGAGCGCTGGACCGCTTCGCCCGCCGTGATCGAGAAAGGGCGACCCTGATCGTCGCGCCCGCGGTACATGGCGTTATCGACGCTCAGCCGTTCGTCGATGACGGAGACGGCGTTGCGATCGAGCAGAAAGCTGACTTCGCCGCGCGGTGACAGGGGCGTGATGATCATCAACGCTGCGAGAACCCCGACGCCCATCGGCAAGGCGCGTGCGAGGAAGGCGACCAACCGGTCATGGTTGCCACCGGGCGCCGCGAAGTGCTGACGTCGCGAACGCAGCGCCTTGGCTTCACTGGTCTCGATGCGGCGCTTGATAACCATGGCGGCTGTTTACGCGTAGAACCCTTCGTTGTGGCTGAATATGTCGCGCCCGTCCCACCCGGCGATATCGAGCGCGGCTCTTGTCGGGAGGAAGTCGAAGCAAGCCTGCGCAATCTCCATGCGCCCTTCGCGCGTCAGCCGCACGATCAATTCATCGCGAAGGCGGTGAAGGTAGCGCACGTCGCTTGCCGCATACTCGCGCTGCGCGTCGTTTAGCTCAGGCCCGCCCCAGTCGGAGCTCTGCTGCTGCTTGGAAATGCTTTCGCCGAGCAGTTCGTCGGTCAGGTTTTTCAGGCCATGACGATCGGTGTAAGTGCGCACCAGCTTCGATGCGATCTTGGTGCAGAAGACGGGCGCTGCGACAACGCCAAGATAATACTGGATCGCGGCCAGGTCGAAGCGTGCAAAGTGATAAAGCTTCACCCGGCTTTCATCAGCGAGGATCGCCGAGAGATTGGGCGCTTCATAATCGCTGCCCGGAGAAAAGCGCACGAGGTGCTCATCGCCTGATCCGTCACTGATCTGGACGACGCAGAGGCGGTCGCGGTGGGTGATGAGACCCATGGTCTCGGTGTCGACTGCGAGCGGGCCGGTGCCTTCGAGCACGCCTGCGGGCAGGTCTTCTTCATGGAAATGAACTGTCATCGCCACCGCCATTACGCGTAATGGGGATAGAGGGAAAGGGGACTCTCGCCTGCGCGGGGCCGGGCGGTGTAGTCATGGCGCTCGATGGCTTCCGAAGAGATACCCGACAGCTGGCGCGAGGCGCTTGAGCCGGTGCTTCAGACACCCGAAGCGCGCCGTTTGGGCGGGTGGCTGCGCGCCGAAGAGGATGCGGGCAAGGTGATCTACCCACCGCGTGGGTCACGGCTGGCAGCGCTCGCCGCAACGCCTTTGCCCGATGTGCGCGTGGTGATACTCGGGCAGGATCCCTATCACGGGCCAAACCAAGCGCATGGGTTGAGTTTCTCGGTTCAGGACGGGGTCAAGCAGCCTCCTTCGCTGGTCAATATCTTCAAGGAACTTGAAAGCGATCTTGGCATCGCGCGCCCCTCGACTGGCAATCTCTTGCCATGGGCGAAGCAGGGCGTGCTTCTGCTCAACAACACGCTGACGGTCGAGGCGGGACAGGCGGGCAGCCATGCGGGACGCGGCTGGGACGCGATCACCGATGCGGCTGTCGAGGCCGTTGCGACTAGCGGCGAGCCAACCGTTTTCGTCCTGTGGGGCAGCCATGCGCGCAAGAAAGCGGGCCGGGTAAAGGGGCTTGGCGCAGGCGATCATCACCTCGTGCTGACCTCGCCTCACCCCAGCCCGCTATCGGCGCATTCGGGCTTTTTTGGCTCCAAGCCGTTCAGTCAGGCCAACGCGTTTCTCGAAGCCCAAGGGCGCGGCAGCATCGACTGGACGCTATGACCAAGGACGAAGCCCGCGCTGCCTTGCTTGCACGCCGGGAACAGCTTGCGCGCGAAGATGCTGCAAACGCGGATTCTCGCGATACGGTCGAACTTCAGCAGGACAGCGTCGGGCGCCTCTCACGCATTGATGCGATGCAGCAACAGGCAATGGCAAAAGCGCAGGAACGCCGCCGCGCAGCCGAACGCACGCGGATTTCCGCTGCGCTGACGAGGCTGGACGAAGGCGAATGGGGCTATTGCCTGCGCTGCGGTGATGAGATCGCGGAGGCGCGTTTGAGGCACGATCCCAGCGTCGCGGTATGCGTGGGTTGTGCGGGAGGCAGTTAAGGAGAAAGGTTACTTAGCCGAGCGCCGTTGCCAATTGCATCTGCTGCATGTGCGCTGTCATTATCTTTGTAGCCCCGAAAAGCCGCCACGAGCAATGAGATCCCCAATCCAGAGCAAGCTATTGTTGGGGCCACATAGAGAGCCAAGATCAATGGTAGCGATGGTTCTGAATTAAGGATTTTCTCCAGATTGTGGAGGATATGAGCAAACACAATAAGGAAGAAAAGAATCAGGAATGATACCACCACTACGGCCCAAAATCGTAGTCCGTAGCGTTGATCCGCCTCCCTGTTTAGGTTCTCCTTGGCTCGAACTTCAGCTTCAAGAGAGCGAAAATCGTGCCCCTCGTTCGCTTCAACCGCTTCGGGCGAAGAAGCCGCTTGGGTTGACTCTGAACCGATATCAACTTGCGGTACTTGCGGCATTGGCGACCCGCCTTTTCGCTTCGTAATGCTCCTTGATCACGTGATCCGGAATGGGGGCGTACCAGCCGCCAATCTCACGCGACGTATGCCATGGTCCTCCGGCTACATGTGTCAACTCTGACAGATGGAAGGGCGACATTTTACCGTAAAGCGCATAGATTTCTTCGAGAAAGGTGACGTCATTTAGCCCAATTGGCTGATCAAACTCCGCGTCGATTTGCTTCGGAACTATTCCTTGTCTCCGGAAACGCGAATAGACATCCGGAATTACAGGGCCATGTTGCCAAGCTTCAATGCGATTGTCGAAAAGTGGCTTACCATACATCTCCAAATGCCAACCATGGGCAATGTAGGCCAACTTCAGTATCGACATAATTGAGAGCGCCCTACCGTCATCGGCAGCGCGCCTAATAAACCAATTCGCAATTTGACGAGCATCGTAGGCCATAGTCTTGCCGTATATATAGGAGCCAGCGTAGGAAAATCAAAATCCCGCGGTCAGCCTAGCGCCGACAATCACCCCGGTGTCGCGGAACGCAACCGCGCTGTCGACCACCTGCACGTTTGCGGTGAGGCCGAGCCCTTCGGCAAACTGGTAGGTGTAGAAGGCCTCGACCCCGTTTTCGTCCTCGATCGGCAGGCGGAAGGCGATGTCGTCGACCAGCTCGTCGGTGAGCGAATAGTGGAAATAGGCGATGCCGAAACGGTCCTGCGGGCGATAGCCGGGATTGCCCGAGATGCCGAAATAGCCCGAATAGTCGAGGAAGGTCGGATCGCCGTTCGAGGCCTGGAAGCGGGCGAGGATGCCCCAGCCCTTGCCGCGCGCCTGCGGGTGCATCTTGAGGAACTGGTAGAACGAAAGCTGCATCGCTACTTCGCCGCTTTCATTGCCGAATGTGCCAAACGGCTGCGGCGGCGGGGTCAGCGCGCGCGGCAGGATGTCCTGCGCAAAGGTGTCGCGGGTCGAGCCGACGATGGCGAGGTTCACGATCCCAGGCAAGCGGTTGATGGTGGTGCGGCGTGCGGCTGCGACCATGAAGGCAACGCCGCTTTCGAACGCGGTCTCGAACCCGGTGCGCTGATATTGGCTGTCGGGGTCGAACACCCATGCGCGGTAGATCATCTTGCCCTTGGGCACGGTCAGCATTGCGCCGGTCAGCGTGTTGGGCACGACAGCGGTCGGCGGCAGCGCAATGCCGAGGTTCTGGAACCCGTAGTGACCGTCACTCGCAACAATCGGGAGCGCGCCGGAGATATCGAGCACGTTCATCTTGCCGATCTCGAAGGTCGCGCCCGATGGCCATTGATATTCGAGGCTGGCCGAAAGGTCGAAGTCGCCCTTGCTCTCTGGCCGGAACAGCGCGGTGTTGTTCGGGATCAGCCCGATCTCGCCATTCGACGTCTTGCCCCAAGTGTATTCGGGGCGGATCTTGAGCTTGAGGTTTGATGGGCCGCCATAATAGCTGCCGCGCACCTCGAGATATCCATCGACACGGCCTGAATAGCGCGCAAGGCTGCGCGCATCGCCTGCAACAGGCACGTCGACGAATTGCGAGGCGACCACGCGAAGATCGACCGGTTTGGGCGCCGGGCGGGATGGCGGAGCAGCGACCGGAGTTGCAGGGCCGGTCTGCGGGGCGAGCTCGACCGTATCGTCGATCTCAAGCAGGTCGGGCGAAGCCTTGCCGCTTGCCGCGAGTTCGAAGGTCTCGGTCGTAAGTTCGACTTCGCTTGTTTCGGCCAAGGCAGGGTTTGCGGCGGCAAGGGCGAATGCACTTGCTGCGAATCCTAGCGCGCCAGCGCGGCGGCTGCGTGAAATCATGACGACCCTTATCCTCTCCTGCAGGCGCATTATCAGCGCGCCTTCGCTCCCTTGCACGGGAGAGAGGCAAACCACCGCCACCACAGGCGGTCAAGACAGGTTCAACCGCAATGCACGATTTATCCGCGCTTGTGGCTTTCGTGTTTGGTTAAGAAGTCGCTGATTTACCGGGGCAATTCACTCGCGCCCATCAGCGCCTCGTCCACTGCGCGGGCTGCCTGGCGGCCCTCGCGGATGGCCCATACGACAAGACTTTGACCACGGCGCATGTCTCCGCAGGCGAAGACGTTCTCGACATTGGTGCGGTAGTTTTCGGTGTTGGCGCCCACATTGCCGCGGTCCGTGAGATCGACGCCCGCCTGTTCGAGCAGGCCTGCCTTCTTCGGCCCGACAAAGCCCATGGCGAGCAGGATGAGGTCGGCCTTTAGCGTGAATTCGCTGCCGACGATCTCGCGCATCTGGCCATCAACCCACTCCACGCGGGCACATTCGAGGCCTGTGACGGCTACGCCATCGCCCACGACGCGCTTGGTGAGAACTGCCCAGTCGCGTTCGACGCCTTCCTCGTGGCTGGAGGAAGTGCGCAGCTTCAACGGCCAGTCGGGCCAGGTCAGCGCCTTGTCTTCCTTTTCAGGGGGCTTGGGCATGATTTCAAGCTGGGTGACAGAGGCCGCGTCCTGGCGGTTGGACGTACCCACACAGTCCGAGCCGGTGTCGCCGCCGCCGATTACGACGACATGCTTGCCGGTCGCCTTGAGCGTGCCGCGCGGGGCTGCGCGTTGCTCATCATCGCCCGCATTGCGCTTGTTCTGTTGGGTCAGGAATTCCATTGCGAGGCGCACGCCCGGCATCTCCGCGCCCGGGATGGCAAGCTGACGCGCATCTTCAGAGCCGCCTGCAAGCACGACCGCCTCGAAGTTTTCTTGCAAGCTCTTGAAGGAGATGTCGACGCCCACTTCCTTGGACGTTTTGAAGGTCACACCCTCGGCCTCCATCTGCACGCAGCGGCGGTTGATGAGGTGCTTTTCCATCTTGAAGTCGGGAATGCCATAACGCAGCAGGCCGCCGATCCGGTCGCTCTTTTCGAACAAGGTGACCGAGTGACCCGCGCGCGCAAGCTGCTGCGCGCACGCCATGCCGGCAGGGCCTGAGCCGACGACTGCGACCGACTTGCCGGTCTTCTTCTCAGGAACCTGCGGCGTGACCCAGCCTTCCTGCCACCCGCGATCGACAATCGCACATTCAATGCTTTTGATCGTGACCGGCTGGTCGACGATGTTGAGCGTGCAGCTTGCCTCGCACGGCGCAGGGCAGATGCGGCCGGTGAATTCGGGAAAGTTGTTGGTCGAATGCAGGACGTCGAGCGCGTTCTTCCAGTCCTGCTCGTAGACCAGGTGGTTCCAGTCCGGGATCATGTTGTTCACCGGACAGCCGTTGTGACAATAGGGAATGCCGCAATCCATGCAGCGCGAGGCCTGCGCAGCGAGCACGTTGTCGCTCGGCTGCACCACGAATTCGCGGTAATTGTTCAGCCGTTCTTCGGGCGCGAGATAGTCGCGCTCGCGCCGATCCAGTTCGAGAAATCCGGTGTCCTTGCCCATCTTTTCCTGACCTTATTCCGCTGCCACGCTGGCGGCTTCTTCGCGCTCTGCCTCGAGCGCTTCGAGCGCGCGCTTGTAGTCGCGCGGCATGACCTTCACGAAAGCGCCCAGCGCCTTGTCCCAGTCGGCGAGCAGCTCGCTCGCAACCGCGCTGCCGGTGTGCAGCTGGTGGCGTTCGACGAGGATGCGCAAGCGCTCTGAATCGTGGCGCAGCATGTCGCCCATGCCGAAATCGTGGACCGAGCTGCCGCGCTGCTGCGGGCGGCCCCAAGAATCGTTGGTGCCGTCTTCGGCATCGCGCTCTGCCGATACGGGTAGCAGGTCGACCTGTGCGTGATTGACGAGCGCGCTGAACACGCCGTCGGGATCGTAGACATAGGCCACGCCGCCGCTCATCCCGGCTGCGAAATTGCGGCCTGTCTTGCCGAGCACGACCACGACGCCGCCGGTCATGTATTCGCAGGCGTGATCGCCCGCGCCTTCGACCACGGCGATTGCGCCTGAATTGCGAACGGCAAAGCGCTCGCCCGCGACGCCGTTGAAATACGCCTCGCCCGCAATCGCGCCGTAAAGCACGGTGTTGCCGATGATGATGTTGGCGCTGCTTTCGCGCGGAACGCCGTCGGGCTGGCGCACGATGATCCGGCCACCGCTCAGCCCCTTGCCGACATAGTCATTGGCATCGCCGACAAGGTCTAGCGTCACGCCATGCGCAAGCCATGCGCCGAAGCTCTGTCCCGCAACGCCGGTGAGGTTTACGCGGATCGTGTCAGCGGGCAGGCCTTCGTGGCCATGCGCCTTGGCAATCGCGCCCGACAGCATCGCGCCGACCGTGCGGTGGACATTGGTGATAGTATAGTCGAGCTGTGCCGGGGCCTTCGCCTCGATAGCGTCCGTTGCATCGGCGATGAGCGCGTTGTCCATCGCCGCGCCAAGTCCGTGGTCCTGCCCCTCGGTGTTACGAAGCGGTGCACCTTCCTTGAGCTCCGGCTTGTGAAGCAGGCGCTCAAGATTGATCCCGCGCGCTTTCCAGTGACGGTGCATGCGCGTCATGTCGAGCCGGTCGACGCGGCCAACCATTTCCTCGACCGTACGGAAGCCCATTTCGGCCATGATGCCGCGAAGCTCCTCGGCGACGAAGAACATGTAGTTGACCACATGCTCAGGCTCACCGGTGAAGCGCGCTCGCAATACCGGGTCCTGCGTCGCGACGCCGACCGGGCAGGTGTTGAGGTGGCACTTCCTCATCATGATGCAGCCAGCCGCGATCAGCGGGGCGGTGGCAAAGCCAAACTCGTCCGCGCCCAAAAGCGCGCCGATGGCAACGTCGCGTCCGGTGCGAAGGCCGCCATCGACCTGAACCGCGATGCGCGAGCGAAGATCGTTGAGGAGCAGCGTCTGCTGCGTCTCGGCAAGACCGATTTCCCAAGGGGATCCGGCATGGGTGAGGCTGGTGAGCGGTGATGCGCCCGTTCCGCCATCGTAGCCGGAGATGGTGACGTGATCCGCACGCGCCTTAGACACGCCAGCGGCAACCGTGCCCACGCCCACTTCGGAGACGAGCTTCACCGAAATGCGCGCTTCGTTGTTCACGTTCTTGAGGTCGTGAATCAGCTGCGCGAGGTCTTCGATCGAGTAGATGTCGTGGTGCGGCGGCGGGGAGATCAGGCCCACGCCCGGCGTCGAGTGACGCACAGCGCCGATGCGCTTGTCGACCTTGTGGCCAGGCAGCTGACCGCCTTCGCCGGGCTTCGCGCCCTGCGCCATCTTGATCTGGATGTCGTCGGAATTGGCGAGGTATTCGGTGGTGACGCCAAAGCGGCCAGAGGCAACCTGCTTGATCCGGCTGCGCATGGAATCGCCGTTTTCCAGCGGGGTGAAGCGGAAGGGTTCCTCCCCGCCTTCGCCGGTGTTCGAGCGCCCGCCGATACGGTTCATAGCAACCGCCAGCGTCGAGTGCGCTTCGTGGCTGATCGAGCCAAAGCTCATCGCGCCGGTGCTGAAACGCTTGACGATTTCGGAGGCTGGTTCGACCTCGTCGAGGGGCAACGGCTCGTCAGCGGTCTTGAACTCCATAAGCCCGCGAATGGTGAGCAGTCGTTCGCTCTGCTCATTCACCGACTTGGCAAATTCCTGATATTGCTCGGAGACATTGCCGCGAACCGCGTGCTGCAATTGCGCGACATTTTGCGGGGTCCAGGCGTGTTCCTCACCGCGCAAGCGGTATTGGTAGATCCCGCCCACATCGAGCATGCCCTTGTAGAGCGGGTTGTCGCCATAGGCCTGTGCGTGGCGGCGGATCGCTTCTTCGGCGACCTGCTCGAGCCCGACGCCCTCGATGGTCGTGGCGGTGCCGGTGAAATACTTGTCGATGAAGGCGCTCGACAGCCCCACCGCGTCAAAGATCTGCGCGCCGCAATAGGACTGGTAAGTCGAGATGCCCATCTTGGACATGACCTTGCGGATGCCCTTGCCGACCGCCTTGATGTAATTCTGCTGCACCGCATCGGTGGTTGCGCCCGGATGCTTGCGGCGGCGAATGTCCTCGAGCGTTTCGAACGCAACGTAAGGATTGATCGCTTCGGCGCCATATCCGGCGAGCACACAGAAATGGTGCACTTCGCGCGCTTCGCCGGTTTCGACGACGAGGCCGGTCTGCATGCGCAGGCCCTGCCGCACGAGGTGGTGGTGCACCGCAGCGGTGGCGAGCAGCGCTGGCATCGGAATGCGGCCTTCGTCCTGCGCGCGGTCCGACAGCACCAGGATGTTGTGATCCTGCAGCACCGCCTCGGTCGCGGCCCAGCACATTTCCCTGATCGCGAGTTCGATCCCCTCGACGCCTGCCTCGGCGTCCCAGGTGATGTCGATTGTCTCGCAGCGGAAAGCGCCATCCATCACGGCTTCGACCGAGCGGATCTTGGCAAGGTCATCATTCGTCAGGATCGGTTGATCGACCTCAAGCCGCTTGTGCGTACCCGCATCATGGCCGAGCAGGTTGGGGCGCGGACCGATCATCGAAAGCAGGCTCATCACCAATTCCTCGCGGATCGGGTCGATCGGCGGGTTGGTGACCTGCGCAAAGTTCTGCTTGAAATAGTCGTAGAGCAGCCGCGCCTTGTTCGAGAGAACCGCAATCGGCGTATCGGTGCCCATCGAACCGACCGGATCATCCCCCTTCACCGCCATCGGTTCGAGGAAGCGCGCAATGTCTTCCTGCGTGTAGCCAAACGCCTGCTGGCGCTGGAGCAGGGTTGTCGTCTCTTCGGGCAGCTCGGAAAGATCAGGCTCGATCTCGCTCACATCGCCAAGGCGCACCTGCGCCTGGTCGAGCCATTCGGTGTAGGGTTCGGCCCCCGCAAGTTCCGCCTTAAGTTCATCATCCTCAATGATGCGACCCTGTTCGAGGTCGATCAGGAGCATTTTGCCCGGTTGGAGACGCCATTTGCGAACGATGTCTTCTTCGGCAAAGGGTAGCACGCCGCTTTCCGACGCGAGGCACACGATGTCGTCCTTGGTAACGCAGAAACGCGCCGGGCGAAGGCCGTTGCGGTCGAGTGTTGCACCGATCTGGCGGCCATCGGTGAAGCAGACCGCGGCCGGCCCATCCCATGGCTCCATCAGGGCAGCGTGATATTCGTAGAAGGCGCGCAGTTCGGGCGCCATCAGCTCATGCTTGTTCCACGCTTCGGGGATCAGCATCATCATCGCGTGAGCAAGCGAATATCCGCCCGCGATCAGCAATTCGAGCGCGTTGTCGAGACAGGCCGTATCCGATTGGCCATGCGGGATGAGCGGCCACATCTTGTCGAGGTCGGGGCCGAGCAGGTCGCTTTCCATCGTGCGGCGGCGCGCATTCATCCAGTTCACGTTGCCGCGAACCGTGTTGATCTCACCATTGTGAGCGATGAAGCGGAACGGGTGGGCAAGCCGCCAGCTTGGGAAGGTGTTGGTGCTGAAACGCTGGTGCACGAGGCCGAAAGCGCTGACGCATTCGGGGTCGCGCAGGTCGTCGTAAAAGCTCTGCACCTGCGTTGCGAGCAGCAGACCCTTATAGACGATCGTGCGGGTCGACACGGAGGGCATGTAGGTTTCGGTGAGACCCGGAAGTCCGTGCTTTTCAGCCAGTTTTGCGAGCGGATTGAGCGTCTGCTTGCGGATCGCGAGGAGCTTGCGCTCAAACGCGTCCTGATCGGGCGTGCTATCACCCTTGGCGATGATAGCCTGCTGGATCACGGGCATCGAGGAAATCACCGCATCGCCAAGCCCATCAAGCGTGGTTGGCACATCGCGCCAGCCGATGAGGCGCTGACCTTCCTTGGCGAGCAGCTTTTCGAAACGATCGGCAACGAAACCACGCGCGACCTCGTCCTTCGGCATAAAGCTCATCGCGACGGCATAATCGCCGGGTTGGGGAAGCTCGTGCCCATGCTCGTCTGCCCAGCGCTGAATCAGCGCGTGCGGAATCTGCATCAAGAGGCCAGCGCCATCTCCCAGAAGCGGGTCCGCCCCAACTGCACCGCGATGGTCGAGCTTCTCGAGAATCTCGAGCGATTGCTCGACGATCGAGTGGCTACGCTCACCCTTGATGTGAGCGACCATGCCCACACCGCAGGCGTCGTGTTCGTTTCGCGGGTCGTAGAGACCCTGGGGAGCGGGTTGACCCACCATGGCAAGCTTTCCGTTCTGTCAGATGTCGATACCGCGGCGATCCCGAAGGGTTCGCATGTTCGATCTCGACCAGAAATACGCGCGCTCACGGTTTTTGGCCGCAGCCGCGCATCGTTGGCCAACTCTAATGCAGGCGGATATGCCGTTTTGCAACCGCGAAAAGCGAAGGAATATTACAAGGATGCAAAGCCAGGCTTTAATGACGTTGCGTCAATGTGGCTTTTGCGAGTCGTTTTCAGCGATTTTGCCGATTCTCAGCGGGTTTGGAGGCAGCGCCGTGTCGAGCTTACGCCGCGCTTATGCTGCGCCGCGAAGGGTCTGCAACTTGGCGAGCGCGTCGCGCAGATCACGCTCGGTCTGGCCAAGCTGGTCGCCCGGCTGTGCGGGAGCAGCAGCTTGCGTGTCGAAGCCGCTCTCGGTGAACATCGTCAGCGCCTTGAGCGCTTCGGCCAGCGCTGCATCGCGGCCCGGCGCGTGTCCAGACTGACGCTCGCGCTCGCTTTCCTGATGCTGATGCAGGGCGCCAGCAAACCGTTCGACCATTTCGACAAGACTGAGTTCATCGGTTGGCCGCTCGCGCAGTTTGTCGAGCGCAGAGGCCGGAACGGGTTTGAGCTTTGCGGCGGGCGCTTTGGCGCCTTCCTCCACGACCCAAACTGCATTTCGGCCCGGGAGTTCAGCAAATTCAGCAAGGTCGAGTTCGCGCGGTTTATTTGATTGCGCGCTGCGCTCTGGCTTTTCGACGAGCGGTGATTTGGGCGCATCGTCCACTGGCGCTGCCTCGCACGAAGCGCCTTCGCAGCATTCGATCAGCGCCTGTTTGTACTGCCCGTGAGTAAAGAGCGCATTGGCTTTCGGAGCTTCGTCTTCGGGAGCTTCGATGTCGTAGCCGCGCTGTGCCAATTCACCGAGCGTTTCACCTCGGGGCGCGCCATTGTCCGCTTGCCCACCCTCGCCGGCTTCAGCCTCTTCGGGATCGGAGAAATCCGCGTCGAGCGGCGCATCAAGGCTTTCACTGCCAAGGTCGGCTGCCGGGTCGATGGGGCGCGTGCGGCTAGCGTGATATGCCGAGTACACGCCGCGGCTTGCTGCCGGTTTGGCGGCGCGAGAATGAAGCGTGGATGAAATGCCGTAGCAAAGCACGCCGCCGATCACTGCTGCGGCTGCGGCGAGCACGATGCGCGCGACCAATCCTGCGACCAATCCGCCAGAAAGTGTCCCGAGCTTGTCGATCATCCCCTGCGGCAGCACGACCATGATCAGGCCGAACAATGCGGCGCCCCAGATCGTGACGATCGGAATGAAAGCCTTGTGAGCCGCGACGCCCGCAAAGGGTCGATTGGAGGTGGCAGCCTTGCGCCGTTTGCTCGGCTTGGCTTCTTTGATCTGGCTCAGTCGCATGGCGCCCTTTTGTGCTTCTCTTCGCATCGGGCGCACCGATCACTCTCGCTACGCCCGTAATCCCTGTTCTGGCGAAAGCGGCTCCGAACCGACTTCGCCGTCAATTCGGGTTAACAAGAGATGGTAAACGTCAAGATAACGCCGCGCATTTGCGTGCCAGTCATGACGCGAACGGACATGGTCCAATCCATTTGCGCGCAGCGCGTCCCATTCGCTGCGTGCATCAAGCAGATCGCCGAGGGCCTGTGCGCAAGACGCCGGGTCGTCGGGAGCAAACAGGACACCCGTTTCGCCGTGAGTGATGAGTTCGCGATGGCCACCTACGTTGGAGGCAGCAACAAGGCGACGCTGCGCCATGGCTTCCAGCGGCTTGAGCGGGGTAACGAGATCGGTGAGGCGCGAGGCTTTGCGCGGATAGGCCAGCACATCAATCAGCGAGTAATAACGCTCGACCTCGTCATGCGGGACGCGGCCTGCGAAGATAACGGCTTCGGGCTCCGGCAGCTTTGCAGCAGCTTCGCGCCATTCGCCTTCCATCTCGCCAGCGCCAACCAAAAGCAGCCGAGCGCCGGGATGCGAGCGTCGCAGGATCGGCATGGCTGCGATCAGATCGTCGATGCCCTCATAGTCGTAGAAGCTGCCGATATAGCCGATCAAGAGCGCACTCTCGTCAATGCCGAGCTCGGTCGCCAATGCATTGTCACGGGGGACCTGTTCACCAAACAAGGTGAGATCGACGCCGTTGGGCATCACGCCGATCTTGCCGCCCGGAATGCCGCGGGCCACGAGATCGTCGCGCAGACCGTTGCAAATCGTGAACACCGCATCAGCGCGCGCCGAGATCTGCGTTTCCAGGCTGCGCGTCAGTCGATACTTTGGCGACCCTTCTTTGCCTGTGCGATTGCCGACCGCTGCGTCTTCCCAGAATGCGCGGATTTCATAGACTAGCGGGACGCCGAGGCTGCGCGCGGCTCTCAGCGCGGCGCCACCATTGAGCGCCGGGGAATGAGCGTGAATGATGTCAGGGCGCCAATCCTGCGCCAGTTTGCGGATGGTGTCGCTCGTTGCAGCCATTTCTCGGAATTCGCGCACCAGCATGGGCCCTGTCGAAACGCCCGGCGTGCGGTGGAAGGTCAACCCGTCGAAATCTTCCTTCTCATTCTCCCATTCCGCTTCGGCGTTGTGACGCTGCGAGGTCAGGCCGCGGACTTCCAGCCCCAGCGCTTCCTGAGCTTTCAGGATTGCACGCGTGCGGAAGGTGTAGCCGGAATGCAGCGGCAGCGAGTGGTCGAGGACGTGGAGGACGCGCGTCATGGAAAAGGCAATTAGCGCAACCATGCTTAACGGGCCGTCAACCGCGCTCCTGTACGGCGATCCTTGCCATGATTGACTATTTCGCACTCGCGCTGGGCCACGGCCTGTTGGCGCTCGCCTTGCTTCGGCTGGTGTTGCGCGAGGATACCGACGTCGATCCGCGTCTCAGGGAACTGGACGAAAAGGCCGAGGCGGCGCGCGAGGAGGGCAGCGCGGCGAGCCGCAATGCGCGCCGGCGTGCGCAGATGAAGGATGGGTCAGGCTCGGAATGATCGATCTCTTCCTTATCGCCTTTATCGGATATGTGCTGGTGCTCGGCATCAAGCGCCCGTTCCTCTGGGTGCTGCTCTATATCTATATCGACATCCTCGCCCCTCAGCGTATTGGCTATTCGCTGATCACATCGCTGTCTGTGTCGCTGATTGCGTTCGCGGCGGCGTTCGGAGGCTGGCTCGCGCTCGACAGCAAGAAGGGCGCACGCTTCACCGGGAGACAGGGGCTGATGCTGCTGTTTCTGCTTTACTGCTGGTGGACGACGGGCTTTGCCGACTTTCCCGAAAATGCTGCGACCAAGTGGGACTGGGTGTGGAAGGCGATGCTGTTCGCCATCTTCCTGCCGCTGACGCTGACCACGCGGCTGCGCATCGAAGGCGCGCTTCTAACCATGCTCCTGTCGATGGCGGTCATCATCGTCGGCGGCGGGATCAAGGTCGTCTTCGGCGGCGGCGGATACGAGACCCGCATGCTGATCGTGAACGATAATTCCGGCATCTATGAGACCAGCGTCCTAGCCTGCATGGCGATCGCGATCATCCCCGCGATCCACTGGTTCACGCGGCATGGTACGATCTTTCCGCCCGACTGGCGCGTGAAGCTGTTCGGCTATGCCTTCATTTTCGCCTGCATCCTGATTCCTGTCGGCACCGAAGCGCGCACGGGGCTTGTCTGTTTTGCGGTGCTGCTGCTGCTCACCTTCCGGCATGTGAAGAACAAGGTGCTGTTCGCTGGGCTTGGCGCGATTGCGATGATCGCGGCGATCCCGTTCCTGCCCGCCAGCTTTACCGAGCGCATGGGCACGATCACCGAGTTCGAGCAGGACCAGAGCGCCTCGACCCGCGTCGCGGTGTGGAGCTGGACGCTCGATTACGCTGCCGAAAATCCGTGGGGCGGCGGGTTCGACGCCTATCGCGGCAATTCGTTCGAATACCGCATGCGCGTGGAAGAGACTGCGGGCGGCACAACCTCGGTCACCTATCAGGACGTGGTCGACGAGGCGCGTGCCTATCACTCGGCGATTTTCGAGGTTCTTGGCGAGCAAGGCTATCCCGGCCTCATTCTATGGAGCCTGATCCAGATCACCGGCCTTGTCTCGATGGCACGCATCCGCAAACGATGGAAGGGACGCGAGGGACCGGACGAGCAATGGCAGGCGCCACTGGCCTCAGCCCTGGCGCAGGCGCAGATCATTTATCTCGTCGGCGCGCTCTTTACAGGCATCGCCTACACACCGCCAATGCTGCTTTTGCTCGCCTTCCAGATCGGACTGTCGAGCTACCTCAAGCAATGCGAAGAGCCCGTTGAAGCTGCGACCGCGCGCCCTGTATCGCGCCGCGCGCCTCCGACGATCGGCAAACCGAGCGAGGCCCTATGAGCGTTGCCGGATCGCCCGTTTCAAAATCGCGTCTGCAGCTTGACCAGCTGACGGGGTTGCGCGGGCTCGCGGCGTGGTTTGTGGTGCTCTACCACATCCGCCTCAGCCTCACCGCGATCCTTCCGGGCGATGCTATCGCGGTGTTCTCCAAGGGTTATCTCGCGGTCGATTTCTTCTTCATGCTCTCGGGCTTCGTTATGTGGCTAAGCTATGGCGAGAAGTTCAGAGCCCAAGGCTGGGCGCAGACCCGCCCGTTCCTGTGGAAGCGATTTGCGCGGGTCTGGCCGCTTCACGCGCTGGTTTTGTCAGGCTTTGCGATGCTGGCGCTCATGCTCGCGCTGACAGGCCGCCCAATCGGCAACTATCCGTTGGCAGAGTTGCCACTTCACGTACTGCTGATCCAGAACTGGGGGTTTACGAGTGAGCTTGCATGGAACCCGCCTGCATGGTCGATCAGCGCCGAGTTTGCGGCTTATCTTGCGTTTCCCGCGCTCATCCTCGCAGTCCGATGGGAGCAGCTTGGGCTTCCGGCGCTGATTGCGGCGCTAGGAGCGATGGCTTTGTGTCTGCACGCCTGGTTTGCAGCGTTCGGATACGCGATCCTGGACGACGACATACCGCGCACCGGCCTCGTTCGCTGCCTTGCCGAGTTCACCATGGGGATCGCGCTTGCACAGATATGGCGGCAGATGCGCGATTGCCGACGTGGCGGCGCGATACCTTTCGCGGTCAGCGCCGCGCTAGCCATCGCGGGGCTCGCACTTGGCCTTCCCGAAACGCTATGGGTTCCGGCCTGCTTTGCAAGCCTGCTGCTCGCGCTCGCACTTGATGGCGGCATTCCCGCCCGCGTTCTGGCATCGGGCCCGCTCGTGAAGCTCGGCGACTGGAGCTATGCGACCTACCTTTCGCACTACCTCCTGTTCGTGGTTTTCAAACTGGCCTTTGTCGGCAGCGATCTTCAGATCGGCTGGATCGGCCTTGCCGTCTATGGCGCGCTCGTTCTTGCCGTTTCCGCAGCGCTCTTTGCCGGATTCGAGAAACCGGCGCAGAAATGGCTTAATCAGCGCACTCCCCTGCTTCTCAAGTCCGCCTGACGTTAGGGCACGCTACGTCCGAGTGCCGGGGGCTTGCCCTCGCGGCGTTTGTCGCCCAAACCGCGCGCGGATTTAGGGACTCAACACTCAAAAGGGAGAGCCAAATGACCCCGCAGGATCTCGCAGCCAAAGTTGGCGAAACCATCGGCACCAGTGACTGGGTCGAGATGAGCCAGGAACGCATCAACCAGTTTGCCGATGCGACCGGTGACCACCAGTTCATTCATATCGACGAAGAAAAGGCCAAGATGACCCCGTTCGGCGGGACCATCGCGCACGGCTTTCTCACGCTTTCGATGATGCCTTACCTCGGCGCGAACAGCGACACGCCCAAGCTCGACGGGGTGAAGATGGGCGTGAACTATGGCGGCAACAAATGCCGTTTCCTCTCGCCCGTGCGCGCTGGCAAGCGCATTCGTGGCCACTGGAAGCTCACCGAAATGGTCGAAAAGCGCCCCGGCCAGTGGCAGCAGACCTGCGAAGTGACGATGGAGATCGAGGGCGAGGAAACGCCCGCGCTGATCTGCGAGTGGATCACCCTCTACTTCGTCTGAAGCCCACTTTCAGCGCGCGAAGAAAATCTGACGCGCTTTTGACCCATTCAGTCTCCATCTTGTGAAGACGGGGACGGACCCACACGTTTGAAAGGATACCTCTCATGTCACGCGATGCAGTCATCGTCTCCACCGCTCGCACGCCGATTGGCCGTGCTTACAAGGGCGGCTTCAACGCCACGCCGGGCGCAACGCTCGGTTCGCTTTCCTTCGCTCCTGCCGTTGAGCGCGCTGGCATTGACGCTGGCGAGATCGACGATGTCGTTTGGGGCGCTGTCCTCACGCAAGGCACGCAGGCCGGTAACATCGGTCGCCAGGTCGCGCTTCGCGGCGGCGCTCCGGTGACGGTTGCTGCCCAGACGATCGACCGTCAGTGCTCTTCAGGCCTGATGGCAATTGCGACGGCTGCCAAGCAGATCGTGGTCGACAATATGAATGTGGTCGTCGGCGGCGGTCAGGACTCGATCTCGATGGTCCAGACCCCGGAAATGCGCGTCGCTCCCGATCCCTCGCTGATCGCAATGCATAAGGACGTCTACATGCCGATGCTCGGCACCGCTGAGACGGTTGCTGCGCGCTACAACATCAGCCGCGAAGCGCAAGACGAATACGCGCTCCAGTCGCAGATGCGCACCGCAGCAGCTCAGGAAGCGGGCAAGTTCGACGACGAGATCGTGCCCGTCAGCACCACCATGATGGTCAAGGACAAGGAAACCGGCGAGATCTCGCAGGTTGAAACCACGATCACCAAGGACGAAGGCAACCGCCCCTCGACGACGCTTGAAGGCCTGCAGAGCCTCAACCCGGTGATGGGCCCGGACAAGGTCATCACTGCGGGCAACGCCTCGCAGCTTTCCGACGGTTCTTCGGCGAGCGTTTTGATGGAAGCGAAGCTTGCCGAGCAGAAGGGCCTTCAGCCGCTTGGCCGTTATGTTGGTATGGCTGTTGCCGGAACCGAGCCTGACGAAATGGGCATCGGCCCGGTCTTCGCCATTCCCAAGCTGCTCAAGCAGACCGGCCTCAAGATGGACGATATCGGCCTTTGGGAACTGAACGAAGCGTTTGCTGTGCAGGTGCTCTACTGCCGCGACAAGCTCGGCATCGACAACGACATCCTCAACGTCAATGGCGGCTCGATCTCGATCGGCCACCCTTACGGCATGACCGGCGCTCGCTGCACCGGCCACGCGCTGATCGAAGGCAAGCGCCGCGGTGCGAAATATGTCGTCGTCACGATGTGTGTCGGCGGCGGCATGGGCGCAGCTGGCCTGTTCGAGGTCTTCTAAGCAAGGGATCGACCCTGATGACAGATGGGCGCTGGCCTGTTCTCGATTACGCAGCCGACAAGGCGATGATCGAGACGTGCCACGCCTATCTGCAAATTATCGGCAAGCTTCCCACCCGTGCGCGGGTCTGGACCAATCACGGGTGGCAGCTTGCCCTTCGCGTGACGCCGCGCGGCTTTCGCACCTACCCGGTGGCCGTCGGCGATCACGAAGCGGAATTGCTGTTCGATTGCCTCGCGAGCGAGGTAGTGCTTGAAACCTCCGCGGGATTCCGAGGCTCGGTTGCGCTCCATGGGCAGACGGTCGCCGAGCTTTTTCAGAGCCTAACGGGGCTTCTAAGGCGCGCTGGGATCGCGCCGGACATTGGCGGCTCGCCCAATGAGGTCGACCCCGCAGTCCCTTTCCAATCCGACGACCGCCCGCGTGACTGGGACGAGGGCGCACTGCGCCGCTTCCACGCCGCTTTCCGCAGCGCCGACCGGGTCTTCACGCACTTCCGCAGCTTCTTCGTCGGCAAGTCCAGTCCAAGCCATCTCTTCTGGGGCAGCTTCGACTTGGCCGTCACGCGCTTCTCCGGGAAAGAAGCCCCGCTCCACCCGGGCGGTGTTCCCAACCTGCCTGACCGTGCCACGCGCGAAGCCTATAGCCACGAGGTCGCCAGCGCCGGTTTCTGGTTAGGAGGCGGGGGGATCGAGGAAGCGGCTTTCTACGCCTACGGATATCCCACCCCTGATGGCATTGCGGAAGCTTCATTGGAGACTGACGGCGCGTACCGGGATGCGCAGCTTGGCGAATTCATCCTGCCTTATGCGGTAGTTGCGATGGCCGATGACCCGGACAAGGTGCTGATTGGTTTCCTGCATGAGACCTACGAAGCGATTGCGGAGCGCGCAGGCTGGGACAGGGCCGCGCTGGAGATACCCGGCGGACGATTGGGACGGCCCTATGATGTTGCCAAACTGAGGGATATGCGCGGATGACCGGAGGCCGCGACCGTGCTCGCCTTGCCGCATCGCACTGGGTCTGGCTGTTCGTGATCCTGCTTGTGTGGAGCGCGTTTGATTACTGGGACCATATCTCGCGTCCAGGATCGGTCTTTGCTCAGGCTCCGATAGCCTGGCTGGGGTTTACAGTCGCATCGTTCCTGACGTTGTTCGCGATTGCGCGCGTCGCTGCATGGGCGCTTGGCCGCTTTGGGCGCTTGCCTGAGCTCCCCGCGTCGACCCTCGGTATTCTGTTAGCGGTTGCAGTTCACCTGCTCATCGCTGGCCCATTGTGGGACCGGCTTTTCTGGATGGGGAGGCTGCAATTTGATGCGGTCCTCATGCCGGCATTCATCGCCGCGCTGCTTTATCTGTTCTACCGGGCAGTCTTTACACTGATCCAGCGCCTGATTGTCCCGCCGCGTAGCCGCGCATAGGCGCTGCTTCTATCCAAAAAGCCGCTGCGCCTCTTCGTCGATCGCGGCTATGACTTCGGCGGCGCTGGCATTGCTGCGGATAAGGCCGGTGCATTCGCCTACAGTTACGTGCGCTCGCGAATAGTCGCCGGTTGCAACGCCTTCTTTGTAGCGTGCAACTGCGGCAGCGGGGTCAGTGGCAAGCTTGTCGATGCGGCCTTCCCATTCGCGGTGGATCGCGTTTCTAAGAGCGCGGAAATCGAAATGGGCAGGCCAGTTCTTCTCGCGCAGGATATCGAACACTTTCGAGCGAGCTGAACCGTCTCCGCACGCGTTGATCGCCTCCGCAATCGCCGCATCGGGAGCAAGCGATTCCCGCGTTGCCCATAACCGCGACCCTACAAGCGCACCGTCTGCACCAAGCATGAGCGCAGCGGCCAGGCCGCGACCATCCGCTACGCCACCGGCAGCAAGCAGTTGAACGTGTGGCGCATGACCTGCAAGCCAGTCAGCGATCTCGGGCACGAGCGTGAAAGTGCCGCGACCGTCGAGGGCGTTCATGCCATGCCCGCCAGCCTCACCGCCTTGTGCGACGATTACATTGGCGCCCGCGTCGACGGCTTCGGGCAGTTGCGCGATCGTCTGGATCTGGCAGATCAGAGGCACATTGGCATCGGTGATCCGCCTCGCAATCGCGGTCGGGTCACCGAAAGAGAGCATGATAGCGGCAGGCTTTGCCGGACGCTCGAGCACCCAATCGAGCGCGGAGGCGTCCTCGTCCAGCTTCCAGGTGATGAACCCGCAGCCCAGTTTCGCCAGGGCGGTTGCATCGCCCGCCAGTCCATCTTCGGCGACGCTGTATTCGCGGCTCGTCCAGTCGAGATCGCCGTAGCTCCCGCCAATCAGCGCGAGCGCTCCTGCCTTTGCGCAGGCGGCGGCGAGCGATCCTCCTGTCGCGAATGCCATTGGGGCAAGCGCGATCGGAGTGGTGAGGCCGAAGCGTTTGGCAAACCGGCTCTCGCTCAACCGAGTGCTCATGGCGCAGTCTCATTCTCGCGCATGGCCATGATGTAATCGGTTAGCGCGTCGATCTCTTCCTCGACCAGCACGCCCTCCCATGGAGGCATGGCGTAGCTCATCCCGACCGCTTCGCCGCCACCCGAAATGGCAAGGCGAACATGGTCGCGGCTGCGCGTTGCGAATTCGTCCGAATGGAAGCTGATCGGTGCCGCGCCTGCATTTTCCAGCAAGGCTGCGGCGTCCGGTCCGTCGCCATAGCCGTTCTCACCGTGGCAACGCGCGCAATTGGTGACGTAGCTTTGACGGATTTCTAGCTCGGTCAGTGGCACAGCCTCTGCCGCCGCGGCCTGCCCTCCGCCGCCAATGCTCGCCTGAGCGCCCGCATCCTTGCGCACCAGTTCGACGATGGCGCCGTTTGGCGAGGAGGATGACCCCATCACCGTGATGAGGATGCGATCATCGGGTGTCTGGATCATCGAGGTGAAGCCGCGCTGCGCATATTTGTCAGCCTGCCCCAGCACCTCGACCTCTTCGGTCACCTCGTTGATGGCTGGCATCGCCCAGAACTTGCCCGAGTAATTGTCGCCAAACAAATATTTGCCATCGAGGGTGGGCCAGCGCGACCCGCGATAGACGATCCCGCCGATGACCGAACGATCATAGGCGGTGTGGCGATAAGTAAAAGCAGGGCCTTTCTGCTGGCCGTGGATGACCGGCGGCGGCGCGAAGGTGGTGTCTTCGCGGCCTTCGATGAAGGGGAACTGGTAGTTCATGCCCTTCTCGATCACGTTGACTTCCTCCCACACGGTCGAGCCGACCTCGCCTGCCCAGATCGAACCGTTGGCCGGGTCGAAGGCGAAGCGGAAGGGATTGCGAAGACCGATGGCGTAAAATTCTCCAAAGGCGTCCTCGCGCCCGGCGAAGGGATTGTCGAGCGGTATCGAATAGCCGCGCGATGCTCCGTTTTCAGGCTGGCGCAGGATCGGGCCTGAGACGTCGCCACCCTGATTGAGCACGTCGATCCTGAGGATGCCACCTGCAAGCGTCGTGTCGATGGTCTGATGGCTGTCCGCCATGTCGAGCTCGCCAATGGCGATGTAGAGCATGTCGTCAGGGCCGACCTCGACATGCCCGCCATTGTGATACTGCGTGGGCGGGCGGCCGATCTCGATCAGGTTCTGCTGGCTTGCAAGCACGGCTTCGGGATCGCCCGCGCCAAGATCGAAGCGCGCTAGGTAGTTGGTCTGAGCGTCTGTCTCGAAGCTGGTGAAATAGGCGTAGAGAAAACTGCGCCCTTCCTCGCCAAAGCGCGGGTCGAAATCAAAACCCATCGCACCGTTTTCGAGGTTCACCTCGCCCACCTGATCGGCGAAATCGACGAGCAATTCCTTGGTGCCGTTGTCAGGATAGCCGATGCGGTAGAGGCGTCCAGCGCGCTCGAGCACGACCATTTGGCCGGGTTCGCCCGGAACCATGCGGATCATAATCGGCTGAAGCAACTGGGTCTGCGTGTTGACCGGCACAGTGATCCAGTCGCCGTCAACCGAGACGTTCTGCTGTACGCGAAATTCCGCGACCGCATCGCGGAACTCCTGGCTCACGACATAGGCAACCGCTGCTGCGAGTGGAGCGATGGTCACGAGGATCGCCAGCCATGCGAGCGGGTTCTTGAGCGAGGTGAAGAGCGCGACGATAACTTCGCCAAGGCGCCCGATGACGCCCTTCTCGCGGTCGCCGCCGAAAACGGCATAACCGGCAACGAAAACCACGACGCCGACCAGAAACGCGCCCACGAGCAGGCGATGCGGGAAGACGCTCGCGCTCATGAGGAACAGCGTCAGGGATCCTGCGCCCCACGCCGTGCCCCACGCATAGACCTGAGCGGCTGTGCGGCGAGCGGTTTCGAACACACCCTGTTTTGCAAAAACAGCGACCAGCGAAAAGACGACAAGGCTTGCCCCCATCAGATAAGTCACCGTGTTGGCGAGATCGTCTCCCGAAAGCTCGACTTCGGGTAGCGGCAGCGCGAGGCGGATGAGCGCATGCGTCACGTCCACCAGCGCATAGCCCGCGCCCAGCGCCAGGCCTGCGATGACCACGCTGATCGCTACTCCGAGAATTCTTTGCATAAATACCCTTCAATGCGCGAAGCGAAGGTGCGCCGGTGAGGATGCACTGTTAACCGTGTTTTCGTAACAATTCGCCTAACTGTGAATCGACAAACGACACGTCTGCCAACCCCCTTTCTGCAAGATTTCTCCGAAACCATGACTTTGACTCTATTCACGCCAGTCCGGCGATGCGGCGTTTTTGCTGCCCTATCGCTTGCGCTGCCGGTCTCAGCCCAGGCGCAGGAAGAGGCGCCCGCAATCCTCGTCGAGGCCAACCTCGCCGATCCGGCGAGCGATGCGGGAGCGAGCGCAAAAGTGCTCGATGAGGATCGTCCGGGCGTGCGCGGCGCGGTTTCGGTCACCGAAGACCTGTCGCTGCTTCCCGGTGTCGTCGCGTTCGAGAAGGGCGGACCCGGGGCAGGCTCCTACGTCTCGATTCGCGGCGGCGAGCCCAATTTTGCACTGGTGACGATCAACGGCGTGCGGGTCGACGATCCGCTCAATTCGAGCGGCGGCGGGTTCGACTTCTCGCTGATCGACCCTGAGATCGTGCAGCGCATCGCGGTCGTCTCAGGCCCGCAATCGACCGCGTACGGCGCCGATGCATTGTCAGGTGTCATCGCGCTGGACGTCGGACCGCTCGGCACCGGCGCTTCGGCGCATGCCGGCATCGGGAGCGAGGGGCGCTATCGGTTCGGTGGATCACTGGGCGTAGAAGGCAATGCGGGCTCATTCGGCATCGCTGGCGGTTTTCTCGACAGCGACAATTTCGTGCCGGGCACTACGAGCGAGCGTTACTCGATCGCTGCCACGGCCTCGCCCGACCTTGGCGCGACTGTCAGCTTCGACCTGTTCGCCCTCATCGCGGGAAGCGATAGCGAGGGCTTTCCCGAAGATAGCGGCGGACCCCAGCTTGCTGTCATTGGCGAACTTGAGACCCGCGAGAGGCAACAGATTGCAGTGGGAGGCACGCTTGCTGCCGCGCTCGCGCCGGATCTCACCGCGCAGTTGAGGCTCGGCTACTCGCAAAGCGACCTTGAAACCGACGCGCCCGGCATCGCGCCCGGCGCGCTTGACGGCGTGCCGCCGATCGTTTCGGACAGCCAACTTGAGCGGTACGAGGCGGTGGCGAGCCTTACGCATCGCCCGGCTGACTGGCTCTCACTCGAGGTCGGCACCAGTTTTACGCGCGAAGATGGAGAGAGCACTGGCTCGCTCGATTTCGGCGTGCTGATTCCCACCGCATTCACCATCGAGCGCGATATGCCCGGCGTGTTCACAACGGTCACGATCGCGCCCGGATCGGGCGTGGAACTGAGCGGGGGCCTTCGCGTCGACTGGCCCGAAGATGCCTCGGCTCGCTGGACCCCGCGGGTGGGGGCAAGCGTTCCGGTCGGCGAAAACGGCGCGCGACTGTTTGCCAACTACGCGCGCGGTTTCAAGCGGCCCAGTCTGTTCGCGCTCGGCTTCCCGCTGATTGCCAATCCGGACCTTGAAGATGAACGCAGCGAGACTTTCGACGCGGGGGTCGAACTCGCCCCCGATGGCGAAGGCTGGTCGCTGACGGCTGCCTACTTCAACGCGACCTACCGCAACCTCGTCGATTTCGAGCCCGAGCTCTTCACCAACGTCAATCGTAGCCGCGTCGAGGTCCACGGCTTCGAAGCGGCGGGCACTTTGCAGATGGGAGAAGTGAGTGCGCGCGCGGCCCTGACCTATCAAACGACGAGCAGCGCCGACGGCGCTCAACTTCGTTTCCGGCCTGACTGGACCGGGCGACTTGCGATCCGCTGGCAGGCGCTCAGTACCCTCGCGATCACGCTCAACGGCGAGCTTTCAAGCAGCTTCGCAGATTCCTCGGTTCCAACCGGCTTTCTTCGCAATCCGGGCTTCGAGACGCTAGCGCTCGACGCAGAATGGCAAGCCAGCAAGAACGTCGCAATCTTCGGCGCACTGCGAAACCTTACCGACAGCGATTTCGAGCGGACGGTCGGTTTTCCAGAGCCGGGTCGAAATGTGTTCGTCGGGGTGCGAACGCGGTTCTGAACCACCGCGGCGCTAATCAGCCGTGCGCTTCGATGAATTCCTCGACAACCGGGGCCACCTTGGTGCGCCAGCGGCTGCCGTTGAAGATGCCGTAATGCCCGGCGCCCTCGGCCATGTAGTAGCGCTTCATGTCTTCGCTCAGCCCGGTTGCGAGCTTGAGCGCAGCCTTGGTCTGGCCGAGGCCCGAAATGTCATCGCGTTCACCCTCGATCGCGAGCAGAGCGGTGTCGGTGATCTGGGTCAGGTCGACGATCTCGCCCTTGTGCTCAAACGTGCCGTTGGGGATCGAGTGCTTCTGGAACACTTCCTCGACCGTCTGCAGATAGAATTCCGCGGTCATGTCGCACACGGCGCGATATTCGTCGTAGAATCTCTTGGTCGCCTGCGCGCTCTCGTCATCGCCTGCGGTGAGGTGTTTGAACATCTCCCAATGGCTCATCATGTGACTTTGCAGGTTCATGCTCATGAACGCATTCAGCTGCATGAAGCCGGGATAGACCATGCGTCCAGCGCCGCGATATTGCATCGGGACGCGCGCGATGACCGAGGTGCGGAACCACTCGATCGGGCGGTTCATGGCGTGGTCGTTGACGGTAGTCGGGCTTTCGCGGGTGTCGATGGGGCCGCCCATCATCGTAAGCGTCTTGGGTGTCGCGGGCGACTTGTGCTGATTGAGGAGCGCGGTGGTCGCAAAAGCAGGCACGCTCGGCTGGCACACGGCGAGCATATGCGGGCGCTGACCCGGTTCGACCTGCTCGATATATTCGAGGAACTCGCTGAGGTAGTCGATATAGGTGTCGAGATCGAAATGCCCTTCGTGCAGCGGCACCGTCTTCGCGTCCGCCCAGTCGGTGATGTAGACCTCGTATTTCTGGAGCATCCGTTTGACCGTGCCGCGCAGCAGGGTCGCATAGTGCCCGCTCATCGGGGCAACGATCAGCAGTTTGGACCGCTTGTCGTCGACGCCGTCGAGGCGGAACCGCTTCAGGTCGCCGAACGGTCGATTGAGCACCGTTGCTTCGATCACCGACATGGTCTTTCCGTCGACATCGACCTCGGTGATCCCAAAAGCGGGCTTGCCATAATGAGCCGTCGCATGGGCCAACACGTCGAGTGCGTTAGCCGCGATGCCGCCAATGCCCCAATAGCTCATCGGGTTGGCCGGGCTCGCCAGCATTTCAGAGCTCATCGAAGCGAGCGAGCTCACCGAATTCATCCAGCTGCGTTGCAGTTCGTAGGCTTGGTAAAGCATGTGCGTTCCCTGTTGCGGCCTTCGAGAAAGGCCTGCCGCGCGTTCTGAGCCCGCAGCTGTGCTATCGGTGTGTGAGATGGGCCTTACCCGCTAATGGTGCAATGCACAATTAATCTCAATCCAGCAGCCCGAGGCGCTCTCATGTGCTTTTTGCACGTGAAATTTGCTGGATGGGTGGCTAGATGGGGCCAGCTATGAGCGGGGAAGTATCCGAAATCTCGTCCGATGAAGTCGCAGGCGACGTCGAAAACGCAGCCGCGACGAAGAAATCGCGCTCGCTCGCGCCCTTGCGCATGGTCTATCGCGAGGCGGGCAAATACCCTGCACAGATCGGCTACGCGCTTGCCGCGCTGACTGTCACCGCGCTTGCGACGCTGGCTATTCCGTGGCGCTTCAAGGTCATCATTGACGATGCATTTGGCGGCACGGCCGGCCCCGAAGAGATCGCGCACGCGTTTCAGTACTTGCTTATGATCGTCGTGATCCTCGGAATCGGTACGGCGGCGCGGTTCTATTTCGTAAGCTGGATTGGTGAGCGCGTGGTCGCCGATATTCGCCTTAAAGTTCAGCAGAATCTGCTGCGCCTGTCGCCCGGTTTCTATGAAGAGAACAGTCCCAAGGAAATATCGAGCCGCATGACATCGGACACCGCGATCATCGAGACGGTCGTGGGCACGACGGTCTCGGTTGCTTTGCGCAACACGCTGACCGGTATCGGCGGGATTGCGCTGCTGCTCTATCTCGCGCCGACGCTGACGCTGGGCCTTTTGATCGGCATTCCGCTGGTGATTGCACCCATCGTTTTCTTCGGCCGCAAGATCCGCAGCGTCTCGCGCTCGAGCCAGGACCGCGTGGCCGATGTGGGCGCTTACGTCACCGAAGTGCTTTCCGCGATGAAAGTGGTCCAGAGCTTTGGACAGGAAAAGCGCGAAGGAGACCGCTTCGGCGGCGTGGTCGAACGGACATTTGACACCGCGAGAAAGCGCATCGCCCTTCGCGCCGGAATGACCTCGATCGTCATTCTGCTGATTTTCGGCGGTATCACGCTGGTCATGTGGCGCGGCGCGCTTGCCGTCTCGGAAGGCGCGATCAGCGGCGGCACAATCGCCGCGTTTGTGCTGACGGGGGGTCTTGTCGCGGGCGCGTTCGGATCGCTTACGGAAGTCTATGGAGACCTTTTGCGCGGAGCAGGCGCGGCAAGCCGTCTGGCAGAATTGCTCGAAGCACGGCCCGCTATCGCAGCTCCGGCGCGTCCCGAAAGCCTGCCCGTGCCGCCGCGCGGTTCGCTCTCCTTCCGCAATGTGACTTTCCGCTATCCCGCAAGGCCAGAGACGCCAGCCCTCAAGGATTTCAGCCTCGAGATCGAACCGGGCGAGACCGTCGCCATCGTCGGACCGTCCGGTGCAGGCAAGTCGACCCTTTTCCAGCTGGTCGAGCGATTTTATGACCCGCAGGTCGGCACAATCCGGCTCGACGGGGTCCCGCTCACCAAGGCGGACCCTGCAGAGATTCGCGATCGGATTGCCTTCGTCCCGCAGGACGGCGTGCTGTTCAGCGCGGATGCTCGCGACAACCTTCGCTATGGCCGCTGGGATGCGAGCGAAGAGGAAATCTGGGAAGCCGCACGCGCAGCAAACGCGCATGAGTTCCTGAAAGCGCTGCCCGCCGGCCTCGACACTTATCTCGGCGAAGGCGGCACGCAGCTATCTGGTGGCCAGCGCCAGCGCGTGGCTATCGCTCGCGCGCTGCTTCGCGATGCGCCGATTTTGTTGCTCGACGAAGCCACCAGCGCGCTGGACGCTGAAAGCGAGCAGCTTGTGCAGCAGGCACTGGACGAGCTGATGAAGGATCGCACGACTCTGGTCATCGCCCACCGCCTTGCGACCGTGCGCGCTGCCGATCGGATTATCGTGCTCGATAATGGCGAAATCGCAGAGCAAGGCACGCATGCAGAGCTGACCGCCGCTGGCGGGCTTTATGCTCGGCTGGCCTCGCTCCAGTTCGCCGCCGAAGCCGCGTAATATCTTCGCCCTAAGACGCCGGGCGCGGGCCATCCGGCCCGCTTGGCTTCCTCGCATAAGCTCGGCCGCGCAGTCGCGCTTGCAACGCGTGCGGCGCCGTGAGTTCGAGCAAACTTTCGACAAAGCGCGGCCTCGCGGCGACGAGATGCATCCTTGATGCGCGAGATGCGCTAGACGAGCGTCCGGGGAACAACTGAACATTTTTGACCAACGGGGACCAATATGATCCGCACAGCCAAGCTCCTGCTTGCATCCACCGCCACATTCGCGCTTTCGAGCGCGGCTCTTGCCCATGACGAAGGCCATGCCGAACACGTCCTGATCGAGGCTCACGAAGACGCCTCCGCCAGCGAGAGCAGCGCGCCGACAATGGATTTCGGCACCTGGGGCGTCGGCCTTCAGACCATCGACCAGAACGTCGATCCGGGCGATGACTTCAATGCCTACGTCAACGGCAAGTGGATCGCGGCCAACGAAATCCCCGCCGACCGCCAGCGTTACGGCGCGTTCGACATGCTTCGCGAAGGCTCGATCAACGATGTCCGCGAACTGGTGAACACTCTGGTCGCTTCGAATCCGGCCGAGGGCACGCAGGCGCGCCGTATCGTCGATGCCTACAACGCCTTCATGGATGTCAAGGCTATCGACGCAAGCGGCCTCGCACCCGCACAGCCTTACCTGCAGGAAATTTTCGAAGCCGAGGATCTTGAAGCTCTGACCGCGCTCTTTGGCAAGCCGGGCTATCCTTCCCTCGTGAGCGCTGGCGTCACCATCGATGCGCGCAACCCGACGCAATATGTCGTCGGTATCGGCTTCGACGGCATGGGCCTTCCCGACCGTGACTATTATCTCGTCGACAGCGAGAGCAATCTCGAGATCCGCGAGAAGTACAAGGCGCTGCTCGCAACCGTGCTTGGCCAGGCAGGCTATGCTGACCCCGTCGCTGCCGCCGAAGCGGTCTATGCTTTCGAAGCCAAGGTCGCCGAAATCGAATGGGCTCGTCAGATTTTTCGCAAGCCGACGCTGACCTATAACGAGCTTTCGCCTGAAGACCTCGCCGGTTACGCGGGCGACTTCCCGATCGACACGCTGCTTGCCTCCGCTCAGCTTGAGGGCCAGCCGCGCTTTCTTGCTGCGCAGATTCCGCCGACCGAGGAAGAGCTCGAAGCAGCCGAGCTGACCGATGAGCAGCGCACCATGATCGGCGGCGGCCTACCGGCGATGATGGAACTTCTCACCGAGACGCCGCTCGCCACGCTCAAGGCCTTCATGACCGCGCAGTTCCTCGGCAATAACGCCGCGGTCCTGTCGAGCGAGCTCGACGAGGCGGTGTTCGACTTCTACGGGCGCACCATCAACGGCCAGGAAGAGCAGCAGGAACGCTGGAAGCGCGCGATCTCGGTGGTCGAAAGCTCGCTCGGCGAACAGCTTGGCGCTCTTTACGTCGAGAAACACTTTCCCGAAACCAGCAAGGCCCGGATGGACGAGCTTGTCGCCAATCTCGGCAAGGCCATGAACGCGGCCCTCGACGACAACGAGTGGATGACCGCTGCGACCATCGAGCAGGCACGCGAGAAGCTCAACGGCTTCGTCCCGATGATCGGCTATCCCGACGAATTCGAGACCTATGACGGCCTCACCATCGTCGCTGACGATCCGCTCGCCAACCGCATGGCGACCGCCAAGTGGAACGACGAGGACTCGCGCTCGCGCCTCGGCACCGAGGTCGACCCGACCGAATGGGGCATGACGCCGCAGACGGTGAACGCGTATTATTCGCCGCTCACCAACCGCATCGTCTTCCCCGCTGCGATCCTTCAGCCGCCGTTCTTCAACGCCGAAGCAGATCCGGCGGTGAACTATGGCGGCATCGGCGCAGTGATCGGTCACGAGATCGGCCACGGCTATGACGACCAGGGGTCGCAATTCGATGCAACCGGCACATTGCGCAACTGGTGGCAGGACGAGGACCGCGAAGGCTTCGTCAAGTTCACCCGCGCCATGGGAGAATTCATCGAGGCCTATTGCCCGGTCGAAGGTTCGGAAGGCCCTGAATGCCTTCGCGCCGGTCAGTCGATGGGTGAAACGCTTGGCGACGTGGTCGGTCTGCAGATGGCCTACCGCGCGTACAAGATGAGCCTCAATGGCGAGGAAGCTCCGGTGATCGACGGCCTGACCGGCGACCAGCGTTTCTTCCTTGGTTACGCGCAGATCTGGCGCGGGATGGAGCGCGAGGAGAGCCTGCGCAACCGCGTAATGACCGCGAACCACCCTCCGGGTGAATTCCGCCTCAACAATGCGGTGCGTCACACCGATGCATGGTACGAAGCGTTTAACGTCTCCGAGGATGACGAGCTGTACCTGCCGCCCGAAAAGCGCGTGAAGATCTGGTAAAACTGGGCGCACAGCCCTTTCGCAAATTGACATGGCCCGCGCTTCATTCATGGAGTGCGGGTCATGACGTTTTTGCAGCTTCTCATCATCGCGGTAGTTCAGGGGATCACCGAGTTCCTGCCGATTTCCTCGTCGGGGCACCTGATCCTGATCCCCTACCTTACCGACTTTTCCGATCAGGGTCCCCTGATCGACGTGGCGGTGCACGTGGGTTCGCTGCTCGCGATCATGGTCTATTTTTTCAAGGATGTCGTAGTCCTTGCACGCGGCGGCTTTGCGACAATCGGGATCGGCGCAGACCGGCCCGAAGCGCCCGCAGAAAAGCGTCTCTTGTGGTGGATCGTGCTCGGCACCATCCCCGCCGTTGCATTCGGGCTGTCGATCAAGCTTGGCCTTTTCAACGATTTCGCGACCTCGATGTTCGGGATCGAGATCGTCGACGGCGACTTGATGAGCTCGATCCGCTTCACCGACCTCATCGCCTTCAACCTGATTTTTTACGGCGTGCTGCTTGGCCTCGCCGACTGGCTGGGCAAGGAAGTGAAGGTGTTCGAGGACATGACCTGGCGCGACGGCCTACTGGTCGGGATTGCTCAGGCGCTTGCGATCATTCCGGGCACTTCGCGTTCAGGGGTCACCATGACGGCGGCGCGGTTCCTTGGCTTCAAGCGGGTGGAAGCGGCGCGTTTTTCGTTTCTTCTCTCGATCCCGGCGGTCGCGGGGGCGGGTGTGCTGATCGTGCCCGAGATTTTCGAGGCTGGGACCGAGCTGGCGTTCGATGCGCTGATCGCCGGGGTGCTGACCTTCATCTCGGCCTTCCTGACGATGGCGTTCCTGATGAACTTCCTCAAACGCGCCTCAATGCTGGTTTTCGTGCTCTACCGGGTGGCGATGGGCTGCGCGCTGCTATACTTCTTCTAGCTGGAGGAATTCGACGCCATGGCGCTCATATTGCTGTTCATCATCGGAGTGCTTGCCGGCTGGTTCGCCTCGATCATCGCCCGCACCGAAGAGCGCGGCGCAATCTTGAGGCAGATCGGCATTGGCCTGGTGGTAAGCCTGGTCGTGGGTCTTCTGGCGAACAGCGGGACGTTCCTGGGCAGCCTCGGCTGGATCGGGGCAGGCGCCGCGATCCTTGCAAGCGCGGCGGCGCTTGGCGGCTACCACTATTACTTGCGGCGAAACGCTGAAGTTTAAATCGCTTTGGCGCCTGAACCCCGGCCACCGCGCAGCCAGTATTCCTGCGTCCCACGTTTCACCACATTGTCGACGTCGATGATCGCTGAATTGGCATAGGTAAAGTTGGGACCAAGGCTGCGATAGAGCCGGTCGAAATCGCGCTCCACCGTCTGTCGGTAGAGGTCCTCGAAGCTCTCAATCACGAAATAGGTCGGTTGCAGGTCGCTGATGACGTAATCTGTGCGCATCACCCGGTCGACGTTGAGCATGATGCGGTTGGGGCTCTCGGCTTCGACGGCGAACTTCGCCTCAGTCGGGCCTGACAGGATACCGGCGCCATAGGCCTTGATGCCGTCATCTTCCTCGATCAGCCCGAATTCGACCGTGTACCAGTAGAGCGCGCCAAGCGCTTTCAGCCGGTTGTAGCGCATCGCCTTCCACCCGGCGCGGCCATATTCCTGCATGTAATCGGCATAGACCGGGTCGGTCAGCATCGGGACGTGGCCGAAGACATCGTGGAATACGTCAGGCTCCTGAATGTAGTCGAATGTCTCGCGCGTGCGGATGAAGTTGCCCGCCGGGAAACGGCGGTTTGCAAGATGCCAGAAGAATACGTGATCCGGGATCAGCATCGGCACCGGGACGACGCTCCACCCCGTCAGCTTGTCCAGTTCTTCCGAAAGCTGGCCGAACTCGGGAATGCCACCGCGCGAGAGGTCTAGCTTATCGAGGCCTGCCATAAAGGCGCTCGCCGCACGGCCCGGAAGTACGTCCATCTGGCGCGTAAAAAGCTCGTCCCAGATCGCGTGGTCGTCGCTCGAATAGTGCGCTTGCTCCGGCTCCAGCCAGTCTTCGCCGAGATGAGCCGGACGGCGCAAAGGCGCGGTGAAAACCTCGTCCGATAGCTCGGGCAGGCGGGTAAAGTCGGTTTCCGGGTCAGCGAGGGTAGCCATGATGTCGCATATGATACTACCACCGCCTTGTAACAACAACCGAGGCGAGGAAACCTATGGGCCTGAAGGGCAAGGAATACCGCAATCTGCTTGAGCCCATGACCGAAGAGCTGGTTGCTATGGCGCGCTGGGCGAGGGTGGCGGGACAGCGCATCGTCGTGATCTTCGAAGGACGCGACACGGCGGGCAAGGGCGGGGCGATCCGGGCCGTTCGTGACAAGCTCAACCCGCGCCAATGCCGCACAGTGGCTCTTGGCAAGCCGACCGATGACGAGCGCGGCCAATGGTATTTCCAACGCTACGTCGATCACCTTCCGACGACAGGCGAAATCGTTCTGTTTGACCGGTCCTGGTACAACCGTGCCGGCGTCGAACGCGTGATGGGCTACTGCACCGAGGAGGAAGCCGAGGCGTTTCTCGAAGCGGCTCCGGTCTTTGAGAAGATGCTCACCGACGATGGTATCCTGCTCTTCAAGTACTGGCTCACAACCGATCAGGACAAGCAAGAGGAGCGGCTGCGCGAGCGGCTGGAAGACCCGCTCAAGCGCTGGAAGCTTTCGCCCGTCGATCTGGCCGCGCGCGAGAAATACGATGCTTACACCAATGCGCGCGAGGCGATGCTGCGCGCGACGCATAGGGACAACGCCCCTTGGACGCTGGTTGACTTCAATGACCAGAAGCGCGGGCGGCTGACGCTGATCCGCGACCTGCTCGACCGTCTGCCCGATACCTATTGCGAGCCTCCGGCAATCGACTTTCCCAAACTTGGCCGCGAGCCTGAACAGGAAAGCTACGCCGTGCTTGAGCCGATCGAGAACTTCCCGATTGATTGACAAAAGGTCTCTGACGATATAAATATGATATCATAATTATATCGCAATCAACAGGAGGCCCTCGCATGTCCGACACCCCATCCCCTCAATCGGCTCAGGCCGCAGCGCCTCGCGTGCCCAGCGTCGAAAGCAAAGCCAGCAGCTACAATGGATACGCCATGCTGGTCGTGCTCTTCGCGACGCTGCTAATTCCCGCGCTGCTGATCGCTGCGATGCCCGTGCCCGACATGGTGGTCACCAGTCTCGTTGGCGGCGGCCTCGCTCTGACATTTGTCGCGCTCGGCTTTTTCATGATCCAGCCAAACCAGTCAGCCGTCATCACCATGTTCGGCGAATATCGCGGCACCGTGCGCAAGGAAGGGCTTCACTGGGTCTGGCCCTGGATGATGCGTAAGAAGGTCAGCGTTCGTGCGATCAACATTCACTCCGACAAGGTCAAGATCAACGACCTGCGCGGCAACCCGATCGAGGTCGCCTGCAACGTCGTGTGGCGCGTCAAGGATACCGCGCAGGCAGTGTTCGACGTCGACGATTACAAGGAGTTCGTGAACATCCAGATCGAAGCGGGACTTCGCACCGTGGGCGCGCGCCACCCCTATGACGACATGTCCGACGAAGACGAAACAACGCTGCGCGGCAGCGCCGATGTCGTGAACTCCGAGCTGCGCACCGAGCTCAATGAACGGCTCGAGGTCGCCGGGATCGAAGTCGACGAAGCGGGTCTTACCCACCTTGCCTATGCCTCGGAAATCGCCGGGGCGATGCTGCGCCGCCAGCAGGCCGATGCGGTGATCGCTGCACGCAAGAAAGTCGTGATCGGGGCGGTCTCGATGGTCGAAGACGCGCTCGAAAAGCTCTCGAAGGACGGCGTTGTCGAGCTCGACGAAGAGCGCAAGGCGGCGATGGTTTCGAACCTCATGGTGGTCCTGTGCGGCGACCGCGAGGCGCATCCGGTCGTCAACACCGGAACGCTTTACCAGTAACGCGAGAACACCTGAGGAGGCAGCCATGGCTGCACCCAAAAAGAAAGCCTTTGCCCTCCGGCTCGACCCAGCGGTGCACGCAGCGGTCGAGCGGCTGGCGGGGGCCGAATTGCGCTCTGCCAATGCACAGATAGAAATGCTCCTGCGCGAGGCACTGGAGCATCGCGGGATCGACGTGCGGCAGTCTGAGCAGCCCCGGCGGGGTCGTCCGCCCAAGGAGGATTGAGATGAAGAAAACCCTTTGCACGCTCGCGGCTGCGAGCCTCGCGACAAGCATTGCCGCATCGGAGCCTGTGGCCGTAACCGCACCGGGACCGGAGGGCGAACTTGCGGGCACGCTCATCGCCCCTGAAGAGGGCAAGCCTCTTGTCCTGATCGTACCGGGGTCTGGCCCGACCGACCGCGATGGAAACAATCCGATGGGCGTCACGGCAGCAAGCTATCGTCTGCTTGCGGAAGCTCTGGCAGAGCGCGGCATTGGTTCGCTGAGGATCGACAAGCGCGGCATGTTCGGGAGCAAGGCCGCAATCCCTGACCCCAATGATGTGACGATTGGCGGCTATGCCGATGACGTTGCCGCGTGGGCTCAAGTGGCGAAGAGCGAGACGAGTGTGGAATGCGTCTTCGTGCTGGGCCACAGCGAAGGCGGTCTCGTCACGCTCGCGGCTGCGCAGGAAGCGGGCGATCTGTGCGGCATCTTGCTGGTGGCATCGGTTGGTCGACCTCTGGGCGATACGCTGCGCGAACAGCTTCAATCCAATCCGGCCAATGCGGTCGTGCTGGACGAAGCCTTCGCCGCCATCGACAAGCTCGAAGCGGGCGAGCGGGTCGATACGCAGGACATGCATCGCGGGCTGCTGCCGCTGTTCAATCCGGCCGTGCAGGGCTTCCTGATCGACATGTTCGCTCGCAATCCGGCCGAGCTGGCAGCCTCGGTGGAGGTGCCCATGCTGATCGTCGCAGGAGGCAAGGATATCCAGACCCCCGTGAGTGACGCGGAGGCTCTGGCCGAAGGACAACCCGAGGCAAAACTCGTCGTGATTGAAGACATGAACCACGTTCTAAAGGCGGTCGAGGGGGACACGCGCCTCGCCAATATGGCCACCTACAGCGACAGCTCGCTTCCGATCCACCCAGAGCTGGTCGAGGCGGTTGTGGCTTTCGTGGAAGAACCGGGCATCTAGAGCGCGGCGCTGGCCTTCATGACCTGACGCCCATCACGGGCAAATGCGCCGAGTTCGAAACCCTCATCGCTGTCTCGCATCGCCAGAAACAGCAGGTCACCGGCAATCGCTGGCGACACACCGCGAAAGGCGAAGCGCCGCAGGCGGTTTTCGCCAAGCTCGCTCGCCGCAAGCTGGAGGAGCAGGCTCGCCGTAAGCGGGCCGTGAACAACCAGCCCGCGATACCGCTCAACACCGCGCGCATAGGGCGCATCGTAATGGATGCGGTGGGTGTTGAAGGTGAGGGCCGAATACCGGAACAAGAGGCGCGGGTCCGGCGTAAGCGCGCGAACGGTTCGCCATGCCTCCTTGTCGAAATGACCGCTTTCCGGCTCGGGCGGGGTAAGCGGTGCATCATGCGCGGCGGCATCGCGGTAAACCAGCGTCTGCATTTCGCGCACCGATCGCGTGCCATTGGCCTTCGTTTCATGCTCAACTTCGACGAAGGCGAGCTTGCCCGATCCGCCCTCCTTCTCCTTGATCGAAGCGACGCGGCTCGTCCGCTCGACCACAGCGCCAATGGCAATGGGAGCGATGAATTCGATCGCGCTCGATGCCCACATGCGGCGCGGCCCCGAAACGAACTGGGAAAAGGGGGGAGGAAGCTGCTCTCGCTTTCGTCGCGCGCCGGATGGCCATCTTCGCCAAGTGTGCCGGTTGGTGCATCGGGCGTGCACAGCGCGAAATGGATGCCCTGCGGCATGATTGCAGGGCTTGGCATCGGGAGGTCGAAGGTCGCAAGCCAACGTGCAGCAAGTGCTTCGTCGAGACGGTCCGTAGCCCGAACCTCGCGCCCGATCCATTGCTCAAAGTTCATGCTGCTCGCTCGAAGACCGCAGCGATACCCTGGCCGCCCCCGATGCACATGGTTTCAAGTCCAAAGCGCGCCTCGCGGCGGTGCATTTCGGCGGCCATGTCAGCGAGGATACGCCCGCCGGTCGCACCGATGGGGTGCCCCAGCGAGATCCCCGAGCCATTGACGTTGAGTATCTCGCGGCGGCTGTCATCGCCGCTCCAGCCCCAGCCTTTGAGCACCGCGAGAACCTGCGGTGCGAAGGCTTCGTTGAGTTCGACAAGGTCGATATCGTCCCAGCTGTAGCCGCGCCGCTCGAACAGGCGCTCGACCGCGGGGACCGGTCCGATCCCCATGCGCGAGGGGTCGCAGCCCGCAGCCGCCCATCCCCCGAACCAAAGCGAAGGGGTAAGCCCCAGCTCCGCAAGCTTGTCCTCTGCCACCACGAGGCAAGCCGCTGCGGCATCATTCTGCTGGCTTGCATTGCCGGCCGTGACGATCGCGTCGGGATCGCGTTTGAGGTCAATGGCGCGCAGCTTGCCGAGCGTCTCCATCGAAGCATCGGCGCGGTATCCCTCGTCGCGCTCGAACATCACTGGATCGCCGCGGCGCTGAGGGACTTCGACCGGCACGAGATGATCGTCAAACTTGCCCGCATCCCAAGCGGTCGCTGCGTTCTGGTGCGACCGCACCGCGTAGGCGTCGGCATCCTCGCGGGTGATATCGTAATCCTTGGCGAGGTTTTCGGCGGTTTCGATCATGCCGGTGATGATGCCGAAGCGCTCGATCGGCTGGCTCATCAAGCGCCCGCGCGAGAGGCGGTCATGCAGAGTGATGTCGCCCATCCGCGCGCCGCCGCGCCCTTGCAGCGTGTAGTGCTCGACATTGGACATGCTCTCGCAGCCGCCTGCGACCACCACGTCGGCCATACCGGTTTCGACCATCATCGCCGCATTGGCGACTGCCTGAAGGCCCGACCCGCACCGGCGATCCAGCTGGTAGCCAGGCACTTCGAGCGGCAGTCCAGCCGCAAGCCAGGACCAGTGCCCGATGGCGGGGGCTTCGCCATTTCCGTAGCCTTGCGAAAAGACGACATCGTCGACGCGCTCCGGATCGATGCCTGATCGCTCGACCAGTGCCTTTAGGATAATTGCGCCGAGTTCGCCTGCGTTGAGACTCGACAACCCGCCGAGGAACTTGCCTACGGGCGTGCGCAGGGGCGATACGATGGCGGCTCTTCTGGTCATGCCTTGGTCCTTAGCGGTTGTATGTCTTGCCTTCGTCGCTCAGCGCGACCGTGCCTGCATCGACGAGCTTGCCGATCGCACCCGACGATAGCCCGAGGCGCTCGGCGAGAACCTCTTCGGAATGCTGGCCGAGATAGGGCGCTGGTGCAGGGTCTCCTGCTTCCTTTGCAGGGAGGTTCGCAAAGCTTCGGGTTGCGGGATAGTCGAGGCCGGACGGGTTGGTAGGCGAGGGCCCGAACAGCGGATTGTCGGCGACGAGTACCGGATCGTTTGCCGCCTCGTGAGCGGTCCGGTATCGTTCAAAGGTACAACCCTGCGCGGCCATGCGTGCTTCGAGTGATGAAAATTCGTGGCTTCCTGCGACGCCTTGGAACAGCTCGAACAAACGGTGGCGGTGCTCGAAACGCGGGCGGTCGCCATCGGAGAATTTGACGCCGAGTTCGGCTTCAAGCTGGCCGATGGGCGTCGCGAGACCGAAGGCTTCGACCAGTCCGTCCCACTGCTTTGGGGTCAATGCAGCAACCATGAAGCGCACGCCGTCCTTGGTGCGAAAATCGCGTCCGAACGCTCCCCAGATTGCATTGCCCAGCCGTTCGCGGTCAGCGCCGCGCAGGAGCATTTCGGCCATCGTGCCCGAATTGGCGAGCGTACCGATGGCGACATTGCCCAGCGGCACGCGCACTTCGCTGCCCTCGCCCGTAGCGTCACGGTGGCGCAGGGCGGCGAGAATGGCGAAGGCACAATAGGCGCCGGTGATGAAATCCCACGCAGGCATCACCTGATTGATCGGCGGCGCGGTTTCCATCTCCCATTCTTCGGGCCCCGTCATCAGCGGGTATCCCGCAGCGGCATTGACCGTGAAGTCCATCGCCTGCCTGCCGTCATGCCAGCCCATGATGCGCACCGATGTCATGTCGGGCGCGCCCTCAGGCTGCGCAGCCTTCATCGCGTCATGGCTGAGAAAGCTTTTCTCGGGCAGGTTGGTGATGCAGTTGCCGGTGCGCGCGGCCAATTCGACGCAAAGCTCTCGCCCCTCACCGCTGCGCAGGTCGAGAGCGACCGATTTCTTCGCGCGGTTGAGGTTTTCCCAACTGAGCGAACGCCCTTCCTTGGTCAGCATGTAGCGATCGTAATCAAGCCCGCCCGCCTTGTGGTCGACCCGGATCACTTCTGCACCCATCTGCGCACAGTAAAGGCCAGCAGTGGGCGAGGCGACGAAGCTGGAGACCTCTATGATCGAGAGGTCATTCAGAAGGTTGTACATGTATTCCCCTGTTGGAGAGCAATTCGCCTAGCTGTTCGCAGCTTCCCATTCGCGCAGCATATGCTTGGCGATCTGGAGCTGAAGGATCTGCGTCGTGCCCTCGTAGATGCGATAGATTCGCGCATCGCGATAGAAGCGCTCGGCATCGTATTCGGCGAGGTAGCCCGCGCCGCCATAGACCTGCACGACGCGGTCTACTACGCGGCCGCACATTTCGGAGGCGAAGACCTTGAAGGCGGCGGCCTTGACGAGGATGTTCTCTCCCCGGTCTGCACGGGCGGTGACGTCGGCCATCATCGCTTCGGCGGCGTAGATTTCGATCTCGCTGTCAGCCAGCATCGCCTGGATCAGCTGGAAACGTGCGATAGGTTCGCCAAAAGCCTTGCGTTCGTTGGCGTAGCGCACCGCGCTGTCGAGAGCGCGGCGGGCATAACCGGTGGCAGCCGCGCCGACCGAGATGCGGCCATTATCGAGGCTCTGCATGGCGAAGCGGAAGCCCTTGCCGGTCTCGCCGCCCAAGAGCGCATCGCCCGGAACCTTCAGATTGTCGAGCATGATGTCCGAGATATGGCTCGCAGCCTGCCCCATCTTCTTGTCGGGCGAGCCGGTCGAGATCCCCGGCGTGTCCATCGGCACGAGGAAGGCGCTGACATGCGCGTTCTTGGGAAGCGCCTCTTTCTCGGTGCGCGCCATGATGAGAGCGACATCGGCATGCGGAGCGTTGGTGATGTAGCGCTTCGTGCCGTTCAAGACCCAGCCGTTGCCGTCAGGATCGGGCGTGGCCGTGGTCGCCATCGCGGCAGAATCGCTTCCCGAACCGGGTTCGGTGAGACCGAAGCAGGCGATCTTGCCCTCGACCAGCTTCGGATACCACTCCGCGCGCTGCGCCTCGGTTGCGCCGTTTTTCAGAGCACTCGCAAACATGCCGACGTTGATCGAGAAGATGGAGCGGTAGGCGGGCGCGGCATAGGCCATGATGTTCACGATGCGCGCATATTGCGTCATGTTGAGGCCCGCGCCGCCATAATCTTCCGGGACCGACAGGCCGAACAGGCCCATTTCGCGCATCTCGTCGACGATCTCGTCGGGAATGCGGTCGTTCTCGATGACTTCCGGCTCGGCCGGGATCAGGCGCTCGCGGACATAGCGTGTAAGCTGCTCGGCGAACTGTTCGAAAACATCCTCGTCCATGCCGGGGTTCGCCCCCAAGGGGTGCTTGAGTTCGCTGTTCATTCGGCGTTTTCCTCTTGCGCGGGGGTTTCGGGCGCATCCTCGGGCGGCAGGGCGTCTGCGCCTGTCGGCGGCAGCACGCCTTCGGGCAGCTCGCGTTCTTCGAGCATCGAAGCCGCATCGTCGAGCGCGCGCGCCTCGCCCTCGCTTACGCCGCCTGGACCGCTTGAGCCAGCACCCGGACTATCGCATCCGGCAAGCGGAAGTGTGACGGCGAGAGCACCTGCCAAAAGGGGCAATCGGCCCGTGATCATCCAATCTTACTCTTCGGGAGGAAGGTCGGCAGCAGCTTCAGCGGCTGCGGCAGCAGCAGCGGCCTCGGCGGCGACATCGGCAGCGGCGTCGGCGGCTTCCTCGGTAGTCTGGAGGTCAGGTGCGGTATCTGCCGGATCAGCAGGGGGAAGGACCTCGGGGTCTGCGACCGGTTCTTCCGTGACAGGTTCAAGCGCCTCGTCTGCGGGCATCTCGACCGTGTCGGCCTCTGCCTCGGTCGATGCGTCGTCGGTGCTGCCGCATGCTGCGAGTGCAAGAGCGAGCGCGCCGGCGCCTGCGAATTGAATGAGCTTTTTCATGGGAGGCCTCCTCAAATGATCCCAGATTTCGTTGGATCACGGTCTAGCGAGGTAAGCCGGGTTAAGCCAAGCGCCTTTTGCTGCGCCGAAACGGCACAGCGCCAAGACGAGCCTGCGTATCACCGTGCAAACTGAGGTATGACCATACGCTATGGCACACGCACAATCTCTCGATCGCATTCGCCGCACGCCGCTTTCCCGGAGACTGGCAGGCTGGCTCGATACAGTCTTCGCATTCGCACTGGTCACGTTGGCGGTCGGAGTTGGTTTTTCCGCTCCTGCCGAGGCACAGTCGAGCAGCCGACCTTTCACGATTGCCGAGACTGGACGCGGTTACGCCACGCTGCAGGCGGCGGTCGATGCGATCGGCTCTCAGCGCGGAACGATTCAGATTGCGCCGGGCACTTACGAGCAATGCGCGGTGCAGGATGAGGGCGTGATCATCTACACTGCGAGCGAGTATGGAACCGTCACCTTCGCGCGCAAGACATGCCAGGGCAAAGCAGCACTGGTGCTGCGCGGGCTTGGCGCAGAGATCCGCGGGATCACCTTCACCGGCATGGCCGTTGCCGATGGCAATGGCGCTGGCATCCGGCTTGAGAAAGGTGCGCTCAACATCGCCTATTCGCGCTTTGAGGACAGCCAGCAGGGCATCCTTGCGAACAACGATACCGACAGCCGCATCTACATCATGCGCTCGACCTTCAGCGGGCTTGGCACCTGCGAAAATTCAGGTGGCTGCGCGCATTCGATCTATGTCGGCAATTACGGCGAGCTCACCGTGCGAGACAGCCGCTTCGAGCGCGGAACGGGCGGGCACTACGTCAAGTCGCGCAGCGCCAAGGTCATCATCGAGAACAACTCCTTCGACGACAGCGCAGGGCGCGGGACGAACTACATGATTGACCTTCCTGCCGGCAGTCAGGGCGCAATCACGGACAACTGGTTCGTCCAGGGGCGCGACAAGGAGAATTACTCCGCCTTCATCGCGCTCGGCGCGGAGACGGTCATGCATTCCGCCGATGGGCTGGTAATCAAGGGCAACGAAGCGCGCTTCGTACCCGGCCTCACCCGGTCGAGCGTCTTTCTGGCCGACTGGATGGGTGCGCGCGTTGCGATGTCGGAAAACAATCTGGCGCGCGGCCTCACTGGCTACGAGCGGCGCTAGCCGTAGAAGCGCGGCGCATAGGTGACCTCGCCGCTGGGCATTTCACCGTCGAGGAGCAAAGTTTGGAAGTACTCCGCAGGTGGGCCGGGGAAGGTGATCTGTGGCACGTACTGAAATCCGAAGCGCGAATAATACTCAGGGCTTCCCAAGAGCACGATCCCCTTCGCACCCGCCGCCCGCATGTCGGCGATGGCCCGCTTGACGAGTGCTCCGCCGATCCCTGCGCGCTGGACTTCGGGCCAAACGGATACCGGGCCAAGCCCGTACCAGCCTTTGGCGCCATCGCTGATCGTCACCGGCGATATCGCGATATGACCAACGATCCGTGTGCCATCCTCCGCGACAAGTGACAGGGTCAGGTCACCGGCTTTGCGAAGGCGATCCACCAGATGTTGCTCGTCGCCGTCGGAGTGTTTCATGTCGGTGAAGGCAGCCTCGGTGATGGCGAAGATGATCTCTTCGTCGCCGGGTGCTTCGGGGCGGATCGTGATTGGGATTGCAGGACCGATCATGTCAGCAAATGCCCCGAACGATCGCGCTTGGTCGCAAGGTAACGCGCATTGTGCGGATTGTCGGGCAGCTGGTGCTGCACTCTCTCGCTCACCTCGATACCCGCTTCGGTGAGCGCTTCGACTTTCTTGGGATTGTTGGTCATCAGCCGGACCTTTCGTGCGCCTAGCAGATGCAGCATTCGCGCGGCCACCGGAAAGTCGCGCGCTTCATCAGGCAGGCCCAGTCGCTGGTTGGCATCGACCGTATCGAAGCCCTGATCTTGCAGGCGATAGGCGCGCAGCTTGTTAACGAGGCCGATCCCGCGCCCTTCCTGCCGCATGTAAAGCAGTACGCCCCAGCCGCTGTCTTCTCGCGCATGGCGAGCCATCGCATCGAGCCCTGCATCAAGCTGCGGCCCGCAATCGCACTTTAGACTGCCGAGAACGTCCCCGGTGAGGCATTCGGAATGCAGCCTCACGAGCGGTTCGCGGTCGCCTGATTGCTCGCCGATGATGAGCGCAACATGCTCGCGCGTGTCGGCGTTCGAACGGAAGGCCACGATCTCGGCTGTGTCGCAGGCGCTGACCGGCAGCCTTGCGCGGGTGACGATGTCGAGCTGGCCCGCATCGGTGTACGCGGCAAGATCGCTGGCGAGGAGATGGTGCGCTTCGCCGCCTTGCTCCGGGTCGACCATGAAGGCGGGAAGGATGCCTGCGATTCGCGCGAGTTCCATTGCCGCCACGGCTTCATCGGCCCATTCGATCGCTTGTGCGCGGAACGGCCCTTTGAGTGGATTGGCAAGGTCGAGCGCCGGATCGGCGATGGCCCTTGCTTCAGGCAGCGCAATCGGCTCGCCACCACGGATCAGAATCGGGGTGTGAGGCACATCACTTCGCGCCGCTTCGAGTTGATTGGTGAGCTTGAGAGTGGCCGCTCGTGCAGCCGAAATCAGGACGTGATCCGCCGAGGCCGAGCTCGCAATCGCGGTCTCGATAGGAAGCAGCACAGGTCCACCTTCGAACCCGAGAGGCCAGCCATGGCGCAGCGCATCGACGGCCTGCGCCGCGCGCCGCTCTGCCGAAGCGGCAGGGAGGTTGCCCCCCTCGCTCAAATATCGAACTCGGTGACGAGCGGAATGTGATCGGAGGGCTTTTCCCAGCTGCGCGCTTCTTCCAGCAGGCGGTGTGCCTTTGCCTGCGCCGCCAGTTCGGGCGACGCCCACATATGGTCGAGCCTGCGCCCGCGATCGTTCTTGCGCCAGTCGGGCGAACGATAGGACCACCAGCTGTAGTAGCGCTCGGGATCGCGGATGTGCTCGCGCCCGATATCGACCCAGCCATGCGCGTCCTTGAAACGCTGGAGCGTCTCGACCTCGATCGGCGTGTGGCTGACGACTTTAAGGAGCTGCTTGTGGCTCCAGACGTCGCTTTCGAGCGGGGCGATGTTGAAGTCGCCAACAATCAGCGTGGGCTTGTCGACCTTGTCAGCCCACCTGGTCATGCGTCCGAGGAAATCGAGCTTCTGTCCGAATTTTGCGTTCTTCTCGCGGTCGGGAATGTCGCCGCCTGCGGGCACGTAGACATTCTCGATCAGCATATCCTTGCCCACGACCTCGACGCCGACATGGCGCGCTTCGCCATTGTCCTGCCAGTCGTGGCGCGAAATTTCGCGGATCGGAACGCGGCTGACGGTGGCGACCCCGTGATAGCCTTTCTGCCCGCTGATCGCCTGATGCTCGTACCCCATTTCGGCCAGCGCCTCGGCGGGGAAGAGGTGGCTCTCGCATTTGATCTCCTGCAGGCACAGGACGTCGGGGGCCTCGGCCTTGAGATACTTTTCGATGATCGGCAGGCGCAGGCGAGCCGAATTGATATTCCAGGTAGCAACAGACAGCATGGGGGCGATTTAGGCAGCGCCTTCGAAAAACGCCACCTTTCACTTTCCCGACATGCGCATAAGCGATAGCGAGACCCGCAAACTCAATGGAGACCCTTGTGATGACCCGCTCGCTCACCGCCCTGCTCGCCACCACCACGCTCGCTCTGGGCGCCTGCACCACCGATCAGGGAACCGCACCGCTTGCGAGCGCCTCGACCTATGCCGAACCAGCCGACGAGGCGGCCGAGCCTCGCGCGAAGAACGTGATCCTGTTCATCGGCGATGGCATGGGAATTTCAACGATCACCGCCGCTCGCATCTACGCCGGACAAAAGCGCGGGCAGAGCGGTGAGGAATATGTCCTGCCGTTTGAGACTTTCGACAATGTCGCGCTGGTAAAGACCTACAATACCAACGCGCAGGTGCCCGACAGCGCGGGAACCGCGACGGCGATGCATTCGGGCAGCAAGACCAAGATCGGATTTCTGGGAGTGGGTCCCGGGGCACGGCGCAGCTCATGCGCAGGCACGCTCGCCCACCCGCTTCCGCTGCTTGGCGAGGAAGTCAATGAGCGCGGCCTTGCGCTTGGCATCGTCTCGACCGCGCGGATCACGCACGCAACGCCTGCAAGCGTTTATGCGCGCGCCGCAGACCGCGACTGGGAGGCTTATCTCGAGCGTGTCATCGACCCTGAGACCCCCGGCTGCCGCGACATCGCGACCCAGCTGGTCGAAAGCGACTTCGACGTTGCGCTGGGCGGAGGCGCGCGCGCATTCTTCGGCAGCGAAAATGGCGGGGGCCGCCGCGAAGAAGTCGCCGATCTACCGGCAGGCTGGGTCGCTCGCACTGGCGGCACGTATGTCACCACCGCCCAGGAGCTCTCGGCAGCACCGGCAGACACCCCGGTCTTCGGGCTCTTCTCGAACAGCCACATGGCCTACATGGCTGAAAAAGACGAAAGCTCGACCGAGCCGACACTGACCGAAATGACTGCACAGGCGATCACGCGGCTTTCGAGCGATCCCGACGGATATTACCTGATGGTCGAATCGGGCCGGATCGACCACGGCCACCACGCGGGCCGCGCAGGCCTGGCGCTCGAAGAAGCGGTCGAGTTCGCGAATGCGATTGACTACGCAATCCAGAACACCAACCCGGAAGAGACGCTGATCCTCGTCACTGCCGATCACAGTCACGTCTTCACGATTTCAGGCTATCCGAGGCGCGGCAACGAAATTCTCGGCCTCGTCGTTCCGCCCAGCGAAGGCGAAGACGGCGAAGCGGCAGAGCCCACGCTTGCGCAGGATGAAAAGCCCTACACCACGCTCGGATACGGCAACGGCCCCGGCTCGATTGCGGGCGAAGCCGAACGCCCGATCCCCGAAACCGGTGTCGCAGCACGCCAGCAATCGACCGTCCCGCTCTACAGCGAAACCCATGCGGGCGAAGACGTCGCGCTCTACGCCCAAGGGCCGGGAGCGGAAAGGGCACGCGGCGTGATCGAACAGAACGTCATCTACGACATCATCCGAAGCGCTTATGGGTGGGAGTAGCGCACCCGCATCCGCGGGTGCGTCCTCGCTATACGCGCAGCAAAGCTGCGCCCGCTGCGGGCGGCCAGTCGGCCTTGCGATCCGCTTCGCGGACCGACTGGCGGTTTAAGTGAATTTTCGGACGCGCAAGCGGCCGCAAGCGCGACTGCGCGTCCGGAGGGGTGGCGCCGAAGGCGTCGGGTCCCCGGAGGATAGCCAAGCGCGCGGATGCGCGCGCCGGCGCTTGAGGGAAACAAAAAAGCCCCTGTGCCGGGGGCGGTGGCACAGGGGCTTCGTCTTAGCGTTCGTCACGCTTTTGCAAGGCGGCCATTCTCGGTGGAGGGGCAACAGGGGGGAAACCCTTCCTCGCCCGCCTTGATCTAAGAAATACGACCCGTTCGCTTTCGCCTATATGAACGCGCACCTAGGTTTGTCGCGTTCCTACAACTTTTCGCGGGCGAAACGTTCAGCGTGGGCGACGGGATGAGCGGCGCGGATCGCGGAAATTGAACGTGCTGTCAGGAACAGAAACGCCATAGCGGTGATTCGTCAGCCGAACAGTGGTTCGGTGATTCTGCGCATCGAGCGCGACCCAATGTGTCAGCTGCAAGCCGCCCGGAGCACCGGAATTGCGCACGAAGATAAGATTCATGCGCCCGAGTTCTGGCTTGTTAGGATCGCGCACATCGATGCTGAGCACGTCCGGATTGCCGGTGGGGATCAGCGTGCCGTAGTCCTTCATGTCGCGTTCGGGATCGAGCAACGCGCCGAGCGGCGAATTGCGGATCGGCCATCGCTCCACTTGGTTGACCTCGTAATCGACCATGTAGAGCGAACGTCCGTTGGAGACGATCAGCAGGTCCGAATCGCGCCCATAATCGAAGCGGATCTTGCCCGGGCTCTTGAGCGTCATGGTCCCGCGCGCGGTCCGCCCCTGGCGGTCGGTCTGCGAGAAGTCGGCCTTCATGGTCGAAATGCTGCGCAGCGCCGAGACCGCGCGATCGAGGTCGGCGGAGGATTGCGCGAGCGCATGCGGTGCCGGCTCGCCATGCGGCAGCGACACGCCAAGTGCGATCGTCCCGGCAGCGGCGAGGGCCATACCGGTGCGGCGGAGATGTTTGAGCATGGTCATGCCTCGTGATTTAGGTTCGAGGCGTTGAACCGCGGCTTAATCGAAAGGTTCCAAGAATGGGAAGGCATTTCGGCACAAGTGCCGGTAAACCTTACTTGATCTTGGCTTCCTTGAACTCGACGTGCTTCTTTGCGACCGGGTCGTACTTACGGAACACCATCTTTTCGGTGATGTTGCGCGGGTTCTTCTTGGTCACGTAGTAAAAGCCCGTTCCCTCGGTCGAGACGAGCTTGATCTTGACGGTTGCGGGCTTCGCCATGGCGGTTTCCTACAGATCGGGTGAGGCCTGTTCGGCCTGAAAAACAAAGGGCGACGCGTCGTGCGCCGCCTTACAGAAGCGCGCCAATGAGCGATTCACCCTCGAAAGTCAAGCGGAGTTACCAATCCGAACGACTGACCTTGCCGCGCTTGGCCTTCACCTCGCCGCGCGCTTTCTTCGCCTTGAGCCGCTGCGTCTTGCCGACGCGGTTCACGCGGGTCTTCGCACGCCTTTTGGGAGCGCGGTGCGCATCCTTGAGCATCTCTTCAAGCTTGTCGCGCGCCGCTTGCCGATTCGCATCCTGCGTGCGGTGGGCCCGTGCGGTGATGAGAAGGTCACCGCTCGCGGTCAGTTTCGAGCCAGCAATCGTGCGCAGCCTTGCAAAGACCGGAGGCGGTAGGCGCAACGCGTAGACGTTGACGCGCAGCTGCACTTCGGTCGCGACCTTGTTCGCATTCTGCCCGCCCGGTCCCGACCCTGCGAGGAAGCTTTCCTCGGCAAGCGCATGGGCCCGGTCGAGCAGCGCGGGATCCACCCTCAGGCCTCTTCCTGAAGTGCGGGCGCAGGCGGCGCGCTCAGCCCGGCGCGCTCGAAATCGGCAGGGAAGGGTGCATGAGCGAAGATCGTGTTCTTGCCCTCGCGTTTCACGCTGATCGTCTCGGCGTGGAGCATGGTGCGAGGCGCGCCCTTGTTCTGCCCGCGAACCGGACCATAGACCGGGTCGCCGAGCAGCGGCGCGCCAAGACCCTGCAAGGCATGGACGCGAAGCTGGTGAGTGCGCCCTGTCTCAGGCCGGAAGCGGATGAGCGAACGCTTCTTGTCGCCCTCGCCGATCGTCTCGATCAGCTCCCAGTGCGAGATCGCGGGTTTGCCCTTCCTGGCCGCAATCATGCGCCAGCCTTTTTCGGCCGAGCTGATCTTGGAAAGCGACAACTCGATCGTTCCCGAAGTTTCCGAGGGCTCGAAATCGATCACGGCGAGATAGGTCTTGCCCACCAGCCGATCTTCGAAGGCCTTGTTGAAGCGCTTGAGCGCTTTGGGATTGCGGGCGAGCAGCAGACAGCCGCTTGTGTCGGTGTCGAGGCGATGCACCGGGACAGGCGGGCGCTGAAAGCCAAGCTTCAATTGCTCGATATGATCGAACAGCGCCGGGCCGCCGCGCTTGGGGCGGTCGACTGGAAGCCCTGCAGGTTTGTCGATGACGAGCGCTTCGCCGTCTTCGTAGATTATCGGAATGTTCATATGAGTTCTGCTGAAAACAGGCCGCGCACTGCGTTGCCCAGTTGAAAACCATTTGTGAGATCGCCGAGCGTCAATTCCGCTTCGCGCGCCTGACCTTTCTCGATGAGATATTCGCGCAGGACGCCCGGAAGCAGGCCCAGCGATGCTGGCGGCGTAAGCAGCACGCCATCGCGCTCAACAAAGATGTTGGTGAAGCTGCCTTCGGTGACGAGCCCGTCGTCGCGCACCAGAACAGCTTCCTGCGCGCCGTGTTCGCGCGCAGCCTCGAGTGCGTCCTCGTAGAAACCGCGATCGGTCGTCTTGTGCGACAAGCGCCAGTCCGACGGGTCGAGCGGACTGGGCAGTGCGGCGACCTTCACCGCGCCCTCGAAAGGTGCTGGCATCGGCTGTGTCTCAAGCGCGCTGGCACCGCTGCGCGAAGCGAGCAGGCGCAGTTTGACAGGCTGCTCAAGCTCGAAACACAGTGCCTGGATCTGATTGCGCAACGCATGCCGGTCAAACTGAAAGCCGAGCGCCGCCGCGCTTTCCTTCATCCGAGCAAGGTGCAGCTCAAGCAGCGCAATCCCCGTCTCGGGATCGAAGGACATCGTTTCTATGAGGTCGAAACCGGGCGCGAATAGGTCTGGAGAGGAGCGACGGATGAAACCCGCCTTTACCTCGCATTCGCGGCGCTCTCCCAGTGGGTCGCTGTCCGCGACGATGGCGGAACCAACGCCGAGCACAGCATCGCCCTGACCGTTCTCGACGGGTGTGAGCCGAAGCGTGCGAATTGCAACGTTGAAAGCCGCTGCGCCGTCCGAACCGATCCGACCGATCGCCCCGCAATAGGGCCCGCGCGCATCGCGCTCGACCTCGCCGATCAGTTCCATCGCGCGGATCTTCGGCGCGCCGGTGATTGACCCGCAAGGGAAGAGCGTGCGTACCAGATCCATCGCGCCCATCCCTTGCGCCAATTGCGCTCTGACGCTCGACACCATCTGATGCACAGTCGGATAGCTCTCGACTGCGAAGGGCGAATCGACGCGCACGGTGCCCGGCACGGCCACGCGCGACAAGTCGTTGCGCATGAGGTCGACGATCATCAGGTTCTCGGCCTTGTCCTTGACCGAGCTTGCAAGCTCTTCAGCCAAAGCTGTGTCCTGCTCTGCGTTGCTTGAGCGCGGGCGAGTGCCCTTCATCGGCTTGGCCTTGGCTTTGCCGTCCTCATCGAGCGCCACGAACAGTTCGGGCGAGAAGCTGAGCAGCCAGTGCGACCCGTCGAAAACCATCCCGCCATAGCCAGCATTCGCTGCGGCTCTCAGCGATGCGTAGAGCGCTTGCGGATCGCCGCGATACGACCCGGCGAGCGGATAGGTGAGGTTCGCCTGATAGATGTCGCCAGCATGGATCGCTTCGCGCAGTGTTTCGAACGCAGTCTCATATCCGCCGGGCGATAGTTGCGGGTCGAGCGGGCCGAGGCTTGCCGGACCCTCCCCTCTCGCCGCGAGCCAAGCTGGCACGTCGGCAGCAGGGATGTGCGTGGGCGCATCAAACAAGCCGAGCCATACCAGCGCACCGCCTGCGCCGCTGCGCGCTGAGGCGTGAGGCGCAAGGCGGTCCTCGAGTGGGAGGCCAGCTTCGTAAGCGATGTACCCTGCAAGCTCGCCGCCAGTCTTGCGCGCCTGCTCTGCAGCTTCGAGCGCGTCGGCGACTTCGTCGGGTCGATAGGCAATGAATGTTTCGCGCGGGTTTTCGTAATACAGCGCGTCCGCCGCGCCGCCATCGGGTGCGCGGGCATCGTCCAGCAATACGAAACTGTGCGGCTCTGCGTCCTGACCCATGCTCCCGCCTTAGCCTATCCGGCGGCCAAGTCGATAGGTTGACCGTCCCGCTTTCGATCTTCAAACCTCGCGCAAACACTTTTGATCGAGGGCGGGTGCATTCAATGAGCGAGATTTTCCTTGGACTGGGCGGCAATGGCGAGAACCAGAGCCTCGCGCTGGGCCGCGCAAACCGGCACGGCCTGATTGCCGGCGCGACCGGTACCGGCAAGACCGTGACGCTTCAGGGTCTGGCGGAAAGCTTTTCGGCCAATGGAGTGCCGGTGTTCGTCGCCGACGTAAAAGGCGACCTATCCGGCATCGCAATGCCCGGTTCGCCCACATTCAAGCACGCCGACAAACTGGAAGGGCGTGCCAAGGAACTGGGCATGGATGACTATGCCTATTCGGACAATCCGGTCATTTTCTGGGATCTCTACGGCAAGCAGGGCCACCCGATCCGCACCACGATCACCGAGATGGGACCGCTGCTGCTGTCTCGCCTGCTCGACCTCAATGACACGCAGGAAGGCGTGCTTCAGATCGTCTTCCGCCATGCTGATGACAACGGTCTGCTGCTCCTCGATTTCGGAGACCTTCAATCGCTGCTGCAATGGGCGAACGAGAATTCGAAGGAATTGTCGGGTGTCTACGGCAACGTCTCGAAGCAATCGGTCGGCGCGATCCAGCGCCAGCTCTTGAGTTTCGAGGCGCAAGGGGCGGATCACTTCTTCGGGGAGCCCGCGCTCGAGATCGACGATTTTCTCAAGACCGATGAGAACGGGCGCGGCTATGTGAACGTGCTCGCCGCCGACCAGTTGATGCGCAGCCCCAAGCTTTATGCCACCTTCCTTTTGTGGCTGCTCGCCGAACTGTTCGAAAGCCTTCCTGAAGTCGGCGATCCGGAAAAGCCCAAACTCGTATTCTTCTTCGATGAGGCACACCTGCTCTTCGACGATGCGCCCAAGGCGCTTCAGGAGAAGATCGAACAGGTGGTGCGCCTGATCCGGTCGAAGGGCGTTGGCGTGTTCTTCGTCACGCAGAACCCGATCGACATCCCTGAGGACGTTGCTGGCCAGCTCGGCAACCGGGTGCAGCACGCGCTTCGTGCCTTCACCAAGCGCGACCAGCGCGCGATCAAGGCGGCTGCCGAAACCTTCCGCATAAACGAGGAACTCGACGTCGAAGAAGCGATCACCGAACTCAAGGTCGGTGAGGCACTTGTCTCGACGCTCGACGAAGATGGCGCGCCAACCGTGGTTCAGCGTACCTTGATCAAACCGCCGCGTTCACGGCTGGGCCCGGTGACAGCAAAAGAACGCGCGATTATCCAGTCGGTCAGCCCGTTCGACGGCAAGTATGACGAGCGCATCGATCGTGAGAGCGCCGAAGAGGTGCTCGCGCAAAAAGCCGCCGATGCGGTAGAGACCGCTCAAGAGGTCGAGGAAAAGGGCCGCGAGGAAGTGGGCAAGCGATCACGCAAGACCAAGTCGATCTGGGAAAAGGCGATAAGCCGCGGCACCAAGGTCGCCGCCGGAGGCATGGCGGGCGCTGCTGCCGCTGCCGTGCTCGGCAAGAAGTCGCGCGCCAACCCGGTCAGGAGCGGAATCACTTCGGCAGCAGGCTCGATCGCGACCGATCTCGCAGGTCCAATAGCGGGGCGCTTCGTCAGGAACCTGATTGGCGGGTTGATGCGCTAGGCAGGCTCAGCCCGCTTCGATGCGAAGTTTGTGATTTTCGAAGACGAGCCTCACAGGCATGTCAAAACCGATCAGCGCATCGCCGCCGCAATCGTGCAGCATCGTCTTGCAGGCTGCGCGGTCATCCCCTTCAAGCGAGCTCAGGTAGTCGAGCGCGCGTTGTAGCATCCAGAGGCTGAACGGGGCGGCGATCCGCTCGCCCTCCGTGCCCTCGATTGTGAAGCCCGCAATGCCCAGGGCGCGCGGCAGCTCTGCATCGGGGCCATTCGCCTTCGCCCATTCGCCGAGCATTTGTACGACTGTCTCAAGGTGCGGCAATTGCTCTGTCATCATTCGGCGCAGCACCGGGACAAGCGTGTCCGGTATCTCGTCGTCGCCGAGAAAATCGCCCGACAACGGCTCGGGCGCAATCATCCGTTCGACCCATTCGGCGACGCGCGGCGCGATCCGTTTCATGATCTCGCCGCTCGCCGGGTCGCGGTAATTGTGCGCGTAGAGCGGACCGATCAGGCCATAGTCGCCGATGCTTGGCCGCGAGCCGAACAGGAATGGGTGCTTGGCAAAGTGCGCATCAAGGTCGCGCAAGAGCGCCTCGTAGCTCGCCTCGATGGCCGGGATGGTCGCTTCGTTGATGCCGAGCACCGGGACAAAACCCTTGAACGCCGCGCCGCGTTTCATGCCAGCTTCGCGCTGCTCATCAGGAGTGCCATTCGGCAGCGCCACCTTGCCGAATTCGCCGTAAACCCATTGCTCGTTGTAGTTCCAGCGGTAGTGCATCGCCGGGATTACCAGCCACTCATCGCCATAGGTTTCCAGTAGAAGCGCGGCAAGGAGCTGGCGTGGGGTTTGCGGGCAGACCGATGGGCCCTCACTGGCCGCTTCGAAGTGGTCTATGATTACGGTGGTGTCCTGAAGGATCGTGCCGTCTTTCAGTTTCACCACTGGGATCACCGGGCGGCCAACGGCAGGTACGATCTCGCTCTGGTGAATGTCCGGTGTTGCGAGAACTTCGGTGTAGTCGACGCCCTTCCAGTCGAGATAGCTGCGCGCCTTGCCCGAATAGAGCGAAAGCGGCGCGCCGAACATGGTGGCTGTCATTGGTGGTCTCCCGAGATTTCCTAAAGCGGCAATCGCAGTTCGGCGCGAAGGCCGCCAGAGTTACGATTGGCAAGGATAAGTTCGCCGCCATGCTGCTGAGCGATTGCACGCGCCAGAGTGAGGCCAAGCCCCGCGCCTCCTGTTGCGCGGTTCCTCGATGTCTCGCCTCTCGTAAAAGGCTCCATCATCTCAGCGATCCGCGCTTCTTCGATCCCGGGACCGCGATCCTCGACCGCTAGAACCGCCATAGTCCCTTCGATCTCGACCGAAAGCTCTGCATCGCCGCCATAGCGAAGGGCGTTCGAGACAAGATTGCGCAGCGCGCGCTTGATCCATGTGACCTGCACGCGCGCGACCACGCGCGGCGGGTTGAGCATTGTGACCGGCTCGCCGAGATCCTCGAACTCTTCGGCGACCCCTATCGCCAGCATGCCAAGGTCTACGGCCTCGACTTCGAGCGCGCCCGAGCGGCCCATGCGCGCGAGGCTTAAGATGTCGTCCAGCGTCGCGGTGATATCCTCGATGCTTGCCGCCATCTTCTCGCGCTGGGCATCATCTGGAACGTTCTCGATCCGGACTCTCAAGGCCGCAAGCGGGGTTTTGAGGTCGTGCCCGATCGCGCCGAGCATCACGTCCTTTTCATCGAGCAGCGCCGCAATGCGCGCCTCCATCTGGTTGTGCGCGGCGATCAGGCGACGCGTGTCGGAAGGGCCAGTCTCTTCAAGTCTGACCGGCTCATCGGGCTTTTTGGAAAATGTGCTGACCCTGTCGGTCAGCAGCGCAAGTGGACGGGTGATGCGGCGCAAGACAAGGAAGAGGACGACAAGCAGGAAGGTGAAAGTCACCAGCGTCTGAAATGCGAGGCCGCGCAATGCATTGGGCGGGCGCGGCGGTTCTATCACTCGCGCAGCTTGCCATTCGCCGCCGGCCACTCGCTGCATTGCGACCGTCATCACACGCCGCTCGCGCCAGCCTTCGGTTTGCGAAAAGCGCGGGCGACTTCGCACGAATCGTACGATCTGCGGGTCAACTCCAGCCTTCACGATACCGATAGCGACCGCGTGCGGCTCGATGCCTTCGTTCGCGAGCAGTGCGCGCAAACGTTGCTCGCGCGCGCCTTCTTCGCTTGGCACGGCGACGGGTGGCTCGGGGGAGATCGAGAACCGCAGGGGTCGGGGCAGGACGCCAATGCCCCCATCACCACCGACCGAGGGTCGCAGGCGGCGAGGGGCGCGCTCGCTCTGAAAGTCTCCGAATTCCTCCTGTATCGCGCGGCGAGCTTCACGGCGTGCCTCGCGCTCGGCGCCATTGACGAGGCGGAAGGCGGCAGAAGTGATCGCGGCGGTCTCGCGTCGTTCCTCGCCCGCGCGGTAAAGCAGCACGACCGAGACGACTTGGGCTGTCAGCAAGGCGAGCGCCACGCTGAGCATGACCTGCGCGAACAGGCTCGATGGCAAAAGGCGCCTCACGCCTCGCCGGGACCGGGAGGTTGGCGCGTGACGGTAGCGGCAAAGCGGTATCCCCCGCCGCGAACCGTCAGAATAAGCTGCGGGTCGCTCGTGTCGGCTTCGATCTTGCGGCGCAGGCGGCTCACTTGGTTGTCGACCGCGCGGTCGAACAGGTGTGCCGTGCGGCCCTGCACAAGATCAAGCAGCAGGTCGCGGTCCATGACCTGGCGTGGATTGTCGAGAAAGGCGCGCAGCAAACGGAACTCGGCGGTCGAGATCGGTACGGTCACGCCTTCTGCATCGGTCAGTTTGCGTTTGAGCGGATCGAGCATCCAGCCCTCGAAATGATAGTGCCAGTCCTCCGCCTCGGGCGCGCTCGCTGCGCCTCTCCCCACCCGGCGCAGGACAGAGCGAATGCGCGCCACCAGTTCGCGCGGCTCAAAGGGTTTTACGATGTAATCGTCCGCGCCCAATTCGAGCCCGACGATCCGGTCGGTCGCTTCGCCGCGGGCCGTGAGAAAGATCACCGGAAGACCGCGCGTTTCAACGAGATGGCGGCAAAGCGAGAGGCCGTCTTCGCCCGGCATCATGATGTCGAGCAAAACGATATCGGGGCTCACCTCCGTCAGCGCCGATCGTGCTGCCGCGCCGCTTTGCGCCTCGGTCACGGAAAAACCCTGGCCAGCGAGATACTCGGCGAGCGGTTCGCGAAGGGTCGCTTCATCGTCGACGAGAAGAATAGAGGTGGCGGGGGCTTCGTTCATCAAGGCCACTTTCATGAAAGGTGCCGACCCGGCGCGCAAGTCCTGCATTTGAGGACGGCGGGCCGGGCCGGGTGAGACGCTACTGGGCGCGCCGGGTCAGGGGGATACCCAACAAGCTGACTTCGCTTGGTCTCTCAGTTAGCGCGGTTCTGGCGCATCTGGCGGCGTTCCTGACGCTGAGCCTGACGGGCTTCGCGTGCTGCCTCGCGCTCTGCCTGTGTGATGCTGCCGGAGCCGTCAGCGTCGACGCGGGCAAAGCGCGCTTCGACGGCGGCGTCGAACTCGGCAGCCGATACTGCGTTATCGCCGTTGGTGTCCGCGCGGCGCAGCATTGCCATGCCGCCGCCGCGACGACCGCCGCGGCGCATTTCACCGCGCGCGCCGCGTCGCCCTTCGCGCGCTTCGCCGCGGGCCTCGCGCGCCGCCATCATTTCCTCGCGCGAGATGCCGCCGGAGCCGTCTGTGTCGAGCCGGGCGAACATTCGCGCCTGCCGCTCCGCCGCGCGGGCTTCGCGGGCCGCGGTCATTTCGGCAGGAGTGATCTCGCCATCGCCGTTCGCATCTGCCTCGGCAAAGCGTTCGGCCGCGCGGGCGGCGCGATCCTCGGGTGAGATCTGGCCATCGCCATCGGCGTCCATCTTGGCGAAGCGCTCGCTGGCGTGAACCTTTGCTTCGGCGAGCGTGATTTCTCCGTCGCCATTGGCATCGGCGGCCTGCATTCCGCGGTCACCGTGCTGTGCAAGCGCGATACCGGCGCCGCCGATGGCGAGGGCCGCTGCTGAAAGAGTGAGCGTCAGTTTGCGCATGGCAAAGTCCTTTTCCTTATCTTTTTCGTCACATTGGTAGAGTTGCGACGAGGCGACCTTGCGGGGGCCAGGCATCAGGGGAGGGGCTAGAAAAGTCCCGGCCTCTTTATGCTTCGTTTGGGGCGGTGAAGCGTTTCGCAAAGAACGCTCTCGCCGCAACTCACGAATGCTGTTCTAGCGAAGCAATGTCGCAGGATTATCCCGAAGCCTTGCGACATTGTCGCGGTTTGTATCGGGTTCGCGCCTGCGTTCACTCGGGTGCAAGGAAAAGGCGCTTTCGGCCTAGCGCGGGCGGTGCTCGGTCCCTTCGCCAGACGTGATGAAGATCGCGGAGGCGCTCTCTTCAACATCCGCGATGTGCCACACGCCGGGGGGATTGATCGCGTATTCGCCCGCTGCAAGCGCGACTTTCTCTCGGCGCCCATCGGGATGTTCCTGCGTCAGCACCATGTCGCCTTCGGTGCAGATCACCACCTCGGCGCCCTTGGGATGCATTTCCCAGCTCGGCCAGCTTTCGGTGAAGGTGTGCATCGAGACAAGCCGACCTTCGGGCCCGTCGCTGCCGTGACGCTCGCCATATTGCTCGTACCATTCGAGCCCGGTGAAAGGCGGTTGGGGAACCGCCGTTGCACCGAGCCCTAAATGGATGAACGCCTCGCTCAGTTTGCGCGCGCTCACGACATCACCCCTCGCTGGGCGGAGCGGTCATGCAGAAGACGTTGAGCTTGTTTCCGTCAAGGTCGCGGAAATAGCCTGCGTAAAAGCCATCATCGCCGCGCGGACCCGGCGCGCCTTCGTCCTTGCCGCCCTTGGCGATTGCGGTGTCGTAGACCGCCTTCACCTTTTCGGGGCTGTCGACCTGGAGCGCGACCATGGTGCCGTTGCCGACCGTCGCGGGCTTCTCGTCGAAGGGCTGGGTCGCGGCAATGCCGGGCGCGCCGTCCATCGCACCCCAGGCGATGAAGGTGTCGAAATCCATCATCCGCCCGACGCCGAAATGTTCGGCGATCGCGTCGTAGAATTCCGCCGCGCGCGGCAGGTCGTTGGTGCCCAGTGTTACGTAGCCGATCATGAATGTTCTCCCTCAGGCGCAGCCGCAAAGTGCGACTCGCGAATGTGGGAACATTAGTAGAACAAAAGCCTTCGCGCAATCTGGTTCAGAGTGGAGCGGTTTCTCGCTCAAGCCAGGCAAGGTCGTCGCCATCAAGCTGCGGCGCAACTATCTCGCGCACGCGGGCGTGGTAGGCGTCCAGCCATGCGATCTCGCTGTCGGTGAGCAGGCTCTTTTCAATCAGGCGGCGATCGATGGGCACGAAGGTGAGCGGTTCGAAACCGAGGAAACGGCCTTCAGCGCCTTCGATATCCTGCTCGACCGTAAGGACGAGATTCTCGATCCGGATGCCGAATTCGCCTGCCTTGTAGTAGCCCGGCTCGTTTGAGAGGATCATCCCTGCATGCAATTCCTGCGAGGTGCCTGCCTGCCCGCCCGATGGCTTGGCAATGCGTTGCGGGCCTTCGTGCACGCCGAGGAAGCTGCCGACGCCGTGGCCGGTGCCGTGGGCGTAGTCGACGCCCGCTTCCCAGAGATACTGGCGGGCGAGCGCGTCGATCTGGCCGCCATTGGTGCCTTGTGGGAAGATGGCGCGGTCGATCTGGATGTGGCCTTTCAGAACGCGCGTGAAGCGGTCGCGCATTTCGCTCGTCGGTTCGCTGCCTTCGGGTGTGTCGATCCACACGGTACGGGTGATGTCGGTGGTGCCTGCGGGGTACTGGCCGCCGGAATCGACGAGATAGATCGAACCCGGCGGGATCAGGATGTTGCTGTCTTCATCGACCTTGTAGTGCGGCAGAGCGGCATGGCCCGATGCGGCGGAAATGGTGTCGAACGAGGTGTCGCGTAGGTCGCCATGTGCGCGGCGGAAGCCTTCGAGCTTGGCGGCCGCGGCCAGTTCGTCGATCTCGCCAGCGGGCGCAGTTACCTCGAGCCAGCGAAGGAAACGGCTCACCGCTGCCCCGTCGCGCGCCTGTGCGTCGCGGTGGCCCTGCACTTCGGCTGCATTCTTGATTGCCTTGGCAAGGATCGTCGGGTCCTGCTTGAAGGTGAACTTCGCGCCCCCTGCCCTGAGCGCTTGCGCGATGCCGACAACGCCGAAATCGGGATCGACGCTGACCTTCTTGCCTTCCATCGAACCGAGCGCTCCGACAAATTCGTCGCGTGCGCGCACCGTCACGGCATTGCCGAGATGCTGGGTCAGTTCGGGCGTTACTTTCTCAGGCGCGATGAACAGCTCTGCCGTTCCGTCCTTGTGCGCGATGACATAGGAAAGCGCGACCGGCGTGTGCGACACGTCGCTGCCGCGAATGTTGAGCAGCCATGCAATCGAATCGAGCGCCGGGACTACCACCGCGTCGAGCCCCTCGTCGCACAGCCAATCGGCCACTTCCGCGCGCTTGTCCGCCGATGAACGCCCGGCGAGTTCCTCAGTATGAACGATGGCTTGCGCGTCGGACGGGGAAGGCTGATCCTGCCATACCGCGTCGATTGGGTTGCTTTCGGCAGGGATCATGGTGATGCCTGCGGGCTCGACGGTTTTCTCAAGCGCTTCGACCCAGCTCCACGTGTGGAGCCAGGGATCGTAAGCGATCTTCGCTCCCGCCTCGCTCATGTCCTTGAGCCAGTCGCCAAGGCTGTCGCCCGGAATGCTGCGATATTCGAACAGGTTCTCATCGACCTGATCGCGCACCTGCACGGTGTAGCGGCCATCGACGAAGATCGCGGCATGGGTAAGCGTGACAGCAGCAAAGCCCGCAGAACCACCAAACCCGGTCAGCCAGCCAAGACGCTGAGCGTAGTCGCCGACATATTCGCTCATATGTTCGTCCGAGATCGGCACCACGAAGCCGTCGACCCCCCGGCGCTTCAATTCTTCGCGTAGGGCCTTGAGGCGGGCTTCATGGGTCTGCATCAGCATTGTGTCGATATCCTGCTTTTCGCGCGCGGTCTTGCCGCGCATGAGTGAATCTCTAGAACACTTCACATAGGCCGCCTGCCTGCGGCTTTCCACCCGAGCCCCTCACTTGAAGGAACCGGTTACCGTGCCGACATCCCGAACCACCTTACTCGCCATGGCGAGCGCTGCCCTGCTCATGACAGGCGCGAGCGTTTCCGCCGACACCCATGAGGATAACGCCAACGTGCCCACTTCTCCGCCCGTCGCCGAAAAGCGCGAACACACATACACCTATCACGGCATCACGATTTCCGATCCGTATGACTGGCTCTACGACAAGTCCTATCCCGAGATCGATGACGAGGACGTGCTCGATTATGTGAAGGCGGAAAACGCTTGGTTCGAAGCGGCGATGAAGCCGCACGAAGAGCTGACCGAGAGCCTGTTCACCGAGATGCGCGCGCGGATCAAGGAAGACGATTCCACCGTACCTCAACGTCGCGGCGACTATCTCTACTGGTCCGAATTCGAAGAGGGCGCGCAGTATCGCAAGCATTACCGCAAGCCTGTCGGCGCGCCCGAGAGTGCCGAGCCGCAGCTGATTCTCGACCAGAATGCGCTTGCCGAAGGTCACGAGTATTTCCGTCTCGGCGCGCTCTCGGTCAGCAAGAGCGGGCGCTACATCGTTTACGCCACCGACACGAATGGCTCTGAACGTTACACCGCGCGGATCAGGGACCTTGAAACCGGCGAATTGCTCGATGACGTGCTCGAAGGGCTGCGCGGCGGGCTTACCTGGGTCGCGAACGACACGGCGCTTGCCTACACGCCCGCGACCAAGGAGTGGCGCACGCTCGAGGTGAAGCTGCACACGATCGGGCAGCCCAACGATACCGATGTGACCCTCTTCACCGAAGAGGACCAGAGCTTTAGCGTCGGGGCCGGACTATCGGCGCAGGAAGACTATCTCATCATCTCGACCGGCGACAACGAGACGAGCGAGGTGCGCTTCGTCTCCGCTGCCGATCCCATAGGCGAGCTCACACTCATCAAACCGCGCGAGAAGGGCATCGAATACGGCGTCGACATTCGCGAGGGCGAGCTGTGGGTGTGGACCAATGACGACCACATCAATTTCCGCCTTGCAAAGGCCGACCTCACCACGCCCGGCGAATGGGATACCGTGCTCGCGGGATCGGACGATTTCTACCTCACCGATTTCGACCTGTTCCAGGGCTTCTTTGTTACTGAGGGGCGCCTCAACGGCCTCGATCAGGTACAGATCCGCTCTTACGAGAACCCGACGATGGCGGATCCCATCGCCTTTCCCGAAGCGAGCTATGATGCAGGGCTTTCGAACAATCCGGAATACGACCAGACGGTGCTGCGGCTTTCTTATGAGAGCATGATCACGCCTGACACGGTGCTGGATTACGACGTGGCGACCAAGACGCTGACGACGCTCAAGACGCAGGAGATCCCGAGCGGCTACGATCCGACGCAATATGTAACCGAGCGGGTTGAGATTCAGGCGCGCGACGGGACGATGGTGCCGGTCAGCATCGTGATGCGCAAGGACCGCGCGCAGATCCTCGCTGAGGCCGGGATCGAGGGGCCGGGGCCGCTGCATCTCTATGCCTATGGCGCCTATGGCTATGCGATCCCGCCGGGCTTTTCGACCACGCGGCTTAGCCTCGTTGATCGCGGTTTTGCCTATGCCATCGCGCATATTCGCGGGGGCGATGATCTTGGCCGGCGCTGGTATCTGCAAGGCAAGATGTTCGAGCGCACCAACACCTTCAACGACTTCGTCGATGCCGGGCGCGGGCTCATCAAGATGGGCTACACCGCAGAAGGCATGGTCACCGCATCAGGCGGGTCGGCTGGCGGAGAACTGATGGGCGCGATCGTGAACCAGGACCCGGCGCAATACGGTGCGATCGTCGCGCATGTCCCCTTTGTCGACGTGCTCAACACCATGCTCAATGAAAGCCTGCCGCTGACACCGGGCGAATGGCAGGAATGGGGCAACCCGATCGAGAGCAAGGAGAGCTTTGCCTACATTCTTTCCTACTCGCCATACGATCAGGTGAAGGCGCAGGACTATCCGCCGATGCTGGTCACCGCCGGTCTCAACGACCCTCGTGTAACCTATTGGGAGCCCGCCAAGTGGGTCGCGAAACTGCGCGATACCAAGACCGACGACAATGTGTTGCTGATGAAAACCAATATGGGCGCAGGCCATGGCGGGCAGTCGGGCCGTTGGAATTCCCTGCGCGAAACCGCAGAGGAGTTCGCCTTCATCCTTTGGCAGATGGGGATGACACAAGAGCCATGAGGTCAGGGGGAAGCGAGACGTCGTAGCGGATCGCTTCCTCGACCAGCAGGGTCACGATCTCTTCCATCTCTGGCCCGAACATCGCCAGTTTGATGTAGAGCTCAGGCACTGCACGCATGAGGCCAAGGCCCGCTTCCTTGCCGAAAACCGGGATCGGGCCGCTCGGCAAGGGGCGCTTGTCGAGGTCGGGAGTGAGTTGCCACACCATGCCGACCTTGCGGCTGTTGAAGATCGCCATTAGCCGCCCGTAATCGCCAGCCAGCAGCGGCGAGGGCATGGCCGCAAGATAGCGGCACGCCGCAACCGCAGCCGTTCGATCGCGCAGCGAAATCGCGGCCTCCAGCCAGCCAAGCGTGCGACGCACATCTTCCCTTGTCGCCTCTTCGGCATGCGCGATGAGCCAGTCATAGCCCTTGATCGCCGAGTTCCACTGGCGCGGGTCGCGCTCGATCTGGTCCCAGAAACAGTCGACAGGATCAGCGAGCGTTTCGAGTTTGCCGTCCCGGTGAACGAACACGCCCTCGGGGCTCATGATGAAGCTCTTGGCGCCGGGCTTCTTGTCGCCGAACTCGACCTTGGGGCGAAAGCCGCGGTCTTTCCTGCCTTTTGGTTCGCCTGACATCGCTTCCCTCGCCTTTGTCCCGCCCAATCAGAAACTTGATACCTGGTCTAAGCTAACAAAGCCTTGGCATTCTTGCGCTTTGCGACAGCGCGCACTACCCACCGGGCCAGAATGACGAACCGCTTCAGCAAGACCTTCACCGCGCAGCCAGAGCACATCGACGAGCTCGGCCACGTCAACAATACGGTGTGGGTTCAGTGGATTCAGGACATGGCGACCTCGCACTGGGATGCGGTGGCCGAGCCTGAGCACCGGGAGCAATTCTTCTGGGTCGTGATCCGGCACGAGATCGACTACCGGGGCAACATCGCTGCAGGACAAAGCGCAACCGGCACCACCTACATCCCGAGTGAGGCTCGCGGAGCGAAATCGGTGCGCATTGTCGAGTTCACAAACGAGGCTGGAAAGCCGCTCGTCTCTGCCAAGACCACCTGGGCGATGCTTGATCGAGAGAGCGGTCGTTTGGCGCGGATCAGGCCGGAAGTGCTCGCGCCTTTCGCCAGCGAAGACTAGGCAGCGGCTCTGCCGGGCTTTGCCTTCGATCGTGGTTTATCGCGCGTTGCTGGCGGCTTATTGAAGACGGTAAGCCGCTCGAAACAGGTGCGGTTCCGCCCTGCCGCCTTGGCATTGTAGAGAAGCTGGTCGGCACGGCTGTAAAGCTCGTCGAAGCCCATCAGCTGATCCGATGCGCGCGGCAGTTCGATCACGCCCATGCTGGCGGTGACGGGTCGCTCGAGCCCTTCGACATCGCGAGCTATGCGCACAGTGATCGACTGGCGAAGAGCCTCGGCGCGTTCGAGCGCGCCTTTGCCGCGCAGGAGAACCACGAACTCCTCGCCGCCAAGTCGGACCGCGATGGAGTCGCGTTCGTTACTACCGCGCAAAGCGTGTCCGCAGGCAACCAGCGCCTTGTCGCCAACCTGGTGTCCGAAGCGGTCATTGATCGCCTTGAAATGGTCTAGATCGACAAGCGCAAACGTGTCGAAACCCTGCGCCTGAAGATTGGCAAAACGTTCTTCCACCGCTCGGCGGTTCATGAGGCCTGTGAGCGGATCATGCGTCGACAGCTGTTCGAGCAATTCGGCCTCGGTGACTGCCGCGTCACGTTCGCGGCGAATGGCAAGGAAGCGCGATGCAATAGCGAGGCTTATCACGATCACTTCCAGCCCGACCGCAAGATATAGCGTTTGATCGAGTTGCGATGGACCGGTGTACACTCCAAGACCGCGCATCATTCGCTCGAGTGATGACAGGATGATCGGCGACCATGCGAAAGCCAGAAAGCGCGCCGACTTGCTGCCTCGCCAAAGCGCTTCGGCGATCGCTGCGGTGATGATGACCATCGCCGGTATGAACGTGTAGAAGTAGAGAAGATCGTCGACCGGCTGTGTCGCGTGCAATTGCAGCGCGAAGAAGCCTGGCACGAACACCGTCCATACCCCCGTCGCGACGGTCAGTCTGCGCATGAAATTGGATTGCGCGTCCCTCTCGAGGAAATCGACGAGAAATAGGGCCGAGAGCCCACAGCCGATTGCCCAGCACAGTGGCCCTGCAACCGCCATAACCCGCAAAGGCACGTCGGCAAATACGGTGATCAGGCCGCCTGCAAACAGGACGTAAACGATCATCGAGGCCACCATCACTGCATGGGTGACGACGAACCTTTCTTTCAGGACGATAAAGAAGCTGACGTCGAAAAAGAGCGGCAAGATCAGCATGCCGACGACGAGCGCAAGCAGCATCATGTCGAACTGGGCCCAAGAGGCGTCTTCCGGGTGAAAGCTGAGGCGCGCTTCGGTCAGGAGCGGGACAGAGTGCGGTTTGTCGATCTTGACGATGACCGCGCTGGTATCGTCCATGACCTCGGGAAGCTCGAGCCTGAAGACAGGGCCGCCGGCGAATGGCTCAGCCATGTCCTCGCTGTAGCGCAAGGTCCGCAGTGTGCCGTCTTCATCGAGGACACCGAAAGTGATCGTCTCGAAGCGGGCATTGCGCGTGAAGAAGTATAGCGGCTTTTCCTTGTCCGCCCAGCTGCGTGCATCGAACCGAATCCAAGCAGCCGGTTGGTCAGCCCGCCATCCCTTGTCTGCACAGTTCCATGATGAAAGAGCCAACATGTCGATCAATTCGACATCGGCACTGCTCGTGGAATGGCAGGCTGGTTCTACTACCGGATGATCGTGCACCGATTTTGCACGCGCGTCTGCAGGAACCAGCAAGAATGCCAGCAAGGCCGCAGCAAATGCGGCAACAAGCCTGAACGCCGGACGGTCCATGAATGCGCGCTAACACAGTGCTGGTTACGACCCTGTTAAGCCAGTTCACTTGTTGGAGCGTGAAATCTCGAGCCAGAACAGTCCCTTGAACAAGTGTAATCGTTTGTCTTGGTCGGCGCGCTCAACTTTGCGTGCCGCCTCGTGTATGAGGCCCGGCAATCTTGAGTGCTGCTGCCACTTATCGATGCGTCATAGCGTTGTCACAGTACCGCAATAGCGCGATGCGCAATCGTAGAAAGGGATCAGATGACGAAACGCAACCTCGCCGTTGGACTATTGGGAATTGCCGCGATCACTCTATCGGCTTGCGACGCCGGCGGTAGCGGAGCGCGCGATTCCATTCGCGCCGTGGGATCGTCGACCGTTTACCCGTTCGCGAAGCAGGTGGCCGAGAACTTCGCGCGCTCGAACCCTGAGCTCAAGTCGCCGCTGATCGAGTCCACCGGATCGGGCAACGGCATCCAGCTGTTTTGCTCGGGCCTTGGCGCCGATACGCCCGACATGGTGAATGCGTCGCGGCGCATGAAATCTTCGGAATTCGATCGCTGTCAGGCGAACAATGTCCAGGACATCATCGAGCTGCAGGTCGGTCTCGACGGGATTGCCTTTGCCTCGAAGAATGGCGGGATTGAACTGAACCTGTCCCCCAAGATCGTCTACGAAGCGCTCGCAGCGCGCCCCTATGGCGGCGAGCAGACCACGCAGCTGTGGTCCGATGTCGACCCGTCGCTGCCTGACGATCCGATCCTTGTCTACGGCCCGCCGAGCACCTCCGGCACCCGCGATGCGTTGAAGGAGCTGGTGCTTGAAGTGGGCTGCGACACCAATCCCGAGATGAAAGCGCTCAAGCAAGAGGACAAGGATCTCCATCTTCAGCTTTGCACCGAGGTGCGTTCAGACGGCGCATATGTAGACCAGGGCGAGCAGGACAACCTGATCGTGCAGAAGATCGAGAGCAATCCGCGTGCCGTGGGAATATTCGGATTTTCGTACCTTGACGAGAACACCGACAAGGTGACCGGCCTTCCGATGAACGGTGTCGATCCGACCTATGAAAACATCTCGAACTTCGCATATCCCGGCGCCCGCCCCCTTTACGTGTACGTCAAGAAAGCGCACATGCGCGCCATTCCAGGCCTCGACCTGTTCCTTCAGGAATGGGTGAAGAACTGGAAAGCTGACGGACCGCTAGCGGCGATTGGCCTTGTGGCTTCGCCGCCTGCCGAAATGGCAATGAACGAGCGGCGCGTGAACGAGCTTTTGACCATGACGCGCGGGGATCTGACCGGTGAAACACCGGCAGAGGAAACCGCAGCGGCAACGCAATAACACACCCCCAATTTCGCCTACCCCCGAACAGGCCAAGACACTGGAGCAAACCATGACCCAACCAATCCTCTCCGCCCGCAACCTGCTTGTCGGTGCCTCGCTCGCCGTGCTCGCCGCATGTGGTGGAAGCGAAGTCGAAGCCGGTCCCGAACCGATTTCGATTGTCGGCTCTTCAACGGTCTATCCGTTCGCGCAAAAGGTCGCCGAAGACTACGTCGCAGGCAATGAAGGCGCCGCTGCACCGGTGATCGTCTCCACCGGCACCGGCGAAGGGATCGAAGAGTTCTGCGCAGGCCAGGGTCCTGAGACCGCCGACATCGTCAACGCTTCGCGCCAGATGACCCAGAGCGAGTTTGAGCGGTGCCGGACCAATGGCGTGTCCGACATCATCGAGGTCAAGGTGGGCCGCGACGGGATCGTCTTTGTATCCGCCATGGACGAAGGCATCGAACTCGAATTGACGCCGGGCATCATCTACAACGCGCTCGCCGCAATGCCGCTGGGCGAAGAGCAGACCGCGGAGAACTGGTCGGACGTCGACAGCAGCCTGCCGAGCGAGCCCATCATCGTTTACGGTCCGCCCGAGACATCGGGTACGCGCGACGCGCTTCTCGACGTCATCATGACCCCTGCCTGTCGCCGGAACAGCGAAATGGCAGCGCTCGAAGAAAGCGATCCAGCCCAGTTCGAGCGTGATTGCCATGAACTGCGCAGCGACGAGGCCTATCTCGACCAGGGCGAGCAGGACGACCTGCTCGTTCGCAAGGTCGCCAACAATCCGCGCGCTATCGGCGTGCTGGGCTATTCCTATCTCGACGAGAACGCGGAGAGCGTGAAGGGCCTGCCAATTGGAGGCGTGGAGGCAAGCGCTGAGACGATTGCCGACGGCAGCTATGCTGGATCGCGCGCCCTCTACATCTACGTCAAGAAAGCACACATCGGCGTGACGCCGGGCCTTGAGAACTATCTCGCACAATGGGCGCAGAGCTGGGGTGCCGAAGGTCCGCTTGCCGATATCGGCCTTGTCCCGTTGACCGACGCCGATCAGGCTGCGAGCGCTGCGGTGATCGAGGGCCAGACGGTTATGACCGGTCCTTCCTCGCAGACTGAAGCCGCAGCCGAAGAAGGCTGACTTATCCCGGTCAGACTTGTGCTGGCATTGGCTGGCGCTAGTCTGATCGCATGAGCAATCGCAAGATCGCGGCCTGGCGCGATGCCGGGCTTATCGACAGCGCCACCGCGCAGCGCCTCGTCGATTACGAGGCCGAGCACGCGCGTCCGCTTGCACTATGGGCGGTGTTCGGCCTTGGCGCGCTCGCGATCGGGCTGGGCATCATCTCCGTCGTGGCTGCAAACTGGGAAGAGATTCCCGGCCAGTTGCGGCTTGCGGTGCACCTCGCCCTTCTCATCGGATTAAGCGCGACGCTCGCCTTGCGCGAGGGGGAGTTGGCTCGGATTTCGCCTTGGGTGAGCGAAGCGCTGCTGTTCGTTATTGCCGTGCTCGGTCTCACATTCTTTGGCCATCTGGGCCAAGTCTACCAGACCAGTTCGCCGCTCTGGAAGCCGCTTGCCACGTGGCTGATCTTGTTCGGCCCGATGCTGCTGATCTTTGGTCGCAGCTGGCCTGCCGCCGCGCTGCTCATCGGTGCGAGCATTTACTGCGCATGGGACTTTGCAGCGGCCGATAGCGGCGCCTTGTTCGAGCGCGAGGAAAGACCCGGCTGGATGCTCGCCGCGATCGCAACCACGCTTCCCGGCCTGTTTGCGCCTTTCGCTGCATGGATGCGTGATCGCTCGGGCCGCCACGACTTCTGGCGTCAGCTTGAACTTGTCGCGATCACCTATGCGGTTGGCGGCGCGACGCTTTCCTGCATCATTGCAAGCTTTGGCGGCTTCGAGAGCGATTACGATCCGCTTGGAAGCACTGGCCAGTTGGTGCGAGCCGCAGCGGCGCTCGGTTTCGGATTGTTGCTGGTGCTCGCAAATCCGGGGCTGTCGGGACGCGTTTCGGGACTGGTCATGGCAGGATCGGGGCTGACAATCGCCCTCGCACTTGGCGTCAACGATATCGACCTGCTTGCCGCAGGCTTGTTCATGGCGCTTTGGGTGGGGATCGCTGCGGCTGCTCTCGCAATCGATGCGCGCGGAGCGTTTCAGCTGGCAGTGGCGGTGGTGGCCTTGCGGCTGATTATCCTGAGCTTCGAGCTCGCAAGCGACCTACTCCTTTCCGGCTTTGGCCTGATCCTTTCGGGCCTCATGATCCTCGCCGTCGCATGGGGCGCAGTGCGCGTGTCGCAAGTCTATGCACCCGGTCGAGAGACGCAGGAGCAGACGCCATGAACCGTGCGCTTCGCTTATCAGCGCTGGTCTTGCCGCTGGTGGGCTTCGCAGCTTTGTGGGGCTGGACCGATTATGAGAGCCGGCAGGGGACCGAATGGGACGTAGAGATCAGAGGCTACGATCCGCGCGACCTTCTGCGCGGCCATTATGTCCAGTTCTCCTACGACTGGAACGGCCTCGACGACCGGCTCGGTATGGGTGACCCGCCGGCGCGGCTGTGTCTCGAAGGCGATCCGCCGGGACCGCCGCTGGTGCGGCGCATCGAAGGCGAATTTGGCGACTGCCCCTATCCGGCGGAGGCCGATTACGGCGGGGTCTACGGTTCAAACAGCCTGCTTCTAGGCAGGCTTTATGTTGGCCAAGAGAGGGCAGGCGAGCTCGACCGCGCGCTTCGCGATCCCGACATGCGCGGAGTGGTGCGGGTGAGGCTTGGCAGCAATCGTCGGCTCGTCCCGATCGACATCACCATGCGCCCTTTGACCCAGGCCGAGCGTGAGGATGCTGCCAGCGAGTAACGCTTAAATTGGATTGCCGTCCTGATCGCGGAAGATTTCGCGCCGTCCGACGTGGTTCGCTGGGCCCACCAGCCCCTCGCTCTCCATGCGCTCAATCCATTTGGCAGCCGTGTTGTAGCCGACGCCCATCTGGCGCTGGAGCCAGCTGCCGCTCGCTTTCTGGTTCTCGATCACGATCTGGCAGGCCTGGCGATACTTGCGCTCGTCCGGGTTGTCGGAGGCGGTAAACTCGTCCTCGAACGCAAAGCCGCCGCCATCTTCGGGCTCTTCGGTGACCGCGTCGACATATTCAGGCGATCCTTGCGCGCGCCAGAAGTCGGCGACCGATTCCACTTCCTCGTCCGAGACGAACGGACAGTGGACGCGCACGGTCGCGCCGGTGTTCGGCTTGTAGAGCATGTCTCCCTTGCCCAGCAGCTGCTCGGCGCCCTGCTCGCCAAGGATCGTGCGGCTGTCGATCCGGCTCGTCACCTTGAAGCTGATGCGGGTCGGCAGGTTTGCCTTGATCACGCCGGTGATGACATCGACCGACGGGCGCTGCGTCGCCATGATGAGGTGAATACCGGCGGCGCGCGATTTCTGGCTCAGGCGCTGGATAAGGACCTCGATTTCCTTGCCCACCGTGACCATGAGGTCTGCAAGCTCGTCGACGATCAGGACGATCTGCGGCAGCGGCTCGTAATCGAGCTGTTCTTCTTCATAGAGCTGCTCGCCCGTATCGGGGTCGAACCCGGTCTGCACGCGGCGGCCCAAAGGTTTGCCCTTTGCGATCGCGGCGCGCACTTTCTCGTTGAACGAATTGATGTTGCGCGAATTCACGGAGGACATCATCCGGTAGCGCTTCTCCATCTCCTCGACCGCCCATTTAAGCGCGCGCACGGATTTGTGCGGCTCGGTCACCACAGGCGAGAGGAGGTGCGGGATGTCGTCGTAGCTTTTGAGCTCCAGCACCTTGGGATCGATCAGGATCAACCGGCACTCGGCAGGCGTAAAGTGATAGAGCAGCGAGAGCAGAATACAGTTGAGGCCAACCGACTTACCCGAACCGGTGGTGCCTGCGACCAGAAGGTGAGGCATGGCGGCAAGGTCGGCGATGATCGGTTCGCCAGCGATATCCTTGCCCAAAATGATCGGCAGGTTGCCCTTGTGCTCGGCGAAGCTGGCCGAGGCGGCGAGCTCTTTCAGCATCACCATCTGGCGGTCGGAGTTGGGCAGCTCGATGCCCATCACCGTCTTGCCGGGGATCGGCGAAACGCGCGCTGAGATCGCACTCATGTTGCGGGCAATGTCTTCGGCAAGGCCTACGACGCGGCTCGCCTTGATCCCCGGTGCGGGTTCGAGTTCGTACATCGTTACGACCGGGCCCGTGCGGACGGCCGTGATCTCGCCCTTCACGTTGAAATCGTCGAGCACGTTTTCGAGGAGGCGCGCGTTACGCTCCAGCGCCATCTTGTCGAGCTTGGGCGCGCTGTCCTCTGGTGGGTCTTCAAGAAGCTCTAGGCTCGGCAGTTCGAAATCGGCGAACATGTCGCGCTGGTTCTTCTTCGTTGCCGGATTGGCGCGTTTGGGCGGAGCCGATGGGTCGCTGATCTCCGGCGCGCGGCGAGGCGTGGGATCGGGTTTGACCTCTGCATCGGGTTTCGCCTTGCGCCGCGCCTTGGCAGCGGGGGGGGCGACCTCGTCATCTCCATCGATGAAAGTGAGCGCGGTTTCGCGGCGACCAAACGGCAAGCGCGAGAGAATTGAATTTGCGCCAGCGGCAATGAAATTGGGAAGGGTGAGCAGCGAGCGCCAGTCGATCGCGAAGATGCGGGTGAGAAGCGCCGTCGCCCCGGCAAGGCTCGCAAGCGCAGCGCCCAAGGTCACCCAGCCCGACGCCGCTTCACCCGTGCGGGCCGCGACCGCTTCAATGCCCGCCGCACCGAGCAGGCCCGACACGCCGCCAAGCTGGGCTGGCAGAGTGCCGCCAGCATTCTCGAACGTCAGCGACAGGACGGTGCCAAGAAGCATGATCGCAAGCAGCAGCATCGCCGTGGGCAGCCACCAGCGGGTGCGCTCACCCTCGACATCGTCCATCTCGACATCGCGCCACAGGCGGCGTGCCGAGATATAAAGCAAAGGCAGCAGCAACAGGCTTGGCAGACCAAACAGGAATAGCACCCGGTCGGCTATCCACGCGCCCCAGCTTCCCATCCAGTTTGCAACCGAAGCGGGGTCCGCCGCCGTGGACGCGCTCGGATCGGTTTGGGTGTAGCTCGCTAGCGAGAGCGCAAGAAACACCATCGCGGCAAAAAGCACGCCGGCGCCGGTAATCTGGCCGATCCGGCGGATCGAGCGCTGCAGACCAATGCGCCAGTCGGCAGTCGGGGCTTTGCGAGTGTTCACAGCGCGGGTCGCCATGGTGGAGCTCCTTGAATGAGAACACACCATGAATCCTTGGCGACTCGGGGTCAAGGATGCTGCGGTCAGTCGAGCCTCAACTTAAACCGTCAATCGCGGCCCAGCGGGGCCAGCCAAGCTGCTCGGCGCGGTACTTGTTCATGCCGCCAAGTGCGATAACCGGGACTTTCGAAAGCGCCGCGAGCTTGCGAAACCGATCCACGCCCAGCGTTTCGCCGTCCGGATGCGAGCGTGTTGGAAAGACTGGTGACAGCATCACGGCATCGGCGCCGTATCGATTGGCGTCGGCGATCTCGCCCTCGTTGTGAGCCGTGGCGATCCAGCGCAGGTCCGATGTCGGGATTGCGTCCAGAGCGCCGTAGACCCCGTCCGCACCCCATTCTTCCGCGGCAGAAAAGCTATCCGAAACTATGGCCCAATGCCCTCCATCACGAAGCATCGGAAGCAGCGCCGCAAACCGTGTCGCGCGCTCGTCCGGCCCAAGGTGGTAGTGCCGGAAAACGAACCCTGAACCCTTCGGCAGGCGCGCAATCGCGTCTTCGAGCACAGCGTCGTTGCGGGCATCGGAAATGAGCCAGAGTTCGGGGAGGGGCTTTATATGCGCCATCGGGGCTTTATATCGCGGCCAATGGAAAACGACACGCAAAGTGCAGCAAGCCGTCTGGCCGAGGTTGAAAGCAACATCGCGCGCATGTGCAAGCCCGCCCGCCGCGAGCCTGCGGATGTGACGCTTATTGCCGTGAGCAAGACGCATCCGGCGGACAAGATCGAACCATTGCTTGAGGCGGGCCACCGGGTCTTCGGCGAGAACCGCGTGCAGGAAGCGCAGGAAAAATGGCCGCAATTGCGCGAGGCCTATTCCGGCGTCGAGTTGCACCTCATCGGCCAGCTGCAATCGAACAAGGCCGAAGATGCGGTCGAGCTGTTCGATGTGATCCATTCGCTCGATCGCTCGAGCCTGCTCAAGGCGCTTGCCAAGGCAATGGACAAGTCGGGCAAGCGCGTGCCCTGCTTCGTGCAGGTCAATATCGGCGACGAGGACCAGAAGGGCGGTTGTCCGATTGCTGAACTGCCAGATTTTTTGGAGAAAGTGCGCGCGGCGAACGTGCCAATCGCAGGCCTGATGTGCCTGCCGCCCGCTGACACCGAAGCAGCGCCGTTCTTCGCGTTTCTTGCCAAGCTTGCCAAGGATAACGGGCTCACCGGCGACGAAGGCGGCCTATCGATGGGGATGAGCGGCGATTACGAGACCGCGGTGCAGCTCGGCGCGACTCATGTGCGCGTGGGTACGGCGCTCTTCGGGGCGCGCGGGTGACGGAAGGGCCAAACGAGGCGGTCGAGCAGTTTCGCACGACTTGGCTTCCCCGGCTGAACAACGGGGCCGCCACGCTCCTCATCCATGTCGAAGGCAAAGGTGATATCGCGCCGCACGCCGTTATCGCCGATAATTTCGTGGGCGAGTTCGGATACAAACGCATCGGGTTCAATTGGGAATTGCTGGATGCGACTCCCGATGCGCATGGCCCGCGTTCAGCGGAGCATCAACTGGTCGAGGCGCTGTCGAAAGATATCGCCAATCCCAGCAAGCAATGGCTCCCGGAAGAGAGCGCCCGCGCCTGTTCGAAAGAGTTTCTCGCACTGTTCGATCCCGGGGACCGAACGGTCGTCTCAAACCGCTATGACGGGTTGTGGAATCCTATTTCCAAGGCGCCGAATGAATGGGCGTTTGTCGGTTTCGATCGCCAGCTGAACGTGTTGCTGCTCATCACCGAAGACTGACGCCGTCCAAACAAGAAAGGGCACCCCGTTGCCGGAGCGCCCTTTCGGTGTTCGGTATCTAGCCGGATCGATTAGAATTCGAAGACAGCTTCGACACCGATGTTCCGTCCGCGCTGAAGCGGCGAGAAGGTGCCTGCGCCGGGCAGCGGATCGAACGGACGGTTGATGCCGTTGGAAAGCGGACCGCCGAACGGGATCTGCGTATCGCCGCCGACCTGCACTTCGTCGAACAGGTTGCGACCATAGATCGAGAAGCTGAGGCCATCCATCGGCGTGTTCCACGTGATGTTGGCTTCAAGGTTGCTGATGTCCTGAACGAAACCGCGATTGTCGTCGGTGTAGGCGAATTCATCGCGGTACTGGTAGTTCACGCGGGTGATGACTTCGCTGTCGCCGAGGAACAGTTCGTGCAGCAGGCCGACGCCCCAGGTTACTTCGGGAACGCGCGGCAGGCGCAGGTCGAGGTCGGTATCGTTGATCACGCCATCGCCCGAAATGTCGAACAGGATCTCGTCATACTCGTCGTCGATGATCCCGATGTTCGCGGTGAACAGCAGGTTGTCGGAAACACGCATGCGCGCTTCGGCTTCGAAGCCGGTGATGGTTGCATCAGCGGTGTTGAAGATCGACTGAGCCACACCCGAGACCGGGTCCGACTGGTTCACTTCGCGCTGCATGTCCTCGATCTTGGTGATGTAGGCTGCAACGTTGAGCGTGAAGGCGCCGTCCTCGGTCTGGAACTTGCCGCCGATCTCGAAGTTGTCGACCTGCTCTTCCCCGAAAAAGAAGTTGAAGCCAGGCTGCGCAACGATCGCTTCAAACGCATTCGCGTTGGTGATGCGGAAGTTGTAGCCGCCCGAACGGAAGCCGCGGGTCCAGTGACCGTAGACCTGGCTGTTCGCGAATTCGTACTGGACACCCAGCTTCGGCGACACGTTGCGGAAGCGAACGCGGTCAGAGAAGCCGTTGTTCTCGGTAGGAATGAACGGATTGACGCCAGTGGTCGGGCAAGTCTGGTCCACGACCGAACAAGCCGGGCGCGGGCGCACGTAGGTGACGTCTGCGTCCTTGGTTTCCTGGCTCCAGCGGATGCCGCCGATGACCGAGAAGCTGTCGGTGAGGTAGAACTGGCCGTTCGCGAAAACGCCGAGCACTTCATGTTCCTGACGACCGCCGCCGAAGAACGAGAGCGGCGTCGAGACCGGAATGTCGCGCACTTCGGTGTAGGCAAGCGTCTGGTCGAAGTAGAAACCGCCAACCGTGAGGTCAAAGTTGTCGGTCGACACAGCGTAGCGGATTTCGTTCGAAATCTGGTCCTGCTCGGTCTCGGTGTTCGAGTGGAACAGGAACAGGGTGGTCGCGTCGATGTCGGCATCCGTTTCCGCGCTGTAGTCGCGGTAGCCGAAGATGTTGGTCAGCGTGCCCGGTCCGATATCCAGCTCTGCGGTAAGCGAGGTGGTGAGGATCTCGGTCGAGTAGGAACCGGCATTGTCGATTGCGAAGTCGAAGCTGTCGCGCTCGAAGATGCCGCGGTTCTGTGCGGCCGGGCCGTCACCGGTCGAATCGAAGTAATCAACCTTACCCGTCAGCGTGAGATCGCCGAGACGCGCTTCGAGTGCGCCGCGAACGATGTAAGTCTCTGCCTGGCCGAAGTTCGAGCCGTCGAACTGGTTTTCGAAATAGCCGCGATCGTTGTTGTAGTAACCAGCAACCTTGAACAGCAGCTTGTCTTCGATGATCGGACCAGAAAGCACGCCGCTTGCGGTGTAGTTTTCACCGCCGCGACCACCATCGACGGGGCCGTCGACCGCTGCGCGGAACTTGCCGCGGAAATCTTCGGTCGGGCTGGTCGTATTGATCAGAACCGCACCGCCGGTCACGTTGCGACCGAACAGGACGCCTTGCGGACCGCGAAGGATCTCGACGCTTTCAAGGTCGAAGATGTCGAACACGACGCCGCCATTGATGCCGAGATAGACGCCATCGACGAATACGCCGACGGTCGGATCAATCGACGGGATCGACGAGTTGATGCCGAGACCACGGATCGAGAAGTTCGCGGTGCCGCGGCTGGTGCCGATCTGGTCGAGCGATACGTTGGGAGCCTGGAAGGTGAGGCCCTGGACATCACGGACCTTGAAGGCTTCGAGCGTGTCTTCGTTGAAGGCGGTCACTGCGAGAGCGACGTCCTGAACGTCTTCCGGGTCACGCGTCTTGGTGCCGGTAACGACGATGTTGCCGATAGAGTCGAGCGAGCTGGTGCGCTGCTGCGTCTGCTCTTCATCGGTCTCGTTGGTTTGGGCAAGGGCTGCGAAGGGGGTAGCAGCGCACGAGCAAAGCAGAAGCGCGGCCAGCGACCGCGCCGGGGTCTTGTAAGTCATCAATTTCCTCTCCTGACGTAGGGGAAAACGCGTCTAGAAAATCAGTAGCGCAAACGCAACCTATTTGGTCACGCGCTCGTCGAATGTGGTCGGCGCTTTGTCCGATTGGCCACAGTCTTACGCGTTTTCGTGCAGCCTTTGTCGCTGGTCGCTCGCCGCGTCGAGCAGGCTTGCCTCGATCTCTGCGAGACGTTCGGGCGCGGTTACTTTCGAACCCGTCAGATCGGTCACGTAGAACGTGTCGGCTGCGCTCTCGCCATAGGCGGTGATGTGAGCGGACTGGACGATCAGGTTCGCCTTGTAGAGCGCATGGGCAAGCCGATTGAGCAGCGCCGGGCGATCTCGGGCGGTGACTTCGATGACGGTGAAGTGGTTCGAGGCCGAATTGTCGAAATTGACCTGGGGAGCCACGGCGAAGGCCTTCGCCCGCGAATGAGCGAGCGGACGAGCGGCCAGCTTTGGCACGAGTTCTACCTGCGCGAGCAAGGCGTCGCGGATACCCTGTTTCAGGCGGGCAATCTGGGTTTCTTCGCGAAATGGCTTCGCGTGAAGATCCTGAACTAGAAAATTGTCGATCGCATAGCCGTTGAGCGCGGTGTGAATGCGCGCATCGATGATGTTCGCGCCCGCCAGGTGAATGCCTCCGGCGATGCGATAGAACAGGCCCGGATGGTCGGCGGCGATCACGCTCACCAGTGTTGCGCCGCGTTCCTCGTCCACCTCGCAGTGGATCGAGAGGTGCTCCTCGATGCGCCTGGCTTCCTCGTACTGGATGAGGTTCTTGGCGATGATGTCGACCGGCTCGGCGATCCAGAAAGCATCGGCCAGGATTTCGCCGACCTGGTCCACCAGATAGGCCTTGTCGCCAAGCGCGCTGCTCACCGCTTCGCGCTTGGCGTTGACCTGTGCCTTGCGACCCTTTCGCTTGTGCCCGAGGCGCAGGCGCTCCTGAGCTGCGTCGTAAAGCTCGCCCAGCAGCTGACCTTTCCAGCTGTTCCACGTGCCCGGCCCCACCGCACGGATGTCGACGCAGGTCAGGATTGCAAGATTGCGCAGCCTTTCGAGCGAGCGGACCTCGCCGACGAAATCCTCGATCGTCTTGGGGTCGGTGAGGTCGCGTTTCTGCGCGGTCGAGCTCATCAGCAGGTGTTGCAGGACGAGCCATTCGACCAGCTCGGTCTCTTTTTCATCGAGGCCGAAACGCGGGCACAGCTTTGTCGCAACCTGCGCGCCGAGAACCGAATGGTCTCCGCCGCGGCCCTTGGCAATGTCGTGCAGCAGCACCGCGACATAGATCGCGCGGCGCGAGGCGACCTTATGGATCTCGCGGGTGGCGCGCGGATGGTCCTTTTCGAGCAAGCCGCGTTCGATCTGCGAGAGCAGACCGATGGCCCGGATCGTGTGCTCGTCGACCGTGTAGTGGTGATACATGTCGAACTGCATCTGCGCGTTGACCTTGCCGAAGTCGGGCACGAAGCGACCAAAAACGCCCGCCTCGTTCATCCAGCGAAGCGACGTTTCGGGATCCTTGCGGCCACCCAGAACGTCGAGAAACAGCGCGTTTGCACGCTTGTCGCGGCGCACCTCGGCATCAATCAGCTTCGCATCGCGGTCGGCCTGGCGCATGGTTTCCGGGTGGATTTCAAGGCCCTCGGCCTCTGCTATCTGGAAGATTTCGATCAGGCGGACCGGATCATCCTCGAACCACTTGTCACCCGGAGCCTTGATCCGCCCGCCTTGCACCACGTAGCCCTTGAGGTAGCGCGGCTTGGCGCTCCATCCGGCGAAAAAGCCCGTGCGCGTGCGTTTCTTGGCGTGCTCATCATCGAGGTGAGCCAAGAAGACGCCGGTCAGGCTACCGACGCGTTTCGCTTGCAGGAAGTAGTACTGCATGAAGCGTTCGACCGCGCTTTTGCCGGGGCGGTCGGCGTAGTTCATGCGCTCGGCAATCTGGCGTTGCAGGTCAAAGGTCAGGCGATCTTCCGCGCGGCCCGTCAGGACATGCATGTGGCAGCGCACCGCGAGCAGGAACCCCTCCGCGCGGCGAAAACTGCGATATTCAGCCGCAGTCAGCAGGCCGACATCGACCAGATCGGCGGCGCTTTCGACGCGGTGCATGAACTTGCCGATCCAATATAGCGTCTGCAGGTCGCGCAGGCCGCCTTTGCCCTCTTTCACATTGGGTTCGACGACGTAGCGGCTGTCGCCCATGCGCTTGTGCCGCTGGTTGCGCTCTTCGAGTTTCTGCGTGAGGAACTGGCGTTCGTTGCCGCGTGCGACTTCGGCCCAGAAACGCTGTCGTAGCTCCTCGTAGACGTCCTGATCCCCCCACACGAAGCGCCCTTCGAGCAGCGCGGTGCGGATCGTCAGGTCCTCTTTCGCCATGCGCATGGTGTCGGCGACAGTGCGGCTCGAATGGCCGACCTTGAGGCCGAGATCCCACAGCAGATAGAGCATCGCCTCGATCACCTGCTCGCACCAGGGCGAGCGCTTCATCGGAGTGATGAAGGCGATGTCGACGTCCGATTGCGGCGCCATTTCCGCGCGGCCGTATCCGCCGACAGCGACAATCGCGAGGCGCTCTGCAGTTGTGCGGTTGCCGGCAGGGAAGACGTGTCTGGTCACATAATCATGAATCACGCGGATCAGCTGATCGGTCAGGAAAGCATAGCCGACCGTGATCTCGTGCCCGGCTGAAGGCTTCTCGATCAGCCGGTCCTCAAGCTCGCTGCGCCCGTCGGCGAGCGCAGTTTGCAGCGATTTGAGGATTTGCGGGCGCGCCTTGTCGCCATGCTCTTCGCACAGCGCGGCGATGTCACCCGTCAGCGCGCGCCGGTCGATAATGGCGCGCTGGCGAGGGACGCGGCGACTGGGAAGGCTCCAGTCAGTCACAGCGTCCCTCGCCTATGCGAAAATGCGCGGCAGGCCCCGATATCAGGCAGCGGCAAGCTGCTTGGTGTAGGCTTCGCGCAAGCTCTTCTTGTCGATCTTCTGGGTGCCAAGGCGTGGGAGCGGTTCATCGGTTACCCAGATATGCTCTTCGAGTGGCACCTTGAAGGGGGCAATGCGCGACAGCAGGAATTCGCGCAATTGCGCGGCGCTGACGGCATCGCGTCCGTTCTTCACGCGGAAGATCGCGGCAGGCACTTCGCCCATGCGCTCATCCGGCAGGCCGAAGACCGAGCATTCGGCGATGTCGTCATGCGCGTAGATCGCGTCTTCGACCTCGATGCAGGTGATGTTCTCACCGCCGCGGATGATGATGTCCTTCTTGCGGTCGACGATGAAGAGATAGCCGTCCTCATCGACATAACCGAGGTCGCCGGTGCGGAAGAACTGGTCGTCGGTAAAAGCGGCCTTGGTGGCCTCCTCGTTGTTCCAGTAACCGCGGAAATTCGCGACAGAGCGGATGCAGACCTCGCCGACCTTGCCCTGTTCGAGGTGATTGCCATCGTCGTCGAGGATGCCAAGTTCTACCATGGGCTGTGACGGACGTCCGGTCGAACCGGGCTTGGCGAGGTAGTTTTCGTTGAAGTTCCCGCAGCCGACCGCATTCGTTTCGGTGAGGCCGTAACCAAGCAGCGGGAACCCGCCGGGGAAGGCTTCCTTGATCTTGGTGACATGCTCGACCGGGCGCGGGGCGCCACCGGCAGCAAAGCTCTTGCACGCCGACAGGTCGTACTTCTCGCGGTTCGGATGGGTTGCGATCTCGTAGCTCATCAGCGGAACGCCGACGAAATAGGTGACCTTTTCCGCATCCATCAAACGCAGCGCTTCTTCCGCATCCCACTTGGGCATGAGGACGAGCTTGCGAGCAATCGCGTAGCTTTGAAGGAAGAGCGGCACTTCGCCGGTCACGTGGAACAGCGGCACGGCGACCAGCGCGCAAGGCTGTGCGCTCACGTCCTCGCCCCGGCTTTCGAGCAGGATCTTGGCCATCGCGCTCTGGCTGACATAGCTCATGACGCCTGCGACAACGCCGCGGTGATCTGACCAGGCGCCTTTGGAATTGCCTGTCGAACCCGAAGTGTAGAGGATTGTTGCGAGATCGTCCGGACCAAGCTGACCCAGCATCTGCATGGCGACCGAGCTTGCCTGATCTGCCGGTGCCTTCCAGACATTGGCGAGACCTTCTGCCGGAGCGTTGTGGTCCATCATCACCAGCTTTGCGCCGTGCTCGGTTCCGTCAAGGCGCTTGGCTCGGCCCGCATCGGCAAGCACGATCTTGCACTCGGCAAGGCGGATACCATAGGCGAGCTCTTCACCGCCCCAGAAGCCATTGAGCAACGTCACGCAGCCGCCAGCCATCGCGATGCCCATGTAAGCGATCATCCAGTTGGCCGAATTGCGCGCCGCGATCCCAACACGGTCGCCTTTCTCGATGCCATGCTCGGTCACGAGGCTTTCCGCGACACACATCGCAGCGCCGTACGCTTCGCCGAAAGTCAGGCGCACATCGCCATCGACGATGAAAGGCACGTCCTTATGCTCGTTGCAGAAGTGCGCAAAGTAATGCGCGAGCGTGGGCGGTGCGACCGTGAATGCGGGCATCGAGGTTCCGTCACGCTCATACGGCGTCGTGTGGAACGGCTGACCTTCCTTGGTCAGTTCTGCCATGATTGCTTCAAGTGCATTGTCCAGCTGTGTGGGCATGCGTGTTTCTCTCCTTGGTCTCGCCTCTTCACGGGGCGAAGTTGTCCTCTTCGATGCCGCAATCGGGGTTAGCGGCACCCCCTTGTCTCTCATCAGGCACGCCTGTCGGGTTTTGTCCGAGACACTTTCCCCCGGCCCCTTGCTGTGCCACAAGCCGCTGCAACGCATAAGGCTGCGTCGATACGGCGTATCATTACCATTAAGAGGTTCCATCCGTGCTGTCACTACTTGCTGCAAGCGGCGGCGCTGCTGACCCGATCTACTGGTCCGATTTGGGTCTAAGCCCCTATTTGTTCGAGATTGGCGGGTTCCAGCTGCGATATTATTCGCTCGCCTACCTGCTCGGCGTGGTGTTCGCTTATTGGCACCTGTCAAAGATGATCAAGGCACCCGGCGCGCCCATGGCTCAGCGGCATGCGGACGACCTGTTTTTCTACTGCACGCTCGGCGTCATCATCGGCGGACGGCTGGGATATTCGATCTTCTATCAACCCGACCTTTGGTCGAACCCGCTTGATGTTCTCAAGCTGTGGGAAGGCGGGATGAGCTTTCATGGCGGGCTGATCGGTGTGCTGGTCGCGATCGCCTGGGTGTCGCGCAGCGGCAACCTCTCCTTCCTGCGCGTGTGCGACTATATCGCGGTCAACGTGCCGATGGGGATGCTGCTTGGGCGTCTTGCGAACTTCAACAATGGCGAATTGTGGGGCCGTGTGAGCGATGTCCCTTGGGCGATGGTGTTCCCGCGCGCAGGCGAAGTCGCACGTCACCCCAGCCAGCTTTACCAGGCAGGTCTTGAAGGCCTCGCGCTGCTTGTTGTCCTCATGCTGCTGTTCTGGAAGACGAAGGCGCGGTATCGCCCGGGTCTGCTGGTGGGCATCTTCACGCTCGGCATGGGGCTTGCGCGCTTCGTTAACGAATTTTTCCGCGAGCCCGATGCACAACTGGCTGACTTTGCCGCGCGAACCGGGCTATCGATGGGTCAATGGCTAACAATACCGCTGATACTGATTGGATTGATTGTCACGATCTACGCCGTGACGAGAAAGCCCGTGGGAACCGGAGCGACGAGCGCGGCGACCAATCCCGCCTAGGCGCAATAACGCTCGCCGTTCAGCGCTGCACCACGCTGCGGCTGATCGAGCCTGACGGCACCGAGACAGAAGTCCCGATCGACACGCAGGCCGAGCCTGCGAAGGATGCCGCGCGCCTGAAAGCTGCCGAAGCGGTCGCGGCGGCTAAGGCTCTCGAAGAAGAGGAAGCGCGCGCCGCCGAGGAGGCTGCCAAGGCCGCTCGCCATAAAGCGAAAGCCGAGGCCGAAGCGCAGGCGAAGAAGGAGGCCGAAGAAAAGGCCAGGCGCGAGGCAGAAGAAAAAGCGAAAGCTGAAGCCGCGGCCAAGGCCAAGGCAGAGGCAGAGAAGAAGGCCAGGGAAGAGGCCGAGCGTAAGGCGCGCGAAGAGGCGGAAGCCAAAGCCAAGGCAGAAGCTGAGGCCAAGGCCACGGCGAAAGCCGAGGCGGAAGAGAAAGCGCGTAAAGCCGCCGAGGAGAAAGCGCGCAAGGAGGCCGAAGAAAAGGCTCGCAAGGAAGCTGAGGCCAAAGCCAAGAAAGAGGCCGAGGAAAAGGCCAAGGTCGAGGCAGAGCGCAAAGCCAAAGAGGAAGCCGAACGCAAGGCGCGAGAGGAAGCGGAAAAGAAGGCCAGAGAACAAGCCGAGCGTAAGGCACGCGAAGAAGCGGAGGCGAAAGCCAAGGCAGAAGCTGAGGCAAAGGCCAAGAAAGAAGCAGAAGAAGAAGCCCGCCGCGAGGCAGAGGCCAAGGCCAAGAAAGAGGCTGAGGAAAAAGCCAAGCGCGAAGCCGCGGCCAAGGCGAAGAAAGAGGCCGAAGCAAAGGCAAAACGCGAGGCGGAACAAAAAGCAAAGGCCGAAGCTGAAGCCAAGGCAAAAGCCCAGGCCGAAAGGAAAGCCAAGGAGGAGACCGAGCGCAAGGCGCGCGAAGAAGCGGAAGCCAAAGCCAAGGCAAAAGCCCAGGCCGAAAGGAAAGCCAAGGAGGAGACCGAGCGCAAGGCGCGCGAAGAAGCGGAAGCCAAAGCCAAGGCCAAGGAAGAAGCCGAAGCCAAGGCTAAGGCGGAGGCCGAAGAGAAGGCGCGCAAGGCGGCCGAGGATAAGGCAAAGCGCGAGGCTGAAAAGAAGGCGAAGGCCGACGCCGCCAAAGCCGAAAAGGAAGCCAAGGCCAAGGCCCGCGATCTCGGCAAGACCTTCCGTCGCCTCATCAAGGAAACCGGCCCGATCAGCCTCGCTCACTACATGGCCGAGAGCAATATGCGCTACTACACCAGCCGCGATCCGCTGGGTGAGGACGCCGACTTTATCACCGCGCCTGAAGTCAGCCAGATGTTCGGCGAGCTTATCGGGCTATGGCTGGCCGATCTGTGGGTCCGGATGGGATCGCGTAAGCGTATCCACTATGTCGAGCTTGGCCCCGGACGCGGGACGCTGGCAAGCGATGCGCTGCGCACGGCGGCGCGCTATGAGTTCGCACCGCAGGTCCACTTCGTGGAAACCTCGCCAGCCCTGCGCAAGATCCAGCTCGAAGCGTTTCCGGATGCTCAGCATCACGACGACCTCTCGACGCTTCCGGACGATGCGCCGTTGCTGATTGTCGCCAACGAGTTCTTCGACGCGCTGCCGATCCACCAGCTCGTTCGCAGCGCCAATGGCTGGCATGAGCGCTTGGTCGGTCTCGAAGACGATGAATTCGTGTTCGTCGCAGGCGACAAACCGATGGATTCAATCGTTCCGCGCAGCTGGAAGAGCGCGAGCCAGGGCACGATGATCGAAACCAGCGCTGCGGCAAGCGCGGTGATGCAGGAAATCGCCGGTCGCCTGAAAGAGCAGGGCGGCGCGGCGCTCATCATTGACTATGGCGCCTTTGAACTGCGCGCAGGCTCGACCCTTCAGGCGATCCGCAGTCACGAGAAGGTCGATGTCTTCGCTCACCCGGGACAGGCGGATTTAACCGCACACGTCGATTTCGAAATGCTCAAGGACGTCGCCGAAAAGAACGGCGCAGACGTGATGGGCCTGCAAATGCAAGGCGAATGGCTCCGCCAGATGGGGATAGAGACCCGGCTCGAAGCGCTCCAGCGCAAGAACCCGGCTGAAAAGGACAAGCTCAAACGTCAGTTCGACCGGCTCGTGGATGACGGCCAGATGGGCCTCTTATTCAAGGTGCTGGGCATTTGCGGCCGCCGCTGGCCGATTGGCGTGGGCTTCGATTGATTGTAACCCCAAGCGCGTTTCGTGCGTATATATCTGCGGAGCAGCTGGAGACCGAATATGATCGCGCGCGCATTTATGGGCCTTGTTACAACCCTTTCGGCCCTGATGCTGAGCGCGACATCGGCGCTTGCTGCTGAGCCCATTTCGGGCCGCTGGGTCACCGAAGAACGCGATGCGATTGTAGAGATCAAGCCATGCGGCTCCGTGACCTGCGGTACGATTGCACGATTTCTCGTTCCGCCGCCCGATGGCCTCGACCAACGCGACATCAACAATCCTGAGCCCGAGCTGCGCCGTCGGCGCCTGCTCGGCCTGCCCATCCTCACGCAGTTCCGCCGCGACGACGACCTGTGGCGTGGGCGTATCTACGATCCCAAGAGCGGCAAGAGCTACCGCTCGGTGATCCGCCGCACGGGTCCGAACACGATAGAAGTGCGCGGTTGCATCGGACCGTTCTGCCAAGCGCAAGTCTGGCGCAAGGCGCGTTAGGGTTTGAGCGCCCGCATCCGCGGACGCTTCCTCGCTAGACGCGCAGCATAGCTGCGCCCGCTGCGGGCGCCCGGTCGGGCTTGCGGTGGTCACAGACCGATCTTGTCAGCCAGTTCTTCCGCCGCCTCTTTCGGGCCAAGTTTGCCTTCGCCTTCGCGGTCGACGGCGAAATTGGCCTCGCGCATGGCCTCGACCGAAATCGCGCCGATCAGCGGTTCAAGCGCGCGGGCGATCTCCTCGTTTTCGGCTATCCGCGGGCTCATCATGATCATCGCGTCATAGCTCGGGAGAGCCTCGCGCGGGTCTGCGAGCACGACCAGCCGATCCGCCGCGATGCGACCGTCGGAGGTGTAGGCGCTGATCACGTCGGCCTCGCCAGAGCGCAGGGCGTTGTACATGAAGGTGGGTGAGAAATTGCGCGTCTCACCAAACCGCAGCCCATAGGCATCGCGAACCGCAATCCATTCGGGCCGTTCGAAGAATTCCGGATCGCCTCCAACCGCCAGCTGCGGTCCGTAGGGCACGAGATCCTCGAGCGAGGAAACGCCTAGCTCTGCCGCCCGGTCCTCCCGCATTGCAAAGGCGTAGGCGTTTTCGAATCCTAGCCGCCCAAGCACGCGAACGCCGGTGTTCTCACGTTCCCACTCGACGATGGTTTGGTACATCTCCTCGCGGCCCGGATTGTCGGTGCGTTCCAGCTCGTTGGTCCAGATCGTGCCGGTGTAATCGACCGAGATATCGATGCTCGAATTGGCGACCGCGCTGTGCACGACCGCGCTGCCAAGCCCGTCGCGATATTCGACGTCGAACCCGGCTTCTTCGAGCTGCGAGCCGATCAATTGCGCAAGAATGTATTGTTCGGAGAACTGCTTTGACGCGATGACGATGGTGTCCTCGTCGTCCCCACCACTCTGGTAGTAGAGCGCGCCACCAAGACCCAGCGCCACCGCCGCAACCCCAGCGCCCCATTGCAGGCGGCTGCGCTTGGCAAAGCCGTTCTCGATCACGCCCAGCAGGGCATCGACGACCAGCGCCAGCCCCGCACTCGCAATGCATCCTGCAAGCACCAGCGCCCAGTTCTGCGTCTGAAGCCCTGCAAAGATCGGATCGCCAAGGCTCGGCTGCCCGATGGTGGTCGAAAGGGTCGCCGCACCGATGGTCCACACGCTCGCGGTGCGGATGCCGGCCATGATGAAGGGCGCGGAAAGAGGTGCTTCGACCAGCGTGAGTTTCTGCCACGAAGTCATGCCCACTCCGTCAGCCGCTTCGAGCACGCCGGGATCGAGATTGGCCTGTGCAGTGACGGCGTTCCTCAGGATCGGCAGCAGGGCATAAAGTGCAAGCGCGAGAAGTGCAGGCAGGAAACCGAGCGTCGGCAAATCCTCACCGAACACCGCTCTCAAACTGAGCAGTATCGGGAAGAACAGCGCTAGGAGCGCAAGCGCCGGGATCGTCTGCACGAGGCTCGCAAAACCGAGCGCAATGCGAGAAACCGTCGCCGACCGGCTTGCCCATACAGCGAGGGGCAGCGCGACGATTATGCCCAGCCCGATTGCGCTGGCGGCGAGCACAATGTGAGCGGCAAACTTGTCACCAAGGCCGAGCAGAATCTCGAAAATCTCGCTCACGGCGTCTTCTCTTCGTGGGTGAGGCGGCCTTCCATGTCGGCGAGCTTCTCCGCCTGTTGGCGGGGGACAGCGACCAGCCCTTGAGCGATTTCTCCGCCCGCTCCGCCAAGAAGACCGCGCGGCGTTTCGTCGGCCACGAGTTCGCCGTGGCTCATCACCAGCACTCGGTCGGCGAGGAGCAATGCCTCGGCCATGTCGTGCGTGACCATGATCGTGGTGAGGCCTAGCTTTTCGTGCAGTTCGCGAACCTTCTCGCCCAAAGCGTCGCGGGTGATCGGATCGAGAGCGCCGAAAGGTTCGTCCATGATGAGGAGTTCGGGTTCGCCTGCAAGCGCCCGTGCCACGCCGACGCGCTGACGCTGTCCGCCCGAAAGCTCGTCTGGCATGCGGCTCGCCATGTCGGGTTCGAGTTCGACCAGAGTGAGAAGTTCTGCGATCCGCTCGGGCGGCAGGGCCTCGCCTGCAAGCCTCGGCCCGATCGCGATGTTTTCGCCCACAGTGAAATGCGGGAACAGCCCGATCCCCTGAAACACGTAACCAACCCGCCGCCGCAGCTGTGCGGAGCGCAGGCTGGTCACGTCTTCGCCAGCGAAAAGCACCCGCCCGCCGGTCGGCTCGACCAGCGTGTTGACCATCTTGAGCAGCGTCGATTTACCCGACCCTGACGATCCGACCAGCGCAACAAAGCTGCCCGCCGCGATCTCGCAACTGACGCCGCCCACGGCGATGACATCGCCATAGCGCCGCTCGGCCTGATCGAAGCGCAGGATCGCGCCCCCGGTTGTGCTTGCAGTGGTGATGGCTTTAGCCCCCGTCCCCGGCGGGATCGGCGTCGCTTTCCGCTTCTGCCTCCTCCTCAGCGGGTGGGGGGAGATAGGTCACGCGCTTGATCTCGATCGACTTGCCGTCGCCGTTGGTCGCGATGACGAGACCGTTCTCGTCCTCCGCCTCGGTCTCCCAGCATGCGCCCAGCCCGGTATCGGGTTCGAAGCAGATGGTCCCGTCGGGGCGCTGTTCCCACGAACCTTGGGCAAATGGCGCTCCGTTGCGCAGATCGCGGTAGCGCCCGCCTTCATCAAAGAAGGTTGTCTGGACCGCACCGTCGGTTCCCACAGTCAACCAGCCGCTGTCCGTGACTGCCAATGTGATGCTTTCGGTGGTGGAACCGCCGCCCCCACTCTCACCTGCGGCGTCGGCGGCGGGCGCGCTTTCGGCTTCGCCGCCCCCTGTTTCTTCCGCGCAGGCGCCCAGCGTGAGAATGCCAGCGACGGCGATTGCGGCGATCAGCGGTGTTCGAATTTGCATGGTGCCGCCAAGCCTAGAAGCGAAAATCCGATCCGCCAAGCGCAGCGTTGTCGGCCAAGCGTTGGCCTTGGGCGAAGCACTTGCTAAGGGCCTTGCACAATCAACCGGAGAGGGCTGGCGAGGATCGCCTGCCGATAGAAATACAGCGAAAGACAAAGTAATGCGCGCTACCCCCGATTTCGATTTCCAGCTTGGCGAAAGCGCCGAGATGATCCGCGATTCCGTCGGCCGCTTTGCCGATGAGCAGATCGCGCCGCTTGCCGAGAAGATCGACCGCGAAGACTATTTCCCGCAGGACGAACTCTGGCAGGCAATGGGCGAGCTTGGCCTCCACGGCATCACCGTGGACGAGGAAGATGGCGGGCTGGGCCTCGGCTATCTCGAGCATGTGATCGCGGTCGAGGAAGTCAGCCGCGCAAGCGCCTCGCTCGGCCTTTCCTACGGCGCTCACTCGAACCTGTGCATCAATCAGATTCGGCGTTGGGGCAACGAAGAGCAGAAGGCGAAGTACCTGCCCGGCCTGATTTCGGGCGAGCATGTCGGCAGTCTTGCGATGTCCGAAGCGAGCGCCGGGTCCGACGTTGTTTCCATGAAGCTCAAGGCCGAAGCCGTCCAGGGCGGCTATGTGCTCAACGGGACCAAGTTCTGGATCACCAACGCGACCTATGCCGACACTCTGGTCGTTTACGCCAAGACCGACGGCAATGCAGGCTCGCGCGGGATCACCGCCTTCCTGATCGAAAAGGGCGATGAAGGCTTTTCCATCGGCCAGAAGATCGAAAAGGTGGGCATGCGCGGTTCACCCACCGCCGAGCTGGTGTTCGACGATTGCCACATTCCCGAAGACCGCGTGATGGGTCCGGTCAACGGCGGCGTCGGTGTGCTGATGAGCGGTCTCGATTACGAGCGCGTGGTGCTTGCGGGGCTTCAGCTCGGGATCATGCAGGCGTGTCTCGACACGGTCATTCCCTACCTGCGCGAGCGCAAGCAGTTCGGTAAGCCGATTGGCTCCTTCCAGCTGATGCAGGCGAAGGTCGCCGACATGTATGTCGCGCTTCAGACTGCGCGGGCATACACCTACGCTGTGGCCAAGGCCTGCGACGCCGACCAGACCACGCGCTTCGATGCGGCGGGCGTGATCCTGTATGCGAGCGAAAGCGCCTTCAAGGTCGCCGCCGAAAGCGTTCAGGCATTGGGCGGCGCGGGCTACACGCTCGACTGGCCGGTCGAGCGTTACATGCGCGATGCAAAGCTGCTCGATATCGGCGCGGGTACGAACGAGATTCGCCGGATGCTGATCGGGCGCGAATTGATCGGAGCGGCTGGCTGATGCCCGTTTACATGATCAGCCGCATGACGATCCACGACCGCTCTCAGTACGACAAATATGAAGAGCGCTTCATGGAAATTTTCGAGAAGTTCGACGGCACCATGCTGAGCGTCGATGAGGAGCCGCAAGTCGTGGTCGGTGACTGGAAAGCCACCCGTAGTGTGCTGATGCAGTTTCCGACCAAGGAACAGCTCTTCGCCTGGCTAACCTCGCCCGAATATCAAGAGATCGGCAAATTTCGTGATGCGGGCAGCACGGCTGAAGCGATCATCGTCAAGGGCCTGGAGCCCGGCGACCTGCCTGGAACCTGATGCCTGTCTACGCCAAGGTGATCTGGACGATCGGGTTTCTCGTGGGGACGACGACGCACACGCTCGACCTGATGAACTTTGGCTGGCTGCCCTACGATTTCCGCCCTCTGCCGTGGAACATTTACTGGACGAGCCTCACTTTCCTCGATCCTCTGGCGGCGCTGTTGATCTGGCTGCGCGAGCGATGGGCCGTGGTGCTGGGCGCTCTCATCATGACCTCGAACGTGCTGGTGAATGGCTACACCGCGTTCGGGCTCGGCTATCAGCAGTTCTACTTCGGCCTCGCCTTCCAGGCGCCGTTTGCAGCGTTTGTGTTTTTCGTCGCTTGGAGGCATTGGCAGGCGACGCATAGCCAAATCGAGGGATCATGACCGCACCCGTTCTCACCACCAAGCTCGACCGTGAAGCTCCCGAAGCGAAGTCACGGTTTCACCACAACAAGGCGCTTGCCGACGAATTGCGCGGCGCGGTGGCTGATGCCGCTTTGGGCGGGCCTGAGCGCAGCCGCGAGCGTCATGTGTCGCGCGGCAAGCTGCTCCCGCGCGAGCGGGTAGAGCGACTGCTCGATCCCGGTTCGCCCTTCCTCGAAATCGGCCAGCTTGCCGCCAACGGCATGTATGTTGGGCCCGAAGAAGATCAGGTCAACGCGGCCTCGCTGATCTGCGGGATTGGGCGGGTGTCGGGCCGTCAGGTGATGATCGTGTGCAACGACGCGACCGTGAAGGGCGGCACCTACTATCCGATGACGGTCAAGAAGCACCTTCGCGCGCAGGAAATCGCGCAAGAGAACCGTTTGCCGTGCATCTACCTCGTCGACTCAGGCGGGGCGAACCTGCCGCACCAGGCCGAGGTCTTTCCCGACCGCGATCACTTCGGGCGCATCTTCTTCAACCAGGCCAACATGAGCGCGCTGGGTATTCCGCAGATCGCTTGCGTGATGGGCTCGTGCACTGCGGGCGGCGCTTACGTCCCGGCCATGTCCGACGAGACCGTGATCGTGCGCAATCAGGGCACGATCTTCCTTGCAGGCCCTCCGCTGGTGAAGGCCGCGACGGGCGAGGAAATCAGTGCCGAGGACTTGGGCGGTGGCGACCTGCACGCCAAGAAATCGGGCGTGGTCGATCACCTCGCGGAGAATGACGAGCACGCGCTCACCATCGTGCGCGATATCGTCAGCCAGCTTGGCGCGAACACCGACGCTGCCGAGAATATCGCGGTCCAGGAGCCGCGCGCTCCGAAGTTCGATGCCGACGATCTCTACTCGATCATCCCCGACGATGTGCGCGCGCCCTACGACGTGAAGGAAGTGATCGCCCGCCTCGTCGACGGCAGCGAGTTTCACGAGTTCAAGCAGCATTACGGCTCTACTCTTGTGTGCGGCTTCGCTCACATCTGGGGCATGCCGGTCGCGATTCTGGCGAACAATGGCGTGCTGTTTTCCGAGAGCGCACAAAAAGGCGCGCATTTCATCGAGCTCGCCTGCCAGCGCCGCATTCCGCTGCTGTTCCTTCAGAACATCTCGGGCTTTATGGTCGGCGGGAAATACGAGGCGGAAGGCATTGCCAAACACGGCGCGAAACTCGTCACCGCTGTTGCCACCGCGACCGTACCCAAGATCACCGTCGTCATCGGCGGCAGCTTTGGTGCAGGCAATTACGGCATGGCAGGCCGCGCCTACAGCCCACGCTTTCTCTTCACATGGCCCAATGCACGCATTTCCGTGATGGGCGGCGAACAGGCCGCAAGCGTACTCGCTACCGTCCACCGTGACGCGGACAGCTGGACCGAGGAAGAGGCCGAGGCTTTCAAGGCTCCAATCCGCCAGAAATACGAGGACGAGGGCAACCCCTACTACGCCACCGCTCGCCTATGGGATGATGGCGTGATCGACCCAGTGCAGACCCGCGATGTGCTCGGCCTCGCTTTCGCGGCGACACTGGAAGCTCCGATAGCGGATCGTCCCGCGTTTGGTGTTTTCCGGATGTGATGCGATGACTGATCAGCTGCTCGATATCGTCCCAATGCCGGCGCTCGTCGCTGTTCTTCACGCGAAAGAGCGCGAGAAGGGCGAGCCCCTCACCGAGGCCGAGGTACTACACATACGGGATACGGCCCCGTGCATAGCGCTTCCTCGAGATAAGCACCTGCAGATGATCGAGAAACGCGGATATATCGATATCGACCCGGAAAATGTCTGGCTGGCTTGGCAAGAGGTAAGAGGTGAGCTGCGCGACCTCGACTAAATCCCCCTCGCATTCCGCAACGTAACTGCTAGCAAGGTTGCCAAGAGAGGGATCACGCACAATTGCAATATAACGAAACCCGTAACGTCACGCTGCTCTCGCGGATCGTGAACCGGATCATCTTATTCTTCTACTGGCTCAAGGGCTGGCGCATCGTTGAGCGCTTTCCCGAGGGCGTGAAGAAGTGCGTTATTGCAGGCGCGCCGCATACCTCGAACTGGGACTTCGTGTTTTTTGCAGGCGCCACCAAGCATTCGAATGTGCAGCCCAACTTCATGGGCAAGCACACGCTCTTCAAAGGCTCGATGAAAAACTTCATGCTCGACATGGGCGGCATCTCGGTCGACCGGACAAGACGCGCCGGAACCATCGAGCAGATGAAAGAGGAGTTCGCCCGCCGCGCGGAGCTAAATCTCGTCATCGCCGCAGAAGGCACGCGCAGCTCCGATGGAAAGTGGAAATCGGGCTTCTACAACATCGCAAAGGCGGCCGGCGTGCCAATCGTCCTTGCCTATGCCGACAACGACAAGCGCACGATCGGATTCAGCCAGCCGATGATGCCAACGGGCAATTATGGCGAAGATCTCCTGAAAATCGCAGAATGGTTCCGCTCCAAGATCCCCGACCTCGAACGCTGCAAAGTGCTCGAACAGCAGGCGCGGGATATCATAGCGGGCCGCAACGAATTCTGAGGCTTGCCGTCGCAATGCGCTGACTTGAAGTGTGGGCCGCGTGGTTATATTGCGGCGCACAAATCAATGCGAAGATATGTCTTTAAGGTGAGCATCCCGCTCCCTATCTAGGCGTGAGCTTCAGGAGGGCGGTCCCCAAATGCCACTCAGCGAGAAAACATTGCAGGCAGAACGAGCGCGCATCGGTCGGATGGTGCTCGACATGGTCAAGGAACGCGGCGCGGAGATTTCCTATCCCACCGCGCTTGCCGAAAGCGGCCTTGCGCGCAGCCGGTTCGAGCAGATTTTCCCCGATTACGATGACCTGTTCGACGCGGTCGCGCAGATTTGGCTCGCACCGCACATGGAAGCGATGGAAGAGGTTCGCGCTGCCGACTTGCCTTCCAACCGCAAGATGTATGAGTTCTTCCGCAGCCGCTTCGTGATTTCGCGCGATCGCTTCCGCAAGGATCCCGAGACTTTCACGCTGCTTTGCGAAATGGGCGCTGCAAATTTCGAGCGCGTGCGGTCCTATGTCGACCTTGCCGACCACTACCTTTGCGAAATCATCGTGCAGGCGCAGGCGGACGGCTTCATGGCGGGCCTCGAAATCGACGAAGCGCTCAGTCTCGTGAACCAGATCGTCTCGAATTATACGCTGCCCGACGCGCTGATCTATCTTGGCGACAAGCTGACCGAGGACAAGCTGGCGCGCATTATCGACACGATCTTCATCGGGCTGTCGGCAGAGACGGGTGATGGCGCGCGCGGCATCAACACGATCCGCGTGGCATCCAGCGCAAACTGATCCGCTCTAGCGTTTGTCTCGCGACGAACGCTTGAATTGCAGGACATTGGCAGGGCGCTTGGGCGCTATGCGGACGCGGCGCTTATCGCTGAGCGCATATTTGAGGCTCGCTCCGACCGACACCACCGAGATCGTCAGGATCAGCGCTGCCCACACCCAGTGCGGCAGCACCAACGCCGCTTCGATCGCTCCGGTGTCAGACAGGATGCGCTCGCCGCCGATCAGGGCTTCTTCGGTGAACAGGTAGTTGAAATCGCGCAGCATGCTCATCGCGCCGAGGATGCCGAGGAATTGCAGCGTGAAGCGCGCGATGCCGTCCGAGGCCTTCCACGCGATCAGCGAGATTCCCGCAGCCACGAGCGGCAGTACCGCATAGCCCACGGGCGAGCGGACATAGATAATGACCGAGGCGAAAATCGCGCCCGCCGTGCCCCAAAGGACCGGGCGCCACAGGCGCTGATGCGCGCTTGCGATAATAAGACCAGCGCCAGCCAGCACCGGCCCAAGCGGCCCGCCTGCGGCAATTATCGCGCGGGTGAAGCGCGAGACATCCATGTTGAGCCGACTTTCGGCGACGCCCGACCCATCGGCAAAGATCATCAGCCGGTCGAACTCCTGCCCCATCGCGATTGCCATGAGGCCGTGGCCCATTTCGTGGAACCATGTGGTGAGGATTGCAAACGGGTAGATCAGATAGGTCCCGAAAGGCAGCGACGGCAAGAAGATCACCACCGCCACGGCAAGAACGAGCCTACCGACCTGCTCAGCCTGACTGCCGGGTTGAACCATCGACTGCATCGCGTCAGGCGGCCTCTCTCGACGCCGCGTCTGCTGCGAGCTCTTCATCGGAGCGGGTCTTGCCGTCGGGTCCGACCCTCAGACGATATTTGGCGATCGCCTCCTCATCCTCTGCGCGCTGTTCCTGCAGGATTGACCAACTCGCAAGGAACAGGCCTGCGACCAGCGGGCCAAGTACGATGCCCGAGAACCCGGCGAGCGAAATGCCGCCGAGCGTGGTCACGAGGACAATCCAGTCGGGAATGCCCGTGTCGCGGCCCACCAGGATGGGTCGGAGCACATTGTCGACGCTGGCGATCACGATAGTGCCGGCCGCGAGCACGAATGCGCCCGTCCAGACCTCGCCCGCGATGATGAGCCATATACCGGCAGGCGCCCAGACCAGCGCCGTGCCAACCGCCGGGATCAGTGCGAGGATCGCCATCAGGACGCCCAGCAACAGCGCCGATGGCACGCCCGCAAGCGCCAGCATGATGCCGCCCAGCGTGCCTTGAACAAGGCCGACGACGCCCGATCCCTTGATCACGGCGCGCACGATCCCGAGGAACCGATCTGCCAGCCTGTCGGCAATCTCACGCTCGATCGGGGCTGAATGAAGGATCGTCTCTCCGATGCGCGAACCGTCGCGAAGCAGGAAGAACAGGACATACAGCCCGATGCCGAAGCTCAGGAAAAAGCCAAGCGCGCCGCTGCCAATCGAGACCGCCGACTGAGCGATAAGCCCGGCGCTTTCGCCAAGCAGGCTCTCAAGCCGATCTTGCATCACACTCACGTTGGTCCAGCCATTTTCGAGAGCCATGCGCTGGAGCGAATCCGGGAGGATCGAAAAGATCGAATTGACAGTTTGGGCGATGTCGATCGGGTTCGCCTGCAACGCATTGATGACGCCCACTGCCTCATCGAGGACTAGCGATCCGATCCACAGCGCGGGCAGCAGAACCGCCACGAAGATGATCAGCAAAGACAGGCTGGCGGCAAGGTTGCGCCGCCCGCGCGTTTTTGTGAGCGACCACTTGTACAGCGGCTGGAACATGATCGCGGCAAGCGCCGCCCACATAACCGGGCCAACAAAGGGCCAGGTGACCCACACGAACAGGATCGAAACCACTGCCAGGATCAGCAGAAAGCTCCAATGTTCGAGCGCGCTGGTGTCGTTGGGTTCCTGCTCTGACATGAAACGAGATGTCGGCGCTGGCGCGCCAAACATCAAGTCTTACACGTCGAGATTGGCAACGTTGAGCGCATTATCCTGAATAAACTCGCGCCGCGGCTCGACCACGTCGCCCATCAGGCGGGTAAAAATCTCGTCCGTCACGTCGGCATCTTCGACCTTCACCTGAAGCAAGATGCGGTTTTCCGGATCGAGCGTGGTTTCCCAGAGCTGCTCAGGATTCATCTCGCCCAAGCCCTTGTAACGGCTGATCGAGAGGCCCTTGCGCCCTGCCGCGAGCACCGTGTCGAGCAGCTGGCTCGGACGGGTGATCGCATCTTCGGCGAGAGCGGCAGGTTCATCGCCATCCTCGTCTTCGGACGCGGTTTCGGGTTCCTCATCGGCTACGTCGCCCGCTTTCACAAGGCGCACCGAGCCTTCGTAGGCATCAGCCAGCGGCGACGCGAGACCGTGGAGCTTGATCGCCTCGGTGCTGGTGAGGAAACGTCCGTCGATTTCGTGCACGTCGGTGACGCCGCGCCACAGGCGCGAGAACTGCACCGAGCCGTTTTCGCGCACCGAAACACTCCACTTCGCGTCTGCATCACTCGCTTCAAGGCGCGAGGCGGCGGCCTCGAGCGCTGCGAGACGGTCGGCGTCCGACAGCTTGGGGTCTAGCGCGCCCGAAAGCGCCATCTGCTCGATCACCGCGCGGTCGTACCGGCGCGGGACGAAGGCGATGAGGTTTTTGAGGCGCAGCGCATTGTCGACCAATGCGCGCAGGTCTTCGCCTGAGCGCGCGCCGCCCGATGTTTCGAGCACACGGCCTTGAAGCCCCGCATCGACGAGATAACGGTCGAGCGCCGCCTGGTCTTTCACGTAAACCTCGCTCTTGCCCTTTGCGACCTTGAACAGAGGTGGCTGGGCAATGAAAAGGTGCCCGGCCTTCACGATCTCAGGCATCTGGCGATGGAAGAAGGTGAGCAGCAGCGTGCGAATGTGAGCGCCGTCGACGTCAGCGTCGGTCATGATCACGATCTTGTGATAGCGCAGCTTCTCGAGGTCGAATTCGTCGCGAATGCCGGTGCCCATCGCCTGGATCAGCGTGCCGACCTCGCGGCTGGAGATAATCCGGTCGAAACGCGCGCGTTCGACATTGAGGATCTTGCCTCGCAGCGGGAGGATCGCCTGGTATTGGCTGTCACGCCCACCCTTGGCCGAGCCGCCTGCGCTATCGCCCTCGACCAGGAACAGTTCGGCCTTGGTCGCATCGCGTTCGCGGCAATCGGAAAGTTTGCCGGGGAGCGAGGCGACGCTCATCGCGCCCTTGCGGCTCATCTCGCGAGCGCGCTTTGCGGCTTCACGAGCTGCGGCGGCATCGACGATCTTCTGGATGATCGCCTTCGCATCTCCGGGGTTTTCTTCCAGCCACTCGTTCATTTTCTCGCCCATCAGCGACTGAAGTGGCTGGCGCACTTCGGACGAGACAAGCTTGTCCTTGGTCTGCGAGGAGAACTTGGGATCGGGCAGTTTGACGCTGACAATCGCTGTCAGGCCTTCGCGCATGTCTTCACCCGAAAGCGAGACCTTCGCCTTCGACAAGAGCCCTGAGCGCTCGGCATAGTTGTTGAGCGTGCTGGTCAGCGCGGCGCGGAACGCGGCAAGGTGTGTGCCCCCGTCGCGCTGCGGGATGTTGTTGGTGAAGCACAGCACGTTTTCGTAGTAGCTGTCGTTCCATTCCAGAGCGACGTCGATGCCGATCCCGTCCTTCTCGGCCGAAACCGAGATCGGGTCCTCGATCAGTGCTTCCTTGTTGCGGTCGAGCCATTTTACGAATGCAGCGATGCCGCCTTCGTAGAACAGATCATGCTCGATCGGCTCTTCGTGGCGCAGGTCGCGGATGAGGATACGCACGCCCGAATTGAGGAAAGCGAGCTCGCGATAGCGATGCTCGAGCTTTTCGAAGTCGAACTCGGTCACGTTCTTGAACGTGTCGGTCGAGGCCTTGAAGGTGACGCGCGTGCCCTTCTTGTAGCCGTTGTCGTCGGGATTCTGTTCGACCTTGGGCGCATCGCCTTTGATTTCGAGGCTGTTCACCGCATCGCCATGCTCAAAGCGCATCCAATGCTCTTGGCCGTTACGCCAGATGACGAGTTCGAGCCATTCGGACAGCGCGTTCACGACCGAAACGCCCACGCCGTGAAGGCCGCCCGACACCTTGTAGGCGTTGTCGTCGGAGGTGTTTTCAAACTTACCGCCTGCGTGCAGCTGGGTCATGATGACCTCTGCCGCCGACACGCCTTCTTCCTTGTGCATGTCGACCGGAATGCCGCGGCCATTGTCTTCGACCGAAACGCTGCCATCGGGGTTCAGTTCGATCAGAACGAGGTCACAATGCCCTGCGAGCGCTTCGTCGATGGCGTTGTCCGAAACTTCGAACACCATGTGGTGCAGGCCCGAGCCATCGTCGGTGTCGCCGATATACATGCCCGGGCGCTTACGCACTGCGTCCAGGCCCTTGAGAACCTTGATGGAATCGGCGCCGTAATCGCCCTTCATCTTTTCGTTTTTGGGCGCGCCTGCGCCGTTTTCGGGGGTGTTGTCTTCCATACAAGACATATAGGCGCGCAAGGGACGATTCCCAAGCATTTGAGCCTAATCCGAGGCGCTTTTCCACGGCCTCCGATGAGACGTGCGAAGTGGCTGCGTCTTGCTCTAGTTGCTGCGCGAAAAAGCGAGGCGGAAAAAGACGTTGCCGCGCCATACAGCTGCGTGCAGCAATTCGGGCAGAGCTGCGCGTGCGGCAGCATTGAACTGGCTTTCATAGCAATTGGCAGCGGCGCGCATCGCATCGAGGTCTCGCGGCTCGTAGGAAAGCCGATCAGTGATCAGCGAGGGGTGCGTTTTCGCCCACCCTTCAAGTTGGCTCGGCGCATCATCGCTCACCGGAAGCGCCGGGTAGAGCAGGTCTGGTCTCACGCCTTCCATCGCCTGAACGACTTGCGTGACAGCGGTGTTCATGGCGCGATGGTCAGAATGGCCGTAGCCGCCATCGGGGCCCCAGGTGATTACGACATTGGGTTCGATCTCTTCGATCAGTTCGGCGACGCGAAGTGTCAGGCTGCGCATCGGGCTATCCGGCTTTCGTGCCATCACCGCCAGCGTCCCGTCTCCCAATTGCCAGAAGCGAGGCTCGGACGCCCCGAGCGCGTTGATAGAGCAGCGCGCTTCTTCTTCGCGCAACGCGGCCAATTCAGCGCCGGGCTCCATATCGGTCACCCCGGGGCCCGCATCGCCGCTGGTTGCGAAAATGACCGTGACCTTGCCGCCCGAGCGCGCGGCCCTTGCCAGGACGGGAGCAAAGAAAAGCTCGTCGTCCGGGTGAGCGACAATGGCGAGAACATTGGGGCCTGTTGCTTGCCGTGCTGAACGAAGCTGCGGGACCGGCGCAGGACTTGCTTCCTGGCTTTGCGCGGGACGCTCCACGCTTTCTAGCGGGTTGTCCGGATCGTCGGGTACTGGCTCGGCCTGTATCTGCGCAGAGGCTGGTGCTGTCATCAGCGCAATGGCGGCTGGAATGCTTGCCGCCGCTTTAATCAAAGTGCCTTTATCGCTCACAGGTGATCCTCTCTTTGGCGCCAACCTCGCTAGGCGTGATCGCATCTTGGCGTGCCAGCGTAAAGAAATTGCACGCGCGCTTGCCGTGGGAAGGCGGGCGGCTATTCATGTGGCCATGACGAGAGAGAGCATTACGCAAAGTATGAGCGAGCGGCTGGCGCAGCCCTTCGGATCATTCCCCGATATAATCAAGGAATGGGCACAGGCGCTGGGCGACCTGCCCGCGCTGCTGGATGATAGCGGCACATGCAGCTGGACGCAGCTCGATGATCGGATCGAGCGGCTCGCAGCTCGGCTCGTCGAAACCGGGCTTGAGCGCGGACAATCGGTCGCGATCCTCGGCGCGTCGTCGACCAACTATGCGCTGGTCTTTTTGGCCACCGTGCGTGCAGGAGGCGTGGCAGCGCCGCTCACCACCAGCGCTTCGCCTGAGCAATTGGAGGGCATGGCAGCGGATTCGGGTGCACGGCATCTCTTCATCGATGCGGGTAAGGCCGCAGAGCTGGGTGACGGGTTCATGCCCGACCTTGAGCATGTGCGGCTCGAAGAGGTGGATGCGTGGATGGCACCGGAAGGCACTAGCGCGCCGGCTTTCGATCCGGACCCCAAGGATCCGTTCAACATCATCTATTCCTCCGGCACCACAGGCATCCCCAAGGGCATAGTCCATTCGCACCAGATGCGCTGGCGCCAGTTTGCCGCGACCGCGCTTTCCTATCTCGCAAGTGGGCTTGAGGTCCGCTCGCTCGCCTCGACGCCGCTTTATTCGAACACGACGATGGTCGCGTTCCTTGCGCCGCTGCTGGCAGGCGGCACCGTGCGCGTCATGGGCAAGTTCGACTGCGCGCGCTGGCTCGACCATGCAGCAGGCGATCGCACGACGATCACCATGCTTGTGCCAGTCCAGTATCAACGCTTGATGGACCATCCGGGCTTCGACGATCACGACCTTTCGTCGCTCGCGATGAAATACTGCACCTCCGCACCCTTCTCCGCCGAGCTGAAGCGCGAGGTTCTTGAGCGGATGCCCGGCGGCCTCATTGAGATCTATTCGATGACCGAAGGCGGGGTCGTGTGTCTGCTCGCCTGCCACGAATTCCCCGACAAACTGCATACGGTGGGGCGACCGGCTCCCGGAAGCGAGATGAAGGTGCTCGACGATGAGGACAACGAGGTGCCGCCCGGCATCCCCGGTAATCTCATTGGCCGTTCGCACACCATGATGTCGGGCTACAAGAACCGGCCCGACAAAACATCCGAGGCGCAATATGTCGACCAGGATGGCGGCGTGTGGATGCGCATGGGCGATATTGGGCGGGTTGACGAGGATGGCTTTGTTGAACTGGTTGGCCGCGCGAAGGACATGATCATTTCGGGCGGGTTCAACATCTATCCCAGCGACCTCGAAGCAGAACTTGAGCGGGAAGACGACGTAGCCGAAGCCGCCGTGGTCGGGATCGCTTCAAAGCAATGGGGCGAGACGCCGGTTGGCTTTGTGGTGCTGAAAGAAAATGGGCGCGAGTGTGAAGAGGTGCTGAAAAGCGTCAATGCGCGGCTGGGCAAGACCCAGCGGCTTTCCGCGCTCCATCCGATCAATGAGATGCCGCGCAGCCATATTGGCAAGCTCTTGAAGACCAACTTGCGCGAAAAGGCCGAGCAACTCGCTTGAAACAAGCGCGCTGCCCGGCCTTTTTCTGTGCGATTACACGATCAGGGTGTTGAAGGCCCCGCTGCTGATCACAACAGCGAGGAACAGCGCGATCGTGCGTTCGGTAAAGGTACGCATGATATGCTCCTGCGGCGGGGGCTAGAGGGGAGAGGGGCCCGCCTTCTGATTATAAATACGAAGCAGAGCGTAAGATTGTTACTGTTGAAGAGAACGTCATTTCCGCTCACTGCAATCTGATTTCTCGATCAGCGAGTGGGCGGAGCCGCGTCTGCAACGTAGGGGGTGGGAGACGCGGCCACCCTTCGGGGGGAGGGGGAGAGAGTGGTGGCCGCGTCTCGCTCGCTGCTTTGTCGCAGTGATGAAAAGCGCGGGTCTGGAAACGAAAGCCTCGATCCCGGTGCCAAAGAGGGGGAAAGGAGGCACCAGAGGCTTTCGTGCCAGGCGGCGCAACAGGAAGCCGCAGCGAGGGGACGCTGCATGAACGGTTGTCACTTGATGTGACGCGAGTGCTGGAAGTCACCGGGTCACGAACATCCGTGTTTGAGCTACCTGCTTCATCGACAAGCAGACTGGCAGGCTGCCGTTTTCCCGGCTTTTTCCTACCAAATGCGCCGCGCCAGGCTGGAGAGAGAGGACCTGACGGCGCGTCGCTGGAGGCCAGATACTGTTCGATTGCGTGAAACCCAAATGCGAAAATACGCAATTTATTTGCAAGTTTTGCAACACAGCGGCGCGATTAAAGCGTAAGATGCTGAGAGCGCGAAGAAACTTAGCAATTCCCCGGCTTTCCGAAAGTTGCAAGTTTTACCGCTAGGTAAGCGCAATTCCGCCGATTTTTCTCGCGAACTCCGACTTGAAAGCCCCCTCACAAGGCAAAAGCGCACGCGCCGCGCTGGACTTTCGCGGTTGCGCTGGCGTAACCGCCGCGCATGGATGACCAGCACCTCCCAGATTCGATCCTCATCGTCGATTTCGGCAGCCAGGTAACCCAGCTTATCGCGCGCCGCGTGCGCGAGGCCGGGGTCTATTCCGAGATCGCGCCGTTCAGCATGGCCGAAGAGGCATTCAAGCGGCTCAATCCCAAGGGCATCATTCTCTCAGGCTCGCCCGCAAGTGTTCCCGACGATGGCAGCCCGCGCACTCCGCAAGCCTTCTTCGAAGCGGGCGTCCCGATCCTTGGCATTTGCTATGGCCAGCAGGTGATGAGCCACCAGCTTGGCGGCGAAGTGCGCCCGGGACACGAGACCGGGGAAGGCGGCGAGTTTGGCCGCGCTTACCTGACCGTGACCAAGGAATGCGCGCTGTTCGACGGCCTCTGGAAAGAAGGCGAGCGCCATCAGGTCTGGATGAGCCACGGCGACAAGGTTACCGAGTTCGCCCCCGGCTTCGAGATCGTCGCCACCAGCGACGGCGCGCCCTTTGCGGTGATCGCGGACGAGAAGCGCAAGTTCTACGGCACCCAGTTCCACCCCGAAGTCGTCCACACCCCAGACGGCGGCAAGCTGCTCGCCAACTTCGTGCGCCATGTTTGCGGCCTCAAGGGCGACTGGACCATGGCCGAGTTCCGCAAGACCAAGATCGAGGAAATCCGCGCACAGGTCGGCGAAGGCCGCGTGATCTGCGGTCTTTCGGGCGGCGTCGACAGCGCGGTCGCCGCTGTGCTCATTCACGAGGCGATCGGCGACCAGCTCACCTGCGTCTATGTCGATCACGGCCTCATGCGATTGAACGAGACCGAGCAGGTCGTCTCGCTCTTCCGCGACCATTACAACATCCCGCTGATCGCGGTGGACGCCGAGGAGACCTTCCTCGCGGGGCTCGCCGGCGTCACCGACCCTGAGAAGAAGCGCAAGTTCATCGGCGGCGCTTTCATCGACCTGTTCGAGGCCGAGGCGAAGAAAGTCGGCGGCGCGGACTTCCTTGCGCAAGGCACGCTCTATCCCGACGTCATCGAAAGCGTCAGCTTCACCGGCGGACCCTCGGTTACGATCAAGAGCCACCACAATGTCGGCGGCCTTCCCGAGCGCATGAACATGGAGCTGGTCGAGCCGCTTCGCGAATTGTTCAAGGACGAAGTGCGCGAGCTTGGCCGCGAGCTTGGCCTTCCCGAAGCGTTTGTCGGCCGCCACCCCTTCCCTGGCCCCGGCCTTGCCATCCGCATCCCGGGCGAAGTGACCAAGGAACGCTGCGACATTCTGCGCAAGGCCGATGCGATCTATCTCGAAGAGATCCGCAATGCCGGGCTCTATGATGCGATCTGGCAGGCCTTTGCCGTGCTGCTCCCGGTCAAGACCGTCGGCGTGATGGGCGACGGGCGCACTTACGATTCGGTGTGCGGCCTTCGCGCCGTGACAAGCACAGATGGAATGACTGCGGATGTATTCCCCTTTGACGCTGCCTTTCTCTCGCAGGTAGCCACTCGGATTATCAACGAGGTCAAGGGGATAAACCGTGTCGTCTACGATTACACCAGCAAGCCGCCCGGCACGATCGAGTGGGAGTAGGCCAGGCGGCGCGCCATCCTTCGTGTGGGTGCGCGCATGACCGAGCTGACCTTGCGCGGCCTCAGCGCCGATCAGTCATGGGACTACGAAAACGGGTTCTACTGGCATTCGCACAAGACCCGGCTGAACAAGGCGCTGGCTCACTACGAGCTTTACAAATCGATCACCGACCTGCCCGGAGACGTCTTCGAGTTCGGTGTCTACAAGGCAGCCTCGCTCATCCGCTTTGCGACCTTTCGCGATGCGCTCGAAAACGACTTTGCGCGCCGGATCGTGGGCTTCGATGCGTTCGGAGCCTTCCCCGTCGACCAACTTGAAAGCGAAGCGGACCTTGAGTTCATCGAGGGATTTGAGGCCAAGGGCGGCGAGGGGTTGAGCCTCGATGAAGCGAGGGCCGTGCTGTCTGGCAAGGGGTTCGACAATATCGAGCTCGTGGAAGGCAATGTCTTTGATACGCTGCCGGATTACCTGGCGAGAAGGCCAGAAACCCGCATCGCGCTGCTGCATCTGGACCTCGACGTGATGGAGCCGACGCAGTTTGTGATCGAGCAGCTTTACGAGAGGGTCGTCCCGGGAGGCCTCATCGTGTTCGATGATTACAATGCGGTCGAGGGCGCGACGCGGGTGCTAGATGCCTTTGCGCGCGAGCACAGCCTCAAGATCGAGAAGCTCCCGTTCTACTGCGTGCCCGCGTTCGTTCGAAAACCGCACTGAGCCTGCGCGGCGACGCGCCCCAATTGCTTCCAAATCGGATCATTTGCGAGGGCGCGGTCTTCTGGTATTCGCTCCCCTCGTGAACCTTTCAACTCGCGGGGAAATTTCGAAAATGAAGACGCTCCTTTCTTGCGGTGCCACCGGCGCCTTGCTCTTTTCGCTCGGCGCATGTGGTGCCCCTGCCGAAAGCGAACCCGCCTCGCTCACCGACACGGCGTGGAGCGTCGATCCAGCTGCGTCCGAGTTGTCCTATGTTTCGATTAAGGCGGGCGAGATCGCCGAAGCGAATACCTTTGAAACCGTCACCGGCGGCATCACGGCAGAGGGCGCGGCGACAATCGAGATCGACCTGTCGAGCGTTTCCACCGGCGTCGATATCCGCGACGAACGCATGCGCGACATCTTCTTCGTCGTCGCCGATAACCCCACCGCGACCGTCACCGCACAGATCGACCCCGCGCAGTTTGAAGCGCTCAGCCTTGGCGAAAGCGCGATGACCACGCTCGACGGAACGCTCAGCCTCAAAGGGGTCGAAGCGCCGTTTCAGGCCGACGTCACCGTAACCCGCGCTGCAGAGGACCGTGTGCTCGCGGTGTCGAGCAAGCCGGTGATCGTTGACGCAGGACGCCTCGAACTCATTGGCGGCCTTACCCAGTTGCAGGAGCTTGCGGGCCTTCCTTCAATCACGCCAGCGGTGCCGGTGACATTCAGCCTCGCCTTTGAGCGCTGAATTGTCACAAACAGGATCGTCGCAGTTCTGGAGCGCCGCGCCGCTCAGGCGTGGAACGAGGCGGAGCGCCGCTCGTTGATGGAGCGGGGATTGCCTCGAAAGGATTTGCTATGCGTCTTACCGCTTTTCTCCTGTGCGCCGTCGCGCTCCCTCTGGCGGGCTGCGAAACCATTCAGGAAGCCTATACCGAGCGGACCTCGACCACCTACACCGTCGAACTCACCGGTGCCAACGAAGTGCACCAGGGCGACCGCGACGGCTCGGGAACCGCTGAGATCAGTTTCTCCGATGAACTGACGCGGGTTTGCTGGGACCTCAACGACCTTGAAAATCTCGGTCCGATCACCGGCGCGCACATACATCGCGGTGCGGCGGGCACAGATGGTCCCGTCGTCCTTGCATTTTCGCAGGCGACGGAAGGTGGCTGGCGCGGGTGCAGCTCGGACACTGACTGGGTTCAGCCGGCATTCGACGAAGGGCTGCAGAATTACTACGTCAACGTCCACACCGCCGAATATCCCAAGGGCGCAATTCGCGGCCAGCTCCTGTCCTGAAGCAGCGCGGGGGTTCGGCGTTGCAACTTAATTTCGGCCCCGACCCCCGCACCGGCATCCTGCGCCGCTTGCAGGCTGCGTTGATCGAGCGGTTCGGGCGGATCATTCGCCCGTCCGACAAGCGCCGCGATCCGGTCTGGGTGCTGGTCCACGGGGTGATCGGCGCGCAGACCAAGACCGCTGCCTCGAACGCCTCTACCGACGGCTTGATCGCGGAGTACGGATCGTGGGAAGCGGTGGCTGCGGCTCCTGTCGGCGACTTGGAGGCGCGGCTCCAGCGCCAGACCTTTCCTACAGTGGCAGCACAGCGTCTAAAGCAATGCCTAACCACTATTATCGAGCAGCGTGGCTCGGTCGATCTGCGTCACTTGTCCAACCTCGAAACCGCAGAGGCGATGGCGTGGCTCGAAACGCTGCCCGGCGTTGCCCGCAAGAACTCGGCTGGCGTCATGAATGCGAGCACTTTCAACCGCCGCGCGATGGTGATCGACGGGCATCACCGCCGGATCATGCAGCGCATGGGCGTAGTCCCCGCAAAGGCTGACACCGCGAAAACCTACGACACTCTGATGCCCATCGTGCCGGACGAGTGGTCGGCGGCTGACATGGACGAGCATCACCTGCTTCTGAAAAAGCTCGGCCAGACCTATTGCCGCCCGCGCGCTGCGCTTTGCGAAGATTGTCCGGCAGCGCCCGATTGCGAAACCGCGCGCAAGTCGCCATGACTGCGCACCAGACGAACAGACGGGATCGAACATGAGCTGGGAAGACCAATTCGCCGAAGACGCCGATGCACGAGAGGCAGAGGCCAAGGGCAAATCGCGCAGCGTGACGGTGGGCTGGACGGTGCGCTTCCCGCAAGGCGGCGATGCGATCTGGTCTCCGCCCAAGCCCTTCACCCGCAACGATCCCAAGCCATCGTCTGCCAAATCGGTGCAGGTCTGCCCGGCGGCGATTGACTTTGACCGGCGGCATTTCGTCATTCCCTGCCCGATCGACCTCAAGCTGTCCTTTGGCCGGCAGCCGAATGGCCAGCTGCAATTGCTCGACGCCGATGGCGAGAAGTCCGCGATGCGCCCTCAGGGCCGCGCGAACATGCTGGTGATGCACCCGCAGAACGAATGGCGCCACCCGGAGCGTCCGATCATCCAGATCACCGCGCCTTACGTCTTCGTCGCGGATGAGCCGTGCTACGTCGTCCAGACCGCGCCCTATCTCGACTATTTCCCGACCCCGCGCCCGGGTGTGCAGATGGGCGGGCGTTTTCCCGTCCACATCTGGCCGCGCCCCTTGAGCTGGGGTTTCGAGTGGCACGACACGTCGAAGCCGCTCGTCCTGAAGCGCGGTGAGCCGTGGTTCTACGTGCGTTTCGAGACCGAGAATCCGGGCGCGCATGTCAGGCTGGTCGAACAGGAGCAGACGCCCGAGCTTGACAAGTATCTCGACAGCATCGTCGATGTCTCGAACTACGTGAACAAGACCTACTCGATGTTCGGCGAAGCGCGGCGGATCAGGCCGGACAAGCTGCTAAAGCCCAAGGGCTAGGCGGGAACCACTGCCCCTGCAAAACGCTGTTCAACCATGTTGGACGAAGCGCAAGTCGAAAGGGTCTACCGTAAGCTGGCCGAGGCGATGCCCGGGCGGACCAAGGGGGCAAAAGGCCCCAAGGGTCAGCCGGACGCGTTCCGCTCCTGCATTTCCTGCATGCTGTCCGCGCAGTCGCTCGACCGGAACACGGCGGCGGCGACCAAGGCTTTGTTCAAGCTGGCGAAGACACCCGAGGACATGCTCGCGCTTAATGATGAGGCGATTGCCCAAGCGATCAAGCCGTGCGGGCTTTACAACAACAAGACCAAGAACATCCGCAAGTTCTGCACCGCGCTGATCGAGGAGCATGACGGCGTCGTTCCCGATACGCGAGAGGGGTTGATGAGCCTGCCCGGTATCGGGCGCAAATGCGCGGACATCGTGATGAGCTTCACATTCGGGAAGGACGTGATCGCGGTCGATACGCATGTCCACCGCGTGTGCAACCGGATCGGACTGACCGATGCCAAGACAGCGGAAAAGACCGCGCAGCAGCTGGAAGAGCGCAGCCCCGAATGGGCGCTTGCGGATGGTCATTTCTGGCTGATTCAGTTCGGGAAGCGGGTGTGCCGATCGCGCATTCCCAAATGCGATATCTGCGTGGTCAGCGACCTTTGCGAAACCGGCCCGATCGAGCGCGGCGACTAGGCCGGCGTGAGCTCCTGCCGGTCCGATCCCGGCCAGTGCAGGAGACGTTTTTGTACGAGACCGCCGGCAACCGGAGCGAGGGCAAGCGGCACTGCGGCCATGGCGTAAACACCCCAATCGAGTGGCTGACCACCAAGCTGGAACAGCAGCAAGGTCACCGCGACTAGCGTTGCCGCGACGAGACCACCTGCCAATGGTCCTTGCCACCAGGCTGGCGGGGTCAGCTTCAGGACTGCAAGCCCAACCGCCGTGCCGAGCGGTGCGATGATAAGGAAGGCTACGAACACGGCCGCGCCCACGCCAATTGTCGCGAACATCGCGAGGAAGGTGAGCATGTTGCTGAGCCCGCCGACTGAACTGGTAAGGCCGACCATCACCGCGATGATCGCAATGCCGGTGAAATAGACGAGCGCCGTTGCAACGAGGCTAGCGAAGAACAATTCCGGTGTGCCGGGAACAGAATTCTCTCGTGTCATGCCGCGTTCCCCTCAGACTTTGCCCGATGCCGTGACGTTACGGCGCGTTGCGTCAGGCCGATTCACTTCCAAAACCACGCTTGCACCCAAGCCTATATTCGGCTTCTCTCCAGCGCAAATTTCGAACAACGACAATCGAGAGGAACCACCCAGCCATGAAGACCGCAATCACCGAACTGTTCGGCATTGAGCACCCGATCATTCAGGGCGGCATGCACTATGTCGGGTTTGCCGAGATGGCGGCGGCTGTGTCGAATGCGGGCGGGCTTGGCATCATCACCGGCCTTACGCTTGGCACGCCGGAAAAGCTCGCTGACGAAATCGCGCGCTGCAAGGATATGACCGACAAGCCGTTCGGCGTGAACCTCACCTTCCTGCCGACCGTCAACGCGCCCGATTATCCTGGGCTGGTGAAAGCGATCATCGACGGCGGGGTGAAGGCGGTCGAGACGGCGGGCAACAATCCTGCGCAAGTGCTCCCCTTCTTCAAGGAAGCCGGCGTCAAGGTGATCCACAAATGCACCAGCGTCCGCCACGCGCTCAAGGCCCAGTCGATCGGCTGCGATGCGGTGAGCGTCGACGGCTTCGAATGCGGCGGCCACCCGGGCGAGGACGATGTGCCCAACTTCATCCTGCTCCCGCGCGCCGCCGATGAGCTTGAGATCCCCTTCGTATCTAGTGGCGGCATGGCCGACGGGCGCAGTCTTGTCGCAAGCCTTGCGATGGGCGCGGAAGGGATGAACATGGGCACCCGCTTTATCGCTACGAAAGAAGCCCCGGTGCACGAAAACGTGAAGGCTGCGATTGTTGCGGCGTCCGAACTCGACACCCGCCTTGTTATGCGCCCGCTGCGCAATACCGAGCGCGTAATGACCAACGACGCCGTCGAGGAATTGCTCGAAATCGAGCGCGAGAAAGGCGCGGACCTCAAGTTCGAAGACATCATCGAACAGGTCGCGGGCGTCTATCCGCGCATCATGACCGAAGGCGACATGGACGCAGGCGCGTGGAGCTGCGGTATGGTCGCAGGTCTCATCAACGACATCCCGACCTGCAAGGAGCTGATCGACCGGATCATGGCCGAGGCCGAGGAGATCATCACCAAGCGTATGGGCGGCATGCTCGCCTGATGGGCGGATTGCCAGACAAGCGCGCAGCCCTAGTCGCTGCCTCGCTCGCCGCTTTGCTTGCCGGGTGTTCGGAGAGTGAGCCAGCGGGCGGCGGCGCGGGCGGTGAAAGCGAATTCCCGAACATCGCGGCCTGCGCAACGCCTCCGCAAAACGGAGCCATTCTAGAGCGCGATTATGAAATGGGCGCCGGACCGCACACGGTCGCGATCGTCAACTCGGCAGCGGGCAACACGATCGTCAATGTCCGCGATGCAGCCTCCGACGATCTTGTTCTCTCGTTTTTCGTAGCCGAGGGGTCGGACGCGCAGGTGAGCGATGTACCGGACGGCACTTACCGCATTCAGTACGCAACCGGCGGCGCCCTTGCCGCCGATTGCGCCAGTTTTGCGGCGCTTAGCGCCGCATCGCAGGACCCCGAAGCCGTCGAATTTCCGGAAGGCTCGGCCATGACGCTCACCTACGAATTGACGCCGATGGTAGGTGGGAATTTCGAGGGCGAGGCCATCGATCCGGCAACCTTCGCAGCCGACTGAGCCGGAGCGCTACGGCAAAACCCCTATCCTGTGGCCTGCGTTTTGTTCGGATTCCTGAGCGATCCTTGATCTCGGGATTGTTCGGGACTTGAGTTCGACGGGTTGTACGCAACCGGCCGAGCGGGGCGGGAGCGCGTATGCTTGAATGGATTGGGCTTGGCGGCTGGATTGTGTCCAGTGCGATGACCGGGGCGGCTGGATGGCTGCTCGCAGAAAAGCTGGGTCCAATGCGGCCCGCCGAATGGGTTCGCCGGTCGGTGGCTCGAACCAGTCCTTTTTTCACGCTCGCCCTCAGCGACAGCGGCAGCCGGTTCGCCCGCAACCGGAATTGCGGGCTCGCAGATCTGCCAGGCGTGCCAGAGCCGCGATCTCGCATTGCCGCGCCGTCTGACTACGCTTCACCGCGAGCCAAGGCGCGCCAGTCGATGTTTGCAGAGATGCCCGAGCTCGATGCGCTTCGAGAAGAGGTCGAAAAGATCCGGCAGGCCGAACGCAGCGGCGCGATCCGATTGCTCGAATGCGAAGATACACCTTTGCCGGTCGCACACGAGCTCGCGTCGATGGATGTGATCGTAAATTACAAGCGCGCCATCGCGCGGCTTCGCTCTCGCAGCGGCGCCATCAAGCACGAAGAGGCGCAGCATGACGAAATCGAGATTGTCAGCTCCGAAGAGCATCAGCCGCCCGCGATCTCGCAGGCCGCCGAACCCCGTCGCAGAATGCGTGCTTAGCCTTCGTCCTCGTCGACGCGGGTGTAGGGAATGAAATCGTCGAAAAAGACCGCGCCGGTGAAAAAGCCGTTGAACGGGTCAATCGTGTTGACGATGTCGAGCCTGCACACTTGGCTGGCGTTGAAGCGCCGCGAGACGAGCGCATCGCGATCATCGATGCTTTCAGGGTTCTTGGTGCGCTGAACATAGATCGTGTTGCCGCGGCCATAGACGATCGCGGTTTCATCGATGATGGTCACAGGTTGGTTGAGCGTGTTGCGAATGCAACGCCGGGGTTCGCCGGCCACGCGTCCTTCGAGCATCTTTGCAAGGCGTTCTTCGCCTTTGGTCATCTCGGTCGCCTCGGCGTCGCCATGTTCTTCGGCAGCGGCAGGCTGCGATGCAACCATTGCCAGCGCAGCTATGGCAGCTGCGGGGGCAATTGCGCGAAAGAGGGGCGCGCGCGAGAGGGGATTTGCCAATTTGGTCATGTCGCACTTCTCCGATGTTGTCGGACGAAGGCTAGGCAGAGGTAGCTGAATGGACGCTGAGCGCAAAAAGAGGCCCCGCAATCACTGATACTCCAGCGTCACCGTGAATTCGCCAGAATAGACGCCGGGCGCTTGATCTGCGGCAACCTGCAATCGACCAGCCATGGTGAACGAGAAATACCCGTCCGGATTGGCAATGCGAAACCGGCGTGGATTAGTGTCAATGACGATTGGTGGCCGGCTTCCGATCAGGATCTGGTCCATGATCATGGTCTCGGTGCCGCCTTCCCGAGTGAGAGTGTAGGAATTGGCGTCGACATTGATCAAAACGCGCTGATTGAAACTGCCAAATCCCCAAAAGCGAGCGGGTTGCTGCGTACCGTTGATTTGAGTCACGCCGCCGGTTGTCGTGACACCGCCGGTCGCATCCATAACCACCGTGCCGTCGCTGTTACCGGGAATGATCTGCCCAAAATCCAGATCGAGTTCTTTGACAAAGCTGAGCGGCGTGACGAGAAACGCTTCCGCATCGGAAGATTCTACAGCCTGCGCCGATGCACTAGCTGGAATGAACGCAAGAGAAATGGCAGCCAGAAATAGGCCTAAAATGGCATTTTGAAGCTGCATCAGAAATCCCGTTAACCCGTTTTGTCTACCGCTACAGCGATCAGGTTAACCGGTCATTGAAGCGCGAGGCGCAATTACCAGGCGATTTACCTGTGGCCGGGGTCGGCGCCTTCGGAGATATCGGGCAGGGTCGCTTGGTCCACGCCGTCTGCCGGGCCGCCTTTCAAAACGAAACGACGGTCGCAATAGCCGCAATCGACATAGCCGTGCTCGTCGATCTCGAGATAGATGCGCGGGTGGCCCAGAGCTGCCGGGCGATAATTGTCCCCGCCGCGAATGGCGCTTGCGCCGTCACAGCTTACGCGTCGGGTGTCGACCAGAATAGTTTCGGGTGGAGGCGTGTTCATGGGCGCGTGGATTAGTCGTGCCGCCGTGCGATTTCAACTGCGCAAATGCGCTTTGCGAGCAAGTCAGTTGTAGTCGATGATGACAGTGAAGAAGCCGAGATAGCTGCCCGGCTCCTGATCGGCAGCCACATCGAGCGTTCCCGCGACGCGAAAATCGAAGCTGGTCCGGAAAAAGTATGCGGGCAGTCCGAAGAAGCCGGGGCGATTGAAGTCGGTCGTGAAATCGCGCAGCGTCATGGTCTCGCCGGGCAGGCTGATATGCGCCAGCTCGATCGTGTCGCCTGACTGCGGCCCGTCGTAGCTTGGGAAGTCCGCAAGGATCTGACGCGTGATCAGGAACTCTGCCGCGACCGGATCTCCGCCGAGCGACTGGACCGTGCCCGTGGTCGAAACATTGCTAGCGGTGTCCAGAGTGATCGTACCGCCGCTATCGCCCGGCAGGATGTCGCCGAAATTGAGGTCGCCCAGTTTCTCGATCCGGGTCTCTCCGGGTATCCGGACGACCGCTGTGGTGGACGCCACGTCCTGGGCTTGCGCAACATGCGGGGTGGCAAGCACGCTAAGCGCCAGCACGATTGCGGCCATGAAGCGGGGGATGTGGGTTGGCGCTGCGAGCGCCGATGGCGAGAAGTTCACGAGATCGCGCGCCTTACTGGTAGTCGAGCCGGATATCGAAGGTGCCCGTGTAAACGCCGGGCAGTTGGCCCGCATTCACGTTGAGCGTGCCGCCGACACGGAAGATGAACGTACCGTCAGCCGAACCGATCGTGTAGCGCTCCCAGTTGGGATTGGAGCGAACCGGGACGAGGTCAGGGTCGCCATCAATCGTGATATTGGTGACCGTCATGTCTGTGCCGGGGCCGGTGAGCGTGATCGTGTTGCCAACCGGCCTGCGTACGCGAACGCGCTGACCCGACTGGCCAAGGCCTGCAAAGGTCGCTGGCACACATTCTGCACTGTGAATGACTCCGCCGGTCGTCGAGCAGGTCGCGGTTGCTGTCGGGGTCAGAACCACGGTGCCTCCGGTGGTAACGACCATGTCTCCGAAATCGAGATCGCTGAGCTTGGTGATCGAGAGCGGCTCGATCACCGCGGCACGCGCATCGTAGCTGTCGCTCGATTGCGCGTGAGCTGCCGTCGGCAGCGCCATAGCCGCAGCCAGCAGACCGCACGCTGCAGCCAAATGCCGGGCTTTTTCATGGCCAAGAATCGGAGCGAACCTTTTCATCACGATGCCCTCACTAGGCGCAGAGCGTGATCCGATGCTGACCACAAATGGTTAACGGGCGAGTTACACATTGCGCCCTTTGCGAGCGCAAACTTCATGCGTAAGGGCTTTACCCCATGAACCCGCCAGCCATCCGTATCGACAACCTCGTCAAACGCTACGCCGCGCCAAAAGGCGCCAAAGGTGCGGATGCCGAGGGCAAGCTTGCGCTCAAAGGCGTCAGCTTCGATGTGCCGGAAGGTTCTATCTTTGGCCTTCTGGGGCCCAATGGCGCTGGCAAGTCGACACTGATCAATATTCTGGCCGGCCTCGTTAACAAGACCAGCGGCTGCGCCGAGATCTGGGGCTTCGACATCGACGCTCAGCGGCGCAATGCGAGCCGCGCCATCGGCATCGTCCCGCAGGAGATCGTGTTCGACCCGTTCTTCACGCCTTATGAGGTTCTCGAAAACCAGGGCGGCTTCTATGGCATCCCTGCAAGCGAGCGCCGCAGCGAGGCCCTGCTTGAGGCGGTGCGTCTCTCGGAAAAGCGCAACGCCTATGCCCGCACGTTGTCCGGCGGGATGAAGCGGCGACTGCTGGTTGCCAAGGCGATGGTGCATTCGCCCCCGATCCTCGTGCTGGACGAGCCGACCGCCGGGGTCGATGTCGAACTGCGGCGCCAACTTTGGGAGTTGGTCACGCAGCTCAACCGCGAGGGCGTGACGGTGGTTCTCACCACGCACTATCTCGAAGAAGCTGAAGAACTCTGCGACGAAATCGCGATCATCAATCACGGCGAGCTTATCGCGAAGAAACCGACCCGCGAATTGATCGACATGGCGCGCGAGAAGATCGTCGCGGTCACGGTCGCATCCGACCTCACCGCGCCTCCTTCGCACGAGGCGTTTCACAAGGTCGAGCTGACCGGGGATCGCGGGGTCGAGGTCACATATGATAAGGATAGCCTGAGCGCTGGACAGGTCCTGGCCATCCTTCAGGAAAAGGGCCTGACCATCGAGGACGTGACGACGCGTGAGGCTGACCTTGAGGATGTGTTCGTCCAATTGACGGGAACTGGCGCGTAAACGGCAAAGGGAGCAGGTCGAATGCGGATCACATCGGGATTGATTGGGACCGCATCGCTCGTATTGATGCTCGCTGCTTGCGACGTGCCCGAACAGCGCAGGGAAGACGCGTTCGCAGCCGCCGGCGGGGTTGAGCCCGCACCTTCGCCCACCCCCGAACCATGCCCTGCAACCGGCGCAGCCTTGCAGGTTGTCGGCAGCGGCGGACCGATTGCCGAAGCTGCCCGTGCGGGCACGTCCTACCTGCTCTGGATCGACGGCGAACCCCGCCTGCTGATCGATGCGGGCGCGGGCAGCTTTCTGCGTTTCGCCGAGGCGGGTGCGAGCATTGCCAGCCTCGATGCTATCCTGCTCACACACCTTCACGCCGATCATGCGGGCGATCTTGCAGGTGTTCTCAATTCGGGCGGTTTCGAAGGCCGAACCCAGCCGCTTGCAGTAATTGGCCCCGACGCCGCCCCGCGCTTTCCGGGCACGGGCGAATTCCTCGAGCGGCTCTTGTCGAAAGAGAGCGGCGCCTTTGCCTATAACGGAGGCTATCTCGACGGGACCGAAAACAAGCCGATGATCGAGGCGCAGGACATCACCACCGCCGAAGGGACAGCAGAAGCGACCGCCCTCGATATTTCAGACGATTTTTCGGTCACCGCCTACCCGGTTCATCACGGACCCGTGCCCGCGCTTGGATACGCTGTCGACATCGGCGGTGCGAGCTTCGTCATTACGGGCGACCAGAGCGCGCTTTCGCAGACCTTTCTCGAAGGGTTGCGCGGCAGCCAGCCGACCATCCTTTTCGCGCACCACGTGATCAACGGCGAACAGGGCCAGCCGCGCGGACTTCACCGCACACCGGCTGAAATCGGGCAGCTGGCGGGCGCATTGAACCCGTCGCGGTTAGTGCTCACTCACAATATGGAGCGCAGCCTTTCGCGGATCGAGGAGAGCCGCGCGGCCATCGCGATCAGTTATAAGGGGGCGATCGACGTCACACAGGACCTTGAATGCTTCGCGCTTGGCGATGAGGCTCGATAAAGCGCGAGCTCAGGGCAAAGCGGTCTGAACCGATGCTTCGCGCCACTTGCGATGGGAAATTCGCTCTATCGCTTTGCCACAGTAGCGGCATTCACCGACATAGCATTTGCCATTCCATTCGACATCGCGGCGCAGGGGTTCGTGGCGACCACGCAGGCAATTAATCGAGGCAATAAGAGACATGGAGCTTGCGACTTCTCGTTAGGGGTTATGCACTCTCTCGCTAACCGGCTCTCTTTGCAGGTGCGCCATGTCGGGGATCATGACGCGGGCGCAGCACCGACCGATTATCAAGAGATAGTACCACCACTAAAATGACAGTCCCATGTCGCTCGTCTCAAATTTTACAGGGATTTGGACGGCTGACGTGATTTGGGCCACGGTTCACCGAGAGACGCGCTCGAACGGGTCGAACTCTTGCCAGCCGAAGCCATGCGCGCCATGGCAGGGCGCATGGAAAATCACGGCCAATCCGACGCCTCGCCAAACGAGAAATTCGACGTCATCGTTATAGGGTCCGGGGCTGCCGGTCTTACCGCAGCGCTTGAGCTTGCGACCCGGCTGAAAGTGCTTGTGCTGGCCAAGGGCACGCTCACCGGAGGCTCGACCGCGTGGGCGCAGGGCGGCATTGCTGCGGTGCTCGATGCTGGCGACACGTTCGAGAACCACGTGCGCGATACGATGGTGGCGGGCGCCGGGCTCAACGATCTCGAAGCGGTCGAATTCGTGATCGAACGCGCGCCGGAAAGCATCGAGCGGCTGGTCGAACTGGGCGTACCGTTCAACAAGGATACCGATTCCCTCCACCTCACCCGCGAGGGCGGGCACTCGCACCGCCGCATCGTCCATGTTGACGATGCGACCGGGTGGGCGGTGCAGGAGGCGCTGCTCAAGGCCGCCGAAGCAAGTCCCAACATCACCATGCTGGGCGGGCGCACCTGCATCGACTTCATCACCGACCGCCATCGCGAGAACTACTCGGGCGCGGGCCATGTCTGGGGCGTTTATGCGCTCAACGAGAAAACCGGCGCGGTCGAACGCCACGTTGCGCGCGCGACCATCCTTGCAGCCGGAGGCGCAGGCCGCGTCTACCAGTTTTCGACCGCCCCGCGCGGCGCGACCGGAGACGGCATCGCGATGGCATGGCGGGCAGGCGCGCGCGTTTCCAACATGGAGATGATGCAGTTCCACCCGACCTGCCTCTACAATCTTGAGGTCAAGAACTTCCTCATCACCGAGGCGGTTCGCGGCGAGGGCGGGCGGCTCTATCACCCCGAAACCGGCCACCGCTTCATGACCGATTACGACGCAGAGCGCATGGAGCTTGCCCCGCGCGATGTCGTGGCGCGCGCGATCGACGACCAGATCAAGCGCTTTGGCCTCGACTATGTCCACCTCGACATCAGCCACCAGCCAGCCGACTTCGTGAAGGGACATTTCCCGACGATCTACGACAAGCTGATGGGCCTTGGCATCGACATGACGAAGGAGCCGATCCCCGTCGTGCCCGCGCAGCACTACACCTGCGGCGGGGTGGTGGTGGACCTCTATGCCCGAACCGATCTGCCGGGCTTGTGGGCGGCAGGCGAATGCACCGAAAGCGGGCTTCACGGCGCGAACCGGCTTGCTTCCAATTCGCTGCTCGAATGCTTCGTTTTCGGAGAAGCAGCGGCATCCGACATTCTCACCATGTGGGACGAGCTTCCCCAACCGCCCGCGATCCTGCCATGGGACGAAAGCCGCGTGTCGGATTCAGACGAACAGGTCGTCATCAAGCAGAACTGGACCGAAATCCGCCGCTTCATGTGGAACTATGTCGGCATCGTTCGCACCACCAAGCGGCTCGAACGCGCACAGCACCGGATCGAGATGCTCAAGCGCGAGGTCGAGGAATATTACGGCAGCTTCGTCGTCACCACCGACCTTATCGAACTGCGCAACCTGTTGCAGGCGGCAGAGCTGATCGTGCGCTCAGCACTGGCGCGCAAGGAAAGCCGCGGGCTTCACTTCACGATGGACTATCCCGAGACGAGCGAGGTGGTGAAGGACACGGTGCTGGTGCCCTAGCGTCGCTCTATAAGTGTCACGCTAGGTTCATCGCGCCCGCGCATGGGTGTCAGACCCCGAACTTGCCGCAAGAGGCCGACATGCGCACCATCCCTCTCCTGCTTGCCCTAACCGCGCTCGGCGCTGCTCCTGTTGCTGCACAAGACCCTGCCCCAACCTCGCAAAACTCCATTGTCGTCACCGCGCAGCGTTCAGGTGCTCCGATGTGGTTTATCGAGACGCCGACCGGGACGGTGATACTCGTTGGCGAAATCCGCGCTGTGCCCAAGTCGACGCCGTGGCGGCCCGACCGGCTGGAGGAAGCAACGAAAGAGGCCAATCGTGTCATCATCCGCGCGCGGCCCAAGTTTTCGCCTGGCGATGTGTTGCGGCTGATCTTTCGCGGGGGACGTTTCACCAAGCTCCCCGATGGCTCGGTGGCGGCCGATTATCTTGACGCACCGCAGCGCGCCCGGCTTGCCGCGCTCGAAGAGGAATATGGCCGTGACTACGATCGCCGCTCATTCCTGATGACGAGCTTCGACCTGCTCGCCCGCCGGCTCGATTTCGATGACGAGACCACCGACGATGCGACCGAAGTGGTGAAGGATGCCGCCGACGATGCCGATATCCCGATCATCCGGCCAGAGCGGTTTCGCGGCGAGGACCTGCTGGACAACCTCGCCGAGGCCGATCCGAGGAGCCACATTCCCTGCCTCGAAGCCGCAATGGGCGCGACCGAGGCGGGGCAGGACATCATCGACAAGCGCGGCGCGGACTGGCGGCGTTATGACGTGCCAGCGGTGATGGAGAACCCGCTCGAAATCGCGCTTGGCCAGTGCTGGCCCTGGGCCGACGATGAGCTTGGCGAAGAGATCCGCGGCCAGTGGGTCGGCATGATCGCCGATGCCTCGCGGCAGCCGGGCGTGACGGTCGCGGTCGTGCCCTTGCGCGTGCTGGCGGAACCTGACGGCGTGCTCGACCAGCTGGAAGCGCAAGGCTTCCCCATAGGCGGGCCGAACTGGCGATAGCGCGCTCACGATTACCGCGCTTTACCGACCGATCAGACGACTACACTTGTCGACGCCTCTATGTCGTTCGTCGCGTTTTATGTCCGCCAAACGATAGATTTGCCTGTTTGCAGAGCTGTGATTGATAGAATCGTGCTTAGCGGGCACTTTTCACTCGGCTGCTGAGGGAGGCCCCGACTTACCCCGTTTTTCTCCCAGAGCACCTGATCGACCCTAATGCTGAAAGCTTTGCGGGTATGGGCTGATGCCCTGCTGCTCCATGCGTTTTCCGGCCGATCATCCGACAAGAACCAACCTGTTTGGAAAGGATGATCCAATGAAGACCCCCGTTAAGTTTGCAATCGCTCCTGCAGCCGCTCTGGCCGCTGCCCTCGCATTCGCAGCGCCTGTCGCTGCTGGCGAAAACTCCGACGCCATCGTTGTGACCTCACCTGAGAAGTTTGCCGAGTGGCGCGAGAACGCCAATGCGACGCTCGACCGTGCGCTCCAGCGCGAGCCTGCTCGCCGCAATCTGCGTCCGGCATCGGGCATCGTCCAGCTGACCTTCGAGATGGGTGATGATGGCAAGCCTGCCAATGTCGAGCTTGTCTCGAACACCGGCGATGGCGCTTCTGCGCGCACGGCCAAGCACGCAATCCGCTGGCTCGGCGACATGAGCGACGTGCCTGTGGCCGATGCCGAGAACGCGCAGTTCCTCGCCAACATCATCTTTGCCGAAAGCCCGCGCGAATATCGCGAGCTCAATGCAGAGCTCCAGCGCACCGAACGCGCCCGCGTTGCCGCAGGTGACGATTTCATCACCCTTGGCGGCTAGCAGCCCCTGGCCTGCCAAGTCGCAGCCCCGCTCAGTTCTTCGCGCTTGTTGCATCCGCGCGAAGGGCTGGGCGGGGCCTTTGCTTTGCGCACGGCTCATCGCGCCTCTGAGCTTGATCTGACCGGACAAAGGCGCTTTGTCTGTTTCCTGGACATTACGTAGCCCGACTTTGAGGGCGCAGCAGGAGCAGACTATGCCGCACGTCACGGCCAACGGAATTGAGCTGTGTTACGAAACCCATGGCAATCCGGAGCATGAGACGATCCTGCTCGTCATGGGGCTGGGTGCGCAACTGGCGCATTGGCCGATTGAGTTTGTCGAAGCGTTAGCGGACGAGGGCTACCACGTCGTGCGCTACGACAATCGCGATATCGGCCTCTCGCAAAAGATGGGCGATGCAAAGCCGCCCAAGCTCGTTTGGCAATTGCTGCGCAAGCGGATCGGCTGGCCGATGGACGTGCCTTACACCCTTCGCGACATGGCCGATGACGGGATTGCGCTGCTCGATGCTTTGGAGATCAATCGCGCGCATGTTGTGGGCGCCTCGATGGGCGGAATGATCGCGCAGCTGATGGCAATCCATCATTCGCCGCGCCTGCTCTCGCTTACCTCTGTGATGTCGACCACCGGCAACCCGCGCCTTCCTCAGGCGGAAAAGCGCGCGATCGAGGCGCTGACCGCGCCGCTGCCTTCGCTCGAGGAAGAGGCGGTGATCGAGCATGGCATCAACATCGCCCGCAATATCACCGGCCCCGGCTTCCCCGCCGATCCGGAAGCGCGGCGCAAGCGTGTGCAGATGCTCGTCCAGCGCAGCGTCTACCCGCCCGGCCTCCCGCGCCAGCTCGCCGCGATCATCGACGACGGCGATCGGCGCTCACGTCTCGCGCAGGTGACAACGCCGACGCTGGTGCTTCACGGAGAGGACGACCCGCTGGTGAAGCTCGAAGCAGGCAAAGACACCGCGAAGCACATTCCGGGCGCGAAGCTCGTCACCATTCCGGGCTGGGGGCACGATCTGCCGCTTGACCTCGTGGACCGCATGGTGGGCGAGATCACGACCCACACGCGCTCGGTCAGCGAAGCCGAATTGGTTCACGCCTGAACGATCAATCGCGCGAATTGGCCTGGGGCTGCTTATCGGCAGCCTCCAGCTTTTTGCGGTGCTTTTCGAGGGCGGGGTGCACGGCGCCCCACCAGATGCCGTTCCATGCGCCTGAGAACATCCAGGAATTGCGATCGGTGAGGTAAGGCACCTCGGGCACGCCCAATTGCGGGATCCACGAAGCGCACGAGATCACAAACCACGCGCCGCCAAGGATGGTGATGGTGCGCTCGTGCCGTTCACCAAAGCGGATCGCCGCGGTCAGGATCGGATCGAGCAAGGACACGTCATTAACCTCCCTTTTCGGTTCCCCATGGGCCCGCGCCAGCTGTCCACCGGACGCGATCACGCAACAAAGTTGCTGCGCCGGTGATGCAATGATTCACAGCTTGATTCGAATGATTCAATCACCAAATTTTTCTTCACAGATTCATTTTGGGTCTTGCGCGTCTCGCGACTCAAGCTTTGACCACGCGTCGCGGCGTTGCAGCATGACAATACACCGGTCCGATCGCGCGAATTAGGGTTAATCACCCGTTGACCCGATTCACCACCTGATTCAGTATCTAGTGGTTCGGTTCGCGTTGAACCCCCAAATTATAGCGCTCACTCTCGAGCCCCAAACTTAACGGTAACGGGCGCGATCAGGGAAGGAGTCGCTGCAAAACAGGGTCGAGGCGCGGCGGAATGTTGATGTGTTGGCGGATAAGCCTGTGAGCCGGGAGGGGCAAAGCAGTGCAGAAGCTGTCGATGGATTGGTGCAGAACAGAATCGGAACATGCGCGCTTTTCGGGTAAGACGAAACGAACGCAAAAAGCCGATTCGAATTGAACGCGACTGAGTTGACGCGAAACGGGGCAACGATGGAATTCAAGGCAAGTGACGAAGTGCTGAGCCCAGATATGAATGGGGCCGACACCGGAGAAACTCTCGGCACTGAGATGAAAAACGAAAAGGCCGTTACGATGGACAAGTCGGATGCAGGCAGCGAAGAGCTGATTGCCGCCAAGAGCGCGGAAGCGCTGGGCAATGCCGTGGCTGAAGCCGCGAAGGCTGCAGCCGTGCCTGACAGCAAGAAGGTGAATGATCGCCGTTTCGACGTGCAGATCGACGAGAGCCGCGATGCGAACCTTACCGAATTCGGCAAGGAAACGCTGACCGACCGCTATCTGCTGCCCGGTGAAAAGTACCAGGACCTGTTCGCCCGTGTGGCCGATGCCTACGCCGACGATCAGGAGCACGCGCAGCGGCTCTACGACTACATCTCGAACCTGTGGTTCATGCCGGCAACGCCGGTCCTTTCAAACGGCGGCACTTCGCGCGGCCTTCCGATCTCGTGCTACCTCAACTCGGTGTCCGACAGCCTCGACGGGATTGTCGGCACCTGGAACGAGAATGTCTGGCTCGCTTCCAAGGGCGGCGGCATCGGCACCTATTGGGGCAATGTGCGCGGCATTGGTGAGCCGGTCGGCCTTAACGGCAAGACCTCGGGCATCATCCCGTTCGTGCGCGTGATGGATTCGCTCACGCTCGCGATCTCGCAGGGGTCGCTGCGTCGTGGTTCGGCGGCGTGCTATCTCGATGTCAGCCACCCGGAGATCGAGGAATTCCTCGAAATCCGCAAACCGTCGGGCGACTTCAACCGCAAGGCGCTGAACCTGCACCACGGCGTGCTGCTGACCGACGAATTCATGGAAGCCGTGCGCGACGGGGCCGATTTCGACCTCAAGTCGCCCAAGACCGGCGAAGTGCGCGGCACCATCAATGCACGTTCGCTGTTCCAGAAGCTGGTCGAATGCCGCCTCGCAACGGGTGAGCCTTACATCGTCTTCAACGACACCGTGAACCGCATGATGCCAAAGCATCACCGCGATCTGGGCCTCAAGGTTTCAACCTCGAACCTGTGTTCGGAAATCACGCTGCCGACCGGTATCGACCACCTTGGCAACGACCGCACCGCGGTTTGCTGCCTCAGCTCGCTCAACCTTGAAAAGTGGGACGAGTGGTCGACCGACAAGCAGTTCATCGAAGACGTCATGCGCTTCCTCGACAACGTCCTGCAGGACTATATCGACCGCGCACCCGACGAGATGGCCCGCGCGCGTTATTCTGCCGAGCGTGAGCGTTCGGTCGGACTCGGTGTGATGGGCTTCCACTCCTTCCTCCAGCAGAAGGGACTGGGCTTCGAAAGCGCGATGGCCAAGGCGCTGAACCTCAAGATGTTCAAGCACATTCAGGCCAAGGCATCCGAAGCCTCGATGCTGCTCGCTCAAGAACGTGGGCCGTGCCCCGATGCGGCCGAAATGGGCGCGATGGAGCGTTTCAGCTGCAAGATGGCAATCGCGCCGACCGCGTCGATCAGCATCATCTGCGGTGGTACCAGCGCCTGCATCGAGCCGATCCCGGCCAACATCTACACCCACAAGACGCTGTCGGGTTCGTTCATCGTCAAGAACCCGTATCTTGAAAAGCTGCTCGACAAGAAGAGCAAGAACTCGACCAATGTCTGGAACTCGATCCTCGAGCGTGGCGGGTCGGTTCAGCATCTCGACTTCCTCACCGACGAGGAAAAGGCGAGCTTCAAGACCAGCTTCGAGATCGACCAGCGCTGGCTGCTCGAATTCGCAGCTGACCGTGCGCCCTATATCGACCAGGCTCAGTCGCTGAACCTGTTCATTCCGGCTGACGTCGACAAGTGGGATCTGATGATGCTGCACTTCCAGGCGTGGGAGAAGGGCATCAAGTCGCTCTACTACCTGCGCTCGAAGTCGGTGCAGCGCGCCGGTTTTGCCGGTGGGGTCGAAGCGGACAACACCGCCGACGCGGCCAAGTTCGAACTCGCTGCAGAGCAGACTGATTACGAGGAATGCTTGAGCTGCCAGTGATCGAAACCGGCAGTTTCATGACAAGACGCGGTCCAACCCTCGGTTGGGCCGCGTTTTGCGTTGTGGGCACGCTGGGCCTTTCTGCCTGTGCGCCCGAACCCGAGAACGAATTCGGTCGCAGCGCCGCTGGCCATGTCGTTATCGCGCACGAGGAGTTTTGCACTTTGCGCATTGCGGGGTCGCCGAGCGATATGACCGTCCTCGCCGCGCGCGAAGGTGATTTCGTTCGCGTGAGTTTCGATGCCAGCCCGATATCCCCGCCGGAGAACAGCGAGAATGCCGGCTATTTCGGATTTCGCTTCAGTCTTTCCGATGGCCGAGACGAAGCGCTTGGCGAAGGCACGATCCGGTTTCTGGATGATGGCAACGGACCGGTCTTCATGTCCGCCGCCCCGGGCTGGGTCGCGCGCGATCTTGCACTGATCGAGGAGGTTCGCTTCGTCTGGGATGACGTGACCGTCAGCACCGTCGCCGCACCTGCCGGGCTTTCGGAGGAAGCTGCAATCCTTTCTGCCTGCATCGGCAGGCCCCTGGACGGTTTTGCCGCTTCGTCTCAATAGCCCCACGGGGAATGAGCGTTTTACTTGGTTTTAAGTGTAATCCTCTATGGCTGGGCGTCGTGAAGACGAGGCAGACCAAGCGCAAGCAGAGCAATGTTCCGGGCCGCTATCTCGCTGGCAACGGGGAACCGCAGGACGTTGTCTTGCGCGATGTGTCGGTTGGCGGATGCCGCTTCGAGATGGGGCAGCGCGCCTTCACCCTCGGCTCTCCCTTGCAGATCGTGGTCGCTGGAACCGGTCCTCATCGCGCCATCGTCAAGTGGATCGACAAGGGCGAGGTTGGCCTGACTTTCGCACGGCCTTTATCACAGGCGCAGGTCGACAGCTTCATGGGTAGCCATGTGCCGGACCCTTCCCAATCCAACGCCGGTGCCACTTTCACACCGATGCAGGACGCCAAGCCGCAGCGTTTCTGCTGAGACGCCTCTCGCGCACTCCTTCAAATTGTGGCAGTCTTGCTCCCGCTTGAAGGGAGAAGAGCATGCCTCTGCAAATATGGGTCGGAATTGGGGGCACGCTGGTAGCGCTCGCATTTGTGGCCAATGGAATACGTCACATCCGCCGGGGTGAGGGGCACCTCGCGAACGCCGGGCGGTTGCATATCGCGATGGCGACCTTGTTCATCCCGGTGCTCTGGCTGATCGTGATTTTCCAGGTGATGAGCGCATGATGCGGGTCTTTGCCACAATCGCCCTAGCGTTGCTGCTATCGGCCTGTGCGAGCCAGATTGATGCTGGTGTCAGCTCGGACCCTGAGGCGCCCGGCGTGTTCTGGGGCATCTGGCACGGCTTCATCTTCCCTTGGGCCTGGCTCGGCTCGCTCTTCTCACCCGACATCGCGGTCTACGCCGTGCCCAATTCGGGCGCGTGGTACGATTTCGGCTTTTTCCTCGGCATCACGGTGCTGGGCGGAGGAAGCGCCTTCGGTTCGAAGAAGGCCAGGGGTTAGGCACGAAAAAGCCGCCCGTCGCAGTTCGCGGCAAGGGCGGCCTTTCAAATCCAGATCGCGAGAGGTTTAGCGCTGGCGCTCCTTCGCGCGGCGCTGGGCGACCGTGTCGTTGTCGTTCTCGCCATAGGGGAGGTTGCCCATGACCGATTGCGGCGCGCCGTCTTCGCGGTAGCGCGCCTCTGCGGGGCCCGAGCGTTCGGGCTCGAACGGGTGGTCGGACTTGGTGAGGGTGATGTTGCGGCTGTCTCCATCGGGGAAGGGGCCGGTCACGGGGCTGTTCTTAGCCATGGGAGGATCCTTTCATTTCTTTGGGGTTCACCACAGCTATGAACGCCGCCGCCGCTTCGTTCCGAAAAACACCGCGATTTTCCCGGCGCTTGTATGCTATGCAAGTTAAGTTGATGCACCGCGCACAAGTCGCGCCTCGGAGCCACACGCCGCGCTCCACCCGACTCAGATTTTGCACGGTTTATCCCCGCCGAATCATCCCTGCTTGCCTTCGAAAACGCAGTTTGATTCCCTATATGAGTCGCTCACCTTAAACACAGGGATACACAAGATGTCGTTGCTCGAAGCCCGGAACACCTACAAGCCGTTTGAATACCCCTGGGCGTATGAGTTCTGGAAACGTCAGCAGCAGATCCACTGGATGCCCGAGGAAGTGCCTCTGGGCGAAGATTGCCGCGACTGGGCGCAGAACCTGACCGAGCATGAGCGCAACCTGCTCACCCAGATCTTCCGTTTCTTCACGCAGGCCGATGTCGAGGTGCAGGATTGCTACCACGACAAATATGGACGCGTGTTCAAGCCGACCGAGATCAAGATGATGCTTGCCGCCTTCTCCAACATGGAGACGGTGCACATCGCGGCATACAGCCACCTGCTCGACACGATCGGCATGCCCGAGAGCGAATATTCCGCCTTCCTCGACTATGAGGAAATGGCCGACAAGCACAATTACATGCACCAGTTCAGCGTCGACACCGACGAGGACATCGCCCGCACGCTCGCCATGTTCGGCGGCTTTACCGAGGGGCTGCAGCTGTTTGCATCCTTCGCGATGCTGATGAACTTCCCGCGCTTCAACAAGATGAAGGGCATGGGCCAGATCGTCAGCTGGTCGGTGCGCGATGAAACGCTGCACTGCGAAGGCATCATCAAGATGTTCCACACCTTCTGCGAAGAGCGCGACTGCCTTACCAAGGCGGTGAAGGAAGACATCATCGACATCTGCCAAAAGACCGTCCGCCTCGAAGACGCGTTTATCGACCTCGCCTTTGAAATGGGCCCGGTCGAAGGGATGACGGCCAAGGATATCAAGAAATATATCCGCTACATCGCTGACTGGCGACTGGGCCAGTTGAACCTTCAGCCGATCTACATGATCGATGAACACCCGCTGCCATGGCTCAGCCCGCTGCTGAACGGTGTCGAGCACGCCAACTTCTTCGAAGCCCGCGCAACCGAATATTCAAAAGGCGCGACCAAGGGCAACTGGAACGACGTGTGGTCAAGCTTCGACAACCGCCAGAAAGCCAAGGCCGTCAACGAAGACGCCGAAGGCGAGGACGGCCCGGATATGTTTGAAGCGGCGGAGTGAGTTGACTGGCACAAATGAGAAATTGGACCGTCCATCTCGCTTGGATTATCGTAATCCTTCTTTTCGCCCTTTGCGCAGTTACCATCTATTCGCCAGATGGTGCGATCATTAAGGATTATGTGTCCTTCGCAGGTTCTATTGCCTCGATAATCCTCGCGTCAATCGCGATCATCTACGCCTTTATTTCAAATCAGGGTGTTGCCGATGCTGCCGTTCAACTGGTTCAGTCGACAAAATCAGCTGAATCTGCCTCCCATCGCGTCGAAGCTGGGGCTGCAGCAATTGAAGGTGCTTTAGACACTCTGCGCAAAGACTTTAGCAATCTCGCCCCTACTGTCGAAGTCATCTCGAAGAAGCTAGAGGAGGCGAACTTCCCCTTTGCTTCAAGCAGTGAACAGACAAGTGCCGTTGTCGAGGAACAGGGAACACTTCCATTTGGCCTCAGTCCCGGCATCGACGGCACTCTTTACACGCTCGCGCTTTCTTCGAAGCTAGGTCAGCCAAAGGTAAATTTTCGAAGTATTTTTCCGGAGGAGGATGAGTTCGCTCGCGCATGGAGCGATTATTGCCAAGGCGTTGCCACAACTCTCATGGGCACAAGGCCGTGCGGGATAAGCCTTGCGAGAGAGAAAGTTGGCGAACCGGGTGAAACCGAGTTTCAAGTCCTCGACTGGGGCGATACAAGCCCCGGATCTATTATCGATTCGGTCACTAAGGGCGAAATGATTGGTAGGTATGCACGTGACGTGATCGACGGATACTTTAACAAGTAGTATCTAAGTAGCTCAGTGACTGCGCCCCACCTTAAATCCCGTGATCAACGATCAGAACTATTGTTCGTTTATCAGCACTCATACGAGAACGTTAAGTTCGCTGATCAAAAAGCCTTGTTTCTCGCTCCGATTAACATCGCTGCGTTGGGTGCTTCATTCTTGCTAATCGACGCGCAAAATTCGCTCACGGCGTTCTTGTTAATTGGCGCAGCCTTTATCGCTGCGGGCATCGCTCTTTGCGGGGCAGTAGTCTGGCCGCGAAGCCCGGTGTCTTTGTTCGATTGGTGGTTCGGCGCAAAGAGTATTCAAACAGGCATCGTCGACCCGAACAAGATTGCCCGGCTGAAGGATGCGGTAGAATTTGAAGAACAATTCGAATCTGAGGGCGAAACATTCTCGACCGAGCTTTACGCTTTAATTTTCAAGCACTGCGAAATTCATCTCGTGAAGTATCGTTTTCTGAGGCTTGCACCGGCAGTGTCAGCTATGGGTTGGACGATCCTTTCGACGTTGGCCGCAGTCTCTGTGTTCCTCTAACCTCTTCCGCCAAGAGCCGAGCCAACGTACTTTGTGAGGATCACTCTCTTTGGCTGGTTAGTGGTTCCGGTGCCCAAAAGGCTCGAGCTTAAACCCCTCCCAACAAAGCCCGCGAATACCACACATGTGCCTGCAGCAGCGCACGCCAGCCGGATTGGTCGATCCCGCCGACCCACGAGCCAAAGTAAAGGCGCGTCCCGCCCTCCCTTGGTTCCACACAGAACCAGCACGCGGTGTTCGTGTCCTTGCTTTCCAGCAGCACCTGCGCGTTTTCTCGCGCTACCGCTCCGCAGCTTGAGCGCGCTTCCCGCCGTTCCACCAGTTTCCACGCGCCGAACCTGTTCGTCTCGCCTCTGGCGAGCGCGCGGATGTCGGCGCTTGATGCGAGGGTGCGCAGGGCTTTGAGGATCAGTCGCTCGGGCAGGAAGGCCGCGCTGGAGTAGAACCGCTCGATAAACTGCGCGAGCGAGACCTCGCCCGCTACGTCGCGCCAAAAACAGTCGCGATAATCGTCCGCGCCGCCGAACTGGGCGAGCAGGCTGCCTTCGGGCACGTCGCAGGCCGTCACTTTGCTCATGCGTTTCTTTTAGCCTCAGACGCAGGCCCTCGCATCCGCTCATCTGGCCCTCGCGCCAGCACTACGCCAGCCGGGAACAGCGCAAAACCGATCTGGCCCAGCAAACCCCACACTCCCGGCAGCTCACACAAACCGGCAAGCCAGCCGCGCGGGGTCTCGCCAAAGACGCCCACCGCAAGGGCAAGCTCGGCCATCATCAACAGCGCAAAGGCAAGCGCGCCCATCGCCAGCGCCGCTCGCACGGTGCCAATCGCGAAGCGAGCCGTCAGCCACCACGCGGCGATCACGCAGGCGGCGATGATGATCGGCATCTCGATCAGGACCGCCATCTCCTCTCCCACGCGCGGCGCGAGCCACAAGGTGCGCGCGGTGCCGAGCATGAAGCCGATGGCGAAGACCACCGCCCAATAGGCCGTGCCCGCCGCAATCGCGCGGTTCGTCGCGGCGCGGGGGGCTGGCTGGGATCGCAGGTCGGGCATGGGGCAAGCCTACACCGCCATGGCAGGGACGCGAATTGATGCAGGTCAATTACCGCGCTGCAGCGCGCGCCTAGAACTTGTTCACACACCAGATGGGAGAACCACCAATATGTCGCAGCACACGCCCAACGAGCTGACCGAAATCTTCAAGCGCGACCGCGAAATCCTGACCCGGCTGAAGGGCGAGGATGCGCATTACGCGCGGCTCGCGGATGAATATCACGAGGTTAACCGCGAGGTACACCGGATCGAGGCGGAAACCGAGGCGGCCAGCGACGAGCGCACCGAAGGCCTCAAGAAACAGCGGCTCAAACTGCTCGACGAGATCACCGCCATCGTATCGCGCGAACGGACGGCGGCTTCGTAAAAGGGGCGCTCGCGGCATTTTCCTACAGGCGGGGCGCGGTGGTATTCCGGGCGCGTGAACTGTGCCTGCCTTCCGCCCTGCCAACCCTGCGCTGCGCCGCAAGAGAGCGCGGCGTCGAAGGTGACACTGTGTCCCGCGCAAAGTGACGTTTTGAGCGAGCAGGGTGACACTTTGGCGGGCAGGGTGACACTTTGGGCCTCGACAGTGACACTTTGCGGTTTTTGGCCCTGGACCGTGTAACATGCGGTCCACTTCTCGCACCGGGAGGGCTTTGCGAAGCCTCTTCGGCTTGCACCGAATCGGGCGGTGTGTATGACTAAGGTAACACACCTTGGGAGACCCCACGCATGATCACCGCCCTCACTCTCCTCATCGCGCAAAGCGCTGCGCCGGCCCCGTCTGCGATCCCGCCCATCGAAACCGCGCGCGAAACCATCGCGGCGCAGGACAGCGCGTTGTTCTGGGCGGCGTTCGAGGGATGCGACGGTGAGGAAGTGCGCCGCTATGTCACGGACGATTTCCGCATGATCCATGATCTGGGCGGGCTGGTGGTCGAAGGCGGGGACGCGTTTGCAGGCCAGATCGCGCAGAGCTGCACCGACCGCGAGGAAGGCGGGCCGCAGGAAGGCTACCTCAACCGGCGGCTGCTGGTGCCGGGCACGCGGCAGGTAACGCCGCTGGGCGACTGGGGCGTGCTCGAGCGGGGCTGGCACACCTTCCATGAACGCCGGATGCGGCCAGCGGGAACCTACGATGCGAACGATCCGGGCGGGCCAACCTGGGTGCAGGTGGGCGGGGCGCGCTACATCCATGTATGGCGCTGGATGAGCGAGGAAGGCCGCTTCCGCCTCGCCGAAAGCATCAGCGTCGATCACGGCGCGGCGCCCGCATACCCGCCTCAGCCTGCGACAAGCGGAGGCTAGCGGCGTGGGGGCTCTCGGAACCGAGCGCCGCATTGCTGCGTTGCTTGGGGGCACACATTGGAGAACACCTCAGGAGACCCCCATGCGTAACCTCTTCACCGACATCCCCTTCGGCTTTGCCGCTGCCGCCGGCGCAGCCCTCACCCTCGCGGCCTGCACCGCCGAAAGCGAGAGCGCCAATGCGGGCGGCGATGACCTGCCTGAAACCCCGATTGCCGAAGAACCCGAAGCGATCAGCGATGGCGAGATCGTCGAAGCGGTCCCCGGCGTCGAAGGCGCGGATGCCGAGGGCGACACCGGCAACACGGCTGACCTCGGCGACGAGGAAAACGCCGAATATGGCGAGCCGGGTACCGAGCCTCCGGGCGAGTAAGCCCGCGCTCCTGGCCCGCATGTGTTCAGCGAAAATGGAACGCCTGCGGGCCCTCACGCATAGGTCAGACAAACACGAACACACAGATGACCTCAAGGACCTGATCCATGCGTAAGACATTCAAACCCATCATGACCCTGATGACCGCCGCCTGCGCCACCAGCTTCACGCTGGCCGCCTGCACGACCGAGCCGGACGAAGTCGCCGAAGCTCCGATCGAGGAAAGCACCGTGGTTGACGCGACCGCTCCGGGTGTGGGCGTCGCCAATCCCGATGGCGGCGCAGAGCAAGTGACGGCCGTGCCGGGTGAAGAGGTCTATGGCGAACCCGACCTGACCGAACCCGAAGCCCCCTCCGGCGCAGAGCCGACCAACGACATCGAGCCGGGCTAAGCACCGCTCGATACATACCGAGCACAAGCTCAAGCAAGAAGCCGCGCCTTCGTCCCGAAACGAAGGCGCGGCTTTGCTGTTGGAGCGGCCTTGCGGCCGCTCAGCTGGTGGCGATCACTTGTACCACTGGCCCGAGCCGACGACCTTGCCGGTGCCGTCGGGCATGAAGGTGTAATAGGCCGTGTGAAGCGCCGCGTGATCCTTCACCTCGCCTTCCATGCCTTCGAAGTGGCCATAGCAGCGCATCTCGTTGCCCGCCTCGTTGGCGATCGCGCAGCCATAGAGGACCGCGCCCGACTGGCCGTTCGTGTCTTCGAGCGTGCAGGTGAAATGGCGGTCGAACATGTTGCCATCGGGCATGTCCATGCCAGCGCATTTGGCGGTCACTGCATTGGTGTTGTCGCCAGCGGAGAAGGTCAAAGTCTCGGTCCAGGATGCTGCGAAGACCTCGCCGCCCACGCCTCCTACGAGCATGGTGTCGGAGATCGTGCCTTCCATCTCGAAATGGATCACGGGCGGCATTTCGCTCGCATCCTCATGTGCCTCGGCAAGTGCGCCGGTGGCGATGGTGAGCGCGGCGAGCGCTGCGAAAGTGCGTGCAAGTGTCTTCATTGTATTCCCCCTAATCAACGTGACGCCAACCGTGCTGCCACGACAGGCAAAAGCGCGACCACTTTGATCGGGACAGGGTGACGACAACGTTTCGGCAGGCCAACCGCTCAGACGCGGCATGCCAGCGATCCCCTATTGCCCGGCGACACGCAGATGCGTTCGTCCCATCGCCGACGACCCTGAGCCGCGAGACTACGCCCGGCCGTCAGCAATGTAAATCGCGGCCCCTCGCGGCACCCTTTGACGCACATCAAAGACCCTTGCCCGAGCCCTCTCTAAGCTCTGCCTGTAAGCCGCACCAGGAGAGACGCATGTCCGCACACACGCCGCACGAGTTGCACGAGGAGTTCCCGCATGACGCGGCGATGCTCACCCGGCTCAAGCTCACCGACAATCACTTCTGCAACCTTGCCGGGCGCTATCACGCGCTCAATCGTTCGATCCACCGCATCGAGGTGGAGATCGAATGCTCGTCCGACGCCTATCTCACGCGGCTGAAGAAACAGCGGCTGATGCTGCTCGACGAGATCGCGGCCCTGATCGAGGATGCCGAGAGCAAACTGGTCGAGACACAAGCGACGCCGACGCCTGCCACGGCTGGTCTGTTCGGCCGCAATGGAGACCCCATCACGGCCTGACCGTGGGCGCGCTGGGATCCGGCGCTGCGGGAGAGGGCAGCGCCGCGCGATGCAATGTATGAGAGTGGCGTCAGAGGCGAGGCGTCACTCTCGCCTGTTGTTGAAGAAGCTATTCGTCGCCCCACGCGAGCGGCGGGGCTTCCACTTCGCTTGTGAGGTCGAATTCGACCCGGAAGAAGCGCGGCTCCGGTGCGCCGCCTTCGACAGTGCGCTCAAGTTGATAGGCGAAGCGTGCGTCTTCAGCGCCAGCAGGATCGATCTCAACAGTCCATACGTTCGTGACCGATGCACCGAGCCCTTCGCGCTCAAACAAGGCGATGCTTTCATCGTCCACGTGGAAGTCCTGTGAGCCTGCCGATCCCTCGTCAGCGGTGTCGCCGCCATACATAGTGACCGCGTCAGGCTCACCGTCTGCGTGGCGGTGATCGTGCTTGAGCCGCAATCCGACCTCGCCTTCATCGCCCGTCCGAGTTATAAGCCAGGTGCGCGAGCGGTCCCATTCGCCGTCAAGCTCGACATGGAAGGGGACAGCTATGCGATCTTCGCTGCACTCGCTGACATGCATCACCATCGCGGCATCCTTGAAGGCTTCATCGGCGGCATCCTCGCTCACGAGGCGCCCCTCGAAGGCCTTGCCGCAATGGCTGGCGAGCGCGTCGAAAAATGCGTCTTGCGGCGAAGGGGCTTCCGGCTGCTCGGGCTCGGCGCATGCGCACAGCAGAGCAAGTGATATGGCGGGGGCGAAGCGGATCGTGCTGGCTGTCATATCAGCGGAGTAGCGGGCTGCGGGGCAGATGTCTCGACCTTTGCGCGACTTGCGCCGCCGCTTCGATGCGCTAGGCAAGGGATGTGGGGCGCACGGGCCAGTGGGGGAAATGGCGATGACGACACAAGCAAGCGATCTGCCGGGGCGCGCGACCAGCCTTGAGGAATACGGCGCGATGATGGGCCGCGCGATGTCTGGCGAGCGTCCCAACCATAAGCCCTACGAGCCGCAGGACGGCGATGTGTTCATCACCAGCTGGGCGAAAAGCGGCACCACGATGACGCAGCAGATGTTCCACCAGTTGCGGACCGGCGCGGCGGGCGGCGACATGGATTTCGACGATATCAGCCGCGTCGTGCCGTGGGACGACACCGCTTACATGCTCGACTTCGACATGACCGCGCCGCAGGTCGCCACGCCAAGAGGCTTCAAGTCGCACCGCGAATATGAGCGCCTGCCTGCCGGAATGCGCTACGTCGTAACGCTGCGCGACCCGAAGGAGACCTTCGTCTCGTTCTACCGTTTCCTCAATGGTTGGCACTTGAAACGCGACGCTGTGCGGATGGAGGACTTCCTGCCCTTTTGGGAAGGTGGCGGACCGGGCGGCTGCGACTACGCCACGCACCTCAATAGCTGGTATGCGCGCCTGCACGAGCCCGATAGCCTGGTGATGACCTATCGCTGGACGGTGAAGAACCGGGCACAGGCAATCCGACAGATGGCGCAGCTGTGCTATATCGAATTGACGTCTGAAATCGAGGCGCTGGTGCTTGATCGCACGACCCGCGAATTCATGAGCGAGCACGAGCACGTGTTCGACGATGCGATGGTGTGCGCGGTGCTCGAAGAGCGCTGCGGCGTCGAAGCGGCGAGCGATTCGACCAAGGTGCAAAAGAGCGGCAGCACGCTCGACGCGCTGCCAGCCAGCATCTCGGACGCAATCGACGCGATGTGGGAAGAGCGGATCGCCCCGGTCACGGGCCACGCCGACTTCGCCTCGCTAGCGAACGAAGTCGATGCGGCGCAGGGCGGTAGCTGACGCCCTACGCGCACCAGTCCTGCGGCACGCTGCCCCATCCGCTTTCGCTGGCAAGGCCGCCCGAGATCATCGTCTGTGCAAGATATTCGCGCGAGCCATCGGGCAGGACCCGGCGCGCTGAGCGAAGCTCGCGGCCATATTGATCGCGCGGCGGGCTCACATCGCCGTTCCATTCGAAAGTGCCTTGCTCGAGCCAATCGAGAAGGCGGTCGCGTGCGGTGAGCGCAAGCTGGCTCTCGCTGGCGCACGCGCCGTCGAGTTCGGGCGCGTCGAAGCCGGTGAGGCGGATACGGCGTCGCTCGGCGCCGAAACCGATTACGACCGTGTCGCCATCGACCACGCAGCCCGGCGCGCTCTCGCCAGCACCGCAGATCACGAAGCGTTCGTCCACCCTGACCCATCCGCGCTCGTGAAGAAGCGGCCTGAAGGCGAACCACCAGACTGCCATCACGATCAGGGCGAGCAGCGGCACGCGCCAGAGCAGCCACCAGTCGAGCAATCGTCCGCGCGAAGCGGAGCGCCTTTTCGGGCGGCGGTAACGTGTGCGAGCCATGAATTGATAGCTAGCAGGGAGCAGCGCCGCGCTCCACCGCCAGCACATAGTGGTCACAAACGACAAAGGGCCACCCGGATCTCTCCGGGCGGCCCTTCGTCAGTGTCGCGGCTTTCATGTGCCTTATCGGCACGCCACTTCGACCACTTATGCGTCGGCGAGGTTCTCGGTCTCTTCGAGCGAGCCGTAGGAGCCGTCGGGACGTTCGATCGTCACGCAGGTGCCTTCATCGACATAGGTCCAGGCGTTGCCCTGATAGTCGATCACGCTGGTGCCTGCGCAGCTGGTGCCGGGCCCTGCGGCGCAGTCATTCTGGCCTGCGGGCGAGATGCCGAAGCACTTTTCCTTCGCGCCGTCATCTGCGGCAGCGACTTCGGTGACTTCGCCTTCAGCGGCTGCTTCGCTCGGCGCTTCTGCTCCGCCCGAACACGCAGCGGCAAGGCCTGCTGCGGCAGCTATGGCGATTGATCCGGTAAAACGAGTGTTCATGGTTGTTCCTCCAGTCCTGTTAATCCCAAGCGGCACCAAGGATCGGCACCGTTCCCAACCGATTCGAAGAGAAACAGGGTTTGGTTACAGTGCCAAGTGCAAAATGCGCAAAACAGCGGTGAGCGGTGCCCCTGCTTCCCTAGTCCGCATGAAGCCGCTAAGCGGCCCGGGACGTACATTCGCGCGATGAAGGCCAACTTGCCCCATGACTGCTGATACCCCGCTGCAAGACCAGGCAAAGGGCCTGTCCAAGGCCGAAGTGCTGATCGAGGCGTTGCCGTACTTCCAGCGCTATGCTGGACGCACCTTCGTGGTGAAGTATGGCGGTCATGCCATGGGCGAGCCCAAGGCCGCGCGCGACTTTGCCGAGGATATCGTGCTGCTGAAAGCGGTCGGCATCAATCCGGTGGTCGTCCATGGCGGCGGACCTCAGATTGGCGAGATGTTGGCGCGCCTCGGTGTTGAAAGCACCTTCATCGATGGCCTGCGTGTCACCGACGAAGCCACCGCCAAGGTTGCAGAAATGGTCCTGTCGGGCGCGATCAACAAGGAACTGGTCGGCTGGCTCAGCAATGCCGGCGGCAAGGCTCTGGGGCTGTCGGGCAAGGATGGCGGGCTGGTCACCGCGCGCAAGGTGTCGCGCACCGCGCGCGATCCTGAAAGTCTGATCGAAAAAGCGGTAGACCTTGGTTTCGTAGGAGAGCCTGCGCATGTCGACACATCGGTCATCGACACTGCGGTCGCTGCGGGGATGATCCCGGTCATCGCTCCGATAGCAGGCGGCGAAGATGGGGCGACCTACAATATCAACGCCGACACGATGGCGGGTGCAATCGCTGCGGCGCTCGGCGCTGCGCGGCTGTTCCTGCTGACCGATGTGGCAGGGGTGCTGGATGGCGAGGGACAGCTGATTTCGGATCTCACGCCTGCCGATATCGCCAAGCTTCAGGATCAAGGCGTCATCAAGGGCGGAATGGTTCCCAAGCTGGAGACCTGCGTTTCGGCGGTGGAATTGGGCTGCGAGGCTGCGGTCGTTCTCGACGGGCGCGTGCCGCACGCGATGCTGCTCGAATTCTTCACCGCACGCGGCGCGGGCACACTGGTCAAGGCGGACCAATAAGGCCAATCGACGAGCGACACTGGAAAAGGGCGTGTTAGTCGGCTAACACGCTAAACAAGGCACTTAAAGCAAAGGTACGGCACGAAAAGCATGCAAGGACTATTCGCACTTTACGAGATCATCGAGCTGCTGGTGCAGGTCTTCGTGATGCTCATCATCGTCCAGTTCGTGATCGGGCTGCTCTTCGCGTTCAACGTGGTGAACCAGGGCAACGATTTCCTGCGGCAGGTTTACGAGTCGATCAATCGCCTGCTCGATCCCGTGCTTCGCCCGATCCGCAACATCATGCCCCAGACCGGCGCGCTCGACCTGTCGCCGCTGGTCGTGATCGTCGGGGCTCAGATCGTCCTCATCGTTCTTCGTTCGATTATCGCCAGCACCGTATGACCGCGACCCGTATTGACGGCAAAGCCTTCGCTGCGCGCCTGCGCGAGCGTGTGGGCGAACGCGCTCTCGAATTCGCCGAGGCCGCAGGGCGCAAGCCGGGCCTTGCGGTGGTGCTGGTCGGCGACGATCCGGCCAGCCAGGTCTATGTCGGCTCAAAGGGCAAGGCGACCGTGGCCGCCAACATGCTGAGCTTTGAATACCGGCTTCCTGCCGATGCCAGCAAAGAGCAGCTCATGAAGCTGGTGGACGATCTGAACAATGATGACCGCGTCGACGGCATCCTCGTGCAACTTCCCTTGCCCGATCACCTCGACGAGCAATCGATCATCGCCGCGATCAGCCCAGACAAGGACGTCGACGGCTTCCATGTGATCAATGCCGGGCGCCTGAGCGTCGGCCAATCGGGCTTCGTCCCGTGCACGCCGCTTGGCTGCATGATGCTGCTGACGGATCGGTTGGGAGACCTCTCGGGCCTTGAGGCGGTCGTGATCGGTCGCTCCAACATTGTCGGCAAACCGATGGCGCAGCTGCTGCTCGACGCCAACGCCACCGTCACCATCGCGCACAGCCGTACCAAGGATCTCGCCAGTGTCGTTAAGCGCGCGGACATCGTCGTTGCGGCAGTCGGTCGTCCGCAGATGATAACCAAGGACTGGCTGAAAGACGGCGCGACCGTGATCGACGTGGGCATCAACCGGCTGCCGCCCGAACCGGGCAAAGAAAAGGGCAAGCTGGTCGGCGATGTCGCTTACGACGAAGCCGCTGAAGTCGCCTCGGCCATCACCCCGGTTCCCGGAGGCGTGGGGCCGATGACGATTGCCGTGCTTCTGCGAAACACCGCGGTCGCCGCTTATCGCAATGCAGGCCTTGAGGTACCGGAGGGACTATGAAGAAGACCACTGCCGCGATCACGCTCGTCACGCTTGGCGCCATGCTTGCAGCCTGCGGGAGCCCTCGCCCTCGTGGTCCTTCCAACGCGATCATCGCTCGCGCGTTGACGGGCGCTCCGGGTGAAGCGCAGCCGAGCACACTTGTCTCGACCGAAATCGCCTATGCGCGCGCTGCGCAGGAGCAGGGCCAGTTTAGTGCTGGAACCGAATTCGCGGCGGCCGGCGCAATTTTCCATACGCGCAATGGCGGTGTGCCCTTCGCCAGCCTGGCTCCTGCGCTGGAAGATCCCGCGACCGCGACCGAATGGGGACCGCGCACCGTCCTCATGAGCTGCGATGGCTCAGTCGCGCTGACGCAGGGGCGCTTCAAGGACCCTGATGGCTTCGTTGGCAATTACGTCACAGCATGGTCGCGGCAAAGCGATCTCACCTACAAATGGACCTATGACGTGGCTGGTCGCGACAATCCGCAACCGCCGCCTCGCACGGAGTTCGAGGACGGCGACATCGTCGTGACCGCTATCGATTCCGTTCAGGGCCTCGTCGCGACATGTCCGAGCGAGCGTATCGTCCTGCCACCTGCTCCCGAAGATTCGCCGGTCGCTTTGGGCGGCGAGAACGTCAAAACCTCTCGCGATGGCACCTTGCGCTGGCGCTGGGAGCATCGCGGCGCGAACGACAAATATGTCGTCGCCGAGTATTTCTACAACGGCGCGTGGGTGACCGCGATCGAGGAATCCTTCGAATCCTCCTCTTGATCTTCAGTGCGAAGGGTGTTCAGAGCGGGCTTTGACGCGATTTTGCACGAGCCGCCATGCTGCCTGAACTCTTCATCTCTGCCTTCATTACCCTGTTCGTCGTGATCGACCCGCCGGGTTGCGCACCGATCTATGCCGGGCTGACCAAAAACGCGACCAACGCACAGGCGCGTAACATGGCCCTGCGCGCAACAGGGATTGCGGCAATCATCCTGCTGATCTTCGCCTTTTTCGGCGAGGACCTGCTCGGCGCGCTGCATATCGAACTCGACAGTTTCCGCATCGCGGGCGGATTGATGCTGTTCTTCATCGCGTTTGAGATGGTCTTCGAAAAGCGCACCCAGCGCCGCGAGGAACGCGCTGACAAGGTCAGTGCAAGCGAGGTCGAGGACGTGTCGGTCTTTCCGATGGCGATGCCAATGCTGGCAGGACCGGGCGCAATCGCTGCGATCATGCTGCTGATGAACGAAGCCGAGACGCCAACCGAAACCGTCGAGGTGTTTATCGCTCTGGGTCTCGTGCTCATCATCACGGCTGCCGCGCTGGTCGCGGCAGGCCCGCTGATCCGGTTGCTGGGAGACAAGGTCGAGGCGGTCATTACGCGGCTTCTGGGCGTGCTCCTCTCGGCTCTCGCCGCGCAGTATGTGATCGATGGGCTGAGGGGCAGCTTCGCGAGCTGACGCGCCGTTTCGGGTGCGTCAGTAATTCACCCAAGGCGGAAGCGGCATGGCGCCGCCGGACGAGCTGAACTGCACGAACTCGTCCTCAATCTCCGCGCCGTGATTGTAGCGCCGGGGCAGGCGGCCCTGAATGTGAAATCTGAACGCATCCAGACGAGTGCCGGGTTCCTCGAAGTGAAGCGTCAGGTCCTGACCCCTCAACTCATCGGCCTGCCAGCATGAACGGAACAGTCGACCGGACTGCGATGCTCCGTCATTGATCTCAAGGGTCAGCGATTTGAGCTTGAGAGCGCCACTATCTGGTCGGTCGCAGTCGATCCGCAGATGGACCCGGTCGAGCCTGTTGTACATCTCAGCCGTGTCGACGAGCGATGTCGAGGTCTTGTAAGGCGCAATTCCGAAAACACCGCTGAAGAGAAGCGCTTTCGGGGCCTGCTTCTCCCAATCGTCCGTACGCGCCTCGGGCACGGGATCGCGCCAGGCGGCATGGTATATATGCGCGGGCGATTTGATTTCAGACAGCAGAGAACCGAACGCACGCTGCGCCATCATTTCGCCCTGATGAAGGTCCTCAGCGGGTACCGGAGGGTAGGAACGCAGCGTCGTCTGGCCGCCGTAATCGTGTTCGAAAACAGCAATCGGATCGAGTTGTAAGGCTTGAGGCATGGCTCCAACCTGCCCAACCAGAAAATCGTTTGCAATCGTGATGTTGCTCGCGTCCGAACGGGCCCGCTTCTCAACCTAGATCAAAGCGCTGGTGATCCCCCATGCAGAACCAAGCGCTACGCCAAGTGTCCCGAAGGCGCCGAGCGCGCGCATGCCTGCAAACGCCTTGCGAGCACCTGTGAGGTCTTCGCCATGCGACCCTGCCATCGAGCTGAAGCCGAGCGCATGGAACGCCCGCGCCACCGCGAAGGCGACGCACAGGACAAGCACATAGGTCGTCTGCCCGACCAGCATCTCGAACAATGCGATCACGACCAGGAACAGGCCCGAGTTCTCCGCCAGGTTGCCGTGTCGCCGCACTTTGCGCTCAAGATCGCGGTCATCGCCGATGCCGATGAACTGGCCCTTGGTTCGATGCATGCCGACACTCAGCATCAGTGCGACTTGCAAAACGATCACGAAGGCGCCGAGGGCGGCAGTGTAGAGGGGCAGGTTCATGTGGGCGGCTCCTGTTGTGGGATGGGAGTGTCGGCAAAGCCAATCAGCGCGAGCGAGGCACGGCCTGCGTCAAGCACGCGCGATGGCTCGGTTGCGACGCGGGCAGAGGCGAACGCGCCATGGAGTAGCTGCGTCAATGTTCGCCCCAGGGAGCTGGAGACGCCCTTGGATGCCCGCGCCGCTATCGCGTCAGCGGCGATGATGGTGAAATGCTCTTCGACGATATCGAAGACTGCCTGCGCCTCCGCGCGGATCTCGGGCATGTCGCGCCCTAGCTCCAGAGCGAGACCGACGATCGGGCAGCCATACACGTCGCCCGTTTCCTCATGCAACGCGACGTGGATCGCGTAGATTTGCCCATAGATTGCCGCGAGCCTGTCCTCGGGCTGGGAATACTGATCAAAGGTTGCCGAGAAGATCGTTTCGATGGTGGTGGCGCCGTTATGCTGCACAACTGCGAGCGCCAGATCGCGCTTGTCGGCGAAGTAGCGATAGACAGTTGCCTTGTTGACCTCCGCCGCCTCCGCGACGAGGTCGACGGACACGCCATGAAAGCTGTGCTGCCAGAACAGGCGTGCCGCCGTCGCCACGATGTGGGCGCGCGTGCGTTCGCCTTTGGTGAGGTTGGCACCGATGTTCATAAGTAACCGTTTAGTTACTTCTGGGCCCGGCTCAAAGCGCTCTCATGCGACGATTTGTCGCAGTGGATCGCTACTGCAGCGTTGTGATCTCTTCCGACCCGTCGCTGCGACCGTAAAACTGCATGAGTTGCATCAGCAATTCGCAGCGGTCCGTCAGGCTGTTCGCTTCCAGCAGCGCCTGTTTGGAAGCGGGATCGAAAGGCGCGATCTGCGAGACCCCGTTGATCAGCGACTGGTCATCAAGCTTCTCGACCGAGTCCCAGTCGACGCTATACCCCTGCGCATCGGCAAATTCACGCGCTTCCCGCTCAAACCCGCCGCGCTGGGCATGGCTGAGAACTTCGTCTTCATCGTCATCGATAAGCTCACCTTCAACCTGTCGAAATGCGGTGGTGACATCGAGCTCGCGCACGAGATGGAAGCGCGACATACCCTCAAGGATCAGGTTGTAGCGACCGTCATCCATGGCCTCGATCTCGCCGATCCGGCCGACGCAGCCCACGGTGTAGAGCGGCGAGCCTTCGACAGGGCGCTGAGGCTGGATCATCGCTATTCGGCGATCGCGAACCAGCGCATCGCCGACGAGCGCGCGATAGCGCGGTTCGAAGATGTGAAGCGGAAGCTGAAGACCCGGAAACAGGATCGCACCGGGAAGAGGAAAGATGGAGAGGCGCAAAGGTTTAGCCAACACGCTTATCCGAACAGGATCTTCGACAGGCGACGACGGGTGGTAACGACCCACTCATCCTCAAGCCCGGTCGCTTCGAAGATCTGGAGCAGCTTTGCACGCGCAGCGCCATCGTTCCACTCGCGGTCCGCCTCGATCATGGCGAGCAGCGTGTCGGCAGCTTCATCGCGCTGGCCGCTTGCGAAGGCAGCTTCGGCGTAGGCCATTTGCGCTTCCATGTTGTCGGGCGCCGACTTGGCTGCATCGCGAAGGCTGGCAAGCTCGCTGTCGTCAACCTGTGTGCCCGCGAGTTCGATCGCGCTTTTTGCAGCAGTGACCGACGCGTCGCTGGCAAGTTTGGGATCAGCCTCAATCGCGGCCATGACCTGACGGGCCTCTTCAACCTGTCCAAGCGCGACGAGCGAGCGGACGAGGCCAGCATGAGCGGGCGCATTGTCACTTGCGAACTCAGTGACCTGAGCAAAGATGCTGGCAGCGCGTTGTGCATCGCCTTCGCCAAGCGCATCTTCACCCATCTTGACGAACTGTTCGAGTTCCTCAGCCGAAGGGCCTTGCGGCGCGCCATCGGCACCGCCAGCGCCAGCTTCGATCGGAAGCTGCGCGAGAAGCTGATCGAGCGCCTGCTTGAGCTGCGATTCGGTCCGCGCGCTGGTAAGGTCGGCAACCGGCTGACCCTGAAATAGAGCGTAGACGGTCGGGATCGATTGGACCTGGAACTGACTGGCGATGAACTTGTCTTCATCGACGTTGATCTTGGCGAGCACGACACCCTTGTCGGCGTATTCGGCAGCGACCTTCTCGATTACCGGGGCAAGCGCCTTGCACGGACCGCACCATTCAGCCCAGAAGTCGACGATCACCAGCTTCGTTTTCGAAGGCTCGACGACTTCGTTGCGAAAGCGTTCGACTGCCTTTTGCTCTTCGATATTGAGACCCATGCTCGCCAAGGGAATGCTCCTGAATTCGTGATTGGTGAATAACCGGCCCTTATGTGGGGCGTTTTGCGGCCTTGTGAACCTTGCGATGTGCGCTGGCTAGGTGGCGTTGGCGCAATATTGCAAATTCGATGCAATTTTCCGCTTGCAGGCTCCGATAGGCGCTGCTAATCGCGCCGCCTCCCCGACAGAGAAGTGGCGAATTCGTCTCTCTGTGTGGCGTCAGTGAGCGGGCGTAGCTCAGGGGTAGAGCACAACCTTGCCAAGGTTGGGGTCGGGCGTTCGAATCGCCTCGCCCGCTCCATTTTCTCCCAGTCAGTATCGACACATCCCAAAGGGCGCGGTTCATGCGCCTGACAGTTTGTGTGTCATCCTTGCCGCACACTGTGCCGAAAGTCGGCCAATTTCGGCGGTTTGTCGGCTCATCCGGGATTCGCTCTTGATCTTCGAATCAGCACGGGTAGGGCATGATACGTTGTTACATTGTGACGTTATCACATTCACCGAAAACAAGAAGACTGGATCGCCATGAAACCGATTACCTCTCGAATCGCCGTCGCCACCGCGCTCTCCTTTGCCGTTGTCGCTGCACCGGCTTGGGCGAATGAAGCGGACGAGACACCCGAAGCGAACCAAAGCGCGCAGCAGGATAGTGGCGAGACCTCGTCTGCAAGCCGCGCGGAAGCACAAGACGATGTCCACTATCGCGGCAACATCATCGTGGCGGCCGAAGGCCTGCAGGAGCTCGACTTCATCGCCGGGCAGGACGTCCTCGAAGTCGAACAGATCCAGCGCAACTTCAACGGTCAGATCGGCGAAGTGCTCGCCAAGGTACCCGGCGTTTCCGCAACCAGCTTTGCCCCCGGCGCATCGCGTCCGATCCTGCGCGGCCTCGACGGTGAGCGCGTGCGCGTCCTCATCGACGGCCTCGGCACCGCTGACGTTGGCAACACCTCTGCCGATCACGCAACCACAATCGACCCGCTGACGGTCGAGCGCATCGAGGTCCTTCGCGGCCCGGCAGCGCTCCTTTACGGAAGCCAGGCCATCGGCGGCGTCGTCAACGTGATCGACCGCCGTATCCCGACGGTCGTTCCTGACCACACCATTCACCTCGATGCGCTCACCGCCTTCGACACCGCGAGCAACCTTCGCAGTGGCGGTGCGTCGATCGACGTTGGCCTTGGTGACATGTTCGTCCTGCACCTCGATGGCTCGTTCCGCGAGACCGACAATCTCGAGATACCCGGCTTCCAGCTGACCGACGATCTGCGCGCCGACCTGCTTGCCGATGCTGCCGAAGAGGAAGCGGAAGGCGAATTCGAGGAAGCCGATGAGCTTCGCGAGGCTGCCAATCAGGAGGACTTCCTCCCCAACAGCCAGACCGAAGCCTACACCTTCAATGGCGGCTTTGGGGTGATCCTTGGCGAGTCCACCTTTGGCGCTGCGGTCGGTTACTACGACACGACCTACGGCCTCATCGGCAACCCTGAGGGCGGCCATCACCACGGCGAGGAAGGCGAAGAGGAAGAGGGCGAGGAGGAAGGCGAAGAGACCGTCTCGATCGGCCTTGAACAGTGGCGTTTCGACTTCAGTGGCGACATCGCGCTTGGCGAAGGCTTTATCGAGCGCCTCAAGATCCGCGCTGGCTACTCCGACTACACCCACACCGAGTTCGAAGGCACCGAAGTCGGCACCGTGTTCGACACCGAGACATTCGAAGCGCGCGCCGAGCTGATCCAGTCGACCGGCGGCGTGATCGGCGTCCAGTTCCTCAACCGCGACTTTCAGGCGGTGGGTGAAGAAGCCTTTGTCGCTCCCAATGAGACCGACCAATTCTCCATCTTCACCGCACAGGAGTTCGACCTTGGCGGCGTACAACTCGAAGCAGCTGGCCGCTACGAGATGGTCGACGTCGAATCCGCTCCGCTCGGCCTTGAGCGCGACTTCGACCTGCTCTCTGGCGCCCTGTCGGCCATCGTCGAAAGCGAAGGCGGCGTGCGCGCTGGCCTTACCCTTTCGCGGTCCGAGCGTGCGCCGGCTGGCGAAGAGCTCTTCGCCGATGGCCCGCACATCGCGACCCAGACTTTCGAGATCGGCAACCCCGACCTCGACGTCGAGAGCGCGTGGGGCATCGAGACCTTCGTGCGCGGCGATGTCGGTGACATCTCGTTCGGAGGCTCGGTCTACTATCAGCAGTTCGACGACTTCATATTCCTTTCGCCCACCGGTGAGGAAGAGGACGAGCTTCCGGTCTTCGTCTTCCTTCAGGAAGACGCGCGCTTCTTCGGTTTCGAAGCCGACATCGCGATGCCGATCATCGAGCGTGACGACTTCACACTCTCGACCGATCTTCGCGCGTCGTATGTCGACGCCGAACTGAGCGACGGTCAGGGCAACGTCCCGCGCATCCCGCCGCTCAGTCTGCTTGCTGCGGTCACTGGCGAAACCGGCCCGTTCGAAGCGCGCGCCGAGGTGCAGCACTTCGGTGAGCAGAACGACACCGCCGAGTTCGAGACTGAGACTGACGACTTCACCTTCGTCAATTTCTACCTCTCATGGCGCCCGATCGAGACGAACCAGAACGTCGTCGTCCAGCTTGCTGGCGAAAACCTGTTCGACGTCACCGGTCGCCGTCACACGAGCTTCACCAAGGACTTCGTGCCGCTCCCGGGACGCAACATCCGCGCAAGCGTACGTCTCAGCTTCTAAGCAGGCGTAGCGGCACAAAGCCGTGTAGGAAAACGCTAATGCGAGCGGGCCGCCGGGATGACCGGTCGGCCCGCCTGTTCGTTGCAGCCGTTTCGTTGGGGCTGGCTAGAATTGCACGCCAGAGCGCACGAGCACCCAGCCTTCGCCTGCCCATCAGCTTTCCAGCGTGAAGCTGATCTCGGCGTGTTCCTGAAGCCGGTCGACCAGTGCCTCGCCCAGGAACGCGCCCGGTGTCCCGACGCCGCCTTCGACATCGGCAGACAGCAGCGCGATGCCGGTTTCGGCGAGCATCCGGCTGGTCGAGCCGTAGCCCGGATCGTACTTGCCCTTCACACCGAAGTTGAGCGTTTCATCGTTCGGACCCTCGGCGACGAAGACGACATCATAGAAGCCGTTCTCACGCTCTTCTGCGGTCGGACCTTCGCCGGGCTTGGGCGGCTTTGCCCCGAACGGGTTCTTCATCATCTGCACCGCGGCTTCGGCCATCTGCTTGCCTGCATCGCCGGGGCTGGTGAGCATCATCTCGTCATACCTGAAGTCCTCGCCATAGGGGTGGCCGAGGAGGTAGTTGGTGCGGTGCACGTTTTTGGTGTTGATCGGCGCCATCACGAACGGCGCGGCCCATTTGCCAAGCCCGCTCTCATAGGTCGGCACCATGCCCGAAGGCTGACTTGGCCCTTCAAAGTCGCCGGTAAGCGCAAACGGGTTGGCGAGCGTCTTGAAGATCGAGGGGTTTTTCGCCGCCGCCTTCATCGTCGCGGTCAGGCTCGCTGCCGTGCCGCCCGAAAAGGTCCCGGCCATCGCGCGAACGCGGCCCTTGATGCGGCTTGAAGGCACGCCCCAGCGATCGTGCGCGGCCTTTTGCGTCATCATCACGCCAAGGTCGAACGGGATCGAATCGAACCCGCTGGAGAAGGTGATGCGCGCGCCGCTTTCCTTTGCGACGTCGTGCAGTTCCTCGATCTTGTCGGCCATCCAGGCAGGTTCTCCGCACAGATCGGCATAGTCGGTTCCGACGCGCGCGCAGGCGGCGACGAGTTCATCGCCATAGAGTTGGTACGGGCCAACGGTGGTGAGCACGACCTTCGTGCGCTTCGCCATGGCTTCCATCGCCTCGCGGCTGTCAGCGTCGGCCACCACCAGCGGTGTATCGTCCGGTGCGCCGATAAGCGTGCGCACGTCTTCAAGCTTCGCCTGATTGCGGCCCGCCATCGCCCATTTGGGCGCGTTGTCAGAGTTGCCGTAATGCGAGTTGAGGTACTCCGCGACGAGGCGGCCGGTATAACCGGTTGCGCCATAGACGATGATGTCGAATTCGCGCCCCTCCTTGTTAGTCTCTTTGCTGTCAGCCATGTTCACTCTCCTTTGGCCCCCATGTGGAGGTGCAAGGGGGCTGAGTCAAAGGGCCATTTCAGGCGGCTGTAGGGCGCCTTCGGGGCGAGAAGTGGACCGCATGTTACACGGTCCAGGGGCAAAACCCGCCGTTGTGTCACCGTGCGTGCAAAAAGTGTCACTTTAGGCCCCGAAGTGTCACCCTGCGCCAGCAAAGCGTCACTGTAGGGTGGGGCAAAGTGTGACCTTTCGGGAGGGCGAGAGTTCATTGCCGACACTAGTGATGCAGCGCCAACGGGGATGCGGCGGGAAGGGGTTTTGTGGGTGAGCGCGGGTGTTTGCATCTCCCAGCTTGAAGCAGATTTGGCGTAAGTAGGAAAATGGAAGGCCCATGCGCTCACCCACCCCTTTTTGGAACGCCGAAGCCGCGGGCCTGTTCGAAAGGATGAAACCAGCCGCGCCGAGCGGCGTTGAACTCACGCAAGCCTTCCCCCCCCCTCAAGGAGCCCTCTCGCCATGCCCCACAACCTCACCCTGCAGGCGATCCGCCCGATCACGCACAATGTTCACGAGCTCACCTTCGAGCGGCCCGAAGGCTATGAGTTCACGCCGGGACAGGCGACCGACTTCGCTCTCGACCGCGATGGCTGGCGCGAGGAAAAACGCCCCTTCACCTTCACCTCGCTTCCCGATGCAGACCAACTGCAATTCACCATCAAGTCCTACCCCAGCCATGACGGCGTGACCGAGCAGATCGGGATGATGCAGGCAGGCGACGGCGTCATCATTGAAGACCCTTGGGGTGCGATTGAAGACAAGGGACCGGGCACGATCATTGTGGGCGGAGCGGGGCTGACCCCGATGCTCTCGATCCTGCGCGCGCGTCAGGCGAGCCAAGGCGATCTCGATGGCTATCGCCTGATCTTCTCCAACTCACGCGAGAAGGACATCATCCTTCGCGAAGAACTGGAGCGCATGCCCGGCCTCGCGCTCGACCTGCTGCTTAGCGATGAGGACATGCAAGGCACGCATCACGGGAAGGTCGATGCAGACTACCTCGACGGTGCAGGGCTCGATTTCAGCGAAACCTTCTACCTGTGCGGCCCGCCAGCGATGGAGGAAGACGTGTCGACCTTGCTCACCGCACGAGGTGTGAGCGAAGATCGGCTGGTGCGCGAGCACTAGGGATGTCTGGAATTGGGTGGTTTTGCGACAGTCCGCTTCCAGTATTTTGTGCAGCCAAAGCAAACGTAAATCGCTCGATCCAGCGATGACCGCTTACGACCCAATTCCAGTCATTCAAATTCACATCGCTGGCTTCCAATAGCCGCCACAAAGCTTGAGATTATCTGGCGTCGAACCGCAAGATCGGTCGAGCGGCAAATACCGACGCGCGCATAATTGGTATCGCCACGATGGAGCGGACAGTGACGACAGCCATTCAAAACTACCAAGACCGGATGAAACGGGCGCTCGATCATATCGATCAGCATCCAAATGATCAGCTGGACTTGGAAGCGGTAAGTGCTGTCGCGGCATTCTCGAAGTTCCACTTTCACCGGCAGTTCACTGCGACCTTCGGCTTGTCCGTGCATCGCTACGTCCAGCTGTCCAGGATGAAGCGCGCTTCGTTTCGATTGGCCTTCCGTGGAGATCAGAGCATCACGCAGATTGCGATGGATGCCGGTTACGACGCGCCCGATGCGTTCGCTCGCGCTTTCAAGCAAAGGTTTGGTGAGTCGCCGTCGTCGTTTCGGAAAGCTCCAGATTGGGAGCCGTGGCTAGCGGCCTTCAGGCCTCTCACAAACGCGAGGAGCAAACTCATGCAACAAAGCTTTACGACAAACGATGTGATGATCCGGGAAGTTGATCCAGTTCAGGTAGCGATCATGGAGCATCGCGGGCCGCCAGCCACGATTGGATCGACCATCCAGCGGTTCATCGCGTGGCGCAAGGCTAACGGACTTTCGCCGAAGATCAGTGAAACGTTCAACGTCTTTCATTCAGATCCGCGAACGACCGAGCCTAGCGATTATCGAATGGACTTGTGCGCTGGAACTGAACGAATCTTCAGTACAGAAGATCAGAGCGTTGTGTCAGGAACCATCCCAGGTGGCCGCTGTGCAGTCCTAAGGATCGTGGGGAATACCGACGATCTGGAACCCGCTGTACTGTACCTTTATCGGGATTGGCTTCCAGAAAGCGGTGAGGAAGCGCGAGACTTCCCAATCTACTGCCAACGCATCGCCTTTTTCCCAGAGGTGCCCGAGAATGAAGCTGTGGCGGACCTATTTCTGCCCATCAAATAGTCTCTCGTGATGGCCGCTTGCCCGCTAATCCATCCGGAAAGCGGACAGGCGGCTAACCACCCAAAACAGGACATTACGAGCCAGCCCAAACCGCGCCCGCTTTTGGTAAGCAAGGCACTTCGCTTTTGTGACTGGAATTGGGTCGTAAGCAGTCATTAAGGCTGCTTCTACAACCGTGGCAGCGTCACGCCCTTCTGGCCCATATATTTGCCCGCCCGGTCAGCATAGGTCACCTCGGGGCGTTCATTGCCCTTGAGGAACAGGAACTGGCACGCGCCTTCATTGGCGTAGATCTTGGCCGGTAGCGGCGTGGTGTTCGAAAATTCTAGCGTCACGTGACCCTCCCAGCCCGGCTCCAGCGGGGTGACGTTCACGATGATCCCGCAGCGCGCATAGGTGCTCTTGCCAAGACAGATCACGAGCACGTCTTCGGGGATGCGGAAATATTCGACCGTGCGGGCGAGCGCGAAGGAGTTGGGCGGGATGACGCACACGTCCTGATTGCGGTCGACGAAGGAGTTGGAGGCGAAGTCCTTGGGGTCCACCACTGCGCTGTCGACATTGGTGAAGATCTTAAACTCGGGCGCGACGCGCGCGTCGTAGCCGAAGCTCGACAGCCCGTAGGAAATGCACCCTTCGCGCCGCTGCGCCTCGACGAACGGCTCAATCATGCCGTGCTGCTGCGCCTGCTCGCGAATCCACTTGTCGGAAAGAATTGCCATGGCCCAAGTGATTCCCGATTGCTCGGCGTGCGGCAAGCGGCGAGGCGGTTTTATCCGGGGGAGTCTTCGCCGGCGAACAGTTCGAGGAACTTGGCGGCAAGCGGCGAATTCTCGATCTCGGCGACCTGCAGGCGATTTGGCCAATGCAATCCGTCCGTGTTGCCGAGCGCAATCAGCGTCAGCCCTTCGTCCGGCAGCTTGAGCAGCATGCCCGCATAGGCATCGGGCCACCAGCCACCGTGCCACACCAGCCGCTTGCCGTTCCAGCCTTGCGTCCACCAGCCATAGGCATAGCTCGCAGGCGTCCCGTCGGCCTCGGTCGGCGGGGTCCACATCGTCTCGCGCAGCGCAGGCGACAGGATGCGGCCTTCATCGAGCGCGATCGAATATTCGGCAAGCGCGCGCACGCTGGCGATGATGCCGGAGGAAGCGTTCATCTCCGGATTGGGAAGCGGCGAGGGCGCAAGATTGTCGCCTTCCTCGGGCGCATGGCGAAATGGCGGGGCAAGCAGCCGCAGCGCATCGCCGCCATGTGGATCGCGCCAACCCGCCGCGATGTTTGCAAGACCCGCCTTGTCGATCACGTAGCGCCGGACCCAGACATCGAAGGGCTCGCCGGTCTGTTCCTCGACCCAGTTGGCGAGGCGTCCGAAGACGATCGGGTTGTAGAGAAAGTTACTCCCCGGCTCGCCCAGCACGCGCATCTGCAGCACGTTGCGAAGGCTGAGCGTCGCATCGCAGTTGATCGGTGGCGGCGTATAGCCATCGTCGAGCGTGACGCCGCCGCTCATCGGCAGGCCAGCGCCCGAGAGCCATTCGCACCGCCCGTCCCAGTCGCTCAGGTCGGTGAAGGGCGCGTCGAGGTCGATGATCCCGTCCGCGTCCATCCCGATCAGCGTCGCGCCTGTGAAAGTCTTGGTGATCGAGGCGACGAGGTAGCTGGTGTCGGCGGTCGTGCGTTCTTCGGCGTCGTGGTCCTGCCAGCCGATCCCGTGCGCTGCGACGATCTCGCCATCGACCACGACGGCGTACGACATGGAAAGCACTGTGTTCTCATTCCGGTACTCGCGCACGAAGGCGTCGAACTCGGCAAGTTTCGCCTCCAGCGCCGGGTCGCCCGCAGGCTGCGCGAAGAGCGGCGCCTGGAAAGGCAATGCGGCGGTGATGAGTGCGGTGAAGGCGGCGAGAAGGCGCATAAGAAAGTGGCTCCCGAGTGATCCCATGCGGATCAGCTACAGAAGCCACTAAACGATTACAAGTGTAGTCCCTAAAGCGCCGTCACGTTTTTCAATCGCTTAGCTTGCGAAACGAGCGTTCCCGGGTGCGGCTATCAGGGCCCCGGAGCCGTGCCCTGCGTCACGGTGGCGAGGTTGCCAGTGCCGACTTGGTCAACGCTGGAGAAGCTGCCGAGCGGGTCGAACTGGCCGACATCGGCCGTGTTCAAGGTGCCGCCCTGGAAGATCTCGCTGATATTGCCGTTGCCGATCTGCGTCAGCAGCGCTTCGTTATCCGAGCCGCCGCCATTGGTGCTGTTCTGGTCGATCAGGCTTTCGTTCGTCATGCCGTCTTGGACGACGGTCGCCTCGTTGAGGTCCTCCTCCTGAACGATGACGCTGCGGTTGCTTGTCCCGGTCTGCATCACGTCGGCGAAGTTGTCTTCGGCGACCGACACGCGGTTCTGGTCGATGTCGCTGAAGTTGGTCGTGCCGATCTGGACCACCGTTGCTTCATTGAGATCCTCGTCCTGCAGCACGAAGCTCATGTTGCCGGTGCCGTCCTGCGTAACGTCAGCGATCTGGAAGTCTCCGCTGCCGAGGATATTCTGCTGGATGGTGCTTTCATTGCCAGTGCCATCCTGATCGACGAGCGCCTGGTTGTCGTCGCTGGTGCCAGAGTTGCCCTGAACGATGGTGCTGACATTCGACGTACCGAACTGGTCGACGTCGACAACGTTGCGAACGCCGAAAGAACTGCCGTTCTCGGCCTGTGACACGGTGCTGCGGTTGGTGGTGCCCTCCTGCACAACGTCGATGTCATTGGGCCCGTCTCCGCCTTGTCCGACATCGGAATCGTTCCCCGTGCCGATCTGGTCGACGAAGATGTCTGCGCGTCCGGACACAAAGCTCTTGTCGCCGTTCTGGTCGACATTCGAGATGTTGCCGCTGCCGTCCTGATTGACCTCGGTGTCGTTCTGCGTCGAGCCCGCAGCTTGCGTGACCGTGGACTCGTTTCCGTCGCTGCCGAGCTGGTTGACGAGAACCGTGCTGTCGGAACCGTTCTGCGTCACCGTGCTGGTGTCGCCGGTCACCTGCGCATGAGCGGGCGCCGCTGCAGCCAATGCGATAATGGCCGCACCAGTGGTGAAAGTTGTCTTGGTCATTGTAAGCCCCCCCCAGGCTTTGATCGACGCGCTAGAAACGCGCCGCGTGCACCGATCGGGGAACGCGACTCCCCAATCTCATGCGCCGGAAGGTACCTGTTCAGCAGCTAAGTGACAACACTTAGTAGGTTGTTGTTAAGCATGTCGCGGATCACGGCGCGTTGCGGGCCCTATCCCACGCGGCTGATCAGATCGGCTCTGCACCCAATTGCGGATTGAGCGCGGTGATGTGGTTCAGCCACCTCTTCGGACGGCGCAGCATGTTTTCCGGGTATTCGACCCTCAGGCCCAGCACCCGCGCCATCTCTCCGACGAAGTGAATGCAGTTGCGTTCGCTCAAACTGTAGCGCTTGCCCGGCTCCATCGACCAGCGGCGCACTTCGCGGATCACGTTGTAGTATTGCTCATCCGTCAGGGTGATCGAGAAGTGGCGGTTCGTGCTCCTGATATACTTGTCCGGCTCCGCCTCGACCAGATGCTCTACCCAGTCGCGCGTCGCCGCTGCCGTGACCGAGCGCGCGGTGAAGCCGTAGTTTTCGTTCACGGCCTCTCCGGTCGCATCCACCGTTCCTTCGAGCACGATGAAAGTGTGCGGATAGCGTCCGAACAGAACCGATCCGTTGAACGAATGGAAGTGGATCTGCACCTCGGCCCATGCCGCGCCGCTCCACGCAAAAGCGACGAGCGCGAACAAATGGGTAAAGGCGCGGGCAAAGCGTCTGGTCATGGGCGCCGAGACTATGCAGTCCAGGCGCCCAATCACAAGTCCAAATTAGATGCTTGCGAGCAGGCTCGCATTTCCGCCCGCGGCGGTGGTGTCGATGCAGGTCACGCGCTCGGTCGCGAAACGTGCGAGATAGTGCGGCCCGCCCGCCTTGGGTCCGGTGCCAGACAGCCCCTCGCCGCCGAATGGCTGGCTTTCGACGATCGCACCGATCTGGTTGCGGTTGATGTACATGTTGCCCACGCGCGCCCGCTGCTGAACGAAGCGGTGCGTTGCCGCGATGCGCGAGTGCAGGCCGAGGGTGAGGCCATAACCGGTGGCGTTGATATCCTCGATCACCTGCGCAAGGTCCTCCGCCTTGAAGCGCGCAATGTGAAGGACCGGCCCGAAATTCTCGCGCCTGAGGTCGAGGATCGAATCGAGCTCGATGATGGTAGGCGCAACGAAACACCCCTTTGCCGTGCTCGGGTCGAGATCGAGCCTCCACACGGTGCGGTCGTTCTGCTGACGGCGCGCGACGTGGCGTTCGAGGGCTGCCTGCGCATCGGGGTCGATCACGGGGCCGACATCGGTTGCGAGCAGCGCCGGGTCGCCGACATGCAGCGCTTCAAACCCGCCGCGGATCATCGCTATCATTTCATCGGCGACGTCCTCCTGAACGTAGAGCATGCGCAATGCCGAGCAGCGCTGGCCTGCGCTCTGGAAGGCGCTGGCAAGCACATCGCGCACCACCTGTTCGGGGAGCGCGCTGGAATCGACGATCATCGCGTTCTGGCCACCGGTCTCGGCGATCAGCGTGGCGATTGGCCCGTCACGCCCGGCGAGCGTGCGGTTGATCGTCTGCGCGGTCTCGGTCGAGCCGGTGAAAGCAACCCCTGCAACGCGCGGATCGCTGGTGATCATCTGGCCGACATCGCCTGCTCCCGGAAGCATTTGCAGCGCCTCAGGCGGAATGCCCGCCTCATGGCACAGCCTGACCGCGAGCGCGGCGATCAGCGGAGTCTGTTCAGCAGGCTTGGTGACGACCGCATTGCCTGCCGCGAGCGCCGCCGAAGCCATGCCGGTGAAGATCGCGAGCGGGAAGTTCCACGGGGAAATCGTCACGAACACACCGCGCCCATGCATGCGCAGCGTGTTGTCCTCGCCCGTTGGTCCGGGCAGCTGGATCGGTTCGCCAAACTGGCGGCGCGCTTCGCTGGCATAGTAGCGCAGGAAGTCGACCGCCTCGCGCACTTCGGCGATCCCGTCGAGCAGGGTCTTGCCCGCCTCGCGCTGGCACAGTGACAGGAACTCGTCGGTGTGCGCTTCGAACAGATCGGCGGCTTCTTCGAGCAGAAGCGCGCGTTTGTGTCCTCCAAGCGCGTCCCAGCCCGGCTGGATCGCAGCGGCCCTGGTGAAGGCGGCGTCGACCTCCTCCTGCGTCGCATCGCGGCGTGTGCCGACTTCGGCTTCGAGGTCGTGCGGCATTGTGATCGGCGCGATTTCGCCCAATTCCTGCGCCGGGAAAGTCGGCTCTGCATGCCACTGAAGCTCGGCAAGCTTGGCAAGCCGCTCCTGCAACGGCCCCAACACCAGCGGATCGCTGAGATCGAGCCCTGCGCTGTTCACGCGCTTGCCTAGAATGTCCTTGGGCAGCGGGATCGCCGGGTTGCGACGCGGGTCCATCGCGGCAAGCTCCGCCACCGGATCGCCGACGAGGTCCTCGGCAGCGAACTCGGCATCGCCCATGCGGTTGACGAAGCTGGTATTCGCCCCGTTTTCGAGCAGGCGGCGAACGAGATAGGCGAGCAATTCCTTGTGCCCTCCGACCGGCGCGTAAATGCGCACCGGGGTCGGGTCGTTGCCCTCAAGTTTGCGAAGCGTGTCGTAGACTTCCTCGCCCATGCCGTGGAGGCGCTGAAACTCAAATGGTTTGTATTTTGGTTGGCCTACCGCTTCGCTACTTGAGGCCGGGATCCGCGCCAACTCCTTCACGACCGCCACCGAATAGGCGTTGTGAGTCGCGAAAGCCGGGTAGATCACGTCGTCATGCTCGAACAGGCGCGCGGCGCAGGCGAGGTAGGAGACGTCGGTTGCGATCTTGCGGGTGAAGACGGGATAATCGTCGAACCCGCCAACCTGGCTGAGCTTCACTTCGGTGTCCCAATACGCGCCCTTCACCAGTCGCACGAACAGGCGGCGGCGATGGCGGCGGGCGAGCTTTGCAACCCAGTCGCACAGCGGCAGTCCGCGCTTCTGATAGGCCTGGATCGCGAGGCCAAAGCCTTCCCAGCGTGAGCCGTCCTCGCGGGTGAAAATCTCGTCATCGGCCATCAGCTCTTCGATGATGTCGAGGCTGACTTCGAGCCGCTCGGCTTCCTCGGCATCGATGGTGAAGTGCATGTTCGCATCGCGCGCCTTGAGCGCGAGCGCTTTCACCACCGGCACGATATCGGCGCGCGCCTCGTCGGCGTGGAGGTAGGTGTATTTGGGGTGTAGCGCTGAAAGCTTGACCGAGATGCCTGGCGAGGTGCCGACACTGCCCGACATTTCGCCCGACAGCCGCTCGATCGCGCTTTCGTAAGCCACGCGGTAGCGCTCTGCATCGGCAAAGGTCATAGCCGCTTCGCCAAGCATGTCGAAGCTGTGCGTCAGCCCCTTGGCGCGTTCGGGCTTGGCGCGCTTCAGCGCTTCGTCGATCGTGCGGCCATAAACGAACTGCCCGCCAAGGATGCGCATCGCTTGAAGCGTCGCCTTGCGGATCACCGGCTCGCCAAGGCGGTTCATGGTGCGCTTCAATGTGCGGCCCATGCCCTTCTGGTGCGCCTCGGGCTGTTCGAGCACTTCGCCCGTCAGCATCAGCGAGAAAGTCGCCGCGTTGACGAATGTCGAGGAGCTTTCGCCCAGATGCTCGCCCCAGTCGATCTCGCCGATCTTGTCCTTGATCAGCGCATCAGCGGTCTCATCGTCCGGCACGCGCAGCAATGCCTCGGCAAGGCACATCAGCGCGATGCCTTCCTCGGTGTCGAGGCCGTATTGGTGCAGGAACGCATCGATCCCGCTCGCCTTGTGCGAACGCGCGCCTTCAATGAGGTCGATCGCGAGTTCCGCTGCAGTGTCGCTCACTTTCCTGGCGGGCGCTGCCTGCTCGAGCCGCTCGGCAATGCATTTCTCTTCTTCCGCGCGATAGGCGCGTCGCAGCTCGCTGCGGTCGAGGAAATGGGCGGCGGACTTCGGCAGGTCGGGTGAGGTCACGTTCAGTGTGCGTCCTTTCTTGAGCAGATTCGCTTTGGTTTCGCGTCGTGAGGCGTAATTGGACCCGCGCTCGCTCGCGATCAAGCGAAGTGAGCCATACGTACGATGAATTGCCTTGTGTGTTCCACGCTTCGAGGGGTGCTTGATCGCGTGCGGCGCTGTGTTATCGCATGGTCTGTCCGCAGCTTATGTGAGGTTTTCGCGATGGCGCTGTACTGCTTTTACTGCCGCGACGGCGAGGACAGCGAAAAGCTGCGCGCGATGCACAAGGCCGCCCAGCGCGAGTGGATGGCCGAGCACGACAAGAACTACCTGACCGCCGGCCCCTTGCTGAACGCAAACGGCGATTTCGTCGGCTCGCTGCTGATCATCGAGGCCGAGAACGAGGCAGAAGCACGCGCAACGATCAACGACGACCCTTACGTGACCGGAGGCGTATGGCAGTCGATCCGCGTGGACCGGTTCGAGCCTGTTAAGGGGCGTTGGAAGAAGGGGTGAGGGGAAGACGAGGAGCAATGGCCAGAAACGTGGTTGATCGCGTCCTCCGCGCGTTTGCTATCCCGGCGGTCTTTTTTGCTATCCTTCTGCTAGTCGCTGCCTGCAAAAAAGATGACCAACCCGGCGATTTCAATTTCGGTATTCAGATTTTGCGCAAAGTCGGCAATCCTGATTGGGCGGTAGTCTATGACGAAGATCATTTCTTGGTGCTCGAAATAGGAAGCGAGGTTCCATCAGATATCTGGGATCCGCGGTACGCTAGGATATGGAACGCCAATCCGGATTGCATCTTGTTTGACGATATCGGCTGGCTATCGACCTTGTCGGACGAGAATATCTGTGGCTACTTCACCCTCGAGTTGGTCGAAGCCCAAGACAATCACAACTACACCGCGCATATCTATTGGACTAACGACGCTACCACTCAGGAATGCGCCGATGGTCCATGGGCCACCATCGAAGTGAGAAAAGGACTTCTTACCGCTTTGCAGCGTTATTACTGCGACGGTCAAGTCATGGATCGTTTTGAACGGGCGAAATCCTAACCCAACACCCGCCCTGCAACCGCATCGAGCTTGGCCACAATCGCCGGATCTATCAAACGGCGGCCACAAGGCAATTGCGAGCCGAGCCGGCTGAGAAGTAGACCGCGTTAGTTAGTGTCTCCTTGGCGCCAACCAGCGAACTCTCCTTCGGCCTTCACGGTCATGCGGTCGATCGCACCCTCCATAAATGGCCTCATATCGCTTTCGAGGAAACTGGATACGAATGGGCGTTTTATGAAACTGTTTGGGCGCAAACTGTATGTCCAGGTGAATTCAGATTTATCGTTTTCAACCTCGCGCCAATCCCATTGTCCCTTTGCGTAGGTAATGTGATCGCTGGCACTGCTGGTGAGGCCCCAAATCTGATAGCTAAAATGCTCGGGCAAGCGATTCTCGAGAACGCGCTCATAGGTGTAGTGACCATCGCTTAGTTTAACCCAGCGCACAGATCCCTTCTCCGGCCAATTGCCGGAGACGACCCTTACTTCGACGGGCTTCTTGATTTGCTCGGTTTCCTCCATCGCGAGAACCAATTCGTTGCTTGCAACAATCCATTGTTGCAACGGGATCAGAGGTGCATCGATTACTTTGGTCGTCTGGAACGTGGCATGCCATCCGTCGGATAAAGCCGGTGGCGAGGTCAGTTCTGGTGGAGCGGCTGGGGGAGTAGGGTTGCTAGCGCAAGAGATAAGCGACAGACTTCCTGCCAATGCAAGTAAGGGACGGAAAGCGAATGGCATCTGCGACCTCCAACACGGTTTGTACGAATCTCGTAAATATATATATACGAAATTCGTAAATGACAAGTTCTAAATCGGTTCCGCCTTCCGAAGACCATGCCGAACGTTTGCTGAAAGTCGTGGGCACGATGCTCGACCAAATGCTTTTGCAGGAGCCTAGCGAGAACGGTCGCCCAATTCCGTACAATCCAAAGGACTATTCAATTCTGAAGGCTCTCGAGGCCTCGGACGGTTTGAGCGGATCTGAAATTGCGCGCCGCTTTGGCTTGCCGCGAACTTCGATCCAATCAGCGCTCGATAGGCTTGAGAAATCGGATCTGATCGAGAAGCGGCCCGATCCTGCTGGTGGCAGAATAAAGACACTGCACCTGACCACGGCAGGGCAGGCTATTAGGGCAAAAATGAATGCGCACGATCTACAAAACATGCGCACAATGCTCGCACCTCTATCGGAGGATGAGCGAACACTGGTGTTGCCATTGCTCGAACGAGTGGCAGACGCGATCGAGAACGCGGCGAAGCCAGCAAACATATAGCTTCTAATTCGAGCTAGGGGTATTTAGGCCATCGACCGATTGTGAATGTAGGTGCTCTGCGTTCATGACATTCGGGTCAAAGCCGGGTTTTGCCTGCGCCTGAGAAAGGCGTAGCACCACCTTAACACCGACAGTCAGGGTCGAAACCGGACCGACTGTATTGGCCCGGATGTGAGCTGCTGCTGGCCAAGCAGGCCTACTTCAACACCCGCCCCGCAACCGCATCGAGTTTTGCGACGAGTGCCGGGTCGTGCTCTTCCGGGGCCGTAATCACCGCATCATCGAGCGCGGTATCAAATGGCAGTCGATCCACGTTGACCGCGTCGAGCCTGTGAAGGGGCGCTGGAAGAAGGGGTGAGCAATGCTGACGTCACCTGAGTGTAAAGCTGTCAAAACCGGGCAACAATCCTGTGTGAACACTTGAGTGATTATTGATCTGCTCGTGCTCAGATATGGCAGTGCAGATGAGCAATCACGATTGATACCATCACGTTCCAAACAGGAGGACGCGCATGAATACCTCTGCAGAAGCCGAACGCGCAGCGACCGTGAAGTGGCTGCACTCATTTGCAGACTCTTTAAGGCATGGCGGCTTTGAAAAAATGGCGAACGGCATCGAAGGTGCGACGATCGGCATCGAACGAGGCGAGCATCACAAGCATTGGGATATTTAGGCCTTGATTGAAAGCACAGACTAACGAGGTTGGCGCACGCACTGCATCTCACCACCTTGGCGGAGAAGCGCCTCGTCTTTCATCGGAAATGCTTCTTAGGGAATATGCGATATCTATGGAGGACAGATGGCCGCTACTTTCAAAGACAACATTAAGTCTGGCTTGGCGGTCATTTTGATCGCAGTTTGTGGCTTTTCGCTCGACATGGAGGAATACCAAAAGGATCGGGTGGCCACGGTCATTGTCAGATCGGTTGAACGTCTCGTCGCCGAAAGCAGAGTGCCAGAGCAATTGGATTCTGAAGAGGAACTCAACTGTTTGTCAGCAGATTCTGACTTCAGCTGACACAAGAGGCCCGGCTGACAGCGATAGCCGTGATGGGCGCTGTCGCAGTTGGGTCCACCATTGGCGAAGTATGTGTACAACTCGTGGGAAATGCGTCCTATGAGCTGGCCCCGCAATCCTAGCCCAACACCCGCCCCGCAACCGCATCGAGCTTCGCCACGATCGCCGGGTCGTGCTCTTCCGGGGCTGTAATCACTGCGTCGTCGAGCGCGGTATCAATCGGCGAGGCCTTGCGCGTTTTGGGCAGGTTCTCGATGAACTTCGCGACCATTTCGCGCGCTAGCTGGCCGTTTTCCTGCATCTGCGCGATGACCTGCGCGACGTTGACCTCTTCCTCGCCGTCGCGCCAGCAATCGTAGTCGGTTGCCATGCCAACCAGCGTGTAGGGCAGCTCTGCTTCGCGGGCGAGTTTCGCCTCAGGCATGCCGGTCATGCCAATCACGTCGGCGCCCCAGGCGCGGTACATGTGGCTTTCGGCGCGGGTGGAGAATTGCGGGCCCTCCATCGCAAGGTAAGTCGCGCCGGTCGCGACCTTGCCCTTGCAATCACTGATCGCCTTTGCCGCCATCTTCGATAGGCGCGGGCAGACCGGATCGGCCATCGAGACATGCGTGACAAAGCCGCTGGTGAAGAAGGTCGAGGCGCGTTGTTTGGTGTTGTCGATGAACTGCTCGACCACCGCAAAGCGGCCCGGCTCGATCTCTTCGCGCAAGGATCCCACGGCAGAAATCGCGAGGATATCGGTGCAGCCTGCGCGCTTCAGCGCGTCGATATTGGCGCGCGCGTTAAGCTGCGTCGGCGATATCGGATGACCCCTACCGTGGCGCGGCAGGAAGCGGACTTTCACTCCGCCGATCGTCCCGCACAGGATCTCATCGGACGGATCGCCCCATGGCGTATCGATAAGCAGCCACTGCTTATCCTCGACGCCAGCGATATCGTAGAGGCCCGAGCCTCCGATAATCCCGATGCACCAGTCTTTGGCCATAAAGTTAAGCGTATTCCTTTGCGCGACCGTTCTTGCCGGGCCGTCCTAATGCGCGATGCCTTAGGTTAGGTTTACGCGCTCGGGCAAGGCCTTGCGAATAAAGCCGTCGGCCTTGGCGAACGGCCCGGCGATGGATGGGCGCGAAGCCAAGCGCTCAAAGTAGGCTTCGAGATTGGGCCAATTGCCGAGCGGCGTTTGCGCAACAAGGCTGATCTGCATGAAGGTGCAGGTCACCGCGATATCGGCGATGGAGAAGGCGCCCTCTGCCATGAACTCGTTGTCGCCAAGCTCTGCGCTCAGATAGTCGAGGATCGGCGGCAGCTTTTCGGCCCAGCTTGCGCGCGCGGTTTCCATGTCCGGCTCCTTTCCGCCCAGAAGCGAAAAGAAGATCGGGCGGAAAATGCCCAGTCCGCCTGCGGGAGCCAGTACGGTGTCGGCATATTCCTCGATCGCGAGCGCGCGGCCATAGGCAAAGTCGTCTGCCGGATAGATCGCAGGCTCGGGATGCTTGCGCTCGATATAGGCGCAGATCGCGGAGGAATCGGCGATGGTGCCGCCCGGCCCTTCGGCCGCGATCGAGCGGTCGCGCAGCACCGGAATCCGGCGCATGGGCGAGATTTCGAGGAACCAGTCGGGCATCTTCATGATGTTGACCTGCTCGACATCGAAGTCTGCACCCTTCTCGATAGCGGTCGCCATCGCCTTGCGCGCGAAGGGCGAGACCGGGCTTCCATAGAACAGGAAATCGGGCGGGGTGTCGGTCATGGCTTGGCTCTCCCTCGTGTCTCTCGTGGCCATGTTCCATAGGCTCAAGCGTGAAGCTTGCAAGATGATCCGGAGCGCCAAGTTGCAATTCGAGATTGATTTTTGCGGTGAGACGTCCACCTTCAATGACAAGAGAGAATCCCCGCGCTATTCGGATTGGAGAGAGATAATGGTCACCCAGTACAAGAACCTCATCAACGGCAAGATGGTCGACACCGGCGAGTGGATGGACGTCGTCAACCCCGCGAATGAAGAAGTGATCGGCCAGGTCCCGGCTTGCGGGGAGGCGCAGCTTGACGAAGCCGTCGCTGCAGCCCGCGCTGCATTCAAGACCTGGAAGAAGTCGACCTTTGAAGAGCGTCAGGCCGCTTGCATGGCGATTTCGGGCGCGATCAAGGAAAACGCCGATGAGCTATTTCGTCTGCTGACCAGCGAGCAGGGCAAGCCGCATGCGCAGGCCAAGGGCGAGATTTTCGGCGCTGCCGGTATCTCGGCGGCGCAGTCGACGCTTCAGCTTGAAGAAGAGATCATTCAGGACGACGACACCCGTCTGCACCGCCACCGCCGTGTGCCGGTTGGCGTGGTCGGCGGCATCGTGCCGTGGAACTTCCCGGTCATGATGGCGATCCAGAAGATCGTTCCTGCCCTGATGGCAGGCTGCACGATCGTGCTGAAACCGTCGCCCTTCACGCCGCTCGCGACGCTTCGCATTGCAGAGCTGATTGCCGACAAGGTGCCCGCCGGCACGGTCAACATCATCACGGGCGAAGACAGCCTCGGCCCGCTCATCACCGGCCATCCCGATATCGACAAGATCACCTTCACCGGCTCGACCGCTACGGGCAAGAAGATCATGGAAGGCGCAGCCGGAGACCTCAAGCGCATCACGCTAGAGCTTGGCGGCAACGATGCCTCGATCGTGCTTCCCGATGCCGACCCCAAGAAGGTGGCCGAGCAGCTTTTCTGGTCGAGCTTCCAGAACGCAGGGCAGGTCTGCATCGCGGCCAAGCGCGTCTACATCCACGAAGATATCTATGACGAGCTTTCGGCGGCGATCGCCGAATACGCCAAGAGCGTGGTGGTGGGCGACGGCTCCGAACAGGGCACGGGTGTCGGGCCGATCCAGAACAAGAAGCAGTATGAGCGCGTGCTCGAACTGATCCAGGACGCCAAGGACAATGGCTACAAGTTCCTGACCGGCGGCGACAAGGATCCCTCGGGCAGCGGCTACTACGTGCCGATCACCATCCTCGACAACCCGCCCGAAGACGCGCGGATCGTTGCCGAGGAACAGTTTGGTCCGGTCATGCCGCTGATGAAGTTCTCGAGCGAGGACGAGGTGATCAAGCGCGCGAACAACTCCGACTACGGCCTTGCAGGTGCGGTCTGGACTGCCGACCACGACAAGGGTGTCGAGATTGCCGAGCAGCTGGAAACCGGCACGGTGTGGATCAACGAGTTTATGCACCTGTCGCCCTTCGCTCCGTTCGGTGGGCACAAGCAGTCGGGCTTCGGCGCTGAATACGGCAAGGAAGGTCTTAAGGAGTTCACCTATCCGCAGGTGATCACCGTGAAGAAGGATAACGTTGTCGCCTGATAGATGGGCGACAGCACTCCTGAACAACTGATCGAAGGGCTGGCGAGGGTGTGTGCTCGCGCCGGCCTTTCGCCTCCTTCGGCGCTGACGCGCCTGACCGGCGGCGCGACCATGGAGAGCTGGCGGTTCGAGGCGGGCCCGGAAGGAGAAAGCGCGGCTTTCGTCCTGCGCCGCGCGCCGAGCATCGAGTTCATGGAGGACCGCCCCTTCGGCCACGATGTCGAAGCTGCGGTGATCCGCGCTGCGCATGCCGCAGGCGTGACCGCGCCGGAAGTGGTGGCCGAGCTTGAGCCGGAGGACGATATCGGCTCGGGCTTCGTGATGCGCGCTTTACCGGGTACGCCGAACCCCAAGGAAATCCTGCTTTTCGACGAGGCGGACGCGCTGCTCAAACAGGCGGCGCGCGACCTTGCCCGCATCCATTCGCTTGGGCGCGGCGATGTGCCCGATGCGGTGCCGGTGATGAGTTACCGACAGGCTATCGCGGACCTGCGCGCCCAGTTCGAGGAAGCGGGCGGCGATCGCCCGATCATCGCGCTTGGCCTTAAGTGGATGGAGGACAATTGCCCCGACGAGTGCGAGCCCGTGCTCAACCACGGCGATTATCGCATGGGCAATCTGCTGGCTGAGCCCGGCAAGCTCACCGGCGTTCTCGATTGGGAGCTTGCGCATTTCGCCGATCGGCACGAGGACCTGGCGTTCGGTTGCATGGCTGTGTGGCGGTTTGCGCGATACGACCGGCCCGCGCTGGGGCTCGGAAGCCTTGAAGACTACTTTGCCGCCTACGAAGCCGAAGCGGGCGTGAAGGTCGACCACACCCGCTTCCGCTATTGGCTGATCCACCGCACCGTGTGGTGGGCGCTGGGCTGCCTGCGCATGGCGAAGTTCTGGCGCGATGGGTCGGACCGAATGCTCGAACGCGTGGTAATCTCGCGCCGGACGAGCGAGCAGGAGCTCGACCTGCTGATCCTGCTGGAGGAGGAAGCGCCGGAAGAAGAGCGGGCGCGCAAAGTCGCACTGCCCGAACTTCCAGAACAGGTTGGCGAGGCGACCGATGGCGAGCTGGCCATCGCCATCCATGAGTGGCTCGGCACGGTGAAGGACCGCTTCACTGGCCATGACAAGTTTCAATATGCCGTCGCGCGCAATGCGCTCGGCATGATCTCGCGCTATAACGCCGCCGCGATCCCGGCTTTCGAGAATGCGCCGCTCGCCCGCCGGATCATCGACGGCGAAGCGAGCTTGCAGGACGAAGGCTTGCTCACCGAATTGCGCGAGGCGATCCTTGCGACGATCATGCAGGACGTGCCGAAATATCCCGCGCTCGCGGTTGCGCGAAAGATGTGGACCGGAGAGAAATAGATGGACTTCGCAATTCCCGCAGACCTGCAAGCCTACTTGCAAGAACTAGACGCCTTCATCGCGGCCGAGATCAAGCCGCTCGAGCAAGCTGACGACAACATCCGCTTCTTTGATCACCGCCGCGAATGGGCGCGTACGAACTTCGAGGAAGGTGGCCTGCCGCGCGAGGATTGGGAAGCGCTGCTGCGCGAGGCCACCGCCCGCGCCGACAAGGCCGGTCACTGGCGCTTCTCCGCGCCCACGAAGTATGGCGGCAAGGACGGCTCGAACCTCTGGATGGCGGTCATTCGCGAGCACTTTGCGCTCAAGGGCCTCGGCCTCCACAACGACCTTCAGAACGAACACTCGATCGTCGGCAACTTCCCCTTCGTCGCCATGTTCGACCAGTGGGGGACCGAGGAGCAGAAGCAAGAATTCATCACCGGCGGCTTCGAGCGGGCCAAAGAAAAGGGGCGCCGCGTCGCCTTTGGCCTGACCGAACCCGATCACGGCTCCGACGCCACCCACATGGAAACGACCGCAGTGCGCGAAGCCCGCGACGGCGTCGATGGCTGGCTCATTAATGGCGAGAAGATGTGGATCACCGGCATGCATGTCGCGACCCACTGCGCGATGTTCGCCCGGACCAGCGGTGAGGCGGGGGACGCGTCAGGGATCACCTGCCTGCTCGTCCCCAATCCCACCGAGGGCCTCGAGATCGAGGAGTGGATGTGGACCTTCAACATGCCCACCGACCACCCGCGCCTGTCGATCAAGGATGTATGGGTCCCCGACAGCGCGATTCTCGGCGTCGAAGGGCGCGGGCTCGCGCTCGCACAGAGCTTCGTCCACCAGAACCGCATCCGGCAGGCGGCGAGCAGCTGCGGCGCCGCAATGTTCTGCATCGACGAGAGCGTGAAATATGCGCGTGAACGCAAACCCTTCGGCGAAGCTTTATCCAAGAACCAGGCGATCCAGTTCCCGCTGGTCGAGCTCGCGACACAGGCTGAGATGCTGCGCCTGCTCATCTTCAAGACCGCTTGGGAGATGGACAACATGCCGCACGAGGAGATCGAGCGCACGATCTCCGACAAGGTCTCAATGTGCAATTACTGGGCGAACCGGCTGGTATGCGAAGCCGCCGACCAGGCGATGCAGGTGCATGGCGGCATCGGCTATTCGCGGCACAAACCCTTCGAGCACATCTACCGCCACCACCGCCGCTACCGCATCACCGAAGGCAGCGAGGAGATACAGATGAGGAAAGTCGCGGCCTATCTGTTCGGCTATCTGGGTCCGAAAAGGGGCATGTTCGGCTAGCATTATCGTCTTCTTAGTCGCTGGATTGTACAACGCGGAAATGGCGATCGATCAAGACCTTCTTGATGAAGTAGAGGAGCTGCTCCCAGCTACTGTCCAACAGGATTTTCTCGAGTGTATTTCCGATCCGGCCCAAATCATGTCGTTGATGGTCGACTTGAAATGGGAGATTATGTTGCTCGAACTCGCGGGTGTCGAGCAGATCGTTGCGTTGAGTGACGTCGAAGGCTCAATGTTCAGCAATGGAGATCCGACGCACCCTTTGTGGAAACTGGACAAGACAATCGAGAGCCTTGGCCCTGATGCGCAAAGACTGGGGGCGAAGATTTTGCACTTTCATATCTGGCAAAACGTCAGACGCTTTCTTGAGAGGCCAGCTCTTTCCGAGGATGATTATCAATCCTGGTTGGTGAAGGTAGAAAAACCCGATCTGGCGAAGAAAGAGGATTGGGAGGAATTGGCCGAATCCCGGTGGGGAAGTGCTCTTTACGATCAGCGCAATCGCGAAATCGCAAGTTTCGTCATCAAGGAATATCCGGAGGAAACCGCTTATATCGTTACCGACGTCGAGGAGTTTTTTGCGCCCGAAGAAATTCCTTACTACGCGCGAGCGCTGAGCAGCCCTCAAATGCGCATTTTCCAGACAAAAATGCATTTGTTCGGAAGTGCGCATCAATATGATGTAAACACATGGACCGGTTACCGGATCTTCCACGATGTGACGAAGATCATTCGCGAGATCAAGACTTCATCAGGCGCCAGTGTCAATCTGGCAAACCGCCCCTAGCAATATCCTTTCGCGCCGCTAGTCTCCCGTTCCAAACGACGGGAGAATTCGAATGCGCCGCTTTACTGCTACCCTGCTCGCAGGCTCGATGCTTGCAATGCCTTCGCTGGCGATTGCCGATGACCACGAGGAGGAGGGCTGGGACGTCGAGGCTCCCCGCGGGGCGACGATTGAGCAGGTGCGCATCCAGACCGACGAGGGCACGTGGATGGATGTCGACGTCTCGCCCGATGGCGGCACGATTGCGTTCAACGTGCTTGGCGACATCTACACCATGCCGATCACCGGCGGCACGCCGCGCCGGATCGCGGAAGGGCTCGCTTGGGAGGTGCAGCCGCGTTTCTCGCCCGACGGGACCAAGATCGCCTTCACCTCGGACCGGGGCGGGGGTGACAATATCTGGGTGATGAATGTCGATGGCTCGGACAAGCGACAGGTGACGAAGGAGAGCTTCCGCCTGCTGAACCAGCCATACTGGTCGCCCGATGGCCGCTTCATCATTGCCAAGAAGCACTTCACCACAGCCCGCAGCGCGGGCACGGGCGAAATCTGGATGTACCATGTCTCGGGCGGCGGCGGGGTCGCGATTGTCGAGCGCGCCAACGAGGCTCTGCAAAAGGAACTGGGCGAGCCTGTCTTTTCTCCCGATGGCGAGGCGATCTACTACACCCGCAACACGACGCCGGGGAACCAGTTCATCTATGCGCAGGATTCGCAGACCGGCATCTTCGCGATTGAGCGCCATCACCTTGAAACCGGCGAAGTGACCACTGCGGTCGATGGCTATGGCGGCGCGGTTCGCCCGACCCCTTCGCCCGACGGGACCGAGATGGCCTTCGTGCGCCGCGACAAGGATACGAGCCAGCTGTGGGTCAAGGACCTCGCCACCGGGGCAGAGCGGATGATCCATGACGCGCTTGATCTCGACCTTCAGGAAACCTGGGCGGTTTACGGGGTCTATCCGAATATGGACTGGACCCCTGACGGGCGCAGCATCGTCTTCTGGGCAGGCGGCAAGCTCAACCGGATCGACAGTGACGGGTCGAACATGGCGGAAATCCCGTTCTCCATCGACGACACGCGCGGCATTGCCGATGCGCCGCACCCGTCAATCGAAGTGTCGCCCGACCGCTTCACCACCACCATGCCGCGCTTCGGGCAATTGTCGCCCGATGGCACGCAGGTCGTGTTTGAGAGCCTCGGGCGGCTATACACCAAGTCCGCGCGGGGGCGCGATGCGCCTCGTCCGCTGACCGGGGCGGCAGAGGGCACTATCGAAGGCTTCCCTGCATTCAGCCGCGATGGTTCGCGCATCGCCTATGTCGAGTGGACCGATGAGGATCTGGGCCGCATCATCACCGCAGATGCGAACGGACAAAATCCGCGCGTCATCACCAGCGAGCCGGGCCATTACGGCGACCTCACCTGGTCACCCGATGGCCGCCACATCGCTTACGAAAAGCGCAGCGGCGGTTTCCTGACCTCGCCTGCCTATTCCGAGACGACTGGCATCTACATGATCCCGTCCAATGGCGGCGAGCCGATGCGCGTCAGCCGTTCAGGCTCGAACCCGCAATTCGGCAGCGATCCTGAGCGCATCTACATGACCACGGGAAGCGGCGACGGGCTCCAGCTCGTCTCCGCCGACCTCGATGGAGAAGATCAGCGCACCATCATCAAGGGCGCGCTGCCGAGCGATTTTCGTGTCTCTCCCGATGGCCGCACGGTCGCTTTCCGCCAGAATTACGAGGTCTTCGCGATGCCGCTGATCCCCGGCGGCCGTGCGATCAGCGTCGATGAAACCAGCGGCCCGCTGCCGATCACCAAGGTGTCCGAAGGCGGCGCGGATTATATCGGCTTTGCCAATGGCGGAGAGACCCTGTTCTGGTCCATCGGGCCTGAGCTGATGAGCGCAAGCGTCTCCGACTTCTTCGCCAACGCTCCCAAGGGAGAGGGTGACGAGGACGAGGGATATTCACCGCCCGAGACGGGCATCTCGATGGCGCTTACCGTCCCGGCTGACAAGCCGACCGGCACCGTCGCTATCACCGGCGCGCGTATCCTCACCATGGCCGACGGGCTCGATGCGACCGATGCGGGCGCGATCGAGAACGGTACGATCGTCATCACCGGCGACCGGATCACCGCAATCGGCACGGCTGACGAGGTGAGCGTCCCGGCTGGTGCGACCATGGTCGATGCAAGCGGGCAGGTGATCATCCCCGGCCTCGTCGATGCGCACGCGCACGGTCCCTATGGCACCGGCGATTTCATTCCGCAGCAGAACTGGACGCTGGTTCAGGACCTCGCGCTTGGCGTGACCACGATCCACAACCCGTCGAGCGATGCCTCGACCGTCTTTGCTGCTGCCGAACGCCAGCGTGCGGGCACGATGCTGGGTCCGCGCATCTATTCGACCGGCGAGATCATTTACGGTGCGAAGGCCCCCGGCTTCTTCGCCCGGATCGACGACTATGACGACGCGCTCGCTCACGTCCGCCGGATCAAGGCGCAGGGCGGCATTTCGGTGAAGAACTACAACCAGCCGCGCCGCGAACAGCGCCAGATGGTTGCGCGCGCCGCTGCCGAGGAAAACGTACTGGTCGTGGCCGAGGGCGGTTCGCTGTTCGGGATGGACATGAACCTGATCGCCGACGGCAATTCGACCATCGAGCACAACATCCCCGGCGACGTCATGTACGAGGACGTGCTGCAATTCTTCGGAGCCTCAAACTCGAACTACACGCCGACGCTCAACGTGACCTATGGCGGGCTGGCTGGCGATCCGTACTGGCGGCAAGCGACCAATGTCTGGGAGAACCCGCTGATGGTTCACACCCCGCCCAAGGTGCTGCTCGCGCAGACAGGGCGGCGCACGACCGCGCCCGAATGGGCCTTCGTAGACGACAACGCCGCGAGAGAGGCGCACAAGATCGCGCAGCGCGGGGTCGAGGTGTCGATCGGCGCGCATGGCCAGCAGGCAGGCATCGGCGCGCATTGGGAAATCTGGAGCTTTGCTCGCGGCGGCATGAGCCCGGTCGAGGCGCTGCGCGCCGCCACCATCGCGCCTGCGCGCTCGCTCGGCATGGCGGGTGACATCGGCAGCCTCGAGGAAGGCAAACTCGCCGACCTCGTGATCCTGAGCGAAGACCCGACCGAGAATATCCGCAATTCGGACAAGATCGTGCGCGTGATGCTCGGCGGGCGGCTCTACGATGCGGCGACCATGCGCGAAGTCGAGACCGGCGACGGCGGACGGCTCGACTATTGGTGGGAAGCGGGCGGTGCCGGTGGCTCCGAGGGCGCAACTCACGCCGCCACCGCGCATGAGGATGCAGGCTAAGCCTCCGCCTCCATCAGCGCGCGCAAATCCTTCAGGGCCTTTGCGCGCAGCTGATGGACGCGCGGCACGCTGACTTCGAGCACGGCAGCAATCTCGGTGAGGTTCAGCTCCTCGACAAAGAACAGCTGGAGCACGAGCTTCAGCCGGTCGGGCAGCTGCACCATCGCTGCGATCAGGCGCTCGCGATCCTCGTTTCCGGCAAGCACCTGAAACGGGTCGGGATCGTCGCTCGCAAAGGCGGTGCTGGTCTCGTCGTATTCATCGGCGATCGAGGTGACGGTGACGCTCGAGGCTTCGATTTCGAGCAGTTCGGCGTCGCTGATCCCGAGCGTCTCGCAAATCCGCGCGCGAGATGGCTCTTCGCCAGTCTCATTGCGCAATCGTTCGACCACTTCGCCCAATTGCGCGCGTTTCTTTCGCGCGGTGCGGGTGTCGTTCATCAGCTTGCGGATCTGGTCGAACATCGCGCCGCGGACGCGGATCTTGGCATAGGCGGCAAAGCCGTCCTCGCCGGGCCCCTCGTGCCGCTGAGCGCATTCGGTGAGCGCGACGACGCCTGCCTGCATGAGGTCCTCGATCTCCAACCCCTCGCGGCCCGAACCGTAAATGTGCCAAGCCGCGCGGCGAACCAAGGGCAAGAACCTGCGCACGCGGTCCTCGACCTGATCGCGCGAGGTCGCGCCGTAACCATGCGCGCCGGCGAATGCGGAATGGTCGTGCTTCACGCGGCCATCTCCCGCGCTGGCGCGGCTTGCGGAGCGTCTGGAGCGGGCAGGCCTTCAGGTGCGGTTTCGGCGCCGATAGTGGCGATCACCTCGACCGGCTGCGTTGCCGGCAGCTCGTTGATCGAGAGTACCTGGCACTGGCGCGCGCGCTGGCGAAGCAGGCTCGCGAGAGCGCGGCGTGCCGGAGGCTGGACGATCAGGGCAACAGGCCCGCCGACCTCGTCGATGGCGGCATTGACGCGCTCTACGATCGTTGCGCCGCAATCGGGCTCAATCAATGGCTGGCCGCTTGCCGGATCGACCATCCCACCAAGGATCGCGCTTTCGAGCGCTGCATCGAGAGTGAGCACCCTGAGCCGCGCGCCTGGCTCGCAAATTCGCGCGATCAGGCGCGCGCCGAGATCGGCTCTCACCGCATCGATCAGCGCATCGAAATCTTGCGTGGTCTGGAGCGCGAGCGCGAGGCTGGTGAAAAGCGGCTGAGGGTGAGCCAGCCCGATACCATCAGCGATCAGAGCGCGCAGGATCCGGGTGAGCGCTGGCAGGGTCAGCGGGTCGGGATGCACAGCGTCGATCAGTGCGGGGGCGCGGGTCTTTAAATCCTCAATCATAGCGCGCACTTCCTCTGGCCCGAGCAATTGGTGAGCGAGGCGCAACAATTCCTGGTTGGTGTGCGTGGCGATAACCGTGCCCGGATCGACGGTAAGGAACCCTTCGGCGATGGCGTGATCGCGCGCGGCAGGGTCGATCCACAAGGCGGGGCAATCGAAGCTGGGATCGTGTGTGGCCTCGCCCGTCACCGAATGGCCGTTGCGAACGTCGCCGGTGTCGATGGCGAGCAGTTTTTGCGGCCTTACCGCACCGCTCGCGACCACCAGCCCGCCCAGGATCACGCGGTATTCGTTCGCGCCTGCCTCAAGCGAGTCCCTGATGCGGAACTGCGGCAGGACGAAGCCGAGATCGCGGCTCATCTGCTTGCGAATGCCAGTAATGCGGGTGAGGAGCGGTGCGCCTTTCGCCTCGTCGACGAGGTGCACGAGGCCATAGCCGAGCTCGATCGTGACAAGCGTCTGGTCGGAAACCTCCGCGATGTCGATATGGTCTGCGGGCGCGCTTTCCTCCGGCGGCTGTTCAAGCACGGGCTGCTCCGCGCGCTTGCGCAAGGTCCACCAGATCGCGCCTGCGATGGCGGCGGCGGGGATGAAGATCATCTGCGGCATCGCCGGGACCACGCCAATCGCTGCAAGGATCGCCGCGACGGGCAGCCAGCCGCGCGGATCGGCGAACTGGCCGCCGATCTGGCCTGCAAGGTCGCGCGTATCGGCAACGCGGGTTACGATGGCGGCGGCGGCGATGGAGAGCAGCAGCGCGGGCACCTGCGCCACCAGCGCGTCTCCGACCGCGAGTGTGATGTAAAGCTCGCCCGCTTCGGAGGCTGACAGGTCATGGCTGATCATGCCGAGCGCAAACCCGGCGATGATGTTGACGCCGAGGATCAGCAGCGCGGCAATTGCATCGCCCTTCACGAATTTCGACGCGCCATCCATCGAGCCATAGAAATCCGCCTCGACCGTTACTTCACGCCGCCTCGCGCGGGCTTCGTCGGCAGTGATCAGGCCAGCGGCAATGTCGGCGTCGATCGCCATCTGCTTGCCCGGCAAGGCATCGAGGACAAAGCGGGCGGACACTTCCGACACGCGCCCCGCGCCCTTGGTGATGACGATCATGTTGATGATGAGAAGGATGCAGAAAACGAACAGGCCCACGGCGAAATTGCCGCCGACGAGGAACTGACCAAAGCTCTCGATAATCTCGCCCGCAGCGTTTCCGCCTTCGTGACCGTTGACGAGCACGATCCGGGTGGAGGCCACGTTGAGCGCGAGGCGCAGCAGCGTCGCGAACAGGAGCACGCTTGGAAAGGACGAGAAATCGAGGGGCGCGCGTGCGTTCAACGCGACCATGAGCACCGCGACCGCAATCGCGATGTTGAGCACGAAAAACATGTCGAGCAGCAGCGGCGGGATCGGCAGCACCATCAGCACGAACAGCGCAAAGATGCCCACCGGCAACGCCATCGCGGCAGGCGCAGACTGAAACCGCTCGATCAGCGAGCTCGGCGGAGTTGTTGCCGCGCTCACAGGCCAAGCGCCTTCAGCTGATCATAGGCGCGGCGGACCTGTTTCGCATGGGCCTCGCTACCCAGCTTGGCTACGCCTTCCTGACTGTCGAGCATGTCGGATATCGGCGCGCGCGAACTGGGCGCTGCCAGCGCCAATGTGGATGACGATGCAATGGTTGGGCGATCCTGACCTGTCAGGGTCGGCGGCGTGCGCGGACCAAACACGGCCTCGTCCGCGATCATGTAGGGCGGGCGGATGATGTCCGGCGGGGCGAGCGAGGCTGCGGCGTAGGCTGGCGGGGCGCTCGCTGGTACATCCGAACGAGCGCGCTCCAGCTTCGCGCTCAGGTAATCCATCACCCCTGCAAGGCTGCGCGGCGCGCCGTTTCTTTCAAAGAACACTGGCTGGTTTGCAGCGGCAGGCCGTCTGAATAGCGCAGCCGCGCTCTGGTTGGGATCCTGCGCCATCTCCGACAAGAACCGCCCGGCTCCGCCTGCGCCGAGGAAATGCGCGAGGTAAAGCTCGCCATGATCGGGTTGCCGGCCAAGGATCGGGGCGAGATGTGCGCGGTTATCCTCTGCCAGACCTGCCGCCATGAGCGAGGCCACTTCGGGATCGTTGCGCATCGCGAGGATCGCCTGACGCGCATGGGGATCTGCGACATAGGCGGTGCCGCCTGGCGTCGTGTCGATCTGCGCAGCGATATTGCCAAGGCCGAAGCGTGCGCCATGGCGCTGCATGGTGCCGAGCCAGGTGCTCTCGATGAATTGGTAAAGCCCCGTGGCGCTTGACGTTCGCGCCCGCGCCGTCGGGTTCATGGCCGATTCTACCTGAGCCTGAGCCACGAGGAAATCGAAGTCGACGCTCGTCGCCTGCGCCGCGTTTGCAATGGCTTCTTCTACGCTCGGGCGCGCGGGTGTGCTGGCTTCGAATGCGGCTTGCGCGGCGATCTGTCTGGTGGCCCCTTGCTGAGGGTGCGCGCCGTGATGGATGCGGGCAGCCTGTTCAAAGGCGCTGCGGATCGCGGAACTGGGAACGGATTGCGGGTTCACTTGGGGCCTCGCTTGCTGCTTCTCTTGGGCCCCGCTCAATTCGCGAAGCCCGCGAGGGGAGGATCAGCAAGCGCCGTGCCAAACACGGTTAATGCGTCAGTGAAGCTCTCAGGCGATTGCTCCGCCGCGCACTTCGTAAGCTGGCCGCGCTCCGCCAAGCGCTTCAAGCCGGGTGGTCACATTGGCAGCGAGCAGGTTGCGCACCCGCCGGTTTACTTCGTTCAGCGACCGTGCGGCCTCGGCGAGGTCACGAACCCGCGGGTCAAGCGCTTCGGGGCCAAAGGGTGCAATCGCATCGCACAGCGCCTCTTTGTCGCGCGCGAGTTCAAGAAGGGCATCGGCATCAAGTCCGGCAAGCGCTTGCCGCTCGGCCTCCAGCACGGCAATCATCTGCCGCAGATTGCCGGTGAGATTGCCGGTGAGATTGGAGGCGTCGGTGCTCAACGCTCTATCCCTAGGCTGAGCTGTGCGGCGATCATCGCATCGGCGATTTCCGTCGGCACGAGCGGGTAGCTGCCGTCCTTGAGAGCCTCGCGAATTTGCGCGACGCGATCATCATCGACTGGCGCGCTTTGCGTGTCGAGCGATCCGCTCACTTCGATGGAGACGCCCTGCGCCCCGGACGGGACACCCGTCCGATTGCTCTCGCCTACCGGTGGACGACCTGCGGCGATGTCGGTGTCGGACAGAGCGCGAGGAGCAGTGACGGACTGCAATTTGCTCAGTTCGAAAGAGGGCATTGTGCTTCTCCGGGTGGTGCTATCATGGGTGAGAACGGCTGGGCGATTGCATCTTTAAGGCCTGCGCGAGCGATGGTTCACGGGGCAGGGATGATCGCGAGGCCGGGCCGTTCGATGCGGGCGCGGACCGGCTGAGCATCGCGCGAAGTGCGCACGGCGATCCAGTCGCCTGGGCTGCCATTTTCCATCGCCTCGCCTGCCTGCTGTACCGTGAAGCCGCGTCCACGCACCGCAATCGTGAGCGGGTCGCCGCGGGTGACAACAGGCTCCGCTTTGTCCGGCACATTGGCTGTGTGAGCGGCGATGAAGATGCGCCAGGGCTGGGGCCCTGCGCAACTCACCGCAAGGGTCGTGCGCGCCCTGCCATGCCAGCTCACTCCAAGCGGCGCGGCGCAGGCCGCCAGCCTGAGCCGCCGGTCAGCGGGCATGCGTGCGCTGCCTTCCTGTCCGATGGGCAAGCCCGTAAATTCGACGATGGCGCGGTCAATCGCGGCGGGATCAATGTGGGGACCCTGAATGGCATTTTGCGCGCCGACCGGCGCGGCGGCTGCGAGCATTCCGGAAAGCCCGACTGCAATCAGGGCGCCCTTTACGCGCGGGTAGCGTGCTGGTGCGGTGAGTTTCATTCTCTGCCTTTCAATTGGCCATGAGCGATTTGCTTTTCCTGCGAGCTCATGAAGCAAACGCCATGCCAATCAGCGCATTAAGGGAGATTGCGAAGCGTGGCAGAGGCCCGATTTAACTTCGCGGCCATAGGCACTTGGGTCTTGCCAGCCAGCCTGAGGCGCGCCGCGAGTTGCTTGAGCGCATTTCCGATTTCATCATGCGACATGATCTGAACGTGACCGGCGCCAATCTCGCCGCGATCGGGACCGCCCTTTCAGGCACGAATGTCGCCTTGGCAGAGGCGGTCGCTCAAAGAGAGATTGCGCGCGAGCCGATCGATCAGCGCTGGCTTGATACGGTGATGCGGCTCGACCCGGAGACGGGCAAGCGCATGAACGAGCTCGAAAAGCTGATGGACCGGATGGAATACGCGCTGATGCGGTTTGCCCAGACGGCGAAGTCGGCTCAGGACGAGACATGCGAACATCGCGGCGCGCTGGGTGCGGAAATAGAGCGGCTGTCGATCAATGACGATGCGCAGCCGATCGCCCCGGACGTGACCCGCGTGATCGACCTGTCTCGTGCAATGCTGGACCGCCTGAGCGAGGCGGAAGCCGCCATGGAACGCAGTCAGGCCGAAACCGACAAGCTGCGCTCTAGTCTCGCCGAGGCCCGGATCGAGGCCGATGTCGATCACCTGACCCGGCTTCCCAATCGCCGTTCTTTCGAGCGCCAGCTGATCGCGGCAGCACAGAAGGTCGAGCAAGAGGGAGCAAAGCTGTGCGTTGCCTTTTGCGATGTCGACAATTTCAAGCAGGTCAATGACAAGCACGGCCACGATGCCGGTGACCGGGTGTTGGTCGCGATTGCAGGCACCTTGAACGATCATGCCAGCAACGACTGCTTTGTCGCTCGCCACGGTGGAGAGGAGTTTGTCCTGCTGCTCCACGATGTCGATCTTGAAGAGGCATGGCGCAAGCTCGACGCAGTCCGGCGGGCTCAGGCACTCAAGCGCATGGTCAACCGCGAAACCGGCAAATCCTTTGGGAAGATCACGTTCTCAGGCGGTATTGCGCAGGTGCATGGGGCGGGCGACGCCCGCGATGCGCTCGCACGCGCTGACGCAGCCTTGTATGAGGCCAAGCGCGAAGGCCGCGATCGGATCGTCACGGGTTAGGGCTCGTTCGGCAGAACTGGCGCATCGTAAGCAAGGCTTGCGTGAAGGTCGCTCTCGTCCCCGCGCGCGATGACGACGCGAACGGCATAACCCGCCTCATCCGCTTGGGCGGAAAGCCGTTGTGCAGCGGCCCACGCCGAGGCTCGATCCTCGCCCTGATACTGAGCATAAATCGTTAGTGTGGAGCGATGATCGACGGGCTGGCTGGCCAGCCATTCGCGCAATTCTGGTCCTGACACCGATGGCCGAAAGAGCGCTTGTGAGGGCGCAAATTGTGGCTGCTGGGATCGCGAGGACGTGTTGCCGACAGCCACATCCTCGGTTTCGCTGCCGGCCAATCCGGAAAGCGTCACCAGGAAAAGGATCAGCGCAAGATCTGCGAGCACAAGCTGCCAGCTTTGCGGTGCAGCCGGGTTCATGCGGCGTCTCTCAATTGCGACGTTTTGCGCACGCGATGCGGGCTGATCTCATTCAGAAACCAGTCTTGCATGGCGCTGCGGGCGTGTTCTTCCGCATCGCTTTGGCGCTCGATTGCTCGTGCAATCGGGAAGTAGATCAGATGCGCGGTCAGCACGCCGTAGAGCGTGGAGAGCACCGCGCTTGCGAGCGAGGCCATGATTGTCTGCGAGGTCTCGAAGCCCGGCCCTGGCATCAACTGGGTGATGGCAAACAGAGTGCCGACCAGACCGAAAACCGGTGCAAGTTCGCCTGCAGTTTCGAAAAGGCGTGCCCCGCGCGCTCTTTCGGCAAGGCGCGCCTTGCGCGTTTCGCTCGCGGCTTCGTGAAGTTTATCGAGGCTGCCCGTTGAAAGATAGCGCTCAACCGATCCTGCCAGGTCGGGGTCAGGCGGCAGATCGGTTTCGCTGCAAAGGGCGCCGCGCTTGCTGATGCTGACGGCGCACCGTGCGAGCGCTGAACGGTTGGCAACTTCATCGAACCCACGATGCCCAAGGCGCAAAAGTGCGCGCACGCCGCTCGCCATGCCGCTGCGCCCGCTGCGTGCGGCAGCCGCCGCCCAGGTCCCGGCAATCACAATGCTGATCGCGGAAATGTCGACCAGGGGCGCAAGCGCGCTCATCATTCCTACCGTCTCCCGCGTGATCGACCGTTTGTGTGTCGCCATGAGAACGGATGCCAACGTGCAGGATTAAGGTGATGGACACGGCAAGGCAGCGGATTGCCGTTCGCCTGCAAGGCTTTGCCGTGGTTTGCCGGTCCGCCGCGTTCCAGCGCCCGGTCTTGCCCATTCCGAGGCACTTGGCACGCATTCTGCAACCCTCCCGGCAAACCCGGTTCTCACCGTCCAGAGGGATACGAAGGCTCGATCATGTCAGAAACGATTTTCGGAATACACGGTGCCGCGCTTGAGCTTCGATCGCAGCGCATGGGCGTGATCGCGTCGAACATCGCCAATGCGGCAACGCCGGGCTTCAAGGCGCGCGACATGGACTTCAACGCGGCTCTCGATTCGCGGCTGGAGACACAGCAGGGCGCGCCTGCAGCTCTCGGCGAGCCCGAACTGCTCTATCGGCGCTCCGCCATGCCCACGCTCGATGGAAACACGGTCGAATTGTCGCGCGAACAGGTCGCCTTTGCCGAGAACGCTCTGGCTTATTCCGCAACGCTCAGCTTCGTGCAGGGGAAGGTCAACACGATCACCCGCGCGCTTAAGGGCGAGTGATCGATGTCTGAGCGTACCACCCTCTTCTCCATGACCGAGCGCGCGATGTCAGCCCAGCTCGTGCGCATGAATGTCGCCACTTCGAACCTTGCCAATGCCGGATCAGTCGCTTCGTCCGAGGCCGAAGCCTATCGGCCCATGCGCGCGGTTTTCCGGGCCGAGCTCGACCGCGCGAGCGGGCTTTCGAGCGTGCAAACAGCCGGCATCACCCAGTCCAATGAAGCGCCCAGCAAGCGCTACGACCCTTCGCATCCGCTCGCCGACGAGACGGGACACGTTTTCGAAGCGCCCGTCGATGAGAGCGCCGAGATGGTCGAGATCATGGAAAGCGCGCGCCAGTACCAGAACATGGTGCAGGCGCTTCAGACCGCGAAACAGTTGATGCTGGAAACGCTCAGGAGCAATTGAAATGAACGCCATTACCACGCCGCTTGGCGCTGACCTCAAGGCCAATCTCGACCGGATCAACGCGCCTTCGACCATTCGCAGGGAGAGTGCCGCGGCATCGCTTGATTCCGAAGATTTCCTTCGTCTGATGACCGCGCAGCTGGCCAATCAGGACCCGCTTGAACCGCAATCGAACGAGCAGATGCTCGCCCAGTTGGCGCAGTTCTCGAACCTTGAGAACGGCACGGCCTCGCGAGCCACGCTCGATGAGATTTCCGCCAAGCTCGACGCGCTGATCGAAGCGCAGGAGCGCGCGGCAGCCGCCGCCGCTTCGGCTGCCGAGGCCGCCGCCTTTGCGAGCCAGACCGCCACCTGATCCCCCGAACCACCCAAGGAACAAACCCATGTCATTCTTCACCTCGCTCAGCGGCATGCGCAATGCAGAGACCGACCTTCGCGTCATCTCGAACAACATCGCCAATGCCGAAACCGCCGGCTTCAAGAAGTCGAGCGCGCAATTCTCCGACCTCGTCGCGAGCGGTGGTAGCACCGATCCGCGCACCACGCCCGGCATCGGCGCGACTGTCTCGCGCATTTCGCAGGATTTCGGCCTCGGCCAGCTGGAGCAGACGGGCCGGGCGCTCGATATCGCGATCAATGGCGGGGGCTTCATCACCTCTGCCAACGCGATTTCGGGCGACATAAACTTTACCCGCAACGGCAACCTCGAAATTGTCGCCAGCGGCACTCTGCAGGACGCATTCGGCGACCGCATTCAGGGCTTCCCGGTCGACGGCACGGGCACACCGACCTCGAATGTGCCCGGCGACATCACCATCCCCACCTCGCGCACGGTGACCGATCCCGGCACGGGCGCGACGCAGGATTTCCAGCTCACCAGCGTCGGCTTCGATGCGCGCGGGGTGCTGACCGCGACCTATTCCGACGGCTTCAGCGAGCCTGTCGCGATGTTGTCGCTTGCGACCTTCCCCGCAAATGGGGGCCTGCGCTCGATCGGGCAGACCAAGTGGGAGGCGACCGCGGAATCGGGCGATCCCGAGTTCGGCCAGCCCGGCGTCGGCAATTTCGGCGCGATCGCGACGGGCACGCTCGAACGCTCTAACGTCGATCTTGCCGAGGAAATGGTCTCGCTCCTGACCGCACAGCGCAATTTCCAGGCGAATGCGCGCGCGATCGACACAGCGACCGCGATTACCCAGACCGTGCTCAACCTGCAGCGGTAAGGCGTAGACGATGGACCGCCTGATCTACACCGCGCTCACCGGCATGGATGCGAGCATGAACCGCCAGCGCATGGTGGCAAACAATCTCGCAAACGCCTCGACACCGGGCTTTCGCAAGGAGGTCTTCACGGTGACGCCTTCGACGCTGCGCGATGGCTCGATCGAGGCGCGTTCGCTGGCGAAGGGCGCGGTGCGATCGGCGGATATGGCACCAGCCAAGGTCAATCCGACCGGACAGCCGCTCGATATCGCGGTGGAGGGCGAGGCGCTCATCGCGTTTCAATCGCCCGGCGGCGGCGAGGTTTATTCGCGCCGCGGAGACTTGCGCGTTGCGCCCACGGGCCTGCTCGAAAACGGAGAGGGCCTGCCAGTGCTCGGCGAGAGCGGCGCGCCGGTGACTGTGCCCGCTGGTTTTCGCGTGACAGTCGCTCCCGATGGGACGCTGCTTGCATCCGACCCCGCAGCGCCGGGTGAGGAACCCGCCGCGATCGACCGGATCAAGCTGGCCTCTCCGCAAGGCAGCCCGCTCGCAAAGGGCACCGACAGCTTCCTGCGAGTGCCCGGCGGCGGTGTGCTTCCCACAGACCCGACTGCGCGCGTCATCCCCGGAGCGCTTGAGGGATCGAATGTGGAGACCGCCGGGACCCTGATCGAAATGATCGATGCCCAGCGCGCATTCGAACAGCGCGCGCGGATCATCCAGACCGCCGGCGAGCTCGATGAAGCGAGCAGCCGCTTGCTCTCCATGGGCTGACAAAGCGCCAGAGCCTCAGACCCAATTTCAAGGAACCATTGAACCATGCCCACTTCCGCTCTTCACGTCGCCCGCACAGGGCTCGAGGCACAGGATGCGCGCATGCGTGTCATCGCCAACAATCTCGCCAATATCGGCACGACCGGCTTCAAGCGCGACCGCGCCGAGTTTGCGACGCTCGCCTATCAGGAGATGCGCGTTGCCGGGCAGCAATCCACGCAGCAGACCGCCTTTGCGACCGGGCTCAACCTCGGCACCGGCGTGCAGGTGACCGGCACAAGCCGGATCGAGGCGCAGGGGACGCTCAACCAGACAGGCAATTCGCTCGACCTCGCACTCGACGGGCCCGGCTTCTTCCAGGTCGAGCTGCCGGGCGGAGGCGAGATTGCTTTCACTCGCGCAGGCAACTTCACGCTGTCGCCCGAAGGTCAGCTGGTCACGACCCAGGGCTATGCGCTGACCCCGCCGATCCAGGTGCCGCAGGGCGCGCAGAATATCACCATCGCTCCCGATGGCACGGTCAGCGCAGTGCAGCCGGGACAGACCGCGCCGATCCAGATCGGGCAGCTTCAGGTCGCAAGCTTCGTCAATCCAGCAGGGCTTCGCGCGATTGGCGACAATTTCCTCGTCGAGACGGCGGCCAGCGGTCCGGTCGATGCAGGGCTTGCCGGGCAGTTCGGGCGCGGGAACATCCGCCAGGGCATGCTCGAAACCTCGAACGTCAACGTGGTCGAGGAACTGGTCGAAATGATTGAGGCGCAGCGCGCTTACGAGATCAATTCGAAGATGGTGAGCTCGGTCGACGAGATGCTTCGCAACGCGAACCAGACGCTGTGATGCTGATCATGAAACAATCCATCCGCCTCGCCTCGCTCGCGCTCGCCGCATTCTCGCTTTCGGCCTGCCTCGCCAATGGGGCCAAGCGCGAGCTGGGTTTCGCTGCCCCTCCGCCGCCGCCTGCCATGGCGCCGATCGCAGGGGCCGAATATGCGAACAAGGGTTCGATCTATCAGGCGAGCCAGGGCTATGCGCCGCTCGTCACCGGAACGCGCGCGCGGGGCCTCGGCGATATGGTCACGATCCTGCTGGTCGAAAGCACCGCCACATCGAAAAGCATAACTGGGCAGACAGACCGCTCCGGCGGCCTCGCACTTATCCCGCCCAGCGCCGGGCCGCTCGACTTTCTCAATCCCGATGCACTTAATGCTTCGGGCTCCGGGTCGTTCAATGGTTCTGGGAATGCCGCGCAGCAGAGCCAGCTGACCGGCACCGTCGCGGTCACGATTGCCGCGATCCATCCCAACGGAACGGCTGAAGTGGTTGGAGAAAAGCAAATGGCGCTTTCGCAGGGCGATGAGTGGGTCCAGTTCTCAGGTCGCATCCGGCTCGTCGATATCGACGTCGACAACACGCTGCCGTCCTCGCGCGTTGCCAATGCGCGGATCATCTACACCGGCCAGGGCGCGGTCCAGCGGGCGAGCCGTCCGGGTTGGCTGTCGCGCTTCTTCGGCTCGATTTCTCCGTTCTGAGGCGCGCGACCATGACGACATTCTCCAAATTCCTGCTCGCCCTCTTCGCAATAGTCGCATGGGCCGCGCCACAAGCCGCCCAGGCCGAGCGCATTCGCGATCTTGGCCAGTTCGAAGGGCTGCGCGCGAACCAGCTTACCGGATATGGTGTCGTCGTGGGGCTTCAGGGGACGGGCGACGATAACCTCGCCTATGTCACCGAAGCGATGCGCGGTGTCTCGGGCAGGCTGGGGCTGCAATTGCCTCCCGGCGTCAACCCGAACTTGCGCAATGCGGCCGCGGTAATCGTTACGGCTGAACTGCCCGCTTTCGCCAAGCCCGGACAGCGCATCGACATCACGGTCTCGACTCTTGGCCAAGCGCGGTCCTTGCGCGGAGGCGCGCTGGTGCTCGCGCCGCTCTACGGGGCGGACGGGCAGATCTACGCGATGGCTCAGGGCAATGTCGCGGTTGGCGGGCTGGGCGTATCGGGACGCGATGGTTCGCAGGTCTCGGTCAATGTAACGACAGTTGGACGCATAGCCGATGGCGCAACGGTAGAGCGATCGGTTGCAACCGGATTCGAGCGCGAAGGCACTTTGCGCTTCAACCTTCACCAGGCGGATTTCCTGACAGCAGCGCGCGTGCGCGATGCGATCAATGTCGCTTATCCGGGCATGGCGCGGATCGCCGACGGGGTGAGCATCGAGCTCGCGCTCCCCTTCGGTAATGACGAGCGCGCCGCTGCACTTGCCACCATAGAGATGTTGCCTGTCACCCCCGCGCCAGTCGCGGCGCGCGTGATCGTCAATTCGCGGACCGGGACCGTTGTCATAAATCAATCGGTGCGACTTGCGCCCGCCGCGATCAGTCACGGCAAGCTCGTTATCCGCATTGATGAAGCACCGCGCGTGGTCCAGCCCGAACCCTTTGGCCTTGGCGACACCGAGATCGAGGAGTCTTCCGAGATAACGGTCGAACAGCAATCCAGCCGCGTCGCGCTGATGCCGGGCGCAGCTTCCCTCAGCGAAATTGTCGATGCGCTCAATCTTTTGGGCGTGGGCGCGGCGGATCTTGTTGTCATCCTCGAGAGCCTCAAACAGGCGGGCGCCTTGCAGGCCGAAATGGTGGTCCTGTGATCGACGCCCCGCGCATCTCGCCGATCTCCGGCCCTGACCAACTCGACCCCGAGCGCCTTGCCTTGCGCGAAGCGGCTGAAGGGTTCGAGGCCATGATGGTTCGCAAGATGCTCGAGGCCGCGCGGGCCTCCAGCTTGGCCGAGGACACCCCCCTGACCGGCGGCGGGCGCCAACAGTTCGAGACCATGCGCGACGAACACTTCGCCGATATCGCCGCCCAATCCGGCACCCTCGGGTTTGCCCGGAGCATCGAGGAACAGCTTGCTCAATTCCTAGATGCGAAGGGTGAAGGGTAATGCCAACCAACCTCATATCCATCGGCAGAAGCGGCGCCGCAGCAGCCAAGGCCAGCATCGAGCTGACCGCGCAGAACATCGCCAATGCGTCGAACCCGGATTATGTCCGCCGCAGCTTGCAGCTCACGGAATTTGTCGGAGTGGCGAGGATCGACTTTCAATCGTCGAGCTCGCTTGCCGGTGTACGGATTGGCGGCATCGAGCGTCCCAACAGCGAGTTGATCCAGCGCCGCGCGCGTGACAGCGCTTCCGATCTCGCTCGTGCTGAAGCGGAACTCACCGGGCTTCGCGATGCGGAGACAGCTCTGGAGCAATCCGGCCTGTTCCGCGGGCTCGTCGATTTTGAAGCGGCTCTGAGGGTGCTGGAGGGTGATCCAACCGATCAGGCGCTGCGCGCAGGAGCGCTCGAAAGCGCTCGCCAACTGGCACAGACATTTCAATTGGCCGATTTCTCGCTCGGCAACGCACGCCAACTCGTCGAGGATGACGTCAATGTCGGGGTCGACCGGATCAACGGCGCGGCGAGCGAACTGGCGCGCATCAATCTCGAACTTGCCAATGCGCGTGAGGGCACGGCTGCGCAGGCATCCCTGCTCGACGCGCGCGATGCGGCCCTGCGCGAAATCTCGTCCGAATTCGGCATCATTGCCCGATTTGACGAGTTTGGCGCGGCCGAGGTTCGGTTGGTCGGCACACCTTCGCCAGCGGGTGAGGACGGCCTCCTATTGGTCGAAGGCGGCAAGTTCAGCGAACTCAGCGCGCAGATCGATCCCGAGGGCACGGCAAGCTTCAACTTCGGCGGCGCACCCTTTGCTCCGTTGAGCGGGGCGATGGCGGGCCGCGCATCGGCCCTGACCGATCTTGCTGGCAGGCAATCCGCGCTCGATGCGATCGCAGGCCAGACCATCGCGCAGGCCAACGCAGCGCAGGCATCGGGTGCCGCGCTAGACGGTTCGGCTGGGCAGCCGCTCTTCAGCGGATCAGATGCGGGCACGATTGAGCTTGCGCTTGCCCGCGGTGAAGACCTCGCGTTAGCGCCGGCTGGCTCGCCACCGGGAAGCCGGGACACCGCCAACCTCTCGAACGCGCTCGATGCGCTTGGTGCTGATGATGGGCCGATTGCCTCGGTCGACCGATTGCTTTTGTCCCTCTCGAGCAGGATTTCCGGCATCGAGACGACGCGCGAGGGACTGGCGATCATCAACTCGTCGGCTCAGGCCGATCTTTTGTCTGAAACCGGAGTGGATCTTGATGCAGAGGCGGCGAGCCTCATCCGGCTGCAACAGGCGTTCGAAGCCAACAGCCGCATCATCCAGGTCGCGAGCGAGCTTTTCGACACAATACTGGGGCTGAACTGATGAGCTTCGTCAGCAATTCCACCGGCGCGTTTTTCGAACGCTCGCAGACCCAGATGGGTGCGCTGCGTAAGGACGTCGAGCGCCTCCAGACCCAGATTGCGACTGGCGTTCGTATCGAGCGCGGTTCCGACGACCCTGTTGCCGCATCGCGTCTGCGGGCTCTTGCACGGCTTGAGACGCGCGGAGCGACCGAGGCGGAAAACGCGGCGCGGCTGGAACAGGACCTTGCGGAAGCGGGCAACCAGATTGAGGGCGTTGTCTCCATTCTCCAGCGCGCCCGTGAGCTCGCCGTTCTCGCAGCGAGCGACACGACGGGCGAGACCGGGCGGGCCGCGATTGCAGACGAACTCGATCAGATGTCGGAAGAGCTGTTCGCGCGCTCCAACTCGCTCTCGATCACGGGCGCGCCGCTGTTTGCGGGCACCGCTGGTGCACCCGCATTCGTGCGCGATGCAAACGGGGTCGTCACGTATAACGGCAACGGCCAGAGTGGCGCGATCCCGGTTGCGCCGGGGACCGAGATTGAGCGCGGCGTCACCGGCGCCCAATTGTTCGAATTCGACGTGGGCGGCGCGCCGACCAGCAGTTTTGCCGTCATCGCCGACCTCGCCATTGCCATGCGCGCCGCTGGCGGTGATCCGGCACAGGCCGCCCGCGATGCTTTGGCCGGGATCGATGCCGCGATCGACACGGCCAACCGAAGCCAGACAGTGATCGGCACGCGCGCAGGCTGGGTCGAGGCGATCCAGCAGGACCAGCAGACCCGCGCCATCGACGTTGCAGAGAAGCGCTCACAGATAGCGGACACCGACGTCGCCGATACGATTGTTCGTCTGCAACAGGCATTGACCGCGCTCGAAGCCAGCCAGGCAAGCTTCACGCGCGTCTCGTCGCTGACCCTGTTCAACGCGCTCTGACCTCAGCCAAGACAAGGAAGGCCAGCCATGTTCGCCGCTATCGGTATCATCGTCCTGATCGTGATGGTCTTTGGCGGCTTCACGCTGGCAGGCGGCGCCTTGGGACCGATCCTTGCCGCGCTTCCGCTCGAGATGATGATGATCGGTGGAGCGGCAATCGGCGCGGTCCTGATCGGCAACTCGATGCACGAGATCAAGCTGCTCGGCAAAGGAGTGGCGAAGGTCTTCAAGGGGCCCAAATTCACGAACGAAGACCACATCGACGCGATTGCGCTCACCAGCAAGCTGATGAAAGTGCTGCGGGCCGATGGGGCGGTCGCGCTTGAAAGCCATGTGACCGATCCGGCTAATTCGGCGATCTTCAGCGAATATCCGCGCCTTCAGAACGATCCGGTCGTAGTCGACATGATCTGCGACCCGCTTACTCTAATGGTGGTATCATCGGGTTCGCTCGACACCCACGCGATCGAAGATGTGATCGACAATGCGATCAAGTCCCAGCTTCACGAAATGGAAGAGCCAGCGCACACCATTCAATCGCTTGCGGATGCCTTCCCCGCTCTTGGGATCGTGGCTGCGGTGCTCGGCGTTATCAAGACCATGGGCGCCATCGATCAGCCGCCCGAAATCCTAGGCAAAATGATCGGAGCGGCGCTGGTCGGGACTTTTCTGGGCGTGCTCCTTGCTTACGGGTTTGCCGGACCCATGGCGAGCCGCCTGAAGCAGGTAAACACGCACGACCAGCAGATCTTTCATTCGATCAAGCAGGTCATCGTCTCAAGCCTGCACGGATATCCGCAGCCGCTCGTTCTGGAAGCAGCGCGCTCCGGCCTGCCGCCTGCGCACAGGCCCAAGCTCACCGATCTGCTCGACACGATGAGAGGGCGCTAGGGTGGCTGACGCTGATGCACCTGTCCCGCCCGCACCAATCATCGTCAAGAAGGTGACGATAGCGCAAGGCGATGGCCATCATGGCGGCGCGTGGAAGGTTGCCTATGCCGACTTCGTGACGGCGATGATGGCGTTTTTCCTGCTTCTCTGGCTGCTCGGGGCAACCGAAGAGAACCAGCGCCGAGGCATCGCAGACTACTTCGCGCCAACGCTGGTCAAGACACGCCAGCAAAGCGCGGGTGCGGACGGGATGCTGGGTGGCAGTTCGCTGACCGACGTCGACAATTATCCCAATGCGCAAGGGCAGACTGGGACCTTGTCGATCACCGTGCCACGCGGGGCGCAGGGCGGTCCGATGGAGGGCGGCGGCGATGGCGATATCGAGACAAAGCGGCTCGACCGATTGCGGGAACAGATTGACGAGGCGCTCGCCAAGCGACGCCCGATCTCGCATCTGGCACGCCAGGTAAAGGTGATGCGCGCGCCCGATGGGATCCGTATTGACCTCGTCGATGATGCCGACTTCTCGATGTTTGCACTCGGCACAACGATCCTCACGCAGGACGCGCGCGGATTGCTTGAGGTGATCGGTGAAGTGCTGGAAGCGCAGCGCACGCCGCTGATCCTTCGTGGCCACACGGATTCGCTCCCCTGGCGAGACGGTATCACAGCCAACAACTGGTCGCTTTCTGCAGGCCGGGCCGAAGCCACGCGGCAAGCCCTGATCGCAAGCGGGCTGGAAGCAGACAGGTTCGCCCGGATTGAAGGCGTCGCGGATACCGAGCCCTTGATTGCCGACAACCCCGCCGACCCGCGCAACCGGCGTATCTCGCTGCTTTTGCTTGAACAACGGCGCGAGGCGGGACGGCGGCGCGCGCCGCCAGTGAATGCAACGCAGACCGCATCGCCTGCGCAATCCTCCGTAAGGATAAGCGCCGAGGGCACCGCTCCGCGCTCGTAAACCATGTTTGCCTAGCGTTCTTTCCCGACATCCACTGGGAGAGCGCGACGCCATGAACCACACCATTCTGCCGCACGAATTACCCGGCGCCCTCGACCGAGCGCCCGAGGGCGTCAAAGTGCTCTCGCTCGATTGTTTCGATACGCTTTTGTGGCGCGATTGCCATGCGCCGACAGACGTGTTCGCCGGTCTCGATGCGCTGAGTGTGGGGCAGCGGGTGCGCGGAGAGACGCAGGCGCGCAAGCTCAAGGCCATTCGTCAAAGAGGCAGCGAGGTTGCGCTCGGCGAAATCTACGCAGAGGCCATGCCCAATGCGACCGCAGGTGAGCGCGATGCAGCGATCGCACAGGAGCTCACCTTGGAGGCGCGCACCTGCTTTGCCTATGCTCCGACGATTGAGTTGATGCGTCAGGCCAAATCGCGCGGACTTTCGATCATCATCGTCTCCGACACCTATCTCGATGCGAAACAGCTCACCCGGCTCATCGAAGATGCAGCAGGCAAAGAGGTCGCCGGGATGATGACCCGTGTCTTCGCGTCGAGCGACGCCGGAGTCTCCAAATCGCAGGGCCTTCTCGCAAAGGCGCTCAAGGCGATGAAAGTGCAAGCGGGTGAGGTGCTCCATATCGGGGACAACCCGAAGGCCGATTATGAGAGCGCACGCGCGCTCGGCATTCCCGCTCTCCACCTTTCGCAATTCAGCGATCCGGCGCGAAGCCGGATGCGGCTGGAGCGGGCCTGCGGGCAATTGGTCGGCGACCCGAATGAAGCTGTGCGCGGATTGATGCCCCAGCGCGCGTTGCTTGCCGATCAAGAGCCGCAAGTGAGCGACAAGGCAGAAGCACTCGGCCTCAGCGTGCTTGGCCCTGTCTTTCATGCCTTTGACCAGTGGCTAAGGCAGGAGGCTGAAACCCTCGGCTCGAACAGTAAGGGGCGCGTCCATTGGCTCTTCATGCTGCGCGACGGGCACTTGCCGCAGATCGTTCACGCGGCTGGCGAAGAAGCGCCAAGCACCGCGCGCATCGAGATCAGCCGGTTCACCGCAATCGCCGCCGACCTGACAACGCGCCAGGACTATGAGCGGCAATGGATGCTTGAAGCTGCGCTCAACCCGTCGACACTCGCGAGGCAAATGCTGTTCGACGAAAGCGAGATCGCGCGCATTGTCGGTGATCCCAAAGGCGAGATGGCGAAGGCTAAGGCGAGCCAGCGCCTGCATGGCGAATTGCGAAAAGGGCAGCGACAAAAGCTCACGCGCAGACGCTCACGCGAACGCGCCGAGCGGCTGATCAATCACGTGCGCCAAGCGGTCGATCCGAAGCCGGGCGATGTGCTGATGCTGGTCGATCTTGGCTACAATGGATCGGCTCAGGACCGAATTGATGCTCTGCTGGCGCAGGCGTTCGATTGCCATGTCGCCGGTCGCTACCTGTTGCTGCGCGAAATGGCTGCGAGCGGGCTCGACAAGAAGGGCCTGATCGACGCGCGCCATTTCGATCCCGAATTGCTCGAAGCGCTATGCGCCAATGTCGCAGTGCTTGAACAACTGGCCACCTGCGCGACCGGATCAGTGGTCGACTACACGAGCGAGGGCGACCCGATCCGGACGCAGAATTCGGTCAAGGGAGCGCAAAGCGAGGTGCGTGAGCGAGTGCAGAACGGCGTGGTTCAATACGCCCGCGCCGCCGCCCGCCCGCCGGTTATTCGAGAGCAAGACCCACACCGAGAGCGAGCCTTGCGCGAAGCGGCGCTCGCGACGCTCATGCGTTTCATGTTCCTTCCGGGCACCGAGGAACTCGAAGTGGTCAAGAGCTTCGAGCATGACGTCAATCTGGGCAGCGAACGCATGGTCGCCCTGTTCGACCAGGCGCACGCCCGCGCAGGGATGAGACGCCGAGGCCTGTTCTACATGAAGGGGGCAGAGCGCATGTTTCTGCCTGCGGAACTGGAAGCTGATGACATCCATACGCGCCTGTCGCTTCTCGTGCAGAAACGCTTCGCCCTTGGCCTTTCCTACACCGATGGCTCTGCGCAATCGATTGCGCTCTCGACAATCGTGATGAGCGATGGTGACGGGGCGCACACCCGTATCGAGGCGCAAAGAACGCATGAAGGCTTTTTCGCGGCAAGAGTGCCCATCCCGGCGGGTGCGAAGGCCGTTGCGCTGGTTGTGGGGGCCGTTTTCGAGTGGTTCGAGCTCGCCGAGATTTCGCTCAGTCCCATCGCCAGCCTCAAGGGCGAGACGGATATGGATCAGGAGCGCCGCAACCTCGCATCACACTTTGACGGAGCGCGCGAACACGCAGCAGGCGTCATCGAATGCACCGATCCGGGGGCAACATTGGTGGCATTTGTCCCGCCCAAGCTGGATGAAAGCGCACCGCACATGATCGAATTTGTCCTGCGCCCCCTTCGCATGCGTTCGGCTTCGACCGACGCTCTTCGACCAAACCAAACCACAAACACCATCAAGGATGCCGCCGCATGAGTGAACTGCTCATCCATTCCATGTCCGAGTTTTCGAGTGTGATTCTCCCGTGCCTCGAACAGGCAAAAGTGCGCGAGATTGTCGAGATCGGCAGCGAATTCGGCGGCATGTCCAAAGTGCTCGCCGGGTGGACGGGAGAGCGCGGTGGATCGCTGACCTGCATCGACCCCGAACCAGCTGATGGCTTTGCCAGCTGGACCGAGGAACACTCACATGTCCATCATGTCGCGCGGCCCAGTCTCGAAGCGCTGGGCGATCACGACGCAGCCGATGCCTGGTTCGTCGACGGCGATCACAATTACTACACCGTCATTCACGAATTGCAGGCAATCGACCGAATTCAGCGCGAGGCAGGCAGGCCGCTGCTGGCTTTCATGCATGACGTCTCCTGGCCGTGCGCAAGGCGCGATTTCTACTATGCCCCTGACCGGGTACCCCCCGGCTGGCGTCACCCGCACAGTTATGATCACGGCGTGCGCCTTGACGCTGACGAAGTGCTCGCAGGGCGCGGGATGCGCGGGATGGGTTCGTTCGCGGTAGCCCTTGAGATCGGGGGACCGCGCAACGGCGTGCTCACCGCTGTCGAGGACTTCCTTCGCGAAGCCGACACCAAGGAGCGTCCGCTTTTCTACGTGCATGTTCCTGCGGTCTTCGGGCTCGGGATCATCTTCGATGCATCGGCCAGCTGGTCGACGCCGATCGCAGAGTTCCTGCTTCCTTATCATGCGAACCCGTTGATTGCCCGGCTCGAGGAAAACCGGCTGCGCAACTGGCTTGAAGTGATCGATTGGCAGGATCGCTGCGCCTGAAGCGGCGGCCAAACAGCCGCTCTCCTTGATCCCGACAACACGAAACCCGGAGCCTTTCGACCCCGGGTCCCTTGTCACTCCCCGCGAAGGGAGCGTCTTGGCTCGATGGACTTACCGCAGGAGCGAAAGGACGTTCTGCTGCGACTGGTTCGCCTGTGCGAGCATCGCGGTCGACGCCTGTCCCAGGATCTGAGCCTTGGCCAGTGCGGTCGTCTCAGACGAGTAATCCGCATCTTGGATCCGCGAGCGCGCATCGGTCAGGTTGGTCGCGGTTGTCGTCAGGTTGTTGATTGCCGATTCCAGTCGGTTCTGACCTGCACCAAGCGAGGAGCGCGCCGAGTTCACATCGGACAGGATGCCATCGACATTGGTGATCGTCGTGCCAGCTTGCGTGGTATCGCTGACGTTCAGGCCGGACGCGCTGATGTTGGTTCCATCGATTGCGGTGCTGGTCAGCGTAACATTACGGCCCGCGTCGATCTGGATATCGACCGTGACGTCGCTGCCGCTGGTGGTGCTGAACAGGGTCACGCCGTTAAATTCGGTGTTTGCAAGGATATCGGTGATCTGGCCGCGCAGCTCGTCGACTTCCTGGTTCATGAATCCGCGAGCGTCCGCATCATACGTGCCGCTTGACGATTGCACGGCCAGTTCACGGATTCGCTGAAGCATATTGGTGACTTCATCGAGCGAACCTTCAGCGGTCTGCGCGAGCGCAATGCCATCACTTGCATTTCGGATACCCTGGTTGAGAGCGCGAATGTCGCTGGTGAAGCCGGTGGCGATCGAAAGACCCGCAGCATCGTCAGCTGCGCCATTGATACGCTGGCCGGTCGAAAGGCGCTCCATCGAAGTGCTAAGCATGTCGTTGGCACGCATGCTCGCGTTCTGGGCCTTGAGGGCTGAGATATTGGTGTTGATTACGGACATTGGTCAAACTCCCTTGGGATCTGAGGAAAAGTGGTCACCGCTCAAGCGACACTGCGCCGCCGTTGCTGAGAGTTAGAGCGACCATTGAGGCGGGAGTTTAAGGGGCTTTCGTGACTTATCAGGGCAGGCCCCACCGTGTCGGCACTGAAAGCACACGCGCTCTTCAGGATAAGTCCTAAGGGCAGCAACTAGGGCTTAAATTTGCTCTATCTTGGACGTGACGGCGGCAAATCATTTCCACCAGAACTTGCCGAAGGTGGAAAGCATGACAGGCCTGAACACGAGCGCCGTAACCCCGTTCCCCGTTGAACCGAGTGTTTCGCGTAGCTCAGAATTCGCTCCGGCCCAGGCACCGCATGCAGCTTTGCTCGATTCGACGTTGCCGCTCCTTTCTCAGAGCTGGCAAAAGGATCACCTGCTGATCGGCGAGAACGGCAAGTTCGTGCCGCTGAAAGGTAGCAGGCAGGCTGGCGCTCTTGCAATCAACCTTGTTCACGCGCCAAGGGCGGCGCTTTGCCGCGCTCAGGCCAGCATTGTCACGCTCGCTTATGACCCTCGTCAAAGCGCGGCCGCTCAACCGGCGCTTCTCGCGAGCGCCGCTCAGCCGGGCTGGCCGATTGCGGGCGATACCGAGAGCCTTGCGCTGCTAACTCTGGCCGAGCGGATTGCGAAAAGTGCCATCCCTGTTCTTCTCGAAGGGCCGACCGGGACTGGCAAGGAAGTGATGGCGCGCTTCGTTCACACGATAAGCGAGCGTCGTTCAGGCCCCTTCCTTGCGGTCAATTGCGCAGCCATGCCGGAGGCGATGCTCGAGGGATTGCTGTTCGGCCATCGTAAGGGCGCTTTCACCGGAGCGGGCGAGGCACGCGAGGGCCTTTTCCGCGCAGCCGATGGAGGCTCCTTGCTTCTTGACGAGATTGGTGAATTGCCGCTTGCGCTTCAGGCAAAGTTGCTGCGCACCTTGCAGGAGGGCGAAGTTCTGCCGCTTGGCGCAACGAAGCCTGTCAAAGTCGACGTTCGGATAATTGCCGCCACCAATCGCACACTGTCAGCCGAAGTGGCCAAGGGGCGTTTCCGTGAAGACCTGCTTTACCGGCTCAACGTGTTTCCGCTTTCCATCCCGGCCTTGCGCGACAGGCGCGGCGATATCGCGCCGCTCGCTTTCGGCATGTTGCTCCGCCACGCCTGTCAGCCGGGAAGCCCGACATGGATATCGGGTCAGGCCATGGCGCTGCTCGAAGCGCACCCATGGCCCGGCAATGTGCGCGAGTTGGAAAATGTCATTCGCCGCGCGATCCTGCTCGCAGGCAAAGAGGCGCGCATCGGCAGCGAACATATCGTTTTCGATCAGGCCGCGCGCGCTGCCGAGGCACCGGTGGTAGCCGCCGCTGTGCCTGTGAGCGGGCCCTCGCCAAGCTCGCTATCGGACGTCGCTTTCCGATCGGAAGCGAAGGCGATCCTGAGTGCGCTGCAAACGCATAATGGCCACCGGGGCAAGACCGCCCGCAGCCTCGGAATTTCGGAGCGGACCCTGCGGTATAGGCTGGCTTCAATGCGCGAATCCGGGCTGATCGCAGCCGGAGGTGAGGCATGAGCGGCGTCGGGGGCGCGGGCGGGCCGATGGCTTCGGTCAACCAGATCATGGCACTTCGGCAGGAGGTCCTTGGACGCAGTGAGGCACTTCAGCAGGTGCGGGCCGCAACCGGGACACAACCGATCGACGCTGCCCAGCCAGCAAGCAGCTTTGCAAATGCGCTCAATGGCGCGCTTCAGGAAGTCAGCGCTGTGCAGGCAAAATCTGGCGCGATGCAGGCGGCCTATGAGCGCGGCGAGGTCACCGATATCGCCAAGGTCATGCTGGCTCGTCAGGAAGCAGGCGTCGCATTCGAGGCCACCCTCCAAGTGCGCAACAAGCTTTTGTCCGCTTACCAGGACATCATGCGGATGGGGAGCTAGCGTAAGTGGCAGAGGCAAATCTTCCCGCTGCGGGCGTCGGCGCGATCCCGCTTGAGCAAGCGCCTTCGTTTGCGGCTGGCGACTGGCGCGAGCGAGCGCGGGCCTTCATGGCGCAACCAGCGTTTCAGCGCGCCTTGCCGGCGCTTATCGGATTGATCGCGGTCGTGGTTGCCGGTGCGCTTTACTTCGCGATTGCGCAAGGGCCGCAGCGTATCTTGTATTCCGACCTTTCTGATGTCGAGCGCGCAAAGGTCGTGCAGGCGCTCGAGACCGGCGGTATCGGCTACGCCATCGACAATTCGACCGGTGCCATAACCGTCGCAGAAACCGATCTTTATCGCGCCCGTATGCTGGTTGCGAGCGATACCGGACTTGCCGCGCCAGAAGGGGCGAGCGCGATGCTGGATGCTATCCCGCTCGGATCGAGCCGAACGCTGGAAGGCGAAAGGCTGAGACTTGCCCGTGGACGCGAATTGATGCTCACCATCCGCGAGATTGACGGGATCGAGAGCGTGCGCGTCCACCTCGCAACGCCCGAGCGATCGGCCTTCGTGCGCGAGAACAATCTGCCCAGCGCCAGCGTTATGGTGCGCCTTGTTAGCGGTCGCTCGCTTGGCCAGTCGCAGGTCGAGGCCATCGTCAATCTCGTGTCTGGCTCGGTCCCCGGTTTAACGCCGGACAAGGTTCGCGTGGTCGATCAAAACGGGCGGCTGTTATCGGCTGCGCGCGAAGAAGCCTTGGGCGGGCTCGTGCTGCAACGCGAGTTCGAAGCCAAGCTGCGCGAGCAACTGGGCACCTTGCTCGCGCCGCTTTTGGGAGAGGGCAATTTTTCAAGCCAGGTCCAGGTGGAACTGGAGCAGGAGGAATCGACGTCTGCGCGCGAAAGCTACGATCGCGAGGGCGTCATTCGCAGTGAAAGCGAACGCAGCGCGACCCGGATGGCAGCAGGTGCGGTCGGAGGGATCCCGGGTGTTGCCGCCAACACCCCGCCACCCGACGCGCAGTTGGTCGATGGTCCGCCAGAGGCAACCGCCGTCGACGGCGAGCAGGCTGCTGACCGCGATCAGGAGGTCTCAACACAGCGCAATTACGAGCTCGGTCGCGAAGTCGCAGTCACTTCCACCCGGCCAGGCGGATTGGTGAAGCTTTCGGTGGCGGTCGCGGTAAACGATGCCGCACTTGCGGCCGCAGCACCCATGACTGCCGAGCAGCTTCAATCACTCATACGTGCCGCCGTTGGCGCTGATGAGGGGCGCGGTGACACAGTAGAGGTTGTCGTGAGTGCGTTCGAGAATGCGCAGACCCAGCCGCTCGCTTTCTACGAGCAGAAATGGTTCGCTGACGTCCTTCGATATGCCACCGCGTTGATTGCCGTGCTTCTGGTTCTGCTTCTCGGCGTTCGACCTTTGGTCAAACGTTTGCGCGAGCCGATTGCTACCGCCGCTGAACCGGCGTCTGACGAAGGCGAGGGAGACAAAACAGCTTACGATCAACAGCAGATCGCCGAAGAGCCTGTCTCGGACGCATTCCCGCAGAAGGTGGAACTCGCCCGCCAGCTCGCCACCAGCCAGCCAGACCGGGCAGTCGAGGCGTTGCAACGCATGCTGGACGTTTCGGCGGAAACGAAGGCCAAGGCGAGCGCGTCATGAGCGAGGCGAACGAAATGCTTGAACAGGCACCTGACACGGTTCTGCCAGAGCGGCTTAGCAGGATCGACCGGGTCGCGGTCTTTCTGATGCTGCTCAGCGACGACGAAGCCGTCGGATTGCTTGCGCGGCTCGGGCCTGACGAACTTGAACGGATAGGCGCTTCGATGTGCTCGCTTGGCGAGATTGATCAGAGTGCGATGACCGAAGCTCTCGACGATTTCGTCTCCGAAAGCTCGCGCGAAGTGATCACCGGACAGGACCGGACCGGCCAGGTGCGTGCTCTGCTCGAGCGCTCGCTCGGCCCAACCAAGGCGGAAAGCATGATGCTGCGGATCGAGCCCGATGCCCGCCCGCGCACTATCGAAATGGCACGCTGGTTGGCCCCTTCGGTATTGCTCAAACTGGTCGAAGACGAACACCCGCAGGTGATCGCCGCGCTTCTGCTGTTGCTCGATCCCGAGCCAGCTGCGCAGGTCCTGTCCGAGTTGCCTGGCCACATTCAGCCCGGCGTGGTCGAACGGGTGGCATCGATGGGCAACGTGTCCGCCAAAGCGGTTGCAATGATCGACGACCTTCTCTCGCAGCGCATTGGGGCAAGCTTCGGAGCGAGCGCGCTCAGCGTCGGTGGCCCGCGTGAAGCTGCGCAGCTGATCAACCTTGCGGCCGGAGAAGTTCGCGGCACCGTCCTACCCGCCATCGCCCAGCGCAACGCGCCCCTGGCCGAAAAGATCGAAGAAGAGCTGTTCACGTTCGAAATGCTGTTCGACCTCGAGCCCAAGGATATGGGTGTGGTGCTGCGCGATGTAGAGAGCGAAGTGCTCATCGATGCGCTCAAGGGCATCAGCGAAGAAGAGCGCGAATTCTTCTTCCGGGCTATGTCTTCACGCGCAGCGGACGGCATCCGCGACGAGATCGAGCTTCGCGGTCGCCTGACCCGAAGCGAAGTTGACGCAGCACAGCGCAAGGTTGTCGATCTTGCGCGCAAGCTTGCCGATACGGGTGAGATCATCCTGGGAGGCGATGATGGCGAATTCGTCTGACTGGATCGATGCGCTCGAGCAGGTCGAAGCGCCAGAACAGCCCGGGGCACGCGACTGGATCAGCGCGCTTGCCGATTGCGGTGGCTTTGTTGAAGGCCTGCCATTCGCCGGCATATCGTCGCCCGTTCCACCTGTTGTGCCTCCCCCAGAAGAGGAAAAGCCTAAGGCCGAGGATGCGCCTGATCACATTGCCGAAGCCTTCGAAGCCGGCAAAGCAGAGGGAATTGCCGAGGCGCAATCCGAGCAAACCAAGACTGAAAGCGCCAGACGCGAACTGCGGCTCACTTTCCAAGCATTTGACGGGGAAGCTACAGACGCTTTCGCGGCGGAACTGGCCGAAACCGTCATGGCGCTTTGCGAGGCGGCGATTGCAGACTTTCGTGCAGATCCGGAAAGTCTCCTCGCGCGCTGCAAGATCGCTGCTGCACGCTTTGGGGCAGCTGCGAGCGATGGCCGATTTCATCTCAATCCAGCAGATCTGGAGCTGCTTGGCGATCAGGCGCTTTCAGACTGGGATGTGATCGCGGACCAAAGTGTCGAACGCTCGGGCCTTCGGTTCGAGGCCCATGATGGCACGATCAGCGACACGCCGACCGATTGGCGACGATCGATCGCTGCCGCGTTGAAGGGGTAGGCTTGTCATGCTCGACACGATGGCCCTCGAACTGGCGCGCTTTCGAGGTGCTGCAATAGAGCGCGGCCCTGTCCCCTCGGGCAGGGTCGTCGCCTGTGATGGAGGGCTCATTGAAGTTTCGGGTTTGAGCGTGCCGATCGGTTCGGTTGGCGCAATTGAGAGCGACACCGGCGACGAGCCATTGGCAGAGGTCATCGGCTTTCGGCGCGGCCATTCGCTGATGATGCTTTTGGGCGATGCGCAATTGCTGCAACCGCGTGCAAGCGTTCGCGCGATCGGTTCGCCGGGCAGCGTTCGTGTGGGCGACGCGCTTTTGGGAAGAGCCGTAGACGGGTTGGGCCAACCGATTGATGGTGGTCCAGCGATCCACGCCAGCGAAACGTGGCCGCTCCTTGGAAAACGCGAAAGCGCGCTTGCACGAAGCGGTGTCACTGAAAGCTTCGATTGCGGGGTACGGGCCGTCAATGCGCTGACGACAATGGGTGTAGGCCAGCGCATGGGCATCATCGCCGGTTCCGGCGTTGGCAAGTCGGTTTTGATCGACACCGTCGCCGCCAACGCCAAGGCTGATATCGCCATCATCGCGCTGATCGGTGAGCGCGCCCGCGAGGTCTCGGACTTTGTAACCCGGCACATGTCCGGCGCTGAGCGTGGGCGTATGGTGGTGGTGGCGGTGCCTGCAGACCATGCCCCGAACCTGCGCCTTCGCGCCGCTCAATTTGCAAGCGCGATTGCAGAGCACTTTCGCGCGAAGGGCCGGAAAGTCCTGCTAGTTCTCGACAGCCTCACCCGCGTTGCTCATGCCGCGCGCGAATTGGCGCTGGTCCTAGGCGAGCCGGGAGCGGCGCGTGGCTATCCGCCCAGCGCTCTTTCAACGATCACGCGCCTCGTCGAGCGGGCGGGTAACTGCGCGACGTCGGGCGGTTCGGTGACGGGCATTTACTCGGTGCTGGCCGATGGCGACGACACATCCGATCCCGTCGTCGACACCGCGCGAGCAATCCTCGATGGGCACCTGGTCCTGTCGCGTGAGCTCGCCCAGCGCGGCCATTATCCCGCAATCGATATTCCCGCATCGCTCAGCCGGGTGATGCACGACATTGCTTCGGCCGAGCAGCTGGAGGCGGCTCGCCGATTGCGCGCCTTGATTGCGGCGCGCGAACACAACCGTGACCTGGTCATGATGGGTGCCTATCGCGCTGGATCGGACCCAGATCTCGATTGTGCGCTTGCCCATTCGAATGCGATCGATGCGTTTCTTCAGCAACCGCGCAACGCCTGCGTCAGCATGACCCCAAGCCAGGCGCAGCTGATGGATCTGCTCGCAAAAATCGATGTGCCTCTGGTCGCCAATGCGTGAACGTGCCCGCCTGAAGTTTGCCGTACGCCAGTCCCTGCTAGCCAAAATGGCGCGGCGCGAAGCCATGGCAGGCTTCGCCGACGCTGCCCGAGAGGAATTGCGAAGCGATACGCTGGCAAAGCGCAGCAAACATTTGCTTGCACAGTATACAGACAAGCCGGGTCATGCCTGCGCGCAAGACCTACGCGACCTTCACGCTTTTGCGCATTCGCTCGGGATCGTGGCTTCGCAGGCGGAGGAAGCCCGGCACGATGCAAGCGCGCAGATGCAGTGGCATGCGCAGACCCTTGCCGAGGCTTCAGCGCGCGCAGACGCGGCTGATGACCGGCTCCTGAGTGCGAGACGCGCACTGTCAGTGGCGCTCGAGAGGCGCGAGGAAGAAACGCCCCGGCGTGTGGCACGCAAGTTGCAGACTGACCAGTAGGAAGCCGGGCACCAAGGCGCGGCACGAGAACTCGGGAATTGCGCGTGATCGACCTCAACTTTCGCCTGCTCGCTGGAACCGCGAATTACTCTGTCCAACCAGAACCCACTTTGCCCGGTGATTTGGGCGCAGAAATCGTTGCGAAAGAGGGGTTTGGCGAGGTGCTCGAAGGGGCTTTTGCGCCGCTTCGGGAAGCTTCCGACGACGGGGTGAGCGCGGGAACTCCAGCCCTTCCCGCGCCAATTTACGACCCCGGCAATTCCATGCCGACAGCCGGAAAAACATTGCCTGATCGACCGGGTCAGGCTGCTGGCGAGTTGGAACCGCAAGCCGCCGCGACGACCCGGTTGGTGGGCAATCCCGCTCCCGTTCCAACAGGTCCCATCCGATCGCCTGAACGCGGCAGTGAAGCCGAAGGATTCGTCCCGCAACCTTCGCACAGAGGCGATGCGTCGCGCGGTGAGGCCGAACCAACTGCGGCTGGCTCCAAGCGACCTACTCCCGCAACGCCTTCGTTACCGCTGCCTGCCGATCAGGGTGGGGAACGCGAATTCGGCGGGGACATACCCGTTCGAAACGAGCTTCCAACGAGCTCTGGCGCTTCGCTGCGCGTTCAGGACAATCCGACCATTGAGCCCGAGCAGGTCGACGCGGAACCAGGGCTGGCGAAGCAGGCGCCGCAGCCTATGCCAATCGTGGGTTCTAGGAAAACGTCCGAAGAGGCCGACCAACAACAACCCCGCCGACCAACTCCATCGCCGCCTCTCGCTCAGGAACGTTCGCAGCCTGCCGAGCCACGCCCCCTCCCAACAGTGCCTCAGCCCATGGTTGCCACGCTCACCGGAGGCGGATCACTACCAGCTCCTCCGCAAGAGACCGCGCCGCCCAATAAGACGCCCAGCCAGCGCCACTTTCGAGCAGAGTCAGTGCAAAATAAGGATGCGGCACCGCCGGGCGCGGACAGTCGCTCGATAGAAAAACCCGCTTCGGAGGCGGCGCCCACTTTCGCACCAAAGGACCCAGTTGAGCCGACTCCGGCCAAGCTATCACAGAGCGTCTTGGGCGAGTCCGCGGGTTCGCCCTCGCTTACTTCCACCTCTCCAGGCACATCATCGGTTCAACAGCCGCAGGCGCAGGCTCAATCCTCATTGCAGGCTCTGGCCCAGGGCCCGGTTGCCGGGCCGCAAGCGGGCAGCGACATTCGCTCCGAAAGCCGTCCCGCGTTCGCCCTTGAAAGCGTGATCGATCATCTCGCCGAAGCCCGCGAAACCGGTCGTACGGCAAAGTCCGACGTCACGCTTCGCCATCATGACTTTGGCGCCATCAATGTGCGGCTCGAAGCAACCGGGTTCGACCTTCGCGCGACCTTGTCGGCACGTGATCCGGGATTTGTCATCGCCGCTCAATCAGCTTTGGCCGACAGAGCCATCGTGGCCGCTGGCGAGGGCACCGCAACTCAATCTCAACGCGGGCACGAACATTCGCCCGGCCAGCAAGGCCAGCCGGGTCAGAACTCGCATTCCGGACAACCCGGCGCGCACGGTGAGCCACGATACGGGTCATTCCTTGGGTCAGGGCAAGGCTCCCCTCAACCATACTCGGCGCAAATCATGGACAGCGATGAAGAGGCTGATCTGATGCCTGCACCTCCCACGCAAGAAAGCGGCGGCGGTTCAGCTCACGACAGCGACCTGTTCGCGTGAGTGAAGCGTGATGCGCAAGAGGATCTGATCGAGCATGGCAAGCGACAAGGATGACGAGACCGACAAGAAATCGGGCAAGGGGCTGATGAAGATCGCTCTTGGCGGCGTCTTCCTGCTCGTGGCGGGTGCCGGCGGCGCTTATGCTGCGGTGGCGTCGGGCGCTTTTGGCGATAGCGGGGCAAGCGGTCCCGATCTTCCCGAATATGTCCGCAAGGGTGAGAGCGACCCCTACGCCTTGCCAAGCAGCGACAAGGGCGACGAGGGAAGCATCGTCTACGGCGATGGCGGTAGCGAATATCGCACCGCTTACTACAGCTTTGACGACAGCTTCACCGCCAATCTCGCAGATTCTCCGGCGCTCATCCAGGTAGAGCTCGCCGTATCGACCCGCCGAGATGGACGCGTGTTGCAGTGGGTGCAGGCGCATGAGCTGGCGCTGCGTTCAGCGATCCTCGGGCAACTGGCCGCGACATCGGAAAGCGAGATCTATTCGGTTGAAGGAAAGGATGCGCTTGCCGCTCGGCTTACTGAGGCGGTCAACGATGTGCTCGAGGAAAACGAGGGCTTCGGCGGGGTGGATGCGGTCCATTTCAAGGGGATTCTCGTCCAGTGAACATGCAACGCATCTCGGCTGAAGACGTCACGCATGCGCGCGCCATCGCATCGCATTGCGCTGAACTGACCTGGCGTGGGCCGCGGCCAGAAGAGCGTGCGCAGGCGATTTCGACCTGGTGCCGCGATCTTGCGCAGGAATTGGCGCAAGAGCTCGCGCCGCTCCTATCCGGCGGGAAACTCAATGTCAGCATTGCTGAACCCGAACAGGTAGGGGCGCAGGATGTGTTCGACCTGATCGGACCGATTGCAGTCAACTGTCTGCTGCGCTGCGGCGAGGGGGACCAGACGGTGCTTTTCTCGCTCGACTACGCAACCGCGATCGGGCTGACCGACTGCTCGTTCGGGGGAGAAGGTACCCTGCCAGACGAGGCTCCTTCGCAGTTGCCCCGTTCAGCCGCGATGCTGGTCGAACAGTTCGCAGCAACGGTCGCTCAAGCGATTGTCATGACCAATGGATCAGCCGAGCGCGCGCGGGGCGATGTGCTTGTCAGGAGCGAGAGCGTAACCCGGCTCAAGCCCTTCGGTGCCGACGCCGACGTTGCGCTGTTCAAACTCACAATCACTAGAGGTGAGAGCGCAAACTGGTGCGCTCTCTTCGCGGTGGCGAGCGACCGGGTCGATGGCCTGCTGCCCGGCCTCGAAGCAGTTCGCATCCGCTCTCGCAGCCTCGAAGGATCAGGAGACTTCGAGCGCAGCGGGTTTGCCGCGATGCCGCTGACCCTTGAGGCGGTGGTCGGCGAAATTGACCTGACGCTGGGGCGGCTGGAGCAGCTCAGGCCCGGCGACGAAATACCGCTCACCATCTCACGCGATTTGCCGCTGCGCATCGGCGAGACTGTCTTTGCACGCGGGAAAGTGGGCCGTCTCGACAGCAATCTTGCATTGCGCGTTACCGCGCTTGGTGAAGCCTCAAGGTCGCAAGGCAAACAAGCTGGCCACGGGCCTTCCGGGTCAGCGCCAGCGAACTCTTCACCTCAAGCTTCACTCGAAACGTCACCCGAAGCTTCACGAGGGGCAGCGACATGAACGCTCTCAATCCCGCTCTCAAGCGCTTCGGCGATGTTACCGTTCGGCTGTCGGTCGAACTCGGACGCACCGAAATGCCTCTCAAGGATGTGCTCGCCATCGACGAGGGAAGCGTCGTACCGCTCAACCGCCTGACCGACGAATTGCTGGACGTAACCGCCAATGGCCGCGTGGTCGCGCGCGGTGAGGTCATCGCGCAGGACGGACGTTTCGCATTGCGGATCGTCGAGTTGGCAGGCGACCCGTCAGCCGAGGAGCCGATCCCGGCTGCGCTGGGCGACATGCCCGTGGACCCGCCCGCATGATGACCGAGTATATCCTTCGGCTTGCATTGCTCTTGCCGCTGCTTGGCGTGCTGATCTGGGGCAGCTTGCGGCTTGCGCGAAGCCTGCAGTCTCGTCTGGTCAGCGGCGCTGGTAGCGAAGGCCGGGCTGTGGAACTGGTCGAGACGAGCCTGTTGGCACCGGGCCTCAAACTCGCCGTCGTTCGCTTCCATGACCGTGAGATCCTGCTTGGCTGTTCGCGCAACGGTTTGGTGCCGTTGGGCGAGGCCGACGCGCGCCGCCAGCCTGACGCTCAAGCCGGACAGCAATGATGCGCCGTCGCATTCCTATCGGCGTCGGCGCTTGCTTCTCAGCGTTAACCATGTTCGCTCTGCCCGAAGCCGCCTTGGCAGCCTCAGGCGACCCGGCAGGTATCGGCAGCGCGATTGAACGTGCGCTCGGCACCGATGGCACTGGCGGGGACACGCCGCTCAGCTTCTCGATCCAGCTCCTGCTGGTGATGAGCCTCCTCACGATCCTTCCTGCGATGGTGCTGATGATGACGAGTTTCCTGCGCATACTGATCGTGCTTTCGATCCTCAGGCAAGCCCTGGGCCTACAGGGCTCTCCGCCGACACAGGTTCTGGTGGGCTTGTCGCTTTTCCTCTCACTTTTCGTGATGGCCCCCACGCTCGACACGGTAAGTGAGCTTGCGATCGAACCCTATTCAGCCGGCACGATCGAAGCGGACGCTGCAATCGCTAGCGCGGGCGAGGCGTTCCACACATTCATGCTGCGTCAGACGCGCGAGGCAAATCTCGTCATGTTCGCCGATATTGCCGGTGTCGGCGCATTTGCAGATGCCGATGCGATACCCTTCTCGATCCTTTTGCCCGCATTCGTGACGAGCGAACTCGAAACGGCGTTCCAGATTGGCTTCATGCTGTTCCTGCCTTTTCTCGTGATCGATCTGGTCGTTGCGAGCGTGCTGATGAGCCTTGGGATGATGATGCTTTCACCAACCATCATCTCGCTTCCTTTCAAGCTCTTGCTGTTCGTGCTGGTCGATGGCTGGTCGCTCCTGATGGGCAGCCTTGCGATGAGTTTCGCCTGAGGAGCCCGCGGTGCAGGATGATGCTCAACTGCTGGCTCTTGCCGACCAGACCTTGTGGGTCACCGCCTTGATCGTTGGGCCGGTGTTGCTTTCTGCGCTCGCGGTGGGCCTGATCGTTGGGATCATTCAGGCTGCGACTTCGGTCAACGAACAGACGCTGACCTTCGTCCCCAAGCTTGCAATCACCGCGCTGGTCTTCGTGATCTTGGGCGGAACGATGATGGCCCTGCTTGGCGATTTCATGCGCGAGATTTTCGGCCAGATCGCGGCCATTTCGACCTGATCGATAGCGCGCGATGAATGTTCTCGATTTCGGTTTTTCAGGGCTCGAGGAGCAACTGTGGCAGATCCTATTCCTCTCGATCCGCTGCGGCGCAGCTTTGCTTGCGGCTCCCATGGTCGGCGGAATGGTGGTCGCGCCGCAATTCCGCGCACTGATAGCGATCGTGCTGGCGGTGTTCGTATCGATATGGATCCCCTTGCCGCCGCTTCCAGAGATGATGAGCTTTGCCGCGGTACTTGCGGTGGTGCAGGAGGTCGTCATCGGGGCAGCGCTCGGCTTTGTCCTGCAGGTCGCTTTTGCAGTGCCGCTGATCGCAGCAGAGCAAATCTCGGGCACGATGGGCCTCGCGATTGCAACATCGATTGATCCGGCAAGCGGGGCCCAGTCCGGCGCTCTTGGCACCTATTTCGGGCTGATCCTGACCTTGCTCTTCTATGCGATAGGTGGGCACCTCTTGTGGTTCGAGCTGCTGATCGAAAGCTATCGCATCCTGCCCGCTGGCACCCACGCATTCGCCGAGACGAGCGCGCGCGACATCGTAGCGTTCGCAGGATACGGCATAGCCACTGCCGCCGCGATCGGTTTGCCCGTCGTTCTGGTGCTCTTGTGCGTGCAGGTCGTGACGGGGACGATCTCCCGCTCGGCGCCGGCGCTCAATCTGTTTGCGCTCGGCCTTCCGGCCGGGGTGCTCGCGGGGATCGCCGCGCTGATTGTCGTGATGCCGATTGTGGTCGAACAATTCACCGCGCTACTCGCCGCGACGCTTGAGCAAGCAGAGGCGCTGACCGTGCCCAAGGTGCCTGCATGAGCGAGGAGACGAATGGCGAGAAGCGGTTCGACCCCACGCCCAAGCGGCGCAGCGACGCGGCCAAGAAGGGCGATGTCCTGCGATCAAAAGAGGTCGCCACTGCCGCCGTGATGGCAGCGGGCACTTTCATGATCCTCACCATCGGGCCGTGGCTGCTCGATGCGATCGAAAGGGTGGCGCGTGCTGCCTTCGGGTTTGATCCGGCTGGACTAGGCGACTTCGCGCCCGGAGACATAGTCTCACAGATCGCGCAGGAGGTTTTGCCTCCCATCTTTGCAATCGGGCTTGTCGTGATCGCGGTCACGGTGGGTTCGCAGATGCTGCTGGGCGAAGGGCGCTGGGTGCCGCAAAACCTCAAGCCCAAGCCATCGCGCATAAATCCGCTTTCGGGTCTCAAGCGCATTTTTGGCATGCAGGGACTGATCGAACTGGGCAAGTCGATCCTGAAGCTCCTTTTGCTCGGCAGCATCGCGGCCTGGTGGGTTTCGGGGAGCCTCGAAGGTCTGCTTGGTCTTGGTCGCGGAACCTTGGATGCGCAGCTGGCTTTCGCCTGGGATGCGATGACGACGCTGGTGGCGATGCTTGTTGTCGGGCTGTTTGTAATCGCTGTCGTCGACTATCCGCTTCAGAAGCTCCAGCGCGACAAGCGGCTCAAGATGAGTTTCCAAGACCTCAAAGATGAAAACAAGCAATCCGAAGGCTCGCCCGAAATGAAGATGGCGCGCCGCCAGCGCCAGCGTGATCTGTCACGCGGAAGCATCGGCAAGGCGATGAAGGAAGCGCAGTTCATCGTGGTCAACCCGATGCACTTTGCCGTTGCCCTGACATACGATCCGGATCTTGCACCCGCTCCCGTAGTGTTGGCCAAGGGACGCGGTGAAACGGCGATGGCTATGCGTGAGCTTGCAAGCGAAATCGAGCTGCCCGTGCTGCACTACCCCCAGCTTGCGCGCGCGCTCTATTTCACGACGCGGGCAGACCAGATGGTGCGCGAAGAGCTCTACGTCGCGATTGCAGCGCTGGTGGCTTTCGTGATGTCGCTCAAGCGCGGTGAACGACCTCGCAAGCCGGCGGTCGATGTGCCTGCAGGTCTTCAGTTCGATACGGACGGAAAGCTCACTAATCCCGCTTAAGTCCAGTCCCATGCGACCGTTCTTCGATCCATGGACAATCCCGGCTCATCGATCATTTCCGCATTCGGCGCTGGCAGCGGGGTGGATTTTGTCCAGCTCGCCGACCAGCTTTCCGAGGCCACATACGCCTTTCAGCGCAGCAATCTCGAGACGCGCAATCAGGGGTTGGAGGCGCGCATTTCCTCCGCCTCGCTCCTGCGCAACGCGCTGACCCAGCTGTCGAGCGCGCTTGGCGACCGGGTTCGAAACGGCGAGCTTGCGCCGCGCGCGAACGTTTCGGACCCTGCGATTGTTGACGTGTCAACAACCTCTGGGGTGGTGCCGCGCGGCAGCTATTCGCTTGAGGTGAGCCAACTGGCGGACAGCCAGCTGCTCATTTCGCAGGCCTATACATCGGGTGATGATCTTGTCGGTGAAGGGACGCTTCGCATCCGCTTTGGCGAGGTGAACGGTGCGACATTCTCCGAGGATGGTGGGCAAGCGGCGCTCGAAATTGCGGTAGATGCGAGCGACACGGTCCAGACGCTCGCAACCAAGATTTCCTCGGCAAGCGGAGGAGCGCTGCAGGCTTACGTGGCCGAGGGTAATGGCGGCGCGCAACTGGTGATCAAGGGTGAGGATGGCGCCAGCAATGGCTTCGTTGTCGAGGCCACCAGCGCTGCCCTTCTTCCGACCGCGACGCCGGGCGATCTCACCTACCTCAGCTGGGATCCAGCAACCGACGCAGGCCAGTTGCGCCAGAGCGCGCGTGATGCGCTCTACACACTCGATACTGTTGAATATTCGAGCCCGAGCAACACAGTCACAGACCTTCCCGAAGGTCTGAGTTTCGACCTCAAGGCGACCAATGTCGGCGCGCCGACCACAATTACCTTCAGCAACGATACCAGCGCGATCACCGATGTGATGAACGATTTTCTGGTGGCGCTGAACGATCTGGCGGGTCTGCTTGCCGAAGAAGCAACGCCGCTTGGCGGGACGCTTGGCAACGATCCCGGCGCACGCGAGTTGAAACGCGACCTGGCGCGCCTCACCAACGAAGTCGTCATGCCGGGAGCTGCACCGGGTGAACCCTCGACGCTCGCCGACCTTGGCCTCAAGACGACCCGAGAAGGCCGGTTCGAGCTGGATACCGAGCGGCTCAATGAAACGCTCAGCAACAATCCCGAGGCCGCAGCCGCGATGTTCACGACCGGTCCGTTCGGCCTCTTCGCGACCATCGACCGACTTGCGCGCGACAACACGACACGCAGCGATCCGGGTTCGCTTGCAGGATCGGTCTCGCGATACGAGGCGCAGGTGGAGCGCAATTCCGACAAGCTGGACCGCATTGCCGAGCAGCAAGAGAACCTGCGCGAGCGGCTGACTCGCGATCTGGTGGCAGCGGAACGCCGAATCTCCGCCTCGCAATCAACGCTGAGCTTCCTCGAGCAGCAGATCGAAGCCTGGAACGGATCGAACTAAGGCGGCCAGAGTAATGATGCATAAATTCGCGACAAACCCTGCGAAGGCCTACCGCCGGATCGACCTCGACGCCCGGATCGAGGCGTCTTCTGGCGGCGACTTGACGCTTATCTGCCTTGAGGAGGTTGTGGCGGCGCTGGGGCAGGCGCTGTTTGCGCTCGAACGGGCTCCCGATGAAATCCCGAACGAGCCTTTGGCCCGGGCCCACGGTATTGCGATCTGGCTCGCGCGCAGTGTCGCGCCCGATAACCCGATGCGCAGTGCATTGGTGCAATTTTATGGCGGGCTGGTCACGACCCTCACGCGCAACCGCGTGCGACCTTCGGTTGAAGAGCTGACACAGGTGAGAACCGATTTCGCCGACCTGCTTGAGGCTGCAAAGTCCGCCTAGGCGTTTTCAGCCTCGGCGATGATCGTCGCTGCGTCTTCGGGGTCTTCGAAGGGGTGGAAGTGGGTCATGTCAGGGCGATAGAGGTCGGTGCCATTCGGGATTGTTCCGGCGAGACCCGGCCAGCTCGGCGATCCCTTGAAATCCGCGAGCCCCGTCTGCTTGGCCCGAACAACTGTGACCGGAATTTCGACCGCCCTTGCCGCATCGAAAATACCGGCATTGCTGCGGCTCGATCCGTAGACGCTCGCTTCCATTTCGGGCGTGCAGGCGAGCACGAAATCGCCTCCGGTCCGTTCAATCAGGCCATGGCGGCAATAGTCTTCGAAAACGCGGGGCGCGAAAAGGCTGTAGGGTTCGCGCGTGCGAAACCGCTCCATCATCGCCTCGGGCGATGCAAAGTCGCGCTTGCGGCGGATCGCAGGGTGGGGCGCATCGCCAAGGCTGCCTGCCGACCCTTGCGAATAGTACTCCATCGGAAGGATCACTGGATCGAACAGGACGAGGCGGCTAAACGCCTCGGTGCGGTCTGCTGCGGCCTGCAACAGCACATGCGCGCCCATTGAATGACCCACACCCACAGCGCGGCGGATGCGAAGCTGGTCGAGGAACGCGGTCACATCGTCCACGAACGTTTCCCAATGGCTCACCGGCCCGCCTTCGCTTCGACCGTGACCGCGAAGGTCGAGCGCGATCACGCGGCGGTCGGGAAATCGCTCTGCAATCGCGCTGTAGCAGCGGCCGTGAAAGCCTGTCGCGTGCGCGATCAGCAGCGGGGGCTCCTGATTGCCGGGCGCTGCGCGCCACTCGTAATAGGACAGCGCGATATCATTGACCCGGACGCTGCGGGTGACCGGCTTGGCATTGTCAGGCATTGCGAGGGCTATTCGATCTCTTCGTCTTCGGGGGCAGGCTCATCAGGCAGCGCGGCCTTGAGCATGAAATAGCCCGCGAACGCTGCGATCAGCGATCCGGAGAGCACGCCGAGCTTGACCGCGTCAACCTGTGCCTGGTCCTCGAATGCGAGATTGCCGATGAACAGGCTCATCGTGAAGCCAATTGCCGCAAGCAGCGAAAGCCCGTGGATTTTGCGCCAGCCCACGCCTTCGGGAAGCTTGGCAAAGCCAGCCTTCACCGCGACCCAGGCAAAACCGACAATCCCGATCTGCTTGCCGACTAAAAGGCCTAGCGCAATGCCAAGCGGCAGCGGCTGCAACAGGTCGGCAGGTGACAGTCCGATCAGGGTGACGCCTGCATTGGCGAACCCGAAGATCGGGATGATGACGAACGCGACCCATTTGTGCAGCGCATGCTCCATGTGTTCGAGCAGGTTCGAGCCATCGCGCGCCACCATCGGCACCATCATTGCGGCCGTCACCCCGGCAAGCGTCGCGTGGACGCCGGACTTGAGGATGAACACCCACATGACGACGGTGAGAAGGACATAGGGAATGACCGATGCGATGCGCGCGCGGCCCAGCGCGAAAAGCAGGGCCAGCACAATGCCGCCTCCGATCAGCATGTCGGTCTTGATCTCGCCGGTGTAGAACAGCGCGATGACCGTAATCGCGCCGATATCATCGATCACGGCGATTGCGAGAAGCAGCGCCTTCATCGCGACCGGCACACGCGGGCCGAGCAACGACAGGATACCGAGCGCAAAGGCGATGTCGGTCGCCGCCGGAATGGCCCAACCGCCTATGCTTTCGGGCGAGTTCCAGTTGAAGGCGACATAGATGGCCGCCGGAATCCCCATACCGCCGATGGCCGCGGCGAGCGGCAGGGAAGCTTTGTCCCATGAGGAAAGCTGCCCATTAATGATCTCGCGCTTAACTTCGAGACCGATCAGGAAGAAGAAGATCGCCATCAGCCCGTCATTGATCCACAGGATCAGGCCCTTATTGATGGCAAAGTCGCCGAAGGACACGTTGAGCTTGGTTTCAAGCGTGCCGAAATAAAATGGTGCAAGCGGGCTGTTTGCGATCAGCAGCGCCAGCGCGGCCGTTGCTATCAGGACGATCCCCCCGGCGCTTTCCTGCTTGAGGAAATCTTTGAGCGCTGCGCTCACTTTGCTGATCATGAACCGTCTTCCCGTGCTGGCTTGCAGTAATCCCTTAAGTGCCAACGCAGGACGCGGTCAGGCGTTCCTGCGTGGCGGGGTCTCATTGACAATTGCCCCCGCTTGGTTGAACCCGCGCAGGGTCCACCCCATCCTTAGGCGATCCCACCCACTTTCTTCGGAGTTCTTCTTGCGCGATCCTTCCGCTCATCGCGATCCTCATGCTCAGGACACGGGCGAGGCGTCTTTGCCGAGCACGTCCGAGTTTCGAAAGCTGATGGGCCAGTTTGCGACCGGCGTGTGCGTGGTCGCGGTCGAGACGGAAAGCGGCGGCGTAGCGGCGATGACGATCAATTCGCTCGTCTCGGTCTCGCTCGAGCCGATGCTACTGTGCTGGAGCCTGCACAATTCATCGAGCCAGTTCGACCTGTTTGCCAAGGCTGAACGCTTCACGATCAGCATCCTTGCCGAAGACCAGGCCGAACTGGCACTGCGATATGCCGCTCGCGGCGACAGTCGACTGGTCGCCGACGACTTCGCGACAAGCTCAACCGGGCTGCCCTCGATCATCGGTTCGGTCGGCCATTTCGAGTGCCGCCAATATTCGAGCCATACTGCCGGCGACCACACCATGCTTCTCGGCGAAGTCACCGCGATGAGCCCGCTCCCTGCGACAGAAGGCGAGGAAGAGGCAGGCGTTTCGCCGCTTGGCTTTTTCAAAGGGCGCTTTTTTAGTATCGGCAACGAATGAGTGATGAGATTTCCGCCGAATCGCAAGATGATACGCGAGAACAGCTGCTAGACGCGGCCCACGCTCAATTTGCCGAACGCGGATTTTACGGAGCCAGCATCGCCCAGATCGCCGGCGAGATCGGGCTGACCAAGCAAGCTCTGCTTTACCACTTCAAGCGCAAGGATGATCTCTATCGCGAGGTTCTCAAGCGCATCGCCGACCGCCTGTTCGAGGTGACGCGGGCGAGTCAGAACGCCGGGGTGTCGCCCGCGCAACGCTTCGAGGACGTTATTCTAGCCGTCTATGAGCGCGCGGTAGCAAACCCGCTCGATACCAAGCTGCTAATGCGCGAATTGCTGGAGGACCAGCGCAGCGAAGCGCCCGAGGGCGACTGGTTCTTCAAGAACTGGCTTGGCGAACTTATCGCCCTGCTCGAAACGGTCGAGGGGCAGGCTGACCTGCCGATGGCCGACAAGATCGCGCGGGTTTACCTGCTTATTTCGGCGATCCAGTTCTACGCCGGCTCGGATGCGGTTCTTGCCCGGTTTTACGGGAACGAAGAGTTTGACCGGATCGGGGAATTCTACCCGCATGAACTGCGCCGGCTGGTGAGACGCCTGCTCACCAATGGTCACGCAGCGACTTAATACAAGATCATTTGAGTGCAGCGGAACAGCGCCAGTTTGCGCCCGGTTTCCTGATGCATGACGGTTGAGCTCCACACCTGCGTCGTGCGTCCAAGATGGTCGGGGTCGGCCCTGCCGATAAGCGTTCCCTCGCTTGCGGTGCCGAGGAAATTCGATTTGAGCTCGATGGTGGTGTAGCCCTTCGCGCCTTCGGGCAAAACCTGCCCCGCCGCAAAGCCGCATACGCTGTCGGCAAGCGCGATCATGCTGGCTGCGTGAAGGGAATTGGCTCCTGAGCGCAGGTGATGCTGTTCGATCACCATTTTCGCTTCCAGCCACCCCTCGCCTTCGTCGGCCAGCGTGATCCCCATATGCGGGACGAGGCCACCGGCGGGTGGATGAAAGCGAGGATCGCTCATGACTTCAGATGCTTTGCATGCCAGTCGATGTGTTCGGCCATGAAGGTCGAGATGAAGAAATAGGAGTGGTCGTAGCCCTCCTGCATCCGGATATCAGCAGGGACGCCGTTCGCCTTGCATGCATCGACAAACCGATGGGTCTGGAGCTGTTCCTCGAGGAAATTGTCTGCCGTCCCTTGGTCGATGAGGATGTGATCATGCCTTGCGCCGCCCTCGATCAAGGCGACCGCGTCGTGGGCACGCCAGCTTTCGCGGCCTGCTCCCAGATACCGCCCGAGCGCCTTCTCTCCCCACGTCACTTGCGACGGCGCAACGATCGGCGAGAACGCGCTGATCGAGCGGAATCGTCCCGCATTGCGCAGGCCGATTGTGAGCGCGCCGTGGCCTCCCATCGAATGACCGGTGATCGACTGGCGACCCGTGTCGATCGGGAAATGCTGCGCGACGAGGGCGGGCAGCTCCTCCTCGATATAGGTGCGCATCCGGTAGTGTTTGGCCCACGGTTCTTGTGTCGCATCGACATAGAAGCCAGCGCCCTTGCCAAAATCGTATTCGTCTGCGGCATCGGGAACATTATCGCCGCGTGGACTGGTGTCGGGCGCGACGAAGATGATGCCGTGCTTTGCGCAGGCTTCTCGATATTCGCCCTTCTCCATGACGTTGGCATGCGTGCAGGTGAGGCCGGACAGATATGTCAGAACGGGAAGCCGTGCGCCCTCTTCATGGTCGGGCAAGAAGACCGCAAAGGTCATGTCGGTCGAAGTTGCCTCGCTCGCATGCCGATAGACGCCCTGCGTGCCGCCATGGCTGCGGACTTCGGAAACGGTTTCAAGCGCCACTCTCAGACCTCGACCGGTTTGAAGGCAGTGGTCTCGTCACCCGTGTTGGGCGTGCCGTCGGCATCCATCACCAGCAGCTTCACCTCTCCTGAGCGCGCGCAGGGACGATGCTCGGTACCGCGTGGGACGACGATGAGGTCGCCGGTTGTCATGTGCTCGGTGCGGTCACGGAACTCCATATCGAGCTCGCCCTCGATCACGAGGAACAGCTCGTCCGTGTCATCGTGCTTGTGCCAGTGAAATTCGCCTTCGACTTTGGCGAGCCGCACCTCGTTGCCGTTGTAGCGAGCCGCGAGGCGCGGGGCCCAGTGCTCGTCGAACAAAGCGAACTTCTCGGCAAGACGGACCTTCTCGGCCATCAATAGACTACCACGCTGCGAATGCTCTCGCCTGAATGCATGAGGTCAAAGCCCTTGTTGATCTCTTCGAGGCTCAAAGTGTGCGTAATCATCGGGTCGATGGCGATCTTGCCGTTCATGTACCAGTCGACGATCTTGGGAACGTCGGTGCGTCCCTTGGCACCGCCAAAGGCGGTCCCGCGCCAATTGCGCCCGGTGACAAGCTGGAAGGGCCGCGTTGCGATCTCCTTGCCTGCCTCGGCCACCCCAATGATGATCGAGGTGCCCCAGCCCTTGTGACAGCATTCGAGCGCGTCGCGCATCACGTCGGTGTTGCCGGTGCAATCGAACGAATAGTCCGCACCCCCATCAAGCAGCTCGACCAAGTGCGCGACAACGTCCGAGGTCTCCTTGGGGTTCACGAAGTCGGTCATGCCGAACTTCTCGCCCCATTCGCGCTTTGCAGGATTGATATCGACGCCGACGATCCGGTCGGCGCCCGCCATCTTTGCACCCTGAATGACATTGAGCCCGATCCCGCCAAGCCCGAACACGACGACATTGTCGCCCGGTTCGACCTTGGCCGTGTTGACCACCGCGCCAACGCCCGTGGTTACTCCGCAGCCGACATAGCAAGAGGTTTCGAAGGGAGCGTCGGTGCGGATCTTGGCGACCGCGATCTCGGGAAGGACGATGAAGTTCGAGAAAGTCGAACAGCCCATGTAGTGGTAGATCGTCTCGCCCCGATAGCTCATCCGGCTCGTACCATCGGGCATCAGCCCCTGTCCCTGCGTCGCGCGGATTGCGCTGCACAGATTGGTCTTGCCCGAAAGGCACATTTTGCACTGGCGACATTCGGGCGTGTAAAGCGGGATAACGTGATCGTCGGGTGCAACGCTGGTTACGCCTGCGCCCACTTCGCGAACGATCCCTGCGCCTTCATGGCCAAGCACGCTGGGGAAGATCCCCTCGCTGTCGAGCCCGTCCAGCGTATATGCGTCGGTGTGGCAGATGCCGGTTGCCATGATCTCGACCAGAACCTCGCCAGCCTTTGGCCCCTCAAGGTCCAGCTCGACAATTTCGAGCGGCTTTTTCGCTTCGAAAGCTACGGCTGCGCGGGTTTTCATCGGGCTCTCTCCATCAAGTGAGAGAGCGGCCTAGCACAGCGGCAAGTGCCCGCAAGAGCGGGTTTGACCGTGCTGCATGTCTGACTTGAAAAATGGTGCGGTCGAGAAGACTCGAACTTCCACGGGCGTTAGCCCACAACGACCTCAACGTTGCGCGTCTACCAGTTCCGCCACGACCGCACTCGGGGTGTCAGGGCTGCGCAAATTCGCTGCCGCCCTTGGTAGGAGCGCGCCCCTAGCAACAGGTTTGAGGGTGCGCAAGAGCTTTGATGCATTGCCGCATGACTTGGTGCGTTTGGTAACCCTTGGCGAGCCGCTGTCCCGCTGCGGGACCGCGTTAACAGCTCGCTTGCAGAAATGGTAAATCGGTCGGTAACCATTGGGTATGAGCTTCACCGCTGCCTTCCTGATGATCGCCCAGAGCGCCGCCCCTTCGGTCGCTGTTGCGCCAGCCGAGCAAGCATCGGGTGCATCAGTAGGAGGCGTGAGCGTTCAGGCAAGCGCCAGCGCCCGGATCATCCGTTCGGTTGAAATCACATTCGACGAAAAATCGGGTATCAAGGTCACGGGCAACGCGCAAAACCACACGCTCCAGCGTAGTCGCGACGACGCGGGAACTTATTGGATCGAATTCAGCTGAATGACCGGCGCCCTTAGCTGGGCGACCATCCGATTTCCGCAGCCTGCGCCGCTGGGGGAATGTCGGTCACTGCCTCGGTCACGTTGAGACTTTCGCCCGGCGCAAGTTCGCGCTTCGAGGGCACGACCACCCAGGAATAGACGTTCTTCTCACGCGCATCGCGGAAGACGACCAGCACGCTCGGCACGCTCTGGCTTTCCTGCGAGACGTTCGAGATGCTGCCGCTCACCCGGAAAATCTCTTCCCCGCTTTCGAGCGTTTCCTTGCGCTGCCGTGCTTGCGGGAAGTCGAGGACCAATTCTTCCTTGCCGATGCCGAAGGTCGGTTTGCTGATCGGAAGCCAGTCGGGAAGGCCGTAATAATTGACTGCGACGGCGGTGCCGCTTGCCAGTAGCGCAAAGACCCCTGCGGCGATCGTCCACATCTTGAGCGAGTTGCGGCGGCGCGAGAAGGGCGGGCTGTAGTCGAACTGCGAGCCCCCTTCCTCGTAACCATAGTCATCGTCAAAAGCGGCTTCGACGTCTGCGTCGCCATCCACATCGCTGAATTCGCCCGCCAGGGGATCGGTTTCGGACTCGAAGCTGCTTTCGACCTCTGGTTCAGGCTCAGGCTCTGGAGGCACAGGCTGCGCTTCTTTCACGTCAGCCGATTCAGGTCGATCGGATGTGCGCCAATGGCTGATCGATGGGCTTGCCGCCTCGTCGGGCTCGGACGTGGGCTCCGGGCTCTCTTCGGCTTCGGCTACCGGTTCAGGCTCAGGGGCAGGAGGCGGCGCCGGTGGTGGTGGTGGTGTCGGCTCGGGCTCGGCGACAGGAGCGGCGGCTGCTTCTTTTTCGAGATCGAGCGGCACTGGCTCCTGGAACCAGCTGTGCTTGCATTTTGCACAGCGCACGGTCCTGCCCTCAGCGCCAATCGCGCTTTCCGGGACGACATATCGTGTCGAGCACTCTGGGCACGAAATGATCATTTCGACAAATGGCATGAATCAGCTTGGCGAGCGCTGCAAGGGCGGGCGCGTTTACCATGGGCGAATTGCTGTCTTTTTCCACACTGCAGAGCGAAAATTGCAATCAGACGCAACAATGCTGCGACATATTGTGGGAGTAGCGTGCCTCGCGGGCTTCCCTGCGTGCTGGCAGCTTGGTAAACGCGCCGGTGATGAACGAGCGGCCACCAGAAATCGTGAAATTCGACAATGTGGGCCTTCGCTATGGCACCGACCCTGAGGTGTTGAGCGACCTGTCGTTCACGCTGTTTCCCGGCAGCTTCTACTTTCTCACCGGTGCTAGCGGTGCCGGCAAGACCAGCCTTTTGAAGCTGCTCTACCTCGCTCAGCGCCCTTCGCGCGGCAGTATTCGCATGTTCGGCAAGGACATGATCACTCTCCCTCGCCAGAAGCTTCCTGATTTTCGCAGGCGTCTGGGAGTGGTGTTCCAGAACTTCCGCCTAGTTCCGCATTTGTCGGCCTTCGACAATGTCGCGTTGCCGTTGAGGCTGGCCGGAACGGATGAGGCTAAAGTGGTCAAAGCGGTGTCCGACATGCTCGAATGGGTCGGGCTCTCTCACCGAGCTCAGGCGGGCCCCGCGACTATGTCCGGCGGTGAGCAGCAGCGGGTCGCGATTGCGCGGGCGGTGATTGCTCGCCCGCAAATGCTGATTGCGGACGAGCCGACCGGTAACGTCGATCCTGACATGGCCCTGAAGCTGCTGCGCCTGTTCGAGGCGTTGAACAACCGCGTCGGCACGACCGTCATTGTCGCGACCCACGATGTGCACTTGCTCAAGAAAGTGCCGGAATCGCTCATAATGCGGCTGCACAAGGGGCGACTTTCCGACCCGACGGGCGCGTTACGCTATCCGCCGCAACCCAAGTCGCGGCCTGCCCCGCGCAAGGGTGCGGCGTGAGGACGCCTCCCGTCCCCGAAGAACGGATCGAGAAGGTCGCGCCGATGAAGGGCTCGGTCACCGCGAAACTGCTGCCGCAGACGCGTTTTGGCGGGCCGATACCGTGGGTGATCGCGATCCTTATCGCGCTTGTCGTGATCGCGGCTGCGGGTGGGCTTTCGCTGCGAAACCTTGCTGAAAACGCGCGCGCCGACCTTTCCGATGCTGTGACCGTACAAATTGTCGAGGCCGACCAGAACGCCCGCAATGCGCAGGCAGAGGCCGCAGCCGAGGCGCTAGGCAATTCGCGGCTTGTCACTTCGGTAAGGGTGGTTCCCGAGGCCGAACTGGAGCAATTGCTCGCGCCGTGGCTGGGGGAGAGCGTGGTCTCCGAAGACGTGCCGATTCCGGCGCTAATTGACGTCGAACTGACGCGCGAAGCGAACGCGCAGGAAATCGCCCAGTTGCAGACCGCGCTCGACGAGGCACTGGAGCCACTTGGAGGTTCAGCCCGCATCGATGCCCAATCGGAATGGCTGCGCCCGGTCTACGATGCTCTCGCCGCTCTCCAATATCTCGCGCTCGCGCTCATCGCGCTGGTTAGCTTTGCAACAGCTGCGGCGGTCTGGCTCGCCGCGCGCAGTGCCTTTGCCAACCACCGCGACACGGTGGAGATCATCCACCTTCTCGGCGGGACCGACAGGCAGGTGACTCGGGTGTTCCAGCGCTCGGTCGTGCGCGATGCGGCTTTCGGCGCCTTTGTGGGACTGGTGATCGGTCTCGCAGCGGTCTGGCTGCTCGGCCAGCAGTTCGCTGCACTCGACAGTGGAATGGTAGGCGGAGGCGGCCTTGACGTGGTCGATTGGGCAGTTATCGGCGCGGTTCCTGTCGCGGGCGTTCTGCTTGCGCTCATCACGGGTCGGATAACGATCGGACTTGCGCTAAAGTCGATGCTGTAAACACAATGGTTGCTATTCGTTATCTCCTTGCCGCGAGCGTGCTCGTCTGGGCTCTGGGCTTTTTCTGGTTCGCTGCCGCCTTGCCGCAGCCCGCCGATGAGCTTTCAACCGATGCCGTGATCGTTCCGACCGGCGGGCCGGGCCGCATCGCGCAAGGGTTGCAGGTTCTTGAGCAAGGTCAGGCCAAGCGGATGCTGGTCACCGGCGTCGATCCGGAAGTGACGCGCGACGAATTCGCCGCCCAGTTCGAAGTCGATGATGCGCGGATGGACTGCTGCATCACGCTTGGCTCTGAGGCAGTCGACACCCGCTCGAACGCGACCGAGACCGCCGAATGGGTTGCCGCAAACGACATCACTTCGCTCCGCCTCGTTACGACCGACTGGCATATGCGCCGCGCCGCCGGAGAGCTTGACCGCGAGCTGCCTTCATCGGTCACGGTTGTTCGCGACGCTGTGCCATCGCAGCCGAGCCTTGCCAGCCTCTTCCTTGAATATCACAAGCTGATCGCCAGCTTTATTGCAGGCCTTTTCGGTTATTGAGGCATCCTGAGTGGCGTTTCTTCGCAGCCTTGTATTCTACCCGGTCTTTTACGGTTTCAGCGCGATCCTCGTGGTGTTTTCGCTGTTCGCGCTGTTGTTCGGGCTGGAGGCTCTCAAGAGAGTGGTGGCGCTCTGGGGCAACTGGCACAAGTGGTGCGTTGAAAACCTGCTCGGCATCACGATCGTGCAGGAAGGTGAAATTCCCGATGAGCCTGTCCTGATCGCGGTGAAGCACGAGAGTTTTTTCGAGGCGATCGACATGCCGCGCCTGTTTCGCTTTCCTACGGTATTTGCCAAGCGCGAATTGTTCCTGATCCCAGGCTGGGGATACTCGGCCAAGGTCTATGGCCTCGTGCCCGTGGCGCGCGACCGGGGTGCGCAGGCGCTGCGGCAAATGATCGCCTTTGCCAAGGAGCGCGTGAGTGAAGGGCGCCCGCTCATCATTTTCCCTGAAGGCACCAGAGTCCCGCACGGGAAGGAGCCGCCGCTTCAGTCGGGCTTTGCAGGCATCTACAAGCTTCTCGGCCTGCCGGTGGTGCCAGTCGCCGTGAACAGCGGGCCGCTCTATCATCGCATCATCAAGCAACCGGGCACGATCACCTACCGCGTGGGCGAGACCATTCCGGCAGGCTTGCCGCGCGCCGAAATGGAGCGCCGCGTGCACCGCGCGATCAATGTGCTCAATTCGGGCGAGAGCATATCCCTCACTGCCAACCCGCATCCGCGGGTTCGTCCTCGCTAGACGCGCAGCAAGGCTGCGCCCGCTGCGGGCGGGCGGTCGCCCTTGCGGCCCCTCGGGCCGAGCTTAAGCTCTACCTGGGACCTCACCCATGATCCTCGCGCCCGAAGTCGGGGCGGCCATCGTCCTGGCCTTCCTTGATGACTTCGCGGCGGATCGCGCGGGTGCGGCTGAAGAGATCGTGCAGCGCATCGCCATCGCCTGAACGGATCGCGCGCTGGAGGGCGGTGAGGTCTTCGGTGAAGCGCCCCAGCATTTCGAGCACCGCGCTCTTGTTGTTGAGGAACACATCGCGCCACATCACTGGGTCGGAGGCCGCGATGCGGGTGAAGTCGCGAAAGCCGCCAGCCGAATACTTGATGACTTCGGACCGAGTGACGTCTTCGAGATCGCTCGCTGTGCCGACGATTGTGAAGGCGATGAGGTGGGGGATGTGGCTTGTGACCGCGAGGACCAGATCGTGGTGCTCTGCGTCCATCACCTCGACCATCGCACCAAGTTTCGCCCAAAAATCGGAGAGCGCAGCGAGCGCCGCTTCGTCGGTTCCCTCGGGCGGGGTGAGAATGCACCAGCGATTGGTGAAAAGCGAGGCGAAGCCTGCCTCCGGTCCGCTTTCCTCGGTCCCCGCGACCGGGTGCGCTGGGATGATCGTCTTGCCGGGTAATGCCCGCGCGAGGGCCTCGGTCACGCTCTGCTTGGACGAGCCGACATCCGAGATGATGGCGCTATCTGGCAGGTGGTCGGCAAGCTCGGCAGCGGCAGCCTCCATCGCGCCCACTGGGACGCACAGGATAACAAGGTCGGCCTCGCGCACCGCCTCGGCAGCAGTGTCGCACACGGCCGCAGCAAGGCCGCGTTCGCGCGCTACCCGCCGCACGCCTTCGTCGCGGTCATAGCCAGTGGTTGTGATGCCCGGCGCATGCTCCCTGACCGCGAGCCCAATCGACCCGCCGAGCAGGCCGAGCCCGATGATCGCGACGCGCTCAATGCTCACGCGGTTTCTCCGCAGAGTTCGCGCAAGGTGGCGATAACGCGCTCCATGTCTTCCGACTTGCCGATGGTGATGCGCAGTGCATCAGGCAAGCCTTGCGAGGGCAGGTGGCGCACAGCGTAGCCTGCCTCGGCGATGGCGGTGAGCGCGGTCTCGGCTTTCACCTCCCCGTCAAAACGCACGAGCACGAAGTTCGCCTCACTTGGGACGGCGCTCAGGCCGTGATTGCCCAGCGCGGTGATCGCCTCGACAAAGCGCGCGCGTTCGGCGGTGTTGTGCGTGCGGCTCGCCTCCACGAATTTAGTGTCGCCCAGCGCGGCCAGAGCAGCTTTCTGGCCGCTTACTGTCACGTTGAACGGTCCGCGAATGCGGTTGAGCACGTCGATGAGGCCCGGCGCGCCGGTTGCCCAGCCGATCCGTTCAGCAGCAAGGCCGTGGATCTTTGAGAAGGTGCGCGTGACCAGCACGTTGTCGTGCTTCGCGGCGAGCTCGAAGCCGATACGCTGATGCGCGGGGTCGAGATATTCGGCGTAGGCCTCGTCGACCACCAGAAGCACGTCAGCAGGCAAGCCTGCGTGCAGGCGCTCGACCTCGGCGGGTGCGATCCAGGTGCCGGTCGGGTTGTTGGGGTTCGCGAGGAACACTACCCGCGTCTTTGGCGTCACCGCAGCCAGCATGGCATCGACATCGGCAGTGTAGTCGCGGTCATCGACCTCGACCGGCTCAGCCCCGCAGCGCCTTGCTGCGATGTCGTAGACCGCAAATGAATGGCGCGAGAACAGCACTTCATCGCCGACACCGGCAAAGCCCTGTGCGGTGAGGTTCAAGAGCTCATCCGAACCCGTCCCGCACACGATCCGCTCCGCGTCGAGGCTGTGGAGGTCCGCAATGGCCGCGCGCAGCGCCTTTGCGTCAGGGTCCGGATAGCTTGCCGCTTCCGCGCGCGCCTGCTCCAGCGCTTCGAGCGCCGCCGGGCTGGTTCCGAGCGGGTTCTCGTTCGCCGACAGCTTCACCAGCTTGCGCCCATCGCTCGCGGTCGCCTTGCCGGGGACATAGGCGTGGATGCCGAGGATATAGGGTTTGGGTTCGGGACGTGTTGTCATGGCCGCGGGGCGATAACCGCTTGCGGCGCGCAAGAACAGCCCAATTGACTTGCACGCCTCGCTACCCCACTTCGCGCTGGCTTATGAACGCTGCCCCAGCCTCGAAGAGCTATGCGCTGCCCGCTCCCCTGCCGCTTGATAGCGGGCAGGCGCTCGAAGGCGCAAGAATCGCGTATGAGACCTATGGCGAGTTGGCCGAGGATCGCTCGAATGCGGTGCTAATCTGCCATGCTCTGACCGGTGACCAATATGTTGCGAGCAATCACCCGATCACCGGCAAGCCGGGCTGGTGGGAGCGTATGGTCGGCCCCGGCAAGCCGATCGACACGGATCGCTTCCACGTCATCTGCGCCAATGTGATCGGCAGTTGCATGGGATCGAGCGGCCCTGCGTCCGAAGCATCCGACGGCAAACCTTACGCGATGCGCTTTCCCGTCATCACCATCCGCGACATGGTGCGCGGGCTGGTGACTTTACTCGACGGGCTCGGGATTGAGCAGCTTCACACGGTTGTCGGCGGATCGATGGGCGGCATGCAGGCGTTGAGCTTGGCCGCTAACTGGCCAAGCCGCGCAGCAAGGGTGCTGGTGATCGCTTCGACCGCGCGGCATTCGGCGCAGAACATCGCCTTTCACGAAGTCGGACGCCAAGCGATCATGGCGGACCCGGCTTGGGCGGACGGCGACTATTATGCGAGCGGCTCCTCGCCCGACAATGGCCTCGCCGTGGCGCGCATGGCGGCGCACATCACCTACCTCTCCGAGGAAGGACTGACCGCGAAGTTCGGGCGACGCCTGCAGGACCGCGACGCCAAGAGCTTTGGCTTCGATGCCGACTTTCAGGTCGAGAGTTACCTGCGCTATCAGGGCAGCGGGTTCACCCAGCGATTTGACGCCAATTCCTACCTCTACATCACGCGGGCGATGGACTACTTCGACATCGCCGAAGAACATGGCGGCAAGCTCGCCGATGCCTTTGCAGGGACGAGCGCGCGGTTCTGTATCGTCAGCTTCGATACCGACTGGCTCTATCCGACGTCGGAGAGCCGGCACGTCGTCCACGCCTTGAACGCCGCTGGAGCCAAGGTCAGCTTTGTCGAGCTGTCCGCTCCCAACGGGCATGACAGCTTCCTGTTGCCGCACGAAGAGCTCGACAGCGTTGTGAAGGCCTTCGTTGAATGAGCGGGTCCCTAAACACACTGCGCCCTGACCTTGCTGCGATTGCGCGCCACGTTGCTCGCAGTACGCGCGTGCTCGACATCGGATGCGGCGAGGGCGAGCTGATGGCCGTGCTCGAGGGTGAGAAGCAGTGCGATGCGCGCGGGCTTGAACTGGACCCGGCGCTTGTGGCCCGCTGCGTCGGGCGCGGGCTTTCGGTGGTGCAGGGCGATGCCAACACCGACCTTTCGGACTATCCCGACAAGGCGTTCGACTACACGATCCTAAGCCAGACGCTGCAGACCGCGACCCGGCCCGACCTTATGCTTGACGAGTTGCTCCGGGTGGGAACGCGGGCTTTCGTCTCGTTCCCCAACTTCGCGCATTGGCGCACGCGCACCGCGCTCATGCTCGGTGGGCGGATGCCGGTCACGCGCGCTTTGCCGGTGACGTGGTACGAGACGCAGAACATCCACCACGTGACGGTGGACGATTTCCGCGAGCTTGCGAGGGCCAAGGGCGCCAAGATCGAGCGCACCTGGTTCTTCGCGAATGAGCGCGCCATCGGCCCCGTCGGAGCCAACTGGCGCGCTGAGTTCGCTGTGTTCCAGCTAAGCCGTTAGGCCTATCAAGAAGGCCGGTGGATGCCGCACATCTTGTGGCCGTCGGGATCGGTGAAGTAGCAAAGGTTCATCGGACCCATCGAGCCGTTGCGTGTGCCCGGCGGGTCTTCGATGCTCTTGCCGCCGTTTGCGACCGCCACATCGTGCAGTTCAGTAACCTGCTCAAGGCTGTCGCATTTGAAACCGATGGTCATGCCATTTGCGCATTCGGCGGGCTGGCCATTGATCGGCTCGCTGATCGAGAAGGTTGAGCCATTGTGCATGTAGAACAGGCGCGTCTGGCCGGTGTCATTGACATGCACCATCGGTTCGCCCGCACCCAGCACGCCTAAAACGGCGTTGTAGAAGGTCTTCGACTTCTCGATATCGTTCGACCCGATCATCACGTGATTGAGCATCTTGCGCTGTCCTCTCTCTTAGTGGTCATTTGCAACCGACATAGGCCGAGGTAGGGGCCGCACGCTGCCACGACAAGCGCTTTGTCCGCTGCGCTTCGATCTGCCGTAGCCAAGGGTTCATCTGCATCGCTATAGGCATGCGCCATGACTTTGCCCCTCCTCGCCGCCGCATCGCTCGCCCTGTCTGTCCAGTCTGCCGCGCCCGCTCCGGTAACGACCCCGCAAGCCCCACCGAGCCCCGCGCCCCCGCTTTCGCTCAAGAGCCAGACCTTGCTGCGCTGTTCGGCGGCCTTTGCGATGGTTTCTCACGGTCAATCCGTTGGCAACGAAGATGCGCTCAAATGGCCTGTGCTGGACACGCGCGGGAGGGAGTTCTTCGTTCGCGCGCTGGCACAGCTGATGGACGAGACCGGGCTCGACCGTAGCGGCATCAGCGCGCTCGTGAGCAAGGAGGCGCAACGCCTGTGGGACAGCGGCGAAACGCAGGACATCATGCCCGCCTGCCTCGTTATGCTGGATAGTTCGGGCATCTGAACCGCTGCGGCGGGTTTCGGCGTTCGGCCATGCGTATTGTGATGGATTTCCGCGTCCATCTGCTGCAATGCTCGCCGCACGATGTGGCAGCTCTACCAATTCCCTCTTTGTCCGTTTTCGCGCAAGATCAGGCTGCTCATGGGGGAGAAGGGCGTGGCTTACGATCTGGTGCGTGAGCATCCCTGGGCGCCGTCGGACACCTTTCACAACCTGAACGCCGCTGGCCGCACGCCGGTACTCGTCAATCAGGAGAAGGGCATCACGCTTGCCGATAGCCGGGCGATTGCCGAATACCTTGAAGAGACCGTCGACACTTCGCCGATGATCAACGGCACGGCGGCAGGCCGGGCGGAGATCCGCCGGCTGGTCGCGCTGTTTGACGAGAACTTCTACGCCGATGTCACCGCGCCCTTGCTGCACGAGCGGATGAAGAAGCGCATTATCACCCGGCAGCCTCCCGACAGCCGCCAGCTGCGCGACGCAATGCGGCTGGCACACGGGCACCTCGATTACATGGACTGGCTGATCGACAATCGCCCGTGGCTCGCCGGGTCTACCATGAGCATGGCGGACCTTGCCGCTGCCGCTCAGATCAGCGTTGCGGATTACCTTGGAGGGATCGACTGGAAGGGGCACGAACAGACGCGCGGCTGGTACGCGGTTTTCAAGAGCCGCCCCAGTTTCCGCCCGCTGCTTTCCGAACGCATGGACGTGATCAAACCGCCTGCGCATTATAGCCAGGTCGATGCGTGACCTGTTAGCGATGGACCGCGCAAGTGGTGCGTTTGGAAAAGTGCCGTAGCAATCCAAGTACCTGATCGCGTTGAGCAAATGCCCGCTCATGCCTGTAGGACGTGTGACCTTTCGCAAATTTGCGTTCAGGCGGGATTTGAGAGCAAGATCACACGGCATCTCTCCTCAGATAACCGGGTGAAGGCGAGTAGGAAAACGCGCGGCGCTTGCAGTCCCGCCAACTCGCACCGATATTGCCACAAAGCGAGAGAGGCCGAGCAACCATGACCGACGATCCCAAGACCTTGACCGAAGCCGAATGGCGCGAGCGCCTGACCGCCGAGCAGTTTCATATCCTGCGCGAAGCGGGAACCGAGCGGGCCTTCACCGGCAAGTACGACAAGTTCTACGAGAAGGGCGAATATATGTGCGCGGCTTGCGGCACGCGTCTTTTCATCAGCGCGGCCAAGTACAACAGCGGCTGCGGCTGGCCTGCCTTCACGAAGCCTGCCGACGAAGAGGTGATCGACGAGCACCGTGACACCTCTTTTGGCATGATCCGCACGGAGGTCACTTGCGGCAATTGTGGCAGCCATCTGGGCCATGTGTTCCCCGATGGCCCGCCCGAAGAAGGCGGCCTTCGCTACTGCATCAACTCCGCCGCGCTTGAGTTCGCGCCGGAGGATTGAGGCCTCGCCCCGCCTCGCCCGCACTTGTAAAATCGGCGGATAAAATCGCCATTCAGCGCGTTTTACCCTCAAGGAGCGCTCATTGGGCGTTCCAGACCGTTCACGCAGGGTTACAAGTCAACTATGCAGGGCCGGGATTTGAGGTATTGGGCGCCATTGGTCTTTTTGGAAATTCATGTCGAAACGCGGTGACCGTCTGCAAAACAAGGGCAAGCGCGGGTCGCGCCGTGCTGCAACCGAGCGGGCACAGGCCTCTTCGGGCAAAACCACGCGGGCCAAGAAGGTCGCGAACGGTTCGTCCTCCAGCAGCGAAATGAAGCGGCCCTCGCCTTTCTGGAAGTGGTTCAAGCGTCTTGCGATCGGCGGCGTGGCTGCGGCGCTTCTTGCGGTTGTTTTCCTTGGCTTCGCTGTCGGCTTTGCCGCACGCTCGATCCCCACATTCTCGCAATTGCAGGCAACGCAGGCAGGCCAGACCATTCTGGTGCGTGCGCGCGACGGGACCGAGATCGTCGAAATCGGCCCGAGCTTTGGCGAATGGCTGCCGCATGACGAAATCCCGGCCAACATGCGCAACGCGATGATCGCGGTTGAGGACCGGCGCTTCCACTCGCATTTCGGGATCGACTTCTGGCGCACCGGAGGCGCGATTATCGAAGGCATCACGGGGACGCGTGAACGCGTCGGCGGAACCTCGACCATCTCGCAGCAGCTTGCGCGCAACCTCTTCCTGTCATCCAACCGCACCGTCGACCGCAAGGCGCGCGAGGCGGTGCTGGCGATGGCGCTTGAATGGAAGTTCACCAAGGAAGAGATCCTCGAGCTCTACCTTAACAAGGTCTATTTTGGCGGCGGCGCGTATGGCGTGGACAGCGCGAGCCGCAAGTTCTTCAGCCATCCCGGCACCGAGCTATCGGTAGCCGAAAGCGCGATCATCGCAGGGCTTGTGAAAGCGCCGAGCCGTTATTCGCCGACCGCCGATGTCGATGCCGCCGTGGCGCGCGCGCAGGTCGTGCTGCGCCTGATGCGCGAGCAGGGCTACATTACCTCGCAGCAGGCCAGCGTCGATACCAGCACGGTCGAACTGAAAGAGCAGGCGGGACAGAACTCGGTGCGCTATTTTACCGACTGGGCGCTGCCGCAGCTCGACATACTGCTGCCTGAAACGAACGCTCCGCTGGAAGTCTGGACCACGCTGGACGTAGGCATGCAGCGCGCAGCCACTGCAGCGATCGATTCCAACACGCCGGATGGATCGCAAGGCGCGCTCGTCAGCCTTGACCGCGACGGGGCGATCCTCGCGCTGGTGGGCGGGACCGATTATGTCGAGACGAACTTCAACCGAGCGACCAACGCGATGCGTCAGCCCGGTTCCTCTTGGAAGCTGTTCGTCTATCTCGCCGCGCTCGAGGCCGGGTACACGCCTGATGACCGCGTGGTCGATACGCCGGTGACGATCGACGGGTGGAGCCCGCGCAACTCGAACGGACGCAATGTTGGCGAGACCAACCTGCGCACCGCGTTCGCCTATTCGATCAACACCGTCGCAGCCCAGCTTGGCAACGAAGTCGGCTTCGGCACGGTCGCATCGATGGCGCGGCGTTTTGGTGTTTCCAGCCCGATTTCGACCTTCCCTTCGATGGTGCTCGGCTCGTCCGAGGTGCGCCTTCTGGAAATGACCCGCGCCTTCGGAGGCATTTCCTCGGGCGGCATCGGGATCGAGCCTTACGGCATTCTCAAAGTCGCAACCGCCGGGGGCGAGGTGATTTACGAGCGCGAGGAACTGCGCGAACGTCAGCTGATCCCCGACTATGTCGCCGCTGGGATAACCGATCTTTTGCAGGCGGCCGTCCAGACAGGCACGGGCCGCGCCGCGCAGATCGGGCGTCCGGTGGCTGGCAAGACCGGCACGACCAGTTCGAACAAGGATGGCTGGTTCGTCGGCTTCTCCAGCGGCATCACCACAGGCGTATGGATGGGCCGCGACGACGCGCGCGCTGTGCCCGGCCTACAGGGTGGCAGAGCGCCAGCCCGCGCCTTTGCTGCTTACATGCGCTACGCCGTCAAAGACCGCCCGATCGAGCAATTCGACACCGAGCTGAACCTTCCCGACTGGCAGCTTGAGCCCGACGAAGAGGCGTTGTTCGGCGATCCGGACGACTATTACTTCATCGATGAGCAGGGGAACCTGATCGAGCCGGGCCGCCGCGATCCAATCGGGACGCCCTTCGATATCGAAGGTGAGAGCGAAGGCGGGCTGGAGCCGATTGCGGAGCCGCCTTCTGCCGTGGACGACGACTTCCTTGACCGCGCCATCCGCGGGCCGGTGGAAGCGCCGCCGCCTCCGCGTTCAAGGCCCTCGCCATCGCCCACACCCACCCAGCCGCTAGAGGTTGCGCCGCCAAGGCCGCCGCAGCCATCGGGCTAGGGACTGGGATCAGGAACCAATGAAAAAGGGCCCCGGAGCGCGATGCTCCGGGGCCCTTTTCTTATCGCTGTAAGTGCGTCGCTTAGCGCAGGCGCACCGGGAGGAAGCGCGCTGGCATGCCGCGGCGCTGGATGCGCAGGAGCACGGCGTCGCGGCCCTCGCTCTCGGCTGCGGCGATCTGCTCGCGCAGCGCCTCGGTCGAGGCGACTTCCTGATAGTTGGCCGACAGGATGATGTCCCCGCGGCGCAGGCCCTTGCGGCCAGCATCCGAGTTGGGATCAACCGCGCCAATCACGAGGCCCGTCGTCTCCGTCGGCACGCCAAGGCTGCGCGCGATCTGCGGGGTGAGGTCGAGGACCTGCAATCCGAGCTTTTCCGCGATCATCTCGTCGGACGCCTCGGGATCCATCGGCTCTTCGCTTTCCGGATCGAAGGTCTGGGTCTGCTGAGCGATTTCCTCTTCGCTCGGGCGACGGGCGAGCGTCGCATTGACCGTGATGGTTTGGCCTTCGCGCAGCACTTCGACGGGTACGCTTTCGCCCGGCTCGATATTGGCGACGATGAAGGAGACGCTCTGCTCCGACGTCACTTCGCGGCCATTCACGCCGACGATCACGTCGCCGGGGCGCAGGCCTGCGCGGCTGGCGGGGCTGTCATCGGTGACGATCTGGACGATCTCGCCGCGATTGCGTTCAAGCCCGAGCGAATCGGCTAGGTCGTCATTGATCGGCTCGAGGCTGACGCCGAGATAGCCGCGCTCGATTTCCTGGCCCTGCTTGAGCTGGTCGACGATCGGGGCTGCGATTTCAGCCGGGATGGCAAAGCCGATGCCCACGCTGCCGCCCGAAGGCGAGAAGATCGCATTGTTGATGCCGATCACGTTGCCGCGCATGTCGAACAGCGGACCGCCCGAATTGCCTCGGTTGATCGACGCGTCGGTCTGGATGTAGCGGTCATAGGCGCCGCCCTGACCGGTGTTGCGGTAGACCGCCGAGACGATCCCGCTTGTGACCGTTCCGCCGAGACCGAACGGGTTGCCGATCGCGACCACCCATTCACCCACGCGCGTCTGCGAGCTGTCGCCGAAGCGCACGAAGGGGAAGGTTTCCGCCGACTGGATCTTGAGCACCGCGAGGTCCGACTGAGCGTCCGCGCCGACCAGTTCGGCCTGGTACTCGGTTCCGTCGGGCATGGTGACGGTGATCTCTTCAAGCCGGGCCCGGTTGTCGGGCGAGACCACGTGGTTGTTGGTCACGACGAAACCGTCGGCACTGATGATGAAGCCCGAGCCAAGCGAGTTCGCCTCGCGCCGCTGGGGCTGCTGGCCGTTATTGCCGCCGCGGCGATTGAACAGCTCTGCAAAGGGAGTGCCGGCAAACGGGTTGCGGTTCACTTCGATCGACTGGCGGGTCGAGATGTTGACCACTGCCGGCTGGAGTTGCTGGGTGAGGTCGGCGAAGCTTGCCGGGGCCCCTTCGACCGGAACGACACGGTCCATGACCGCTTCGTCGTTCTGGGCGACCTGTGCGCCGGCCGGGTAGCCGGTCATCAGCGAAACTGCTGCGCCTCCCACCAGAAGCGCGCTTGTCAGTCCATAAACATACCGCACGTTGTTCACGTCCTCTCGTTCCTTCTCTTGAGTGGGGCAGCGCCCGGTCAGGCGCGCCCGCTTGTCTTCCAGTTACGCCCTCACAAAGAGGGCAGATGCGCTGAACGCTGAATGAAGACGCTTGTAGTCGGTAGCGTCAGGTCAGCGCTTCGTCGGTCAGAGGTCTTCAGCCATCTCTCATCCGCCGAACCTAGGGCCGACCGTTGAATTGGTTGAAGTATTCGTTGTCCGCATCAAGCACCATCGAGGAGTTTCCCTCCCCATTGATGAAAGTCTGGCGATAGCTCTCCATGGCCCGGTAGAAATCGTAGAAATCCGGGTCCTTGCCGTAGGCGTCAGCATAGGTGCTGGCCGCATCTGCATCGGCTTCGGCGCGGATGATCTGCGCATTCTTGCGACCTTGTGCACGGATCGTCTCGGCTTGCTCCTGCCGGTCCGAGATCATCCGGGTAAACGCAGCTTCAAGCGGAGTGCCTTCGGGAAGGTCGGCCGCCTTGATGCGCACGTCAATGATCTGCACGCCATATTCGCGCGCCTGTTCATCGAGGATGTCGCGGATATTGGTCATCGCCGTACCGCGATCTGCCGTCAGCAGGCTTGCAAAGGTGCGGCGGCCCAGTTCCTGGCGCAGCACCGAGGTCAGGATCGGCGACAGCTGCGTCAGCAGACGCGCTTCGTCGCCTGCACGTTCCACCATCGTCACCGGCTGGATGATCCGGAAGCGCGCATAGGCGTTCACCTGAAGGCGCTGCTGGTCGCTGGTGAGAACCTGCTGGTTGTCCATATCGAGATCGAGCACGCGGCGTTCGACCATCTGCACCCGGTCGATGAACGGGATGCGATACCAAAAGCCTGCGCCGGTCTGACCATAGGGGTCTTCGGGCGTGTACATGTTGACGATCTCGCGCGGTTCACCCGTACGGATGATCACGGCCTGCTTGGTCTCGGGCGTCACGAAAAGGGTCGAGACGGCACCGATCAGGACCAAAGCCACCGCGATGATGGCGATTTTATACTGGTTCCAGATGTTCTGCATCTTACTGGCCTCCCGTTGGCGTTGCAGGCTGGGCGGTGGCAGCACGGCCACGCTCAACTTCACGCAAGGGGATGTAAGGCGTTACACCATCGGCATCGATCACCGTCTTGTCGGTGCGCGAAAGCACGGCTTCCATTGTCTCGTAATAGAGGCGGCGGCGCGTCACTTCGGGCGCAAGCGCATATTCCGAATAGATCTGGTTGAACGCTTCGGCGTCACCTTCGGCGCGGGCGAGAACCTGCTGCGCATAACGGCGCGCACGGTTCAGCTCACGCTCGGCATCCTGCTGTGCGGCAAGGACGTCGTTGAAGGCTTCGACCACGCTTTCTGGCGGGTCGGTCTTGTCGATTTCGATGCCCTGCACCGCGATGCCTGCGCCGTAACCGTCGAGGATCGACTGCATGCGCATGCGCACGTTCTCCTGGATGTCTGCGCGCCCTTCACCCGAGATCACCGAATCAAGCGTCTTTTCAGCAACCGATGAACGCATCGCGGTTTCCGCCGCTTCGCGCACGGTTTCGATCGGATCGGCCAGCTGGAACTGGAACAGGGTCAGGTCCTTGATGTTCCAGCGAATCGAATAGCTGAGGTCGACGAGGTTCTGGTCGCCCGTCAGGATCAGCTTGGTCGGAACTTCCTCGGTACGGATTTCGATCACGTTTTCGGTTTCGACCACGCTGATCGGATAGGGATAGGACCAGTTGGTACCCGGCCCGTAGCTGCCGACATACTTGCCGCCAAAGCGGGTGACAGTGGCCGCTTCGCCCGGCTGGACGAAGTGAACGCTCGACATGATGACCCACAGGCCAACCGCCGCTGCGATCAGAACCGGAACCCAGCTTCCGCCGCCAGGGCGTTCGGGCAGCTTGATGCCGCCACCGCCGCCAGCGCGGCGCGGGCCTTCGGGGCCGCGGTTCTTGAAGATGTCTTCGATGGAGGCTGAACGGCGGCCGCCGCTCTTGTCTCCGCCCTTCCCGCCGGGAAGCCAAGGATTGCGCGGGCCGTCGGAGCCACCACCGGCTGGCGTATCGCCGCCATCCGAGCCGTCATCTCCACCCGATCCACCGCCTGAGCCACCCCAGGGATTTTTCTTTCCCGCCATCGCAAGGCCAAATTGCTTTTTAAAGCCGTCAAACATTCGCATGCATTCCTTATAGGAACGCCTTTTGGGGAAAAACAGGGGTTGGCGCTTCGATTTTGGTGTTAGGGGCGATTTTGGTGATAGAGGCCGATGCAATATGTCTGACGATCCAAAACCTTCTGCGAACCCTGCCGACGACGAAGCGCGCCTGCGCGCGGCTCTGCCGATCGAGATCCACGGAAGGCTGCGCTCGCTGCGCCTGAAGGACGGGCGAGCTATCGTTGTTGCCGAGGCAGGAGACCTTGGCGCGAAGGCTCGCGAAGAGCTTGAAGGGCTGATCGAGAACGAAATCAGCAAGCTGGACGACGTCGAGACGGTGCATGTCGCCCTGATCGCGGATCGCCGACGTCGGATGATTATAGCTGTCGGGTCGGGCAAGGGCGGTGTCGGCAAATCGACGCTCACCACCAATCTCGCGGTCGCGCTGGCGCGAAAGGGCCGCAAGGTCGGAGTGATCGACGGCGACGTCTACGGCCCTTCGCAACAGCGCCTGCTCGCAACCGATCGCGCAAAACCGCTTACGCAAGGCGACAAGCTGGTCCCGGTCGATAGCCCGCACGGGGTGAAGGTGCTCTCGATGGGGCACCTCGTCCCTCCTGGAAAGGCGCTTGCATGGCGCGGACCGATGGCGGGCAAGGCGCTGGGCCAGCTGGTCGATGCGGCGTGGGACGACACCGAGTTGCTCCTGATCGACCTGCCGCCGGGAACGGGCGATGTGCAAATCTCGATGATGGCCGACAGCAAGCCAGACGGCGCTGTGCTGGTTTCGACGCCTCAAGACCTGGCGCTTCTCGACGCGGCGCGTGCCGGGCAATTGTTCGAGGATGGCGAGGTGCCGATCATCGGACTGGTAGAGAACATGGCGGGCTATGAATGCCCGCATTGCGGCGAGGTCTCCGACCCGTTCGGCCAAGGCGGGGTCGAGAAGTTTGCCGACGCACTCAAGATCCCGTTCCTTGGCCGTATCCCGTTGACCATCGAAACGCGGATCGCGGGCGATGCGGGCAAACCTCCGGCTGCCGGGGACGATGAAGGCGCTGCGCCCTTCATGGCTGTGGCTGACAAGCTCGATCGCTGGCTGACCAACGGGGCGATCTGACGCGATGCAGGTGACCCGCCGCGGCCTTGTGACCGGCGCTGCCGTTGGCGGCGGGTTGCTGGTCGCGTGGTGGTTCCTGCCGCGCAATTACGCGAACCCGCTAGAGCCGGCGAGCGGGGAGCACCTGTTCGGCGCATGGATCAAGATTGCCGAGGATGGCGTCGTCTCGGTCGCGGTGCCGCAGCTCGAGATGGGGCAGGGGATCACGACGCTGATCCCGCAGATCGTCGCGCAGGAGCTGGGTGCAGACTGGCGGCAGGTTGCGGTGGAGCCAGCACCGGTCGCCTCGGCCTATCCCAACGTGCCGCTTGCAGAGCGTTGGGCGCAGCTGTGGGACCCGGTGTCGGTCGGCGTTTCCGAGACCACTGACGACATGCTCGCACAGCGATTTGCAAGGGCGCAGCGGTTCACCGCGACCGCCGATGGCACCTCGCTCGCCGCCTACGAGGCCCCCGCCCGCGAAGCCGCAGCGGGCGCTCGTGCGATGCTGGCTCTCGAAGCGGCGGATCGCTGGGGCGTTGCCTGGGAAGAATGCCAGGTCGTGAACGGCATTGTCAGCCACGGTGATAAAAGCGCCACCTTCGGTGAGCTTGCAGCGGGCGCCGCCGATCAGTCTCCGCCCGATCCCCCGCCGCTGCGACCCGAAGCGCCCAGCGACAATCCGCCTCCCGGCAGCTTGCCAGACGATGTCAGCGCGATCCCGCAGTTTCCGCGCATCGATCTGCCCTCCAAGGTCGACGGGTCATACCGCTTTGCTGCCGATGTGCGCTTACCCGGCATGGTCTACGCCGCGATCCGTCATGGCCCCAACAATGGCAGCGAGCTGACCGGCTTCAACGAGGCGGCCGCCGAGGGAATCAGCGGGATCGTGGGCGCAGTGCGGCACAAACGCTGGCTCGCCGTGGCGGCGACAACGTGGTGGAGCGCCCAGCGCGCGCTGGAAGCGATGGCCCCGCAATTCACGGTCAGCTTCCCTGTCGACAGCGCCGATATCGAAGCCCGGATCGAGACGCTGCTTCGCTCGGGCGACAGCTATCTCGTGGCCGAAACCGGCTTTGGCGAAGAGGGCATGACCCGCGTCGACACCGCGCGCCGCTACGACGTCGAGCCCGCCCATGCCGCCCCGGTCGAAACCGCAAGCGCGGCGGCGCGCTGGTCGGGCGGGCGGCTCGAACTCTGGATCGCGAGCCAGGCCCCCGAACAGGCTCGTAAGGCGGCGGCAAAAGCGGTCGGTATCTCGCCAGAGGACGTCGCGCTTTATCCCATGCCCGCAGGCGGCAGCTTCGATGCGCGGCTTGAGCACGAGCACGCTATCGAAATAGCGCACATTGCAAATGAGCTTGGCCGACCGGTCCAGCTGACATGGCCGCGCCGCGATGAACTCATCCGCTCGCGTCCCCGCGCACCCGCAGGCGTGCTGATCGGAGCGCAACTGGCAGAGGGCGGACAGGGTTCGATCGACGCGATGCGGGTGCGCGTTGCTTGCCAGCCGTCGAGCCACGAATTCGGCCGCCGCCTGTTCGGCAACCTCATCCCATCCGCCGCGATCCGCGACACGAGCGGCCAGAAGGACGAACTCGCGCTTGAAGGAGCCGTGCCGCCTTACGATTTGCCGAGCGTCAGTGTGCACCACGTACCGGTTGAAACCGGCTACCCCGCCGGGCGTGTGCGCGGCAATGCGCACCAGGTCAGCGCCTTCGCAATCGAAAGCTTCATCGACGAAGTGGCAGCAGAGAACAATCGCGAGCCGCTGTCCTACCGCATGAGCATGCTTGGCGGTGATATCAGGCTTGCCGCCTGTCTCCAGCGCGCCGCTTCGATGGCCGAGTGGGATGGCGGCGTAAACCAGAGCGGACAGGGCCTCGCCTGCCACCGCATCGGCGATGCTGAAACGGGCGCGCGCATCGCCTGTGTGGCCACCGCGCGGCGTGGAGAAGGCGGGGTGCGCGTTGCGCGGCTTTCGGCAGCGGTCGATATCGGGCGGATCGTCAATATCGACATCGCCCGCCAGCAGATCGAAGGCGGGCTCATGTTTGGCATCGGCATTGCGCTCGGCAACGCGCTGCGAATGCGCGGCGGCCTTCCCGCGAGCTTCGACTACGCCGATCTCGGATTGCCTCGGCTTGCCGATTGCCCCGAGATCGATGTCGATTTCCTCCCCAGTGAAGCCGCGCCTGCCGATCCGGGCGAACTGGGCACGGTGGTTGCCCCTCCTGCGATTGCCAATGCCCTGTTTTCCGCTACAGGGTTGCGACTTCGCCGCTTGCCCCTACTTTCAAGCGGACTGTAAAAATCTGACACCATGGCGTGCGGGATCGCGTCTGCCTCCACGGGCTGGACGAGAACGTATATGGGCTCGGCACGAGAATTAAGGCGATACCCGCGAAACATGACCTGGCAAAAGCAGCACCTTCCTAACGATCACCCGCCCGTATCGAGCGGCTCAATCGGCGTGCTGCTGGTCAATCTGGGCACGCCCGATGGCCCTGATGCAGGCTCGGTGAAGCGCTATCTCAAGCAATTCCTGTCCGACCGGCGGGTGATCGAGATACCGGCTATCGCGTGGCAGCCGATCCTGCGCGGCATAATCCTAAACACACGGCCGCAGAAAAGCGCGCAAGCCTACTCCAAGATATGGACCGACCGCGGGTCGCCTTTGGCGGATATCACCGCTCGTCAGGCAGAAGCGATTGCTGACGATCTCGGCGAGAACGTAATCGTCGACTATGCGATGCGTTACGGCCAGCCCTCGATCGAAAAGCGGCTCAAAGAGCTGACCGAAAAAGGCTGCGACCGCATCCTGATCGCGCCCATGTACCCGCAATACTGCGCTGCCACGACCGCGACCGTTTTCGACGAGGTCGCCCGCGTGCTGCGCGAAATGCGCTGGCAACCCGCGCTACGGTTCCTGCCGCCTTATCACGACGATGACCTTTATCTCACCGCGCTTGCTGACGATCTGACGCGGCAGGTGGGTGCGCTTTCGTTCAATCCGGAGACCATGCTGCTGAGCTTTCACGGCATGCCTCAACGCACGCTTGAGCGCGGCGATCCCTATCACTGCCACTGCCACAAGAGCGCACGCCTTCTGCGCGAACGGCTTGAAACCCGGCCCGAATTCGAGGGGGTGGAGTTCAAGACCACTTTCCAGTCGCGCTTTGGCCCGGCGCAGTGGCTCGAACCTGCCACCGACGACACGCTTATCGCGGAAGGCGAAAAAGGCACCAAGCGCCTCGTGGTCGCAGCCCCCGGCTTTGCTGCCGACTGCGTGGAGACGCTCGAGGAACTGGCGCTCGAAGGGCGCGACGAATTTCTCGAGGCGGGCGGCGAGCAATATGCGGTGCTCGACTGCCTCAACGTATCGCAATCGGGCGTTGTAATGCTCGATGCGATGATCCGGCGCGAGCTGTCGGGCTGGATCTGATCACGCCTGCGCGAATGGGCGGATCGGTCCTATCGGGTTAAGTGCACGTCTATTTACACTGTGGTAAGTAGCACATAGCATACCGACCGACCCAACCTGCCCAATTCCGGAGCCGCCACTGATGGCAACGCTTGCCAAATCGCCCGAAGACAACACCACCCAAGAAGCTGCGAGCGAAGAAGCCGCGCCAAAGCACTGGTCCGAAGGCGTGCCCGAAGATGACGCGCTCGATCACATTCCGGGCGAAAAAGGCTGGCCGCTGGTTGGCAACACTTTCCGCACGCTTGCCAACCCGCATGCTTTCACCAGCTACATGGTCGAGAACTATGGCAAGGTGTACAAAACCCACGCATTTGGCGGCTGGAACGTTGCGCTGATCGGGGCTGAGGCGAACGAGCTTGTCCTGTTCAACAAGGACAAGATCTTCTCCTCCGAACAAGGCTGGGGCCCGGTGCTCGACCAGCTGTTCCCGCGCGGGCTGATGCTGCTCGATTTCGATCACCACCGGATCGACCGGCGCGCGCTTTCCATCGCCTTCAAGCCGGGTCCGATGCGCCATTATGCGAGCTCATTGAATTCGGGCATTTCGCGCGAAGTGGCCAAGTGGGAAGGGGAGATGAAGTTCTACCCCGCGATCAAGTCGCTCACGCTCGACCTTGCCGCCGACAGCTTCCTTGGCATTCCGTGGGGGCCTGAAGCCGACGCAATCAACACCGCCTTTGTCGACATGGTGCAAGCCAGTGTCGCGCCGGTTCGCACCCCGCTGCCCTTCACCAAGATGAAAAAGGGCGTCGACGGGCGCAAGTTCATGGTCGAATTCCTCACGGCCGAAACGATCCGGCGGCGCAAGGAAGGCGGCGGACAGGACATGTTCAGCCAGTTCGCAACCGCGACCCGCGAAGATGGTGAACTGCTGCCCGTGGACGAGGTTGTCGACCACATGAGCTTCTTGCTGATGGCCGCGCACGATACGATTACCTCATCGGCGACCTCGCTGATCTACTATCTCGCGATCAATCCCGAATGGCAGGAAAAGCTGCGCGAAGAGATTGTCGCGGTAACCGGCGGCCCTGATGGCGACGGCAATCCGCGTCCGCTCGACTACAACGATCTCGGAAAGCTTGAGCTGACCGACATGGCCTTCAAGGAGGCTCTGCGGATGATGCCGCCTGTTCCCTCGATGCCGCGCCGCGCGCTCAAGAGCTTCGAGTTCGGTGGCTACCGCATCCCGGCGGGCACACATGTCGGGATCAACATCTACTGGACGCATTATTCGGACGAATACTGGGACGATCCGCAGACTTTCGACCCGATGCGCTTCACGCCCGACAAGGTAAAGGCGCGGCACAAATACGCATGGGTGCCCTTTGGCGGCGGCGCGCATATGTGCCTCGGCCTGCACTTTGCCTACATGCAGGTGAAGGTGCTGATGGCGCAGCTGCTGCAACGCTACCGGATCGAAGCGCCCGAAGGCTACGCGCCCGACTGGCAGGCATGGCCGATCCCGCAGCCCAAGGACGGGCTGAAGGTCGCCTTCAAGCCGCTCTAGCGTTCACGCACCGTGCATCACCGCGCTGCCAGAAAGCGGGGGATGCTTAAGCGTTTTTCGAGACTTGCGACCCTTTTCGGCGCCTGCGTTGCGACGAGCGCCGCGCTTGTGCCCGGCGGTGCTGCGGCCAGCGATACGGTGTGGGTTTACGAGGGAAGGTGTTTCTACGCCGACCGCTACGCGCCTCTATTGGCGCAAGGGGTCATCTTCGCCGACTGCGACGCGGTTCATTTTACCCCGATGGGCGATCAGGCGATCTTCGGCTTCAGAAACACCCGCCGCAGCCGCGACATGGACTTTCACACCGTGCGAGATGGCGAAAATTGGCGGATCGAGGCGATCCGGCTGCGAGGCGGCGATTGGCGCGACAGTTCGGGTGTATGCACCATCTACCGCAAGGAGGATGAGGTGAGCACGATCACATGCGTCACGACCAAGGGCGCACGATTGTATGCTGCCAATCTTGAGGTCGAGCGCTCTCAATAGGCGGGAGCCAACCAACGCCGATCAGAAATCCCAGGCGATGCCGTTCTTTTCCCAATCGCCATAGCGGGTGGGAGAGATCTCGCGTGGCTCGTCTTTCATCGGATCGACGGCTTTCGGCTCGGGCGGCGGATCGTTGGTCCAGTGCGCGGGCTTCTTGAAGTCTTTTGCGGTCTTGGATTTTTCCTGAGTCATACACTCATAGATACGCACAAGCTGGCGCATGGTTTCAAGTCCCGTTAGGGGCTTGTCGCAATGGCAACACCCACCGGAATCCACGCGCGCCGCGCTGCGCTCAAGATGCTCGACGCCGTTTTGCGCCGGGGAGAGACGCTTGAGCAAGCTGCACCCGGCGCGCTTCGCGATGTACGCGATGCGAATGATCAGGCGCTTGCCCGCGCGATTGCGGGGGAGGCGTTGCGCTGGCTGACTGACCTCGACGCGCTGATCGACAGCGCGACCCGGCAGAGGCTCCCGGACGATGCCAAGCCGCGCAGTGTTCTGCGGTTGATGCTCGCACAGGCTCTCAGGCTCGAGACTCCGCCGCACGCGGTTATCGCGACCGGCCTGCCGCTGTTGTCCGGGGGGCCGCGTAGGCTCGCGCATGGTGTTTTCTCGACGCTGATGAAGCGCGAGGTCGCGCTGCCGGATGTGCCGACCCTGCCTGAGAACGTGCGCGAGCGGTGGGGCGATAGGGCGGTCGAGATCGCGCCCGGCCTCGTCCATCCGCCCGAGGTCGACCTGCACATCAAGGACATCTCGCAAACCGCGCAGTGGCAGGCGAAGCTTGGCGGGGAGAGCCTTGCGCCCGCTCATGTCCGTATCCCACGCGGCAGCCGGATCGAAAGCCTCGACGGCTACAAGGAGGGCGCTTGGTGGGTGCAGGATCTCGCCGCCATGATCCCTTCGATGGTGATTGGTAAGGGGAGAGGCCACGCGCTCGACCTGTGTGCTGCACCGGGTGGTAAGACAATGGCGCTTGCGAGCGCAGGCTGGGACGTGACCGCGCTCGACATATCGAAGCGGCGGCTCGGCACTCTCAAGGAGAACCTCAAGCGCACTGGGCTCAAGGCCTCACCGGTTCGCGCCGATGCAATGCAATGGGAGCCGAAGCATCACTTCGATGCGATCTTGCTCGACGCGCCCTGCACCGCGACCGGGACCTGCCGTCGCCATCCCGATGTGCTCCACCGCATCGGTCCTCGCCAGATTGCAGAGATGGTCGAGATCCAGCGCGGCCTCGTCGCGCGGGCTGCCGAGTGGCTCAAGCCAGGCGGCACGCTCGTCTACGCGGTGTGCTCGCTCGAACGCGAGGAGGGTGAGGAGCAGGCGACGTGGATCGACGCCGAGCTTGGGTTGCAGCATGCGCCGATCACGGCGGATGAATTGCCCGCCGACCTCACGCCGACAGCGCAAGGCCATGTCCGCACGCATCCCGGAATGCTGCCGGAGCAAGGCGGGCTCGACGGGTTTTTCGTGGCGCGCTGGCGGAAAAGCTGACCGGCGCGCTTTGCGCTCACACCCGTGATGTGCCACCCCTCTGACACGAGGGGGAGAGGCCTATGTGGCGCATTATCGGTCCCGCGCTGCTGTTTTCGGGCGCGGCCATCGGGACATCGCACCTGATTCAATCGACGCGTGCGGGCGCGGTTTACGGGCTGGGCCTGATGGGTGTGATCGCGCTCGCCTGTATCCTCAAATATCCAGCCTTTCGTTTCGGGGTCGATTACGGCCACGCGGCGCGCCGGTCGCTGCTTCACGGCTATCGCGAACTCGGACTGTGGGCGCCAATCGTCTTTGCGTGCTTCGCGATCCTCGTGGTGCCTGTAATCTATGCAGCCCTCGCATCGGCAACGGCCGGGATCGCAATCGCAGTGTTCGGGATCGACATCGCCGTGCCGCTCCTCGCGCTGATCGTGCTTGCCGCTGCGGGCGCGGTGCTGCTGATCGGGGGGTATGACTGGCTCGACCTCATCAACCGCGTGCTGGTCGCGTTTCTGGCGGTTTCGACGCTGCTCGTAACCGCTTTCGTGTTACCGCGTGTCGATTTGAGCACGATTGGCGCGCTTGGCTGGGTCAGCGATCCGGGCGCAATTCTGTTCGTTGTCGCGCTCGCCGGGTTCATGCCCAATCCGCTCGACGTGTCGGTGACGACCTCGATGTGGATCGCCGAGGCTGAGAGCCGCGAGGACAAGGACCACCAGTCAGGCTTGGCCGATGCAAGGCGCGCTTTCGCGTCCGGTTACATCATGACCGCGTTTCTTGCGCTGTGCTTCTGCGTGATCGGAGCGGGCGTGATGCACGCCGATGGCATCGCGCCTGAAACCAGCGCACCCGGTTTCGCGCAGCAGATCATTGCGCTCTATTCGAGCACGCTTGGCGAAAGCGCAGCGGTGTTGGCCTCCATCGCAGCGTTGTCTGTCATGACGACGACGGTGCTGGCCGCGCTCGATATCGGGGGACGGCACGTCGCATCTGTTTGGCAGCAGACCTTGGGTGCAGAGACCGAGGCGCAGTTCACGCTCGTTTACCGCATTGCAATCCCGGTCTTGATCGCGCTGACCGCTGCCGTGCTCTACGCCTTCACCAGCAGCTTCACCGCGATGCTCGACCTTGCGACCAGCGCGGCCTTTGTCGGAGCGCCGGTGATTGCGACGCTGAATCACCTTGTGGTGACACGCTGCTCCATGCCCGAAGAAGCGCGCCCGTCGAAAGCGTTCCGCGCGCTCAACCTCTTCGCAATTGCCGTAATGGCGAGCCTTGCGATCGCCTATTTCGTCCTGTGAGCGCGCTTACCAGCGCAGGGTGATTTCGGCGCACGCCCGGTCCATTTGACGAAGCTCGAAAGTGATCGAGCGATCCGCCTGATCGCGAATTTGGAGCCGAAGCGGCGTGCCGAGTTCGACATAGCGATTGAGCGTCATTTCACCGCTCGTATCGATGTCGGTGCGCCCCTTGATGAGAAACAGCGCCTGGCGCGCAATCTCGTGAAAGTGGGTCGAGTTTACATGATCGCCCGAGCCGCCGATCACCGGATTGCCCGGGGGAAATCCGTTCGCCGGGGTCACCAAGGCTTCAACGTAATCAGCACCCGCTTCGGAAGGAGCGACAAGCACGCGCTCGTGTTCCGTCAGGCCCAACGCCTCGCGCTCGGCGTAAACGAAATCGTCCTGCGGAAGGGCCTTGCGCGCCTCTTCCTTTGAGCCCTCGCGCCATTTCTCGAAATTGCGGTTACGGAACACGACACCGCGCCCGCGAATGGTCACGATGACCGCGCCAGCAGCATTGAAAAGCACGACACCGTAAGCGGGATTTTCGGAGCTTTCATCGCGGGTGTAGACGCCGCGCACCGCGTGCCCGCCCGATCCATCGCCCAGTTCCCAATCGATCCATGTGAGCGCACTCCACTGCGTTGCCTCAAGCCCCGCAAGCGCGACCGAGGCGCCCACGGCCGTCCAGAAGGCCTGCGTCTGGATCACCACCGGATGATGCGGCGGGAGGGTCAACCAGGGCAGCTTTTGCGCATCAAGCGAACAGTCAAATGCGACCGAGCCGTCATTCGTGATGACTTGCCCGGTCGCATATGGATTGTTCGAATAGTCGGGCATCGCCTCTCCCCTCTTGCCGGCGCTCCGATCGGTTGCGGCTTAAGCCTTCACCTTGTTCTGGAAGCTCTTTCTCAGCTTCATCAGCTTGGGCGGGATCACGGCGAGGCAATAGGGATTACGCTGACCTTCGCCTTCCCAGTATTCCTGGTGGTAATCCTCTGCCGGATACCAGGTCGCGGTCTGCGTATCGCCTTCGAGCCCTTCGATCGTGGTCACGGCCATTTTGCCATTCTCTGCATTCCAGCGCCCGATCGCGGCCTTGGCTTCCTCGCCCTGGCTTGCGGAAAGCGGGAAGATCGCGCTGCGGTATTGCGTACCGATATCGCCGCCCTGCCGGTTCAGCTGGGTCGGGTCATGCGTGCCGAGAAACATGTCGTAGATTTCGGCAAGGCTTGTCACCTCAGGGTCGAATGTCACCCGGATGCCCTCGGCATGGCCGGTGTTGCCGGTGCAGACCTGCTTGTAGGTGGGGTTCTCGACCGTGCCGCCGATATAGCCGCTCTCGACCTCGCTTACCCCTACGACATCGCGGAACACCGCCTCGGTGCACCAGAAACATCCGCCTGCAATGATCGCTTGTTCCATGTCTAATCAGTCTCCTTTTCGACAAACGACATAGGGAGGCCGACCGGTATTGCCAGTGGCAGGGCCGCATTCGATCAGATGCCTTGTCATGACGGCCTTGGCGCGTCAGGAGTCTCTCCACGACACTGGAGAAAGAGGACTCGCCGTCATGAACATCAAATTGCTTGCTCCGCTCGCCGCGCTTGCCGCTGGGACCGCCATGGTCAGCTTTACCGCGCCTGTTGCAGCAGAGGCTCACATGGACGCCGCCGCGCCGTCGCTTGAAGAGGTGCTGGCGCATGAACGCCGCGACGATGACCGCGCGCGCGACCAATATCGTAACCCAGCCGAAACGCTCGACTTCTTCGGGGTCGAGCCGACCATGACGGTCGCCGAATATGGTCCGGGCGGCGGCTGGTACACCCGCGTGCTCGCGCCGTACCTGATGCCTGCGGGCCAATATATCGCGTTCAATCAGGACAGCGATGGCCGCACCTACCAAACCCGCGCACAGGAAGCGCGCTCCAAGGGCTGGACTGAGAACTTCAAGACCTCGCTCGCCGAAGGCATGGGCGTCGACGCCAGCGAAGTGATGGCTTTCGAAACCGACGAAATGCCTGAGGACGTAGCCGGCACCGTGGACCGCGTGCTGATCTTCCGTTCGATGCACGGCCTCAACATCGGCAATTCGGCTGACAGCGTTCTGAAGGCTGCGCGCATGATGCTCAAGGACGACGGCATGGTCGGCGTCGTGCAGCACCGTGCCCCTGAAGGCGCGAGCTACGATGATTACGGCGCTCGCCAGCGCGGCTATATGCGCAAGCAAGACGTGGTCGCGATCTTCGAGGCCAACGGTTTCGAGCTCGCCGGCGAAAGCGAGATCAACGCAAACCCTAACGACCCTGCCAACTGGGAAGGCGGCGTCTGGACGCTGCCTCCGATCCTTCGCTACGGTGATCAGGACCGCGAACGTTACCTTGCCATCGGCGAAAGCGACCGCATGACGCTGCTGTTCCGCAAGGCCAGCTGATCAGAGCGCTCGGGGGCGGGCGAACAACCAAATAACAGGGAGAGGAACTATGAAGACCTCGACGAAGGGCGCTGTGCGCCATTGGACCGTCGCGGCTGCCAGCGCGCTTGCACTGGCAGCCTGCGCGCCGGGTGAACAGGCGCCGAGCGAGGATGAACCCGCAGCCAACGTGATCGATGATGAGGCTTTGGCCGAAGTCCTCGCGCACGAACGCCGGGCCGACGACGCAAAGCGCGACGAGTTCCGCAATCCGGGCGAAACGCTCGCCTTCTTCGGGCTGGCACCGGATCAGACCGTGATCGAATATGCGCCGGGCGGTGGCTGGTACACGCGCATCCTCGCGCCCTACCTTGCCGAGGAAGGCCAATATATCGCGGTCGGCTTTGCACCCGAAGGCATCGATTCTCTGGGAGCTGACTTTCAGGCGCGGGTGCGCGAGGGGGGCGAGAATTTCTCCGGCAACCAGTCCGAAGCGCTCGGCATCGAAGCTGACAAACTGCCGTTCCATTTCGGCGATTCGATCCCTGACGAGCTTGATGGCACGGTCGACACGGTCCTCATCATCCGCATGATGCACAACCTGCTGCGCTGGAACATCGCTCAGAGCGAGATCGCGGCGCTTCGCGATACTCTGAAGCCCGGCGGTGTGATCGGCGTGGTCCAGCACCGCGCCAAGCCCGATGCCGCAGACGAATTCGCGGACGGCAATGCGGGCTATGTGAAAGAGGCCGACCTCGTCGATTTCTTCTCCGAGAATGGCTTCGAACTGGTCGACAGCTCGGAAATCAACGCGAACCCCTCCGACACCGCCGATCACGAGGCAGGCGTGTGGACGCTGCCTCCGACCTATGCGCTCGGCGATCAGGACCGCGACAAGTACACAGCCATCGGCGAAAGCGACCGGATGACGCTGCTCTTCCGCAAGACCGGCGAAGAGTGACGGCGTCGCACTGAGAGCTGCGTTCAAAGCCCGTTCACATTGAAAAACCACCATATTCTCCATCGGCGAGTGTCTCGCCAATGGAGAATATGGACATGACTACGCTCAAATTCGCTGGCGCATCCGCGTTGGCCTTCATGCTTGCTGCCTGCGGTTCGTCGGCTGGCGATCCGCGCGGGGTGGACCGCGCCGAAACGCTTCTATCGGTTAGCGCCACGGGCGAAGCCGACATGCGCCCGGACGAAGCGCGCTTTCAGGCAGGCGTCCAGAACTGGGCGCGCAATGCCGAGCAGGCGAGCGAGGAAACGCAGGAGGACATCGACGAGATCGCCGCCGCGCTGCTCGAACTTGGTGTCGAGGAAAAGGACATCCAGACGAGCGCCGTCAACGTCCAGCGCATCAATTACGGCGACAGGCGTGGGCAGTTTCAGGCGTACAATACGCTGAGCGTCCGTGTGCGCGACGTCGATCTCGCAGGGCAGGCCGTCACCGCTGTCACGGGCGTCGGCGCGAATATCGTGTCGGGCCCCGAGCTGCGAATCTCCGATGTCGAGGCGGCGGCGAATACGGCTTACGCCAACGCCTATGCCAATGCCCGGAAACGCGCCGAAGCCTATGCCGAGGCGGCCGACATGGAGATATCGCGCGTGCTCTACATTCGCGATGCAGGCGGCTCGCAAGGCGGACGCTATCTTGGCGGCGCGATGGCAACCGCGATGGACGCCGCCGCCTACCCACCGCCTCCGCCCGTTGCTCCGCCTGCCATTTCGATGGGACCGCGCCCTGAATCGGCCGTGCGCACGCAAAACACCTCGACCATCATGCCGGGCCAGACGACCAGCAGCGTCAGCGTGCAAGTGGACTTCGCCCTGCGGGAGAAGTAAGCGCTCATCCCCATGAGCACACTCACCGTCGCCGCCCTCCAGCTCGAGCTTCAGCGCGAGGATGAGGCCGATAACATCGCCGCCGTTGCCGCGCTGGTCGAAGAGTCTGCTGAGCGCGGCGCGAAGCTGATTCTGCCGCCTGAATTGTTCTCCGGTCCCTATTTCTGCCGCGAGGAAGACGAGGCGCTGTTCGCGCTCGCCAAGCCGACTGCAGAGCATCCGAGCGTCATCGCGATGCGCGAGCTTGCGGCGCGTTTGAACGTCGCGATCCCGACCAGCTTCTTCGAGCGCGACGGGCATCACTATTACAACACGCTCGCCATGATCGGGCCCGACGGCGAGGTATTGGGTACCTATCGCAAGAGCCACATTCCCGACGGTCCCGGCTACGAGGAAAAGTACTATTTCCGGCCCGGCAATGACGGCTTCAAGGTGTGGGACGTGCCGGGCGACCAGGGACAATCTGTGCGCATCGGCGTCGGCATCTGCTGGGACCAATGGTACCCGGAATGCGCGCGGGTGATGGCCTTGAAGGGAGCAGAAATGCTCCTTTACCCCACCGCAATCGGTTCGGAGCCATACGACGCCGACCTCGACACCAGCCGCATGTGGCGCCGCGCCATGATCGGGCATGCCGTGTCGAACTGCATGCCGGTCATCGCCTCGAACCGCATCGGAGCAGAAGGTCCGGCAGGCGAGCAGAGCTTCTACGGCCATTCCTTCATCAGCGACGAATGGGGCGATCTGGTGGAGGAATTTGGTGCGGCTGAAAGCGGCGTGCTGGTCGCTACGCTCGACCTCGCACAAGCCGCCACGCACCGGGCAGGCATGGGCTTCTTCCGTGACCGCCGCCCGCAGCTGTACGGCCGCATCGCCGAAGACATCTGAGCCATATTTCTTGAGCAGCACTTTCCTCATCGCGCTGGGATCGAATCGCCGGCACTATCTCTACGGCCTGCCGAAGGAGGTTGTGCGCGCAGCGATGGAGGAACTGTCTGCGCTCGGCACGGTCACCGCACGCTCGCCGATCATCTCGTCAGCCCCGATGGGCGCAGCGCGGCGCCGCTTTGCCAACGCCGCTGCACTGGTCGAGAGCGAGTATGATCCCGAGGCGATGCTCGCGGGCCTCAAGTGGCTCGAAAGCGAGTTTGGGCGACGGGGATCCCGGCGCTGGGGGGACCGGGTACTCGACCTCGATATCGTGCTTTGGAGCGGCGGTGTGTGGCGCAGCCGCGAGCTAATTATCCCGCATCCAGGCTTTCGTGAGCGCGACTTCGTACTTACCCCCGCAAGCGCAATCGCACCTGATTGGCGCGATCCGATTTCGGGCCAAAATGTGCGACAATTGAAAGCCCGCTTGACCCGAAAGGCTACCCTGCCTAGGTGAGCGCTCCGACGCGCGCCGAGCGATGCAAACGCCCAGGCCCGCACGCGACCCCATGGGGGCCCTTAGCTCAGTCGGTAGAGCAACTGACTTTTAATCAGTAGGTCGCTGGTTCGAACCCAGCAGGGCTCACCACTCCGTCTATTTCGCGCAGCCGCATCTGCGGCTGCATCCTCACTAAACGTCTTACGATTTGCTGCGGGCGGGCGCCCTCGCGGTCGCGTGGGCGACCGATAAGCACGATGGGCTAGGTTATCGCTGTTTGCCTGCTGTCCAGCCACTTGGCGAGTTTGACACCAAAGGTGATGAGGAAGGGCACGAGCACGATGCTGAGTGTGACCTTTGCAAGCACCTGACCGATCAGAAGGTCGGTGATGTCGAATTCACCATAGAAGGCCAGCGTGATGAAGATCACCGAATCGATCGCCTGACTGAGCGCCGATGCGATCGCGCCGCGAATCATCAGACCGATCGTCGTCGCTTCCCCTTCGCCGCGCAGCTTTGAGAAGATCCACACATTGAGCAGCAGCGAGGTGATGTAAGCCGCAGGCCCCGCCATGAGGATGCGCGGCGTCTGGCCAAGAACTCGTTCGAACGCAGCAAGATCGTCGGTGCGGAACTCGAGCATCTCGACCGAGGCCGGCAGCGAGAGAACAAGGAAGATCAGAGCCGCTGACAAAGCGAGCGGTAAAAAGCCCACCCAGACCAGCCTGTTGGCTAGTTTCTTGCCGTAAAGTTGGGCAATCGTGCTTGTGATTACGACCAGCAACAGGAACGGGAAAATCCCGGCTTCCACGGCGAGCGGCGTGGGCCATAACTGGACCTGCTTGTAAGCGACCACGCCCGCCAGAACGGTCATTCCTCCATAGAGGATGATGTAGACGAACAGGCCCATTGGGAACGAGCCCATCAAATCGGGCGTGTCGGTCTCAGGCGTCGAAGGCGCAGGCTTGGTGTCGGTCATCGTGACACGGCGTTAAGCCAGCGCTTGCCAAAAGAAAAGCACGGGGGCCAAAGCTGTCAACCGCGCGGTTGACAGAGTCCTCTTGCGTGCTCGCGCACAAGCTGCCACGCCTATGACCCGTGCAGCGGACGTCCCGACGGGAAGGTCTGCGCGACGGGTTGCTAACTCGACAGAACAACAATTGAGGGTCCGCGTCGCTTGGGTTCAAGACCTGCGAGGGGCGCAAGGGTATGAGTGCGGGTACATGAGTGAAAGCGTAACTTCGGTAATTTTCAGCATGATCGGGATCGCGGCGATTCTGGGCATTGCTTATTCGCTGTCTTCGGGCAGGAAACACATCAACCTGCGCGTCGTGGGCGCTGCCTTCGCGTTGCAGGCTTTCATGGCGCTGCTGGTGCTGCGCACGGATTTCGGTGTCGCACTGATCCAGTTCCTTTCCGACGGCGTTATCGCGCTGCTTGATTTCTCGAAGGTCGGGATCGCCTCGGTTTTTGGGCCTTTTGAAAACAACCCGTTCGCCAACACTTTCGTCATCGCCGCTTTGCCGGTGATTGTGTTCTTCGCGGCGATCGTCTCGATCCTTTACCACCTTGGCATCATGCAGAAGCTGGTGCGCTGGGTCGGCGGCGCGATTGGCTGGATTACAGGGATCAGCAAGGTCGAGGCGCTGGGCAGCGCGGCCAATATCTTCGTTGGCCAGTCGGAAAGCCCGCTAGTCGTGCGGCCCTATCTTGCCGCACTACCCCCAGCGCGCCTGTTCACCCTGATGAGCGTCGGCATGGCCGGTGTCGCGGGGACGATCCTTGCCGCTTATGCGAGCTTTATCGGGGCGGAAGCCGTGCCATTCCTGCTGGCGGCGGCGTTCATGTCCGCGCCCGGCGGTATCCTCATGGCCAAGATTATCATGCCCGATATGCCCGAAGAACCGATGCAGCCGAGCGCCAGTGTCGGCCAGCAGGCAAGCGGCAGCGCCAAGGCTAAAGGCACCGCGCCCACCGATCAGGTGAGCCGGGTGACGATGGTGGGCAAGAACGGCGAAGAGGTAGAGCTTCCCCAATCGCGCATCAGCGCAACCGGGCCCGCAGCAATTGGAGAGATGGGCAGGGCAGACGAGGTCGAAATGGCCGAGACCTTCGAGGAAGGCCACCGCCCTGCCAATATCATTGAGGCTGCCGCGCAAGGCACGCAGACCGGCGTGAAGCTTGCGGTCGCAGTCGGTGCGATGGTCATGGTCTTCGTGGCTCTGGTCGCGCTTGCCAATGGCTTGCTCGCAGGCGTGGGTGGCTGGATCGTCGCCGCTGCTGCCGGAATTGGCGTGCCCTTTGGTGCGGAAACCGCCGAATGGCTTTCGACGCTCAGCTTCCAGAAGCTGCTTGGCTATGTTTTCGCGCCGGTCATGTTCCTGATCGGTATCGCCGACTGGGAGCAGGCGCGTATCGCCGGCGGCCTTTTCGGGACCAAGATCGTGCTCAACGAATTCGTCGCCTTCATCGACCTTGGCGCGATGGCGGCGGTCGATGCGGGCGGCGTACTGACCGAGCGCAGCCGCGCGATCATCACCTTCGCGCTGTGCGGCTTTGCGAACTTCTCGTCCATCGCGATCCAGATGGCGGTAACGGGCGGCCTTGCCCCCAACCAGCGTCCGGTGATTGCGAAGCTCGGCCTCAAGGCGCTTGCCGCAGGCAGCCTCGCGAACCTGATGAGCGCCGCGCTCGCGAGCATTTTCCTGCCGCTTTAGGAGAGTCCGTCCATGTCTGCCCTGTCGCTCGCTCTCACCATCGCGCTCGCATCGGGCTCACCGGGGGAGGCTTGCGATCCGCTGCCGGGCTGGGAGACGGTCGCAAGCGAGGCGCGGGGCAAGTATCTGGTGCTGGGCGAAAGCCATGGAACCGTCGAAGCGCCCGCAGCAACGGCGGAGTATGTCTGCGCGGTGGCAGAGGATGGCCCTGTCCTGCTTGCGATCGAGTTTTCCTCTCCGGATAATGACGGTTTCCAGCGCGCCTGGGCAAAGCCGCATGATGAGTATCGCGCGGCGCTGTTTGCGGAAGTGTCCGACTGGGGCACGCGGCAGGATGGCGTTGCGAGCCTCGCTATGTTGGAAATGCTCGAACGGTTGCACGCCCTTAAGGAAGCGGGGCGCGACATCGACATCGTCGCGTTCAATGGCGCGAATGGCGATGCGCAGCGCGCCGCGTTTGCCGGATTGCCCGGACAGGAGCCGCACGAGGCAGCGCAGGCCGCCAATATTCGCAAGGCCTCACAGGCGCGCGATTACGCTCATGTCGTGGTTCTGGTTGGCGGTTTCCATGCCGAGAAGCTTCCGGCGGTTCTGGGCCAGACTCCGACCCGCCCCATGGCCAATCTGCTCGCACCAGCAGACCGGGTCGTCTCGCTCGTCATGCACAGCGATGGCGGCGAGAATTGGGGCTGCCAGCTTGAGATGGGCGCTGACTTCGATCCGGCCAAGCCGGTCACCTCTGACATGGTGTCATGCAAGGCGCATCCAGCCAGCCCGAGCCGCCCACCCATGGAGCGCGGCTTTCATTTGAACGACGACACCAAGCCTCAACGCTATGACGGGGTCTTCGCTCTGGGGAAGATTTCCGCTTCCCCTCCGCCGACAAACGACTAAAGCGCCGAACATTCGATCTGCGCCGCACGTCGCAACCCATGCGATAGCTTGATCTAGCGCAAATACTCCTCCGCAATCCCGGCCCTAAGGAGCGGCTCAGGCAATCAAGGCCTTGGCACACCGACGGGCGACCATATAAATGAACCTCATGACCGACAATCAATCCGCCAACGAAATCGCTTCTGTCTCACTTGCAAAGCCGCTCGAGGAAATCGCCGACGAGCTTGGCCGCAGCTTTGGCGAATTCGGCTTCGCCGTCGTGCGCGATCACGGCATCCCGCAAGACCTGATCGACCGCGCCGAAGCGACTTCGAAGGCGTTCTTCGCGCTGCCTGAAGATGTGAAGCGCGCATACAAGATCGAAGGCGGCGGCGGCGCGCGTGGCTATACGCCGTTCGGCACGGAGAAGGCGAAAGACGCTGAAGTCTTCGACCTCAAGGAATTCTGGCACGTCGGGCGCTCGCTTCCCGAAGGCCACGATCTTGCCGAATATATGGCTCCCAATGTCTGGCCTGATGAGATCAAGGAGTTCGAGGACACGTTCAGCGAACTCTACGCGGCGTTCGAGCAGACCGGCCTTCGCGTGCTCGAAGCGATCGCGCTTCACCTTGGTCTCGAGCGCAATTTCTTCGCTCCCACGGTCGAAGACGGCAATTCGGTCATGCGCCTGCTTCACTATCCGCCGCTTCCCGAAGACGCCCCCGAAGGCGCGATCCGGGCCGCTGCGCATGGCGACATCAACACGATTACGCTGCTGCTCGGCGCCGAGGAGGCAGGTCTGCAACTCCTCACCAAGGCGGGCGAATGGCACCCGGTCTATGCGGAAGAAGGTTCGCTCGTCATCAATGTCGGCGACATGCTTGAGCGCCTGACAGCCGGCGTATTGCGTTCGACCACGCACCGCGTCGTCAATCCGAGCGGTGAGGGCGCACGCCGCTCGCGCTATTCCATGCCGTTTTTCCTGCACTTCCGCCCCGATTACATGATCACGCCACTCGAAAGCTGCGTGAGTGAAAAGGGTGCCAAGCCGCAGGAGCCGATCAGCTCGCACGACTTCCTGATGCAGCGTCTTCGCGAGATCAATCTCGCCTGATTCTCAAGGCCATCGCGCGCCAGAAACGCCTTATCGAACCGGCCCGAAGCAATTGGCAAAAAAGCCTGTTTCGTTGCTCTGATGCAACACGGGCCGGTTTAGTGGCGGATTTCCGTGGTTTCGGGCCCGAAATATGCTGTGGAAGAACGCGCGGCGGCTTCCTGCTCCGGTCATTGTAACACGTCTGTCACAAAACCGTCGCTTTTGTGCAGCGCAGCGCGACTAGGGACGCGCCCGTCCGCAGCGTTTTGTTGCATCCTAACCGTGACCAGGGGCTTCCTCTCATGAAACTTAAGTATCTCCTTGCAGCGAGTGTCGTTTCACTCTCTGCTGCAGCTACCATCGCCACCCCTGCTGCCGCGCAGCAGATTACTTCGGGTGTCGAGGGTTCCGTATCCGACGCCAATGGCGGCCCGCTCGCCGGCGCCATGGTGACCATCACCGACGAACGTACGTCGCAGACCCGTACCTCGACCACCGGTGCGAACGGTTCCTTCCGCGTCCAGTCGCTCCCGCCGGGCGGCCCATACACCGTGACCGTGACCGCTGACGGCTTCGAAGGCCAGTCGGTCGAGAACGTCTTCGTCAACATCTCGGGCAACACCAGCTTCGGCTTCACGCTCGACCAGAGCGCGACCGGCAACACCATCGTCGTTACCGGTGCACGCGCCCAGGTGACCCAGGTTGCCGTTGGTCCGGGTACTGCATTCGACACCCAGACGCTCGAAGCATTCCCGTCGATCACCCGCGACGTTCGCGACATCATCCGCATCGACCCGCGTGTCAGCCTCGACCGCGCCAACGAAGTCGATCGCGTATCGTGCCTTGGCGGTAACGACCGTTCGAACACCTTCACCGTTGACGGCATCGTCCAGGCTGACGTCTTCGGCCTCAACGGCACTCCGTTCGCAGCGCGTAACGCTCTGCCGCTTCCGTTCGACGTGATCGAGCAGACCTCGGTCGAGTTCGCACCGTTCGACGTCGAGTACTCGGAATTCACCGGCTGTCTCGTCAACGTCGTGACCAAAGCTGGTTCGAACCGTTTCCACGGCTCGGCTTTCATCACCTACTTCGACGATGGCCTCTTCGCCAACTCGATCGACGGTCGTCCGCTCAACGCGGGTTCGGAAAAGCGCTGGGGTGCTACCCTCAACGGTCCGATCATCCCTGATCGTCTGTTCTTCTCGTTCGGTTACGAAGAAACCGACCTTGGCGACGGCAACAACTTCGGCCCCGCCGGCGGCGGCTTCACCAACGAAGCCGACTTCGTCAGCCAGGCACAGTTCGACCGTTTCGCTCAGATCGCTCGTGACGTCTACGGCCAGGACATCGGCGGCTACCCGACTTCGCTCGCAGAAGCTTCGGTCCGCTACTTCGGCCGTATCGACGCTGTCCTTAGCGACCAGCACCGTCTCGAAGCGACCTACCAGCGCCTCGAAGAAACCAACATCGAAAGCGATTTCGGTGGCCAGAACATCACCGGCTTCAACAGCTTCGAAGACGAAGGCACCGAGAGCGACTACTACTCGGTCCGTCTGTATTCGGACTGGAACGACACGATCTCGACCGAGCTTCGTGTGAGCCGCGCCGAAGTCGGCGACATTCAAGGCCCGGTTGGCTTCGGCGAAGCACAGTCGGACAACCCGACCGTTCGTCTCGCAGTTGGCGTCGCACCTGATGGTACCTCGACCGAAAACGGCCTCCTGTCGACCGGTCCGGGCATCTTCCGTTCGGCTAACCAGCTCGACACCCGCATCGACCAGGCTCGCTTCCAGATGAACGTGGACGCTGGCGATGGCCACTTCCTGAAGTTCGGCGTCGAAGTGAACGACCTTGAAGTCTTCAACCTGTTCGCAATCAACGCGACCGGTACGCTGTTCTTCGACGGCCTCGACAACTTCGAAGCCGGTAACGTTGCTGGCGGCGGTTTCTCGAGCGTCTTCGGCGATGTCGACGATCTCGTCGGCGGCGGCCCGCTCGGTGGCGGTACGATCGCAACCAGCCTCAATGGCGACATCAACAACGCAGCTGCTCGCTTCGGCCGCACCATCTGGTCGTTCTACGCCCAGGACGAATGGCAGGCGACCGACCAGCTCTCGATCACCGCTGGTGTTCGTGCACAGCTGTATGATGGCGACGCACCGCGTGCGAACCCGAACTTCCTGAACCGTTATGGCTTCACCAACGCCCAGTCGTTCGGTGGTCTTTCGCCGGTCATTCTGCCGCGCATCTCGGCCACTTACGAGCTGTTCAATGACGGGTTCTTCTCGGACAGCAGCATTACCGGTGGTGTGGGCATCTTCTCGGGCGGTGACCCGGTTGTGTACTACTCGAACGCCTTCTCGAACGACGGCTTCGCAAGTGCCAACGGCGACACCTTTGACGCAGGTTGTGCTGGCCTGACCAACGCTGACGGCTCGTTCAACGTTCTGAACAACGGCACGTTCACCGGCTTTCCGCAGTGTGCCATCGACGAAGGTGCAGCAGCTGCTGGTGCAGGTCTCGCCGACGTTCAGTCGACCGATCCGGACTTCGACGTCCCGACCGTCATTCGTGCGAACATCGGCTTCCAGACCACCTTCGGTCCGGAAACCGGGTTCTTCTCGAACTGGAACATGAACCTCGACTACATCTACTCGCGGTTCCAGGACACGCTGAACTTCGTCGACCTGTCGCAGGCTCCGGACATCCGCACCAACGGTGGCTTCACCGTCGACGGTCGTCCGATCTACCAGGCAGTCGACGCAACCGCAGCTGGCTGTAACGCAACGCTGGTTTCGGGCGGCACGCCGCCGGTCTACACCGGTCTCACGCCTGAGTGCTTCAACACTCGCCGTGACGACAACATCCAGCTGACCAACGGCCCGGGTTACGAGAGCCACGTTGCTTCGTTCATCCTGAACAAGACCTTCAGCGAAGGCCTGTTCACCGAAGGCGGCGCGGTTACCCTGAACTTCGGTTACGCGTTCACCGACTCGGAGAACTTCCGTAACGTCGGTTCGTCGACCGCTACCTCGTCCTTCGACGTGAGCGCGGCCTTCGACCGTCAGGCACCGGCGATCTCGACCTCAAACTTCGAAACCCGTCACAACTTCACCGCTTCGGCGTTCTTCCGTGAAGAGTTCTTCGACGGTTACGACACGGGTCTCGCGATCCTGTTCCGTGCGCAGGCTGGCACTCCGTTCAGCCTCACCTTCGACGGTGGCGGCGTGTTCGCGGACAGCTCGTCGGGTAACGACAACGCGCTGCTCTACATCCCGACGGGTGCGGGTGATGCGAACCTGTCCGACTTCAGCGGGTTTGGCCTTACTGCGACTCAGCAGGCAGCTGCGATTGCTGCGCAGGCGGCTGCGGTGAATTCGACGCTCGACTATCTCGCCAACAGCGATGTAGGCGAGGCGTGTGACTTCGAACCGGGGGAATCGATTGCGCGAAACACCTGCCGCAACGACTGGCACTACGACCTCGACCTGCGCTTCAGCCAGGAACTGCCCTTCATCGGCAGCCTGACCGGCATCGTCGAAGATCGGATCGAGCTGTTCGTCGACTTTGAGAACTTCCTCAACCTGCTCGACAGCGGTGCGAATATTCGTCGCACTCGTACGCAGTTCCTTGACATCGTTGATGCCGGACTGACGATTGACGATCCCGACAGCCCTGGCGACACTCTTCGCTTTGGTGGTGTCGACGATCAGGGTCGTTACATTCTCGGAGGCTTCCGTCCGGACGATGACAACAACATCGGCATCTCGGCGTCGGCATGGCGTATCCAGATCGGTGCTCGCTACGAATTCTAATTCGTCAGCTACCGACTACGACACACGAGCGGCGGGGCCTTCGGGTCCCGCCGTTTGCGTTTGGGGCCATTGATCGAGCGGAACCCTCAGGAGGCCGCAGCACCTGGCGCATCGGCCGGATCGTCGGCAACGCTGAGAAGTTCGAATGCGAGCGAAGCCTGCGTTTCCGCATCGAGCCCCATCCTAAGCGCGCGTTCGAGCGCTGCGGCCTGATCGCCGAGCTCTGCTTCCCCGAACATCGCTGCTGTGCCAGCAAGCTTGTGGACCAGCCTGGCAAGCTCGTCGCGATTCTCTTCGGCCACGCTTTCACCACCCAGATGCCCCTGTTCGAGCGCACCTCGAACCGCCTCGATCGCTTCGCTGCGCCGCACGTTCCAGCGTTTGAGCAGCGTTGGCGAATGGCCGCCAGCTGCGTCGGGCTGACCGGCAGGCGGTGATGCCGCTGGCTCGCCCCGATTTACCGCTTTCGCGACCGGCGCAGGATGTTCCGCCGACTGATCCTCGACAATCCGCGTCGGCAGCCAGCGTTGGAGCATTCGCGCGAGGTCGGCAAAGACCAGCGGCTTTGCAAGATGGCCTTGCATCCCGGCATCGCGAGCAGCCGAGATGTCCTCGGGGAAGGCGTTTGCCGTCAGCGCGATGATCGGCAGGTCGGCCGGACTGATCCCCTCAGCCCGGATCGCGCGGGTTGCGGCATAGCCGTCACAGCCCGGCATCTGGATATCCATCAGGACGAGGTCGTAATGCGAGCCGCGCATTACCGAATCGATCACCATCGCAATCGCCTCGTTGCCATCATGCGCCGTGGCGACGCATTGCCCGCAGCGTTCAAGCATTTCGGTTCCCAGCATGCGGTTCACATCGTGATCCTCGACCAGCAGGATGCGCGATGCTTCGGGCAGATCGGCAGAGCTGGCCTCAGCTGCTTGGCTCAAAGCCGGGACCTCCGGCTCGACGTAATGTGCTGGCAGGATCAGGCTGAATGTCGAGCCGATGCCAACTTCGCTGCAGACCTCGATCTGGCCTCCGAGCAGCTCTGCCAACTGGCGACTGATCGTGAGACCGAGCCCTGTGCCGCCAAAGCGCCTCGACGTGTCGTTTTCTCCCTGCGTGAAGGGGGCGAAAATCGTCTGTACCCGCTTGGCTCCTATCCCGATCCCGGTATCCTTCACATCGACCCGGAATTGCTCTGCCTCAATCGAAAGCTGCACGTCGACGCTGCCCTTTTCGGTGAACTTTACCGCGTTCCCTATGAGATTGAGGACGATCTGCCTCAGTCTCAGCGCATCGGTTGCCACCCAGGGGTTCTCTTGCGTGCCTTCACCATCAGCGCCTGCCGCGTCCGACGCTGTGAAGTTCAACCGCAGGCCTTTGCCTTCAGCGTTGGGAAGGTGCAGTTGGGCACATTCAGCCAGCGTCGAGACAAGATCGACAGGCTGGCTGTCGATCGCGATCTGCCCGGCCTCGATCTTCGAAAGGTCGAGAATATCGTTGAGCAGCAGCATCATCGACCGACCCGATTCCACGATCATTTCGGTGTGGCGGCGATTGTCGGGATCGAGGTCGCCTTGCAGCATGAGTTCCGCAAAGCCGAGAACGCCGTTCATCGGTGTGCGGATTTCGTGGCTCATATTGGCCAGGAATTCGCTTTTTGCGCGCGCCGCGTTCTCGGCGTGGCGGCGGGCACGGGTCAGCAGGAGTTCGAGCTCTACGCGCTCGGTCACATCGCGGGCTGAAACCACGACGCCATCGCGCTCTCCGGTGATCGGATCGAGAACAATCGCGCAGTCTGCCTCGATGAACACGGGTGTGCCTTCCTCGTCGTCCAGCAGCCGCCGGTAGGTGATGCGCTCCTTGTCCGATTGACCGCTCAGCAAGCTGTCGAGCGCGCTCTCGATCCGGGCATGCGCGTCCTCCGGTCCGCGCGATGCGATCGGATGGCCCACCAGGTCCTCGGGCGGGCGGCCCATGACGTCTTCAACGGAAGGGGAAGCGTAAATGCAGACCCTGTCCCGGTCGAGCCGCAGGACCGCGTCCGTAATCGTTTCGGCAAGCAGCCCCAACTCGCCTCTTCCGCGCGCCAATTCCTCGGTCATCCGCTCTCGGCCAGCCAGGATCGCCGCAATCGGCAGTCCGGTAAGGAAGTTGGCCGCAACGAAGGCTTGCAGCACGAAAACCGCGTCCAGGGCCGACTTCGAATTGTTCACGATCGGCCCGTAACCGGCGACGGTCATCCAGCTTGCCACGCCTGCGATCATCGGGACGAACAAAGCTGTTCCAATTCCGCCACCCCTGAACGCAACCAGCAATGTGATGGGCGGCACCAGAAACAAAAGCGGATAGATATCCTGCCGGAACACCAGCCAGACCGCGACCAGCGCGACTGCGGTAAAGACTGCGCTCTTGAACAAGGCGGTGGTTTTCGGAGCGGTCGCTGTACGAACAGCGTCTGCGACAAGCAGAGCAGCCGGGACGACCAGGATCATTCCGAGGGCATCGGCGAGAAACCAGGTGAGCGCCCCTACCCATACTGGTTGGCCGCCAAGCGGAATGGCGAATGCCGCAATTGCGCTGGCGACCAGGGGACCGACGGCGCCTCCGTACTGGAGAAATCGCCCCAAATGCGCGAGCTCGGTCATGTCGGGCCGGGCGCCACATTTTGCGCGGGTCAGCCCGGTCACCAGCATGATCCCTGCAAGGTTGGCTGCGGTAAAAACGAGCGAGTTTGCAAGCGGTGTGCCCGCCACGACATTCGCCGCGACACTGGCTGCGGCGATGCCTGCATAAAGAGGGATTTCATTGCGTGCTCGAACAAGCAGCAGCATCGCAACCGCGCAGGCATTGGGCAGCCACACGCTCGCCAAAGCTGCATCGAAGCGCGATAAGTTGAGGCAGGCAAGCCCGAGAAGAAAGAAGCCGATGCCCGCAGCCAATCCGGCCATCAGGGTCTTGAAGTCGACGGCCCCTGTTGCTGGCAGGCCGCCAAGCGCGTTTGCCTGCACGGCAGTATCGTCAGTTGGCTGCGCTGTTGGCGCAAGTGCGGGGGCGCTCACGGCCATCGCTGAAAGAGCAGGATGAAGTTTCATAGGCCGACTGCGCGCGAAAATGCGAATGTCTCGGTTTCATTCACTGCGCCCCTTATTGATCGTTTGCTTTCGTCGCGATCGCGCGGACTAGGCTGGCGGCTCGCGTCAAACGGGCTTGGAACCATGCGTATTTGGTATGCGTAGGTCCTTGAGATACAGAAGCGCCCTAAGCGCCTGCATTTGCTGGAAACGATTTGCTGTCGGATATTCACGTTTGCGTGGCCCTGAATTGCTCAACCCAAGTGTTTCCCGCCCACTTCGTCCCCGTTCACTCAGCAACCTGTCACAGGATAGATGATAAAAAGACCCGCTCGCTATCAGGGAAAACCGAAAGGCCCGCGCTGGCCGCTGCTCGTTGGCATCGTCGTGTTCCACATCGCCGCGCTCTATGGGCTTTCGCGCTTCCTCGCCCCCGAGTTCACCGCTTCGGTCGAACGGGAGGTGGTCAACGCATTCACAGTCGTCGTCACCGTCCCTCAGGATGAGCCCGAATTGGAGCCCGAGCCCGACGAAGGGGCCGCTGGGGCGCCGGGAGAGGACGCGATCCCGGAGCCGGTGACCGCGCCCACCACGCCCATTCGCCGAAATCCCGAAGAGCGCCCGGAAGCCTCGTCGACGGGAGATGCTAGCCGCTCTGGCGCGCGCGAGGCCGGAGACGGCACTGGCGCAGAGGGGCAAGGGCTTGGCACGGGCAGCGGCAATGACGGAAGCGGTCAGGGCAATGCTGCGGAAAGGCCAAGCGTCCTTTCGGGCAGGCTGGATCCAAGGCGCGACTTTCCTGTGCCCGAAGGCGGTAGATCAGCGCGCTTTGGTTCTTCGGTAACGGTCGTGTTTACCGTCACCCGAGAAGGCCGCGCTCGCAATTGCTCGGTCGCGCGCACCAGCGCGGATGCCGAAACGACAGCGCTGGTCTGCCCTCTGGTCGTCGAGAAAATCCGGTTTAATCCCGCAAGGGACCGCGCCGGCAATCCGGTCGAGGCGCGTTACGGCTACCGCGTCGATTTTCGCGAGCGGTAGGAAGGGACAGGCTAGGCTCGCGAGCTTTCAGTCGATGATTGTGGTCAGCGCAAGCTCGATTTCTTCGAGACCATAGGGCTTCTGGATCACCCCTCCCGCGCCAAGCTCATTTATCTGGTCGTCGATCTCTGAATAGCCGGTGGCGACCACGAAGGGGATGTCCCGTGCGCGAAGCTCCTCGGAAACCGCGAGGCTCGATTCTGTGCCAAGATTGAAATCGAGAATGGCGAAATCGGGTGGGTTGCTTTTGATCGCCTCAAGCGTCCCTGCCACCGTGCTTTGCACGTCGATGTCCTCAACGCCAAGGACACGAAGATTGTCTTCTGTGCCCAGCGCGATGATCATGTTGTCTTCAACCAGCAGCACGCGATTGGGGAGTGATTTTTTCGGCGTCTTGCCGGACGCCTTGCCGGGTTTGTCACTGGCATCGGCTGCCTTTGGCGACTTTGCCGCCTCTTGCGGCATCTCGGTTTTCTCGCCCACGAAGCGGGCCGGTACGACGAAGTCGGCTTCGACCCCGCCAAGCGTGAAGCGCAAATCCGCCTCGCCGCTCAGTTCGAAGGGGATCGAGCGTTCAATGATGATCGATCCGAAGCTTCGGCGTGTGGGCGGCTTGACCGGAGGCCCTCCGCTTTCACGCCAGCCAAGTTTGAGAGCGCCCGCACTCGAAAGTCCGATGGTCACTTCGATCCGCCCGGTCTCGTTGGAAAGGGCGCCATACTTGACCGAGTTCGTAACCAATTCATGCAGGACAAGCGCCAGCACCGTGTAAGCCTCGGGCGTGACCAGCATGTCATCGCCGACAAGACGGCAGCGGTTCTCGTTGCCAGCAGCATAGGCAGCAAACTCACTCTCAATCAGCGATGAAAGCGGCGCCGGGGCCCAATTTTCGCGCGTGATGTTGTCGTGCGCGCTGGCAAGAGCGGCGATGCGGCCCCCGATGATCGACGCAAAGTCCTTCACATCATGCGCCGCGCCCTGCGATTGCTGCACGAGGCTGGAGATGAGATTGAGGATGTTGCGAACCCGGTGATTGAGCTCCGCGATCAGCAGTTCCTGCTGTTCTTGCGCTTTCTTGCGTTCGCGCGAGATCTCGTCAGTCATGCGCAGTACGATTTCGAGCAGCGTGACCCTCAGACCTTCTGCGATCTGCAGTTCGTCGTCTGACCATTCCTCGCTGCACCCTTCGACGGTCTGCTCCCAGGCATCGAAGCTGCCGCGCGGTTGCAGGCGTTCGCCCGGCGTCGCAACGGCTTTCTCGGGATTACCCGCCCACGTGACCTTCTGCGTCAGAGGGCGGCGCCACAGCACGAGGTAGTCGCGCGGACTGCGCGAGATGGGGAGGGCAAGCGCGCCTGCCGCGACATCCTTGAATCCCATAGCCTGTGGGATTTGAGACTGGATTTCCGATGTCGCGAAGTTTTCGCTTATCGGCATGCTGCCCAGAGTTGGCGTGATCGCGAGGAATTGCTCCCTCGTCGGAGCCACACCGCTGGTCATGTAAGTCTCGTCCATCAGGACCGACATTCCGTCGTGCTGGATGAGGTGCTTGAGCAATTCCTCCAGCATTGGGAGGTGCTCTGATAGTTTTGCTCCGCCAGCCAGGCGCACCATCAGCTGATCGTGCAAGGCGCGGCCACGGCTGCGCAATTCTTCTGAACGGTCGATCAGCAAACGATCGATCATCAGTGAGAACATCTGGCTGAACATGTCCGCCACTGTCCGCAATGAATAGGCCGGCAAGCGCGGCTCGTAGTGGTGACAAGAAATCATGCCCCACAATTCACCATGCCGAACGATGGCAATCGCGAGCGAAGCCTTCACGCCCATGTTCTTCATGTACTGGACATGCATCTGTGAATGGGCCCGCAACGTGCTCATCGACAGATCGAGCGGTTCATTCTTGATCGACAGCGTCGGCTCGATCAGTACCGGCGCTTCTTCCATGTCGGCGATGATGCGGAAACGGTTGCGGCGGAACAGCTCGCGCGCCTGCTGAGGGATATCCGCGCGCGGATATCGGAGCCCCTCATAGGACTGAAGATCCTCGCGCTTCTCTTCAGCGATCACTTCGCCGCTTTCGTCTGGGTAGAACTTGTAAATCATCACTCGGTCATATCCGAGCATCTGCTTCACCAGTTTCGCAGCTTTGCGGCACAAAGTGTCGAGGTCTCGGATCGGCTCAAGCTGGGCGAGCGCTGGACCCATCAGCATCAGGTGATCGGCGTATCCCTTCGCATCATGCGGCTCGAACTCGATGATGTATTTGCCCTCGCTGCAATGCAGGGCGCAATCGAACAGCTCCGCTTCTTGCGTGAACCTGATGCCGAAGATGCGCTCGACCGCGTCGGCACCTTCAAGCCGCGATGCCGCCTCGCGTAGCACCTGGAGGGCGGCGGGTTCAATGATGTCGGCCAGTTTGGTGCCCGGTTCCGGCAGGGCGTCGATCGCCAGCAGCTTGGCGCAATTGACCGAACGCTGCGAGATGACCCACTCGGAATTGGTCACCAGCATGCCACCAAAGGACTGGACCGCAGCGATATTATGGATCGGCTCACGGTCGCACTCGGTCAGCGCCTTGGGATTGTACGAGATGTTCATGATGCTCGTGCCGCGAGGGTTGGCGTTGGCTCGGTCCGGTTCGGGGTAACAACGCGAAGGAAATGGTCGAAGACCGATTTCGCAGCGGCACTGGCAGCCTGAACTTCGGCAGGGTCGGCAGGACGCTCGATCTGGCGGCGTAGCGACTTCCAGAAGGTCAGCATGTCCTCATCACCGAGAAACGCATGGGGCCAGCTGGCGGCATCGCTGCCGCTCTTGCGCATCTCGCCAAGGATTGCGCGATTGCCGAGCGACGAACCTGCCAGCACCCAGGCCGCACCAAGAGCCGATGCCGCAAGCGACACATCGTCCTGGCTGTTTGAAATAGCGAAACTGGTCGCGGGCGGGGGAAGGTCATGGCCAAGCGCAGCAAGGTCTTCGGCAATGCGGGGGGTTTGCGCGGGCGCAAGGCATTCGATCGGTGCATGATGGTCAAGCCAGGCTTCGACCGGACGGCGCGCTGCATATTGCAAGCTCAGGAACCGGGCGTAGTCGGCGCGCGACTTCCAGCCAGCCACTTCGTGCATGGTCATGTCGAGCTGATCGTGCAATCGCGCGGTTTCGCGGCGCAAGACGGCCCTAAGATCTGGAGCAACGACTGCCAAAATATCTGGACCCCGCTATATTTGGGCCACAAGCACCGCCAAGTCAGCGATATGCCTGCGCCTAGAAAGCACGATCCCACCTGTGCGATGTGAGGGGCTTATGACACCTGCCCTGTCAGTTGACAAGGACATTGAAAAGGCTGCCGAATTGCCGGTACGGCTGCAAGCACAACCCCCTCGGATTTGGCTTTAGTTTCAGCTCTTTTCGAGCAATCGACCGCCATGTTTACGAACGGCTTTCTCCAGCGTCCCGCGCAAAAAGCCGAGAATGGCTGGAAGATCGAGGTCAATCGTCACCGAGTCTTCGGCGATGTCGATGCCGCCTTCGATCTGTTGTCCGGCGGCCACGATGAACAGGTCCATCCGGTCCTCGTGCGGCCAGCTTGTTTCAACGCTCGCCATGCCGGGAGGGAAGTAGCTGCCGATTTCGTGGCCGTGCTTGTGCATGCGGCGGCGCACTTCTTCCTTGCCGAGGGAATGGGGGAGCGAGACGCGCATTACCGTGGCTCCTTCGCTTTTTCGGGCGTGGCGGCAAAATCGGGGAGCGGAACGCCGGAGCCCTGCTCACCTTGCTGGCCGGTCATGTCGGCGAGCAATTCATCGCCGCCATAGCGATATTCGAGATAGCGCGACTTGACCGCGAGATCATCGAGCGCGCCTTCGGCAAGTTTGCGCGTCACCCGGTCGACTTCGCCCGACAGCTTCGTGAGGCTGGTGACGAGGCGTTCGTCGGCGGTCCCGCCGGCATGTTCCTCGCTGCGCAGATGGGCCGGGATCTTGCGGTAATTTTCGATCGTCTCGGGGATGTACTCGCCCACAAGCTCGCGAACTTCGTTCATAGCGGGGTGCCCGGTATCGAGCGTTTCGAGCTGCACGCCAAGCGCGTCGAGTTGCATGCCAAGCTGGTCTACGATTGCGACGGCGGGCGCTGGCAGCGATGCGCGCTGCGCTTCAAGCCAAAGCTCGGTCCGGGCAACCATCTGCTTGGGATTGCCCTTGCCGAGTTCGGGGCGCTTGGGAACTTTCACCTTGGGGAAATTCCCGAACACGAAGGCCGCCGCCATCACCGCAAGCGCGACCATCATCACGCCAGTAAAGCCGATACCGTTCAGGACCACACCCGCAATCGAGGCGCTGATAAAGATCGTGAGGATCGCGCCAGCGAAATACTTCGCGCGCTTGATCCAGTTCTTGCGCCGCTCCGCGCCCGAGCCTGCCCATTTGGGAGGGCCGGGGCGATGTGTGCCGCCCTGCTGCTGGGTGACCAGCGAACGCTTGGCGGCGCTCATGATCTGTTCGGAATCGCGGGTGGTATCGTTCACGTTTGCAGCGTTCCTCAGCTATCCAGCCCGAGCAGCGACGGCTCCGAGGCAACCTTGGCCTGCGCCTGAGACTGCCCTTCGGCGCGGGCGATATAGCCTTTCGACTTCTCGACCTCGTCGCTGAGCACGTTCACCGTCTGCTTCATGCTGGCGAGCGCGCGGACCTTGAAGTCGTCGACCTCGTCCATCGTGTCGTAGATGTTCTGGAACGCGCGTTGCAGCGTTTCGAGCGGGATGGTGCTCGACGCCGCCTGCTCATGGATTTGAGCGGTCTGTTCGCGCAGCAGCGTGCTGGTGGAATCGATGATGTCGCTGGTGGTCTGGTTGAGCGAAGTGATCTGCTGAAGCACCAGCTTCTGATTGGTCATCGCCTGCGCCACCGTCACCGCCGTGCGCAGAGCGCCAACAGTCGTGGTCGAGGCACGGTCGACGCCCTTCACCAGCTCGACATTGTTCTTTTTGACGAGGTCCAGCGCGAGGTAGCCCTGCACCGAGACCGCCATCTGCGTCAGCAGGTCCTGTGTGCGCTGACGCACATAGAACAGCGCGCTTTCACGCAGCGCCTTGGCTTTTTCGGGATCGGAGCTGTCGAGCTCAATCGCCTTTTGCTCAAGCCGCGCATCGAGCGTCTTGGCGATGTGGATCATCTGCTCGAGCTCGCCCATCGCTTCCCAGAGCTTTGCACGCTCGGTGTCGATGGCGGCGTTGTCGAGATGCAGCTCCTTCTTGCCGCCTTCGAGCCGCTCGAGGATCGCCTGAATGTGACCCTGCGCGCTCGTGTAGCTGTCGAAGTAGTTTTTCAGCTTGTTGCCGAAGGGGATGATGCCGAACAGCTTGCGCGGGCTAAGCAGCTTGCCCTTGCGACCCGGATCGAGGTCTTCGACCGTGCGACGCAGTTCGGCAAGATCGCTGCCAACGCTGCTGTCCGCGTCCATCGCGCGCACCGGGCGATCGAGGAAGCGGTTGGAATGCGCGGCGGCGGCGCGGATCTGTTCCTGGCCCATGCGGGTGATCTGGTCGACCTTCTCGCCAAAGGCGGGCGAGTTTGCATCGGTCGAGACGAGGTCGGTCACGAAGGCATCGACTTTGGTGTCGAGCTTCGATTTCTGCTCGTCGGAGACAGGAACAAGGCCCGCTGCCTTTTCAGGTGCAACGTCAGGCACCGGTGCAGGCGGTGTCAGTTCGAAATCTGTCGCCGTCTTGGTCGGTGCGGAAATGTTCAGGTCTGGCGTAGTCTCGGTGCTCATGCGTCTGGTTTTGCTCCCTCAGCTGCTCAGGCGAAAGCGTTTCGCTGACACCCCGCAGCCCTCCTACTGTATTAGTGATCTAAAACACGCGTTTCAAGCCACTGACGATATGTGAGCGAAGGTAGCGCGTTTCGCGTCAGCGCGCCAAGCGGCATTTTGCGCCAAGCCTCCGCTGCACACACGCAATTTGCTTTCACAGCGCATCCGATGCGAGTAAGGGCGCTCATCAAGTATCGGGACAATCCACTGTTGTGAGCGACGAAAAGACGACCACCCCTTCGCCTCAGGCGCCTTCGAGCCTTGGCCATACGCCTATCCCTGAAAAGACCGGGTCGATTGCAGACTCGAACGAGGGCATGTCGATTTCGCGAGTGCTGTTCTCCTTCCGCCGCTGGTGGCGCGAGGATGTGGTGGGGACCGTCGACCAGGCGCGCGTGATCGAGAAGCGGCGCGCCGAATGCGCCCTGTCCGAGCGCTATCTGTTCATGACGGCGATGAGCGCAGGGATTGCGGTGCTCGGCCTGCTGCTGTCTTCGCCTGCGGTCGTGATCGGCGCGATGCTTCTTTCGCCATTGATGGATCCGATAATGGGCCTCGGATTCGCACTTGCGATCGGCGATTATGCGTGGCTCAAGAAATCAGCACGCAGCCTTGCCTATGGCACGCTGATGGCAATCGGATTGACCGCGCTGCTGGTCTACATGTCGCCGATCCAGACCATCACGCCCGAAATTGCGGCGCGCACGCAGCCGAACCTGTTCGACCTGTTCGTCGCGCTGTTTTCGGCGCTTGCCGGCGCTTATGCGATGATCCGCGGGCGCGAGGGCACAATTGTCGGTGTGGCGATTGCGACCGCCTTGATGCCGCCTCTTGCGACTGTGGGCTTTGGCCTTGCGACGTGGAACTGGACGGTCTTTTCAGGCGCGCTGCTTCTTTACGTGACCAACCTCATCACCATCGCTCTGACCGCGCTGGCTATGGCGCGCCTGTATGGCTTCAAGACCGCGCTGAGTTCGCGCAACACCATTTTCCAGAACCTTGCGGTTGCAGCTGTGTTCGTTGCGCTCGCGATCCCGCTTGCGCTCTCGCTCCAACAGATCGCGTTCCAGACCAACGCCCAGCGCGTGATCCGCGCCGAGATCGAGGAGCCTTTCGTCGCCGGAACCGAAATCTCGCGTTTCGATGTCGATTTCCGTGCAGAGCCGATCGTCGTGGTCGCCTCTGTCTACACTCCCGAGCCCGAGACCGAGGCCGAGGCCGAGATCGAACGGGCGCTGGCGAGGCGGCTTGGACGTCCCATCGAACTCAGCCTGACGCAGCTGCAGGTCGGCACCGCAGCGAGCGCTGCCCAGGCCGCGCAGCTTTCCGCCGCGCGAGCCAGCGAGGAAGCCGCCGAGCTTCAACGGGCAGAAAATCTCGCGACCCGGCTCGCGCTGGTTGCTGGTGTGTCGGAAGAGGATGTTACCGTAGACCGCACCCGCAGACGGGCGACGGTGCGTGCGGAGGCGCTCGACGGTGCGACGCTGGCTGCCTACCGCGCGCTAGAACTGCGGATCGCGGATACGGAGCCTGACTGGTTCATCGAATTGCTCCCTCCGATTGGCGAACTTCCAGACAACATTCCGTTTGGCGAAGACGGCCCGACACCGGCTGGCGCGCAGGCGCTGGCGGTGATCGAATGGTCGGCGGAGCGGATTAACCTGCCTATCGTGCTCGTGGGACCGCAGGAGCAGGCCTCGCAAGCCGCCGAGCTCCTCGCTCAGCGCGGAGTAAGCGTGACAGTGCGTCCCGGCGCGGGTCCCCTGCGCGCCGATTGGGGCGGGCAGTAGTCACAGCACTGCTCGCTGAGGCACTCTCGGTCGCGCCAGCGACCGCAAGCGTGACCACGCGCCCGCAGGCGCAGCGAGCAACAGCGCCGAGGAAGCTCGCGCTAATGGGCGAGCACACAACTTACGCAGCGAGTTCCAGCGGTACGATCTCACCTGACAAGTACAGCTTCTTCGCCTTGGCGCGGCTGAGCTTGCCCGAGGACGTGCGCGGCAAGGTGCGCGGCGGGACCAGTTCGACAACGCAGCTCATGCCCGTCACCGAACGGACCTTGTCCGAGATCTGCTCGCGCAGTTTCAGGCGCTCGACTGGATCCGACACGCGGCAATGGACCAGCACGGCGGGCGCTTCCTCGCCATTGTCGGTTTCGAGCGCGAAGGCGGCGATGTCGCCGTGGTTGAAGCCGGGAAGCTGCTCCACCGCCCACTCGATATCCTGCGGCCAGTGGTTCTTGCCGTTGATGATGATCATGTCCTTCGCACGGCCCACGATGAACAGGTAGCCATCGGCCATGTAGCCCATGTCGCCCGTGTCGAGCCAATAGCCCATTTCCGGGTCGTCGCTCTCGATCAGGCAGTCTTCAGTCGCTTCCGGGTTGCGGAAATAGGAGTGCATGACACTGGGGCCGCGGCACCAGACCTTGCCGATCTGGTGGTCGGCACGGCTGTGGCCGTCCTCGCCGCGGATCTCGACTTCCATGTCGGGCAGCGGCTTGCCGCAATTGACGATCGCGCGGTAGCGGGCCGGGCGCGAGATATCGCGCGGCGTGCCTGACAAACGCTCTTCCTCGACCAGTTCGACGCGAATGCCTTCGCCCGGCGGCATCACCGTGACCGCAAGAACCGCTTCGGCAAGGCCGTAGGACGGGGTGAAAGCCGATGCCTTGAAGCCCGCGTCCGAGAACGCGTTAACGAAGCTTTGCATGACGTCGGGACGGATCATGTCCGCGCCATTACCCGCCAGCCGCCAGCGCGACAGGTCGAAGCGTTCGGCAACGTTGCTCTGGCTGGAAATACGGCGCGCGCAGATGTCGTAGCCGAAAGTCGGCGAATAGGAGACTGTGTTGCCCTTGTTGCGGGTGATCATGTCGAGCCACGCCAGCGGACGGCGCGCGAACGCGTCAGGCTTGAGGAAATCGACCGAGAACTGATTGGCGACCAGCGACAGGAAGCAGCCCACCAGCCCCATGTCATGATACCACGGCAGCCAGCTGACGCAGCGATCGCCGGTAGTGAGGTTCATGCTTTCGGCATGGCCATAAAGGTTGTGAAGCAGCGCCTTGTGCGTGACCGCGACCCCGGTTGGGAAGCGGGTCGAGCCGCTCGAATATTGCAGGTAGCAGATATCTTCGGGGTCAGCTTCGGGCAGAGTGACCTGCGGTGCTGCGCGGGTTGCGAAATCCTCGTAGCTCTCGCCCGCGCAACCCTGGCGCTCGGCAGCCGAAGCGGCCATTTCGCCAATTTCCGCCGGGTACAATAGCAGCGCCGGATCTGAGCTATTGAGCTGCACCGCGAGCTGATCGATATAGCTTTCCTTGCCACCAAACGTGGTCGGCAGCGGCAGCGGTACAGGCCATGCGCCCGCATAGATGCAGGCGCAGAACGCGGCGGCGAAATCGGCACCGGTCTCCGCGATCAGTGCAACGCGGTCCTGCGGCTTGATGCCCCATTCGATCAGGCGATAGGCCATCTCGATCCCGTCCTCGCGCATTTCGGCGTAAGGATAGACGCGCTCGAGCTGGCCGCGCATGTCGTGAAAGTTCATGCCCTTCTTCGAACGGGCGGCGTAGTCGATCGCTTCGTTGAAGGTTGCAAACTGCGCGCGAATGCGCGGCAAGTCGCAATCGTTCGGCGTCGGCGTAAGTGCGGCGTCGGTCATTGTCGTGGCGATACCCGTCAATTGCTGTGCGCGGTGCGGCGCGCTAAATTCATCCCCTGCCGGTACGGATCCCTCCAATCCGGCTTAATTTTTTCCCATTTGATAAGGACTGTGGCACGAATAAGGCGAAATGGTTTCACATGGAAGCAAAACGTCATCACCCGGTAGTGATCCGGGACGCCCTGAGGGGAATGATGACGCTTGCGAAAAATCGAACAAACCGCGCAAATCCAGAGGCTTTCGGGAGCGCAAGGCACGCAAGTCGCGCCCTCTCGACGAAACCAGCCTGAAAGATCTAGCGCTTGCCTATGTTGCGCGTTTTTCCACGACTGGTTCCAAGCTTGAAGGATATCTCGCGCGCAAGATCCGAGAGCGCGGAGTGGCCGAGGATGAAGATGGCCGCCTGAAAGAGCTGGACGTAACAGGGTTGGTCACGCGTCTCATAGAGCTGGGTTATGTCGATGATGATGCCTATGCGCGGGCCAAATCCAAAGGGCTCACCGCGCGCGGATACGGCGCACGGCGGGTCGAACAGGCTCTTTGGGCAGCGGGCGTGGAGGAAAGCGTGCGCGAGGACAATGCGCCCAGTGTTGCCGAAAGCCGCCGCGCCGCCATCCTGCTCGCGCGCAAACGTGCCTTTGGCCCATTCGGTCGTCGCGCCGATGAAGACGAACCGCCCGAGGCTCGCCATAAAAGGCGCGAAAAACAGGTTGCCGCGATGCTTCGTGCAGGGCACTCGTTCGAAACGGCCGCGTTCATCGTGGATGCACCGGGCGGCGACGAAATAGACGAATGGCTGCAAGAAGCCGAAGACGAAGAAGCGCAGGAAAAGGGCGGATCATGGTACGATTGATTGCAGGATTGGGAGCGATGGCGCTGGTGGCGTGTTCGCCCAATGGCTCTGCGGCTCAGGATACCGCACATGCCCCTGCTGCCGAAACGGGTCCCGCCTTGTCAGAAGCCGGTCTGCAACTGACCGACGTAACCGTCGTCAGCGGCGATGAGCGCCATACTTTCGTGACCGAACTGGCGCTGACCAATGCCGAGCAGGCGCGCGGCATGATGTTCCGGACCGAAATGGGCGATGATGAGGGAATGCTGTTCCCCTCTTATCAGCCGCAGGCGCGCAGCTTCTGGATGAAGAACACGCCGCTGCCGCTCGACATAATCTTCATCGGTCCCGGCAACCGCATCACCAATATCGAGGCGGGCGTTCCCTATTCGACCGACAGCGTCTTTTCCGACGGCCCGGCGGTCGCGGTGTTCGAGATTCGCGGGGGGCTGTCCGAAGAGCTCGGAATCAAGCCGGGCGATATGGTGGAATGGGAGCTGCCCGGGTGATCTTGCATCTTGGCGCTGCCTGTCAGTTCGGCTAAGGGCGCGCCCATGGGAATCTTCGGAAAAATCTTCACCTGGTGGGACGGCGCCACCATCGGCACACATTGGTGGTCGAAGCGCGTTGGCGGCGAGCATGTCGGCACTGATGCGGAAGGCAACAAATACTACCGTTCCAAGGGTAAGGATGGACCGAACACCGGCTCCTACACCCAGAAGGAACGCCGCTGGGTGATCTATAACGGTCTGAACGACGCAAGCCGCGTGCCGAGCGAATGGCACGGCTGGCTGCACGGCGCGTTTGACGATGTGCCGGAAAGCAATCTTCCGCCCGCGAAGATCTGGGAAGCCGACTACACGCCCAACGCCACGGGCAGCGCGGATGCTTATCTGCCCAAGGGCGCGCTTGAGCGCGGCGGCAAGCGTGCCGCGACCGACGGCGACTACGAAGCCTGGGCGCCGGAGGGCTGATCGCCCCTCACGCAATGCACGCCCGCTTCGCTCTCCTCGCCATTCTTCCCACATTCGCGCTCGCGGCGTGCGGCGAGGAAGAGAGCGAGCCTGAAGCTGCCGCAGTCGAAGAAACGGCTGAGGAAATTGCAGGGCCGGATGAGGCACCGGCGCTCACGCCGCTTGAGGTCGGCGAATCGACCCCGATGCAAGAGCGTGTCGCGACGATCGGGCTCCTCAACAAACGCAACAATGTGAGCCAGGACCTTGAGCTAAGTCCGGGCGAGACTGCCGAGGTCGGGCCGGTGATCGTGCGGCTGGAGGCATGCGAACGCACAGCGCCATACGAATTCCCGCAGGAAACCGGCGCATTCGTCCAGGTCGACGTGCTTGAGCGCGGAGCCAGCGAACATGCCCGCATTTTCTCAGGCTGGCTGTTTAAGGAAAATCCCAGCCTGAACGTTGTCGAACACCCGATCTACGATGTCTGGGTCAAAGACTGCGCGATGAGCTTTCCGGGCGACGAATAATCGGGATTGTACGGATCGCCATGGGCGAACCGTTGATAGGTCACATCAAGGCCGAGTTCGGCTTCCCCGCGCGCTTTCTCGACGAGCGCGAGGTAATCCTTCTGCGGCATCTCCACCGCGCCCATCGAGGCGAGGTGGTCGGTCATGAATTGGCAGTCGAGCAACTGGTAACCCGCCTCACGCAGCATCGCGACAAGCCAACACAGCGCGACCTTGCTCGCATTACTCACAAGGCTGAACATGCTTTCGCCGCAGAACACCTTGTCGAACGAGACACCGTAGAGGCCGCCCACAAGCCGCCGCTCGCCCGCATCGTCCGTAAGCCAGCATTCGAGCGAATGCGCATGGCCGGCACGGTGAAGGCCGGTGTAGCTTGCCATGATGCGTTCGCTGATCCAGCTTTCGGGATGGCCCGGACGCGGCGCGGCGCAGGCGCGCATCACTTCGGTAAAGGCCTCGTTATGCGTAACCTCGAAGCGGTCTGAGCGAAGCACCTTGCGCAAGCTTTTAGAGACGTGGAGGCCGCTTAGCGGAATGATCGCCCGGTCGCGCGGCTCTACCCAGAAGATGTCCTGATCCTCGCGCTTGTCGGCCATCGGAAAGATACCGCTGCGATAGGCAAGCAGCAGCGTCTCGACCGGGATGGTGGCGCGAAGTGGCGAGTGCATAATGTCGCAGACTGTATCAGAGCGATATTGGCAGGCTAGTTAATTTGCGACGGATTGAGCGGACATTCTCCCGGCGAGACGAGGCACTGAACAAAGAGGTGTTGCCTATCGCCCGCATCGCGGATAAAGCGCGCCCTTCCCAATGCAGGGGTGTAGCTCAGCTGGTAGAGCATCGGTCTCCAAAACCGAGGGCCACGGGTTCGAATCCTGTCACCCCTGCCATTTTTCTCTTTTGTTATCCGCAGCCCATGCGGGCTGCGAAATCCTCGCTCACACGGCCCGACGGCCTTGCGGTTGCTGAAGCGACCGTTTCGAGCGCAAATTCATCTTGATGACTGAATTTCGACGCGAAGGCGTCGCAAGCGCGACCGCGCGCCCGAGCCTATGCGAGGAAAGCCAAGCGGGCCGGATGGCCCGCGCCCGGCGCTTGAGGGCGTCAGTATGAATGAATGCTAACCATTCCGCTCAGGTTTGCGCCAGACGAACCGTGCTTTTTGGTCGCTGAGTTGAGGGGCGTGATCCGAGCCCCCTCGCATTCAAGGAGGACGATCATGAGCCAGTACAGCTTCCGCTCTTCGAAACCCGATCACTGGGTTAGCCCGCGCCCGCATTCCGACCCGAGCCAGCGCTCTCTCGCCTACGGCCCGGTCCAGTCGATGCACGAGCCCAGCTGGCTGGCGAAAATCCTAGGTTGGTACTGACCATCCGGACGCCAGCACTCAATCTCCAGACAGTTTTTGGGAGGCCCGCTTTCGCTGCGGGCCGCGTGGGGGAGGGGCGCGTCGTTTGCGCGGGGCGCCCCACTTGCGCAAAAGCCACCTGTCATTTCGCGGGAACAAATCGGCTGCTGCGGACTTTTTCTTCCCACACGATGAGTAGATTATCCAAGGAGATCAATCCAATGACCTCTGCGCCGATCCGTTCGAGCACCCCTGACGAGTGGTCCAGCCCGCGCCCGCACACCGACGCCAGCCTGCGCCGCATGAAGTACGGCGCGGTGCGTCCCATGGAGGAACCGGGGCTCTTCGCGAGATGGTTCGGACGCCGCTGAACGCCTGACCCGAAGCCTTCGCACAAACAAAAACGCGCCCGGTGATGAACCGGGCGCGTTTTGTTTTGGTCAACTGATCGGAAGAGCCGGTCAGTACTCGTTCGGCTCTTCCGGCGTGTCTGCCGTGTGGTTGGGCCCTGCATCCTTGATGCCCTGAGCCAGTTTGAACACCACGCCTGACAGCAGAAGCAGAGCGACGAGGTTCGGCAAGGCCATTGCTGCGTTCGAAATGTCGCCCAGACGCCAGACCAGCTCGGATGGCTGAGCTGCGGCGAGGAAGATCACCACGCACCACACAACGCGCCAGATCATATGCAGCACCTTTTCGCCGCCGCGGCTCGATCCGGGCACACGATCATAGATGAAGGTGATCGCGCGCTCGCCATAATAGCTCCAGGTGAGAAGCGTGGTGAACACGAACAGGATCAGCGCGATGCTGGCGATGAGAGTGCCGATCGCGATGCCAGCAATCTCCGTAGGGAACGCCGCAGCAAAGGCGCCGCTCGTCATCTCGAAACCGACCCGGTCCGACTGCCATGCGTAGCTCACGGCTTCGGTGCCTGCGGTGAAGTCGCCGCGGACGGTCAGGATAACAAGGGCGGTCATGGTGCAGATCACGATCGTGTCGATGAACGTGCCCAGCATCGCCATGCGACCTTGCTTTTCGGGGTCGTTGGTCTGTGCAACTGCGTGCGCGATAGCGGTCGAACCCTGCCCTGCCTCGTTCGAGAAGAGGCCACGCGCGACACCGGCACGCAGGGCCATGATCATCGCAGCACCGGCAAATCCGCCAGCCGCCGCCGCCGGATTGAACGCGCTGTAAACGATCAGGTAAAGCGTACCGGGCAGCTCCGAGAAATTGAGGATCAGAGCGATAATCGCCATGATGATATAGGCGGCCATCATGAACGGAATGACCTTTTCGGCAACGCCGCCGATCGACTTGATCCCGCCGATGATGACGACAAAGACCAGGATCGCGACGATCAGCCCGCCGAGCCATTCCTCGATCCCGAACAGTTCCTGAAGGCCATCAGCCACGGCATTCGCCTGGATCGAGTTGCCCGTCACCAGCGCGGAGAATAGCGTGCCGATACAAAAGACGATGGCGAGCCATGTCCACTTTTTGCCAAGGCCCATCATGATATAGGTCATCGGACCGCCGCGCAGCACCCCATCGCTGGTGCGCTCACGATAGCGGATCGCGAGCGAGCCTTCGGCAAAGGCGAGCGCCATGCCGAAAAGAGCGGTGATCCACATCCAGAAGATCGCACCGGGCCCGCCCAGCGCAATCGCGGTCGCGACACCGGCAAGGTTACCCGTACCGACCTGTCCAGAAAGAGCGGTCGAAAGCGCGGCAAACGGCGAGATTTCCCCGTCGCCTTCGCCCTTGCGACCGGCGAAGAGCCCCTTGAATGCCGCGCCAAGATTGCGAAGCGGGTAGAACTTCAGACCGATCATGATCCAAAGGCCAATGCCCAGGAGCAAGATCGTCATCGGCGGGAAGGGGATGACCTCGACCCCGTTCCAGGTGCCTCCCCAGATGAAATCCGACACGTTGGTAATCGGCGCGATCCAGGCTTCTGCGCCCGATACGTCTGCAGCCATTGGTGGCTATCCCCTTGATTGTTTCCCCGAAGGTGGGCCGGCTCTCTTTACGGCCCTCAACGATAAGCGGCGCACGCTAAGGGCGAGCGCGTAGCTTGGCCAGCCTTAATCTTGCGGGTTCCCCTTGCTTTGTTCGGCCGTGCACCATATTAGCAACTTCAATTCCGACATTGGTAGCCGCACAAAAGCCCCTCCGTGACCTTGTTCCGGGCGGCGACGAGCCCTACCTGAAAGCCGGATCAGATCGACGACGCGACACGCGAAAGGCGCAAGAGAGATGGCTGACGAGCAAAAGGCCGTAGCAAAGAAGACCAAGACCTCGATTCCCGAATTCGTGAATCAGGTCCGCACCGAGACTAGCAAGGTCGTATGGCCGACGCGCGAGGAGACGATCCGCACCGCGATCTTCGTCTTCATCTTCATGGTGATCCTGTCGCTGTTCTTCTTCGGCGTCGATTCGCTGTTCAATGCGCTGGTCAACTTCCTGTTGACCCTCGCCTAAACGCCAACTTCCTGCTGACCCTCGCCTAAGCGCCAGAATTCTCAAGGACCAAACGCATGTCACGCTGGTACATCATCCACGCCTATTCGGGCTTTGAAAACAAGGTCAAGGAAGCGATCATCGCCGAAGCTGACCGTCTTGGCCTGTCAGAAGGCGTCGAGGAAATCGAAGTCCCGACCGAGACCGTGACCGAAGTGAAGCGCGGCAAGAAGGTCCAGGTCGAGCGCAAGTTCATGCCCGGCTACGTTCTCGCCAAGCTGCGGATGAACGACGACATCTATCACCTCGTGAAGAACACGCCCAAGGTGACCGGCTTCCTCGGCAACAACAACAAGCCGCAGCCGATCTCCGAAAAAGAGGCCGCTCGCTATTTCGGCGGCGTCGAGGAAGCGAAAGCCGCGCCCAAGACCCAGGTCAGCGTCGACTACGAAATCGGCGACCAGGTCAAGGTGCTCGACGGTCCGTTCGCCAGCTTCAACGGCGTGGTCGAGGAACTCGACTTCGACAAGGCGAAGGTCAAGGTTTCGGTCTCGATCTTCGGCCGTGCAACGCCGGTCGAGCTCGACTTCGAACAGGTCGAACTGGTCAAGTAGGACCGGCGCTGCTGCGAAAGCGGTTTTATCGCTGCGATCAGGCGCCATCGCCCCACATCAGCCAGACAAAGCTCAGCTCGCTCTCGCCAGAGGCATTCCAGAACGTCACCGGGATGCCGGGCGGCGAAAACAGCATCTCGCCTTCGCGCGCGCTGAACTCCTTGCCCATTTGTGCATCACCCATTACCCCGCGCGCTTCGCCCTTGATGATCACGATCATGCGCGGGAAGGGAACCGAGATCGTGGGCGCCTGCTCGCGCCCGAGCCCTGCGGGTACGTGATAGACCGCGCTGCGGAAGCCTTCATCATAGTAGAGCGCCGATGCCGGCGCGCCGTGAACGACCCGCGCATTGCCTGACCCAAAGCGCGTGGTTTCAGGCAGACCGGTGGTCCAGAAGTGGAAGATGAGCCGCCGGGTCATGTTCTCGTGGGGGGCACTGCGCTCGAACCCCTCGCTATAGAGGACGTCAAGCGGGGTCTTATCGGCGGAGGTCGCTGCGCCCATCGCGGTGAGGCCGTTCCAGACGCCCTGCTCGATCAGGTTGAGCGTCTCGCGGTCTGTCTTGAAATAGAAGTATTCGCCGTTCGGGAAACCTTGGTGCACGGACACTTCGCGGCCTTGGCCGGTGCTGCGCGAGACGACATGCCATCGCATCCCGTCGACCTCGATGCCGAAAGTGATGTCGGCCGCCGAAGGGTCGTCCGCGTAGTCCTGCGCGAACCGGTCAAGCGTTGCAGAAAGGGTATCGCGCACTTCGGGTTCGCGGTTCTGGGCTGCAAGCGGCGAGGCCAGCCCGAGCGAGAGACACGCGGCGAGCGACAGGAATGCGGGGGTTCGATTTGCCATCTGTTTTCTCCTTCCATAGACAGATGGCATGGCAGAAACTCCGGGTGGCGATGGTGCTCAAGCAGCGATGAACAAAGCGCCCGATCCAATTCACGAAATGCGAGAGGAAACCGTTCACGTCGCGCGAAATGCAAGCTTTCGGCGTCGTGCGCTGGCATCATGGGCGGTAACCGCCGCGCTCGGCGGGCTGTTTCTCGGCTTGATCGGAGCTACGGGGTCATACGATTATCCGCTTGCGTTTCGCGTTCTGTTCTGGGGCGGGATGTGCGCGATCGGCGGACTGTTTGCGCTGGCTATAGAAGCTGCGCTCGACCAGTTTGCGCCGCGCCTCGTCAATCCGTTTGCGTGGTGGCTGGCGATGACGCTGGCGCTTGCGACGGCGATGATCCCGGTGATCTTCCTCGCCAATTCGGGTGGAGGAACAGCGCCGATCGATGGCTTGCCCATGTTCGCGGGCAATTCGGTAGTGATAAGCGGGGCGCTGGTTCTCCTGCGGATCGTTGTAGGATTGCTGTTGCAACGCGAGGTGGCTCTTGACCCGAGTACGGCGGTCGCACCCGAGGCTGGGGCGAAAGTGCTCGCGCGATTGCAACCGGCGTTGCGCGATGCGCGTTTGATCGCGCTTCAGTCCGAAGGACATTATGTCCGCATCCATACGGATCGAGGCGACGAGCTGGTGCTCGTGCGCCTCCGCGATGCGATAGCCGAGACTGTGCCGGTCGAAGGGATGCAGGTGCACCGCTCTTGGTGGGTATCGCGCGAGGCAGTGCGCGGCGAAACGCGCGTCGACGGCAAGCTGGCGCTTCAGCTCGACACCGGGGTGACAGCGCCGGTCAGCCGTTCCTTCACAAAAGCCTATCGCGATGCGGATTGGTAGGAACCGCGCGCGGGGACCAGCTCGCTTGTGCGCTCAAGCTAGGCGACAGGCCTGGCAGAGGCAATCATTGGCATGGCCGGCCAACGCCGCTAGCTTTCCTTGCGAAAGAGAGGCTCTTCGAAATGGCGACCGCACTGGCTGACACTCCGACGCATGACTTGGCGCCGTTCCTGAATGGCCGTTCGCTCGACGAGACGTTCGAGCGGTTCGACCGCGAGGGCTATGTGATCTTTGAAAGGGTGCTCGACGATGCGGCGATCCAGCGGCAGATCGACGCGCTCGAGACGTGGCTTGGCCATGACGTGCGCGGGCGCAACAATTTCGAAGGCGCGGATTCAAACCGCATCTATGCGATGCTGGCGAAAGACCCGGTGTTTGCGGACCTCGTGTCGCACCCCTTGCAGCTTGCATTCGGTGAACGCGAGTTGGGGCGCAGTTTCCTTCTTTATGCGTGCCTCGCCATCAATCTGCTTCCGGGAGAGACCGCGCAGCCGTGGCACTACGATGACAGCCATTGCAATCTTGCACGGCCTCGCACGCCGCTTTCGATGAGCACATTCTGGTCGCTGACCGAGACCACCGACAGCAATGGCGCGACTGAGATCATTCCGGGAAGCCATCTTTGGGGTGACGAGCGTCCTGACGGCGCTTCCGGCCCGGAGGATTTCCTTACCGGCAAAGTCGATGACGACCTGCCCGACGGTGCGGATCCGCAGGCGATCAAGGCGACCATGCCTCCTGGATCACTAATGATCGCCAAGGGGACCTTGTGGCATCGCGGCGGAGCGAATTCGTCGGACAATCGCCGCCTCATTGTCACTCCGCAATTCTGCATGGGCTGGTGCAGGCCGCTTGAACAGCAATTGCTCGCCGTGCCGCCGGAGAAGGCTGCCAAGCTGCCAGCGCGAGTTCAGGAGCTGCTCGGCTACTCGATCCATGAACCCTTCATGGGCTATGTCGACGGCATGCATCCCAAGCGGGTTCTGGCGTCGCTTTAACTCGCCTTCATCACCACGCTCTTGGCGCGCCTCGGCAAAGTCCGTAGTCTCGCCTTCGCATGGGAAAATCAGGCGAGCCACCGGTGAAGATCAGCCGCGTTCCGCGAAGCGGGCCGGCGGACGGCTCCGGATTGTCGTCGGCCGGGATTGCCGGGCTCACCCAAAAGGTCGCGCCGCAATCGGCGATCGATGCGCTTACCGCGCTTTATCGCCAGCAACGGTTTGCCGACGCGCTCGGCTCAGCGCAGGCGATACTGCGCGAATTTCCTGATACGATGGCGGCGTGGAACCTTGCCGGTGCCTGCGCACGCGTGCTTGGCCAGACTGCGATTGCCGAAGAGAGTTTCCGGCGGCTCGAGGCATTGAGCCCCAATTTCGCAGGCGCGCCTTACAATCTCGGCCTCGTGCTGGAGGACAAGGGCGATCCGGCAGGCGCCGAGGCGGCCTACAAACGCGCCATCGCGATTGACCCGTCGCTCGCCCAGGCGCGCAACAATCTGGGCGGTGTGTTGATCGCTCAAGGGCGTCTCGACGAGGCAATCGCCCAGTTGGAACAGGCCTGCGCCCTGCGGCCCGAGCTTGCCGAGGTGCACAACACCCACGCCAACGCGCTCAAGAAAGCGGGCCGGGTGGAAGATGCGCGCAAGGCCTATAAGCGTGCGCTTGAAGCGCAGCCGGACTTTGTCACAGCGCGCTTCAATCTCGGCTCGCTCGAGCAGGAGCATGGCGAAGTCACGCAAGCGGTGAAGGAATACCGGGCTGTCCTCAAGGCGCAGCCCGGTCATGCCTTGGCGCGGGCAGGGCTCGTTCAATCGCTTGCAAAAATGTGCGACTGGGACGCGTTGGAAGAGCATGCGGGTGCGATTGCGCAGCTTGGGGTGAGCGGCGGGGCGGTGCCGCCATTTCCGCTGCTGGCACTCGAAGACGCACCCGCGCGTCAGCTGACGCGGGGGCAGAACTGGGCGAAGCAGCGTTTCGCCGCCATCTCGCCTGCACCCATAGAACGGCCCGCAGCGCGCCCGGAAAAGCTCAAGATCGGCTATTTCTCCGCCGACTTTCACGACCACGCGACCATGCACCTGATTGCTGGCCTGCTCGCTGCGCATGACCGCGACCTGTTCGAGATCCACGCCTTTAGCTATGGCGAGGCGCGCGAGGATGAATACCGCGCTCTGGCCGAGCAAGCCTTTGACCAGTTTCACGACGTTGCGTGCCTGACCGATCACGAGATCGTCGCCCTGTCGCGCAAGCTGGAGATCGACATCGCGCTCGATTGCAAGGGCTATACAACGGGTTCGCGCAGTCAGGTATTTGCGCGCAGGCTTGCTCCGGTGCAGGTCAACTATCTCGGCTATCCGGGCACGATGGGGGCGGGCTTCATCGATTACATCCTCGCCGATCCGACTGTCATGCCCGATGCGCAGCGCGCGCATGTTAGTGAGCGGATCATTCGTCTGCCGCACACCTATCAGCCGGGCGATGACAGCGCCTCGGTACGTCAGCCCAGCGACACGCGAGCGGATCACGGCCTGCCGGGCGATGCATTCGTGTTCTGCTGCTTCAACGCCAGCTACAAGATCACGCGCGACCGCTTCGCGCTCTGGATGCGGGCTCTTGACGCTGTCGAGGGAAGCGTCCTGTGGCTCTACCGCTCCAACGCGATCGCCGAAGCCAATCTGCGGAGCGAGGCAAAACGCTGCGGGATCGAACCAGATCGGCTGGTCTTCGCAAATCACCTGTCGCGCTTTCTGCACCTTGCCCGCCACCGCCACGCCGATCTTGCGCTCGACACCTCGCCCGTGGGAGCGCACACCACTGCGAGCGATTGCCTGTGGGCCGGCCTGCCGATCGTGACGCGGGCGGGTGATCAGTTCGCTGCACGAGTGGCCGCAAGCGTACTGCACGCGGCGGGGCTGGACGAGCTCGTCACGCATTCGGATGCAGAATACGAGGCGCTGATCGTCGCGCTGGCCACGGACGCGGACCGGCTTTCAGCAATCCGCGAGAAGCTCGCCAGAAGCCGCACGGTCGCGCCCTTCTTCGACACGAAGCTCTATACGCGCGCCTTCGAGGCAGGGCTCGAAGCGGCGTGGAAGCGCTGGTTTGCCGGCCATCCGCCCGCCGACATCACCGTCACCGCCTAGACCGGCCAGAAAGGTTGCCCGGCAAGCGCTTGCGCAAACAGAGCAGCGGCGAGTGCCAGCTGAACGAGCGAAACGCCGCTCACGACCAGTACGGCGTTCCAGCCGAACCGATCTGCCAGCCACCCAGCGAGGGGCACCGTCTGCATCATGTGCAAGCTGACGAAATGCGCGGGGCGAAGATCGCCATATTCGCGGCTCCAGCCGAAGAATGGTACGGTTGCGCCGCCTCCGGTCAGTTCGGCGCCGACATAGCGGCCGCTGTTCGACATGGTGAAGCCGAAATACAGCGTCGAGAAGAAGGCAACCGTCAGCCCGACGATAGCGCCAAGCCAGAGCCCGCGCCGCGTCCGGTCTCCCTTGCGCCAGATTTGCACCGCGAGCGCCATGGCAATCGTCATCAGGAAGAACGCGCCAAGGCCCATGAGCGCGTACATCATCGCCTCGAACCCGCTGTCGAAGTTGAAATGCGAGCGCTTGGCCTGCGCGGCTTGGAGCGAGACCCAGACGAATTCGAACACCAGCGCGATGGCTGCGAGATAAGAGAAGCCGATCAGCACCGGCCCGGTGCGCACCTCGCGCGGGACTAGCTGCAAGAGAACCGCAATCGTGAAGAAGTGCAGGCCGAGCGAGATGTTGAACTTCTGCGGCTTGGTCCACACCGCCGCACTATCAAGCAGGCGCGTATCCATCAGCCACGCAGGCGTGAAGACGAGGAACGAGGCAAACATGAAGATCGCCAGCGTCAGGTTCAGACGGGTGGTGTGATCATCGTCGAGCACGGGCGCGAGCGCCATGCGAGGCGCGGAAACGGGGCGGGTCGCCATCATGCGGGCACCTCCTGCTGGGTGGGCTGCTTGGCAAGCGCCGCTTCTGGCTTCGCGAAATAGCCCGCGCGCATCAGCAGGAAGAGCGCAAGGCCAACAGGACCGAACATGAAGGTCAGCAGCAGGATCGGCGCCTGGATCAACCGGTTCACGCCTGCCTCATCAGCCTTCACCGCGATCCATCCGCCGATGAAGAGGTCGAAAGCGAGGTAATGCACCCATCCGGCAAGCAGCATCTCGCGATTGCCGAGCAATGCCGCGACCTGGTCGAGCGAGCCATAACCGCCACCTTCGACGAGGAAGAAATTGCTCATCGCAAGACCCGCATAAAGCAGCGAAAGACCGAGCGGGATGACGAAACGCGGAATCGCGGTCAGGAGCGCCCAGCGCCGAGGCAGAAAGATGAGAATGACCCAGCCAAGCATCGCGGCCTGTCCCGCATAGCCGAATAGCTGATCCGTCGTTGGCATAGTCCGATCCCTCGATATCCAAGTCGCGCTTGGGGTTAGGGCGAGATGAATTGGGTGTCTAGTGCGAGTAATACACCTCTGCGGCGGAATCGGGCGATCCAACAAGCGTTTTCCTACTCGCCTTGCGGCCACTACAAGGTCGGCCTTCACGCGCAGGCCAGCTAGCGCAAGATTGAAAGGTCACACATCCTACACCCCGATCCGCCACATTCTAATTCAACAACAGGTACTTGCGGGGCTGCGCTACTTTTTCAAAGCACCCCCTTGCGTGGTCCAACCCCCGCCCGAAGAGCCGCCTTTCCCCTTGCATTGCAGCGCAAAACCGCTATCTGCGCCGCTTCTCGTCACTCAGATGAGAAAACCGTGCGGGAGCTTCGAGTGATCGAAGCGCTGGACCGCTTAACATGAGCTCGTTGCGGAATCGCGCGGGCAACAGTGCGAAAGGAGGCCAGTGATGGCCAAGAAAATCGAAGGCTATATCAAGCTGCAGGTGCCCGCGGGCACTGCAAACCCTTCACCCCCGATCGGCCCGGCTCTGGGTCAGCGCGGCGTCAACATCATGGAATTCTGCAAGGCGTTCAACGCCGCGACGCAGGACCTTGAGAAGAACGCCCCGATCCCGACCACGATCACCGTTTACGCGGACCGTTCGTTCACCTTCACTTACAAGAGCCCGCCTGCGAGCTACATGCTCAAGAAGGCTGCCAAGCTGAAGTCGGGTTCGAGCGAACCGGGCAAGACTTCTGCCGGCACCATCAAGCAGAGCCAGGTCAAGGAAATCGCGGAAGCGAAGATGGCCGACCTCAATGCAAACGATATCGACCAGGCCATGAAGATCATCGAAGGCTCCGCGCGTTCGATGGGCCTCGACGTGGTGGAGGGCTGAACCAATGGCGAAGATGACCAAGAAGCAGAAGGCCGTTGCCGAGCTGAACCCTGAAAAGCTCTACTCGGTGGACGAAGCCATCGCGACCCTGCGCGAGCACAAGGCCAAGTTTGACGAGACCGTCGAAATCTCAATGAACCTCGGCGTCGATCCGCGCCACGCTGACCAGATGGTCCGCGGCATGGTTTCGCTGCCCTCGGGCACCGGCAAGGACGTCAAGGTTGCGGTCTTCGCACGCGGCGACAACGCCGAGAAGGCTACCGCTGCAGGCGCTGACAAGGTTGGCGCTGAAGACCTCATGGAAGAGATGCAGAACGGCGATCTCGACTATGACCGCGTTATCGCAACCCCCGACATGATGGGCGTCGTTGGCCGCCTCGGTAAGATCCTCGGGCCCAAGGGCCTGATGCCGAACCCGAAGCTGGGCACCGTCACCCCGAACGTCGAACAGGCCGTGAAGGACGCCAAGGGCGGCCAGGTCGAATTCCGCGTCGAGAAGATGGGCATCATCCACTCCGGCATCGGCAAGCTGTCGTTTGACGACGATGCGCTGAAGGCCAACTTCAAGGCAATCACCGATGCGATCGTGAAAGCGAAGCCGTCGGGCGCCAAGGGCAAGTATGTGAAGAAGGTCTCGCTGACCTCGACCATGGGCCCGGGCCTGAAGATCGACATGGGCGAAGTTGAGGGCGCGTAACGCTTTCCTACATCGCTACGTACTGACATACGGGGGTCGGAAGCCACGCGCTTCTGGCCCCCGTTTGGTTTAGGCTGTATGGAGGATGCTGGTGGAAACAGGTTTCGCAATGCCCGAACAGATCGATCCCGAACAGGAAGACGATGATGCCTCGGCCTCGATGCTGGGCTGGTACGTGACGTTCGCCGCGCTCGCCGTGTTCGCGATCCTGTTCAATTACGACCCGATGATCGGGATGGCGGTGGGCGTGCTGATCGCGCTCGTCGCGCTTGCGCAGCTTGCCCTGTCTGCCTGGCTTTCGAGCGATACCGACAAGAGCGAACTCAAATCCAAGCCCGGCGCGATGGTCGCACGGGTCCGCCGGATGGCATCGAGCCCGCGGCTTGCGAGGCTCAAGGAATTTCGCTTGCGCTCCAGGCGCTGAATGCTTCGACAAATGGAGCGGTTGCTCCCCGCGCAAGCCTCCTTGCCGATTGCTCATTCACCCAAAAGTGAACCATCCGCCCGGTTCGGCCATTGGTTAGGCAAAGGAGACATTGCTATGAACACCAAAGCCATCCTCATCGCGGGAGGCCTCATCCTCTTCATCGCCACGCTGCTGACCGATGCGCGCCTTGCGCCGGTGGTCGGCGCCGCTGCGCTGATCGCCGTGATCATCTATGCATGGGCAGCCAACCGCTCGGACGAGGAAGCGGACTTCAGCGACGCCGAACGCGCCACCGCGCGGCAGAAGCGCCAGCACACCGGCCCGCGCTCGTAAATCAGGCCTTGAGAGCGGAGCGAACCTTGGCAAGCGCACCTGTCCGCGTCGCAAGGGCCTTGGCCGTGCTGACCGCCCCGTCGAAGCCAGCCCGCGCTCCCAGAAGCGCCCGGTTGGCAAGCGTCGGATCGAGCAGAACGAAGCTCGCGCACTCAGCGTGATCGGTACCGAACATCGCCTTGTGCGCCCCGTCGCCCTCAGTGAAATCGAAGTAGTCAAAGCGCTCCTCGGCAAATAGCCGCTGGAGCGCTTCGAGTTGGAGGATAGTACCGGGCGAAAGGCGAGCGAAGTCGGGATCGTAACCGAGATGCTCGTAGACCAGGGTCCGCCCGCTGACGGGGAGAGAGAGATAAGCGATGGCCGCGCCATCGATGGAAAGAAGGAAGCAGCGCATCTGGCCTGCCTCGGCTACCTCGAGCATCCGGGTTCGCGCGGCTTCGCTATCCGGCAGACCGGCATCGAGCAGCCTCGCCTGGTAGGTCTTTGCTGATAGGGGCAGGGCGGCATCGAGGAACTCATCCACCTCGGCCGGCGTGCGATGCTCGCTGATCTCATACTCGCCCGCATCCTTGGCTAGCTTGCGTCCCTTGCGACGCAGAGTCGACCGGGTCTTGCCAGAGAAACGCGCGAGGTAGTCCTCGTAGCTGCCCGACATGTCGATGTAGTGCCGACGGTAGTCCTGCCGTCCGCCCACGAGATGGCGAGGGAAGCGGGCGGTGATTGCGGGGAGCATGCTCACAGGAGCCGACAACACGCGCAGCCCGTCACGCCCCGGCGAGGGTGGTTCCAGACGCGGTTCGCTTGCGAGCACGTCTTCGAGACTAAAGCCCCAGGTCGCCAACTCGCGGCCCACCGACAGCAGGCGGCGCGAGCCGATCGTGAAGTCGATGGCTGCGGTCTCGCTCATCTCACAGCGCTCCGTAAAGCGTGTTGGAAACCAGCTGCTCGGCATAGCGGTGGCCGGTGCGGATCGCACTGGCGGGGAGCGGAAGGCTGGCGGCGTGCTCGGCCACGCGCGGCGGATCGTCGCGGTAGGTGCCTGTCGTCACGCCTTCCATCGAGGCAAGCGCCTTGCACAGCCCCTCGAAGCGGCGTCGCACGATGCGGTTGATCGCGAGCTTGCGGCGATTGATGAGTTCGAAGGAGTGGGTGACGAGCGTGAAGGTCTCTCGCCCGCTGTCACGTGCATGACGGATCGCGGCGCGCATCTCGAACAGGCTGAGCGCGGTGATCTGCGCGTGACGCTGGCCTTTGCCGAGCGTCCCGATGCTGCCCACGGGCACTTCGATCAGTCCCATGTGCTCGACCGGGTCGCGCACTTCGGGGCCGAGCGAGATACGGCTGGCGCCGCTGGGAAGCGCGGGGCAGTGGCTAGTGTCGTAGGTGAGGCCGAGTGAGGCGAGAGCGCGAAGTGTGTTGTCGTCCGCGCCGTAATTGCCTGCCCGGAAAGCCGACGGTTCGGGTGCACCCGCCGCCACAAGCGTGCGGCGCGCATAGTCGAGCATCTCGGTCTGCTCTTCGAGGCCGAAGTCGAACAGGTTCTGTCCTGTCCGCTTTGAGGCAAGCGGGTTCGCATCGCCTGCGAGCGCCAGCCATTCGGTGTGGCAGTGCAGCTGCACGTCCTGCCCTGCCTCAAGGATAGGCGCGACCACATCCTCGATCGCCGCCACGCCCCAGACGAGTGCGGGCATGGGGTCGACGAAGAAGACCGCCTTGATACCGTGGCGCTCGAACAGGTCGAGCTTGTGCGTCACACCGGCGGGCCCGTCAGGCGTCAGGCAGGCGACCGAGCGTGCGAAGTTGTCCTTGCGACTATCGGCCGAAAGGTCGCGCACGAGGCCCGAGGAATACTCGGTGTCGATGGTGATGTAGACGCACGTCATCGCGAGGATCGCGATAGCGCAGAAGGGTTAAGGCCGCGTTTGGGATGTGGCCGAGCGCGTCAGATGCCGCCCGGAGTGAAGTCGTATCCATTCGTAGCGAGGCCATCGGTCAAGGTGTCAACGCAGCTCTTGAGGTCTTCTTCGCTTGTCGAGCGGATCACGAAATTCGCCCCGACCTTGCCCTCCCGGAAGAACGGATAGGAGCCGATCTGGCAGTTCTCATGCGCTTCTTCGACCTCGCGAAGCAAGTGTGCGACTTCGCTCTCGGCAATCCAGCAGCCGATAGTCTCCGACAACAGAGGCGCGCCGCCTTCGAGCTTTCCGGTCAGGGCATCGAGCATGCCAGCTGTGATGTGAGGAACGCCCGCCATAAGGATGACATTGCCGCGCCGGATACCAGGTGCGCCAGACATGCGGTTGGGTATGAGCTGCGCCCCATCGGGAACGCGCGCCATTCGCAGACGCCCTTCGTTAAGTCCGCCCTTGTCGGCATAATAGCGCTCGAGCAATGCGCGCGCTTCGGGGTGAATGATGACCTCGACGCCCAGCGCCTTGGCGACCGCATCGACAGTGATGTCGTCATGCGTCGGCCCAATCCCGCCGGTAGTGAAGAGGTAGTCGTTATCGGCTCGCAAGGCGTTCACCGCCTCGACAATGCGATCTTCATCGTCGGCTACCACGCGAACTTCGGCAAGGCGGATGCCCTGCACCTGAAGCCAGCTTGCGACCTGCGCGATGTTCTTGTCGTGGGTGCGGCCCGAAAGGATCTCGTCGCCGATAATGACGAGGCCTGCGGTCCAGATCTTGTCGGGGGAATTCATGGGGCAGGCTTAAGCCAACTCCCCCATGATTGCTACCGCTATCGGCTCCAAAATCACTCCGCCGCTTCGAGCTGCTCCTCGGGGGCTTGAGCGTTGGCTCCGGCCCGCGTGAACGTGAGGATGCCGTCGGCAACAGGATCGTTCGCCATGCGCTTTCTATCGAGGACATATTCCTGGTTGAGGCGCCAAGGATACTCGGTCGCGTTCTTTGGATTGATGTCCTTCGCGCGGGCGAGATAGCCGCTGGAAAAGCCTGCGAAGATATCCTCTTCCTCGATGTTCGCTTCCATTTCGGGCGTCAGCACCGGGTTTGCGACATCGGCGCCTCGGGCGCGCATCTCCTTGAGCACGCGGCAGACATAGTCCGAGTTGATATCCGCGCGCAGCGTCCAGCTTGCGTTGATGTAGCCGAACACCACCGCAAGGTTGGGCAAGTTCGAATACATGCAGCCCTTGTAGTAATAGCGCTGCGAGAAATCGACCGCTTCGCCGTTCACGCTGATTGCGATCTTGCCCGCAATCGCGAGCTTCAGACCGGTCGCGGTCACGATGATGTCAGCCTCGAGCAACTCGCCCGATTTGAGGCGCACGCCGTTCGCTTCGAATTTGTCGATATGGCCGGTGACGACATCGGCCTTACCCGCCTTCATCGCTTCGAACAGGTCGTCGTCGGGGACGAGGCAAAGCCGCTGCTCCCACGGATTGTACGGCGGCGTGAAGGCGTCCTTGTCGTAGCCGGGGCCGAGCGCTTTCTCGATGCCCTTGTAAAGCGCATCCTTGACCTTCTGCGGCTTGTTGCGTGCGGTCTTGAAGGCGTAATCCTGCATCCGGATATTCTTGAACCGGGTGATTGCATAAGCGACGCTATCGGGCAGCACCTTGCGCAGGAAGTTCGCGATCCGGTCCTTTGCTGGACGCGCGAACATCCATGTCGGCGTGCGCTGAAGCATCGTGACCTTGGCGGCCTTGTCCGCCATGGACGGGACGATGGTCACAGCGGTCGCGCCCGAACCAATCACCACGACCTTCTTGCCAGCATAGTCGAGGTCTTCGGGCCAGAATTGCGGGTGGATCACCTGACCTTCGAAATCGTCAAGTTCGAACCCTGCATCATGCGGCTCGTCATAATCGTAATAGCCAGAACCCAGATATAGAAAGTTGGCGGTAAGGCGCGTGCGCGAGCCGTCATCCAGCTCCATCTCCACATGCCAGCGCGCCTCGTCTTCGCGGAAGTCGGCGCTTATGACTTTGTGGCCAAAACGGATATTCTCGCGAATGCCGCGCTCGTCGACGATCTTGTTGAGGTAGTCGAGGATTGCAGGCGCATCGGCGATGCTCTTTTCATGCCGCCACGGTTCGAAGTCATAGCCCAGCGTGTGCATGTCGCTGTCCGAGCGGATACCGGGATAGCGGAACAGGTCCCAGGTCCCGCCGAGGTTCTCGCGTCGCTCTACGATGGCGTAGGAATGGTGCGGCGCCTTCATCGTCATGTGCGCGGCCATTCCGATACCGGAAATCCCTGCGCCGACGATCAGCACATCGAAATCTGGGGGTGTTGCTAACATCAGGTCTCTCTCTTCCCCTTGGCGCTCAGGGCCAATTGACAACAATGTAAACACACGTCGCAGGCAAAAGCGAGTCTTGATGGCAATTTGCAACTGACTTTGCCCGCAAGACGCGTTAGGCGCCCCGTCCTATGAATATCCCCCTGCGTCTTGTCGTTTCCGCCCTTGCTCTTTCGTACGCCTTCCCCGCTTTTGCGCAGGCCGAACAGGACGAAGAAGACGAAGGCACTCAGATTGTCGTTACCGGCGAAGGACTTGAGCCGGCGCTCTCGAACATCGTCTATTCGACGATAGAGCTCGACCGCGAGGCCATCACATCGACCGGTTCGGGGCGCCTCGACGACGTGCTAGCCAATGTCGCAGGCTTTCAGCAATTCCGCCGCTCGGACAGCCGTTCGTCGAACCCGACCGCGCAAGGCGTGACCTTGCGGGCACTTAGCGGCAACGCGACCAGCCGCGCCCTTGTGCTGCTCGACGGCGTGCCGATTGCCGATCCGTTCTTTGGCTATATTCCGCTTTCCGCGATTGCGCCCGAGACGCTTGGCAATATTCGCGTGACGCGTGGCGGCGGTTCGGGTCCATTCGGTTCGGGCGCGCTTGCAGGGACAATTGAACTGGAAAGCGCCGGGCTTGGCACGATCGACGGGGTCAATGCGAGCCTGCTTGCCAATGATCGCGGCGCTACCGAGGCGACTGGCATCGTTGCGGGCAAACTGGGTAGCGGTTTCGCGGTTGCAAGCGGACGCTGGGATCGGGGCAAAGGCTTCTTCACGGCTCCCGACAGCCAGCGCGTCCCTGCCAGTGCGCGCGCGGCCTTCGACAGCTGGAATGTCGGTCTGCGCGGAGTTGCGCCGCTAAGCCCGGATGTCGAATTGCAGGCGCGCGTCAGCCTGTTCGACGATCAACGCACGCTGCGCTTCGACGGTGCGGATTCCACGCATGAGGGACAGGACGCCAGCATCCGCATCGTCGGGCGAGGCGACTGGGGCTTCGACGCTCTCGCCTATGTCCAGGCGCGCAACTTCTCGAACGTCATCATCTCATCGACACGCTTCACCCGAGTCCTCGATCAGCGGAACACACCCTCGACCGGGATCGGCGGCAAGTTCGAGATCCGCCCACCAATCGCCGAAGGCCACGACCTGCGCGTAGGTGCCGACTATCGCCGCGCCGATGGGGAGCTGTTCGAGGACGCCTTCAGCGCTTTCACCGGAGCGCTTCGCGAAAGCCGCAATGCGGGCGGAGTGAACAGCAATATTGGTTTCTTCGTCGAGGACGACTGGTCGATTGGGCCAGTGGTGCTGACCGGAGGTCTGCGCGCTGATCACACGCGGATCGAGGACGGCTTCTTCCGCGCAGTCGATGCTAATGGCGCGCTGGTCAGCGAAGTGGTGGCACCCGACCGCTCCGACTGGGCGCTCAGCTGGCGTGCGGGCGCGTCCTTCTACGCGACGCGCCGCCTCGACCTTCGCGCCGCGGCGTATACCGGGCTGCGGCTGCCGACCTTGAATGAGCTTTACCGGCCTTTCGTGGTTTTCCCGGTCGTGACGCAGGCAAACGCCGCGCTTGAGAACGAGCGGCTGGAAGGCTTCGAGATCGGGCTCAACTGGCAACCGGTGAATGAACTGGTCATCTCGCTCACCGCTTTCGACAACGAGGTCGAGAACGCGATTGCCAATGTTACCCTCGCCCCGAACCTTCGCCAGCGCCAGAACCTGCCCGCCATCGAGGCGCAGGGTATCGAAGGAGCCGTGGTGCTTCGGCTGGGCGAAGTGAGTTTCGACGCGTCGCTCGCTTACACCGATGCCGAGATCGCCGGAGAGGGCACGTCGGCTGCACTCGACGGCAACCGCCCACCGCAAACGCCCGAATTCGCCGCTTCCGCCACTCTGGCATGGGAGCCGGTGGAAGGCTGGCGGCTCGCAGGCACGGTGCGCCACGTCAGCTCTCAGTTCGAGGACGATCAGGAAACCGACCTGCTTTCGGCGGCGACGACGCTGAATCTGTTTGCTCAAATTCCGATCAAGGGTGAGTTGTCGCTGGTCGCGCGGGCGGAGAACCTCCTCGACGAAATCATCGTCACCCGCAACGCTGGCGGTGCGATTGACCTCGGCGTACCGCGCACTTTCTGGTTTGGCGTGCGGATTGGATTGTGAGTCTTTTGCCGCGCTGCGGGAAAGATTCGTTCACATTCGCTCCTTTTTGCTGCAATTTATGCTGCACTGCAGCGCAAACTGTGACATATCTACAACTCTTTCCAAGGAACCCGCCTCCACGACTTGGCAGGCCGAAAAGCGCTGATAGTCTCGCGAGTTGGAGTTGAACCACACCGGCCAACAAGTTGGGTGGTAGAGGAGAGAGAAGTCTATGACACGTAAGCTCGCAGCCTACGCTGCTGGCCTGATGGCCTGCAGTTCATTCACCGCACCCGCATTCGCTCAAGATAACGAGACGCAGGCAGGGCCGACACCGCAGGCTGATGACAGTGTCATCATTGTGACTGCGACACGCCGAGCTCAGGACGTGCAGGACATTCCGATCGCGGTGACCGCGATTTCTCCGCAAGCTCTCGACAATCAGGGTGTCGACAACATCCGCGAAGTCACCGATCTCGCGCCAAGCTTCACGTCCAGCCAGGCTCAGATCGCTTCGGGTTCGGTGGTGCTACGTATTCGCGGTGTTGGTACCACCTCAAACAACATCGGCTTTGAAAGCGCGGTCGGCATTTTCATTGACGGCGCTTATCAATCTCGTCCCGGTGTGGCTCTCAACGAGTTTGTCGATATTGAGCGCGTCGAGGTTCTGCGCGGACCCCAGGGCACCTTGTTCGGTCGCAACACTTCGGCCGGTGCACTCAACATCACCACCAAGCGTCCCGAACTTGATTCATTTGGCGGCTTCGTGAACGCCGGCTACGCCAATTTCGACGAAATCAGCTTGCAGGGTGCCGTGAACGTCCCGCTTGTCGAAGACTCGCTGGCTCTGCGCGTAACCGGTGCGTATCGCAAGCGTGATGGCTTTCTTGACATCGTCGACGACACCGGGACGGTGATTGGCGATACGAACGATGTCGACCAGTATCTCATTCGCGCACAGCTTGGCTTTGAAGGCGACAGCGGCGTTCGCGGTCGCCTGATCGCAGACTTCTCTAATTCAACTTCCAGCTGCTGCGGCGCGGTCGAATTGTATCAGTCTCCATTAGTGACGGGCGGCGCTTACGCAGCGGTGGGTCTCGGTGCGAACGGCGGCAATGGCCAGCCTCTCGTATCGACCAACCCGTTTGGCCAATCCGAGTTTCGGGAGGTTCTCGACAACAGAATCGTCTCGGCCAATTTTGCACCGCAAGCCGACATCGATAATTACGGCATCACCGGCGAAATCGAATTCCCGGTTTCCGACAGTGCGGATCTGATCTTCATCGGATCCTATCGCAAATTCGAAAACGAGGAATTCTACGATTCTGATTTTACCGCGAATGACATCTTCAATGTCGGTATTGACGGTGAAATCGAAACCTGGACTGCAGAACTGCGTTTCCAAGGCGAAGCTCTTGGCGGCGCGTTGAATTACATGATCGGCGGCTTCTTTGCCGATGAACAGATCGATTCGACGACGACGTTCCTGCTCGGCTCGGAATATGATGCCAATACCGGCGCTCTGTTCGGCGGTCTCGCCGGTCCTGCTCCGATCCAGTTGTTCACTGGTGTTGATCCCAATGGCACTCGCACGCTCAACCGTTTCCAGCAGGATGCGCAGAGCTACGCGATTTTCACCAACAACACGCTCGAGATCGTGGATGGGCTCGAACTGACTTTGGGCCTTCGTTATATCTGGGAAGACAAATCAGGCGGCTTCACGCAGACTGAAACGAACAATCAGATCTGCCCGGCTACGCTAGCAGCGACTGCAGCAGGAACCATTCCGGCAACGCTTCAAGGCGGGCTGTTCGCGCTCGGCTGTTTCGGCTTCGCTGCTCCGGCTGACTTGCCGCAGGCTGCGGTTCTGCCACTTGTTCGGACCTTCCAGGAAAACTTCGATGATGAAGAGCTGATCTATACGGCTCGCTTGGGCTACGAATTCGCAAACGCTCCGATCAACATCTATGCTAGCTTCACGCACGGCATTAAAGCGGGTGGCATCAACCTTGATACCACCGCTGCGTTGAACGGGGTAAGCGCTCAGTTCCTTTCAGAGGAAGTGGATGCGTACGAAATCGGCTTCAAGAGTCGTTTGATCGACGATGCCCTCACGCTGAACATCGCTGCGTTCTACGAGGAATTCCAGAACTTCCAGGTCTTGGAATTCACAGGACTCGCTTTCGAAACGTTCAACGTGCCGATTGCTGAATCGCAAGGTATCGAAATCGAAAGCCTCTTCCGCGTCAGCGACAGTCTTTCGGTTACGGCATCGGCCACTATCCTCGATGCTAGCTATCCCGACGATTGTGCCGGTTCGCTTACTAATGTTCTTTCGGTGGCTGCGCTGTGCGGCTTTGACCTAACGAACGCACCAAGCGTCGTCGCCATTATGGGTGCCAATTACGAGAAGCCGATTGGTAACGGCATGGAGTTTTTCTTCGCGGGTCAAATCCGCCTTGAAGGCGACCAACGCACGTCTACTCAGGCGCTCGATACTGCGGCTATCGCCAACGGAACTTTCATCGCCGATAACGGCGGTCTTGCCGGAGCGATCAACGTTGCTCGCGATCAGGGGCTGATCATCGGTGACATCCAGGACGGGCAGGAGTTTATCAACCTGCGCGCAGGTCTTCGCTTCAACGACGGTGCCTATTCGATCGAAGGGTTCGTCAACAACCTGACCGACAATGTCGTGCGCGGTGTGACCTTCAACACAACGCTCCGCGGTACTGGCGGCTTCGGTTCGCGCTCACGCTCGGCCTTCTCGCTGCAACCGCGTACCTACGGTGTGGTTGTTCGCGCGAAGTTCTAAGCCCAGAAGCGACTACAAAAAAGGGCGGCTCGGGAAACCGGGCCGCCCTTTTTGCATGACGCTCTGAGAGCCGATTACATTGAGCGAGCGATCAGCATCTTCATGACTTCGTTCGAACCGCCGAAGATACGCGTGATGCGTGCATCGCGGTACATCTTCGCGATTGGGTAGTCGTTGATGTAGCCGGCGCCGCCGTGCAGTTGCAGGCACTTGTCGACGACTTCGCTCTGAAGCTCGGTCACCCAGTATTTCGCCATGGCAGCGGTTGCGACGTCGAGCTCGCCCTTGAGCAGCTTGGCGATGCAATCGTTGACGAAAACGCGGGCAGCAGTGCCGCGCGCTTTGAGGTCGGCGAGCACGAACTGGGTGTTCTGGAAATCCCAGATGGTCTGGCCGAACGCCTTGCGCTCTTTCACATAGTCAAGTGTGGTCTCGAGCGCTTTCTCGATCCCCGTGGCAGCGCCCATGGCGATCACGAGGCGTTCCTGTGCTAGCTCACCCATCAGCTGGTAAAAGCCCTTGCCCTCTTCACCGCCGAGAACGTTTTCGGCCGGGACGAAAACGTTGTCGAAGAATAGCTCAGAGGTGTCGGCGGCATCGAGCCCGATCTTGTCGAGTTTGCGCCCGCGCTGGAAGCCCTCGGCGCCTTCGGTTTCGAGCAGCATAAGCGAGATGCCCTTGGCGCGCTCCTCCGGGTTGGTCTTAGCCACGACGACGATGAAGTCGGCGGTCTGACCGTTCGAGATATAGGTCTTCGACCCGTTGATCCGGTAACCATTGCCATCCTTGAGGGCGGTGGTCGTGATCGACTGAAGATCGCTTCCCACGCCTGGCTCGGTCATGGCGATGGCGCTGACAAGCTCTCCGGTCACCAGCTTGGGCAGGTATTTCTGCTTCTGCTCCTCGGTGCCGTAGCGCACAAGGTAAGGCAGGATGATCGTGTTGTGCAGGCTTGCAGCAAAGCCGTCGACATTGTGCTTGGCCTGCTGGTCGATGACAACGATGTCGTGGCGGAAATCGCCGCCGTGGCCGCCATATTCCTCAGGCACGGACACGCCGAGAAGGCCAGCCTGGCCGGCCTCGTTCCAGAATTCGCGTTCGACCTGGCCTTCATCGCGCCATTTCTGGACGCGCTTTTCGGGCGCATGCTGCTGATAGAATTTGCCCACCGCATCCGCGAAGATCGAAATCTCCTCGTCTTCCATGAATTCGGGCTGGGGCACGTCGATGACGGGCATGGTGTGTTCCTCTCTCGTTGAATCCCAAAAGCTACGCAGGCAGCCTTCTCCCGGAGGCGGCCTGCAACAGCTTCAAACTTACATGCCCTTCCAGTTGGGCGCGCGCTTTTCGGCGAAGGCCGCTGCGCCTTCGCGGGCGTCTTCGGACACGAAGACCGGCGCGATGAGCTGCGCCTGCTTGGTGTAGCGATCTTCCATCGCCCAACCACGCGATTCCTTGATGATCTGCTTGGATACGCGCACGGCCAGCGGACCATTGGCTGCGATGCGAGCCGCGAGAGCCTTCGCTGCGTCAATGGCCGAGCCGTCGGTCACTTCGTTGATAAGGCCAAGCTCGTATGCGCGCGGTGCGTCGATGAAATCTCCCGTGAGGGCGAGCTCCATGGCGATGCGCTCAGGAATCTGATCCGGCAGCATCATCACGCCGCCCGCTGCTGCAACGAGGCCGCGCTTGGCTTCGGGAATGCCGAATTTCGCACCAGCGCTTGCCACCACGAGATCGCAGGCGATCATGAGCTCAAGCCCGCCAGCGAGCGCGTAGCCTTCAACCGCGGCAATTAGCGGCTTGGAAGGCGGTGCCTGCACAACGCCTCCAAAGCCGCGACCCTCGACCGTCGGGCTCTCTCCGCGAAGGAAGCCCTTGAGGTCCATCCCGGAGCAAAACGTGCCGCCCGCGCCCGTCAGGATGCCGACGCGCAAGTCGTCTTCGGCATCGAGGCGATCCATGGCAGCAGCGATACCCTCGGCTGCGGCCTTGGTCATGGCGTTCTTGGCTTCGGGTCGGTTGATAGTGACGATCAGGACACCGTCCTGAACTTCGGTCAGTACTTCTTCGGACACAGGCTCTCTCTCCAGTTTCTCGAATCTTGGGATTGCAAAATGAAACTCATTCTTGTGCAAGGAGTGCAGGGGCTTTACGGATACGTCAACCGGATTATCGGCGAAAACGAGAGAGAGACCCCAAATGGCAGAAGCATACATCATCGACGCAGTGCGCACTCCGCGCGGGATCGGCAAGCAGGGCAAGGGCGCTCTAGCTGAACAGCACCCTCAGCATCTCGCTGCCACGGTTCTCAAGGCGATTGCCGAGCGTAACAGCCTCGACACCTCGACCGTCGATGACGTGATCTGGTCGGTCTCTACGCAGGACGGCATGCAGGGCGGCGACATGGGCCGCATGGCTGCACTTGATGCAGGCTATGACATTACCTCTTCGGGTACGACCCTCGATCGGTTCTGCGGCGGCGGCATTACCTCGGTGAACCTTGCGGCTGCGCAGGTGATGAGCGGCATGGAAGACTGCATTGTCGCAGGTGGCACCGAGATGATGAGCCTCACCGCTGCGATGACCAAAGAGAAGATGCAGGCTGGCATCAAGCCGATGATGATGGGCAGCTACAACGAGCGCCTTCAGGGCGTTCACCCGCAATCGCACCAGGGAATTTGTGGGGACGCCATTGCCACCATCGAAGGTTTCACCCGCGAGGAACTCGACGAGGTTGGCTACCGCTCACAGCAGCGAGCCGCTGAGGCGATCAGCGAAGGCCGCTTCGACAAGTCGGTGGTTCCCGTGACGCTTGACGATGGCACCGTCGTTCTGGATCGTGAGGAGTATCCGCGTCCGCAGACAACGATGGAAGACCTCGCCAAGCTTGAACCAGCTTTTACCAAGATCGCAGACGTTCCGCTCGATGCGAAGGGCACGACCTTCCGCGGCCTCGTAAACCAGAAGTATCCGGACGTTGAGATTCAGCATTTCCACCATGCGGGCAACAGCTCGGGCGTGGTCGATGGCGCGGCTGCGGTGCTGGTCTGCTCGAAAGCCTATGCCGAAAAGCACGGCCTCAAGCCGCGGGCTCGCATCGTTGCAACTGCCAACATGGGTGATGACCCCACGCTGATGCTCAACGCGCCTGTTCCTGCAGCGAAGAAGGTGCTCCAGAAGGCAGGGATGAGCGTCGACGATATCGACCTGTTCGAAATCAACGAGGCGTTCGCCGTGGTTGCCGCGAAATTCGTGCGGGACCTCGAGCTCGACTGGGACAAGGTCAACGTCAATGGCGGTTCGATTGCGCTTGGTCACCCGATCGGTGCAACCGGCTCGATCCTGATCGGGACGATGGTTGACGAGCTTGAGCGGCGTGACCTCAAGCGCGGCCTTGTGACGATGTGTGCTGCCGGCGGTATGGCCCCGGCTATCATCATCGAACGCGTGGACGATTTCGTCGACTGATCCGCAAAGATGGTTCCCGACAACACACCTGTCATCATCGGTGTAGGGCAGTATTCGGAACGGGTTGACGAACCCGGTTACGAGGCGTTGTCCTATGCCGATCTGAGCGGCCGCGCACTTGCTGCAGCCATCGCCGACAGTGCCGCAGTTGGATCGATCGCGGGGGCGATCGATACGCTCGCTTCGATCCGGGCATTCGAGATGTCGCGGCCCGGCAAGGAGCCGCCTTTCGGTGCGCCCGACAACATTCCCGGCGCAGTCGCGAAGCGTGTGGGCGCAAGCCCCGAGCGCCTGATCCTCTCGCCAACCGGCGGGCAAACCAACCAGCAATATGTCGGCGAATTTGCGTCGGCGATTGCTGCCGGCGAGAGTGATTGCGCAGTCATTGTCGGATCCGAAGCGATCTCGACCGCCCTAGCTCTGGCAGCAAAGGGAGAAAAGCCGGACTGGTCCGAGAAAGTCGGCGGCGAATTCGAGGATCGCGGCTTTGGCCTCGATGGCATGATGGAGATGGGCCTCTTCGCTCATGGTGCGACCGGCGCGATCCCGCTTTACGCCATCGCCGAAAACGCCCGGCGGGCGAAGCTTGGCAAAGGGCTGGAGGAGTATCGCCGCGACATTGGCGAGCTTTTCGAACCCTTCACCAAGATCGCAGCGGCAAACCCGCATTCAGCGGCCCCGGTTGAACGAAGCGCCGAGGAACTTGCGACGGTGACGGATCGGAACCGCATCGTCGCGGAGCCATACACCCGGATGACCGTTGCGCGCGATCAGGTGAATCAGGCAGCAGCAATCATCATCGCGAGTGCAGGCAAGGCTCGCGAACTCGGCGTGCCGCAGGAGAAGTGGGTGCATATTCACGCGGTCACTTCCGCGACGGAGTTGGAGCTAAGCGAGCGGCCCGATCTCGCGGCGAACCCTGCATCGATTGCGTCGGTCGAGCGCGCTCTCGAGATCGCAGGCAAAGCGATGGCCGACATACGCTATCTCGATTTCTATTCGTGCTTCGCAATCCCAGCATTCAACCAGTGCGATCACTTCGGCATTGCGCATGACGACCCGCGCGGGCTCACTCTCACGGGCGGCCTTCCCTTCTTTGGCGGTGCGGGGAACAACTATTCAGCGCATGCAATCTGCGAAGCGGTGGAGCGCGTGCGTGTTGACCGAGGCAGCTATGTTCTGGTCGGCGCCAATGGTGGTTGGATGAGCAAATATGCGACCGGGATCTATTCGGCCGATGCAGCCGATTGGGGCGCAGAACGGGTGGTGAAGGTTCCCAAGGCTACCAACGGTATAGCCCGCAGCGACCAGCCTTTCGAAAGCGCGACGCTGGAAAGCTACACGATCAACCATTCCAAGAGCGGTAGCGATGCTGTCTGGATCGGACGAAATGCAGATGGGAAGAGGGTCGTAGGCAATGCCGACCTCGCCGACGAGGGTACACGCAGGATCTTCGAAAGCGGCGAACCATTCGGCGCGAAGCTTTCGGTCATCCGCGACGAACGCGGACGCAACATCGCCCGGATCGCCTAGTCCTTCTCGCGATTGCCACCGAGGAAGTCGAGCGCGTCGAAGCCTTCGGGCGCGGGCACTTCGGTAATGGGATCGTCGCGGTCGTCGAATTCGGTGCGAAGCGCGCGGCTCATCACGGCGTGCATCATATACATCGCGGTTGTGTAGGTGAGCTCGAGGATTTCTTCGTCCGAAAATTCGGCCTTGAGCGCTTCGAACAGCGCATCGGGAACCCGCCCGTGATGCGACACTAGCCTGTCCGCATAGGCAAGGACCATTCTTTCGCGAGCATCGTACAGGTCGCTGGTCTGCCAAACCGGCAGCGCTTCAATCTTGTCTTCGGGATAAGCAAGGCCGCGTAGCGACTTGCAGTGCTGTGAGAAAACGAACTGGCTTCCGCAAGCCCATCCCGCCCATGTCTGGCCCAACTCGCGTAGCACCGGGTCAAGCTTGCGAGCAGGATCGCGGTAGTAGGCGAACCCCTGCGCCGCATGTTTGAGCGTAGCCGGCGAGTTCGCAAAAACGGTCCACCAATCGCCTGGGGTTCCTGTAGCCGTTCCCGGTTCGGCCACCGGATCGCGATCGCCAAACAGCATCGCATAAAGCGGCAACGCGACCTTCTCGTCGGCCTCGTCCTTGGGCACCTCTCTCAAGCGCGGCATGCCCTACGCCTCCACCCTGTCTGCAGCCGTTGCAGGCTTGTGCGTGATATCGCCGGGACCGAATTGTTTGGTCGTCGCCGCAAATTCCAACATGATCCCGTTCGGGTCGGTGAAATAAACCGAGCGCACAAATACACCCTCATGCATCTCGCGCGACATGCCTGCGGGGCTGTCATCGTGATTGACCACAGTATGTGTGTGCTCGACGCCAGCTTCTTCAAGTCGATCGAGCGCGGCTTCGAGTTCCTCTTCGGCCATGTCGAAAGCGAGATGGTTCATCGACCCCACAGCGGTCTTGGCGTCCATGGGGAATTTGCGGACCGACGCGATGCCGGGAGCGGCTGGCGGACCGTCCTCCCACCAGAAAAACGCAACCGCGCTCCCGCCGCCACAATCGAAGAAAAAGTGCTGTCCGCCGCCCGGCAATTCGACTGTCTTGAACAGCGGCATGTTCAAGACCTGGGTGTAGAACTTCGTGGTTTCCTGCATGTCGCGGCAGACAAGCGCGACGTGGTTGATACCCTTGGTCTTGATCATGCGTCCCTCCGACTGCGCATAGCCTGCCCTGATCCATTCCGGCTTGCAAACCCAATTGGAGTGAATGCTCTTTGACAAAAGGGCCGATTGAGCGTATTTAGTTTCAAACGTAACCAGTTTGAAACAAAGAGACGCATTGATGACACAGCACCCCGGAGACTTGTTCGACAATCCCGCCGGCCTTGATGGCTTTGAGTTCGTCGAATTCTGTGCGCCCGAAAAAGGCGTGCTTGAGCCGGTTTTCGAGGCGATGGGCTTCACGCTGGTGGCCAAGCACCGCTCAAAGGACGTGCACCTTTGGCGTCAGGGCGGCATCAACCTCGTCGTCAACTACGAGCCGCGCAGCGCAGCATGGTACTTCGCGCGCGAGCATGGCCCCTCAGCCTGCGGCATGGCCTTCCGCGTTCGCGATGCTGCCAAGGCATACGATCACCTGATCGCACAGGGCGCTGAGCCGGTCGCAAACGAGCCGGGTCCAATGGAACTGCGCATCCCCGCGATCCGCGGCATTGGCGGCGCAATTCTGTACCTCGTCGACCGTTATGCTGGAGCCGAAGGCAAGAGCCTCACCATTTACGACATCGATTTCGACTACCTGCCGGGCGTCGATCCCTATCCCGAGGGCGCGGGCTTTCACACGATCGATCACCTCACGCACAACGTCTACACCGGCCGTATGAAATACTGGGCGGACTATTACGAGACGCTCTTCAACTTCCAGGAAATCCGCTTCTTCGACATCAAGGGCGAATATACCGGCCTCACTTCGAAGGCGCTGACCGCGCCTGACGGCAAGATCCGCATTCCGCTGAACGAAGAGGGCGAAGGCGGCAAGGGCCAGATCGAGGAGTTCCTGCGCGAGTTCAACGGTGAGGGCATCCAGCACATCGCGCTGATCTGCGAAGACCTCGTCGCATGCTGGGATCGCCTCAAGGAATTCGGCGTGCCCTTCATGACCGCGCCGCCGGAGACTTACTACGAGATGCTCGATGAGCGTCTGCCGGGTCATGGCGAGAATGCCGATGACCTCAAGATGCGCGGCATCCTGCTCGATGGAACGACCGAAGGCGGACAGCCGCGCCTTCTGCTTCAGATCTTTGCGGAGGCGCAGGTTGGTCCGGTCTTCTTCGAGTTCATCCAGCGCAAGGGCGACGATGGCTTTGGCGAAGGCAACTTCAAGGCGCTGTTTGAAAGCATTGAGCGCGACCAGATCGCACGCGGTGTGCTCGACACTGCCGACAAGGAACCGGCAGAATGAGCCATCCTGTCAAACTGGGCGGCGTTCACCACGCGGCGTATCGCTGCAAGGACGCCAAGGAAACGGTCGAATGGTATGGCCGCGTCCTCGGCATGGACTACACCACCGCCTTTGCCGAGGATCACGTCCCTTCGACCGGCGAGTATGATCCCTACATGCACGTCTTCCTCGATGCGGGGAACGGCAACATCCTCGCATTCTTCGAGCTGCCTAATCAGAAAGACATGGGCCGCGACGAAAACACCCCTGCTTGGGTCCAGCACCTCGCCTTCCGCTTGCCGGACGAAGAGGCGCTGCTTGCCGCAAAGGAGCACATTGAAGCTGAAGGTATCGATGTGCTCGGCCCGACGCACCATGGCATCTTCAAGTCGATCTATTTCTTCGATCCCAATGGCCACCGCGTCGAACTTGCCGCGGACATTGGAACCGATGAACAATATGCCGAGCTGAAGCGCGTGGCGCCGCTCATGCTCGACGAATGGAGCCAGACCAAAAAAGCGCCGCGTCATGCAGACTGGCTACACGAGATTGCTCGCAAGGAGCACGGGAACGCCTGACGCTGGCCGCGACAGGCGCACACACAAAGGGGCGCGAAGGTCGAAACCTTCGCCCCCCTTTGCGTTTGGCTGAGAGCCGATGATTACATCGAAACCGTCGCACCCAGGAAGAACAGGGTGCCGACCGGGCTTACCGGATAGGCCTGTTCTGTCACGAACGGGTTTCGACCGAAGACATTGTTCACACCGCCGAAGATGTTCAGCATGTCCGAAGCTTCGTAGCTGAACTGAATGTCGTGAATGAACGCGTCGCCCGAGAGGCCGTTGGCGACCGAGAAGGTGTCTTCACCAGTGTTGCCCACTTCCTCGATTTCGACGGCGCGAAGGCCCATCGAGTCGAGATAGGTGGTCGACCAAGTGAAGCTGAAGCGCTCGTAATCCGCAGTAAGCGAAGCACGGCCAGCCCACTCTGGACGCTGCAGTTCGCCAAGCTCGGGGTCGACCAGCGTCGGATCGCTCGGATCGAAGAAGTCGTTAAGCTTGTCGACCCAGGTGCCGCTTGCATTCAGCGTGAAGTCAAGCGGACCGACACCGAAGCGATACTGCATCGCTGCTTCGACACCGGCAGTTTCTTGGCGGGCGAAGTTCAGCGAGCTTTGACGTAGGAAGGTGAAGCCACCGGTCGCCGGGTTACGATCGAACAACGAGCAGAAGGCGTTGTCGATGCTGGCACTGTCGACGCAGTTGTCGACGATGTCCTGCGAGCCAACCGGGTTGATCGCGTCCTCGATCTCAATGTTGTAGTAGTCGACGCTGAGGACGAAGCCCGGAAGGAAGCGCGGCGTGATCTGCGTGCCGACCGTCCAGGTGGTAGCGGTTTCTTCCTGCAGGTTCGGGTTGCCGCTGATCGAGCCCGAGAAACGCGCGGTCAGAGGATCGACGTAGCTATAGGTTCCCGTGCCGAAAGTCGGATCGAAGCCGATCTGGTTGAAGAAGGCCGTGCAGTTTGCCTGGCGCAGCGCCGGATCAGCTGCCGTTACCAGATTGCCGACATCACACGGATCGACCGGACGGAAGAAGGCACCTTGAGCCGGGTTGAACAGCTCGTTGATGTTCGGTGCGCGAACCGCTTCGGAATAAGTGCCGCGGAACAGGATGTCCTGCGACGGCGCCCACAGACCGCTGACGTTCCAAGTGAAGGTGTCGCCGACTGTCGAATAGCTCGAGAAACGCGCTGCAGCGCTGAGTTCAAGCGTTTCCGCGAAAGCCACGCCGGACAGGAACGGCAGACGGACTTCGGTGAAGATGTCATAGACATCGTACTGACCGCCCGCATTGCTGATGATGGTCGCCGGGTCAAAGACCAGCGAGTTCTGCGCAAAGCCGAGGTCGCGCAAGAGAGCGCCCTCGGTGGCGTCAGGCGTGGTCACCGGAATGACACCGCGTACCAGCGGATCGAATTCGGAAGTCGATTCCTCTTCGCGATACTCGAGACCGAAAGCGAAGCCGATCGGACCTCCCGGAAGTTCGAGGAAAGCGCCGGTGTTGCCGGTGAAGATCGCGCTGAAGACCAACTGCTCGAGCTCGAATTCATTGACCACGGTGGTGGTGATGAAGTCGATCGCTTCCTGACTGATCGCGCCTACACCGCCAAGAACATTGGCAGGACGGCACTGACCGTCACCCGGATTGAAGGTGAAGAAGCCGGGATCGCCCGCCGGGATGCCGAACGGCGTTGTCGCCGGGGCGGTGGGATCGATGTCTGAACGGCAGATCGGGCTGCCGCCAGGGCCGGTTACCACGTCGATGGCCGCAAAGAAGCGGTCCATGATGACGCGGTTCGCGTCGAGCGTGGTCTGGTTGAACTTCCCGTAGTTCGCTGAAACCTCGTAAGAGAAGTAGTCCGACGTATCGCCACGGAAACCTGCAACGAAACGATAGGTTTCGAACTCGTTGCGGTTGCGGTTCGGGCCAAGGTCAGCCGGGTCGCGGGTAAGGTAGAGGCCTTCTTCAACGCCATCACCGAAGAACAGCGGCGCGACATACTGCTGAAGATCAGGCGTGATGAACGGGTTGTCCGCACGGATCGTCAGAAGATCGTAGAACGTGTTCGGCTGCGCCTGGAATTCGGCGGAGTTCGACACGTACTTACCTTCGAAGAAGAAGGTTGCTGCGTTCGAAATCTCGTAGGTGAGGTTGGCGTTGACCGACCAACGCTCGGTTTCCGGGATCAGCGAGTTCACGTCGAAGTTGTTCGGAATGCCGTCGCCGCCGAACTGGTTGAACAGGCCGGTAATCAGGCCGTCTTGGTAGACGCTGAGCGAGCCATCATTGTTGATGACCGCACAACCGCCAGCAAGGCCGAAGGCGCCAGCATTGAAGGTGCTGTTGAAGCCAACTGCGGATTCAAGGCAGTCGGGCGTGCCGTTGCCGTTGATGTCAGGACCATCGCTGAGGCCGATATCGCCTGGTGCAACGATGCCGCCTGCCGACGAAAGCGAGAAGCGAGGGTCGAATGCGATGAAACGACGAGGCGCATTGGCTGCCCGTGCGATGAGAGCCTGCTCGGTGGCAGTCGGCGTGAAGCCATCAGCCGATGACGGAATGAGGCCGCCGATAACCGAGCCATTTGCGATAAAGTTCGGAGTATCGGCGGCGTTCAATTCGCCCGTTTGGAAGAACAACGCCGGGTTCGCCTGGTCATCGAAAATGCCGTTGTTGCGCGAGAAGGCCCGCTCGCCGAACTGCAGTTCTTCGCCATAAGCGTATTCGCCCGAGATGACGAAGTTACCGCGGCCATCGTCGAAGTTGACGCCCCAGGTCACGTCCCCGTTGATGCGCCATGCATCGCCCTGATCGGAGATACCCGACTGGATGTTGGCCTGCAGACCTTCGAAATCGTCGCGCAGGATGAAGTTCACAACGCCGGTCACAGCATCGGCACCGTAGATCGACGATGCACCGCCGGTCAGCGTTTCGACGCGCTCGATCAGAGCGGTCGGGATCGAGTTGACGTCGACCGCCTGCTCGCCCGCAACACCTGAAACGTGGCGGCGACCATTGACGAGCACGAGCGTCCGGTTCGGGCCGAGACCGCGAAGGTTCAGGACCGATTGACCGACCGAAATATTCTGCCCTGCGAACACACTGTCGATCGAACCATCGGAGGTGATCGAGGTCGAAAGGGCAGGGATATCACGCAGGACATCGACAACATCGGGCGTGCCGGTTTGCGTCAGCGCTTCGGAATCGACCGAGATAATCGGAGCCGGAGAGCCGATATTGGGATCGATCGCGATGCGAGAACCAGTGACAACAATGCGGTTCTCTTGCCCCTCAGCGGTCTCATCCCCGTCAGGAGCAGTCTGAGCGTAAGCAGTGAAAGGCATCGTGCTTGCGGCGGCGAGGAGAAGCGCCTGTCCAGAAATCTTGAGAGGTCTCATGTCAGTCCCTGTGTTTGTTGCGATGCACCATGGTCGGACTCAGAGGCGATGTGTGTCAAGAAGGTTACAGTTGAATCGTGCAGATTGGCGCCGTGCGTGGCAATTTTGTTACGCGTCATGACGCCTCAAGAGTCATTCGGCGAAACCTACAGCTTGACCGGGAATGATGTTTGGCCGAACAGGCGTGCGCTGATGGGCACCATTTTGACCAAGAAGGACTGGCGAAAGATGCGCAAATTGATGGACCGAATTCTCGCCGTGGCGATGGCTCTTATTGCCGCTCTGGTCCTCTCTCCGATGGCTCACGCGCAGTCTTTTCTCGATGCCCAGTTCGACCCCGACATTCCAACCCTCACCGAGACCGTAGGCCATGCGCCCGGTGACCGCATCACGTCGCCAGCAGAGGCAGACCGCTATCTGCGTGCGCTGGTCGAGGCAGCTCCAGATCGTGTGAGGATGGTCCAGTATGCCACGAGCTGGGAAGGACGCCCGCTGCACTACCTGATCATCACATCGCGTGAAAACATGGCGCGGATCGAGGCCATCCAGTCAGACCTTGCGACGATCGCTGCCGGTCGTACCGGCAATGGGAATGCGCTTCCTGTGACCTGGCTCACCTATGGTGTGCACGGGAACGAGATTTCATCCACCGATGCCGCCCTCATGACCGCCTATCATCTGCTCGCAGCGCAAGGTGATGCGCGGGTCGATGCGATACTTTCTGAAACGATTGTCGCGATCGACGCTATGCAGAACCCAGACGGGCGTGCGCGTTTCGTGAACCACTTCCGCGGCGCGACCGGCATAGTGCCGGCAGGCGACCGACAGGCGGCGGAGCATGATGAGACGTGGCCCAGTGGCCGAGTCAATCACTACATGTTCGACCTCAATCGCGATTGGTTTACTCTCAGCCAGCCTGAGACCCGCGGCAAGGTCGCAGCGATCCGTGCATGGAACCCGGTGGTGGTTGTCGATCTGCACGAAATGAGTGGGGACTCGACGTACTTCTTCTCGCCAGCGGCTGAGCCGATCAACCCGAACATCACCGCTGCACAGCGCCGCGCTTATGCGATCATCGGGCGCAACAACGCATCATACTTCGATGCGATGGGCGAGCCTTATTACACCCGCGAAATTTTCGACCTGTTTTACCCCGGATATGGCGACACCTGGAACACGCATCACGGCGCGATTGGCAGCACGTATGAGCAGGCGTCATCTCGTGGCCTCTTGTGGGAGCGCCCGGATGGTAGCGAGCTCACCTACGGCCACACCGTTCGCAACCATTTCATCGCGAGCATATCGACAGCGGAAGCAGTGGCGCAGAATACGGACCGTTTCCTGAGCGAGTTCGCAGCTTATCGCGCGGCCAATGCCACAGGCGGCGCAGGCCAAGGCGCCTATATCATCGACCTCGCATCGCGGCGCTGGAACGCCGAAAGCTTGGGCCGCAGACTCGCTGCGCAAGGTATTACTGTCCTGAGGCGGTCAGGCTCGGCGTCAGCTTGCGGTCGCTCTTATCCGCAGGGATATCTCGCAGTGCCGCAAGCTCAGCCAGCTGCGCGCCTTGTTCGCAGCCTGCTCGATCGCGACACCGCCCTCCCGCCGCAATTCATCACCGAACAGGAACTTCGCCGTTCTGAAGATCTGCCCCATGAGCTGTACGATGTAACTGCATGGTCGGTTGGGTTGATGTCGGGCGTTGACGTCGACCTGTGCGGCAACGCGGTTTCGGGCGATGTGCTGGCAGGTGAAACGCCCATTCCGCCGCTTGCGCAGGGTTCCGGCAATTTCGCCGTTGCCGTTCCTTGGACTGATAGCGGCCAGGCGCGGCTTGTAACGCTTGCTCTGCGCAATGGTCTCAAGGCGCGAACCACTGACGAGGCTTTCACTCAGAACGGGCGCACCTATCCGCGCGGCACCGTAGTTTTCCCGGCTGGCCCGAACACCGATGAGCAAATGGCCAAGCTGGCTGCCCTTGCCAGCGAGATTGGTGCGCATACCGTGGCGCTTGAAAGCAGCTGGGTCGAGGACGGTCCGAACCTTGGTAGTGAAGCGTTCGTCGACTTGACTCTGCCCAAGGTGGCCATGGCCTGGGACGAAGGCATCTCGCAACTGAGCGCAGGCGCGATGCGCTATGTGCTCGAACAGCGCCTCGGACTTCCGGTCGTTCCAATTCGCACCAACCGTTTCGGCCGCGCCGATCTTTCCGACTATGATGTCGTCCTCATCCCTGATGGTTCGCCTGCGAGCGATCTGGGAAGCCGTGGACTGTCGACATTGCGCGAATTCGTGGAGGGGGGCGGAGTGCTCGTAACAGTTGGACGCAGCGTGGGCAGCTTTGCCAGCGGCGATAATCCGCTCCTCGCGGTAAAACGCGAGGCCGCTCTTGGCCTTACAGCCGAAGGCAAGAAAGGAACGGAAGGGGCGCTCGCGAAGGCTCAGGAATTCGAAAGCGAGGAAGAATATCGCGAAGCCATCGCTGATCAGCAGGCCCTTCCGGACACTCTGCCCGGGGCACTGCTCAATACGGTGGCTGACCAGGAGAACTTCCTTTCTGCGGGTTATGACGATGGCGCAGTGGTCCTCGCCAGCGGATCTCAGATCTTTACTCCGCTGGATCGCTCGCAAGGGTCAAACGTTCTGCGCTTTGCGGCTTTGGATGATCTCATCGCCAGCGGTTATGTCTGGGAAGAAAACCGCCGTCAGCTTGCCTTCAAGCCTTACCTCCTGGCGCAGCCGACCGGGCGCGGCATGACGATCGGATTTGCACACGATCCGTCCACCCGTGCCTATCTTGACGGTCTCGACCTTCTCATTGCGAACGCCGTCCTGATCGCGCCTTCACGGGCGCGCTGAGCGGGACAGACCCTCGTCGATCAACATTAGCCGTTGGCAGACAGCGCTAAACCTAGGCGCTTTACACAAGTAACACACCAACCTACCTTCCTGCCCAACAGGAGGGATCACTACATGCTTCAACTGCAGAACGTCAGCCACGTCTATCCCAACGGCGTGCGCGCCCTCGATGATGTGTCTTTGACCATTCCCAAGGGAATGCTCGGGCTTCTGGGGCCCAACGGTGCAGGCAAATCCACTCTGATGCGGACGGTTTCAACGCTGCAGACCCCAACCTCGGGCAAGATCACTTTCGACGGGATCGATATCCTCGCTGAACCTGAAGCGCTCCGCAAACGCCTCGGCTATCTTCCGCAGGACTTCGGTGTCTACCCGCGCGTTTCGGCCTATGATATGCTCGACCATATGGCGGTTCTGAAGGGAATATCTTCTCGCTCGGCACGCAAGGAGACGGTTGAGACCCTGCTTGCACAGGTCAACCTTTGGGACGTGCGCAAGAAAGCGATCGCAGGCTTCTCCGGCGGTATGCGTCAGCGGTTTGGCATCGCCCAGGCTTTGATCGGCAATCCCGACTTGATCATTGTCGACGAGCCGACCGCGGGTCTCGACCCGGAAGAACGCAATCGCTTCCTCAATTTGCTCGCTGAAATCGGTGAGAATGTCGTGGTGATCCTGTCGACCCACATTGTCGAGGACGTGGCCGATTTGTGTCCGTCGATGGCTGTGTTGGTGAACGGTCAGATCAAGCTCGAAGGCGCGCCCAAGGACTTAATCGACAAGGCGCGTGGCACGATCTGGGCAAAGACGATCGAGCGCAGTGAGCTCGATGCCTATCGCAACATGTACGAGGTCATCTCGACCCGCCTGTTTGCTGGCCGCACCATCATCCACATTCTGTGCGACCACGATCCTGGCGATGGCTTCACGTCTGTCGACGGTGGCCTTGAGGATGTCTATTTCTCGACCCTCGCCGCCTCACGCCGCAGCGACAACGCTGAAACGGTCGCTGCGTAAGCGCGCAGGAGGGGAGGGCACCAATGTTCGGATCGATCGCGCTTTTTGAGCTGCGTTACCAGTTGCGCAACCCGGTTTTCTGGGTGGCGCTGGTCATTTTCTTCCTGCTGACCTTCGGCGCGACAGCGTCGGAGAACATCCAGATCGGCGGGGGAGGGAACGTCAACGTAAACAGCCCCTTCGCCATCCTGCAGACGCAGATGGTGCTGACGCTGTTCTTCATGTTCGTGACCACGGCATTTGTCGCCAACGTCGTTGTGCGCGACGATGAAAGCGGGTTCGGGCCTATGGTTCGCTCTACGCAGGTGACGCGCTTTGCGTACCTCATAGGGCGCTTCACCGGAGCAGCCCTCGCTGCACTTCTGGCATTCGCCGTCGTGCCTTTCGCGGTCTTCTTCGGATCGCTCATGCCATGGATCGACCCGGAGACTATCGGCCCGAACAGGTTTGCGGACTACGCGGTTAGCTACGCTTTGTTCGCGGCGCCTACGGTTATTCTGTTGAGCGCGATATTCTTCGCCGTCGCAACAATCACGCGCTCGATGATCTACTCATACGTCGCGGTGGTCGCTTTCCTCGTTGCCTATGTGAGCTTCAACGTCGTGGTCGGCGGGGAGCCGGAATACCGCGATTTCGCAGCGCTGGTTGACCCGCTCGGTTTCAGCGCGGTGGCGAATGAGACGCGCTATTGGACCGCGGCCGAGCTCAATTCGCGGCTGCCCGAGTTTACTGGGACGATACTGATCAACCGCATCGCGGTTCTCGGCATTGCAGCGCTTGCATTGGTCGTCGCGTTCTGGCGCTTCAGCTTTTCCGATAAAGGTGTGTCGGCCCGCAAGGCCAAGCGGATGGAAAAGAAAGCGCAGAAGCTTGCTCGCACGCAGCCGCTCACCGTCGACACTCTTCCGCCGACCGAGCCGGAAAAAGCCGGCTGGGCGCGCCTGATCAAGACCACAAAGTTCGAGATGGGCCAGGTGCTTCGCAGCCCGGCATTCGGAGTGCTCATGCTGATCGGCCTGTTCAACTCTGTGACCGCTCTCGCATTCGGGAACGAAGTCTACGGCACACCTCCGGTACCAGCCACGTTCTCGTTGATCCCGATCCTTGCCGGGACCTTTAGTATCATCCCCGTGATTATCGCGATCTATTACGGCGGCGAGCTCGTCTGGCGTGACCGCGACCGCAAGTTTCACGAAGTGATCGACAGCACCTCGCTTCCCGGCTGGGCCTACATGGTCCCGAAGACCATTGCTGTGACGTTCGTGCTGCTTTCGACGCTGCTGATTTCGGTCGCAGCCGCGATGGTGATCCAGGCGTTTCGGGGCTACTTCAACTTCGAGTTCGACAAGTACCTGATGTGGTACATCCTGCCTGGTACGATCGATATGGTGCTGATCGCGATCCTGTCGGTCTTCGTGCAGGCGCTGAGCCCGAACAAATTCGTCGGCTGGGGCATCATGGTGCTCTACCTCGTCGGGGCAATCACGCTCGACAATCTCGGCTTCGATCATCCGCTGTTGCTTTACGGGACAACGGGCTTCAGCCCGGTCTCGGACATGAACGGCGACGCTGTCGCTGGCGCGCTCGGCTGGTGGTTGCGCCTTTATTGGGGCGGTGTCGCCCTGCTGCTTGCTGTGCTCGCCCACATGCTGTGGCGGCGTGGGACCGAAACCAAGCTCGCCCCGCGCATCGGCCAATTGCCTCGCCGGTTCGCCTCGGGTGCAGGTGCGCTCGGGATTGCCGGGATTGTGGTTGCAGCAGGGACGGGCGCGTTTCTCTTCAACCAGATGAATGTGCAGAACACCTACCGCAATCAGGATGCGCAGGAAGAACTTCTGGCAGAATACGAGAAGAAGTATCTCCAGTATCAGTCGCTTGCCGCGCCCTCGCTGACCGACGTGACACTCGACGTGCAAATCTTCCCACAAGAGCGGCGGCTAGAGGTGAGCGGGACCTATAACCTCGTCAACGACACGGGCGCTCCGGTCGAAATACTTCACGTGCGCCTTACCGATCCCGACACTGAGCTTCTCGAGGTCGAGATTCCGGGGGCGACGCTGGTCGAGAATGACGAGACCTATCAGCACCGGATCTATCGCTTCGATGAGCCGATGGCAGTCGATGCCACGGGCACGTTGACCTTCAAAAGTCGGCGCGAACATGCTGCATTGACCACGACCGGTTACGGCACAAGGCTCGTCGAGAACGGGACTTTCCTCAACAACAGCGAGTTTGCACCGCAACTCGGCATGGATCGCAGCGGGCTGCTTCAGGACCGTGCGACCCGTCGTCGCTATGGGCTGGAACCAGAACTGCGCCCCGCCAAGCTGGGTGATGAAGAGGCTCGCAATCGCAACTATGCCGGCAATGTCGACTGGGTGAATTCGGACATCACGATCACGACCAGCGCCGACCAGGTCCCCATCGCTCCAGGCTCGCGCATTTCGGACGTCACCGAGGGCGATCGCCGCACGGCGCGGTTCCAGTCGACCAATCCTATCCTCGGCTTCTTCTCGATCCAGTCAGCCGACTATGAGATCGCGACACGAATGGCCGACGGGGTCGAACTGCAGGTCTATTACGATGCGCAGCATCCCTACAACGTCGAGCGCATGCTCGACGGGATGGAACGCTCGCTCGCCTATTACCGCGCGAACTTCGGACCATATCAGTTCGATCATGCGCGCATCATTGAGTTTCCGGGATACGCCAGCTTCGCACAGGCATTTGCCGGGACGATGCCCTATTCGGAGAGCATCGGCTTTCTCGCCAATCTCGCCGACCCCGGTGAGATCGACTACGTCACATACATCACCGCACACGAAGTCGCGCACCAGTACTGGGCTCACCAGCTGATCAGCGCGGACATGCAGGGCGGCACGATCATGGTCGAGACACTCGCGCAGTATTCGGCGCTCATGGTGATGAAAGAGCTTTACGGCGAGGACCAGATGCGCCGGTTCCTCAAGTTCGAGCTCGACAATTACTTAACCGCGCGCGGGTCAGAGGCGATCGAGGAACTTCCGCTCGAGAAAGTCGAGAACCAGGGTTACATCCATTACCGAAAGGGTTCGGTGGTCATGTACCTCCTGCAGGATCGCCTCGGTGAGGAGCGCGTCAACGAGATGCTGTCCGGCTTGCTCGACCGCTATCGCTTCAAGGCGCAGCCCTATGCAACTTCGACCGATCTCGTCGACGGCTTCTATTCACTTGCCCGCAACGACGAAGAGCGCGGTCTTGTGCGCGACCTCTTGCAGCGGATCACGGTCTATGACCTGAAGGCAGAGGAAGCCGTCGTGCGCGAGCTCGACGATGGACGTTTCGAAACAACGCTGACCGTGGCTGCGGCGAAACTGTATGCCGATGGCGAAGGGGTCGAGACCGAAGCCGATCTCAGCGACCAGATCGAAGTCGGGCTTTTCACGGAACGACCCGGTGGCGAAGAGTTCGCAGCGGAAAATGTGATCCTGCTCGAACGCCGTGCGGTTCAGTCGGGTGAGCAGGAGATCACTATCGTGACCGATCGCCGCCCTGCCTTTGTCGGCATCGACCCTTACAACAAATACGTGGACCGCAATTCGGACGACAACATCGTCGCACCCGGCTGAGCTATCGGCTGAGGTGCGGCGAGGTTATTCGGGCAGGAGGCCCTTGCCCTCGAAGCGTGCAACCGCGTGACGCACCACTTTGTCGAGCGCTTCTTCCGAGAAGAAGCCGCCCGGGATCAGACAACGCTCAACCAGAACGCGGCGGAATGCATTGAACGTGCCGCGATCCGGCGGGGTCGCTTCGGTCCAGAAACGGTCGAGGCCGTCCTGAAACGTGATGTCGGGGATGTCGTAGATTGCCTGTCCAAGTGCAATCACCGGCACATCCATGTCAAGCGCCAGCGTGCCGCTTGTGCTGTTGATTACAACGACACCCTTTGCTCGCTCTGCCACCGGAACGATGTCGCCAAAGCTCATATAGTCGACGCGGTCGGCAATACCGAGCAGACTGGCCATCGACCACACTTCCTGCCTCCAGTCGACGACGCCGTTGTCGAGCGGATGCTCCTTGACCAGCAGGCGCGTGCCTTCAGGCGCGTTCTCCGCGAACGAGCGCAGGACCATCATCACCGCATCGGTCATGCTGGCAAAGGGTGAGTGCAACCGGATCTGCGCGTCCGATGCAAGTTGTAGCGGGAACAGGAAGTAGGGCGTGTCTGAGCCAAGCAGCCGTTCAACCACCGCAGCCGACCGCTGTCTGCGGCCTTTGCCGCGAGCAAGCTTGCGAACCCAACCAATGCCTTCGATCAGTGGATGCCACGGGCGGTGGTTCGACCAATGCGGGTAGTGCCAGCGCGTCAGGACATCTGCGAAATTGTAGACCAGTCCTTCAAGCGCGCGCCGACGAAATGACGACGCCACCTGCTTGTGCTCAGGCACTGCGGGGAGGGCAGCGGCGGTCTTGCGATACCATTCCGGATCGCGCGGCAAACGCGAATGTCCGTTCACGCCGTCGAGTTCGAGAGTGACCCAGTCGGGCCGCACATAGCCTTCCTCGAAAACGTGGACAGGGACATTGAGCTCGCGGCACACTTTCGTCGCCGCCATATGATGCGTGCGGCAGTCGCCGAACAATACGACATCCGTGATCTGGCGTTCGCGAATGATGCTGCGCAGCGCGTCAGGCCAGTTTTCCAGCGAATCGCGGAAATCGATACCGCCTGGTAGCCTCCAGAAAAGGCGGTCACCGCCATTGAAATTGACCTTGTAGACCTTGTGGCCAGAACGGATCAGTTCCTGGCCCAGACGGCGGAAGAGCGGGCCCATCAGCCCTTGCAAGAGAAGTACGGTGCGAGGATTTTCGGGTGCCGACCCAATCGCGGCGTCAAGCTCCGATGGAGCCGCGCCAGCGGTCAGAGCGCGCTTTTCACGCCCCTGCTCGGCACCAAAATCCTCGATATTATGAGAAAACACTCAAACTACCCCTGGTTCGTGCTTTTTGCAGCACGGCCATTAGAGCGAAGCAAAACAATACTCGCAATGAACGAGCGCGGCTTCTATCGCCACATTCCTAATCGCGCGAGGGACTTGTGGTCCGAAATCCCGCGAAGTTGATGAATTGAATTGCACATGTTCGACCTCTTGCCAGCGTTGATAGCGACATTGATCGGCTCTGTGCTGATCGATGGTCTTGCACGTCCACACGCGCCGCGACTCATGCGGCGGCCTCTAGCGATTTGGCTGATTGCTTCCACTACTCTTGTGCCGTTCGGTCTTTTTCTTGCGGTGAGCGGAGACCCGATCTTCGCTTCAATCTTCTCGCTAGCGTTGCACCTGCTGGCCGTATTGGCCTCAAACGCCAAAAATCGAATGCTTGGTGAACCGTTGCTGTTCACCGATCTGGCTCTGATCGGTGCTATGTTCCGGCATCCGCAGTTCTACTTCTCCGTTCTCACGCAGCCTCAAAAGGCGGCTGGCCTTGTTGCACTTGCCGTTCTTGCGATTGTGCTCGCGATCCTCGTGCGGCCAAATCTCGAAATGGCTGCCAACGGCTCGATGTTGGCTGGCGCGGGCCTCGTCCTGACGGACTTGGGGGTCAGGATCGGCACGATGCGCAAAATCGCGTACGAGCCGAATATCGCTCGCGACGCAACGTCACTCGGCCTTGTCCCGTCGATCCTTCTTTATTGGCTGCGTTGGCAGAAGAGTAGTCCGGCAAGCTTGCATGCCGATCCGCGGGTCGAGGGCCATGATCAAAGAGCTGGAGCAGCCGACGAAGTCGAACTGATCGTGATCATTCAATGCGAATCCTACGCCGACCCAAAGGATCTGTTTGGAAGCGATCACGAGCCGCTTCCCTGGCTCGAAGTCTCTCGCACGGACGCAGCGCAATGGGGCAACCTGTTGGTGAGCGGCTTCGGCGCGTACACTATGCGCACCGAGTACGGCGTAATCTTCGGCCGCGGCGAGGAAGAGCTCGGTTTCCGTCTGTATGATCCCTACCTGACTGCACTCGATGACGTATCGTCCGCGCTGCCAAACCGGCTTGCTAAGGATCGTTGGCAAAGTCTCTTCGTCCACCCGCATGACATGCGTTTCTACAATCGCGACCGGATCCTGCCCGCGGCCGGGTTTGATGAACTGGTGAGCGAAGACGAGTTCAAAGCGCCGCGCGAGGGGCGATATGTGACCGACGCAGCGGTCGCCGACAAGATTATCGAGCTAGGACGCCAGTCGGATTCCGCCCGCCTGATCTATTCGGTGACGATCGAGAACCATGGCCCCTGGGCCCCACATGGCGATGCGGGTGCGGATCACATGATCGAGAACTACGACCGTCTCGTGCGGGCAGGCGACGACATGCTCGGCCACTTGCGCAAAGGCATCGCGGCGCTTGAGAAGCGAGCCCTGCTGGTCTTCTTTGGCGATCATCGACCGAGCATTCCCGGAGCGAGCACTCCCGGAGGCGACAGGCATACGCCTTACGTCATGCTGCGATTTGATCGCGACGGCGGCATCTTGCCGATGGACAATTCGCGCGAAGACCTCTCGCCTGCACAATTGCATCAGGCGATACTTGAAATGAGCTCCAAGAAAGCCCGCTCCAGCACGGCTGAGACCTAGGGGGAGAGCCTTTCGAGAAAGCGGTCTCGGATCGGTCGAGGCAGAAGAATATCGAGCGCTTTCAGAGCTTTGAATTGCCACGGCGTGACATAATTCGCTTCGCCGCGTTCAGCTGCCAAGACGATCCGCCTTGCGGCCTCATCGACGTGGATCTCGAAGGGGCGATTGGCTGAGCCGTTGCGCCCGGCAGCGGTGTCGATGAAACCTGGAGCGGCCAGCGTCACGCTGACCCCATGAGGCCGCACTGCTATTCGCAACGCGTCTGCGAAGGTCGCGAGTCCGGCTTTTGATGCTGAATAAGCAGCTGCAAAAGGAAGCGAGTGGTTCGCCGCAGCCGAACCGATGAGCACGATGCGCCCGCCTCCGCGCTCGGCCATCCGTTCAGCGAGTGCAGCGGCCATCGCGGCCGGCGCCGCCAGATTGAGTCGAATCGCTCTGAGGATCTGATCCGGGCTTTCGACAAGATCTCCTTCCCCGCGGGTGTCACCTATCCCTGCGACGAAATATGCCACATCGAAACTCATCCCATCATCCTGCGCCAACATCAGCTCAACTGCGGCTTTTGCATCTAGCAAGTCGAACGACGTCGTATCGGCGACCGCGCCCAACTTTTCGAGCGCCTGCCTTGTTTCAGAAAGGCGCTCCACTGAGCGGCCCCAGAGGCTGATTTCAATTCCGTGGCGCGCGTGGTGGAGGGCTAATGCACTCCCCAATCCGCCTGACCCTCCGGTAAGTAGAATCGAGAGCTTGCCGGTCTTGGATTTCAATTCGTCACGCATGAGCAACACCGCAGCCATTCTTGAGGTTGTTTGCTCGGTCCTAGCGCACATCTCGCTTGACAACGAAATGTGTTTTCTATCGAGTCAAAGGACATGAAGGGTCCCACTTCTGACGAACAGCGCCTCGTTCTTTTCGAGAACCAATGGCTTGAGAAACTTACGGTCATTTCCGTGAGATGGTTCGTCGCGACCTGGGCAATCGTGCTTCCGCTCATCTTATTGGCCGGATGGGGAACCGCCTCGCCGCTGGCGGCGATCGCTCTGACTGCCTCCGGCTGGTTCGTCTGGAGCCTTTTCGAATATTTTGCACATCGCAAGCTGTTTCACTGGGAGCCCAAGGCTCTGTGGCTGCAGCAGATGGTGTTTGTCATTCACGGCAATCACCACGCACAGCCTCGCGATGAACTGCGCAACCTGATGCCGCCAATCGTTAGCATCCCGGTTGGCGCACTGATTTGGTCGCTGCTCTGGCTCGCCGCTGGCGATGCAGGTACCTGGATCGCGCTGGGCTTTGTCGGCGGATATGTCGCTTATGACCTGACGCACTATGCGTGCCACCACTGGTCAATGAATGGGCCTTTGGGCATGCGTTTGAAACGGCACCATATGCAGCACCATTTCATTGCGGCCCACAAGAATTACGGCGTTACGACGATTTTTTGGGACCGGTTTTTCGGCACCCGCGCCGAGGGCAATCAAAAGGCTCGGCGCGAGAATGTCGTCGCCGAAGAGGCTCTGGAGCCCGCCGAGTAACCCTGCTCAGCTCGCCGTGCGAGTGATCACTTCGGCCGCAATCTTCATATGATCTGACCAGTCCGGGGCGTGCCAGTCGCGCATGCGCTCGACCTGTGCTGACCGCATGGCGCCCTCTTTCGCGTAATCGAGGACGGCTGCGCGCCAGGCCGGGCCATCGAGCGGGTCGAGGTAGTCGGGGGCATTGCCACCGGCTTCCCTATGCGCGGCCAGGTCACTTGCAAGGACCGGCGTGCCCAAGGCCAACGCCTCGGCAATCGGCATCCCATAGCCTTCCGCGAAAGACGGCATCAGCAACGCGCTTGCCCCCCGCAACATGCCAGCGAGCTCATCGTCGCCGCAGCTGTTGATCTCCTTTACGAACGGAGCAAGTGCCGGAGAGCGGTCGAGCAGGTCCACGATCTGCTCGTTTTCCCACCCCCTTCTACCGATGACCACGAGGTTCGGGATCTCCTCGGCGGGCATCGTCTGGGCCATGCTGCGCCACAGATGCAGGATGAGCAGGTGGTTCTTGCGCGGTTCGATGGTCCCAAGGCACAGGAAATACGGCTTTCCATCGTCGGGTTCGAGCGCCAGCGTTTCCGGCAATTCCTGTGTGCCGAGCAAGGCAACATCAATAGGCGGCGGCGCCTTGCCCTGCGCCTCGATCCAGTTTGAGAGCGAAGTGCCGGTGGCGGCAGAATTGACGATCACAACGTCAGCCAGTTCGGCAACGGTCGTCATCCGCGCCTCGTGCAGTCGCCGTCCGCCGGGACGCGCATACTCGGGATATTCGATCGGGATCAGGTCATGGACCAAGCACACGAACTTGCCCCGCTCTCGTGCGAGGATCTCGCGCTTCTTTTCGGTCTGATCGAGATGATGCGGCGATACCTGCACGACGACGTCGGCCGTGCCGACGCCTTTGCGGACAGGCATCAGACGCCTCATCCAGGGCAGGACCGCGGGGATCGAGCGTTGTCCGCCGATGTCACCCTGATGAGCCCAGCGCTCTTCGAGGTGATCAAGATATTCCAACACGACATTCCGATTGATCCGGCCGTATCGCCCCGTCGGGTGTACGGCCGAGAATGCGAGATTGTCACCGAACTCGGCTAGAAGTCCGCGGCAGTAGGCCATCTCGACCCGATCGACACCCGAAGGCCGGGAATGACGGACCCGCGATATCAGGCGAGAGATGTCCAGAACCACGCGGGTCATCGGGGTTTCCTTCTGCGCAGTCGCGCCATCATTATTCCTTGAGCTCGGCGGAGCGGGGCGACCCATTGGAGTCGGTTGGGTGTGCGCTGGTCGCTCATGCGCTGTATCAAGATCTCAGGCGGACAAGGCAGACCCGTTACGGGATCCAGATAGCGCGGATATAGCAAGAGCACGCCCGCCACCAGTTGATCGAGTGTCAGTGTGCGACCTCGGCGGTCCGGAACTTCGCCGAGGTCACGAGTAAGTCCCCAGCCTGCGTAAAAGGGAGTTCCGTGGCAGGTCACATCGCGCCCGCGCAGCAATGCTTCGAATCCGGACAGCGAAGTAAGCACATGCACGCTATCGACTTGGTCGAGGAGGTCGGCCATCGACCCATCGCGAACGATCTTGTCGGCAAATTGGAGCGCCGCCGTGTCGTCCACGAAGCCGTTGCGGTGCCCCGCATCGACATCGGGATGCGGACGCCACCAGATCTCTGCGTCGGGTTCGTGCTCGCGGACGCGGCGCAAGAGCTCGAGATTGGAAGTGAGGCCACCTCCTCCTGCAAGTACGGACATGTCATCCTCGACCTGCCCGGGCACGAGGATGATCCGCTTGGCATGACTGTCACGCTGGTCGCGAGCGGCAGCATAATGGCCGCTTGCGTATTTGCTGATCCCCGCTGCAACGATCATCTCGCGCAGGCGGCGGGCGCGCTCAGTCAGGCTCGCGGAAAATGCGTGTTCGGAGAGAATTCTCTCAAGGTCGCTTGCCATCGAAGGGTCAAAGTGGATGCCGGTCCTATCGACGATGACCGAAAGCGGTGGGACCAGGTTGCTTCCAAGTCCGACGGAGCGAACGAAGCCGTCCTCCACCCGTACGAGCGGCACGTTTCTGCGTCGAGCGTCTTCAACCAGTGCCCGCGAAATGCGCGATGGCCATATCGCAAGCGCGCCGTCCCGTTTTTGAGCATAGGCAAGGGCGCGGCTAGAGCTACGGAAGATGCGTAGAGCAGGACCTGGCGACCACAGAAACCGCTCAATCTCAAAGCGCTTCCACCAGCTGATCCCGCAAGCGGCGACCAATCGATGACCTTCCTCCCCGCGATTAGCATCAATCACTCGCCGCCATTCGGATAGCAGCGAAATAGCTTTTAGCGGGGCGATCCAAGATCCTGAAAACGGATCGGCGAAAGGCTGCATGATCGCCTCCGCAGCGCGCTTCTTCAGTTGCTCGATCTTCTCGCCAGGCTCGCCGAATCGACCGGAGGAGATGACGTCGATTTCCCGCCCCAAGACCGCCGCGATAGCGACCCATTCATCATCGCCGTGCGCCACCAACTTCGCGGCCTGCGGTAGGATGCTCCATGGATCGACCGGGTTATCCGGTTCCGTGGCTTCGACAGCGATAGTCTTGTCTGTGCCGCAATTTGTCACCAGTCCGTCGCGCTCATCCTGCGAGCGTGACCGGACGACGGTGACAGCTTCCCGAAGCTCATCAGACAGTTGAATGGGATTGCCCCAGAAGGTTCCGCCAACACGCGCTTTGCGCATTGCTTCGACTACGGCTTCTGCGTCGGTTTCGGAAACAGCAGCGGAGCCGGCAAGAGCCTCAGCTTTGCCAGGTCGGTAGCCGGGGAAGGGGGGGGCGCGCAGCAACGGCGTAGGCTGGCTCACGGTCGAACGCCCCATTCTTTGAGGCTCAGGGCACCATCCGCGTCACGAACGATAATGCCGAAACCGCCAGTGGGCAGCTTGAAACTTTCAAGCCTCTGGGCCTGTTTGCGCAGCCCACCATCTGCGAGCAGCGCAAAGCGTGCCGCTCCATTGCTGGTGACGAGCAATATAGGCGAGGTATCGTGCCCTTGCGCGAAGAGCGCTCGCCATGCGTCGATGCGTTTTTCAGGTTCGACGATCCACCCATTGGGGGCCTCAGCCTTGAGGTCCCAGGCGCTGAGAGCTTCTTTTCCGATCCGCTGAAGCACTTCGTCCTCGGTCTGATTTTCATCAGGCCCGTGGTCAATCTCCTTCAGGAATGAGGCTTGCTCGATCTGCGGAGCCTCGAACTGATGATCAAGGATAGCCGATGCAGTCTGTCGCGTTCTCAACAGGGGAGAGACAAACGCCCGCGCAAACTGAATGCCGCGCTCGGCGAAGTATCTGCCCAGCGCTGAGCCCTGTTCGACGCCCGCCCCGGTGAGGGGCAGATCGGTTCGCGCGCCGATCCGACGCGGCGGCGTTGCGATGTCAAAAGTGTTGCCGTGTCGGACGATGAAAAACATGGATGAGCTTCTAGCGTTTGCGATTGTCGCGGCAAGCGGCGCAATCCTCAAATCGGGAACGGATCGCCCAAGCGCTCGATCGCTTCTTCCGCGATCGCCAGATCTTCCGTTGTGTCTATCCCTGACAGCGCGTGATCGGGCGGCGAGACGGGGACCGTCGCAATCGCCCAACCGTGTTCGAGAAAGCGGAGCTGTTCGAGCCCTTCAAGCTGCTCGTATTTGCTTTCTTCCTGGTCGACGAACCATTCGAGGGCCTCATTCGAATATGCATAAAGTCCAAGGTGCTGCCAAACCGGTGACAGGGCCTCAGTGCGCAGCTTTTCCTCCCCTCTGATCGCAGGAAGGATGTTCTTGGAGAACCAGAGGGCTTTACCCTCCTTGTCGCGCAGACAAGTTGTACCCGAAAATGGGGCTACTTTCTTATGAGCGCGCAATCGATCAAGACGTTCCCAATCCAGCTGGAACACGGGGGTTGCCACGTGTGCACCGCTTTCGCGCAGGCGATCAATCAAAGCGGTAATCGTTTCTGCAGGAATGAAAGGCGCGTCGCCCTGAAGGCTGATAATCCGCTCAGGCGTTCCATATTCACGCGCCGCTGCATGAGCACGCGCGCTTCCCGAGGTGAGCGTGCTGTCGGTCATGATTGCATGAACGCCGATTTGCATCGCATGGTCGGCAATGCGCTGATCGTCGGTCGCCACCACGAAATCGCAGTCGCCAGCAGCCTGCGCAGCCTTACGCGCATTGGCCACGACGCGTTCGAGCATTGTTCGTCCTGCGATCTTAAGCAGCGGCTTGCCGGGCAAGCGAGTCGACCCGTAGCGAGCCGGAATCACAATCAGGTCGCTAGAGCGAGTGTCATCTGCTGGCGAAATCATGGTGCGCCTGACCTAGCTCAAACTCGAGCGTGACCCAACGAAAGAGCGATCAACCGATTCCAAGCCGGACGAGGTCATGCATGTGCACGATCCCGACAAGCCGGTCTTCCTGCTCGGTCACGAAGAGTACCGAAACCGCGCTATCATTCATTAGGGCGAGCGCATCGACCGCCATCATTTTCGGGCTGGCTGTGACCGGGTTTGGCGACATGTGGCTCGCGATATTGTCGTCAAGATCATTGGCAGCGATCGAGCGGCGCAAGTCGCCATCAGTGAAGGCTCCCACCAGACGATTGTCCTGATCGACGATTGCCGTGCAACCGTAACGCTTGCGGCTCATCTCAATCGTTGCACCGCGCAGGGTCGCGTCGAGCGATACCATAGGGAGCGCTTCGCCTGTCGCCATGACCTTTTCGAGTGTCGTCAGCCTCGCTCCGAGCAAGCCGCCCGGGTGCAGAATTCCGAAATTCTGAGGCGAGAACCCGCGCGCTTCGATCAAAGCCACGGCAAGCGCATCTCCCAGCACCATCTGCATCGTGGTCGAGGACGTGGGAGCAAGCTCGTTTGGGCAAGCCTCGCGCACCATGGGTAGCGTCAGACAAATGTCAGCGGCCTTGCCAATCCAGCTCTGCGGGTGCGCCGTGGCAACCACCAGCTGCTGGTTATTGATGCCGCAGAAGTTCACGATATCGCTCAGTTCCTGCGTCGTCCCTGACCAAGTGATCGCGAACACGACATCGTCACGCGAAATGGTTCCTAGGTCGCCGTGGCTGGCCTCACCGGGGTGAAGGTAAAGCGCCGAAGTTCCGGTCGATACGAAAGTCGCCGCGATCTTGCGAGCGATATGACCGCTCTTGCCGATGCCGGTGACGATAATCCGGCCCTTGTTCGAATTGAACGCATCGACAGCGCGCTCGAACGCATTCCCCAAGCCGGAATCTGACAAGGCGCGTTTAAGGTCCTTGAGACCCCCGATTTCGATGTCGAGTGTCTTCAGGGCAGAAGACACGTGTGTTGTCAGAAGCGCTTGGTTCATCGGAGAAATAAATACGACCAGGAAAAGTTGCGACCAAAGAACCCTACTGATCGACCCTTGCGCCCCCGTATGTCAAGCCGGTAGAGACTGGCTTACACGCAGGTGAGGCCAATGACGGGCAATCTTGCGCCTGCACCCCTTGCAGCCACCAGATATTTCAAAGTTTTAATCGGACGTCCCGCCATGATCTTGTGCTCCCGCCAAATCGACACCTGTAGCCCGCTATTCCTGATCGCAGGCCCATGTGTGATCGAAAGCGAGGATCATTCGCTCTCGGTTGCGGATGAACTCGCCAAGATCGCTGAGCGGTTGGGTGTCCTGCTGATCTTCAAAAGCTCTTTCGACAAGGCCAATCGCACGTCGGGCACATCGTTCCGAGGGCCGGGGATGGAAGGCGGGCTGCGGATCCTCGAGAAGGTCCGCGCAGAGACCGGGCTGCCTGTACTGACTGATGTGCATGAACCGGCGCAAGCAACGCCTGTTGCTGAAGTGGTTGACGTCTTGCAGACCCCTGCATTCCTGGCTCGCCAGACCGACTTCATTTGCTCGGTCGCAGCGACGGGCAAGCCGGTGAACATCAAGAAGGCGCAGTTCATGGCACCTGCCGACATGCAGAATGTCGTCGCCAAAGCTCGCTCGGCGGCTGAGAACGCGGGGCATAGCCCAGACAACTTCCTGCTTTGTGAGCGGGGGACCTCGTTCGGCTACAACACCCTCGTCTCAGACATGCGAGGGCTTTCGATCATGGCTGAAACGGGGTGTCCGGTTGTATTTGATGCCACCCATTCGGTTCAGCAGCCCGGTGGGCTCGGATCGAGGTCGGGTGGTCAGAGCGAATACGTGCCTCTTCTCGCGCGAGCCGCCGTTGCGGCGGGCGTCTCGGGGGTTTTTATGGAAACCCATCCCGATCCGGCGAACGCGCTCTCGGATGGCCCAAATGCCCTTCCGCTCGATCGGTTCGAGGGGCTGGTGCGCCAGCTCCAGCGCATCGATGAGGTGACCAAGTCGGCGCTCGCAGCCGAAGGCGGCAGGAGCGACGCGGCGGCGGCATGAGCGTGACCGGGACAATCAAGTCAGTCCTGATGGCGCCGGTCTGGACTGCGCAACTTGCAACGGGTGCAAAGAGCTTTCTCGACCACCCCTTGATCGGCTCGCAGCGGCTCAACCGGCGCGGGCTTCATCGTGCGCGCGTTCGTCTTGCGGACGGGCTTTGTCGTTGGCGCCGTCGCCGCCTAGCGCGGCATGTACCGCGCGAATGGCGCGAAGCGTTCGATCGCGACGGGTTCGTAAAGATTGAAAACGTGATCCCGCAAGAGGATTTTGCCGCGCTGCGCGATGCGGTTCTCAATACCAGGTGGCCAGCGCGCGAGATGCGTCAGGGCGATGCGATTACCCGCCGGATCGCAATCGATCCCGAGATGCTGAAGGCGGTTCCCGAGCTTGAGAGGTTCCTCGCGCGCAAGGACATCAACGCTCTGTTTCACTACGTCGCGAGCTTCCGCACGACACCACTTCATTATATCCAGACCATCGTAAGCAATTGCGGCGGCGATGATCCCGACCCTCAGGAAACCGTGCACGCAGACAGTTTCCACTCCTCGATGAAGGCATGGCTGTTCCTGCGTCCGGTCGAGGAAGAAGACGGCCCGTTCACATATGTGCCTGGGTCGCATCGTTTCACGCCCGAACGCCTCGAATGGGAACATCAACGCAGCCTTGCCGACCCTAAAGCGATCGACCGACTGTCAGCGCGCGGGTCTCCGCGGGTGAATTCGGCGATGTTGTCGCAGATGAGGCTGGGCGAGGCGATCAAGCTTGCCGTTCCCGAAAACACGCTGGTCGTGGCGGATACGGGCGGGTTCCACGCGCGTGGTCCTGCAAGCCGATCTGGCGAGCGCGTCGAGATATGGTCCTATTCGCGCCGCAATCCGTTCCTGCCGTGGCTCGGAGGGGACTTGCTCAGCATCCCAGGCATTGCCGAACGCCGGATCGGCTGGCTCTGGAAGCTGCGCGACCGGCTGGAGAAGCAAATCGGTCAGCCTTGGACCCCTGTTGGGAAGCGGCGGCCGATAGAGGACTAAGGCTGCGTCGTCCGGCGGCTCATCGAGAAAGCCAGCACGGTGCACGCGACTATCGGGCCGACGAAATCAGCGAACTGATCCGCCGTAGTCCAAACGCGGCTGTCAAACGCTGCCCACCAAGGCGCATTGGCGCGCAGCCCTTCGCCATACTCCTCGATCCAGCGATACTCGGCCTGGGCAAGCTCACGTCCGATGAAGTAGCAACAGGCAGCCAAACCGCCGGCCCACCAGTTCCGCGTCGTAAAGCCAATAGCGATCTGGATGGCGACCGCGATTGCCGCATGCTCAACCAATCCGATCGCCATCTCCATGGCCTTCACTAGTTACCGGTGTTGTTGCCACCGCCGCCGTTGTCGAAACTGTTCGCAAGCGTGGTCGCGGTGACAATCGGGCCAAACAATTGGCCGACAGCCTGGATCAGCTTGCGCGGTTGGTTCGAGGCCGCATTACCGAAATACAGCACATCATCGTCGCGCAGAGCGAACTGTTGGGCAAGAAAGTACGTCGGCGCTTCAAGCAGGTTGAAGTGATAAACCGTCGGCTCGGTGCCGTCAGGGCCTGCGTAGCGAAACAGGAATACCGCCTTGGGATCGCCCGCACCATCGCTCGGGCCGCCTGCCATCGCGATGGCTTCGACCACGGTCATCCGCTCGCGCCGGAACGGCATTTGCTGGACTCGCCCGGTTGCACCGAGGACCGAGAACATGAGCGGTTCGTCAAGGATCGTCAGCCTGTCACCCGGAAACGCGCGAAGATTGCGATACGGGCCCGACATCACGTCACCCAACCGCAGTTGAGCGACGCTCTCGCCGCGCTCGACCTGAAGCACAAGTTCGTGTGCTTGGCCGCGATAACCGCCAGCAAGCGCGATGATATCGCCAAGGCTCTCCCGGTTCGTCTCAAGCACGAGGCGACCGGGGCGCGCGATTTCGCCTGCTACGATGACCGAGTTTTCGATCACCTGTTCGCGATTGATGAGTACCTGCGGGTCCTGCGACAGGTTCTTGAGCGCGCGGCGTATCTGTTCTTCGACTTCTACCACGGTGCTGCCCTGCACGGGAACACGCCCGACATAGGGGACATCGATGTAGCCCTTGTCGTCAACGCGGCGCGGTGGAAGCGTTTGCGCCTTGACCGCGGGGTCGAACCCGACACCGCCTGCAGCCGACGGTGCAAGGGTATCGCCGCTGAAGAGCGACACGCCCGCTTCGAAAACCGTGATGGAGAGAACGTCGCCTGGCCCGATCAGATCGGTTGGGCGAGCATCGAGATCCGGCAGCTGCCACTCGACAGGCGCGACTGCTGGCGGGACTGCGCCAAGGCTGTCGACGGGGACAATCTCGATATCGAGACCGGCTATCTCTGCGTCATTAACCGAAGTCTCGATCTGGCTCCTGGTGGGGCCGCTCGAAGGAAAGCTGGAACATGCGCCCAAAAACAGGAGCGCGAGCGACCAGAACAGTGTTTTCAGATTCATCGTGAATTCTTGCTAGATTTGCGTATGAAGCGCTCCCCTAACGATAAAGCAGCATTAGGCCTAGCCCATTGCACGACAGTTCGAATTTTCTGAGCGATGTTCTGACCGAGACCGAGGTTCTGGAAAAGAGCATATCCAGCCAGCGCCCACGCGATCTCGCGCTTATGGTGTTCACGCAACCACACCGCTTGGCAAAAATAATCGGCTGGAGGATTCTCGGGAAAAGAAAGAGGGCCAGGACGCAGCTCGAGCGGGCGATCGCCCGGCTTCCTTTTGCGAATCAGCGTTGGAACGTTGAGGCGGGCGAGGAAGATACCAATCTTGTGGAGGAGGCCAGCAACGAAGGTCGAGCGCCGCGAATGGCCGTTCACCTTCACGTCAAGTCCGGTCATACTAGGCAAGAGATCGAAAAGGCGATCCAGTCCGCACTCAGGCAGTCGGTCGACGGTTCAGAGGTTTTTGTCACGCGCGGGCCCGGCGTGACCTACGATCTCAAAACACACCCGGAATTGAAACTGATAGACGGGACATTCCCGAATCAACTGAATGGGATTGCCGCGAGTATGGAGCTTGCGATCGAGGGCGGTATCCAGTGGCTGGTTCCTTTCGAGCCCGATGGCCGTCTGTCCCGATATTCGCTGGCGAGCTATTCGGCACATTTGTTGCGACACAAACAAGCTACCAGCGCTCCGGTGCTTTACGGCGACGAAATTGAATTAGGCTGTATGCGAGCAAAGCCGCAAATGTGGCTCAAGCCTAAGTGGGACAGTCGAATGGCCCTTTCTCAGGACTATCTGAGTGCTGCGTGCGCATTAGCTATCGAGCCAGCATCACATCTGTTGTTGCAAGGTGAAGCCGAGCCTCCGCTTAACCTGTTCGAGCTCATTCTCAGGCTATCCGACAAGAGCGGTGCCAGCCATGTCGGACGCGTGACGTCGCTTACAGACCCGATGGCTTGGCGCGAGCACGGTGCCGATACGCTCGATGCCGTGATGCGTGTGATGAAAGGTCGTGCTGAGGCAGTAGAGGCTGGGCCCTTCGGCACAGTATGCCTGAAATACGAGGCACCTAAGCCGTTACCGAAAGTCAGTGTGGTGGTGGCCACTCGCGACCGCGTTGAGCTACTTCGGACCTGCGCAGAAGGAGTTCTGCATGAAACCGACTATGCAAATCTTGAGCTAGTCGTAGCTGACAACGAAAGTGTCGAGCCGGAGACGCTTCAATACATGGAGGAGATTGCGCGGGACAAACGCGTCAAGGTCGTTCGGTGGCCACACCCTTTCAATTATTCCGCGATCAATAACTTCGCGGTTCGGCAGAGCTCGGGTGAGTATATCTGCCTTCTCAACAACGATATTGAAGTGCTCAATCCAAACTGGCTGCTAGAGATGATGCGTGAGGCAACCCAGCCTGGCATCGGAGCTGTCGGCGCGCGGTTGTTGTATCCTGATCGCACCCTCCAACATGCAGGGGTAGCCATAGGCATCGGAAATGCTGCAGGTCATGCCCATCGAGGCCTTGCGGAAGCTGAGCCAGGCTATTTTGCTCAAGCACACATGGCCCGAGGAGCGAGCGCGGTGACTGCGGCTTGTCTGTTGGTCGCGAGGAAACACTTCGATGCGGTCGAAGGCTTGGATGGAGATAAATTGGCAGTCGCGTACAACGACGTCGACTTTTGTCTGAAGCTGAGAGCGATCGGCTTGCTGAACATCTACACGCCCGAAGCCACCCTCATTCACCACGAAAGCAAGTCGCGCGGCTTGGATTTCGCTCCAGAGCATCTTGAGAGGTACATGAGAGAGCTTGGGGCCTTTCAGGAGCGCTGGCGAACACGGGAAATCGTGGATCCTTGGCACCATCCGAGACTAGACAGAGGCAACGAAACATATTCCCTGTCATAGTCGCGCTTGGGCTTGCCAATCCTCGCCGTACATTCATTAAAAACCGCGAGCCTGTCCCCTCGCGAAAGCTTGCTCTCAAGGATCCGGCACAGTAACTTTGAATGGTAACTTGAATCTATCCAGTGAAGCAAGCGACACCGGTTTAGTCACGCCTCACCAAAAGCCTGATGTACACCATCGCAAATGCCATCGAACGTCTTTGGGAAGCGGAACAAATGTCTTTTTTGCGCAAGCGCAGGACACCATTTCATGAATCGCTTCTGCGATCTCAATTTGATGAACAGTACTACCTTTCGAAGAATCCAGACGTCGCCGCTGAAGGATTCGAGGCGCTAGATCATTATTTGCGGTATGGGGCCAAAGAAGGTCGGGATCCTACCCCATGGTTCTCAACATTTGGCTATCTAAATGCTCACGCGGACGTGCTGTTAAGTGGAATGAATGCTTTTCACCATTACGTCGCATTCGGACGGGAGGAAGGAAGAGGCCTGCCTTGGCTCGAAAACCGGCCCAACAGCGTTGAAGAACCATTCTTTCCCGATCCAGACCTTAATCCACAAGATCAAATGATCCGCTTCATCGAGTGGCATCATAGAACGGCCAAATCGAGCAACGGGGCAGCGACTGACAGTGTTAGCGCAAAGGCAATCATCGAGACGTGTGTTGCCGATGGTGTCTCAGTTCTTCCGGACAATCACCTGGCAAATCTTCTGCATCAAGAGGCAGTACGACCTTTGTTCGATGAGACAGGTTATTCGCGCTTGAACCGATGCGTGCTTGAAAAGGGTGGTGATCCGCTAGCCCACTACTGCAAGCAGGGATGGCGCGAGTTGCGCGATCCAGCCTCCGGATTTGACGCAAGCTGGTATTGGCGGAGAAATCTCAACCCCGCCGCGCCTGTAATTGATCCTCTTCTACACTTCGCTTTGGTAGGCAAGGAGGGCGGCAACTCAACCAAGAATCCTCGCCTCGTTGGCATTCGCGATGACAATGAAAAAATCATGGGTCAAAAAGGCCTCCGCCGCGCCTGCGTATTCGCAGCTCACCTTGCGCATGGTCTGATAGATACGGCCACCTATCAGCAAGTCGAAAAGCTCTCCCGGGATGCGGATGTTTACTTTCTTGCTGACGGATTTGTTCCCTTCGAAGAACTGAAGAAGCTGGAAGGCTTGGCGGCGGGTGCGTGGGGCGTTCGACATCAAGGCGGCGCAGCCAGGTCGTATGAGCTTTTGCTCGGCAAGCTATTGGGTTGGAGCGATGTCGAAGAATATGACGAAATCATCCTGACAGATGATCGGGGCATCATAATCGGTGACTTGAGCGCAGTCTTCACCAAAATGGATCAAGCCACAGCAGACTGGTGGGGGCTCCACGCGAGCTACGCAGGGACCGCGCTACAGTCAGGCGGGACCGGTGTTTCTTACGACGAAATTACGACGGACACGGTCAAGCATTTATGGCGGCAAGAACTCGCGGACGAGTTCCAATTCCAGCTGGCAATCGGGACTGGTTTCGTTGCGCTTAGAGCTCCGATTCTTAGGGGCCAGAGGTTCCGAGATTTTGTCAGCTTCGTTGCTCGTTGTTCGGAGGGGACGGACAGTGAATCGGCCTTTGCCACCCAACTTACCAAGTTCCTGATCCAAGAGGGCTTTGAGTTCGATTGCTACAATAAAAGACTCTTTTTCGAGGATGAGCTTTGTCCCGATTCCGCTATCGATTGGGTCGAGGCTGGCAATCCGAGGCTACCGCTCTCGTCGCTTTTGGATAACTCTGGGCATGTGCAACATGATTTGCTCGTCTCTCTGGCAGATACAGATTTGCACGAAGCTCGGAGATATCTGGCGAGGCTTGATGAATACGTGGCACCAGCGGCAAGCTGTGGCAGCGAGGCCGGGGAGGAGGGCGCCTCAATCACCGACTCGTTATTGAGACCGGATGAGATAGAACTCCTAGATCAAACCGTGCCGAAAGACGACAATTGGTGGGTTTTTCCAGTCTGCGCTTATGATCATAATCTGACAGGTAATGATCGCGCGGTTTTTGAGGCGGTGAGGCATGACCCGAACATCCGAAAAACGATTCTGACGCGTGGCCATCCGATTGATCTCGAAGGCGCAAATGTGGAGATTCTTCCGCTGTTCAGCAGGCCGGGGCAAGAAGCGCTGGTGGGAGCGCGTGTCATCTTCATAAAGCACTCGCCGACGGTGAACGCAGTATTCCCGCTGTTGTCAGAAAAGCATCTTTTTGTATGCCTTTGGCACGGAATTCCCTTTAAGCGGATTGGCACAGCATCTCTCGATACGCAGACGACCCGCGAAGATTTGATCGAGGAACACGCCAAACTCTCCAGCGTCATCAGTTCGTCGATAACTGATCAGTTAGCCATGGCGGCAGCATTCCAGCCTTTGGCGATCGAACAAATATGGATCACCGGCATGCCACGTATCGATTTCGTCTCAGGCGATCCACCGGATTTGCCTTCCGATTTCCAGCGCGAAGAGGAAGTACTGCGAGCAAAGCTCGAAGGGAAGCGACTGGTTCTGTTTTGCCCCACCTTCCGGAACGATGTGGAAAACCCCGGGTATGAGTTCTCGAAAGACGAAGTCGCCCGATTCGACAGCTGGTTGACGAAGAACAACGCGGTCCTTGGAGTTCGGGAGCATATGGCGGATCAGGCGCGCAGCTATTCGCGCAAGCTGCGCGGACCCAATTTTATCTCTCTATCATCAATGGAATACGCGAATATTGAGGTGCTTTTCCACGTGTCTGACTGCTTGGTAACCGATTATTCAAGCTGCTTTTTCGATTACATGATGACTGGGAAAGCTGCGCTCAGCTTTGCCTATGATCTTGATGAGTATCGCGATCAGGAGCGGGGTACCTTTTACGCACTCGAGGCGGTTTTTCCTGGACCAGTGTGCACAAAGTTCAGCGATTTGATTGACGCTCTGGACGCTGCTGCCGCAACCGAATTCTCAAATGCAGACCCCGCTTTGGAAGCAAAGCGAAAACTGTTTTTCGCCTATGACGACAACGACAATTCTAAACGGGTCGTTAACCGCGTTAAGGAAATGATTGCTTCATCAGATACGGTGAGCGGCGCCAGCGATAGGTAATTGATTTGGAACTTCAAATAGGCTCTTAGGCAGCGTCGTACTAGCGATCGGCCTCGTGGAAGATCTGATGCCATTGTGGTGATACAAGGCGATTGCTAGAGAGTTTCTTGAAGGAATTGTTCTGCGCATTCTCGATGCGCAACAGGCGTGACTGGAATTCGGAATTTATCAATGAAGACGGTAATTACCTACGGAACCTTTGACATATTGCATGTCGGGCACATCAACTTGCTTCGTCGAGCGAGGGCACTTGGCGACAGGCTGATCGTCGCCTTATCGACCGATGAATTCAACAAGGGCAAGCACAAGAGTTCTCTGCTCGATTACAATAACCGCAAGGCCGTTTTGGAAGCCATCCAATATGTCGATGAAGTTATCCCCGAAACACATTGGGAGCAAAAGGTGGATGACGTCCAGCGCTTCGGTGCGGACATTTTCGTGATGGGGAACGATTGGGAGGGCGAGTTCGATTTTCTGAAGGACCATTGCGAAGTGGTTTATCTGCCTCGCACTGCAGATATCTCGACCACACAAATTAAGGACTCATTAGTCAGCGTAAAGTGATGGTCCGCAGACTGGGTGAGTCTTAGTATGGCGACGAAGCTACCGCAGATCTTATTCGGATTGATGCGGCGCAAGGTGTCGATGCGTTTTCGTCAGAGTTCTGAATCGAGTGACGTCAAAGCACTAAGATACTCGGGGCTGTTTGACGCTGCATATTATAGAGGCGCTTACCCAGACGTAGCCAAGGCACATAAGGATCCGCTACGCCATTACATCGAAGTTGGTGCCAAAGAGGGGCGCAATCCGAGCGAGGTTTTCGATACTTCGTTCTACCTTGAGCAAAACCCCGATGTCGCTGCGGCGGGACAAAACCCGCTGCGACACTTCCATGAACATGGTTGGCAAGAATTCCGACAACCTTCGCCCCGGTTCGACAGCCGTCGGTATTTTCTTCTCAACCTTGCGCCAAAAGGATTGGCGCTGAATCCTGTCGCCCACTACCTGCAGCATGTAGCCGACTTGGCAACTGCGGATATGGAGCTAGCGCAGACAACCGCGAGTGAACTTAGGCGGATGAGGGCTGCGGCATGCGCAGTTGTAGAGCAGGCAGTGGCTGACAATCGGTCGGCTCGAGTATTGAGGTTGGTTGCCAGAGCCTGCTTGGCGAGTGGTTTCCAAGAGGTCTCTGAGGCCGCATTGCTGCGGCTCGTATCGCTCGAGCCAGAGCAGGGCGAGAATTATGCTGCACTGGCAGACATCCAAACGCGCAACAAGCAATGGTGGTTGGCTGAGAGGTCTCTTGAGCGCGCCCTTTCGTGTGATCCGACCCGTCCGGACTGGCTCAAATCTTTGGCTGCGACTCAAGAGCGAATGGGGCGTCATAGCGATGCTGCGCTGACTTTCGAGAAAGTCCTGAACCTCTGTCCGGAGAACGCTGACCTCTTCTACCAATTTGGCTTTGCACTGGAGAACGCCGGACGGCAGAGCGCAGCTCTGCAAGCATATGCCGCAGCAATTCGATGCTCCGATGATGCGGACGCTAACCAATATGGCGTCGGCGTGTTTCACGAGCGCCACGATCGTTGGAACGCAGCGCAGAAGGCTTACCTAGGCGCGGCGTGCTCCGCCCCTCAGGGGCCCAAGTTGCAAGTCCGCCTCGCGTGGGTGAACCTACAACTTTTTGAATGGGAGAATGCCGAGGTCGGCTTTGCTAACGCAATCGGTTTGGATGAAGCGGGTGGAAGGGCCCACTGGCATTTTCTGCTCGGCTACGCCCGCGAGCGTCTCGGGCGCTTTTCTGAGGCCTCTCAAGCCTATGAGACTGCGATCAGGCTCGCGACAAATCCCGATCCTCAATGGCGTTATCGGTTGGCCTATGCGTTGGAGCATTCTGGTCAGAAAGCGCGCGCATGCGAGGCCCATCTCGCTCGGTGGGAAGGGTTGCTTGAATTAAGCGAGCCTCCGTCATGCACGGAAAACGTAGTGCCGAAGACAATCGCTGAATCTTACTTCCTTAAGGGTGAAGAGTATGAGGCCGCCGATGACATCAGGAGCGCTGTCGAAGCCTATCGCAATGCTCTCGATCGCGCAGAGACTCACAGACCCGAATGGTACGCTCGACTTGGACGCCTCCTCGCGAACGAACAGAGACTAGACGACGCTTGTGAAGCTCTTCGTCAGACGCAGATCATTCAACGTCCCTACCTCAATGGCGAAGTCGAGATCAGCAAAGACGATCCTAGTTGGAAAGAGATTTTCTACTTGGAGTACAGAGAGTGCTTACCTTTAAGAGATAATGTCATTCTCTATGAGAGCTTTGCGGGTAGGTCTTTGAGTTGCAATCCGTACGCTATTTTCCGAGATACTATCCGCCATCCCGGCTTTACCGATTTCCTGCATGTTTGGGCTTTGGAGGACCTCGACAAGGTCCCCGAAGACTTGAAGGAGCGAGAGGATGTCATTTTCTTAAAGAAAAATTGCGACGGTTACCTTCGCTATCTCGCTTCGGCCAAGTACTTAATCAATAACAACGGATTCGCTCCATTCTTCATAAGAAGGGACGGGCAAAAGTATCTGGAGACGTGGCACGGAACGCCACTTAAGACACTGGGGAAAGACCAGAAGTACAAGTTCCACGACCACAAACACTCTCAACGAAACTTTTTACAGGCAAGCCATCTTCTAAGTCCCAACCCGCATACCACGCAGGTGCTTTTAGACAGCTATGACTTGAGGCAAATTGCTACCGCAAAGCTCGCCCAGACCGGTTATCCCCGTGTTGCGCGCACAATGGAGATCGCAAGAGACGAAAAGTTTAAGAACCGGCTGCGCGATAGGCTAGAATTGCGGGCCAATCAGCCGGTTGTCCTTTACGCGCCTACCTGGCGAGGCACTCCAGATGACCCCTCTCTCGATCTTAGTCAATTGCGGCAAGACATCTCGATCCTATCGCAACAGGATTGTCAGCTCCTATTTCGCGGGCACAATTACCTCGAGGGCGCGATCGAAACGGAAGGGTTGGATTGCCTCGCGGTGCCGGGCGATATCGACACAAACGAATTGCTCCCGCTTGTCGACGTCCTGATTACAGATTATTCAAGCGTTTTCTTCGACTTTTTGGTGCTCGAAAGGCCGATACTCTTCTACGTTCACGACCTTGAGCAGTATGAACGTGATCGCGGTCTATACTTTTCAATAGATGCGATGCCAGGCACCAAGTGTCACGACATCGGTTCCCTGTCCGATGCACTTGCGATGGCTCTAAGGGGAGGCCAGCTAAACCATGACCAAATCGATCACGCACGGCGCACGTTTGGTCCATTCGACGATTGCGGAGCCACGCAAAGGACCATTCAATTCTTATTCGAGGACGATGACACTGAGGTGCACGATTTTCGCATCGATGGTCGCCATTCTGCGCTCTTCTCGATTGGTGCGTTTGGGCCGAACGGTATCACTATGTCCTTCTTGAACCTGGCCAAGTCGATCGAACCCGCGCCGATCGATATCACGGTGGGGTTCTCGCCTGAGACCATCGAAAATGCGCCCCTACATTTGCAGCAGTTCCGACAACTTCCTGACGCCGTCAATCCAGTGGGTCGCCACGGCAGCACCCTAATGAGCCTCGACGAAAGGCAAGTATGGTCACTGGAGCATAGCGGTGAGGAGCTTTCAGAGGCCGCCAAACTGATCTGCGACCGCATTTACCGCAGGGAGTTTCGAAGGGTTTTTGGTGCCAAGTTATTCGACACGATCATCAGTTTTGGCGGTTATGATCCATTCTGGACGAGCGTATTGCTGTCGGGACAGGATGACGCGCGAAAGGTCATATACCTGCACAATGATATGTTGGCGGAACACGAGACTCGCTTTCCGGAACTGATCCGCATGTTCCGTCTCTACAAGCGAGCTGACAAACTGATATCGGTTTCAGCGCATACAAACCAGATCAACATGAGCAACCTCTCAGCGCGCTTCGATCTGAAAGAGGAGATGTTCGGTTATTGCGAGAACCTGATCGATCCGCCGACCATACTCGCCAAGGGGCGAGAAGAGATTCCGGCATCCGAGCACGAGGACATTTTCGAAGCCGGGGCTCCTGTCTACATCAATGTCGGCAGACTTTCGGTGGAGAAAGGCCAAGAGAAGCTATTACGCGCGTTTGCGGCGACTCTCGAGGAGTTGCCTACCGCGAGACTTGTTATCCTCGGCGCGGGTCCGTTGGAAAACCAACTACAGGAACTTGTTGCAGAACTCCAAATTCAAGAGAGCGTGTTTCTGCTGGGGCATCGTGACAATCCCTATGCCTATATAAAGAGAGCTGACTGCTTCGTCCTGTCCTCCGACTACGAAGGGCAGGGCCTGGTTCTCCTTGAAGCACTTGTTGTCGGCACCGCAATCGTTGCGACCGATATTGCGGGCATCCGTGGCGTGCTCGGTTCTGGCAAGGGATTTCTTGTACCGAACACCGAAGATGGCTTACGAAAGGGACTGCTGGCATTCCACAGGGGAGAGGTGACGCCGAAACCTTTCAACGCCTTGGCTTATCAATCCGACGCAGTCGCACAATTCAAGAAGCAGGTTCTAGGGATCGACGAGCGCTCGAATTAATTTGCAGTCTCGCCGAGCACGCTTTTGTAGAATTTAGCCAACGCTTCTACCTGATATGAGCCAACGTCGAAGTGTGAGCCCTGAAGCGGGCGGTCGATGAACTGCGAAAGCGCATCAACGAACGCTTCTTCTGTGTTTTCGACCAGCCGTTCAGGCGTGTCTGAAAGGATTTCACGGCTCGTTGGAATGTCCGAAGCTATTACCGGCAAGCCGAGTATCATTGCCTCGAGGAGGACAAGTCCCTGCCCTTCGTGATTGGACGGAAACACAAAACAATCCGCTCTTTTTAGGTAAGGAAACGGGTTGCTCTTGTGGCCGATTAGAAAGACTCTTTGTGTAAGGCCGAGATCCTTGATTACCGACTTCAGATACTGGTGCAGAGGCCCATCACCAAGAATGAGTAGGCGAGCACTTGGGGCCTTATGTGCAATCTTTGCAAAGGCCCTAATCAGCTTCTCTTGGCCCTTTTCGACCGAAAGCCGGGCCATTGTGATAAAGATCGGCCCACTACCATCAAAGAATCGCTCGTCTTCGGTTTTATCAAGTGATGACTGGGCTGATTCCTTGGTGAATTCAGGCGCAAGGACATTGGGCGAATAGGAGAACTTGGATCGATCAATGCCGAACCTGGACGACAGGCTCTCGATGTTCACCTCGCCGATTGAGGACGAAACACTGACAAGGACATCAAACTTATCATACAGACGGCACGTTCCTTCCAAGTGCGGAATCCGCTCGCGCCATTCGCCGACCATGTCGTTATGCAGATAGAGCACTTTTCGCTTTGCGGAAGATGAGGGCGCAAAAGCAAGCATGCGATGGAATAAGCGCGTGTATCCGTCAAAGTTGATCATCGTATCGACGTGCAGGGGGCCAAGCTGGCGCCGCAGTTCGCGCCTGTAAGCATTTTGTAGGACCTCGGTCATTGGCTCACTGAGCCACTGGTTTGCCTCGAACTTGGCTTCGACCCATTCTTCCTCGAGCGTGAATAGCCGTGCACCGACCCGCATAATGATTTCGAGGTTGTCGGGGAGGCGGCCGAGTTGCTCGATCCTGTCCTCATGCTTTGCGATGTCAGCGTCCACGAGGCACGCGATCTTGTATTTCTCGCAGTCGATATGCTTGCTCAGATTGATGAACGAGGTCGTGATACCGTTAGGCATCATTGAACCAGGATAGAATAGGACGTCGCTTGGTCGGGCAGGCGTCAGAAGCTTCACAGCAGACGCATCGCCGGCAAATACCCAGTCGACGACCCGTCTAGAGACGTTCCCGTCGTCGAACGGTGCGAAACGGGCGATGGCTTCATCATGTTTTGCCTCATCGAAACGCGCTTCTGCATCTTCGATCGCTTCCGGTAATTGAGCTCTGCCTTGAACGATTTCGCCAGGCAAAGTGTCTAGTGAGAAGTATAGTCCACGCTCATTCTCGTATTCATCCAGATCGTATGCAAAGTAGATGATCGGCTTTCGCTTGGGGAGGAAGTCGATCGCGATGCTCGAATAGTCGGTCACCAAGATATCTACCACCGACAGCAGCGAATTTGAGTCGATGTCATCGGGGACGATAGTGCAGGCCAACGGGAGGTTTTTGATTAGCTGCTCTGCTTCGTAATGTCCCCGGAACACCAGATGACAATTATCTGCTCGCATTGCTTCGAGGTCAGCGATCAAGCTCTGACCATCCAGTTCCGCATCGCCAAAAGAGCCGCGATAAGTTGGCGCGTAAAGGATGACTTTTTCGTTTTCATTCGCTCCAAGACGCGCGCGCAGTTCGCTCTTTTCAACCTCACCAAGCGAGACCGTCGCGTCAATCCGCGGGTAGCCCGTCTCAGCAACGGATCCACGATACAGCCCGCTTATATCGTAGTGGTCGACCAGCACTTTGCTGGTGTGAGAATTGGGGCTTAGCAAATGAGTGGCTTGAAGAAAGTTTCTCGATGTATTGGCGTGGTCGGCCACACCTCCACCAATGAATTTCCCAAGGGTTTTGATCGGGGTCCCGTGCCAGGTATTCAAATAGATCTGTTCGTCCTTGCGAACGAATTCGGCAGGAAAGGTCGCATTGTTGATCAAGACTTTGGCGCTAGCGAGCGCTCTCATATAGCCGTCGCTGAGCCGGCTGACGAAGATGACATTCCTATGCGCTCTTAGATCTGCTGGGATTTTGCTTTGATCATCCAGGACCCAGATATGAGTCCAGTCTGCGAATTCTCTTCTTGAGCTCAATTCCCGGAAAATGGCGAGTGGATTGCAACTCATAGCCCTCCCATGGAAGGCTTCGTAAAGTACGGTTTTTTCCCTGAGCGGCAGGCGTTCATAGTACTCGGCATAAGCCGCCCGCCGCATTGCGGCAGGGTTCGCAAGCTTCTTTCTAGATATCCAACCATCCGCTGCAGTGAGCATCTCGGTCTCAATAAACGCTTCGCACGCTGCTTTGCTGTTACCTGCATTTGCCAGCGCCTCACCTAGTCGAAAGTACCACTCAGGCTGGTGATTGATCGAGCGTTTCACCGCATGACGATATGACCTTGCTGCCAAGTTCCACCTTCCAAGCGTCGCGTACGCATCAGCAAGAATGTAATGCAGGTTCGCAGAGGTGAATTCACGCTCAATTTCGGCTTCGAGAAGCTCGATCCTTCGCTGAGCGAACTCTTCGAAAAACTCGGGCCGTTCATGTTCTTGCGAGACTTCCTCTTCTGCCGGCGGTTCTTGCCGCATGGCTAGGAATGCCTGCATCGCGGCATCGAACTCACCAATGCGGGTTAGCGAGTATCCTTGGCGATACTTCCTGCCTGCGCGATCACCTTCTGTGAGTTCGGCTGCATTCCCATATGCAACTGCCGCTTCAGCAAACTTGCCCTGACGTTCCAGCACGAAACCCAGCCGGTTATGTCGATGCGCGTGGTCTGGATCGAGGATTAGGGACCGAGAAATGTTGGCCTCAGCCTCGGCCCATTCGAACAGCCTGTCATGCGCAAGGCCTAGACGGTAGAAGAGCTCGGGATCATACTGGTTGTGTTCTGCGTGTTGCCGGTATGCTTCGGCGGCCTCGCGCCAAAAGCCGCGTTGTTGGTGGAACACCCCGATACCAAACCGGGATGCACTTCGAGATTTATCAACCCTGATTGCGTATTCGTAGGCGAGATTGGCCTTCCCCGGTTCCGCAGGGCCGTCGAATCCCTCGCGTTCGTAGCAAAAGCCCATCCGAAAGGCGCAGTCGGGATCATTCGGCTTGAGTTTGCTCGCTTCGCCAAAGTGCTCTGCCGCTTCCTTAAAGCGTCGCATTTTTTCAAGCGCAGTACCCAGCTCGATATGCAGGTTGGCCTGCCCGCGGGCGCGGGCAATGGTTTCCTTGAGCGCCTCGATTTCTTGCCAAGTTCTGCCCTGCCGACGAAAGACAGCCGCAAGCTTATGGAAGTTTGTGGCTTCCGCATCATCAGCCGCGATGAAGGCTTGAAGCATAGCCTCTTCATCCGCGGGCGTTTCGCGTGGAGCCGCTTCGATATAGGCAAGTGCCTGGTCGCGCTGGACAGTCCACCTCTTTTTCGACGGGTCCAAGTCAATTGCGATCTGCATGGCGGTGAAGGCTTCTTGCCAGCTTTCCTGCCGAAAATGGCACATCCCCAGTTTGAATTGCGCCGCAGCAAAGTTTGGCTTTGCTTGAACCGCCTTGGTAAAAAGCTCTTTTGCCGCCTCCCAATTTCGTGCCCGGTATTCTTTGAGGCCTTGAACATGCAAGAGTGCAGCGCGCAAATCTGCGGTTGAAGTTACCATAAGTATTCTTGAGCCAATATCTGAGAAGGTGTGGTTGAGTGACCCACAACACACCCCTAATCGGCATTGCCTTGCTCTTGCAAGCGCCCACAAGCATATTATCAATCGCAAAACCTGCGTCTCGGTTCGGGAAACCGATTCAGACAATTCAGCGAAGATGCCCCTTAGCGAAAAAGGCGCTTAAAGGTGCCGATCAAGCCTTTGGTGTCGGGGCGAGTTTCTTCCTCAACAGGCAATGTGTTGATGCGCTCTCCAAGATACATATTGGGGCGTGGCAACTCGTCTTGTATTGACACCAAGTCACGCGTCGCCAATTTTCCAACAATCTCATCCGAGAATGCCGGCGTGTAGTAGATGCAGTCATCGAAGAAATAGTGTGTGACCTGCGACCAGCGGGTGCGTTTGGGGTTAGTCTGACGGCTGCCACCGTGGAGCAAGTTCGCTGCCCAGATCAGCGCCTGACCTTTGCGAGCGAGGAACCTGGATGGCGAGGTATTGGTGGCTTCCGCGAGCTTGGCCCACGCTTCTCCGTAGGGGTCTTGAGCTGAGTTTAGCTCGCTCCCATAGCCGCGACGACCAATCATCGCGTTCGTTACGATTGGCCACGAATGAGAACCGGGATAGTAAAAGAGCGGCCCTGCATCTTGCGCCACGTCTTCCATCGCCAGCCACACGCCGCACATGAAACGTTCTGGAAGCGACGAAAAGTGCACTGAATCAGAATGTGCGTCTTGTTGTGTGCCGACCGGAAAATTCAGCGTCTGGAATGGGAATGCCTGTCGACCGTACAGCTTTCCCAGAAGTTCTAGGATTTGCGCGTTTGCGGCAATCGCTCGTACATCCGGATCGAACTTCCAGGCGTCCTGAATCCGGCGTTTCCCTCGTGTTTTGTCCGCTTCTTGATCGTCAAATGGAATACCGAAGTTTGGGCCGAGTTTTCTTTGAATACGATCAATGCGTGCATCGATCTCAGGATCGGGAAAATCGATGATGGCGAAGCCTGTCGAGTTTAGCTGCCGAGCGACTGTCTGCTCAGTCGCGGACAGGTCACTGAGATCGTCAAGCGAGAACAGCGGTGACTCGACCCGAGGAACACCGAGAAATGTCTTCTCAGTCATATCTTTCCCAGTGCTGTTGACTCTTGATCGTCACAAATTTGCATAGACTGCGACAGCCTTTTTGACGTCATCATAAAGCGTCGCCTGCCCTTCATGAAGGACCACTGCCCGGTTGCAGTATTCCTTCACCATTTCAAGGTTGTGAGAGGCGAGCAGCAACGCGCGATCGTCGCGCTTCTCAAAGAATTCCTGCCGGCATTTATCCTGAAAGTTTTTATCGCCGACCATGATCACTTCGTCGATCAGGTAGCAGTCAAACTCGATCGCCAATGAGAGCGCAAATGCAAGACGCGCACGCATTCCCGATGAATAAATTTTGACAGGCATGCGCAGATTTGAACCGAGTTCAGTGAAGTCTTCGATGAAGTCGCGCATTTCTGAATAGGACTTATCGTAAATCCTAGCGATGAATCGTGCATTGTCATAGCCGGTCAAGCTTCCCTGAAAGCCACCATTGAATCCCAGCGGCCAGGAACAGGTCATCCGGCGTATGACTTTACCCGAGCTTGGCATTTCGACGCCGCCGATCAAGCGGATAAGAGTGGATTTTCCAGCTCCGTTCCTCCCCAGAAGACCAATTCGATCCTGAGGGTTGATCGTGAAATCTACGCCCTTGAGCACCTCCTTCGAGACAGAGCCATTTCGATAGTGCTTATGGATATCGCGACAATGAATCATGAGACGGAAAGTGTTCGGCGAACCCGCCGCGTCAGGATCAAGCCCACAACGAGGCAGGCAATCGAGACACCGAAGGCCCGCGGTAAATCGTAATATGGCTGAACCGCATCCCCGAAGAGGCCGTAGCGCATAAGCTCCATTCCACTAACGAGGGGCGACCACATAAGCATTTCGCGAATGTGGGGCGGAAGCCACGACGCGAGGTTGAATACGCCTGAGAATGGGATGGAGAGATAAATGCTGACTGGGACCAGCTTCTCAACCACTTCGGAGACCTCGGACAATGGCGCTAGCACGGTACAGATCGCCAGAACGAATAGGACATAGATCGCCCAGCCCAGCACGAGCGCACCAATGTCTGCCGGAAAAGGGAACAGACCGAAAAACCCGATCGCAATGCCCGCAAAGATATAGGCCATCATTGCTCCGGTCGATTCAATGAGCACGCGCACGAATATGAAATCGAGCACTTTCACCTGTCGGTGATACAGTAAGGCGCTGTTGGCAACGAAGATGCTCGCCGAGCGACCGAACGAGTGGCGCAGGAATGTTAGCGGTATGTAACCAGTTATAACGAAGGCAAAAATATTGATTTCATTGCTGATTGGGCCCCGGATAAAGGTCCAGACCAACCCGACTAGGAACGCGAACAAAAGTGGCTCCATCATGATCCAAAGAAAGCCAATGTTCTGCCGTCCGAAACGCGTCATCAACTCGCGCGCGGTGAGGGCCTGGATCACCTTTATCTGGACTCGCAGTCCTTCTCTGAAGCGGGCCATCTCGCTTAGTCTTCCGGAGCGTGCTCTCTGATCCCGACAGAGAGCATCCACCCTACGAGGTAAAGGCAGAGGCTTGCGAAAATGACTGCCAGAATGTTGCGCAGTCGCGCTGGAAGTATGGCGTCATCGGGTCGATTAGGTTCGACCACGCGTTCCAGATAGAATTGCTGTTGCCTTGCTTCGACACGCGCCGTTTCTAAAGCTGTGTTTGCGGCCGCGAGCGTTTGTTCCGCGAACTCTTGCTCAACCAGCAGGTTCTCATACTCTGTGATCTTGGCTGCAATAGCATTTGGCCGGCCGACGGCGCGTCCGATCTGTTCTGCTACTTGCTGCGATATTCCTGCGATACGGTCGCGAAGGGCTGGAATGGATGGGTGGTTTGGAGCGTTTTGCCGGATTTCCGCCAATTGCGCCCGAAGCGCCGCTTCTTGAGCGATGAGGGCATTTGACACCTCAAGCATCCCAATGCCTTGCTGTTGGGGATCCAGTATCTCCGAGGCGTTGCGATATTCGCCCAGTTGAATCCGCGCATCGCGAACACGCTCTTGCGCAACCACTACGCGTTCTTGTGCTTCCTTAATCGCTTGCGAATTCACCCGAGAGTTCAGCCGATTGACCAAATCTTCGCCAAGTTCAAGTAAGCCAGCATTGAGTCTCTCGGCTTCTTCAGGTGTAAATGCATTCACACTGAGCACCGTAAGCCCGGTCCCAGGGTCGGATTGTACAGAAACCATCGAGCCGTAATACTGATAAAGGCCTTCAAAATTGTCGCTTTGTGTCAGCAATGGAAAGCGGCTTAGGAAGTCAGCTTCTGGGGATGCGAACGCGCCCCGAACATCCGTTCGCTGCGAAAGGTCGGAAAGGGCGTCTCGAGACCGCAGGTAACCGATAATCTCACTTGATTGCTCCTCGCCGGAACCAAGACCCGTGTTTTGGAGAAGATTGCCAAGCGCGCCGCCATTCGATTGCTGGCGTTCCGGCGCTTTAATCACAAAGCGCGATTCTGAGACATAGATATCGGCAGCGATAAGGCCGTAATACACTGTCGCCACGAGGGAGGGCAGTATTACGAATGACGCAAACCAGCGCCAACGGCTGATGAAGCTGGCAAGCTTGCTTTCTTTGCCAGTCGCCTCTGCCTGGCGCTGCAATTCTGGGTCGTGTTGCATAGTTCGGTCTTGAACTCAGTTAAGCCTTGAGTAGCTGTTTGCGGGCGATTTGCGAATTAGCCAGCACAAAGGTTGGCGGCGCCATAGCAGCACTCGCTTAGAATGCCCAAATGAATTCCGGATGAAACCAACTGGTATCTTGGGCTGCTTTGCCGCGCGGCTGCGATTGCTCGATAAGCTACCTTTACCTCAGCTCGCATTGAGGAGCTTTGGCGCAGTCAGAAGATTTTTGCCCAATTTCGTATTCGGTCTCGGATCATGACGAGGGAACGACCTACGCCTTTTTTCGAATAAAGGACGGAGGATAAAAGGCTCTTGAAATCGGGTCGGAGCGTCGCTTTGTCATCAAGGCCGCGATAGATCTTCCAGAACCCTTCACCACCCAGCACTCTTGGCATTAGAAATGCCCCGTGATAGCCAAAAGTTTTGCTCGGATCTCCCGCCCGCTCAGCCGCAAACCGATCCGCGACGTCAACAGGTGCGAAGGTCAGCCGCTTCGCTTCCAGCAACGCGCGATTGGTGCGCCCAATCGCGATATCTTCGGGGTGGTGTGGTCTGAAATCCGGTGACCGACACGCTTCCATCAACCGGCGACTTCGAAGTGAAAATCCCCCATTCCCGACCTCGTGTCCGTCGTCGAACTGGGGCCAGCTGGCACCAATATAGTCGTAGTCGAGAAACGCATCTTCCCATCGCGAAGCATCGATAATGTGTCCGTCCCATTGTACGATCAGACAATGCTCGGTGCTTATGTGGTCCACCAGTTGCGACAGGATAAAGTGCGAATAGGCTTTCGACGAGCGCAATGGATCAATGGGAACGACGCGGATGCCGTCAGGTACATCAGGCGCCAATCCGGAATCGTTTACATGAGTGAAGAGTAGTGCTTCGGCGAATTCTGCCTGCGCAAGGCTAACCTCCATCGCACGGATCGTCGCCTCGACATTGGATGAGCTCACGGCGCATAATGTGACGGTCTTGAGCGCGATGCGCTGGCCGGGCCTATCTGGTGAAAAGTGCATCGGAGATATGACTTACAGGCGCAGTACGAACTGCTCGCTGTAAGGGCTCAATTCAGGGTGGTGGAAGGGATCGTGCGCGCGCCTTTCGCTTACTTCTTCGCTCGTGGCAAGCTGCGTGCCCCAGCGTTCCTGCAGCGCTTCGACCTCGCGCCGCTGCCGCGCTGCGCCAACCGGATCGATATCGAAGCCGCGGGAGATCGATTCGTGATGGACCAATCGCGCGCGCGGGTCATAGAGATTGTGCCACCCTTTGGCGGCGAGCCTGAGGCACAAGTCGACATCGTTGAATGACACGGGAAACCTGTCCTCGTCGTAGCCGCCTACTGCGTCGAACTTGTCCTTCGAAACGACGAGGCAAGCAGCCGTCACTGCGCTCGCAAATTGGGGCAGATTGTGCCGCTGGAAGTAGCCTTCATCCTGTGGGCGTAGCAATCGGTGTGCATGGGCAGCCGCTCCGCCTACACCAGTGACGACCCCAGCATGTTGGATTCGTCCATCTGCATAGCGAAGCTGTGCACCCACCGCCCCGACTTCTGGGCGAATAGCCTGCGCGGCCAAGGTTTTCAGCCAAGCGGGCTCGATAACCTCAATGTCGTTGTTCAAGAAGCAGAGCAGTTTCCCCTTGGCTTGAGCCGCGGCACGGTTGTTGAGTGCCGCAAAATTGAAGTCACGATCATCGTGAAGTACCCGCGCAAACTTCGGATCGAGTCCGGCCAGATAATCGAGCGTTGCAGGATCGGTAGACCCGTTGTCGATCACGATTATCTCAAGGGAGCAGGGGTAGTCTGTGCGCGTCAGGCCCTCGAGGCAAGTGCGCAACAGATCGACCCGGTCGCGAGTGGGAATGAGCACGCTTATCGTAGGCAATTGAGCCGAACAGCTTGCCGAACTGGTTGGCACACGAGGCACGGGCCGATGGCGGCGATGATGAAGCATCTTGCGGCAATGGATAATCTCGCCGCCCTTTTCGCTCGTTCGTGAGATTCCGCTTTCAATTAGCGTTCTTGGCCATTCATCTGAGACGTCAAACTCTCCATTGACTCTCACGATTGCGGCGCCTGTGAGATAGTCGTGGTGCCGGAAAAGTTCGCTGTTCCAGTCCGGCTTGAAGTGAGGAGTATGTTGACGTCCCGTGTGGTCAATCAGATCATCGTCGGCATAGATAAGGAACGTGGACGGTGCTGCTGCATCGATGGCCTTGCGATATGCTCCGCCTGCGTCCGCGTGGACGAGGTCGCCGCTCATTAGCGGCATGAGCCACAGATCGTCCGCTTCTCTCGAGAGGTCTTTGAATCCTTCAGCCCGACTACCGCTGATGACCTTAGCTTCAATACCCGCATAAGCGAGGCTTTCGAGGGTAAGCTCTGCTCCATCGCCGGCTTTGACGAAGGCGACCAGCTTTGCCGATGTGGGCTGCTCAGTCGAGCGCGGTTCGTCATCCTGCATCGAAAGCCAGAGGTCATAAGCATAACGAGTGCGGCCAAGCAGCGGCGCCAAACGAAGGCGTGCTCGCAGCTTCTTGCCCGTCACGCGCCAATAGGCGCACTCAGCATAGAGGCGCGGCTCGAGCGTCAGCGCCTCGGCATGGGCCAGCGCATGGAGGTAGGCTGTCTTGAGGCTCACTTGGTGAGCAATGGGCGCCACCAGTCCTCGTTGGCAAGATACCAACGCAAGGTCTGGTGCAAGCCTTCGGCAAAAGTGCGCTCGGCTGCGTATTCAAGTTCGCCGCGGGCCTTGGTTTCGTCGATTGCGTAGCGACGGTCGTGACCCGCGCGGTCGGTAACGAATGTCTTGAGGGTGCTGGTAGGCTTCCCGTGTGCAGCGGGCGCGTCGGGATAGCGTTCGGCAAGACCATCGACCTCTTCGAAGGCTCGATCGACCTCTGCGCAAATTGCGTCGATGACTGCCATGTTCGGCAATTCTTCACCGCCGCCGATATTATAGGTCTCGCCGGGCACACCTTTCGAAAGACAAGCCTCGATCCCGCGGCAATGGTCCTCGACATGGAGCCAGTCGCGCACGTTCATGCCGTCACCGTAGATCGGCAGGTTCTTCCCCGACAATGCGTTGAGCAGGAACAGCGGTATCAGCTTTTCAGGATACTGGTACGGCCCGTAATTGTTCGAGCAATTGGTGGTCGTCACATCCAGCCCGAACGTGTGGTGATAGGCGCGCACGAGGTGATCGGACGACGCCTTCGAGGCCGAATAAGGCGAGTTGGGCGCATAGGGCGTGGTTTCGCTGAACGCTGGGTCGTCAACACCGAGCGATCCGTACACCTCGTCGGTGGAGATGTGGTGGAAGCGGTGCTCCATCCCGTCGCCATCAAGCCAGACCGCGCGCGCGGCTTTAAGCAGGCTGTTCGTCCCAAGTATGTTGGTGTCGATGAATGCATCGGGACCGGAGATTGAACGGTCGACATGGCTTTCGGCGGCAAAATGCACGATGGTCGCGATTTCGCGCTCACGAAGCAGTTTTTCAACGAGCTCCTGATCGCGAATGTCGCCTTCGATCAGATCAGCCTGTTCGACGCCCTCAATAGTCGAGCGATTGCCCGCATAGGTCAGAGCGTCGAGGACGACGATCGCATCTTCCGGATGCTTGTCAGCCCAGTAGTGAACGAAATTGCCACCGATGAAGCCAGCGCCTCCGGTGACGAGCAGGTTAGCCAAGTGTCTTCTCCTCGCGCAGCATCTGCCGCAGGTTTACCCGCCAATGAGTATGACCATCCTGGAGCAGGGCGCGGGTCTTGCTGCTGTCGAGCAGCGAGAATGCCGGTCGCGCTGCCGGGGTGGGGTAGTCGGCGGTGGTGATGGGCGTGATTGGGATGGCCGCATCGAGCAGGCAGAGAGCGAGGGCCTCTTCCTGTATTGCTACGGCAAAATCGTACCAGCTCGCGGTTCCGGCATCCGAATGGTGGAACGTGCCGCTGGCATCTTTGTCCAAAAGGCCCCAGATCGTGGCAGCAAGGCCTGGTGCCCAGGTAGGAGCGCCAATCTGGTCGGAAACGACGTTCAAAGCAGGCTTGTCGCGCATCAATCGGAGCATCGTTCGCACGAAGTTCGCCCCTCCTGCCGTGTAGACCCATGCGGTCCGGACAAGGATGTCGCTTTCCCGCAAATGATCCTCGCCCTCCGCCTTGGTGCGGCCATAGGCGGAGATGGGAGCGCGAGCGTCATCCGGCTGATATGCGCGCGAGCTCCGACCGTCGAACACGAAATCGGTCGAGACGTGTACGAGCTTGCCGTCATGCGCATCGACCATCGCCTTTACTGCGCAAGAATTGATCGCGCGTGCCGTCTCTTCGTCGCTCTCGGCCTTATCGACCGCTGTATAGGCGGCTGCATTGATGATGATATCGGGCTCGATTGTGGTAACGAGATCGCCAATGGCGTCCGCATCGGTCAGATCGCACTCATCGATATCGACGGCTTCCACTTCTGCCTCGGCAGGGGCGCTGGCAATGAGACCCCGACCGAGCTGCCCCTTAGCGCCTGTTATGAGAACCCTCACGCGAACGCCTCCACTTCACTGAGCGACTTGCCTTCGCGGTCTTTCGACGACAGCTGAACTTCCAAGCCATCTGTCGGCCATTCGATACCGACTTCCGGATCGTCCCATGCTAGCGAATGCTCTGTTTGCGGAGCGTATGGCGCGTCGCATTTGTAGAGGAAGTCGGTGTTGTCTTCGAGCGTCAGGAACCCATGGGCAAAACCCTGCGGCACCCAGAACATTCGCTTGTTCTGCGCTGACAATTCAACCCCGACCCATTTCCCGAATGTCGGCGAAGCACGCCTCAAGTCCACAGCGACATCGAAAACAGCGCCGCTGACGACACGGACCAGTTTGCCTTGTGGCCCCGGATTCTGAAAATGCATTCCGCGCAGCACGCCCTTTTGCGAGCGCGAGTGATTGTCCTGCACAAAAGCGATGTCGAGCCCGGCGTCGGCAAATGCTTGCGCGTTCCAGCTTTCCATGAAGAAGCCGCGCTCATCGCCGAACACTTTGGGTTCGATGATCAGCGGGCCGTCGATTTCTGTCTTGGTGATTTCCATCGAACTGCCGCTCAACCGATTACGGGCTGATCGAGCAAGCCGAGCAGGTATTCGCCATAGCCGGACTTGCGCAGCGGCTGCGCGATCTCTTCGAGGCGCGCATCATCGATGAAGCCCTGGCGCCATGCGATTTCCTCTGGGCAGGCAATTTTGAGGCCCTGGCGCTCCTCGGTGATGCGTACATATGTCGCTGCATCGAGAAGCGAGGCGTGCGTGCCGGTGTCGAGCCAGGCAAATCCTCTGCCCATGATCTCCACCGACATTGAGCCTTCGTCGAGATAGAGGCGGTTGAGATCGGTAATCTCAAGCTCGCCGCGTGCAGAGGGGGCAAGATCGCGAGCAAGGTCGACGACGGTCTCGTCATAGAAGTAGAGCCCGGTGACAGCGTAGTTCGACTTGGGGACCTCGGGCTTTTCCTCGATCGAGATCGCCGTGCCTTCGCTATCGAACTCGACCACGCCAAAGGCTTCGGGGTCGGTGACGCGATAGGCAAATACGCTCGCGCCACTTTCGCGCGCGTCTGCGTTACCCAGAAGTTCGGGCAGCCCGTGCCCATAGAAGATGTTGTCACCCAGGATCAGCGCGCTCGGCCCGCCGCGAACGAAGTCTGCGCCGATGTGGAATGCCTGCGCCAGTCCCTCAGGTTTAGGCTGCTGTGCATAGCTTAGGCTGATACCGAAATCCGACCCGTCCCCAAGCACGCGCTGGAACTGTTCTGCATCTTCCGGTGTGGTGATGATGAGTATATCGCGAATGCCCGCCAGCATCAGCGTACTGAGCGGATAGTAGATCATCGGCTTGTCGAAGACTGGCATCAACTGCTTCGAGACGCCGCGCGTGAGCGGGTAGAGCCGGGTGCCTGAACCACCGGCCAGGATAATGCCTTTTCGTGTCTGGGAACTCACTGCAACTTCCTGCGAAAATACCTCTCTTGTCGCGGGCGTGCGCCTTGCAGCATCGCATCAAGAGGTCAATAGCGATGATCGAAGCCTGTAGCCGCTGATTGGCCTCTTGGAAATGCCAACTGCAGGCGGTTGCTCAGCCTCAGCTAGCTGTGATGCTGGTGGTAATAATAAATGTCTGTTTGGCAGCGCCGAAGTCCAGTGAGGCGAGGTCGGGCGCAAGTGCGCACTCACCTGGAGCAATTCTTGAGGCCCCGCCATCGGCGGTTACCGTGCCGGCCAGAGGCAAAATGAGGATCGGGCAGTCATGTTTTCGAATGGCCGCGTCGCTCGGACGACCTTCAATCCTGTCAATCCGGAAGAAGGGCCCGTCGATAAGCCTTTCCCCGCGCTCGGAGACACGGCTGCGCAAGTCTGCCTTGTGCGGGGAGCCGTTGGCGACCGCCACGGCGCGCTCCAGATGGAGTTCGCGCGGTCGTCCGTAGTCGTAAAGCCTGAAGGTCGTGGAACTGGTTTGCTGCACCTCGACCAGCGTAAGGCCCGGGCCGATGGCGTGCACGGTGCCTGCCGGGAGGTAGAAGATGTCCCCCTCCTTGGCGGGATGCCACGCCAGCATCTCTTCGATTGAACCGTCAATCGCGGCGCGTTCGATATCTTCGCGCGTAACTTCGTTTTTGAAGCCGACCGCAAGTTTCGCCTCATCCTGAGCTGCGATAACCACCCAGCATTCATCCTTGCCAGCCTCACCAGGGAGGGCGTCATTCTGAGAGGGATGGACCTGGACAGACAGCTTTTGCGAAGTGAACAGGAACTTGACGAGAACCTCGGCCATTTCTTCGGGCGGTTCGAACCAGATTTCGCCGATGCGCGAGCCGTCAGGCGCCGAAAACGGGGCCGGGAGCACGTCGCAGCCCCAAACTTTTTCAACCATGCGGATGCTAAGATGGCGGGTCTTCAGCGACACTTGGCTCCACCCTTCGAAGATGCGCCGGGAAGCTTGCCCACCAGCTGCGCCTGATCGCGCGAGGTCACGAGCACCTCGTCGCCATCGACCACTACACAGATATTCTCGAGCCCTACCACCGAGACACGTGGCCCATCAGAAAACGTGAGAACGCCTTCGCTGTCGAGGAAATCGGCCCTTCCTTTTGCTACGTTGCCGTCCTCGTTTGCCCGGCCCATGTCTTCGCAAATCGCCTTTGCGAGCGAATCCCAGTCGCCGATGTCGGACCATCCCATATCGACCGCAACCATCGCTGCGCGCGACGTGTTTTCCATCACCGCATAGTCGATCGACTCTCCGGCAATCTGCTCGAATGGCGAGGGGGCGGGGCGGAACGCGGTATCGGTTTTCTGGCCTTCTCGATAACTCTCCGCGACCAGCGCTGCCATTTCAGGCCGGTGGCTGTTCAGCTCGTCCAGCAGAAATCCCGCGCGGAAAGCAAAGATCCCGGCGTTCCAGCTGTAGTCCCCCGAAGCGAGAAAGCGTTTCGCGGTTTCGAGATCGGGCTTTTCGACAAATCGGCCAATTCGATTGCCACCGTCCAGCGCTTCGCCTGTTTGCAGATATCCGTAGCCCGTGGCCGGGCCGGTCGGCTCGATAGCCAGAGATACGAGCCAATCCTGCGAAGCAAGCCGCGCGGCGGCCATCGCAGCGGAGTGGAATGTACTCTCGTCCGAGATGTGGTGATCGCTTGGGCAGACCAGCATGATGTCATTGGGCGACAGGTTGTGCGCGGCTATCGCTATCGCGGCCGCCGTATTGCGCGCGCAGGGTTCAATGACGATCCGGATGTCGCCAGATGCCTGATCGGAAATGAGGCCGTAATGCGCCTCCCCCGCAACCACTGTTGGTTTGGCAAAGTTGGCATGGCCAGACACCCTGTCGATGCTTTTCTGGAACAGCGTTCGCTCACCAATCAGCGGCAGAAACGGCTTGGGCAAAGCTTGCTTGCTCACGGGCCAAAGGCGCGTTCCGCCGCCACCGCAAAGGATGACAGGATGGATAGAGCTTTCGATACTCACCTAGAAGGCCTCACACGTTTCGGCATTTAGCTGAGACGTTAGTAGACCGAGACCGGTTATGAAATGGTACAAGAACCGAAATGGTGCCAACTTTCATTCCGCATATTGCGGGTTGTAGGACCGTGGATCGGTTGAGAATGCGGGCAATTTACCCCCGTCAAGCGCCGCCTGCGACGGGTTGCTGCTGGCCGGTGCGCGGGTGGTGGCGGTTGGAAAAGGTGGCGGAGACGGAGTCCTCTCTACCTGTGTTCGCTGTGAATCACAGAGCATCGTATGTCCCCGTGTTTATTCGTAAAATCACCTGGTGTTTTGCTCTGACACCCGTTGACGTTCGCTAACGCTCGCTCCCAAGTGTGGGGACGAATGTGGGCACGAGGACGATAGCGATGGGAAACTTTTCAGCGTTGAAGGTGAAGTCAATCAGTGAACCCGGACGGTATTCTGATGGCGACGGTCTAATGCTTGTCTGCAAGGCCAGTGGCTCAAAATCTTGGATACTCCGGATACAGTACCGAGGAAAGCGACGCGACATAGGCTTAGGCAGCGTTGAGGACGTCACTTTAGCCGAAGCGCGCGAGCGAGCATTTGAGTTGAGGAAGTCCGTCCGTGAGGGCAGGGACCCAATCGCCGAGCGCCATGCATCCAAATGCAACCAAGACCTCAATCCCACTTTCAAGATTGAGGCAGAAGCCTTCTACGCCGAGCGAAGCCCCAACTGGTCCAATGACAAACACCGCGCTCAGTGGCGATCAACCATGGCTCGGTACGTTTATCCTGAAATCGGGAGAAAGCCTGTCGACGAGGTCACAGGTCCTGATGTTCGCGCACTTTTGGTTCCAATCTGGCAGTCAAAACCAGAGACAGCACGGCGTGTCCTTCAACGCATAACCTCCGTGCTCGACTACGCACATTCCAAAGGCCTTCGAGAGCATGAGACACCTCTGAGGTCCATACGGGCCGGTCTGGGCAAGCAAACGAAAAAGGCAGGGCATTTTGCCGCGATGCCTTACAAAGATGCTCCAGTGGCCTTTATGGGACTCTCAGGCGGTGAAACAGCAGGTAAGCTCGCCCTGTTGTTTGCGATCCTTACCGCAGCCCGCTCAGGAGAGGTCAGAGGGGCTACGTGGGCTGAGATCGATCTTCGGAAGCAGCTATGGCGCTTACCAGCCGAGAGAATGAAAGCGCGACGCGAGCACACTGTGCCCTTGAGCCGTGAGGCAATAGAGATTCTTTCCGTGGCCTCTACTCTAGTCTTCGCCGCTCGACTGACCCCGCTGAGCAGGTCTTTCCGGGCATTCGTGGCGGTCCGTTGAGCGATATGACGCTGACGAAGGCTCTGCGATCAGTGGTTGAGGAGAATTGGACGGTGCACGGTTTCAGATCGACTTTCCGCGATTGGGCCGCTGAGACCACTTCCTATCCACCAGCCGCAGTCGAGACTGCATTGGCGCATTCAATCGCGAACAAGACGGAAGCGGCGTATCATCGGACTGACTACCTGGATATTCGCAGGCAAATTATGCGCGACTGGGGCGCATTCTTGAGTGGTCGAAAGCTAGCTAGCTAAAGTCGCTCGATTGCGAGGTTCATCGATCACTTTTGACGGAGGAATATTCATGCGACACGTTTTTGAGGCACTCACCTTTCTTGGCGGCATACTCGGTGCGTTCTTTCTCTTTCTGACGTTCACAGGAGCCAATGGTGCGCCTCAGGAAGCGGCTGGTGCGGCGATGGCTACGGCTCTTGTGGTTATCCCATATTGCATCACAGCGATGCTCCAACGGTCGGAGCTACTGAAGCGAGCGGAGAACAGCCAGACTGACGCAGAATAGCTTGTCTCTTTTTCTCAAATCACCTGGTGTTTTGGATTTGATGAGTTGAGATCAGCGCAAGGATTGAGGAACTGAAGGGCAAGGAGACGAACCATGCAGAATCCATCAGTCGAAAGAGTTGCATTCAGTGTCGCTGAAGTTAGCCGCCTCACTGGACTTGGAAAAACGAAGCTCTACGAACTCATCTCTAGCGGCGAACTCGGCTCCAAGAAAATTGGTCGCAGGCGCTTAATACCATCGAAAGACCTTGAGAGACTGATTGCGGTCGATGACGATATCTAGAGACCATTGTGCGCACGTTTGAAGCGCTCTCCGATGCATTGCCCTACTTGAACGCGTCTTCGATTCTCTCATAATCCAAGAATGCGAGTAGAGCGAACAGGTCCGGTTGAGCCAATCTCACCACGAATAGAGAGGTTTATAGCTGAACGTCTTGGCGGAGTGTCACTGGACGATGTTCAAGGCTCTGAGGAGAGAAAAGCGGACTACATTTGCCTGCGAGGTCTTCTCGCCATTGAGATCAAATCCTTGGAAGACGATGGAAGCGAACGGCTCGAAAACTTGCTTGAAGAGCTAAGGACTAAACCCGATTGGCCCATGTTCCTTGGCTCGGCTCCCATGCAATCATTCATCGACAATACGGATGATCCAGAAGCCATCGGACAGCAGGTCATGGAGCGGGTAGGCCGAGGAATCCTAAATCCACTAAAGAAGGCAAATCGACAGCTTAAAGCTCATGCGAATGCCTTTCCGCGAAAAAGCCAAGTCCGAGTCCTGATTTTGATCAATGAGGACCACGAAATCTACGATCCCGAAATCGTCGCGTATATTTTGTGGCACGCGGTACGCAGCAAGCGTCGAGGCAAGCACAGCTTCTCGGGTGTCGACGGCGTCATCTATTTCACGGAACGACACGCCACAGTCATTGAAGGCAATGTTACATTCCCAGTGACTTTAGTCGAATGCCCAGCAGTCTACGAACAACCTTGGAAGTCTGACGTGCTAGCATTGATTCAGCATCGATGGGGCGAGTGGAGCTACGGCAAATTCATTGACGGCGGTGACCGGCCTTTAGACTACAGCACGATTGATCACATTCCGGAATTTGCGCCTCGCCACGAGCGCTGGCGTACAGAGTACAAGCGAAGACCTTACCTTGCTGGCTTGAGCAAAGAAGATCTGCGGGATCACTTCGACGAGGTGATATTGATCACCTCGCTCATGTTCCTAAAAAATACGCCGATAGAGCTTCCTCAAGATGAAAAAACTCTGTGGATTAGGCGATTTGGGGACCTGACAGAGGAGATGGGTAAGCGAGCCATTCCTGTCACTCAATTCGACTACTGCTCGAACAGGGCTTATGCGGCTGCAAACCGGCTGGGGCTCCCAGCCGAAGTGGTGGATTTCCTTGAGAGTATTCGCGCTTCTTCGGTCAAAAGCTAGTGCTCGAAATCGCTTGGTCTAATCCACTGAAGAACATGGACCCGGAGGCGACTAGCAGGAACACGTCAGCTATCGAAGGCAAGAGCCTTGTTTAGCTAGGGTGCGATCAATGCAATGTGCTGCCAATTTTGAAGTTATCGCTGATGTGTCGGTTATAGCTGACGGCCAGGTTTTGGATTTCAAAGGTCGCAAGAATAGCTTCACTGCTCGTGTCAAGAATGTGCCTCGTTCGGAATATACGACGCCGTTCTTTCTTTCGGTTCATATATATTTTGACGCAGTATCGATGGACGATGCAGCTGATGCCGCTGAGGAGCACCTCAAGGCGTGTTTGGACATGCTCACCTTCACTACAGGGTCCCGTTTTCGGAAGCACAGAATAAGACAGATTGTAGACGCCGGACCGCCGAAAGGAGCGATGAGAGATGTTCGCATGTGGGGCGATAAGATCGAATACGAAGACCCACAGCCGTTCCTAGACAAGGGGAGCGCAAAAACTATCGAGCGCCTTCTCGAATTTGATATGCCGCGAGCCATAAAGCGCGCGCTCCGATGGTACAGGATAGGGGTCAATGCATCGGTGCTGGATGACCAGTACACCTATTTCTGGTTCGCATTGGAGATCATCGCAGAGTTTCAAAAGCCAAGCTCGAAGGTGAACGACAAATGCCCGCACTGCCAATCAGATCTCTATTGTGAGAAGTGTCGTTCACATCCAACGCATAAGCCTTACCCTAAGCAAGCTATCCGCACTTTGCTCACGAGCATCGACAAAGATTGCGATGGCCAGACGGTCAACCTGTTAGAAAAAACACGTAACAGCTTGATGCATGGAAAGACGCTAAAGGAAATTGAGCAATCTTTACCTGACCCTCACGAACGGGTGGTCGACACATTGGGTCGGTTGGTGTGGATGGCACTTGTCCATCAGTTCCCTGACGGAACGTTCGACGGCTCATTACAGATGGGACAACCGTCAACCTATGTTGATTATACCGGTACACCAGTAGGCCACATACAAACGATTGTGCCAATGGATGACGATGGCCATTTCGACCTTGATTTCAAAGGTATGGTTATGGAGATGAAGCCATTTGGACCCCCACAGAGCGCTCTCCCATATGCCGTCCGCTTGAGTAGAGAGCAGTTCGAGGAACTTAGGGGACACAGCTATCGAAAGAGTGAACAGCAAGAAATGCTGAGCCGCATTTGTCAGCGCGTTCAAGAGAAGGATGGCTATGTCTACGCTCTGATTATCTCTACGGACATGCACCTTATCCGAAGCGCTATTGAACAAGGACAGGTGGGAGAATGGCTAGACTTGTTAAGCCAGGTCATTGATACCGCTGAGGTAGTCCACTGATCGGATTGGCTGCAAAATTCTGTCTCTGGTGCTCTTTAGAAACTCCAAGCGCAGCAAGTTCTAGAACTCCACTCAGTCCCTAAGGCCGACGAAAAATTCAAAAACACCAAGTGTTTTTTCCGTATCTCTCTATTTATATATACATTATCATTCTTATCGATCTCTCTCTCTCAAAAAATATTTATATATAGGGACTTAGTGAAAAACACCTGGTGTTTTTGAATTTTTCGTTTTCTAGAGAATCTGAGTAGAGTTCTAGAACTACGACGTAATAAAATTACGTAGGGCGTAACGTTATTACGCGACACTCAGGGCGGCATCGCGGCGCGCCGGTCGGAAAGAATGAAAATATGGAGGCTCGTTATCTCCACAGTCAGCTTATCGGCGCACGGCTGTGGACTAAATTGCGTGTTACCCTTCTGAGCAACTTGGCCGCTCCAACCTACCGGCAGGTGTGGGTCTGAGTGTGGGTACCGCAAGGCGGCTTGCAGAAATAATCCTGCATTATCAAAAGCATGTCTATGGAAAGTGGCGGAGACGGAGGGATTCGAACCCTCGATACCCGTAGTAGGTATGGTTCCTTAGCAGGGAACTGGTTTCAGCCACTCACCCACGTCTCCGCTGACGCTGGCCTTCACATTGGCTGCGAGCCGCGCGCTATAGTCGCGCTTCGCATGACCGGCAAGGGCCAATGGCAAGAGATTTGCGGCGAATGTGTGCACCGCCTGCGAAGCGTCTTACGCGTCATTCCTGAGGGGCACCACTCTACCCCGCCATCTGCGATTCATCGCAAGGCTCTTATCGACTCGCTTCGTCGCGTTTTCGATTCGGTCTGTCGCCGCTCGATTGCCGTGACAGCTGATTAAGACTCTGCTTGCCCATGCAAGAGTGCGGCGGCTGCGATGCGAGAGAGGTTTACGATGCGCAAGGACACGCCCCTGAAGACTGGCCACAGCACTGGCGAGCAAGCCTCGCCGCTTTCCCCACTCGCGCGCATCGGCCGTTCGGGCGCCGCGATGTTCGCCGCTGCGATGCTGGTTCTCGCACCGGCGGCGGCGCAGGATGTCGAGAGCTTCGATCCCGACGAAGCGTTCGAGACCATCGATCAGGAAGCAGGCGGTGGCTCCGGTGCAATCGACGCCGATCTTGCCGATCCCAGCCTTCGCGAAGCGCCTCAGACTGCAGAGCCGCTTCAGACCGAAGAGCAGGCCGGTTTCGAAGGTGAGTTTGCCGACTATTCCGATGGCGATGTCGCCACCGCGCAAGAGGGCGAGCCGGTTCCCGAATGGACCGATCCGGCTCCCGGCGAACAGGTCGCAGGCGCACAGGAAGCCACTTCGGGGACCTTTGCCGAAGACGATCTGATCGGCGCAGCTGAAGGTGTGTTTGGCAAAGGCGCACAAGGCCTTGCCGGCATGATCGAGGATCTGCTTCGCAAGCAGGGCGAGCCCAATGGCTACATCGTCGGGCGCGAAGCGGGCGGCGCTTTCATCTTCGGTGCGCGCTATGGTTCGGGCACGCTCCATCACAAGGTCGAAGGGCAGCGCAAGGTCTACTGGACCGGCCCCTCGCTTGGCTTCGATGCCGGAGCGAATGCGGGCAACACCTTCGTTCTCGTCTACAATCTGTACGACACGCAGGACATCTTCCGCCGTTACCCCGCAGGCGAAGGTCAGGCCTATTTCGTGGGCGGCCTTCATGCGAGCTACATGCGGCGCGGCGATGTCGTGCTGATTCCGATCCGCATGGGTGCCGGCCTCAGGCTGGGTGTCAATGCGGGCTATATGCGTTTCTCTGAGAAGCAGCGCTGGTTGCCCTTCTGAGGTTGCACATCGCCCGATGCTGACCGTGCAGAAGCGCGGCGGCGGGCAACATGGTTCGAAAGGTGGTTGCGCACGGCGCGCACCTGAGTAAGAGCATGCGCCATCATGCTCGACAATCTCGAACCCCAATCGCCCGATGCGCTGCTCGCGCTCATCAAGCTCCACGCTGCCGACGAACGGCCCGACAAGATCGACCTTGGCGTCGGTGTCTACCGCACGGGGCAGGGCGCGACCCCTGTCTTCGGAGCGATCAAGGCGGCTGAGAAATGGCTGGTCGAGAACCAGGATTCCAAGTCCTATCTCGGTCCGGAAGGCGATATGGGCTTCGTCAACGCTCTCAAACCGTACATTTTCGGCGGAGACCCGACGATGGGCGGGCGCATTCAGGGCATGCAGACACCAGGCGGAACCGGCGCGGTTCGCCTTGCGGCGGCACTGGCGCAGGCAGCTGGCATGACGAGGCTTCACATGGGAACGCCAAGTTGGCCCAACCATGCTCAGATCTTCGGCGATATCGACCTTGAGTGGGTCGGCTTCGACCATGCGAATCCCGATGGCACTGCCAACATCGATGCAGTGCTTGACGCGATCAATGGCGCAGGGCCGGGCGAAGGCGTGCTGTTGCATGGCTGTTGCCACAACCCGACGGGTATCGACTACACCGCCGATCAGTGGGACGCGATCGGCGATGCGCTGGTCGAAAGCGGCACATTCCCGATCATCGACACCGCTTATCATGGGCTGGGCCACGGACTTGATGAGGACGTTGCAGGTCTTCGCAGCGTGCTTGCCAAGGTGCCCGAGGCGTTCATCGCTTACAGCTGCGACAAGAACTTCGGGATGTACCGCGACCGCGTGGGTGCATTCTACATCATGTCCAAGTCCGGACCTGAAGGCAGCGACACGCTCGAGAAGGCGTTCTCCAACGCCAACGCCCTTGCCCGCGCAAGCTGGTCGATGCCGCCCGATCACGGAGCGGCTGCCGTGCGCGTGATTCTGCGCGATCCGGAGATGACGCAGCAATGGCTCGACGAGCTTGACCAGATGCGCGCGCGGATGCGGCAGGTGCGCGAGTATCTCGCCAATGCCGGCGTTGCAGGAAGCGTCGACCTTGCACCGCTCGGCATCCAGAACGGCCTGTTCTCGGTGCTTCCTGTGAGCAAGGAGCAGGTGGTCGCATTGCGTGAGGACCACGGCATATACATGGCCGGGTCCGGCCGCATCAACGTTGCGGGCCTCACGATGGACAACATCGACAAGTTCATCGGCGCCATCGCTGATGTAACGGGCTGAGAGGCCCCTAACATACTCGACCGCCAGCCGACGCTTGAAGGTCCTAGCCTGCTGCTGAGGCCCCTGCGCGAAGATGACTGGGAAGCGCTGTTCGCGGTCGCTTCCGATCCGCTGATCTGGGAAGTGCACCCGGCGCATGATCGCTGGCGCGAGCCGGTGTTCCGCGCCTTCTTCGACGATGCGATCGCCAATGAAGGCGCTCTCGTCGTTATCGACAAGGCTACCGGCAAGGTCATCGGCTCCTCCCGCTATCAGGGGCTTGAGGACGCCGACGGCGGTTCGATCGAGATTGGTTGGACGTTTCTTGCTCGCTCCCATTGGGGCGGGGCGGCCAATCGCGAGATGAAGCGGCTGATGATCGGCCATGCGCTTCAAAGCGTTGCTCAGTGCCGCTTTGCCGTCGGGGCGGACAACATCCGTTCGCGAAAAGCGATGGAGAAGATCGGCGGCCGAATGACCGAGCGGACCGAGAATCGCGGCATGGCGGGTTCGGACCAGCCGCACGTCTTTTACGTGATTGATCGTGAAGGCTTTGCGACGGGCCCGCTTGCGGCGCAGTGAGGTCGCGGTGGACCGCGCAAAGGGGTGTTTGGAAAAAACGCGGGCGAGGGCTCACAAGGCACCTTCCTCGATCCCGGCAACCCTTGCATCGAGCCGCGTGAGTAGCCGCAAAAGCGCAGTATCATCAGGTTTTCGGGCGATCCCGCGCATCTTTCCGCGATAGATTATGGGGCGCCAAAGGCCGATCTCGACGCGCCATCTGAGTGTAGGAAGTGTGACTTTCCGCCAATCCTCCGCGCGTCTGCCTTCGCCGCGCCGGCCGGCGATCCAGTCCACGACGGGCGCGCTGCGTCCATCGAGCACCTTATCCCAAGCGCGAGCAAAGCTTTCGGCGCCTTCGCGCTGGCGCAAGCGGTAAGCGCTCTCGCGGCTCCGCCCGACCGCGCGCGAGGCGGCAGCGACGCAGCCGGTCAGATAGAGGTGTGCAAGGAACGCGCACTGTATCTCGGGCGTCCACCCGCCGCGCCTTGAGCGCAGCTTTACCGGGGTGAAGGCCGGAGGATGCCGCCGCGAATTGCGCCGCCTACGGGAAGGAACAGGTGTCATGGCCGACACCAAGGCACAATTCACCCTGTGTAGGAAAGCGACTAATCGGTCGTTTGCGTTACGGAACAGGCGATTAACCTTAAGTGCTTTTTCACATGTTGGTCATATCCGGGCTCGGCAATGGGGAAACGATTACATGCATCAGCAATTGAGGAAGCCGTCGGAATACACCGACCGTGAATGGCCGCGCCGTCCGGTTTCAATCGCCGCGTCGATCAAGGACGCCGAAGGTGAGCAGTCCAACGGCACGCTGATCGACATCAGTGAAAGTGGCTGTCGTATCCGGATGCTCGGCTCGGGGCCTCTGAGGGCCGGAGATACTTTCCATGTGCGTTTCGCAGGATTGGACACACAGGCTACCTGTGTCGCGTGGTCTAAGAACATGGTTGCCGGGATGCGTTTTTTGACGCTCATAGACTCTATGGTCATCGGTGAGCTCACCACCCGGTGGAAACGCCTGTACGCAATCAAGAGCACCCGTTCGCCCGGGAATCACCCCGGCGAACCGCTTTGGTAGAATGCGATCAGGCAAGCGCGCGCGGCGTCGTTAGTCAAATTGCGCTGAGTGTGCTTGACGCTTTAACCCCCTCAAATACGTAAATTCCCTAGGGAACACGAGGCGGAACACCGCTTGGTTAATGCGCTCTCCACCATCTTGTACGACCAATTATTAGGCGAACACGACCCAATACCTCCCTCGCGTGACCTCGCGCACCACATTTTTCAATCCGAGTGGAACCGCTCAGGGAAGGGTCCAGAATGAACAAACTCGCTTACGCCGGTATTTCGGCAGTCGCACTTGCCGCAGCTTCGCCTGCACTGGCTCAGGCCAATGTAGACGTCGACCAGACCGGAACGAACCATGACGTCACGATCGAACAGGTCGAAGACGCTCTCAACTCGATCGAGATCAGCCAGGCAGGCGACGGTCAGATTGCAACCGCGCTCCAGATCGGTGGCGGCTCTACCAACAACCAGGCTTTCATCATTCAGGGTGACCTTGGCGGCCTTGGCGGCAATGAAGCATCGATCCGCCAGACCGGTGCGGACAACCTTGCGGCTATCGGCCAGAACTCGGCGACCAACTTCGCAGCCGTCAACCAAAGCGGCGACGGCAACATCGCATTCGTCGACCAAGGCCTTGGCGGAGGCGCTGGCGTCGACGGCAGCTCCAACAATGCCTTCATCGTGCAGCCGGGCGCTGGCAACTCGGCAACCATCAACCAGAACCTGAACACCACCGGCGGCGGCAACGACGCTGATGTCTTCCAGTTCAGCGACGACAACGTTGCCTTCATCGAGCAGGAAGACCTCACCAACGTGGCTTTCGTCGTGCAAGGTGACATCGCCGGTGTCGGCGGGCACACCGCGACGATTTCGCAGACCGGGTCGGGCAACCTCGTCGCGATCGGCCAGAACGGCGCTCTCAACGAAGCTGTCGGCAATCAGCAGGGTGACGGCAACTCGCTGTTTATCGACCAGGGCTTCAACAACGGTGCTGGTACCGGCGGCGACAACAACTACGCCGAAGGCAACCAGATCGGGAACAACAACTCGCTCACGCTGAACCAGAACCTGACCACGTCGGGCGGCAACAACTCGATCATCTTCACCCAGATGGGCGACAACCTGACGATGACCATCGATCAGGAAGGCAGTGGCCACGTAATGAACGTTACGCAGACGATGTAATGCGCGTTCAGCCAGCCAGTTAACGGCTGACCGGATGTCCCAGAGTGGGTTTTGGCTTTTGCACCGGCCGGTCCACCTGCATCACGAAGGGCGCGAGAGATCGACATCTCTCGCGCCCTTTTTGCGTCCAATGCCTCAACTCACCGCATCCCGATCACAGGCCAACCACGGCTGCGTGCATTCTGACTTGTCTATTCATTGACGTGCAAGGATCGTAGCGACAGATCGCCGCCACCTGCACGATGAGCGTGCTGGTCGGACGTGAGCGATCTCGGGTCCGTTAACCTCGTTTCAAAGGGGGCTCTTACAAGCCGGTGATGCAATCCGTGGGTCGCGCTTATGGCGTATGCGAGTATTCGCAAACAGGGGCAGGCAAGAACAACCGCCTGCTTTCGGGTTCGTATCGCGGTGGATGCTGCTTGAAGGAGCTGAAAGAATGAAAACAACTACGAAAACCACTCTTGCGCTCGTAGCGCTTGCTGCGATGCCGTTCGGCGTGCCTGCCATGGCTCAGGAAGCCGCACAGGACAGCGAAGTTCTCACCACAGTTTATGCGCCGGAAATTCCCGCTCTCGACACCATGGTCGAAGGCCCGGATATCGAAGGCTTCATTTCCGCACGCCGCGGCAACCGGGTCCAGGTGACCAGCGCCGATGGCACCAGCACGGTCGTTACCGTGACGGAAGAGACCACGATCAAGGCACGTGGCGGCTTTCTCGGCCTTGGCCGCGAAACGCTGGGCGCCGATGCGCTGCTGAACGGTCTGCCAGTAAAGGTCGCGACCCGTCAGTGGGACGGCGGCCTTGTTGCCTCGGACGTGCGTTTCTCGGACGGCGATCTTGAGACCGCCGAGATGATCCGCTCGGGCACCAACCAGCGCTTTGCCGACAACGAAATGGCGATCGGCGAAAACACCGCCGGTATTGAGAAGAATGCCGCTGCCACCGAGGCACTGCGTGGACGTTTCGGCGACATCGACCAGTACAACATCAAGTCGACCACCAATGTCTATTTCGACACCGGTCGTCACAACCTCTCGCAGCAGGCTCGCGCAGAGCTTTGCAACGCCGCTGCACAGGCCGAAGCGACCGACAATGCGCTTTTGCTGGTTGTTGGCTACACCGATTCGACCGGCAGCCAGGAAGTGAACCAGCGTCTGAGCGAACGCCGTGCAGGCAGCGTGGTGAACTTCCTTCAGCAGCAGTGCGGCTGGAAGCCGTGGCGCATGCTGTCGCCAACCGGCATGGCCGAGGCTGACCCGGCAGCGGACAACACGACCGCTTACGGCAAGGCCCAGAACCGCCGCGTCGCCGTCAACGTTCTCGTATCGAAGAGCGTCGATGGCCTCGACGACGAACGTCAGGCGAGCCGCTAAGACGCGAACGCTGACTAAAGCGAACTCAGAGAGGGGCGGGCCGCGATGGCCCGCCCCTTTTCGTATGCGGCTGCCCGGCGGGAGGTTCCGCTTTCAATCAATCAGTTAAAATGGTAGTAACCATACAGTTAGCGTAGAGGGGTGCTCTTCGCGCTTTAGGCTGGCTTTCATATGCGCCTCAATTCTGAGGACTGGCCGGCAGGGGGGAAATCGATGAAAACTCTATTCAGGACCACTGCGTCTGTTGCAGCACTTGGCGCTGCCTCGCTTGCATTTGCAGGGGCGGCTAACGCTCAGGCTGTGCCGAACAATGTCAGCGAGATCGTCCAGAGCGGCGAAGAAAACGAAGCGACTGTCACTCAGCAAGGTGACGACAACGATTCGCTCGTAACGCAGGACGGCACGACCCGCAGCGGCGATGGCGTGTCCAACCGTGCGATTGTCGTTCAGAACGGCGATGGCGGAATTTCCGAAGTCGACCAGACCGGCGACAACAGCGCGCGCGTTCAGCAGACAGCGAGTTCGCAAGACATGCTGTCGACCGTTATCCAGATCAATGCAGGGGGCGGGCCGACCAATGTCGCTAACGTCCTTCAGCAAGGTACCGGTGGCGGCGAAGGCTCGCTGACCGGGTCGATCGTCGACCAGTCAGGCATCCGTGGCCAGGTGCGCGTACGTCAGCTTGTCGACACGGTCGATGCAGACAGCGTGGTCTCTCAGTCTGGTGAATCAGAAGACGCCGAAGTCTTCCAGATCGCGGGTGGCGGCCAATCCGGAATCGCACAGAACGGCGATTCTGTAATTTCCGAGGTGTATCAGGACGGCTCCAGTCTTTCGCTTATCTTCCAGGAAGGCACGGATAACTCGATTGGCGTGCGCCAAGAAGGCGACGGCAATTTCTCGTTCGTCGACCAGGATGGCAGCGACAACACGATCGGCACGCCCGCATATGACAATGCTGCGCTTGGCACGAGCGATGCCGAACTCGGCGTGTTCCAGACCGGTGAGGGCAACCAGTCCTTCATCGTGCAGAGTGGCTCCAACAACGACACCGACGTCGTGCAGGACGGTGACGACAACTTCTCAGACGTGACCCAATCAGGTGCGGATTCCTTTGTCGAAGTCACTCAGGACGGGGCCGAAGGGTTTAACACCTCTGAAGTCACGCAGACCGCAGATGCGGGCAGCACGGTCACGGTGAACCAGACCCGCGATGCGCTCGCTCCGGCCGCGATCAACGGCGACAATTTCAGCCTTGTCGATCAGTCGGGAACGGTCCAGTCGGTCGTAGTCGACCAGACCGGCGACGAGCACACATCGCGTGTGTTCCAGTCGGGCGATAATAACGACACCGACGTTCTGCAGACCGGCTTCACCAACGAAACCCGCATCCTGCAAAGCGGCAGCAACGGCGAGATCGACAGCGACCAGACCAGCAGCGACAACTTCAGCTTTGTCGACCAGTCCGGCACTGACAATTTCTACCAGATCAACCAGTTCAACGGCGACGGCAACAACGCCCGCGCAACGCAAGGTGGGTCGGACAACGAAGGCCGCATCGCCCAGAACGGCTTCACCAACATCTCGCGCCTGACCCAGACGGGCACGCTCGGCTTTGCAGATGTCGACCAGAACTCGAGCGACTCGACCTCGCGTATCACGCAGACCGGCGATGACAACTTCGCCTTCGTCCGCCAGCAGGAATCGGGGCAGGTCTCGGTCATCGAGCAGTCCTCGCCCGATGGGTTCGGCACGGCCGGTGTCAACGTCGTTCAGGAAGGCGGCAACGGTAACCGTTCGAACGTCCTCCAAAGCGCCGGTATCGCTTCGGCTTTGAGCGTCGGGTACACCAATGACCTGCCGGATGGCGTTGGAGGAACCTTTCGCGCCAGCCCGTTCGCGTTGGTCCGTCAGACCGGTAACGAGAACGTCAACAACATCGATCAGACCGGCGAGTCGGCGATTGGTTTCTTTACCCAGACGGGTGATGAGAACCGCCTTATCAGCCTGCAGAGCGGCACCAACATGGAGACGAGCGTCACCCAGACCGGGAACGGCAACATCTACAACGGCACGCAGGCTTCCAGCATCATCGATGTCGACGGCCTTTCTCGGATCGAGTCGATCCAGACTGGCAACGACAACCGCTCGATCGTGACGCAGGACGGGGTCGCTGAGGACTTCTTCAGCCTTTCGGTGCGCGTCAATCAGGTGGGTGACGAGAATATCTCGCGCGTGACTCAGTCGGGCACCGATGACACCGCCTTCGTCGACCAGATCGGCAACGAGAACGTGAGCAATGTCATCCAGAATGCCGGCGGTCTCGAAAACCTCGCCGACGTCAATCAGGACGGCGACGAGGGTTTCTCGCGCATCGTCCAGTCGGGCACGACCAACACGGCCGAGCTCAACCAGGATGGCTTGCTCAACACCTCGATCATCCTGCAGGACGGCGCGTCCAACATGGCGACGGTCAATCAGGACGGCACTGGCAACTTCAGCCGGGTCGACCAGGCCGGTACGATGAACTCGGTGGTGGTGAACCAGAACATTCCCTGATCGCCAGATCTCAACTGAAACACGAAGGGGCCCGCGCCATGATGGTGCGGGCCCCTTTGTTTGTGCGCTCGGTCGAAGGCTTAGCGCGTGGCGGCGAGGCCCTGCATCCGCTCCAGGTAGCGGGCGAGCACGTCGATCTCGAGATTGACCTCGTCGCCTTCCTTGAGGCCGCCGAGCGTCGTGACTTCGGCAGTGTGCGGGATGATGTTGAGCATGAAGTCGCAAGTCCCGTCACTGCGATCGCGCACGTCGTTGACGGTGAGCGAAACGCCGTTGACGGTGATCGAGCCTTTTTCCGCAATGAAAGGCGACATTTCAGCGCGCGCCCGGATCGCGATGCGCCAGCTGTCGCCAACCTCTTCGGCCTTCACCACCGTGCCGACAGAGTCGACATGGCCGGTGACGATGTGGCCGCCCAGCTCATCTCCGACGCGCAAAGATGGCTCGATATTGATGCGCGCGCCCTCGTTCCACATGCCGGCATAGGTTCGGCTGACGGTCTCTGCCGACACGTCTACATCGAACCAGGCATCACCCTTTTCGCCGCCGCGTTCGACTACCGTGAGGCACACGCCCGAACAGGCAATCGAGGCGCCGATATCGATCCGCGCCGGGTCGAGCGGGGCGTTGATCCGCAGGCGCATGTCGCCGCGCTGGTCGACATTCGCGATGGTGCCGATGGCGGTCACAATTCCGGTGAACATTCGTGTCTCCTATCGGGTGCGCAGATAGGACGTGAAAGTGTCGCTGCCAAGCTGGCGGCTTTCACAATGGCGCCAGCGTCCGTGCGCGTCTGCAAGGCTGGTAAGGCCGATGTCGGAAAGCGCGGGCAATCCGCTGCCGATCAGGATCGGGGCACGGTAGATGTGAAGCTCGTCGACCATGTCCTCGGCGAGAAAACTCGCAGCCGCTCCTGCCCCGCCTTCGACATAGAGATATTGCACGCCGTCGAGCGCGGCGATCTGTGCAGGCTCGTTGATCACGGTGACGCCATCGGGCGCGACGCCGCGGGTGAGCAGCACCCGGTCGGGGCTGCGCGCTTCGAGGCCGGGCAGGCGTACGTCGAGACGAGGCTTGTCCGCGCGCCAAGTGCCGCCTCCGACAAGGATCGCATCGTGCTGTGCCCTACGCGAATGGACGTGCGCGCGGGCGGCCTCTCCGGTGATCCACTGGCTCTCGCCAGAGGCAAGCGCGATTGCTCCATCCAGGCTCATTGCGAGTTTGAGGGTCACATGCGGACGACCAAAAGCCGCGCGGGTGAGATATCCGCTAAGGCTGGCACGCGCGGCGTTATCGTCAAGCACGGTCACAGCGATTCCGGCGCGCTCGATACGGTTTGCGCCGAGGCCTGCGGTGCGCGGGTCGGGGTCGAGCTGGCCGATCACCACGCGCGAAGGGCGCGCCGCGATCACAAGGTTGGTGCAGGCGGGGCCGCGCTCGGATTGATGCGCGCACGGTTCAAGCGTGACATAAAGTGTCGCGTCTTTCGCGCCGCCCTCGGCGATCCCCGCAAGCGCGATGGCTTCGGCGTGCGGGCGTCCACCGCCTTGCGTCCAGCCGCGCGCGATGACGCAATTGCCCCGCACCAGCAGTGCGGCGACGCCGGGATTGGGGCGAGCTATCGGACGCGCACGCCCAGCCAGCCGCGCTGTGGCGGCCATCCATTCGCTGTCAGTGAAGTCTTGGGGCGCTATGACGCCGGGCTTTCGCCGGGAGCCTCGCTCGCAGGCCCTTCGTCGCTCTCGCCACTTTCGCCCTCGGACGCGCGGCCCATCAGTGCGTCGAGCTCAGCGCGGCGCTCGGCCTCTTCGGCAGCGCGGGCGGCGCGGCCCCGGCGGTCGATCTCATCGACGTCCATGCCGGCGGCAGCGCCAAGCGCCTTGTAGATGTCACGCTTTCGCGCCTCGAGATCCTCTTCTGCCGCCTCGCGCAGGTTCTTGATCTCCTGATTTTCGAGGTTCGAGGCGATGATCTCTTCATCGCTCCGCCCTTCTTCCAGCGTGGTGATGTAAGTGATCTGCGGACGCTCGGGCGTCACGTAATTGCGGTCCTGAATGAGGTAATACATCAGCGCCGCGATCGGCAGCGAGGACATGATCAGGATCGGCCAGCGATAGGGATTGGGCTTCCGAAACTCGTTCCAGAAGTCGAGAATCCCGGGCTTGGGATTGAAGCGTGATTTTTGAAAAACACCCATGATGGGGTGAAATATAGGGAAGCTGCGCGCTTAGCGCCAGAGGTGTGCGACCGGCGGGTGGGGTGGCTTACGGATACTCGACCGTGATCGGAACGCGTCCGCGCAGGTTGCCGCTGGCGTCGGTCTCCGCCTCGATCACGAGGGTGCCGGAAAAACGAAACTCCAGCTGCCCATCGGAATCGAGCCTTGGAAAGCCGTCGAGGTCGGTGACGAATTCGCGCACGCGCGCCGTCCCGCCATTGGGGTCGCGCATGCCGATCTCGTTCGGGATACTGATGACGACTTCCTCGAACGGCGCGCCCTGGATCATCGCGCGGCCCGTGATCGGCATTCCGCCCAGATCGTCGACGTCGCCGATGACAGTCTTGCGCCCGCTTTCGAGGTCGAGGAGCACCCGCGCCTCACCGCTGCCGAGCAGGACGACGCGGCCAAAGTCGATGTCGCTTTCGATGGTGATCGTGATGCGCTGGCAATTGCGGTTGCGGTTGCCGTTCCCGTTACCCGGAGGCGGACGCTGGTTGCCATTTCCGCGGCAGCCAGGAGGCAGGTCGCAGTTCTGGCAATTGCCTTGCGCGCGCACGGGTGCATCCGCTCCGATGAGCGCCGGGACGGCAAGGCTGGCCGCCGCAAGGGTCAAGGCGAATGCCCTAAACATGACTGCAATTTAACCGAGCAGGGTTAACGAAAGCCTATGCGACTGCGCCTAGGCCGAGAGTGCAAAACCTTAACGCAAATACAGAGAGTTAGCCGAAGGCGGCGTAAAGGCTGCGCCCGTTCTGCTTGAGCCAGCGGTCCGCGTCGCTGATCTTGCCTTCGTAGATGTCACCCAGCAGCGCATGGAAGGCGGGGCTGTGGTCGAAATGGACCAGATGCGCGACTTCGTGAGCGACAACCGAGCGGCGAACGAAGTCGGGCGCCTGCACCAACCGCCAGTTGATGCGGATGCGCGATTTGTCCGAACAGCTACCCCAGCGTTTCTGCGCGCGCGAGAGGGCTGTCGGAACAGGTTCAAGTGCGGCGGCGGCGGTGTAGTCGTGCATGTCGACCTCGAACAGCGCCAGCGCCTCGCGTTCGAGCCAGCGCCGCAGCCTGCCTTCCAGACCCGCCTTCGGACCGCCAAGGCGCACCGTGCTTTCATCAAGCACCGGGCGCCGCGCTGCGGTTTCTTGCCACGCGATGGCTTTGGGCTCCCCGCGATAGAGCAGCATGCCACCCGGTCCCGGCGTCTCGCGCCGTGGCACGCGGGCGTGCTGTTCAGCAAGCCAATCGCGCCGCGTGTGAGCAAACGCAATCGCCTCTGCCGAACGCGCCCAGCGCGGCAGGGTGATGCGCACCTCGCTGCCATCAGGCGCGAGCCGCAGGGTCAGGCGTTTGGCCGTGGCGTGGCGGCGAAGGATGATTGGAACTGTCTCACCGCCAAGTTCGATCTCGGGATCGATCGGAGCGCGTTTGAGCCAGTCGATCACTCAATCCTCCTCCGTTGCAGCAAAGCCCACCGTCACCGTCTGCTTGGGCGGGCCCCATTCGACGATGTGATGCTCCAGCGGCCCTGCATCATCTTCGCTGATGACGCGTCCTGCAACCGATACGCCTGCGCGAACAACAGCCTCTCGCTCGCCGCTGATGAGGTAGTGCCAGTCGGGCAATTTGCGTCCAGCCGCGCGGCGGCGATAGGCGCAGGTGGTGGGAAGCCACGGCACGTCTTCGACGATCGAAAGCGTCAGGCGCAGGCAATCGGGTACGAAGGCTTTGCGGTTGCGATAATCGCTGCACTGCGCGGTGCTGCAATCGAGCAGCTTGCATGCGACGTTGGTGTCCTCGATCTCGCCGGTGTCGGCGTCCTCGATCTTGTGCAGGCAGCAGCGCCCGCACCCATCGCACAGGGCCTCCCACTCAGCGCGCGTGAGCTGATCGAGCGGCAGCTCCCAGAAAGCGTCACGCAAAGTGGGCTCGCTCATATCAGGTTACCCATTTGCCGAGCTCCTCGGCAACCGCATCCGCGCCAAGATCGGCCGGAAGCAGCGCGAGCGGCTCACCCTGCGGACCGAACAAGAGCACGGTGCGCGAGTGGTCCATCAGGTATGTGTCGGGCGAGGGGCTATCGAGCTTGGTGTAATAGACGCCGAAAGTCTTCGCTGCGTCTGCAATCTGATCAGGCGAACCGGTGAGGCCGATCAAGCGCTCGGAAAAGGCGTTGGTGAATTCCTCGACCACTTCGGGCGTGTCGCGGTCAGGGTCGACCGAGATGAAGATCGGCTGGACCTGCTCACCCAGTTCAGGATTGTCATCGGTGAACTGGTTGAGGCCTTGAACCGTGCGCTGCACGTCGGTCGGGCAAATATCGGGGCAATAGGCGTATCCGAAATAGACAATCCGGTACTGGCCATTGAAGTCGGCCCATTTCACCGCCTCGCCGCTGGTGTTCTGAAGGTCGAATTCGCCGCCGATGGTCGCGCCGTAAAGTGGCGGCTCGACCGGCGCGGCAGGCTCGCTGCTGCACGCCGACAGAACAAGCGCGAGCGGCGCAACAACAGATGCAGCGAAAGCGAAACTGGGGGACTTTGCGAGGGTGTTCATGGTCTGCTAATTGCCTTGGGGCGATGGGCTAAATGTGCCCGGGAGTTGGGGGAACCTCTTGCGGTCTCTCACTGGCATAATATCTGACAGGTAACGCGAAAGGTTCAAAGCGTGGGGTTCATGGTTTTGCGCAAATTAGGTCTTAAGGCAGGAATTGCCAGTGCGCTTGGTGCAAGCCTGCTTGCTCTTGTCGCTGTTCAGCCTGCTTCAGCGCAGCTTTATTCCGAAGGCTACCAGTTCCTCGAAGCGGTCAAGGAACGCGATGGCGATACCGCAACCGACATGCTCAACGAGCCCGGAACGCAGGTGGTAAACACCCGCGACATCACAACCGGCGATACCGGCCTGCACGTTGTGGTGGCGCGGCGCGATACGTTGTGGGTCAAGTTCCTGCTTCAACGCGGCGCGAACCCGAACATTCGCAACAATGACGGCCTTACCCCCCTCCAGATGGCGACCCGCCTCGGCTTTATCGAAGGGGCCGAGGAGCTTCTGAAGAAGGGCGCGCAGGTCAACGTCGCTGACAGTCAGGGCGAAACACCTCTGATTTCAGCCGTACACCAGCGCGACGTTGGCATGGTGCGCCGTCTGCTCGCTGAAGGCGCTGACCCGGATCGCAACGACAATTCGGGCCGTTCGGCACGCGACTATCTCGCGCTGATGACCGGCAACACGCTGATGCAGCGCGAATTCGAAGCCGCTGACGAAGCGCGAGCCGAAAAACCCCAGACCGAGCAATACGGACCCTCATTCTGACTATGAACCAAACCGCCCCCGACTTCGCTGACATGACCCTCGACGAGCTGCGCATCGCGCTCGCTCCCGATATTGCCGCATCGGCGATTTTCGACGGGTGGAACGAAACGGCGCTGGTCGCGGCGGCGGAAATGGCCGGGGCGGACGTGGACATCGCCAAGCTCGCTTTTCCGAGCGGCGCTTCGCAGGCGATGGACATGATCGAGGCGTGGATCACCTCGGTCGACATCGCGATGGAAGAGGCTTGGCCCGAGGAGCGTCTTGCCGAACTCAAGATCCGCGAACGCATCCGAACGCTGGTTGCCTTCCGGCTCGAAGCGGTCGAGCATATCGACGAGGCCGTGCGACGTGCGATGGCGATCATGGCAATGCCGCAAAACGCGCCGCGCTCGCTTCAGCTTGGGTGGCGATCGGCGGATATCATGTGGCGTCTCGCCGGGGACACGGCTACCGATTACAACCATTATACAAAGCGCGCGATCCTTGCCGGGATCTACTCCGCAACGCTTGCCGTGTTCGTCAATGACGATAGCGAGGGCAAGGAAAAGACCTATGAATTTCTCGATCGCCGCATCGACGGCGTGATGAAATTCGAGAAGGCCAAGGCGCAGTTCCTCAATCGCGACATCGAACTGCCGAGCCTCACGCGCTTCCTCGGGCGGCTGCGTTACCCATCTAGGTAGTATCCACCATATTGGAGGTGGAAAAGCGCGAGGTCGCCTCGCGCTGAGCGAAAGCGTGTCCTATTACCCTTGGCGAGAATCGCGGCCGCATGCGCTGCTTGAGACAGATTACGGGAAGGAAAGATAAATGGCGGGTTCGCTCAACAAGGTAATGCTGATCGGAAATCTCGGGGCAGACCCCGAAATCCGCAGCTTCCAAAACGGCGGGCGGGTGGCAAACCTGCGCATCGCCACCAGTGAAAACTGGAAAGACCGCAACACCGGCGAACGCCAGGAACGCACCGAATGGCACACGGTCGCGATCTTCTCCGAAGGTCTGGTGAATGTGTGCGAGAACTACCTGAAGAAGGGCAGCAAGGTCTTCGTCGAAGGCCAACTCCAGACCCGCAAGTGGCAGGACCAGAACGGTCAGGATCGCTATTCGACCGAGGTCGTGCTGCGCGGCTATAACGGTACGCTCACCATGCTCGATGGACGCGGCGAAGGCGGCGGCGGCGGCGGTGGCGGTCGCTCGGGCGGCGGCTATGACGGCGGAGGCGGCGGTGCCGGCTATGGCGATCGCGGCGGCCAAGGCGGCGGCGGCTGGAACCAGGGCGGCGGCGGCTCAGGCGGCGGAAACGGCGGTTCGGGCGGTGGCTCAGGTGGCGGCTCGGGCGGCTATGACGATCTCGATGACGACATTCCGTTCTAGGTCGCGCTCACTTCAGGCAAGAGACATAGAGGGCTCCGCAGGCGATTGCGGAGCCCCTTCTCGTTGTGAAATGTCAAAACAGTTTGACATTTTCCTCCAAATGTAAAAACATCTGAACATTCCTAGGGTCGAAGTGGAGTGTTCAAGGATGACATATCGCACCAAGTTCTGGCTGTTGGCTGCCGTTTCATTCGGGTCAGCTCTGATTGCCGGAGTGATTATCGGCAAGACCGTGCCTGCATCAGGCGGCGTGGAGAATCCGGCGCTTGTCCTGCCCGCTCTGCTCGTGGTGGTCGGGCTGGTCATGGCGGCAAGCGTTGCCTGGTGGCGTAAGACCGATGATGTGCAAAAACAGGGCCAGCTTGTGAGTTGGTGGTGGGGTGGAAATACCGGAGCGCTCGCGATGCTCGTCACGCTGGTCGTGCTGACCGGCCGTCACAGCGACATCAGCCTTGGCGCAATCTATCTCTTCCTCGCCCAGTTTGCCGGAATGGCGGTGGTCTTTCTGGCCTGGAAGTTCCACGGCAGGGGCATCGCGGAATGAAGAATTGCCTGCGTGACCTGCGAAAAGGGCGCGGCCTCAATCAGGCCGACCTCGCCAATACGCTCGAAGTGTCGCGCCAGACGATCATCGCGATTGAGGCCGACAAGTACGACCCATCGCTGCCGATGGCCTATCGCCTGGCTGCTTTCTTCGATGTCCCGGTTGAAGAGCTGTTCTTCAACCCCTGGCGCGACTGAACCCGCTGAGCGTTAGCGCCGCGCCATCTGGTAGATGATTGAGGTCGCGTAGTAGGAGCGGAACGGCTGTCCGCTGGCGTCCATTGCGGGCTGGAACTCGGCTTCCTGCATTTCGGCGCATGCTGGCGAATCGAGCTTTTCGGTCGTCGTCGCTGCATCGATCTGGCAGCGCTCGACGCGGCCGTCTTCGCCGACGATCACACGCATGCGCAGGATCGCCTGCTCGCCGCGCATCAGGGCGCTGGTCGGATATTTGCTGGCGATACGGCCTGCGACGCGTTCTTCGTTCAGCCACTTGGGCATGCTTGCAGCGGCGAGGTGCTGGTCGACGTCGAGACCCCATTCGCGCACCATGTCCTGCGTGCAGGAATTGAGAACCTTGAACGCCTCACCAAGCGGACCGGTTTCGAACCGGACTTCGCGCCCTCGCTGGCGCACTGAGACGAATTCGACCTTGTCACCGAGATCCGCATCGAGCCGCGCAAGCCCGGTGATTTCCTGTTCGAACGGAGCGGTGCCGTTTTCGACATGGACGTTGGAATAGATCACCGCATTGCCGATCGTGTCGAGCTCACCGGTGAAAGGCTCGGTGCGAAGATCTTCCTGGCCCTCGTAGAACTTGAGCGAGGTGCGCCCACGGCTGCGGAAGCGCTTGAGCGCGGGGCCGGCGACCGTCAGCCCGGCCTGGGCGTTGGGATAGTGCTGCTCGAAGAAGAGGTAATGGCGATCATCTTCCGGCCCGAACATCGCGGCAAGCCGACATTTGTCGGGCGCGAAGTCGACATTCCACTGCGACGAGCGTTCGAGCGAGATCGGCTCGGACGCTAGCGCGGGCACGGAGATTGCGGCGCACGCGCTGGCAAGCGCGGCGATCCGAATGGTACGGAAACTGGACATGAAGGTGACCCCCTCGGTTTTCTGCGACGAATGCAGACTGCCGATTCTAGGCAAGGGGATCAAGCACCTATGCTCTTCAATCCTTCTTGAGCGCCGCAAGCGCAGCGGCCAGCGGACCTTCCTGCTCGCCTTCGGCCACGATCCCGGCTTTCTTTCGCATTTCGTCGGCAGCGGGCCCTTCGGCATAGGGATCGATTGCAAGGCCCAGCGTTTGCGCGATCGCTTCGCCGAGGTCGAATGCATCGCCTGAATAGTCGATTTCATCGCAATCGTCGGCTTCGAGTTCGACCTCTATCTCGCCGTCTTCGTCCTCGGCTGGATCAAAGGCGCTTTCCTCGACAAAGCGCAGGTCGATGCTCTCGTCGATGGTCGCAGGAAAGTCCTCGCCCGAAATTGCGCAGGTCTGCCGGATCGCAGCGCTCAACCGCCCGGTCGCGCGGATCGCACTGGCTCGCTGTTCGAGCGATATTTCGGCGCGAAGGGAATCGATGCCCGGCAGACCAAAGCGGCTTGCAAGCGCTGCGCGCTCACTCGCATCGGCCTCGACCACCACCGGCTCGGCTGGAAGGCTTTTGACCTTTACGAGGCGCTGAAGTTCGGAAGTTGCCACGTCTATCACCAGATGCCGCTTGCCTTCAGGATCGTCTTGTCATCGAAGGTCGCAAGCCTTTCGGAAAGCGCGAGCAGTTTGTCTGCGACCTTCTCGGCGCTCGCCTGTTCGTCTGCCCCTTCGCGGAACGTCACGTTACGCGAGACGGCAGCGACCAGCTTTTCGCGATCCTTCTCGGTCAGCGCGCTGCGGTATGCACCGAGCCTGCCGCCGAGCACGCTCATCAGCTTGCCCACACGCTTGCCCACGACGACATCGTTTACGCCAAATTCGCGCAACTGGCCGTCCATGTCCTCGACGAACAATTCAGCCAGAAGCGCGCTCTCGCTGCGCATCTCGCTCGCCTCGACGCGGACCATGACGACGCACAGGATCGCGGTGATCAGATCGAAGCGCCCGCCGACCGTATCGGCAACATCGCAGTCGGCATAATATGAAGGTTCGCGCGCCAATTCGACGACGCGGTGCCACAGCGGGCGGACTGTTTCACGAGGGTCAGGGCCCGTGCCCAGCAGCTTTGAAAGAAAAGACATCATATCCTCATTACGAAACGCTTGCCCAATGGGTTTCGCACCGACCTATCGCATTCAGCGGCAATTCACCCGCCCCTTGTCAGCGCACCATTCGCGCTAACGCCAGCCCACATACGTGCATGTCTGTGTGCTTGCTGGCCCAGAGCGTTGCAACGCTTCGCGACAGGCCGTAAGGCGTTGCCACGAGATATAGGTCGCGCTGCGTGCGCGGCAAGAGACGGTTAGAAGACGGGATTTAACGACAACGATGTTGAAAGCACCTTCGGCAAATGGCCGCATGTTCAAGATTGCAGCACTGGGCTGCGCGGTGCTGGCACTCGGTGCGTGTTCCTCCATCCGCGAATCGCGTGGTTTCGTGAACGATGCCGTGCTCGTGAACTCGGTTCAGCCGGGCATCGACAACCGTCGCTCGGTCGAAGGTATGTTGGGCCGTCCGACCTTCGAAAGCCAGTATGGCGAGAACACCTGGTATTACATTTCCAGCATCACCGGCCGTCGCCCCTTCGTGCGCCCGCGCATTCGCGACCACTCGGTGATGGCAATCCGCTTCGATGAAGAAGGCAATGTCGCAACGATCGAGCGCAGCGGTATCGACGAGGTCGTCTACCTCTCGCCCGATGGCGACAAAACGCCCACGCTTGGCCGCGAGCGCGGCTTCCTCGAAGACCTGTTCGGCAATATCGGCCAGGTTGGCGGCGTTGGCGCACCGGGCGGTGGCCCGGGCGGTCCGTAAGCCTTGCGCTTGACGCTTTTCGCACAGCGCCCATATCTGCCGCGATGAGCGAAAATAACGGCGACCACGGCCTTATTCAGTGGCACGGCACCACCATCATCGGCGTAAAGCGCGGCGGCAAGACCGTCGTGGCGGGCGATGGTCAGGTCTCCATGGGCAACACCGTGATGAAGCCCAATGCGCGCAAGGTTCGCCGCATTGGTGAAGGCGAAAAGGTCGTGGCCGGTTTTGCCGGTGCGACTGCCGATGCTTTCACCCTGTTTGAACGCCTTGAACGCAAGCTTGAGCAATATTCCGGGCAGTTGATGCGCGCCTCGGTCGAGCTCGCCAAGGACTGGCGCACTGACAAGTATTTGCGCAATCTCGAAGCGTTGATGATCGTCGCGGACGAGGAAAGCCTGCTGGTGCTCACCGGCAATGGCGATGTGCTTGAACCCGAAGGCGGGATCGCGGCGATCGGATCAGGCGGCAATTACGCGCTCGCCGCCGCACGTGCGCTTTCCGATTACGAAGAGGACGCCGAACAGATAGCGCGCAAGGCCATGGCCGTTGCCGCCGAAATTTGCGTCTTCACCAACGGTAATCTGACAGTGGAAACGGTCTAACGAACCGCGCTTGGGCTAAAGCCCCATTGCTGCCAGCAACCTCACGCATTCGAATTGCGAGCAGGGGCAGCATAATTCTTCATCAGACAATCGATCGTCGCCGGCTTTTGTCCGGCGCTGCTGTGGCAGGCGGAGCCCTGTCATTGGGAGCCTGCGCGCGCGAACCTTTGGCAATGGCGAGCGCGCCTCCATCGGCATTTTGCCTTCCCGCAGTGCTTGCCGAGGAAGGCCGCGTCATCAGGACGGTCGCTGGCATACGTCCCTATCGAGACGCCGGTTTCGTCGTGCGCGAAGAAGCGCTGGCCACCAAGAGGCTGGTGCACAATTACGGTCATGGCGGTGCGGGAATCACGCTCAGTTGGGGCTCATCCATGCTTGCGGCGAGGGCGGGACTTGCGGGGCATTCGGGTCCGGTCGCGGTGATCGGCTCGGGTGCGCTTGGGCTCACGGCTGCCAAGCTGGTGCAGGAGGCAGGCTTCAAGGTCACGATCTACGCCGCCGACTTTCCGCCTAACACGACCTCCAATGTTGCGGGCGGGCAAATCCATCCGGCGAGCCTCTTCCGCGGCAGCGCGGTTGACGATGCTTGGATGGCGCAGTTCGCCGCCGCGATGGATTACAGCTATCGCCGCTTCCAGATCAGCGTCGGCGAGGACACCGGCGTGCGCTGGCTCACCACCTATGACGAAACGCGCGGTCGCGGCTTGCCGGAGATCGAGGCGCGCATGATGCCAGCCGCGCGGATGCTGGGCGAGGGCGAGCATCCCTTTCCCGTCGAGACGGTACGCGAATGGCGCGGCATGTATGTCGAGACCGGACGCTGGCTGGAGCACCTGATGCGCGAAGTCAGCATCGCGGGCGCGCGCATGATCCGCCGCCGTTTCGAGACACCTGCCGATCTCGCCGAGCTGCCCGAAACCCTTATCATCAACTGCACGGGCTTTGGCGCGCGTGACCTCTTCGGCGATGAGGAGATGGTCGGCGCACGCGGCCAGCTGGCGATCCTGTTGCCGCAGCCAGAGCTCAATTATGCCTACCGGATGCGCGCAGGCTACATGTTCCCGCGTCCTGATGGCGTGATCCTCGGGGGCACGTTCGAGCGTGGCGAGACTGATCCGACGCCACATCCCGACGACATCGCCCGCATCCTTGCGACGCACCGCGAATTGAGCAGCGCCTTCGCCTGTACGACCTGATCGGGTTCGCCGCCCCCTTGCACGCGGGCCCATGCGCCCCCAAATCGCGCGGCAATGACAGACAATCTTACTCCCAAGGCCATCGTGGCCGCTCTCGACGAACACATCATCGGACAAAAGGACGCCAAGCGCGCGGTCGCGGTCGCCTTGCGCAATCGCTGGCGCCGCCAGCGGCTTGGCCCGGATCTTCGCGATGAAGTGACGCCCAAGAATATCCTCATGATCGGCCCGACCGGCTGCGGTAAGACCGAGATCAGCCGCCGTCTTGCGAAGCTCGCCGAGGCTCCCTTCGTGAAGGTCGAGGCGACCAAGTTCACCGAGGTCGGCTATGTCGGGCGCGACGTTGAACAGATCGCGCGAGACCTTGTCGAGGAAGCGATCCGGCTGGAAAAAGAACGCCGCCGTGACAGCGTGCGCGAGGCCGCCTCCGAAGCCGCGATGGAGCGTCTGCTTACCGCGCTAGTCGGCGACAATGCGTCCGAAGCGACCCGCGAAAGCTTCCGCCAGCGTATCACCCAGAACGCCATGAACGATGTCGAAGTCGAGATCGACGTGGTCGAGGCATCGAACACGCCGTTCGACATGGGCAATATGGGCGGCAACATGCAGATGATCGACCTGTCGGACATGATGGGCAAGGCGTTCGGCAAGAAGCCGACCAAGAAGCGCAAGCTGCGCGTGCCCGATGCATGGGACAAGCTGGTCGATGAAGAAGCCGACAAGCGTCTCGACGATGACGATGTCGCGCAAACCGCGCTGCGCAATGCCGAGACCAACGGGATCGTCTTCCTCGACGAGATTGACAAGATCGCCGTCAGCGACGTGCGGGGCGGATCGGTCAGCCGTGAAGGCGTGCAGCGCGATTTGCTGCCGCTGATCGAAGGCACGACCGTTGCGACCAAGTATGGTCCGATGAAGACCGACCACATCCTCTTCATCGCAAGCGGTGCGTTCCATGTCGCGAAGCCTTCGGACATGCTGCCCGAACTTCAGGGCCGCCTGCCGATCCGCGTGAATCTGCGTGCACTGACGCAGGAAGACTTCGTGCGCATCCTAAGCGAGACCCGCGCCAATTTGGTCGAGCAGTACCGCGCCCTGATCGGCACCGAGAAGGTCGAGCTCGACATCAGGAAAGAAGCGATCGACGAGGTTGCGACCATCGCTGCGCAGGTCAACGAAAGCGTCGAGAATATCGGCGCCCGCAGGTTGCAGACGGTGATGGAAAAGCTGCTCGAAGAGATTAGCTTCGAAGCCGAAGAGCATGAAGGCGAAACGATTACGATCGACGCTGCCTATGTGCGCGAACGGCTGGGTGATCTCGCGGGCGATGCCGATCTGTCGAAATACATCCTCTGATCACCGCGTTCGGGACGAAAATGACGTCCCGATACAAGGCGCTATCAGGGATTTGCCCTAATCAGCTCCGCATAGAGCGCGCGGCCTGATTCGGCACGCCTGCCAGCGAGTTGAGGACAAACTATGACACCAGGGAGCGTGAGCGACCTTAAGGCGATGCTGACCGGCCTCGATCCGGAGCTGTCGTCACGCGCCTGGTGCTTTCATCTGCTGGATGAAGATGGGCTGATCCCGCAAACCGCCTTTGCCGTAATCCGCGAAGCCGAAGGCACCTGCGCGATTCTGCCCGCAGAAGCAGCGCCCGCGGATGCGCCGCAATTTGCGAAGATCACGCTGCGGATCCACTCCGACCTTGAAGCTGTCGGCCTCACCTCTGCTGTTTCGAACACGCTCGCCATGTCGGGGATCGCCTGCAATGTCGTCGCCGCGCTCAACCACGACCACCTCTTGGTGCCGTGGGATCACAGGCACAAAGCGCTTCAGTTGCTCGAAAAGCTCAGTCTCGACGCGCGTCGATGAATCTCAGCTATTTGCAGGGATGATTTGCGCTACCTGTTGAATGCACGCGGCACACGCGCTTTAAAGCACGGGTCGCAATGTATCTTCAGGGGGCAATTCGAACATGATCCGTACCATCCTGCTTGGCGGAGCCGCCGCGTGCGCGCTGACCGCTTCCGTGCCTGCTTTCGCAGAGGCTCACACCGAAACCGTGGCAGAGGCACCCACGCTCAGCGCTCCGGCAATCGAATACACGATGTGGACGCTCGACAATGGGCTGCGCGTGATCGCTATCGAGGACGACACGACTAGCACGGTCACGACATCGCTGTGGTACGATATCGGCTCAAAGCTCGACCCCGATGGGCGCAGCGGATTTTCACACCTGTTCGAGCATATCCTCAGCCGCAAGACCGAGAACATGCCATACAATATGATCTACGGGCTGACCGCCGACATCGGCGGCACGCGCAACGCATCGAACTGGATCGACCGCACCAACTATTTCGAGCAGGTGCCCGCCGCTTACCTCGAAACGATGCTGTGGACCCACCGCGAGCGCATGGCGAATGTGGTCGTAGATGAAGAGGTGTTTGAAACCGAACGCGGCGTTGTGAAAGAAGAACTGCGCCAGCGTGTGCTCGCACCGCCCTATGGTCGTCTGCAACGCTTCATCCTTCCCGAGAACGCCTATGACGTGATGCCGCACCGGCGTCCCGGAATCGGTTCGATCGAAGATCTCGACAACGCAACGCTCGACGACGCGCGCGCGTTTTACGAGGCCTATTACGGTCCGGACACCGCGACGCTGATCGTTGCTGGCAACTTCGAGATGGAAAACCTGCGCATGCTGGTCGACCAGTACTTCGCCGATATCCCGCCGCGCGCAAATCCGGTCGACCTCGCGATCGAAACGCGCGAACCCGAAGCAACCGGGCCGCGAACCGTCAACGCGACTGCTCCCAATGTCCCGCTTCCAGTAGTAGGCGGGGTCTGGAAAGCGCCGCCGACCACGCATGAGGACGCAGCCGCCCTTCAGGTGCTCGGCGCAATTCTTGGCCGCGGTGACAATTCCCGGCTCGACAAGGCTTTGGTTCGCACAGGTCAGGCGGTCCAGACCGCCTCGTCGATCCAGATGTTCCGCGAAGCCGGACAGATCGGCATCTACGCCATCGTACGCGGCGCGCCGCAAATGGAAGCAGCAGGCGCGACGCTCGATGGTGAGCTTGAGCGCGTGCGCACCGAGCTGGTGACGGACGCAGAGCTGGCCGAGGCGAAGAATGAAATCGTCTCCTCAACGCTTAGCCGCCGTGAAACCGCACGCGGGCGCGCATTCGAACTGGGCGAAGCGCTCGTTTCGAGCGGCGATCCTGATTTTGCTGACAAGCGCCTTGCCGAAATCGTTGAGGTCACCGCCGAAGATGTGATGCGCGTTGCAACCACATATCTCGATCCGATGAAGCGGGTGACCATCACCTACACCGCCGGTGAGGACGATCCCGACGCTTATGCCAATCCGACCCCCATGCCCGCCTTCCGCTCGCTTCCGCCAGCGGTGGGCGAGATTCGCCAGGTAAGGCCGGAAGCCGAGCGCATGGCGCCTCCGGGACCGGGGGAAACGCCTGAAGTGGCCAGCCCCGAGATCTTCGAAGGAACGCTTTCAAACGGTATTCCCGTGGTCGCGGTGCAGACCGGCGACGTGCCGATTGCGACGATCTCCATGATTGTGCCGGGCGGTTCAAAAACCGACCCGCGTGAGCTGGCCGGCGTTGCCAACATGGCAGCCTCGCTCGCTGACAAGGGAGTCAATGGCATGGACGCGGGCGCGATTGCCGCTCGCTTCGAGAGCCTTGGCGCGAATTTTGGCGGAGGTTCGAGCAATGACGGGACCAGTTTCTTCCTGACCGCGCCCACTGCCAATCTCGCCGAAGCGGGTGAATTGGCCGCGTCCATTGTGCGCGGCGCAATCTATCCCGATGAGGAATTTGAACGCGAACGCACCCGTGCCATCGACGGGCTGAAGGTCGCGCTTCAGGATCCAGGCAGCCTGTCGGGCTTTGTGCGCCGTGTCGCGATGTACGGCGATGCGCCCTACGGCTCGCAACCGGGCGGAACGGCGGAAAGCCTCGCTGCGATCACCCGCGACGACCTGCTCGATTATCGCCAACGCTTCATCCACCCGGACCGCATGAAGATCGTGATCTCGGGCGGTATCTCGCCGGCAGACGCGATGGCCATGGCAGAGGCGATGTTCGGCGACTGGCAGACCGATCTTCTGCCACGCCCGATCCCCGAAGAAGCCGCAGGTAGCGCACTACCTGTGCGCACCATCGTGATCGACATGCCCGATGCAGGGCAGGCCGCTGTGAGCGCTTCGGTGCGTGCACCTTCGCGCACGGGCGAGGATTATTGGGCGCTTGAACTTGCAAATTCGGTTCTCGGCGGTGGCTCAAGCGGGCGGCTGTTTGAAGAAGTGCGCACTAAACGTTCGCTCAGCTACGGTGCCTATTCGGGCTTTGGCGACCGCATGGATGACGCGATCCTGAGCGCCAGCGCGCAGACCAAGAACGAAACCGCAGACGAAGTGGTGCAGATCTTTCTCGACGAGCTCGCGCGCCTCGGCAACGAGCCCTTGAGCGATGATCTGCTGGAACGCCGCCGCCTTTACATGACTGGCGGCTATGCGCGCGCGCTCGAGACAAGCGGCGGGTTCAACAACATTGTTGCAGGGCTCCTGCAACAGGGCCTCACCGCCGAGGAAGCCGCGCTCTATTCGCAGCGGCTTGCCGACGTCACGCCCGATGCCGCGAGCGCGGCGGCGCGCAGCTATGTCGATCCGGCAATGGCGACGGTGGTTGTCGTGGGCGATGCTTCGCAATTTCTCGAGGACCTCAAGGCGATCCGGCCTGATGTCGAGGTAATCCCGGCGAGCGAGCTTGATCTGACCACGGCTGACCTGCGCCTCAACGCTGGCGGCTAAACGCTAAAAAACGGGGCGGCGGTCTATTCCGCGGCCTCGATTTCCTCGGCCTTGGTGTCCGTTTTTTCCTGCGCCTGCTGCGCCCACATGTCGGCATAGAGACCGCCAGCGGCCAGCAATTCGGCATGCGTACCGCTCTCGCAAAGCTGGCCCTGGTCAAGCACGATGATCCGATCGGCATCTGCAATCGTCGATAGCCTATGCGCAATCGCGATGGTCGTGCGCCCGCGCGCGAGGCGGCGAAGCGTGCCGAGAATTTCCTGTTCGGTGCGCGTGTCGAGCGCACTGGTCGCTTCGTCAAGGAGCAGGATCGGCGGGTTCTTCACCAGCGTGCGCGCGATGGCGACGCGCTGTTTCTCACCGCCTGACAGTTTGAGTCCTCGCTCGCCCACGGTGGTTTCGAAGCGCTCGGGCAGGCGATCAATCAACGGCATCAGCGCCGCATCGCGCGCGGCAGCCTCGACCGTTTCCTGACCCGCGCCTTCCGCGCCGTAAGCGATATTGTAGGCGAGCGTATCGTTGAACAGGACACTGTCCTGCGGGACGATCCCGATGGCGGCGCGCACAGTGTCCTGCTCGGCCTTGGCGATATCCTGACCGTCGATAAGAATGCGCCCGCCTTTCGGATCGTAGAACCGGAAAAGAAGCCGCCCGATCGTGCTCTTGCCCGCGCCCGATGGGCCGACAATGGCAAGCGTGCTGCCCGCCGGTACTTCGAAGCTCAGCCCCTTGATGATTGTGCGCTCGGCCTCATAGCCGAAGGTTACATTCTCGAAGGCAAGGCTCGGCTCGTTCACCACCAGCGGCTTTGCATCGGGCGCGTCCTCCACCTCGACCGCAGTGTCCATCAGCTTGAACATCTCCGCCATGTCGACCAGTCCCTGCCGGATCGTGCGATAGACCCATCCGAGCAGGTCGAGCGGGCGGAATAGCTGCATCAGATACGTGTTCACGAAAACGAGATCGCCAACGGTCAGCTGCCCCCGGCTCCATCCCCACACGCTGAAGGCCATCGCGCCAGCCATCAGTGCGTTGGTGATGACCGATTGCACCACGTTCAAAAGCGCGAGCGAGTTTTCCGACTTGGCCGCAGCCATCGCGTAAGCCCGCGCAGCTTCAGAGTAACGCTTCTCCTCTCGCTCCTCGGCGCCGAAATATTTGACGGTCTCGAAGTTAAGCAGCGAATCCACGGCGCGGTGAAGCGCCTGGCCATCGAGATCGTTCATCTCGCGCCGCAGCTTGGTGCGCCATTCGGTGATCAGCCTCGTCACATATATATAGGCGACGACGGTAAAGGCGGTCGCGGCGACCAGCTCCCACCCGAAATTGAGGTAGAAGATGACGCCCACCGCGATCAGTTCGATGGCGGTCGGGGCAATGTTGAACAGCAGGAAATAGAGCATCATGTCGATGCTCTTGGTTCCGCGCTCGATGATCTTGGTGACCTCGCCCGTGCGGCGGTTGAGATGGAAGCGAAGGCTCAGCCGGTGGAGGCGGTGGAACACGTCTTCGGCGAGGCTGAGCGTCGCCATCTGGCCCACGCGTTCGAATGCGACGTTGCGCATGTTGTCGAACAGGAGCGAGGTGAAGCGACCAAGGACATAGGCGGCAACCAGCGCCATCGCGACCTGCGCGCTCTCGGCAATCGCATCGCCCGCGCCGGATTGCTCCATGGCATCGACCGCGCCTTTATAGGCAAAGGGCAGGGCGAGCGTCGCGCCCTTGGCGGCGAGCACGAACAGCATCGCAATAACGATGCGCCAGCGAAGCGAGGGGTTCTCGCGCGGCCAAAGGTAGGGGAGGAAGCGCCGAAGCGTCTTCCAGCCTTCGCCTTCGGGCGGCGTTTGCGGTCGGTCGGAAGAGGCTGTGTCAGGCGGCATTGCGCGCCATCATGTGGGCGCGCGTGCATACTATAACAAGGCAAGCCCTTAGGCCGGACCCTTAAAAGATCGGGCGATATCCGCGTGACCGGTTACGCCGCATCGCGCGAGCGACGTCGCGCGGCACATCGAACAGCACGCGCTGATTGGCAAAGTCGATCGCGACCCGGTCGAAGATCTTGAGATGATCCATTCCGAGCGCAAGCACCGGCTTGTCTTTCAGCCCCAGAGCTTCGAATGCCGGGGCATCGGCAAAGGTCAGCGGCACATTAGTCAGCGCCATCCCTTCGATATTGAGCGAGCGCACCACCTGAAGCTGGCCGATCATATCGACGCCATTGACGTCGGTGGTGGTGATGTCCTGCGCGCGTTTGGCCCGCATACGCTCCTGCAGTGCAAGATTGCCGATGCTCGATTGAGCGCCGGTGTCGATAATGACGGTCGCGCGCACGCCTTCGACCAATGCGTCGGTGATGAGCAATTGGCCGAGCTCGGCGCGGGCGCGCACGATGATCTCGAAACCGCGCCGCGCATCGCGATCATTGGTCACGTCCTGAAGCGCAATGGTCTCTTCGCGAAAGTCGATGAGAACACGCAGGTCTTGCAAACTGTCGAGCCCGATGATGCCGTCGGCACCGACATGCTGGCGTTCAAGGACGGGAGAGATCAGGTCGCGCACCGTGTGG
>NZ_CP200279.1:0-2390000 GCF_057364915.1 Erythrobacter sp. S158 | reverse complement strand
AGATTATGCGAATGCTGCCTGGCCTTCAGCAAACACACCTGCAAGCGAAGCTCAGTTCCTCGCGCTCGACTTTGAGCTGGATGGGCTGCGCAAAGGAGCCCATCTCCTTCAGGCAGGCTGGACCCCGTTCCAGATGGACGCAATCACGTTCCAGAATGCGCGTTCACTCGACATACGCAGCGATGCGACGCTCAACCGCGAGGCGGTGACGGTGCACGGGATCGGTGAAGACCGAGCGAGTGCCGGATTGCCGATAGGGAAAGTTGCCGAGGAATTGCTCACGGCCCTCGCTGGTCGTGTGATCGTCGCACACGCCGCAGCGATCGAGGTCACCGCGATAAAAGAGGCCGCGAAATCGCTCTACAATGTGAACCTGCCGGTGCGTTCGATCTGCACGCTGAGGCTGGAGAAGCATATCCATCCCGGAAACTTTGGAGCTGACGCATATCGGCTCGGGCCCACGCGAGAACGCTATGGTCTGCCTGAGTACCGCGCGCACGACGCGCTTACCGATGCAATCGCTGCTGCGGAATTGTTCCAGGCACAGCTGACCCGGCTTTCCCCCGACGTGACGTTGGGATGGCTGGAGGCGATCTAGCCCCGACAATCCGGGTGTAAGACTAAAGTCCATCTCCCTAACCCGCTCCCAAGCCCATAGCCTGCTCGGGAAGGTTCGAGGAAGAGTCTGTCGAACCCATGGGAAGAGAAGGAGGGGAGAGTTATGGACGACACAGCGTCTACAGCGGACTCCGGTGATTTCGACGACACTCACGATGCTGGCTACAATGCGCCCGCAAGTGAAGCATCCGTCGATAAGCCTGCCGCAGAAACAAGCGCAGCCGAAGGGGCTTATTGGCGGGAGAATATCCACCTGCTCGTGTCGCTGATGGTGATCTGGTTTGCCGTATCCTACGGCGCCGGGATCCTGTTCCGTGACTTCCTCGACCAGTTCATGCTCGGCGGTTATCCGCTTGGTTTCTGGTTCGCGCAGCAGGGCTCCATCTACGTCTTCATCGCACTCATCTTCTTCTACGTCGTTCGTATGAAGCAGATCGAGCGCAAGTACGATCTCGACGATTGAGGGGGCCGGAACAATGGAAACGCAAACCCTGATCTATCTCTTCGTCGGAGCCAGCTTCGCGCTCTATATCGGCATCGCCATCTGGAGCCGCGCAGGTTCGACGAAAGAGTTCTATGTCGCAGGCGGCGGGGTCAATCCAGTCGTCAATGGAATGGCCACGGCTGCCGACTGGATGAGTGCGGCAAGCTTTCTTTCAATGGCCGGGCTCATCGCATTCATGGGCTATGACGCGTCTGTCTACCTGATGGGGTGGACGGGCGGATACGTCATGCTCGCGCTGCTGCTTGCGCCTTATCTGCGCAAGTTCGGACAGTTCACCGTGCCCGATTTCATCGGCACGCGTTACTATTCGAAAGCGGCGCGCGTGGTGGCGGTGATCTGCCTGATCTTCATCAGCTTCACCTATATCGCAGGTCAGATGCGCGGCGTTGGAATCGTATTCTCGCAGTTCCTCGACGTTGGCATCACCGCAGGCGTGATCATCGGGATGGGCATCGTCTTCATCTACGCGGTTCTGGGCGGAATGAAGGGGATCACTTACACCCAGGTGGCGCAATATTGCGTGCTGATCTTCGCTTACATGGTTCCCGCATTCTTCATCAGCTTCATGCTGACGGGCAATCCGATCCCCCAGATCGGACTGGGCTCTGAAGTGCAGGACGGGTCGGGCATGTACATGCTCGAACGGCTCGACAACGTGCTCGTCGATCTGGGCTTCAACCAGTATACGGCCGGCAGCAAGTCGACGATCGACATGTTCTGCATCACCATGGCGCTGATGGTCGGCACCGCCGGTCTGCCTCACGTGATCGTGCGCTTCTTCACGGTGCCCAAGGCATCGGACGCGCGCAAATCGGCGGGCTGGGCGCTGGTCTTCATCGCTCTGCTTTACACTACCGCTCCTGCCATCGGCGCATTCGGCATGTACAACCTCATCAACAAGGTTGACGATGTCGCATACACCGAAGTCGAGCCGTTCTTCACCAACTGGGAAGATGCGGATCTCTACGCCTGGCAGGACAAGAACGGCGATGGTGTGATGCAATATCGCCCCGGAACCGCGTTCGAGGGCAAGCCTGAGTTTACCGGCGAAACCGGTCCTTCGGGTGAGCGTCTGGTGGCGAATGCTCCGAACATGGACAGCGAGAACGAGGTCTATGTCGACCGCGACACGCTGGTCCTTGCCAATCCTGAGATTGCCAATCTGCCCGGCTGGGTGGTGGCGTTGATGGCGGCGGGCGGCCTTGCCGCGGCTTTGTCGACGGCAGCGGGCCTGTTGCTCGTGATCTCGAGCTCGATCAGCCACGATCTGCTCAAGAGCACCTTTGCGCCGAACATCTCGGCCAAGGGAGAGCTGTTTGCAGCCCGCGCTGCGGCGACCGCTGCGATCATGGTGGCAGGCTATCTCGGCATCTATCCTCCGGGATGGGTGGCGCAGGTTGTCGCCTTTGCCTTCGGGCTTGCGGCATCGAGCTTGTTCCCCGCGATCTTCATGGGCATCTTCTTCAAGGCGATGAACAAGGAAGGCGCGATTGCAGGCATGGTCTCCGGACTGGTCTTCACCTTCAGCTACATCTTGTACTTCAAGCTGATGAACCCGGCAGCAAACGTCGCGGAGAACTGGCTGTTTGGGATTTCGCCTGAAGGCATCGGAGTGATTGGCATGCTGATCAACTTCGGTGTGGCCATTGTGGTCGCCAGCGTGACCAAGGGCACGCCGGTCGAGATCCGCAAGCTGGTGGACTCGATCCGCGTCCCGCGCGGAGCCGGAGAAGCCCACGCACACTAATCGGCCCTGCAAAGGGTCGCACAAGAGGGGCGGTGCCGTAGCGGCGCCGCCCCTTTTTCTTGCCTTATCGGTGCTTTGGTCTAGCCTTTCTTTCGGGAGAGGATTGGGATCATGCTTCTAGGTGCGGCCATTGCTGCTGCTGCCACCTATGTGGTTTTTCTGTTCTGGCTTGCGGCGAAGCGCGACCGGAGCGCACCTGTTTGGCTCACACGCCAGTCGGGCGTTGTCTATGGTCTCAGCCTCGCGGTCTACTGCACCAGCTGGACGTTTTTCGGAGGGGTCGGGACAGCGGCTAGCGCAGGGCTTGATTTCCTGCCGATCTACCTTGGCCCGATCCTTGTGTTCACGCTGGGCTTCACATTCGTGCGCCGGGTTCTCGCTCAGGCCAAGGCGCAGCATTCAACCTCGATCGCCGATTTTCTCTCTGCACGATATGGCAAGAGCGCGGCCGTAGCCGCCCTGGTGACGATCATCGCTACGCTCGGTTCGCTCCCGTATATGGCGCTGCAATTGCGCTCGGTCGGCAACTCGTTGCTCGTGCTCGATCCTGAGCTTGAAACGAGCGTCGCGCTTGACGAGATCGTGTTGATGGTGGCGGCGCTGATGGCGCTGTTCGCGATCCTGTTCGGATCGCGCCGCGCCGACCATCCGGGCGACAATGCGGGCCTGGTGCTGACCATCGCGTTTGAATCGGTGGTCAAACTGGTCGCGCTGCTCGCTCTGGCGGCCCTCGCGATTGCAATCTTGCTGGGGCAGCCTTCTTCCGAAGCCGCAGAAGCCCCTATAGTCAGCGAGGTTTTCAATCTCGGCCAGATTGACGCGCGTTTTGCAGTCCTGACCTTGATTGCGGCCTGCGCGGCCCTGTGCCTGCCCCGCCAGTTTCACATGACGTTTGTGGAAGCCGAAAGCGACGAAGCAAGCCGTGCCATGCGCTGGGTGTTCCCGATTTACCTCGCCATCACCTCGGCGGTGATCGTCCCCATTGTGCTCGCCGGTTTGAGCGCTTTGCCAGCCGGAACTGACCCCGACACAATTGTCATGGCTCTCCCGCTTTCCACCGGCAACGAAGCGCTCGCGCTGCTGGTGTTCATCGGCGGTTTTGCTGCCTCGGCTGGCATGATCGTGGTCGCCAGTGTGGCCTTGTCGATGATGATCACCAACGATCTTATCGCGCCGGTCGCTTTCAGGCGAGAACTGAGCGGAAAGGGCGACCAGAGCGAAATCGCGCGCAAGCTTCTGAGAGTGCGGCGCTTCGTTATCGCTGCGGTCCTGGCGCTCGCATTCGTGGTCAATCAGAGCTTTTCAGGCCTGACTGCGCTTGCAGGGCTCGGCACTCTGGCCTTTGCGGCTGTGGCGCAATTCGCGCCCGGCCTCGTTCTTGGAATGCTGACGCGTGCGGGAAATCGCGGCGGCATGATTGCGGGTCTGGTGACCGGCTTCGTGACCTGGTTCGCATTGCTTGTCCTGCCCGCAGCGACGGGCGCTGCTCCCATTTTCGCGATCCATTCCGACCCGCTGGTCTCCGGCGTTCTGATAAGTCTCGGCGCGAATTGTGCGGCATATTGGCTCGGCTCCACGCTCGCATATCCCTCGCTCATCGATGCAGCACAGGCCGCCGCCTTTGCAGGAAGCGGAGCGGCAGGAGGCACGCAGCCGCGCGTCACCAACAAACGTGTCGCCGACATTCGCCTGCTGCTCGGCCAGTTTGTCGGGAGCAGCCGTGCAGACGAAGCCATTGCCGCAATGCCATTTGCCTATCGCGACCGCGACCCGGCCGATGCCGAAGTCATCTCGATGGCTGAGCGAACGATTTCGGGCGTTGTGGGCAGTTCTTCTGCGCGGATGCTGGTCAATTCCTGGGCCGGCGGCGATCCGGTTCCGCTCCCCGAGATCGTCGCCATGTTCGACGAGACCAACCGGCGTCTGTCGTTCAGCGGCGAGCTCCTCCAGATCGCGATTGAGAATATCGACCAAGGGATTGCCGTGGTCGATGCCGAAATGAACCTCGTCGCCTGGAACACGCGCTATCAGGAAATGTTCGCGCTGCCGGATCATCTCGTCACCGTGGGCACGCCAATTGCCAAGCTCATCCGGTTCAATCTGGTGCGTATCGGGCTCGATGAATACAATATCGAGGAGCAGGTCGAACGCCGCCTTGATTATATGCGGTCAGGTGCCGAACACCGGATCGAGCGCGAGCAGCATGACGGGCGGATCATGAGGATCGTAGGGTCGCCCGCGCCTCAGGGCGGCTATGTTACCTCCTACACCGACATCACCGCCGATCGCCGCGCTGAACAGGCGCTGGAAGAAAAGGTGGCCGAGCGCACCGTCCAGCTCAGCGAGGCGAACACCGCGCTGGAGGCTGCGACCCGTTCCAAGACACGCTTTCTTGCAGCGGCCAGCCACGACCTGATCCAGCCCCTGAACGCGGCTCGACTGTTCGCATCTGCCCTCGACGAAGAAGTGAGCGGCACGCCGCAGCTTGAGCAATTGGTCAAGGATCTCGACGGGTCGATTGCTTCTGCCGACCGATTGATCCGCGCGCTCCTCGACATCTCAAAGCTCGACGGCGGCGGTATCGAGCCAAAGCCCGAACTGGTCGCCATCGACCGCGTTTTCGACGAGATCGTGCGCGAATTCAGCGTTCAGGCCGAAGCCAAGGGTCTGTCGCTTCGCCGTGTCCATACCAGCGCCTGGGTCGAAACCGACCGCGCGCTACTGGCCAGTGTGCTGCGCAATCTTGTGAGCAATGCGATCCGTTACACCGCAAAAGGTGGTGTGCTGCTGGGTGTGCGGCGCGCTGGCGACGATATTCGCATCAAGGTCCATGACACGGGCCGAGGCATTGCGGCAGCGGATGTTGAGCGCATTTTCGATGAGTTCCAGCGCGCGTCTTCCAAGGATCGCGAAGGGCTCGGACTGGGGCTCGCAATCGTGCGCCGGATAACGCATCTGCTCGACGTGCATGTCGAGACCTCGAGCGAGCCGGGCAGGGGCAGCTGTTTTGCGCTCCATATGCCCCTGATGCGTTGGAGCGTGGTGCCGCAGCGCGCAAAGCCTCAGCGTAACGCGCGGCAAATGGATCAGGCTGCGGTCCTTGTCGTCGATAATGATGAGGCTGCTCTCAATGCAACTTCAGCGCTACTTGAGAAGTGGGGGTTGCGTACGACATGCGCTGGCTCGCTCGCACAAGCCGCTTCGCGCATGCCCAATTGTCCCGAGCTTGTGATCATGGATTACCGGCTCGATGGCGACGAGCGTGGCGACGGCGTTTACCGGGCGCTTTCTGCGCAATGGAAAGCCGAGCCGCCGGTCATCTTGCTGACCGCGGAAGGAAGCGAAGAGACCGCACAGGCTGCGCGTTCAATCGGGGCGAACCGCCTTCTCAAACCGTCTTCGCCAGGAGCGCTCAGGGCTCTGATTTCGGATTGCCTGGCTCGCGCTAAAGCGAGCGAAGCCGATCAGTCGGGGACGGAGTCCGCGACCGGTTGATCGACGTCGAGCTTGCCTGCGACCAGCACGGCCTGCGTGCGGGTGTTGACACCCAGCTTACGGAAGATCGCAGTGATATGCGCTTTCACCGTCGCCTCGCTGACGTCGAGTTCGTAGGCGATTTGCTTGTTCAGCAGGCCCTTGCGCATCGCTTCAAGGATGCGGCGCTGTGCAGGCGTTAGGCTTGCCATGCGCGCAAGATCGTCGTCCTCTTCCACGCTACTTTCGGGGAACCATGCGTCCCCTTCGCGCACTGCGCTCAAGGCATCGCGCATCTCGTCGAGACCTGAAGACTTCGGAATGAAAGCGGCCGCCCCGAGCTGCTGAGCCGCTACATAAACACGCGGCTCCTCGCTCGCAGAGACGATGGCGATGGGCAGGGCCGGGAACTCCTGGCGAAGGTCCATCAGGACCGACAATCCGTTTGAGTCCTCCATATGCAGATCGAGCAACAGCGCCTCTGCACCGCCCTCAAGCTCGGCCTTCGCAGCACCTGCCGAGTTTGCCTCGACCACCTCGGCCTCGGGCCACGCTTTCGCGACCGCGTGGCTAAGCGCGGTGCGAAAGAGGGGGTGATCGTCGGCGATGATGATCCGCTGGGCCATGGTCTCAGCGATTCTGCCGACCTTCGATCAAACGATCAACCAGAGATGGATCTGCCAGTGTGGATGTATCGCCGAGTGAGCCGTAATCGTTTTCCGCGACCTTCCTCAGGATACGTCGCATGATCTTGCCCGAGCGTGTCTTGGGCAGTCCATCTGTGAACTGGATATGATCGGGCGTTGCGATCGGACCGATCTCTTTGCGAACATGCGTGCGCAGGTCCTTGAACAGTTCCTCGGAGCCTTCCTCGCCTGCATTCAAGGTGACGTAGCAATAGATCCCCTGGCCCTTGATGTCGTGCGGGTATCCGACAACAGCGGCCTCGGCGACTTTGTCGTGCAGCACCAAGGCGCTCTCGACTTCGGCGGTACCCATCCGGTGGCCCGAGACGTTGATGACGTCGTCAACGCGGCCAGTGATCCAGTAGTACCCATCCTCGTCGCGCCGGCAGCCGTCGCCGGTGAAGTACTTGCCGCGATAGGTCGAGAAATAGGTCTGCTCGAAACGTTCGTGATCGCCATAGACGCTGCGCGCCTGGCCGGGCCAACTCGCGGTGATGCAGAGATTGCCTTCGACCGCTCCGTCGAGAACGCCGCCATCATTGTCGACCAACTGCGGCTGAATGCCGAAGAAGGGGAGGCCCGCGCTGCCTGGCTTCATGTCGTGTGCGGCAGGAAGCGTAGTGATCATCACGCCGCCCGTTTCGGTCTGCCACCATGTGTCGACAATCGGGCAGCGCCCTTCGCCGACAACGTCGAAATACCAGCGCCATGCTTCCGGATTGATCGGCTCACCGACGCTCCCGAGCAGGCGCAGTGACGAGCGATCCCGGCTCGTCACGAAGTCGTCCCCTTCGCGCATCAGGGCGCGGATCGCGGTAGGCGCGGTGTAGAGGATGTTGACCTTGTGCTTGTCGACCACGTCCCAGAAGCGGCCATGATCGGGGTAGTTGGGCACGCCTTCGAAGACGACGCTGGTCGCGCCGTTCATCAGCGGGCCGTATACGATGTAGCTGTGCCCCGTGACCCAGCCGATATCGGCAGTGCACCAGTAAACCTCGCCCGGCTGATAATCGAAGACGTAGTTGAACGTCGTTGCAGTCCACACGCCATATCCGCCGGTCGTGTGTAGCACGCCCTTGGGCTTTCCGGTGGAGCCTGAGGTATAGAGGATCAAAAGCGGGTCTTCGGCCTGCATCACCTCGCACAGCACGTCTGCGTCGGAGGCGAGATCGCTGAACCAGTGATCGCGGCCTTCGGTCATGGCTACGTCGGCACCGGCATGCGCGACGACCAGCACGCCGTCGACTTCCGCGCCTTCGATCTGGAGCGCGGCATCGACGTTGGCTTTGAGCGGAACACGCTTCGACCCGCGCAGCCCCTGGTCGGCAGTGACGACAAAGCGGCTGCCACAATCCTCGATCCGGCCTGCGAGCGCTTCGGGCGAGAATCCGCCGAACACCACCGAGTGGATCGCGCCGATGCGGGCGCAGGCGAGCATTGCGGTAACGCCTTCGACCACCATCGGCATGTAGAGCGTAACGCGGTCGCCTTTCTTGACGCCCATCGCGATCAACGCGTTCGCCATCCGCACGACCTCGCCGTGCAAATCGCGATAGGTCAGCGTGCGCGATGGGGTTGCGGGATCGTCGGGCTCGAAGATGATCGCGGTGTCATCCCCGCGTGTCTCCAAGTGGCGGTCCACCGCATTGTAGCAAAGGTTGAGAGTGCCGTCGGCAAACCATTGGATGTCGACTGGATCATACGACCATTCTCCGCCCTTGGTTGGCTTGCTGAACCAGTCGAGCCGCTCTGCCTGTTCAAGCCAGAACGCGTCGGGCGTTTCCACCGAACGGCGGTAGAGCTCGTCATATTGCTCGGTCACACAATGCGTGGCGTTGCTCGATAGCGGGCGTTGGACGGCGTGGATCATGTCGATTCTCCCTTCACGCCGCTGCTTTTACCGCAAGGCGAGGGCACAGCGCTGTGCGACAAAGGTCGTACGACTATCCGCTAGCTGTGCGCCCGCGATGCTCCGCGTCATTCTGATCCGACAAATCCAGAAAGGATCGGGAGGGGATAACAATGACGATGGGGAAGCTAGCCTTTCGAACAGCATTGCTTGCCAGCACCATGATGGCAGCATCGCCAGCGCTCGCGCAGGATGGCAACGTCGAGGAACGGCTGGACCGGCTCGAAGCGCTGGTCGAGGGCCTGATCGAACGCCTCGATGCGCAGCAGGGCGCGAGCGAGCAGCAACAGAGCGCCCTTATGGCAGAGCGCGAACAGATGCGCGCACAAAGCCAGGCGCTGCTTGCAGCGACCCAGGACCTTCAGACCCGGCAGAACGATCTTGCGCAGCAGATTGCAGCCGCGCCGCCACCGGGCGGCGGTTCGAGCCCCGGCAAGACGACTTTCAGCTATGGCGGCTACGTCAAACTCGATGCGATCAGCCAGCGCACCAGCGGCGGTCAATTGCCGAACAATTCGATCCTGCGCGACTTCCTCATTCCGGTCGCGATTCCGGTAGGCGGCGATGCGAGCGGCTTCGACACCGACTTCAGCGCCCGCCAGACGCGCTTTCTATTCAAGACCGAAACCGATGTGGGTTCGGAGCATACGCTCAAGAGCCATATCGAGCTCGACTTCAACGTCACCGAAGGCGGGAACGAGCGTATCTCGAACAGCTTCGTGCCGCGTATTCGGCAAGCTTTCATCACCTATGACAACTGGACGTTCGGACAGGCCTGGTCGACCTTCCAGAATGTCGGCGCGCTTCCCGACAGTCTCGACTTCATCGGTGTGACGCCGGGCACGGTCTTCGACCGCCAGCCGCTGATCCGTTACACCAATGGCGGGTTGCAGCTGGCTGTAGAGCAGCCTGAAACCGTGGTCACCGACCAGAACGGTTCGCGCGTTCTTGCAGGCGATGACCAGCTGCCCGACGTGGTGGCGCGCTACAATTGGGGCGGCGATTGGGGCTCGCTCACTGCGACCGGTATCGTTCGCCAGCTACACGTCTCGAAGGACGACTTGCAGGGCGTCGATGATAGTGCTTTCGGTTATGGTCTGAGCGTATCGGGCAAGCTCAAGGTGGGCCCGCGCGACGATTTCCGCTTCATGGCGACTGCCGGTGACGGGCTTGGGCGCTATATCGGCCTCAACCTCGTCAACGACGCGGCGATTACAAATGCGGGCGAGCTCGATCCTATCTTCACCTATTCGGGTTTCGCCGCCTATCGCCATGTGTGGGCGGACGACCTTCGCTCAACGCTTGCAGGGTCCTATTTCAAGGCCGACAATCCGGTCCTCCTCACCACCAACCAGGTGACGGACGAAAGCTGGAACGCCTTCGCCAACCTCATCTGGAGCCCGGTTGATCCGATCGATATCGGGATCGAGCTGATGTACGCGGAGCGCACGCTTGAAGACGGGCGCAGCGGCAACCTTCAAAGGGTGCAGGTTTCGACCCGGTACAACTTCTAGGACCAACACCTTTCAGGCAGCGCGGGTCTCTCTCTCCAATACGCGCAGCCATTCTGCCCCGCCGGTCCCCAGTGCCGGCGGGGCTATTGTATGGCGCGCCGATAAAGATGCCAGGTCGCATGCCCGAACAAAGGCAGCGCGATGAATAGGCCTAGGAAGGCCGCAAGGATGCTCACGAAGAGCGCGGCTGCAATGATCGCGGCCCAGATCAGGAGAACGCGGCTATTGGCCTTGAAGCATGAGAGGCTAGCGATGACTGCGGTCAGGAAATCGATCTCGCGGTGGACCAGCATAGGCAGGCTGAAGACGGTGACGGCGTAGAACACGAGCGCCATTAATGCGCCGACCGCACTCCCGACTGCCAGCATGATGAGCCCCGTCTGCGTCGCGAGAAATGCGAGCGATTCAGAGCCAGCACCTGCTTCCACGATCGCGATCGAAAAGATGACGTGGGCAACGATCACCCAGAAACCGAACGCTACAAAGACGATGACGCCCATCGCCAGGATTTGCTCGTCTCCGCGCCCCCTGACCGCGCCGAGGACCGCTGACCAGCTCATCGGCAGGCCTAGCTCGCGGCGGCGGCTGACTTCGTAGAGCCCCACGGCTGTGAAGGGCGCAAGCAGCGGAAAACCCGCGGCTGCGGGGATCGCCCAGGTGTATTCCCCGCGCGCGACAAGAAAATAGGTTAGCGCAAGACCACCTATGACGAAGATGCTTGCAAAGAAGAGACCGAAAAGGGGAGCGCCCGCGAAATCCCGCCAGCCAGCCGCCAGCGCTGCGCGCAGATCTCCGGTCGTGAGATCGTGCGCAATCACTGGCGGTGTGAGTTGCTCTGGCGGATTGGTCGTTTGCGTCAAATCTCCCCCTTCCTCTCCTTGCTCCTAGAACCGATAAGAAACACCGGCACTCAGGACCCACGGGTCGAGATTGTGGTCGGTTTCGATCACCAGGGTATTCCCGGCAAACCACTGAGCGGTGGTTCCAATGAAATAGCGTTTTGCATCGAGCGTCACGCCAAACCCGTCATTGCCAACGGGCACATCGACACCGGCTTGCAGGACAAATCCGAATTCGTCGGTAAGATCAGTGTCGGTCACGCCCAGCGGCAGGGTTGCAGCACCGGGCTCATCGCTCAGCCACATGAAGTAGGCGACGCCCGCGCCAAGATAGGGCTTAAACCCTGCGGCATCGAAATGGACTTTGCCGGTCACAGTCGCTGGCAAGAGCAGAGCGTCGGAAACGAGCTCGGTTCCGGGAGGAAAGCCCGAAACGGTGTCGACATCATGCTGGGTCACACCGGCGATGGTTTCGAGCGAGAAGTTGTCGGTGAAAAAGTATTCGACCGCAACGGTCGGCACGAAATTGTCGGTAGCGCGAGTGTCTGTTCCGGCAGGCAGACCTACGAGATCGACATTGACGTCCTCGATTTCGCCATCCGGAAGCACTGCGGTACCGAGCACTTTCAACTGTACATCTCCGGCGCGGTCCTGTGCCACGGCGGGCGAAGCTACCATTGCTGCGGCTGCAAGGCCGAGAAGGGCATGCGTCTTTTTCATTGTCCGTATTCCTTGAAACGTTGGTCCTTCAAGCGAAGGAATGCCTGATGCGATAACCGCTTGGCGCGTTGGAAAATCAGCCACTCGGTGAGCCGAGCGGCCTATGCCGCCGGGCCTTTTTCTCAGCATTCGCCCCTTCTCAAAGAGCAGCAGTGGCCACCCGATGCGGCCCAGGATTTTTGCTGCTGACCGGCAAATGCCCGGCCCGGCGGGCCTGCGCATTGATCCAGGTCAATGCGCAGGCAGATGGTTGCGCTCATCAGACTGGCATCCTGATCAAATCACGAGCGCCTGCGGCCATGACCTTTCCCGACCTGTTTGAACGCTTTTCAATGACGATCCTTCCGCTGGGGACGTCTGATGCGACTCATCTGCGCTTCCAGGCGGTGGCCCGCTACGCGAGCGCGCGAGCGGGCGATGCGCCGTTCACTGGCAATGGCTCAGACCAAATCGCCTTTGTTGCCAGCGGCAGCACCAAACTGGTCGCGCATGCCTCAGGCGGGCGCGAGCAGGTGGTGGCGTTTCATTTCGCAGGCGATCTCGTCTCGGTCCCCGCGCGCGCGGCGCATGCATATACACTGTGCGCGCTCGAAGATTGCGAGCTCATCTATTTCCCAGCGGAGGAATTCTACAAGCTCGCCCGGTTCGAAGCCGGCATGGTCGACGAAGTGCTCGAACACGCCATGAACGCGCTCGCGCGTTGCCGCGAAAAGACCATCACGCTCGGACGAAAGAACGCGCAGGAAAGGCTCGCGAATTTCCTGCTCACGATGGATGAGCGGATCGGCGCTGACAACGATGGCGGTCGATTGCTCGATCTCCCCATGTCGCGGCGCGATGTCGCCGACAGTCTCGGACTGACCATCGAGACGGTCAGCCGCCAGTTCGGCGAGCTGCGCGATGCGGGCCTCCTTGAAACCATGGGCCGTTCGAAAGTCATGCTGCTCGACCTTCAAGGCCTGGCCGCGCGCGCGGGCCATCTGTTTGAGCCGGCATAAGCAAGCGCCGCCCGTTAATCGAAAAAAGTGAAGCCGAGTGGCGCCAACTTGATCTGAGTCAAACACACGAAGTCGGCAAGGCCCTAACCGGGTTCACGACAACAAGGGATCGAAATCATGGAAGCTGTAGTTGGCCGCGCAGGCCTTTGGCTGGTTCTCGCGCTTCTGGCGCTCGCCGCGATGGTGGGGGCCAAGGATGCGGGGTTTGCCGCTCACGCGCTTATCGTGGCGATCGTTGCTTTCGGGCTTGCGATCGTGACGACCGCGCGCTTTGACCCGATGGCCAAGGCGCAGAGCATTTTCCGCATGCCACCGGGCGAGAGCCGCTACGATGATGACATCGTGCGCTGGGGCGTCATTGCGACGATGTTCTGGGGCCTCGCGGGGCTTCTCGCGGGCGTCTACATCGCGCTGCAGCTTGCTTACCCTGCGCTCAATTTCGAGCCTTACCTGAATTTCGGTCGCCTTCGCCCGCTGCATACTTCTGCGGTGATCTTCGCGTTCGGTGGCAATGCGCTTCTCGCGACCAGTTTCTACGTCGTGCAGCGCACCTGCCGCACAACCCTGGCGCATCCGGGGCTCGCGCGATTCGTGTTCTGGGGCTACCAACTGTTCATCGTGCTGGCGGCGACGGGCTACCTCCTCGGCGTCACCCAATCGAAGGAATATGCCGAACCCGAATGGTATGTCGACCTTTGGCTGACCGTGGTCTGGGTCGCGTATCTCGCGGTCTTCGTCGCGACGATCCTCAAGCGCAAAGAGCCGCACATCTACGTCGCGAACTGGTTCTTCCTCGCCTTCATAGTCACTGTGGCGATGCTGCACGTGGTCAACAATATCGCGATCCCGGTGAGCCTCTTGGGTGCGCGCAGCTACTCCGCTTTTTCAGGTGTGCAGGATGCGCTGATCCAGTGGTGGTATGGCCACAACGCGGTCGGGTTCTTCCTCACTGCGGGCTTTCTGGCGATGATGTATTACTTCGTCCCGAAACAGGCGAACAGGCCGGTTTATTCCTACCGCCTGTCGATCATCCACTTCTGGTCGCTGATCTTCCTCTACATCTGGGCAGGTCCGCACCACCTTCACTACACCGCGCTGCCCGACTGGGCGCAGACGCTGGGCATGGTGTTTTCGATCATGCTGTGGATGCCGAGCTGGGGCGGGATGATAAACGGCCTGATGACGCTCAACGGCGCGTGGGACAAGATCCGCACCGACCCGATCATCCGCATGATGGTGATGGCGCTCGCCTTTTACGGAATGAGCACCTTCGAAGGGCCGATGCTGTCGATCAAGGCGGTGAACTCGCTCTCGCACTACACCGACTGGACCATCGGGCACGTCCACTCTGGCGCGCTGGGCTGGAACGGGCTGATCACCTTCGCCTGCGTCTATTTCCTCGTGCCGCGCCTGTGGAAGCGCCAGCGCATGTACTCGCTGCGCATGATCAACTGGCACTTCTGGCTCGCGACGCTGGGTATCGTGATTTACGCCGCCAGCATGTGGGTTGCCGGGATCACCCAGGGCCTGATGTGGCGCGAATACGGCTCTGACGGATACCTCGTGAACAGCTTCGTCGACACCGTCGCAGCGCTTGAGCCGATGTACTGGATGCGCGCCTTTGGCGGCCTCCTCTACCTCTCGGGCGCGATCATCATGTCCTACAATATGTGGATGACGATTGCGGGCCACCAGCGCGACGAAGCACCGATGGGCGACACCCAATACGACGAAGAAACCGACCGTCCATTGGCCGGTATCCAAGCTAAACCTCAACCTGCGGAATAGGGATCCATGACGATGAGTGACACACACCCGGAAAGCCCGCCGCAGGGCGTCTTCGAAGGGCACAAGCGGCTGGAGAAGAACATCACGCTCTTGGCCATCGCGACCTTCATCACGGTCGCGATTGGCGGGCTCGTCCAGATCACGCCGCTGTTCTATCTCGAGAACACGATCGAGGAAGTGGACGGCATGCGTCCTTACACCCCGCTCGAACTAGTGGGCCGCGACATCTATATTCGCGAAGGCTGCTACACCTGCCACAGCCAGATGATCCGCCCATTCCGTGACGAGGTTGAACGCTACGGCCATTACAGCCTTGCGGCGGAGAGCATGTACGACCATCCCTTCCAGTGGGGATCGAAGCGCACCGGGCCGGACCTGGCGCGCGTGGGCGGGCGCTATTCGGATGAATGGCACGTCCAGCACCTGATAGACCCGCAAAGCGTCGTGCCGCAAAGTATTATGCCGAGCTATGCCTTCCTCGCGGAGACGGAGCTTCAGATCGCCGATGTGTCGGCCAATCTCGCTGCACTTTCCAACGTCGGAGTTCCTTACTCGGCTGCCGATATCGAAGCAGCGGAAAGCGATCTGTTCGCGCAGGCCAATCCCGACATGGACCCCGGCGATCTCGAGGCGCGTTACGCCAAGGCACAAATCCGCGACTATGACGGCGACCCCTCCCGCGTGACCGAGATGGATGCGCTGGTCGCCTACCTCCAGATGCTTGGCACGCTGGTCGATGTCGACAGCGCCGCGGCCCAGACCGAACTTGCAGAGGAGAAGGGCCGGTGAGTTTCTACGACGCCTTTCGACACTTCGCCGACAGCTACGGTCTGGTGATGATCTTCGGCCTCTACCTCGTCCTGTGTGGCTGGCACTTCCTGCCGCGCTCAAAAGACGGTGTGGAAGAAGCCAAGACCTCGATTTTCAAGGAAGACGATCATGTCTGACAAATACCGCATCGACGAACCCACCGGCACTGAATTTGTCGGCCACGAATGGGACGGTATCGAGGAGCTGAACACACCGCTTCCCCGCTGGTGGCTGTGGACCTTCTATGCGACGATCGCCTGGGCGGCGGTTTACGTGGTGCTCTACCCCGCATGGCCGCTGGTGAGCCAGGCGACCGAGGGTGTGCTTGGCTGGTCGAGCCGCAGTGACCTTGCCGAAGAAATGAGCGCCGCCGATTTGGCACGCGCCGGTACGTTCGAGCGGATTGCGGCAACCGATATCACCAAGCTGCCTGCCGATGCCGACTTGATGGGACAGGCAATCTCGGGCGGCGCGGCTGCCTTCAAGCAGCACTGCGTCCAATGCCACGGAGCAGGTGCAGCAGGCTATGAGCAATATGGCTACCCCAACCTCAACGACGATGACTGGCTGTGGGGCGGCACGCTCACCGACATCGAATACACGCTCACCCACGGCATCCGTTGGGAAGGCTCGGACGAGACGCGCTCGAACTACATGCCGGCATTCGGCGATATCTTCAGCCGCGCCGAGCTCGACGCCGTGACCAGCCACATCCTGTCGCTAAGCGGCGAGGGGCAAAGCAGCGCGGCAGGCGCGCAGCTTTACGCCGACAATTGCGCCGCCTGTCACGAGGCAAACGGCGCGGGCAATCGCGATCTTGGCGCGCCTGCATTGAATGATGCGATCTGGCTCTATGGCAGCGAGCGCGCTCAGGTGAGCCAGCAGATCGCCTATCCACGCCACGGCGCGATGCCGGGATGGAGCGACAAGCTCGATCCGGTCACGATCAAGATGCTCGCCGCATATGTACATTCGCGCGGCGGCGGTGAATCCGAAGGCGATGCAACCGAAGAGGTCGCGCCCGAGGTCGAGGGTGAAACCGCCGATGATGTCGCATCTGCAGGCGAGGTCGGAGACGATGGCCGATCCTGAAGAACTCGACAGGCCTGACGCCAAGCGCGATTGGGGTGCGGCTCTGCCAGAGGTGGAGACCGACCCCATCGCGGCGCGTCGCCTGCCTCACCAGCCCCCGCCAAGGCTCTATGAAAAGCGCAAGGCGGTTCACAACAAGCGCATCGACGGGCCGTTCCGCCGCTTCAAATGGCTGGTGATGGTGGTCACGCTGGCGATCTATTACGTCACGCCGTGGATCCGCTGGGACCGCGGCCCCTATGCGCCCGACCAGGCCGTGTTGATCGACCTTGCGAACCGCCGGTTCTACATGTTCGATATCGAGATCTGGCCGCACGAATTCTACTTCGTCGCCGGAATGCTGATCATGGCGGGGATCGGGCTGTTCCTCGTCACCAGCGCGGTCGGGCGCGCATGGTGCGGCTATGCTTGCCCGCAGACGGTCTGGACCGACCTTTTCCAGCATGTCGACCGCCTGATCGACGGCGATCGCAATGCGCGCATCCGGCTGGACAAGGCGCAATGGGGCCCGGCCAAAGCGGCAAGGCGCGGCGCAAAGTGGTCGATCTATCTCATCATCAGCATGCTGACGGGCGGGGCCTGGATCCTCTACTTCGCCGATGCGCCAACGCTCTTCGTGGACTTCTTCACGCTCGAGGCCGACCCGGTTGCCTACATGACGGTCGCTATCCTGACGGGCACGACCTTCTGGCTGGGCGGATTCATGCGGGAGCAGGTCTGTATCTATATGTGCCCATGGCCGCGCATTCAGGGGGCAATGCTCGACGAAAAGTCGCTGATCGTCACCTACAAGGACTGGCGCGGGGAAAAGCGCGGCAGCCTCAAGAAATCGCTCAAGAACCCGGACGAATACGGCGATTGCGTTGACTGCCTGCAATGCGTAGCGGTGTGCCCGACCGGCATCGACATCCGCGAGGGTCAGCAGATCGGCTGCATCACCTGCGCCCTTTGCATCGATGCCTGCGACCGGGTCATGGCGGAGGTCGGGCGCCCGCGCGGGCTGATCGACTACGCAACCCTCGAACAATGCGAAGCCGAAGCGGCAGGCGCACCCGCACAGCCGGCGTGGAAGGCGCTCGTTCGCCCGCGCACCTTCATCTACTTCGGCATCTGGGGCGCGATCGGGCTCGCCATGCTGTTCGCACTCGGCACGCGCAGCCACACCGATCTCACCGTCTCGCCCGATCGCAACCCGCCCTTCATGCTGATGAAAGACGGTTCGGTGCGCAATTCCTACACGCTGCGCCTGCGCAACATGGAAGCGCGCCCGCGCGAGATGGAGGTCTCGTTTGCCGGGCTGCCTGAAGGATCGGTCATGTGGACCGATCAGATCAGCCGCGAGGACGCCGCACCCAGCCAAACCCTCACCGTGCCCGCCGACGAAACCCGCGTGGTGCGCGCCTACGTTGTCGTTCCGGCGGGCAGCGACATCGACAGCTTCCGCTTCGTCCTCACCTCGCTCGACGAGCAGGGCGAAAGCGATAGCGAAGAAACCACCTTTTCCGGACCCGGAGACTAAAAATGGCGAGCAGACCACAAAAGCCCTTCACCGGAAAACACTTCGCAGCGATCCTCGTTGCAGGGTTCGCTGTCGTCATGTCCGTCAATTTCTACATGGCGAGCCGTGCGGTGGGCGGCTTCCACGGTACCGTCGTCGATAATTCCTACATCGCCAGCCAGCACTTCAACGACTGGCTCGACGAAGCGGAGGTCTCAAAGGCGCTTGGTTGGGAAGCTGTCTCGGTTCGCGACGAAGCGGCATACGTGATCGTCGAAACCCGCGAAGTTCCGGCTACCGCCATGCTGAAAGCCGAGTTGCGCCGCCCGATTGGGACGCGCGAATATGCAAACCTCCAATTCGAGCCACTCGGCGATGGCCGTTACCGTTCGACCGAAGCGGTCGCACACGGGCGCTGGACCATGCGCCTATTCATCAAGGCTGACGGCAAGCGGTGGGCGAATGAAAGCGAGTTGCCCCGGTGAACGCACCTCAATTCTCGATCGACCGGGGCGAAGCGCCCACGAAGGGCACGCGCTTCACCGTGCCCGGCATGCGCTGCGCGGGCTGCATCGCGAAGATCGAGCGCGAGCTTCCCAAGACCGATGGCATCGTCGCAGCGCGGGTGAACTTCTCTTCCAAGCGCGTCGCTATCGAGCACGATCCAGCAATCGGTGAGGATGCCCTAGCCGATGCGCTCCTGAGGCTTGGCTTCGAAGCGCAGCCCATCGACGAAAACCCGCTCGGCACCGAAGCGGCGGAGCGCAAGCAGCTGACCCGCGCGCTCGGCGTCGCGGGGTTTGGCATGATGAACGTCATGCTGCTGTCGGTCAGCATATGGTCGGGCGCAGAAGGCTTCACGCGCGAGCTGTTTCATTGGCTCTCCGCACTCATCGCGATGCCGGTGATCGCCTATTCGGGCAGGCCCTTTTTCTCGAGCGCCTGGATGGCGCTCAAATATCGCCGCACCAACATGGACGTGCCGATCAGCATCGGCGTTATCCTCGCGACCGCGCTCAGCCTTTACGAGACGATCACGGGCGGAGAGCACGCATACTTTGAGAGCGCGGTGATGCTGCTCTTCTTCCTCCTCGCAGGCCGTGCTCTCGATGCCGAGATGCGCACCCGCACGCGCGCAGGGATCGGCGCATTGCTGGGGCGGATGGGCAAGAGCGCGAGCGTCATCGGCCCTGACGGGGCGACCCGCCGCGTACCCGCAAACGCGCTGGAGCCGGGTATGCTGGTGCTGGTCGCTGCCGGAGAAGCGCTCGCCGCCGATGGCGAGATAGAGGAGGGGCGCACAACAATCGACAACTCGATGCTAACCGGGGAAAGCGCGCCTGAAAGCGTCGGTGAGGGCGCTGTGGTCCATGCGGGCGCGATCAATCTGGGCTCGCCGTTTCGCATGCGCCTGACGCGGACTGCCGACGACACGGCGATTGCAGAGATCGCGCGACTGATGGACGAAGCCGGGCAATCGCGCAGCACTTATGTGCGCATTGCCGACCGGGCGAGCCGGGCCTACGCGCCCGTAGTGCACACGCTGGCCGCGCTTGCATTCGTAGGCTGGATGATCGCCGGTGCGGGCTGGCACCAGTCGCTCGTTATCGCGATTGCGGTGCTCATCATCACCTGCCCGTGCGCCATGGGGCTCGCGGTGCCGACTGCGCAGGTGGTGGCCTCCGGCGCGCTCTTGAAGCGCGGGCTTTTGGTAAAGGACGGAAGTGCGCTTGAGCGCCTGGCCGAAGTGGACGTCGCGCTGTTCGACAAGACCGGCACGCTGACCTTGGGAGAGCCCCGGCCGGATATCGGAGCACTCAATGCGACAGAGCGAATGGTGGCGCTCGGCCTTGCCCAATCAAGCCGCCACCCGCTCAGCCAAGGCCTTGCAAAGCGCCTCTTGGATGAGGGTGTGGAACCCGCAGCAATCGTAGGCGTCGAAGAGATAAGCGGGCAGGGTGTCTCGGGCGAATGGGCGGATGTTCGCGTCGCTCTTGAGCGTCCGGAGATCGACACGGACAGGTTGGCTGTCACGCTCAAGATCGGACCGGAACAGACGACCCTCACATTCGAGGATCCGCTGCGTCCGGACGCGTATCGCACCCTCGCAATACTCCGCGGCGAGCAAATCGAAGCCAGCATATTATCAGGCGACCGCAATGCCCCGGTCGAGCAGATCGCAAAACACCTCGGCATCCCGGCAAGCGCTGAGGCCAGCCCGCAGGACAAGCTCGCGACGCTCGAAGCTCTGCGCGATAGCGGGCGCTATCCGCTGATGGTGGGTGATGGCCTGAACGATGGCCCCGCGCTTGCCGCAGCGCACGCCTCCATCGCTCCGGGTACGGCGAGCGATGCAAGCCAGCAGGCGGCAGATGCTGTGTTCATCGGCGAAAAGCTGATGCCGGTGGCGCTGGCTGTGCGGGTAGCGAAGCGGACCATGGTGATCGTGCGCCAGAATTTTGGCTTTGCGATCGGCTACAATGCGCTTGCCGTGCCGCTCGCGCTGTTCGGCTTTGTCACCCCGCTCATCGCCGCCATTGCTATGTCGCTGAGCAGCCTGGTCGTTGTCGCAAATTCTCTTCGGCTCGCGGGGAGCGCGAAATGACCGGGCTCACCTTTCTCATCCCTATCGCGCTCTTAATGGGAGCCGCGGGCCTTACCGCGTTCTTCTGGGCGATGCGCTCTGGCCAGTATGAGGACATGGACGGCGCAGCGCACCGCATTCTGATCGACGAAGAGGATGAGGCAAACCCATGAAGCTTCTCGCTCTCATCGCGCTCACTCCCGTTGCGATCGGGCCGCTCCCGCAAGAGGAGCGCTCGCTCACCATTGCCCTGTGCCTCGGCGGGGAGATTACCATTCCGCTGGGCAACAAGGAAAAGAGCCCAAAGCGCGATTGTCACCAAGAAGGGTGCCACGCGGGCTCCTGCCGGGAGAAGACGAAGAGGGCTAAACGAGCGATTTGATCTGGCGCAAAGACCCGTGGCCCCAGTGCGGCTCTAAGCCTTGGCATGTGGCCTTATCATCCAGACCTGCTCGAAACGCCCGTACCGCGTTACACGAGCTATCCGACCGCTGCCGATTTCGGCGAGCTTCCCACATCCGCGCTGGCGCAAGCGATTGGGGGGGCGAGCGGCGACATATCGCTCTATCTCCACATCCCGTTTTGCGAGAAGATTTGCTTTTACTGCGGCTGCAACACCGGCGCGGCTGGCAGGCGGCAACGGGTGGCGAGCTATCTTGCAGCGCTCCATGCCGAGATTGAAACCGTAGCTACCTTGCTGCCGAGGAACGCACGCGTCAGGCGCGTTGCATTCGGTGGAGGCAGTCCCAACGCGATCGAGCCTTCCGAGTTCATCGACCTGGTAGACGCGCTGCACCGCAACTTCTGGCTCGACAAAACCGAGTGGTCCATCGAACTCGACCCACGCTCAATGGACAGCGTCTGGGGAGAGGCCATCGCCGAGGCGGGCGTAACCCGGGCGAGCATGGGCGTGCAGACTTTCGCCGCGCATTGTCAGCAGGCCATCGGGCGCGTGCAGGACGACCAGATGATCTGCCGCAGCATCGACTGGCTTCGCGCCGCCGGGGTCACATCGCTCAATTTCGACTTGATGTATGGTCTGCCGGGCCAAACGCGCGAGGACCTTGCCGATAGCCTTTCCTACACCGCCTTGCTGGGCGCGGACCGGATCGCGGTGTTCGGTTACGCCCATGTTCCGCATATCGTGCCGCGTCAGAAGATGATCCCCGCCGACGACTTGCCGGGCCGCGACGCGCGCTTCGCGATGGCTCGTCAGGCTTTCGAATATCTGACCGATCACGGCTACAAAGAGGTGGGCTTCGACCACTTTGCCTTGCCCGGCGATCCTATGGCCGAAGCTGCACGCACTGGCACGCTGAGGCGCAATTTCCAAGGTTTCACCGATGACCAGTCGGATGTGTTGATCGGGTTAGGATCCAGCGCGATCAGTGGATTTCCCGGCCTCATCGCCCAGAACGAGAAGAACAATGGCCGCTATCGGATGATGGCCTCACCAGGGCTGCTCACCGCCTCGGTCGGCATCAGGCGCAGCGCCGAGGATCAGCTGCGAGCGCGCGTGATCGAAGAGCTCTTGTGCAAGGGCAGGGCGACGCTTTCGCCGTGCCTCCTGCTCAGGCATGAGGAGGAGTTCAAGCCTTTCCTCGAACGCGGACTGATGACGCTGAGCGGTCTCGATCTGTCAATTACGCCGCAGGGCCTGCCCTATGCGCGCGTGATCGCCTCGAAGTTCGATCAGTTCCGCGCTGAGACAAAGCCGCAATTCAGTTCGGCTATCTGACCGATCAGCCTGCGCGGACCTTGGCGAGGAAGCCATCGACCTGAACGCTCAGGGTCTGAGCCTGCCGTTCGAGCGCGGTTGCGCTGGTGAGCACCTGGCTGGCGGCAGCGCCGGTCGAAATAGACAGTTCGCGCACTTCCTTGATGTGCCCGGAAACCTGCTCGGTCCCGCGCGCGGCGAGATCGATGCTGCGTGCAAGGTCCTGGCCCGCAACCGATTGCTGATCGACCGCACTTGCGATCGAGACGGCGGTCGTTTCGAGCTGAGCGACTTCATTAGCGATTGAGCGCAGCGCATTAACGCTGGCACCGGTCGTGTCCTGCATGGTGCGTATCTGCTCTGCCACTTGTTCGGTGGCGCGGCTGGTCTGCATGGCGAGTTCTTTTACCTCGCTTGCGACCACAGCGAAACCGCGACCCGCTTCACCTCCACGAGCGGCTTCGATCGAGGCGTTGAGCGCGAGAAGGTTGGTGCGCTGGGCGATGGTCTGGATTAGCTCGACGATCTGGCCGACCTGCTCTGCGCTGTTGGCGAGCTCTGAAATGGTCGAGTCCGCTTCATTGGCAGACAAGGTCGCTTTCCGGGCGAGTTCGGCAGACGAAGCGGCCTGACGGCTGATCTCGCCAATTGACATGGCAAACTCGTCCGAAGCGGCAGCGGCTGCGGTCGCGCCGGTGTTCGCCTCTTCCATCGCAGTTGCCACTTCGGCGGTCCGATTGGACGATTGCTCCGCACTTGCAGCCATCGCGGTTGATGTGGTCTGCAGCTGGCTCGATGCGCTCGCAACGCCGCCCACGACGTCACCAACGGTGCGTTCGAACTGGTCGGCAAAGCTTTGAAGCGTGCGTTCGCGTTCGAGGCGAGCCTCTTCCTGCTGGATCTGAAGGCGGGTCTGCTCTTCAAGCTCGGCCTTTGCCTTCTGGGAGCGTTCGCGGCTCAGGCGCTCTAGCCGGATGCCGGCCTTGTGGAAGATGCTCATGGCGCGGGCCATGTCCCCAACTTCGTCTGTGCGGTCCTCGCCGTGAATGTCGATTTCCTTCTCGCCCTTGGCGAGGCGGGTCATCTGATTGGCAAGCTGCTTGATCGAGCCACCAACCGAGCGGTCGAAGTAGCGCTGAGCAATGAGAGTTGTGAGGGTCAAAAGGACTGCGAGCGCAACCCAGATGAGAAGCAGGGTCGAAAGCAGGCTTGCTCCCGAATCCGACATGCGGTCGGCTTCGGTTCCCATGCGCGCAGCAAGATCGCGAGCGGCCTCCAGAGCGGCGCTTCCGGTGGCGGTCACTTCACTCGCCTGCGCTTCACGGCTTGCCGTCGCGGCATCGGGATTGAAGCGGCCGATCTGGCGGCGGAAATCTTCGATGGACGCAGCGATAAGCCCGATGCGATCGGTCGCTTCCATGTCTTGGCCTGCGGTAGCATCGCGAAGATCGTCAAGTTTTGCATCGGCTATCGTGATCCGCGCCAGCGACTCATTGGCCCGCGAGGCATCGCCGGTGGTAACCAGCATTTCCGCGTGTCGCTGCGCTTCGGAAATGTCTGTCACGAGGCGCTCGGCATCGATAGCGAGGTCGTGCGAGACGTTGATCTGTTCGGCGCGGTTGCCCAGCTCGACGAAGAAACCAATCAGCACCAATCCCGCAAACAGGGCGAGTACGAGATTGAACCCGTAGAATGTCGAGATTTTGCGGCCTATGGACAACGCCTCGAACCGCTCTCCGAAAGAGCCGAACACAGTGCGGGGTTTGGAGGCGGTTGTGTGGTTGGCGGTGATCCGTTCTGCTTCCAGGTCTACTGCGATTTCCTGCAAAGCGCTCATTATGCGTCCCCATTCGTCCCTGTTCGAGCTGCGCTTGCAGGCTCGCTGAATTCATCAGCACTGATCGTGGCGCTCACTTGCGTATCGATCAGCGTATCGATGTCGGATGCGGGCATGGCCTTGTAGTAGAGCCAGCCCTGGATTTGATCTGCACCGGCAAGCCGGACCATGTCAGCCTGTTCGGTCGTTTCGACGCCCTCTGCGGTCACACCCATCTTGAGCGCGCGCGCAACCGCGATGCTGGAGAGCATCATGGCGCGGCTGCCTTCATCCTCACCCGCCTTAACGACAAGGCTGCGATCGAGTTTGAGCTTTTCAAAGCGGAACTGGCGCAGGAAACCGATCGAGGCATAGCCGGTGCCGAAGTCATCGAGCGAAATACGCACGCCGAACTTGCGGATGACATCGAGGCTGCGCTCAGCAACCACCGGATCAAGCACCAGACAAGTCTCGGTGACTTCAAGCTCAAGCTGCTCGGGCGGAAAGCCGGTGTCTTCGAGAATTTCGCCCAGCTTGATCGGAAATTCGGGGTTCCTGAGCTGCGCTGCGGAGATGTTGACCGAAAGCGTGATGTCCTTCCAGCGGCGCGCATCCGTCATGGATTTGCGCAGGACCCACAGTCCAATCGGATTGATGATGCCCGAATCTTCCGCGACCGGAATGAAAACGTGAGGGCCAACCTTGCGACCATCCTCACGGTTCCAGCGAAGCAGCGCTTCAACCGCAACTATGCGGGGGCCAGCAGACCCGGAATCGGCAGCGACGAGTGGTTGATAATGGACCTCGTATTCGCCTTTAGTCAGGCCAGCACGCAGTTCGTCTTCGAGTTCGCGTACCGCTTCGCGGCGTTGATCGAAGCTTTCGTTGAACCAGGTGCAGCGCATTTTTCCATCGCGCTTCGACACCGACATAGCGACGTCCGAGCGGCGCAGCATTTCAGAGGAGGGCAGGCGCCGATCGGCAGTTGAACGTGACAGTCCGATGCTTGCCCCGACAGAGATGTCGTATTTGCCGACCGGGACAGGGGCTTGCAGCTGTTCAAGCAACGAGCGGCACATGCCTTCGAGGATTGTGCCTGAAACACGGCCAGCCATGGCAACGGCGAATTCGTCGCCGCCCAGCCGGTAGCAGCGCGCCTCATCGCCGCAAATGTTCTGAAGCATTGCGGCGCATTCCTGAATCAACCGATCGCCGATCGCATGACCAAAGTGGTCGTTGACCTGCTTGAAGCGATCGAGATCGATGAGCGCGATCGCGACCTCTTCGTCACCTTTTGAGAAGCTCTCGAGATCGCCATGCAGCGCGCGCCGATTGGGTAGCTTGCTCAGGGTGTCCGTTTCGCTGAGCTCTTCGAGTTCGTGAACATTGTTGATGCCGTGGCGGCTCAACAGAAAGATCGTGGCGGCGTAAACGAGTGCGCCTGCGATAAAGAGCAGTTCGGGCTCCACGATGTCGATTGTCTTGCTGAAGCTGATGACAAGGACAATGCCGCCGAAAACAAGGCTAAGCGTGGCGAGCGGAGCCAGCACAATCCCGAGGGGAGTGAGACGCAGAGGTTTGCTCGGCTTGGGCACGCAAATTCCTTCAATTCGCTTCGAAAACGTGGGCTTAGCGATGTCCGGGTGTCTAAATATGAATGGCTAACGAAGCGTAAAATCCGGATCGTCCGACTGGGGAAAATCGCGTAAATTTGGCTTAATCCTACCCCACGCTCAGAGCTGCGCTGCGAGCCACCTGCTCGGGCAATTCGTAGATGCTTGTGCGCTTGCCTGATGGAGAGAAGGCTCTTGTCTGGCCGACCACCGTCTCGCCAGCGCCGAGCATGAGGAAGCCGTCGCGCGTCATGGCCGAGGCAAGCCTGTCGAATGCGATGGCGCGGGTGTCTGCATCGAAATATAGAAGCACATTGCGACAAAGAACGAGATCGAAGCGCGCTCTGACGGGCGGTTCGGCCAGGACATTGTGCTGCTGAAACCGAGTGATTTGTCGCACATGATCAAGGATTTGCCAGCCGCCGGGCGTCTCTTCAAAGTGGCGCAGCATCTGCGTCACCCCGAGGCCGCGCTGTACCTCGAACTGGCTGTAAAGCCCCGTGCGCGCAGTGCGAATTGCGCGGTGCGATACGTCGGTTCCGAGAATGTCGATCGTCCAGCCATCCCACAGGGCCTTCTGGTCTTCGAAGAGCATGGCAAGGCTGTGCACTTCCTGCCCTGTCGAACACCCAGCGCACCAGATCGAAAGCCGCTTGGTATGCCGCCTGCGCTGAGCGAGTTCGGGGAGAATATCGTCGGGTATCTGATCGAAAGTCGGCTTGTCCCGAAAGAAGTATGTCTCGTTGTTGAGAAGCGCTTCGACCACCTCGGTCGCAAGGTCGCGATCATGCGAACGACGGCGCGGCTCATCGAGCAGGCAGACGAGTTGGTCGAGATTGCTGATCCCGTGCTCGCGGAAAACGCCTGAGAGCGCTGTTCCAACGCGCCATCGACGACTCTCGGAAAGATGCTGCCCTGTCCGGGCGGCCAAAAGGTCGGCGATGATCTGGTAAGAGGCCTGGCTAACTTCCATGTCGGGTCAGGTCGCCGCGTTCTCGCGTGACGCCGCTGCCCTGCCGCCGGTTCCACTCACCTGCGTCATGAGCGCTTGGCCCAAAGCGGGAGGCGCTGCGACATAATCGCTCAGGCCCGCTTTCGTGACGGCTCCCGGCATGCCCCAGACGGCGCTGGTTTCCGCATCCTGTGTCCAGACAGTCCCGCCCAGTTCGCGTAGGTGCTGAACCCCGTCGAAGCCATCGCGGCCCATGCCCGACAGGATGATCGCATGAACGCGGCCATTGCAGGCGTCGGCAGCGCTGCGCAGCATGGGGTCGACCGAGGGCAGGCAGCCGCTGCGCGCAGGTTCGTTCGACGTGCGCGCCACGAGACGCTCGCCCATGCGGCGTACGGTCATGTGGCCCTGACCGGTAGCAATCGCGATTTCGCCCTTGCGGATTTCGGTTCCGTCGTCCGCAATGTGCGTTGGACGGCCGCTCGCAACTTCAACCTGACGTGCGAACACGGGGATGAAGGAGCTCGGCAGGTGCTGGGTAATGAGGATCGGCAGGTCGAAGTCCGGCGTAAGTTCGCGCAGCATCAGATTGAGCGCGTGAATACCACCCGTCGATGCGCCAATCGCGATCAGCTCGGGACGTTGAGGCACGCGCGGCGTTGCTGCCGGTTTGGCGTGTTGATTGGCGGTTTGCGCATTGGCGTTTGCAGCAGGAGTTTCGCTCTTCGTGCCAAGAGCGCGGATTTTGCCAAGGAGCTGGCTGCGATAATCCTCGTTGAAACCGCCCGGCCGAGGCTTGAGCATCGTGTCGGCAGCGCCGGTCGAAAGCGCTTGGACCGTGGCTTCCGCTCCGTCGTCGGTCAGGGAGGAAACCACCAGCACCTGTAGGTCGGGCGCGGTAGAAAGGATCGTTGGCAGCGCTTCAAGACCGCCCATACCGGGCATTTCGAGATCGAGCAGCAGGACATCGACATCGGTCGTGCCAAGCTGGGCGATGGCCCGCTCGCCTGAAGATGCGGTGGCGATGACTTCCATCGCGCCGTCGCTTTCGACGATGCGTTTCAGAACCGTGCGAACTGTCAGCGAATCGTCGACGATCATCACCCTGATCGGATCGCTCGCACTTTCGCATGAGGACGCGCTCTCGCGGGCCGATGGCTCATTCGCCACCTTTCGCAAAATCCGGGAATGGGAAGAAGACATTGCGTTCACGCGAAGCCGACCAACTGCAGTTTGATTTGCAGGGTCTCGTGATCGAACGGTTTCATCACGTATTCGTCGGCGCCAGCACTGATCGCCTCGCGGATGTGGGCAACGTCGTTCTCGGTCGTGCAGAAGACCACCTTGGGCTTGTCGCCGCCGGGGCGCTTGCGCAGCTGAGTGATAAACTCGATCCCGGTCATCACCGGCATGTTCCAGTCGAGCAGCACGACGTCAGGCATTGACGCCTCGCACGCCTCAAGGCCTTCCCGACCATTCTCGGCTTCTTCAACCGCGAAGCCCAGCGTTTCGAGGATATGCCTCGAAACTTTGCGAATTACGCGGGAATCATCGACGACTAGGCAGCTTTTCATGAAGGTTCCTCGGTTCTGAACGCCAGTTTGATAGGCTCAGAAGGTAAGTTTTGGATTAAGCGGCATTTTCGATTGAAACCTGCCCAGCGATCAGCGCAGAGAGGTCCATCATCAGCGCGGGTCCGGTGCGCGTCTCAACAAGACCGCTTGCCGCATTGGACCATTCAGCGCCGAACCCTCCTGGCACGGTGCCGGGCTCTCCAATGGCAGAGGTGATGTCCTCGATGGAATCGATGCGAAGCGCGTAGGAATAGCCCGAGGACGCGACCACGATCGCGCGGTGATCGAGAGAATAGGCTTGCGGGTCGAACCCGATGGCGCGGCGACAATCGATCACAGTCAGCGCCTGACTGCGCAGGGCTGTAAGACCGGCAATGTGATCGGGCGTTCGCGGCACGGGCGTAATGGCCCCGATCTCGATTACGGATTGGACGTCATTGGCCCTGAAGGCACAGCGTCGACCAGCGATCTGGCACATGACCAACAGCTCGTTCATCAGCGATTGCTCCCGCTTGCGCGCGCCGCACCGGATGCGGAACGCAGTGCTGCGACCAGCCCTTCGCGATCGTAGCGATAGACCGTCTCTTCCATGTTCGCGCCTTCGGGTATGTCCCGAAGCCGGATAACCGGCGCAGCGAATTCAACGTCGAGCGCGAGGGCAGCCTGGTATTCATCGTCGAACAGGATAGCGACGTCTTCGTCGGTTTCCTGGCCATCAGCGATTTCGTAGCCCGCTGCGGCGACAAGCGGTGCAAGAATGGTGCTGGCCCATTCGGTCTGAGGGATGCGGCAAACAGGTTTGATCGCTGCTTCCGGAACCTCTCCGTGCAGGGCAAACAGGGCGTGGCCGTCGATGAGGGTGACAGTCTTGCCTTCGACCAGAGTGACCGCCTCGATCATCGGGTCAGTGTCGACCGGCTTGAGCGTATCGGTCAGCTCGACCGCATCGTCGATCTCGCGCACGGCGTGGACCAGTTGCCCTGAGCCATCGGTCAGGCGCAGCAAGCGTACCTTTTCTGCCGGAAGCGGCCCGTCAGGCAGACCGACCAGCGGTAGAATGACCCCGTCAATGACAGCGCGCGGACGATCGCCGGTGAGATCGATGGCGGACACAGGCGCCGTCTCGATGCGCTGGACCAGCTCGAGGCGCACAGCGCAGCGGCGGCCATCGAAATCGGTGAACAGCATTGCGCGCGCTGCGGGCTTTTCGGATTTAGCTTTCTCTTCCTCCGCACCCCGGAAAACGCGGCTGCGGGCATCGGAGGCAAGCTCGTGCTGCGATGCGATATTGGTCACATCCAGCAGCAAAACCGGCTGGCCGTCGTCGAGCAAGGTAGAGCCCGCATAGAAACCGGCTTTCATCACGGCAGGTGCAAGCGGTTTGACGACGAGGTCGCCATGCGAATGGATGCGGTCGACCGCGAGCGCGAACAGGTCGCCGCTCGCAAGGCGAAGCATCACCATCGTGCGCTGCTCAGCAGGTATATCACCCTCTTCGGCACCGAGTACGTCGGTTAGCATAAGGCACGGAACGCGCGTGTCGCGGAAAGTGACGAGCGCGTTTTCTCCAGCGCGGGTGAAGTCGAGCGCCTTGGAAGAGGCGTGGATGATCTCTTCGACGTAACTTTGCGGGATCGCGAAACGTTGCTCTCCGATTTCGACGGTAAGCCCGGCGATGATGCTGAGCGTCAGCGGAATCTGGAGAGTGAAGAGCGTGCCGACCCCCGGCGTCGAGCTCACTTTGATCGAGCCACCGACGCGCTCAAGGTTGTCGCGCACCACGTCTAGGCCGACGCCGCGCCCCGAAACGTTGCTGACTTCCTCGGCAGTTGAAAAACCGGGTTCGAAGACCAGTTGCAGGATCGCATCGCGGCTCATTTCTGACCGGTGAGCGGCGGATATGAGCCCGGTTTTGACCGCCTTGTCTGCGATCTTTTCCTCTTCGAGCCCGCGTCCATCATCGCTGACCACGATAGAGATCGTGTTCCCCGCCTGACGCGCGGCGATCGAAAGAAGCCCGGTTTCGCGCTTGCCGATGGCAAGGCGGTCGGACGGTTTCTCTATCCCGTGATCGATCGCATTGCGGATGATGTGCGTGAGCGGATCGCGGATCATTTCGATCATCTCGCGATCAAGCTCAACGTCCCCGCCTTCAAGGTCGATCAGGACTTGCTTGCCGAGTTCATTCGACAAGTCACGGGCAAGCCGGGGCAGGGCGCTAAACAGGGTTTCGATCCGCTGCATGCGCATACGGGTGATCGCGTCGCGGACATCGGAAAGGATGGTGGTGAGCCGCTCGAACGGACCGTCGATCGTCGGCTGTGTGCCCGCCTGACGAAGGCGGTGAGCGAGGTCGTTGCGCGCCAGCACCATGTCTGAAACGCCGCTCATCACCCGGTCGAGCAGGTCAACCGGCAAACGAATCGAACGTTGCGCAGCGGGTGCTTCGGTTTTCTTGGGAGCAGGCGAATTGCCGTCCTCTGTTGAAGCGGGGCCTACTTCCGGCTCCAACTCCGCGGCAACCGCATCGCCGGTCACGCCTTCGGCGCCTGGCTCAAGCGCTGCGATCAGTTCTTCATCGCCGCCTTCGGGAAACTCTTCGCCCGCTTCAATAACGTCGACCATCTGCGCAATCCGGTCGATGATTGCGAGCACGGCGGTGACCAATTCCGCATCAGGCGTGCGGCGTCCGGCGCGGCAATCGGCGAGTGCGTCTTCAGCTGCATGGCTCAGGTCAGCCAGCCGTGGGAAGTCGAAAAAGCCGCAATTGCCTTTAACCGTGTGTACGAAACGGAAGATGGTATCGAGTCGCGCGCGGTCAGCCGGATCGGCTTCCCAGGCAACGATCTCGCCTGCGCTGGCTTCCAGCATTTCCCGTGTCTCTGCGACGAAATCCGCCAGCAGGTCATCCATGACGCGCGTGCCCCTCTTAGACTTGAAAGTCTGTATGGACACAGATGGTTAATGATTGCCTACCCGAAGCTCCGGTTGGCGCGGCGAGTTCGCCTTACTTGGGAGCGCGGCGCACAAGCACCAGCCAGACAAGGACTGCGCCGGTCAGGGCGCCAAAGATATTGGCCGCAAGTTCGGCGGTGTAGATCGCAGAACTCCCCCACAATTCTTGCAGCAACCAGGCAACAGGCAACATCACCAGAAAGACGCGGGCAACGGACTGGCCGAGCGCAAAGGAGGCCTTGTCGATCGCGTTGAGGATGCCATTGGCAACGATCAGGATGCCAAAGCCCGCATAACCCCAGGCCGCGATCTTCAAGTAGAGCGCGAACTCTTCGATCACGGGCTGCTCGTCGGTGAAGGCCCGTGCAAATGTCTCGCCTGCCGACGTCAGCAGAACCGCAGTGCCAAGGCCCCAGACAACGCAGAAAATCCCCGCGTAGAGAGCCGCGCTCCGCGCTCGTCCGAACTCTCTTGCACCCCAGTTCTGGCCAACGATCGAACCGATCGCTCCCGAAAGCGCGAGCAGGGGTACGGTGGCAAAACTCTGCAACCGGCCAGCGGCGCCGAACCCTGCGACCGCATCCTGCCCAGCTGTGGCGATCAAGGCGGTCAGGATCGACAGGCCGATCGGGTTAATCGCGTTCGAAAATGCTGCGGGTCCTGCGACCTTGGCAATGCTCGACGCGGAATCGGCGAGATTGGATTTCGCAAGCAGCGAGGGGTTGAGCGGTATGTCGGTCTGCTTCACCAAAACCAGCGCCATCGCCGCGCCGCACCCCCAGCCGATGATTGTCGCATAGGCCGCGCCGACAATGCCGAAGCCTTCAAAGCCGCCGAACAGGAAATCGGGAGAGCCGGTTATCAGGATCGGATCGAGCACCCAGTTCGCGGCGGCATAGGTGATGCTCACGATGCTGGTCCGACGCGCTTCGCCTTGTCCGCGAAGAATGCCGTTAAAGCCCATAATCGCGAGGATCAGCGGGAAGCCGAGGGCGAAGGGCTGCATGTAGGTGCGAATGAGCGGCATCAGATTGTCCGGCGCATTCATCAGCCGGAACAGCGGATCGTTCAGCGCGAACAGGGCTAGCCCGATGACAACACCTGCCCCTACCGCGAAGACGAGCCCGAAATTGGCCCGACGCGCCGCGCGCTCGCTGTCGCCTTCACCCAGCGCGCGTGCAACGACCGAATTGATCCCGACCATGACGCCTACGCCGAGCGAGGTCAGCGCGACCGAAATAGGGAAAATGAACGAGATCGCCGCAAGCGCGTCCGAACCCAGCTGTCCGATGAAGTATGCATCCACGAGGCCGATCGACATGATCGCCGCGACCCCGATGATCGCGGGCAAGGTCTGTCCGACAAGGTGGCCGGTGATGCTGCCTTGCGTGAGCTTCGCGCTCGCGGATTTCTCCGCTGAATTGTCCGTGTCGCTCATCGCTGATCAGCGCCTAGCCGCGCGAGGGGCCCGGCGCAAAGTGAAATCCTTTTGCCTGAGCGAATTGAAATGCGATAAGAGTTGGCAAAGCTCAGACATGGAGAGGCATCAAATCATGGCAACCCAGCTCAAGCCCGACAACAGCCTTGAAGGGAAGGTCAGCAAGGAAGAATGGCAGGCGCGGCTCGACCTTGCAGCGTGCTACCGCATCTTCGATCACCTTGGCTGGGGGGAATCGATTTACAATCACATCTCTCTCAAGGTTCCGGGCGAAAAGGACACGTTCCTCATCAACCCGTTCGGCCTGCTCTATGACGAAGTCACAGCATCGAACCTCGTGAAGATCGACGTAGAGGGGAATAATGTCGGCGGATCGCCATATATGGTGAACAAGGCCGGCTTCACTCAGCACGGCTACTTCCACAAGCATCTTGGCAGCCGAGCTGACGCGATCTGCCATGTTCACACCACCGCAACCATGTCGGTGTGCAGCCACAAGGACGGCCTGCTCCCGATCAGCTTCTACGCCTGCAATTTTCAGGATCAGATCGGCTATCACGACTTCGAGGGCGTGACCGTCCGCGCCGAAGAGGGGGAGCGGCTGGTGCGCAATCTTGGCAATCACTCGATCCTGATGCTGCGCAATCACGGCCCGGTAGTCATGGACGGCACGATCCAGGGCATGTTCGTGAAGATGTGGGCGCTCCAACGCGCCTGCGAGATTCAGGTTGCGACGCTTTCGCAGGGGGAGCCGCGTGTCGTCCCTCAGGAAGTGATCGACGTGCACCAGCGCGACCTGTCCGTCATGGCGAGCCAGGGCGGCGCAGGTGTGTTCGATTTCGAAGCGTGGAAGCGCCGGATCGACAAGATCGACGACAGCTGGCGCAACTGATTTTTCCAAGAGATAGGGCCAGCGCATGCCGCGCATGACCGTCAACGACCGGCCGGTCGAGTTCGACCTCGATGCCGAAATGCCGCTGCTTTACGCGCTGCGTGAGGCGTTGAACCTGACCGGCACGAAAGCCGGCGGCGGCGGCAATTGCGACTGCGGCGCGTGCATGGTGCTGGTCGACGGGGCGGCGCTTCGTTCGTGCCGGATCACTCTGGCCGAGGCCGAAGGGCGCTTCATCACCACGATCGAAGGCGTGTCGCGCGACCGCTCGCATCCTGTGCAGCAGGCAATGGTGGCCGAACAGGCGATCCAGTGCGGCTATTGCACGCCGGGTATCGTGATCGTGGCGGCCGCGCTGCTCCAACGCAATCCCGTTCCCTCTCGCGCGGAGATCGAGGATGCGATCCAGAACATGTGCCGCTGCGGCGTCTATCCGCGGCTGGTGAGCGCGATCCAGAGAGCGGGGCGCGTTGCCCAGCGCGGCGAAAGCATCGGCGCAGCGCCCGCACCCGGTATTGCGCCCGAAGACGCCGCTGCCATGGTGCCCGCGCTGCGAACGCCCTCGGATGCCGAAGCACCCGAGGATTGATCTCGCTTAGAAGCGCCCGTTGATCGCGAAGCGCGCGTTGAGCGGCGCGCCGACACTCGCCTGATGGGTTGAGTGCGAGTTCGGGAAATAGAGCGTGTCGGTCAGGTTTTCGACATTGACCTGTACGCGCCAGTTTTCGCTGACTTCGTAGTAAGCCGCCGCGTCGATGCGGGTGTAGCTTGGCAGGATCGCGCTATTCGAGTTGTTGATGAAGCTCTCGTCCTGGTGCGTCAGGCCAACGCCGATACCGAAGCGGTCGGTGACGGTGATCTGGTTCCAGATCGAGAACATGTTTTCAGGGAGCTCCCGCGGGCGAAGGCCAGTGGGGCCGGTCTGGTCGACCTGCTCGCCGTCGAGATAGCTGTAGCCAGCCGAAACCTGCCAGCCAGGCATGACTTCACCCTGAAGCTGGAACTCGAAACCCGAAATGGTCGAGTCCACCACGACCAGAAGCGCCGGGTCGGTGTCGTCGACTTCGGGCGTGCTTTGTTCGATCTCGAACACCGCTGCGGTCAGGCTGAGGCGGTCGAGGATATCCCACTTCACCCCGGCTTCGAGGTTCACGAACTCGTCAGGGTCCAGCGCTGCGGCGTTCCCGCCAAGGCTCGCGAACTGTTCGCCCGAGCGCGGCAGGAAGCTTTCCGAATAGCTCGCATAGATCGAGACGTTGTCCTGCGGCTTGATGATGAGGCCGCCGCGCGGGGAGAATTCCTCGTCCTTGCGGCTTTGCACCGCGCCGCCATCGGCAAGATCGATGACGGTGAGGTCGAAACTGTCGAAGCGGCCACCGACCACCACGTTGAGCCATTCGGTCAGCTTGATCTCATCCTGAATGAAGATCGAGAAGACATCGAGATCGCCGTCGGTGAAGTCGTTGAGATCGCTGAAGGCAACCGTCGTGACCTGACCCGAAGCGTTGACGCCAACGCCGCCGCGCAGCGCCAGCGGGCGCTGGACCGCAAAAATTTCGTTGTCGTCATTGGTCTGATCCCAGACGGGGTTGAAGCGGTCATTCACCGATTGGGTGTTGATGTATTCCGCGCCGATCAGGAGCGTGTGCCCGACACTGCCGGTTTCAAACTCGCCGACGAGGTTGCCCGATAGGATCAGGTTCTCGCGCGTCGTCGTGTCGACATAGCCATCGGTCGTTACCTGACCCGGCGTGTTCGCCTGATCGTAGCCCGATGCGTAGAAGTTCGAATAGAGTTTGTCGTAATCGCCGTAGAACGCGCTGACGACACCCTTCCAGTTGTCGGAGAAATTGTGCTGGAGGTTGGCGCGCAGCAGGTGCGCTTCGAGGTCGAGGAAGTTCAGTTCGGGATCGCCGAAGACGATTTCCTCAAACGCTTCGACCGGACGGCCATCGGTGCCGGTCACGATCCCGCGATCGACGAAACGGTCGTGGTTGGCATATTCGTAAGCGAGGTCGAGCGTGGTGTCTTCGCCCAGCGCGATGCGTGCGGTCGGGTTGATGCCGATGCGCTCACCGTCATAGAAATCGCGGTGGTTGTTCAGGTTCTCGTAGGACGCGTTGAGCCGGAAGGCGAAGGTTTCGGACGAGGACAGGTTGATGTCGCCCTGCACGCTGAATTCGCCAAACGTGTCGAGCGCCACCTGACCGCCCGCGAAGTTGGCGTTAAGCTCGCCCTTCTTGGTCACGCGGTTGAGCACGCCGCCCGTACCGCCGCGACCGAATAGCAGCGCGTTGGGGCCGCGCAGGATCTCGACCTGCTGGAGATTGTAGAGCCCACGATAGTACTGAACGTCGTCGCGGATGCCGTCGATGAAGAAGTCGGCGGTTGAACGCACGCCCCGGAACACGATGGCATCGCGGTGGCCTTCGCCTTGTGAGGTGTTTACGCCCGGCGTGTAATCGACGATCTGGCCGATGCTGGTGAAGCCGCGATCGACGATCTCTTTTTCGGTCGTGATCGTGAGACTTTGGGGGACGTCGATGATCGGAGTGGGGGTCTTGACCGACGCGACCACGCTCGATTGCAGCACGTCTCCGGTGACGAGAATATCGTCGCCCTGCGTCTCCAGAATTGGTCCTGCCTCAGACAGCAGGTCGGTGCTTTGCGGTGCTGTTTCTTCGGCAGCTGCCGGGAAAGCGAGCGCGGCGCAGGAGAGGAGGAGCGCGGCGCGCGAAAGTGTACGGTTCATCATGTCCCTTCCGATTGACAAAATCGCGCTATTGAAAACTATTCTCATATTCAACCCGAAAATTGAGAATTGTTCTCAAAGCGCGATCTGTCCCTCTAGAAGCCCGATTTGTGTGGCAATTCAGCCACCCGAGCGGGCGGTGCCTGCCTCGATCAGGGCCACGGCCTCAGCGGTTGCCTCATCCGATTCGGCCTCGCCTGTCCTGATGGCATCCGCGAGTTCGAGCAGCTTTGCCGCGATCTCGGTGCCGTACTGTGCCTGTTGTGCGATGCGAATGCCGCCATTGGCCTCGGCAACCTCGTCCCATTCGGCGCGCACCGCTTCCCAGTAATCCGCGGTCTGCTCCCAATAGGCTTCGGCAGCTGCGACATTGTAGTCATCGAACCGCTCATAGGTATTGAGAACATATTCCTGCACGACCGGGACCAGTTCACCGCTGCCGTCTTCGGCCGGCATCATCTTGGTGTTGTCCTGCCAGTGGATCCAGCCAGTCGGCGTGATCTGGTGGCGGTTGATGCCGACATAACGGTCGTAGATGGGATCGCGCACGGCATCGCGGCGGGCGAGCGGGCGAGTGGTCCAATTCGAGCGCCAGCGCTTCACGCCATTGGTGGTTTCCCACTGGCCCCAACCGGCATAGCGCGGGCTGTCATCGACCTGCCAGACGGTCTGCGACCAGCGGCCAGCGCTCATCGCTTCGGGCACCGGCGTCATCTCCCAGCGATCGCCGCCTTCATAGGTAAGAATCGTATCGGGCTCGTACTCCCAGTCCTGGCGCCAGTGCTTGACGACGTAAGGGTTCTCTTCCGAGCCCACGACGAGCAGGTGCTGGAGCACGATCTTGTTGCCGGTATCCTCGATCACGCGCACGCTTTCGTAGCCGCCCGAAAGCTTGGGTTCGAGCGCTTCGTAGCCTTCCATCCATGCGGTGGATTCGCGCATGTCGAAAGTGACCTTGTAGTCGCCTGCCATCGAAAGGATCGTCTCGCGGTCGGCCTGGAATGCAGCCTGTTCCGCAGCCGCGCCGCGCTCGATCGGATCGTCGGCAAGGGCAGGGGCGGGTGCGGCGGCAAATGCCACGCTGGCAAGGCCTGCGAGCAGTGTGGTCTTGGCATATTTCATCATGGGTAGTCTCCCTCGTAGGTTCAGAACTGGAAGCTCGCCGAAACGCTGACATTGCGTCCCGGACGGGTGAAGGCGCCGGCGATGCCGCGATCCTCGACGCGCAGGCCGCGCACGTCGGACCAGACGGCGTATCGCTCGTCGAACAGGTTGAAGATCCCGGCGCGCAGTTTCAGCGCCTCGGTCACTTCGACAAAAGCGGTGAGGTCGAAAACGGTCGAGGCATCGGGGCGGATGAAGAGGTCGGTTCCGTCGGCGGCGCGCTCGACGTCATCCGCGTCCTTGCGCGCGTTATGGGTGAGGATCAGCTCCGCTCCGAACCGGCCCTGCGGATCGCGATAACCAAGACCAGCGACAAGATTGTACGGGTCAACCGTGTCGAGCGGGGTGCGGCTGCCGTCGGCGTTGATGATGTCGCCATTGGCATAGGCGATGGCGAGGCGGGCATTGACGCCGCTGTCGAGCTCCATCGATCCCTTTACCTCGAAGCCGTCGATCTCGACCTCGGTGAAGTTCACGAATTGGAAGATCGCGGGGTCTTGTGGCGTGAACGATCCGCCGACGACCTGCTGGCTGATGAAGTCGTCGTAGGTGCCCTTGAAGCCCACGACTTCGAGGCCGAAGACATCGCCGATGTAACGCGCGCCAATCTCCCAACTCTCGCTGGTTTCCGGGCCGAGATCAGGGTTGGGAAGCGAGGTGTATCCGCCCGCGATAAACTCGAAAAAGTTGTTCACCTGAGACGGCGTCGGCGCGAGGAAGCCTTGCGCGTAATTGGCGAAGATCAGGAAGTCGTCGGCAAACTTGTAGGTCGCGCCGACCTTGGGTGAGAGGCGGCTGTCCGACTGGCCTTGCGGGTTGAACGTGGTGAGCAGTGGGTCGTCGGTCGGGTTGAGGTCGTAGAAGTCGAACCGCAGAGCCGGATAAAGCGTGAAGGCACCATCGCCGAAGGTGATCTCATCCGCGATGAACACGCCGCCCAGCGTGAAGTCGGTGACGGGGAAGGCGCGCGTTGGGAAACTCTCGCCGCGGCCGGGGAAGGTGCCGTCACGAAGGCCTTCCTGCCGGGTCCAGCTGACATCGCCGCCGAAAGCGATCGTGTGCGAAAGCGGCCAGGTCGCAAAGCTGCTGCGCGCCTCGGCGTTGATGCCGTAGACCTCGTTCTCGAACGTGTTGAGGCGCGTGCGGTCGGGGGCTGGGATAAAGCCCAATGCGGTTCGGTCTTCCTCGGTGAACTGGCGGTCTTCGGCGTCTTGATAATACGCAGCAAGGAAGGCGTATTCGATCAAGTCGTCGGCCTCGCCTTCATACGTCCAGTCTGCAGAAACGCGCGCGCGGCTGGTCGTGTCCTCGGCTTCGAGGCGGTCGACGGTCCAGACCGGGGCCGGACCGAACAGGAACGCCGGGCCAAGGCCGGTGAGTGCGTTGGTAAAGACTTCGGTTTCAAGCCATTCGCCGGTCAGGCGCAGGCGATGATCGCCATTGTCCCAAACGAGCTTGCCAAGCACCGCGTTGGATTCGCCGTCTTGTGGATTTGGCAGGGTGCGCGCTTGTCCGACGCCGCCGATCTCGCCCTGGTTTTCAAGCTCCGAGAAGTCGCGGCGGGTGTAGGCGACCATGCCAGAGAAGTTGCCTGATTGCGCAGCGAGCGTCGCGGTCTGTGCGAACTCCTCGTCCTCGCTCGAATATTGCGAGCGGACAAACCCGCCGACTTTGTCTGCACCAAGGATATCGACCGGGTCGGCAGTGGTGAAGCTGACCGCGCCCGCAAGCCCGTCGCTGCCGTAAAGCGCGGAGGCGGGGCCGCGCAGGATCTCGACCTGCTTCACAAGGCTCACATCGGAAAAGCCGCCGCGCCCCGCTTCCTGTGCGCCGAAGCTGAAGCCTTGCGGCGAGCGGATGCCGTCGACCTGGATCAGCACACGGTTGCCGCCGATGCCGCGAATGACGAAATCCTCGTTCCGGGCACGGCCAGTCGAGCCAAGCGCAGCGCCAAAGCGGGCGGGCGCACGGCGCACCGTGACGCCGGGCTCGTAACGCACGAGGTCGCGCACATCGGTCGCGAGTTCATCCGCGATCTGCTCGTCGGTGATGATGGTGATGGTCGCGGGCGCTTCTTCCTCCTGGACGGGAGTGCGCGTCGCCGTGACTGTGATCAGGCCGTCGTAAGCCTCTGCCTTGGCGCTGACTTCGGAATCATCAGCGGCGGCGGGAAAGGCGAGACTCGCAGCTGAAAGGAGCAGAGCGCTGCGGGCGAAGTTGCGTGTCATGTGTTTCCTCTCTTGCGTCGGTCGATTCTGTTAATGACAATGACTCGCAAACTCAACAAGGAAATTGAGAATTACTCGCAAAATGGGTTTCAGCTCAAAATCGCCTATGAACCGGGTGGCGAATCCCTGCCGCATCGGTTAGCCGTGCTCGTCGGAAAAACCCTGTCCGGGCAAGGCTCACAATTGAAGGATGACGCGATGAAGGCGACGATCTGGCACAACCCCAAATGCGGGACGTCCCGCAAGACGCTCGCGATCCTGGAGAACCTGTCGAAGGTCGATGTGACCGTCGTTGAGTATCTCAAGGATCCGCCGACCCGCGAGAAGCTTGAGCAGCTGTACAAGGATGCCGGAATCACCCCTGCCGAGGGCCTGCGCCTGCGCGGAACCGATGCGCAAGAGCGCGGCCTGCCCGACGCGGACGCTGACACGGTGCTCGATGCAATGGTGGCCGACCCGATCCTCATCAACCGACCGCTGGTCGAGACCGAGAAGGGCGTTGCGATCTGCCGCCCTCAGGACGAAGTGCTGAAGCTGCTTTGAGTGCGCCCGCTTAGCGGCGCTCGGTGGTCAGGTCCTCGTCGGCCTGCAGCCCGCGCCAGCCATGTACGGCAACCGCAAGGCACAGCGCGATGATCAGCCCGAACGCGCCCCAGTCCGAATAGCCGTAGAGCCACACGCCCAGCGCGGGAGCATAGATGTAGCTGAAGCCTGCAAGGCTCGCGACCACGCCCGATGCCTGCCCCTGCTCTGCGCGCGTCACGGCGAGCGAAGTGCCTGCGGTGGTGCCGGGCCGGAACATGCCAAAGCCGAGCGAGGCGATGGCATAGCCAAGCGCGATGACGTGAAGCTGGGTGCCTGCTGCAAGGAGCGCCGTCCCCAGAGCAGCGGTGAGCACGCCTGACAAGGTCGCCGCGCGCGGCCCCAAGTTGAAGCGCGGGATGATCCCCCATTGCGCCAGCAACGAGGCAATTGCGCCCGCCATCAGCACCAAGCCCACAGGCCCTGCGCCTTCAGCAGGTGTATCGCGCAGGGCCAGCCTGTCGAGCACGAGGAACCCGGTGATCCCGAGCACCATCGCCTGCGCGTGCCCGCCAAGGAGCTGCGCCACTATCCATGCCCGGATGCGCGGATCGGTCCATTTGAGGCGCGGTGGCTCTCCAACTATTTCGCCCGTCACTACGCCGGTCTCGGCCTCGTCCTCGAGTTCTTCCTCGCTAAGCGTTTCGCTTGGGCCTGAATAACTGGTCGCCATCCCGCGGGCGGCAAACTGCGGCTGATCATTGGGCAATTGAAGGTGGAGCAATACGAGGACCACAATCCCAAGCAGGGCAAACCCGATAAACGGACCCGTCAGACCAAGTCCCATGAACGGCAGCACCATCAGGGGAGCCAGCGCAGGGCCAATGACTGTACCAAGGCCAAAACTCGACGCGATCAGCGAAAGGGCGTTGGTCCGCTCTGCGCGCGGGGTGCGCGAGGCGACATAGGCCTGTACTGCTGGCGGGGCGGCGCTGCCGAACCCGCCGTAAAGGCTGCGCGCCGCGGCGAACAGAATGAGCGTTGCGAAGGCTCCGAGCCATCCTGCGAGGCCTGCCCACAAGACCATCCCGCAAATCACCATGGACGCGACAAAGCCGACAAGGCCGAGCGACATCATCGCCTTGCGCCCGCGACGGTCGGACCGCCTCGCCCAGATCGGCGCGCATACGACCCATAACAGCGCGGACCAGCTGAAAGCGAGACTGATCCAGACGTCGCTCACCTCCAGCGCGGTGCCGATCGAAGGCATGACCGATTGCATCGCGGTGTTGCCCGCTGCCGTCACCAGCATGACGGTGAAAAGCAGCGCCATCCGCCCATTGGAAATCGCGCCCGAGGCCGAGGCGTTTTCAGTGCGAGGGATCGAGTCGCGAGAGGGATCGGCGTCGGCCATCGCAACCGCGCTAAGCCTGCGCGGTTACGGTTTCAATCACGAACTGATCTGGTTGCTTACTCGAAAGTCTCGGCAACACTCTTCGCGCTCGGGCCCGAGAGCTGGCTATACATCGCGACCGCGACCGCACACAGCATGATCCCGCTCACCATTCCTAGCACCCCATTTGCGATACCGAGAATGAGCAGGCTCGTCGTGCCTCCTCCGAAAACCGCCGCGATTAGGCTGAATACGCCGTTGAAAAGCAGGCTGATGAGCACGAAGATCGCGCCGAGTACCACCCAGAAGATCACGATCATCCATTGGCTTTTCTTGGTCAGGCGAAAGCTGCCCGCGATGCCCTTGAACGGGTTCAGCGTGCCGCCAAAAATCAGGCTTGGCATGACCAGCGACATGCGAGCCATCAGCCACACGACAAAAAGCAGAACCGGGAAGATCGCGATAAGCCCAAGAGCTGGGACGCCGCCAACACCAACCAGAAGCGAAATTGGAAGCGCAATCAGGAACCCGCCGACAAGGTACATCAGCATGAAAAGGATAAGGACCACGAACAGGCTCGGCACGGTCTTGACCCCGGTGCCCAGCGACTGGCCTACGGTTGGCCTGCCATCACCCATCAGGGCGACCATCGCGCCATAGCCGGTGAACTGCACCGCAAGCGAAAGCGCCCCGAAGCCGACCATCGGTCCGGCAATCTCGGCGAGTTTCTCGGCAATGACCTCTCGGTCGGCGGTGGGGTCGAGGAACATCTGCACGTCGGGCACGAGCAGATAGGTCGCAATCGACGGGAGCAGTACAAACACGCCGGCGATCACCACGAGCAGCTGGAAATTGCTGCGAACGAGGTCAATTGCACGGGCCCAGCAGGCATTCATGTCGAAATTCATATGTCTTCCCCGCGCCCCACACTTGAGCGATTGGCTCTTGATCTGGCCGATCAATGCCTCCACCGGGAAGCTATGGCAAGCATCGCCCCCGATCTCCCGCGCGACATATCCGCAGCCAGCATTGAATGGCAGCGAGAGAGTGCGCCCGTGGCCTACACGCATGCGCTCAAGGAGATGCAGGCGCGAAACGAGGCGATTTCCGCAGGCGAGGCAGGTGAGCTTGCGTGGCTGCTCGAACATCCGCCGGTCTACACCGCCGGGACCAGCGCCGATCCGGCCGAGCTCACAGACCCGCGCTTCGAAGTTGTCGAAGCGGGTCGCGGAGGGCGCTACACCTATCACGGGCCCGGCCAGCGTGTGGGCTACCTGATGCTTGACCTCGGCAAGCGCGGGAAGGACGTGCGCTGCTTCGTCCACGCGATTGAGGGCTGGGTGATCGACACGCTTTCAGACTTCGGCGTCGATAGTTGGCGCGCTGAAGGGCGCGTAGGCATCTGGTGCGAGGATATCGACGGGCGCGAGGCCAAGATCGGCGCGATCGGCGTGCGCGTGCGGCGCTGGGTGACGATGCACGGGTTCTCGGTCAATCTCGACCCGGACCTGTCACACTTCAGCGGGATCGTGCCCTGTGGCATCGACGAATTTGGAGTTACCAGTCTCGCCCGGCTCGGCAAGAGCGTGACCGCTGAACAATGGGACGAGGCGCTGATCGCGCGCGCGCACGGGTTCCTTGGCGCGCTTGAGGTGGCACGACAAAAGGCATGTCAGAAATGAAACTGAAGACCACCGCCCTGCTGGCTCTCCCGCTCATCATGCTCGCTGCATGCGAAGACGAAGTGACCGAAGAAGAGACTGCCGAAACCAGCGGCGAAGCGGCTGGCGAAGTTCTCGGCGGGACGATCAGCGACGATATGCTGCCGCTGGAATCGCTGACTTCGACATCGCCGCCTGCCGAGCCGACGCGCAGCACCACCACCACAACGGTGACCGAGGAGGAAGACGGCTCGACCACGGTCGAAACGGTGACCGAGACCACCACGGGTGACAGCGATGCACCGACCCCGGCGCCGCCGGTTCCACCAGCGACGCCGGAATAGGCGACTAGCTCAGGCGATCAGGCAGCCGCTTCGGCGGCCTGCTCTTCCTCCATCGTCGGATAGTCGATGTAGCCTTGAGGGATCGGGAAGTACCAGCTCTTGGGCACGTCCTTGTTCGGATTGAACGCAGCGCCTGCGGCAATGCGCTTTTCGAGGTCCGGGTTCGAGATATACGGGCGGCCAAAGCTGATCGCGTCCGCGCGGCCGCTCGACACGTCGGCATCGGCCTCTTCGGCGGTGTAGTCCGAATTGAGGATCAGCGCGCCCGAATAGAGCGAGCGGATCAGCGCGTCCTGCTTGGGCACATCGGTCTGGCCGAAAGTGCCGTCGGGTCCGGGCTGACGCAGTTCGAGGAAAGCGAGGCCAAGCTCCTCGATCACCTTGGTCGCAGCGCCGAATGTCGCGGGCGGATTGCTGTCGTCGGTGCCCTGACTGTCGCCGTTGGGGGAGAGGCGGATGCCGGTGCGGTCCGCGCCCCAGACAGCGACGATCGCTTCGAGCACTTCGCGCATGAAGCGGGTGCGGTTTTCGGGGCTGCCGCCATAATCGTCGTCGCGAAGGTTGGTCTTGTCGCGCAGGAACTGGTCGACGAGATAGCCATTCGCACCGTGTAGCTGGACGGCGTCGAAACCGGCCTTCTTCGCGTTTTCGGCGGCGCGGCGATAATCGTCGATCGTGCGGTTGATATCGTCCTGCGTCATTGCGCGCGCGGTCGCATATTCCTGCTTGCCGACGGGCGTGTGCGCTTCGCCGGGCGCTTTGGTCTCGCTCGCCGAGAATGGACGTTCGGCGCCGAGGAAATGCGGGTGCACTATGCGGCCCATGTGCCACAGCTGCATGGCGATCAGGCCGCCTTCTTCGTGCACGCCTTCGACGATCGGCTTCCACGCTTCGACCTGCTCGTCGCTCCAGATGCCGGGAGCGCTCGGCCAGCCGAGGCCCTCTGTGCTTATCCCTGTCGCTTCGGTCAGGATCATGCCTGCGCCCGCGCGCTGGCGGTAATAGGTGCCCATCATTTCATTGGGAACGAACATCGGGTCAGCAGCGCGGCCACGGGTGAGCGGGGCCATGAAAATACGGTTCCTGGCTTCGAGCGCGCCCATTGTGAGCGGCTGGAACAGAGCGTCGTGCATTGGCGAAATCCTCCTGTTAGGTTTCAATTGGCTATCCACTTGGAGGCGATAGGGCTAGGGCGCAAGGATGGAAAAAGGCGCCGGCACAAAAGACAAACTTGCTGGACACTCAGCGGGCGAGGCAAGCGGTCTGCGAAGCGCGCTTCTGCTGGCTGCGCTGCTCGGTGGCAACGTTGCGCTCGCTCTGGGGCCGTGGTTGGTGAGGCTTGCCGATACCGGGCCGGTGAGCGCGGCGTTCTGGCGGCTATTCCTCGCGCTTCCCTTTCTGGTGATCTTTGCATGGATGGCGGGCCAGCGCCTGACGGTGATGCCGAGGCGCACGCTGGTGCTGGTCGCTATCGGGTCGCTTGCTTTCGCAGGGGACCTTGCCAGCTGGCATATCGGGATCGGCATGACGCGGCTTGGCAATGCGACCCTGTTCGGCAATGCCGGGTCGATCATCCTTCTCTTCTGGGGCTTCATCATCGCGCGCATGCTGCCGCGCGGGTTCGAGTGGCTTGCGATCGTCTGTGCGCTGGGCGGGGCGGGTATCTTGCTGGGGCGCAGCCTCGACATTTCGCCCGAGACTTTCATCGGCGACCTGTTCTGCATCCACGCAGGCCTGCTCTACGCGGTCTATCTTCTCACGCTTCAAAGCGAGCGCGCGCGGTTCGGGTCTTGGAGCCTGCTTGTATGGGTGAGCATCTTTGCCGCGCCCGCCTTGCTGGCGCTCGCGATTGCGCTTGGCGAGCCGGTCTGGCCGACCAACTGGACGCCGGTGATCGTGCTTTTCATCACCAGCCAGCTGATCGGGCAGGGCCTCTTGGTCTATTCGCTCGGCCATTTCCCGCCGCTCATCATCGGACTCGCCTTGCTGACCCAGCCCGCGATTGCAGCGGTGATCGGCTACAGCGTCTTCGGCGAGGTGCTGACCGCGCTCGATATCTTTGGAATGGTTCTTCTGGGCAGCGCCCTGGTGGTGGCACGCACGGCGCAGCGCAAATCGGGGCCGGGGATGGCTGCGAAGAGCTAGTCTGCGCAGCGTTGCAGAAATTCGCGATACCGTTCCTCAACCACCGCGAGATCGGGGCCTACCAACGCTTCGCGCGCTTGCTCGATCAGCAGCTTGCCCTGTTCGCGAATGCTCGCGCGGCGATCCTCGTCGCGCACGGGTCCGGCGGCGTTGCCCATCACGTCGAGCGTCACCAGCGCCGCGTTGGGACTGGACGCGACCGCGCTGCGGATCGAACCGAAGCCGCGCGTCAGATAGTGCTCAAAGCTGTCGTAGCGCGGGATGACGGGACAGTCCTCGGCATCTTCTCCGCATACGTCCTTGCGCAAGTCACGGCGCGCAATCTCGCTTGTCGCAGCGCCCAGCCAGTGCAGCGCGGTGATCGCGGTGAATGGATCGTTGATGCCCGGTGACAGCGCGCGCAGTCCGATCTCGACCAGCTCGTCGATCAGGAATTGCGGGTCCTGCGTGGGCGTTCGCACCGATCCGAGCGTGAAGCAGGCACGCACATTATCCTCAATCTCATCAGGCTTGCAGCCCTTGATCTCCATCAGCGGGATGTCGCGGTGGACGAAGTCGCCGGTACGAACGCACAGGGAGAAGGTGCAGCCACAACCCCGTGCTATCTCTTCAAGGTCTTCGAAGTCGATCATCTGAACGTAGCCCGTGCCCAATGCGGTGAGAGGCTCTCCTTCGACCGGTTCGCGCGCGTCGCGGAATTCGTCTTCGTCGGGATAAGTCTCGCAAATTTCGTCGAGCAAGCGCGACCCGATCCGCTTCATCACCATATTGATCCGGATCGAGGAAGGCACGTGGTGGAGGAAGAATACCAGCACCGCGACGCACAGCACGATCAGGATATAGGCGACAAGCAGTGAGAGCTGCGGGGCAAAGCCCGGCAGCGCGCTTGCCGCCGCGTCGCTCGCAGTGCTGGCGGATTCGTCTTCGGCGCGCACCGATCGCAGAACGATAATGTAAAAGACGAAGCTGCCGATGAAGGTCGCAAGGCTGACCTGATTGCCCTTGTCCTCGAGGAAATTGGTGAGGAGGCGCGGACCGTAAGTGCCACTCGCATAAGTCACCGCGACCAGCGTGATCGAGAACACGGTCGAAGCAACCCCGATGGTAGCGCCCGCCAGAACGGTCAAGATGTCAGCCGCGCCCTTGGGACGGACCGGCACGATCCACTCATAGTCGTTGAGGAACTGCGTAAACCCGCTGCGGTCGAGATAAACCGTGACCAACGCAAGCGCCGCCGCCAGCAAGGCAAAGGTCGCCGGATAAAACCAGTAATTCGCGTTAAGGCGCGCCCAGAAAAAGCGGATTTCGGCGGTCATTGGTCAACAAACGCGCGAAATGCACGTTTGTTGCCAATCAATCCGCCTTGAACGGCACCTGCCCAAGATCGCCCATGCCGACCGTGCCGCTTGCCATCTCGAGCATGCGGTCGAGGCTGGCCTTGGCTTTGAGGCGCAGGTCTTCGTCGATTTCGATGCGCGGTTCGAGGTCGCGCAGGGCGGTGTACATCTTCTCCATGGTGTTCAACGCCATGTAGGGGCAGATGTTGCAGTTGCAGTTGCCGTCGGCACCGGGCGCACCGATGAAGGTCTTCTCGGGAAGCGCCTTCTCCATCTGGTGCATGATGTGCGGTTCGGTCGCGACGATAAGCGTGTCCCCTTCGAAGTTCTTGGCGAAGTTCAGGATCGAGCTGGTCGACCCGACGTGATCGGCGTGCTCGATGATCGCGGGCGGGCATTCCGGGTGCGCGGCGATCGGCGCGTCAGGATGCTGCTCCTTGAGCTTCAGAAGCTCGGTCTCGCTGAAGGCTTCGTGGACGATGCACACGCCCGGCCACAGAAGCATCTCGCGATTGAAATTGCGGCTGAGCCAGCCACCAAGGTGGCGGTCGGGACCGAAGATGATTTTCTGCTCAGGCGGGATTTGCGAAAGGATCGTCTCCGCGCTGGAGCTGGTGACGATGACGTCGGAAAGCGCTTTCACCTCGGTCGAGCAGTTGATGTAGGTGAGCGCGATGTGATCGGGATGCGCTTCGCGGAAAGCCTTGAACTTGTCTGGCGGGCAGCTGTCTTCGAGGCTGCAACCTGCATCCATGTCGGGAAGGATCACGGTCTTTTCGGGCGACAGGATTTTGGCCGTGTCCGCCATGAACTTGACGCCGCAGAACAGAATGACGTCGGCGTCGGTTTCGGCGGCCTTGCGTGACAGTTCCAGGCTGTCGCCCACGAAGTCGGCGATATCCTGAATATCGGGGGTCTGGTAATAATGCGCGAGGATGACCGCGTTGCGCTCCTTGCGAAGCCGATTGATCTCGGCCAGCAAATCGTCGCCGGTGGGCACTTTGGTCTCGATGCTCATGCGCGTATCCCCAATAACTATCTTGCGCCCGACATAGGGATTGATGCGCCGTTTTGCGAGTGTTTTGCGCAGCGCCCCGTGCTAGCTTTCCTACAGGGGAGGGAACCGTATGTATGAGCTAGACCTCGAAGAGGCGTATTTCCCGGCGCAGACCGATACCGATTACACGGAGCGCACGATCGAAGGCGAATTGCGCGCTCAGGTTGCCGAGCGACCGGACGCGATGGCGCTGCGCGAATTGCTGGCGGATGGAAGCATTGGCCGCGAATGGACCTATGCGCAGCTGCTCGCGGATGCCGAGCGCTGTGCGCGGGCATTGGCCTCGCGACATGCGGCGGGCACGCGGATCGCGATCATGGGCGGCAATTGCCCCGAATGGGTGCTGGTCCAGTATGGCGCGGCAATGGCAGGCCTGACGCTGGTGACGGTGAACCCCAGCTTCATCGCGCGCGAGGTGCGCTACGTACTCGAACAATCGGGCTCGGGAGCGGTCTATTATCAGCCCAATGTGCGCGGCACGGCGCTTCGCCCCATCGTTGACGAAGCAGCGGCTGGCCTTCCAGCACACGACCACATCATCGACATCACCGACCACGGCGAGCTATTCGCGGGCGAGAAGGACGGCGAACTTCGCCCGACCGGCCCGCACGACATCGTGATGATCCAGTATACGAGCGGGACGACCGGCTTCCCCAAGGGCGTGTTGCTGCACCAGCATGGCCTCGTTCAGTCGAACCGCGACGTGTTCGTTCGTTGGAACCTTGCGCCCGGCAAGACGGTCATGTGTCCGTTCCCGCTGTTCCACACGGCTGGCAGCGCGGTCTGCGTGCTGGGCGTGATGGCGCACGGTGCTTGCCTGCTGTTAGTCTCAGTCTTTGATCCGGTCGCGGTGGCTAAGGCGATCGAGCGCGAGAAGCCGGAAATCCTCGGCGGTGTGCCCACCATGATTTTTGCGGTGATCGAAGCGGCCAAAGCGACCGGCACCGATGTCACCGGCCTCGAGACTGTCGTGAGCGGCGGCGCGATGGTGCAGCCTGCTCTCAACAAGGCGGCGATTGAGACTTTCGGGGTGCCGATCCTGATCGTTTATGGCCAGACCGAAACCTATCCCGGCATCACCGCCGTGTGGCCGGGCGATAGCGGAGAAGAGCTGTTCGAAACTATCGGCCAGCCCATCGCGCATATCGAGGTCGCGATCCTCTCGCCGCAGGACAATTCGATCCTTGGTATCGGGGAGCAGGGCGAGATCTGCATGCGCGGCTACAACCAGATGGTGGGTTACAACGACAACCCGCAGGCGACCGCTGAAACGATTGATGACGAGGGCTGGCTGCACACCGGCGACCTCGGGACGATGGCCGCGAACGGCTATCTCAAGATCACGGGCCGGGTGAAAGAGATGATCATCCGCGGGGGAGAGAACCTGTTTCCTGCCGAGATCGAGGCCGCGATGCTCGAACATCCGGCCATCGCCGAGGTCGCGGTTGCAGGCGTGCCGGACGAGAAGTGGGGCGAGATCGTGGCCTGCTTCATGCGCCTGACTGACGGTGCCGAACGCCCGAGCGACGACGAATTGAAGGCATTCATCCGCGAACGGCTCTCCCCGCAAAAGACCCCGGCGCATTGGGTCTGGATGAAGGAATTCCCGCTCACCGGATCGGGCAAGATCCAGAAGTTCCAGCTGGCAGAGAGTTTCGCGAAAGGCGAGCTTGGCTAGGCCGTTTGGAACTGGCGCGGCGATGCGCGCGTTTAGACCCGTATCAGGCAAGGGAGAATGCATGTGAGCGCGCTCAGAAAAGGACTTTACACACTCGCCGGCCTCGGCGCGCTTGGGATCGGAGGCTTTTTCACGCTTGGTCTTGTCTCGCAAGACGGCTCCGCACCCGGTCTCGTCGATGGTCGCCTTACCCCTTGTCCGGACAGCCCGAATTGCGTCAGCAGCGAAGAAGGCACCAGCGCGGAAAAATCGGTCGAACCCCTGCCACCGGGCGCATGGGACGAAGTGCCGCAGGTGATCGAGGAGATGGGCGGGACTGTCACGACCAACACTTCGGATTACATCGCGGCCGAGTTCAAATCGTCCTTCTTCGGTTTCGTCGACGATGTGGAGTTTCGCAAAGGTGATGACGGCGTACACGTGCGCTCCGCCTCGCGCGTCGGCTATTCGGATGGCGGCGTGAACGGAGAGCGGGTGAAAGCGCTGCGCCGGGCGCTTAGCGAATAAGTTCGGTTTCGACGCCCGCTTCGGGCAGGTCTGTTGGCTCATCGCCAAAGCGCACGTCCACGCTGGCGTTTTCGAAGCCTGCCACCTGAAGCGGGATTGCGAGGTTTTGCCTCACCGCCTCGCGCGCAGCCGTGCGGGCGAGTGCCAGCACTTCAGGGTTCTTCGCGAAGGCGAGAGCGCGGCGTTCGGCCTGCTCGGAATTGTTGGCGGCGAGGTCCTGCGCGGCCTGCCGCGTGACCCAAACGCCCTCTGTGAAAACCCGCGCCTTGGCCTCGTCGAGATTGGGGCGCGAGGTCTGCAAAGGCGGTAGTGTGACGGTCAGTTTCTCGGCCTCCGCATCCCATGTGAACGCGTCTTCGTCCATGCCTGAAAAGTCGATGCGATAGTCGACGCTGGCCGGAATGATCGTTGCCTGCCGCGTCTCAAGCAGGTCGACGCCTGCGAAGCTGCGCGTGTCGATGCTCTCGGCGACCACTTCAAAGCGGCTGGAGAAGACGATCAGCGAGTTCTGCTTTTCGAAGGCCAGCATCGCGCTTGCGACCGGATCGCCTTCTTCCTGATAGAAGTAGGCGCGCCAGGCTAGGAACAGGCACGCAACCAGAAGAAGTGCGGCCGCGAGGCTGAGCATTCGCTCGCCATGCGCGTTGAGCTTGCCGCCATCCGCTTTGACCGCAGGCGTCACCTCGCTTGCTTCCTTCAGACCGTCCGCCAAATCTCGCCCTCTTTGGTCGCAAGCCCGCGCTTTTCGAGTTCGATCAGATGCGCAGTCACGCTCATCTCAGCCGCCGGGATGAGGCGTTCGTCGAGGCCCTTGTACATGTGCGGGATGAAGGCGCTGACGCGGCGCGCTTCCTCGCCGAGCAGCCGCAGGATCTGGTTCTCGCGCTGGCGGCGATGGCCGATCATGCCGCGCACCAGCTGGCGCGGCTTTGTGATCGCCTCACCATGGGCGGAGTGGTAGACGGTGTCCTCGCGTGCCTGCAGCTTTTCGAGGCTCGCCATGTAGTCGCCCATATCGCCATCGGGCGGAATGACGACGCTGGTCGACCAGCCCATGACATGGTCGCCGGTGAAGAGCGAACCGCTCTCTTCGAGCGCGAAGCAAAGGTGGTTCGACGTGTGCCCTGGCGTTGCAACCGCGGTCAGCGTCCAGCCGGTCCCGCGCATTTGTTCGCCATCTTCTAGCACGCGGTCAGGTTCGTAGGTCGTGTCGAAAGCCTCGTCTGCGCGCGGCAGGTCGGTCTTGAGGACCAGCGGTGCACAGCCGACCACTGGGGCTCCGGTTTTCTCGGAAAAAGGCGCTGCGGCGGGCGAATGGTCGCGGTGCGTATGTGTGCACATGATCGCGGCAACTTTGCGCTCCCCAACGGCGGCGAGGATGGCCTCGATATGCGCAGCCTCGTTCGGGCCCGGATCGATCACCGCGCAATCGGGACCATCGAGCTGCCCGACCACATAGGTTTGTGTCCCGGTGTAAGTATAGGGCGATGGATTGGGCGCCAGCACCCGCGTCACAAGCGGTTCGACCTGATCGGCAAGCCCCGTGGGCCATGGCTTGGGAGGAATGGGCGGCATGGGCTTGCATATGGGCTGAAGCGTGGCAGAAGTCACGCCCAAGAGAGGGATCAAATGTCTGATTACATACTCGTCCTCGACGAAGGCACCACGTCGACCCGCGCCATGCTGTTTGCGAGCGATGGCGTGCTTGTCGCGAGCGCGCAGGAGGAACTGACCCAGCATTATCCGCAAGCTGGCTGGGTCGAGCACGATGCGAGCGAGATATGGGAAAAGACCTTGAAATGCGCGCTCGAGGTGATCCCAAAGGCGGGCGGCCCTGCGATGATCGCAGGCATCGGCATCACCAACCAGCGCGAAACGGTGGTAGCTTGGGACAAGGAAACGGGTCAACCGCTTACCCGCGCCATCGTCTGGCAGGACCGCCGCACCGCTCCGTTTTGTGCCGAGCTTCGCGCAGGCGGCCATGAAGAGGCGGTGCAGCGCAAGACCGGCCTCCTGCTCGACCCCTATTTCTCAGGCACCAAGATGCGCTGGATGCTCGACAACGTCCCCGAAGTGCGCGCCGCTGCCGATGCAGGCACGCTTGCCTTCGGGACGGTCGAAAGCTGGCTGGTTTACAAGCTGACCGCGGGCAAAAGTCACATCACCGATGCCAGCAATGCCAGCCGTACGCTTCTTATGGGCCTGGCGGATGATGGCTTTGACGAAGGGCTTTGCGAGCTTCTCGGCGTGCCGATCTCGGCGCTGCCTCAGGTGGTCGATATGTCGGGAAGCCTCGCTGAAACCGATCGTTCGGTCCTTGACGCGGCTATCCCGATTGCGGGTCTTGCTGGCGATCAGCAATCCGCGACCATCGGGCAGGCTTGCCTTTCACCGGGCGAGACAAAAGCGACGTACGGAACGGGGGCGTTCGTGCTCACCAACCAAGGCGAGAACATTCCGCTCTCGGCCAACCGAATGCTCGGCACTGTCCTGACGCAGCTGGATGGCAAGCGAACCTATGCAATCGAAGGTTCGGTCTTTGTCGCGGGGAGCCTCGTCCAGTGGCTGCGCGATTCTCTCGGTATCGTCGAGGTCGCGAGCGAGACCGAGAAGCTGGCCCGTTCAATCCCGGATAGCGGCGGCGTCACCATCGTGCCCGCTCTGTCAGGGCTTGGCGCGCCCCACTGGCGAGCCGATGCTCGCGGGGTCATCACAGGGCTAAGCTTTGCGAGCGGCAAGCCGCAACTGGCGCGCGCTGCGCTCGAGGCGATGGCGCATCAGACCTACGATCTTGCCGACGCTTTTGCTGCCGATGGAGCCGCGTGGCAGACCTTGCGCATCGACGGCGGGATGGCCGCGAATGACTGGATGGCTCAGGACCTCGCCGACATGCTGGATGTAACGGTCGAGCGCCCCGGCTTCATCGAGACGACGGCATTGGGGGCGGCCATGCTCGCAGCGGCGGGCGTGGGGCTTTACCCCGACCTTGCGAGCGCTGCTGAAAAGATGCGCGGTGAGCTTACGAGCTTTGCGCCATCTATGAGCGAGGATGTGCGCGAGGAACGTCTGGCGCGCTGGCGCAAGGCGCTGGAAGCGGTTTGATGCTCGCAGAAACCGGCGCGAAGCGCCGCAAGGGCGACCCGCCCGCCCGCAGCGGGCCTGTAGCGAAGCGGAAGGCGTCTAGCGAGGACGAAGCCGCACATGCGGCTTCGCATACAAACCACCTACCCTAAATCCTCGATCCGGCGTTTCAGCCGGCTGTGGATCGCGCGCGCGGGCGATGCCATCTCGAAGCCGCAGCGCCACGCTTCATCGAGCCGGGCGATGCGTTCATGCAGCCGCTCCGTTTCGGCGATAAGTGCGCAAGTTTCCGGTTCAAGCACTTCGAGCGCCTTGGGGTCCGCGCCTCGGTCCGAAGGCAGGGTGCCGTGCAGGCGCACTTGCGTTTCGCTGAGCTCGCCAGAGAAAAAGGCGCGCTGGTTTAGCAGCCATGCGAGCACATGCATCATGCGCGTCGTTGTCTTGAGGCCCTCGGTTGAAAGCGCCAGCCTGATGTCAGAGGCCTCACCGTTCTCCGGCTCGCGCGTGCCCAGCGCAAACACCGCTCGCACCTCGTCGGCCAGCAGCAGCGCCTCGCTGTAGAGCGCCTCGATAATCGGGCGTGAAAGATTGGAAGTGCGTGACATTTAGGGGTTTCGCTACGCCTCACGGGGCCGCGTTACCAGCTGCCCATGGTTACTATACCGTTGTCGTTTCTGTGGCGTCCCGTTGCGGTACATTATGAGGGCGCGTTTAACGCTTTGTTAAATTTGGGGGGTGCCCTTGCGATTGCTGAGCAGTCGAAATCAGTGCCGTGCAATGTAGATCGCTCTGAACCGACGCCGAAGGTGTCGCAAGCGCGACTGCGCGCCCGAGCTTATGCGAGGTAAGCCAAGCGGGCCGGATGGCCCGCGCCCGGCGCCAGAGGGCGCAAACAAATCACGCGATAATATCGGGCAGCAGCGTGTCCTCGATGATCGCTATCTGATCCTTGAGGCGCAGTTTGCGCTTCTTGAGGCGGGCGATCTGCAGCTGATCGGTCGAACCTGCATCGGTCAGCGCGGTTATGGCGGCGTCGAGGTCACGATGCTCGGTGCGCAGCAGTTCGAGCCGTTTGAGAAGCTCCTGCTCATTCATGTCGCAAACGAATCGTCCTCGTGGCTAAAGGGCCATAACTGATCGGTTCATGCGCCATCTTGCCGCCATTCGCCAAGGGCTTTTGCGCGGCTGTGCATATGCTCTTCGAACTGATCCGCGCTAGGTAGTGACCGCAGGTCGTCTCAGGATTTGGCGCGGTTCGCCGATTTACCTTTCATCAGCCCTTTGCAAGTTAACTGTGTTTGTGATTGTATCGAGATGTGCGGCCCGGCCGCTTGATGCCGAGTCGCTCCCCGGGGGCATCCCCCCGACACAAGCAAAGGAGAACGCTTATGGCATCGTCCGCATCTACGTCTCACGTGAATGCTCTCCAATCCAAACATGCAGGCCTAGAGGCCAAGCTCCGCGATGAGCTTGCTCGGCCCGCTCCCGATACGGCGATGATCCAGGCCCTCAAGAAGCAAAAGCTCAAGCTAAAAGAAGAGATTGCGCGCTGTTAGCGGCGCGCCGGTTTCCCCGCCGACCAAACCAACCAAAATGGCGCCGACGAAGTGCGCGGCGCTTCATGCAAGGCTTTGCTTTTGCAGAGCTGAGGGCCTAGTCAGGTCCAAGTCATGACTGCCGCCGCTTCCGCCAGACAAATCCTCACCCGCCTTCACGAAGTGATGGCCTCGCGCCTTCACGCGCAGGGCAAGCTTGACCAGGTGGTCGAGATCATCGGCGAATGCCTGTCGAGCGAGGTGTGCTCGATCTATCTGCTGCGCGAAGGCATGCTTGAACTCTATGCGACGCGCGGTCTCAACAAGACGGCTGTGCACGTCACCCGCATGGCGATTGGCGAAGGACTGACCGGCACGATTGCCGACAACGTCGAAACGCTCAATCTCGCCGAAGCGAAAGCGCATCCCGACTTCAGCTACCGCCCCGAAACGGGCGAGGACAAGTTCCACTCCTTTGCAGGCGTGCCGATCGTTTATCGCGAGCGGGCTGTGGGCGTTCTGTGCGTCCAGCACGTCGATCCGCGGCGTTACGAAGAGGTCGAGATCGAAGCGCTCCAGACCACCGCGATGGTCCTGTCCGAACTCATCACCAACGCTGAACTGGTCGACGAGGAAGAAGCGCTCAGCCTCTCGCCGCAGCAATCGGGCACTCAGACTTTGTCGGGGCTGACCCTGGTGAGAGGGCTTGGCGCCGGGGTTGCCGCCTATCACCAGCCGCGCGTGCAGATCACGCAGGTCATGGCCGACGATATCGAGGCTGAGCGCCAGCGTGTTTACCGCGCCTTCGATAAGATGCGCGAGCAGATCGACGGCCTCACCAACCAGGCCGACTTTGGCGTGGGCGGAGAGCATGAGGAAGTGCTCGAGACCTACAAGATGTTCGCGTACGACGAAGGCTGGTCGCGGCGTATCAACGAGGCAATTGATTCCGGCCTCACCGCCGAAGCCGCGATCGAACGCGTGCAGCAGCACACCCGCATGCGCATGCGCGAGATTGGCGATCCGCTGCTCGCTGACCGGATGCACGATCTGGAAGACCTTGCGAACCGCCTGCTGCGGATCGTGTCGGGCCAGATCGGGACCGCCGCGCAGCAAGGGCTTCGCAAGGATACGATCCTGATCGCGCGCAATCTGGGTCCTGCTGAATTGCTCGAATATGATCGCCGGCGATTGAAGGGCGTGATCCTTGAGGAAGGCTCGCTCACCGCGCATGTCGTGATCGTCGCGCGCGCCATGGGCGTGCCCGTGCTGGGCCGCGCGAGCCGCGCACGCTCGACCATCCGCGAAGGCGATGAAATACTCCTCGACGCCACCGCCGCCACTGCGACGGTGCGCCCGTCAGGGCAGATGGCCGATGCCTTTGCGCAGCGTTTCGCCAAGTCGAAAGAGCGCCAGGCCGCCTACGCTGAACTGCGCGATGTCGAACCCTTCACCCGCTGCGGCACGCGCGTGACGGTGATGATGAATGCAGGGCTGCGCGACGATATGAGCGCGCTGGCCATGACCGGCGCGGACGGGGTCGGCCTGTTCCGGACCGAATTCCAGTTCCTCGTTTCCGCCACGCTTCCTCAGCGCGAGAGGCAATTGAAACTCTACCGCGATGTACTCGATGCTGCAGGCGACAAGCCTGTGATCTTCCGCACAGTCGACATCGGTGGCGACAAGTCGGTGCCCTATCTTGCTTCCGACATTGCCGACAATGACGAGAACCCGGCAATGGGCTGGCGCGCACTTCGCCTCGCGCTCACCCGCGAAGGGCTGATGAAGGCGCAGGCCCGCGCGCTGCTTGAGGCGGCAGCGGGGCGCTCGCTTTACGTCATGTTCCCGATGGTCTCCGAAGTTTGGGAGTTCGACGCGGCCAAGAAGGTGTTCGACGAGCAGCTCGAATTTCTCCGCTCGAAAAAGAAGATGGTGCCTGAACAGATCCACTTCGGAGCCATGCTCGAAGTGCCAGCGCTCGCCGAGATGCTCGACCTTCTCGTCCCGCGCCTTTCCTTCCTGTCGATCGGCACCAACGACCTGACGCAATTCCTGTTTGCAGCGGACCGGGGGAACCCGGCGCTCGCCGAACGCTACGACTGGCTCAGCCCGCCGATCTTCCGATTCTTGCGCCGCGTGGTGCAGGGCACGGTCGGGAGCAACATTGACCTTGGCGTATGCGGCGAGATGGGCGGTCGCCGGCTTGAAGCGCTCGCGCTTCTTGGCATTGGCGTGCGGCGCCTGTCGATCACTCCGGCGGCGGTTGGCCCGATCAAGGAACTGGTGCGCAAGGTCGATCTGGCCGAGATCACCGATGCGATGAATCAGTGGCTTTCAGAACCCGGCGTCAACCTGCGCGAAGCATTGGCGCATTGGGCCGCTGAACGCGAAATCGAAACGGAATAAGGGCAGGCCGCCTCTGGTTAACGACCGTTTGGGGCGCTCTGGCTCATGCTCCCGGCTTTTCGAAATCGCCCGCTTGACTCCTGACCGGGTGGGAAGCTTCTTGCATCCACAATGAAAATGCAAAATAACCACGATAACGTGGATCGGGTCATGGATAACGAACAGGACAGCTCTCTCGAGGACGATGGGGTGGCGGAAGACATCACTTCCGACACGGCTGGCGGTCGCTTGCGTGAAGCGCGCGAGGCCAAGCGCCTCGATCTTGCGCATGTTGCCGCCGAAACGCGTATCCCGCTCAGACACCTCGAGGCGATTGAGGGGGGCGATTATGCCTCGCTGCCTTCGCGCACATATGCGATCGGCTTCACCCGCAATTACGCCCGGGTGGTCGAACTGGATCCCGAACAGATCGTCGGTATGGTTCGCGACGAGCTGGCCGATGGACAAGCACGCCAGTCGGCAATGCAGGGCGGGATGGAACCGGGCGATCCGGCCAAGCTTCCTTCGTCCGGACTTGCCTGGTTCGGCGGAATTGCGGCGCTGATTTTCGCTATCGGCGCGTTCGCCTTTGCAAGCACCTATTTCGGTGCGGGCGCTGACCTGCCCTCATTGATCGCGCAGGATGAGACTGCGGCTGACACAGCTGATGCCGCTGGCGAGACCGCGCGTGCTGCGAATGACGAGGGCGCGGCTGACGCGACCGGAGCCACCGCGCCGCTGCCCGACGGGCAGGTCGTTTTCACGGCCACGGGCGAGGGCGCTTGGGTGCGCTTTTACGAAGAAGGCGGAGAGCGCCTTTATGAAGGCGTGATGGAAGAAGGCGACACCTACGAAGTGCCGCTCGACGCCGACGATCCGCGCCTCAACACCGGACGCCCCAACGTGTTTGAGATCACCATCAACGGCCAGACGGTTCCGCCGCTTGCCGAGGAAATGGTGCCAGTGGGCAATGCGCCGGTTTCAGCCGCCGCTCTGCTTGCGCGTGCCGACACTCCGGACGAGCCGCAACTCACCAACAACTGAGCGAACACCGCTTAACTCTCATACCCCACATTCCCCCGTTTAGTGCGCTTACGGGGTCGACTTGAACGCACCGCTTCGCCACAGATTCCGGTCATATTCATGCGCGTCGCTCCACGATGCGCACATGCCAATGAAAGAGGGAGCCTGAACCACCATGACCCCCGCAAAACCTTCCAAATCCCTGGTCCGTCCGACCTTTCCCGCGCTCGGCGCATTCGTCGCCGCAGCCGTGGTTGCCACCATGCCGGTGCCTTCGATGGCACAGGACAATGCCGAGGCGCGCCTGCGCCGGGCCGAAGCCGAAATCCGCGCGCTGCAACGCGCCGTGTTTCCGGGCGGCGACGGGCGTTTCTTCGAACCGCAAATCACCGCTGATGGCACGACCACCGGTCCGACCACCTCGAGCGCGCCTTCGACAACCGCTGTGACCGACATCCTCGCGCGGCTCGACGCGATCGAACTGCAGCTTCAGCGCCTCACTGCTCTGACCGAGGAAAACACCAACGCGCTTGGCCTGTTGGGTGAGCGGGTAACCGGGCTCGAAGCGCGCGCTGTCGAAGCGCCGATGATTGCGGCGGAAACGCCCGTGGACACCCCTGCCGAGATGGGCAGCGATGAAGGCGAGGACGAAGACCAGCCTAGCGCCGCCGAGAGCAACCTTGCCGCCATGACAGGAGCGAGCGAAGCGGAAACGCAGGCCCCTGCGGCTACCGGACCAAGTCCCGAACGTCTCGCAGCGGTGCAGGAGATCACCAAGCCGCAGACGGACGATCCGGCAGACGATGAATACTCCTACGGCTTCCGCCTGTGGAATGCCGGTTTCTATCCGGAGGCACGCCAGCAGCTTGCCTCTTACGTCGAGCAGCACCCCGACCACTTCCGCGTCACCTATGGCCGCAACCTGCTTGGCCGCGCATTCCTTGATGATGGAATGCCCGAAGAGGCGGCGCGTTGGTTCCTGCGCAACTACCAGGCCGATCGCACTGCGCGCCGCGCACCGGACAGCCTGCTGTACCTCGCCGAGAGCATGATCGCGATGGGCGACACCCGGCGTGCCTGCATCGCGCTTGCCGAGTTTGGCGACACTTATCCGGCTGTTGCGACCGGACGGCTTGCCGACCAGTATGAGAGCAATCGTCGCCGGGTGAACTGCGAGGGCTGATCGGTCCGGTTCCCGGGCGCAAGGGGGCGCTGATTGATACGCATATCGACCTTGAGGCGATTGATCCTGAACTGATCGCGCGCTTTGACGCTGCGCTCGACCGCCTTTGCCCTGACGAAGATTGGGACGGGCCGCTGGGTCTCGCGGTCTCAGGCGGCCCTGATAGCCTTGCGCTCTTGTTGCTCGCCGCTGCGGCACGTCCGGGCGACATTGCGGTGATGAGCATTGACCATGGCCTTCGGCTCGAGGCCGCTCGCGAGGTCGCTTTCGTCGAAACCATCTGTCACTCGCTGGATGTCCCATTCACGTCAGCCAAGGTGACGCTGGGTGCAGGCAACCTGCAGGCAAAGGCGCGCGAGGCGCGCTACGCAGCGCTTGTCCAATGGGCCGCGCAGCAGGGGATCGGTCACGTCGCGACAGCACACCACATCGACGACCAGGCAGAAACGCTTCTGATGCGGCTTGCACGTGGGAGCGGACTGCCCGGTCTTGCCGGAGTGCGCGAGTGGACGCATCTGCCGGACAGCGACGTGCCCCTGATCCGCCCGCTCTTGGGATTTCGCAAGGCCGAACTGGAGGCGGTTGTAGAGAGCGCGGGTATCACTCCGGTAAGCGATCCCTCCAACGAGAATCCCGCATTCGACCGCGTGCGCGTGCGCCAGCATCTGGCAGAGCACGACTGGCTCGACGCTGAGGCGCTGGCGACAAGCGCGCAACACCTTGCCGAAGGATGGCGTGCGCTAGAATGGTATGCGCAGCTCGACTGGGAAGAGATGGTCAGCCGCGAGGATACGCCACAGGGCGCTCCGCAATACCGGTATTACTGTAATGTTCCGCGCGCGGTTCAGATCGAGACTGTGAGCCGGATCGTGAGCGCGCTTGGTGGCTGGGTCAGCCGAAGCGAAGCGGGCAACGCTGCCGACCGGTTATGGCGCGGCGAGAATGCCTCGCTCGGAGGCGTGCTGGGGCGCTGCGATATCGAGAAAGTCGAGAAAGTCGGTGTCGAAATGCGCGTCTGGCGGTTCTCACCCGAACCGCCGCGAAACACGCACTAACGGGTCACGACATGATCTTGTCGCCGAGGCCGATCATCTTGCCACGGGTGATCACGACCTTGTCGCCGCGCCCCGCAATAGCGAAAAGCTTTTCGGCAAAGGGATCGGGCACGCCGATACAGCCGTGCGAGGCATAGCCGTTCATGACGGGCGAGCCGTGGATCGCGATCCCGTCCCACGTAAGGCGCAGCGTCCAGGGCATCGGCGCGTTGTTGTACTTCTCCGATACGTTGTCGCGTTCCTTGGTCAGGATCGGAAACGTGCCGAGCGGCGTTGGGTGCGACTGCGTTCCAAGCAGCGCAACTGCCGTGCCGATCTCATGCCCGTCGCGGAACACGCTGATGACGCGCGCATCGAGGTCGACCGTCATGACGATCTTGCCCGTCGCCGGAGCGCGGCTTTCGTCCCAGTACCAGTCGCCATAACGGATCGTGCCTTCAATCGGCAGGATCGACTTGATCACGAAGGGATCATCGCTCTGGACGACCGGTACGGTCTGGACCTGCGGCTCCGAAATCATCCGGGTTGCGGGCCCGCGCGGCGGCTGCGTGTTGGCCGAGGCGTATTGCGCGGGGACGGTATTGTAGGTCACTTCGTCGAAATCGTAGGCGCTGCCGGTCACGATGGCAGGCGCTTCTTCGGGCGTTTCGCTCGGGGCATTGGCAAGCGCGTTCACCGATGCAGGAGCTGGCGGAAGCTCAGGCAGATCGTCGGTTGCCGTGTCGATGCCGTAGGGTTGCGGAAGGCTCGGATCGACCACCAGCGAAGCGCCGCCTGTTGTCGGGTCGATGGCGCGGATTGCATCCTCGGCGTCGGCGGCAACCTGCACGGCCGCATCGGCGGCGTTATCGGCGCTGGTCTGAGCAAGCGCGAGCGACGCGCCCCCGGTCAGCGCGGCAATCCCGGCGAGCGCGGTGAGGCGGAGATTTGTGAAAGCCATATGCAAAAGCCCTTGATCCATGCCATCGCATTATGGCGTTAAATGGATCCGGCTACCAGTGGCTAACCCGGCGGCGTCCCTCCGGGGGACGCGCGCGGGGTCAAATCGTTAACGCTGAGCTTGTCTCAGGGCGCTCAGCCATGCGCTCCGAACTGGTTGGCAATCGCAATGCTAAGGCGCAGCATAAGCGAATAGGCGCGCTCGATCGGGTCGATATAGTCGCGCGTGATCGCCGCATAGCCCTCGGCCTGTGCATCCGGATAGTCGGCAGGTGCGTCCATCGCGAAGTCGCTAGGCGAGGGGAAATGCGTCGGGAACGCGCGCCGCATCTGGGCAAGCGCGTCTTCGATGCGGAGGCTGAATACCATTTCCAGCACGTCCTCGCGGCTGACATCGTTAGCGCGGCTGAAGACCGGGACCGACACGGCGCGAAGGAAGATGTGCTGCATCAGCGCGAGCCTCAGCGCCTGCGCGGCGCCGATCATCCGGCGCGTTTCCTCGACCGGGATCGACGGTTCGGACGGGGGAAGCTGTTCGAGCAGGCGGTGATATTTGAGCGCATCGACCCGCAGGCGCGAGGCAAGACGCCGGAACACGCCGGTGCGGTCGTCCTTGGTGAGATATTCGGCCAGTACCTCGCATGCAGCCGACAGATGCGGCTCGGTCCCGCGATAGGGGCGGCTTGCCCAATAGGCTGAATTGAACAGCTCGCCATGCGCTGCAACGGTCTTGATGCTCGCAAGCGAGTTGGATGCGCGCGCAAGGCGGAGCAATTGCTGTCCACGCTCGCTTTCCTGCAGGAGCGCTGCGACCTCCTCATAACTGCCATCCGCCGCGCTTCCGATCCCGGCGATGATATTCACCGGGAAGCCAAGTTGCTGGAGGATCGAATTGTGCGGGATAGCGCGGATCTGGCGCAGGTTCATGTCACGGTCCGCGCTAAGGTCCGACTGGCGGCGCGAAACGCGGCTGCCGGTTGAATTGAGCAGGCCGAGGCCGAAGGCTGTCACCGCGCGGCTGTAAGTCTGGCTGCGCAGATGAGCACGCTGATGTGCGCGGATCGCGCGGTAGAAATCGAGGCTGAGATCGGTGCGCGCGTAGAACGGATCGTCGCAGACCTCGCTCTTTTCCGGCGCATCGGTGATGATCCGCGTCAGCGTCGCGCGGGCGAGCGCGGGGTTGGCAAACAGCAGATATCCATCGCCGCCCTGAAAGCTGACTTCGGGTTCGAGTTCGATTCCGTGACGGTGGAACCGGCTGCGCGCCCAAGGGCTGAGCGGCCATGTCAGCCGGTCGGCAAAGCCGCTGGGATGCGCGCCGCGGCCCATGCTCTCGCCATGCGTGTTGAAGATGAGCGCGGCGACGTCTTTCAGTCCATTGCGCTCCATCGCCTGCGCAAGCCGCCCTTGCAGGCGCTCGATCGCGAGGCTTGCAGGAATTTGCCCGACGAACCGCCCGGCATCGGAAAAGCCGGTCTGGATGCAGACGCGCCCGCGGGTCCGCGCATAGTCCTTATATTGGTCCTCTGCACACAGCGCTTCGAGGAAGCGCCCGCCGTGCTCAAGCGCACTTTCGGTTTCGAACAGGGGCGACACGTCGACCTTGTCCTCGATCCCGAACAATCTCGCGATATACAGCGCGGCGAGGATGGTCGAGGGCTGCTCACATTCGGCGATCAGCATGCGGATCGGCGTATCGGCGTCGATATGGCCGAGGATCTGCGCCATCGCGAGGAATTGCCGCGTCGCGGTTGAGCTTTCGATGGCGAGCGAGGCGAAATTGGTGCGCTTTGGCTCAACCTCGGCAAGCATCCGGCGAAGCGTCGCCATCGCGCCCTTGCTGGCGAGGTCGAGGCCCGACTGCTCGCCAAGATGCGTGCGGATCGCGTTGTGAAGCTGCTTGGCGTTCACGCGGAAATGGACATGCGCCATTCCAAGCCCATCGGCGCGCATCGCGGCGGCGAGGGTGAGTAGGTCGATGGCGCGCTCTGTATCCTCGCTCGCCTCGGCTTCCTGTTCGAGCTTCTCGATCACGCCGCTGAGCGAGGTCAGCTTCGCCGGGTCGTCCGCTGTCAGTCGGTTCGCGGCGGCGGAAAGCTTGTCCGCATCGCTAAGGTCATCGGCGAAGTCCTTCGCACCGCGCGCGGCATGCTCGGCAGCGGCGGAGAGTGTTTCGACGAGCTCGTGCCCAGCGTCGATGGCTTTCAGATCAGCCGCATACCGCTCCAGCCTCTCGGCCTTTTCCGACAGGCGGAAGCGGATCGAGGTGTACCACTTGATGTCGGTGCGCCCGTCCATATCGTATCCGACCCAGGTCGCGAAGCGGAACGGGAGTGGCTTGGAAATCTTCCATTTCGATGGCCAGCAGGCTGCTGCATGGACCAACGCCTCGCGCACGATCTGGCTGCGCGCATCTTGCGCATTGGCGATAGCTGCCATCGCCTGTTCGTGTTCGTAATCGAGCGTCACGGCAGGGCGCGGCTCGCTGGTGGCGCAGGCATCGCATGACAGCTTTGCCCCCGTCGCGGCGGCCTCGGCGACGACCGCGGTGTGTGCAGGCGTCATCAGGAAGGTCGGGTGCGCGGTGAAGACCGCGTGCAGGCTCGGCACCTCCCATTGTGCTCGGAAGGCGTCGAAATCCTCGCCGGGACCAAGCGCGCTTTTGAGGGCGGCGGTGTTGGCCTGCGGTTCGACCGGCGCGACCAGTCGCTCAAGCCGCTTGGCGCGGGCTTTCAGCGAAGTGCATTCCATCTCGACCACGAGGTTTTCGAGCGCGTCGAGATCCATCACGCCGCCTTCAAGTGCGCGTGAGAGGTCGAGGCCCAGCTGGAACACCGGATTGAACAATGGCGTCTCGCGCGTGCGGGCGTGCAGTTCCTGCAGCCGCTGCGAAAGCGAGCCGAGCGTGGTCAGCGGAAGGGTCATGGCTGCGGCTCCTCAAGATGGGTCTGGGCAAATGCGGCGGCTGCACCGAGCAAGCCGGGTTGCGGGTGGGTGATGAGCTTGACGGGGAGCGTCGCCATCAGGCCAGCAAAGCGCCCCTTGGCGGTGAAGCGCGAGGCGAAGCCCGATGCGCGGATCGTCTCGCGGATGCGGTAGCCAAGGCCCCCAGCAATCACGACGCCCTTGGCCCCCTGAACCAGCGCGATGTCGCCTGCCACCGATCCCAGCGCGAGGCAGAAGCGGTCGACGGCTGCGGCGGCGAGGCTGTCCGATCCGTCAGTCCCGGCGGTCCAGATTTCAACGTCGCTTAATTCGCGCACGGCTCGCCCCTCGATAGCGGCAAGCGCGTGGAAGATATCGACGATGGCTGGACCTGAGACGACGCGCTCGTCGGATACCCGCGTATGCTGCTTGCGCAGGCGAGCAAGGATCGCGTCCTCGATCGAGTCGAGCGGTGCAAAATCGCCATGCCCGCCCTCGGTCGCCTGCACGCGGTACGAGCCGTCGGGGCGTCGGTAGAAATATGCAACGCCGAGGCCGGTGCCCGGACCAAGGACGCTGATCGTGCCCGGTTCGGGGAAGGGCACGTCCGGACCGGCGAGATGCAGGAATTCCTCGTCAGGCGCGCGCGCGGCGGCGTGAGCGACGGCTTCGAAATCGTTGACGATGATGTGGCTCTTGCAGCCCAGCTTGCTCTCGATCAGCGGCGGGCGGATGATCCACGGATTGTTGGTAAAGCGGATGATGTCGGGCTTGATCGGCCCTGCCACCGCCATCGCAAGCTGGTCGGGGATGGTGCCGCCCATCTGGCTCGCGAAATCCTCCCACGCGGTCTGAAAGCTCGCATGGGTTTCGGTGTGGATCGTGACCGGTTCGCCTAGCGCGATTGTGCCATCGGTATGGATGGTCGCGATCGCAAAGCGGGCATGCGTGCCGCCGACATCGACGGTGACGATATCCGTGTTTCCAGCCAAGGCGTTACAGTCCCGCGCTGGCGAGCATTGCTGACGCGCCTTGCTCGGCGCCGTCGGCTTGCGCTTGCATCATGCGGTAAAGCTCGCGCCCGACGCCCCATTCGGGTTCGGGATCGCGGGCCGCTTCGCGTGAATCGAAGTCGGCAGTGGTCGAAAGCTCGCCGGTTTCAGCGCAGACCTTCACCATGTCGCCATCGCGCAGGTACGCGAGCGGGCCGCCGCCGACAGCCTCGGGCGTGATGTGGATCGCGGACGGCACTTTGCCCGATGCGCCCGACATGCGGCCATCGGTGACGAGCGCGACCTTGAAGCCCTTGTCCTGCAACACGGCAAGCGGAGGGGTGAGCGAGTGGAGTTCGGGCATGCCATTGGCGCGCGGGCCCTGAAAGCGCACGACGACCACGACGTCGCGGTCAAGCTCGCCCGCCTTGAAGGCTTTCGTCACGTCATGCTGGTTTTCGAACACGCGGCAAGGCGCCTCGATGGTCCAGCGCTCTTTTGCGACCGCCGATGATTTGAAGCAGGCGCGGCCAAGATTGCCGGTCAAAAGCTTCATCCCGCCATCGTGCTGGAAAGGCTCTGCCACCGGGCGAAGCATCGTGTCGTCGCGCGTCTCGGTGACGCGGGCCCACTGGAGCTTGTCGTCCTGCCAGACGGGTTCTTGAGTGTAGGCTTCAAAGCCCTCCTCCCACACGGTGAGGATGTCGGCGTGCGCAAGGCCTGCGCCCAGAAGCTCGCCGATCACGTAACCCATTCCGCCTGCATGGTGGAACTGGTTCACGTCGCCCGAGCCATTCGGATAAACGCGCGCGACGAGCGGCACGACGCTCGAGAGCTCTGCAAGGTCGGTCCAGTCAAGGATGACCCCTGCAGCGCGCGCCATGGCGGGGATGTGGATCGCGTGATTGGTCGAACCGCCTGTGGCGAGCAGGCCAATGGCGGCGTTGATGATCGCCTTTTCATCGACCACCTGCGCGAGAGTGCGCTCCGTCGTGCCTGCAAGCTGTGCCACCCGGTGAACCGCCGCCCGGTCGAGCGCCTGACGCAGCTTGGTCCCCGGCTGTACGAAAGCCGCGCCCGGAACATGCAGCCCCATCATCTCCATCATCATCTGGTTGGAGTTGGCGGTGCCGTAGAATGTACATGTGCCCGGCGAGTGGTAGCTGCCCAGTTCGCTTTCGAGCAGCACATCGCGCCCGACTTCGCCGCTTGCATACTTCTGTCGGGTTTCCTGCTTCTGCTTGTTCGAAATCCCGCTCGGCATAGGGCCTGAAGGCACGAAAATCGCGGGCAGGTGGCCAAAGCGCAGCGCGCCGATCATCAGGCCGGGTACGATCTTGTCGCAGATGCCAAGATAGGCCGCGCCGTCATACATCTGGTGGCTGAGCGCGATGGTGGCGGCCATTGCGATATTGTCGCGGCTGAAGAGCGAAAGCTCCATCCCGTCCTCGCCCTGCGTGACCCCGTCGCACATGGCAGGCGTGCCGCCTGCGACCTGAGCCGTTGCGCCGACTTCGCGCGCATAGATCTTCATGCGGTCGGGATAGCGGCCATAGGGTTGGTGCGCGGACAGCATGTCATTGTAGGCCGACACGATCCCGATATTGGGACCGCGCCCTTCCTTCATCGCGTCCTGATCCTCAAGCGCGCCCGCAAAGGCGTGGGCGAGCACCGAGCACGAGACCTGCTCGCGTTCTGGGCGGCGGTCGGCCTCGCGCTTCATCAGGTCGAGATAGCGCCCGCGCGACGGCTTAGAGCGTTCGATAATACGCTCCGTCACCCGGTGAATGGTGTCGTTGAGGTTACTCATGCCAGCTTACTCCGTCGCGTTCGGTGAGCGCGATTGCCGCGCTCGGTCCCCAACTGCCTGCGGTGTAGGTCTTTGGCGTGACGCCGTTGGCTTCCCACTCGGCGCGGATCGCGTCGATCCAATGCCACTGCGCCTCGACCTCGTCGCGGCGCACGAATAGTGTCTGATCGCCCTTGATGAGGTCAAGCAGCAGGCGCTCGTAAGCGATCCGGCGCTGCGTTTCGGCAAAGGCTGATGGCATCGCGATCTTGAGCGGCACTTCGCGCAGGCGCACGCCGTCTTCGTCGAGGCCCGGGACTTTCGCCATCAGCGAGAGCGTGATGTCCTCTTCGGGCTGGATACCGATGAGGAGGTGGTTTGGCTGAAGCCCTGCGCCCATGCCTTCGAAGATCGAATGTGGGACGCAGCGGAACTTGACCAGGATTTCGGTCACGCGCTCGGGCAGGCGTTTGCCGGTGCGAAGGTAGAAGGGCACGCCCTTCCAGCGCCAGTTGTCGACATGCGCCTTGATCGCGGTGAATGTCTCGGTGTTGGAGGGCTTGCCCAGTTCCTCGTCATAGCCCGGCACCGCCTGTCCGTTGACCGCGCCCGCGCGGTACTGGCCGGTGACGGTTTCGCTGGCGACAGCCTTGCGCAGCGCGCGAAGCACCTTGACCTTTTCATCGCGCACGGCGGTCGCATCGAAGCTCGTCGGCGGCTCCATCGCGACCAGTGCAAGCAGTTGCAGCATGTGGTTCTGCACCATGTCGCGCAGCGCGCCTGCATCGTCGTAGAACGTCACGCGGCCTTCGAGACCGACCGTTTCGGCAACGGTAATCTGCACATGCTCGATGATGTTCGAATTCCAGATCGGCTCGAACAGGATGTTGGCAAAGCGCAGCGCGAGGAGGTTCTGCACCGTCTCCTTGCCAAGGTAATGGTCGATGCGGAAGATGCGCTCTTCGGGGAAAGCGCCCGCCACCGCGTCGTTGATCTCGGCGGAGCTTTCCAGATCGGTGCCGAGCGGTTTTTCAAGGCACATGCGCACCTTCTCGCCCGTCAGCCCGGCATGTTGCAGCCCGGCAATTGTCGGGCCGAACAGGCTCGGCGCGGTCGAGAGGAAGATAGCAAGGCCGCCGTTCTCCTCATCACTCTGGCCGACTTCGGCAACCTTGGCGGCAAGCGCATCAAAGCCCTCGACACTCGACGCATCGAGCGGCTGGTAGCTCAGCCTGTTGAGAAACTGCGCCATGCTGCCACGGCGTTCTGCTGGCAGGAACTGCTCAAGCGCCTCACGCGCCATGTTGCGAAACTCGCCGTCGTCGATCTCGCTTCGCGCCGTGCCGATAATGGCGAGGCGTTCAGGCAGAAGTCCGTCGGCGTCGAGAGCGCACAGGCTCGGTAGCAGCTTGCGCCGCGAAAGGTCGCCCGTCGCTCCGAACAAGAGCAAGCGGTCAGCAGCAAATTCAGTCATTCTGATCCCCAATATTCAAGTGGGGCGTAACGTCATGTCAGGACACCTGCAACGAAAGAATTGTTGCAGGTGCGAAAACGTAAGATTCAGTCTCCAAACGCTACGGAAACCTTGCTGTATTCGAATTGCATTGGGCCGAAGGTGGTGATGAAGGAGACGTCGGCGGCATCTCGCCCGATGCCGATCTTCACCGCGTTTGCAAGGTCCGCCATTCCGGTTGCGTCAACAAGCTGCCAGCTGCCTGCGCCTTCACCTTCACTGCCTTGCGGGTCGGCGAGGAAGACCTCGGCCACGGCATGGAAATCCTGCGGCGTGACGCCGGGCGCATAGCAGGCGACATAACGTGCGGGGATGGAAGAGGCGCGGGCGAGCATCACCAGGACATGCGTGTAATCGCGGCAGATGCCGGCGCGCGCGATGAAACTGTCGCTCGCACTGGTGGACGCATCGGAGATACCGGGTGTGTAAGTGAAGTTCTGCTCGATCCAGTCGCGGATGGCAGCAATGCGCGCACCACCGCTTGTCCCTGCGAATTCGGCTGAGGCGAGCGCCTGGTACTGGTCGGCCCGGCAATAGCGGGAATCGAGCAGGAATTTGACCGTCTCGCCCGGCAGCATGTGCGGCGGCAGAGCGGCGAGGCTCGAAAGGTCGTGCAATCGGCGCTGGACGCGGACGTTGGCCTCATACTGCACCTCGATCCGGCCCTGTCCCTCGAGCCAGATACGTTCACCGATATCGTCCTGCGCGGCAACGCGCGCGAGGTGCTCGGTTGGCGTGATGGAAGTCGCTGTGTCGATCAACTCCTGCTCAGGCAAGGATGCCGCTTCGAACTGAAGCAGCGCCGATGTCGGCTGGTCGAAGCAGAAGGCGAAGCGGGAGGAGACGAGAACGGACATATGCTTACCTAACGCATGACAACACAGCGGTTCCGAGGCGTGCGCATTTTCCTACTCGCCGCGCGCTTGATAGGGCAGCTTGCATGGCAGTTGCGCGCCCCAGTTGTTCCGGACACTTGCCTGGTGTGAAAGTGACAGATGAGCGCTCAAGGTCACACTTCGGACGGCAAGGTGACACTTTTCACACCCAAGGTGACACAAGAGCGGGTTTTGCCCCTGGACCGTGTAACATGCGGTCCACTTCTCGGCTAAACGTCTGTAATCACGCCATAAAGGTCGTGAGCATCGGCGTCTTCAACCTCGACGTCAACGATCGCGCCGGGTTCGAGCGCTTCGGGTACGTTGCGCAGGTAAACCGCACCGTCGATCTCGGGCGCATCGGCTTGGCTTCGTCCGGTTGCGCCGATGTCGCCCTCCTCGTCGGGCTCGCCCACTTCGTCGATGATGATGGGCAGGGTCTTGCCAACCTTGGCTGCGAGCTTGGCGGCGGAAATGCGCTCGGTCACTTCCATGAGGCGGGCGTAGCGCTCTTCCTTGACCTCTTCGGGCACGGGGTTCGGCAGGTCGTTCGCCGCCGCACCTTCTACGGGCTCGAAACGGAACGCGCCGACGCGGTCGAGCTGTGCTTCCTCGAGCCAGTCGATGAGGTACTTGAAGTCGTCTTCGGTCTCGCCGGGGAAGCCGACGACAAAGCTGGAACGCACCGCGATCTCGGGACAGATCTCGCGCCAACCCTTGAGGCGTTCGAGCACCTTGGCCTCGTTCGCCGGACGCTTCATCGCCTTGAGCACGTTGGGGCTCGCATGCTGGAACGGGATGTCGAGATAGGGCGTCAGCAGCCCCTCTGCCATCAGCGGGATGACCTTGTCGACGTGGGGGTAGGGGTAAACGTAGTGGAGCCGCGTCCACGGAGCCTTGCCTTCAGCGGTGCGCAGCTGGCCAAGCTCACGGGCGAGGTCGGTCATGTGTGCGCGCACTTCGCGTCCCTTCCAGGGCTTTGCCTCGTGCCGCGTATCGACGCCGTAAGCGCTGGTGTCCTGGCTGATGACCAGCAGCTCCTTCGTGCCCGCCGCGACCAGCTTCTCCGCCTCGCGAAGCACTGCGTCGATCCGGCGGCTCGCCAGCTTCCCGCGCAGCTGCGGGATGATGCAGAAGGCGCAGGAGTGATTGCAGCCCTCGGAGATCTTGAGATAGCTGTAGTGGCGCGGCGTCAGTTTGACGTCCGGCTGAGGGATGAGGTCGATATACGGGCCCTGCGATGGCGGGGCGTGTTCATGAACGGCCTCGACCACCTGCTCGTACTGATGCGCGCCGGTGACGGCGAGCACTTGTGGGTGAGCGGCGCGGATCGCCTCGGCCTCATCGCCCATGCAGCCGGTTACGATGACGCGACCGTTCTCGGCAATGGCCTCACCGATGGCGGCAAGGCTCTCTTCCTTGGCGCTGTCGAGGAAGCCGCATGTGTTGACCAGCACGACATCGGCGCCCGCGTAATCGGCGCTCATCGCGTAGCCGTCGGCGCGCAGGCGGGTGAGAATACGCTCGGAATCGACCAGCGCCTTGGGGCAGCCGAGCGAGACCATGCCGACGCGCTTGGCGTCCGCCAATTGACGGGGGGTCGTGGTGGCAGTTGTCATGATGGCCGCGCCCTTACACCGGATGTTGAGGAAGTGCCAGAGTGTGCAGCTTTCCTACATCTGGCTTTGGCGCTACCAAGTGCATTGGGTCGATCAGGGGAGAAAAGAGATGGGCGATTTCGCATTATGGCCGGTGCTTGCGGGCGCGGCGGCGTTCTTCGTGGTCGGAGCGATCTGGTACGGGGTGCTGTTCGGCAAGGCGTGGCAGCGCGCAGCGGGCATGTCGGACGAAGACGTGCAGGGCGGCAACATGGCGCTCATCTTCGGGCTGACGTTTGCGTTCGAGATGCTGATAGCGATGGTGCTGTGGCACCTGATCGCGCGCACTTCGCCAGAGCCGCATGTGGTGATGATGATGTCCGTCGGTTTTGCGGTCGGCGTGATGATCCCGGCGGTAGGGATCAACTACCTCTACCAGCGAAAGAGCGGGATGCTGTTCGCAATCGACGCAGGCCACTTCATCGCGGGCATGGCGGCGATGGGCGGGGTGTTCCTGTTGTTCCTGTAACGCCGCGAGCCTGTCGGTTGGCGTTGGATCGAACCCGTCAGGGTTCGCAAGGCCGACCGGCCGCCCGCAGCGGGCGCAGCTTTGCTGCGCGTCTAGCGAGGACGCTCACCCGGATGGGTGAGCGCAAGACAACATTACTCGCCGTTGCCGTTCCCATTGCCGTTGGTCGAGGGCACGATCTCGACGATCACGTCGCCGGGCTGGAGGTTCTGGCACTCCTCCTCCCAGAAGCCGATGGCGCGGCCATTGCGATAGACGCGAAGGCCCCTGCCGCCGGTCGATAGCTCGGTGATCGAGCAACCGCACTCCTCCTCGGTCACGACACGCTCGACAAGGTGAACGCGGCCCGAAACCGAAGCGAGATCGGCGAGGTAGTCGGCGATATGCGGGCCGTTGGCGGAGCCTGCGAGAAGGAGACCGGTGAAGCGCACCGGGTTGATGACGTTGTTCGCACCCGCCTGTCGCGCGAGCAGTTCGTTGTCGTCGGCGCGCACCACCACGCTGATCGGCACCTTGGGAGCGAGGTGGCGAACGGTGAGCACTATGAGGATCGAGGTGTCGTCGCGGCCTGCCGAGACAAGCACGTTCTTCGCCATCGACACCCGCACCGCCTTCAGCGTCTCGTCGCGGGTCGCATCGGCGGCAATCACGTTGACACCGAGCTTCTCGGCTTCCTTGAGACGCTCCTCGCTAGGGTCGACCACGACGATGTCGTCGGCCTTGGTCCCGCGTTCGATAAGCTCCTCGACGCTTTGCGAACCCGACACGCCATAGCCGAGGACGACCACGTGATCCGAAAGCTTCTCCTGGATACGGGCCATGCGCCACTTCTCCCAGCTGCGTTTGATGATGAAGTTGTAGGCTGTGCCCACGAAGATGAAGAACACCGCGAACCGGATCGGGGTGACGATGATCGCTTCCTTGAGCCGCGCACTGTCAGTGACAGGGGCGATGTCGCCAAAGCCGGTGGTCGTGATCGAGATCATGGTGAAGTAGACCACGTCGAGGAAGCTGATCTCCCCATCAACGCTGTCGACCAGGCCGTCGCGGTCGAACCAGTGGATCATCACGACGATGAAGATAAGGAAGATCGCCGCGCCAATCCTGAGCGACAGGTCGCCCCAGACCGGCAGCTTGACTGCACGCCTCAGCGGCTTGAGGCGCTTTTGCACCGGATGCCTGCCCCGCTGATTCGAGATCGTCGTCTGAGGTTCGCGCTTCGCCATGAGCCTCTTGAATCAGCCCTCGAACCGCGATGCAAGAGTGTCGAGGCTGCTGTAATGCGTCAGGTCGAGATGCAGCGGCGTGACCGAGACGAAGCCGTCGTCGATTGCCTCAAGATCGGTGCCGTGGTCGAGCGTGTGCTCGATCGGGTCAAGGCCGAACCAGTAGTACTGGAAGCCGCGCGGGTCGCGTCCTTCGACAACCGTGCCGCGGGCATAGTCGTGAAAGCCCTGACGCACGACGCGGATGCCCTTGACGTCCTCTGCGGCGAGCGGCGGAAAGTTGACGTTAATGAGCGAACGATCCGGCATCGGCGCATCGAGCAGCGGCTCGATCACGCGCTTGCCCCATGCAAGCGCAGCGCGGAAGGTGTCCTCGTCCGCTGCGCCGTTGCGGGCATAGACCTGGCTCAGCGCGATCGAGCGGATGCCCGCAAGCGCGCCTTCCATCGCCGCCGAAGCGGTGCCCGAATAGGTGATGTCATCGCCAAGGTTCGCGCCGCGATTGACGCCTGACAGGATGAGGTCTGGCGCTGCATCGACGACCTTGCGAAGGCCCATGGTGACGCTGTCGGTTGGCGTGCCCGTGACCGAGAAGCGCCGCTCGCCATGCTTGCGCAGGCGTACGGGGCGCGTGAGCGTAAGCGCGTGGCCCATCCCCGATTGCTCTTCGTCAGGAGCGCAAATCCAGATGTCGTCGGTAAACTCGCGCGCGATCGCCTCAAGCACTTCGAGCCCCGGCGCGCGTATGCCATCATCGTTCGTCAGGAGGATACGCATCAGGCGGCAGGTTCCAGCTTCGTCACGCCGCCCATATAGGGAGCGAGCGCTTCGGGCACCAGCACGCTGCCATCGGCCTGCTGGTAATTCTCAATGAGGGCCACCAGCGTGCGGCCCACCGCAAGGCCGGAGCCATTGAGAAGGTGGAAGTACTCGCTCTTCTTGGAGCCTTCCGGGCGATAGCGTGCGTTCATCCGGCGCGGCTGGTACGTGCCGCCATTGGAACACGAGCTGATCTCGCGATAAGCGCCCTGGCCCGGCAGCCACACCTCGATGTCATAGGTCTTCATCATCGCCGCGCCCATGTCACCGGAGCACAGCGCGACGACGCGGTAATGCAGACCGAGCTTTTGCAGGATGCCTTCCGCGATGGCGGTGATGCGATCGAGCTCCTCCTCTGCCTTCTCAGGCAAGGAGGCAACGATCATTTCGACCTTCTCAAACTGGTGCTGACGAATGAACCCGCGCGTGTCGCGGCCCGCTGCGCCCGCTTCGCTGCGGAAGCAGGGCGTGAGCGCGGTCAGGCGCATGGGAAAATCGCTCTCGGCAAACAGCTGTTCGCGGAAGGAATTGCCAAGCACCATTTCGGACGTCGAAATCAGCAAACGCCCGTCGGTTGTGCGAAACAGGTCTTCGCCAAACTTGGGGAGTTGTCCCGTTCCATACCCCGCCTCTTCGTTGATCAGAAGCGGCGGGTTGCATTCGGTAAAGCCATGCTCGCGCGTGTTGTTGTCGAGCATGAATTGGCCAAGCGCCCGGTGCAGCCGCGCCATATCGCCGCGCAGGAACGTAAAGCGCGCACCGGAAATCTTGGCGGCGGTTTCGAAATCCATGCCGAGCGCAGGCGCAATGTCAGCGTGCTCTTGCGGATCGAAAACGAAGCTTGGCTTCTCGCCCCATTCGCGCAGGTAGACATTGTCGTCTTCGTCCTCGCCATCGGGAACCGACGGGTCGAGGAGGTTCGGCAAGGCGAGCATCATGTCATCGAGCCTCTTTGCCACCTCGCGCTCGCTCTCCTCGAGTGCGGGCATGTCGGCCTTGATCTGCGCGACCTCGGCCTTCAGCGCTTCGGCGGTGTCCTTATCGCCCTTGCCCATGGCAGCGCCGATCGCTTTCGAGGCTTCGTTGCGGCGGCTCTGCGCCTCTTGGAGCTTCGTCGTGAGCGCGCGGCGTTCCTCGTCGAGTGCGAGAATTTGCGCTGCAACCGGCTCAAGCCCGCGCCGCGCCATGACGGCGTCGAACTCTTGCGGATTGTCCCTGATCATACGGATATCATGCATGGGCGCCAGCCTATGCCTTGTCGCCCTCGCGATGAAAAGGGAGAGTTTGCCGCATGAGCAAAACGATCCGCCGAACCGCTTGAATGCAAAACGGAACCTTCGCGCGCCGGTGCCATTAGTGAGGGGTAAGGAGAACTCACATGCTTAGGAACGTCATCGGAGCCCTCGTCGGCTCGCAAGTCACCAAACAGGTCCCCATCGCAGGCGGAACCGCAGGCGCGCTGCTGGGCAGCGCAATCCCGTTTGCGCTGAAGCGGATGAGCCTGCCTACAATGCTGGCTGTCGGCGCAGGCGGCTACTTCTTGAAGAAGTACCGCGACGACAAACGCGCTCGCGAAAGCGAAGTGCAGGTTGCTGGTACGAGCATCGACGGCGAGAGCATCAATGCCCTGCCCGAGACCAAGCCCGCACGAAAAACGAAGAGCAAGGCGAAGAGCACCTCGCGCAGCCGCAAGGCCGACATGGCCGGTTCACCGCCCGCACCGTTGGTGAATGGTGGCGGTATCGGGATGCCGACTGTCCCGACCAACTAATCCCGACCAAAACTGAATGCAGTAGCGCGAACCGGTCCCCGCCCGGCTCGCGCTTTGTGTATCTGTGGCCGAAGCTCAGGGCAGGTCGAGCTGAACCCGCGATGCGAGCGCGGAGACCTGACCGGCAGGCGCGGGTTCGCCTTTGGGAAACGGTCCGTCCTCGCGCCACAGGCCCAGCATCAGGTCAAGAGTCTCGCGCACCGAAGCAGCACCCGGCGCATCGAGATCGTCGGCGATGCGGCGCGCGACCGTCACGAAGCCCCATGCATCCTGATATTCGGCCGGGTCGGTGATCGCTCCGTCCGTCACGGCGATTGCGTATTCCTCGCTCGCGGTATCCATGAGGAAGCGGATCTGCGCTGCCGGATCGCCCCCGGCAGCTTCGCGCATGGTTTCAAGATTGGCTTCGGCAGCGGCGAGTTGCGGTTCGACCTCGGAAGCGTGACGGCCCGCTTCGAGCGCTGCCGACACCTCCTCGAAAGGTGTAGGGTCGAAGCCCAGCGCATCCAGACCCGCTCTCTCATCGGCATGTGTTTCTGACACGGGGTGGAGCAGGTGAGGCGCAGCCGCTTCGTGCTCACCAGCGCGGTAGAGCGCAAGGCCTGCCTCGACATGGCCTGCCATGAATACGAGTTGTTGCTCTACGGGCAGAGCGCCAGCTTCGCCGCCCTCTCCGCCTTCGCCTCCTTCACCGGCCTCGCCGCCTTCGCCTGCACTACCAGCCTCTCCGACCTGTGCTGCTTCGCCGCCTTCGCCAGCCTCACCGCCGCATCCGGCAAGCCCTGCGCCGACCAAAGCGGTCGCAAGGCCAAGCGCGCCCCAGGTCTTCATCTCGACTTTCATTGAACCTTCTCCGACTCTATCGCATGGTTGGGTCATGCCATAATCGTGGAGGGGGCAAGTGCAAATCATCATTGGACGGCTGCCATGATCCTCAGCATCGCTGCGATCACTGACGAGGCGAAACTCGCTGAAATTGGCGGCAAGCTCGGCGCGCTTACATGGCAGGATGGCCGCGCAACCGCAGGTGCGGTGGCGCGCGAGGTGAAGCGCAATTCGCAGGCTGTCATGAGCGACACTGCGTGGCGCGATCTCAGCGCGTTGCTGGGGCCAACGATCGCGGAGAACGCGGTCGTAAAGGCAGCGGCAAGACCCCGTCACATCTCGAATCCGATGGTGAGCAAGACCGAGGATGGCGGGCACTATGGCGCGCATGTCGACAATGCAATCATGGGCACCGGCAACGCCCGAATGCGCACCGACATCTCGTTCACGCTCTTCCTAAGCGATCCGGAAAGCTACGAGGGCGGGGAACTGGTCATCCACACGGCGGGCATGACGCAGTCGATCAAAGGCAAGCCGGGAGAGCTAATCCTCTATCCCTCAACCAGCATCCACGAAGTGCGACCCGTCACCAGCGGCACCCGGATCGTGGCCGTCGGTTGGATCGAAAGCACGATCCGCGACGATCTTCAGCGCGAAATGCTGTTCGATCTGGAAAACCTTCGCACCACATTGCAACAAAAACTGCCGGGCGGATCGGCGGAACTGCTTACGATCGACAAGACGATCGCGAACCTGCTCAGGATGTGGGGGCAGGCTTGACGCCGGCTGGCCTCGATGCGGGCCGCTTGGTCTTCAAGGTGAACCAGATGATGAGGCTGACACCCACGATGCTGGGGCCGGCCCAGATCAGCGGGTTAAAGACGTGTTCGGGAACCCAGCGGATCAGTCCAACCGACATGAAGGCGGTGTAGGCCGAGATACCCATGCCGATGAGTGCGCGAAAATGCTCGCCGACGTAGGACTTGGGTGAAGGCACTTCACTGCGCCAGATGAATAGCTGTTGCAGGCTCATCGCGACTATGCCGAGCAGTGCGACCGCCATCATCAGCACCTCTGCGATGCGCGCGCCATAGATGCCGCATTGCAGTGCCGAAAGGATCACTGCCGCGATCACAACCTGGTAGCGGAAGCGCCTCAGCTGCGTGCGATCACGGCCATGCTTCACGACAGCGAGCCCGTAATCGGCGAAACCGATTGTGAGCAGGCCGAGATAGAGCATCATCCAACCGAACAGCCCGTCAAACAGAACCCGGTCAGTGACCGACGGGATGCGCTCTTCAGGACCGTAGAGCGAGAGAAGCGCCATGGCGACGGCAAGCGCGCCTGCGCCCATGAAACCGTAGCAGGCGATCCGCCCCCAGCGTCTGTGGTTCATCGCGCCCTTGCGAGTCGCGATCGGTACCCAGAACGCGATGAGCCCGGTCGCTCCGGTGATCACGTGCAGGACGACGAGGATCTCGAACAGGTGCATACACCCGACATGTACAGTTTTCTGGACACTATTCGAAGCGATTTATGGCCGGGCCTTTATACCTCGCGCCAACTGGTCTTTGCATTGAGGTAGTCCGAACGCACAATGATGTTGCCAATCTGACGTTCGCGAATGCCTTCGGGCATTTGTTGCAAAGGCAGCTTCGCATCGCGGGCTGCGCGTTCAAGGACGCTCGCAAATCCGCTGCGATCAGGCCAGGTTGTGCATAGGCGAACCTTGCCATGCTTCCAGCATAGGACCTGATCCTTCTCGCCATCCATCTCGGCCTCGGCCTCGCCCGAATAGTGATCGTACCACCCGCCCGTGACGCCATGCGATCCGCGCTCGTCGAGCCTGTCGGGCAGGCTCTCGCTCAGCATGATTGTGCCACCGGTCAGCGGTTCGAGCTTGCCCGGCGCGAGATTTGGCGGGATGCCGAAGTCGTCGTCTCGGCTGCCAGTGCGCGGACCGATCACGACCTCGCCGTCATACTCTTCCAGCGCCGCTACCAGAACGTCGGGAACAATCGGAAGGCAGGGAATGACGATCATGGGATAGTCAGAAAGATCAGCATTCGGCGAGATGATGTCGATGTTGATCCCGAGCCTGCGCAGCGCCGTGTAGCAAGCAAACGCCGCCCAAAGCGCTGAACGCCCCAGACCCTGCGGCTGGATTTGCGTGATCCATTCTGCATCGTAGGCGAAGACGATTGCCGCGTGCTTCGGCGTCGCGTGTCTTTCGAGGCCCTGCAATTCGGAGAGCGCTTCAGCGGCCTCGCGCGCTTCGGCCAGTGCCGGGGCAGGCTCGCCATCGGGACGAAGAAGCCCCGCATGCATTTGCTCCTGCGCTTGCGGGAATTGCCGCCAGCGGAAATAGCTCACCATCTCCGCCCCGTGCGCAAAGGCTTCCATGGTCCATAGCTTGACCATGCCGGGCAAAGGCGCGGGATTGTAGCGCGCCCAATTCACTGGCCCCGGCTGCTGTTCCAGCACGCTCCAGCGCCCGTCGATCGCCGCTCCGCGATACAGGTCGTGATGAAATGCGGCGATGTCCGGGTGGCCCTGATGCGCGTAGGTTCGCTTGTCTTCCTCGGAGAAGCGGAACATCTCGAGGAAGCCAAGCGGGTAGCTGTCCCACCCGAGCACGTCGATATCGGCGGAAAGGTCGTGGTGATCGTAGCCGGTGTAGAACCCCATTGCGTTATGCGTGATATCGCGCCCCGGCGAGCATTCGCGCAGGATATCAACCTGCGCGCGATTGAAGGCGATCACCTGGTCGGACGAAAAGCGGCGGAACGCCAGCGAGTGCGCAGGGTTGGCTTCCGTCACGGTGAGGTTGGGCAGTTCGACCTCTTCGAAACTGCGATATTCCATGCTCCAGAAGACATTACCCCACGCCGCGTTGAGCGCCTCGATGCTTCCATAATGATCCGCCAGCCACACGCGGAATGCATCGCGTGCGGCGGGGGAGAAGCTCTGCACGGTGTCGTGGCAGCCATATTCGTTGTCGGTCTGCCAAGCGACGATGCCGGGATGCTTGCCATATCGCTCCGCCACAGCGCGCGTGATGCGAGCGGCCTCGGCCCGGTATCCGGCGTGGCTGAAGCAATAGTGCCGCCGCGAGCCAAACCCGCGCGGTTTTCCCTCGAGGTCTAGCGCCACCATGTCGGGCATCTGGTCGACCACCCATTTCGGAGGCGTTGCGGTGGGTGTGCCCATGATGATGCCGAGGCCAGCTTCATGCAGGGTATCGACCGCCCGGTCGAGCCAATCCCAGTCATAGCGCCCCGGCTCAGGCTCGATCCGGCTCCACGCAAATTCGCCGATGCGGACGCGGGTAAGACCAGCCTCTCGCATCTGGGCTGCGTCGAGCGCCCATCGTTCTTCCGGCCAGTGCTCGGGATAATAGCAAACGCCAAGATCCATGGTTCAGCGCTGGCCCAATTTGCGAAGGTGGTAATCGTGGTCGCCGAACATCGCGTCGTAAGCGAGCAGGCGCTTGTGGTAGTGCCCCACATTAAGCTCATCGGTGAGGCCAAGTCCGCCATGCACCTGGATCGCCGACTCTCCGATTTCGCGCCCCAGTTTGCCCAATTGCCCTTTGAGCACGTGGATATCGCGGGCCGCGGCAGCGCCCGAGTTTGCCAGCGCGGTCGTATAGGTCAGCGTCGACATCGCCTTGGCGTAGGCGATCTTCATGTCGGCGAGCCGGTGCGCGATCGCCTGGAACATGGCAATCGGCTGGCCGAATTGCTTACGGGTCATCGCATAGTCGGCGCTGATTTCGAGAAGGGCGCCCATAGCGCCAAGCGCCTCGGCAGACAGGACGATGATCGCCTGCGCGATGATGCGCTCGAGCGTGTCGGTCGCATCCTCGATCAGGACTGCATCCTTGCCGATCTGCACATCATCGAGGCGGATATTGGCTGCGCTGCGCCCGTCTATGGTGGTGTAGGGTGATGTCGAAAGGCCGTCCGCATTCGCATCGACCAGGAACAGTGCGAGCTTGCCGGAGGCTTCATGTTTCGCGGCAACGACAAGCACGTCTGCATCGCCGCCTGCGATAACGATCCGCTTTTCGCCGGACAACGCGAAACCATCAGTGTCAACGCCCGCGCTCGTCGCAATCATGCCGGGTGATGCGGTGCCGTTGCCTTCCTCGTACGCGAACGCTGCGATGGCTTCGCCGCTCACGATCTTCTCGACCCATCCCGCCGCCTTTGGGTTTTCACTCGACGCAAGCGCAGCGCCGGAAAGCATGATTGCGAAGGCATAAGGTTCGACGACGAGGTGTTTGCCGAAGCTCCTCGTGAACGCGACGAGATCGCTGATCGAGCCTCCAAGCCCGCCGTGCTCCTCGCTGAAGGGGAGGGCGAGCAAGCCAAGCTCGGCAAACTGCCCCCACACATCTGCCGACCAAGGCGCATCGGATGCGACGAGCGCTTTGCGCGTATCGAAATCATAGTTCTTCTCAAGATAGCGCGCGACGCTGTCAGTGAGCATGACCTGCTCCTGCGAATAGCTGAAATCCATCGGCTCAGGCTCTCGCCGCAAGGCTGCGCGCGATCAGGTCGCGTTGGACCTCGTTCGATCCCGCATAGATCGTGGTCGCCCGGCTGTTGAGGTAGAGCGGCATGGTGATGAGGTCGAATTCGCTCCCCTGCGGCTCGACGTTTGATCCCACGCGCAGTGCTTCCAACTGGCGCGCAAGGCCGCCCACGCCCGATACCTTGTTCATCATTACGCTGGCGCGTTGGACAAGTTCGGAATTGATAGTCTTGTTCATGGAAGGGAATGCCGGATCGCGCGCGATCTCGTGGCCGCTGATCGCCAGCTTTTCGAGATGGCTGAGCGAGGTGACATCGGCCTCCAGCTCTCCGAAATCGCGCTGGAACACCGGGTCATCGGCCAGCATCCCGCCAAATGGCGAGGGCGTTTGGGCAGCGGCTTCGCGCGCGCGCTCAAGATAGCGCATCAGGGTCGGGCTCGCCGCATTGCCGCCACCGCGCTCGTGCTTCAGCAAGTGCTTGGCGACGCTCCAGCCTTGGTTCTCCTCGCACACGCGGCCCGATTGCGGAACGCGGACATTGTCGAAGAAGACCTCGCATTGTTCGGGAAAGCCATCGAGGCCGTAGATCGGGCGCACTTCCATGCCGGGATAGTCCATTCGGTCGAGGAGCAGGAAGGTGATGCCGGCCTGTTTCTTGCCGTCGGTGCTGGTCCGCACGAGCATGAACATGCGGTTCGCGTGGTGCGCGTAGGTCGTCCAGATCTTCGAGCCGTTGATGATGTAATCGTCGCCATCCGCCTCCGCGCGGCAACTGAGGGAAGCGAGATCCGACCCCGATCCCGGTTCGGAATAGCCTTGTGCCCAGAAATCTTCGCCTTTCAGGATCGGCGGCAGGTATTTCGTTGTTTGCTCCTCGGTCCCGAGATCGATCAGCAGCGGCCCGACCATGCCAAGGCTCTGCGGCAGGAGCGGGGGCAGGTCGGCCTTTCGGTACTCCTCTGCGAAGATGAAGCGTTGCTCGACGCTCCACCCGGTCCCACCATATTCCTTGGGCCAATGCGGCGCAGCCCAACCCTTTTCGTACAGGATCTGATGCCAGGCCATGCACTGATCGAAGGGTGCAAAAACGCTTGTCGTCTTCCGGCCCGCCTCGCGAATGGCGGGTGTCGGCGCGGTGGCAAAGAACTCCGCGACCTCGCGCCGGAAGGCTTCGAGCTCTGGCGAAAACTCGACATTCATCAGGTGTCTCTCTCGTCTCAGTTTGAGCTTCTTACCATGAACGAAGGGCGCGCTTAGGCAAGTCCAAAGCGTATGTTGGCTTGTCGGTGTAATGCAGCGTTCGAATATCGCGGAGGCATCGCCGCCCGGATTGAACCAGCCTTTTGTCGCGCATTCATTGAGCGGGTCCTCCGCTTCTTTTCGCACGTAATATTGTCCCGTTCTGGGCCTTTAGAGTCCGTCCCGCCGTGTTGACTCGCTGTTTTGATCGTTTACGTCGGTTTGAACGACGCGTTTCGGGGGGAATGATGGCGTCACACCGGGTGTCAGTCTTGTCAATTCTAGGGGCCTTAGCGCTTGGCCTTGTACCTGCGCTGGCGGCAGCGCAGTCTGACGGTACACCTGTGCGCGAAGGTGATGTTGAAACACGAGCGCAGGGCGCCCGGGTCGTGCAGCCCTCCGCAGCCGATATCGGCATCACGGCTATGATGCAGATGCTGCGCGATGAAGGCATTGATATCGATGCTCGCATGGCCCGCGCCCGCACCGATTGCCGCGCAAGGATTACAGGTCAGGCGACGGACGTAAGGGCTGAAAAGATCGAGCGCGACATCCAGCAATGCATCGTCGGGGAAGAGGGCATAGTCTACGCCCGAGCCATCAACGAAATGAACGCGAACCGCGTCAACACGTTCAACGACGCGATGTCGGAATACAACGCTCAAGTCGCCGAAGCCGAACGCAAGGAGCGCGAGTACGAGCGCGAGCTACAGGGTCATAGCGCCGAAGTCGCTGAGATCGAGCGCCAGCAGCAGCAATATGAGCGCGATATGGCAGCGCACAGGCAGTTGCTTGCGCAGCGGGGACTGCCGGTTTCAGGCGAGGCTCAATCGTCTGCGCAGGTGGCGCAATCCTCACAGCCACAAGGGCAAACGCCGGTCTCCGAACCGGCACAGCCCACCGAGCAAGCTGTATTGGCTCAAAGCACACCGGCCGAGCAAAGCACCTCGTCTGCTGGTCGAATGCCTCAGGCTCAAGGATCTGCGCCAGTCCAGTCGCCGCCCCCCGTGCGCATGGCAAGAGCCGATCCGCTGCCTCCGGCTGCGTCGCAGCAAGTGCCTCGGGAGACCGCGCCTGAGCGCGTTATCTCCAATCAGTCGACGCCATCAAAGAAAGCCCAGATCGCGGGCAACAGGGCAAGCGCTTCGCGCGGATCGCCCACCGTTCCCGGCCGCGGCAGGATGCTTTCCCAGGGGCCGGGCGCATCCACGCAGGAGGAGATCGAGCTTGCGATCATGGAAGCGAGCGGCCCGCGAATCGCGCTCGTCATTGGCAATGAGCAATATGCAGGCTCCATGGGAGCGCTTTCCAATCCGGTGAACGATGCGGTGCTGATCGGAGCCACGCTTCGCAGCCTGGGCTTCGATGTCGAGATACTAACCGATGCAACGCAGAGGCAGATGAAGGAAGCCGTCCGCCGCCTGGGTGATCGCCTTCTTGCGGCTGGTGAGAACGCAACCGGCCTGTTTTATTACGCAGGACACGGGGTGCAATCCAAAGGCGCGAATTTCCTCATCCCTGTCGGCTCGGTCGTCGATTCCGAAAGCGATCTTGAGCTCGAAGCGGTGTCAGCCGATGCGATCCTTGCGCAGATGGAAGAGGCTTACATTTCAACCCGTATCGTGATCCTCGATGCCTGCCGCAACATGCCGTTGCGCCGCCGCACTAGGAATGGCCTGCGGGGGCTGGCGCGCATGGAAACGCCCAATGGCAGCTTCGTTGCCTATTCCACCTCGCCGGGAAGCACGGCGGCAGACGGTGGAGGCATTCACAGCCCCTTTGCAGAGGCTCTCGCGACCCAGATGCTGGTCCCTGATAGGCCAATCGAGGTCACCTTTCGGGAGGTCAGGCGACAGGTCGTCGAGATGACCAGCGGGGACCAGGTGCCGTGGGATTCGTCTTCGCTGCTCGAAACCTTCAGCTTTTCCGAAAGCCGCTGACACAGCCCAGTATTGATATTCCGGTATCCATGGTGCCAACAGGCGCGATGCAAGCACACACCCGCGCAATCATAGCCGCATCGACCTTCGCCGCGATCACCGGCAAGACGGTTGCCGGCATCTACGATCACACTTCGCGCCGTAATCTCAAGATCGCAGCAGAATGCCGAGGCAACCGGCTGCAGGGCTTCGATGGCGAACGAGGCGTAAGGTTCGGCGGGACGCTCCCCGAATTGTACGATGAGGGCGAGAAGACCCACGTTTCATTCGAGATCGTCGGCGACAAGGCAAAGGGTCACGATCGAGCGAGCGCCAGCGACTATTCCGCTCACGTCGAGAACGGCCTGGTACAGCTATACGACTACGCCGCGGGCGCTTGGTTCGCTTACGATATCCAAGGACCGAACACCGGCGAAACCTATCACCGCGATACTGAAGCAGGGCGTTAGCGCTCGGTGAGAAATGGTGGGCGCGGCAAGGATTGAACTTGCGACCCCACCCGTGTGAAGGGTAGCATCACACGTTTCTGGGTCACTCATCCGTTATTGCTGTTCCCAGAAGTCCGCCACTTCCTGAAATCCCTGTGTTATTGATGTTTTTCGCGTTTCGGGCGTTTTACAAGGTTCTGAGTGGGGTTACAGTGGGGCGCGAAATACGGTCGCCAGAATCATCAATTTCATCTATACCCCACTTATTCCCCACTAGCCTCAGGCACTCAAGCTTGGTTTGTGGGGTTGGAGTAAGAGTAAATGAAACCGGCTAAATCTGACACGCCTCGAGCCAAGCCAGTAGGAAGGCCGCGCCGCTATGCGATGTTCGAAAAATTCGAAGCTGGCCTGCCCAAGAAAACAGGAAAGCGGGCCGCCTACTGTGATGGCATCGGGATTTATCGAGGGGCGAGAGACGATACTGTTTGGGTCAAAGTACGCCTGCCGCGTGGAGGCACTTATAAGGGGCGCTCAATCCCTCCAGGAGGCTCAGTTGAGCACAAGTTGGGTCGCAGAGCATCATGGGATTGGGAAGGCCTAGTGCGTGAACGTGATCGACTACAAGGCCTTGCAGATCGTGGAGAGCCACTAGAGCCAGAAGAGGTTCCCACGTTTGCTCAATATGCTCAGCAATGGTTAGATCGAAAGGAGCCTTCGCTTCGCAGCTTTGGAGTCACTCAGGGCAATGTGAAGTCTGCGCTTAATCCGACATTCGGCAAGCGAGCGATCAATGCGATCACCCCAAGCCATGTGAATAACTGGATTGCTCAGCAATTGAAGGAACTCAAGCCTTCGTCCGTTCAGCGACAACTTAACACCTTCAAGGCTATCTTGAACGATGCGATCCGCAACGGAGTGATTGACCGCAATCCAGCCGATAATGCCGATAAGATCAAAGGGATTGAGGCAAGGGGGAGGTTTGTCACTGCCGATGAGTGGAAGGTCATTCTCGAAACGGCAGAGGCGATTGAAGCCAAGCAGGAAGACCAAAAGGAAGCAAAGCCTCACCAGATCAGAGGTTGGCTCACGCTGTTTGTTAAATGGGCCTATGAATTGGGAATGCGTCGAGCGGAAATCCTAGACCTTACATGGCACAATGTCCGGAAAGGCGAAAACCAAACGCTTGTGGAGGTCGTAAACACGAAAACGGACAAGCCGCGCTTTGTCACCTGCACTCCCGAAATGGTTTCCATTCTCTCACAGCTAGAGGCGCTTGAGCGTGACGAGGGCGACGAGAGATTGTTTCCTGTGTCTATGACAACCCTCAAACGGTCGTTGACGTGTCTCTGGAGGTCTACGGGACTGAAGAACGTGAGGTTGCACGATCTTCGTAGGACTCATGCTACTGTTTTAATGGAAATGGGTATCGATCCTCGCACGGTCGCGGGTCGGCTGGGTCACTCTGACCTCACAATGCTGGCTAGGCATTACGCGGTTTATCGTGGGGATGCGGAAGCAGCAAAGGCCTTTGGGAAATCCAAACCGGATGAGTGAGTATCTCTGGGGAACACTACCTGAACAAAGTTGACCCGATGTCATGTGGCAATGCATGAAAGACTACGGTGCGGCGACGGCTTGTCGCAATTTATGACTTCTGGAAGGACTGGCATTTGAGTTTGAGCGTGGTCGATTTGTACGCGGGAGCCGGCGGTTTATCGCTTGGGTTTGTGCAGTCCGGCTTCAGTGTCGTAAAAGCCGTCGAGATCGATGGCTGGGCAGCCCAATCGTACCGTGAGAATCTTGGAGATCACTTGCTTGAAGGCAGCGTGGCAGATTTTGTCGCATCTGACGCAAGGCAATACACTGATGTTGACGTGGTTATTGGAGGCCCCCCATGTCAGGGGTTTTCTATAAGCGCCCGATCTCGATTGGCTCCAACTGGCGACGAAAGAAATGATGAGGTTAGAAATTTCGTATCAGCTGTGAAGCTAATGAAGCCTAAGTACGTTGTTTTTGAGAACGTCCCCCAGTTTGATACGTTCTCCGACATCGATGGGAATAGCTATAGCGAGTTCCTCAGAATTTCCTTGGAGAGCCTAGGGTATAACTTTACCTCAAGTGTCGTCGATGCGACTGCCTTTGGCGTTCCCCAAAACAGGAGGCGTTACATCGCGGTTGGCGCTCTCTTCAGCTTGAGTGACGCCTCGTTTTCCCAAAGCGATTTCTCCTTGATCCCTGTCGGGTCAAGGAACCGGCCCATCTCATCTTGGGAAGCCATATCCGATCTTCCGATTGTAGAGCCTAGACAGTTGGCAGAGGATGCGATCCAAAGTTACTGCGGTCCGCCCCACAATGCGTACCAGAGGGAAATGCGTCGAGGCAGCGAAGCAATCCACAATCACATCCCTATGCGGCACACGCCAAGGCTGGTGGAGAGATTTAAGAAAATTAGGCCCGGTGAGAACGGCGCAGATGTTTGGTCGGAAGCCGCACCTCGAAAGCGCAGCGATGGCGGTTCAAAAGGAACTAGATTTGATCAGAACCATCGTAGAATGTTGGCGAACAGGCCTTCGCCGACGATAACCGCCCACATGTACTCAACATGCCTACATCCTTATCAGCACCGAAATATCACTGTTAGAGAGGCCGCTCGGCTCCAGTCATTTCCGGATGCTTTCCGTTTCTTCGGGAAACGAACTACGCTTTCGAAGAAATTGCTCGAGCGGAAGGGGTTGCATAAGGACGCGAAACTAAGCCAGCTAAACCAAGTAGGAAACGCAGTGCCTCCAAAAATTGGGCGGGCGATCGCCAATCTTTTGTTCAGGCTTGAAGGAATGAAAATTGCTGACTGCGCTTGATCTTTTTGCCGGGGCTGGAGGTTTTTCGCTCGGGTTCCAACAGGCAGGTATAGAGGTTGTCGGGGCCATCGAGTTGGATCGCTTCGCTTCGGAAACATACAGAAAGAATCATCTGGAGACGAGGCTTCTAGAGTGCGACGTTAGAGGTACAAGCGAAGCTGAAATCAAGCAGCTCTTTGGTGGTGTGGATGTAATCTTCGGAGGCCCGCCATGCCAAGGATTTTCTGTCGCTGGTCCTGCTCAATACAAGCGATCAGATGAAAGAAATCACCTGATCTTCGAGTTTGAAAGATATGCAAGAGTTTTGAGGCCGAGGTTTGTTGTTGTCGAAAATGTGAAAGGCATTCTGAACGGGCGTCTTGGTGTGAAACGAGGCGCGCTAGCTGCTCTGGCTGAAGCCCTTTCGGATCTAGGCTACCACTGTGAAGTAGCGTTAGTCAGGGCAAGTGACTTTTCCGTTCCACAAACACGCGAAAGGGTCTTTCTGATTGCTGATCGAGATAAGGGGCCCTCTGAATTTGGTGCGGTGCTCGCAAATCGGAAGTGTCCCGATAAGATCTCATCTTGGGAAGCACTTTCAGACCTTCCGGTGCTTGGGTCTGGTGAAGGATGTGAATCCGGGCAAGCTTACAGTCAGGATCCGGTGAACCGATATCAAGAATTTGCTCGGAAAGAGTCCTTTGCTGTCCATAATCATGTAGCGATGAAGCATACGAAACGTATACTCGAGCGGCTAAAGGTCATCGCGCCTGGTCAATCGCTCAAGGATGTCGGGGCGGAACACGGGCAGCGAAAGAGAAACTCGCAAGATGTAGATGTGACGAAGCGCTACAAAATGAACTGCTTCAGAATTGACCCGAATGCGCCATCAATTACGCTCCCAGCAAACTTCCAGACTATTCATGTGCACCCCTTCCAGAATCGAATGCTTACGGCTCGAGAGGGGGCAAGGCTGCAGTCGTTTCCCGATAGCTACATCTTTTTCGGCCCCCGAACTCTTATGAGCAGGAAGCTACTTGAACGAGAGGGACGACATGATGAGATCGGACTCTCACAGTACAATCAAATAGGCAACGCGGTAGCTCCAAGAGTTGCCTCGGCTATTGCAGCAGCGCTGCTAGAAGCGACCACTCAAAAGGCCCAAGCCAGTGCAGCCGAGTTTGCTTGAACAGATTGAAATTCGGAAGCTCGACGGAGCATCCCCACATTGTAACAATCTCATACACCAGTTCTCGTCAAAAAGTGCAGCGCACGGGAAGTCTGCAGCAGCATTGGCCACATTGACTCCGATGTTTGTGCGTCTCTGCGATCATGTCGACGGCGTGGTTCTAGATGATGATGACTTCTTCAAGGCTGCGGCATCACTCTTGGACGACTACATGGCGGAGATTCGAAAGGTGGCTAGCGGCGTCTTTGCGAGCCAGTCGGACTTCATAACCAGCGTGATTCCTGAGTTTTTTCTGAGAATGTTCCACGTGCTCTGCAAAGAGCATGACCAGCTTTTCGCATCTGGCCAACGAGACATAGCTATCGATCTTGCCTTCGATACTAGGATGCCTTCGCTGTTAATTCCGAAAATGCAAAGAGTCGATCTGGCGGTAGGATATGCGACGAGCCTCGCTGTAGCTGAACATCCTAGCACTCCCCTATTCATTCCGATCATTGCTGCCGAAGCGAAGACTTACTTCGATAAGAACATGATCTCGGGAGTCGACTTTTCAGCAGCTGCCATCAAGAGCACCTTTCCCCACTGTCGTTACCTGGCGCTCAGTGAGTTTGCCGACTTCAATCTCGAAGCGTTGAGCTATGCATCCAGTGCAATCGACGAAATCTATATTCTTCGCCAACAGAAGCGTGCCGAGTTTAGGAAATCCAAGATCGCGAAGCCGACATCCTGGAAGAACATAAGAGAGATAATGATAGGCGCTAAACAGACAATTGAGCTTTGTGCCAAAGAGCGTTCATCTTTGCATGATCGACTAGCGACTGGGCGACTTATCCTTGACGCTTAAGCAGAGAAGGCAACACGCATGATCAGTTGCGGGGCGATTGTGGACATTGAAACGCTTCCTCACGGAAGCTTGCTGAAACGAAAGGCTAAAGAAAAGCCTGCGTTGCAGCCCGCTAAAGAAGCCTATGCAAAATTTGTCGAGGTCGTGCGATCTATCAGCATCACGGATGAGACTTCAGTTCAGACGCTAGTGGAAGCCTTCAATCAGTATCGGCATGATGCGATTCCGATATTCGAGTCAGGCAAGAATGTCCCGCAAGAGAACCTTCGCTCTACTATGATGGAGGAGCTCTACGCGTGGTTATTCAAAGATATATTCAAGATCGTCGACATGAGTCAGCCGAGCAATTTCAGGCTAGGCAAATCGACCAGTAGTTATGTTTCGCTGACCTTCTCGCCTCACAGTTTTGGCACGATCTTTCAGGATCCAAATCCTAGAATTGCCAAGAAAGACCAAGACTTTGCTATAGGCGCAGCATTCCAACTCACTATCAATCCAGAGGGTGAGGGGGCGGCGCTAAAAAGTAACATTCTGATCCCGATTGTAGCGATCGAGTGCAAGACATACCTAGCGAAGAATCATCTGGATATGTGCGCTTCGACGGCTTCTAGCATCAAGACCGCCGCTCCTTATTGCATGTACATCGTGTCAGCGGAGTTCATCAAGATGGACAAGGGAGTCTTCCCGGAACTTACCGATATCGCTGAAATTTTTGTTTTATGCCGTGCTAAGAATGGTGATCGTAAGAAACGAAAGGAAGCTGGCCTCCCGCCTCATGATATTCACGCGGATTTAATGTGTGATCTATTCAACAAAGTCATCGGCCATCTCCGTTCAACTTGGTGGGATCCCGAGTCAGCTCTCAAGTCTGGGCGAGTAATACAGCGGCCATTTTAGATAAAAAACTTGTCACTGAGTGGTCAGCGACATGTTGCGAGTCGCGAGTTTCTAAAACTTGAAACGAAATAAAGGACTTTACGTCTTGTATAGTCTTGCTAACCTTTAGTGCTGCATTAGTTGTCCCGAAACAGAGTTAACGAGATTGACGTAGAACGATCAATCTGACATTTCCGGATATGAGGCGTAACTGCTTTGCGGCGAGGTCTCACAAATTTTGGCGAAGCGTGAAATCAAATCACGCGTAACTACTCAAGAACATGGAAAGTCGTCCACCTACGGGGTTCGCCTGTAGCGATGATCGCGGCTGTCCGAGTTTTGAGAACTAAAATGGAAGCTGTTTTTTATACTGATAAGGATATTGCACGTCGTTTAAATCTGTCCCCCTCTTGGGTGCGTGGTCAGCGCCACAAACGCAGGAACGGACAACCTCACATTCTGAACCTAGACCCTCGTTACATTGGGTCGTGCCCTCGATACGTTGCTGAAGAAGTAGAAGCCTTCATATCTGCAATCGTTGAGGGTGAGCAGGCGGGCAATGCGTGATGAGAAGCGCGTTTCACCCGTTGCCGCCAAACCACTCCCCAAGCGAGCCTCTACAGGTCGTCTAGATTTATTATCGGAGTGGCCGACAAAAGGAACGTGGTTCAGATCAGATATTGATCTGAGAGAACCAGAAGGCAGTGAACTAACCAGTACCCTCTTGGCTCAGATCTCAAGCGTCGAAACTAGGGCCAAGGCGCTTAGGCCTAATGACGCGTCAAATCGGGCGGAGTTGGTGAGACGGGTAGCTGCCAATGCCATATCTTGTCATGCTCATCGTGTCAGTCCCCACGTCGCATACATGGCTAAATCCTCCGCCTATGGTTTGGAGCCGACTTGGTTGAATGGTGCTGCAATGCGCCGCACTATCGGGTTTCTAGAAAAGTGCGGGCTGGTTGAAGTTTGGCCCGGTATCCAAGGAAGAGCTTCATCGATCTATGCGCCTTCCAGAGCCTTTCTGAAGCTCTTCGGCGAGCACAGCGTCAGTAGACACTCATTAATCGAGAATATGCCTTCAGAACGGCTCGTACGGCTCCGGAAGACCAATCGTGAAGGGCCGGAGATACTGTTTCCTGATACCGTGGAAACGGTCGACTGGATCAAGAAACTTCGAGCCTATAATAGCTTCGTTGAAGCGCATGATCTGGCGATGAATATGCCGGATCATTGCGTTGCTGAATGGCTCAAGAAGTTGAACGATCGAGATAGCTTGAAAGGCCTGCCTTTTCGCTACCCCGAGCTCTTTCGCACTAACCTATTCCGCACCTTCAATAATGGCTCATTCGAGCATGGAGGGCGATTGTACGGAGCTTGGTGGACTAACGCTCCTCGTAACATTCGTCGAAGCATAAGGATTAATGGAAAAGACACTGTTGAGCATGACTACTCCGGCCACGCAGTCCGAATGCTCTATCATGAAGCGGGTTTGGACTATGAGGGTGATCCCTATTTCATTGCACCACTCTGGGAGCATGCTGCTGACAGTGGGTTGCCCGAGGACCACTATCGAGAGGCAGTGAAGGCGCTCACGCAGGCCTTAATCAACGGGCGTAGTGATGGTTGTCCGGAAAGGGCAAGGATTGAAGGGTTCTCATTCAAGCCGTTCAAGCGTGTCGAAATTCGAGAAATGATTGAGGATAAGCACTCAAAGATTGCAGACTCATTCGCAAGTGGCTCTGGCATTCGTCTCCAGAGGAAAGATTCAGATTTAGCTCTCTCCATAATCACTAATCTGATGAATCAAGGGGTCTTGGCTCTACCCGTTCATGACTCTTTCTTGGTTACGTGTGACGAAGAGAATAAACTGACTAAGGAAATGGTCTCTTGTTATCTCGACTCTTTTGGACACTACCCTCTGATAAAGAAGGAGAAATAGTGAATCAAATCCAAGGAAATCTTCATTAAAGAGAGGCCATAAGTTCTGTGTCGCGGGTACAATTAGGGGCGAGTTGGCGACCGACCCAGTACACAGAGTCAGGCGATAGGCGCGACCGGTTGCCCAGGACGGCTTTCATAAAATTTGATCTTCTCGGTTATCTCGTGGTTTGCTCGTCATCTTCATCTTCCCCCAAGAGTGTTTGGTGAACCCGCTCAGCCAAGAAGTAGAGACCTTGGATGGTGCAAAGAACCACGCTGAAAGTGATGAGAGAAACGCAGAAAACGAAGCCTAACTCTAGCCAAGTGTAGAAGCTAGGTGAGGAAGCCAATCCAATTTCTACGCTCGGGACCAACAAGGAGCCGACAACGCAAACTCCGAAGCCCAAGAACGACAAAGCGGTGAGATAGGAAAATAAGTAGCAGAGAAATACACGAAAGGTGATTGGTACTCGCGAGGTATCCCGGTTTGCAGAGATCGTAGCGGTCGTGTGCGGCATATCTTTGTCGAGATCGCCGCCCTGAAAGGCTACAATGGCGGCCAAGGCAGCAATGTAAAAGCCGGGGAGTGTCGCAAACAGCTGCGCCAGAAAGGCCGTGAGTGATCCGCTGCCGACAGTGTTGAGGCCAGAGGGTAAGTAGTAGGCAGCCACAGTAGAGAACGCCGCCAGTGAAATTGGCCCCCAAACCCGGTAAATGCCTAAGCTAGGTCCATCGACGCCAAGATAGGCGAGGGGACGAGTAAGTTGGTAAAGGAAGCTCAAGAGCGTCCCTTCACGAGCGCATCAATCATGCGGCTTTCCAGATGAGGCACAATCTTATCGACCGCACTGGTAGCAATAGGCGGCGTGATCCCGCCAAAGTGTTTCGTTTTCACATAGGCCTTACCAATTAGCGTGCCCTTGGTTGTATCGAGATCCACATGGGTTGATTTGCCTCCCGTTTCTGGTTGGAAGCTAATGCGCACCTGAGAGTAATCCCCAGATTGGGATTTCACCGCCTGAAGAATTGTTGCTAGGACTTTTCCGTTCTTCGGTGTCCGCAACATTTTGACCTTCATTGTCTTCTCGACACCAGAAAAGTATTTGCCTTGCCCCAATGGCTTTGCAGTGTCCGGCTCGACCAGAGTGAGGCCATGGATTGTTCCATTTTCGAGATCGCTCTTCAGCGACGATGAAGCATGGCCGTGAAAGTCGATGTGTGGCACGTAAGCAATCTTCTTTTTTGATCCGCCCGGGCGCTTGTAGAGAAAGTGGTTTTCCTCCTGACAAAGCAACCTGATCGCAGTGTTTAGCACGGAGCGGATGCGATGAACTGGAAAATTTGGAACGTCCTCAATGAGGCACAGATAGACGTTTTCGCCGCTTTTTTCCGGAGATAGAGATATAGCCACGTGGGTGCTCAGCCCGCCTCCTTCGGTCTTCTGTTTCTTAAAGTCTCGCTTTGTCCGGGCAGCGTGGTCGAGATAGCGTGTATCTGGCGCGTTCTTGTCGGCGGACTCAATGAGAAGCGTCAGAGTCTGGTGTGCCTTGTCGAGGTTTGCCTGCTTAATGATGTAAGTGATGGCTCCCTTCTCAAACTCCTTGAGCGGGAAGTCCTCATCGTCAGCAGCCTTTTGAAGCAGCTCAGCTATTCGTTCCATCTTTGGGAAAGGAGCATGCTTTGCCCGACGTTCAACGTGTGCGTCAAAAAACAAAACGTCACGGGATTGTCTAGAATAACCCAAAAAGCTCACTCCTGTATTTCGACGAGAAATAGAGGCGAGAAGGGAAGTGAGCAAGTTCAGTGCACTACGATGGCACAGGTATTACAAATGCATGGATTTGCGTTTAGGAGGCATTACAGGCCTAAGTATTCCTTTGATATGCGTCTGATAGCCAGCGTGGCCATGCCGCGCGATGGTGGCGGTCATATCGGCATCAGTGTAAGAAGCCCTGTCACATCAGAGTTACCTGAGTGCATCTGTTCAATGTCCATAAGAGCCATTGGCTTTGCCTCTGATTTTTTTGCAATTTTTGTCTCGCCAAGGAGGCTGCTCCTCACACCCCGAACGTGAGGAATGATCCACGCCCCCCACCCCCTTCGCTCAAAACGCCAGAGGGGGTTTCAAGGTCAATTAGTGGGGATGTGGTGGGGTGCACTTGAAGAGAGTGGCTAACTTCAGTCTAAGTAATTGAAAATAATGGTGGGCGCGGCAAGGATTGAACTTGCGACCCCACCCGTGTGAAGGGCTGGCTATCCAGTCCCGCGCAATCTATACCGTCTAAAGAAGTCTAGTATTTTCGGGGGTTTGTAGCTATTTCGCTCCGAGGGCGTCTGAGCGGGTCCGGCCCAAACCGGACTGTTTGGCTACCCCGAGGCTACCCCCGACGGAGATTTAGGCTATGGTGACTGTGACGAGCGAAGCGACGGTAGGGCACAAGCCCGGTCGCGAGAGATTGACGGACAAGAGGCTCGAGAAGCTGAAGGCACCGGAGGGCAAAAGGCTCGAGATAGCCGACACCATCGTGTGGGAGCTCCGGGTCCGCGTCGGCAAGAGCGGCAAGAAGAGTTGGTCGATCCTTTACCGTGTCGCGGGACCCGACGGGAAGCGAGGCAAGATGAAGCGGCTAAGCCTCGGCACATACCCGGCGGTAACGTTGACGGAGGCCCGAGAGAAGGCGCGCAAGGCATTGGAGGCGGCGGACCAGAAGGTCGATCCGGCTGACGAGAGGGCGCTCGAGCTCGAGAAGCGCGCCAACAGGACCTTCGACGTCGTCCTTGAGCGCTACGTGGAACTGCACGTGAAGGTGAACACCCGAGATGGGCAACGCGCGAAGGAGCGCGAGGAGCTTGCCCAAAGGGAGGCGGAGGAGAAGGGTACGAAGCCGCGCCCGGTCGGCAAGTGTCCGGCTGAGCGATTGCTGACTGAGCACGTTCTCCCGCGATGGAGCGGGAGACTTCTCGAAACGATCCGTCGAACCGAGGTGATGGAATTGCTCGACGAGGTCGTGCTTGAGAGTGGCGCGAACGTCGCACGCGAGGTCCGGAAGCATCTTGTTGGTCTCTTTAGTTGGGCAATCGACCGGGGCCTAATCGACATAAGTCCCGCAGCCGGGATCAAGCGGAAGGACCTGCGATACGAGGCTCGAAAGCGCGTCCTGTCGATGGACGAACTCCGGCGGGTCTGGGACGCGGCTGGCGATATGAAATACCCCTTCGGCCCGTGGGTCCGGCTCCTAATCCTGACGGGGCAACGCAAAAGCGAGATTGCTGGACTGCGTCGAGAGTGGTTCGACGACGACCTCGACCGTGTTTTCGTGGTCCCCGCCGATGTCTATAAGACGGGTATCGACCACGCTGTGCCTCTGTCCGCTACTGCTTGGGCTATCGTTTCCGAACTGCCGCGCTGGAACGAGGGGACCTGTCTTCTCTCCGGGACCGGCGGTCGTCGTCCGATAAGCGGCTTCTCGAAGGCGGAGGCGCGTTTGCGCATAAAGATTGCCGAGCTCGAAGCTGCGAAGGGGCTGGAGCCAATGCTGCACTTCGAGATGCACGACATTCGCCGGTCGGTGACCTCGCATCTAATCCGTCTCGGGGTCCGGGAGGAGCACGTCGAGCGCGTCCTTGGGCACAAGATTAAGGGGGTGGCCGCGACCTATAACCAGCACGATTACTTGCCCGAGAAACGGGCCGCTCTCGAGAAGTGGGGCAAGCTATGGAACTGACGCCGGAGGAGCGCGGTAGGATTGAGGCCATCCGCGACGAGATTGGGCCGGGACACTCTTATCTGGTGCATGGCTTCCGGGGCGAGTTCGCTTCGAAAGACGAAGCCAAGGCAGAGCGGCGAAAGATCGCGAGCGCGGCCCAGAGCTGGGACAAGCTCGACCATCGGACCCGCACACTCGTCCGAACGCTCTTGGCTCACGAGATGCTCGACAAGCTCGCCGCCGGATCGAACGAGGAGCTCGCTGCCGCCACGCGCGCGATGGACGACGAGCAGCGGGTACGGACAGTTGCTGAGATATCTGAGGACGCGGTGTTCGAGAAAGCCGTCGACGGGCGCTTCGAACTGTCTGACGGCTTTGTTGACGAGAGCGTGAAGCACGATTGGAAGGACGGTTTGTGCGCAAAGGCCCTGAACGAGCTCGAAGAGAGAAAGAGCGTCGATGAATTGATTGCAGAACGACGACAACGCAGGCTCGATCCCGCGACGATATTGGCTCAATGCGGTGAACTGCTCTTGCTGCCCAACGGGGCAATCGAGGAGATACCGAACCTGCGCAAGGTCGTGTGCGAGCTCTACGTAATCTGGCGACGCGACCAACTCCCCGGCACGGCGAACCTGCCCAAGGAGGCCATTGAAGCGGTCGCGAACGAAGTCCGGCAGCTGTACGGCTTGCCGCCCGACGAGGCGCAGCGCCGGAGCCGGAATGCCCTCTTCGAGCTCGACCGGAACGACGACCTCCCGCGCGGGTAAGGGGACGCTTTTCGTCCCTTTACCCTAAGTCCGTAGAGGTCGGACGAGCAATCGCCGAAGAGCGTCTCCGTACCCGCTGGAACGGGTTAGGAATGCAGAGGACGGCGCGATGCCCCAACACAAAAGAGAGCCCTCCGAGGAGGAGGCGAAGCCGACGGTCGACAGGACCGTGATCGACGTTCGCGGCGTGAGGGAGATGACGACCCTCGGACGCTCGACGATTTACGCTCTTGCGAAGAAGGGCGAGTTCCCGAAGCCGAAGCCTATCGGTCCGAACCGCGTCGTGTGGCTGAAGTCCGAAGTGCAGGCATGGATCGACGCGAAGCTCGCCGAGGCGGACGCCGCGTAGCAAAAGGGCCGTCCGGGTAACCAGTCCGAACGGCCCTCCAGTGATTGGCACGAAAGGCAGGAGACCTCCCGTGAGTGGAGATATACTCGACGGCGCAGCCGAAACGAAGGCCAACGGATTGAGCGGACCGGAAGCCGCCGCAGCATTCGCTGAGTGGCTGGGGCATACCCCGATTGCGGTTACGACGATTGTGCCGGACCTGAGAGGCGGGACCCCGACGTTCTATCTCGATAAACCCGAGGAGGTCGCGAACTTCGTTGGCGAGTGGTCCGGCAAGCGAAACATCTACTATACCCACGCTCGGCTACGTGAGCGTTCCGGCGAGAAGCCGAAGAAGGCGCATCTGGCGGGGACCGAGTTCGTGCAGGCCGACCTCGACCCGCCGAAAGACACCATGTCGCGCGAGGAGATCGGGGCTTGGATTGACGAGACAATAGGCGGGCTTGAGGAGCTCTGTCGCAAGAACGAGATGCCGTCGCCTAGCGCCGTGATACGGTCGGGGAACGGCTTGAATCTCCTCTGGCGGCTCGACGAGTTCTTCGAGTTTGGCGACCCTGCCAATGCTGCGGAGCGCACGAAGCGGATTGAGCTGATCGAAGCCCATACGCGCGGCATCCGCGTGAAGCTGAATGCTGACAAAGGCACCCAGAATATCGACCGCATCCTCCGCCTGCCTGGTGGCGACAATCTGCCCACCAAGACGAAGCGCAAGATCGGTCGCGTTCGGTGCGAGACGAGCATCGTCTACTTGAATGGCACAACGCACGCGCTGGACGCCTTCCCGCAGGTCTGGGAGGAGGAAAGCCCGGTCGAGGGCAAGAGCGCTGATACTGAAGCGGAGCCGGTCTCGCTCGAGCGGGTTGTGCCGATCCGGATGACGGACTTGTCCGAGCTCGAGCAGTACGAGCTAAAACCCGATGTGCCGATGCTGATCGCGCAAGGGCGAGACCGCGACAGGCCAGAACGGTTTGCCTCTCGGTCCGAAGCCGTTTTTGCCGTGACTTGTGCGCTCGTCCGCGCCGGGGTCCCGCCAGCGATGATCGTCGGCATTCTAGTCGATCCCGACTTCGGGATATCAGCGCACGTCCGCGACCAGAGCCAGAGCGAAAGTGGACGCATTCGGTATGCGTGGGACCAAGTCGAGAACGCGGCGAAGAAGGTTGCGCAGGATGAGGACAGCTTCGCCACGAGCAATGAGGGAAAGATATACGCCAACCACCAAGGAAATATCCGGCTGGCATTTAGAAAGCTGGGGGTCGAGCTCCGGCACGACACGTTCGCGGATCGCTCGGCTATCGAAGGGCTCGAGGGACACGGCCCGCACCTCGATGACGCAGCACTTACCCGGCTCTGGCTCGAGATTGACGAGCGCTTCCGCTTCCGCCCGCAAATTGAGTTTTTTACGAAAGTGTTGATGGACACCGCGCGCAACGCGCCATTCCATCCTGTGTGTGACTATCTCGACGGCTTGAAGTGGGACCGCGTTCTCCGGCTCGACACTTGGCTCTCAGAATACGGCGGGGCGGAGAACAATGATTATACGCGCGCCGTCGGAGCTCTGCCTTTGCTAGCGGCGGTGCGGCGGGTTCGGCGACCCGGCTCGAAATTCGACGAGATGCTAACGCTCGAAAGCGAGCAGGGGACGAACAAGTCCTCCGCGCTGCGGGTTCTTGCGGTACGCGACGAGCAATTTGGCGATGACCTTCCGCTGAATGCGGACGGCAAGAAGGTTATCGAGCAGACCGCCGGCAAGTGGATTATCGAGGCTGGCGAATTGAAGGGAATGCGCAAGGGAGAAGTCGAGCACCTGAAGGCGTTCCTCTCCCGGCAGGACGACACGGCGCGACTGTCCTATGCCCGTCTGCCCGTGATCGTGCCGCGCCAGTTCGTGGTGATCGGTACGACCAACAGCGAGCGCTATCTCCGAGACCTTACCGGCAACAGGCGGTTCTGGCCTGTTCGGGTGGGTAGTTTCGACCTCGAGGCACTGAAGCGCGACCGGGACCAAATATGGGCGGAAGCAGCGGCCCGTGAGGCTGAAGGCGCGAGTATCCGACTGGATCCATCGCTGTACGCGGCAGCCGGTGTCGAACAAGAAGCGCGCCGGGTCGAAGACCCCTTTGTTGAGTCGTTAGCAGCAGCTCTCGGTGATCGTGTTGGGAAGGTTCGAGCGGTCGACGTATGGCGGTTGCTAGGGGTCCCGGCTGGACAGCAAACTCAAGATCAAAACGCTCGCCTTGGTGATGCTATGCGCGAGCTCGGTTGGGAGCGAAAACGGCGGCGGTTTGGCGGTAAGAAGCCCGAATACGGGTATGTGAAGGGATCGAAACTGAAGCAGCAGCAAGCGCTTACAGTCTCGCTCGGCGCGGCTGGTTGGTTCGTCGACCGGCCGGAGCCGGAGCCGGAAAGCGGCGGCGATGATCTTCCCTACTGAGCCGTTCCCCCCGACGTTCCGGCCCTGTTGTCGAAGAGGGGGAACGGCATTTGCCCAGCAATACTTGGCTAAATGGCGGGGCGTTCCCACCCGTACCCCCCGTTCCGCCCCTCGCTCTATAACTCCCTACGCAGGCCCAAGGCGGAGCTCTATCCCGCTCTCCCCTTTTCCTCTTTTGTCGAAGAGAGGGGGAACGGGGGGAACGGTACTCGAGAGTGGCGGAAAAGCTGGCGCGAGAGCGTTCCCCCAAGGGGGAACGGTGAGGGGGAACGGGCCGGAACGGTGTCGGTCGCATCTCGTTTGGGCTTCGGGCCACCAGCCGTTCGGACCGTGCGGCCTTCGCGCGGGCGCGCGCGGATCGGGACAGGCAAAACTCGGAGCTGACCCTCTATCGGGGCGAGGTCTTCGACGACGAAGCCAACACTTCCATAGTCTGGAGCGCTTTCATTTGAGAGGGGTAGCTCGAGGGGTAGCGAATATCCCTCTCGCTGGGAGAGGAGGTGACAGAGACTCCCTCTGCCACTCAACCGTCGATTACCTGAGTGCTTCGATAAGCACGACGGCAACGATCAATAAGGTAACAATTGTCATCACTTCCTCCTTCGAAATTAGGGGGTTGGAAATTCACCCCTTGGTATATCTATTTATACGTCGAGACGTCCCAACCGCCGGGTCTTCCGAAGTTTTTTCGCATCAACGATCCGCCGTTCGCTCTCGAACGGTCCCCAGCTACCGTTTCGGCATGAAGTTGACCGAACGCCGCAAGAAGCTCTTCCTCGCCGAACTTGCCCGCCACGGCATTGTCGTGCGCGCCGCCCGTGCGGTGAGCCCTCGCGCCTCGAGTCAATTTGGGGCGAAGCAGACCTTCGCAGATGAACGCAACAGGGACCCCGAGTTCGCGGCGCAATGGGACGAGGCCATCGCCGCTGCGGAAGCCAGCATAGAAGCCGAGATTTACCGCCGTGCGCAGGAGGGGTGGGAGGAGCCCATCTTCGGTGGCCAATATCGTGAGAAGATTGTCGGATCGGTGCGCAAGTATTCTGACCGGCTGCTCGAGCTGCGCGCCCGCGCAATGCTGCCAGCCTATCGTGAGACGCAAGCCATCTCGGTGAACAAGAAAGTGACGCACGAGGTCGACACCGGCGTCCTCGGAGACGCCGTAGCTAAGGTTGCAATGCAGATGGTGCAAAGCCGCCGCGACCTGCCTGCTCCAGCCAAGGTGATCGACCATGACGCGTGACGAAGCGCTCGACGAGCTCGCCTTCGCAGTGAGCTACCGGCTTATGACTCCGGACGAGCGCCGCGCGCTGCGGATCGAGCTCGTGAAGGATATGGGTCAGAAAGCACCGCCAACGCCCGACCTCGCTACCCTCTGGGACGAGGACCAGTTGATCCGTGGTCTTCGCCTACCGCGCACTCTCTATGACCAGTGCATCCTCGACCGCGCCCGAGACGAGGCTGTCCGCCCGATGTTCGACGAGCACTTCTGGCGACTGCGTCAAAGCGACCTTGAGGGCGCGGGCTTCGATCCTAAGGAGGCGCGCGATGTGATCGCTTCGCTGCGCCTATCCTTGGGCAACAACCGACCCCCTGACCACATAGGAGACCCCGATGGGACTATTGACCAAGAAGCCGCCTGAGTCCCCAGCACAGGCTCAGGCGGCCACCGATCCACTGCGAGAGGCGGCCAACGTGAAGATCGAAGCCGCAAAGCGTCTCGACGCTGCCGTTATCGAGGTGGAAGCATCTATCACTGCACTTCTGGCAGCCGAGGATAACTTCGTCGCTAAAGCACGCAAAGCGAACCCCGGCCTCTCCGGTATCTCTGGCAGCGTCCGGCGATTGCTGCGCACCCTCCTTCTCGGGCAGATGCAAGCATCGGCTCCGCAGCTGATCAAATTCTTGGACCTCCCATACATTCCGGCTCGTGGACGAGGGCCCATAGCCGCAAGCGTCGAACGAACCACCGAAAATGAGCTCCACAATTACTCAAGCGATGAGGAGCAAGCGCGATGAAGAAGGTGATCATTCGAGACCTCACGGTGCGGGAGGTGTCGACCGTAGACCGGCCCGCACAGCGGGGCGCGGTTGCCGTCATTACGAAACGCGCCGAAAGCGACATTTGCAAGAACGCCGCTGAGTTGGCGCGCGGAGAAGCTGAGCCTTTGTTCGGGGCCAGCGATTACAGCGACGCGATCATGGCGCGAGCCGAGGAGCTTGGAGAGAAGCATGGTTGCAGTGCCAGCGAGGCGCTCTTGCGGCATTCCGGTTCCGATCCAGTGACAATCCAACTGGCAAAGGCAGAGCGCGCTGCAGAGTTCGAAGCTAGGTCCAAGAGGCACGCCTCCCGGCTTGGTAAGGTCGACTGGAAGCCCATTGAAATGGATGGCGAGGAACCGCTGCACGAAAGATGGTGCTTGAAGTGCGGCGGCATGTTTATGGCTGCCCAAGCGGATCAAACAACGTGTGAGGGGCGCAATTGCGTTAAGAGCTCGTGAGCTTCGATCCCGAGGCCGTCGCTGACGCTTACCCGGCGATGTTCGACGAACGGACCCGCGCCGCGCATATCGCGACGCTTTCCTTCGCTCGCGCTACGGAGCCGACCGGTTGGCCGACTATCCCGATGGTCCGCAAATTTGCGAAGCTCTTCGCCGTCCCGGCGTCCGAGCTCGGTGCCTTCTTTGGGCTGATGTGCCGGATCGAGAGTGGCCGTGAGCTTTGGGTCGATGTCCTTCGATCCGCGCCGGGGGCGCACGAGGCCCGACGATTGATGACTAGTGCGCAGGCGCGCGCCTTCGGCTTTATGCTGATGGCGCGGACGAATTAGCCGATGCCCTATCCGGCATACCTACCTTCGCCCAATCGGACTGATGCGGATGGCAATCTCCGGCGCACCACCCGGCGCAATTGCCTTTCCTGCGGCAAGGAGTTCGACAGCGAAGGACCGCACAACCGCCTTTGCGGCCAATGCCGCAAGGCAGACTTGAGCCCGTATGCGGTTTAACGGCGGGTTTGGTATCCGGGGAAATGTTCCTCTTTAGTTCCATTGCGCTCTAGGCTAGGCGGGCGACTTATGCGAAGGGGAAAGAATGCCGCAGTCTGCCGCCGCATCGACGACACACACAATCGCTTCTCGAGCGGACAAGGTCCGGCGCGAGGTCTCTCCGAGACTGGACGGTGATCGCCGTTCCGCACTTGGGCAATTCCTTACCCCGGAGCCGGTTGCGGTCGATATGGCTGCCATGTTTGGAGAGCTTCCCGAGGAAGTAAGACTTCTCGATGCAGGGGCTGGTGTGGGGTCCCTGACTGCTGCGTTCGTTACTGAGGCTCTTTCTCGCTCCGTCCCCCCTCTGTCTATCTCGGTGACGGCCTTCGAAGTCGATCCCGGTCTTGCTGAGTTGCTCGCCCAGACACTCGAGGATTGTCGGACAGCCTGCGAGGAGGCGGGGGTGAGCTTCGCATCTCGGATCGTGGAGGACGACTATATCCTTTCTTCTGCCGAGCCGCTGCTCGAGGTGATCGAGGGCTTTAACTGTGCGATCCTGAATCCGCCCTACGCAAAGATTAACAGTGCCTCCCGCTGGCGCAGTGCGCTCCGCTCTCAGGGCATTGAAACCGTGAACCTTTATTCGGCCTTCGTGGCTCTTGCGCTGAACCAACTCGCCGACGGCGGCGAGCTCGTCGCCATTACCCCCCGGTCCTTCTGTAATGGGCCGTATTACGAGCCGTTCCGTCGCCATCTGCTGGGCCTCTCGAGCCTCGAGCAGCTCTTCGTGTTTGAGTCCCGCACCAAAGCATTCAAGGACGATGCGGTACTCCAAGAGAACGTGATCTATCGTCTCCGTCGTGGCGAGGAACAGTCGACTACTGTACTCCTCGAGACCGATACGGCGGAAGGCCGCGAGGTCCCCTTCGAGGAGGTCGTTCGACCGGGCGATAAGCATTGCTTTATCCGGCTGGCACTCTCGAGCGAGGACGCGGAGCTCGCCAATCGGGTGCAGGCATTGCCCTGTTCGCTGTCTGACCTCGAGCTCAAGGTCTCGACGGGCCGCATTGTTGATTTCCGCAGGCGCGAGGAATTGCGCAAGGAACCGGGTGAGGGCAATGCGCCACTCCTATATCCTGCCCACCTTCGGGGCGGCGGAGTGCGCTGGCCGATCCCAGACTTTAAGAAGAGCAACGCTATCGCGATTTCGGAGAGGGTCGAGCGTGAGCTCGTTCCGCCGGGACGGTATCTCCTTGCCAAGCGCTTCTCGTCCAAGGAGGAAAAGAGGAGGCTCGTTGTCTCCGTCTATGACGCGCAGGTGCCTGCCGCCTTCGACAACAAGCTGAACTTCTTCCATCGCGACGGCGCAGGTCTGCCGGACGCGCTCGCCTTGGGCCTAGCCGCATTCCTTAACTCGACGGCTGTTGACGACTACTTCCGCCTCTTCTCCGGACACACGCAGGTGAACGCCACGGACCTCCGCAACCTCCATTACCCCTCGCTTGAGGACCTCGAGCGGCTAGGCCGCATCGCGCCGATTGGACAGGAGGCGATTGACGAGTCGGTCGCGACCATTCTCTAGCCCTTGAGCAGGAGCTGCTTCGCCGGGTCCTCTCGTATCCAGATGAACGTCTCAACCGCGATGTTACGCTGCTTAGCTTGTCGAGCTGCCGCCTCTCGCCACGTCCGATAAGCAGTCGTGAAGCCGACTTCGGCCTTCCGACAGCGCTGGGCGAACGCCACCATTCCCTTGACCTTGTGAGCATCGACTTCTCCGTCGCTGGTGACGGCTTCGATTACCCAAAGAGCATCCCTTTCTGGATGCCAAAGCAGTACGTCCGGCATCGGGTCCTCGAGCGTGAGCACGGCCCCGGCAGCCTCCATCTTGGCTCGCTCCTCGTCGCTGATCCTGTCCCCGTCGCTGTCGTCCACATATAGGACCTCGTACCCCTCGAGGAAGCGCGGTGCATAGTGTTCGACGCAATCTCGAATGAGAGCGGCGTGGCCGGTATCCGAGGCCTTCTTTGCTGCCTCGGCCATCTTTGCCTGAAAGGCTAGTCGCTCTCGCGCAGCGTCTTGGGCAGACCACTCCGCGAGCATCTCCTGCCATTCACCGCCCGGCGCTGTGAGTATTTCCCGGAACGCCTCCTCGAGCCGATACGATGAGTTGGGACTCTTCGCCTTAGTGTGACCCGGAACAAACTCGTTCTTCTCGAGAGTGACGGCCTCGATACCCCCTAGATCGCGGAGCGGCTTGATCCAGTAGTCGCGCCCTTCTCGGTCGAGTTTCGTTCCGCCGCGTTGGAGAATGCCGATGTGGCAGGCAAGGTGTGCAGTCGAGGCTCCGTCCGCTATTGTCGCTCCGGCTGGGGGCTTAGGGAACCAGCTAGGGGTCTCGTTATCGAGAAGCGCAAACACCGCATCCACGAGGTCATTGTTGCCGTGGAGGTCTATCTGAGTAAGGACTTGTCGAATCTTGTCCTTTGAGACTCCTTGATGCTCGCCGGGAATCGGTTTCTGTCCTTCGTCCAGTAAGTCTTGTCTTAGCTGTCGTACTTTTCCGTCTAGATTAGCCATACGGTCCCGCGCTGTTGTCCAATATTGACCGAATGGCACATTGATTATGGTCTTGCTAGCTTTTGGAACAAGACGTCGGTGCCTAACAACAGGGCACGTACTTCTCGGGTGATGATGAAAGTCAGTACGCCGTCTGACTTCAGAACAGTTACGGGAATGGCTTTGACTCGAAAGCAAATACGAGTCAGCTAATGGTCCGTGTTCAAGAAAATAGTCATACACAATGTGGGCGTACTTAAGGCGTTCAACGCGGGTTCGTCGCCCGAGCTTTCGCAGCTTTCACTTTTCTACGCTCGAAACGGACGAGGGAAATCCACTCTGACCGCCGTACTACGCGCGGCGCGCACCCGAAGCTCTAGCGCAATCCTCGCAAGGCGCTCCTTGGGCAATAATGCAGCGGCCCCGGAAGTCGTCTTGGTCTCGGACGGTGGTAATCGACAGTTCAAAGACGGAGCTTGGAAGAGCGAGCGCGCTCCAATCGAGGTGTTCGATCAGGAATTCATTGCGGACAATGTCTTCGCTGGCGAAATGACGAACCTCGAGCAGGATCGCGGGTTATTCTCGATTATCGTGGGTGAAGAAGGAGTCCGCCTGAATCGCCTCCTCGAGCGCTTCAAGGATCATGCCAAGAAGAGCGCCGCGACGCTGAAGACTGCGGAGGCGGCGCTGGAAGACGATCTCCCAACCGACATGACCCGAGAGGAGTTTTTTGCCCAAAGTGCGAATCCGGCTCTCGCACAAAAGTTGGAAAAGGCAGAGAAGGGGCTGCGCGCGGTCCGGGAGGCGGACAAGATCGCGGCACTGGAGGGTCTCTCGAAGGTCGAGGTCCCGGCGCTGCCTGGGAGCCTCGAACACGTCCTTGCCGCCACCGTCCCCGATATCGAAAGCTCCGCGCGCGACAAGCTCATGGAGCACTTCAAGCACTTCAAACTCGGGAAGCTGGGTGAGGAATGGATCGGCTTCGGTATGGAGCACATGGCGGAAGGCGACTGTCCGTTTTGCGCCCGCCCTAATGCGGACGAACTCGGGATGGTAACGCTCTACGGACAGATATTCGGTGAAGAATACAAAGCGCACTTGGGCACCATCTCAACAACGCTCAAGGAGGTCGAGGACGCGCTGAACGAAGATGCGCGAACCGAGGTCTTTAAGGCTGTTGAAGCCAACCTAAAGGCCTCGAAGGTATGGGCGAATTACGGAAAATTCGAGACCGACCTGCCAGATTGCGATGCCCTAGCGACAGACCTTCGGGAAGCCTACGAGGCGGCCAAAGGACTGTTGGACAAGAAGCGGGCCGCTCCGCTTGAGGCTGTTGAGGAGGAGCAAGAGCTCCAGCGCGCGATAGATGCGATCGCGCGGGCCGAAGCGACGCTAACCTCGTACAATGAAGCGGTCGATGCGTGGAACGAGGAAACTAAGGCCGTTCAATCGAAGTCCACCGGTTCGGAAGAGAGCGCGATGCTAGCCGTCAAGAACGAGAAGCGTCGTATCGCAAGGACACAGGACGATGGCGTCCAACGGAGAATTGAGAGTTACTTGTCTGCGTCGAGGCGTGACAAGCGGGCCAAAAACGCCCGACAGGTCACTCAGCAGCGTCTCAAGGACGCAAACGAGGCGGCGGCTGACCACTACCACGAACGGGTCAATTACTATCTCGGGCGGTTCGGTGTCTCAGCCCAGATAACTCGCCCCACAAGCAGTATGGCCGGAAACGCCGGTTCCGCGGACTACTCGCTCGTCATTCGCGGCGAAGAGATTGCACGTCAGCGCGGGCGCGTCGCGGACGCGATACCGCACTTTCGGAACACGCTATCGAGCGGAGACAAGACGACGCTAGCGCTCGCCTTCTTCCTCGCGAAGCTCGACCACGACGGCGAGCTAGATAAAAAGGTCGTCGTCTTCGACGACCCGCTCGCCAGTCACGACAGTCACCGACGTGGGAAAACCGTCGAGGCGGTGAAGGAACTCACCGGGCGCTGCGCCCAACTGATTCTCCTCTCGCACGACGAGTACTTTCTTCGGGAGATCGAGAAGCGCTGCGCAGGAGTGACGAGCGCGACCTACCAGATGGAGTATGCGGACGGAGACGAATGGAGCGCCGCGAAGCACGTCCAACTGGTTGACCTATGTAAGTCGGACCACGCAAAGCGGCTCGACAAGCTCATTGCCTACGCGGACAATCGTACAGGGGACCCCGACGACATCGTCCTCCATGTCCGGCAGGTTCTCGAGACCCACTTCCGCCGGTCCTTCACCGCATATTTTCCACACAATCGAAATCTAGGCCAGATCGTTCGGGACATCGACGACTACTCGGGGGTGCATCCCTGCGCCGGGGTCAGGGACCGACTTGACACGCTGAACTCGTCTACTTGCGACAATCACCATGGCGACGACGCGGACGTGATTCCGAAGAAGGGTGTCGATCCGGACGAGCTCAAAGTGATAGTGACCGACGCCCTCGAGGTCATCGGCGCTAGGGAGCCATTGAGCCCGCCTTCGCCCGCGCGGCCCGTACCGTCGGTCACGACCTTTTGAGATTTTTCCACCGGGGAGCGGCGCTACCCCGGGCGATACCCCGGGAAGAATAGGGTAGCCGTTTTATCGGTTAAGTCACTGAAAATATGGTGGGCGCGGCAAGGATTGAACTTGCGACCCCACCCGTGTGAAGGGTGTGCTCTACCACTGAGCTACGCGCCCGTCCGTGCTTGAGCGGGCTGGTGAAACCGCTTGGACAGGGGCGGGCGTTTACTGTGGCGCAGGCGCTATTGCAAGCTTCACTTTGGCGCGCTTCGGCCTGCCGACCCTAGCGGCCCAGCCACGCTCCAACGAGCTCAAACAAGCTGCCTCGCTCGCGCAATGTCATGGGCCGCGCTTCGCTCGGGCATTCGAGGCAATAGGCTTGTACGCCTCGTGTCCCGGCAAGCAGCTGAGCATCGCGCGTGATCTGGCTCAAAAGCGCCTCACGCTGCTGTGCGGCGAGCGAGAATAGATCGCCCGAGCCGAAATTCGCTGCAGGCGCTGACGTGTCGGTCATCAGCTGGCGAATGAGGGAATCGTAGCTGGCTTCCTGCGAGCCGAGGAAACGCGCGCTCCACGATCCTTCTTCCAGTTCGGCTTTCTCGGCCACCCAGTTTATCGCGTCCTGAAGCCCGCCGAACTGGTCGACGAGACCAAGCTGGCGCGCAGTGCCGCCGTCCCAAACCCGGCCCTGCGCCATGGTATCGACCTGCTCGACAGTCAGTCCGCGCGCTTCGGCTACGCGGGTGAGGAAGTCGTTGTAAGTATCCGTAACGCCCGCTTGAAGGATCGCATCGACCTCGGATGAGAGGCCAGCGATGATGTCGGGCTGACCCGACAGCGGCGTGGTGCGAAAACCTTCTGCATTGACACCGATCTCTGCGGCTGCGTCCTCGAAGGTCGGGATAACGGCGAAGACACCGATGGAACCAGTGATCGTCTCGGGCTGCGCGAAGATACGGTCGCTCGACGTTGCGACCCAGTAGCCACCGCTCGCAGCGACGTTGCCGAAGGACACGGCGACGGGGATGTCCTTGTCACGGAAACGCTGAACCGCGCGGCGGATTTCTTCGGACGCGAGGACCGAGCCACCGGGCGAATTCACCCGCAACACAAGACCCTTGATATCGTCCTTGGCGAGCGCTTCGTTGAGAAGACCCGAAATCCGAGCGCCGCCTGCTGCGCCGGGGCCTGCGTCGCCATCAACGATGGTCCCTGCGACGGTCACGACCGCGATCTCTCCGCTCGAGCCGCCATTGCCGATATCGGCAAGGAAGGGGCGAAGGTCACTCTTGGCATACGTGCCCGGTTTCTTGGTCGAGGTATCTTCGCCGACGATCTCCGCAACGCGGGTGCCGAACTCGACGGAGTCCCCGAGGTTGTCGACCAGCCCCGCTTCGAGAGCAGCTTCGGCAAGGTCACCTGACGATGCTTCAATCCACGCGACAGGATCGCCAATGACACGCTCGAGGTCGAGCGAGGGGCGGGCCTTCTTCACGTTTGCCTGCCATTCTTCCCACAGCGCGCCGTAAAGCGCCTCGCGGTTGTCGCGTGCTGCGTCGGAAGGGCCATTGAGGATGTAGGGTTCGACCGCCGACTTGAACTCGCCCACGCGATAGACGCGGGTGTTGATGCTGAGCTTGTCGAGCAATTCTGCGTAATAGAGGTTTGCGCCGCCCGGACCTGCGATGATCGCCCCGCCCAGCGGATCGGCCCACACTTCGCTCGCATGCGCTGCAAGGTGCATGTGGTCATCGCCATAAGCGACCGCGTAAGTGAGCACGGGTTTGTCTGCTTTGCGCACGCGGTCCATCGCTTCGCCGATAGCTTGCATGTGCACCTGACCGCCGCCGACGAAGGCGCTCATGTCCATAACGACCGCCTTGATGCGATCATCGCCCGCTGCTGCGTCGAGTGCACGGACAAGGTCGCGCGCCTGCAGTTCTACAGGCGGCGCACGGCCACTGAGTAACGTTGCCACGGGATCGACCGCAGCACGTTCCTCGACGACGTATCCTGACATGTCGATGTAAAGCGCGCCTTCGCGCACCTGGCCGGGATTGGGAGTGGCCGACAGGATGCTGAAGAGGGCGAGGAAGAACAGCAGGAGGAACACGATGACCATCGCGTCCTTGATCCCGACGATGACTTTCCATGCCTTGCCGATAAAGCTCATTGCGTCTGCGTTTCCCTGTCTTGAGTGTCCCAGTTACGACTGAGGTAGGCTGGATGGACGCAAAGTTCCATGGGGAACCGCATGCGTGATGGGTTGAGCGTTCGATAGCACTCGACTAAGGGCGTGGCTTTGATGGACAACACGCCAACTTCGAGCGCAGCTGACCGCTTTCCCGCGGGTCGGCTCGCCTTTCCGCATCGCGATCTCACCGGTATCGGCCAGCTTGAACGGCATGAGATCCTCTACCTGCTCGATCAGGCGGCACAGTGGGTTGAGCTGAACCGGCAGCGCACGAAGCACACGGAGCTCCTTTCCGGTCTCACCATCATCAACGCATTCTTCGAGAACTCGACCCGCACGCTCCTGTCTTTTGAGATTGCGGGCAAGCGGCTGGGTGCGGACGTCGTCAATATGCATGCCGCGCAGTCGAGCGTGAAGAAGGGCGAGACGCTGATCGACACCGCGATCACATTGAACGCTATGCGCGCCGATGCGATCGTGATCCGCCACGGGTCGAGCGGGGCGACGCAGCTGATCGCGGACAAGGTCGATTGCCCGGTCCTCAATGCAGGCGATGGACAGCACGAACACCCGACGCAAGGACTGCTCGACGCATTGGCCTTGCGCGAGGCTCTGGCGCAGCAAGGGCGGGGAAGCCGCGATGCTCACGCTGACTTTACCGGTCTCACCATAACGATCTGCGGCGACATCCTGCACAGCCGCGTTGCGCGCTCCAATATCCTGTGCCTGCAGGCGATGGGGGCAAGCGTGCGCCTGTGCTCTCCGCCAGCCCTGATGCCGCAAGGGGTCGAGGCGATGGGCGCCGAGCCGTTTCACGATTTCGACGCCGCGCTTGAGGGCAGCGATGTGGTCATGATGCTGCGGCTGCAGTCTGAGCGCATGGCGGGGCAGTTCATCCCCTCGGCGCGGGAGTATCACCATCTCTACGGCCTCACCAAGGAGCGGCTGAAACGCGCTGCGCCGGACGCACTGGTCATGCATCCGGGCCCCATGAACCGCGGGGTCGAGATCGACAGCGAGGTCGCTGACATGCTCGACCGTTCGATCATCACCAGCCAGGTGGAGATGGGGGTCGCGATCCGCATGGCCTGCCTCGACGTGCTGACGCGAAGCGCGCGCGGTGTGGAGGGCTGGTCATGAAGCAGGCGCGGCCAATTACCATCGTCAATGGCAAGATTGTCACCTCCGGCGGCGTTGAGGACCGAGCCATCCGGCTGGCCGATGGCTTGATCGAGGCTGTTGGCGCCGACGTCAGCGCGCATGAGGGCGACGAAGTGCTCGACGCCAAAGGCAAGCTCGTCGCGCCCGGCATCGTCGATTTCGGCGTATTCGCGGTCGACAAGCCCGCCTTCCATTTCGGCGGCATTACGCGCGCAGCGCTGATGCCCGACCAGTTCCCGCCGCTCGATTACCCGAGCCGGGTCAATTACATCGCCAAGAGCGGGAAGCCCGATCTGTGGGTTCATCCGCTTGCCGCCGCGACACGCGGGCTCGAAGGGGCCGAACTCGCCGAGATTGCGTTGATGCGCGATGCGGGCGCGCGCGGCGTGGCTACCGGGCGCAAGTGGATCGCAGACAGCGGCGTCATGCTGCGCCTGTGCCAGTACGCCGCGATGCTGGGCCTCGTCGTGGTCGCCCATGCCGAGGACAGCGGGATTGCAGGCGAATCCGCCGCCACGGCTGGCGAGGTCGCAACGCGGCTCGGCTTGCCGAGCGCACCTGCCGAGGCAGAGACGCTGGCGCTTGCCCGCGACATCGCGATTGCCGAGATGAGCGGGGCGAGGGTGCACTTCCGACAGGTCACTACGGCAGCGGGCTTCGACCTTGTGCGCGCAGCCAAGTCGCGCGGCGTGAGCGTCACGTGTGGGATCACGCCTGCGCATTTCATGCTCTCCGACCTCGCAACAGCCGACTTCCGCACCTTCACGCGTCTCTCTCCGCCCTTGCGCAGCGAGGCCGACCGCCAGGCCGCGCGCGCTGCGATTGCAGACGGGACGGTCGATATCATCTCGAGCGGCCACGATCCGCGAGGGCCAGAGGACAAGCGGCTCCCCTTCGCCGATGCGGCGCCCGGCATGGCGGGGGCAGAGACGCTGCTCGCGATGGTGCTGGGGCTGGTGCGCGATGAGGTGATCGACCTGGGCCGCGCCTTCGACCTGCTCGCCGCCAATCCGGCAAAGCTGCTTGGCGTTGAGGCGGGAGCGTTAGAGGTCGGAAGCGAAGCCGATGTCGCGGTGATCGATCCTGACGCACCCTGGTTTGTCGACCGAACCAAGATGGAAGCCACCGCCGACAACACGCCCTTCGACCGCCAGGGTGCGCAAGGCCGGGTGAGGGCGCTTATCAAGGGCGGTGTTTTGGTAGAGCTTTGAGCTGCGGTTGGACCACGCAAGTGGGTGGTTTGGAAAAACGGGATTGGAAGTAAGCTTCTGATATAAAGGCACAATGTTTGTAGGAGGTGTGACTTTTCGGTCAGCTTTCGATTTCCCGCGATTGGCGCTGCGTGATGGGCTGTCTTGTACAGATCGGGCGCAGAGTAGGAAAACCAGCGTTCATGCTCTGAGATCGCCCATCCGGGCGATCATCCTCGGCGCTGTTCCTTCGCTTCGCTACGGGCGCCTGTGGACGGGCGGTCGCCCTTGCGACACCGCTGGTGTCGAAGCGCCTAGTTCCGCGGCCGCACAAAAATCACCCCCGGAGCCCGAAGGCTCCGAGGGCAAGTTTCGCTGAAGCTCTCAATCAAGAGAGGATGGGAAAAATCTTTTAGCGAGCGGCGATCCGCACGCCGCGATCGACCGCGCCTGCTGGCGGGTTCGATGCGGAGTAAGCAAAGCAGCCGGTGCCGCCTGCCTTGAGCGTGTTGCACATCGAGCGGGCGCTGCGCGAACCGAAACCGGCGGCAGCCACGCGGAAGTAGGTGCGGCCATTGACCAGCGCCTCGGTGATCACGACGTCGCGGCCCTTGAGGTCGGGATAGCGGCGCTGGAACTGCGCCCACTTGTTCTCGGCAACCTGGCGGCTGTCGAATGCGCCAAGCTGGACGAGGTGAGTGGCTGCCGAACCGCTGGCAACCGCCATGCGGCGCTGCTGCGGAGCGGGCGCTGCCTGTGGAGCGCGCGCGGGCGTGCGCTCAGCTGCGGCTGGAACGTTCTGGACAACCGCGTTCGATACGAAGCGCGGCGCACCGCGTGACGGCGCTGCTGCGACCGCAGGCATGCGGACCGGCGCAGGAGCGGCGGTGGTCGGCGAAGGAGCGGGCTTGGGAGCCTCTGCCACGCGGACCGGAGCGGCTGCTGCCTCATCGGGATCAACCGACTGCACGACCGGATCGCTTTCGAAACTTACGGTGTCGATCCCCGCGATACCGAAGGGCAGCGGCACGTCGCTGGCAGGCTCGGCTGAGGCGACCGCGACAGGTGCTTCTTCGGTTTCGACAACTTCAAAATCGCCTTGTTCCTCGGCTTCGGCAACCATGGTCGCCATGGCCGGGAAGTTCGACAGGGCAAGGCTCTGCGGAAGACCGGTGTCGTAAGCCGGGGTTACGCCAAGCAACGTGGCCACGCGCACCTGATAATCTTCCGGACGAGCCGTCTCTGCCCATTCAGCCATGCGAGCTTCGATCTGGTCAACCGGCACGTCCTCTGCCGCCATCACGCGCGCTGCGGGCCAGTTGCCAGCGAGTGCATAGGCGTAAGCGAGATTCTGGCGAGCCTTCGGGCTGTTGTGGCCCTGACGCACGGCATTGATGAGATATTGCACACCGCGATCCGGTTGCCCTGCAAGCGCAAGCGCTAGACCAAGATCAGCGGGCGGAATGCCGTCTTCGAAAGCCGAAAGCTGGGCAAGGGCTGCGCTGTTTCCGCCGGTTGCGACCTTTGCCAGCGCATAGCTGAGGACGGTGCGCGGATCGCTTTCGCCAAGCTCGATCGATTCGCCAAATGCGGTCGCTGCAGACTGGAATCGACCGGCTTCAAGATAGGCTGCGCCAAGCATCGCACGATAGCCCGGATTGCGCGGTTCGGCGAGAACGGCAGCCTCGGCATGCGTGATAGCATGATCGACCTTGCCCGCTTCCAGCGCAGCCTGAGCCTTGGCGAAGGACGCCTGTGCAGGTGGCGCGGTCCCGGCGCAGCTTGCCAAAGCAAAACTGGCCAGCGCGGTGCTGACAAAGAGGCCGAGCTTGCGGCCGCTTGAGGCGCTTTCGGTAAATGCTTGGTTACGGCTGGCCATGTTGGTTTCCTTCAATTTAACCATGTTTGTCTGCGGCTTGGTTGAATGGGTTGGGTCTTCGTTGAAAAATCAGGTTGTCTTGAGCTGCGTGCCCATTTGCTTGCCCATCTTCTGGGCGAGGGCATCGAGGTCTTCGATTTCCGACAGCATCGAATCGAGCGCCTGAGTGACGAGCGATTGCGCGCTCACACCCTGCATGGTCGCAGCAAGACGAAGCTTGAGATGACGTTCGGTGTCGAGACGCAGGGTAAAGGCTGCGCGGCGGGCGCTGGCTTTCGGCTTCCTGGCTTTAGCCTTGGGCTTGGCAGCCTTGAGTTTGACTGGCGCCTTGGCAGGTGCCTGCTCAACCATCGATTCTTCAATGGTCTCTTCACGGACACTGCCGGTCGCCGCATCCGCGAGGATCCGGTCCGCGAGATCGCGCTGCTGACGGTGGACGAGTGGGCTCTCGACGTCGTTGTCTGCCTTGGCTTCCGCGTCAGGTGCTGCCGCGGGGTTGATCGAGACGATGTTCGCACCGTCCTGCGATGCGTCGCCGTCATCTTGGCCCATGTCGTTCCAGCCCAGATCTTCGAGCTGTTCAGGCTCGACCATCTCGGGAAGGGGGGCGAGTTGCGGACGCATGGCGGGCTTTGCTCCACCCTTGCGTGCGAGCAAAGTCGGTCCAAGCGAGGCGAAGCTGGCTTCGGACATCGCTCAGCGCTCCCTTACTGGGCCACCCGGCGACCGAAGCCGCCACCGGGACGATGCATGCCGCCTTGCGAATTCATTGCGCCGTGGCCGGTGCCCGGTGCTGCAAAGACCGTGCGGCGGAAATTCTTTTCGAGTCGATCGGAAATGTACTTCCACAGCGCCGTGATTTCGGCTGCGGAGCGGCCTTCGGGCTCGACTTCCATGACCGTGCGGCCATCGATCATCGAGGCGGCGAAATCGGTGCGGTGGTGAAGCGTGATCGGGGCAACGGTGCCGTGCTGCGAAAGCGCGACGGCTGCCTCTGACGTGATCTTTGCCTTGGGCGTCGCGGCGTTGACCACGAAGACCAGCGGCTTGCCGGCACGCTCGCACAGGTCGACCGTTGCGCCAACAGCGCGCAGATCGTGCGGGCTGGGGCGGGTAGGGACGACGATAAGCTCTGCCACACCGATCACCGACTGGATCGCCATGGTGATGGCTGGCGGCGTGTCGATCACTGCAAGCTTGAAGCCCTGCTGACGCAGAACGGCGAGATCGTTAGCAAGACGCGACACGGTGGTCTGCGCAAATGCCGGATATTCCGCCTCGCGCTCGTTCCACCAATCGGCGAGCGAGCCTTGCGGGTCGATATCAATAAGTACGACCGGACCGGCGCCAGCGCGCTGAGCCTGTACAGCCAAATGTCCGGAAAGGGTTGTCTTCCCTGATCCGCCCTTCTGCGATGCCAAAGCGAGTACACGCAACGCTCGGTCCCCCTGGTTTGTGACCATCTGCGCCGCCCAAATGCGACACTTGAAGAGGATGGATCGCAGACTACCCCTAATTTTGGGTTAACAACGTGGCCCTTGCCGAACCCCGCAGGATTGAGCGGATCGCGCGCAAAGGCCCGAGGGCGTGGTCAACGATATGCTAACCATTATTTGGTTAAGAACGACGCCGTTGTATCCAGATCGCCCACACGTGGTGCACACCGTGGAGTTCAGTTAAGATGGTAAATCGTAGCCTTTTCAAATCGCTCTTTGTCGCGGCCCCCATGGCAGCGCTCGCACTTTTTGCGGCGCCCGCAGCTGCCGATGTGAAAGCCGGAGTCGATGCCTGGAGCGCGGGCGATTACGACGCCGCAGTCGCCGAATGGCGTGTCCCCGCTCAAAACGGCGATGCCGATGCGATCTTCAATCTCGCGCAGGCTTATCGTCTCGGTCGCGGGGTCAATGCCGACATTTCCCGTGCGCGCCAGCTTTATGCAGAGGCCGCCGAGAAGGGCCACGTGCAGGCGGCTGACAATTACGGGCTCCTGCTGTTCCAACAGGGCGAGCAGGACACCGCGATGCCGCTAATCCGTGCCGCTGCCGATCGCGGTGATCCGCGTGCGCAGTATGTGCTGGGCCTTGCGCATTTCAATGCAGATTATGCGCAGAAGGATTGGGTGCGCGCCTATGCGCTGATAACGCTTTCCAACGGTTCGGGCCTCCCGCAGGCGAGCAATGCGCTTCAGCAGATGGATAGTTACATCCCACTGACCCAGCGCCAGCGCGCTCAGTTGCTGGCCCGTCAGCTTGAAGAAGATGCGCAGGCGCGCCGCAGCGCTCAGCTTGCGGCGGTTGATCTGGGCTCGCGTCCGGCCCCACCAGCAAATGCGCCTGCCGCGATGCCGAGCCCCGCACGAGCCGTTCCTCAGGTAGCGACAACGACACAGCAGCCGGTTCAGCCAGCACCGTCGCCGGCGCCAACGCGCGTTGCTGCTCAGCAACCCGCGGTGCCGACCCCCGTATCCGCATATCCGCGGCCTTCGGGCAATTGGCGCGTGCAGCTCGGCGCATTCGGCGTTCCGAGTAATGCCGACCGGCTCTGGTCTCAGGTGTCGAGCAATCCGGCATTGTCCGGTACGCGCAAGGCTCTGGTCCCGGGCGGCAATGTCACTCGGCTCCAGGCCGTCGGCTTTTCCAGCCGCTCCGCAGCGCAGTCCGCTTGCGATGCGCTCAAGCGTCAGGGCCAGGGCTGCATCGTCGCTGGCAACAGCTAAAAGCCACACTCCACTGCAATGATCACAGGCAATTTGCCTGGACGCTTTCCCTGATCCGCGAGGCTGCTACGATGCGGCACCTTAGGGATCAGGGGTAACGCAAATGAGTGACGCGATAGCGGCGGGGCCGGAAGTCTTTTCCGACGAAGCCAGCACGGACCAGGCACCGGTAAAAACCAGCGAGAGAATTTCGAGCCTCGACTTCATCCGCGGGATCGCGGTCATGGGGATCCTCGCGGCCAACATCGTCGCCTTTGGCCAGCCCTTCAACGCTTACATCTACCCAGAGGCCTTCATCGGCGGAGCAGGCGATCCGGGCGGCTGGATGTGGATTGCGCAGTTCATCCTCGTCGATGGCAAGATGCGCGGCCTTTTCACGATCCTGTTCGGTGCAGGCATGTACCTGTTCATGGAGCGGACCTGGGCACGCGGGGGGACGCGCAAGCTGCAATTGTGGCGATTGTTCATCCTGCTGATTTTCGGCCTGATCCACTTCTTCTTCATCTGGATCGGAGACATCCTCGCCATGTACGCGCTGATCGGCTTCATCGCGGTCGCGTGTATGCGCTGGACGGTCAAATCGCAGCTTGTCGTCGGCCTCGTCGGTTATTTCTTCGGCGCGCTTTTGTATCTTGCGATGTTTTCCTTCCCTTATCTGGTCGTTGATACTTCGGTGGGTGACATGCCCGAAATGGCCGAAGCGCGCGGAGCGATGGAAGAGGGTATCACCGCTGCTCTCGAAGACGATGCCGAGATGACCGAGATCAAGCAGTCTGGTGATTATGGCGCCTTCGTCGAGCGCCGCGTGAGCGAAGAAGGAGCGATGGTCCTAGCCAATCCGGCGCTGTTCTTCTTCGAAACATTTCCGCTCATGCTGCTTGGCATGGCGCTTTATCGCCTCGGCTTCTTCAGCGGCGCGTTCAATCGATCGAAGATGGTCATGTGGGGTTGGATAGGCGTGATTGGCGGGGGCCTCGCTCATCTCGGACTTGGCCTGATCGTCAAACAGGCCGGCTTTACATTCTACGCCGGAAACGCCGCGTTTCTCGGCTGGAGCCCTCTGCCGCGTCTCGCGATGGTGCTGGGGCTGGCGGCGCTGCTCGTCACCTATTCGCCCGCATGGACCGGGTGGCTTGCGGAGCGCGTTCGAGCCGCGGGCAGGGCGGCTTTCACGAATTACCTCGGCACGTCGATCGTAATGCTCTTCGTGTTTCACGGCTGGGCGCTGGGGCTGTTCGGTGAGCTCAATCGCCCGCAATTGTATCTCGTCACCGCTCTCACATGGGTCCTGATGCTGGCATGGTCGAAGCCGTGGCTTGATCGTTATCGCTATGGTCCGCTGGAATGGCTGTGGCGCTGCCTCACCTATCGCCAGCTCTTCGCCCTCAAGCGATAACGGGCGACACAGCCCTATTCCGGGGCGAGCATGTAGGCGGCCATCACAGGCTCCTCTTCGTCCGGTAAAGCGGTAAGTGCTTCGAACACGGCCACTCCTATCGCGCATTGCTGCGTCGTGGTGAGCGCTTCCATCTGCTCGGTCGAGCCCAAGGCGGCCTGCAGCGGCGGGGCAAGCCCGGTCGCTGCAATCGCGTTGCCAAATTGCTGGAGGTCCTGCTCGTTCGGGTCGGCATAGTCGGATGGCATCTGTCTGCCAGCTGACGCCGCGCGCACCATCGCGGCATTTCTTCGCGCGATTGCCGAGGTCGCTTCGAGGTTGTCAGGGTCAATGGTGATCCACTCCCCCATCGTGAGCTGTGCGCATTGCGGCGTCGCTGCGCTTTGGAGGCTCTTGTAGAGCGCATGCTCGGCCTTGCTCCAGGCGAGCAATTGTCCAGAAGGAGCACGCACCGCATCGGGCGCGACACGTTCAAAAAAGGTCTGAAGCCAGCGGGCGCCGACCTGCTCAACCACGGCCTCGTCGCTGCGCTGTTGTGGGTCGAGGGTTTCGATTTCGCTCACCAGTGCGGCGAAGTCGTCGGGATATTCCTCGAGGATCGTGCGCCACAATTCTTCCTGACCCGGTGTGCTCAGGATGCTCGCCTCGATCGCGGCGCGTTCGCTATCAGGCGGGGCAGAACATGCTGCCAGCGCGAGCGCGAGCGCGACGAAAGGGGCCTTGCTGCAAGGGTGCCATTTGCTGTTTCGGCTGCGCGTCACGACCCCTGATCCCAAAAGTGCAACGGCTCGCCATGGCCGCCACCGGGCTAGTCTAGCCGAGCGGCGCTACGGGGCAATTGCAAAAGCGCGTGGCAGGCATCCGGGCCGCGTGGTCGATTTTCGAGCGAATGACGCTTGCTATTGCGAAAGAGTTGCATATATTCCTTTTTGCAAACGCCTCGCAGGAGAGATTCGCGCCGTCATGTACATCTGCATTTGCAATGCCATCCGGGAAACCGACCTTCGTGCGGCCGCTTTGACGAGCGGCGGCGACGCTGAGGCGACCTATGCATCACTCGGCAAACGTCCGAACTGCGGCCAATGCCTTGCAAAGGCTGGCGAAATTCTGGAGCAGGAACGCGCCCTTGTTGCGAGCCTCGATCCAGCGCGCAGGGAATGCGAGAAAGTCGCATTATAAGTTTCTGAAGCGCAATTGCGAACGGATCGCAAGGGCCTGATTTTAAAAGAAAAATTGTGACCACGCCCTTGCGCCCCTGCGGCGTGAGGCTCTATATACCTCCTTGCAGATGCCAGTGCATTGACCTGGCGCAAAGTTCAAAGTGCGAGGAAAAAGAGCCATGAAGGGCGATCCCAAAGTCATCGAATATCTCAACAAGGCGCTCACGAACGAGCTGACCGCGATCAACCAGTACTGGTTGCACTACCGCGTGCTTGCCGACTGGGGCATCTCCAAGCTTGCCGAATACGAGCGCAAGGAATCGATCGAGGAAATGCACCATGCCGACCAACTGGCAGAGCGCATCCTGTTCCTCGAAGGGCTTCCCAACTTTCAGGCGATCCACAACCTGAAGGTCGGTGAGAGCGTCGAGGAAATCCTGAAAGCCGATCTCGCGCTCGAGCACGAGGCAATCCCGCTCCTGCGTGACGCAGCCGAATACGCCAAGAGCGTGCGCGATTACACCTCAGAGAAGCTGTTCGAAGACATCCTCGCCAACGAGGAAGAGCATGTCGACTTCCTCGAAACGCAGTTCGACATGATTGAGCGCATGGGCTTGCAGAACTACAACCAGCTGCAAAGTGCACCCGCTGGCGAAGGGGAAACCGGCGCGGGCGCCAAGTAATCGAGATCGCCCTTAGGCGTCGCTTGAAAAAGGCGGAGGCTCTTCAGCCTTCGCCTTTTTTCTTGCGCCAACGCTGTTCACGCGGGCCTTCGGACGCCATCAGCGTTTCGCGAAGGAACGAGAACAGACCGATGATGAGCAGTACGACAGTTGTAACCCACAAGACCGCAACGATCGTGCCCAGCCGCGTCTCGATATAGGCGGAGACGAACAGCAACGCGATGACGATGCTGATGACGACAGCCGCAGCAGTGGCGAACTTGATCGCGCTGCGGGCCAGAACCCGGCGGCGCTTCAGCCAATCGAGTTCGCGCTTCTGTTCTGCCGTATGATGCTCGTCCGATGTTTCGCACAGCCGCTCGATTCGTCCGGCGATCCAAGTGACCCGCGCCATGATGACATTCATGATGCTGCCAATGCCCACCAGCAGGAACGCTGGCGCGAGGCTCAGCTGCACCGCGCGCAGGACGCGAGGGGTGTCGGCGGTGCGCTCAAGCAGGTCTGTGGCAATATTGGTGGCTAGGAGGAGGTCGAGCATCAGGTCTTCGACGATCCTCCGGAGTAGTTACCGCCTCCACCGCGATTGGCGTTGTAAGGGTTCTTGGGAGATTTAAGCGTCACGCGCACCGGCACCGCCTCGAAACCCAGTTTCGAGCGGATGCCGTTCACCAGATAACGCTCATAGCTCTTGGGCAAATCGTCGAGGCGTGATCCGAAGATTACGAAACGCGGCGGGCGGGTGCCGGCCTGCGTAATATAGCGCAGCTTGATCCGGCGGCCTCCGGGTGCGGGCGGAGGATTGGCGTCGAGCGCGTCGTCGAACCAGCGGTTGAGCGCGGCGGTGGGCACACGCTTCGACCAGCTTTCGCGCAAGGTGAAAGCCGCGCCGAGCATGGCGTCGAGGCCCTTGCCGGTCTTGGCGCTCACCGAAAGCACCGGCAGCCCGCGCACCTGCGCCAGCCCATCGTGAAGCGCCTGCTTGATCCCGTTGAACAAGGAGGAAGCATCCTCGGCCACGTCCCACTTGTTTATGGCGACCATCAGTGCGCGGCCTTCTTCGAGCGCAAGCGATGCGATCTTGAGGTCCTGGTGCTCGAGCCCCTGCGTCGCGTCGAGCAGCAGCACGACGACCTCTGCGAAGTCGACCGCGCGGCGAGCATCGGCGACGGAGAGCTTCTCGATCTTTTCGACCACATTGCGCTTCTTGCGCATGCCTGCGGTGTCGATGAGCCGAATCTCGCGAGTTTCGCCCGACTTGGGATCCGTCCATTCCCAGTCGATCGCAATGGAATCGCGCGTAATGCCAGCTTCGGGGCCGGTCAGCAGGCGATCTTCGCCAAGTAGCCGGTTGATGAGCGTCGACTTACCCGCATTGGGCCGTCCGACAATCGCGAGCTTGAGCGGGCCCAGCGGCGCGTCCTCGTCTTCGCTCTCTTCAATCTCGTCTTCGACTTCTGCGGCCTCGGCCTTTTCGCCGATGATCGGCCAAAGCCCACCGAAGAGGTCTGCAATGCCTTCGCCGTGCTCAGCCGATACTGCGAGCGGCTCGCCAAAGCCAAGCGAGTAGGCCTCAAGCACGCCGCTTTCGCCTGCGGATCCCTCGGCCTTGTTTGCAACCAGCACGATCGGCACGTCATGTTCGCGCAAATACCGTGCAATCTCTTCGTCGAGCGGGGTCAGCCCGGCGCGCGCGTCGACCACGAACAGCGCCGCATCAGCACCCTCGAGGCTCGCCTCGGTCTGCTTGCGCATGCGTCCTGGCAAGGTGAGCTCGTCCTCATCTTCCCAACCGGCGGTATCGACGATGGTGAATTTCAGCCCCGCAATCTCGGCATCGCCCATGCGGCGGTCGCGCGTCACGCCCGGCTGATCATCGACCAGCGCGAGTTTCTTGCCGACGAGCCGGTTGAACAGCGTCGATTTGCCCACATTGGGGCGTCCGATGATGATGACCTGGGGTTTCATTTGCACACGCAAGTGGCGCTTCACTCGCCACTTGGCAAGCAAACGGGCCGATTAGCCTTCCTTCTTAGCAACCGGCGGATTGTCGCCGAGATCTTCGTACCATGCCTCGACAGGACCGGTCAGCTTGATCGTCAGCGGCTGACCCTTGCGGTCGACGGTCTTGCCCGCCTGCACCCGGACCCAGCCTTCGGAAATCGAGTATTCCTCGATGTCGGTGCGCACCCGGTCCTTGAACTTGATGCCAACGCCGCGCTGAAGCACCTCGGCGTTGAAGTGTTCGCTGCGCGGATTGACCGAGAGGTGGTCGGGCGGGAGATCGGTTTTTTGTTCTTCAGACATGGGCAGCGCCCATAGGGCCGCTTTGCCGGCGAAACAAGCGCGCACATCACTTCGCACATCTATCACTGCGCACACTTATCACTACTCTGGGCGCTTGCCCTTTTGCGCCAACGTCTCTAGAGGCCATCGGCAACGCGCGCGGGGACCTTTCGGTTTCCCGCGCGGCTTCGTTCGGGCAGGCGGGCGTGGCGGAATTGGTAGACGCGCTGGTTTTAGGTACCAGTATCGCAAGATGTGGGGGTTCGAGTCCCTTCGCCCGCACCAACTTCGCCCTGGCTCGCTGATCCCCTCGATCCAATTTAGAAGGCACAAGTTCACTACTCATGGCTATCAAGCAGACCACCAACGAAGGCCTCAAGCGCGCCTATGTGATCACTCTGAGCGCGAAAGAGATCTCGGACAAGATCGACGCGGAGATCAAAAAGGTCGCCCCGCAGGTGAAGATGCCGGGCTTCCGTCCGGGCAAGGTGCCGGCAAACCTCGTCAAGAAAATGCACGGCGAGCAGCTTCACGGCCAGACGCTCAACGACATGATCCGCGATTCGGTCGATTCGCTGATCAAGGACGAAGACCTGCGTCCGGCCATGCAGCCGGCGGTCTCGCTCAACGAAGACTACGAAGAAGGCAAGGATGCCGAAATCACGGTCGAGCTCGAAGTGCTCCCGCAGGTCGACGCGCCAAGCATCGAAGGTCTCAAGCTTGAAAAGCTGACCGTTCCGGTTTCGGATGAGCAGATCGAAGAAGCGATCGCTGGCATTGCCGGTCAGAACAAGAGCTACAAGGATGCTGCCAAGACCAAGAAGGCAGCCGATGGCAACCAGCTCATCATCGACTTCGTCGGCAAGCTTGGCGACGAGGAATTCGAAGGCGGCAAGGCCGAAGATGCTGCGCTGGTTCTCGGTTCGGGTGCGTTCATCCCCGGCTTTGAAGAGCAGCTGGTCGGCGTGAAGGCAGGCGATGAGAAGACCATCACCGTCACCTTCCCCGAAGATTACCAGGCCGAACACCTCGCCGGTAAGGAAGCAACCTTCGACGTCACTGTTAAGGCGGTGAAGGTCGAAACCGAGACCAAGATCGACGACGAGTTCGCCAAGAACCTCGGCCTCGACAGCCTCGAGAAGCTTCAGGAAATCATGAAGGGTCAGCTCGAACAGCAGACCGCTGGCCTCACGCGAACGCAAATGAAGCGTTCGCTGCTCGACCAGCTGGCTGCTGGCCACGACTTCGAAGTGCCTTCGAAGATGGTCGATGCCGAGTTCGAACAGATCTGGGCCCAGCTTCAGCAGGAAGCTGCCAAGGAAGAAGATCCCGAAGCAGCTCTCAAGCAGATCGAAGACGAAAAGGAAGACTACAAGGGCATCGCGGAGCGCCGCGTGCGTCTTGGCCTGCTCCTTTCCGAAATCGGTCAGGCGAACGGCGTCGAAGTGACGGGCCAGGAAATGAACATGCTGATCCAGCAGGCTGCTCAACAGTATCGCGAGGAAGATCGCGAGCGTTTCGTCCAGTACATCCAGCAGGAGCCGATGGCTGCTGCCCAGTTGCGCGCACCGCTTTACGAAGACAAGGTCGTCGACTTCCTGTTCGACAAGGCCGATGTCACCGAGCGTGAAGTGACCGCCGAAGAACTGCAGGCAGCAATCGAAGCGGACGAGGAAGCCGAAGCGGAAAAGGCCAAGGCTGCGCCGAAAAAGAAGGCTCCTGCCAAGAAGCCTGCTGCGAAGAAAGCACCGGCGAAGAAGGCTCCGGCCAAGAAGGCAGACGATGCCGAGGCAAAGCCGGCCGCCAAAAAGGCTCCCGCCAAAAAAGCACCGGCGAAGAAGCCTGCCGCTAAGAAGGCCCCGGCCAAAAAGCCGGCTGCCAAGAAAGCTCCGGCCAAGAAGAGCGCCGACAAGTAAGCTTCATCACCGCATAATCACGAAAGGGCCCGGCCAGCGCATGCTGACCGGGCCCTTTTCGTATCTGCCGGAGCGTTACTGCGCCGCCTTGGCTTCTTCTACCTCGCCCTCGCGGTAGATGTCTTCGCCCGTATGATCGACATGGTAGCCGCCGCGCTCGACAAAGCGCACCAGCGGCCCGGCAAGCACTCCATGGACGACGATCGATACAAGGATCGCGAAGCTGACCGTCGCCCACAGCACATCGAGGCCCTGAAAGTCGCCAGCATTCTGGCCGTAGGCAAGGTAGTAGATCGACCCCATCCCCCGCACTCCCAGAAACGCGATGGCGAACTTGCCATAGGTGTGCAGCCCGCAACGTGCGAGGCCCAGCATCCCGCTGATCGGGCGCAGGATGAAGATAAGGGCGAGCCCGATAAGGGCGGCGGGCCAGGTCAGCGCGTCGAGCACGCCGCTTCCCAGCATCATGCCAAAGCCTAGCAGGACGAGGATCAGCACGATGTGTTCGAGCTGGTCGATGAAGTGGTGGCTGATCCGGTGGTATTCGCTGCGGTTCTCGAGCTGCCGCGCGACGACGCCAGCGACGAAGACTGCAAGAAAGCCGTATCCCTCGATAAGCTCTGCGATGGCATATGCGCTGAGAAGAGTGCCTAGCACCACAAGCCCTTCACGCGTCTGGTAGCGCGGACCTTCTTCCTCGAATTCGTCCATCGGCGTGTCGGCTTCGAACTCGAACACGTACCAGCCGCCGATCCGCCCGATGGCCCAGCCGATAGCCAGTCCTGCTGCTATACGCCAGACAAGGTCGAACCCGGCCCATTCAAGCGTCCAGTTGCCAAGGCTGGCCATGCCGACCGCGGCGATTGCGAGATAGGTGAATGGGAAGGCGAGGCCATCGTTGAGCCCTGCCTCGACCGTTAGGCTGAAGCGCACATCGTTGCGTTCATCCTGCATCGGTGGGCCGACCTGCACGCTGCGCGCGAGCACCGGGTCGGTGGGCGCCAGGGCTGCCCCCAGAAGGATCGCGCTCGCCGGTGTCAGGGCCAACGCCCACCAGCCGAGGAAGGCTACGCCAGCAATGGTGAGAGGCATGGCGACCGCAAGCATCGGCCAGATCTGCCCCCAATTCGTCCAGCTGACAGGCCTGTCGATCGCGATTCCAGCCGAAGCGAGCGAAACGATGACGATGAACTCGGTCACATATTCAAGAGTCAACGCATCGAAGCTGTCGGATGCTGGATTGAGCGAGGGCAGGTCGACCGGGAGAAGCGTGATCAGAAACCCCGCCAGCACGTAGACCATAGGCAGGCTAAGCGAGAAACTGGCGAGCTTTCGCTCAAGCGCAACGGCAAGCACGAGCGCCACGCCAAACGCTGCAATCATGAAAATGCGGGGTTCGACCATGCTTTCTCTACGCGCAGATCGGGAGCGAGGTTCCCGAACCTACGCCTAGGGCGTCACTCGGGCGACCAGCGGCGGAAGGAAGGGCGCGGCAATTCGGCCGTGCGCGCTCTTTCATAGGCTGCGCCCACTTTCAGCACATCGTGATCGGCCCATTTCGCGCCGAAGAAGCTGATCCCGACAGGGAGGCGCTCGACATGTCCCATCGGCACGGTGAGGTGCGGATAGCCCGCGATGGCGGCGGGAGAGCCGAAACCGATCGAGCCGTTGAACTGGTCTCCGAGCACGAGGTCGCTCATCCATGCAGGCCCCCTGGTGGGTGAGACTAGGAACTGCACGTCGTTGTCGGCCATCAGCTTGTCGAGCGTTTCTTCGCCTGCGATCCGGACCGCGTTGGCGCGGGCTGTCTCATAGGCCTCGCGGTCGGTCGTGGCCTCTGCGGTCTGGAAGATACCTTGGTCGAACCAGCGCATTTCCGTGTCCGCGTTGGCTTCGTTGAAGGCGATTAGGTCGGCAAGCGTACGCGGCGTCTCTGCGCCTTCCATCTCCGGGATTGAGGCGAGGTACTTGCCCATTTCCTCCCGCAGCTCAAACAACAGCACGGTGAAGCTGTCGCGGTACATTTCGGAATTCGGCTCGAACTCGATATCGACCAGCACGGCTCCTGCGTCGCTAAGATCTTTCAAGGCCGCTTCGAACACCTCTTCGACCTGTTCGTTGTTTCCAACCTGCTCGCGCATGACCCCAATGCGAACCCCTTCGAGGCTGAAATCGCCAAGGCCTGCCGTGTAGTCCGCGATGCGCGGTACGCCGATTGTTGCTGCGTCCGCCTCGTCTTCACCAGCCATGGCGGAAAGCAGAAGCGCGGCGTCATAGACCGTCTTCGTCATCGGCCCTGCGGTGTCCTGCGTGCTCGAAATCGGCACGACGTGTGTGCGGCTCACGATGCCGACCGAAGGTTTGAAGCCGACGACGCCGTTGATCGAGGCCGGGCAGGTGATCGAGCCGTTGGTTTCGGTCCCGATTGCGCCCCATGCAAATTCCGCCGCGACCGCCGCACCGCTGCCCGAGGAGGAACCGCAGGTGTTGCGATCGATTGCGTGCGGGTTGCGAGTTAGCCCCTCGACCGCGCTCCACCCGCTGGTGGAATCGTTGGAGCGAATGTTCGCCCACTCGGAAAGATTGGTCTTGCCCAGTACCACTCCGCCAGCAGCGCGCAGATTGGCGATAAGTGGCGCATCTCGGCCCGTGCGGTTGTTCGCCAGTGCAAGGCTGCCTGCAGTGGTCGCGAATTCGCGTGTGTCGATATTGTCTTTCACCAGCACACTGCGCCCGCGCAGGATGCCGGTGGAGGCGAGCCTGCGCGCTTCGACCGGTGCTTCGACATTGTAATCAATAACCGCGTTCAGCTGCGGCCCGTTATCGTCGAGCGCCTGGATGCGAAGGATGTAGTCAGTGACGCGCATGGTCTCGCCGAAGCTGTCATGCATGTGCGATGCGCTGTTCGCCTCATTCTCTTGAGCGCTGGCTGATGAAAGGCCAAGGGAAAGCGAGAGCGCTATGAGCGCAGCAGATGTCCTGATCATGGGGCAGGATGCTGGCACTTTTCCGCCCTTTCCCCAAGAGCAAAGTTAATCCCCTTGAACAATCGACAGTCGCGTCCGACATAGACGGTCAATCTTTTGGACGAGGAAATCCTTTCATGATCGATCTGTTCGGCAATTCCGGCGAAACCCACGGCACTCAGGGCCAGTTCGAGCGCGACCCGCTGACGGGAGCGCTGGTGCCCACCGTGGTCGAGCAATCGAGCCGGGGTGAGCGCGCATTCGACATCTTCAGCCGGCTGCTTCGCGAACGCATCGTTTTCGTGACCGGTCAGGTCGAAGACACGATGGCATCGCTGATCGTTGCCCAGCTGCTGTTCCTCGAGAGCGAAAATCCCTCGAAGCCGATCAGCATGTACATCAATTCGCCCGGCGGCGTGGTGACTGCCGGCATGGCGATCCACGACACGATGCAGTACATCAAGCCGCGCGTTTCGACCGTGTGCATTGGTCAGGCCGCGTCGATGGGCAGCTTCCTGCTTGCCGCGGGTGAGCCGGGTATGCGTGTCGCGCTTCCCAATGCCCGCATCATGGTCCACCAGCCTTCGGGCGGTGCGCGCGGTATGGCGTCGGACATCGAGATCCAGGCTCGCGAGATCCTGCGCATTCGTTCGCGCATGAACGACCTTTACGTGAAGTACACCGGCCAGAGCCTCGACGAGATTGAGAAGGCAATGGACCGCGACACTTTCCTCGAGGCTGAGGAAGCGATGAAGTTCGGCCTCGTCGACAAGGTCTTCGAAACCCGCCCTGAGTCAGGTGACGAAGGCGAAGAGGAAAAAGGTTCGGGCGGCGCGCCCGAGTAAGGCCTTAAATTGAACCTATGTAAGCGCCCCAGCATGGGACGCGCTTACCAATGGTTCAGGCCAATCTTCATAAGTGGTGCACGATTACCACGTAACGTGGACCAAAAATCGACGCCGATGAGTTGATTCATCTGGCGGGAAAGATACATTTGCCGAATCCACGGGTCGGATTCTCTCAATCTGGCCCACTGGATCCGAGGACAACAGGAATGACCAAATTGAGCGGATCTGACAGCAAGAGCACCCTCTATTGCAGCTTCTGCGGCAAGTCGCAGCACGAAGTGCGCAAGCTCATCGCCGGCCCGACCGTGTTCATCTGCGATGAATGCGTGGAGCTGTGCAACGACATCATCCGCGAAGAGACGAAGGCTGGCATCGCCGGCAAGAAGGAAGGCGAGGTCCCGACCCCTTCCGAAATCTTTGCAACGCTGAACGACTACGTGATTGGCCAGAACTCGGCCAAGCGGAACCTGTCGGTCGCGGTCCACAACCACTACAAGCGCCTGAAGCACTCGGGCAAAGCCGACGGGGTAGAGTTGGCCAAGTCGAACATCCTTCTGGTGGGACCCACCGGTACGGGTAAGACGCTGCTCGCGCAGACGCTGGCGCGCACCTTCGACGTGCCCTTCACGATGGCCGACGCCACCACGCTGACCGAAGCGGGTTACGTGGGTGAGGACGTTGAGAACATCATTCTCAAGCTGCTGCAGGCATCGGACTACAACGTCGAGAAAGCGCAGCACGGCATCGTCTACATCGACGAGATCGACAAGATTACACGCAAGGCGGAAAACCCCTCGATCACGCGCGACGTGTCGGGTGAGGGCGTCCAGCAGGCGCTGCTCAAGCTGATGGAAGGGACCACCGCTTCCGTCCCGCCACAGGGCGGTCGCAAGCACCCGCAGCAGGAATTCCTTCAGGTCGACACGACAAACATTCTGTTCATCTGTGGCGGGGCCTTTGCCGGTCTCGACAAGATCATCGCCGACCGCCTGCAGAAGCGTTCGATCGGCTTTGGCGCGCATGTCGCCGATCCGGAGAAGCGCAAGGTTGGCGAACTGCTTGAAAAGAGCGAGCCTGAAGACCTTCTCAAGTTCGGCCTCATTCCGGAATTCGTCGGTCGTCTGCCGGTGATCGCGACCCTGCACGACCTCGACGTCGATGCTCTGGTCACGATCCTGAAGGAGCCGAAGAACGCGCTGGTCAAGCAGTACCGCAAGCTGTTCGAGCTTGAGGATGTTGACCTGACCTTCACCGACGAAGCCCTCGTCGCGATTGCCGAACGCGCCATCAAGCGCAAGACCGGCGCGCGCGGCCTGCGCTCGATCGTCGAAGGCATTCTGCTCGATACGATGTTCGACCTTCCCGATATGGAAGGCGTTGCCGAAATCGTGATCGATCAGGATGTGGTCGAAGGCAAGAAAGACCCGATCCGCGTCCATGGCGGCGAGGCGAAGGAAGAAGCAGCCTGATGGTTTCAGGCGGGCCCCTGCTGCTTGCAGCTGTAACCAGCCTGTTCCTCATCGCATCTGCATTCTGGGCGGAGCGACGCTTCGCCGGATATGATCGCCTGCCCCGGCAATTCGGCTTCACTCTCAAGCCAACATCCTACGGCCCGCGCTGGCTCATCATCTGGCTCGTGCCCGCTGTCATTATCGGCGCGATTGCTCTGGCTGTCTTCACTCCGGCGCTTTTCCCGCCGGAAAGCATCAGAGGTGAGCCGGGAACCGGGGTCGTGATTGCCAGCCTTGTCGGCGCTGCTGCCCAGGTCTTCATCCTGTGGCTCCTGGTGCGCTGGGCGAACGAACAAGGCTGAGCTTCGCTTGAAAACGATCGGCATTATCGGCGGGATGAGCTGGGAAAGCTCGGCGCAATACTACGCCATCATCAATCGAGCAGTGCGCGACCGACTTGGCTCACCTCACTCGGCGCGCATCCTTCTGCACAGCCTCGACTTCGCGCCGGTTGCGCAGTTGCAGGCGGATGGCGAGTGGGAGGAACTGGGCGAGGCGATGGCAGACAGTGCACGTGCGCTCGAAGCGGGCGGAGCCGATTGCCTTCTGATTGCAACCAATACGATGCACAAGCTCGCCGACGACGTTGAAGAGGCGAGCGACCTCCCGCTGCTGCATATCGCCGATAGCGCGGCGGACGCGGCCTGCGCAGAAGGGCTGACCAAAGTGGCGCTTTTGGGCACAGCCTTTACCATGGAACAGGACTTCTACCGCGAGCGGCTCGCGGAGCATCACGGGCTCGACGTGGTCATCCCGGAAGCCGGCGACAGGGCCGAGGTTCATCGGATCATCTACGAAGAACTGATTGCGGGCGAAGTGCTCGATGCCTCGCGAGAAACCTATCGCGAGATCATCGCAAGGCTGGTCGATCAGGGTGCGCAGGGCGTGATCCTCGGCTGCACGGAGATCATGCTTCTCATCAGCCAGAGCGACAGTCCGGTGCCAATCTTCGACACGACTGAATTGCACGCGCTAGCCGCCGTCGAATTCGCGCTCTCGTAAGAAACACGCCCCAAATACTAACCCCGCCCGGTCGTGGAGGTACGACCGGGCGGGGCGGTTGTCGGCGCTGACCCCGGGTTGGGAGGGGGGATCGATGGGGGCAGCGCCAGCTGTGAGAGGGTTTAAGGGTTAGGCGGGGAGGAACACGCCGTCGGTCACGTGGATGACGCCATTCGAGGTCTGGACGTCGGCCTGCGTCACGGCGGTGGCGCGGCCTTTGGCATCGGTGATGACGATCGTATCACCTGACAGGCGAGCGGTCAGCTCTTCGCCGGCAAGCGTCTCGATGGTCGCGGTACCGTTGTGGCGCTTGATGAGGCTCACAAGATCGCTCGACGTCACCGAACCCGACACGGCGTGATAGGTGAGGACGGTGGTCAGCGTTCCCTTGTTTTCGGGACGAAGCAGCGTGGAAACGGTGCCGTCGGGGAGCTTTGCAAAGGCAGTGTCGGTCGGGGCGAACACAGTGAACGGCCCAGGGTTCGAGAGGGTGCCAGCGAGGTCTGCCGCGGTCACGGCTGCAACGAGCGTGTTGTGAACGCCGGTCGACTGCGCGGTCTGAACGATGTTCGGAGCCTGCGTGCTCGCGGTGCGGTGATGGTGGCCCGCATAGGCCGGTGCGGTGGCAACGGCAGCGATGCCGGTGGTTGCGGCGACAGCCGCGATGACGAGGTTACGGAAGGTCTTGGCAGTGGTCATGATTGATCTCTCCATTGTCGCAATCCCTCCCGGTCTTGCATGGAGAACTACGCTGGCGCTGATGCAGCGGATGCGAGCAATTCTCGATTTTGTTGCGAAATTGGCAGAAAGCAACGTTGAAACGCCTCGTGCATGCGACAAAGCGAGTAAATCGGTACACGATGTGTACAAAAGCACGTTCGCTTGCTGCACGCAGAAATGACAACGGCGCCCGTATAGGGGGCCGTATCAGCTCTTTTCAGTACTGGAGAATGCTCGTCGCGAGCAAGATTAGACGGAGGTCAGAGTGCCTTCGGCCACAACTGGGCCCGCATCTTCACCTTCAGGCTTGCCGCCAATCGGCTCCCGCGTGAGGACAAGATTCACGCCGCTTCCCATGTTACCGACGATTTCGTCTGTCAGCTCAAAGCTGCGCACCTCGCCCGGCGCCACGACGCCCAGCGATTGCAGCGCGCTGCCGTCTTCGGGAACAAGCCACAACTCGTGATCGTGAACGCCATCGGCGGTAAGGCCGATCGCGCCCACCAACAGACGGTCGCTTTCCGGAATGTATGTCACGTCGAGCCGCAGGCCGGTGTCGCCAATCGGCACCTGTGCAACCAATGGGTCTGCGCTTGCAAATTGCGGAGCCTCGGTCGCGGTCGGGACCGGAGCAGAGCCAGTGCCCTGACCAACAAATGCGACCGCAGCAAGAACTGCCGCCGCAGCGCCTGTCAGACCGGCGGTCCACTGCCAGCGGCGCAGGCGCGCGGTGATGTCGACCACGTTGCTCTCAGCGCCGTCATTGGCAGCGACCACGCCGCTTGCGGGCATGTCGTCGGCTCGGCGCAATTTGATCTCGGCGGAGATACGCTCCCAAACCTGTGGGCCCGGTTCTGCGGCAGGCATTTGGTCGGTCAGCGGGGCAAACCAGTTGTCCCACCATACCTTGCGCCAGGCAAAGCCATCGTCATTCGCGAGCCTGCCCTTGGCGGCGAGCAATTCCTCGCCTTCGAGCAGGCCGAGCGAATACTCGGCCGCTGACAAGGCGTTGCCGCGCTTGAAATCGTCATCCATGTCCTGATCCCTCGGACTGCTCATTCGCTCGCCTCCAGGCAAGCACGCAGGCGTTGCAGCCCGCGTCTGATCCAACTCTTCATCGTGCCCAGCGGCACATCGGCGCGCTCGGCCAGCTGCGCGTAAGTATAGCCATCGAAAAACGCGCTGCGGATATGCATCGCGGTGCGATCGTCGAGAGTGTCGAGGCAGGTGTGAATCTGTGCGGACTTTTCCGCATCGATCAACAAGCTGTCCGCCAGTGGAGCTTCGTCGGCGAGCGGTGCTGCTTCTTCAACGGGCACAGCTCCGCCACGCACTTTCCCGGTGCGCAGTCGATCAATCGCGCGGTTGCGCGCAAATGTCGCCAGCCACGAGATAGGGCTCGCCCGCGAGGGGTCGTAGCTACCGGCGCGCTGCCACAGGTTGATATAGACGTCTTGCAATGCGTCCTCGGCTTCCTTTCGATCGCCCAAGATACGCAGGCAGATGCCAAACAGTTTCACGCGGGTTGCTTCATAGACCTCTTCGAGCGCGCTTTGGTCCCCTTCGGCGAGGCGAACCATCTGAGCGCGCAGGCGTTCGCGGGCCGCCTTGGCAGCGTCCGGATTGGCATCGGATGCCTTGGGTGAGCCACCATCAACCATCAGTGCTGTATCGTCTCGCTTTCTGGTGATCCGTCCTCGCAGCCATGCTCGCACGGGTCGCTTTCGACCTGGATCGTCGAGTGGCCAATCCCGAAGCGCGCTTCGAGAGAATCTGAAACCGATTTCAGGAACGTGTCGCTCGCCGGCTTTCCGGGCATCACAAGATGCGCGGTCAGTGCCGTCTCGGTCGTCGACATCGGCCAGATATGTAAGTCGTGCACGTCGTCCACCCCGTCCATGCGAGCCAAATGCGCGCGCACCTCGGCCACGTCAAGCCTTGCAGGAACTGCAAGCAAGCTCAAAAGGATAGAGTCCTTGGCAAGGCCCCACGTACCCCAGGCGATCATTGCGACGATTGCAAAGCTGACGAGGGGGTCGATCCATGCGAGACCAGTCAGCAGGATCGCAAGCCCGGCGAGGACAACGCCGACCGAAACCAGCGCATCGGCAGCCATGTGAAGGTAAGCGCCCCTGATATTGAGATCTTCCTGTCCGCGAAGGAACAGCATAGCCGTGCCCGCATTGATGAGGATCCCGATTCCAGCGACTATCATCATCACCATGCCCTGAGGCTCGGCGGGCTCAAACATGCGATGGATCGTCTCGAACAGGATCGCACCGATCGCGACCGCCAAAAGCAGGGCGTTGGCAAGCGCGGCAAGGATCGTGGAGCTCTTGTATCCATAGGTGAACCGTTCGGTCGGTGCGCGCTTGGCGGCCACACTGGCACCCCATGCAAGGAGCAAGGCGAGAACGTCCGACAGGTTGTGTCCGGCATCTGCCACGAGCGCCATCGAGCCGTAGAGGAAGCCAAACGTTGCCTCGACGATCACGAAACCGGTGTTGAGAAGGATGGCGAGGATAAATGCGGTGCCATAATCCTTTGGCGCGTGGTGATGGCCATGGCGGTCATGCAGGCCGTGGCAGTCGCTCTCACCCGAGCTGTGCGGGTGAGAATGGCCGTGGTGGTGAGCGTGTGCGTGCGCCATCGGGTCTATTGATAGACGCAGTCGTCGAGCCCGTCACCTTTGACGACGTTAATGCGGGCCTCGATCGAATTGCCATGGCGCGCGAGCCAGCCAGCGGGGCTGACCACAGCGCGCTTTTTGGGCTGGGGCAGGGCAGCAGCCATTCGGCTTGCCTCGTCGGGCGACATGCGAGCGGCGGAGTGGCCGAAATAGCGCTGCGACCCGGCTTCGGCGCCGTAAGTCCCGATCCCTGTTTCTGCGACGTTGAGATAGACCTCCATGATCCGGCGCTTGCCCCAGACGGCTTCGATCCAGAACGTGAACCACGCTTCCACGCCCTTGCGGAAGTAGCCGCCGCCTTGCCACAGGAAGACGTTCTTTGCGGTCTGTTGGCTAATGGTCGAGCCGCCGCGAATGCGCCCGCCTTCGCGGTTCTCCTCCATTGCCTGCTCGATAGCCTCGGTGTCGAAGCCGAAATGCTCGCAGAATTTGGAGTCCTCCGCCGCGATTACGGCTGCGACAAGGTTGGGGTCGATATTGTCTAGGCTCTCCCAATCTTTGGTGATGCCGTTTTCATCCATCACCATGGTCGCGGTGACGGGAATGGGGATCCACTTGTAGGCAATAACCAGAAGCAGGCTTAGCCCGATGAACCACAGTATGATCTGCGCGATCAGTCGAGCGACGCGTGCGGGGATTGAGCGGGTCTTCGCCTGTGCCATTTTGCGCCGATTACTCGGCTGCACGCCGCTTGGCTACTAATTGTAGCGCGCTTCGACCTTGGCGCCTTCCTTGCCTGCCGCAACGGTCTCACATGCTTTGCGCAGATCATCGAGATATTGGTCGATCACCTCGGCATGTTTGGGTGAGAGCATGAGGTGTAGACTAGGCGGATCGATGGTGATCGAGGCGAACCAGCCCTTGCGATACATCTCGGAATAGAGCGCGAAGCTATCGTGTTCCGGATGGCGAAAGGCGATCAGCCCAAGCATCGGTTTGCCAAGCACCTCAAAGCCAAGCTGCGCTAGCCCTTTCTCCGCCCGTTCGCGGGTCTCGCACACCAGTCCCTGTTTCTCGCGATAACCCTCGATGCCCAGCACATTCATCACCGCCCAAGCCGCTGAAATAGCGCCGCCGGGCCGTGTTCCGGCGAGGGTGGGTGTCTTCATAGGCGCACCGTTCCAGTTCTTGGTGTCGAAGGGCATGTGCTCGAACAGCGCTTTGCTGCGAAACAGCACGGTCGAGGCACCTTTCGCGACGTAGCCATATTTGTGAAGGTCCGCGCTCATCGAATGGACGCCCGCGACCTCGAAATCGAACGGCGGCACAGGCACGCCATTCATGCGCGCGAACGGGGCGAAATATCCGCCGACACAGGCATCGGTGTGGAGCCAGACGCTCTTGGCCTCGGCCACCTGTCCCAGCGCCGCGATCGGGTCGATGATGCCGTGGGGGAAGTTGGGAGCAGAGCCGACCATCATGATCGTGGATTGGTCGCAGGCTTCGCCCATCGCTGCAGGGTCTGCTTCGTAGCTGCCATCGACCTTGAGCGGCACGCGCCGCACTTCGATGTCCATGAGGTGCGCGGCCTTGTCGAAAGCGGGATGCGCGGATTGGGGGAGCACGATGTTCGCTGGACCGCTCAGGCCTTTCTCCGCACGGGCGTAATCACGCGCGGCCTTCATCGCCATCGTGATGCTGTCGGTTCCTCCTGAGGTGATCGCTCCGGTTGCGCCTTCGGGGCCGTGGAGGACCGAAAGCGCCATCTCAACCACCTCGCGCTCCATTTGCGCAAGCGAGGGAAAGGCGAGCGGTCCCAGACCGTTTTCCGACATGAAGAGCGTGTAGGCCTCGTGCTGGACCTCACCGATTTCAGGGCCTGCATTGAAGACATAGACAGCGGTCTTGCCGTCACGCCATTTTGCATCGCCTGCGCCGCGAGCGATCATCTCCTCGCGCACGTCCTCCCAGCTTCTGCCGGCTTTCGGCATTGCCATTCGCTCTCTCCCTCAAAGCGTCATTCGCCTATGTGAGTGTCACAAGCGGGAAGCGAGTTCAAACGCGAAGATCAACCTCCTCGGCCCAGGCCACCCGGCGAAGCGGGCCGGGCGTATGCGCGCCGAACGGCCAGCAGGTGGTTAGTGCGAGAATGCCCTTGTCGGGGTGCGTCGGGTAAGCAAACTCGTCCCACCGCACCGTTTCGAGATGAGTGATGCGATAGGTGGCGGTGCTCCCGTCGATGCGTTCAAAGCGCACGAGATCACCCGGCTCCACATCGGCGACGAATTTGAAATGCGTATCGCGGTGAGCGGCGAGCACGGTTATTCCGCGCGCCGCATCGTCGAGCACCGCGGTCGGTCCGAACGCCATGGCCTCACCCGATCCACCCGACAACACAATCTCGCTTGCGCCGAGGCTCGGCACGCTGACGCGGGCAACCGGCGCGGTATCGGCCCAGCCCCAGGGTTTGACTGGCATGCCCTCCGCAACGCTTCGCTCAAACGCCCGCTCCAGAAGGATCTGAGCGACCTCAGCCTTGACCGGAATGTAAAGCGCCTTCGCCACGAGCGCGGCGCCGCTCACAAGCAGCGCCGCGACGACCAAAAAGGGAAGGGCGCGCATCACGTCTCCTTTCCTCTGCGCGCGCCCTTGGTGCCGGATTGCGGGAACGGCCAGCATCAGACCGCCACCTGCCGGAGGCTTCGCGAGGCGAGGCCCTCAGCCAGCCGCTCCCGCCACCACAGGCCGCCGAGCACGCCTGCCAGGAGGAGCAGGAGGCCAAGGGCAAGGGTGAGGACGTACCCGGTCGAGGTGTTCGGAAGTTCGAGGCGCTGGCGTTCTTCTTCGCCCATCGCATCGGCCAGCTTTTGCCAATCAGCAGCATTCGCCACGCGTCCGCCGAACAAGTGATCGAAGTCCCAGCCAGCTGGCAGCAGAAGCGGCAGTTCCTCGCGGGTGAGCGATGCGCCGTCCGGGCGGCTAGGCGTGTCGTCGACCGCGACAAGGCTGGTGCGGCTGGTGACGAGGTGGAAGGCCATGCCGAGCTCCTCGATCGAGGTATCGGCGCGTTCGTGCGAAGTCTCGCCCGACCAGCGTTCAGCTTCGACCTCGGCGATCCGGCGCGAGGCCCAGAGTTTGGCTACGACATCGCTGTCGCTCGCATCCGTAAGGGCGATGCTGCGCGTCCAGCGCACGCCTTCGATCATGCCGCTCACCGTCAGCGTGCCTTCGAGATGGCGAGTACGGCCCAGCAAAACCAGGGGCTCGCCTGCGTAAAGGTCGGGCAAATCGCGCGGCGCGAAGTCGATATTGCCTCCCTCGACATTCGCGGTGAGGCCGGTCGCGACGGGAAGCGAGAGCCGATCGAGAAGGCGCTGCATCTGGTCTTCTGCCTCTTCGCCCATGCCGACATGCGTGAAGGTTCCGCGCCCGGCTTCTGCCATGCGGCGCATGAGGTAGGTGTTCGGAGCCGAGCCGATGCCGACCATGAAAACCCGGCTGTCCTGTCGATTGCGATTGATCTCCTCCATCATGTCCGCCTCGTTCGAGAGCGCGCCGTCGGTGAGAAAGATGACCTGCCGCACGCGCTCATCCGGGGCACGATCGCGCAGCGCGGCGCGCAAGGCGGGCAGCATTTCCGTGCCGCCATTGGCCATGAGGTTGTGAGTGAAGGTCTTGGCCGCCGCGATGTTGCTGTCGCTTGCCTCGACCGCGCTCGCAAAGAGCTCAGTCATCGTGTCGTCGAAGCGGATGACGTTGAACCTGTCCTGCGGCCGCAGGGTTTCGAGCGCGTAGAGCAGGCTGCGGCGCGCGGCGGGCATGCTTTCGCCTGCCATCGAGCCCGAATTGTCGATCACGAAGATCATCTCGCGCGGGGGAGCCTCGCCAACCCGTTCGAGCGCGGGCGGGGTGATCGTCGCCATGACATATTCGAGTTCGCCATGGCGGTGTTTGAAGAGGCCGAGCGTGGGCGCGTCTCCCGATGCGCTCCAGCGAAGCTCGAAATCGCGGTTGGCGGGCACGGCTCCGTCTGCGAGCGTCACTGTGCGTGTCGAGCCGGAGCCACGCACACTCACCGCGTGATAGGGGCTGGAAATCGCCTCGGGCGCAAAGCCGGGGTCGAGATTGACGGTTATGCTCACCGGATTGAGCCCGCTTCCAGCGCGCGCAACCATTTCTGGGTCGGCGGTTGGTGCGATGAGGTCAGCCGAGCCTGCGAGCAGAGCGGCGCGGCTGAGAGTGCCGTTCGCATTGGCCGAACCCGCGATGTAGCGCGGCCCCACAACGAGCGGCATCCGCAACGAATAATCGCCTGCGACCTGCGCAATGGGAGCCTGGAACTCGATCTGCACCAGCACCGTCTCACCGGGGCCAACATTGGCGATCGAATTGCGGAACATGTTGGGGCGGTGCTGTTCAACGAGGCCAGCTTTCTGGCCGCTCGCCTTGGCTTCTTCGTAGATCTCGCGCGCTTCCTCGCGCGGCTTGATCTTACCGTCGAAGATGCGGTCGCCGACCACCATTTTCAGAGTGTCGACGGTGCCATCGTCGGGTAGCGGGTAGAGATAGGTTGCCTCCATCCATTGCTCCGACGTGTTGCGGAATGCTTGCGTCACGGTCACGCGCGCGGTCTGGCCCGAGACATTCGCAACGATGTCGGTGCCGAGCCGCATGGCAGGGACATCGGTGGCGACCGCTCCTGAAGAGACGGGGCGGAGGATCAGCCCTCCCTCAGATGTCGCGGCCAAGCGCGGAGACGGACGTCGTTCGGGGGTGCCGCCCATGCGCACGGCGTCGCCTGCTGCGTCGAGGGCTGCGCCCGCAATGGTGCTGTGTCCCGGCCGCGCCGACAGCGCCGAACTCGCGATCGCGAGCAAGGCCGTGATCCCAAGAATGAGCATGACGACAAGTGCGTCGCGGTCTAGTGACAATGTAATTCGTCGCATGTAAGCCTCCGTTCATCGCTGTTATGTATTCCACTAGCGATGAACTGAGCCGCCATGCCATGGCCAAGATTGGCCGGTTTCCGCCGCGGGGGCGGACGGGATGGAGGATAAAGGCGGTTTTGTGCGGAATTGTCCGGATATGTGCGGGCGACAGGCGGGGTCGAGGAGGAAACGATGGGGTTTGCAGCGGCGATGAGCGATTTCGACAGCGGGGAAGTGGCGGTCCGCCTGCGCGAGGAGATCGCGCGCCAGCGATTGTCGCGCGCCCGGCTCGCAGAAAATGCGCGGCTATCAGTCTCGACGCTTGAGAAAGCATTGTCCGGAAGACGGCGGTTTACGCTTGCAACCGTGGTGCGACTTGAGGAGGCACTTGGGGCCAGTCTTCGCGAACAGGCCACACACCATTCCATAGAGCCCTCGCTCGCCCCATCAGAAATGGGCAGCTACGCTCGCCAAGCCGTGCGCTGGATCGAGGGCGAATACCTCACATTGCGCGCGAGCTTCGGTGAAGACGGTGCGGTCTACGCCTATCGTACCGAGATCCGATGGAGCCCTGCCAAGGGGCACTTGGTCTTCGCCGAGAGTGACCGGGTTGATGCAACATTCGAGCAGGCGGGTTTCGTCTCGATGCCTCACCTCTCGGGTCACACATATCTGATGACGTCCGAAGAGGGGCAGTACCGCATGATCATGCTCGGTCGCGCCACGCGCGAGGCGCGCATGTTCGGACTGCTCTCGACGCTGCAGGTGGGGCAGGGGTCGCAACTGGTGCCGGTCTCTTGCCCGGTCGCATTCGTACCGATCGGGCAGGTCGAGGAACCTGTCTTTGGTCTGATGCGGGAAGGAGAAGAGCGCTGTTCTCATTATCGCTCGATTCTCGACAGCGCACTTGAGGGTGATTTTTGCCGGATGCGCCGCTAGCGCTTGCCCCATGATTATCGTCCTTGAAGGGATCAGCGCTGCGGGCAAGACCACATTCGCCCGCCACTTCGGCGAAGCGCATCACGTGCCTGAGTTCTCGGACCAAGGTGTTGTGCCTGGCGAGAGCGATCCAGCCGAGGTGCATGCGGCCTATTGGCTTGAGCATAACATCCGCCGGTTTCAGGCCGCACTGACCAAAGAACGCGAACACGGCTTTGCGATTTGCGACACAGAGCCCCTCAAGATCCACTTCGATTGGTGCATGGCGCGTGCGGGCTTCAAGTCCATGGACGTCTTCAACGCGTCCATCCCGATTGTGCGCAAGGCAATCTCAGACCGCAGGATCGGTTTCGGCGACCAATATTATGTGAAGCATATCGCACCAGACATCGCCCGCGCGCAGAAGGAAGGCGATGCCACACGGTCACGCCGCAATTTCGACATGCACCTTGCCCTGCAACCGCACTTGATGGATTGGTTTGAGGCCCTCTCTCATGCTTTGCCCGAGAGGGTCGAGTTCGCCTTTCCTGATCAAGACGCGCTAATGGCTGAACTCAAAAGAAAAGCGCCGGAGGAGGACCCCCGGCGCTTCGATGTTTCGGTGTTTGATGCTCTGATCGAGCGTTTGCCGACCTAGGGTTTACGCAACGCCCGGCAGCAGTCGCTCGCCAGCGATCCGTTGCATGGCCTTCTGCAGCTTTTCGAATGCGCGCACTTCGATCTGGCGGATACGCTCGCGCGATACGTCGTAGACCTGTGACAGCTCTTCGAGTGTCTGCGGCTTTTCCGTCAGGCGACGTTCGGTGAGGATGTGCTGCTCACGCTCGTTAAGGCTGTCCATCGCCTCGACCAGCATTTCGTGACGCACTTCGGCTTCTTCGGCGTCGGCGACGGTTTCGTCCTGAAGCGGACGATCGTCGGTCAGCCAGTCCTGCCATTCGCCCGAGCCATCTTCGCCATTGCGCATCGGTGTGTTGAGCGAGCCGTCGCCGCCCATCATCATCCGGCGGTTCATGTTGACGACTTCCTGCTCCGGCACGCCCAGATCGGTCGCGATCTTGGTCACGTCATCGGGGTGCAGGTCGGAGTCTTCGTAGGCTTCGAGCTGCTTCTTCATCCGGCGAAGGTTGAAGAACAGCTTCTTCTGCGCGGCGGTGGTCCCCATCTTCACGAGGCTCCACGAACGCAGGATATATTCCTGGATCGACGCCTTGATCCACCACATCGCATAAGTCGCGAGGCGGAAGCCGCGATCGGGTTCGAACTTCTTGACGCCCTGCATCAGGCCCACATTCCCTTCGGAAATGAGGTCGCTGACCGGCAGGCCATACCCGCGATAACCCATCGCGATCTTCGCGACGAGACGCAGGTGGCTCGAAACCAGCTGCGAAGCGGCTTCGGGGTCTTCGTGTTCGGCATAGCGCTTGGCGAGCATGTATTCCTGCTCGGCGGTAAGCACCGGGTATTTCTTGATTTCCGACAGGTAGCGGTTGAGGCTCTGCTCTCCACTGAGCGCCGGTACAGTTGCTTTGCTCACGTTTCTTCCAACCTTTCTGTGTCGGCCTCTCTCGACGGACCCCTGATGGGCATCCGTTTCATTGGGCCACGAGGTTACCTGTTTGGCAGGCCCACCATATATACGCGCTTTCTTCGCAAATGGGTGAGCTTTTCATCGATTAGAACAACCAAGTTCGTCGATTAGTTCCTGCATATCGGCGGGTAAATCCGCGCTAAACCGCAGTTCGCTCCCGAGAATCGGGTGAATGAAGCCTAATTCTGCCGCATGAAGCGCCTGACGCGAGAATTTGAGCTGTGATAGCAGAGGCTTCAGAACCTTGGGTGTTCTGCCGTAGATAGGGTCTCCTAATAGCGCATGACCGATTGATGCACAGTGAACGCGAACCTGATGTGTCCGGCCCGTTTCAAGGCGACATTCGATTAGCGCAGCAGCGCCATTCGGCTTGAGCACCTTATAATGCGTAACGGCGTGTTTTCCGCGTGAGGAATTCTTTGGCAGGACAGCCATTTTCTTTCTGTTGGCGTCAGAGCGTCCGAGGCGTTCATTGATGGTGCCCTCGGCGGGGAAGGGATGACCGCCGCACACCGCCAGATAGCGGCGATGAACGCTGTGCTCGGCAAACTGGGCCGCGAGCCCTTCGTGCGCCGCGTCTGACTTGGCGACAACCAACAGGCCTGAGGTGTCCTTGTCGATTCGGTGGACGATGCCAGGACGTGCAACGCCTCCAATGCCGGAAAGCTGGCCCCGGCAATGGTGAAGCAGCGCATTGACGAGCGTTCCGTCCGGGTTCCCGGCAGCAGGGTGGACCACCATTCCGGCAGGCTTGTTGACGACGATAAGGTGCTCGTCCTCGAATGCCGCATCCAGTGCAATGTCCTGTGCCTGCGCCTTGGCTTCGGCCGCAGCGGGGACGGTGATGCGAAACGGGGTATTTTCAGCGACCTTTACCGAGGCACTGGTGGCGGTCTTGCCGCCGACCTCCACCGCTCCCTCGGCTATGAGAGCCTGAACCCGTGCGCGCGAAAGCTCTGTCGCATCGGCGAGCGCCTTGTCCAGGCGGGCGGGGGCCTGAATCGAACCCGTGATGATTTCCTCAGCGGCCATGGTATGGCCATGCGCGATGGTCGTCGAAGTGACAAGAGAGGCTCTCGAAGCCATGCGCGAAGCTGCCCGCCTCGCCCATCCGCGTGAGGCATGTGGGATATTGCTCGGCACTGCGACACGGGTCTTAACGCTGCGCGAGGCGAGGAACATCCATCCATCCCCCGAAACTCACTTCGAGATCGACCCGCAAGCTCTTATCGACGCTTACCGAGCCGCACGCGGGGGTGGACCGCGCGTGGTAGGCTACTTTCATTCGCACCCGTCTGGCTCCGCCGAGCCATCGGCTACCGACGTCGAGATGGCGGCGGGTGACGGCTCGATCTGGGCGATTTGCGCCGGAGAGAGCGATGCGAGCGACATTCGGTTTTTCCGGTCTGGGAAAGGCGGTTTCACAAGGCTTTCCATGGACCTGATCGACGGCTAGAACGCCTGCCCATGACTTCTCAAACCGATTTGGCCGCGCTTCTTTGCTCGCGGCTTTGCCATGACATGCTTTCGCCCGTTGGAGCCCTTTCGAACGGGCTTGAACTCCTTGCCGACGAAACCGACGCAGAAATGCGCGAACGCTGCATCGAATTGCTCGAACAAAGCGCCAAGATCAGCACTGACAAGCTCAAGTTCTTCCGCCTCGCATTTGGCGCAGCGGGCGGGTTTGGCGAAAACGTGCCGGTCGAGGAAGCGCAGGAAGTGATTGGCGCGCTTGCAGCTGACACAAAGCGGGTCGAGGTGAACTGGGCGCTTGCCGACAGCACTCTGCCCAAGCCCGCCGTCAAGGTGATGCTCAATCTTGCACAGATTGCGCTCGATGCGCTCGTGCGCGGCGGGACGCTCGATATCGGCGCAGAAAAGCGCGAAGGAAACATCGAGATCGTCGCGCGTGCAGCCGGTCAAAGGATCGCCTTTGACGAAACCATCGGACAGGCGCTGCAAGGCGAGCTTGCCGACAGCGATATCTCCAGCCGCACCGCCGCTGCACACATGATCGCGCTCGTCGCAGGCGAGATGGGCGGAGGTTTGCAATATGCGGTCTCTGACGATGCGCTTGTGCTCGGGGCGGTTCTCCCCGAGCCGGAGGGCATGATCGGGTGAGTTCAGGCGCGGGCGAACAGGGGGGCGCCGCGTGGCGCGATATGGAAGTGAGCGAGCTAGTTCACAGGGTCGTGCCGTCGCCCAACTTCGGCGACCGCTCATTGCCGGTCAACATGCTGGTGCTTCACTACACCGAGATGAAGCCGGTTGAGACTGCGCTTGAAAAGCTTACCGATCCTGAAGCCGGGGTAAGCGCACACTATCTCATCACCGAAGAGGGCGAGGTTATCCAGCTCGTCTCGGAAGAAAAGCGCGCTTGGCACGCAGGTGCAAGCTACTGGCGCGGGATCAAGGACGTAAATTCGGCGAGCATCGGGATCGAGCTCGACCATCCCGGACATGCCGAAGAAAACGGCGGCTATCGCGGCTTTTCCGAAGCGCAATTCGAGGCTCTTGTCCCGCTAGTTGCTCGCATCGTGAAGCAATACGACATTCCGCGCGCCAATGTTGTCGGGCATTCCGACGTCGCGCCCATTCGCAAGGTCGACCCCGGCGAACTGTTCCCGTGGGACCGCCTTGCCGAATATGGCCTGTGCCTGCCAACGCCGGCGAAGATCGAGCGCGCGGACCCGTTCCACAATGCGGGCGCCTTCATCCTGGCGTTGGAACGGTTCGGTTACGACATTACCGAGGGTCGCAAGGCCATCGAGGCGTTCGAGCGCCGTTGGCGCCCTGAGCGCATCGAGGGCAAGCCTGACGCACAGCTCGGCGCAATCCTGTGGCACCATTTGCTCGAGCGTGACCGCGGCGCTGCGCGCTAAGCTTCCCTACAGCATCGCGTTGGTATAAGAGCGCCCGCGCATCAGGGAGCCGAGGCAGCCGCGTGGTTTCGACCGCGAGGAAAGTCCGGGCTCCACGAAGCAAGGGTGGCGGGTAACGCCCGCCGGGTGAGGCTTTCGGGCTGAGCTCAGGGAAAGTGCCACAGAGAGTATACCGCCGATGGAGGTCGAACCTCACAGGCAAGGGTGAAAGGGTGCGGCAAGAGCGCACCGGGGGTCTGGTAACAGGCTCCGCATGGCAAACCCCACCCGGAGCAAGGCCAAATAGGGGCCTCGCGCCCGGCCAGATTCGGTCAGGGCAGGAGCGCTTCGCTCCGAGAGGCCCGGGTTGGCTGCTTGAGCCGCGTGGCAACATGCGGCCCAGATGAATGGTTGCCGCCGCGGCGCTGGTCGAAAGATACCGGTCGCGGAGACAGAACCCGGCTTATGACGCTCCCTGATGCACCTGACGAATCTCATGCGATACCCGATCCCCCACGCGATTATCGGAACCTGCGAGCCGCCCGGCCATTGGTCTTTCATGAAAGAACCGACCGTGCTTCGCCCGACAACTCAGCGCCTTGCCGTGCTTGTTGCAGTCTTCGTCCAGATTGGCGCAACCTTCCTGCCGCAGCTTGGGTTGGGCGATCCGATAGGTGATCGTTCCGACAGCGTACGCACCCTGATCACGCCGTCGGGCTGGGCGTTCGCGATCTGGGGGCCGCTGTTCCTTGGTTCGGCAGTCTTCGCGATCTGGCAGGCGCTTCCGCGTCAGCGCACCAACAGGCTGCTCAACCAGATTGCGTGGCCGGCAGCGATCGCTCTCGCGGCGCAAGGGGTGTGGGCGATCTACACCCAGTTCGCGAACCTCACGGCGATATCGGCGGTGATCATCCTAGTGTCGCTTGCCGGGCTGCTGGCTTGCCTCCGCACGCTTAGCACTCAAGCTTGGCTGACTACCGGCGAACGCTGGTTCTCGGCTCTGGTGCTCAGCGCTCTTGCCGCTTGGCTGACGGCGGCGAGCATCGTCAATATCTCCGCCAGCCTTGTTTATCACGGCGTAGGCGGAGGCTTTGAATACCCGCTTGCCGCCGCTGCGATGGTTGCCATAGGCGGTGTGATCGCCAGCCTTGCCGTGGTGCGTTCGCGCGGGAACCCGTGGTACGCGCTGGTCTTCTGCTGGGCGATTCTCGCGATTTTCTTTCGCGGTGGGCAGGAAGCATCGTCGATTGCCTATGCCTGTATGTTCAGCGGGGTCCTGGTGACGCTTGCGATGGCGGTCGGACTCTCTCAGGCCAACAACCGCAAGCATTGGCTCGGCCTCTGACGCACAAAGGAAAAGGCCGGGCCTTGCATCTTGCAAGACCCGGCCATTTCGCGTGACCGCTTAGGTCGGTTGAAGCCTTAGAACTTCCAGATCAGCGATACGCGGCCCTGATCGTTCGAGAGCAGGCCGCGGCCCATGTCGCTCGTGAACGAAACCTGCGCGTTGAGGTTCGTGCCGACCTGCATTTCTGCACCAGCATTCACGCTCATCCACTGGGTGTCGAGCTCGTTGGCGATGCTGAACGGCGTGTCAGATGCACCGAAGAAGTGCGCCGTGACGACGTCGGCATTGTCTGCCATCTCGCTTGCGTAGGCGACTGATCCGAAGGCGCGGATCGTGCTGGTCTCGCTGACGGCGATGTCGAACGAAGCCATCGCACCGGCCTTCGCGCCAAGCGAAGTGAAGGTGCGATCGGCGACCGAGAGGCCGAAGCCGCCAGCGCCGATTTCGTCAAAGCCGCCGATCGAGCTGCGAACGTAGTCGAGGCTCGCCACCGGTCCCACTTCGAGACCCTTCGCGATGTCGAAGGCGTAGCCCAGGCGCATACCGCCGAAGGTCTGACGCGCATCGGACTGGCCAACGGCATTCGCGAAATAGGTCGCAAAGTCGCCGCCGCTTGCACGCTCAGCACCGAAGCGCTGATCCGCCGTACCGGCATAGCCGTCTGCGAACAGGCCGCCATCCGAATAGGTCGCGTAGATTGCGACCGACTGGCTGCGGTCTGCTTCCGGCTGGAGCGGGTTCACGGTCTGACGGCTCGACTGGATGTTCGAGACAGCCACACCGAAGCTGAACCCTTCGGACAGAGCCATGTCGACACCGACTGTCATCTCACCGGCCTGGGTCAGAGCGGTCTGTTCGAGCGCGCTTGCACCAAGCTGCGTGCTGGCGACGCCCTGGCTGCCGAAAGCACCCAGTCCGTTACCAAGCAGGCCGCCTTGCTGGCCGTTGTTGAGATAGACGCCCGATGCGCTGCCAAAGACACCCAGCTTACCGGTGTTGGCAGGCGTGGTGCCGTTGATGGCGTATGCGGCGTTGCCAGCGGCGGTGAAGCCTCCCGCTGCCATCGAGCCGCCACGCAGAGCGAGCGTGCGCTGTGCGATCTGGCCCGTGAAGCGCTGCGAGAAGCTGTTCGCGGTAAAGGTCTGGCTGAACGCGCTGACCGGGGTCAGAGCGCCAAGCGTTGCCCCAAGCGTTTCGAACGTGGCGTTGTCGACGATCGCGAACATGTCGGCAAACTCGTTGAAACGCGTGGCACGGATCGTGTCGAGCGCGCCGCCGAGGTTACGAAGGCTGCGATTGTTGCTGAACAGGTCACGGATCGAACGGGCTCCGATCGAGACGATGACATCATTGCCTTCGACACGGCTTGACGCGGTCAGGATCGGCGAGTTCGACAGGAAGATCGTTTCGGCAAAGTCGCCGTCAATCTCACCGGCCGAAAGGATCGAGAATTCCGATCCGTTACGGACCCGGCGACCACGTGCTTCGAGAAGCAGCACGCCATCGAGAACCGCGATCCCCGAAATGTCATAGAAGTCATTCGAGATTCGGTTGCGCGATCCGCCCTGGAAGTTGGCGTAGAGACCAGCGCCGCTGGTCTGCACGTAATCGCCATTGATGGTCAGCGTGCTGACCCGGCGCTCACCGCCTGCGCTCAGCAGGCCGGCGACGTTGATCAGGGCGTTGGTGTTGATGACACCATCGCGACCCGTCAATTGCCCGCCAGCCAACGTGTAAAGCGGCGTGTTGAGCGTGCCGTTGATTTCCGACGTGCCGCTGAACTGCTCGACCCCGATCAGCGAGGTGAAGTCGAAGCCCGAGCCGAGACGGAAGGTCGCGCGCTCGTTGTCGATCACGAGCTTGTCGATCTCGACATCCATGTCGACCGTGGTGCGGCCGCGCTGGTTCAAGTGGACTTCGAAATACTGCGCCGGGTTGGCAAAGGCGATGCCCGGCGTTCCGTCGGTGTTGTTGGGCACAAAGCCGGTCGAACCCGGGCCAAGCAGGACAGAGCTTTCAGGCAGGTTGTTGCCGAAGTTCTCATCACCCGGCTGCGGACCAAACGGCGAGACGATTTCCGGGAATTCCGAAATGTCCACGCCAAGGATCGTGCCGATCGAGTTGCCGACTTCGAAGATGCCGTTCTCTTCACCTTCCGGAAGGCCGTTGACGAGAGTGCCAGTGCCGTCATCGATGAAGAAGCCGGGATCGAGATCCTGCGTCCAGTGGTCGGGATCCGACCAGTTACCGTTTCCGCGCTTGGCAGAGACATATTTGTAGGCGGTGTTCTCGCTGATGAACTGGAAGAATGGATAGATCGGGTTGTAGAAGCTGATGTCGCCGTATGGCGTTGGCAGCCCAAAGCCGCTCAGGTCGAAAAAGCTAACCCCGCCGCTCAGGACAGCGATCGCCACAGGGAAGTCGTATGCGACGTCGGCGATCAGCGGCGAACCACTGTCACCTGGTGCCGTGCCGACTTCGCGCGGAAGCGCATCGCCATCGAACCAGTCGGTCGAGATAACATCGCCGATTGTAACGCATTCGGGGCCAAAGCCGTTGAAATCGCATCCGTCAAAGCCCGCAATATCGCGATCAGGCCAATCGAAGTCGGTCCAGTAATAGGGCTGCGTGATTGAGCCGGACTCGGCGTTTGGCGCAAAGGCAGAAAAGACCACATCGTCGAAATTCGCGAATGACGCGAGCGCTCCGAGCATGTTTTCACCCACACGGCGCAGGAAGTCGCTTCCCTCGCCTGCACCGCCAAGGGCCGTGCCGAACGAACCATAACCGACTTGCACCACATGCGTGAGTTCGGTCAGCGGCGTCAGCAGAATGGGGAGCGCAGGGATGTCCGTAATCGGCTCATCCACCGCGATCAACGCGATATCGGCAAACGGGAATGGCAGGCCGCCATTTTCCTGGTTGGCGGACGGGTGGATGACCACGTCCGTGCTGGTGGCAAGTCCACCTTCGGAATAGCTAGCGCCTTCGTTGATGAAAGCGGTGCGTTGCGGCTCGGTGTCAGGACCGGTGCCGATCAGGATCGCGAACGGCGAACCACTTTCTGCGGTGCCGTAGATCTCTGATGGGAAAAAGTTCACGCAGTGTGCGGCGGTCAGGACCGTACGCGGGTTGATGAGGCTGCCGGTGCAATTGAGGAAAACCGCGCCATCCGAATTGCGGCCGATGAACATCTGTACAACCGAGGGTTGCGTATCGGCTGCGTCGAATGAGGCGTCGAGACCGACATCGTCACGGACAAAAATGTCTTGGTTGATGTTGTCGCCAGTCGTGCCAGTGAAGGTCGCATCAAGCAGCACGTTCGGATCAAAGGTGAGATCGAGCGAGCTGCGCGGCGTCAAACGGAAGCCTGCAAAGCTGTCTACTGCGGTCGACGTGCTGATCGCTGGAGCGGCCGAACGCGGTGTCGCCGCGCTCGCTACGCCGAGCGGAAGGCGGTAGTCGGAAGCTTCTCCCAACTCTTCGTTCTCGAGCGAAAACTCGCCCGCATTGCCGCCTGACGCATGCGCCGGTGCAGCCGTGAGCGCTCCGGCAAGCGCTGCGAGTCCAACGCCGGAAAGAAATGCACGGTTTGTCATGATTAGCCCCTCATTCTTGGTAAGAATTTACCCCGAAAGCGGAGGCTAGCCTTTTGTTAAGTGATTCTGAAGCCCTGTTTGCAAATAAAATGAAACCAAATTACACAGCATCAATGACTTGCATGGCATGCAATCAAGCTATGCAAATAGAAAAGCGGGATTTGGCAAACCTTGCGCAAGTCCCGCTTCTGAATTGTTGAAACTGTCCGGCTGGCGTTCTGCCAGCGAAGGCTCAGTCGCGGCCAATACTCGCGTAGGTGAAACCGGCGTTGCGGACATCGTCGGGATTATAGATATTTCGCAGGTCGACCAGCACCGGAGCCTTTGCCAGATCCTTGACCCGAGACAGGTCGAGCGCGCGAAACGCATCCCACTCTGTCACGATGACGGTCGCGTCTGCATCCTCGATCGCTGCATAGGGATCGTCACACATGTTCACGGCGGGCATAAGCGGCATTGCCTGTTCCATACCTTCCGGATCGAATGCGGAAACCTTGACGCCCGCATCGGTGAGCGTCTGTGCGACCGCTATCGCGGGCGAGTCCCGCATGTCGTCGGTATTGGGCTTGAAGGTAAGGCCAAGCAGCGCGACTTTTTTACCCCGCGCATGCTCCGGCCCGCCGATCGCGTCCAGCACCTTGCGGCCCATGGCGCGCTTGCGACTGTCGTTGACCTTGACCACCGCTTCGATGATGCGCGTGGGGCTGTCATAGTCTTCCGCAGTCTTGAGCAGCGCGAGCGTGTCCTTCGGGAAGCAAGAGCCGCCATAACCAGGCCCAGCGTGAAGGAACTTTGCGCCAATGCGATTGTCCATGCCGATCCCGCGGCTCACGTCCTGTACGTTCGCGCCGACTTTCTCGCACAGATCAGCCATCTCGTTGATGAAGGTGATCTTGGTCGCGAGGAATGCGTTGGCGGCGTACTTGATCAGCTCGCTGGTGCGGCGCGAGGTGAACAGGATCGGACTCTCGTTGAGGAACAGCGGCCGGTATACCTCGCGCATCACCTCACGACCGAAATCATCTTCGGCACCGATGACGATGCGATCCGGGCGCTTGAAGTCGCCAATTGCTGCACCTTCACGCAGGAATTCAGGGTTCGAGACGACCGAAACACGATGCGGTGTGCCCGACTCTTTAAGCAGGCGCTCGACCTCGTCACCGGTACCCACGGGGACGGTCGACTTGGTGACGACGACAGCATCGTTCGCGAGGCTCTCTCCCACCTCCTTGGCGACTGCATAAACGAAGGACAAGTCGGCATGACCATCGCCGCGGCGGCTTGGTGTGCCCACAGCAATGAAAACCGCTGCGGCATCCTTGATCCCTTCGGCAAGCGAAGTGGTGAATGAAAGACGGCCTGCCTTCACATTGCTTTCAACCAGCGCGTCGAGGCCCGGCTCGTAGATCGGCATGATCCCGTCGTGCAGCCGGTCGATCTTTCCCTGATCCTTGTCGATGCAGACCACGTCGTGCCCGAAATCGGCAAAGCAGGCGCCAGAAACGAGCCCGACATAGCCTGACCCAACCATTGCAATTTTCATTGATACTTTCCTCGTGATTTCATGCCGTCAATGCACCCGACTTCGGACTGCACCCGGCTCCGCTACTGGGGGCGTTCCCCGTGGAAAATTTCTATCGGGCCGTTCTTCGCCTCGATCGCCTGGATCACTCGGCGTTGATCAGCCTCAAGCACGAGCGCGGTAAGCACACCTGAGCGGAAAGCGCCAGTGTCAATCCCGATCCGATTGCCGCAATCCATGACCCTATCAAAGATGGTGTGCCCATGGACCACAACCTTATCGAGCGCGCCCTCATGATTGAGGAAACGGTCCCTGATCCAAAGCAAGTCGCGGCGATTTTGCTCGTCCAGTGGAACAGTGGGGTCGACCCCTGCATGGACGAACAGGTAATCGCCCGCGACGATCATCTCTTCAAATCCGGCGATGTAATCGCGCTCTGACTGAGGGATAAGCTCTGGCAACAGATCGAACAGTTCCTCCAGCGTTAGCGCGTTGAACTGCTTTTTCGACAGGCCATAGCTCATGACCGTCTCGCGGCCGCCGTGCTTGAGAAAATGCCGGAGCACTTCGGGCTTCTCGAAGGAATCGAGCATCATCTCTTCATGGTTGCCGGCAAGGACGCGTACCGATCGCTTGCCCTGCCATTCGCGAGTATCCGAAACCACGCCGGCGCTGTCGGGTCCGCGATCGACCAGGTCGCCAAGCAAGATGACGTGCGAATCGCACTCTTCGCGACCGCAATCGTCTTCTTCGATGGCGTCGATCATGGCGCGATAAAGGTCTCGCCGACCGTGAATGTCGCCGATCACATAATAGCGCGTACCCTGCGGCACTGCCGGAAGGCGCGGCTGTGGCTTGTGGCCGAACATCTTGCGAAAAGCGTTGAACATCGCGGAGTCTATGAGTGTCCTATCGACGATTGGTTTAAATGTGTTTCGCTACGCAAATTGCGCGCTGTTCCAAGGGCGATTTTTGAAAGTGTGTGCCTTTAGTCGCATCGCAACTGAACGGCAACTGAGTGAGCGCAGTCACGCCTATTGACAGGGAGCCAACACAAGCAGGCGCGGCGATCTTCGTAAAGTGCCGACCCCACCGAATTGATGCAAAAACTCAACACCAGTGTGGGATTGGGGAAACGCGAGTAATTTCTCTTGTGCTATGCAGCATAACCGTGCACGATTGTTTCGCATTTGGCTGAGATTGCTCATAATAATACGCAGCCGCCAGATGTGCAGGTGGGACGAAGCAACAACACAAACAAGGAAGTTGTCATGCTCACGTCCATCCGCGGCCTTACGGCTGCAACCCTCTCTGTGGGTGCGCTGGTTACCGCCGCTCCCGCTTTCGCTGAAACTGCCGAGAACGATGGCGCTATCAGTGAAGAACTCATCGCGGCCTCGGCTGCGCTCGACAATAACGGTGCGGAGGGCGCCGAAATTGTTCTTTCCACCCAAACCGCATCTTCGATCGATCGTGCGAGCGAGCCCGTTGCTGTAACGGCAAGCAAAATGACTGGCGAAAGCGGCCTTACGTTTTCAGCCAATGTTGCGCTGACCAGCGAGTATCGCTTCCGCGGGGTCGATTTGTCCGGCGGTGAACTGGCCGTACAGGGCGGTTTCGATGTCAGCCACTCTTCCGGCTTCTACGTCGGTACATGGGCATCGAACCTCGATGAAGACACTGTCGGATATGGCTCGCTTGAGCTTGACCTTTATGGTGGCTGGAGCGGCAATGTCGCCGAAGCAGTGTCGGTCGATGTAGGCTTCATCGCTTACACCTATCCCGACGCTCCTGCTGGCGATTTCGACTATTACGAGTTCTACGGATCGCTCGGCTTTTCGCTCGGGCCGGCATCGGCCACAACGGGTATCGCCTATGCTCCCGGCCAGGACGGGCTTGATTTCGGGGGGGGCACGGATGACAACCTCTACCTCTACACCGATCTCAGCGTAGGCATTCCCAATACGCCGATCTCAATCGACGGCCACCTCGGCTACACCGACGGTTCGCTGACCTTCACGAATGACGGCGAGGCGTTTGACTGGTCGATTGGTGCAAGCGTCGGCCTTGGCGGGAATTTCTCTGCCAGCGTCGCGTATGTCGAAGCGGAAGGTAATTTCCTTCCCGGTCAGTACGACTTCACCGATGCAACTGTCGTCGCAACTCTCAGCGCGAGCTTCTGACGCCGGAGTTCGTTCAAACCACATAGCCCGCGGATAAGCGGGAGGAACGGAGCGCGGGGCCTGACGGTCTCGCGCTCTTTCCTTTTGGCTTTCCTATTGAGAGAGCCGCGCCCTTGCGACGCGCGCCGGACGCACTTAACTCGGCACGCGAAAGGACTGCTCTCATGGTCAAATATCTCCACTCGATGATCCGAGTCACCGATCCGCAGGCGACGGTCGATTTCTTCGAGCTGATCGGGCTTGAGGAAGTGCGACGCTTCGATGTCGAGGCAGGACGCTTCACACTGATTTTCCTCGCCGCGCCCGGACAGGAAGACGTTGCCGAGGTCGAGCTGACGTACAACTGGCCACCTGAAGATGGCAGCGAGCCTGAAGACTATGATGGCGGGCGCAATTTCGGCCACCTCGCCTACCGGGTCGAGAACATCTACGACACGTGTCAGCGGCTTGCCGATGCTGGCCACACGATCCACCGCCCACCGCGCGATGGCCACATGGCCTTCGTCAAATCACCTGACGGTATTTCGGTCGAGTTGCTTCAGGAAGGCAATCTGGAGCCGCAGGAGCCCTGGGCCAGCATGGAAAACACCGGGAGCTGGTAAGCCCGGCATAGCCGACCTTACGACCTTCTCCGCTTAGCGCAGCGGATCGTTGGGGTGCGTGTCCTGCGGGATCGGACCTTGATCGTCGCACTCTTCGGCCGTGTGGCTCGTTGTCATGCGAAGCACGATATAGCCGAGGATCGCCGATACGGCCGACCCGGTGAGAATGCCAATCTTGGCCTCTTCAACCAGCAGCGGCGTATCGGGGAAGGCCAGGCCGCCGATGAATATGCTCATCGTGAACCCGATACCGCACAGGATCGAAATGCCCCAGATCTCGGCCCAGCTCGCATTGTCCGGTCGCGGCGCGAAGCCTGTCTTGTCGGCCAGCCAGACGACCGAGAAAATCCCGATCTGCTTGCCGACCACCAGACCAGCGGCAATCGCAATGGGAAGCGGGGCAAGCAGCGCCTCGGGGCCCATGCCCTCAAGCGATACGCCTGCATTGGCAAAGCCAAAGACAGGAACGACGAGATAGGCGCTCCACGGAGCGATCGAATGCTCGAGGCGTTCCAGCATCGAATTGCCGTCGCGTCGTTTGAGAGGAATGGTGAGTGCGGCCACAACGCCGGCGATGGTTGCATGAACACCTGAATTCAGAACGCAGTACCACAGCACGACCGACAACAGGATGTAGGGCCAGAAGTAGTCCACCCGCATCCGGTTGAGCGCGACCATCAAAGCGACGACACCGACCGAAGCGACCAGCCATTCGGTGTAGAGCCCCTGCGTGTAGAACACGGCAATGACGAGGACGGCGCCAATGTCGTCGACGATCGCGACGGTGAGCAGGAACAGGCGCAAAGAGGCCGGAACCCTGTTGCCCAAAAGACCCAGTACGCCCATCGCGAAAGCGATATCGGTTGCGGCCGGGATCGCCCAACCGTTGAAATACTCTCCACCGCCGGTGACCAGCAGATAGACTATCGCGGGGACGCCCATTCCGGCGGCAGCCGCCAGCATAGGAAGACGCCGGGCCGCGGGATCTGCTAAAGATCCGGACACAACTTCGCGTTTTACTTCTAATCCGACGACAAAAAAGAAGATCGCCATCAAACCATCATTGATCCAATAGTGAAGGTCCTTTAGCTTCTCTATCGGGGTCCAGGGCAGTTTTCCGTAAAACAGCTCGCGATATTCATCCGCCATGGGAGAATTGGCGGCAATCATCGCGGCTGCTGCTACCAGAATCAGCAGGATCCCGGCCGATGCGTCGCTGACGAACAGCGCGCGCACGGGAGCAAAGACACGACGGAGAGGGCTAGACGAAGTGTGGGCGTTATCTGACATATTGGGTGCCCCTTTTCAGAAAACCTGACCAGAGTGCAAGGTCAAACCGGGCCTGAAGGGAGAATCGGGGCCGGTTTGCATCAAGGAGGGTCGCCTTGAGCGTTCAAAACTGGGATTTGTGGCAGTGGCTGGCAGTTGTTCAGCACGAACTGCTTTTGTTTGCAGGCGTGTTTTTTTTGATCGGGGCGCTCGATGACGTCGCGGTCGACCTGTCGTGGTTGTGGTTGAAGCTGACGGGCAGGGCCCGGACCGGCAGGGTCGATCGTGAAAAACTTCAGTGCAACGAACTTTCCGGTCCGGCAGCCATCGTCATTCCTGCATGGAACGAAGCCGATGTGATCGCAGACACGATTCAGCACATGCTGCGCGTCTGGCCGCAGCGCGCGCTGCGCCTTTATGTCGGGATTTATCGCAATGACGCCGATACGCTCGAAGCTGCGATGAGCGCTGCTTACGGCGACAGTCGCTTGAGGCTGGTCATCCATGACCGGGCAGGGCCAAGTACCAAGGCTGACTGCCTCAACCGGCTCTATCAGGCCGTCCGCGATGACGAGGCGAGGGCAGGCGAACGCTTTGCCATGCTTGTGTTCCACGATGCCGAAGACATGGTCGATCCGGCAGGTCTCGGCTTGCTCGATTGGGCAATTGCCGATGGAGCGCATTTCGCGCAGCTTCCCGTAGAGCCGTTGCCGCAGGCTGCGCGCCATTGGCTGGGTAGCCATTATTGCGAGGAATTCGCCGAAGCTCACGGAAAAGCGATGGTCGTGCGCAGCGCCGTAGGAGCGGCTCTTCCCGCAGCGGGCGTTGGCTGCGGGGTGGAGCGTTCGATGCTCGATACTCTCGCAGAGCAAGGCGAAAACAACCTGCCATTCGACCCGGTATCGCTGACTGAGGATTACGAGCTTGGGCTCAACATTGCGGCACGAGGCGGCGAATGCCGTTTTGTCCGTGCGCGCGGCGAAGACGACCTCCTGGTGGCGACGCGCGCCTACTTCCCTTCGCAACTTGCCGACGTGGTCGGCCAGAAGACACGCTGGGTGCACGGGATAGCGCTGCAAGGCTGGGACCGTACCGGTTGGGCTGGAGGCATCGCTGAAAGCTGGATGAGAGCGCGCGACCGGCGCGGACCGCTTACCGCGATTGTACTCCTGTTCGGCTACACTCTGCTCCTCCTGACGGTGCTGCTGGCAACCGCGGCAAATGCTGGCTGGACAGAGCCGATGAAGCTGACACCAGCGCTTGTTGCGCTCCTGTCGGTCAATCTTGGCTTCTTCATTTGGCGAGCTGTGATGCGGTTTGCCTTCACCGCGCGAAATTACGGAGTGGCTGAGGGCGTCTTTGCCGTAATGCGCATTCCGGTAACGAACGTGATCTCGATCATGGCCGGGAGACGCGCCTTGTTCGCCTATGCCCGCACATTCGCGGGCCAAAGCGCGACTTGGGACAAGACACCGCACAGCCATCACCCAGCGCAGTCGATCAAGGGGCTGGCAAAGCCGTCCAAGATCGCGGGAACGCGGTGATGCAGCAGGCTTCAAATAACCAACGGCGCGGCGCACCACTTGTGTTGCTGGTGGTCATTCTTGCGGGCTGGAGCGCTGGTCGGAGCATGGTTTGGGAGAGCCCCTTCGCGCTGCCCGAATTCGAGCTCTCACCAGCCGGGATATTGCTGGTTGAACGCGAGCCATTGGCACAGGGCAGCGAGGTCGCACTGGCGCAGGGCGATCAGGGCATTGCCAGTGGCATTCCAGATGAAGCCGGCGAGGGCAAAGAGGCATTGCTAGGGTTGAGTGATATCGCGCAGCAGGGCGGGGGAGGTTTCATTTCGGCCTCTCGTTCGTCGCAAGTCGCGGCGGGGCATCATCTCTTGATGACCGCAGCCTTCCAGCAGGATTTTTCGATCCGCGGCTTTACCAGCGGCTCCGAATTGGAAGGTTTTGCTCCCGGCAGTGTGAGCGCGCAGGCTGAACGCGCTTCGGCGCTTGACGGAGGTGCGCCGCCATTCCTCGCGCAACCGTCTGTATCGAAGAACCCCACGGCTTCCGATGACCGCTGGTCGCTCGATGCCTTTGCGTTCTTCCGGTCAGGCTCTTCGTCGCTCTCAAGCGCGCAAGGCCGCGTTCCAGTCTACGGTGCAAGCCAGCTGGCTGCGAAACTGCAATACCGCCTTGCGCCGTCTTCCCAGTACGATCCGCGTGCCTATACGCGCGCCTATCATGCACTCGTCGCGGATGCAGAAACGGAGGTTGCAGCCGGTCTCTCAGCAAGGCCGATCGCGGCGATCCCGCTTCGTACCGCCGCTGAAGTTCGCGTGGTGCGCAATCGTTTTGCGACGCAGGCGCGGCCTGCGGCCTATGCCGTGACGGAGATCGCGCCGCAAAAGCTGCCCTTGGGCCTCTCTCTGGAGACATATGCCGGGGCGGGTTACGTTGGCGGCGCTGCCGACACGTTCTTCGTCGACGGGCAGGCTGGCATCACGCGCGAGCTTGTCTGGCTCAAAGGCATGACGGATCAGCCGCTCAGGCTCAGTCTTGGCGGCGCGGCATGGGGCGGCGCGCAGAGGGACGCCGAACGGCTCGACGTCGGACCGACCATGAGGCTCGATATGACGCTCGGCAGTGTTCCTGCACGAATCTCGGTCGATTGGCGAGAGCGGGTAGCGGGCGACGCCGAGCCCACTTCAGGCATCGCCGCGACGCTTTCGACGCGCTTCTGATCGCCCGGTTTCGAGGCGTAGGCGGGGAAGGGGCGCAATGCTCGCTTCCAACGCCCGTCGCGGTGGGCTAGTCGCATCGGCATGGACGTTTACCTGCCCATTGCGAATCTCTCGGTGAATGGTCTCTTCATCGTGTTCCTTGGCGGGCTGACTGGCATCCTGTCAGGACTGTTTGGCGTGGGCGGCGGGTTCCTGACGACGCCGCTGCTGATCTTTTACGGCATACCACCAACCGTCGCTGCCGCTTCGGCTGCCACTCAGGTGACAGGAGCCAGCGTCTCGGGCGTCATTGCTCACGGCAAGCGTAAGGGCGTTGACTATCGCATGGGACTTGTGATGGTTGGCGGCGGGGTCGTGGGAGCACTGCTGGGCGCTGTCCTGTTCAGCCTGCTTCAGGCGTGGGGCCAGATCGATGTCGTCATCGGGGTGCTCTATGTCCTGCTGCTCGGCACGATCGGGTCGCTCATGATGCGCGAATCCATCGATTCTCTGCGAGGAAAGGCGGAAGGCGCATCGGCGCAGCCCCGCAAGAGGCGACATCATCCGCTGGTCGCAGGGCTGCCATTCCGAGCGCGGTTCTACGCTTCGGGCCTCTACATTTCGCCGCTCGCACCTCTGATCCTCGGTGTTCTGGTAGGCATTCTCACCATGCTCATGGGAGTGGGTGGCGGTTTCATCCTCGTGCCAGCAATGCTCTATATTCTAGGGATGAGCGGCAATGTCGTGGTCGGCACATCGCTGTTCCAGATCCTGTTTGTGACCATGGTGACCACGATGACCCACGCGCTCACCACGCAGGCAGTCGACATCGTGCTCGCCGGATTGCTGCTGCTGGGCTCGGTCATGGGCGCTCAATTCGGGACGCAGATCGCGATGAAGGCTCGGCCCGAAATCCTGCGCATTGTGCTTGCTGCCATCGTCATCGCAGTGGCTTTGCGGATGCTGTACGGCCTGGGCGTACAGCCCGACGAGATTTATACGGTCAGCCCGCTGTGATCAGAGCGCCCAAATATCTTTGGGCTCCGCTAGCCCTTCTGCTCTCTGCCCCATTTCTGATGGGCCAGAGCGAGCCGGTACTGGTACCCGAAGTCAGCCAATCGCGCGTCGAAGTGCGGCAAGGGTTCACCGGGGCGAACCTGCTCCTTTACGGCGCTGTCATCGACCCTGCTGGAGCGCGTTCCGACACGCAATACGATATCGTTGTAGTGCTTAAGGGCCCGACCGAGCCGATCCGTCTGCGCGAGAAAGAGCGCATTGCGGGCATCTGGATGAATGCAGGATCGAGCGATTTTCGCTCCGCACCATCCTTCTTCGCGGTCGCTTCCTCGCGTCCGGTCGAGGAAATCGTCGACCCTCTCACCGCCGCAATTTACGAGCTTGGTACCGAGTTCATCCAGCTCAGCCCATCGGGTCAGATCGAGCCCGAAGAACAGGCACGCTTTGCCAGCGGCCTTGTCGACATGCGAGAGCGCGCCGGTCTCTACAAGGAAGACACACAAGGCGTCCGCATCAGCGAAGGCGTGCTCTATCAGGCGCGCATCGCTCTTCCGTCCAATGTCACCACTGGCGAATACACGGCCGAAACCTTTGCCATCGCCAACGGCCGGGTGCTTGCCAGTGCCACGGCGGACATCGAAGTGGTGAAGGTCGGGCTGGAAGGGCGCGTCGTACAGGCGGCGGAGCGCTGGTCGCTGTTCTACGGCCTTCTCGCCATTGCCCTGTCGCTGGGCATGGGGTGGCTTGCGGGCCGGCTCTTCGCACGGATGTAAACCAGCGTCCGGATGCGGGTAGCGTTGACGCGATATTAACCCCGCTCACTCATATCAAATCACTCACAAATTGGGGTCGCTGTGTCCGTCATTGGCGACCCGAAACCGGAACCCGATCCGAGAGGGACAAGGACGCTCGCATGACTGATATGGGCAACCAGAATTTCCACCAGAACGCGGCGGCGTCCGCAGGAAGTACAGACCAGTTCGAGGGCGAGGACAATGCCCGCCTTCCGATCGGTGTTGTGCTGGAGATTTCAGGGGCAGGTTCGCAGATCGCCCTCGACCTTCAACGCATCAACGAATGCATGGAGGACGATGATCCCTCAATCGCTCTCGCCGGACAGGTCGGCAGCCAGATCAAGATCCGCGTCGGTGATGCCTGGCTGCTCGCGAACGTCCGGGACCAGCGCAAGGATCGCCGCGCCGCAAACGGGATCATCGCGCATATCGATTTCCTCGGTGAAGGCTCGGAAGAGAAGCTCACCGGACGCATTCACGGTTTCAAGCGCGGTGTGACGCGCTATCCGATCCCCGGCGCGATGGTCTATCCCGCGACGACGGAAGACCTCAAACAGATCTACGCCAGCGACGGCCGCGCCAACATCACCATTGGAACCGTTTTCCCGACCCGCGATATCCGAGCGGGCCTCTACATCGATGCGATGCTGGGCAAACACTTCGCGCTGCTGGGTTCGACCGGTACTGGTAAGTCAACCAGCGCCGCGCTGATCCTGCACCGCATCTGCCAGGCCGCGCCCGAAGGTCACATCGTGATGATCGACCCGCACGGCGAGTATTCGGCAGCATTCCGTCAGACCGGTCAGATCCTCGACGTCTCGAACCTGCAGATGCCGTATTGGCTGATGAACTTCGAGGAGCACTGCGAAGTCCTGCTCACCAGCGATGGCAATGAACGCCAGGTCGACATGGACATTCTGGCGAAGTGCCTTCTGCATGCACGTTCAAAGAACCGGCTGGCAGAAACGATGGGCAAGATCACGGTGGATTCGCCGATCCCCTATCTTCTGTCCGACCTCTCGACCAAGCTGCAGGACGAGATGGGCAAGCTCGACAAGGCAACTTCGTCCGCGCCCTACATGCGGATCAAGAGCAAGCTCGAAGAGCTCAAGGGCGACCCGCGCTACCAGTTCATGTTCTCAGGGATGCTGGTCGGTGACACGATGACCGACTTCATCTCCAAGGTCTTCCGCATGCCGGGGGATGGCAAACCGATCTCGATCATCGACGTCTCGGGCGTCCCGTCTGACATCACCTCGACTGTGGTGGCGGTTCTCAGCCGCCTCGTTTTCGACTTTGCGATCTGGGGGCGCGAGGAGAAGACGCGCCCGATCCTGCTCGTTTGCGAAGAGGCGCACCGCTACGTGCCTAATGAGAAGCACGCCGATGGATCGTCAGTAGGCCGCATCCTCAGCCGTATCGCGAAGGAAGGCCGTAAGTACGGTATCAGCCTCGGCCTCATCACACAGCGTCCGTCAGACCTTGCAGAGGGCGTACTCTCGCAGTGCGGTACGATCATCTCGATGCGTCTCAACAACGACCGAGATCAGGCATTCGTGCGCTCGGCAATGCCCGAAGGTTCGCGCGGCTTCCTCGATTCGATCCCGGCGCTTCGCAACCGCGAATGCATCGTCTGCGGCGAGGGTGTCGCTATTCCGATCCGCGTGAATTTCGACACGCTTGAGGAACACAAACGACCCGCATCCGAAGACCCGAGCTTCTCCGAACTGTGGCAGACCGGCGGCGGCGAGGAAGAGATCGTCGACCGGGTCGTGCTGCGCTGGCGCAGTCAGGGTTAGGCCCTATCCCGCTCAGCGGCTGGCGACGTCGGTCCTCAGCATGTCGTCGAAGCCTGGGATCACGCTCCAGCGTTCCTGCGCTGGATCGTAGATCAGACTGCGGAGTGAGCGACCGCCGGCTTCGCCCGCATTCTGGCCGTTCTCAGCGAACTCGATCTCGCCGGTGATCCCGGTGAAGTCACGCGACCGCAGTACATCAACGAGCGCCTGCGCCGTGACCGGTGTGCCATCCTCGATTTGCGCGACGGCTTGTTTCACCACCAAAGCGGAATCGAACGCGACCGCTTCCTGGCGCTTGGCCGCGTCGAGTTCGCCAAAGTCCTTCTCGAAACGGCGGGAATCGGGAAGTCCGCGCACCTCTGCCGGGCTCGACACAACGTCGGTCATGTCGAACAGGCGGGTATGCTGGATATCCATCTCGCGCCCCAGATCGCGCACTGCCTTGCCAGTGTTCCAACCGCCCAGCAGGGCAGCGCGCTCTGGCTGGTCGGCGCGGTACATGTTGACCGCAAGGGCGATGAAGTCGCTCGACAGGCCGACGACCACAACCATCTTGCGCTCGTTGAAGTGACGCTGCTGGGCAGGGCGCTCGAGGCTGTCCATGATCTTGCCGCGCAGGTAGGAGATGTCGTGGACCTTGTCCTCGCGCATCCACTGGTTCCACTCGGGCAGGTTGTCCTTGATCCGGTCGAAGAACACCTCGCCATAGGTCTTCTCGGTCGAATTTGGGACGGATTCGTAAAGCAGCACCAGCTCGGTTCCGCTTGTCACCGTGCTGCGCGCCAGAAGCGCGAACTGCTTGGCCCGTTCATCGACGCCCGATCCGACGCGAAACAGCGGCAGCGGGCTCTCGTCCCATCCGATCGCCTGTCGCGGCGCCGCAGTCGTCAGGATGATCGCCGGTTCGCGCCCGCTTTCTTCGACCACGTTCAGCACTTCCGGCGTGAGTTCGGTGATCGAAGGGCCGACGATCGCAATGACGTTGCGTTTCTCAAGGTTGGCCTTGAGCGCTTCGATCAGTTCGGGCGCATCGCGGCCCTTCATTGCATCGAGCGTCGCGGTAAGGTGGATCACGTCGATATCGCTGCCGCTCAGCGCCGATGTGAGGCCAAGCCGCTGGTCCTCGCCAAAGCCTTCCTCGGGATAGATGCCAAGCACGATTGGCGTCATGTCCTCGGGCGGCGGAGGAGGCGACTTGCCAAACGGGTTGAAGAACTGCGCCGCGATGACGAGCGCGGCGACGAGAGCAAGAGCCGCAGCGCCAGCAGGCACAAAGCGTTTCCACGACGATCCTCCAGCGCTCGACGCTGCCGGAGGGGGCGTTGGTGCCGGTCGGCTGGCGGCCGCGCTGGTGAGGCCCTGCACAGCCGTGTCGCCTGCTGTTGCACCTTCGCCATTGGGCTGGCCTGCGATCTTGTGGATCGAATCGAGGAACTCGGGCCAGTTCGCGCTCTGCGTGGGGTTCTCGCTCGCGTCCTGCAACTCGGCCGCCTGGATGCGGCGGAAACCGCGCGGGATGACGACCTCGTCGATCAGCGCGGGGACCAGTTTGTCGTCCTCTACCCCGTCTTCGGCCTCTTCCTTGACCCAGTTCGAGCGGATCGAGGTCTTCGACCAAACCACTACGATTGCAGCGGATTTCTTGATCGCCTTGTCGATGACGTCGTCGAATTCCTCGCCTGCGCGGATGTCGCGGTCCCACCAGACCGAGTAGCCTTCCGCCTGCAAGGCCTCTGCGATGAAGCCGACGCGTTCGCGGTCCTGCCGCGAGTATGAGATGAATATGTCCACCTGGTATGCCCCCTATGAAGCATCTTATGTCGCGCGCGTGTCTCCGTAAAGATGGATGTGCAACCTGTCCGACATGCGAAATCCCTGTTCGAGACACAGCGGTGCAAGCCACTCCTGACGGGCCCGCTGAGCCTCGCTCGTGGTCCCTTCGGCCATCAGGAAGATGCGCTTTGACGGGATGCGGTGACGACGCTGCAGTTCGAGCACTTCGGCGACGTCTCCTGGCTCGGCAATCACGAACTTGAAGAAGGCGCGCGGGTCTGCGGCGTAGTCGTCCAGGCGCTCGGCGATCAGCGCCAGCGAAGCATCGTTGCCCGAATGCGCGAGCTTGGGGCTGACATTGTACTGGTCGACCCGGATGTCGACATGGGCGCTCGCCCGCGTCGTGCCGTTGGTTTCCACTTCGACTTCGATATCAGGCAGGATCGCGAGCATGTCAGCAAGCGGTCCGCACTGGATCAGCGGTTCGCCCCCGGTGATGACGAGGCGTTTCTGCCCCACCGCCGCGATCTTGGCCGCTGCCTTAGCGGGTGAGAGCGCGACCTGATTGGCCTTGCGCTCATACTCGATCCCGTCGCGGTGGGGTCGATTGTCGCCTTCGAACCGCCAGGTATAAGCCGTGTCGCACCAGGTGCATGCAAGGTTGCAGCGCGACAGGCGGATGAAGGCCACCGGCGTGCCCATGCTTGGCCCTTCGCCCTGGATCGAGGCGAAGATCTCGGCCTTTCCATTGTCGTCAGTGGCGCAAATCAGATCAGCCATGTTTTCAGCACCTTATCCGAGAAGTGGACCGCATGTTACACGGTCCAGGGCGAAAACGGCCAAAGTGTAACCTTGCGCGGCAAAAGTGTGACCTTGGGCGTCCGATCGGTTCTGACGAACATCGCAAAGGAAGATGGGCATAGCTGCAAACATGCCGCTCACTATTGCATGAATTGCCTGTGTAGGAAATTTCTACAGGCCTCGCGCTGCCAGCCAGCGGCCTCTCGCCTCGGCCAGTTCGGTCGAGGAGTTGGAGGCGGTCATGGCGGCCCATCCGCTGCCCGTGGCCGGGTCATAGACGACTTGCGACTTGTACGGTCCGTTCGAACCGGATTGCCAACTCAGCAGATTGCCAGAGACCATACGCACGCGCCCGCCGATCGTGTAGTTCTCCTCCTCGGTGGTTATTTGGTGGAGGCTTTCGATACTCTCTTGCGACAGGCCTCCCGAATAGGCCCAGTCGATCATTCTCAGCAATTCAACCGGGGTCGAGACCAGACCTCCGGCGCACTTCAGGAAGGGCGGGAATGGACGCACCGGCTCGGCAGGTTCGGGCGAATTGGCAAGGGCGGGCGTCCCCGCATCGAAGCGTGAAGCCGACATGCCGGCAGGCTTGAGCACTTCGTCGATTGCGACTTGCTCGATGGATTTGCCGCTCGCAGCTTCGATCGCGGCCTGAACGATGATCCAGTTGCCCAGATCATAGGACCAATCGCGCTCGGCATCGATCTCTCCTGCAGCAAACCTGTTGGCCGCTTCTATCGCGGAGAGATCGGCCGTGGCGATGGATGGATCAGAGCGAAAAGCGGGCAAGAGGTCGTCGGGCAAGCCGGACCGATTGGCGAGAAGGCTGCGAAGCGTGATCTCACGCGCGCCCGGTCCGGCATAGTCAGGCAACAGGGCGCTGAGACTGGAATCGAGTGACAGCCTGCCCTCGTCAGCCAGTCGCAACGCGATCAGCGTGCAGGTGTATTTCGCAAGGCTTCCGGCTTGAAACTGACTGTCCGAAGACAGCGACCGGCTCGCATACACATCGACGCGGTCATCCGGGTCGAGCCATGCCTCGACCCCGAGATCGATGTGCGCCGCCATAGCCAAAACGAGAGAAAACATGGTCGGAGGCGCTATCCCAACCGCGCCAGCGCTGCTGTCAGCCGCTCGACCTCGCCCGAGTGGTGCGCGAAGTCGGCCTTGGCTTTCTCGACCGCTTCGGGCTTGGCGCGTTCGACGAAGTTGGTGTTCGACAGCCTGCCTTCGAGGCTCTTTGCTTCCTTTTGGCTGGCGGCTAGCGCCTTTTCGAGGCGGGATTTCTCGGCGTCGATATCGATGATCCCTTCGAGCGGGATGACGAAGACGTCGCCAAGAGCCGTGACCTGCATCGCCGGGCCATCGGGCGCGTCGCCGTGGACCACCGGGGTCAGGCGAGCGAGGCGTTCGATAGCTGCGGACGAGCGGTCGATGGTGCTGGTCGCGAGCGCGCTCGCCTCAGGCACATAGGCCGCGAGCTTTGCTCCCGGCGGGATGCCCAGCTCGTTCTTGGCGCTGCGAACATTGGTGGTGAGGTCGATCACCCAGTCAATCGCGTCGGTTGCATCCTTGCTGACTTCCGCGCGCGGGTCGGGCCACGCAGCGGTGATGAGGTCGTATTTGCGCTCACCCCCACGGTAAGTGGCTTGGGCGTGCCACAGCTCTTCGGTGATGAAGGGCATGAAGGGGTGAAGCATGACAAGGATCTGGTCGAGCGCCCAACCGGCAACCTCGCGGGTTTCCTTGGCGGGCATGGCGTCCGGATCGGAACCTTCCGCAAAGACCGGCTTGATGAGCTCAAGATACCAGTCGCAGAACTTCGACCAGGTGAACTGGTAGATCGCATTCGCCGCCGCGTCGAAGCGCAGGTCGGCCATCGCCGCCTCGATCTCTTCGCACGCGGCCTGAACCTCGCCGATGATCCACTGGTTCGCGGCAAGACGCGCGGTCGGGGCCTTAAGTGTGGTCGATGCGCCGATGCCGTTCGACTGGCAAAAGCGCGTCGCGTTCCAGAGTTTCGTCGCGAAGTTGCGGTAACCCTCGACCCGCTTCTCATCCATCTTGATGTCGCGGCCCTGGCTTTCCATCGCCGCCATGAAGAAGCGCAGCGCGTCCGCGCCGAACTGGTCGATCAGGCCGAGCGGATCGACGACATTGCCCTTCGACTTCGACATCTTCGAGCCATCGGCCGCGCGCACGAGGCCGTGCAGATAGAGGCGCGGCCACGGGGCCTCGCCCATATTGTACTGCCCCATCATCATCATGCGCGCATCCCAGAAGAACAGGATGTCGAAACCGGAAATGAGCAGCGAGTTGGGAAAGTGCTTGCCCAAGAGGTCGGTCTTTTCCGGCCAGCCGAGCGTGGCAAACGGCCACAGCGCGCTAGAGAACCACGTGTCGAGGACGTCTGGGTCTTGCGTCAGTTCAACGCCCTCACCGGCCTGCGCTTGCGCTGCATCTTCGCTCTCTGCGACAAAAACATTCCCATCCGCGTCGAACCAAGCCGGGATCCGATGCCCCCACCATAGCTGGCGAGAGATGCACCAGGGCAGGATGTTCTCCATCCAATTGTAGAAGGTCTTTTCCCAAACCTTCGGCACGATCTCGATTGTCCCATCGCGCACGTCCTGAAGCGGCTTTGCTGCGAGGGCTTTCTGATCGAGGTACCACTGATCTGTCAGCCATGGCTCGATTACCACGCCGCCGCGATCACCAAATGGCGTTGCGATTGCACGCGGTTCAGCGTCGTGCTCGACCTCTTCGCCTTTCTTGCTCTTCGCGATATGCGGGATCAGGTAGCCCTGCTCCTTGAGCCGCTGAACCACCAATTCACGCGCGCCATCCTTGCCGTCCCGTTTGAAGCGATGCAGGCCGACGAATTCCTCAGGCACCAGCCCGTCTGCCGTCTGGCAGACATCGGCGTTGCCATCGAGCATGTTGAGCATGTCGTCGGTTTCAAAGCCTGCACGCTTGCCCACGTCGAAGTCATTGAAGTCGTGACCCGGCGTGATCTTCACCGCGCCCGAGCCAAGCTCGGGATCGGCGTGTTCGTCGGCGACGATGGGAATGCGGCGACCGGTGATCGGCAGGATCACGTGCTTGCCGACAACACTCTTGTAGCGCTCATCGTTGGGGTGAACCGCGACCGCCATGTCGGCGAGCATCGTCTCGGGGCGCGTGGTCGCGACCTCGATGTAATCTTGCCCCGAATCCAGCGTCACGCCGTCCGCGAGCGGATACTTGAAGTGCCAAAAGTGGCCGGGGATCGTCTGCTGCTCGACCTCAAGATCGCTGATCGCGGTCTTGAGCTTGGGGTCCCAGTTCACCAGCCGCTTGTCGCGGTAGATGAGGCCATCGTTGTAGAGGTCGACAAAGGTCTTGAGCACGGCTTTCGTAAAGTGCTCGTCCATCGTGAACTGCTCGCGCGACCAGTCCATCGAACATCCAAGCCGGCGCAGCTGATTGGTGATGGTCCCGCCGCTTTCGTGCTTCCATTCCCACACCTTCTCGACGAAGCCTTCGCGCGAGTAATTGGTGCGCTTGTCCTGGCGCTCTTCCATCTGGCGCTCGACCACCATCTGCGTCGCAATGCCCGCATGGTCGGTCCCGACCACCCACAGCGCGTCTTTGCCGCGCAGGCGCTCATAGCGGATCACGATATCCTGAAGCGTGTTGTCGAGCGCGTGGCCGATGTGAAGCGAGCCCGTGACGTTGGGCGGCGGGTTCACGATGGTGAAGGGTTCCGCATCAGGGCGCTCAGGGCGGAAACCGCCGGTTTCTTCCCAGTGGGCATACCACCGCTTCTCAATCGCAGCGGGGTCGAAAGTCGTAGAGAGTTCAGTGCTCATAGCCGATGGCCAATGCCACTGCCATTCGCGCGTGCCAACCGCCTATTTGGCGAGAATTGCATCAATCTCAGCATTGGCCTTGGCACGCAGCTGGCGCTTGCAGTCGCGAAAGGCGGGCTGGCTTGCCATTTCGCTTGCGCGCTGGACTGCAATGTCGATCAAGGTCTCCGGCGAAACGATCTCGTCCACGAGGCCTGTAGCAGCCGCCTGCTCGGGTCCGAACAGCTGCGAGGTAAGCGCAAGTCTGCGCCGCCATACCGGGTCCAGCCAATGGTCGATGATCGCTTGCGGGACAGTCGGAAAAGGGAGCCCGGCTTTCGCTTCGGGAAGGCCGATCTTGTAGTCGCAATCAGCCGCAACGACCCAGTCCGAACACAGCATCATGATGCCGCCAGCCCCGATCGAATGGCCGTTGACCGCGGAAACCAGCGGGCAGGGCAAGCGGTGCATGTCCGCCATCATGTGATTGATTGCCTCGCGCGTCTCCTCGCGTGTTTCGTCGGTGAAGTTTTCCGCGACCTTGCGGTCCATTCCGCGGCTGTAATCGGAGCCTGCACCGGTGAGGACGACGGCTTGGACGTCGCTCGATGCGGCCATTTCGCGGAAACGGCGCGAGGCTTCGCGCATGATTTCTGCATGGACGGTGTTGTATGGAGGATTGTCGAGCGTCACCAGCGTCACATCGCCGCGTTGTTCGATGCCCAGATGGTCCATATGCCACTCCTCCCTCAGCGCGCGTCGCAGTCTCTCGATTGCCTCAGTAGCGTCCAAATTGCCACAATCGTTGTATGATTTAACCAACACACCGCTTGAGCCGAGCGGGAAAGTTGCGCATACGCTTGAGGCAATGGACGGCGGCGCTCAATTCACGCTTCACGATGAGGAAGGCGGCGGGACGATGCTCGCGCTGTCGGGGCCGCTGCTTGTCTCGACCATTGGCAAGCTTGAGCGCGAGCTCAGCCGCTTAGGGCACGAGGTAGGCCGGGTCGATCTCTCCGATGTTGAGGAAATGGACACGGTTGGCGCGTGGGTCGTGTGCCGGTTCGCCACGCATCAATCCGCCGCCATCACCGGAACCACCCCGTCTGCAAAGCGCCTGCTCGAAGCGGTCGAGGCCGCATCGAGCGATGTCGAAATCACCCCGGACCGCACCCCTGTCTGGGAGCGTGTGCCGCTTGCGCTGGGCGAAAAGGTCTATGCCGCACGCTCGGGCGTTTACGGGGTGGTCGGATTTTTCGGACAGATCCTGATCGGATTTGGCAGCCTGCTGCGGCATCCTTCGACCTTCCCGTTGAAGGCGACCGTGCGCCAGATGGAGATGGTCGGCGTGGCGGCCCTGCCGATCATCGGGCTTATGAGCTTCCTCATCGGTATCGTCATCGCGCAGCAGGGCGCGGTCCAGCTGGCGCAGTTCGGGGCAGAGACGCTGACCGTGAACCTCGTGGGCCGCATTACTTTGCGAGAGCTTGGCGTGCTGATGACCGCGATCATGGTCGCAGGCCGTTCAGGAAGCGCCTTTGCCGCGCAGATCGGGACGATGAAGCTGACCGAAGAAGTCGACGCGATGCGCACGATCGGCATTTCTCCGATCGAACGGCTTGTCATCCCGCGCATCCTCGCCTGCACCTTCATGATGGTGGTGCTGGGCTTTTACGCCTCGATCGTCGGCATCGTCGGCGGCGCGGTCGTTGGGCATCTGTCGCTCGGCATCCCGTTCTTCACCTTCCTTGAACGTATTCAGGAAGTGGTGCCGTTGCACGATGTCTGGGTTGGCCTCGTCAAGGCGCCGGTCTTCGGCCTGATCGTCGCGCTGGCGGGCTGCTATCACGGGATGCAGGTCAAGGGGAATTCCGAGCAGGTCGGCATTCGCACGACGATGGCAGTGGTCTCGGCCATCTTCGCCGTCATCGTTCTCGACGCATTCTTTGCGGTGTTCTTCACCGAGATCGGCTGGGGCTGAGGCATGGCAGACAAGCGCGCAATGACCGTCCAGCACAACGCAGAGCTTCATCCCGAAGACCACGACCGCTTTGCCTCGCATCCGCCCATCGTTGTTGAAGGGCTGGTCAACAAGTTCGGCGATTTTGCCGTGCATGACGGGCTCGACCTCGAAGTCCGGCGTGGGGAGATCCTCGGCGTCGTCGGCGGATCGGGAACGGGTAAATCGGTGCTCATGCGCTCGATCATCGGGCTTCAGACACCCACCGCCGGGCGGATCGAGGTGCTGGGCCGCTGCATCACCGATGGCGACCCGGACGAGAATGTCGGCGTGCGCTGCCGCTGGGGCGTATTGTTCCAGGGCGGGGCGCTGTTCTCGACACTGACCGTCGGCGAGAATGTCGAGGTTCCGCTCAAGCAATTTTACCCTGAGCTTTCCGACGACCTGCGCAAGGAGATCGCGCGCTACAAGGTGCTGCTCTCCGGCCTTCCAGAAGAAGCCGTCGCCAAGTTTCCATCCGAGCTTTCAGGCGGCATGAGAAAGCGCGCAGGTCTTGCCCGCGCTCTGGCGCTCGACCCCGAATTGCTTTTCCTCGATGAGCCGACCGCGGGTCTCGATCCCATCGGCGCGGCCAAGTTCGACAGCCAGACGCGCGAATTGAAAGAGACGCTGGGCCTTACCGTTTTTCTCATCACGCACGATCTCGATACGCTTTACGAGATTTGCGACCGGGTCGCGGTGCTCGCCGACAAGAAGGTCATCGCGGTCGGTACGATCCCCGAATTGCTTGAGACTCGCCATCCGTGGATCGACGAATATTTCAACGGCCCGCGCGGTCGCGGGGCAATGACCGCGCATCGCCTGAACGCCGGTCGCCGCGCAGCCGATTGGGGGGATTAATCCAGTGGCACTTGCACAACATATTGGACAGGCGCGCGTTTGCGCGTTCATAGGGTAGCGCAATGGAAACGAGAGCCAATCACCTCTGGGTCGGTGCGGTTACGCTGGCGCTGCTTGCAGCAATGGCGGCGTTTATCGTCTGGATCGCGCGGCTGAACCAGGGCGACGTCAACGAATACGACATCTTCTATGCGCAGTCGGTTTCCGGCCTCGCGCAGGGTAGCCAGGTCGCGTACGCCGGCGTCCCGGTCGGGCAGGTGGTCGATATTGCGCTGTCCGAGGACGATCCTGAATTCGTGCGCGTGCGTATCCGGGTGCGGGACGAGGTACCGATCCTGATCGGAACCACGGCGACGATCCAGTCGAGCTTTACCGGTGTTTCGACCATCCTGCTCGACGGCGCGCGCGGCGGTGCTCCGGCCATCACCTGCGACACCACGGCGTGCCCGGAAGGTAGACCTGTTATCCCGCCCAAGGATGGCGGCATCAACGCGCTCCTCAACAACGCGCCGTTGCTGCTGGAGCGGCTGGCAACGCTGACCGAGAACCTGAACATCCTGCTTGGCCCTGAGAACCAGGATAACCTGCGCGGTATTCTGGCAAACTCAAACCGTCTGACGAACGAGCTTGCAGATGCAGCACCTCGTCTTGAAGGCACCTTTGCCGAGTTCGAGATTGCGCTTCGCGAAGCAGGCGAGGCGCTTGACGCTTTCGAAACGGCGACACGCTCGACCGATCAACTGATCAATCAGGAAGGCCCGCTTCTGGCCGAAGAACTGCGCGGCACCTTGCGCAGCGCGAACGAGGCGGCGGCTGCGCTCGCGGCGACGCTGGAAGACACGCGGCCCGCCGCGCGTCAGCTGCGCGAGGGCACCTTGCCCGCAGCCGAGGCGACCCTGCGCGACTTGCGCAGCACCAGTCGCTCGCTTCGCGCCATTACCGAACAGATCGAAACGCAAGGGGCAGGTTCGCTGCTCGGGGGACAGGCGCTGCCTGATTATGAGCCATGAAAACTGCGAGAATGATCAAACCGGCTTTCACCCTTTCCGCGCTTGTGGGCGCAAGCCTCGCACTGTCTGCCTGCGTGAGCCTCGGCGGGGCAGAGCCACCTGAAAGCCTGCTAAGCCTGACGCCGACCGCGATGGCGCCGGCTGGCTCGGGCGCATCGCACAACCGTGCAGGGGAATCCTCGGCAATCGCGGTGCTCACTCCCGAAGTCCCGGCCAAGCTCGACGTGCAGCGCGTGCCGGTGAACGTCTCTGACACCGAGATCGCCTACCTGCAGGAAGCCGTCTGGGTCGAAAAGCCCGCGCGATTGTTCCGCCGCCTCTTGGGCGAAACACTGCGCACGCGCGGTTCGATGCTGGTGCTTGATGGCGAGGATTCGCCCACGGTTGCGACGCGTTACCTGCGCGGCAGCCTTATTGAGCTCGGCTATGACGCGCCGACTTCGTCGGTGGTGGTGAGCTTCAATGCGATCCTGACCAGCGACGATGGCACGGTCACTTCGCGGCGCTTTGAAACGCGCGAAGAGGGTATTCTTGCTGAAGCGTCTGATGTGGGCCCGGCGCTTAACCGCGCGGCGAACACGCTCGCTGGCGACGTCGCTGACTGGGCGATTGCGAACCCTTAATCGGAAGCTGCAAGCCGCACGAATTTTCGTGCGCGCAGGTAATCGGATTCTCGTTTAGTTCGGCGTTCCTCGGCTTCTTCGTCGCGGCCCCACAGTTCCGCCTGCCACTCTTCTTCAAGGCTAGCGGCGTGCCACAGAGCGAGCGCATCGGCATCCGGCTCGCTCGCTTCGAGCGCGACCATCAGCGACGCGGCGAGCGATGTCATCGCCTCGATCCCTGCAAGCGCAAACGGAGTTTGCTTGCCGAGCGCGCTTCGCAATGCGGTCAGCGCCGCCTCGCTTTGTGGCCGATGCACGATGCCGCTCACCCGCACGAGTTCGATGCCGTGGCGCTCTTCGAAACGCTTCGTGATCGGTTCCCACACCTCTTTCTGGCGCGCAAAGAGCGGCTCGTCCGGATCGGCGCGGTAGAGCAGCGTGTCGGTGTCGCCATAGGTTAGCACTTTATCCGCGACAGCTGCAGGATCGGGCGCGATCACATCGAGCGCGTAATCGGCCATATCGCGCAAGGGGAGCGTGGCTGGATCGATTTTCTCGCCCTGCGCATCCCATTCCGCCGCCAGCGTTCGGGCGAGTGCCTCGGTGGGCACGATCTGGCCTGCGCCCTTCTGGGTGCGTATCGCACGCCCGTCGAGCGTGACTTGCCACCCACCCAGCGCGGGCTGGATGTCAACTTCCCTATAAAATCGCTTCACGGTTTATCCATGCCTTCGGGCAGATGCGTGTCGCGGGCCTTGAAGCGCCGCGCGAGAAGGGGAGGTCCGAAGAAGAACGCGACGAGCCCGCCCACCGCAAGCGCGACGCCCAGCCAGTAAGGCGCAGGCACGACAGCGCGGGCAATCGCGATGCCGAGCAGCACCGCGCCAATCGCGGCAAAGCGGGTGAGTTGCAGGTAGACGTAGCGCTGCTGTGCGCGCTCGCGTTCTTCGTCTGTGTAAGTGCTCAAGAGGCGCGCTCCAGTTCTTCGCGCAGGGCCGCTGCATCGCTAACGACCACATCGGCGCCGCTCGCTTCGAGTTCTTCGCTTGTGTGATAGCCCCACGCGACCCCGATCCCGCGCACCCGGCCAGCGCGGGCCATCTGCATGTCGAAACTCGTGTCGCCGATCATCACCGTGTTTGCGGGCTGAGCAGCGGCTTCGAACAAAGCGGCCTCGAGCATCGCAGGATGGGGCTTGGATGGATGGCGGTCGGCGGTCTGGAGCGAGACGAACAGGTCGGTGAGGCCGTGGGTCGCAAGGCAGGCGGTGAGCCCGCGATCCGATTTGCCCGTGGCGACCGCGAGGCTCCAGCCGTCGTCATGCAAAGCATGGAGCAGCTCGGCGATACCGTCATAGAGCGGTTCGCTCAGCAGGCCTTCCTCGCGCCGGGCGCGGAAGGAGGACTTGTAGAATTCGGTGAGGTCTCGCTGCTTGCGCACGTCCTCATCAGGAGCGAGTTCGCGGATCGCAACCGGCAGGCTCAAGCCCACAAGGCGGCGGACCTGTGCAGGATCGGGCTCGGGAAGCCGCGCTTTCTGGAAAGCATGCGCCATCGCCCACAGGACATCGGCCTGCCCATCGACAAGCGTGCCATCGCAATCGAAGACGGCGAGCCTCGTCACTTCTTGCGACCCTTCGGATTGCCCGGACCCTTGCCCTTGGAGGGGCCCTTGGCCTTCTTCTTCGCCGTTACCTTCGACGTCGCGCGGGTGCGTCGCTCGCCGCGGCGGTCTTTGCGGAATTGTTTGGCGTGTCGGCGCGCGGCCTGCTTTTTCTCCGCAGGCGTGCGCTCGGGCGCTTCGTCGCGGATCGGGGAGGCATCGCTGAGCGACAGATCGAAGCCGAGCGATTCCATGCTGGTCGCAAAATGTTCGGGCAGGTCGGCGGTCACGTCGAGCTTGCCGCCCGCGCCCCCTTTGTTCTTTGCGCTCTCAGGTGTGCCGATGATCAGGCGGCGCGCGTGCAGGTGCATTTTGCGGCTGATCGCGCCGGTGAGAAACGCATCCTGCCCGCCATATTTGCCGTCGCCCACAATCGGGTGGCCGATCGCCGCCAAATGAACGCGCAGCTGGTGGGTGCGGCCGGTCAGCGGCTCAAGCTCCACCCATGCCGCGCGCGTGCCTGCCCGCTCGACCACACGGTAGCGGGTCTTCGCGCTCTGGCCGCCTTCCTCGTCGACATGCATCTTCTCGCCGCCTGTTCCCGGCTGCTTGGCGAGCGGGGCGTCGATAGTGCCTTCGCGCACTTCGGGAACGCCCACGACCAGCGCCCAGTAGACCTTGCGCGCGCTTCGGCCTGAGAACTTGCGCGAATAAGTCGCCGCGCTTCCCGGTGTGCGTGCAATCAGCAGCACGCCCGAGGTATCCTTGTCGAGCCGGTGGACGAGGCGCGGGCGCGGGGCGTCCTCCTCCTCATCATCGACAAAGGCATCGAGCAGCCCGTCGACATGCTTGGTCGTTTTGCTCCCGCCCTGCGTCGCGAGGCCCGGAGGCTTGTTGAGCACGATGGCGCTCGGCGTTTCGCGGATCACCATGGCGTGTGCCTCGGCAATCTCTTCCTCGGTGAGAGGGCGGCGCGGCTTGGGACCGCGTTTCTGGTCCTCACCGCCAGGGGGAACGCGCAGAACCTGTCCTGCTTCGAGCCGATCCTCAGGCTTTACCCGCCCGCCATCCACGCGCACCTGACCGGTCCGCGCCCAGCGCGAAATGGTCGCAAAGCCGATCTTGGGAAGGTTGCGCTTGAACCAGCGGTCGAGGCGGATTCCGTCATCGTCGTCCGAGACGGTGAACTGGCGTACTTCGTTTGCATTCTTGTTCATGATGAACTCTGCCCCATGACAAGACCGATAATGAAAGCGGCCATCCCGGCGATCACCGAGACACCGACATAGGCGAGGGCTGGGAGGTATGCAGCGCGGTGCATCATCGTCACCATCTCTGCGCTGAACGCGCTGAACGTCGTGAACCCGCCGAGCACGCCGACCCCGATGAGCAGCCGCAGCGTCTCGCCCGTTTGCGCGGCCACGCTTGCCCGCGCCAGCCAGCCGAACAGAAGGCCCATCGCAAGGCTGCCAACCACGTTGACGGCAAGGGTCGGCCAGGGGAATGTCGCGCCCGAAGGCGCCATATGCGTGACCAGCCGTCCCGCCTGATAGCGGCCGACAGCACCGATCCCGCCGCCAAGGGCGACGTAGAGCGATGCAAGGGCTGGGGAGAGTGAAGCGGTGCTCATGAGCGGTCCGCATTAGCGACAAGGTGGCTGCGCCGCCACAGTGAAAGCACTCCAAGCCTTGCCATTTTCGCCGCTGAGCGTTATGTGGGCTCCAGTTTCAGCGCGACCGAGCCTTAGGAAGGTGGGTTTCGCGCCGTTTTTAGCGTCAAATTTACGCGCATTCCCGCGATTCGGTTTAGCGGGCTCGGCGCATTTGAAATGAGGTAGTAGTCGTTTATGCAAATCATGGTTCGCGATAACAATGTCGATCAGGCCCTGCGCGCTCTCAAGAAGAAGCTGCAGCGCGAAGGTGTGTATCGCGAGATGAAGCTGCGTCGTCACTACGAAAAGCCCAGCGAAAAGCGCGCCCGTGAAAAGGCAGCCGCCGTTCGCCGCGCTCGCAAGCTCGAGCGTAAGCGCATGGAGCGCGACGGCATCAAGTAAGATGCCGCGAAGGGCAGCGGCTTTGTGCCGAGGCCCTTCAGCCAAAGTGGGAACCGGTTTTGCGCCCGGAAGGGACGAGCCGAAAACAAGCGCGAAACGCTTGAAACCCGCCACTGGATAAGCCATCAGGGCGCGGACAGTCTCCGCGCCCTTTTGCTTATGGGGCGCCTGCTTTCTTCAGGGATCATCAATGGCCGAAATTACCCGCGTTCCGCTTCAGCCCGTTGCCAAGGGCTCGCTGATCAAGATCTGGCTCGGCGTCATCGTCGCGCTGCTGGTGGGCGCAAGCCTCGCTTTCGCAGCTGTGCCCAAGGGTTTCAGCATCGACACGCTGGTCGCGGGCGAAGGGCCGAACCCTGAGCAGGGCGACATGGTCTTCGTAAAGTACAAGGGCTCGCTCGCCTCCACCGGCGAAGTGTTCGACGAATCGCAGGACATCCCGCTCCCGATCGAAGGCGTCTTTCCCGAAGGCAGCCCGTTCCCGGTCGAGCCTGATTCCACCATCGAAGGCTTTTACCAGGGCCTCCAGCAAATGCAGAAGGGCGGGAAGTACGAGCTCTATATCCCGTCCGACATGGCCTATGGTGCAGAGCCGCCTTCCGGCGCGCCGATTCCGCCGAACGCAGACCTCGTGTTCGAGATCGAAGTGGTCGATATCATGAGCCGCGAAGTCTTTGATCGGAACCTAACGATCCTGCAACGCGCCATGCAGGGCGGTCTTGGAGGCCCTCCGGAAGGTCAGGCGCAGGACGTGCCGGGCGCAGTACCACCGCAATAATCTTAAAGCCGGGCGATTTGCGCCCGCCGAGGAATACAACAATGTCGGTTGATAAACAGACCGTCGCCAAGATCGCGTCATTGGCGCGCATCAAGATGGGCGATGAAGAACTCGAACGCATGGTGCCGGAACTGAACGGCATCCTCAATTGGGTCGAACAGCTTGGCGAGGTCGACGTCGAAGGCGTTGAGCCAATGTCGGCTGTTATTCCCAACACGCTGCGCCTTCGCGACGACGTGGTCGACGCCGATCCCAAGACCGGCGGTGGCAAGCGCGACGAAGTGCTCGCCAACGCACCGGCGGCCGAGCACGGCTTTTTCGGCGTGCCCAAAGTTATCGAATAGGTTGAGCTGAACGCACATGACTGACCTCACAAATCTTGGTGTCAAAGCCATCCGCGACGGCGTTGCCGGCGGAGATTTCACCGCGCGCGAAGTGGCCGAAAGCTTCAACGCCGCGGTCGCCAGCGCGGCTGAACTCAACGCCTTCATCGTGACCACGCCCGACCACGCACTCGCCGCTGCCGATGCAGTGGATGCAAAGCGCGCGAAGGGCGAGGATCTGGGAGCAATGGGCGGCGTGCCGATTGGCATGAAGGACCTGTTCGCGTCGCACGGCGTGCAGACCACCGCCGCAAGCCACATCCTAGAAGGCTTCAAGCCCGAATACGAAAGCACCGTTTCGCAGAACCTGTGGAACGCAGGCGCTGGCATGTTGGGCAAGCTCAACCTCGACCAGTTCGCGATGGGCTCGTCGAACGAGACGTCGTTCTTTGGCAACGTCGCCTCGCCGTGGCGCAAGGAGGGGACCAACGCGGCCATGTCGCCCGGCGGTTCCTCGGGCGGTTCGTCCAGCGCGGTTGCCGCGCGCATCGCGCCTGCCGCGACCGGCACCGACACGGGCGGTTCGATCCGCCAGCCCGCCGCCTTCACCGGCATTTGCGGGATCAAGCCGACCTATGGCCGCTGCTCGCGCTGGGGCGTGGTGGCGTTTGCGTCGTCTCTAGACCAGGCAGGCCCAATGGCGCGCTCGGTCGAGGATTGCGCGATCATGCTTGGCGCAATGGCGGGCTTCGATCCGAAGGACGCGACGAGCCTCCAGATGGACGTACCCGACTGGGAAGCGGCGCTCAGCGCAGACCTCAAGGGCAAAAAGGTCGGCATTCCCAAGGAATACCGCATGGACGGCACCGACGAGGCGATCCTTGCCTCGTGGGAGCAGGGCAAAGCGTGGCTCAAGGATGCAGGTGCTGAGATCGTAGATGTCTCGCTGCCGCACACCAAATACGCGCTGCCCGCATACTACATCATCGCGCCAGCCGAAGCCTCATCCAACCTCGCGCGCTATGACGGCGTGCGTTACGGCCTTCGCGACCTGCCCGAAGGCGCAGGGTTGCAGGATATGTATGCAGAAACGCGCGCCGCCGGTTTCGGGGACGAGGTCAAGCGCCGCATCCTGATCGGCACCTATGTGCTCAGTGCGGGCTTCTACGATGCCTATTACAACCAGGCGCAGAAGGTCCGCGCGCTTGTCGCCCGCGATTTCGAGCAGGCATGGGGCGAGTGCGACCTGATCCTCGCGCCGACCACGCCAACCGCGAGCTTCCCGCTGGGCAGCCTCAACGAAGACCCGCTGACGATGTATCTGAACGACGTCTTCGCCGTTCCTGCATCGCTGGCTGGCCTTCCGGCCCTGAGCGTGCCTGCGGGGCTCAACCCCGATGGCCTACCGCTCGGGCTGCAACTGGTGGGCAAGCCTTTCGACGAGCAGACCGTGCTCGACGCAGGGCTGGCCATCCAGCAGCGCGCAGGCTTCGATCATGCACCGGAGAAGTGGTGGTGACCATCGACTTCCCGCTCATTCTGGCCGGGATCGGCATCATGCTCGCCGTTCCGCTGACCTTCATGGTCGCGAACTGGGTGCGCAAGAATGTCGACTATGGCGAGGCGCGGTTCGGGCCTGATGGCAAGATGATTTCTGACAAAGAGACGAACGATGAGTGATTATCGCATCCAGGGTGCAACCGGCGAGTGGGAGGTCGTGATCGGCCTTGAGGTCCATGCGCAGGTGACTTCCAAATCCAAGCTGTTCTCTGGCGCCAACACCGAATTCGGCGCGGAGCCGAACAGCCAAGTGAGCCTCGTCGATGCGGCCATGCCCGGAATGCTGCCCGTGCCCAATCGCGAGTGCATCCGTCAGGCTGTGCGCACCGGCATGGCGATCGAGGCCGAGATCAACCAGTGGTCGCGCTTTGACCGCAAGAATTACTTCTACGCCGATCTGCCGCAGGGCTATCAGATCAGCCAGCTGTACCATCCGCTCGTGGGCGAGGGGCAGCTGCTGATCGAGGCGGACGAAAAGACCGGCATTCCCGAAGACAAGGTCATCGGGATCGAGCGCATCCACGTCGAACAGGACGCGGGCAAGCTGATGCACGATCAGCATCCGACCATGTCCTATGTCGACCTCAACCGCTCGGGCGTTGCGCTGATGGAAATTGTCTCGCGCCCCGACATGCGCTCGCCCGCCGAAGCCGGCGCCTATGTGCGCAAGCTGCGCTCGATCTTGCGCTATGTTGGTTCGTGCGATGGCAACATGGAAGAAGGCTCGATGCGCGCCGACGTGAACGTTTCCGTCCGCAAGCCGGGCGAGGAACTGGGCACGCGGACCGAGACGAAGAACGTCAATTCGGTGCGCTTCGTCATGCAGGTCATCGAATATGAGGCGAACCGTCAGGTGGACGTGCTCGAAAGCGGCGGCACGGTCGATCAGGAAACGCGCCTTTTCGACGTCGCAACCGGCACGACGCGCACGATGCGTTCCAAGGAAGACGCGCACGATTATCGCTACTTCCCCGATCCTGACCTGCTACCGCTGGTGCTCGAGGACGATTTCCTCGAAGAATGCCGCGCTTCGCTCCCCGAACTGCCCGATGCCAAGCGCACGCGGTATGAGAGCGAGCTTGGCCTTACACCCTACAACGCCCGCGAACTTACCGCTGAGGTCGAGACCTTTGCGCGCTTCGAAACGCTGCTTACTGCGACGGCTGAGGCCACCGGCAAGGACGAGAAGACTGTCGCGACGCAGGTTGCGAACTGGGCGCTTTCGGTCGCTCCGGGCGTGATCAAGTCGCTGGGTGACGAAGCCAATGTCGAGCACGCCACCGCAGAGCGTCAGGCTGCCATCCTCGCGATGCAGGACAAGGGCGAGATCAGCGGCGGTCAGGCGAAGGAAATCTTCGAGATCGTCCTGAAAGCGGGCCGCGAGCCTGCCGAAATCGCCGAGACAGAGGGCCTCAAGCAGGTCAGCGACACTGGCGCGATCGAGGCTGCCATCGACGATATCCTCGCCAATAACGAGGACAAGGTTGAGCAGTACAAGGGCGGCAAGGACAAGCTCTTCGGCTTCTTCGTCGGCCAGACGATGAAGGCGATGAAGGGCAAGGCTAACCCGGCGGTGGTGAACCAGATCCTCAAGGACAAGCTGGGCTAGATGAACTCGGCGCGCAGCCGTCGCTTTCTCGTAATCGCGGTTGCGCTGTGCGCCGTGATCATCGGCTACGCGCTGTTCGCGCACCACCGCGAGGCGAGTGACACGCAAGTTGTCGCCGTGCCGCTCGATCCTGCCGACCCTTCGCGCACCCGCATCGGCCAGCTCGAGTATCTTGGCGGTCTCGATATCCCGCGCATGGGAATGAATATCGGCGGGCTTTCGGGCCTGCGCTGGGATGCAGAAAGCGGGCGGCTGCTTGCCATCACCGACGATGCGCGCTGGGTCTGGATGACGCCGGTTGAAGATGGCGGGCGGCTGACGGGAATTGCCGACCTCGAAACGGGCCCGTTGCTTGGCGTCTCCGGCGAAGCTCTGACCGGCAAGGAAGACGGTGACAGCGAAGGGCTAATCTACGATCCGGAGACCGGCTGGGCCGTTTCCTTCGAGCGCAATCACCGGATATTGAGCTACGGCGGCGATTTGTCCGGCACCCCTGTCCGAACCCTATTCGACCCGGAAGCGGTATTCGGCGAACTGGAAGAGAACAGCGGGATCGAAGCATTCGCGCTGGGTAATCAAAGCCAATTGATCTGTGTCGAGCGGATGGCTGCGCCAACCCAAGCCAATTGCCAGTTCTTCGACTACGCTGACGACACCTATTCGCCGTTTCCCGTGCATCCTCCGCAAGAGCTAATCGAGCTAGTCGCCGTCCCGACCGATGCGGACGCGCTTCAAGATGGGACTTATGCCGTTCTTTTCCGCTCGTGGTCGCCCGCCAACGGCAACCGAGCAGCGATTGTCACCTACACGCCCGAAGGCGAGCGCCGCGAATTGATGACGCTTGCGCCGCCTCTCACAACCGATAATTTCGAAGGTCTCGCCGTGCGCGAGGAAGCTGGTCGTACCTTCCTCTACCTCGTGAGCGACGACAACTTCTCGTCGAGCCAGCGCACGCTGCTGATGAAGTTCGAGATCGTAGCCCCCTAGTCGCGGTCTCTATTCCTGACCGCGCTTCCAGCCTTCGCGCGTCATTCCCACGAAACGATCTCCCAGACCCGGCGCGTTGCGCTTGAGGATATCGCGCAGGGTCTTGGTCTCCGAGATAGCGGCAAGACCTTCGGGCGTGAAGGTCGCCCGCTGAATGTCAGGATCGCCCCAGACATGGCGCGAGAGCAGAGGATTGGTTAGCGCCTGCGAGAACGCATCGACCGCGACCATCGTCTGCAGAAGCGGCGGCAAGGGTCCATCCGGCGTGCGCGGCTGACAAAACAGCCCAGTGTAGAATTCGAGCTGATCGACATCGCCGTACAGCCGTTCGAGCTCGCTGCGTAACGCTGAGTCTGGCGTTATGTCCGACCAATTGCGCGCGCGGTCGTGCCCGAAGGCCTCCTGATATTGCACGAAAGGCGCAATCCGGTTGAGGCGCGCCTGCTCCACCGCGGATATCTCAACGTCGATGAGGAAGGTCGCAGTGTTGTGCAGACCCAGCTCGGTCGCGCGGTTGGTGCTGATATCGACGAAAGCATCGGCAAGGCCTCGCTCAAGCAGGATCGCGTTGTTCAATCGCAGTACGCCCCCCGGCAGAGCCTCGCCGCCCCACACCATTTCCTGAGGGATAAGCGAATGCCAGCGGTAAAGCAGACTGAATTCGGCCGTGATCCAGTTGGGCCGGTTCCATTCCGCGTCCCACGCGCCCGAAGGATCGGCGACAAGGCCGAGCGGGGTGGAGTTGATATGATTGATGTATTCTTCGACCACGATCTTGATGAACATGACGATGCAGCACGCTCTCGCAGCGTCGAAGACACGCTGGTCGTTCCATTCGCGGTTGGCATCCACGATTAGGCCGGCGAGTCGATTGTGTTCGCGCAGGAACAAGGTGTTGAGCATTGTCACCTGCGGCGCCGCGTTCGCCCGGTCTCCGCCCACTGCAAACAGCGTTTCGCGCATGGCTGGCGTCGTGTGATCAATGCCGAGCGGGGTATCCAGCAGCGGCTGTCCATCTTCGTCGACGAAAAGCGGATTGAACTCGCTACCGCCGGGCTGGAACAGGCGCAGCGGATGCTCCTCGCCGTTCACGATCTCGGACTTGAGCTTGCCCCTGAGCTCGGGCTCCTCGGACATGGTGCGAAGGGCCACGACTTGCTCGATTGTGCGGCCGTAGAGCGGGCAAAGGTCGATCTCGTGGTTCGATGTGTTGCGCCGCCGGTCCTCCATCGTCTCGCCGGTCGCGAAATCGTTGGAGATCATCGTGCGGATGAAGCCGTCGGTCAGATATTGTGCGAAGGCGGGGAAAAGGCAGGTCGATTTGGGGCAAAGCCGCTGGCCCGCAGGATCGGTCACGCGGAACAGATCGCCCACGCGCTGCGCATCGGGCAGGTCCGGGATGTCGACTGGCGGCAGGTGCCGTGCGGAGTAGCTGCGATCGGTTAGGCCGCGCCAACTCACATGGTCGCTGAGCGTGCTCCACGGATGCGGTCGCTCGCGTGTGACCTTGACGAGCCGGCCGATAGCGAACCGGTTGATCGCCCGGCCGAGGCCGGGTGACAGCCGCGATACGAAAGCGGCAAGCCGGTAGGCGAATTTCAAAAACCCGTTCAAGTTGACATCTCCCCAGCCTGCGACCCGGATGTCATGTCAGGTCGAACTTAGCAGGCATGCGAAGTAGAGCCAAATCGGAGGGCGAAAGAAGCGAAGTAAAGTGAGTTAGCTGCCAGAACTCACGATACGTATTCGATAGGAAGTCCAAAAAAAGGCCGCCGGAAGCGTGTGCTCCCGGCGGCCCTGATCCCATGTCTTAAATACGCTTATTCTGCGCCGACGAAGATCGACTTCACGTTGGCGAACTCCTTGACGCCAAAGCCGCCATGTTCGCGGCCATAGCCTGAGTTCTTCACCCCGCCGAAGGGCATCGATGGGTCTGCAACGCCATAGGTGTTGATGAAGATCATGCCGGTGTCGAAGTGCTTCTTCGCCATCTCGATTGCGCGGTCGGTGTCGCCTGACAGGATGCCGCCGCCAAGGCCGTAGCGGCTGTCATTGGCAAGGCGCATCGCGTCTTCATCATCCTTGGCGCGGATGACGCTGGCGACGGGTCCGAAGATCTCGTCGTCGTAAGCGGGCTGACCCGGTGCGACATCGGTGAGGACGGTTGCGGGATAATACGCACCGGGGCCATCGGGGATCTCACCGCCACAGGCGATGGTCGCGCCGTTTTCGACCGACTTGTCGACCTGTCCCTGCACGTCTTCGCGAAGGTCGGTGCGAGCCATCGGTCCCATGTCGCTGTCGTCGGAATTGGGGTCGCCGATTTTGATGGCTTCGAACTTTGCGACGAATTTCTCGACGAACTCGTCATAGACGGCGTCGGTCACGATAAAGCGCTTTCCGTTGATGCAGGTCTGGCCGTTGTTGTAGAGACGCGCGCGGGCGCAAACTTCGGCTGCCTTGTCGATGTCGGCGTCTTCAAGGACGAGATAAGCATCATTTGAACCCAGCTCCAGCACGAGCGGCTTCAAGACCTTGCCCGCTTCCTCCGCAACGTGCTTTCCGCCGCCGTCCGATCCGGTGAGCGTGACGCCGCGCACCTTGTCGTGTGCGATGATCGCGTCTGAAGTGTCGTGGTCGATGACAAGCACGGTGAAGAGGTCTGCCGGAAGGCCGCCCTTCTCGAAAATCTCCGCTATCTTGAGCCCGCTGCCGGTGCAGTTCGATGCGTGCTTCAGCAGCACGCCGTTGCCGGTCATCAGGTTGGCAATCGCGTAGCGGATGACCTGATAGGCCGGGAAGTTCCACGGCTGGATGCCGTAGACGACGCCGATGGGCGAATAGGTGACGATCCCGCGGCCTGCATTGCTCGGGTCGCGCTGTTCGTCGGCGAGTTCGCTCGGGCCGTTCTCTGCGGTGTAGTCGCAGATCGATGCGCACAGTTCGACTTCATCGCGGCTGTCCCCGATCAGCTTGCCGACTTCATCGGTCATCAGTTGGGCGAGTTCTTCCTTGTTGTCGCGCAGCGCCTGACCCAGGCCGCGAAGCACTTCGGCGCGCTCTTCGAGGCTTTTCAGTTTCCAGCTTTCGAACGCCTCGTGGCACGCATCGACTTTCGCACAGGCCTCTTCGCGCGACATTTGCTGGTATTCTTCGAGGGTTTCGCCAGTGGCGGGGTTGGTTGTCTTGATACTGCTCATCGGGGGCCTTTCGGGGGAGTTAGGGGTTCGAAAGGGTAATGAGCGGAAAGCAGGCTTCGTTCCCAAATGCTGCTGGGATGGCTTGAAGCCGCGACAAAAAAGGCCGCCGGGGCGCAAACCCCGACGGCCTTTTTGTAAGACTGTGCGTCAGTCAGTAAGCGATTGGGCTTACTGCTTTTCGCCGGTCAGCGGCATTGCGCCAAATGCGCCTGCGTTGACGTTGCCAGCGATGGTGCCGCCTTCGACGGTGGCTTCGCAATCGAGCGTCATCGGCATCGGAACGGTCATGTTCATCTTCCACGACAGCTTGTTGCCGTCGACCTTGCCTTCTTCGACGTCCATCGAACCCATGCCGCCAGCCATGTTGCCCGAGAAAGTGCCGTCGCCATTATCGACAACGGTGAAGGTGCCCGACTGGTCGCCCATCGGGCTCTTGACGGTGGTGTTGTAGGTACCGGAAACTTCAGACATCGATTTGTCTCCCAATTGAAATTCGTGGCCATGAGCCCTTGCGGCCGCACAGCGTCGGTGGCCGTTTTACACGTCAGATTATCGCGTTCAACCACTATCAGGCGCATAAAATAAGGGCGCGGAGCTCCGCTTGGGAAGCCCCGCGCCCTCAATCCTTCAAAGCCGTAGCGTCGGCGCTTATTCGCCGCCTTCCAGCTCGCGCGTTTCGACCGGCAGGCCAAGCTGTTCGAGCTGCGGTGCAACCACTTCGGCATCGCCAACCACGATCCACACGAAGTTGCCGGCATTGAGCGCAGCGCGTGCAGCCGCGTTGAGGCTGTCGGTGGTCTGAGCGGTGTATTTCTCGACCAGCCCTTCGTAGTAGTCGTCCGGACGGTTGTAGAGCGCGAGGCTCTGCATCGCGCCCAGCACCGAACCCGAAGTTTCGAAGCGGCCCGGCAGTTCGCCGATCTCGCTTGCGACATTGCGAGCAAGCTCTTCATCGGTGACGCCGTTGGTGGTCAGGAACTCTTCGGTCTCGCGGATCATCTCCGCCACCGAATCGCCCGTGCGGTCGGCCTGAACGCCGCCCGAGATCGCATAGACCACTGCGTTCTCACGCGTCTGCGGACCGCCGCGAACACCGTAGGACCAGCCCTTGGTCTCGCGCAGGTTCATGTTGAGACGCGCGAGGAAGTTGCCGCCCAGCGAGTTGTTGGCGTTGGTGAAGTCGATGTAAGCGGGGTCGCTTCCATCGAGCGGCGTGATCTGTGCACCCAGGATGAAGCTCTGCGGCGAGTTCGGACGATTGATCAGCACGATCCGTCCGCCTTCGCTTGCATCGGGCAGGGAAGAGAAGTCCTTCTCGCCCTTCGCCATGTCAGGTGCAGTCCAGTCGCCGAAGGCCGCGTTCAGCTGTTCGACGACTTCGTCCATCGGCAGGCTCGAAATCACGAACACTTCACCATTGTCAGGACGGATCCAGGTGTCCTTGAACATGACCAGATCATCACGCGTGATCGAGGAAACGCTCTCGATCGTGGTAACGCCGCCATAGGGCGTGTCGCTGCCGTAAAGCTCGACACCGAGCGCACGGCGAGCGATGCCAGCTGGCGAGCGCATCTGTGCACGAATGCCGGTCACTGTCTGCGCCTTCACACGATTGAGATCGCTTTCGTTGAAAGCAGGCTCACGGATGATCGAGCTGAACAAGTCGAGCGACGGGGCAAGGTTCGCCGACAGCGCCGAAAGCGTGAAGGTCGAACGGTCATCGCCGCCACCGGTCGAGATGTTGACGCCCAGACGCTCACGCTCTTCGGCGATCTGCTGGCTGGTCATGCTCGCAGTGCCTTCGTCGAACAGGCCAAGCGTGAGGTTTTCGAGCCCCCGCATGGTTGCCGGATCAGCCGCGCTGCCAGCGTTGAACGACAAGGTGACGTAAGTCGCAGGAACCGCGTCGCGCTGCGCATAAGTCAACTGCATGCCATTGGCGAGCGTGGTGCGCATCAGGTCCGGGAAGTCGAGCGAAGGCACGCTGTCGATCGCCGGGGCCGGACGCTCAACCGAAATGGTCAGCTCTTCAGAAGCGCGGTCGCGTTCCGATACGTTGGCCTCTGCTGCGACGCTGGCCGCTTCTTCGTATTCGGCATCGCGCTCACCCGGTTCGAGGACGAGAGTGAAGGCAGGCTTGGTCATCCACTTCTGCATCGCGGCCTGCACATCGGCAGGCGTGATCGAGGCAAGAAGGCCAAGCTGTTCAACAGCAAAGCCGGGATTGTCGGCAAGCACTTCCCCGCGGGCAAGAGCAACTGCCTTGCCGCCGAAGCCGCCAACCTGTTCAAGGCCCCGGATCGTGCCTGCAAGACCGCTGGTAGCAGCGCGACGCACTTCGTCTTCGCTCGGGCCTTCGACGATGAATTCGGCGACGAGCTGCTTGAGGCGAGCTTCGAGCGCGGAGAGTTCAACGCCGTCCTTAAGCGTTGCGCCGACGCTGATGAGGCCAACGCGCTGGAAGTCGAAGTTGCCGGCCGATACGCCGACGGCAAGCTGCTCATCGCGAACCAGCACTTCGTCGAGGCGGCTCGACAGGAGGCCGCCGAGTACCTGCGTGCCGACATTCAGTGCGACGAGATCTTCGCTCATGATGCCTGGCGCGGGCCAGTACATCGTGATCGAGGTCGCAGCGACCTGGTCACGCATCACCGTGCGTACCGGCTCCGACAGGGTCGGAATGTCTGCGGCGGCAGGCGTGTTCACTGGACCGCGTGCGATCGGGCCGAACCACTTTTCTACCAGCGGACGCGCTTCTTCGGCGTTGATGTCGCCGGCGAGCACGAGGGTCGCGTTGTTCGGGCCGTACTTGTCGCGGAACCAGTCGCGCACATCGTCCATCGATGCAGCATCGAGGTCAGCCATCGAGCCGATGACCGAGTGCTGGTACGGGTGGCCGTCCGGGAAGATCGTTTCGAGGATCTCGTAGAAGACGAGGCCACCGGGCTGGTTGTCGCCCTGGCGCTTTTCGTTCTGGACGACGCCGCGCTGGTTATCGAGCTTGCCCTGCGTCACCGCGCCAAGCAGATAGCCCATGCGGTCGCTTTCCAGCCACAGCGCGCGTTCAAGCGCTGGGCGCGGCACCGTCTGGAAATAGTTGGTGCGGTCGAAATTGGTGGTGCCGTTGTAATCGGTCGCGCCCATTTCCTGCAGGTACTGGAAATAGTCGTTTGGTGCGTTTTCCGATCCGTTGAACATCAGGTGCTCGAACAGGTGGGCAAAGCCGGTCTTGCCGGTGGGCTCGTCCTTCGAACCGACATTGTACCACACGGCAACGCCAACGATCGGCGCCTTGCGGTCTTCGTGGACGATGACGGTTAGCCCGTTTTCGAGCTGGAATTCCTCGTAAGGAATTTGAACTTGCGCAACGAGTTCTTCGAGGTCGCCTGCGCTTGCTTCGCTGGCGTCCATGTGCGCTTCGGCCAAGGCCGGTGTGACAGGTGCCGCGATCGCGACACTAAGCGCCGCAAGACTTGCTGCGGCAAAACGGATTTTCATTGATGTGCTCCCCTAATCAGGTCTCTTCCAGTTGTGACACGCGCGCGGTTGTGCGCCGTGGAGGCTTTTCGATCAAGCCTTTAACACGCGTTAGAATGGTCGCGCTTCGATGAAGCGCAGATGAGCGCCGATGAGGGTGAGCGCGAGCAGACCTTAGCGAGCGTTGGTAATCCGCCGCGTGCTGGTGGCGTGAGCGCGCACGTCCTCTTCCCAGAATCGCACCGGCTTCAGCTTGTGGTCGACGTAAAGCTGCATCTGGTCGGTGTAATGCGGGCTTTCGGGCCGGGTCGTTGCAGCGCCGAAAGGCTGGATGCTCTCGGATTTCACACGGCCTCCATCGGCAGGCCACTCGACCCACTGGATGAAGCTGTCGCCGTGAACAAGGCTGAGGCGCCCGTCATCGTCTATCCGCCACGTGGTCGATGCGCGCAGTGTGTCCGAGCCGCCATCTAAAGGCAGGTCAACGTCGCCCTGACGCAGCCGCAAGAGATCGCTCATCGGCGGGTCTATCCGGCCAAAATGCGTGTTCAAGTGGTCGATCTTTTCCTGAAGGTGCTCGGCCACATCAGGCGCGGTGCCGTTGTTGTATTCCGCGCTCATGTAATCGCGGATCATCAAGAGCGCGAGCGCATCGGCAGCGCCCACATTGTCGGCGGTGAAGTCCCAGGTGAGCAGAAGCTGACGCGCTTCCTCAAGCTCACCCTCGGCCTCCAGACCTTCAAGCGCGGTGTAGAGGTCATCGACATAGCTCTCGCGCACATAGGCGGTGTCGTACTTGATCCGCTCCAGCTCGGCGCGGGTCAGCGGGCCTTCGGTTTCCGAAAGCAGCTGATAGGCGCGGCGCGAACGGTTGGTTTGCTTGAGCTCGATGCCAAGCACCGGAGAGAAATCGTCCGGGCTCAGGTCGCTGCCTTCGCCAGCGGCAGTGTAGGGCTCGTTATTGGCGTTGTAGATCCAGCCCGATGCCGGATTGATGAGCTTGGGAATGCGCTCATATTCGACCGGGCCGTTCCAGATGAGGTCCGAGCGCGTCCCGTCGAGGATGCCGCGCCAGTTCGCCTTCACGTCCTCCGGTCGGTTCGGGATCGCGGCGTTGTAAACATAGGCGATGTTGCCCTCGCGGTCGGCGTAGATGAAGTTGGTCGAAGGGATCGCCATGCGCGCGATCTGCGTTTCCCATTCCTCGAGATTGGATGCCTTGTTGATGCGGTAATAGGCGTCGAGCTGATCGATGCTGCCCATGCCGCCGTATCGGATCGCGAAGTAGCCGTCGTCGTTCTTGATGACCGGCCCATGTGCGCTGCGATAGATTGTGCGGCTGACGGGCAGGGTGATCGGGCCCATCTTGACCGGCAGGGTGAAGCTGATTTCCTCTAGCTCGCGCCATTCGCCGTCGAGCATGTATTGCGAGCCGTCCTCGCTCACCTCCAGCTCGTAGATGTCGGCCATGTCCGGGCGGTTGACCGTGTTGGTCCAGCCAAGGTTCTCGTTGTGGCCGAGGAAGGGGTAGGGCGATCCGGGGAAGTTTGCGCCGGTAAAGTGCCAGCCTTCGCCCGATTGCACGCCAAGCTCATACCAGGCGACCCCGCCGCGCAGCGGTTGGTGCGAGTTGGAAATGAGCGTGGTGGGCCCGCCCGAACGCTCCGGCGTCACCGCCCATGCGTTGGAGCCAAGGTGGTCAGCTTCCTCGCCCCACGGCAGAACCAGCCCGTGGCGGGCCTGTCCGCCCGGCTCTGCCTCATCGACCGGGGCGCTGCTTTCAGGCGAATGGCCTTCGCGCGGGAAACCGGGAATGTCCGGACCGAATTCGCGGCGCAGTTCATCGCCTGAAACCAGTGGGCCGATGACATTGCCAAGACCGTAGAAGAACGGTTGGCGCAGCGCGAAGCCCGCGGCAATGTCGACGCCGTTGACCGGGAAGAGATTGCCCAACTTCACCTCGTCCGGATTTTCCTCGGCATATTGGTTGAGGCCGACTGCATAAGCTTCAAGCAGCGCGCGTGTGTCAGCGGGGAGGCCGGGATATTCGCGTTCCGCCGTGCCGCGTGCATCGACGAGGTGGTAAGCGAAATCGAATTGAGCCCCGTCCTGGCCCGCAATTGCGCCATAGCGCCCGCGGCTCATCGCGATCACGTCCTGCAGCGTGAAGAAATCATCCTCGGAGTGAGCAATGGCAACCCCATATGCGACATCGGCATCGGTCTCGCCATAAATCATCGGCACGCCGTATTCGTCGCGGACGATCTCGGCGGAATATTCGCGGTATTCGGGCGCCTCTGCGGTGAGCGCAGAGAACGGCTCCCACGTCGCCAGATAGACAAATGCTGCAAGCAGCAGGACGACCAGCGCAAGTGCGCCGCCTTTAAGCCATTTCATCGCTCAGATAACTCCACTCTCTCTTGACGCGACAATTGCGGGGGCTGATCCCTTCGTCAAGGAGTAGCGGGGCCGAGGCGAAAAAGAGGCGTCTTGCAAAGGGGTTTGCAGGACCTACCTACCCAACTAATACACCTAGGCGGGAGAATTATCGCTGAAACCACTTGTGTTGCCAAAATGCAACACTACATTTCAGGGGGTAATCCGAATGAGGGAACGTCCATGAATCTCGAAAAATTCACTGATCGCGCAAAAGGTTTTCTGCAGAGCGCGCAGACCGTCGCGATCCGCATGAACCATCAGCGTATCACACCGCTGCACTTGCTCAAGGCATTGCTTGAGGATGAGGAGGGCATGGCTGCCGGTCTGATCCAGCGCGCGGGCGGGGAGGCTGGCCTTGCGGTGAGTGCGGTCGATATCGGTCTTTCCAAGATCCCGCAGGTGACGGGCAGCGGCGCGCAATCGACGCCTGGGCTGGATAACGATGCCGTTCGCGTGCTCGACAGCGCCGAACAGCTCGCCGACAAGGCGGGCGATGCCTATGTCACGGTCGAACGGCTGCTGACCGCGCTTGCGCTCGCCTCTGGTCCAACCGGCGAGGCGATGAAGGCGGCGAGCGTTACTCCGCAAAGCCTCAACGCTGCGATCGAGGACCTGCGCGGCGGTCGGAAGGCCGACAGCGCGAACGCCGAAAGCAATTACGACGCGATGGAAAAATTCGCCCGCGACCTCACGCAGGCCGCGCGCGACGGCAAGCTCGATCCGGTCATCGGCCGCGACGAAGAAATTCGCCGCACGATCCAGATCCTTGCGCGCCGGACCAAGAACAATCCGGCGATCATCGGCGAACCCGGCACGGGTAAGACTGCGATTGCCGAAGGCCTCGCGCTGCGCATCGCGAATGGCGATGTGCCCGACAGCTTAAAGGGCCGCACACTGATGAGCCTCGACATGGGCGCTCTGATCGCTGGCGCGAAGTATCGCGGCGAGTTCGAAGAACGCCTCAAATCGATCCTCGACGAAGTGCGCCACGCCGATGGCAATATCATCCTCTTCATCGACGAGATGCACACGCTGATCGGGGCGGGCGCGAGCGAAGGTTCGATGGATGCCTCGAACCTGTTGAAGCCTGCCCTCTCTCGCGGCGAGCTTCACTGCATCGGCGCGACCACGCTCGACGAATATCAGAAGTATGTCGAGAAAGACCCCGCGCTCCAGCGGCGTTTTCAGCCGGTTTATATCGAGGAGCCGACGGTCGAGGACACCGTCAGCATCCTGCGCGGCATCAAGGACAAGTACGAGCTTCACCACGGCGTGCGAATTACCGACACCGCGATTGTTGCCGCGGCAAAGCTGTCCGACCGCTATATTCAGAACCGCTTCCTCCCCGACAAGGCCATCGACCTCATGGATGAGGCTGCGAGCCGCATCCGCATGGAAGTCGAATCGAAGCCTGAAGAGATCGAAGCGCTCGACCGCCGGATCATCCAGCTCAAGATCGAGGAATCGGCACTCGAGAAGGAAGACGACACGGCCTCGAAGGACCGGCTCGCAAACCTGCTGAAGGAGTTGGCCGAGCTTGAACAGGAATCGTCCGAGCTGACGACCCGCTGGCAGAATGAGCGCGACAAGATCGAAGCCGAAGGCAAGATCAAGGAAGAGCTCGACGCAGCCAAACTCGAACTCGAACAGGCGCAACGTTCAGGCGATCTCGCGAAAGCGGGCGAGCTTTCCTACGGAACGATCCCCGATCTTGAGAAAAAGCTCGCCGCTGCTGAAGACCTCACCGAAAACGCATTGCTGCGCGAAGAAGTGACCGAAGAGGACATCGCAAGCGTCGTTTCGCGCTGGACCGGCATTCCCATCGACAAGATGATGGAAGGCGAGCGCGAGAAGCTGCTTGAGATGGAAAGCATCATCGGCAAGCGCGTTATCGGGCAGTCGCAGGCGATCGAGGCGGTATCGAAGGCTGTCCGCCGCGCGCGTGCGGGGCTTCAAGACCCCAATCGTCCGCTGGGCAGCTTCCTGTTCCTCGGGCCCACCGGCGTCGGCAAGACCGAGCTGACCAAGGCGCTCGCCGAATTCCTGTTCGACGATGACCAGGCGATGGTGCGCATCGACATGAGCGAATTCATGGAGAAGCACTCTGTCGCACGACTGATCGGCGCGCCTCCAGGCTATGTCGGCTATGATGAGGGCGGGGTGCTGACCGAAGCGGTGCGGCGTCGTCCGTACCAGGTCGTGCTGTTCGACGAGGTAGAGAAAGCGCACACCGATGTGTTCAACGTGCTGCTGCAGGTGTTCGACGACGGGCATCTGACCGACGGGCAGGGGCGCAAGGTCGACTTCTCGAACACGCTCATCATCCTGACGTCGAACCTCGGCAGCCAGCACCTCTCGAACCTCGGTGACGATCAAAAGGTCGCCGATGTCGAGGACCAGGTTATGGACGTGGTTCGCGGGCATTTCCGTCCCGAGTTCCTGAACCGCCTCGATGAGATCATCCTGTTCCACCGTCTCGCGATGGAGCACATGGCGCCGATCGTGGAAATTCAGGTCAAGCGCGTTCAGAAGCTGCTCGACGATCGCAAGATCACGCTCGAGCTCACCGATGCGGCGCTGCGCTGGCTGGGCCGGGTTGGCTACGATCCGGTCTATGGCGCACGTCCACTGAAGCGCGCGGTGCAGCGTTACCTTCAAGACCCGCTCGCCGAGATGCTGATTCAGGGCAATGTGAGTGATGGCGTCACGCTAAAGGTCGACGAAGGCGATGGCGCGCTCGAAATGACCGTGGTCTGAGCGAAGGCTTATCAATCGGCACGCGCGGGCGCTCGCATCGCTCCCGCGCGTGCCGATGTAACAGGACTGTCATTTCGGTTTGAATCAGCCTTGCGCGGGCGCGCAACGATATGACGGCTTTGTGACAAATTCTAAGCGTGCGGTGGAAAATTGCGTCAAGCGGTCCCGCTCGATATCATTATTATGCTGCGACGCAGCATTTTTAAACGATGCGAATTCCGCCCTGTGTGATTCCCGCAACACTGGCCAAGATTCTGGCCAAAAACCGCGCTGTAATCTGAACGTCTCATTTACATGCCCCCTTCGCTATTGCACACAACCGTCACCGCAGGGGCTGAGCTGCGCCAAAAATCGGGGAATCGACCAACGTGCATGGGGTAAGATGCGCGTGGGTACAGATCATGATGGCGCTGTCTGAGCTTCGGTTGTCGCAACTGGAGTGATCATGAAGAAGTTTCACAACAATTCGCTGAAGGCGCTTGCCTTCTCCGCATCGGCTATCGCGTTCGCGGTTGCCGGTCCTGTCTATGCGCAGGACACCAACGAAGACGAGCAGGAAGAGCCCGATGGCGTAACGACCGGTCAGGGTCAGGACGTCGAAGTCTCGACCGGATCGCAGGGTCAAACGAACGATAACCGCATTACCGTTACCGGTTCGCGTATTGTTCGTGACACCTACAGCTCGATTTCGCCGCTTCAGGTTCTCTCGACCGAGAACCAGCAGTCGGTTGGTGCATTCGACCCCGCACAGATCCTCCAGCGCTCGGAAGCAGCCGCCGGTACGCAGATTGACGCGACCTTCCAGGGCTTCGTTCTCGACAACGGCCCGGGTTCGCAGACGATTAACCTTCGCGGTATCGGCGCAGGCCGTACGCTCGTTCTTGTCAACGGCCGCCGCCTCGCACCTGCCGGTGTGGAAGGCGCTCCGACCGTTCCCTCGATCAACCTCATTCCGGCAACGCTCGTTGACCGCTACGACCTGCTGACCGACGGTGCATCGTCGGTTTACGGTTCGGACGCTGTTGCCGGCGTTGTGAACGTCATTCTCCGCAAGGACTTTGACGGTCTCGAAATCCAGGCCAACGGCGACATCAACCCGCAGGGTGCTGGTGAAGACTACTCGGTCAGCGCAGCTTGGGGCTTCAGCACCGACCGCGCCGTTTTCGGCATCGGCGCTGAGTACCAGTTCCGCGACGAAGTTCAGGCTATCGACCGTGACTTCCTTCGCGGTTGTACCAACAACCTCGAAGAAGACCAGGACGGTAACATCCTGACGCTCGGTATCGCCGATAACGCAGTTGTCCGGGATCGTACCCCGGGCGTTTCGGTGTCGGAAAGCGAGTGTATCGTTTCGGGCATCTCGGGCCGTATTTTCCAGCCGTTCGCACGTTTCGGTTCGGTTTACTTCCCGGGTGGTGGCAACATCGCCAACTTCCCTGTCGACCCGGCAACCGGCAACGTCTTTAACTTCGGCGAATCGACCGACGCATTTGGTACCGACCTCGACGTAAACGGCGACGGTATCCGCGACGTCGACTTCCAGAACGTGAACGTCAACGCAAGTGAGGCGGAGCTCTTCCGTACCTTCATCTCGCAGCAGGAACTGGTTAACGTCTTCACCTATGGTGAGTACACCTTCCCGGGCGAAGCCAACATCACCCCGTTCTTCGAAGCGCAGTACACCCGCGCCGAGATCAGCAACAGCGGTGCAGGCAACCCGCAGATCTTCCCGTCGGTGCCTGCTGATAACATTTTCAACCCCTGTAACTTCACGCGCAATGCAGATGGTGTCGACTGTCGTTCGGTCGATAACGAGTTGCTCGGCATCAATGGTACGGGTGCGGCCCTCTCGACGGGCTTCAACCTTCCGACGGTTCCGATTGCGGCGATCCGCGGCGACCGTAACAACTTCGACGTGACGCAAGAGCAGTATCGCGGCGTTCTCGGTGTTCGCGGCGACCTGCCCTTCATCGGCTCGAGCTGGACCTTCGAACTCGCAGGTGTCTACTCGCGTTCCGAAGGTGTCTCCTCGCGTCTCGGCATTCGTGAAGACCGTCTCGCTCTTGCTCTGGGTCTTGACCCGACGGCAGACTATGACGGAGACGGCGTCGTTGACAATGATGGAGACGGGATCGCAGACGACTACGACAACGGCGTAGACTTCTTCTCGGGCGACCCTACTTTCATCGGAGAATGCGCGACCACTGGATTTGCTAATCCGGATCTGCTGCCTGCAGACGTCATCCCTGGCTGTGTCCCTGTCAACCTGTTCGCTCCGAGCGTTCTGACCGGCGCAATTGGCGACCTGGCCACCCAGGCTGAGCGCGACTACATCTTCGACAGCCGCGACTTCGACACCACCTACGAGCAGGTTCTGGTTTCCGGTTACGTTACCGGTGATCTCTTCGATCTGCCCGCCGGTCCGGTTGGTGTCGTGCTTGGTGCGGAATGGCGCGAAGACTCGATCGAATCGAACCCGGACTTCACGGCTTCGAACGGTCTGTTCTTCGGCTTCTTCGCTGACGGCGGTGCATCGGGTTCCAAGTGGATCCGCGAACTCTTCGGTGAGGTCGATATTCCTCTCATGGCTGGCGAGACCCTGGTCGAAGAGCTCACGCTCAACGTCTCGGGCCGTCTGACCGACGAAGAATTCTACGGCACCAATGGCACTTACGCCATCAAGGGCGGCTGGCGCCCGGTTCCGTCGCTCCTCTTCAAGATGAGCTACGGTACCTCGTTCCGTGCACCGAACCTTCGTGAGAACTTCCTGCGCGGCCAGTCGGGCTTCGTCGGCATCTTCGACCCGTGCGCGGTTCCTGACGATGCATTTGTTGATGGTGCATACGACGCATCGCTCGACCAGCGTCAGCCCTTCGTTCTCGCGAACTGTTCTCGTGAAGGTCGTGACCCGACCAGCGTTGGTATCGATGCTGAAGGTCTGAACACTATTCAGGTCGTCAGCGGCGAAGTGACGCAGGGCGGTTCGCTGGATATCGATCCTGAAACCTCGCGGTCGCTGACCACCGGTTTCGCGTTCGAAGAGAACTGGGCAAGCGGTTTCGACTTTGCGCTCAACGTCAACTACTACGACATCAAGATTAAGGACGCGATCATTGAACCGAGCGCTGCCTTCATCGTCGGTGACTGCTACTTCCGCGAGGAAGTCGACGAGCGCAGCGAGTTCTGCGACCGCATTGAAATCGATCCGGGCGACCGCGCTTTGATCAGCGGCGTTCAGGCTGGCTTCCTCAACCGTGACGAGGAAACTGTCCGCGGTCTCGATATTAACGCAACGATGGGCTACCCGCTCACGATCGGCGACGAGGTCTTCGACCTTACGCTGAACCTCGTGGCGAACCACCTGATCGAGCGTCGTAACCTCCAGACCACTGAAACCGGTGACATTCTTGAGCAGGACTTCAAGGGTGAATTCGGCTTCCCCGACTGGACCGGCCGTCTGACCGGTGCAATCGACTGGAATGACTGGCGCTTCACCTATCAGGTTCGTTACATCGACTCGGTCAACGAAGACTTCCGTGAGGTCCTGGTCAACGGAAACACCTTCGAACGTCCGTTCGGTGACGCGTTCAGCCAGAACGCACCGGGTACCGATCCGTCGATCCCGGGTGCATTCTCGCCGACCTGTCTTGGTGCAGGTGGTCCGAACGGCAACGTTGCCGGTGACGGTCGCTTCTGCCGCCCGATCGGTACCGCTGACGAGTACTTCGAGCACACCGCCTCGATCCGCTGGGACAATAACGACTTCCGCGTGATCCTGGGTGTTCGTAACCTGTTCGACACGGCTCCGCCGCAGGTGTCGTCGCGTTCGGGTGTTCTCGAGATTTCGAACACGCCGCTGGGTAACGGCTACGACCTTAACGGTCGCGAGTTCTTCGCCCAGGTTCTGGCTCGCTTCTAAGCGTCAGAAAAAGCGACTTAATTTAGTCAAGAAGAGCGGCCTCTCGGCACTTGCCGAGGGGCCGTTTTTCTGTTTAATTTCTCCTGTGCGAGTCTGCCGATTTGGAGGTGACGCGGGCGCGCGCAAGGGGTCCCTTGGAAATCGAATGAGAGAGTTCGCACCATGAAATTTGTTAAAGCACCGCTTACGGCGGCCTTGCTCGGCGTTTCGACGCTTGGGCTAAGCGTCGCTGCTCCCAGCGAAACGCAAGCCACCTCGGCTGTCCCGATTGACGTGTGGGCATTGCGCGACGTCGTGAATGCCGTCGATCTTTCTCCGGACGGCAAGCACCTTCTGGTTCACATCAACCCGAGCCGCGAGGGCGATTACCTGCTTCAGATCTACAAGACCGACGATCTGAGCACGCCCTATCGCACGCTCAACGCTGATCCGATGGAGATCAATTCGGCCCGATGGGTCAGCGACAACGTCATTTACGGCACTGCGTGGCAGATCAAGCGTGAGAACGTGCGCCGTCAGGAAGACGATACGCGTAATTACGCGACATACTTCTACGATCTGAAAGCCAACAAGTTTCAGCAGGTTCGCGGCCGTTTCTCGATCGCAAGCCTGCTTCCCGACGAGCCTGACAAAATTCTTATCGGCACCGGCGTCGCAGTCGATGGTGGCCTCGGGAACGATCCGTCGGCCGCATTCCGTCCGCAGTCCTATTATCGCTTGAACCTCGAAACGGGCAGCCGCGAATTGGTCATGCGCGGAACGCGCAAATACGCCAATTACACGTTCGATTCGCAAGGCAATGCACGGTTTGCACAGGGTGCCGATTCTGACGGAACGGTGAAGTCCTATTACCGCAAGCCCGGTGAAAGCGGATGGACCCAGTTCGGTGAGGTTTACGACCAGAACGATCGCGAAAACCTCTACCGCTTTATCGGCGGCGTTTATGGCATCGCAGGTTTCCACCACGAAGACCCGAACATCGCCTATTTCGTCGAAGCGCTGAACGGCGAGGACAAGGCTGCTCTTTGGACGTTCAACCTCGAAACGGGCCAGTTCGAAGAGAAGCTTTTCCAGGCTGAAAACGCCGATGTGATGGGCGTTGGCCGACACTCGATCCCGGGTAACGACAAGCTTGCCTTCGCATCCTATCCGGGCGCGAAGATGGAGCGTCACTGGTTCGATCAAGAGGAAGAGGCGCTCTACAAGGCTCTGGAAGAGCAGATCCCGTATTCGCACCAGCTCAGCATCCGCAGCCGTTCCTATGATGGCCGCACAATGGTGGTCTACAACCAAGGTCCGAAGGATCCTGGCTCATTTTGGCTCGTGCAGGAAGGTCAGCTGGCCAAGCTCGGCAGCCGCAACCCGCTACTCAATCAGGATGCGCTCGCTGAAGTGAAGTTCATCCGCTACCCGTCGCGCGACGGCAAGCTGATGATCCCGGGCTACGTGACCGTTCCCAACGGCGAAGGCCCGTTCCCGCTGATCGTCCTTCCGCATGGCGGCCCGGCAGTTCCCGAAGTCGTGACTTACGACGAATGGGGCCAGCTGCTCGCATCGGCAGGCTACATGGTCCTCCAGCCCGGCTATCGCCAGACGGTTGGCTGGGGCAAGGAACTGTTCGACCTTGCTTTCCATGAGCATGGCGGGACTATGCAGGACGATAAGGATGATGGCGCGCTCTACCTAGTGGAGCAGGGCCTCGTCGATCCCGATCGTATCGCGATGTTCGGTTGGTCTTATGGCGGTTACGCGGCGCTCGTCGCTGCTGCACGCGAGGACAACATCTACCAGTGCGCCATCGCCGGTGCTGCCGTGTCGCGTCCCGAGGTTTGGTACAACGACATCATCAACTCGAACACGCCTAAGGCTATTGACGAGTGGTTCCAGGGCCGCGGTGTCAAATACGGCACCAACCCTTATGCCGAAGTCGACAAGGTCAACATTCCGTTGCTGATGGTCCACCCTGAAGATGACAGCCGGGTGCTGTATTACCACTTCGAGGACTACAAGAAGGCGTTCGAAGAAGCCGGTCACACGGGCGAGTTCATCACGCTCGAAGATGCCGACCACTTCTATACGACGCTGATGTATACCCACCAGCAGCAGTTCTACACCAAGATGCTGGACTATCTGGCCAACGATTGCGGACCGGGCGGTCTGTAATCTGACGAGCTGCCGCAAGGCGCCAGTCTAACAAATGAAGGGGCCCGATCGCATCGCGACCGGGTCCCTTTGCATTTCTGTAACACGCTGAACTTGCGAGCGAATTGCCTGCCAAGTCAGCCGACTATGTACGTGCGAGCTTCGCTTACTGAACGCGGCGTCCCTTGACCCCTTGCTGGCCGTTGATGCGCACGAAATATGTCCCGAGCGCCGCATCTTTGAACACAACAGTGTCGCCCGCCCGTATTTCGCGTTGACGCCTCGGCACGTTATTCATCTCCCAGACCGCGCCTTCGGCGGTGGTGAAACGAACCTGTCCGCGCCCGAAATAGCGCACGCTCTCAATCGTGGTCTCGAACAGCTCCTCTTCTTCCTCGTCGCCGCCAAAAATGCCGAGGTTGGGAAGCGAGAAACCGAAGAGCGAACGGCGGGTCTGGCGCACGTCCTCGCGGTCGACCACCTGGACTTCGCCGGTTTCCGTGGCAGTGACGATCCCGCCGACTGCGCTGTCAAAACAGGCGAGGCGGGCCATGTCATCTGTGATCGCCTGGCAGGCCTTGAGGCGTTCCACATAGTCTCCGCTTGCCTCGTCAGCTGCGTCCTGAGCGCTGGCCGAAACGCTTGCAAAAAGAGCGGTCACGCACACCAATCCAAGAGCCCGAACGCGCATGTATGAGAGCTGTGATCTGGTGGAAAAAGCCATCGATTTTTCTCCCGAATGACGGCTTGGCAACGAAGGTCGACATATGCCGCAAGATGTCAATGTGGCTGATTTATCGATGAAACGCCCTGTAAGAAAGGCCTAACACACTCAACTGTAGCGCGAATGCCACAGGTCTTGGCGAACCGGACCTTTGTGGAAGAACCACAATTGCGATTTGCGCATCGATTGGCCTACCCCTTCCAACCATGCGGGCAAATGTCCGTAGAAGAGAGTTACCTGCCATTTTGGCAGGTTAATCCAAGGGGAATACAATGAACCGCTTTAGCAAGGGCACCCTTCTGGCTGGTACGGTCTTGGCAACTGCCGTGACCGCGACGCCCGTCTACGCCCAAGACAATGACAGCGAAGAAAACTTCATCGTTGTCACCGGCTCGCGCATTCAGCAGCGCAACGTCGAAACCGCCGCTCCGGTGGCCGTCGTTGACGCCGAAGAATTCCAGCTCACCGGTGATGTGAACGTTGAAAACGTGATCAACGCTCTGCCGCAGGTTATTCCGGGCACCACCGGTAATTCGAACAACCCGGGTAACGGTACCGCATCGCTCGACCTTCGTGGTCTTGGCGAAACCCGTACCCTGGTTCTTGTCAACGGCCGCCGCTGGGTGTCGTTCGACACGAACCAGGTCGTCGACCTTAACACCATCCCCAACTTCCTGATCGAGTCGGTCGAAGTTGTGACCGGTGGTGCTTCGGCCGTTTACGGTTCGGACGCTCTGTCGGGCGTTGTCAACTTCAACCTCAAGAAGGTTGAAGGCGTCGAAATGGGCGGTCAGTACGCCATCACCGAAGAAGGTGACGGCCGTCGCTATCAGCTTTACGGTGCAATCGGCACGAGCTTCGACGATGGCCGCGGTAACGCAACCGTCTACGCGGAATACACTAATCGTGACGATATCTTTCAAGGCGACCGCGACTTTTCATTCAACGCGATTGGTGGTGAAACCTTCGGCCTAAATCGACTTCAGTTCGGTTCGTCAACAGTTCCGCAGGGTCGTATTAACACGCCGGGAACTGGCACGATCCGCCCTGCCTTCGACGCGAATGGCGATGGCGAAATCGACAACGATGATCCGCTGGAGCAGGCGCTCACTGCCGCACTGGGTTCGGGCCTCATCATCGATGACGGTATCTTCGACACCCCAGGTAGCCCCCGCGCTCGCGCAGGCGACACGTATAACTACGCTCCGGTAAACTATCTCCAGGTCCCGCAAGAGCGTTACCTGCTTGGCGGTTATGCCGATTATGAATTCACGCCGGGTCATAGCTTCTACACCGAAGTTTCCTTCGTGAATAACCGCGTTGCACAGGAATTGGCTGCTACGCCGGTTACCGGCACTTTCAATGTTGACATTGATACTGTCTCACAGTTCCTCGACCAGGCGACTATCGATGAACTAAATACGCTCGATCAGCGAGAAGCGAGCATCATCGCCGAGCGTCAGGCTTACAATGACAGCCTTGGCTATTGTGGCCCGGGTGGTGTTCAGCCCGACGGCGCGCGTCCCTGCTTCTCTCAGGTCAATCCGTTTGGTGCAGCAGCCGGCGAGCTTGGCGTTGTCAGTACCTTCCTTCAGCGCCGTGTTCTAGAAACCGGTCCGCGTAATTCGCTCGACGAGCGCAACGCATTCCGCGTTCTTGGTGGCGTGACCGGTGAAATCGCTGAAAACTGGACTTACGATGCGTATTACAGCTACGCCCGTACGCGTAATGCGAACGTTCAAGACGGTAACGTCTCGCGTTCGCTGTTCCAGGCTGGCCTCGACGGTTCGGGAACTCCGATTAATATCTTCGGTGCAGGCACTCTAACACCGGCGATGGTTCAGGCGTTCTCGATCCGCGCTCAGAACGGCGATGTTTCGACCATGGAAGTCGCTTCGGCTTCTGTTTCGGGCTTCCTCGGTGAACTTACCGCAGGCGCTGGCGAAATCGGTGTCGCAGGTGGTTACGAATACCGCCGCGTTGGTTCGCAGTTCATTCCTGACACTGCACTCGCATCGGGCGACGTCATCGGCTTTAACGCCGGTAGCCCGACCGAAGGTGGCTACGACGTGCACGAGCTCTTCGCTGAGCTTTACGTCCCGATCTTCGACAACGGCACGCAGCGTCTCGAGCTGACCGGTGCGGCCCGTTACTCCGACTACTCGCTTGATGCGGTGGGCGGTGTATGGACCTATGCCGGTGGCGCAGAATTCGACGTTATTCCAAGCGTGAAGCTGCGCGGTCAGTATCAGCGTGCAGTTCGCGCTCCAAACGTGGGCGAACTGTTCGGTGGTCAGGCCATCGGCTTCCCGGGCGCAACCGACCCGTGCGGTGACCCGGACTTCCTCGCTGCCAATGCAGGTGCAGACCAGACCTGCATCGCGACCGGCGTTCCTGCCGGTAACGTCGGCAACGCGGATGCTATCCAGCTGAACGCTCAAATCCCTGCACTATTCGGTGGTAACCCGAACCTTCAGGAAGAAACCTCGGAAAGCTACAGCTTCGGTATCGTTCTTCGTCCGGACTTTGTTCCGGGCCTGACGATCACGGCTGACTACTTCGACATCGTGATCGAAGACGCAATCAACATCGCGGGTGGTTCGCTCCAGGGTCTGCTGAACCTGTGCTACGGTGAAGTTCAGGACGTGAATTCCACCGTATGTCAGCCATTCATCGGGCGTCGTAATGGCGACGGCGCGATCACCGTCGACAATCCGCCGCTGGTTGCCGGTGTCAACGTCGCCGAGATTGGCACTTCGGGTGTCGACCTTGAGATCAACTACCGCACCTCGATCCCGTTTGCGCTGTTCAGCGGCGACAACGAGTCGGGTCTCGACTTCTCGTTCCTCGGGACGTGGACTGACGAGTTCTTCATCCGCCCGGTTGCTGAGCTACCGACGGTGAACGAATGTGCCGGCCAGTTCGGCGGTGCCTGCTTCAACACGGGCGATCCGACCCCGTCCTTCCGCTGGGTCTCGCGCCTGAGCTGGAACGATGGTCCGGTGACCACGTCGCTGCGCTGGCGTCACCTGAGCGGTGTTGACGATGCCGATGACGGAACCGACTTTGCTGCCTTCAACGGTGCAGAGCGCATTCCGGCATACGACATCTTCGACCTGACCTTTGCGGTCAACGCTTCGGAGAACCTGACGATTACCGCTGGTATTCGTAACCTGTTCGACAAGCTGCCGGGTGCACCCGAGTTCGATGCGGATGGCTTCGTAACGAACCAGCCGAGCGGTCTTCTCCTTGGTGACAACCAGGAGCAGGCGAACACCTTCCCGAGCACCTACGACGTGCTTGGCCGTGACTACTTCATCTCGGCTGCGTTCAAGTTCTAATCGAACGCGCTCAGAGAAGAGCCAAACAAAAGGGGCGGCGAACTTCGGTTCGCCGCCCTTTTTCTATGTGCAACGAACGAATGCGAGTGGCTGGCGCGCGCGCCGCGCCGCGCCGCAATGGCTTAATCGCGACCCGCAGATGCGATTATTGGAATGTGAGGAAATCGGCCAAGGTCCGGCCTGATGGTTCATTAACCGGCGATGTGCCGACGGTCTTCAAGCCCTGGATCGAGAACGCCTCGGTCAATGCCGTCCTGTCATCTGCGCGCGCGCAGGCGCGAGCGAGCGAGGTTATACGTCCAATTTCATTGTCCGCCTGTGTGAGGATTTCCTCGACCATGCCTTTCGACACTTCGGCGCCCTCGCGGGCGCCGATCAAACAGGCGCGCCGCATGGCTTCGGGGATCTCCCATGCAGGACTGGCATCGCCGAACTGAGCTGCACCGAGCTTCGCCAACACCGCAGCGACTTGCGCTGCTACCTGTGGTCCGGCGCCCGGTGCCTCAAGAGCAGAGCCAACCGCATTGGCAGCGTTTTTCTCTTTCAGCACCCACTCGATCTCGGCCTGCCGCTTGCGATTGTGCTCAAGGATTGGGCCATCACCGCGATGAACCATAAGGCCCACGCGCCCTCCGGGTGCAAGAACTCTCGCTATCTCGGCTGCAACGCGGGCGGTGTCGCCATATTCGAAGCCGAACTGGCTCACCACTGCATCAAAAGCGTCATCATCAAACGGCAAATCTTCCATCGCGACGCTGCCACGTGTTTCGATGCCTTCGGGCGCAGTGGGGAGGGTCGGCGCGAGGTCGATGCCGGTCAGCGACAGGTCCTCGCGCGCATCCTTCATCCAGCCCAGCACGATCCCGTTTCCGGTCGCAAGGTCGAGCACGCGCGCGCCCTCGGGTAAGTCTTCGACGAAGCCATGCCACGCCGCACGCTGCGCATCTTCAATAGCCGCCCAGCGCTGCGGCAGGCAGCCCGTTGCCTGCATCGTGCCGTTCTGAGCCGCGTTGTGCGCCCAGAAATCGCCCCAAGCTTTTGCATCTTCACTCATGGCTAGAACCTGTAGCTACCCGAAGTCACGACGTCGAACGCCACAGTCATCCTTTCCGCCGATCCGAAACTGATGGTGCCGTGATAAAGCGTGGATGGGAAGAGCGCGAGATGGCCTTGCCTTGGCTCGATCGAGCGGATCGGCGGAAGATCCAGGCCGAGATCTGGGGGAGGGCGGCCCACTTCGAGCCAGCCCTGCTGCCCGGCTTGATGCGCCTCTTCGGGAACGACGAGATACAGCGCGGAAGAGACGATGCCTTGCGGGTGAATGTGAGAGGTGTGGTAATCACCGCCTCCGGTAAGCCTCACCGACCACGATCCCGCAAGCGCCCACGGTGTCTCGCGATGGCGGAGAAGCGGGTGTGTCTCATCGAGCGGCGCAAGGCCAGCCCGGTATTCCTCAAGCGTTGCCCGGATCGCCTCATGCAGCTCCGCGAGCAGAGGTTCGGTCCGGTGGAACAGGATACCGCGCGTCTGCGTCCCGCCGCGAAGGCTCTGACCAAGCGGCATGGCGGAACCTGCGTGAAGTGTGCGAAGCTCTGCAACGGCATCCTCTACCAGACCATCGCGACCCACTAAGGGGCGAAGCTTCACAAGGCCTTCGTGCTCGTGGAGCCAGGCGCAGCGTTCATCACCGGCCATGCGCCAGACAATTCCGCGCAAGGCCCAAGCCGAGATGCTCCACGGTTCCGCCGCAAGCGTCCGGTCGAGAAGCGCCTCGGCACGCTCGACATCGCCAGCGCGGATGCGGTGGCGCGCCTCGTGAAGCGAACGGATAGGAGTGTCGAGCGCGAGATCGGCAAAAAGGCGTTCCGCGCGCTCCCATTCGCCTGCCGAGCCTGCATGCACCGCTTCGAGCAGCGTAAAATGCGGCTCGTTCGGGAAGCGCGCGCGTGCCTCTGCGGCGACATCGGCGGCTTCGCTGGCGTGGTCGAGCCCGGCCAAGGTTTCGGCATGAGTGGCCGGGATATTCGGGTCCTGCGGCGCGCGTGCGGCTGCGGCTCGGAAGGGGGATGTGAAGTCGCTTTCCCCCGCCGTTAGCTTAAGGCCCGAAAGGAATGACAAGGCCGCGATGAAGCCGGGGGCCTGCGCGCAAATCTGCTCCGCCACCACGCGTGAGCCGGCGACATCGCCATCGACGTCGAGCGCCTGCGCCTTGCCGAGCCAGAGGTCCGCATCTCCCGAGTTTACGGCGAGCGCCGCGTCGAAACGCGCCAGTGCGTCGGCCTCACCTCGCTCCAGCGCAACACGCGCACGGCCATGGAGCGCGCGCGGATGACGCGGGTCGGCAGCGAGGGCGGCATCATACCACCGCGCGGCCTCTGCAGGTTCGGACAGAGTGCGATGCGAAAGCGCACGGACACTGCCGTAGCGCGGGACACTTCGGCCGCTCTTCTCATGGAATGCAAGCAAGTCGATCACATCGCGATGCCGGCCCAGCCGCTGAAGCGATATGGCGTGGTTGATGGCGTAGTCCAGCATCGCTGGCGCCAGCGAACTCGCGGCGGCAAAATGCTTCTCTGCCGCTTGCAGATCGTCCGCTTTCATCGCCAGATCGCCGGCTGCATCGGCAAGCGCTGCGTCCTCGGGATGATCGCGCCGAGCAGCCTCCGCAATGGCGCGCGCGCCAGCCACGTCGCGGCTTTGCATCGCCATGCGGATGCGCACCATCGCCTCCGCCGGGGTCAGGCCGTCCGCCGCATTCGTCATTGCGTGCGCAGCCATCCCGTGACTGCGATCCGTCCGACGGGCGCAAAAGGCGGGACGTAGCTGACGAGATGCGACTGGGGCACCTTGAACAGGTTCAATGCGTTGAAGCGCGGTCGGAAGCCTTCGATCACGTCGCCGTCATCATCGAGGAACATGAGATAGCCGCCCCAGTCGGGGTGCCAGTCGGGCGGGGCAAAGTTGAGGACGTAGGCGACCTCCCATCCTTCGGCGACATGACTGTCGATGTGCCGGCCAAGATAGTGGTTGGGCGCGAACAGGGTGGCCTGCCCATCGGCCTTGATAAGGCCGTCGATCCCGGTGATGTCGCGGGCGAGCTGGATGAAGTCGGGCGCGTTGATGTGTTCGAGCAGGATTTCGTGCGGGCTATCCGGATCCCAGCTTTCCTGGATTGCGGTGAGGATCGGGTAGTGCGCAAAACGAAATCCGTATTCGCCGCGCGCCGTGTTCTGCTGCGCTTCCATCGCGGCGGCGTTGACGCGCTGTTGCCCTTGCGGTGTCTGCACCTCTTCCATGCGAAAGCTCTGGCGGTTTTCGTCGCCTGCGCCGGTCGCCATCCCCCAGGGCGTGCCCTTGGTCAGGACGGTGAGCACTTCGCGCGCGGTTTCGGCAGTGAGCACATCGCGCACCTGCACGCGGCCCGTCTCGGCAAAACGCTTCGCCAGTGAGGCGCGGTCGAGCGCCGGATTGAGTTCGAAAAGTGTTTTCATCTCGCTTATCGCCCTAGCGAGTGGCGCACGCCCGGTGCAAGCGCACTGACGCAAATCAAACACCGATATGAGCGGTTGATTTGCAGCAAGCCCTCCCATAGGTGAGTTGCTAAGAGCAACGTTTACGTAAACGGGAAGAGAGAGCCCCTATCATGACCACTGCCTATATCGTCGACGCCGTCCGGACCGCAGGTGGACGCCGCGGCGGCCGCCTTGCCGGGGTTCACCCGGTCGACATGCTTGCAAGATCGCTGGACGCCATCGTTGATCGCTCCGGCATCGACCCGGCTGCCGTGGACGACGTCATCACCGGCTGCGTCAGCCAGGCGGGCGAGCAGGCGATGCAGGTCGGGCGTATGGGCGTCTTGTCCTCGAAGCTTCCCGACAGCGTTCCTGCCGTGACCATCGACCGCCAGTGCGGTTCTTCGCAGCAGGCTATCCAATTCGCAGCGCAGGCCGTGATGAGCGGTACGCAGGACGTCGTCATCGCGAGCGGCGTTGAAAGCATGACCCGCGTGCCGATGGGCACCAACGCGACGCTGCACATGAAAGAGGGGCTGGGCCACTACAAGTCGCCGGGTCTCGAAGAGAAGTTTCCCGGCATCCAGTTCAGCCAGTTCATGGGCGCTGAAATGATCGCCAAGAAGCACGGCTTCACCAAGGCGCAGCTCGACAGCTTTGCTCTCTCCAGCCACACCAAGGCGAAAATGGCGACTGAAACCGGCGCGTTCGAGAACGAGATCGTTCCGGTCGAGATTGAGACGCCCGAAGGCTCTGAGATGCACACGGTCGACGAAGGCATCCGTTTCGATGCGACGCTCGAAGGGATTGCCGGGGTCAAGCTGATCTCACCCGATGGCATGGTGACCGCCGCCAGCGCGAGCCAGATCTGCGACGGGTCGAGCGCGGTGCTGGTGGTTTCGGAAGAAGCCCTGAAGCGCCACGGCCTCACCCCGATGGCTCGCATTCACAACCTGACCGTTACGGCGGGCGACCCTGTGATCATGCTCGAAGAGCCGCTGTTCGCGACCGACAAGGCGCTCGATCGCGCTGGGCTCAAGATCGACGATATCGACCTTTACGAAGTCAACGAGGCGTTTGCGCCCGTCCCGCTCGCATGGCTCAAGCACACCGGCGCTGACCCGGAAAAGCTCAACGTCCACGGCGGCGCGATTGCGCTTGGCCACCCGCTTGGCGCATCGGGCACCAAGCTCATGGCGACGCTCGTTCACGCGCTCAAGCGCCACGATAAGAAATACGGCCTGCAGACGATGTGCGAAGGCGGCGGCGTCGCCAATGTCACCATCGTTGAAAGCGTTTAAGACACCCCAATCTCGAGAGGATTTTTGAACATGGAAGTAAGTGCAAACACTCCTGCCGTCGTCACCGGCGGTGCATCGGGCCTCGGCGCGGCGACTGCGCGCGCTCTGGCAGCCAAGGGCGCCAAGGTCGCGATCTTCGACATGAACGAAGAGAAGGGCGAGGCGATGGCTGCAGAGATCGGCGGCATCTTCTGCAAGGTCAACGTGACCAGCGACGAAGACGTCGATGCAGGCTTTGCCAAGGCCCGCGAAGCGCACGGTCAGGAGCGCATTCTCGTCAACTGCGCAGGCATCGGCAATGCGATCAAGACCGCCAGCCGCGACAAGCAATCGGGCGAGATCAAGCACTTTCCGATCAGCGCGTTCGACTTCGTCATCCAGGTGAATCTCATCGGCACCTTCCGCTGCATCGCAAAGTCGGCAGCCGGCATGATGACGCTCGACCCGCTGAGCGAAGACGGTGATCGCGGCGCGATCGTCAACACCGCGAGCGTAGCTGCCGAAGACGGCCAGATGGGCCAGGCGGCTTACTCGGCATCGAAGGGCGGCGTTGTTGGTATGACGCTCCCCATCGCGCGCGACCTGATGCGCGAAGGCATCCGGGTGAACACGATCCTTCCGGGCATCTTCGAAACACCGCTGATGAACGCTGCCCCGCCGCAGGTGAAGGAAGCGCTCGCAGCAAGCGTGCCGTTCCCCAAGCGCCTCGGCGAACCGACCGAATACGCGAAGCTTGCCATGTGCATGATCGAGACTGGCTACTTCAACGGCGAAGATGTGCGCCTCGACGGCGCAATTCGCATGGCGCCGCGTTGATAGCTACGCGCCTTCGCGTTTCCTGATGGGAGCGCAGTCGCAATCAGAAAGGCCCTCGCATATGCGGGGGCCTTTCATTTTGAGAGTACCGTAAGCAGGCCCCCTGCCTACAGGCAATCGCCGCGCGCGATGTAACGCTGGTCGAATAGCATGACGACAGGCCGTGACGCGCTATCTCCTTCATCGGTCTGCGCGTGAATGTGCAGGTGCGGCTCCTCGGTGTTGCCTGAATTGCCGACCACACCGATCGGCTCGCCGACTGCAAGCGTGTCGCCGACCTCGACGCCGACGCTTCCTCGCTTCAGGTGAGCAAGCATGACCAGCGTTTCTTCGCACCGGATCGTCACCCGATTGGCTCCGTCGAGCCGGCGAAACCGGTGGCCAGCGAGATTGTCGGGCCTGTCGTTCACCGCCTCAACCACCTCGCCTGCGCAAGGTGCGCTGACTGGTGCGTCGAAGATGGCATAGTCGGATGGGTGCAGGGGCTTAGGATGCCAGCGGCGCGCCGGGGTGGTGCGCGTGCCGTCTGACGCGACCTTCACGAAATCGACCGAGTGCTTTTCGAAAGATGCTGCGGTCTTCTCGCCTTCGACATAGTGCAGGTTCACGACCAGATTGCTGCCAGCTGAAAGTGCGCAGTATCCTTCCCCGCGTGGCAGTGGCGAGGCGAGGGCAATGCCCTGACCTTCCGGCGCCATCCTGCCCGTTATTCCGGACCACAGCAGGAAGGTGCCCAGCGCCGCCATTGCGCCTGCTGCGAGCACGCTGCCAATGGCACGGTCTGAATTCGCTCCGCGTTCGCGTCGCTGCCACTTGCGGATCGCTGCGAATGCCACAAGGAGCCCGAGGGGGATTAGCGCCCAGCGCGGCGGCCAGATCCACAAACCTGCGGCGACGAGGCCAACGCCTAGAAGCAAGCTAGCCACTATCGTGAGCACGCTCACAAGAACGCTGCTGCGAGGCCCAAACGCAAGCCAGACCGCGATGCACGCGAGCAACGCGGTCTGGACAATCAGTGCAGTGAGAACCAACGGGGGTCTCCTTTAGGAAGCTTGGTCAGGGGGTCAGGCCATCAAGGTCGGGCTTGCGGGGATGATGGCGTAAGCAAACAGGATCGCCGTGGCGCTGACCGAAATTGCGGCGGCGAAGAGGTTTTTTGTAGCGTTGGCGGCGAACATGAGTTTGGCTCCTTCAGGGGGCGTTGGTGGATCAGGCGATCAGGTTGGGGCTGGCCGGAACGATGGCGTAAGCGAAGAGGATGGCCGATACGCCGAGCGAGAAGACAGCGGCGAAAAGGTTGTTGGCGTTGTTGGCGGCGTACATGGGTGGTCTCCTTGAGAAAGTGGGGTCGATCAGACGATGAGGTTGGGGCTTGCGGGGATGACGGCGTAGGCGAACAGGACCAGCGAAGTCGTGACCGAGATGGCTGCTGCGAAAAGGTTCTGAGCGGTGGTTGAAGCGAACATTTGAAGTCTCCTTGGTTGTCTCTTTGGCGTTGTGCGGTGTGTTTCCGCTTGATGCCCAGAAGATTGCAGGAGACGTGCCAAACTTGAAAAATGGCGGAATTCTGCGGGTTTTTGAGACGTGGCCTTGTCACCCGATTGAGTGACATGCGCAGGGTTAGGAATTTTTCCCAACCATTGGGATGCGGGTTTTCGGATTGCTCCTAGCGGTTCGTGGCGGACCGGCTCGCAACGCGACTTTCCTACAGGCGGTGGGCTGACTTAAGGTCGCCTGCTCGCCCGTCAGCGCAACAATTTTGCGTTCACACGCACGTTTGCGGAAAGTCACACCTTGCCACTCGTTTCACCGCACCTATGCTGCGCCAAAAGCGGCACAAAGCCGGGAAAACCGGGCCAATGCGAGAGGGGGCGCGCGTTTTTTCAGAACACCCCTTTGCGCGGTCCATGTGGGATCAGAGAGGAACCTGAATGAGCTACACCCAGATCATCGTCGACAAGGCTGACGGAATCGCGACCATCACGCTCAACCGTCCGGAGAAGATGAACGCCTACACCCGCACAATGGGTGCAGAGATCATGGCGGCGATGGACGATGTCGATGCCGATGACAGCGTGCGCGCCGTGATCTTCACCGGCAGCGGTGAGCGCGCCTTTTGCGCCGGCGCCGACCTCACGCCCGAAGGCGGGGGTCAGGTGTTCTCAAGCGGGGACGAGGTCGAGAGCCTTTCGGACGAGCGCGTGCGCGACGGCGGGGGTCTGCTGACGCTGCGCCTGTTCGAGAGCACGAAACCGCTGATCAGCGCCTGCAACGGCGTCGCCGTGGGTGTCGGCGCGACGATGCAACTGGCGATGGACATGCGGCTTGCCAGTTCGACCGCGCGCTACGGCTTCGTCTTCGCACGGCGCGGCATCGTGCCGGAGGCTGCCTCAAGCTGGTTCCTGCCGCGCCTGGTTGGCGTCGCGCAGGCGCTTGAGTGGTGCTATTCGGGCAGGGTATTCGATGCCGAGGAAGCCCACAAAGGCGGCCTAGTTCGCTCGATCCACGATCCAAAGGACCTGATGCACGCCGCACAAGGCCTCGCGCGCGAGATCGCCGACAATACCAGCGCGGTTTCGGTTGCGATGACGCGGGCGATGATGTGGCGCATGCTGGGTGCGGATCACCCGATGGAAGCGCACAAGATCGACAGCCGCGCGATCTACAAGCTGAGCAGGGGCAAGGACGCGAAAGAGGGGATCGCGAGCTTCCTCGAGAAGCGCAAGCCGATGTATCCGGGCAAGGTCAGCGAGGACATGCCCGACTTCTACCCATGGTGGGAAAAGCGCGCCTACGAATAGAGCTGGCAAATTGGCCTGGGCCGAGCGGGTGACTTGCCTGTAGAGTGGTTTCATGGGAAACCACTTTGCCATGGACGACATCACTTCAGCCTCCCCGAAAGACAAGCCCGCCTCGGAGTATCAGCTCTCGGCCTTCCTGCCGTATCAGCTCTCGATCGCGTCAAACGCGGTGAGCGCGCTCATTTCCGAGCGGTACCGCAAGCGTTTCGGGCTCAAGGTGACGGAGTGGCGGGTCATGGCGGTGCTCGGCGATGCGGGGCTTCGCGGGGAGTTCCTGACCCAGCGTGACCTCACCGAGGCGACGCTGATGGACAAGGTCGCGGTCAACCGGGCGTGCAAGGTGCTCGAAGAACGCGGCCTGATTGCGAGGGCTACCAACAAGAGCGACGGTCGCTCGCACCTGCTTGAGCTGACCGAGGAGGGGCAGGGGATCCACCGCGAGGTGATGCCGCTCGCCAAGGCGACCGAACTGGAATTGCTCGAAGGCTTGTCGCCCGAGGAAGAAAGCGCGCTGCGCTCAATGCTCGAACGTGTCCGCAAGCGCGCTGCCGACATCGCGAAGGACGCCTAGACCGCGCTCACATACGAACGAAAACGGGGCCGATCCGCGCCTGATGGATCGACCCCGTTCGTGTTTGCAGCTTTCCTACAAAGGGTGCGCTGCGTTATTCGCGGCTCTCGCCTGCTTGCTGGTTACCCCTATTCCTTGGTCACCAGCGTATCGGTGATCGCACAGGCCGCCGGGCCAAGGATCACGATGAACAGCACCGGAAGGATGAACAGGATCAGCGGAACGGTCATGATGGCCGGAAGACGTGCTGCCTTCTCTTCGGCGCGCATCATACGTTCGTTGCGGAATTCGGCCGAAAGGACGCGCAGCGCGGAAGCAAGCGGCGTACCGTAGCGTTCGGTCTGGATCATGGTGGTCACCACGCCTTTGACCGCTTCGAGATCGACGCGATAGGCGAGGTTGTTGAAGGCCTGCTTACGCTCGTTGAGGAAAGAGAGTTCAATCGCGGTCAGCGCAAACTCGTCGCCCAGCTCGGGATAAGCGCGGCCCAGTTCCTTGGCGACGCGGTTGAAGGCGGCGTCGACGGTCAGACCTGCCTCGGCGCAGATGACCAAGAGGTCGAGCGCGTCTGGAAGTCCCTTCTGGATCTCCTTCGTACGCTTGTCGGCCTTGTTCTTGAGGAAGAGTTCAGGACCCTTGTAGCCAAGGAACAGACACCCGGCCATCGCGAGGAACTTGTAGAAGTCGCTCTTGATGTCGAAAACGTTGAAGTAATAGATCGCGAAGAAGCCGACGATGCCGAACACGACAGGCAAGACGGCGCGCAGACCGATGACGATAACCGCGAGTTCCTTGTTGCGATAGCCGGCATGGGCAAGCTTTTGCTGCACCGCCTGAAGCTGGCTTTGCTCTAGGACGTTCATCTTGCCAAGGCTGTCCTTGACCTTGTCGGTCGTATCGGACTTGCGCACGAGGCTTGCGCGCTTCTTGGTGCCCGAAGTGACGATGCCTGCCTTGAGCTCGTCGCGGCGCTCGTTGAGCGACTTAACGCGCTTGGCCATCGGGTCCTTGATCGTGATCGCGGCATAGATCGCCATGATCACGGCAAAGGCTGCGAGACCTGCCAGGAGCGTGCCGACGAGGACAACGTCAAAGCCGAGCAGCGTGGGTCCGGATTCTTGATTAAGCATGATACTTCTCGTCTCCGGATCAGATCTCGAAACTGACCATCTTGGCCATGATGAAGATGCCGATGCTCATCCAGACAAGCCCGCCGAGACCTGTGACCATGAGGCGTTCTTCGACGAAGAAGCCGCCGATGTAGGATGGGTTCACCGAGTAGATGAGACCGAACACGATGAAGGGCAGCGAGCCGACGATATAGGCCGAAGCTTTGGACTCCGAGCTCATCGCCTTGATCTTGAGCTTCATTTGCGTGCGCTTGCGAAGCACGTCGGCAAGGTTGGACAACGTCTCTGCAAGGTTACCACCGGTCTCGCGTTGAATGGCGAGGGTGATGGTGAAGAAGTTGAATTCCGGAATGCCCAGGCGGTCGGCGGTTTCCTGAAGCGAATCCTCCATCGTCTTACCGATCTTGATACGCTCGACGATGCCCTTGAATTCGAGGCCAACGGGGCCGGGAACTTCCTGTGCGACCACAGCGAGCGTTTCGGTCACCGGAAGGCCGGAGCGAAGGCCGCGCACGAGCAATTCGATGCCGTCTGCGAACTTGGCGTTGAAGTCGTTCGTGCGCTTCTTGATGAAGAAGCTAACAACGAGGTGCGGCAGGCCGAGGCCCACGAATGCCCCGGCGGCGAGCGACAGGAACGGCGCGCCTGTCTGGATGTAGAGCAGCACGCCCACCACCAGAATGATGCCAAGCGTTACATAGAGATATTGCGATACGGTCCAGCCCTTGCCGGTGCGGTCGAGCCGCACTTCGAGGGCTTCCGTGCGTGATCCCGAGCCGGCGACCTTGTGCGTCTTGGGCTTGCGGGCCGCGATCGCCTTTTTGAACTGCGATTCAACCTTGGCATCGGTGCTTTCGGAGTGACGATAGCGAAGCGCTTCGAGGCGGCGCTTTTGCGCCTTGCCCGCAGCCGGTCCGGTAAGAAGGATGTAACCTGCCACGAGGGCCGAAAAGATCACCACAGTGATCAGCAGGGTCTGAATGATTTCCATGTCTCTCGTGTCCTGCCTTCTCGTGACGTCGCGTCACGTATGCATCTCTAGTCGTCACACCGCTCGATCGAACGGTCAGTCATTTGACGGTCAAACCGTGGCTGGCCGAGGCCCGCGGGGAAGTGCGGGCCTCGCCAGCTTTGAACAGACCTATTCGGCCTGCTCGGTTTCTTCCGGCTTGTCCTTCTTCGCGAGGAGCGACTTGAAGTCGAAACCGCCAAGCAGCGACTTCTTCTCTTCGGTCACAGAGGAAAGATCTTCCTCGCTTGCACCCATCACGCGTTCGGCGATGCGCTTGACCGCGCCGGTTGCCTTCGAGTTCTTGTTCGCCTCGACGAACACCTGACCCAGCTTGGCTGCGTTCGATGCTGCCTTCACGTCGTAAGGGATTACGAAGTCGATCTTGCGCTCGATCGAGGCTTCGAAATCGGCCTTGCTGATTTCGGCAACGCCGGGCTGGACCTTGTTCGCGACGATCATCGGGTGAGCGTGCGCTGCGTTGGTCTTGAGCCATGACAGGATGCGGATCGTATCGCGCGCCGAAGCCAGAGTGAGTTCGCAGGTCAGAAGGACCAGGTTCACATCAGCCAGCAGGTGCGGGAAGTTAATCAGCATGTTGCGCGGCAGATCGATGACCGTCATCTCGAACGCCTGGCGGAACTCTTCCTCCAGTTGCACGAATGCCGAGCCATCAGTCATCAGCGGCTGGCTGATCGGAGCCTCTGCCGACAGGATCGACAGATTGTCGCTCGCGCGGATCATGGCGCGTTCGATGAACAGGCCGTCGATACGGCTTGGATTGTCGATCGCGTCAGTGAGGCCGCGGCCCGGCTCCAGATCGAGCGCAAGTGCGCCGGTCCCGAAGTGAACGTCGAGGTCGAGCAGCGCGGTAGGAGCGCCATGCTCTTCGCTGAACAGCCACGAAAGCGAGGTTGCGATGGTCGATGCACCGACACCGCCGCGCGTTCCGACCACTGCGGTCGAGATGTGACGCTTGACGGCCTCACCGTCGCCGCCCTTGGGCGAGGTGAACACGGCAAGAGCTGCGTTGAGAGCATCGTGGACGGCCTGCGCGCTGAGCGGCTTGAGCAGGTAATCGTGGATGCCGCTTGCAAGCAGGTCGCGGTACAGACGCACGTCGTTGACCTGACCGATCGCGATCACGACCGTGCCCGGTTCGCAAACCTCAGCAAGAGCGTTGATGTCGTTGAGCGGATCACCGCTCTCGGACAGATCGACAATCAGGATCGCAGGCGAGGCGCTGACAGATAGCGACTGGATCGCGTTGCGAAGACCGCCCTTGTTGCACTTCTCAGGCGGCCAGCCCATCTCGATCACGACCGGACGCAGGACGTCAAGCGCGGCGTCGTCGCAAATATAGGCGGCGAATGGATCGCGGTTGCCGGGAAGGCCCGATTTCCAAGGAGCGTTCATTATCAGTTACCTCCGCCTTGAGCGTTTTGAAGACCCCCTGCGCCGGTTGGCGCGGCCTCACGATAAGTCCGAATGGCGCGGTTGCTGGTCGCGATGACCGTCTCGCCGGAACCCTTTTGACCTTCGAGAAGGTCTTCGGGATTGGCGATCATGGCTGCCATGTTCGAATTGATCGCACAGCCGTAACCCGGGCTGGATGCATTGTTGTAATTCATGTCCGACTTGGTCGACCAATCCGGGCAGCCCGGCACGGACGCATCGCTGCGGGTGATGACCACGCGAGCCTGTCCGGGAGCAAGCGTACCCGACGTGGTTGGAGCGACTTCGGTAACGATCAGGCCATATCGACCGGCCAGCTCGTTCACCGCTTCGGCGACAGCCGGGTTGCTCGACGGGTCTTCAATAGCGACACGGTCACCGTAGCGGAGATCCATCGTCTCGAACCAGCCGTTGAGACGCTGTTGTTCGGAGATCGACAGGCCCGAGCGGTTGGTGTTCACATCCATCGCGAAGTTGGTGCGTTCCACGACCGGCTGCTTGAGACTGTAGAGCGAGGTGTTGGTGGCCATTCCGCCGCAACCCGCCACTGCGAGCCCGAGCGAGAGGGCAACAGCGCCCATCAGTTTGCTGTTCTTTGCAAGTTTCATTGGTTGAACCTTTCGCATTGGGCTTAAAGATCGAAGCCGGGTGTGACGGCGTCTGCCTGGCGTTCGCGACCACGGTTCGAACGGTCATCCGCGCGGCGCTGTTGCGGCTGCGGGGCTGACGGGACGATCGCGGCCGGATCGGCCTGGCTGATGTCTGGGTTGGGAGCATCTGGCTCGGCCGCGGTCGGGCCGGGGCGGCGCTCGCCGCTGACGCCATCATTGTCCCTGAAGCCGATGAACTGCTCAAGCTCGTTGGCCGAGTGATAGCCATCTGTCGGCAGAGCAATGTCGCTCGCGTTGACCGGCTTCACCAGATACGGCGTTACCACGATGACAAGCTCGGTCTCACCGCGGCGGAAGTCGCGGCTGCGGAACAGATTGCCCAGGATCGGCACATCGCCAAGGCCAGGAGCCTTGTCGAGAGCGTTCTGAGCGTTGTTGCTCAGAAGACCTGCAATCATGAAGCTCTGACCCGAACCAAGCTCGACTGTCGTTTCGGTGCGGCGAATGGTAAGCGCGGGTACCTGGAAACCGTTAAGCGTGACTGCGCCCTGCGAAGACAGCTCGGAGACTTCCGGACGGACGCGGATCGAGATCCGGCCATTGGAAAGAACGGTAGGAGTGTAAGCGAGGCTCACACCGAAGTTGCGATACTCGATAGCGACGTTGCCGAGGCCCTGTGAAATCGGGATCGGAAACTCACCGCCTGCGAGGAAAGTCGCGGTCTCGCCAGAAAGCGCAGTCAGGTTTGGCTGCGAAATCGTGGTGATGAGGCCGAGGCGTTCCGACAGGTCGAGTGCGCCAAGAGCATCGAGGCCGAACAGTCGGCCGAGACCCGCGATGGTCGTGCCGGCGGTTCCCGAATTGATACCGGGGCCGGTGAAGGAGATCGGATCGCCGTTTGCGTCGACGAACGGAAGTCCGGTGTTCGGATCGATGGGGGTAACAACCGGGTTTTGAACCCCTGAACCAACGCCAAGCGGGCCGTTGCGGAAGTCGAACTCGCCCGAGCCGAGCGTGCGACCGGTACCAACCGCGCCGCGGAAGCCGCCAGTCGATGCATCGAAAGTGGTGAGGTTGCCGCTGACGGCACGCACCAGGCTGCGGCTGACTTCGGCAAACTTGACCTGCAGGTTCACCTGAAGCGGCGTTGCCGTCTTGAGGCGCGTGATCACGTTGGCCTGTTCACCAAGGAATGCGGTGACGAGGCGCTCTGCCTCGGCTGCGTCCTCGGGCGCGGCTACGGTGCCGGTAAGGAGCACAGTGTTGGTGCCCATCGTGGCGACGTTCACCTGCGCTTCGGGCATGGCGAGTGCGAGCATCTGGTCGATGCTGCCGATGTTCGAGCCTACGCGGACATTCGCCGAGAAGATCACTTCGCCGCGAGCATCGCTCGCGTAGATCGTGGTCTCGCCGCCGGAACGACCGAAGACGTAAAGCTGGCGCTGCGACTTGATCTGGACGTCGGCAACGTTCTCGTTGGCAACGAAGACATCAGTCATGGTGCCGGGCACCTGGACCAGCTCACCGCGACCGATCGAAATCACGATCTCATCGCTTGGGCTGACGACCTGCTGAGCGGTGGCTGTGCCGGTCGGCGCAGCTGCCAGTGGCAGCGCGGCGATGCTTGCAAGCAGCGCTTTTGCAAAGGACTTGGCTTTCATTGTCTGGGCCCCCGTGGATTTCCCTGATTGGCTTTCGGCCTTTTCAGCCGAAGCGCTCACGTTCTTTATTGCGATGCGCATGGTCATTCCCCTCAGCGGATGATCGACGACGATGCGGTCGAGACCACCTCGCCGGCGTCACCGACACCGCGTGCGCTGGACGAACCGACTGCGCGGCTGGCTGATCCGACAGGCACTTCGCTGGTTGCTTTGCCGCGGGTAACGCGGACTGACGGGCCGGTGTAAACCGGTGCGCCGTTAACCGTGGATGCGACACCCGGAGCAGGCGGGGTGACGCGGTCGCGGCCACCATCGTTCTGCGCAGGGATGCTGCTGCGCTGGAAGCGCGAGACGTCGCCGCCGGTTGCGTAGGTCGAACCCTTGTCCACGGGCTGACCCATGGCAGTGCGAAGGATGCGCTCTTCTTCTTCAGGCGTTGCGTCGTCGGGGATTTCGAGATCACCCGAAGCAATCGCACGCTCGAGTTCGGCCTGGTTGTCGGCAATCGAACGCAGCACCAGAGTCAGCTGTCCGATGGTCTGTGCAACCGCGACCTTTTCAGCGATCTGCGGGGTCACTTCGAGAGTCACCGTACGGAAGGCGCGAACAACGGTCTTGCCTTCATCGTTGGTGACCTGCTCGGTCGTCTGGTCAGTTGCGAGGACACGCAGGTTGCGCAGTACGGTTTCAGCCGCGTTGAGCGGGCGGCCTTCGCCGCTCACAGTCTGCGTGAGGACAACGTCAACACGGTCGCCCGGGAAAACAAAGCCTGCAACACCGGTCTTGGCCGAAACCGGAACAGTGACAGCACGCATGCCCGGGCCGAGAGCCGCAGCGAGGAAGCCGCGGTCGCCTGGGCTGACGAGCGAACCCTGGGTCACCGGTTCACCGGCAGTAACCGGGAAGCGGACAACCGTGCCGAGCAGCTGGCTCATGTCAGATTCGCCTTCAATGAAGTAGGCGTCCTGGACCAGCTCTTCGGGCCACATCTGGTAGCCCATGGCATCTGCCGTGATAATCGTACCGGCGGGAAGCGCACGGTTGGCAACCAGCACCTTGGGACCTGTCGGTTCCGGTGCAGCTTGAGCGGTCGGCGCAGGATCGCCTGCGAACATGCTCCGAGCAAGAAATGCGCTACCGATCGCAACGACCAGTGCACCAAGCAGCAGAACCAGTTTCTTCCTATCCATGGCTAATAAGCCCCCTCGTGTCGGCCCTGAGAAATTGCGGGCAGGTATGGTTGCAACCGATAAGTCCTAATTGGTTAAGATCGGGTTCACGGCAGATCTCAGGCAAAAGCGGGAACCGAGATCAGTTTCGGGTAGAGAACCAGCAGCGCGCCTCCGGCGATCGCGACCCCATAAGGAAGCACTCCGCGGGTTTTTGGACGCAGAAACATCAGGCGCAGGACAAACAGGATGGCCATAACGCCGCCGCACAGCGCCATGTACCAAAGCATGCCGAGATAGCTCATCGGAGTGAACCAAAGCGCGAGTGCGCCGAGCAGCTTGATGTCGCCGCCGCCAAGAATCGTGATGTTGAGGCGGTATCCGATATACGCGACACCAACGAGAATCGCGCAGACGACCAGCGCAAATCCAATTTGCCAGACCACATCCGGCCACAGCGACAATCCGCTGGCCCACCAGAAAACAGGCGCACCCGCCGCAATCGCGATGTTGAGCCAGTTTGATATGGTTCTCGACCGGATATCGGTGAAAGCGGCGATAAGCAGTCCAATTGCCAAGGCAATCAGCAGTCCGTAGTGAATAGTCGTCATCAGCATATGGCCCCCGAAGAAAGGCAGTTCGCGAGTGTCGGGACTTTCCCGCTCGCGGTTTCTCTTCGAGGGTGGGTGCTACAGGCGAGTGCTTACCAAATAGTAACCATAATCTTTGGCGACCCGATTGGGGAACAGAGCGATTAGCAAGATGAGCGATGCAGCAATCAGCGATGAAAAAATGAGCGCAGAAGGTGCTATCGACAGACGCTCTATCCCGCCGGCTGCCAGCGAAAGTAAATGGCAAGCGACCGACGGGCACACTTTGCGGCGTATCGACTGGCCTGGCGCACTGGCCGATGGGGCGTCGAGCCCGCGCGGATCGCTCCTGTTTATGCCCGGGCGCGGCGACACGTATGAGAAATATCTGGAGAGTCTCGAAGAATGGCACCGTGCCGGGTGGCGCGTAACCGCCGCTGACTGGCGCGGGCAAGCTGGCTCCGGCCGGCTGGGCGGCGACGCGGTTACCGGCCACATTGACGACTTCACCACGTGGACACGCGATCTCGTACAACTCTGGGACGGCTGGAAGGGCGAGGCGTCTGGTCCGCATGTGCTTGCCGGCCATTCGATGGGCGGACACCTTATCATGCGAGCGCTGGTCGATGGCGATATCGCACCCGATGCCGCAGTGCTTTCGGCTCCCATGCTGGGCATGGCCGGACCCAAACTTCCGCTCCCGTTGCTCCACAATGTCGCAAAAGTGATGACGAAGGTCGGCGATCCGCTGAGGCCAGCCTGGAAATGGAGCGAAAAGCCGGGCGAATTGCCCAAGGACCGGGTAAACCTGCTCACTCACGATTCTGATCGGTATGAGGACGAATCGTTTTGGCGAACAGCGAGGCCTGAACTGGTCATGGGTCCGGCCAGCTGGGGTTGGGTCGAGCGCGCTTATGCTTCGTGGCGCAGGCTCGAAGAACCGGGCGCGATGGAAACGGTGAAAACGCCAGTGCTGATTCTCTCGACGTCGAATGACAGGCTCGTCAGCCACGATGCGAATGTTCGAGCCGCCTCGCGGCTCCCCAATGCAAAGCTCGTGAGTTTCGGCACGGAAGCGCATCACGAAATCCTTCGCGAAGTCGATCCGGTGCGGGATCGGATGATGAGTGAGATTGCGGAATTCCTCAACGAGGTCGCGCCTGCCGGAAGGCACGCTCCTCAATGAGTGAGACGCTTTACGAATTTGCAGTGATTGGCGCTGGCATGGCAGGCGCCAGCATCGCTGCTGAACTGGCGCCGCATGCGCGCGTGCTGGTGCTTGAAGCCGAGGATGCGCCCGGATACCATTCGACCGGCCGATCCGCTGCTTTCTGGGAAGAGTGCTATGGCGGACCCGGCGTGGTTCCGCTGACGCTGGCCTCGGGCAGCTACCTGCGCGAGCACGGTTTCCTCTCACAGCGCGGTGCACTCTATATAGGGCGCGCCGAAGATCGCGACGAAATGGACAGCTTCGTTCGCCAGTTCGATGGCACCGGCGTTTCGATTGAGCGGCTCAGAGGTGAAGCCGTCCGAGCGCGCGTACCCCAGCTGCGCGAGGAATGGTGCGACGCCATCTACGAAGAACCGTGCGCCGATATCGACGTTGCCGGTCTGCATCAGCACTATCTCAAGGCGCTCAAGACCGCTGGCGCGACGTTAGAGTGTCGCGCTCGAATCAGCCGGTTTGAAAGGGAAGCAGGCGGTTGGCGCATCTTGAGCGAGAGCGGGGTAAGCTGGCGCGCCGCAGAGATCGTTAATGCGGCAGGCGCGTGGGCCGATGTCATCGCAGAGCGCGCCGGTGCGCGGCCAATTGGTATAGAACCCAAGCGTCGCACCGTCGCGCAGCTGCGCGTCGCGCCGGTGGCTCCTGACGACCAACCGCTGGTCCTCGATATCTCGGGCGGCTTTTACTTCAAGCCGGACAATGGACGCCTGTGGCTTAGCCCGCATGATGAGATTCCATCCGAGCCGTGTGACGCCGCGCCTGAAGAACTCGATGTCGCGCGTGCGATCGATCGGTTTGAGCGGGCAACGAATTGGAAGATCGAGGCGGTCGAGCGCCGTTGGGCAGGCCTCCGCAGCTTCGCGCCGGACAGGCTCCCGGTCTACGGACGCGATCCCGAATGCGCTGGCTTTGCGTGGTTTGCAGGGCAGGGCGGTTTCGGCATTCAGACCTCGCCTGCAGCGGCGCGCCTCGGCGCACAGCTCTTGCTCGGCCTTGAGCCTGATGAGCTGACCATGGGGATTGATCGCACTCGATACTCCCCGCAGCGCTTTTCCGACTTGAAAGCGCGTCTCACGGGCTAGCCAGCGCGCAAGCTATCTGTAAGAAGGTGAATGAGTTTCAACACGACCTACGAGAGGGGAAACCAAACATGGCTCACAAGTTTGAAATCTACAAAGACAAGGCAGATGAGTATCGCGTGCGCTTCAGCTACAACAGCGAGGTGATGTTCTCGACGCAGGGTTATTCGAGCAAGTCGTCAGCCCAGAACGCGATCGATTCGATCAAGAAGAACGGCCCTGACGCGCCGGTCGAAGACAACAGCTAAGTTTTCGGCTCTCACGAGCTTCAAGCGGGCGTGCCATCACCGGATGGCGCGCCCGTTTTGCATTCGGTTGGCTATTCGCCGCGCGCGACGCGGTCGGCCTCGTTGCTGGCAAGCTGATCGACCCGTTCGTTCTCTGCGTGCCCCGAATGGCCCTTGACCCAATGCCACGAAACTTCGTGGCGTGATGTGACGTCGATCAGATCGTGCCAAAGATCGGAGTTGCGGACCGGCTTCTTGCTCGCATTGACCCAGCCGCGCTTCTTCCAGCCGTGAACCCACTTGGTGATGCCGTCGATCACGTATTTGCTGTCGGAGTAGAGGTCGACCTTGCAAGGTTCGATGAGCGCCCTCAGCCCCTCGATCGCTGCGGTGAGTTCCATGCGGTTGTTGGTTGTGTCCGCCTCACCACCGGACAATTCCTTTTCGTGCTTGCCCAGCCGCAACAAAGCGCCCCAGCCACCCGGCCCCGGATTCCCTTTGCAGGCGCCGTCGGTGAAAATCTCGACATGTTTCATGGGGCGGCTTTGCCCGATCATGTTGCACCTTCAAACAGCGTAGGCCCGTTTCTGTCGTAAAATTCGAGCCTTCGGACGAAATCCATCGGGTCCTTGCGCGTGACCAAAGCATCGGCAGGCGTCGAAATCCAGTCCTCTGCGCGGCTGGTCACGAAGCGAATGGCCGCACCGCGTGCAAGAACTGGCAGGCATTCGCGCTCGTAGTCGGTGAGGCTGCGTACGCTTTCATAGCCCTCAATTAAGGCATCCGCGATCTCGCTGCGAAAGGTATGCCCGCCATTGTCGAAGCTCCATGCCGCATGCGTGACGGCAAGGTCGTATGCGAATGCATCGCTTGCAGAAAAATAGAAGTCGATCAGCCCACTCACGCGCTCGCCCAGCATCAGGACATTGTCCGGAAATAAGTCACAATGGACGACGCCGCCCGGCAAATCGCTGGGCCACAGCGTTTCGAGCGAGGCCAGATGTTCGGAAAGGATCGACGGGAGAGCCGGGTCGATCCCGGCCAGCGCCTTGTCGCCGCACCGTGCCGTGATCTCTTTCCATGCCGCCAGCCCCATGTCGTTTGCGCGGGTTGGCTTGAAATCTGCGACGGCGAGGTGGTTCTGCGCAAGCGCCCTCCCGACTGACCTCGCCTGACCTGCCGTGGGATGATCAACCGAGACACCGGGCAGATATTCGATCAGGGCGACTGCCTTGCCATCAAGCAAGCGGAAGTTCGCGCCGTCGGTATCGTGGATAGTTCGCGGAACCGGGCACCCCTTGGCGGCGAGGTGATCCATCAGGTCGAGGAAGAAGGGCAGGTCGGAAAGCTCGATCCGCCGCTCATACATGGTGAGGATAAAGCGTGTATTCGCGCCTGAATTGCCTGTCGTCTCGATCAGCCAGTTGGAGTTCGAAACACCCTCGGCGATGCCTTTTGCTGAAACCAGTTCACCGACGTCATAATGCGCGATGAGATCTGCAAGATCCTCTGCGCCAAGATGGGTGTAGACCGCCATGGCTAGCGAGCGCTCCCGAAAATCCTATTCGGTAAGCTGACGAGGCAGCTTGAACACCATCTTCTCTTCGGTGTGCGTGATTGTCTTTTCGTGAAGCGGGCGCAGCTTGGCGAGCGCATCGACAACTTCGCGAACGAGCACTTCGGGAGCAGAAGCCCCGGCGGTGAGGCCGATTGTATCAATACCTTCAAGCCATGCCGGGTCGATCTCCTCGGCTCGCTGGATCAACTTGCCCGGCGTGCCTAGCCGCTCGGCCACTTCGACCAGCCGCAGTGAGTTCGACGAGTTGGGAGCGCCGACAACCAGGACCAGATCACAGTCATGCGCCAGTTCCTTGACCGCTGCCTGACGGTTCGAGGTTGCGTAGCAGATATCTTCGGCCTTTGGCCCGCGAATGTTGGGATATCGCCATTCGAGTGCGTCGATCACTTCGCGCGTATCGTCGACCGAAAGCGTGGTCTGCGTGAGGTAGGCGAGCTCTTCATCCGACTCGAACGGGAGCTTGTCGACGTCTTCGATGTTCTCGACGAGTGTCATCTGACCAGGCTCAACCTGGCCCATCGTACCGATCACCTCGGGGTGGCCCTCGTGGCCGATAAAGATGATGTGGCGACCTTTTTCCAGCTGACGCTCAGCCTGGCGGTGGACCTTGGAGACCAGCGGGCAGGTCGCATCGACATAGACCATATTGCGACGCTCTGCCTCGGCAGGGACGGACTTGGGTACGCCATGCGCGCTGAAGACGACCGGTGCATCGGTTGGCACTTCGTCCAGTTCCTTGACGAAGATTGCGCCTTTGGCCTTCAGGCCTTCGACCACGTATTTGTTGTGGACGATTTCATGGCGGACATAGACCGGCGCTCCATACCGCTCGAGCGCCTTTTCGACGATCTCGATCGCCCGGTCCACGCCCGCGCAAAAGCCGCGCGGGGCGGCGATCAGGAGGTTGAGCGGCTTGGCGTCGCCTGCGCCTGTCGCAGGCTTTGTATCGGGCAATGGAGCGTTCATAAGACTGCCACTAGCGCTTTGCGGCGCGGCTCGCTAGGGCAACGTGAGTTTGCTGCGTTTGGGGCAACATAAGAGGCGTGGTCCGGACGGCCGCGCGAGAGTGATAAATTTCGAGGGATCACCTGAGTATGACGTTTCGCACCCGTATCCTGCCTGCTATCGCACTCGGCGCCGCACTTGCAGGCTGCTCGAGCGAGGGCGAGCTGGTGGTCGACCAGGGCGTAGGCATTACCTCGGTGCTGACCCGTTGCCCTGCTGTTGGCATTCCCGACTACACCGGGGATGTGACGACATTCCGTGCAGCCGACCCGACGCTCGCCAATCTCGACGTGTCGGCGTCGATTACCAACCTTCGTTCGACCTGCGATGATTCAAGCGAGCGCGTTTACACCGAAGCCACCTTCGACATCCGCGCCCGCCGCAGCGATGTGCGCGGCGCGCGAACCGTTACGCTCCCTTACTTCGTAACCGTCCTTCAGGGTGGCAGCGCAGTTGTGACAAAACGCGTGGGCGAAGTGACCTTGAGCTTTGCCAACGGTCAGGAACGCGCACAAACGAGCGCGCGTGCAGGTTCCTTCGTGGACCGTGCGGCGGCTTCGCTTCCCGAGGACATCCGCGAACGCATCACGCGGCGACGACGGGCCGGTGACCCGGAAGCGGCGCTTGACCCGCTGGCAGCCCCCGAGGTGCGCGCGGCTATCGCCCGCACGCGTTTCGAGATGCTGATCGGCTTCCAGCTGACCGAAGAACAGCTCGCGTATAACGCCACGCGCTGATCTTTGCGTTCGCCCATACGGGCGAACTCCTCGCTAGACCTGCTTCGCTTCGCTACGCAGCCGCTGCGGGCGCCCAGTCGGGCTTGCGACGCCTCTGGCGTCGAATCCCTTGCATTGGTCCTTTGTCCCTCCTTCCCTTTGCGCTAACGGCGCATGCGAGATGACCGACATGACAACTCTTTACGCCGCTTACGCCGGCACGATCCAAACCGCGCTTCAGGCGCTCGTGGCTGATGGCACGCTGCCCGAGGGCACGTCCTTTGCCAACGTGACGCTTGAGCCGCCGCGCGATCCTTCGCATGGTGACCTTGCGACAAATGCCGCAATGGTGCTGGCCAAGCCTGCCAAGACCAATCCGCGAGCATTGGCCGAAGCGATTGCGACAAAGCTCGAATCCGATCCGACCATCGTGAGCGCTGAGATTGCAGGACCCGGCTTCCTCAACTTGCGGCTCGACCCGTCAGCCTGGTTGGGCGAGCTTGAGACCATCACCAAGCTTGGCGATGAATATGGCCGCTCCTCCATGGGCGCGGGCACGACCGTCAATGTCGAGTATGTGAGCGCGAACCCCACAGGTCCGATGCATATGGGCCACTGCCGCGGCGCGGTGGTGGGCGATGCGCTGGCGAGCCTGCTCGAACTGGCTGGGCACGATGTGATCCGCGAGTATTACATCAACGACGCCGGCGGACAGGTCGACACGCTCGCGCGCTCGGCACACCTGCGGTATCGCGAGGCGCTCGGTGAGGATATCGGCGAGATCCCGGAAGGCTATTATCCAGGCGCCTACCTGATCCCGATCGGCGAATATCTCGCGCAAGAAGTCGGCGAGAAATACAAGGACGCGCCTGAAGAGGAATGGCTGCCATATTTCCGCGCCGAAGCGGTCGAGAAGATGATGGACCTCATCAAGTCCGATCTCGCATTGCTGGGCATCCATCACGATGTCTTCGCCTCGGAAGCCGCGCTTCATGCAGCAGGCAAGCCGGACGAAGCCGAGAAATGGCTGCGCGAACACGACCTTGTTTACGATGGCGTTCTCGAAGCGCCCAAGGGCAAGGCACCGCCGGAGGATTGGGAGCCGGTTGAACTCCCGCTGTTCCGCTCGACCAAGTTCGGCGATGACCAGGACCGCCCGATCAAGAAGTCGGACGGCAAGTGGACCTATTTCGGCGCTGACCTTGCCTACCACATGCAAAAAGCGGCCGATGCAGACGAGCTGATTGACATCTGGGGCGCGGATCACGCCGGGACGGTCAAGCGGATCAAGGCCGCCGTTGCCGCGCTTTCCGAAGGGAAAGGCAAGCCAACGCCGTTCGACGTGAAGCTCGTCCAGATGGTTCAGCTGATGCGCGGCGGCGAGCCAGTGAAGATGTCCAAGCGTTCGGGCAACTTCATCACCATCGCCGACATGGTCGAGGAAGTGGGTAAGGACGTGGTGCGTTTCACCATGCTCACCCGCAAGCCTGAAGCGCAGATGGAGTTTGACTTCGCAAAGGTGGTCGAAGCCTCGAAGGACAATCCTGTCTGGTACGTCCAGTATGCTCACGCCCGGATTCAATCGACAATCCGCAAGGCGGCGGACGAGGAAGGCGTCACACCCTCAACTGATGCCTTGAACCAGCTTGGCAGCGACGAAATCGCCCTGATCCGGCGTGCCGCACAGTTCCCTCGCGAGGTGGAATCGGCAGCCAAGGCGCGCGAACCGCACCGGATCGCATTCTACCTCTACGACCTCGCGACCGACCTCAATTCGTTCTACAGCCTCGGTAATACTGAGCCGGAAAAGCGGTTCATCCTGAAACATGATAAGGGTTTGACCGCAGCGCGCCTTTTCCTTGCCTCGGCAATCGGGCAAGTGCTGCGTAACGGTTTGCGCGTTCTCGGCGTGGAAGCCGTCGACCGAATGTAGAAGGACGCGTGTGATCAGTGATGATCGAAGCCGAATATGAAGAGATAGAGGAAGGCGACCAGCTCGACCTTTCCGACGACGACAGCCTGCCCTGGCTAGAAGCGGAGGAAGAGGACGATGCAGCCGGCGGCGTCGACACACGTCAGGTGGTCGGCTTCGCCTTGTTCATGCTTTTCCTTCTCGTCGTCATAGTCGGCAGTTTCTGGTATCTCGGCGGACGTCAAGGCGGCGGCGAACAGGTCGCTGATGGCAGCACGATCGAGGCTCCCGATACGCCCATCAAGGAACGTCCCGAAGATCCCGGTGGCAAGGAATTTGACGGCACCGGCAATGTTGCGCCTGTGGTTGGCGAAGGCGGTACACGCGAAGGCGTGATGGCGACCGACGATCCGGTCGAGAGCGGCTCTCCTGAAGAAGGCGACGAACCCGCACCTGCGACTGCGAGCGGCGTTGGTGTGCAACTTGCCGCCTATTCGTCGCGTGCACGGGCCGAGCAGGGCTGGAACGACATCACCCGGCGCACCGATGCGCTGTCCGGTTTCCGCTACCGGATCGAGGAAGGCGTGGTCGATATCGGCACTGTTTACCGGCTGCAGGCTGTCGCCTCCGACCGCGCGGCGGGCGATGCGCTTTGCGCGGCGCTCAAGGCCGATGGGATCGATTGCCAGGTCAAACCCTGATCCCAATTCCGGGTATCCGCTTCAGTCCGGCCCGATTCGGGCACTTTCTCACGAGATTTCCCCGTCAATTCACCGTTGCGGATGGTTAGTGCGCTTGCCTGATCGCACGCTCGCTGCAAGGTTTGCGCAATGATTCCGGCGATTTTCGGATGTTCTGGCCCTGAGCTAACCGAAGAGGAACGCACGTTCTTCCGCGAGGCTGATCCTGCAGGCTACATCCTGTTTGGGCGCAATTGCGTCGACCCGGAGCAACTCCGCCGGCTGACTGACGATCTGCGCGATATTCACGGCCGCGATCGGTTGCTGATTTCGATCGACCAGGAAGGTGGGCGAGTGGCTCGGTTGCGGCCTCCGCAATGGGCTGCCTACCCATCGGGTGAGGCTTTTGACAAGCTGTACCGACTAGCCCCTGCCAGCGCGATCGAAGCGGCCAGGGCGGGCGCCAAGGCAATGGCCCTGGAACTGTCGGCGATGGGGATCACGGTAGACTACCACCCGCCGCTCGATCTGAGACAATCCGGCGCGCATGACGTCATCGGGGACCGATCGCTCGGTGCTGATCCGATGCAGGTTGCCGCAATTGGAAGGGCGATCCTCGATGGCCTCGCCGCCGGCGGCGTCACGGGCTGTATCAAGCACATGCCCGGCCATGGGCGCGCAATGGTCGATTCGCACAAGGAGATGCCCCTGGTCGACGCGCGAGCCGATGTGCTCGCAGCGGACCTTGCGCCCTTCAAGAGCCTCAACGAGGCGCTGATCGGAATGACGGCGCACCTCAAGTTTCCCGTGTGGGACGCCGAAAATCCCGCCACCCTATCCGAGGTGATTATCCGCGACATCATTCGCGGTGAGATCGGCTTTGATGGGCTTCTACTCACAGACGATATCGACATGGAGGCGCTCGAAGGGACCATCCCTGAGCGCTCAGCCAGAGCGCATGCCGCAGGCTGCGATATCGTCCTGAATTGCTGGGCAAAGATGGACGACATGACGGGCATTTGCGAAGCTCTGCCTGCGATATCCGAAGAGACAACGGCTCGCCTTGATCGCGCGCTTGAAGGCACGCATGTCGCTGATGATCTCGCTGATGAAGCAGGCGATCTTCTGGCCAAGCGCGATGCGCTTCTTGCCCTGACCGAGGAGGTTGCATGACCATTGAAACCGACGATGGCTTCATGCTCTCCGGCGATGCAGTAGGTGCGGGCGAGCCAACTGCCGACATGCCCGAAGACTGGGTCGATGAAACCGGAAAGCAAGGCGCGAAACAGGGCGACGAAGCGCTCTATCTCGAGCTCGATGGCTGGGAAGGGCCGCTCGATCTGCTGCTCGACCTTGCACGGCGCCAGAAGGTGGATCTTCGCCAGATTTCGATCCTCGCGCTGGTCGACCAATACCTGACCTATATCGAGCGAGCGCAGGACCTGCGGCTTGAGCTCGCGGCGGACTACCTCGTTATGGCCGCCTGGCTCGCATACCTGAAATCGGCGCTTCTGCTGCCCAAGGACGAGCAGGAAGACCCAAGTCCTGAAGAACTCGCACTGCGCCTGCAATTGCGGCTCCAGCGGCTTGGCGCGATGCGCGAGGCGGCGGCAAGGCTCATGGGGCGCGACAGGATCGGACGCGACATATTTGTCCGCGGCGCGCCTGAGGGGCTGCGCACCGATCGCAAGACGCTGTGGCGCTCTGACGCCTATTCGCTGATCCAGGCTTACGGACAGGTCAAGGCGCGCACGGCGCCGCGCATCTATCACGTATCAGATCGTCCGGTCATGACGCTCGACAGCGCGCTCGACCGGGTATCCTCGATGCTTGGCGTCACGCTTGACTGGATGGATATTCGCGACTTCCTGCCCAAACATGCCGAGCCTGCGCTGCGCAGATCGGCTTTGGCATCCAGCTTCGTTGCGGCGCTGGAACTGGCGCGATTGGGACGGGCGGAGATTGCGCAAGAAGAGGCGTTCTCGCCGCTGCGGATCCGCAGGCTCAAGGAAGCGGCAAGCGCATGAGCGACGAGGTCGACAGCGCTCCTGACGAGATTGAACGCGGGCTAGAGGCGACCCTGTTTGCTTCCGAAGAGCCGCTGACCGTCGAACAGCTCGCAGCGCATCTGGGTGATTGCGAAAAGCCTTTGATCCGCGATCGGCTCAAGGCGCTCCAAGCGCATTACGAAAAGCGAGGCGTGCGACTGGTCGAGCGTGGCAAACGCTGGCATTTCGAAACTGCTGCCGACATGGCGCATCTTTTGCGCCGCGAGAAAGAGCAGGTTCGCCGCCTCAGCCGCGCCGCGACTGAAGTGCTCGCGATCATAGCCTACCATGAACCTGTGAGCCGGGCAGAGATCGAATCGATCCGCGGCGTTCAAACCAGCGGCGGAACACTCGACGTGCTGATGGAAGCAGGCTGGATCAAGCTCGCCGGTCGCCGCGAAGTGCCGGGTCGCCCGGTGATTTACGCGACCACTCCCGAGTTCCTCGACCATTTCGGACTCGCGTCTCGGCGCGATTTGCCTGGGATCGACGAACTCAAGGCTGCTGGCCTCCTTGATCCGGTGGACGAGGCTTTCGAGGAAGCCATGGGGCAGACCGGTGAGGAAGCGGATAGCGACGCATCTTCGGACGAGACTTGTATTGCCGCACCGGAGACCGACGAAAACGGCGAGGACTGCTCCGCTGCCGGTTGATCAAGTTTGCTGACTGGCGCAGCGCGGGCATCATCCCTATATTGGTCGAGCAACACCCCCTCTAACGAGGCAATCAAGAGAGAATTCGCATGGGCGGTATCGGAATCTGGCAAATCCTCATCGTGGCGCTCGTCGTCCTTGTCCTGTTTGGACGTGGCCGAATCTCTGAAATGATGGGTGACTTTGGCAAAGGCATCTCGAGCTTCAAGAAAGGCATGAGCGAGGAGGAAAGCGCAAGCTCCGCGCCAAACGCCCAGATTGAAGCGCCAGCTAAAGATGCGACCCCCGCCGACACCAAGACGAGCGAAAAGACCGACTCGGCAAGCTGAGTTCCCAACGCTCCCACGCCGCACGGAGCGGTAAAGGCTATCCATGTTCGACATCGGCGCCGCTGAATTACTGGTGATCATTATCGTCGCGGTCCTCGTGATCGGGCCGAAGGATATGCCGCATGCCATGCGCACGGCTGGTCGCTGGATCGGCAAGGTGCGCAAGGTTTCTTCGCACTTCCGCACAGGTATCGACGCAATGGTTCGCGAAGCCGAGCTCGAGGACATGGAGAAGAAGTGGAAGGAGCAGAATGAGGCGATCATGAAGCGCTCCGCCGCCAGCGCTGAAGCTGCCAGTGGCGAGCCAGTGATGACCGGGCCACCGCCAAAGCCTGAAGCTCCCAAATCTGTCTCCGCTGAAAGCGCCGCGCCAAAAGCTGCGAGCGATGCTGTCGACGACGTCCAGCCTGAACCTGCGCCCGGCGCTACCGAGTCAAAGGACTAGAGCAGCGCGATGGCATTCGAAATCAAGGATATCGACGAAACACGCGCACCGCTGCTCGATCACCTGATCGAGCTTCGCACGCGGCTCGTCCGCTCGGTTTTCGCGCTTCTCGTCGGTTTCGGTATCTGTTTCTATTTCGCCGATCCGATCCTCGGATTTCTGGTGCAGCCATTGAAAGAGGCGTTCCCTGATGGCGAGGGACAGCTGATCTTCACGCGATTGCCGGAGATTTTCTTCGTTGAGCTCAAGGTCGGGCTGTTTGCAGGCTTTATGGTCAGCTTCCCGATCATTGCGAACCAGCTTTGGGCCTTTATCGCCCCTGGCCTTTACGCAAATGAAAAAAAGGCTTTCCTGCCCTTCCTCATTGCAACGCCTGTGCTGTTTATCGGTGGAGCGGCGCTCGCCTACTATGTGGTGATGCCCACTGCCTTCCGGTTTTTCCTTGGATTTGGAGGCGAGGCAGGCGGTCTGTCGGTTCAGGCTCTACCGACTGCGGGCGATTACCTCAGTCTTGTTATGCAGTTCATCCTGGCCTTCGGAATTACCTTCCTGCTGCCGGTGCTGCTGATGTTGCTTCACCGCGCCGGTATCGTAACGCGGGCTCAGCTCGCTGGTGCTCGCCGTTATGTCATCGTGGGCGTGGTCGCGCTTGCCGCGATTGTTACTCCGCCTGATCCAGGAAGCCAGGTGATTCTTGCGGTGCCTTTGCTCTTGCTGTTCGAGGGCTCGCTTCTGCTCATGCGTGTGCAGGAGAGGGCGATGAAGCGGGCTGGCGGCAAGTCCGATGCTGGCGAAGCAGCGAAGGAAAAACCAGCCGAAGTTGCAAGCGGCGATGATCCGAGCGTCACCGCTGACTAGGACGGTCGCAGGCCGAAAATCCCCAAATATGAACGCGCCGCCCTCTTGCGAGGGCAGCGCGCGCATTTGACCAACCAAGTGAGGAACGAGGCGGTAAAGCCCGACTAGGGGCTGACGGGATCGTCGTCATCGTCACTCGCTGCGACGACGATGCCGACCACGGCTGCTGCACCCAGCAGACCAAGCAGCAGGGTCGGCGCACCAGCGGCAACTTCGCTTTCGCCTTCTACAGGCGCGCTAGCGCGTTCGAACGCGACCTGAGCAATGGCTGGGGATGCCGCGAGTGATGCGGCAGCGGTGGCAAGGGCCAGGGTACGAAACTTCATAAGGCGGTCTCCTTCGCGCATTGGCACCAAGCTCTTGCACAGTGTGAGCAATCTCCCGTGCCGGAGCGGGTCACGATCCGATTGCAACGTGGCGGGGTATTCCAGCCTTGTTGCGGAGACGAAACCCGCACCACTTCCATTCAGGAAAGTGATGACCAGAATATGAAAAAAATGCGCGAAATCAATGCTCTACGTGTCACTACGTAGGCGTGCGGTCTGCGCCTCTCGGGAGTTTCGCCTAGTGACTAGCGCGCAAACACCCGTTCGCCCGCCAGATACACCTCGCGCACTTCGGTCTCGCGAATGTCGCTTGGCGAAGCGAGCATCGGGTCGCGATCGACGAAGATGAAGTCGGCCCGCTCGCCGACCACGAGTTGCCCGAACCGGCCATCTGCGAAACCGGCATAGGCGGCATCGGACGTAAACCCTGCAAGAGCCTGTTCACGGCTGACCGCTTCCTGAGCGCGCCAGCCACCAAAGGGGCGGCCATTTTCGTCGGTGCGGCTGATGGCGACCGCGATGCCGGCGAAGACGTCAGCCGGTTCGACCGGGGCGTCGGACCCGAAAGCAAGCCGGCCGCCAACCTCAAGAATGCTACGCCACGCATAGGCACCGCCAAGACGATCCTCTCCCAGGCGCGCCTCGGCCATGAACATGTCGCTGGTCTGGTGCAGCGGCTGCATCGAGGCGATTGTTCCGTGCTGACCGAACCGCTCAAGGTCCTCGACATCGACGATCTGAGCATGCTCGATCCGCCAGCGTCGATCGCCCTTATAGCTTGTCGAAAGCTCCTCGATCGCAAGCAGCACGTCTTCGTTTGCGGCATCGCCAATGGCGTGAATGGCGGTCTGGAAGTTGTCCAATGCAGCGCGGCTCATGCGGTTGCGAAGTTGCGCGGGCGAGGTGATGGGGATTCCGCGTGTGTTCGGTTCGTCGGAGTAGGGCTCTTTCAGCGTCGCACCGCGTGAGCCCAGCGCACCGTCGACATAGAGTTTGATCCCGTTGAGGCGCAGCCTGTCCTCGTAAAGCCATGGGGTCGGGCCGGGCCCTCCGATCAGTTCCATCGCTTCGGGCGAGTTGGCGTAAGACATGATGCGAATACGCAGGTCACCACGGTCAGCCGAGCGGCGGAAAGTCATCCAGTCGACGACCGGCGTACCCATGTCGGCAACCGCAGTGATACCGTTTTGGAGCAGGCGCTGCTGTGCCATCGCGAAGGCCGCATCGCGGTCCTCGGGGCGCGGGGGAGGGACAAAGCTTCCGACAAGCGAACTTGCATTGTCGATGAAAACGCCGGTCGGATTGCCGTCGGTATCGCGGATGATGCGCCCACCTTCCGGATCTTGCGTCTCGGCGGTGATTCCCGCCTGCTCCATCGCAAAGCTGTTGGCCCAGTTCGCGTGATTGTCCGCGCGCTCCAGCCAGACGGGGCGGTCGGAAACGATCGCGTCGAGTTCCGTTGCGGTGGGGAAGCGGCCAAGGCCCCACTTTTCCTGATTCCAGCCGCGCCCGAGAATCCACGGACGGCCCGGATTGGTTTCGGCAAACTCGGCCACTTTGGCGAGAGCTTCTTCGAGGCTGTTCGTGTCAGACAGGTCGAGCGTCAGCGCGGCAAAGCCGATATCCATCACGTGCACATGCGCATCGATCAGGCCCGGCAGCATCACCTGCCCTTCGCCGTCCATAGCGAAATCGATGCCATCGGGCCGATCGTCACCGCGTTCGAGCAAATGGGTGATGATGCCGTCATCATCGAAGACGAGGCTGGTGAAGCGCTTGACCTCTCCTTCCTCGTCGATGGTCACGCCGTCGACATTGTAGATGAGCGTGTCGGCCAGCGCGGGCGTTGCGACAACGGCAGCGCCGGCTGCGAGGAGCGTGCGGATCATGGGTAATCTCATTTTGTATCGGATGCCTTGGGATAGCGCGTGACGAGAGCGCTGGTGTCGAGCCGGTTTCCACCGGCCGCCTGCACTTCGGAATAGAATTGATCGACGAGTTTTGTCACCGACATGTCGAGGCCATGCTTGCCTGCCTCTTCGAGCGCGATGGCCAGATCCTTGCGCATCCAGTCGATCGCAAAGCCGAAGTCGAACTCGTCGCTGACCATGGTGGGCCAGCGGTTCTCCATCTGCCAGCTCTGGGCCGCGCCGCCGCTGATGGCTTCGACCACTTTGCCGGTATCGACACCGGTCGCCTGCGCCAGCCGAACGCCTTCTGAAAGGCCTGCGAGAACGCCGGCGATACAAACCTGGTTGATCGCCTTGGCAGTCTGGCCCGCACCCGCCTCGCCGATATGAACGATGCGCGCGGCGTAGGCCTGCATGACAGGCTGCGCCAAGGCCATCGCCTCTTCAGAACCGCCGCACATGATCGAGAGCTTTCCGTTCTCGGCCCCTGCCTGTCCGCCCGAGACGGGCGCATCGACGGCATGAAGACCCAGTCGCTCACATTCATCCGCGATGCGGCGAGCCAGACCCGGCGAAACGGTCGTGTGATCGATGAAGGTCGCCCCGCGCTTCATCGCCGCGAGCACGCCGTTTTCGCCGAAAAGGACCGATGCTACATCATCGTCATTGCCAAGGCAGGCGAGCACCACATCCTTGCCTCTCACCGCTGTCGCCGCGTCGCTTTCGATCGGGGCAACGAGGCCTTCGTCACCCAGCCGATCGCTCCATACTTCGGCCTTTGCGAAGTTTCGATTGTAGCCGGTTGCCTCGTACCCAGCGCGAACAAGATGGCCCCACATCGGGCCTCCCATCACACCAAGCCCGAGAAAAGCGATCCTCTTGGAAGCAGTCATGTGCGCGTGCCTAATCGCAATTCCGCGCATTGCCAATCCGTCAGCGCGGCAAAGCGCAATTGCTGTGGGAGGCAAGCAATTCTTGTCGGCAAACCTGCCAATTCGAATTGCCCTTACGGCAATGTAGGCCTACCCCTTGCGCCCATCATGAACGCGCCAGACAAAAGCATCAAAGCCACGGCCACACCGGCCGATCTCACGCTCGAAGACGTGAAAGCCGCTGCCGCACGTATCGAAGGTTCGGTGGTGAAAACGCCGATGATGCATTCGATTACGCTATCGGAAATTACCGGCGCGGATATCTGGCTGAAGTTTGAAAACCTCCAGTTTACTGCGGCTTATAAAGAGCGCGGCGCTCTCAATGCGCTTCTTCAACTGACCGACGAGCAGCGCAAGCGCGGCGTGATCGCAGCCTCGGCGGGCAACCATTCGCAAGGGCTTTCCTATCACGGTACCCGTCTGGGTGTACCGGTCACGATTGTGATGCCCAAGACGACGCCGACGGTGAAGGTGATGCAGACCGAGAGCGTGGGCGGCAACGTCGTGCTTCACGGTGAGACTTTCGATGAAGCGAACGCCCATGCCCGCGAGCTTGAAGTCGAGCGCGGACTGACATTCGTGCACCCTTTCGACGATCCACACATCGCGGCGGGGCAGGGCACGGTCGCGCTCGAAATGCTCGAATTGAAAGACGACTTCGATTGCTTGGTCACGCCAATCGGTGGCGGTGGTCTGATTTCGGGCATGGCGACTGTCGCCAAGACGATCAATCCGGACATCGAGATTGTCGGCGTGCAGGCGGGCCTCTTCCCGAGCATGTTCGACCGCTTCAAAGGCGAGAGCCACGATTGCGGCGGCGACACCTTGGCCGAAGGTATCGCGGTAAAGAACCCTGGCGAGTTCACATCGCAGGTCATCAAGGAACGGGTCGACGACATCCTGCTGGTCGATGAGCCAAGCCTTGAAAAGGCAGTCTCGCTCCTGCTCCAGATCGAGAAGACGGTGGTCGAAGGTGCAGGCGCAGCAGGCTTGGCTGCCGTGCTGGAAAACCCGGAGCGTTTTGCAGGAAAAACGGTCGGCCTCGTTCTGTGCGGCGGCAATATCGACACGCGCCTGCTCGCCAACGTACTGCTGCGCGACCTCGCGCGTCAGGGCCGTCTCGCGCGTCTTCGCGTGACTTTGCAGGATCGTCCGGGCGCGCTTTTCAAGGTCATGCGCCTGTTCGACGAGCACAACGTAAACATCATCGAGATCTACCACCAGCGCATTTTCACCACGCTCCCGGCAAAGGGCCTGATTACCGATATCGAATGCGAAGCGCGCGACGCAGGACAGGTCGAACGGTTGGTCGAGGCGCTGCGCGGCGCGAAGTATCAGGTGCAGGTTGTCGAGTTGAATTAGCCGTCGAGGCAAACTGACCCAATTCGAGGCGCGCGCTCGCGCACTTGTGAATCATTGCTCCGATCTTGCGCAATTCCATACTCTGACTTGTGCAAAGTAACCCAATTTTCACTCTGATTTGTGGTTAAGGGTCTTTTACCGGGGGAACCGAATAGGCATAAGAATGTCTTAATAAAGACATCGCTGATTCTCCATTCGTGCGGGCGATCCCCACGGGTGAACCACCGCAAGAGGACCCGCCAGACCCGTGACGGCCCCGATCCGCTTCCCCCGTTTCTTCGTGACGAGCCCAGCGCCGTGTCCCTATCTTCCGGGACGACAGGAGCGAAAGGTCTTCACTGAACTCAAGGGCGCACATGCGGATCAGCTGAACGAGGCGCTTGGCCGGATCGGTTTCCGCCGCAGTCAAACCGTCGCATACCGTCCCAGCTGTCTCGACTGTCAGGCATGCGTTTCGGTGCGCGTCGTCGCGGGCGAGTTCAAAGCGTCGAGCACGCAGAAACGCGATATCAAGCGCAACCGCGACCTCATCGTGACCGAGTGTCGCCCCTGGGCTACCGATGAACAGTTCGAGCTTCTGACCAAGTACCTCTCGGTGCGCCATCCCGATGGCGGTATGTCGACGATGGACGAACTCGACTATGCCGACATGGTCGAGCACACGCCTGTGACCAGCACTCTGACCGAATATCGCGAACCCACAGAAAGCGGCGAACCAGGGCGGCTCGTCGGTGCCTGTCTCACGGATCGTCAGGGCGATGGCCTGTCGATGATCTATTCGTTCTACGATCCCGATCACGAGGGGCGCGCAGGGCTCGGCAATTACATCATTCTCGACCACATCCAGCGCGCTGCTCGCAGCGGCCTGCCCTATGTCTATCTCGGCTACTGGGTCGATGGCAGCCCGCGTATGCAGTACAAGGTGCGCTATCGCCCGCTTGAGCGCCTGACCCGCGAAGGGTGGCAGCGCATGAACCGTGATGAGCAAAGTCGTCTGATCGCCGCAGCCACGGCACCGCGCGACAAAAAGGCGGGAACAATCGACGGTGCTAGGGGTAAAGACGGACAACCCGTGAAATTCCCGGCGAGCTAATTTTTTGCGCTTATTCCTGCTCGATCTGGCCCTCGCGGCTGGACTGACTGCATCCGGTGCTTCGGCCACCGGGCAGGAAATTGCGGCTTCGACGCAGGCAACCGGCGCGCAGACCGCGCAGGACGAACAACCCTCGCAGCCGCAAGCTGAGCCGCGTCCGCCCGCTCCGTCACGGAATCCGCGAACGCTCGACGACCTCATCCCGCAAAACGCAACCACCGACGCAGAAAGCTGGGCGGCGCAAGGGTCAGGGGCGCAGCAAGGTCCGCCTCCGGCCGATGAACCGCTGGAGGACGAGGAAACACCGAGCGTTGAGATCGAAGCCGACCTTTCCTCCAGCCCTTCCGATCCGTTTAACCTTGACGCAGCTCTCGATGCGCTCGCGATCCCGGAGCCGGAGAGGCTTGAGCCGGACCCGGACCGTCCTTCCTTCGCCGAAATCGAAGCGCCCAATCTCGTCGAATTGCCTCCGCTCACCGAATACGAGATCAGCGACGAACTGACGCTCGCATTTCCCACTGACGAGGTCGATTTTCCGGAGCGCCGCGCATTCATCGACCGCTTTGTCGCGCTTTCAGCGGTCGAGGCGCTCGAATCCGATGAGGACACCGTCCCGCAACTCGCCGCGCGGGCGCGCTCTGACCAGGAATTGCTAGACCAGGTCCTGCGCACTTACGGCTATTATGATGGCGAGATCATTCGCCAGCTTTCGGGTGGCCGCCGCGGTTTCGCCGATCAGGAACGCGACGATGCGCAGCGCCCGGTCGATCTCGACCCCAGCGTGCGCTTCGATATCCTGCCGGGCCCGCGTTACTCGTTTGGCGAGATTGATCTTGGCGCGTTCGACCAGTTGGCCGACCCCGACCAGACAAAACTGCGCGACGTTTTTGCGATCCAGTCGGGCGACCCGCTTTATGCCGACCGCATCATCGAGCGCGAGAATGCGCTGCGCGTCGCATTTGGCGAGAACGGTTATCCTTTTGCCGAGATCGACGAGCCTCGCCTGACGATCGATCACGCCCGCGATCAGGGGGATCTGGCGTTACCAGTCGAGCCGGGTGGCAAGTATGTCTTCGGCGAAATTGTCAGCGAGGACCCCGCTTTTCTCTCCTCGCGCCATCTTCAGCGCATTGCGCGCTTCGATCCGGGCGACGTCTATCAGACCAGCATGCAGTCCGACCTGCGCCGAGCGATCCTCGCAACTGGCCTGGTCTCAAGCGTTGCCATCACCCCGCGCGAGACCACCGAGCCGGAAAGCAGTGACCCGGGTGAAGTCGCCCTCGACATCGCGATGGAGCGCGCCCCCTTGCGCACGGTTTCGGGCGCGATCGGCTACGGGACCGAGGACGGCATCAAGGTTGAGGCTGGTTGGGAGCACCGCAATCTGTTCCCGCCTGAAGGTGCGCTCAGACTGCGCGGTATTCTCGGAACGCGCGAACAATTGGCGAGCGTCACTTATCGACGCAACAACTTCCGCGACCGCGATCAGGTGCTCACCATCGACGCCTACGCAAGCGACATCGAAACCGAAGCCGTTGATGCGCGAACCGTCGCGCTTCGCGGGGCGTTCGAGCGGGTGTCGAACCTGCTGTTCCAGAAGCCGCTCAGCTGGCAGATCGGTGCGGAGGTGCTCTACACCGACGAACGCAACCGGATCACCAACGGCATCCAGCGCCCGCGTCAGGAATACCTGATCGGGAGCCTGTTCGGCAGCGCCACGCTTGATGCAACCGACGACCTGCTTGACCCGACAGAGGGTTTCCGTGTCACTGGATTTGCCGCTCCCGAAGTCTCGCGCACGCTCGGTGAAGAGAGCTACTATGTGCGCGCCCGCGTCGACGCGAGCTACTACCAATCTGTCGGTGAACACGTCGTCGCGGCACGTTTTGCGGCCGCTTCGATCATCGGAGCAGATGCCTTTGAACTCGCTCCATCGCGCAGGCTCTATTCGGGCGGCGGCGGATCGGTTCGCGGTTATGGCTTTCAGGCGATCGGCCTTCGTAACGAGTTTGGCGAACCACTAGGCGGCGGCTCGCTGCTCGAAGGCGCGGTCGAAGCACGCATCCAGACAGGGTTTCTCGATGGCGCGGTCGAGGTCGTTCCCTTCTTCGATATCGGCTCGATCTCGCGCGATGCACGCCCGAACTTTGATGTGGTACGCGCGGGCGCGGGGATTGGGGTGCGCTACAAGACCAGCTTTGGCCCCATCCGCGTCGATGTCGGCGTGCCTTTGAACCCAACCGAGTTTGACGCGCCGGTGGTGGTCTATGTCAGCCTTGGTCAGGCCTTCTGATGGCTGACGAGGACGATCTTGTGACCGAAGCGGAGAACGAGGCACCGCAACGCAAGCGCAAGCGGCGCTGGGCCAAGCGCGCCGGCTGGGTGCTTGCGATCCTGCTCTTGCCGCTTGTCCTCATCGCGCTGTTTCTTGCAACGCCCATCGGCAAGCGCTTCGTTGCAGACCAGATTGCACAGGTTGCTCCCGCGTCCGGGCTCAGGTTTCAGGTCGGCAGGATCGAAGGCGACATCTACGGCGAATCCACCCTGCACGATGTCACGCTGCTTGACCCGCAGGGCGCTTTCCTCACGATCCCCGAAGTTGAGCTGAGCTGGCGACCGCTGAGCTGGCTTTGGAGCGGCATCGACATCCGCGAGCTGACTGCGCGGCGAGGACGGCTTGAGCGTCTGCCCGAACTGCTTCCCGGCGATCCGGATGCACCTCTGCTTCCCGATTTCGACATCCGCGTCGACCAGTTCAGGATCGACAATCTGATCCTTGCTCCGGGTCTGGCGGGCGAGCGCGCGCAGCGTGTCGATTTCGAGGCGGAGATCGACATTCGTTCAGGCCGCGCGCTGGTCGATGCAGAGGGGCGCTTCGGGCCAGAGGACCGGATTGAGCTCCTGCTCGATGCCGAGCCGGATGGCGACCGGTTCGACCTCGCGCTTGATTACCGCGCCGCCGCCGATGGTCCGCTCGCTGCGCTTGCTGGATTGGACGCGGCTTACGATGCAAGGGTTGCAGGCGAAGGCACATGGACCCAGTGGCTCGGCCATGCGCTGGTGATGCGCGAAGATGGCGATGAGCGCAGCCGCGTAGCCGGGTTCCAGCTTACCAACAACGCGGGAACCTATGCCGCGCTCGGCCAGGTTTCGCCGCGCCTGCAAGGGGGCACCATTATTGCCCGCGCCCTCGGCGATGCGACCTCGCTTGCACTTTCGGGCACGCTGGAAGAGAGCGTTTTTGACGGCGAGATCGCAGCCGTCACAAGCGCGCTCGACCTGCGCGGCGATGGCGCGCTCGACCTTGCCGGGAACCGGGCAGATGAGTTCGCCGCCAATGCCCGTCTGCGCGATCCCGAATTGCTCGGCGAGACGGCCCGGCTCGAACGAGCGCGTCTCTCTGCGGTCCTCGACGGCCCATTTCGCGACCTTGTGATTGAGCATGAGCTGAGCGTCGAGACCTTGGACGTTGCAGGCACGGCAACGGTGATCGACCTCGTTCAGTCAGGGGCGGCCACATACAACGGAGAGGCATTTCTCGTGCCTCTCAATGTGGATGCACAGCGGGTCGAGACCGGTCTCGAACTGGTCGATCCGCGTCTCGTCAATGGCAACCTGACCGGGCTTCTGAGCCTTCGCGAAGGGCGGCTTGAGGCTGACAATGCCCGCCTGACATTCCCCGACCTCTTGGCGCAGCTCACACTGCGCGGCGACACCGCGCGGGGCGTCTACGCGCTCGCTGGACCGGTGACTGCGCGTGGTCTTGCCATCGATGATGTCGGGCAGGTGACCGCGCAGGCCAGGCTTGTTGCGAGGTTCGGGAGCAGTATTCCCTGGAGCGTGCGGGCTGATCTTTCCGGGCGTCTGGGCGATGTGAGAAATGCCTCGATCGCCAATCTCGCTGGCGAGGAAGTGCGCTTCGAAGGCGCGCTCGACATGGGCTCCGGCAACCCGATCGTTCTGCAAGACGTGGTGCTCGACAGCGAGCGACTCGACCTCGCGCTCGACAGCCGGATTGTGGGCGAGCGCACGTTGCTCGAAGGATCGGGTGAGCATGTCGAGTACGGCAGCTTTACCTTCGATGCCGAGATTGCGGGCGACGGGCCGCGTGCGCAGCTCGTGCTCGCCGACCCGCTCCCAGCGGCTGGGCTTACCGATGTGCGGCTCGACATCGCGCCAGAGGGTGATGGTTTTGCCATCGACGTCGCCGGCGGTTCGCTTCTCGGACCGTTCGACGGTGCGCTTGGCATCGAGCTTCCCGCCGACGCGCCGACCCGCATCGCGATCCGCAGCCTCGAGGTGTCGCGCACCAACGTGACGGGGGCGCTCGCGCTCGCCGATAATGGTGTCGCGGGCAATCTTGATGTCAGCGGCGGCGGGCTCGACGGCACGATCCTGCTGACGCCGAGCAACACGGGCGCGCAAGGCTTTGAGCTCGACCTCGTAGCGCGGCAAGCGCGCTTCACCGGCGATACCCCGATTGCGCTTGCCTATGCCGACATCAATGCGAGCGGGGCGTTCGATGCCTCGTCCAGCCGGATCGAGGCCAATATCGAGGGAACCGGGTTCGAATACGGCGCGCTCAACATCGCCGCCTTCAATGCGACCGGCGAGATCGTGAATGGCAGCGGCACCATGCAGGCCTCCATTGCAGGTCGCCGCGCCGACCGTTTCGCTCTCAAGTTCGATGGCCAGTTTGCGCCTGAGCGCATCGCGGTGATCGCGCAGGGCGAGTATGGCGGGCGCCCGATCACCATGCCGCGCAGGGCAGTGCTGACCCCGCTAGAGGATGGCGGCTATCGCCTCGCGCCGACCCAGATCGGATTTGCGCGCGGCTACACCATCCTCGAAGGCACGCTTGGCGGAGAGCGGACTTCGCTTGAGGCGAGCATGGCAAGCATGCCGCTGCGCCTCGTCGACCTTGCTGGCAGCGAGCTTGGCCTTGGCGGCAGGCTTTCTGGTGTGCTCACTTACGACCAGGTCGGCAGCGGCCCGCCGACCGGCAACGCGCGGGTGCGGATCGACGACTTCACCCGCTCGGGCCTTGTCCTGTCGTCTCGCCCCATCGACGTCTTCGCGGTCGCCAACCTTTCCCCGCGTGAGCTTGCCGTGGGCGCTCGGTTACTCGAAGGCGAGCGGCGATTGGGAAGCCTTGAGGGCCGAGTGACCGGGCTTCGTTCCGGAGGTGGCCTTGCGGATCGCATCATGCGCGGACGGCTCGATGCGGCGCTCGGCTATGAAGGGCCCGCTCAGTCGCTGTGGCGGCTTGCCGGGATCGAGACTTTCGACCTCACCGGACCCGTCACCATCGATGCGCGTGCGAAGGGCACGCTCTTCAATCCGAGCATCACCGGCGACCTAGCCAGTGACGACCTGCGCTTGCAGAGCGCGATCTCAGGCACCGATATCACCGATGTGAGCGCGCGGGGACGCTTCGCCGGGTCGCGACTGGAACTCACCCGCTTCTCCGGATCGACAAGCGGCGGCGGCTCTGTTTCGGGCAGCGGCTTTGTCGACCTTGCCGGCATGTCCGCCACCCGAGGCCCGCAGATCGACATCCGCGCTGCCGCCTCTTCTGCCCGTCTGCTCAATGGCAATGGCCTCGACGCAACGATCACTGGCCCCTTACGCATCGTCTCGGACGGCAGGGGCGGCGCCATTGCGGGCCGCGTCAGCGTCGACCGGGCGAGCTGGGCGCTCGGCATCGCGGCCGAGGACATGCGGCTCCCGACCATAGCCACGACCGAGATCAACCGCCCCGACCAGGTCGCCGCTCGCAGCACCGGGCCCACCAGCCAATGGCGCTACCTGATCGATGCCAGCACGCCGAGCCGGGTTGCGGTCGATGGCCTCGGGCTCGACAGCGAATGGGGCATCGACATCGCGCTGCGCGGCACGGTCGACGATCCGCGCATGGGCGGCGAAGCGCGGCTGGTTCGGGGCGCCTATACCTTTGCCGGAACCCGCTTCGAGCTGACCGAGGGCCGGATCGAGTTCGACGCCAACGTCCCCATCGACCCGCGGCTCAATATCGAAGCGCAGGCGAGCGCCAATGGCACCGACGTCACCATCGACATCACCGGCAATGCGCAGACGCCCGAAGTCGCTTTCTCCTCCGTCCCAGCGCTGCCGGAGGAGGAGATCCTCGCCCGGCTGCTATTTGGCGGATCGGTCACTTCGCTATCGGCCACCGATGCTATCCAGCTCGGCGCTGCGCTTGCCGCTTTGCAGGGCGGGGGCGGGGGCATCGACCCGATCGGCCAGCTGCGCAACTCGATTGGCCTCGACCAGCTTCGCATCGTCTCTGCAGACCCGGCGCTTGGCCGGGGCACGGGCGTCGCGCTTGGCAAGAACCTGGGCCGCCGGGTCTATGTCGAGCTTGTCACCGACGGTCAGGGCTACAGCGCGACCCAGCTTGAGTACCGGATCACCAGCTGGCTCGCACTTCTGGGCACGGTGACGACTATCGGACGCGACAGCGTGCTCGCTGAGATCAGCCGGGATTACTAGCCGCCCGGTTCAGCCGCTCGCGTAGAGCTTCGCCTCCTCGGCGCGTCGGCGCACCAGTCCCTTGAGTACCCGCCCGCCCGCATGCTTCCAGCGCGCGAACTCCGCGACCGCGCCAGCGTAGTCGCCAGCCCTGTGCTTCTTCGTCAGCGTCGCCTTATGGATCGCGCCGGTGTTGTAGTGGAAGCTCACCAGCGCATCGAACTGGCCCTGCGTCGTTGGAGCGCTTCCAATCGCGTGCGCAACCTCGGCCGCGTAGCGTTCGAGATCGCGGGCGAGCCGCGCATCGCATTGGTCCTGCGTCCACACGGTCGCAGGGCCGATCCGTTCTCCAAGACCGGTTTGGTCGTCGATACCTGTCGCACCCCAGCCAATGGTCCACGGATCACCGCCCGTACCGGGATCGGGATAGGCGCCCACGAGCCCGTCACGGCGTAGCTGCGCGCAGCCTTCGAACCGCTTGATGAGAGCAATGCCAGCCTCGCCAATTCGGCGCGGCGACTTGCGATCGTTTCGTCGTATGTGGGGAACCGATGGACCGCATGTTACACGGTCCAGGGGAAAAAGCGCCGAAGCGTCAACGTTGCGGCCCAAAGTGTCACCGTTGCTACGAATTGCGTCACCCTGTTCACTGAGAGCGTCAGCTTGCGCGCCCGAAGTGTCACTCTTCTGGCGCTGTGCTGCATCAATCGCATCGTCGAGCGCATCGACTTCGGACTGGCGAAACCCGCGCCCACGCAAGCGACGCACGGCATCGAAGATCAGCGTGCGGTTAAGACGATAGCGCGAATAGGGTTTCTTGGCAGGCATAGGGTTGGACCTCGTGTGCTGTTGGAAAGCGAGGTCGACCTATTAGGCACATGAGCGCCGAGTAGGAAAATGGTTTGGGCTCCGCCGCGTCGGCAAGCAGGCGAGGGTACTACTCGGAAACGAGCGCCGAGAATGCCTCGATCCGGTCGATGCGGCCCGATACCACGAGCTCGTCATCGGGCATGATCAGCGTGTCTGGCGTTGCGTGGATGAAATCCTCGCCCTCGCGCTTCACGCCTACGACCGTCACATCGTGCTTCTTACGGCACTCGCTGGTGACGAGCGGCAGGCCGATGATCGCCTGGGGGGCCTTGAGCCGGGCGATGGCGAAATGATCATCGAAAGCGATGAAATCGAGCAGGCGTTCATTGACGAGATGCGCGACGCGCTCACCCATACGCTGTTCGGGGAAGACCACATGGGTTGCTCCGATCCGTTCGAGGATGCGCGCATGTTTCTGGTTGGTCGCCTTGGCCCAGATATTGGCAACGCCCAGTTCGGAAAGCGCAAGCACGGTGAGCACGCTTGCCTCGATATCGTTGCCTATCCCGACGATCGCCGCTTCGAATTCGGCAGCGCCGAGGTCCGTGAGCGTGCGCGAATGCGAGCAATCGGCTTCGACCACCTTGGTCAGGGCCGAGGCGAAATCCTGCACGCGCGCCGGATCGGTGTCCGCGCCCATTACGTCATGACCCATGCGTTCGAGCGTCTCGGCCACCGCGCCGCCAAAGCGGCCAAGGCCAATGACGAGGACCGGGCGTTTTCCTTTAGCCGACAATCGGGTTCTCCTCTGGATAGCGGAAAGTTCGCGAACCGCTTCCCAATGCAAGCGCTGTAGCCACCGTAATGGTTCCCACGCGGCCCACAAACATCAGGACGGTGATCACGAATTGCGCGCTCGGCGGCAGGTCGCCGGTGATGCCCATCGACAGGCCAACGGTCGAAAAGGCTGAGATGGTTTCGAACAGGACCCGCTCGAAGGCGAGGTCGGTGATCGACGCGATGTAAAGCGTAGCGAGGAAGATTAGCGATCCGGCCAGCACGGTCACGGCAAGCGCCTGGCGTTCGATATGCGAGCCGAAGCGGCGGTCGAAAATGCCCGAATCGCGCTGGCCACGGATCTCGGAAACCACGACCGCGATCAGCACGACGAATGTGGTGATCTTGATCCCCCCGGCGGTGCCCGCACTGCCGCCGCCGATGAACATCAGCAGGTAATTCACCGTGATCGTCTCATCACGGAAACTGCCGACATCGAGACTGTTGAAGCCCGCGGTGCGCGGCATGACCGAATGGAACGCGGCGTTGAGCGCTTTCTCGCCGAGCGCCATCGGGCCGAGCGTGTCGGGATTGCCCCATTCCATGCCGAGCATGGCAATAAACCCGGTGACGAGCAGAACCCCGGTCGCGAGCAGGGTGATCTTGGTGTGGAGCGTGTATCTCGACCATTTGAGCTTTTCGGCGCGCAAGTCCTGCATGACCGGAAAGCCGAGCGCGGTGATGATGACCGCGAGCATGATCGGCGAGAGGATGACGGGGTCGCCCTGAAAGCCCATCACGCTGTCGGAAAAGCTTGAGAACCCGGCATTGTTGAACGCGCTGACCGAATGGAAGATGCCGTGCCACAGCGCCGAGCCAAGCGCGAAATCGTGAGTGAGGTGGAAGCGCAGCGTAAGGATCGCTGCGACCACCACCTCGATCACCAGCGTGATGGCAAGCACCAGTTTGATCACGGAGACCGCATCGCCGCGCTCGATCCGGTTGCGCTCGACCTGTGTGGCCATGCGCTCTCGAAGCCCAAGCCCGCGCCCGAGCATGAGCCCGAACAAGGTTGCCGCCGTCATGATCCCGAAGCCCCCGATCTGGAACAGGACGAGGATCGTGATCTGGCCGAACATCGACCAGTAGACCGGCGTATCGACCACAATCAGCCCGGTGACCGATACGGCAGAGGTGGCGGTGAAGAAGGCTGTGAGCAGCGGCGCGGCGTCTCCATCGCTGGTCGCGACCGGCAGAGCGAGAAGAGCCGTTCCGACCAGGATCAGCGCCAGAAAAAGCAGCGGTATCAATCGGATCGGATCGCGCAGCATCGCTGATGCACTCACTCCCATTTGCTCGTCCAGTCAAGCGAATTGCGAAGGTGCTTGTAAAGAGCTCTTGACTGTATAGACCTCTTGTCAGTAAAGAGCTCTTTACAGGCTCGAATCACCAGCGGGCTCAAGGGATCTGAATTGGAAAACCGCCTGAAACATCACCGTGAGGCCGAAGGCTGGAGCCAGGGCGAACTGGCCCGGCGGCTTGGCGTTTCGCGGCAGACGATCAACGCGGTCGAAACCGACAAATACGATCCCTCGCTGCCGCTGGCGCTGCGCATGGCGAAGCTGTTCGGGGTGAGCGTGCCTGACTTGTTTATCGATCACTGGGAGCCGGACGCATGATGGGGAGCAACGCAATGTCTGAAGAACGCGGGACGATGCAGAAAATCGCGAAGATGCTGGGACCGTCGGTCGGGATCGGCGTAATTGTTGGCCTTGTGGCCGGGTTCTACGTGGGCTTCAGCGACATCGACCTGTGGGCCTTGACCGACACCGCGCCGCGCGAACCTGCGGTCTACATCGCAGCGCTTCTGGCGGTTGCATACATCTTCGGCGGAATCGCGGCCTTTGCTGCGGTGTCCTTCCCAAAGCACCTCCACAAGCTCCTTGAAATGGAAGCCGACGATATCGCCGATCAGCCCGAGCTGTTCCGCTGGCAGGGTGCGAGCGCGATGCAGTTCGGCTTCGCAATCGGCACGCTGATACTTGCTGAACCGTTCGGATTGCTCGCGCCGGGGACCGCATTCGGCATCTTTGCGATGTTCGTCCTCCTTGGCATCGCGTCCTATCGCAAAAGCTGGGTGATGATGGACGAACTGATGCTCGCCGCCGCGAGTGAGGCGACGGTGATCGGTTATTACATGATCCTGATCGTTGGGGGCGGCTGGGCAGTTCTGGGTCACCTCGGTATCGCGGCCGGGCCCAGCTTCCTCGACATCGTCAACATCCTGTGGGGCATGATCATCCTCGCAACCCTCTGGACCTCGACCCGCCGCGGCATTGTTGGCGGCTGATCTCGCTCACAGCCAGGCGCAGGACACGGAAAATGACAGCCATGACTAAGACCGACGAACCCAAGAAGAAGCGCTCCTACTGGTACTCCCTTGCCGCGTGCGCGCTATCGGGAGCGGCTGCTGGCTATATCGGCGCGGACCTGATCACTGGGGGAGCGAATGGCGAGGTGATCGACATCAATGTCTCGCAGATTGTCGCCATCCTGATCGGGTTCATGCTCGTCTTGTGCACTGTGATCGTCGGCATCGGCTTCACCTTTCCCAAGGCGGGGATGGCGATGAAGATGTTCGAGGACATCGAGGAATGGGAAGACGAGCGCACCATGATGGGCCTCAGCGCGTTTGGCGGCGGTGCGTGGGGCGGCGCGTTGATCGTCCTCGCGCTCGCCGAGCCGCTTGGCCTCTTGGGCAGCCCGGTGCTGCTCGCCGTGATGGGCGTGCTGCTGATCGGTTTCGTCTACAGCTCGTGGCGCCTGCTGCGCGAATATGACGAGCTGTGGCAGGGCGTGAATGCCGAGACCTGCACCTACGGCATGTATCTCACGCTTCTGATTGGCGGGACGTGGTCGGTGGTCGCGCATCTCGGGTTCATCAGCGCGCTCGCACCGCTCGACTGGATCTCGCTGCTGACCGCAACCTGCCTCGCTGGCGCGATCCTCGCGACCCGCAAGCGGGGCATGCTGGAGGACTGAAAAGTCTCAAGCACCAAAGGGAAAGGCCGCTCGGTTTCCCGAACGGCCTTCCTTGCATCCAAGGGTATGGATCTTGGGTGTCTTGATAACTCCCGGCTGTTGTATCAGCTGGAGTAGTACATGTCGAATTCAACCGGGCTCGGTGTCGTTTCGAGACGCAGCTGCTCTTCCCACTTGAGTTCTGCGTAAGCTTCGATCTGGTCCATCGAGAACACATCGCCCTTGAGCAGGAACTCGTGATCTTCCTCAAGCGCTTCGAGTGCTTCGCGCAAGCTGCCGCACACGGTCGGAACTTCGGCGAGCTCTGCCGGCGGCAGGTCGTAGAGGTTCTTGTCCATCGCATCGCCCGGATGAATCTTGTTCTCGATTCCGTCGAGGCCAGCCATCAACAGTGCCGAGAAGGCGAGATACGGATTGCAGATCGCATCGGGGAAGCGGAACTCGACGCGCTTGGCCTTTTCGCCTGCGCCATACGGGATACGGCACGATGCCGAACGGTTGCGCGCTGAGTAAGCGAGCAGCACTGGCGCTTCGAAGCCCGGAACCAGACGCTTGTACGAGTTGGTCGTCGCGTTGGTGAAGGCATTGATCGCTTTGGCGTGCTTGATGACGCCGCCGATGTAATGGAGGCAGGTTTCCGACAGGCCTGCATATTCGTTGCCGGCAAAGGTCGGCTTGCCGTCATTCCAGATCGACATGTGCGTGTGCATGCCCGAACCGTTATCGTCCTTGATAGGCTTGGGCATGAAGGTCGCGGTCTTGCCGTAAGCGTGGGCGACCTGCTGGACGACATACTTGTAGACCTGCACTTGGTCGGCGGTCTTGGTGAGCGTCGAGAAGGTGATGCCAAGCTCGTGCTGGGCAGCGGCCACCTCGTGGTGGTGCTTGTCCATGTTGAGACCCATTTCCATCATCGTGGAAACCATCTCGCCGCGGATGTCCATTGCGCTGTCAACCGGGGCGACGGGGAAATAGCCGCCCTTGGCGCGCGGACGGTGGCCCATATTGCCGCCACCCAGTTCAGTGTAATCGGTGCCGGTGTTGGTCGGCAGCTCGATATCGTCGATGCGGTAGCCTGAACCGGCATAGCCGTCTTCGAAGCGGACATCGTCGAACATGAAGAACTCAGGCTCTGGCCCGACGTAGACCGTGTCGCCGATGCCGGTCGATGCGAGATAGGCTTCGGCGCGTTTTGCGGTCGAACGCGGGTCGCGAGCGTAAAGCTGACCGTCGGAAGGCTCGACAATATCACAGAAGATGCTGAGCATCGGGGTTTCGGAGAAGGGATCGGGATAGACCGCATCCATGTCCGGCTTGAGGATCATGTCGCTTTCGTTGATCGCTTTCCAGCCTTCGATCGAGGAGCCGTCAAACATCAGGCCGTCGTCAAGCGCGTCTTCGTCCATGACGCTCGCTGCCATGGTCAGGTGCTGCCACTTGCCCTTCGGGTCGGTGAAGCGAAGGTCCACCCACTCGATGTCGCCATCCTTGATCTGTTTTACGACGTCTTTCGCACTAGCCATGTAGTTATCTCCAGCGTTGGTATTTTTCGTTCGAGAGGTGCGCCCAAGGTACCCCCTCCGGGCGCGGAAATTCGGGAAAGCTCTTATCGGTTAGATCGCCCCGTCAAATTGCATCGTCATCGGTCTCGCCCGTGCGGATGCGCAGGGCGCGCTCGATCGGGGAGACGAAGATCTTGCCATCGCCGATCCGTCCGGTCTGGGCCGCAGCGGCGACCGCTTCGACCACTCGGTCGGCCTGGTCATCGGGGACGACCACTTCGAGTTTCACCTTGGGGAGGAAGTCGACGACATATTCCGCGCCGCGATACAGTTCGGTGTGGCCCTTTTGACGGCCAAAGCCGCGCGCTTCGGTAACGGTGATTCCGGAAACGCCGATTTCGTGGAGCGCCTCCTTCACTTCGTCGAGCTTGAAGGGTTTGATGATCGCTTCGATCTTCTTCACTTGGAACGCTTTCCCCGTATCTGCACCTGAGCCGGTGCATGTTCTTGGCATTTATCGATCAAGAATCGTGCCAACGGCAGTTACACTTCGGTAGCCGATCCCCGCGCGGGCGCAAGGATCATTCGGAGTGCTCAGTTTCAGTGCATGATTGTGCATCGCAGCGCAACCGTGCTTAAGGGGAGGGCGATCGCTGCCTAAATTTTGGGCAGTGCGCGTCGCGATTCAGAGCCGCAGGCCGGTGGCTTCAGGCAGTCCGCACATGATGTTGAGGTTCTGGATTGCGGCTCCGCTCGCGCCCTTGCCGAGGTTGTCGAGCCGGGCGATGAGGCGCACATTCCAGCCGCCCTCATTGCCGCACACGAACAGCTCGAGGCCATCATTAGCTGGCGCTCCATCGAGCACCAGCAATTCGTTCGGTGCCTCGCCTTCGGCGACCTTTACGACCCGCGATCCCGAATAAAAATCGAGGAGCGCGGCGCGCAGGCTGTCGGAGTGTGGATCGGTAGACATCGCCCCAAGGTGCAGGGGCACCTCGACGATCATTCCGCGAAAAGCGGGTACCACCGAAGGGGCAAACAGGACCTCGTGCTTAAGCCCCGCGTGAAGCTTCATTTCTGGCCGGTGCTTGTGCGCGAGGTTGAGGCCATAGGTGCGGAAGGCGATGTTCGGTTCGGCTGCGAAGCGATCGATCAGCGCGTTGCCGCCGCCCGAATATCCACTGACCGCGTTGACGGTGAAGGGCCAGTCGGCTGGCAGCAACCCGGCGCGGACCAAAGGGGCAACGAGCGCGAGGAAGCCGGTCGGATAGCACCCTGGATTGCTCACGAAGCGCGCATTCGCGACCTCGTCATGCCCGACCAATTCAGGGAACCCGTATGTCCAGCCATCAGCCACGCGGTGTGCGCTCGATGCGTCGATGATCCGTGTGTCCGACCCTTCCGCCAGTTGCACCGCTTCGCGTGCTGCGTCGTCGGGAAGGCACAGGATCGCTACGTCCGCCTCGTGCAGGGCGTCCTTGCGCGCGGTAACGTCCTTGCGCTGCGCATCGTCCAGCACGAGTAACTCGAATTCGTCGCGCGCCTCAAGCCGGTCACGGATTTCGAGGCCGGTCGTCCCGGCAGCACCATCGATGAAAATGCGGGTAGCCATGGCGCCAAGCCATAGCCGGATCAGTCAGCGAGGCAATGGGCCTTCATGTAGCCGCTCGGGCCTTGCGGACCGAGGCAGCCCCAGATCCATTCACCTGCAACGTCGAGAACCTCGATCTCGGTCCCGGCTTCGAAGCGGGTGATGATTGGCGAATCGTCGCGGGTATTTTCCATCACGTCTGCGCCGCCTTCTCCGATCGTGCGGACATGCGGGATGACGTAATGCGCTGCGAGATGCTTCCCGGCGAGCGCGATGTGAGCCAAGTCGCCGCGCAGCGCGAGCGTTCCGGGCGCAGGCTTTTCGACCGGGCCTTTCAAGCCCAGTGCACCTTCAGGAACCGTGTATTCGTGATTGTCGCTGCTAGCGCCGCTCATTCAGATTATTTTCCTATTCGCCCCTTCTCGCGGCGCTTAGCGGCACTTGCTCTGATCGGCAAGTTAGCCGCATCGCTTGCTTGGAAACGTTCACCCTTCGAAGCGGTTCCGCAACATGTGCCATGCTGCGCGCAGCCCGTAGGCGGCACCGCCCTTGCTGCGGCCGGGCTTGGGGAAGGGGCGCCATGCAAAGGTGTCGAAGTGCACCCAGTCGATCCCTTCGCCCACGAAGCGGTCTAGGAACAGGCCAGCGACGCTCGCCCCTGCATAGGGGTTGGTGTGCGCATTCGAGATGTCGGCGATGTCGGAGTTGAGGTATTCGCGGTAGCTGTCGGGGAGAGGCAGACGCCACGGCTCGTCATCGTTGGCCTTGCCCGCCTCGGTCATTTCCGCAGCTGTCTCGTCCTTCCTTGCCATCATCGCGGCGTAGTCGGGGCCAAGCGCCACGCGCGCTGCGCCAGTGAGGGTCGCGAAGTCGATGATGAGTTCCGGCTCCTCCTCGCTCGCCCGCGTCAGAGCGTCGCCTAGGATCAGGCGACCTTCGGCATCGGTGTTGTGTATCTCGACCGTGAGGCCCTTGCGGCTGGAGAGCACGTCGCCGGGGCGGAAGGCGTTGCCAGCAATCGCGTTCTCGACCGCAGGAACCAGCAAGTGCAGCCGCACCTTCATTCCTGCTGCCATGATCAGTTCGCCAAGCGCGATTGCGTGCGCCGCGCCGCCCATGTCCTTTTTCATCAGGCGCATGCCCGATCCAGGCTTGATATCAAGCCCGCCTGAATCGAAGCATACACCCTTGCCGACGATCGCGATCACCGGGTCTTTGTCCGAACCCCATGTGAGGTGCATGATGCGCGGCGCATGCTTGCGCTCCGCCGCGCGCCCCACCGCGTGAACCATCGGGTAGCCCTGCTCGAGCGCATCGCCGCGTGTCACTTCGAGGTCGGCCTTGAAAGCCTTGGCGAGCCGCTCGAACTCGGCCTCGAGCGCGGCTGGTCCCATGTCCTCGGCAGGCGTGTTGACGAGGTCGCGCACGAGCATTTCGGCTCGCGCCTCGGCCATCGCTGCGTCGATCTTCCCGGCCTCACCGGTCAGCAGGATGCGCGGACCGGTGGCGTTGTCGTCATCCTTGTAGCGGGTGAAGCGGTACTGTGCGGTGAGCCAGCCGAACATCGCCGGGCCCGCGCCCGTCTCAGCCGCTTCGCCAGCAAGCCGATAGGTGCCTTCTGGCAGCGCCTCGGAAAGCTTGGCGAGGCACCAGCTCGAAAGCTCCTTCGGATTGGCGACCCCGCCGACTGCGAAGAAACCGTCGCCATCGGGCACGATGCCGACCTGGTATCCTTTGCCCTCGAACTTCTGGCCCGAAAGGCTTGCGCGCTGGCTGGCGGAAAGCGACTTGGCAAAGTCCTCAAATCCGCTTTCATTGACGAGGTGTATGTCGATCGCGTCCTGTCCGCGGTCGGGCTGGATAAGGTCTTGGATGTCGGTCATGGCCTGTCCATAATCGCGCTGGCATGCTTGTCACGCAGGAATTGGGTGAGAGGGGAAGTAACGCATGAGTCGGATCTTGGGTTCTGTCGCACTGATCGCGGCAATTGGAGCGTGTTCTTCTCCTGAAGACATGGACGAAACGATCACGCAGCAGGTCGGCGAGAACACGCTAGAAACGCTCGAACGGCGCGTCGCAGCCGATGCCGACCCCGGCGAGATCGCGATCGAGAACGACACTTACGAATTCGCCTATCGCTGGCCCCGGCAAGCCGCTGCGATCCCTGCGCTCGATGCCGCGCTCAAGGCCATGGCAGAGCGCGCCCGCACCGAATTCGAAGCGAGCGCCGCCGAGGCCGAGGCCGATGCGAAACGATACGACTACGAGTATCGCCGCTACGCTTCCGAATGGACATGGGAGGTCGCTGTCGACACGCCGCGTTTCCTTGCGCTGACCGGCAGCCAGTATGTCTACACCGGCGGCGCGCATGGAAATTCGACCTTCGATGCGATCCTGTGGGACCGCGAGGGCGATGAGGCAAAAGGCCCGCTCGAACCGCTCAGCGTCTTCACCGATGTGCCCGCGCTCTTCGAAGCGGCAAGCCAGCCTTACTGCATCGCCCTTGGCGAAGCGCGGATCGAACGGATCGGAGAGGAAGGGCTTGGCGAGGCAGTCAACGATATCTGCCCCGAACTCAGCGAACTCACCGTCTCCTTCGGCACGTCGAATGGGCGCACGATCGACCGGCTCGTCCTGATATCCGCGCCCTATGTTGTGGGCGCTTACGCCGAAGGCTCCTACTCCATCGAAGTGCCGATGAATGCCGACATGCTGGCGTTGGTGAAGACGCAATACCAGTCGGGCTTTGCGCTCGCGGATTAGAGGCACGCGTGGCCCCTCGCAATCCTGCAAGCCATTCGCTATATGAGCGCGCATGACCGAATACCAACTCGTCGAGAACGAACAGACCGTCTACCGCGACGGCACGATCAAGCTTCACACGCAGGAAGGCTTTGACGGCATGCGCGCCGCGGGCCAGCTCGCCGCGCGCATCCTTGATGAGGTTGCCGACATGGTGAAGCCCGGCGTCACGACCGAGAGCATCGACACGCAAATCCGCGAGATGATGCTGGATGCAGGCGCCGTTCCCGCAACGCTCGGCTATCGCGGCTACACGCATTCAAGCTGCATCTCGATCAATCATGTCATCTGCCACGGCATCCCGGGTCCGAAGGTGTTGAAGGATGGCGACATCCTCAATGTTGACGTGACCCCGCTGCTCGACGGCTGGCACGGCGACACCAGCCGCATGTTCTTCGCGGGCGAGCCTTCGATCAAAGCGAAGCGGCTGGTCGATGTGACCTATGAGTGCCTGATGCTCGGGATCGAGGCGGCACAGCCCGGCGCTCGTCTCGGCGACATCGGCGCAGCTATCGAGGCGCACGCCAAGCAGTTCCGTTACGGCGTCGTGCGCGAGTTCTGTGGCCACGGCCTTGGCCGCCTGTTCCACGATGCGCCCGAAGTCGTGCACGCGGCAAAGGCTGGCACGGGTCCGGAGCTGAAGCCCGGCATGTTCTTCACGATCGAACCGATGATCAATCTCGGTAAGCCCTGGGCAAAGGTGCTGGGCGACGGCTGGACCGCCGTGACTCGCGACAAGTCGCTTTCGGCCCAGTTCGAACACTCGATTGCGATCACCGAAGACGGGAACGAGATCTTCACGAAGAGCCAAACGGGAAGGGACAGGCCGCCTTATTGACGGCTACTCCCGGCTCGATACCGGGAGCGAACCTTCGAGCGGTACGAATGCCAGCAGCGCGCCGGCCATCACCACGATCAATCCAACCGAAAATGCGAGCATCGCCAGGGTCGGCTTGGTTAGGCGCTTTTGCGTCACCCACTCATAGCCAAGCGCAACCGCAATCGTGATCGGTGGCTGGATCGCGATGGCGACGGGATCGGGCAGTTCGAGCACCTGAGTCACGCGTGCATAGGCTGGCGTCATGAAGGCGAGCGTGCCGATCAGCATCGCCATGCGGTGCTCGGCAATGCGCTTGCGGCGCGCGAACCATAGGGCCGCGATGTACAGCGGGATGAAGGTCGCAAAGGCGGCGATGTTGACGATGGTCACTTCGATGCGGCCCAACTCCTCACCGATATTGACCGACAGGATCAGGCCCGAGACGGTCATTATCGCCACCAGTGCGATCGAGGATCGTCCCAGCGCCCGGTGAAACGCGAACTTGCGGCCAGCTGCCAGAAACGCCTGACCGGCCAGCAGCGCCAGCCATGTCAGCATCGATACGGCGTGAATGATGACGAGCGGGGTGTAGCGCGCCTGCACTTCGGGGTGCGCGATGGCCTTCACGCCGAACGCTGCGATGGTAAATGCAAGCAGCGCAATGGCTATCCACCCCAGAAGCCGGTTTGCTTGCTCGAATGGGGTCATATTTCGCGAGCAGCCCTTATCGCCGCGCCCCCGGCAAACGGGGCGAGAGCGACTAGCAGCAGACTGATTGCCGCCACGAAGCCGATGCTCGCGGCGTCCGAGCGGGCTAGCGCGCCTGCGCCGAAAATCAGGATCGGCAGCGCGAGCGGGATGAGCAGCAGACCGGACAAGGCGGCCCCTGCGCGAAGGCTGGCGGTGAGGGCAGCGATCATCAGGCCGATGGCCGCAAGCCCGGGAGTGCCTGCGAGCAGGCCAAGGACAAGCAATTGCACCGTTGGCCCGTCGAGCGCGAGCAAAGCCGCAGCCGGGAAAGTCGCGAGGATCAGCGGCGGCCCGAAGCTCAGCCAATGGGCGATCAGCCGCACCGCCATCATCAATTCCTCGGTCGCGCCGCGCAGCTTCAGCTGGTCGAATGTGCCAAGCTCGATGTCCTGCGCGACCAGCTTCTCAAGCGGCAGGATCGCGGCGAGCAGGGCGGCGATCCACACGACACCTCCACCCGTTCGCGCGAGCAGATTGACGTCCGGCCCGACAGCGAAAGGGTAGAGCATCGCCACTGCTACAAAGAACACCACCGGCAGCGCCGCGCCTCCACCAGCAAAGGGAAAGAACTTCGACAGGTCGCGGCGAAGCATCGAGCCGATCACAGCGCGTCCTCCCGCGCGGCGAAGTCCTCAATCGCAAGTGTGCGCAATCCCGCAATTGCGAGCGGCTGGTGCGAAGCGATGAGAGCGATGCCGCCGCCGCCGACATGAAGGGCAATCAGCGCGGTCACTTGCTTGATGGCCGCGACGTCCAGCCCGCTCAACGGTTCATCGAGCAACCAGATCGGAACCCCTCGATTGAGCAGTCCGGCAAGCCCTGCGCGCTTCCTCTGCCCCGTCGAGAGATAGCGCACCGGCACATCGAGCAGCGGCTCAAGTCCCAGCACGCTCAAGGCTTTGGAAGGATCGGTGCATCCATCGACGCGCTGCCAGAAGCTCAGCGCCTTGCCGAGCGGCAGGTCCGGATCGAGCGCCGTTCTCTCATCGAGCAAGCCGATCTCGCCCTCGACCACCACCTCCCCCGCAAATGGCGACGTCAGCCCGGCAAGCGTGCGGATCAGTGTCGTCTTTCCAGTCCCGTTCGCGCCGGTCAGGTGCAGCGCCTCACCAGAGCCGAGTTCGAACGACAAGCCTTTGAATAGCAATCGGTCACCGCGTCGGCAGGCAAGGTTCGAGGCGGACAGTTGAGCTTGCATCGCACAGTGCGTTAGGCAAAAGCGGTGCTCCCTACAACATCACGCGAGAGGTTCCTCCCCGATGGCCAATGTCCCCGAATTCGACGAAGCCGAACGCAATCAGCTGCTTGCCGATCATCCTGATTGGGAACTGGCGCGCGAAGGCAAGGCAATCACCCGCACATTCCAGTTTGGCGATTTCTCCGAAGCGTGGGGCTTTATGAGCCGCGTGGCGCTCGCCGCTGACACGCAGGATCACCATCCCGAGTGGTTCAACGTTTACGCCAAGGTCGAGATTACCCTCACCACGCACGATGCTGGCGCGAGCGGCGGGCTGTCGCTGCGCGATGCGAAGCTGGCGCGCGCGATCGACCGGCTGGTCTAGAGGTCCGTTCCCACGCCCTGCGTGCGGACTTGCTTTCGAACCATGCCGGGCAGCCAGCGCGTCAGGAACTGGAGGCGCTTGGCTGTCTTTCCGACCGTGTAATCGAGCTTGTCGCCATGCACCGCGTCCCAGACCACCGGGGGAACGGTGCTGACAGGTGAAACCTCGATCCCGGCTTCTTCGAGCCGTTCCTTGCCCGTCTGATTCGAATCGGGCGTCACGTTGTCGATGATCGGGGTGTCGATGAAACCGGGGCAGAGAGCGCAGACCTTGATGCCATCTTCGGCCCATTCCGCATCGAGGCTGCGCGTCATCCCGCGTACGCCCCACTTGGTTGCGCAATAGACGGCAAGGTTTGGCGCACCGATGATTCCGGCAAGGCTGGCCGTATTGATCAACACCGATCCCGGCGCCGCTTTCTTGAGATGAGGATGCGCAGCCTGCGCGCCGTAGATCACGCCCTTCAGATTGATGTCGAGCGTGGCCTCGATCTCATCGGAGGTCTGTTCGCCGATCGGGCCGCCGTGCCCGATACCGGCATTGTTGAACATGACATCGATCCGGCCACCCGCGGCGGTGGAAGCCGATTCGAGCGCGACATCCCATGCAGCCCTATCGCGCACGTCGAGCGGATGCGAATATTTGAAGCCGCCGGGGATCAGGCCGAGTGTATCGGCCATGCCCTGAACATCGACGTCGGCCACGGTGACGAACCAGCCGCGCTCGCCAAAATAACGAGCAACTTCGCGGCCAATGCCCGATGCTCCGCCCGTGATGAAGATGTGGCGGCGTTGTTCAGCCATCGTCGTAATCCCTCTTCCCCAATTTCAATTTGAAACGGGTCTAGGGGGAGCGAGGCTAGCCGCCAAGCCCTTTCACATGGCTTTTGCCTTCCACGATTTCGGCAGTCGAAGGCTCCAGCACATCGCCCAGCGGCTCTGCCCGTCCGTGCAGCGTTTCAGCGAGGAAATTCTCGGTGATCGCGAAGAAGGCAAGGCTGTTGTCGGGCTTGGCAAAGCCGTGGCCCTCGTCGGGGTAAAGGACATAAGTGACCGGTATCCCCGCCTCCTTCATCGCGCCGACGATCTGGTCGCTTTCGGCCTGCTTGACGCGCGGGTCGTTTGCGCCTTGCGCGATCAGGAGCGGCTTGGTGATCTGGTCTGCCTTGTAGAGCGGGCTCGCGGCCTTGAGCAGCGCGAGGCCCTCCTCGGTCTCGGGATTGCCCATGCGTTCGTGAAAGATCTTCACCATCGGTGCCCAATAAGGCGGGATCGTGCTCAGCAGGGTTTCAAGATTGGACGGGCCGACCACGTCGACGCCGCAGGCGAAGACTTCGGGGGTGAATGTAAGGCCCGCCAGCGTCGCATAGCCGCCATAGGAACCGCCCATGATCGCGACCTTGTCACGCGCAGCGATGCCCTCTTCGATGGCCCATTCGACCGCATCGATCAGGTCGTCATGCATCGCCAGGCCCCATTGTTTATTGCCTGCGTTGATGAAGTCCTTGCCGAAGCCGGTCGAGCCGCGGAAGTTCACCGACAGCGCATGGTAGCCGCGATTGGCGAGCATCTGGTGCTGCGAGTTGAAGCCATATTCGTCGCGCGCCCAAGGACCGCCGTGGACGAGCAGAACCATGGGTCCCGGCGCGTCGGGCTTGCCATCGCCGTCAGGATCGCTGCCCGCGGCAAGTGTAAGGAACGAGGGCAGGGTCAGGCCATCGCGGCTCTTGATTTCGATCCCGTGCATCGGCTGCAGAGGGGCGCCTTCAAGTTCTGGCCGCGCGACGTAGAACGGATCGAGCGTGCATGCCTTGCGGTCGTAGATAAACGTCTTAGCGGGCGCGGTGAGCGGGTCGTTCCAGATGATCCAGGTATCGTCTGCTTCGGTGCGGCTGGAAATGCCGAAGTCACCTTCGAGCTTGCCATCGAGGAAATCGAACGAGGCGCCTATACCCGCATCGAGCGCGGTAAATTCGCGGCGCAGATAGGTGACGGTGTAGCCGAGCACCTCGCCGGTTTTCTGATCGCGAAGCGTGCCGCTGATATCGGCCTTGTCGTCCTCTGCGATCAAAGTCCGCTTACCGGTCGCCGTGTCCTGAGCATAGAGCGCAGCGGTATTCCGTCCGCGCCCGTCGAGCCAGTAAAGCACGCTGCCATCGACCGTGTAGCCCGCTGGCGAGGTCGTCATGGAATCTTCCATCGCGGTCGTCTCGAACGGTTCTTCCTCGACGCTGTCGCCATCGAAACGGAAATAGTCGGTCCCGCCCGCATCGTTCTGAGCCATCGCCATGCGCAAGGTCAGCGTGTCGTCGGCCATGAAGCCGGCAAAGGCGTTGTTCTCGTAGATCAGTTCAAGCTCGCCGGTGGTGAGGTTGAGGCGGTGCACGTCGTGCCACTGCGGATCGCGGTTGTTGAGACCGACAAGGATCGCGTTCTTGATCGTCTCGGATGAACCGACGATCTGCACGCGAGTGTCTTCGAACGGGGTCAGCGTAGTCTCTTCGCCGCTCACCACATCGACGCGGTAGAGAAGGAAATTCTCATCGCCTGCCTTGTCCTGAATGTAGAGGAGGCTGGTGCCGTCTGGCGACCACATGTGCTGGCGGATCGGGCGGTCGGTTGCGCTTGTCATCGCCCTCGCGTCATCCGGATTGTCACGCGGCGCCAACCAGATGTTGAGAACGTCGTTATGGGGAGCAAGCCAGCTCAGCCACTTGCCATCCGGGCTGATCTGCCCCTGCGCGCGGGTAGGGTTGCCGAACAGATGTTCGCGCGGGATCAGCGGGATGGTGTCGAGTGCTGGCATGGTGTCTCCCTGAGTGTTTTTCGTGATTGCGGTCACACCTAGGAACCGCACCGCGCGATGCAACGGGAAACTCCACGAGCGGCACATTTCGGACGAGCGGCGTCAGAAAAATGCGATTTTGTACCATCTGGGACATTCTGCGCCGTCAGCTGCGCGAATAGTTGGACGATCAGTCACGACGAAGGCCCCGACGGGCGGGGCCGACATGACAAGGATCGTAAACCGATGAAAACGATGATGATTGCCCTCGCTGGCGTTTCCCTTTCGGCCGGACTTCTGGCTCACGCCGCTCCTGCCGACGCGCAGTTCCGCAGCCTGCGCAACGCAGTCAAAAAGGTCGAAGACACCGCCAATGACGTGCGCGATGCCGCTGAAGATGTCGAAGCGGCGGCGCGCACCGTCGAAGGCGTTGCCAATTCGGATGGCCGCTCGGTCGTCGGCGTTGTCACCGGCGGTCGCGGAGCAGCCGTCAACCAGGCGATGCGCCAGCGCAGCAACTATCCGCAGACCGCCCGCGCACCCGACCATGTCGGCCGCGCCGGTCCGGCCCCTGCCAAATATGTCGACCAGATTTCCTGCGCGAACCTGAATGTCGGCAACGCATTCGTCGCTGAGGCAGGCGATTACACGTTCAGCCAGGGCATCTCGACCGAGACCCGTGGTGGGCTGATCAATCGCGCTCCAACCAGCCCTACCAATGGCTGCTTCTTCCCCGGTCTGGGCGTTGGCGATGTGCTTTATGTCGAGGTCGACAAGGCAGCCTATGCCAGAGGTGCTTATCGCATCCAGTGCGTCAGCTATGACGGTTCGGAGCAGCTCGATAACGTCCAAGGGCCGCGTCAGGGCAACTACACCGGCAAGGATGTGATGCTGCACACCGGCCACTCGCTCGGCTACACCCCGACGGCAAGCGGCAGCAATTCAGACCGCTCGAACGCCTATCGCGATTATCTCGACGGGCGGGGCCGCGCGATGCTGACCTTCAACTTCGGCCCGCTGCACACCGACAAGTCGGGCACCGACTTCTTCTGCCAGTGGTACGACCGCGACACGAACAAGAGCGCGGTGGCCTTCACCTATCGTCGCGGACCGCAGGGCTGACCTGAGGCTGCGATACTCGAAAGCACCGGGCAAGGATTAGCGTGCCCCCTTCCTGGTGTGCGGCGGTCGGTTTTCTCCACAATGCGACCCAGAGGCTAGCCGGCCGCCGCAACCCTTCTTTCTTTCAAGATCAGTGAGAGACGAAACCATGTTCAAACCACTCATCGCTCTGTCCAGCGCAGCCATTATCGCGCTCGCGCCGATGGCTGCCGCGCCCGCCATGGCGCAGTCGAGCTCAAGCTCGGTTTCCAAGGACGGATCGTGCCCAACCGGCTTCAAGCAGTCGGGTTCGAACTGCACTTCGAGCAGCAAGGTGGCACTGCCCAAGATCGGCTCTTGCCCCACAGGATTTCGCGCTTCGGGCAATTACTGCGTGGGCGATGGCGACGATTATGCCGAGGTGCGCGATGGCTCGTGCCCGTCGGGCCTCAAGGCCTCGGGCCGCTACTGCGTGAAGTGATCGCACGCCCCATCTGCGATTTTCTGCGGCGCAATGGCGGGGAAGGCCGGGCTTTCGGGCTCGGCCTTTACCTGTCATGTGCAATACCGCGAATCGGCTGGTTATTCAGGCGTTTGGTATAGGGATCGAAATTGATGAGCGACCATCAGGGCGAACCAAATCAGGACGTGAGCGAGGCCCTGCAGGCCGTCGTGGCCAAGGCCTATGCCGCCGTGGCAGAGCCTCAAAGCTTCGTGCCGCTTCTCAACGACCTGATCGAAGCCGACGCACAAATGGGCGGCATCGGCGAGGCTGCCGATATGCATTTCGCCAATGCCGAGGCGATCTTCGACAAGGTCTATCCGCTCGATGAGGCGGACTATTCCTCGATGCTGACGCACCTCGAAACCAGCCTCGAATGCGACCTTGCGATCGACAGCCAATTCAGGGTGATCACGGTGAACGACCGGGTCTTTGAAACCGGGGTCGAGGCTGAAAGCTTCGCGCCTGAATGGCTGTTTGACCCCGCTCGCGTAAAGGTCGAACAAGCACGCCTGCGCAAGGCGGCTGTTGGTGATGACCGCATTTTCCTGCGTCTTTTCACCGACCCCGAAGACGACGCCGGGCGCTGGTTTTCGGCCTACCGCGTCCCCTATAGCGGCGTGCATATCATCGCCCTGCAGGCCGTGCGCCTGCGTTGGGACGAAAAGAGCGCCGAAGCTTTCCAGCGGGCCTTTGCCCTGACCGAAACCGAGGTGGCGCTGACCAAGCATCTGGTTCGCGGAGGTTCCACGCGCGAATTTGCCGAGCTTCGCGGACGCAGTGTTGGCACGGCGCGCAACCAATTGAAGGCGCTTCAGCGCAAGCTCGCGATCAATTCAAAGGAGCAATTGCTCCTCCTTTATGCGGGCTTCATCCACTCGCTCGACCCGCCGCATGAAGGCGACATAGAATTCGAGCACGAATGCAACTTCCTCTATGCCGACCCGCAAGGGCGCATGATTGCGTGGGAAGAACACGGTGATCCGCAGGGTAAGCCAGTGCTGTATTTCCACGCGCTCGAAGGGCCGCTGTTCACGCCGCAGGTAAGCGAGGCTGCGCGCGCGGCAGGGCTCAGGATCATAGCTCCTTGGCGTCCGTTCTACGGCGAGACAACGGGCGAAAAACAGGGACCACAATCGCCGCTCCTGTTTGCCGACCGCCTCACCGCCTTCCTCGACCATCTCGGCATCGACAAATGCGTTGCACTGGGCACGCAGGCGGGGACGCCTTTCCTTGCCGCATTTGCGCAAATGCATCCCGAACGCCTGCACCAGGCGGTGGCAGCAGGGCCGTTCCTCCCGATTGTCCAGAGCGACGACTACCGCTTCCTCACCACCCGCCAGCGCACCCATTTCAAGATCTCGCGCGTCGCTCCTGCCTTTGCCCGCGTTTACATGCGCGCAATGCTGGCGAGCATGGGGACGGGCGAATTCTACAAGTTTGTCGAGGATTATTACGACAGCTGCTCACGCGAGAGCGCGACGGTCCAGCGGCCCGAGGTCGTGCGCAATTTCCGCAAGGCGGCCAATTACGTGTTGCCGCGCGGCAAGATGGGGCCGGGCGACACGATGTTGAACTGGTCTGCGCAGTGGGGCGGTTTGCTCGAGGGGTTGGGCGATCGGCTCACCCTGCTCCTGGGAGACGAGGACGCCAACACCCCGACCGAGTTCGCTCAGCTTTCGGCAAAGCGGTTTGGCCTTAGCGATCCGGTGGTGATCGAGGACGCGGGCAGCTTTCTAATCGAGGACCAGCCTAAGGCCGTGTTCGAAGTTGTGCGCGGAGCCTTTGCCGACACGCCGGAGTCTTGAGTTCGCCAAGGGTCAGGCGACCACTTGCCGCAGGCCCGCCTTTGATCCATGCTCCCCGCGCAGATAGACAAGGGGAGCGAAAAGTCGATGCAATCCAAAGTCATGGAAGTGCTGTCAGGGCGCACATCGCGAACGCAGTACTGGCTGACATTCGCAGGCTTTGCCGTCGCATGGTTCGGCTCACGCGCGCTCAAGGATGTTGCTGATGGGACGCTGTCGGTCAGCATTATCCTGCTCGCCGCTGCGGTGGTGGTGCTTCAGACCGTGCGCAGACTGCACGATACCGGTCTGTCGCGCTGGCTGGTCCTGCTGTGCTTCTTTCCCGTCTCGTTCACGTTCGATCCAACGGTGGTCGAGTTTGGCGCGATAACTCTCAAGGGCGGCGACCCAACCGAGCTGCTTCGCAATGCGCCCTTCATCCTCGGCCTGATCGTGCCCAGTGGTCACGTCAAACGCGAGCCGGAAACTGTGAAGGCGGCAATGGCTGCGTCCGCTTGAGACCTAAAGCGCAGGGTTCGCGTAATAGTGCCAAGTGAAGATCGCCATCGCCCCGCGATGCGGTGACCAGCGTTCGCCAAGCTCGCGCGTCTCTTTCTCCTTGGGACGCTCCTCCATCTCGAGCAAGCGTTTGACGCCCTCTTGCACGGCGAGGTCCCCAGCGGGCCAGATGTCTGTGCGACCTTCCGCAAACAGCAGGTAGATTTCCGCCGACCAGCGCCCGATCCCCTTGATCCGGGTGAGCTCCTCGATCGCTTCTTCGTCATCGGCGGGCAGGTTGTGAAAATCGAGCTCGCCCGCGTCGACCAGCTCGCACAAGGACCGCGCATAGCCCTGTTTCTGGCGCGACAAGCCGCAGGCGCGCAGCGTGTCGAAGTCGCGCTTCAACAGGCAGGCGGGCGTGAAATCCTCGCCCAGTTCCGCCTCCAGCTTGTTCCACATCGACGTCGCCGCCGCGACGGAGACCTGCTGCCCCACGATGGTGCGAAGCAGCGTCTTGTAGCCCCGGTCGCGCAGGCGCGGTGCGGGATAGCCGATGCGCGCAAGCTCCTCGCCCACCCGCTCGTCCTTCGCGGCAAGAGTGTCCATTTCGCGCGTGATGATTTCGGCAGTCAGCCCCATGGTCCAAACCTCTAGGTTGCACTTGGCAATGGAACTCCCTAGCTGACAGGCCGTATTTTCCAAGCGTGCATCCTTGCGCTCAATCTATTCGAGAAGGACATACCTTTATGCCCAAGCTGGTCGTCACCAATCGCGAAGGCGAGACGAGCGAAATCGAGGTCGAGAACGGCCTCAACGTCATGGAAGCCGTGCGCGATAACGGTTTTGACGAATTGCTGGCGCTTTGCGGCGGTTGTTGCTCATGCGCGACCTGCCATGTCTATGTCGACGAAGCGCCAACCGCGCTTCCCGAAATGAGCGAAGACGAAGACGACCTTCTCGAAAGCAGCGACCACCGCAACGAAAAGTCGCGCCTGTCGTGCCAGATTCCGCTGACCCCGGAGCTTAGCGGGCTTAAGGTAACTATCGCCCCTGAAGATTGATGTTGTTTGCGGCGAAGCGGGCCAGCGCCTAAATCGCTCTTCATGAACATCACTAAACCATTCGGCGACACGCTCGCCCTGATTGGAAATACGCCGCTCGTTCGCCTCGCTGGACCTAGCGAGGCGGCGGGCTGTGACATCTGGGGCAAGTGTGAATTCGCCAACCCCGGCTCAAGCGTGAAAGATCGCGCAGCGCTCTATATGATCCGCGATGCAGAGGCGCGCGGCGAGTTGAAGCCGGGCGGCACGGTGATTGAAGGCACAGCCGGGAACACCGGCATCGGCATTGCGCTGGTTGCCAATGCGCTGGGCTACAAGACGATCATCGTCATGCCCGACAACCAGTCCAAGGAGAAGATGGACACGCTGCGCGCGCTCGGCGCAGAGCTGGTCCTTGTTCCCCCGACCAAATACGCCGATCCCTGCCACTTCCAGCACGTCTCGCGCCGCATGGCCGAAGAGACCGAAGGCGCGATCTGGGCAGGCCAGTTCGACAACACCGCCAATCGCCGCGCTCATATTGAAGGCACCGCGATCGAACTGTGGGAGCAGACCGGCGGCAAGATTTCCGGCTTCACCTGCGCGGCTGGCACCGGCGGTACGATTGCGGGTGTGGGTATGGGGCTGAAGGAAAAGAACCCCGACATCCGCATTGCGCTGACCGATCCGCATGGCGCGGCGCTCTACAATTATTACGCGCATGGCGAATTGAAGGGCGAGGGCTCTTCGGTCGCCGAAGGGATCGGGCAGGGGCGCATCACCGCGAACCTCGAAGGCGCGCCAATCGACACGCAATTTCGCATTTCGGACGAAGAGGGCCTAGTCTGGGTCGAGCATCTGCTGCGCAAGGAAGGGCTGTGCCTTGGTCTTTCGAGCGGCATCAACGTTGCAGGCGCGATTGAACTGGGCAAGCAACTGGTCGCGGACGGTGTCGAGAACCCGCAGGTCGCGACGATCCTGTGCGACACTGGCTTCCGCTATCTCTCGACGCTCTACAACGCCGAGTGGCTCGCTTCGAAGAACCTGCCGGTGTTCGACTGGCTCACCCAAAACCAAAGCGATTAATCGACAGGCCAGCCAAGCCGCGCTAGGTCGTTGCACATGACCGGCGGACGTTTTGGATCGAGCGCGAACGAGAGCGAGGGGCCACCTGAAGGTGCGCCTCTTGGCGGGACGCGTGCAGAAGCGGCGCAGCGGCTCCAGGTGGGGCTGTTCGGGATCGTCTCGATGATCCTGCTGGTGGGTCTTGCGAGCATTATCGGTACGCAGGCCGACCGGACCGAGGAGGGCGCGGTTCCCGAAGCTGCTCCGACCACTGAGCCAACAGAAGCGCCTCCGCAGCGCGACCCGCTCGCCGATGCCGGGATTGTCCCTGACATGCCCGCAGAGCCAAGCCCGACGCCTACGGCTGCACCGACCGGTGCGACACAGGATCTGCCGAGCGCACCAGCGCAGGGCGCGGGCCAGACCTCAACGCCTGAACAATAGGTTTTCTATGCGCTTGCTGCCGTGGCAGTTGACCTCCGTATTGGCGATCGTTGTCTGCGCAGGCCTTGCTTTCAGCTATCTCTATGAGAGCGGGAAAGAAGTGGAGCGTGTTCGTTCGGTTGTACAGAACGCTACCGCGATCAAGGACACCGTGGTTGAGCGCCCGAAGGTCGGGCTCATGACCAGCTTGCCGATCTACTGGCCGCTCGAAGCGGAGTTTGCCGACTTGGCCTCGGGCAACGTCGAGGTGCCGTGGCAGCGCGAGGTGATTGAGGCGCGCTACGAAATCGTGCCGCTCGATACGCTCTCACCGATCCCCGCGCTCGACTCCGACGCGCCGCCGACCGATCCGCTGGAGGGGTTGAAGCACCTTGCTGTGATCCAGCCCAAGGGGCTGTCGCCTGCCGACAATGTCGCGCTCGACGAATGGGTGAAGCAGGGTGGAAAGCTGCTGCTGGTGCTCGATCCGCTCCTCACCGGGCACTATCACGTCCCGCTCGGCGATCCGCGCCGTCCCGCCGATGTCGCGCTCATCCCGCCTGTCGTCGCGCGCTGGGGATTGTCGGTGGAGTTCGATGAAGAACAGGCCCCGCTTCGCACCGAAACCTTTGACGAAAGCAGCAGGCTCGAACTTGCGATGGCGGGGGCCATACGTGTCGATGACACTGCCGCCGACTGCGAAGTGACGGCAGGCGCTGCTCTGGTCCGCTGCAAGGTGGGCGAGGGGCGTGTGACCTTGCTTGCAGATGCAGCCGCTTTTGAAGGAGAGCGGACACAAGACGGCCAGTCTGCTAGTATCCAGGGGCTCGCACGCTATGCGTGGGAGTGACGAATGGTTTGGGAATATTGCGGGAAGCACCCCTTCGGCAGGCCAATCTGGTGAGACTCGGGTGGGAATTGTTCGCGGATTCGCTGCCAAACACCCGCACTGACACGGGAAAACACGGGAATGATGGGTTGAACAGGGATTTGATGGGCACATAGGTAGTCACAGAAAAATACAGTAAATCAGATGTTTACCGTATAATCCCTAGATATTCCTAGAAAAACCCTAGCCACCCGGCTGCTTCCCGGATATTACCGGGCTCCATCGAACATGCCGATTTGCCCTGCGCTGACCAGAAGAGGTCGGCGCACTGCCCTCGCTCGCGCGGAGGCGGTGACGGGGAAGTTGTGCCTGCGCAGGGTCAGTCACGGTTGCGGCGTGTTCGAGGAGGATTGAGGCCAGCGGTCCCGCGAGGAGGGTCCGCCAAGGGTAGGGGATCGACGCGTGCCAGCGCCGGGAGCATATAATGGACAGGCCTATTCGCCGGTTGGCGATAAGGGTCGCTATGTCCTGCCCCCTGCATTCCGCAAGGCGGTCAAGGAAAGCTCGGACGGCTCGAAGACGCTGTGCCTTGCGGTTCACGACAAGTACGATTGCCTGGTTGGTTTCGGCCTCTCGCGCATCGACGAACTTCACGCACAGCTTGAGAAAGAAGAAGAGCGCGCCATCCGTCTGGGTGACAGCGATTTCGACCCGGACGAGCGCGCGCAGCAGCTGTTCGGGTTCGAGCAGGTGCCTTTCGACGACAGCGGCCGCTTCGTGATGCCCGAGCATCTCAAGGAACTCGGCATGGTCGAGGACGGGCTCTACTTCCACGGTGCAGGCAAGTTCTTCTTCGTGTGGAACCCCGAAGAGCTTTCGCGCATGGGCCCCGCCTTTCGCGGCGCGCAGGCCAGCTGCCGCGCGCAAATGGCGAAGGCCGAAGCCAAAGCGAAGGGAGCGAAGAAATGACCGCTCCCCATATTCCTGTCCTGCTCGACGAAGTCGTCGCCGCAATTCAGCCTTCGCCCGACATGGCGATCATCGATGCGACCTTTGGTGCAGGCGGCTACTCGCGCGCGCTGCTTGAGAAAGGTGCGCGCGTCTATGCCTTCGACCGCGATCCCAACGCGATCCGCGACGGGCAGGGCATGGTCGCCGAGTTTGATGGCCGTTTATCGCTCCATGCAGAGCGCTTCTCCTCCATGCGTGAGGAAATGACCTGCATCGGCGTGCCCCAAGTCGATGCAGTCGTGATGGATATCGGCGTTTCCTCGATGCAACTCGACCAGGGCGAGCGTGGCTTTGCCTTCAGCGCTGACGGCCCGCTCGACATGCGTATGAGCCAGGCCGGCGAAAGCGCTGCCGATTTCCTGAACACCGCCGACGAAGCCGCGATTGCCGACGTGCTCTACCAGTATGGCGAAGAGCGCCAGTCGCGCCGTGTTGCCCGCGCCATTGTTGCTGCGCGCCCGCTGGAAACGACCGGCGATCTGGCCCGAGTGGTGCGCAAGGCACTGGGCCACAAGCCGCACGACAAGAAGGACCCTGCAACGCGCAGCTTTCAGGCGGTGCGTATCCATGTGAACGATGAGCTTGGCGAACTTCGTGCAGGTCTCAACGCGGCAGAGACGCTGCTGCGCGAAGGCGGCGTGCTGGCCGTGGTCAGCTTCCACAGCCTTGAAGACCGCATTGTGAAGCGTTTCTTCAAGGAAGCCTCTGGCGCAGGCCGCGCCGTGTCGCGCCACCTACCCGGCGAAGTCCCCGGACCACCGCCGACCTTTGCGAGCGTCTCGAAAGCCATTCGCCCCACCGACGCAGAGATCGAGCTCAACCCCCGCTCGCGCTCTTCGATCCTGCGTCACGCCATCCGCACTTCCGCCCCCGCAAGAGAAGGAGTCCAGCCATGATCACCCCCGGTTCGCGCATTCGCCAGATGGGTTGGGTCGCAGTCTTGGCGGCGTGCGTGGCTCTTTTCGCACTGCTCAGCTTCCAGGTGCAAACCGTGCGCAGCGAAGTGCTTCTGGCCGAGCGCGAAATCATCGGGCTCGAACGCGAGGTGCAGATGCTGGAAACCGAGTTCCAGACCCGCGCCAGCCAGCGCCAGCTGGCCGAGTGGAACGCGGTAGAGCTTGGCTATGAAGCGCCGCGTGCGGACCAGTATCTCGACAACGAGCGCCAGCTTGCAAGCCTCGGCGTGCCTGCCGGACCCGATGCGCCTTCGCCGATCCGCGTGGCTCGCGCCGATCTTGCTGGCCCGGATGCGGAGCCGCGCGAAATGGTCTCGCCAATCACCGGTGCGCCGGTGACGCTTGCCTCGCTTGATGCCGAGGAAGATGCGGGCGCTGTGTTCACCGAGGCCTTTGGCGATTTCCTGATCGAGGCCTCGCCCATCCGTCCGGCCAGGGCGCAGGGCACGAGCGCACCGCCTTCGGGTAACGTCGCGCTCATGTCTGCGGAAATCTCGCAATGACGGCGCTGGCCCTCGACCGAGGGCTGCGGCCATCACGCACGTCCGCGCCGCGCGAAGTGAAGGGCGTGGAGCCTTGGCAGGAGCCGGGCATTGAGCGCGATTGCGGACCGGCCATACCGGCAGGCCGGATCCATTCGGTTCACATGCGGCAATCGCTCCTTGTGACAGCCCGCCTTCGGCTCTTCATCATGGTCGCGCTTCTTGGCGTTGTGGCGGTCATCTCGCTGCTGCGTATCGGCTATGTCGGTTTCGTTGGTGCAGCGCCGAGCCAGACGAGCCTTGCCGAAGCGCTTCTGCCAAGTCGCGGTGAAATCACAGACCGCCACGGCACGCCGCTTGCCCGCACCTTCCCGGCCTATGCGCTGTGGTTCAATCCGCGCGCGATGGAGGATGAGGGTGCACCGTTGGTCGCTGATCCGGCAGACGTGACGGCAAGCCTGATGGAGATTTTCCCCGATCTCGATGAAGATCGCACGCTTGCTATACTTCGCTCGGCGCGCGGCGGCTATATTCAGCGCCGCATCCTGCCCGAAGATGCCAACCGCGTTTTCGGTCTCGGCGAGATCGCGCTAGAAATCCCGCGCGAGTCCGATCGCCACTATCCGCAAGGCGCGCTCGCAGCGCATATCCTGGGCTACGTTCAGGAAAACGACGAACGCCGCCTCGAAGGCCAGCTTGGGATGGAACGGGTCCTTGACGAGCAACTCGCCGACAAGGCCCTGCGCGCGGAGCCGGTGGCACTCTCGATTGACTTGCGCGTGCAGGGTGCACTCGAAGACGAACTCAGCAAAGGCATGCTCGCGACCAATGCGATTGGCGCTGCAGGCATCGTGCTCGACGTCGATACGGGCGAGATCATGGCGATGGCATCGCTGCCTGCGTTCAATCCGAACCTGTCGGACGTGCACAAGTCGCCCAACATCTACAACCGCGCGACCAACGCGACCTATGAACTCGGCTCGACTTTCAAGCCGATCACGGTGGCTGCCGCCATCGATGCAGGCGTGGTGCGCAACCTGTCGGCTCAGTGGGACGCGAGCCCGGTCGAGATGTCAGGCCACACCTTTCGCGACCTTAAGCCGAAAGGCGACACGCTGACGGTGCCAGAGGCGCTCGCTTACTCCTCCAACACCGTAACCATGCGCATCGCTGACGAACTCGGCGAGGAACGCCTTCGCCAAACGGTCATTGATCTTGGTATGAAGGAACGTCCGGTCATCGAATTGCCGGCGCGCGGAAAACCGCAATGGGCCGAAGAACGCCCGAACGGAACATGGTCGCGCCTGACAAACATGGTGGTGAGCTATGGACACGGACTTGCCGTGACACCGCTTCACTTGGCAAGTGCCTATGCGGCGCTGGTCAATGGCGGCATCTGGCGCCCGGCGACCCTTCGCAAGATCGAGCCCGGTGCCGCGCCGCGCGGACGGCGCGTGTTCAAGGCATCGACCTCTTCGCGTATGCGTCAGCTTCTGCGCATGATCTCGATCTACGGCACGGGCCAGAGCGCCGATGCGCCAGGTTACCGTGTTGGCGGCAAGACCGGTTCGGCCGAAAAGCCGGGTGCTGGCGGCTATCGCCAGACCGCGCTCATTTCGTCCTTTGCTGCGGCCTTCCCGATGGATCGTCCGCGCTATGTGGTCGTGACCATGCTTGACGAGCCCAAGGGCACAAAAGCCGCGCGCGGTCAGCGCACCGCCGCCTTCACCGCCGCGCCGATCGTCATGGAGCTGGTGCCGCGCATCGGCCCGATGCTGGGCGTTCGTCCCGACACAAATCGCGACGTCGATATCTCCGACCTGCGCTACCTGATCGAGAACCGCGAATGAAGCTCGCTGCCCTGATCGAGCGCGCTGGTTTGCCCGCGGCCGATGCAGGTGACGCGACAGTCACCGGCTTTGCCATCGACCACCGTAAGGTCGCGCCCGGCACAGTGTTCGGCGCGTTCCGGGGCGCGAATTTCAATGCCGAGGACTTCATTCCCGCTGCCATCGAAGCGGGCGCGGTTGCCATCGTTGCCCGCAGCGAGGCGAAGGTCGAAGGTGCGCTTCACATCGCGCGCGAGGAACCGCGCCGCGACTTTGCGCAGCTGGCCGCCGGGTTCTTCACTCCCGCGCCCGAAACCATCGTCGCGGTCACAGGGACCAACGGCAAGACCTCGACCGCCGAGATGACCCGCCAGATCTGGCGCATGTGCGGCGAGCGCGCGGCGAGCATCGGGACGCTCGGCGTCACCACGCCCGACGGCAGCGTTTCGACCGGCCTCACCACGCCCGACATCGTAACGTTCCTTTCAAACATGAGCGGGCTTGCGCGCGAGGGCGTGACCCATGTTGCCTACGAGGCATCCAGCCACGGTCTCTCCCAATATCGCAACGAAGGGCTGCGCGTGAAAGCGGGCGCCTTCACCAATTTCAGCCGCGATCACCTCGATTACCACGACACCATGGACGCCTATTTCGAAGCCAAGATGCGGCTGTTCGACGAGGTTGTCGAGGAAGACGGCAAGGCCATCATTTGGGACGGCGGGGAAGAATGCGAGTGGACCCGCCGCGCCATTGAGCACGCGCTGTCCCGCAAGTTGCACGTGCTCACAGTGGGCGAGCGAGGCGATTTCCTGCGCCTTGCCGCCCGCGAGGCGACGCAGTTGGGGCAAGTGCTCGACGTTGAGTATGACGGTGAGAGCCGCAAGGTGAAGCTGCCGCTGATCGGCGCTTATCAGGCGGCGAATGCTCTCGTTTCGGCAGGTCTCGCGATTGCCACGGGCGCTGCACCCGCGCAGGTCTTCGACGCGATCGGACGGTTGCAGCCGGTTCGCGGTCGGCTTGAACGCGCTTGCCTTACCGCCAGCGGTGCACCCGTTTACATCGATTACGCTCACACGCCCGACGCACTCGAAGCCGCGATTGCCGCGCTGCGTCCGCATGTCGATGGCGAGAAGGGCGGGAAGCTCATCGTTGTATTCGGCGCAGGCGGAGACCGTGACACGGGCAAGCGCGCACCGATGGGCAAAGTCGCAGCCGATAGCGCAGATCTCGTAATTATCACCGACGACAATCCTCGCGGCGAGGATCCCGGTGAAATCCGCGCAGCCGTGCTTGAAGGTGCAGGCGGAGCGGATCATGTCCGGGCCATCGGCGGACGCCGCGAAGCCATCGCGGCTGCCATCGGCCAGGTCGGCGCACATGACATTATCCTCGTGGCTGGGAAGGGCCACGAGCAAGGACAGATAATCGGGTCGGGAGAGACAATGCGAGTTATGCCGTTCGACGATGTCGAGGTCGCGCGCGAATGCGCGGCGCTTGCCGCCAAGGAAGCATCTCAATGAGCGCCGCACACGCCTTGCTCAAAGCCTGGCCCGCGAACCCGCGCGACGCCTTGCCGCTTGCCTTGTGGGATGCGCAGAGCATCGCTTCCGCGACGGGTGGGACCGCCAGCCACGCTTTCCAGGCATCGGGCGTTGAAATGGACAGTCGTGATGTCCGGCCCGGCGATGTCTTCGTCGCATTGAAGGGCGAAGCGATGGACGGCCACAAGTTCATCGCTGCAGCTTTTGCCAAAGGTGCTGTTGCTGCCATCACCGATCGCCCGGTCGATTTTCCGCATGTGCTGGTCAAGGATACGACCAAGGCTCTGCACGACCTCGCTCATGCAGCGCGCGAACGCGGCTTTGCCAAGCGTATCGCGGTCACAGGATCGGTCGGCAAGACAGGCGTGAAAGAGGCGATCTTCGCCTCCCTCGACCGCGCCAGCCGCGGCGCAGCGCATCGCAGCGTACGCAGCTACAACAACCATGTCGGCGTGCCGCTCAGCCTTGCTCGCATGCCTGCGCGCGCAAAGTTCGGCGTGTTCGAGATGGGCATGAACCATTCGGGCGAAATTGCGCCGCTGTCGGACCATGTGCGCCCGCATGTCGCACTGATCACCACCATAGCGCCCGCTCATATCGAGAACTTGGGCAGCATGGAGGCAATCGCCGATGAAAAGGCGCAAATCTTCACCGGTCTCGTCAAAGGCGGCACGGCGATCATTCCGGCGGACAGCGAATATGCGGACCGCATGATCGGTCACGCCAAGGCTCTCGGCGTCAATGTCGTGACATTCGGGCGCAGCGAGCATGCCGATGTCCGTCTGCTCGATGCGATCCCGAGTGCGACCGGCGGCTCTATGGTCACGGCAGACCTTGGCGATGCGCGGCTTTGCTACACTATTGCCGAGCCGGGTGAGCACTGGATCGCGAACTCGTTGGGCGTGATCGCTGCCGTGCGTGCAGCTGGCGGAGATTTGGCGAGCGCGGGCCTTGCGCTTGCCGAAATGGGCGGGCTCAAAGGGCGCGGGGCACGCTTCGATATCCCTGCAGCAGGCGGTAAGGCTCTGCTCGTCGACGAAAGCTACAACGCAAACCCTGCTTCCATGCGCGCAACCTTGCGCGCGCTTGGACAGACACCGGCGCATCGCAGGGTGGCTGTGCTCGGCTCGATGAAGGAGTTGGGCGACTTCGCTCCACGCTTCCACGCACAGATCGCCGAGCCGCTGACCGAAGCCAAAATCGACCACGTGATACTTGTCGGCGACGAGATGCGCGCTCTTGCCGGGGAATTGGGGAGAATGCCTGCCAATTCGCTTGGCTTTGCCCCCAGCTTCGCCCAATGCGATAGCCCTGCCGAAGCGATTGCGGCGCTCGAGGAATATGGGCTGACACACGGGGACGCTGTGCTGGTCAAGGGCTCCAATTCGGTTGGTCTCGGCAGATTGGTACAACACTTTACGAAGGCGCGTGGATGAAGCGCCTCATTGGGATCTAGATGCTCTACCTGCTTGCCGAATGGCTGGGGTTCGAAGGCCCGCTGAACCTGGTTCGCTACCAGACCTTCCGTTTCGGGGCGACATTGATGACGGCGCTGATTATCGGGATGATCATCGGCCCGCGTTTCATCAACATGCTGCGCGTTCGTCAGGGCAAGGGTCAGCCGATCCGCGAAGATGGCCCGCAATCGCACCTCGCCAAGCGCGGCACACCCACAATGGGCGGGCTGATGGTGCTGGTGGCGCTGACGCTGTCGCTGCTCTTGTGGATGGACCCGCGCAGCCCGTTTGTATGGGCCTGTCTCGCTGTGACGATGGGCTTCGGTATTATTGGTTTCCTCGACGACTACGACAAAGTGACCAAGGCGAGCCACGCGGGCCTCTCAGGCAAGGTGCGGCTTTTGATGGAGTTCATCGTCGCGGGCATCGCGAGCTACATCATCGTCAGCCAGATCAGCACCGATCTTTACATCCCGTTCTTCTCCGACGTGCAGATCCCGCTTGGGCCTGCCTACTACGTATTTGCCGCCGTGTTCATCGTCGGCTTCGGCAATGCGGTTAACCTCACCGATGGGCTCGATGGCCTCGCGATTATGCCGGTCATCATCGCGGCGGGTACCTTTGCGATCATTGCCTATCTCGTCGGGCGCACCGACTTCACCCAGTATCTCGGAATTCCCTATGTCGAAGGGGCGGGTGAACTCGCGATTTTCTGCGCGGCCATCATGGGAGCAGGACTTGCCTTCCTGTGGTTCAACGCGCCGCCTGCTGCGGTCTTCATGGGCGATACCGGCAGCCTGGCATTGGGCGGGGCTCTCGGTGCGATTGCGGTTGCGGCTCACCACGAGGTCGTGCTGCTCATCGTGGGCGGACTGTTTGTGGTCGAAACCGCCAGCGTGATCATCCAGGTGTTCTGGTTCAAGCGCACCGGCAAGCGCGTCTTCCGCATGGCGCCGATCCACCACCATTTCGAGCAGCTCGGCTGGTCGGAAAGCAAGGTCGTGATCCGCTTCTGGATCATCGCCATCGTGCTAGCGCTGGTTGGCCTTTCCACTCTCAAGCTGAGGTAAGCGCGCACCCGTGATCACCTCTTCCGCCTTTGCTGACAAACGCTTTGCGATCCTGGGCCTTGCGCGCTCCGGGGCGGCGGCGGCTGAGGCGTTGCTGGCGAGCGGGGCGAAGCTAACCGTGTGGGACAGGCAGGACGTTGCGCGCGCTCCGTTCGAGGGGCGCTGCGACATCGCTGATCCGCTGGAGACTGAGCTGACGGGTTTCGACGGGGTCGTCGTTTCCCCCGGCGTTCCACTCAACACGCACCCCATCGCGGGCCACGCCGCGCAATTCGGCGTGCCGGTCATCGGCGATATCGAGCTGTTTGCCCGCGCCCGCGCCGACCTGCTTCCGCACAAGGTCGTCGGCATCACTGGGACCAACGGCAAATCGACCACGGTCGCGCTCGTCCACCACATTCTTCAAATGGCCGGTATCCCGTCCCTGCTGGGCGGGAACATCGGCGAGCCTATCATGGCGCAGGAGCCCCTTGCACCCGGAGAAGGCGGCGAGGGCGTCTATGTGCTGGAGCTATCGAGCTACCAGATCGACCTCACCACCAGCCTCGATTGCGAGGTGGCCGCGCTCACCAACATTACGCCCGATCACCTCGACCGCTACGACGGCTTTGCCGCCTATGCCGCAGCGAAAGAGCGACTGTTCAAAATGCAGTCGCCGCGCAATCTGGCCGTCTTCGGTTCGCTTGAGGAGCCTGTCGGCGCAATCTACCGCCGCCAGATCGAGTTCCGAGGAGAGGGCCGTGCTCACGCAGCAGACCTCGATGCCCTGCGCGATCGGCAGGCCAATTGGCCCAGCCTCCAAGGGCCGCACAATCTTGAGAACGTAGCCGTGGCCGTCGCGATCGTCGAAGAGCTTGGCGTGACCGAGGCGCAGTGGTCCCACGCTATTCCGCGATTTCGAGGCCTGCCGCACCGGATGGAAATCGTGTGCGAAGAAGAGGGCGTGCTCTTCATCAACGACAGCAAGGCCACCAACACCGACGCCAGCGCGCCCGCGCTTGCCGCTTACCCGCGCGGTGTATCGGGCGAGCCGCGCATCCACTGGATCGTGGGCGGCCTCGCCAAGGAAGATGGGCTTGGCAAGTGTGCCGAACACTTGGGAGACATCGCCGCCGCCTATACCGTGGGCGAAGCAGGGCCACGTTTCGCAGAGCTTCTTGAAGGCGAGGTTCCCAAGGTCGAACGTTGCGAACTGGTAAGCGAAGCTGTTCGCCGCGCGAAAGACGCCGCAGTTGCCGGAGATGTCGTTCTCTTCTCGCCCGCCTGCGCGAGCTTCGACCAGTTTCGCGACTACGAAAAGCGCGGTGAGCATTTCCGGCAGTTGGTCGGCGTCATCGCTGATTGCGACATCGATTGCTCTGCCGCCCCGTCTGCAAAGGACAATGCAGCATGATCGGCGCTTTCATCCCCACCCGGAGCGATGCGAAGTTCCACGCACCCGTACCGCAGAACCGCGGCTTTGCCGATCGCGTCCGCATCTGGTGGCGCGAAATCGACAAGTGGCTGCTCGGCATGGTGCTCTTGCTCATGGCGCTCGGCACGGTCGCAGTCGCTGCGGCTTCGCCTGCAGCGGGGCGTCAGTATCAGGTCTCCGAATTCGTCTTCTTCCAGAAGCACGTGATCTTCCAGCTTCTGGGCATCGGCGTCATGCTGTTCGTATCGCTCGCCAGCCGCGAAAATGCCCGGCGCATGGGCATCGTGATGGCGGTGGCCATGCTGGGGCTGATGCTGCTCGTGCCCGTGATCGGGGTAGAGGTGAACGGCGCAAGGCGATGGATCAACCTTGGCATGCGCCTGCAACCGAGCGAGTTCCTGAAGCCCGGCTTTGCCGTGCTGCTTGCGTGGATGCTGTCATGGCGCCTGCGCGATCCAAGCTTGCCGGTGGTCGCCTATGCCACGCTCACCATGGCGCTCGTCGCTGCGCTTCTGATGCTTCAACCCAACCTTGGCGCGACGATCCTGTTCGGCGGGGTCTGGTTCGTGCTGGTGTTGCTATCGGGCGTCTCGCTGCAACGTCTCGGCGCCCTGATCGCGGTGGGAGTGAGCGGGCTGACCGCAGCATACTTCCTCTATGACAATGCGCGCTACCGCATAGACAGCTTCTTCGGAGGCGGCGTTGCATTCGACCAAGTTGATCTGGCCCAGCGTACGATCCTCAATGGCGGCTGGACCGGCACCGGCCTTTGGCTGGGTAGGCGCAAGATGAGCCTTCCCGAAGCGCACACCGATTACATCTTCTCGGTCATCGGCGAGGAGTTCGGGCTCCTCATGTGCGCGCTCATCCTGCTTTTGTATGTCGCGATCGTCGCCCGGGTGCTGGTAAGGCTGGTGGACGAGGACAATTTGTTTGCGCTGCTCGCAGGCGCGGGGCTGGTTTCGCTCATCGGCGGGCAGGCTTTCATCAACATGGCGGTGAACCTTCAGCTGTTCCCATCCAAGGGCATGACGCTCCCACTCGTAAGCTACGGGGGATCATCTACGCTCGCCGTGTGTTTCACTCTAGGGCTATTGCTCGCCATCACCCGTCGCAACCCGTTCCTTGAACGCGAGAAGCCGGGATTGAAGAACCTGTTTGAGAAAAAGGAGGGCCGCGCATGAACAGCGAAACAGCGACAGGCGCGTCACGCCATTTCGTCCTCGCCGCAGGCGGAACGGGCGGCCACCTGATCCCTGCCTTTGCGCTCGCCGAGGAATTGCACCAGCGCGGCCACCACGTCGCTCTCATCACCGATGAGCGCGGGGCGAACATTCCGGGCAAGCCCGACTATCTAACTGCGCATGTCCTTCCCGCGGGCCGGTTCGGCAAGAACCCGCTCAAGTGGATCGGCGGTATTCGCGCCGTGCTCGAAGGGCGCAACATGGCCCTGCGCCTGTTCGAGAGTTTCGAGCCGTCCGCCGTGGTGGGCTTTGGCGGCTATCCCGCATTGCCCGCGCTGCTCGCTGCAACTTCCGCCGAGATTCCGAGCGTCGTTCACGAGCAGAACGCGGTGTTGGGCCGCGTCAATCGCCTGCTGGCTGGTCGGGTCGAGGCGATTGCGACCTCGTATCCCGAAGTCGCTCGCCTGAAGCCAAAGCATTCGGGCAAGGTGCACCTTGTCGGCAATCCGGTGCGCGAAGAGGTGCTGGCGCTGCGCGACGAAGATTTCCCGGCTTTCACCGAAGAGGGTCTTCTGCGCGTCCTCATCACCGGCGGCAGCCAGGGGGCCAGCGTACTTTCCGAAGTTGTTCCCGATGGCCTTGCGATGCTGCCCCCGGCGCTTTGCCAACGCTTGCAGGTAACGCAGCAATGTCGCCCGGAGGACGTCGATGCGGTGCGCGAACGCTATGCGAGCCACGACATCCCGGCTGAACTCGGCACTTATTTTGAAGACATGCATGAACGCCTTGCTGGTACCCACCTGTTTATCGGCCGCGCAGGCGCGTCGACCATTGCCGAGCTGACCGCCGTAGGCCGCCCGGCAATCCTCGTGCCATTGCCAATCGCAACCGACGACCATCAGGCCGCGAACACGCGCGAGATCGTAAAGGCAGGCGGCGCGCGCATGATCCGCCAGTCGAGCTTCACACCGAAAGAACTCGCGAAACAGATACAGGCACTGGCCCAAAAGCCGGACAGTCTCTCGAACGCCGCGCATGGCGCATGGAACTGCGGACGGCCCAACGCGGCGAAGGATCTTGCCGACCTCGTTGAAAGCTTCGGCGGCGTGGATTTGATGGACGTAATCCGCGTGGGCGAACACAACACGCGCGGCGCATCGCAGGAAGCCACAGTCGCAAAGCCTGCAACCAAGGACCGCGCAGCATGAAGGGCGTCGGCACCGACATTGGCGTTATTCACTTCGTGGGCATCGGCGGGATCGGCATGTCCGGCATTGCCGAGGTGATGCACAACCTTGGCTACACAGTGCAGGGCTCCGACATCAAAGAAGGCCCGGTGGTCGCGCGCCTGCGCGAACAGGGCATCTCGGTGCGCATCGGACACGAGAAAGAGAACGTCGAAGGCGCTGCCGTCGTCGTCACCTCAAGCGCGGTGCGCCGGACTAATCCGGAGGTTGCTCACGCGCTTGAAAACCGCACCCCGGTGGTTCGCCGCGCCGAGATGCTGGCAGAGCTTATGCGCCTCAAATCGACGGTCGCGGTCGCTGGCACGCACGGAAAGACCACGACGACCAGCATGATCGCTAGCCTGCTCGACTGCGGAGAGATCGATCCCACGGTCATCAATGGCGGCATCATCGAGCAATACGGCTCCAACGCGCGCATGGGCGACAGCGACTGGATGGTGGTCGAGGCCGATGAGAGCGACGGCAGCTTCCTGCGGCTCGACGGCACGATCGCGGTCGTCACCAACATCGATCCCGAACACCTCGACCATTACGGCGATTTTGACGGGGTGAAGAAAGCCTTCGTCGAATTCATTCACAACGTGCCGTTCTACGGCGCTGCGATCCTTTGCGTCGACCACCCCGAAGTTCAGGCGGTTATCGGCGATGTGCGCGACCGCAAGGTCGTGACATACGGCTTCTCGCTTCAGGCTGACATTTGCGGGGTTAATGTGCGCCCGACGGAAAGCGGCAACACGTTCGACGTCATCGTCCGCCAACGCGGCGAGGAGGATCGCCGGATCGAGGGCGTGCATCTGCCCATGCCAGGCCGCCACAACGTGCAGAACGCGCTCGCCGCCATCGCGGTCGCGATCGAGATGGGCTGTTCTGACGAGACGATCTGTAACGGCTTTGGCAGCTTTAGCGGGGTCCGGCGGCGCTTTACCAAAGTGGGCACCGTCCCGTTTCCGACCGGCCACGCGACGATCATTGACGATTACGCGCATCACCCGGTCGAAATCCGCGCAGTGCTGGGTGCGGCGCGCGAGGCGACAGAGGCGGCAGGCGTCGAAGGGCGCGTGATTGCGGTCATGCAGCCACACCGATACACGCGCCTCAACGACCTGATGGACGACTTTCAGAACTGCTTCAACGAGGCTGATATGGTGTTCATCACCCCGGTCTATGAGGCAGGCGAAGACCCGATCGAGGGCGTCAATTCGGAAAGCCTGGTCACCGGCCTCAAGTCGCGCGGCCATCGCTCGGCGCAAACAACCCCTGACCATGATGACCTTGCAGCAACACTCGCCGAAGAATTGCGCGAAGGCGACATGGTCGTGTGCCTCGGCGCGGGGGATATCACCCGCTGGGCAGCTACCCTTTCCGAAGCGATTGAATCACAACGGCCAAAGAACAGGGGCGCATGAACGAAATGGTGCAACCGGGCGACTGGTACGACATGGATGACGGATCAGCTCCGACGAGCTCGGTCGAAGGATCGGCTGATGGGCTTATCCCGACCGATGGCATTCGCGGTGATCTGACCCAGAATGCGCCGCTTGCCAAGCATGTCTGGTTTCAGAGCGGGGGCAATGCCGACTGGCTGTTCGAGCCTGCTGACCTTGAAGATCTGCGAACATTTCTCGATCGCCTCGACGGCCGCATGCCGGTCATGGCGCTTGGTGTCGGCTCGAACATGATTATCAGAGACGGTGGTGTCCCGGGCGTAGTGATCAAGCTTGGCAAGCCCTTCATGGACATCGAGATCACGGGCGACACCACGCTCAAGGCGGGGGCAGCTGTGCCGGTGAGCATGGTCGCACGCCGCGCGGCCAAGGCCGGTATCGACGGCCTGTCCTTCTATGTTGGCATCCCCGGATCGGTTGGCGGCGTCACGCGGATGAATGGCGGCTGTTATGGGCGCGAGACCTGCCAGGTGCTTACCGATTGCGACGTGCTGATGCCTAACGGCGAGTTGGTGGCGCTTTCCAATGCCGACCTGCAATATGCCTATCGCCATTCCGCGTTGCCCGATGGCGCGGTCGTGGTCGAAGTGCGCTTCGAAGGGTTTCCCGGCGATCCCGACACGATCAAGGAGGAGATGGACCGGATCTCCTCGCAGCGGAAGGATTCGCAGCCCATCGGCTCGCGCACCGGCGGTTCAACCTTCAAGAACCCCGACGGCCACTCTAGCTGGAAGCTGATCGATAATGCCGGCCTTCGCGGCTTCAAACATGGCGGCGCGATGGTGTCTGAAAAGCACTGCAACTTCCTGATCAACACCGGCGATGCGACCAGCTCCGATATTGAGGGGCTGGGCGAGCTCGTGCGAGAGAAAGTTTATGCCAATTCGGGCATCCAGCTCGAATGGGAGATCAAGCGAGTTGGTAGGCCGTGAGTGACCTCACCGAATTCGAACAGCGCATCGTCGCAAACGTCGATCGGTATGGATGCCATGTGATGCATGTATTCGATCCAAAGGGCGTAGAAGAGGCTTTCAGCTACTCAATTGGTTTTCAGACGTCGGTCTCACAACCGGAGGTTATCGTCTTCGGTCTGCCCAGCAAACTCATGCATTCCATGATCAACGAGCTGCATCGACAACTTCAGGACGGGCTCGAAATGACAGATGGTTTGAGGGTGAATGACCTGATCGAGGGGTTCGAATGTGAGCTGCGCCGGGTTCCTGCTGAGAATGTTGCCGCCGAGCACTTCGGATCTGCAATATGGTTTCGGCGTCACCGGAACGAGCCAGCGATGCAAGAGGCATTTCAGATAGTCTGGCCGGGCGCCGCCGAAGGACGTTTCCCGTGGGATGAAGGGGCCTCAGAGGAAGTGATCCTCGCACAACCCGCGCTTTATGAGGTGGCCGCATGAGCGACGCCGCGCCCCTCCACGTCGCCGTCCTGATGGGCGGCTGGGCGAATGAGCGTGAAGTTTCGCTCATGTCAGGTGCGGGCGTGTCCGATGCGCTCGAGATGAATGGCCACCGCGTCACGCAGATCGACATGGACCGCGACGTGGCGCAGCGGATTACCGAGGCGAAGCCGGATGTGGTCTTCAACGCGCTACACGGAGTGCCGGGCGAAGATGGCAGCGTGCAGGGCATGCTCGACCTGATGGGCGTGGCTTACACCCATTCGGGCATGGCGACCTCGGTCATCGCAATCGACAAGCAACTGACCAAGCAGGCGCTGATCCCGCATGGCGTCCCTTTTCCCGGAGGCCGGATCGTCGCAACCAAGGACATCTTCGAACGCGATCCGCTTCCGCGTCCTTATGTGCTCAAGCCCGTCAATGAAGGGTCGAGCGTCGGTGTCGCCATCGTCACCGAGGAATCCAATGTCGGCAATCCGATCAAACGGGACGCTCCGGGGCCGTGGCAGCAATTCGACCAGCTTCTCGCCGAACCGTTCATCAAAGGGCGCGAGCTTACGACTGCCGTCATCGACGGTGCCGATGGCCCCCGCGCGCTTGGCGTGACCGAGCTCATCATCGAGCACGGTTTCTACGATTACGAGCACAAATACACCGAGGGGCGCACCCAGCATGTTTGCCCGGCCGACATTCCGGCCGAGATCGCTGCACTGTGCGAAGACTACGCGATCCGCGCGCACAAGGTGCTTGGCTGTCACGGTACCAGCCGCACGGATTTCCGCTGGGACGACGAGGCGGGCGAGAATGGCCTTTTAGTCCTCGAGACCAACACGCAGCCGGGCATGACGCCGCTCAGCCTCGTCCCCGAGCAGGCCAAGCATGCCGGCATCAGCTACCCCGAACTCGTCGAACTGATCGTTCGCGAGGCTCTTAGGGTTCACGCTGCGAAGGGAGGCGCAGATGGCTAAGATCAAGCGTTCGAGCGGCAAGGGCGTTCGCCGCGCCGCCAAGTCGCAGAGCCGCGCCGCAGGTGCACGCCGCGCCAAGGCGAAGACCAGCGGTTTCGTGGATAGCGCCATGGGCGTTCTGCCTTTCACCGAAGAGCAATGGAGCACGATCTGGCTGACGATCATCATCGGCGGCGCGGTCGGCATTGCTTTCGTAATTGCGAACCTCGCAGGCGTTCCCGCCATGGCCCAGGCACAAGTCTCGGCAATGGCATCCGATGCTGGCTTGGAGGTTAAGCGCGTGCGCGTCACCGGTACGAGCCGGATGGACGAGCAAGCGGTCTACGCAATCGCCTTAGCCCAGCGCGATCGGCCCATGCCGGAGGTTGAGCTGGAGTCGCTGAGAGAGCAGCTCAAGACGCAGCTTCCATGGGTTAAGGATGCGCGGGTGTCGCTCCAGCTGCCTTCGACGCTCGCTATCGATATTGTCGAGCGCACGCCTCACGCGGTGCTGCAAAAACCCGATCGACTGATGCTTATCGACCTTGAGGGCGCGGAGCTTGAACCGATTGCACGCGAAGATGCCGGCGGAATGCTGCAAATCTCGGGCCCCGGCGCTTCGCAGCAGGTCGCGCCTCTCGGTCAGCTTTTGGCTGCAGCCCCCGCGCTTCAGCCACAAGTCGAGGCTGCCGAATGGGTGGGCAACCGACGCTGGAACCTGACTTTCAAGAGCGGTCAGGTTCTCGCACTTCCCGAGGGCGCTGAGACTTCCGCAAAGGCGCTCGTCAAGTTTGCTCGAATGGATGGCCAGAACCGTCTGATCGGTGGCGAAGTTGCGACATTCGACATGCGCTCACCGCCGCGCATCTACATGCGTGTGCCGGGACGCGCCGATGCCATCGAACTCGCTGCCAACTCGGCAGCGGAGACGCAGTGATGGCGTCAAAGCCCTCCCTCAAGTCTTCCGGTCGCCTCGCCAAGATATTTGGTGCGGTCAATGTGGGCTCGTTCCGCATTTCGGCGATGATCATGGGCGAGACCGAGACCGGCGATCTCGTCGTGCTGGGATCAGGCCACCGCGCCAGCGCAGGGGTCAAGCGCGGCTATGTCACGGACATGAAAGCGGCGACCTACGCAATCCGCGACGCGGTTGAACGCGCCGAAAAGAACGCGGGCACCAGCATTCAGAGCGTGTGGATCGCCTGCGCCGGGGCAGGTCTCAAGAGCTCGGTCAGCAACGTCGAGATCGAAATCGGCGGTCGCCGGATCGAGGAAGAGGATATCGAGCACCTGCTGATCGAAGCGCAGGGCATGATTGAGCCGGACGGACGCAGTGTGCTTCACGCGATCCCTGCCCACTATACGCTGGATGGAGCGCACGGCGTTGCCAACCCGAGAGGGCTCCATGCAGAACGTCTCGGTGTCGATATCCACGTGATGCTTGCCGACGGCGCGCCGATTCGAAACCTGATGGAAGCGGTTCAGAACGCGCATCTCGAAGTCGAGGCCGTCGTCGCGACCCCGCTTGCCTGCGGATATGCTTGCCTGACCGAGGAAGAGCGCGAACTGGGCGTCGCGCTCGTCGAAATTGGCGCGGACGTCACCAATGTCTCGGTTTTTGCTGCCGGAATGCTGCTTGGCCTCAGGGCTATTCCCATGGGTTCTGGCGACATCACGGATGCGGTTGCGAGCGCATTTGGCATTCGCCGCTTTCAGGCAGAACGGCTCAAATGCGTCTCGGGTTCGGCTATCGCATCGCCTTCCGATCACCGCGAAATGATCCCGGTTCACGGCCCGAACGAAGGGCCCGGCGAAGCGAGCGCGCCGCAGGCCCGCGGCGCCGACGACAAGAACCGCATAGCGCGCGCTGAGCTTATCTCCGTCATCACCCAGAGCCAGTCACAGCTGACTACCGAGATTGGAAAAGCGCTGAAAGAGATGGGCTTTTCAGGCCCACGTGCCGGGCAAGTTGTTATAACCGGCGGCGGCGCAGAGCTTGCAGGACTTGCCGAGTTTACACAGAGCGCACTCGCCATGCCGGTGCGTATCGGTCGTGCTCCCACATTGACGGGCCTTCCGGAAGCGCATGCGACGCCCGGCTTTGCAGGCCTTGCAGGATTGTGCCTTTATGCAGCGGAAGACCCGATCGATATCCGCGCAATCGGGGCGCGCTACACCAAGACACGCGACTTTGGCGGGGCGCTCGATCCGTTCATGGGTATCGCCCGTTTGTGGAGAGCGCTGCGCGAAAACTTCTAGTGAAGCGTGCTACAGACGGCATTTCGCGGCCAGACGCAAAGCACGCACGGTCAAACGGCGTGTAAAAGGGTTAATAACCGTCTGTGGATAAGGAATTGTGCGCTATAACGAGCCCATGACTAATATGTCACAGAAGAGATAAAGTCGCACGAAACAGATAGGGAAAGCACCGACAACCGGGCCCCAATTTTCGTCTAGAGGAATTTAAGCGATGAGCATCAACATCGGACCGGCAGCCACTGAAGATCTGCGTCCCCGCATCATGGTCGTGGGGATCGGCGGAGCAGGCGGCAACGCGATCGCAAACATGATCTCGACCGAGATCGACGGCGTCGACTTTATCGTCGCGAACACCGACGCGCAGGCGCTGAGCCAGTCGCCCGCCGAAAAGCGCATCCAGCTTGGGCCGGACATTACCGGTGGCTTAGGCGCAGGTGCGCGCCCGGAAGTGGGTAAGGCCGCTGCCGAAGAGACCGTATCCGAGATCGAAGAGGCGCTCGAAGGCGTGAACATGGTGTTCATCGCGGCCGGCATGGGCGGCGGCACCGGAACGGGTGCAGCCCCCGTCATCGCCGAAGCCGCCCGTCGCAAGGGCGTCCTCACCGTCGGCGTTGTGACAAAGCCGTTCCTGTTCGAAGGCACCCGCCGCATGCGCGCTGCCGAAGCAGGCATCAACGAGCTTCAGGCCCACGTCGATACGCTGATCGTCATTCCGAACCAGAACCTGTTCCTCGTCGCGAAACCTGAAACCACCTTCAAGGAAGCGTTCCAGCTCGCCGACGAGGTGCTTCAGCAGGGCGTTCGCTCGATCACTGACCTGATCGTCAATCCTGGCCTTATCAACCTCGACTTTGCCGATATTCGTGCAGTGATGAGCGAAATGGGCAAGGCCATGATGGGAACCGGCGAAGGCGAGGGCGAGAACCGCGCTCTCAACGCAGCCGAACAGGCCATCGCAAACCCTCTGCTCGACGGTGTGTCGATGCAGGGCGCGAAGGGCGTCATCATCTCGATCATCGGCGGCGAAGACATGACGCTGATGGAACTCGACGAAGCAGCAAATTACATCCGCGACCTCGTCGACGAAGATGCCAACATCATCTGGGGCAGCGCATTCAACCCGGACCTGTCGAACAAGATCCGTATCTCGGTTGTGGCAACCGGGATCGAGGCCGGAGCTAGCGGTGAGGCGCCGATGCCGCGCCCCGCAGCGCTGATGGAATCGCGCGCTCCCAAGCGTCCCGTGCTCGAACTGTCGGAAGAAACCGACGTCGAGGATGACATTGCCGAGGAAGAAGCAGACGACGAAGCGCTGGCTATCCCCGAAGGCATGTCCGACGAAACGAACGAGACTTGCGAAGCGGAAGCTGACGAGAGCGAACCGTTCGACCTCACCGGCATGCAGGCCGGAGATGACATGGGCGATGAAGGCGACGACGTCGATGAGATCGTCGATCCGCTTGCCGGGCTTCGCGGTGCCGAAGAAGACGAGCAGGATGATTTGCTCGAAAGCGCAGACAGGCTCGCTGAGGAAGACCAACCCGTCCAACCCGGCTTTGGCCGCACTGGCGAGGGTGGTGGTTTCAGCGGCGGCGCTGGAGGCGGTGGCGGCGGCACTGCGGGCGGAAGCACTCTGTTCGAGCGTATGGCGAACCTCTCGCGTTCGTCCGGATCTGACGACGATCTTGACGACGAGGACGAAGAGGGCGAAGACATGGAAGGCGAAGCCTCCGAGGGCAGCGAAGGCGATGATGACGATGCGCCTGCGCTTTCGATCCCTCGCTTCCTCGGGCGTCAGAACAACCAGTAAGCTTGTCCCGGCTGAACGGCTTGCCGAACAAGGCGAGCCGTTCGCCTCGCATTCAGCGAGGGATGGCTAGCGTGCTTGTGAGAATACGCTAGCGACCCCCAAGTGACACCATTGACCAAATCTCTCAGCCTTTCGCTGATCGCTGCTGCAATTGCCCTGCCGTCGGCTTTGAGCGCGCAGGATGCGACTTCGCGTGCTGTTGTCCAGCCGCTGCCTTCACCTGAAGTGCAGCGACTGAACCGTGCGCTGATGGAACTTGCGCGCCGCCCGCGCAATCTTCTCAGCCTGCTCGAGGCGGGAGAGGCCTCGCTGGAAGTCGGCGACTATGACGCGGCTGCCGGTTTCTATGGCCGTGCAGCCGATCTTGAGCCCAATGATGCGCGGGTGAAGCTTGGCCTTGGAAGGGTGTATTTGCGTTCGGGGCGCCCGCTGGAAGCGATCCAGCTTTTCAACGCCGCCAATTCGGCTGGAGCGAACGCTCGAGACTTGCTCCCGGATCAAGCGCTCGCTTTCGATATGGTGGGCGACCAACAAGCTGCACAGGCGGCATATCTGCGTTCGCTCGAACTTGCACCGCAGAACAACGAGGCACGTCGCAGGCTCGCGCTGAGCTATGCCATTTCTGGTGATGCGGACAGTTTTCAGTCGACGCTGTCACCACTGCTTGAGGAACGTGATCCAGCATCTTTCCGAGCGCGCGCTTTCGGGCTCGCTATCCTGGGTGAGCAGGAGCGCGCCGAGGGAATTGTTAACGCGACAATGCCACGCGACCTTGCCGGACGGATCAATCCCTATCTGTCCTACATGCCGCGTCTCACCGCTTCTCAGCAGGCTGCGGCGGCAAACCTCGGCATCTTCCCTCGCGCGGCTGATATTGGCCGCGAGGATCCGCGTATCGCTCGGTTTGCCGCTGAAGGCGAAGTCGGATCGCTGTTGGAGCCGACGGGCGAGCCGCTCGGCGCTCCGGTCGAGACGACCAGCAACCCGGTCACGCAGCCGGTTGCTGATGTTGTCGAGGCTGACCCGTCCACTGCGACTGAGGACGTCGCGAACGCTTTTGCGGATATCGGCGAGGGTGAGCTTCCGGTTGATGTGGGTTCAGGCAATGCGGTCGATATCGCTGCTATCGCGGTGCCTCGCGAAGCTCCGCCTGCACCGGTCGAACCCGAGCATCCTCGCCGGATTTGGGTGCAGCTGGCAACGGGCCGCGATCTTAATGCGTTGAAGTTCGACTGGCGCCGTTTTGCTCGGCGTGCACCCGAACTGCTCGGCGATTTCGAGCCGCACACCACGCCCTGGGGGCAGGCCAATCGGCTGCTCGCCGGACCGGTTGCGGATCGCGCGGCTGCTCGCGAGTTGGTTAACGCGCTCTCGGCCAAGGGCCTCGACACTTTCGCTTACACCAGCCCCGAAGGCACTGAAATTCAAGAGCTTGATTGATCAAACGGGGCCATCCCCGGCTTTCTTTGCACAAGCTTTGAACAAGCCAGATTGGTTCTCCCCAGCGCTGCGCCAGGCCTGAATTGCCAAATCCCAAGGTTAACGTGCATTCGTGCCATCGATGCACATGACCACACCCTTCACGAGCGCTCAGCCATGAGACCCCGCGAACCAGAATACAGCGCCGAAGACGATGCGGCGCCGGTCGAGATGCTGGCTGCGCTTTTCGAAGCGCGAGGCTGGGACTGCGAAGTTGTCTCTGATGATGAGATGGTTGGAGAGGTTCAGGGAAGTTGGGCCAAGTATCAATTGCGCGCCATCTGGCGCAGCGCAGATAATGTCCTGCAATTCCTCTGCCTGCCCGACATCCGCGTGAGCAAGGAAAAGAAACACAGCGCTTTTGAGCTTCTGAGCCTCGTCAACGAGCAGGTCTGGCTTGGCCACTTCGATATCTGGTCACAGGGCGATGTGCTCATCTACCGCCACGGCGTGTTGATGGGCGACGACGGCATGCTTTCGATTGCTCAGGCACAGGCGCTGGTCGAAAACGCAATCGACGAATGCGACCGCTTTTATCCCGCATTTCAGTTCGTCCTGTGGGGCGACAAGACCCCGCAAGGCGCTCTTGAAGCCGCAATGGTTGACGCGGCGGGGGAGGCATAACCATGTGAGGCCCAAAAGGGGACTTACCTGTGTCAGAAATCAAGCAACTACTCATCATCGGCTGCGGCAATATGGGCGGAGCAATGCTTGCCGGTTGGCTTGCTGTCGGTGTCGATCCCTCGCGCTTTGCGATCCTCGATCCGGGAATGGAAGCCGCTCCTGAAGGCGTGACGCTCTACAGTGATCCCGCCGAGGCTGAGGCGGCAGACGCGCATGACGCGGTGATGCTGGGCTTCAAGCCACAGCAGCTCGGCAGTCTTGCACCAGGGCTGCAAAAGCTGACCGGCGAAGGAGTGACGATCTATTCGCTGCTCGCCGGACTGACGCTGGCCCAGCTGAAGCAGGCGTTTCCAAGTGCTGCGGCCCATGTGCGCGTGATGCCAAACCTCGCCTCGCGCATAAACAAGTCGCCGATCATCCTGCTCGAAGAGGGTCTTGATGGAAGCGAGCGCGACGCTGCGTTTGCGCTGTTCGATCTGCTTGGGACTGCAGTGTGGCTCGAGGAAGAAGGCAAGTTCGACCTCGTTACCGCGCTTGCAGGCTCAGGTCCGGGCTTTGTCTATCGGTTCATCGGCGCGCTTGCAGAAGCCGCGTGCGATCTCGGACTGGAGGACGAGCAGGCCACCAGTCTCGCGCTCGCAATGGTGGATGGGGCTTCCTCGCTTGCTGCCGGCTCGGACATTTCGCCCGGGGAGCTGGCCGACCGCGTCGCCAGCCCCGGCGGAATGACCCGCGAAGGCATGAACGTGCTCGATGCAGACAAGGCATTGGTCAAGCTGCTTACTGACACCCTGATCGCAACGCGAGACCGTGGTGCGGAGCTTTCGGCAGGCGGATAGGCAAGTTTCCGTTAATCATACCGTGCAGTAAAATGAACGACTTTCGTCGAATTGGGTCCGGTTTCGCTTGAAAAGCCACCCGAAAACACCGATATTCCCCGGCAGAGGCGCGTATTTTCGCGCCGGCTTTTGGACACAAGGGATCCATAATGGCTGATTGGAAAGACACACAGCGCACCACACAGGGCTTCGGCTCGGTGCCGCGCGCAGGCGGCGATGTAGCCAGCCGCGCGTCTTATGACGAGGGCCTGCGTTCGTACATGCTCTCGATCTACAATTACATGGCATCGGGCGTGCTGCTGACCGGCGTCGTCGCGATCCTGTTCTCGTGGGGCGGTAACGAATCCGCTGTCGCGTGGCTGTACATGAATGGCGGCCCGCTGCTGTGGATCATCAAGCTCGCACCGCTCGGTTTCATCCTCGCGATGAGTTTTGGCCTTCACAAGATGAGCCAGACCACGCTCCAGATCGTGTTCTGGGCCTTTGCGGCCGTGATGGGCATGTCGATGTCGACGATCTTCCTCGTCTACACGGGTGAATTGATCGCAACGACCTTCTTCGCAACGGCTGCGGCCTTCGCAGGTCTGTCGCTGTTCGGTTACACCACGAAAAAGGACCTGTCGGGCTTTGGCAGCTTCTTGATCATGGGTGTCATCGGCCTGATCGTCGCGATGATCGTCAATTGGTTCCTGCAGTCGGAAGCGATGGCTTTCGTCATCAGCGGCCTCGGCGTGCTGATCTTCGCAGGCCTCACGGCTTACGATACGCAGCGCCTGAAGAACGACTACCAGTACCTGCGCGGTACCGAATTCATGGGCAAGGCGGTTATCATGGGGGCGACCAGCCTCTACCTCGATTTCGTCAACATGTTCATGTTCTTGCTTCAGTTCCTGGGCAGCCGCGAATAAGCGCCAAGCTCGCACTAAACTGTTGATACAAGTGGATGCCCGGAGCCTAAACGTAGGCTTCGGGCATTTGCTTTGTCATACAGCGCACCTAACGCACGGCGTGTCCGTATTCGATACGCATGCTTCAGCGCGCAGTCAGGCGCACGATAGCATGTTACTCGAGGCGTTGGGGGCAGATTATGAGAGGCGACATTGGTATGAGAACTGGAAATGCGACGCGCGGCAAGACACGCGCACCGCTAAAGATCACGGCGGTGGCGACGATGGTCGCATTGCTCTCTGCCTGTGCCACACCGCCGCCTCCTCCCCCGCCACCACCACCGCCACCGCCTCCTCCCCCGGTCGTAGAACGCACGCCGTATCGTCCTCTTCCGCCGGGCGGGGCAGCCTACGTTATGGAAATTCCGGTGAGGAATGCATTAGGCGTACGCGAAACGATCAATCGCGGGATCACCGATGATGAAAAGGTCTGGCACTTCCGCTCCGCGTGGAACGTAGCGGCGCTCAATTGTACATCGGCGCAATACGAGCCAATCCTGACGGCTTACAGCGCCTTTATCGACGATTATTCCCGGCCCCTGCGCCAGGTGAACGATCGGATCGATCGCACTTACCGCCAGGAAATGGGCGCAAGACGAGCAGGCATTCTCGCTCGCGAAGAGCAAATGACTGCGGTCTACAACTTCTTCGCCCTGCCCCCGGCACGCGCCCGCTTCTGCCGCGCGGCACTCGACATCTCGAACCGCTACAACGCTGCCCCGCCAGGCGATCCGGTGGCCTTTGCGATGGACAATTTCACCCTGCTCGAAGCGCCGTTCGACCAGTTCTTCGACGAATATGAGCAGTACCAACGAGCGTCCTACGAATGGGATGTGAAGTATGGCGACCTGTTCGGCCCTTCGCAGCCCGGCTGGGTCGCGGTCCAAGCAGCCAAGGCCAATGGCGTGCCGGTTCCCGGACCGACTAGCGATCCCACGCAAGTGGTCGCCAATCCTACGGCTGCAGCAGGATCGGTCACTGACCCTGAAACGGGCGTCGCGGTGCCTGTGGTGCCTGTCGAGGAAAACGTCATATCGCAGCCGGTGGTCGAGCCGGTCGCGACAGAGCCGCCCTCGCAGGATGGCGGCCCAACCCTGTAAGAATTGGCGGCTTGCCGAGCATTCGGCACCCGGCTAGATCATCGATAACGCATCGGTAACGGGAATGCGGTGCGCCCCTTGTTGGGCAATTCCGCAGCTGTCCCTGCAACTGTAAGCGGCGAGCTTTTCGCGCGCGCTTCCTCTTCTGGAAGCAACCACTGAGCGGACAACGCTTGGGAAGGTGTGCGACAAGCAGCGACCCGCAAGCCAGGAGACCGACCGGAGCGTGTCGCTTGTTGCCCCTCTCAGGGATTGGAGAGGCGCGGATAACCTTCGTTTCGAGCGACGACCTATGAGTGCCGCGCAAGGTTCGCCTTTCGCGGTGCGTTGTTGCTTATTCGGAAGGAATACCGAACGATGAAAATGCTGAAATTGATGTGCGGCGCGTCGGGCGCCGCGCTGCTCTGGTCCGTGCCCGCGGTGGCCGAGGACAAGGCGACAGATCGTGCAAACGAGCCGGTCAGCGAAAATGCCTCGAAGATGTCGATCGCTGCGAGCCGCCGGGAGATTCTTGTCTCAGCGAGCCGCGACACGGACCTCCTGGAGAACGAATACACCGGCTCATTCACCGTGATCGACGAAGAAGAGCTGGAACAGCGCCAGACCCGCGACATCGCCGATGTGCTGCGCGATGTGCCGGGTGTGGCGGTGAGCTCGGTTGCCGGTCAGACGCAGGTGCGTTTGCGCGGGACCGAGGCAAACCAGGTTCTTGTGCTTGTCGATGGCATCGAGGTTTCGGATCCGGGGAGCGGAGAGTTCGATATCGGCACCTTACAGGCCGAGCTTGGCAGCCGCGTCGAAGTGCTCCGCGGTCCGCAATCAGCGCTTTACGGCAATGACGCGATCGGCGGTGTTATCGCTTACGATAGCGGCCGGTTCGAGGGCTTTGGCGTGCGCCTTGAAGGCGGCGAGAACAACACGATCAACGGCGCGGCGCGCTGGGGCGTCGATGATGGGACTCTCGCAGCTTCGCTTTCAGCCACTGTGGTCAGCACCGATGGCGAACCCAATGCGCGCGCAATCGCCGGTAATGGCCTGCGCGATATCGGGCGCGACAGCTATACGTTCTCCGGCAAGCTCTCAGCAGACGTGTCCGAGAACTTCGAACTGCGCGCAACCGCCCGCTATGTCGAAACCGAAGGCGAGACCAATGACCAGGATTTCGCATTTGGCAGCCCGACATTCGGCCTTGTGATCGACAGTCCGGGCGTAGGCTTTGAAAATAGGGCCATTTACGCGCTTGTCGGCGGGCGCTTGGAGACCCTGGATGGCGATTGGACGCATGACGTGTCTGTGCAATTGGCGGATGTTGCGCGTGAGACCTTCGCACCTTTTGGCCTGACCAGCGAAACCGAAAGCGACCGTTTCAAGGCGTCCTATGTCTCGGCTTTCCAAATCAACGATGAGGGCGGCATCACGTTTGCAGTCGATTACGAGCAGGAAGGCTTCAATAACGTCGCGACATTTGATGACCGCAAGGAAACCGAAAATGTCGGCCTCGTCGGTGAATATCGCCATTCAGGCGATCGGTTCGATTTCTCGGCAGCCATTCGTCATGATTTCAACGATCGGTTTCAGGACACGACGACGTTCCGCATCGGTGCCGGCTACGAACTGACCGAGACGACCCGCGTGCGCGCAGCCGTGGGTACCGGGGTCAAAAACCCCACCTTCTTCGAGCTGTTCGGTTTTTTCGATGGGACGTTTGTCGGCAATCCCGACCTTGAGCCTGAGGAATTGACCAGTTGGGAAATTGGCCTCGACCAGACCTTCGCGAATGGCAATGCTGTCCTGTCAGTGACCTATTTCAATGCCGAGCTTGAAAGCGAGATCTTCACTACATTCTCTCCGCCGACCTTTGTTGCGACACCGGGAAACCGGGCGACCGAGAGTGAGCAACAGGGTGTTGAAGTGGCCTTGGCCGCGCAAATCGGACCCCAATGGAGCCTCAACGCGGCCTATACCTATCTGGATGCAGACGAGGACGGAGTGATCGAGGTCCGCCGTCCTGAAAGCATCGCGAGTGCTGCGCTGACATGGACCGCACCACGCGACATGGCATCTGCAACACTAGTGGTGCGCCACAATGGCGAGGCTTTCGACAACGACTTCTCAGCCGGAACATTCCCTGCGCCGCTGACCACGCTCGACGATTACACGCTCGTCAATCTCAATGCGCGGGTCGAGATTGCCGAGGGCATCGACGTTTTTGCACGGGCTGAGAACCTGTTGAACGAGGAATATGAGCAGGTGTTTTCCTTCGTCTCCCCGGGGCGAACGGTGATCGCAGGTTTCAGCGCAGCTTTCTAAACGCTCGCAATCTGATGAGGAAATGCATAGATGCGCGATCATGCATTTCCTCGATCAGGCTAAAATCTTTCTCAAGTCGGGCGCCGGCGGACCGGGAGCGGTCTCGTTCCGGCGCGAGAAGTATATCGAATATGGCGGACCCGACGGCGGCAATGGCGGCAAGGGCGGGGACATCATTTTCGAAGCCGTCCCCGGCCTGAATACGCTGATCGACTTTCGTTACGCACAGCATTTCAAGGCCAAGCGCGGCAATCACGGTCAGGGCAAGGACAAGACTGGCGCGGGCGCCGATGATCTCGTCATCAAGGTTCCGGTAGGCACGCAGGTCCTTTCCGAAGACAGGGAAGAGGTGCTCGCTGACTTCACCGAGGTCGGCCAGCGCGTGACTTTCCTCGAAGGCGGGCTCGGCGGACGAGGCAACGCCTCATACAAGAGCGCGACCAATCGCGCGCCTCGCCAGCATCAGCCAGGTGAACCGGGCGAAGAGATGTGGGTCTGGTTGCGGCTGAAACTGCTCGCTGACGTAGGCCTTGTCGGTCTTCCCAATGCGGGCAAATCGACTTTCATCAACGCGGTTTCCAATGCGAAGGCGAAGGTCGGTCACTACGCTTTCACTACGCTGATCCCCAAGCTGGGTGTTGTGCGTCACAAGGGTCGCGAGTTTGTGCTCGCCGATATTCCCGGCCTCATCGAAGGCGCGGCGGACGGCGCAGGGATCGGCGATCGTTTCCTTGGCCACATCGAACGCTGCCGCGTGCTCGTCCACCTGATCGACATTGCAGGCGACGATCCGGTCGAAGCCATGCGCATCGTAAAGGAAGAGCTGGAGGCCTATGGCGCCGGTCTTGAAGACAAGCCGCAGCTCGTCGCGCTCAACAAGCTGGATCTCGCTGACGAAGAACTGGGCGTCGCCTTCGCCGAGGAGCTGATCGCAGCAGGCGCAGACAAGGTTTTCGCCGTGTCGGGTGCAAGCGGTGAAGGGATCGAGGAACTCATGGACGCGGTTCTCAGCTATCTTCCCAACCGCACGGCCACTGAAACAAACGCTGCGCCAAGCGAAAGTGACGGCGAAGAGAGCGGTGACGATACCGGTGACTGGTCACCGATCTGAGAGTGCCATTGTGGGGAGCCCTTTAAATTGGTCGCTCCAATCGTTAGGTGCACTGCAACATGACTATCGAAGCACTCCTCGATTTTCGCGATGTGTCCAAATGTCCGACGCTGGTCATAAAGATCGGCTCGGCGCTCCTCGTCCATACTGACGGGACGCCGCGTTTCGACTGGCTGCGCAGCGTAGCGCACGAGATTGCCGGTGCGCGTGAGCGGGGGCAGAAAGTGATCGTCGTGGCATCGGGCTCGGTTGCCTTGGGCGCAGCCATGCTTGAATTGCCCGGAGGCGGTCGCGATACCCTCGCTCATGCGCAGGCCGCAGCCTCCGTCGGGCAGGTGTTTCTCGCCAGCACATGGGCGCAGATGTTTGCCGAACACAATCTGATGGCCGGCCAGATGCTGCTTTCGCTTGATGATCTTGAAAATCGCGGGCGCTATCTCAACGCGCGGGCCACTTTGCGCGAACTGCTTGAGCGCGGTGCGATCCCGATCATCAACGAAAACGACACCACCGCGACGCAAGAGATCAAGTTCGGCGACAACGACCGGCTGGCAGCGCGCGTCGCTCAGGCGGCTGGCGCCAATGGCGTGATCCTGCTGACCGATGTCGAGGGCCTGTACACCGCGCATCCAAGCGAGCCGAATGCAGAACTGCTCGAAGAGGTTCGCGGCGTCACTCCGGAAATGCACGCCATGGCCACGGGCGGCTCTGGGTCGGGCATGGGGTCGGGCGGCATGAGCTCGAAACTGCTCGCCGCTGAAATCGCGGAGCGTGCGGGGATTGCGCTTACGATCATCAAGGGCGTCGATGACTACCCCATTGGCCGCGCGCTGAGCGCTAACTTGGGAACGGTCTTCCTGCCCAAGCGCGATGACAACGCATTCAAGTCCTGGATCGGTGGAAGGATGCGGTTCAACGGCTCGCTCAGGATTGATGCTGGAGCGGTAGAAGCGCTGCGCGGAGGCAAGAGCCTTCTTGCTGCTGGCGTGACCGACGTCTTCGGAAAGTTCGAACGCGCGGACGTGATCGCTATCGAAGACCCCGATGGACGCATGATTGCCAAGGGTATGGTCGAATACGATTCGAACCAATGCGATACGATCAAGGGTCTGCGCAGCGAACAGCTTTCCGAAAAGCTGGGCACGATCCCGCGCTCAGCGGTGATCCATCGCGATCAGATGGTTCTGTTGTAGCGCCATGTCAGTTGTAGCCATCACCGGAGCGACAGGTTTCGTGGGCAAGGCGACGCTCGATGTCGCGGTCCAGAAAGGGCTGCACGTGCGGGCCCTGACCCGGCGCGATGCTCAGCCGCGCGAACGGGTGACATGGGTGCCAGGAACTCTCGACCGAGCCGAAGCCTTGGAGGAACTGGTGAGCGGATGCGATGCCGTGATCCATGTTGCAGGGCTCACCAGCACACCCAATCCAGGGCGCTTCGAAGCCGCGAATGTGACAGGCACAGCGAACATGATCGCCGCTGCCAAGTCGCAAGGCATTGAGCGTTTCGTGTTCGTCTCCTCCCTGTCGGCGCGCGAGCCGGATTTGTCGGCCTATGGCACGTCAAAAGCGAAGGCGGAAAGGCTGGTTGAAAACAGTGGCCTCGATTGGACCATCGTCCGGCCGCCGGGGGTCTATGGTCCGGGTGACAAGGATTACCTCGACCTGTTCAAGGCGGCAAAGCTGGGCATCGTGCCGGTACCGCCGGAAGGCAAAAGCTCGCTCATCCATGTGGAGGATTTGGCGCGACTTCTGGTTGCGCTTGTTCCGGCAAACCCTGTGACGCGCGGCCAGACCTACGAGCCGTGGGACGACAACGCGTTTGGGTACACCCACAAGGAATTGGCCGAGATGATCGGCGAAGCGGTGGGCAATCCGAGGGCCACCGCCGTTTCACTGCCACCCGCGGTCATGAAACTGGGCGCGCAGGTGGACGGGCTGCTACGAGGTGGGAAGGCCAAGCTGACGCAGGATCGGGTCGGCTACATGTTGCACGACGACTGGGTCTGCGACCTCAGAAAAGCGCCGCCATTGTCGATCTGGCAAGCGGTTTGGGGAGGCGAGGCAGGCCTCGCCATGACGGCGCAGTGGTACAAGGAACAGGGCTGGCTCTAGTCGGCTTCGTCTGCTGGCGGAGTGCATTCTTCGCCGCCATAAGCTTCCTTGTAAGTCTTGCCCCAACAATACTCGAAACGATTGAGCACGTTCATATTGGGCGGCCAGCTCATTTGCACGACAGTGCCATCAGGCCGTGTGAAGCTGTTGTTCGATGGTTCCGGGATCGTGGCTAGCCGTTCCTTCGCGCGCTCCAGCCCTTCGCGGTCTTGGCGCAGGAAGGCGACAGTGCCATCGACGTAGTGGTTCCAGCCGAAATCCGCGTCAAAATCCTGAGATTTGCGGGTTAGCTCAAACAGCGCGATCGCCTCTTTCGTTTGCCCCGCATAGGCGCGCATCTGGCCTTCGTGCCAATAGAGAATCGAGTTGTGATCCCGCTTCTGGTGCCGCCAAGTGCGGATGAGTTCCGCCGCAGCTTCGTGGCAACCTTCGCGCGATAGACCGCGCCAGCCTCCATCCGGTATTTCTTGATCAAAGGCCTGACGGTCCAGTTCGAGCATGGCTTCAAGGTCATAAGAACAATCGGGCTCAGCAGATTGAGCTGGGATATCGGGCTGCGCAGCGGCGAGCAAGATGACAGTGATCATGCCCACACGATATCGCTAGACACAAAGTGTTCAAGAGCACAGGTTCGCATGGCGGAGGAAATTCATGCGCGTTATCACATCAATGATTGGCTTGAACGGTCTCGCGATGCTTGCTGCGTGCGGGGCAGATACAGGTGTGCAGGTCGACGATGCGCCCGTTTCGAATCCCGCTGAGCTTGAGGCAAGCTTAGCGGCCGACGGCCAGCCGGCAGAGGGCTTCTACCGTGCAGTGGACGAAACCGGATTTGTACTGATTGAGGAGCTGCGCAGCGATGGCACTTACGTGTTCACCGACGCCGATGGCACATTGATCGAAGAAGGCACATACGTCCAAAAAACCCCTCAATTGCCGTGCTTCACACCCAAGGCCGAAGGGGCCGTCGAGAAGTGCTATCTCGACGAGATTGGCGAGGATGGTGTTTGGAGGACCACAGATCCTGACACAGGCATCGTCTCGGTCATAGAGCGCATCGAGCAGCTCTGAGCCTTTACAGGAACGGTTCCTCGCCCGGCTTGTGGATGCCGCATTCGGTCTTGTCCCAGCCCTTCCAACGGCCTGAACGCGGATCTTCGCCAGGTGCGACCTTGTGAGTGCAAGGCTCGCAGCCGATCGAGGGAAAGCCACGCGCGACCAGTGGGTGACGAGGCAGGTCGTGCTCCTCGAAATAGACGCCGATATCCTCTGCGCTCCAGTCGATCAGCGGATTGATCTTGAGACGGCCCTGCGCGTCGGACGTGTCGATTTCGAAACGCGGCAGATTGGCTCTGGTCGAGGACTGGAACGCCTTGCGCCCGGTAAAGCTTGCATCGAACTGGTCGAGCGCTTTCGCCAGCGGCTTGACCTTTCGGATTTCGCAGCAGCCATCGGGGTCGTAGGACCAGCGAAGACCGCTTTCGTCCTTCTGCGCCAGCTCCGCTTCGTCCGGAGCGAGAATCTGGAGATTGGTGAGGCCGATCTTTGCGACCACCTCGTCGCGATATTCGAGGGTCTCGGCAAAATGCTTGCCGGTGTCGAGAAAGAGGACCGGAATGTCCGGCTTCACCTGCGCAACGAGGTGCAGCAGCACCGCGCTCTCGGCACCGAAACTCGACACGATCGCGATATCGCCGGCCAAATCTCCCTTGATCACCGCTTCCAGCATTTCCTGCGTCGAGGAGCCGCGGAACATGCGGTTGAGGCGCACCGCATCATGCTCGGTAAAGCGCGGGCCTGTGTCGAGGCGATCGACTGCGCGTGCGCGGGCTTCGTCGGTGGTGAATGGCGCTTCGAGACGTTCGGGGGACTTATTCATGGCGCAGCTCCGGGATGGTGCGCCGCGCCCCTCCACGTGTGTCTACGGCGTGCTGATAAACATTTTCCCATGTCGCGAAGGCACGCTTTGCGTCCTCTTCGTCGAGCGGGGTATCTGGCGCAAAGGCGTCGAAGCCGCAGCGCCGCATATGGCTTAGCTGGTCGATGCCGACATCGCCCACGGCGCGCAGTTCGCCACTATAGCCCTCTTCGCGAAGGATGCGCGCAGCCGAATAGCCGCGCCCGTCGCCAAAGGTCGGGAAGTTGACTTCGACGAGCGCGATCCGGTCGAGATGGGGCAGCAGGACGCGCGCATCGTCGCCCGGTTCGATCCGCACGGCGGTGGCGTTGGTCTGCTCGCAGCATGCATCGACGGTGACAGTGCCATGGTCGGCGACTTCGTCATCGCGGAAGCGGAACTGGACGTCGTCGGGGGAAGTGCCCAGCGGATTATCCATAAAGCGCCTCCTTGAACGGCTCCATGCCGATGCGGCGATAGGTGTCGAGGAAACGCTCCTCGCCCTGCTTGTTGGCGAGATAGACGTTGGTGACGGTGTCGACCGCTTCGATCACGCCGTCTTCGGTGAAGCCGGGGCCGGTGATCTTGGCGAGGCTAACGTCCTCGGCTTCCGAGCCGCCGAGCGAGAGCTGATAGTTCTCAACGCCTTTCCGGTCGACGCCGAGGATGCCGATGTGGCCTGCATGGTGGTGCCCGCAGGCGTTGATGCAGCCCGAGATCTTGAGCTTGAGTTCGCCAAGCTTGCTGGTCTTGCCCGAGGCATCGAAACGTTCCGAAATGCGCTGAGCGAGCGGGATCGAGCGGGCGTTGGCGAGACTGCAATAATCGAGCCCCGGGCACGCGATCATGTCCTCGATCGTGTCCATGTTGGGCGAGCCAAGGCCGGCGGCCTCAAGCTCGGTCCAGAGCGCGTGCAGGTCGCGGATCTTGACGTGCGGCAGAACGACGTTTTGCGTGTGCATGATGCGCAGCTCGTCGAAGCTGTATTGCTTGGCGAGCCGCGCCATCAGGCGCATCTGCTCACCGGTCGCATCGCCGGGAATGCCGCCCACCGGCTTGAGCGAGATGACTGCGCTGACATAGCTGTCATGCTTGTGGCGGTGCGTGTTGCGGTCGACCCAGACGGCGAAGTCGGGATCGGAACGATCGACGCTCTTGGGGCCATCCTCAAACGCCGGATCGGCAAAGTACGGGTTGATCCGTTCCAGCTCCTCGCGCGGCGGTTCGACGCCCTGCTTCAGCAAGTGAGCGAATTCTTCTTCGACCTGGCGCGTGTATTCGTCCTTGCCCAGTTCGTGGACGAGGATCTTGATACGCGCCTTGTACTTGTTGTCGCGGCGACCGTAGCGATTGTAGACGCGAAGGCACGCCTCGGAATAGGTGATGAGCTGATCGAGCGGCACGAAATCGCGGATCATCGGCGCGACCATCGGGGTGCGACCCATGCCGCCGCCCACGAAGAAGCGCGCACCGATTTCGCCCGCACCGTCTTTGGCGTCTTTCTTGACGATCTGGATGCCGATATCGTGCAACCGCATCGCCGCGCGGTCCTTTTCCGCCGCGATGACAGCGATCTTGAACTTGCGCGGCAGGTAGGTGAATTCCGGATGGAAGCTCGACCACTGGCGCAGCAATTCGGCGTAAGGGCGCGGGTCGACCAATTCGTCATGCGCGGCGCCTGCAAAGTGGTCGCTTGAGATGTTGCGGATGCAGTTCCCGCTGGTCTGGATCGCGTGCATTTCGACCTTGGCGAGGTCAGCAAGGATGTCGGCGGCGTCCTCCAGCTTGATCCAGTTGTATTGCAGGTTCTGGCGCGTGGTGAAGTGGCCGTAACCGCGGTCATATTTATCCGCGATGTCGCCCAGCGCGATCATCTGCTCGGAATTGAGCGTGCCATAGGGGATGGCAACGCGCAGCATGTAAGCGTGAAGCTGGAGGTAAAGACCGTTCATCAGCCGCAGCGGCTTAAACTGGTCTTCTGTAAGCTTTCCTTCGAGACGGCGGCGGGCCTGGTCGCGGAATTCCTCCACGCGGGCATCGACCATCGCCTGATCGTAATTGTCGTACTTGTACATCAGATTACCCAGTCAATCGCTTCGGGGTCTTTGGGTTTGAGCGTGAGGTCGGGCCGCACCGTGGGGCCGAGCGCACGAATGCGGTCCTTGATGTGAGCAGGACGCACGCTGCCGTCCTCCTCGCGGGTCGCCTCGATCACGTAAGGGACGTTGACGCGGCGTGCGGCTTCCTCGGCGGCGAGGATTTCTTCGGCGCGTTCGCCAGCATCGACAGCCTCATCGACATGGCGCGACCACATTTCGCCCGCCCACCAGACGACATCGCCTGTCTTGAGGTCGTTTCCGGTGAGAACTCTCATTGATGTGCCTCCACGGCGAGCTTCGCGATGTCGGCGTCTTCGCGCGCGGTGACGTCGCCGATGACGATAAGGGCAGGGCTCTTCACCGCCTCGCAAACGACGAGGTCGGGCAGGGCGGCAAGCGGACCGCGCAGGATGCGCATTTCGGGGCGTGCAGCATTCTCGATGACAGCAAGCGGCATGTCCGGGGCAAGTCCATCCGCCATCAGCTTCTCCGCGATCTGGGGCGCGGTCTTGACGCCCATGTAAATCACGAGCGTGCGGCCCTTGCCAGCAAGGCCGGTCCAGTCCTGATCGGAAAGGCCCTTGCACTGGCCAGCAACGAAGCTGACGACGCTCGACGCGTCGCGGTGGGTAAGCGCGATCTGTGTGGCTGCAGCCGCGCCGTTGGCAGCGGAGATACCGGGGACGATTTCAACCGGGACACCAGCGGCGCGCGCATCTTCGGCTTCTTCGCCGCCGCGGCCGAAGATCAACGGGTCGCCGCCTTTGAGGCGAACCACATCGCGGCCAGCCTTGGCCTCACGCACGAGGAGGGCGTTGATCTGGTCCTGGGGCAGGGTATGCTTGGAGCGTTGCTTGGCGACCGAAACGAGCCGCGCATCGGGCCGTGCCATCGCGAGTATCTCGCGACTGACCAGCCCGTCATGGACGATCACTTCGGCACGCTCGATCAGCCGGGCGGCGCGCAGGGTCAGGAGGTCGGGGTCACCCGGACCTGCGCCAACAAGATAAATGGTTCCGATTTCCATGCCTTGCGAAATGGGCGAAGGCGCGTCCACTCGCCAGCGAGAATGGATTGGGGGAGCGCAAGGAAAGCTTTCGCCAGTGCCTTTCCGACCGCGCGGGCAGCTATTCGCCGACGACTTTCCCGCCGCTCATCATCTCGACGATCTGGTCGAGTTGTTTCGAGGAACGCAGATGCAAATCGCGCTGCGGGAACGGGATCTCGACGTCGTTTTCTTTGAACAACTGCCAGATGCGCATGTAAACATCGGACCGGATGTTCGCGAGGCCTTCTTCGGGGTCCTGAATCCAGAAGCGGATCTCGAAATTCACCGAATTATCGCCGAATTCCATGATGTTGACACGCGGCTTGGGGCGCGAGAGAATACGACTGGTCTCGTCGACCGCCTGATACAAGAGCTCGGTCACAAGATCGAGATCGCTGTCGTAAGACACACCCACGGGCGCTTTAACGCGAACGTCGCGGCTTGAGTAGGACCAGTTGACCACCTGGTTGACCATCAGGTTTTCGTTCGGGATCAAGTGTTCGGTCTGATCGCGGGTAATGACCGAGATCGCGCGGATGCCGATCTTGCGGATCTGTCCCACCGCCTCATTGCCCGCCTGATCGCTGACGGAAATCACATCGCCAGGCTTGATCGACTTGTCGAGCAGCAGGAGAATGCCCGAAATCAGGTTGCCGAAGGTTTTCTGGAGGCCGAAACCGATGGCGAGGCCAAATGCACCGCCGAAAAATGCAAGGGCAGTGAGGTCGATACCGACAAGGTCGACCGTGATCAGAAAGGCCAGCGTCCAGATGACGATGGTCAGCAGCTTTTCCGCCAGAACCTTCTGCGCTTCATCGAAACGGGAGACCTTGCCAAGCACGCGGCGCGCTACGCGGGTGAGCGTCCACGCAACCGTAATGACAAGACCGATCGTGGCGATCAGGAACAGCACGTCGAAAGCTGAGACGCGAATATCTCCGACCACCAGCGCCCAGCTATCGAGCGTATCGATCAGGGCACCCAGGGTTTCGCTTCGCGACGCGATGGCTTCCTTCGACCCTTCTGCGACGCCGACGATTTCCTGAACCTGCTCGCTTTCCTCGGCATAGCTCCAGACCTGGCCGGGTTGCAGGTCTTCAGGCGCTTGCTCGACCGGTGCCTGACCCTCAGCGCCTTCCTGGGCTTCGTTGGCCGGATCGTCGATCGTCTCAGGTGCGGTAGGCGTGGTCGCGGTCATGAGTTATCCAGTTGCGAGAGCGCGCGTTCAAGGTCCGCAATCAGGTCCCCCGGCTCTTCAAGCCCTATCGATAGGCGAACGGCTGGCCGTGTACCACCCCCGCTGGTGAGCGTAGGCGAGGCCATGACGTCGCGGTGCTGATGCGGGAAGATAGGGAGGGAAAGGCTCTCAAACCCGCCCCAGCTGTAGCCGATGCCAAACAGGTCGAGGGCATCCACCAATCTTCCACTCGCATCGGGGTCGTCGGAGTCCAAGACGAAGCTGAACAGCCCGCAGCCGCCGGTAAAATCACGCGTCCAGAGCTCGTGGCCCTGCGATCCTTCGAGCATCGGACACATGACCTCGGCAATCTGTGGTCGCTGGGCGAGCCACTGCGCAATTTCCAGCGCGCTAGCTGTCGATTGCTTGAGCCGAACGGCCATCGTGCGCAGCCCTCGTGCGGCGAGCGCTGCATCATCGGGTGAGACCACCTGCCCCAATTGCTGAGACGTGCGGCGCAGCGCCTTGTACCATCGCTCCCCGGCGCTGGCCGAACCCATCATCAGGTCAGAATGGCCTCCAACATGCTTGGACAGGCTCTGCATAGTGATGTCGCAGCCATGGTTGAGCGCGGCGAAACCGAGCGCGCTGGCCCAGGTGTTGTCGATGAGCGTCACCGCTCCCGCCTTGCGCGCAGCCGAAGCGAAAGCGGGCACATCGCACACTTCCATCGTCAGGCTGCCGGGGCTTTCGAGCCACACGGCCCGCGGCGAATGTTCGGCCAGCGCGTTTTCGAACGCGCCAAGGTCCAGCGGGTCGAAGAATGCATGCGCAATGCCCATGCGTTTGAGTAACCCGGTCGCCATGCTGCGCGATGGATCGTAGGAATTGTCGCTCATCAGCAGCGTGTCGCCGGGCTTCAACACTGCGAGAAGCGCCCCCGCGATCGCTGCTACTCCGCTGGGATAAAGCACAGTGCCGAAAGCGCCGGGCTCTATCTCGGTCAAGGCTTCGGCCAGCGCCCACTGGGTCGGAGCGCCCCGCCGCCCGTAGAAGAATTCGCCATCGTTGTTGGAGCCCGTAGCCGCCTTGCGCTGCGCTTCACTCTCGTAGAGATGCGTCGAGGCTCGCCACACTGGCGTGTTCACAACGCGCCCTGTCCATTCCTCTCGGCGACCGGCGCGCGTGACGCGCGAGCCTGGGCCCAGATGCTTGCCGTCGCCAGCGCCGCTCATGACCCGGTCACATCCTCTGGGCCCTGCGCTTTTGGAGTTGCCGGATCGGCCTCCCATTCCTGCCAACTGCCATCATAAAGTCGCACGTCCTGCTTTCCTGCCAGTCTTGCAGCAAAAAGGAGGACGCTTGCGGTGACGCCGCTTCCGCAAGTGGTAACAAGCGGGCGTTGCATATCGACGCCTGCTTGCTCGAATTCTGCGCGAAGGGCGGCGGGCGATTTGAATGTGCCGTCATCGGCGTACACCGCGCCGAACGGCAGGTTCAAAGAACCGGGAATACGGCCGTTCTGCCCACCATGGACCGGGTCGATCCCGCTACCGAAAACCCGATCGGCTGCTCTTGCGTCGAGCACTTGCTCAGCGGCGGTTTCGAGATTGGCAAGCATCTCGCCCTTTGTCGCGACGTTGTTATCATCGCGAAGAACTGCCGGAGCTGCGGCGGGAAACTCGTTGACGCCGCTTTCAAGCGGGTGCCCCTCAGCCTTCCATTTCGCCAGACCTCCATCGAGGACCGCAACATTTGCAAGCCCATGCGACGTCAGCGCCAGCCAGGCGCGCGCACTCGTCTTCACCGCGCTATCGTCGTAGAGCACAATGCGGTGTTCGGGTGTGATGCCAAGCTGCGCAATCCTCTCGGCAACTTGCCCTGCTGTGGGCAGCGCCGAGGGAACTGGCGATCCCCCATCGGTCAAGGTTTCAAGATCGAGAAAGCGTGCGCCGGGAATATGGTCAGCTTCAAACTCGGCGCGCGGGTCGCGATTAGCAGCGGGCAAGTGACGCGACGCGTCCAGCACGGCGATGTCTGCGGCTTCGAGATTGCCGGCAAGCCATTGGGTCGAAACAAGGATCGGAAACGCGTCAGCCATCTTACGCATTGACTAGCGTGGCTGGTTGCGCGCGCCAAGCTTTGCCGATCAGACCGCCTCTGTATCGCCCGAGGCTGGCTGCGAGACGGGCTGCTTCAGCGGCTGCGCGCGCATTGGAGGCAGGCTTCCCGGAGGCCCGTCGAGCGGGAGAGGGTGGACCCGCGTGTCGCTTGCGGCGCTTGGCGTGCCGAGGACGAAGCTTCGAGTGGTGGCGACCACGCCTTCGCCTTCGAGAGTGACATGAAGCAGCGGGATGAATAGGGGCTTTGAACCCTGACGGATCGCAGTGACTTCGGCGAGCGGAAGTTGCATCTTGCCCGTGACCCGGCGGCTTTGTTGCGGGCCGATACGCTCGATCGTGGCGATTGGCTGTCCTCCGCCCGCAGGTGCGGCGTTGCCGCCTCCCTTGCGAGCGCAGGCAAGCTTTGCGGCAACAGTGACGTCGCGCACAGCCCGGTCTGACCGGTTCGCCACTTCCAGGCTGAACTCGATCATGAACATCATCATGCTGCGCGAGGCGAGCGGGATATCGATTTCAAGGTCGATACGCGCCGGTTCGACATCGGCAGTCGGCTCTGCTGACGCGACGGTCACAGGTGGAGCCGCTTCGGGTTCGGGTCGGACACTTTCTTCAGGCTCTGAATGAACGGTCTCACTATCCTTGTCGTCTGCCGCTGGCGTTTCCTCTTTCCGTTCTACATCGTCGGTTGCGCCCGCACCGCCAGATGGCTGTTGCGGCTTGGGATCGCGGCCGGGAATCGCACCGAGGACGCCGGAAGCAAGGACCGTGTTGGGGATTTCCTGCCCGTTCAGTTCCTCACGACGCCTGCGCCACCAAATGACACCCGCCAGCACGGCGAGTAGGCCAAGCAGCACCGCGAAGGCCGCAATGACCCGGTTCTGGGTGCTGTCGAGCGGGTCAGCGGGAGTGAAGCCGGTCTCAGATACAGGCGCGCTGGTGCGAGACCCCGAATTCGTACCCGAACCGATCTCTCCGTCTCGGCCAACGTCGTACCAGTCATCGGGACCAACCGGGGCAAGCTCTTCGCCTTCTGACTCCAGCGTCTCAAATCCCGGCTCGATCCGGTCGCCCAATGGGACCTGGGTACCGGAAGCGGGATCGTCGGCGAAAGTCTCCTCGACCGGTTCGGGGGGTGGCGGCGCTACCTCTCTCGCGGGTGCTGGCTCTGGCGGAGGAGCGGGGCGCCGTGTCAGCGTGCGATTGAGACGCAGCGGTGCGCTCGGCGTGGGCGTCGCCGTCGCGGCTGGTCGCGGCGTCGAACGGGTTGGCTGCCGGGTAGGCGCGGTGCGGCTTGTCGGAGGTGTGCTGGACCGCTCTTGTGTCTGTTGGGCAGGCGCGCTCGCGGCCGGGGTCTGCTCAACCGGTTGTGTTGCAGTCGGTGTCGGCGTTGGTGCGGGCTGTTGCGGCGCCTGAGTGGCACGCGGAACCGGAGTTGGGGTGGGTGTCGGCGTGCGAATGACGCGCGGCCCGATTTGTACGCCAGCGCGCTCATCTACAGGGCCCTGCGGCGCACTTGTCGAGGTCGGTGTGGGCGTTGGTTGCGGCAAAGAGAAGGTCCGCTGCGCAGCCAAGGGACTGGCCAGAACCAGCGATGTCGCGACCGCAATCCCACTTACAAGCGGGAGTGGGCGGCTCGTACAAAGCGAAATCAGGGGCGGCGCGCGCATCATGCGGGTTTTTCTTCGCGGTTCTTATCGTTCTTGCGGCGAGCATATGGCCAGTTGCGTGGCTATCACCGCTCGGGGTGTTTTCACCCTATGTGACATAATTCGCAAATCCTGCCCGTCCAGTTCCTCGCTTGCAAGCGAGCGCCTTTCGCGGCAACAGCGCGGCATGGAAAGCACACCTGAAAACCCCCAAGGCGCGCCCGCATTCCTGGGCAAGGATACTCCGCTGCCCGCTTCTCCCGAGGAAGCGCAGCTTGATTACGTGCCCAACCCGCGCGCCGGATCCCTCTTCCTCGTTCGGTTTGCAGCGCCCGAATTCACTTCGCTGTGCCCGGTGACGAGCCAGCCTGATTTCGCCCACCTCGTGATTGATTACGCGCCCGGTGAGACAATCGTCGAATCAAAGAGCCTTAAGCTCTTCCTCGGCAGTTTCCGCAATCACAACGGCTTTCACGAGGATGTGACAGTCGGGATCGGTCAGCGGCTGTTCGAGGAAATGAGGCCCAAATGGCTGCGCATCGGCGGCTATTGGTATCCGCGCGGCGGCATTCCGATCGATGTATTCTGGCAAAGCGGCGCTCCGCCCGAGGGGCTGTGGCTGCCCGATCAAGGTGTCGCCCCTTATCGCGGGCGTGGTTGAGGCGAGCCACTGATCATTAAAGAAGCGGCGCGGATGCTGAACGCATCGGCGTAAGCGATATCGCCAAGCCACTTGCAACGTATACCTTCGTACACGTTTGAAGCCAGTTAGCCCGTTATACGCCAGATCAGATCGAATAAGAGGAGCCGTGCTTTGGCCTGTGCGCTAACAGGCAATCGCGCAGATCTAGGGTAAATGCCCTTGATTGATGGGCTTTATGGTTCGATGGTCGGGTGGGTGCATGGTTCGGTCAATCGCTCGTAAGAAGCGGACATCCGGTGTTTGGGGAACTTACGAAGCTAATTCTGCATGTCTGAAAAACCATCCGAAGCTTTCGGCGATCCGCTTGCGGAAAATCGCCAGTTGCAGCGTGCAATTGCGACCATGCGCGACGCGCTCGAAGACAAGCAACACGAGGCCCGGCGGCTGGTTCAGGAAGCGCAAGCCGAAGCTGCTGGAGAGATCGCTCAGCTGAAGGAAACAACCCAAAGTCTGCGTGATCAGCTGGAAGCAGAAGCTCTCGAAACCGAAGGCAAGATGCAGGCCGTCCGGGCAGAGGCTGCGGCCGAAATTCGCGAGCTTAAAGACACCGCGCAAGCGCTTCGCGAGGCATTGGAAGATCAAAAGGCAGACGCTGCACAGGCGCTTCAGGCCCAGCGTCAGAGCGCCCATGCAGAGGCCGCCCAACTGCAACAGGCTCTACAGGATCAGCGCGCCGTGATCGATGAGCTGCGGGCGAGCCTTGCAACGGAAAAGCAGGCGATGATCCGCGCCCATCGCGATGAAATCAGCGAGCTTGAAGCGATGGTCCAGAACCTGCGCGAACGGCTGACGGAGACACAGGCATGAACGAGCTTCCCGGCAATATCGAAAAGAAGGCGCCCGGAAAGGACGCAGCGCTGACACAGGCGCAGCGGCTCAAGCAGCTTCAGATGATCCTCGATGTCTCGCGCCAGGTGGCGTCGCTCGAAACGCTCGATGCGGTGCTCGATACGCTGGTTACGGTTGCGGTCGAAACGACGGGGGCAGAGCGCGGATCGCTGTTCCTGCACGATGCCTCTTCTGGCGAGCTTTACAGCCGGATTGCGCAAGGAATGAAGCGCCGGGAAATCCGCATTCTCGATACGATCGGCATTGCAGGGACCACGTTTCAAAGCGGCGAGGGCCTGATCATCCACGATCCGTACAACGACCCGCGCTTCAACAAGGATGTCGATGCGCAGACCGGTTTCACCACCACCTCCATCCTGGCGAGCCCGATCCGCAACGCACGCGGCGAAACCATTGGGGTCGCGCAGGTCCTGAACAAGGTCGCGGGCGAGTTCAACGAACAGGATCTCCAGGTGCTCGAAGGCATCACCTCGCAATGCGCAATTACGCTGGAATCGATGCAGCTGGTCGAGCGCATGGAAGATTCGCGCCGGCGCGAGATCGAATTTCTCAACATCGTGTCAGAGATGACCTCGGAATTGGAGCTGACCACGCTGCTGCGCCGCGTGATGACCGAGGCGACCTCCATGCTCGACGCAGAACGCTCCACGCTGTTTATCAATGACGAGAAGACGGCAGAGCTTTTCAGCCATGTGGGTGAAGGGCTGGATGCAATGGAAATCCGCCTGCCCAACCATCTTGGCATCGCAGGATCGGTGTTCACCAGCGGCGAAGCGATCAACATTCCGCACGCTTACACAGACCTGCGTTTCAACCCGGCTTTCGACAAGCAATCGGGTTTCTTCACCCGCTCGATCCTGTGCGTACCGGTAGTGAACAAATCGGGCGAGACGATCGGCGTGACGCAGGTCCTCAACAAGCGCGGCGGGCCTTTCAACGAGGAAGACGAGAGCCGCCTCAAGGCATTCACCGCGCAGATTGCCATCGGGCTCGAGAACGCGAAGCTCTTCGCCGACATCCAGTCGATGAAGAATTACAATGAGAGCATGCTCCAATCCATGTCGAACGGGGTCATCACCTTCGACGAGGAAGGCGCGAACCGCACCTGCAACCAAGCGGGCGCTCGCATTCTGCGCTGCGAACCTGACGAGCTTATCGGGAAGTCTGCGGCAGAGGTTCTGGGCGAAGAGAACCAGTGGCTGATCGACAAGATCGCCCGCGTGTCTGAGCGGCGTACGCCAGAAAGCCTGCCAGATACCGAGCTTGTCTTCGGCGGCGAGACAGTCTCAGCCAATGTCACCGTGCTGCCGATGGAATCGGGCGAGGGCACTTCGCTTGGTACGCTCGCAATGATCGAGGACATCTCCGACGCCAAGCGTGCCAAGTCCACATTGTCGCGCTACATGGACCCCGGCCTTGCATCGCAAATGCTCGCAGGCGGGGGCGAGGACGACATTCTTGGTGGCAAGGACACGACCGCGACCGTCCTGTTCTCTGACATTCGCGGCTTCACCACTATCACCGAGAAGCTCGGGGCGCAGGGGACCGTGGCGCTGCTCAACGACTATTTCGAGCTGATGGTCGATTGCATTTCAGAGCAGGGCGGGATGCTCGACAAGTTCATCGGTGACGCGATCATGGCCGCCTTTGGCATCCCCGTCGGCCATGACGATGACGAGGATCGGGGTCTTCGAGCGGGGATCAACATGATCTCCGAATTGTGGCGCTGGAACGCCGAGCGCGAGGCGCGCGGAGAGATGCCGCTCGACATGGGGCTGGGCCTCAACACCGACCGGATCGTCGCGGGCAATATCGGGTCGAAAAAGCGCATGGATTACACCATGATCGGCGACGGGGTGAACCTTGCCGCACGGCTCGAAAGTGCGTGCAAGCAGTACTCAGCACGCATCCTGTTGTCCGAATACACGGTTGCCAAACTGAAGGGCGTCTACCGCTTGCGCGAAGTCGACCGAGTGGTGGTGAAGGGGAAGTCTGAGCCGGTGGGCGTGTTCGAATGCCTCGACTATCACTCCGATGCGACTTTCCCGAACCTCATGGATGTGCTCGGCAATTTCAACGAGGGCGTGAAGCTCTATCGCGGCCAGGAATGGGACCGCGCGGCGGGCTACTTCAAAAGGGCGATGGAAGCGAACCCTGACGACAAGCTCAGCCAGACCTATATCGACCGCTGCCAGCTGATGAAAGAGGCTCCGCCGGGCGATGACTGGGACGGGGTCTGGATCATGAAAGAGAAGTAGGCCCCGATTATTCAGGGATCGGCGGCGTCTCCCAGAGCAGCGCGACTTCCTCGTCCAGTCCGGTCATCTCGTAGCGCACCAAGGCGATCGGCAGGCGACCTGCGGCGAGGAACTGATCGTGAAACTCGCGCAAGGAGAACTCCTCTCCCAACTGGCTCGCCCGGTCGGCCAGCAGCGCGTCCATCTGAAGCTTGCCGATTGTGTAGGCGACGCCGTAGCCCGGCGGTCGGCGCAAGTAGATCTCGGCATCGACGCGCGCGACATCCTCGTCCAGCCAGGGGGTCTTTTTGCGCATGTAAGCGACCGCTTCAGGCACGCTCCAGATGTTGTGCTGCATATAGACATCAGCAGGCACGCGCGCGGCGCGGAAGATGCCGAAGATCTGCATGAATTCATCAGCACGCGGCGAGTGCGCGGTGCCGCCTGCGAGCATGGTCGCTTCCTCGAGATAGGTTGCCCAGCCTTCGGCGCGGCCTCCGTCGCTGTAACGTCCACGGATCGGTCGCTCATCGCGCGCGGCGAGGACGGCGTCGAAGCGGTGGCCGGGGATGACCGCGTGGACATGGTCGGGGATGGGATCGCGGAACTGGATCTGCTCCCAGAAATTGGGCCCGGTCGGGCGTTCGATATAGGGCGTGTTGCTGCCAAGCTCACCGACCCATGCGGGGATGGTGACGAAGTCGTCCTCGGTCAGGAAGCGGCGCACGATTGCATCGGTTGTGGCGATCTTCGCGCGTTGTTCTTCGGCACTTTGTGAAAGCTGCAACAGCGGCATGTCGCGATTGCGATGGCGTAGCAGGGCGAGCGCGGCGGTCATGCGCTCATGCTCGCGTTCGGCCAGTGTTACCATTTCTCCAGAAGTGAGCGGGATCATGCGGACGTGGCGGATGTACCAATCGTACTGCTCGGCCCCGACACCGCCGGGAGCGGTCATCGTGGGGCGCTCTGCCCGAAGCCAATCGCGAAAGTCGGTCAGTGCATCGCGCGCGGCGGTGACGTCTGCGACAAGGTCAGGGCGCTGAGAACGGCTGCGTTCGAGCAGGTCTTCGTACCATCCGATAATGCCGGGAGGTGGGACTTCGCGGTAGGGGTGGTAATGGTTCACCCCGTCGCTGTTCTCAAGGTTGTGGAGCGCGAGGTCGGCGAAATCACCGGCGACCTCGGTCAGGTTCGCGCGTGCCGAAGTCAGCAGCGGTGGGACAAGGCGAAGCCGCTCGCGCAGCTGCTCGACCTCCTCGCCATCCTCAGTGACTTCGGCAAAAGCGACGCGCATCAGTGGATCGAGATAGAAGCCCGGGTCGCGCTTCCAAGGACGAAGCACGGCGAGGTTGAAGCGGTATCCGTTGAGGATCGATTTGAGCGCGAGATATTCGACCTGGCTCGCGCGTGACCACTCGGGAACCGGCAGGGCGGCAAGCTCGCCGTCGAAATAGGTGAGCCCGCCAAGCTTTTCGGCCATCAGGTCGTCGCCATAAACTTCTCCTATTCGCGCGCCAGAATCGAGCACCACGCCGGCGGTGAAGCCGGGGACCATGTATTCGCGCAGTTCCTCGTGCAGTTCGACGAGCCTGTCATAACCCTCGTCACCCGCGTCCTGTGCGTGCGCTGCACCGATGAAGAACAGTGCAAGGCTCACAAATCCAACGAAAAACCGCATACCCACCTCCTGATGCGAAGGTGATGCGGGAGCGCGCCGGTTGTGTCCAGTGGCTTAGAGCAAGCGGGTCAGTAGCCGCTCGCCTGACCGTCCTTGCGCATCTCTGTCGCTCCTGAATAAACGCCGGTTTCCGCATCGCGCATGATCGCCTGATAGCCGCCGAACATGATGCCATTCGAGATAACGCGGACATTGTGTCCCATGGCTCGAAGCGCCTCGACGGTGGCTTCGGGGATGCCGGGTTCGACATTCAGCGTGCCGAGCGGATCGGCTGCAGGGCCGGAGAGTGCTTCGGTAGGCTGGCGACCGCCATCGTGGTTGATGCGCGCGGCATCGCCCGCTTCCTGAATGTCCATGCCATAATCGACCATGTTGATGAGCACCTGTACATGCCCCTGCGGCTGCATCCCGCCGCCCATCAGGCCGAGGGTCATGAACGGCTCGCCATCCTTTTTCACGAAAGCCGGGATGATTGTGTGAAACGGACGTTTGCCGGGTTCGTAGGCATTGGGGTGTTCGGGATCGAGGCTGAAGAGCTCGCCGCGGTCCTGAAACATGAAGCCCAGACCATCGGGCACCAGCCCGCCGCCCATACCGCGATAGTTCGACTGGATCAGGCTTACCATCATGCCGCTTTCGTCGGTGACAGTGAGATAGGTCGTGTCGCCTTCGCCTTCGAGCTTGGGTTCGCCGGGTCCGAATTCGGGTGTGGCGCGCGCGGGGTCGATGAGCGCGAAACGATCGCGGCCATATTCCTCGCTCAGCAATTCCTCAGGGAAACGGGTGAAATCGGGGTCGGCGTAGAAGCGCGCGACGTCGGCATAGGCGAGGCGCTTGGCCTCGGTGATGTAGTGAATGACTTGCGGGCTGCCGCGCTCCCACTGGGAAAGATCGACGTTCTTGAGGATGTTGACCATCTGCAGCGCTGCGAAACCTTGCGTGTTGGGCGGCAATTCGCACAGTTCGAACCCGTCGCGATATTCGGCGCAGGCCGGTTCGACCCAGTCGCTCTTGTGCGCGGCAAAGTCCTCCATCGTGTAGGCCGAACCTTGCCTTTGCAGGTAGTTGACCATGGTTTCAGCAAGCGCGCCTTGGTAAAACGCATCGCGGCCATCGCGCCCGATCGTCTCCAGCGTGTTGGCAAGGTCGGGGTTCTTGAAGACATCGCCCGCCTTGGGGGCGGTGCCGTCTGGGAAATAGGTCGCGCGCGCATTGTCGAATTCAAACGGATAGGCCTCAAGCCTGCCGGTGTAAGCGCGCAGGCTGCGGTCGAGATACATGGCGATGATTGGGGCAACCGGGTGACCCTCGCGCGCATATTCGACTGTCGGGGCAAGGATATCGCTCATAGGCAGCTTGCCGAACCGTTCGTGCATCGCAAACCAGCCGTCGACCGTGCCGGGAATGGTGACCGGGAGCGGGCCGACCGGAGGCAGCGCATCCTCACCATCGAGTTTCTCAAGCAGCTGATCAAGCGTCTGCCCCATCGGTGAGCGGCCCGATCCGTTGAGGCCATAAAGCTTGTCGGTCGCAGGGTCATAGATGATCGCGAAGATATCGCCGCCGATCCCATTGCCGGTGGGCTCCATCAGGCCGAGCGCTGCGTTGGCGGCTATCGCAGCATCCACCGCGCTGCCGCCTTCGCGCAGGATTTGCAGAGCGATCTGCGTTGCCAGCGGGTGAGCGGTCGCGGCCATGCCGTGCTCGGCATAGACCGGGCTGCGCGACCAGTTCGCGCCCACCGGTCGCCCGCCAGCCCCGATCTGTTCCTCTACCGGCTTGGCCTCCTGTGCGAGCACCGGAACGGCGGCGAGAGCGAGGGCCGAAATCCCGGCTGCTATAGCAAAACGCATGATTATCTCCTTTGGAGGGATTAACGCCTCAGGCGGTCCTTTTTTCCCGCTTCTTTCGCGCCTTCACGATGCGGGGCAACAGGAACAGATATCCGCCCGTTCCCCACATGATGATGAGCAGGATGCCCGTAGGCAGGAAGATATAGAGCTTTACCCAGTCGGCGAAGAACGACCCGTCATGGATCGTCTCGATCAGGTCCGAGCGGCGATAGGCGACCTTAAGCACTTCGGCAGTCTTTGAGTTGACTTGGACCTCCCAGCCTGACTTCGCGCGCAGCTTCGCCATACCGCGATCGACGCGCAGGTCGATGCGGTCGATGTCGGACCATTCCTCGATGCCCGCTTCGGGATGCTGGCGCGCGGCAGCAAGCATCTGGTCAAAGCTCGCCTGCGGCAATTGCGCTTCGGCCACGCCGCGCTCGGTGCCCGGCTGGATCCACTCGATCTCTTTCTTGAGCATGAGAAAGCCGCCGGCGACGAACATGATCGCGGCGGGGACGAATACGGCGAGAGAAAGCCAGTAGTGGACCTGACGGAACAGGCGTTTGGGGTTCATGGGGGTATTCCTGACGCGGGGACCTACCCAAGGCAAGCCCCCGCGCTGGGTCTTTCAGTTATTGCGGAAGCGGGCTTCCCGGCACCCACGGTGCGCCTGCTGCTGCAAGCTCAGCTTCGAAGGCCGGGATCGTGCTTTCGGTCAGCGTGCGCAGGCGGTCGCGGATCGCCCCGAAGTCTGCCTGGGCGTAGCCGAACTGTTCGCGGTGGGTTTGCGTGGGACCATAGGTCGACCCGCTCACCCCGAACATCACGCGGCCAAGACGGCTGCGAACGGTCGGCTGCGTGCGCTCATAGATCGCGTTGCGCGCTTCGTTTCCGTTGAGCATTTCGTCGAGAGTGCGCACTTCTGCACGGATCGCATCGAGCCGGTTGTCGAGCGTTGCCGGATCACCGCCGGGTGCTGCCCTCACAGCTGCGGCCATCAGGCCGACCCGGCGTTCGACATCGTTGAGCGTCGAGGCAACCGCCGAGACACGGCGGTCGAATGCAGCGATCTCGGCCCAGAAGTCCGAAGCGCCTGCCTGTGCCGGAAGTGCTCCTTCGCGAAGGCGTTCGACCGTGAAAGGCTGCGGACCGACAAGCTCGGTGGTCTGGCCGCGAACCCGCTTCGACATCGAGACGGTGTATTCGCCCGGTGCGACGAGGAAGCCCGAACGCTCCGATCCGCTGCGCGCGACCGAGGTCGAGGGATAGCGCAGGTTCCAGTTGACGCGGTGGAAACCCTTCTTGGCAGGTCCCTTGATCCGGCGAACGACGTTTCCTTCGGAATCGCGCACAGTTAGCCAGATGGCAGGATCTTCTTCCTGAAGCTCTGCGGTCAGCGCATCGAAGCTGGGGAAGGGCGTGTCGTCTCCAGCCTTGACCAGCGGACGTTCGCGTTCCTGGCGCATGGCTTCGAGCGACTGGATGTCGTCGGCTAGATAGTAGGTGAAGTTCGCGCCGAATTCGGGGTTGGGAGCCATATAGTATCCGTGCCCCTGCGAACCGCCGCGAGAGAAGGCGAGTTCCGGCTTCTCAATATACCACCAAGCCTTGCGACCCGGGAACAGCATCGCTTCCTGCCCAAGGCTCGCTTCGTTGAGCGTGCGAAGCGGCGAGATGTCATCGACGATGAAAAAGCCGCGGCCAAAACTTGCGGCAACAAGGTCATCCTCGCGCCGCTGGATCGTAACGTCGCGGAACGAAATCGTTGGCGCATCGCCCGAAAGCTTGGTCCACTTCGCGCCGCCATCGAGGCTGAAGAACAGCGCAAACTCGGTCGCGGTGAACAGCAGGTTGGGGTTCACGTGGTCCTGAACCAGGCGCCAGACGAGGTGCCGGTCAGGAATGTTTGCTGCAATGCTGCGCCACGTGCGACCGCGGTCACTGCTCTTGAGCAGATACGGTTTGAAGTCGCCGTATTTGTGATTGTCGAGCGCGACATAAACGGTGTTCACGTCATGCAGATCGGCGCGAATGTCGTTGACGAATGCGGTCGCCGGAACGCCCGGAAGCGAGCCGACTTCGACCCGGCGCCAGTTCGCGCCGCCATCTTCCGTTACCTGGATGAGGCCGTCGTCGGTGCCGACATAAAGCAGGCTTTCGTTGAGCGGCGACTCTCCGATCGAAGTGATCGTATTGTACTGGCTCATCGCGTAGATGTCCCACGGCGCATCCCAGCTCCACTGGCGGTCCATGACGGGCAGGCGCATGCGGTTTTCATTGCGGGTGAGATCGCCCGAGATCGCGGTCCAGCTGTCGCCGCGATTGTCCGAACGCCACAGGCGCTGCGAAGCAAAGTAGAGGCGGGTTGGCTCATGCTGGCTGACCCAGATCGGCGAATCCCAGTTCCAGCGCGGAATGTCATCGCCCGGCGCGGGCTGCGGCTGAATGCGCACCACTTCGCCGGTGATTCGGTCGATGCGGGCAAGGTTCCCCTGCTGCGACTGCGCATACATGATGTTGGGATTGCCCGGCTCGGTCGCGGACTGGTGGCCATCACCGCCAAGCGTCACGAACCAGTCGTCGTTGCGAATGCCCTGACGGTTATCGGTGCGCGAAGGACCGCCTTGCGAGTTGTTGTCCTGCGTGCCGCCATAGACATAGTAGAACGGCTCGGCATCATCGACCGCGACCTTGTAGAATTGCGTGATCGGCAGGTTGTTGATGAAGCGCCAGGTCTTGGTGTGGTCCCAGCTTTCATAGAGGCCACCGTCAGAGCCGAACATGATGTATTCGGGATCGGTCGGGTGGAACGCGATGGCGTGGTCATCGACGTGCTTCAGGTCGTTGTTGAGACCGTAGAAAGTCTTCCCGCCATCATTCGAAATCTGCGAGGTGTTCGAGACAAGGTAGATGCGGTCGAAGAAGTGCGGGCTGGCGTAAAGCTCCTGATAGTAGTGCGGGCCGGTGCCGCCGCTGACCGTGTCGGACATCTTGGTCCAGCTCGATCCGCGATTGTCCGAACGCCAAACGCCGCCTTCGCGACGGTCCAGCTCGATCGCGGCATAGACGACGTCGGGCTGCATGGGTGAGATGGCGAGGCCGATCTTGCCCTTGTTGCCGCCGGGGATGCCGCTCTTCAGCTCGGTCCAGGTGTCCCCGCCATCTTCGCTGCGCCACAGGCCGGTTTCCGGGCCGCCACCGATGTAAGCGGCTACCGTGCGGTGACGCTGCCAAAGGGCTGCGTAGAGCCGGTCAGGATTGCTGGGATCAATCACGAGATCGCCTGCGCCGGTATATTCGCCAGCGGACAGGACATTTTCCCAAGTTTCGCCGCCATCGGTCGTCTTGTAGACGCCGCGCTCACCGCCGGGCGACCAAAGCGGTCCCTGGGCTGCGACCCAGACAGTGTTCGAATCTTCCGGGTGGACGATGATGTTGCCGATCCGCTCGGTCCCTTCGAGACCCTTCTTGGTCCAGCTCTTGCCGCCGTCTTCGGAGAGGTAGATGCCATCGCCGTAGCCAGCGTGGCGGCCCCCGTGGTTCTCGCCCGTGCCGACCCAGATGCGGCTGGGATCGGATGGATCGAGGCCGAGAGAGCCGATGGAGTAGGAGCCTTGCCCGTCGAACAGGCTGGTCCAGGTCGTGCCGGCATTTTCGGTCTTCCAGACACCGCCTGAGCCCACGGCTACATACCAAGTGGCTGGATCGTCCTGAACGATGGCGATGTCGGCGATGCGTCCCGACATGAAGGCAGGGCCGATATTGCGAAGCTTGAAAGCGCTGAACGTGCTGCTCGACAGCGCTGGTTTGTCCTCCTCGGTTTCGTCCTGTGCAACCGCAACCTGACCGAGCCCCAAAATAGCGGCAGCGGCGAGAACAAGCCTCGAAAATTTCATGTGATTCAGCCCCTCGTAAAACGAGCGCGCACGGTCCTGAAGCAATGGCGCGCTCGCAAGCCCCAGCCGATGAACGGTCAACGACTATCGTTGGCCGTCACAATCGACGTCTCGGGTGAGGGTGTAGCAAAGTTGTCGCGCTTGGCCAGCGCGATGGCTAGGCAGATTAGTCGTGCTGGTGCTCGCCCGCTTCGTAATCGCCGCGCGGTGCGTCGATCAGGCCGGAGAAGAAGATCGCGTTCATCAGCAGCTTCTCCGTCCCGGCATAGGTGCCGCGGAAAACCGGGTTGTCGGCCATCAGGATCACCGTCCCGCGCCGCATACGCTCCGCCACGACAGACGGGGTTCCGCCGATTTCGTCGAGACGTTTGCGCGAGGCATAGCCTGAAAGCAGCGGGTCATTCTCGTACTGCACCGGAACCGCGTAGGGGTTCCCCTCAGGCCGCATCAGCGTGAAAGTGACGTTGCGGTGGACGGGCAGCTCGCGGTTCGCATAGCCGAAGCCGAGCGGGTGGCTGGTGTCGATATCGGCTGCAAAGATCGAGCCGCCGATCACGTCCTGCGCATCGCGAACGGAAAGCTCGGAGAAGTTCAAACGCTCGGTCGTTTCCTCGCTGTCGCTTTCGTCCTTCTCCTCGTCCTCGTCCTTTTCGCGGCCAAGGATCGCACTCTGCGCCCACAATGCCGCGCTGCGCGTTGCGATCAGCGTGCCGCCGTCCTCGATCCAGCCCTTGACCTCTTCGGTCACGCCTTCGCTCAGAGCAGCATTGCCGCCGACCAGCACGAGGTGGGTGTAATCGCTCCAGGGAAGCGAGCCGAGGTCGTCTTTCTTCACCAGCGTCACCGGCATGCGGTGATTATGGTCGAGCGTCCACCAGACCTCACCATAATCGTAGCGCGACAGACCGCCATCATAGGCGAGCACTACGCGCGGATTTTCGAGCGAGCGGAACACGCCGGTCGCGCCGAGGTCGCGGCCCGTGTCGGGCGTCGAGCCGGAGGAAACCGCGTAAACGGGTACGCCATCTTCAGCGGCGATGGTCTGCATGACCGCGTGGATGTCGGCTTGCGACGCTTCCTGCCGCGCGAGCGGGACGAAGATCGAACCACGTCCGAACTGGACGTTGCCTGCGGTGGTCGGGAACATCGCTTCTTCCATCGCGGCGCGGGCCATGATGTCCTTTGACAGGATGCGGTTGAGCGCGCGCGGCGCGTAGGTGTGCGACCAGTCGAAGACATAGCCATAGCGCGCCCGCTCAGGCGCAGGGGCGCTCTGGAACGCGCCATCTGCGCTTGCTCCCCGATTGCCGCTGCCAACGCGCGCATATTCGAGGTCGTAAGCGAGCGGGAGGGTCCAGCCAGAAACATCGTAGAAGATGTTTTCCTCGAACTCGGTGATGCGTTCGAAGATGCCGCGGATCATGCGGTTGTTGAGCTGCGCATCGGGCACGAAGTAGCTGGTCGAAGCACCGAATGTGCGCCCGCCTGCGGTGACGTCCGATCCGAGGCGGGTCACGCGAATGTCGTGCATGTTGAGAAGGCGCACAAAGCGCGCAGCTCGCTCAGGATCACCCTCGGCGGTGAAGACCCAGCCGCCAGCGCCGCCGTTGCGGGCGTTCTGGGCGAAGAAGTCACGCTGGTAAGCGGTGATTTCGTTGCGCAGGTCGAGCGAGCCTTGGATGGAAGTCAGCGCCATACGGAAATGCGTGCGGGCATTGTCTGCTGTGGTGACGAGGCCTCGCTCGGTCTGGATCGCGCCGCCGCGCGCCGCGCCCGCTTCGAACAGGATGCCGAGCGCGCCGTTGATCTGCGGGTAGGTCGAACCCTTGCCGATGTAGAAATTGTCGAAGCCTTCCTCGCTCGAATAGAGCCGTGCTTCGCTGTCCATCCATGCGGCATGGCGCTGCGCGATCTGCTTGGTGAGGTCACGCGCGCGCACCGGGATGAGCGGATTGCGACGCAGCTCTTCGCCGGGGTGGAAGTAGTATGGCGAGGCCGAACCCATCTCGTGATAGTCGACCGACACCATCGGCTTCCACTTGTGCCATTCGCGGATCCACGCCTGGCTTTCTGGCTGGGTCAGGAGCAGCCACTGACGGTTGAGGTCGAAGCCGTAATGATTGGTGCGCGCATCGACCCACAAATTGTGCGCAGCATCGTTCGGGTCGGTGTTGTCGGCATAGGACCAGAACTTCTCGACATGATCTACGCGGCGCGAATGTCCGTCTGGGTTGAAAGCGACGGTGAGCACGATCACGGAATCGCGAAGCTGCGCTTCGATCTGCGGGCCTTGCGCTGCTGCAAGGTGATAAAGCGTCGGGATCGAGCCGACCATGCCAGTCGTCTCTGCCCCGTGAACGCCCCAGTTGATCCACAGCACCATCGGCGCTGCATCGGCTGACGCATTGCCCTGCGCGCGGGCAAGATGGGTCTGGCGAATGCTCTCGATATTCGCGTGGTTCTGAGGGCTGGTGACGGTGAAGGTGAGGATCGGGCGGCGTTCGTGCGAGTAGCCGATCGTTTCTACCGTGATCCTGTCCGAGCGCGCCGCAAGATCGCGCAAATAGGCGACAAGGTCCGCGTAGCGTACCGGTCGCTCGCCAATTTCGTAGCCTGCGCTGTCCTCGAAAGACGGGATGCTCTCGTCATAGGTGACGCCTGCAACCTGGAAGAATTCGACCGGCTCGGCAGCGACAGGAGCCGCTGCGAATGGAATCGAAAAAGCAGCAAGGGCGGCGAGAGCGCGGCGCAGCATGGGCAATCCTCGTAGACGTGACTGTTTGAACCAGCGCCTTGGACAAGGCGCCGTTTGTGCCTCTCGCTAGCCCATGCGCCGCGCAAGTCAAATCCCGATCGAAATGGCCGCTTGATGCGAGCCGCATGCCCGCTATGGTTTTGCACAAAGGGGAGAACAATTTATGCGCGCATCGTTTATCTCAACCACCGGACTTGCATTGGTTTTTGGCCTCGGGGCCTCCGTGCCCGCTGCGGCGCAGGACGGCTACCAGACCCCGCCGCCGGAGGTGACCGATATCGTCACCCGCGCACCTGCACCGCGCGTCTCGATCTCGCCTGATAATGACCTTATCCTGCTGATGGAGCGCGAGGCCCTGCCGCCGGTTGCCGACCTTGCGCGGCCGATGGAAAAGCTCGCCGGGATCCGCCTCGATGCGAGCATCAATGACCGCTACGGCACGCGCGCCTTTGTCGGCCTGTCGCTTCAGGACATCGCCACCGGCGAGGTGCGCGCCATCGACCTGCCGGCCAATGCCGACATCTCGGACGTGGCGTGGTCAACCGACGGGTCGAAGATCGTCTTCACCAACACGCGTGCTGACGCGATGGATGTTCACGTCCTCGACACCGCCAGCGGCGCGGTTGCTACATTGATGACCGGGGGAGTGAACCCGGTATTCCAAAGCCCGACATGGCTGCCCGGCGGTTCGCTTCTCACGCTCGCCATTCCGTCCGATCGCGGCGCAAAGCCGATAGAATTGCTTACGCCCCAGGGCCCGGCGATCCAGGACGCATCGGGCGGCCAGGAAGCGCAGACCCGCACTTTCCAGAACCTGCTCGAAAACCCGCATGACGAGGCAATGTTCAAATGGCTCGCCACCAGCCAGCCGGTGATCATGCACGCCGACGGTTCGAACAAGCGCATGGTTGGCGAACCGCGCATCTACACCAGCGTAAGCGCCTCGCCCGATGGCAACTACCTGCTGATGGAATGGATCAACGAGCCGTTCTCCTACCAGGTGCCGTGGTATCGTTTCCCGCGGACGAGCGCTATCTACACGATGGACGGCGACCTCGTCTCTACCATCGTCGAACAGCCGCTTGCCGATGCCCTGCCGGTGCAGGGCGTCGTTACCGGAAGGCGCAACATTCAGTGGCATCCGGGCGAAGACGCGATGCTGATGTGGGTCGAGGCGCAGGACGGCGGCGACCCGCGCACCGAAAGCGACAATCGCGATAACGTGCTCGCCTTCGAGGCGCCGTTTACGGGCGAGGGCCGTGTGCTCGCTCGCCTCGAAGATCGCGCATCGGGCGCGATGGGGATCGAGGGCACCGACGATCTCATCGTCTATGAATATGACCGTGACACGCGCGAGCTTCGGCAGACGCTGGTCGATGTGCGCGATGGCGATGCGCCGCGTGAGCTCGTCCTCCGCAATGTGCAGGACGCTTACAACGATCCCGGCAGCCCGCTGATGACGACCAACGAATACGGCAAATATGTCGCGCGCAATGTCGACGGAAAGCTGCTGCTGACCGGATCGGGAGCAACGCCCGAGGGCCTGCGTCCCTTCCTGCGCCGCTTCGATCTGGCATCGCTCGAGACCGAAGAAGTCTGGCGCAATTCCGGCGAACAGCTGGAATCGGTGATCGACGTCGTGACCGAGGATGGTAGCGAGTTCATCACATTCTACGAAAGCCCGACCAATCCGGGCAATGTGAAGCTTTACTCCGATGGCGCAGAGCGCTTCCTCACGAACTTCCCCGACCCGCACCCCGAACTGACCGGTATCAAGCGCGAACTGGTCACCTACACCCGCGAGGATGGGGTGGAATTGACCGCAACGCTTTACCTCCCGCCCGAATACAAGGAGGGCGAAAAGGTGCCGGTGGTAGTGTGGGCCTACCCGCGCGAATTCAACAACGCAGCGACCGCAGGACAGAACCGCGATTCGCCGTACCGCTTCACCCGGATCGGCGGCTATTCGCACCTGTTTTTCCTGACGCAAGGGTATGCGGTGCTCGACCGCGCTTCGATGCCGGTGGTCGGGTCGGACCCGGAGACGGTCAACGACACCTTTATCGAACAGGTCGTCTCCAATGCTCAGGCAGCTGTCGATTTCACGGTTGAACGCGGCTTTGGCGACGGGGTGCGGCTGGGTGTCGGTGGGCACAGCTATGGCGCCTTCATGACCGCTCATCTCCTGGCGCGCAGCGACCTGTTCCGCGCAGGCATCGCGCGTTCGGGCGCATACAACCGCACGCTCACCCCTTTCGGTTTTCAGGCAGAACGCCGCATCTTCTGGGACACGCCCGAGACCTACTACCGCCTCAGCCCCTTCATGGCAGCGAACATGATCAACGAGCCGGTCCTGTTCATCCACGGCGACAATGACAGCAATTCAGGCACCTTCCCGCAGCAGTCGGAGCGCATGTTTGCAGCGGTGAAGGGCACGGGCGGCACCGCGCGGCTCGTGATGTTGCCGCACGAGGATCACGGTTATCGCGGCCGCGAATCCGTGCTGCACACGCTTCACGAGATGTTCGAATGGTTCGACGCCCACGTGAAGAATGCGGAGGTCCAGGAGGGCGGCTAAGGCCTGATCGAGTTGGAAAAGAGCAGGAGGCTGGTGCCGGTTAGAGGATTCGAACCCCTGGCCTGATGATTACAAATCAACTGCTCTACCAACTGAGCTAAACCGGCGTGCCTGCGGTGCGTTCTCGCAAAGAGAGCGCCCGCTAGCCGCAAAGCGCCCCTTCTGTCCAGATGGCAATGCCACTTGCGCGCAAAGAGGGGGCGCTTTTCGGTTTGCCGAAGACAGTTTGCACTTTGTCGAATGACCAGCAAATGGCCTTGCATCCCGCCTGCTTAAGATACATCTTAGTGCCACAAGAAAGGGGCGAATGGTGGACGACAATCTGCACAAACAGATGGTTTTTGAAGAGAACCGCAAGTCAACGGGGGTGGCATACCTCCTATGGCTTTTCCTTGGCTGGTTCGGGGTTCACCGCTTCTACACGGGCAACACCAAGTCCGGTGCGATCCAGCTTGTTCTGACGCTGACAGGGATCGGTTTTCTGCTCGTCACGTTCTGGTGGTGGCTGTTCGATGCGCTGCTGGTGCCGGGCCTCGTGAACGAGCGCAATCGCAACACGATCGACATGATCAACGCCTCGATGTCCTATCGCGAAGGCGAGCACGTCGAAGAGCCGCGCCGCGTCGAGAGTGAGGCTGATCGCAGGCGCGAGGCAATGCTCGAGGACCTGCGGCAAACCGGCTACCGCAAGGAACGCCGCAGCGACTACTCGCAGTTGTATCGTTAACATTTCGCGCCCGCATCCGCGGGCGCGTCCTCGCTAGACGCGCAGCAAAGCTGCGCCCGCTGCGGGCGGGCGGTCGCCCTTGCGGTCGCTGGCGCGACCGAAATTCCTACAACCCTCCAAACGTCCATCCCTCCGTCCAGGCGATTTCCGCTGTCAGGCAGCGTGGCTCCCAGCGCTCGGGCTCGCTTGCGGTCTTGCGTAGCCATGCGGCGGTCAACAGTGCATCGGAGGAATGGTCGTCAATCTCGCCGAACTTGTCGACCGGCGGACTGTCGAGCGCGCCGATGGCAGCATTGAGGTCGGCATAGGTGAGCAGTTTGGTGCGCGTCCCGTTTTTGCCGCCCAGCGCATCGGCGGCTTCGCGTGAGGCGAGGCCGGTATAGATCTCGACCAGCATCGAGCCGCCCTGTTTGAGCCGTTTTTCCGGCACCGGGTCCATTGGCCAAACCGGCAAAGACCCACGCAGTTTGTGCAGCATCCGCATTCCGGTGAGCGAGCTTTTGCCCACCTGCGCCGCACCCACCAGATTGAAGTTCGAAACCGGTCGGCATTTCTGTCGCCACTGGGCGACTTCGGCCTCGCGCAATCGACCTGTCTTGCTTGCCGCATGGGGCAGGTGGAAGCGGTCGCCCTCATCGCCCTTGCCGTGCCGGAAGTAGCGCCGAGCCTCAACGTGTTCGACAAAACTGTGCGCGCCAAGATGCGGGTCGTCTTCGCAAATCTCGTCGATCAGCGCCCAGAGCTTCTTGGCGTGGCTGGGAGATCGATCCCAGCCGGGAAAGAAGGCACCACAATCGTTGAAGGGGAGCGATATGCCGAGATCGATCCCGACCAGAGTGTTGGCCGGCAATTCGTCGCGCAGCAGGTGAAAGACATCGACCCGCGACCAACCGCCATCCGGTGGCTCCACCAGCACCGGCGGGCCACCCGCCGCCTCGGCAATGGCGAGCGCTATGCCCTTTTGGCGTTCACCTTTGGCACCCGACCAGTCGACGGCAAGGAAGTGGTCCCAGTCCCTCATGCCTGGCGCTCGCTGCGAAGCTTGTCCCAATAGGCGATCCGCTCACGAACCTTGCGCTCGAAACCGCGCTCGACCGGCTCGTAGAAAGTCTGCGGCTCCATCTCCTCGGGCCAGTAATTGTCGCCCGAAAAGCCTTCGTCGGTGTTGTGATCGTAGGCGTAGCCTTCGCCGTACCCGATATCCTTCATCAGCTTGGTCGGCGCGTTGAGAATGTTGGCTGGCGGCATCAGCGAACCCGTCTCCTTCGCGGCGCGGAAGGCGGATTTTTGCGCTGCATAGGCAGCGTTCGATTTGGGCGCGGTGGCGCAGTAGAGGCAGGCCTGCACAATCGCGAGTTCACCTTCGGGGCTGCCGAGGAACTGGAAGGCATCCTTCGCCGCAAGGCATTGGGTAAGCGCCTGTGGGTCAGCGAGGCCGATGTCTTCCGATGCAAAGCGCACGAGGCGCCGCAGTACGTAGAGCGGCTCTTCCCCGGCGGTGAGCATTCGCGCGAGGTAATAGAGCGATGCCTGAGGGTCGGAACCGCGCAGGCTTTTGTGAAGCGCGCTGATGAGGTTGTAATGCCCGTCGCGGTCCTTGTCATAGACCGCAACGCGCCGCTGCAGGAATGCGCCGAGAGCCGCCGGATCGAGCGGCGCGTCAAGCTTCGCATTGTAGAGCGTCTCGGCCTGACCCAGCAGGAAACGACCGTCGCCATCGGCGCTCGCAATCAGGGCTGCGCGCGCGTCCTCGGTAAGGGGGAGGGGGCCTTCAAGTCCCTCTGCGCGCGACAGCAGTTTTTCCAGCGCTTCATGGCTTAGCCGCTCGAGGATCAGCACCTGAGCGCGGCTCAGCAGTGCTGCGTTGAGGGCGAAGCTGGGGTTCTCGGTCGTTGCGCCGACCAGCGTGACCGTCCCGCGTTCGACAAACGGAAGGAAACCGTCCTGTTGCGCGCGGTTGAAGCGGTGGATTTCGTCCACAAAAAGCAGCGTGGTCTTGCCCGCATCGGCCATCTTGTCGGCTTCGGCAAAGGCCTTTTTTAGGTCAGCCACGCCCGAAAAGACGGCGCTGATCGAGACGAAACGCATGCCCACCGCATCGGCAAGCAAGCGCGCTATGCTGGTCTTGCCCGTGCCCGGCGGACCCCATAACACCATGCTGGCAAGGCGACCTGCCGCCACCATCCGCCCGATTGCACCCTCCGGGCCGGTCAGGTGCTCCTGCCCGATAACCTCATCAAGCGAGCATGGACGCAGGCGGTCGGCGAGCGGGGCATCAGCGCGCGGTTCGTCCGCAGCGCGGGCGGGCGGGGGATCATCTGCAAACAAGTCGGCCATTCGTGGATCGAGATAAGCCACTCGTCGGAAAAAGCCATATCGCGCGATCAGACCCCTTGAAGAGATAGGTCAAAGATATATCTTGAGCGTCATAAGAACTATCAGGAGAATTACGATGACCAGAAGGTATGGACGCGGCGGCTGGAACCAGTTGGGCCCGATGCTCGCCATGATGGCGGCGCAGGCCGCGAATGAGTGGGACTCCAGCAGCGAGCGTGATGAGCGCCGTTCGCGCCGCTCTCGCACCTGGCACGACGGAGCTAAAACTCGCAAGCGCCGCGGTCGTATGTTCGGCACTGGCGAACTTCGCCTCGCGCTGCTTGCCCTCATCAATAACGAGCCGCGCCACGGCTACGAACTGATCCGCGCAATCGAGGATATGACCGGCGGCAGCTATGCCCCGTCACCGGGCGCCGTCTATCCGACGCTCCAGATGCTTGAGGAAGAAGGCCTGATCAAACCGGCAAAGGTCAAGGCTGCTTCGGATGACGACGAGGCCAGCAGCAAGAAGCCGTTCAAGGCAACCAAGGCAGGCAAGGCGGAACTCGCCGACCGCGCCGACGAAGTCGACGAACTGATGGGCCGCCTGGGCGAGCACGGTGCCCGCGCCGAGAAGGTCAAGGCCAAGTCGCCCGACCTGTGGCGTGCAATGGGCAACCTTGCGACCGTACTCAAGAACCGTGCACGCGCCGGAAAGCTCGATCAGAAGGCGATCGACGAGATCGTCGACATCATCGACGAAGTCGCCAAGCGCATCGAGCGCCTCTGAGATTTTACCAAGGCGAAACTATAGGCGTTCGCGTTAAGATCACGTCTCCGGTGCATGAAGGATACTCGCGCGGGGCCTTTCAGGCTCAGCAGTCCTCAACGCCCGGAGACTTTATCCATGCAAGCCATTCTTTCCAGACGCGATGAAACCGGCGGAGCGATGCCGTGGCACATGCTGGCGGTGGGCGTTCTTGTCCTTGTGTGGTCAATCATGGTGTTTGCCAAATACGGTGTGCTCGGCACGGCGTCGGGCGAAATCTCGGGCTGGACACAGGTGTACGTGGCGGCCTGCGTCTGGGGTAGTTTTGCAGGCGCAATACTGCTGCTTGCGCGCTCACGCTGGGCCGTTCAGGCTTTTGTGACCGGCATCGTGGGGATCATGGCAGCGTCATTCACGATGATTGTTCTCAACAGCCCGGCGGGCAATATCTATCACATGCCAGCGCTGTTTGGCCTTTGGGTCATCACTCAGACCGCACTGCTTTACGCTCTTCGTGTGCGTTCTCGCGGGCTGCTGCGTTAAGGCGCTTAGACGGAACGATAAGTTCCTCGTCGATGCGGCGCTTGCGAGGCGCGGCCTGATCTGACACTCCTTACCCGACGGGTCGCCCTTCAATGGTCGCGATATCGCGGGGAGAGACATAATGAACATAATCGGGCGCGCGAAAACGCCGTGGCACCTTTGGGTGGTCGGCGTACTTACTCTGCTATGGAACTCGGTTGGCGGGTTCAGCTACACCATGACCCGGCTCGGCATGCTCGAAAGCCTCGGCATGAGCGAAACCGAGATCGCCTTTTTCGAAAGCCATCCTCTCTGGGCCAACACCTTTTGGGCGATGGGCGTTTGGGGCGCGATTGCCGGTTCGATCCTGATCCTTTTGCGTTCGCGCTACGCGGTTCATGCGACCGTGATCGCGATCATTGGCCTGATCGGCACGACCATTTTTCAGTATGCGATGATCGAAGTGCCCGAGAGCCTGCAAAGCCCTGCGCTCACGATCATGATCTGGGTGACCACGCTGTTCATGCTGATCTACGCATCGCGCATGACGCAAAACAGCGTGCTTCGTTAACCAGCCTGCGTCGGGCAGCCTACTGGGCCTCGGCCGCCTGCAATGCGCGGCGATCTTCGATCAGGCGGATATAGGTGTCGGCGACGACCTGATTGATCGCGTCCCAGCTGTATTCGAAACTGCGTTCTTCGCCCGCGCGTCCATGCGCCATGCGAAGCGCGGGGTCAGTACAGTAGGGCGCGATTGCCTCGGCGAGGCCAACGCTATCGGGGGACTTGTCGCCCTTCTTTCCCGTTAGCGGGACGAGCCTGCCGGTGACGCCATCATTGACGAGGCTTGATGCACCGGTTGCGCCAGCTGCGACGACAGGAAGGCCGCAAGCCATGGCTTCGAGAGTGACGTTTCCGAATGTCTCGGTGACGCTGGGGTTGAAGAAGATATCCCCGCTCGCCAATGCCTGCCCCAGATCCTCGCCGGTCTTGAACCCTGCGAAGATACCACCGGGCAGCGCGTCCTTGAACCAGTCATGCGCAGGCCCGTCGCCGATGACCAGCACCTTGTGCGGGACCTGGCGCTTTCTCAACTGAACGATGGTCTCGGCAAAGACGTCGAGGCCCTTTTCCATGACCAGCCGCCCGAGAAACACGATCGCCACGTCGTCGTCCTCAAGACCCATGGAGCGGCGCCATTCGAGATCGCGCTTTTGCGATGAGAAGATCGTGCGATCCACCCCGCGCGACCACAGCGCGATATCGTCGTGCATGTCCATCGCCAGCAATTCGTCGATCATGCTCTGCGAAGGGGCGACCAGCGCATCGCAGCGATTATAGAATTGTTCGAGAATGCCGACGACCAGCGGTTCGGTGAATGCGAGGCCGTAATAGCGTGGGTAGGTTTCAAAACGGGTGTGCACGCTCGCCAGCACGGGAATGTCGTGCTGCTGCGCCCAGCGAAGCGCGGCGTGCCCTGCCGGGTCGGGCGAGGAGAGGTGCACGATGTTCGGCTTGAACTTTTCCAGATCGCGCTTGACCGCGCCGCCAAGGCGCAGCGGCAGGCGATACTCCCCGCGACCCTTTACCGGCATGCGCACATTGGGCACTCCGACAAGGTCGCCGGTCGGCGGAAAATCGGGTTCGGCAACCTTGGGGGAATAGACGCGCACGCTCGCGCCCTTGTCGAGAAGCGACCCGACAAGGCGGTTCAGCGCCTGGTTCGCTCCATCACGGGTGTAATTGTAATTGCCACTGAACAGGGCAATGCGAAGGTCGTCTGTCTGCATTGCCGGGCACATCTAAGGCAGTCGCGCGTTGAATGCGAGAGGCTTGCGACAAGCATTTGATCTTTGCCCAATTCACTTTCACCGATTGCGGAGGATTTCTCATTGACTCTTCGCAGCGCAACATTAGTTCGGCCAGCGGGCCACGCGGTCCCAACGCCGCGCGTGCTCTCTGTAAGGAGAGAATACAATGACTGACTACACTCGCGGGCTCATGCACGAGCCCCCGCTCAAACCTGAGCGCCCCCAATTTTCTTCCGGTCCCACGGTCAAGTTCCCGGGCTGGTCCCTCGACAAGCTGAAAACCGATTCGCTCGGGCGCTCGCACCGCTCGGCAACCGGCAAGTCGCGTCTAAAATACGCGATCGACCTGTCGAAGGAACTGCTCGGCATTCCGGAGGACTATCTGGTCGGCATCATGCCGGCATCGGACACTGGCGCGCTTGAATGCGCGATGTGGACGATGCTCGACCCTGCGCGCCCGGCAACGGTCGCCGCGTGGGAAAGCTTTGGCAATGTCTGGATTCAGGACGCGGTGAAGCAGCTGAAGCTTCCCAACCTGCAAACGCTTTCGGCCGATTATGGCGAGATCCCCGATCTCTCCACAATCCCGCAGCGCAATGACGTGGTGTTCACGTGGAACGGCACGACATCGGGCGCGATGATCCCGGACACTGACTGGCTCGAACCGGGCCGCGAAGGCGTCACCATCAACGATGCGACCAGCGCCATTTTCGCTCAGGAAATGGATTGGCCCAAGCTCGATGCCACGACCTATAGCTGGCAGAAGGTGATGGGTTCCGAGGCCCAGCACGGCATGCTGATCCTCTCGCCAAAAGCGGTCGAGCGGATCGAAAGCTACGATCCCCCTTGGCCTCTGCCCAAGCTGTTCCGCCTCAAAAAGGGTGAAAAGCTCAATCGCGGCATCTTCGAAGGCGCGACAATCAACACGCCTTCGCTGCTCGCGACAGAGGATTACATCGCGGCGCTTGAATGGGCGAAGTCGATCGGTGGGCGTCAGGCGATGTTCGAACGCGCCGATACCAACGCCAATATCGTCAAGGACTGGATCGAGGCGAAGCCGTGGCTGCGCAACATGGTCTCCGACCCTGCGAAGCGCACCAATACCGGCGTCTGCATGATGTTCCAGGGCGACTGGTACGAAAGCCTCTCGGCTGAAGATCAGGCGGCTGTGCCGAAAAAGATCGTCAAGATGCTCGAAGAGCGCAATGTCGGTCTCGACTTTAATGGCTATCGCGACGCGCCCCCGAGCTTACGCATCTGGTGCGGCGGCACGGTCGAGGCGGAGGATATCAAGCGCCTCCTGCCGTGGATCGAATGGGCCTACGAAAACGTCAAGAACGGCTAATTCGCCGCCCGTTACCTGATTTCTGGCGTCATCCCGGACTTGATCCGGGGTCCCGCTAGTTCCCTTTTCTCCTCCCGCGGCAAAAAAGCGGGGTCCCGGATCAAGTCCGGGATGACGATTGGAGTGCTTCCAATGACAAAACCCAAAGTCCTTATTTCCGACAAGATGGACCCGAACGCTGCGCGCATTTTCGAAGAGCGCGGCTGCGACGTCGATGTCATCACCGGCGAAACGCCAGAAGAGTTGAAAGCGCGGATCGGCGAATATCACGGCCTCGCAATCCGGTCCTCGACCAAAGTGACGTCCGAAATTCTGGATGCTGCTACCAACCTCAAGGTCATCGGCCGTGCCGGGATTGGTGTCGACAATGTCGACATTCCTTATGCGAGCGGCAAGGGCGTGGTGGTGATGAACACTCCGTTCGGCAACTCGATCACCACTGCCGAACACGCCATTGCGATGATCATGGCGCTCGCCCGGATGATCCCGGCGGCAGATGCGCGCACCCAGAATGGCGAGTGGCCCAAGAAGGACTTCATGGGCATCGAAGTCACCGGCAAGACGCTTGGCCTGATCGGGGCCGGCAATATCGGCTCGATCGTCGCCAGCCGCGCTCTGGGCCTTCGCATGAAGGTCATCGCGTATGATCCGTTCCTGACCGAAGACCGTGCTGTCGAAATCGGGGTGGAGAAGGTCGACCTCGACAATCTGCTCTCGCGCGCCGATTTCGTGAGCCTGCACACCCCGCTGACGGACGAGACCCGCAATATCCTCAGCCGCGAGCGGCTTGAGAATGCGAAGCCCGGCATCCGCATCGTCAATTGCGCGCGCGGCGGGCTGATCGACGAGGTCGCGCTCAAGGACTGCCTCGAAAGCGGTCAGGTCGCAGGCGCCGCGCTCGACGTGTTTGCCGAGGAACCGGCGAAGGAAAATCCGCTGTTCGGCGCGCCCAACTTTATCTGCACCCCGCACCTTGGAGCATCGACGACCGAAGCGCAGGTGAACGTTGCGCTGCAGGTGGCCGAGCAGATGAGCGACTACCTCGTCAATGGCGGCGTCACCAACGCGCTCAACATGCCTTCGCTCTCCGCCGAGGAAGCGCCGAAGCTCAAGCCCTACATGTCGCTTGCCGAAAAGCTCGGCAGCCTCGTGGGTCAGCTGGCGCACGGCAACCTTACCAAGATCAGCATCGAGCGCGAAGGCGCGGCGGCTGAACTGAACGGCAAGCCGATCACCGGCGCTGTGTTGGCGGGCTTCATGCGCCGCTATTCCGACACGGTGAACATGGTCAACGCGCCGTACCTTGCGAAGGAACGCGGCCTGGATGTGAGCGAGATACGCCACCAGCGCGAAGGGGCGTTCAACACGCTCATCCGCGTGTCGGTCGAAACCGACGCGGGCACGCGCTCTGTCGCCGGTACCTTGTTCGGCAAGGACGCACCGCGCCTTGTCGAGATTTTCGGCATTGGGATTGAGGCGGACCTCGACGGTCACATGCTCTACGTCGTCAACGACGATAAGCCGGGCTTCATCGGGCGCATCGGTACGCTGCTGGGTTCGCAGGGCATCAATATCGGCACCTTCAACCTCGGTCGCCGCGATGCGGGCGGGGAAGCGGTGCTGCTTTTGAGCCTCGACGATGAGCCCAGCGCGGACGTGCTGGCCGAGGCCGAGAAGGTCGAAGGCGTGAAGATGGTCAAGGCGCTCAGCTTCTAGGTAGCCCGCCAATCTGCTCGAATTCGCCATCCGTGCTTTACGCATGGATGGCGATTTGAGTAGGGACCGCCGCGACATGACCAATTCAACTGATCTCCTCCCCGTCGGCCTTGAAGACCGGCTGCCCGCTTCCGCCGCGCGGATCACCGCCGCCATGCGCGCCTGCCTCGATGCGCTGGGGAGCCACGGCTATGACCGGGTGCGCCCGCCGCTGCTCGAGTTCGAAAGCGCGCTTGCCGCCCGGATGGAAGGCGTAGCTACCCGCTGCACCTTCCGCATGGTCGATCCGGCGAGCCTGCGCACGCTCGCTTTGCGCAGCGACATCACTCCGCAGATCGGGCGGATCGCGTCGACCTCGCTCGCCAGTGCGCCGCGCCCGCTGCGGCTTGCCTATTGCGGCGACACCGCGCTTATCCAGGCGAGCCAGCTCGACCCGGCGCGCGAGCGTTTGCAGTTGGGAGCAGAGCTGATCGGTGCTGACACGGTCGAGGCCGCTGGCGAGATCGTCAGCCTTGCTATCGAGGCGCTGGGCGCGGCTGGCCTCACTGGCATTTCGGTCGACTTCACCTTGCCCGACCTCGTCGACACGCTTGCGGCGCGCGATGGGCTGGATGAAGGCGCCATCGACGCGATTCGACGCGAGCTCGATACGAAGGATGCAGGCGGGCTGAAGCAGGCGGGTGGAGCCGATTATCTGCCACTGCTTTATGCAACCGGCCCCTTCGAAGACGCGCTCGCCAAGCTGCGCGAGATCGACGCGGGCGGAGTGCTGGCGACCCGGCTCGACGGGCTCAAAGCCATCGCCGCGCGGATCGGCGACGTTCAAGGTCCCGGGGCCCGCATCACGCTCGACCCGACCGAGCGGCATGGGTTCGAATACCAAAGCTGGTTCGGCTTCACGATCTACGCCGACGGTGTTCGCGGCGCTGCCGGGCGTGGGGGGACTTACCGGATCGGCGGAAGCGAGGAGGCAGCAACCGGCTTCACGCTCTATGTCGACCGCCTGTCCGCCGCCGCTCCGCAGCCCGAGACACCGCGCACGGTCTACTTGCCGACCGGCCACGATACCGCAAAAGCCGCAGAGCTTCGCCGCGAAGGCGCGCGCACGATCGCACAATTGGGCGAGGGCGAAGACCCACAAGCGCTCGGCTGCACGCACGCATTGAACGGCTCGGATCTGACCGGGCTTTGAGACGAGGACGGATCGCATGGACGACAAAGCACAGCCAATCGCCATCGTTCCCGACCCGCTCGCCCCTTACGCCATCGCGCCAGCTTGGCGGGTGGGGGATTTGCTGTTCCTGTCCGGCCAGGCTGCCATCGACGAAGAGGGCGCGATTGTCGGAGAGGGCGATTTCGACGCGCAACTCGCGCAGACCTTCGCCAATATCGAGCGGGTTATGGCCGCGGCGGGGAGCGACCTTTCGAAGGTCGTCAAGGTCACGATCTACATGACCGACATGGCGCATTTCCCCAAGATCGTAGAGGCGCGGAAGTGTTACTTCACACCGCCATACCCCGCCGACACGACAGTTGAGGTGAAGGGCCTCGCGCTGCCCGAACTGATGGTCGAGATCGACGTCACCGCGACCGTGTGATCAGCTGAACACCCGCGCCAGAAACGCATCCACCGCCTGCGTCTGAGCGGCGCCTGCCTCGGTGCCAAGCTCGCGGTTCATGCGGCCATGGTCAGTGCCAGCGATCGACACCGCCTCAGCGCTTGCCCCCTGCGCGCTGAGCGCATCGACGAGCAAGCCAGCCTGCTTTTGCGCAACATCGCGCGCGGCCACGTAAAGCGCGAGCCAATTGGACGCATCCTCTCCGCCCACATGGGTTAAAGGCGACAAGGCTGCCTGCCGCGCAGGGTCGGTGCCAAAGGCGTTGTTGTAGATCTGAAAGGCTTGCGGCTCGGCCTCGGCCATGTTCGCAGCCACGTCGTATCCAGCGCCATCGAGCAGGATCACACCTTTGACCGCATCAAACGCTTCGCCAGCATAGGTCGGATCGGTTGCAACCAGCGCCGCAAGATGCGCGCCTGCCGAGTGACCCATCAGCACGATCTGCTCACCATCGAAGCCGAACGCGCTCGCCTGTCCGCGCAGCGCAATGATCGCGGCGCCCACATCGCGTGCCTGATCTTCCACCGCAGCGCCCGGCAGCACGCGGTATCCGGTCGAGGCAAAGTAATAGCCTGCTTTGTTGAAATGGCCGGGCTTCGCCTGCACGTTCTCGTGGCTGCCGAACGACCATCCGCCGCCATGAATGAAGAGCACCATCGGCAGGTCCTCGACCGCGTCATCGGGCGCGTAGATGTCGATTTGCTGACGCTGGTGTTCGCCATAGATCACCGTGTGTGAGACCTTGGCCGGGACGTAGCTCGCGGAAGTGTCGGACTGCTGACCCTCTCGGTTCCCGCGCCCTTCGCGCCCACCGCGCCGCTGTTGCACGCGCTCACGGATCTCGCTTGCGCAGCTTTCCGACAATTCCGAGAAGCGCTCCTGTAGGCACGACCGGATCTGCGAACGATCCGATCCGCACAATTGACGGATTTCGCTCATGCAGGATCGCGAAGGGCGGTCGCGCTGTTGGGCGTAGCTGGTGCTGGCAAGGACAAGGCTGCCAAGGGCTGCAAGACCTGCGGCCTGAAATGCAAAAGGACGTGAGAAGCGCATACGGGGGTTCCTCTCTTCGAACTGGGTGCTTTCAATCAAGCCAATCGCGGCGCTGCGGGCAAGCGCTCGCGGGTCGCGCTTTGTAACAGCGTGCGCGCATCTCCAATGCACCCACCACATTCGCGCACGATCTGAATAGGTTGCAGCGTCAATCGGGCAATCAAGCTGTCATTCACTTGCGAATGCTTATAGGCTTTTGGCGAATCCACCGTGTCAAACCCCTCATTTTTGCCAAAGGGGACGTCAATGAACCGCATCCACTTGCTCTTGCGAGCTTCACTTATGGCCGGGAGCGCACTCGCAGCTCTCGCCGGGACGAGCGCACGGGCAGCGGTGGATGAGTATTCGATCGAGGGCGCGGGCCGCGTGACGATCAATCTCGAGGTGTGTTCGGCAGAATTGCAGCTCGTCGTTCGCGGAGACACCGGCACCGATCTCGATTTCGTCGTCACCGATGCAAACGGCAACAACCAGCACGAAGACACCGGCATCGACGACTATCTCTCGGTCGTTCTCGAGAAAGAAGGCGATGAGTGCGAGACATTCGCGCTGGGCGTTTCAAATCTGGGCGAAGAAGCGAACGCATTCGTGGTCGTCCTCGAACCAATAACCGAGAGCACGACCCGCGTGCAGAAATACATCGTGCAGGCCTCCGAGACGCAGACGGTGACGTTCAAGGCCTGTGGAACCAGCGCGCGGGTGAGCGCGCGCGGCGACGGGGACACCGATCTCGATTTCGTGATCCGCAATTCCGACGGCGGCGTGGTTCACGAGAACGACGATACAACCGACGAAACCAGCACAACTCTCGAAGGGTTGCTGGGCGATTGCGAAGTGTTCGAGATGGACATCGCCAATGTCGGTGAGGTCTACAACGCGATGATGCTGGTGGTCGAACCCGAAGGGGCAAGCGATACGCCGTTTGCCGGTACGGCCCCCACGACAAGCCTCGCTTCCGCAACTCAGGCTGCGGGCTCAACCGCGCGCACCAGCAGCACCGCTGATACGAGCGGCGCGGGCGAGTACCGGGCCGACGCCAATGCCTCGCTAAAGGTCAACCTGCCGGTATGCGGCGCGACCCGTGTCGAAGTGCGCGGCGATGGCGACACCGATCTCGATTTCACCATCAACGACGAAGCGGGCAATGTCGTTCACTCCGATTTCGATATGTCGGACGTGACTTTCGTGCTGCTCAGTCCTGCTCAGGAATGTGAGACCTTTGCGCTCGAGGTCGACAATCTCGGCGATGTCTACAATGTCTTCACCGTCGCGCTGATCGACCCTGCGACCCGTGCCGGTTTGCAAGGGCCGGGCGAGTACCGCGTCAGCGCAAATGCCGCGACCAAGGTTGCGCTGCGCGTCTGCTCGGTGACCAAGGTCAGCGCGCGCGGCGATGGCGACACCGACCTCGATTTCGACGTGACCGACAGCGCGGGCACTTCGATCCACTCCGATTACGACACGACCGACACGACCGAGTTTACGCTCGATCCGGGGAACGAATGTGGTGATTTCCAGATGGCGGTCGAGAACCTGGGCGATGTCTACAACATGCTCACAATCGATTTCGGGGAGGACGCCGTGGTGAACGCGAAAGCGCCGGAGCCCAGAGGGACGATGGAACGCGGGACGCCTGATCGCGGTGCGCTGGGTGCGCTCAAGTCGACGCTTGCGCCTCCCGGCCAGCTTGTCGGTGTGCGCCGTCCCGGTGTCAGCCCCGATGGGCAGGACCGGCGGCTCTCTATTCTCAACCAGACGGGCGAGACCGTGAGCGAGATTTACTGGAGCAATTCGGCCACGCTCGAATGGGGCTATGACCGGCTTGGTACGGGCTACACGCTCTCGCGCGATCAGCAGTGGAACGTGACGGTGCAAGACGGTTCATCCGCCTGCATCTTCGACTTCAAGGCCGTGACCGAGAATGCGCGCGAGATTGAGGTTCCCGCGATCAATGTCTGCGAAGAGCAGAGCATCGTAATCGAATAGAGGGCGTTTCGCGCTTTCCTACAGATGCACGTCGCGGGCATGATGCGCGCATGGCCAATCGTTTTTATCCATGCCTCGCGCGTGCGTGCTTTTCGCAAGAAAACCGAAAGTCACACCTCCTACACGCGAACAGCCAAATTTGCCATATTCGTCAATCACTTGCGGGAAATTCGCCTTTTTCCAAAGACGGGCTTGTGTGGTCCACCGCGAACCGCACTTGCCCTTGCCAAGCGATGCCCCTAGGCCCCGCGCGGATTTGAATGCGTGAAGGACATGCTGACTGATGGCTAACGTAACCGTGATCGGCGCCCAGTGGGGCGATGAAGGCAAGGGCAAGATCGTCGACTGGCTTGCCAGCCGCGCCGATGCCGTGGTCCGCTTTCAGGGCGGTCACAATGCCGGTCACACGCTGGTGATCGACGGGACGACCTACAAGCTTTCGCTGCTGCCATCGGGTATCGTCTCGGGCACGATGAGCATGATCGGCAATGGCGTCGTGCTCGATCCGTGGGCGCTGCGCGATGAGGTCGAGAAGCTCGAAGGGCAGGGCGTCACCATCAATGACGACAACCTTGCCGTTGCCGACAACTGCCCGCTGATCCTGCCGCTCCACCGCGACCTTGATGGCCTGCGTGAAACTGCGGCTGGCAAGGGAAAGATCGGGACCACCGGGCGCGGCATTGGCCCGGCTTACGAGGACAAGGTTGGCCGCCGCGCAATCCGCGTGTGCGACTTGGCTCACCTCGACAGCCTTGAGCCGCAGCTTGACCGCCTTTGCGCTCACCACGATGCGCTACGCGCAGGCTTCGACCAGCCGCCGGTGGACCGCGAAGACCTGCTCACTCAACTTCGCGAGATCGCGCCTTTCGTCCTGCGGTTTGCGCAGCCGGTGTGGAAGCGATTGAAGAAGGTTCGCAAGGCGGGCGCCAAGATCCTGTTCGAAGGCGCCCAGGGCGTGCTCCTCGACATCGACCACGGCACTTATCCCTTCGTCACCAGCTCCAACACGGTGAGCGGCACGGCGGCGAGCGGAAGTGGCCTCGGCCCCAACGCGACCGGCTTCGTACTCGGCATCGTCAAGGCCTACACGACCCGCGTCGGCTCCGGCCCGTTCCCGACCGAGCTTGAGGACGAGGTAGGACAGGGCATCGGTGAACGCGGCCACGAATTCGGCACCGTCACGGGCCGCCAGCGCCGCGTCGGCTGGTTCGACGCCGTGCTCGTGCGCCAGACCTGCGCGGTCTCGGGCGTGACCGGAATTGCTCTTACCAAGATCGACGTTCTCGACGGGCTTGAGGTTGTGAAGATCTGCACCGGCTATCGCCTCCATGGTAACGTCTACGACTACCTGCCGAGCCACGCAGCCGACCAGGCCGCGGTCGAGCCGATCTACGAGGAAATGGAAGGCTGGACCGAAAGCACGGCCGGTGCGCGCAGCTTCGCCGACCTTCCGGCAAATGCGATCAAGTACATCCAGCGCGTGCAGGAACTGATCGAAACCCCTGTCGCGCTCGTCTCCACCAGCCCGGAGCGTGACGACACGATCCTGATGCGCGATCCGTTCGAGGACTGACCCCGCACCAATATTCCCGTGCTGGGACATGCGGGAAAAGCCGGAATTGCGAGGGCGATCCGGGCAGCGTAGAACAGCGTCATGCAACGCCTAGTCGCCCTGCTGCTAACCGTCCTGCTCGCCGCATGTGCGGGCTCGAATGGCGGCGGCACGGCGCAGCAGGCGGCTGCGACTTCCAGCTTTCCTACTCAAAGCGTGCCCGCTACCACCCGCGGCAATGCCAGCCGGTCGATCCCCAGCCGCCCGCCGGTTGCCGATTACCTGCTGATCGACAAATCTGAGAGGTTGCTGGTCGCCTATCAAAACGGTCGCCCGATCAAGGCCTATCGCGGCCTGCAATTCGGCGATACGCCAATGGGGCACAAGCGCTTCGAGGGTGACGAGCGCACGCCGGAAGGGCTCTATACGATCGACACGCGCAACCCGCAGAGCCGCTTTCACCTGTCGCTGCGTATCTCCTATCCCAATCGGCAAGACCGCGCCTTTGCCGCACAATATGGTCGATCGCCGGGCGGTGACATCTTCATCCATGGTCAACCCACCGGGCGCCCCGGCCGCATGCGCGGCGACTGGACCGATGGCTGCATCGCGCTCTCCAATACGGAGATCGAAGAGCTGTGGCAGCTCGTGCCCGACGGGACCCCCATCGAAATCCGGCCCTAGCCGCGATCCTCGGAAAGCATCGCCACCTGCACCTGCAGGCGCTTCACCTCCGACAGCACGGTCAGCATGTTCATGCGGGCAAACATCCATTCCTTCAGGAAGCCCTGCATGATCAGAAGGCCAATGGTTGTGAGCCCCCACCCAACCATCGCATCGGTGGTGTCGGCTGTGACGGCGCGAAAAAAGCAGTAAGCAAGGCCAAGCCCGATCACGATCGCAATCGCGAAACTGAACTTGGCCCATCCGCCCAGCGGCCCCTTCCAGCTGTCGCCGATCTGCTTGAACATGCCGCGATCCGTGTCGAGGCTCGCCAGAAACGCGTGATCGTCATGATCTAGCGCGGCGGTGATCCGTTCGTCCTGAGTGATCATAGGAGTTCTCCTTCATCAATCGGTAAAAGCGCCGCGTTGAGCTTGCGACGCGCATGGAAAAGGCGACTCTTCGCAGTGCCTTCGGGGATGGCCTGCACCTCGGCGATCTCGGCAAGGGTGAGCCCCTCGACGAAATGGAGGTGCGCGGCGAGCCGCTGGTCGGGCGGCAGGCTCGCAAAGGCCTGGTTCAGCGCCGCGCTGTCCGATTGCGACGCCTTGTGGCTTGGTTCTGTGGCTGGCGACGCATCGGTGAACGCGCCGCGCTCCTTGACGATATGGCGCAGTTGATCCGATCCGCGCCGGTGCAACACCGCGAAGGCGTAGCTACGAAATCGCGAGGGATCGCGAAGTGTACGCATCCCCTTCCAGATCGCCAGCCAGCAATCCTGAACAAGGTCGCCCGCCGCATGACCATCGCCGCAATAGCGACGCGCGGCGCGCAGAAGCCTCGGGTTCCAGCGCGCAAAGAGCCGCTCCGCCGCGCGCTTGTCGCCGCGTTGCACCTCGACGACCAGCAATTGGTCGAACAGGTCGGATGTGTCTTTGCGAGCCATCGTGAGGGTAGTCGCGCAAGAGCGGCAAAGAGTTCAACCGGAGAGCTCAGAATTCGGGCAAATGTATGAAAATCTTGACTTGAACACGTTTTGTTCTACTCTCGTTCTCATCAAACAAAGGGGGCGATTCGATGAAACAGCCGGATTTTCAAATGACTGATTTCTCTTATGGTGCGGCTGAGGATGCGTCGGGTTTGCCTGCGCGGGTCGCGATTTTCGCTGACAGTGCGTCCGCGCGCGAGCAGATTGAAGAAGACCTGTCAGGCGCCGGTTTTCGAACTGTCAATGGGGGCGCAATCGCGAACCTGCTCGATGGACCGATCACGCTGCTTGGCGATGTGGTCATGGTCGATTGTCCGCTGGTCGATGCCGAAACGCTTGCCGCGCTCGCACGGCTCGACATGCGTGTGTCGCGCGCAGGGGCCAAGCTGATTGTCACGACCGCAATCGATGCGCTCGATGCGGTGTTTGCCTCGCTCGATCAATCTGACCCGCAAATTCTCGTGCAACCCACTCGCGGGGAGCGGATTGTCGCGGTGGGCCGGGTGCTTGCCGATATCGGCAATGCCCGCGTGCGCGAAATGACCGAGGAAGACCGTTTGAGCCTTCTGCATCTTTCGCGTCAGGTCGATGCAATCGCCTCGAAGCTCGAATGGCTGACGGGTGCGAAAGGCAACATAGGGTCGCCGCAGTCCGCGCTGCGCGCGCATGCCGAGACCGCTGAGAGTGCGCAGGGCACTTTCGCTGCATCGCAACCGCCATCCTTGCCGAACTCACAGCGCGCTTCGATGCCCGATCCGCAATTGGTGCGCCGGATGATCTCGGCACGTCAGGCGCGTTCAAAGTTCTTCGATGGAGAGCTGTTTGCAGACCCCGCCTGGGACATGCTGCTCGATCTCACCGCTGCAAAGGCAGAGAAGCAACAGGTGTCGGTAACCTCGCTCTGCATCGCGGCAGAAGTCCCTGCAACGACAGCGCTGCGCTGGATCAAACAATTGGTCGACACGGGCGTCTTTTTGCGGGTTTCAGATCCCTCTGACCGGCGGCGTGCCTTCATCGCGCTGAGCGATCAATCGTCAGACGCGATGGCGCGCTACTTTGCAGAGGTCGAGACGCCTCTCTTCCAGCAGGCAGCTTAGGAGCCGTCAGGCAAGCGCAGGATCACGGTGAGCCCGCTCGCTTGATCGCTTCCCCGCGCCTTTGCGCAAACGCCGTTCCCACGGCACCGCGCGTTGTCGCAAGTGAAGCGGACAGCATCGGCGCGTGCTCGTGCGAGAATGCCGGGCGCGACCTCAGGGTCGGCGCACACGATGTCGGCTTCTCCAAGTAGCCGCGCTTGCTTCAAGGTCAGGTCTTCGGGATCTGTACTCGCAAGCCAAAGCTCCTCGGTCCTTGCTGTGGGCGGTCCATCGGCTCCGTCGAGCCAATTCTCGACTCGATCCGCCGACCCAGCATTGAGGGCATCCAGCGCACCGCCTTCGCGAAGAGCGTCATCCAGCGCGCGGCGCCGATCCGCACCATCCGGAAAACGCTCGCGCAATTTGCGGCGCGCGCCGAACAGCGCCTCGGCCAACCGGCCAAGCGATTGAGGGAGAATACGCTCAAGGCGGAGCCGCACATGCTTGGCGAGGCCTGCCGATGCGCCTCCTGTGCCGATCGCGATCAACACCGGATTGCGGTCAAGTATGCTCGGTGTGGTGAAGTCGCAAAGGTCCGGGCGATCGACGACATTGACCAGCATCCCCGCACAGCGAAGATTGATCGCTGCGGCTTCGCAAGCCTTGCGGTCTTCATAGGCAATGAAGGCGATCCGAACGCCTTCGTCGACCGCGCGCTGTGGGTCATCGACGACGATCCCGCCAGCGCGCTCAACCAATCGGCGCTTTGGCTCCGCCGCTTCGCCATCGCCGAGCACCAACACGCTTTGGCCGGCAATGCGATGGAACAGCGGGAGGCTGGCAAGCTCGCTCAAGCTGCGCCTATTCGAGCCACTCGGGCACGCGCTCTGCATCCATGATCGCGCCTGCATCGATCCGGTCGGCGACCACTGCGAACTTGTCACCATCCACCAGCACCTCGGCGACAAAGCCGCGCGAGTTGTAGGACGAGGCCATCGTTGCGCCGTATGCGCCCGCAGTGCGGAACACAGCGAGATCGCCAGATTCCAGCTTGTCAGTCAGACGGCCCATGGCGAAGGTATCGCCGGTTTCGCAGATGGGTCCGACGATGTTCGCTGTCATGTCGCTGCCTCTGGGCTGGACCGCGACGAAATCGTGATAGGCGCCGTAGAGCGCCGGGCGCGCAAGGTCGTTCATCGCCGCATCGACGATCACGAAAGGATCCTTGATCCCGCGCTTTACACGAACAACCCGGGTCAGCAGGACGCCCGCATTGCCAGCGATCACGCGGCCCGGCTCGAAGATGAGGCTCACGCCCCAGTCCTTCGTCACCCGCGCAACCATCGCGCCATATTCGCCTGGCGAGGGAAGCTCCTCGCCAGCCTTATAGGGCACGCCAAGTCCACCACCCAGATCGACATGAGTGATCGTGTGACCCGCTCCGCGCAGCGAGGTGACGAGCTCACCCAGCTTGGTGAATGCGCGCTCAAGCGGCGCAAGCTCACCCAGCTGGCTGCCGATATGCACGGCCACGCCGCGAAGGCGCACGCCTTCCTGTCCTGCAAGCTTGCCAAAGATCTGGCCCGCCTGGCTGATCGGAACGCCAAACTTGTTGTCGGCCTTACCGGTCGAGATCTTGTCATGCGTGCCCGCATCGACATCGGGATTGATCCGAAGCGCACACTGCGCTTCGCGCCCCATTTCCGCTGCGAGTTCGGCAAGCTCAAGGCCCTCTTCCTCGCTCTCGATATTGAACTGGCCAATCCCCGCTTCCAGCGCCGCTTGAAGCTCGGCGCGGGTCTTGCCTACGCCCGAAAACACGATCTTCTCAGGCGGCATTCCGGCAGCGAGCGCCCGGCGCATCTCGCCGACCGATACGACATCGGCGCCGTATCCTTCGCGGCTCAGCACCTTCAGCACGGCGAGGTTCGGGTTCGACTTCACCGCAAAGGCGATCAGCTTGTCCGGCACCGCATCGAGAGCCTCGCGAAACACGCGGGCATGGCGTTCGAGAGTGGCTCGCGAATAGACGTAAACAGGCGTGCCGACATCGTCGGCGATGCGCGGCAACGGCACGCTCTCGGCGTGCATCACGCCGTTTTGGTAAGTGAAGTGGTCCATGGTTCCGGGAGGTCAATCAGGGGGGAGATCGAAGGGGTCGTCCTCGCGCTCTTCGGAGCGGCGGCGCAACTCGACGCTGCGTTCCGGTGCGGCGAGCGCGTCGAGTTCGAGCAGCTCTTCGGGCTCGGGCCGGTCGGTCGCCCCATGCGGAGCAGGCGGCAGGCTTGCCCCTTCGAGCGGAGCGAGCGGCGCGCGCGAACCGCAAGCGGACAGCGACAGGGCGGCAAGCGACAGGACAATAGGGGTGATCAGGGCAGCGCGCATCAATCCTCCGGCAAATTCTCAGCGGCGAGGCGTTCGCGCGCCTCGGCCACGCGCTGCCTTACCTGATCAGGCGCGGTCCCGCCATAGGATGCGCGCGATGCGACCGATGCTTCGATCGAGAGCGCCCTGAATACGCGTTCGTCGATGCGATCATCGATGCCCTTGAGGTCTTCAAGCGACAATTCCTCGAGGCTGCATGCCTTGGTGTCCGCCAGCTTCACCGCCTCGCCAGTAATGTGGTGAGCTTCACGGAACGGAATGTCCGCCTCGCGCACCAGCCAGTCGGCAAGGTCGGTCGCGGTTGCGTGGCCTGCCTGTGCGGCGGCGCGCATGCGGTCGGGCTTGAAGGTGGTATCGGTAATCATGCCGGTCATCGCCGCAAGGCTGAGGTCGAACAGGCTGGCGGCTTCGAAGACCGGCGGCTTGTCGTCCTGCATGTCCTTCGAATAGGCGAGCGGCAGACCCTTCATCGTGATCATCAGCGACGTGCACGCGCCCACGATCCGCCCGGCATGACCGCGCACCAGCTCGGCCGCATCGGGATTGCGCTTTTGCGGCATGATCGAGGAGCCGGTTGAAAGCTGGTCCGGCAACGATGCAAAGCCAAAGGGCTGGCTCGCCCAAAGGATCAGCTCTTCGGCGAGGCGCGAAAGGTGGATGGAGCACTGGCTCGCCGCCATCAGGTAGTCGAGCGCAAAGTCGCGGTCGGAAACTGCGTCGAGCGAATTGCGTGTGGGCGCGGAAAACTCAAGCGCCGAAGCCGTTGCGCCGCGATCAATCGGAAAGCCTGTACCCGCCAAGGCAGCTGACCCGAGCGGGCATTCATCGAGACGCTCCTGCGCCGCCGCAAACCGCGCGGTGTCGCGGGTGAGCATCTCGTAATAAGCCATGAGGTGATGGCCCAGCGTCACCGGCTGCGCGGTTTGCAGGTGAGTAAAACCGGGCATGATCGTGTCGGAATGTTCGTCTGCACGCTCCACCAAGGCCGACCGCAAGGCCCCGAGCGCGGCAATCGCGCGGGCATTGGCAGCGCGCACCCACAGCTTGAAATCGGTCGCGACCTGGTCGTTGCGGCTGCGCGCGGTGTGGAGGCGCCCTGCGACAGGACCGACAAGGTCGGTGAGCCGCGCCTCGACCGTCATGTGAATGTCTTCAAGGTCCCAGTCCTCGGGAACGCCGTCGCGCTCATACTCTGCTGCGATCTGGTCCAGACCCTTGGTGATGGTCTCGGCATCCTCGGCGCTGACGATCCCTTGCGCCCCCAGCATCGCCACATGCGCCTTCGATGCGCGGATATCTTCGCGCCATAGCGCCTTGTCGAACGGGATCGAGGCATTGATTTCGCGCATGATCGCGCTAGGCCCTTCAGCGAACCGGCCGCCCCACATCGTGTTGGTGGCGGTGTCAGGCTTGGATGGAGTGTCGCTCATGATCCGTTCGATTGCATTGGTGCTGCCAGCCGCGCTGGCCCTGGCGGCCTGCGATAGTGGGGCCGGGGAGCCTGCGCAAGAAAGCGCTGCTAATGCCGGGGCAAGCGAGGCTCCTCCTCCGCCGCCACAACTTCCGGGACAGGTGGTGCGAGCGTTCGCTGGCACCGAGCTTCCCCCGCTGACTTTCAACGACCCTGAAGGCAACACGCTGAACCTCGGCGAACTCGACAGCCCCGTGCTAGTGAACCTGTGGGCGACGTGGTGCGCGCCATGCGTGATCGAAATGCCGGCGCTCGACAATCTGGCGGGCGAGCTTGAGGGCGATCTGAAAGTGCTGACGATCAGCCAGGACGTGCGTGGGGCAGAAGTAGTCGAACCATTCTTCGCCGCGCGCGACTTTCAGTATCTGGAGCAATGGCTCGACCCCTCAAACGAGCTGGCGCTGGCTTTCAGCGACGGCGGGCTGCTGCCGGTGACGATCCTCTTCGATGCCGAGGGCAAGGAAATCCTGCGCGTGGTAGGCGGCTATGAGTGGGACAGCGAGGAAGCAATCGCGCGTGTGAGCGAGGCTTTGGCCGAGGCTGAGGGGACTGGGGGAGCCTAGTCCTTCCCGCGCTTGCGCTTGGGAGATTTTCGGCCGCGAATGTCCCACGGACATTCACAAGTCTCGAAAATCTGGTGGGCGATGACAGGCTCGAACTGCCGACCCTCTCGGTGTAAACGAGATGCTCTACCAACTGAGCTAATCGCCCCAGAGACTTGGGAAGCGCGCAGATAGGCTCGAAGCCTTGCGCGGTCAAGTCACCCTTTGCGCGAAATTACGCTGCCCACGGTCCCGTGATGGCCACCGTGCGCGTGGGACCATATGCGTTGACGAAGAACCATTTGCCGTCAGGCGAGAAACACCCCCCTGCAAGCTCAGTCTGCATGTTGAGTTTAGCAAAGTCGTAAGGGCGACCATCGGGCGTGATGCCGCGAATGTGGTTGTCGACGACTTGCGTATACTGGTCCTCGCACACCATCAGGTGGCCATTGGGGCCGACGGTCAGGTTGTCGCCGTAATTGAGTTGCTCCTCGCTTTCGCTTTCGAAGAACAGCTCGAAGCGGTCCGGGCCATTCCCGCGACCGGGCACAAGGCGGAAGATCTGGCCGAGTTTCTTCGTACCGCCGCTGGTCGAACAGATGTACAGATCGTCAACGCCCATATGGATGCCTTCGCCGCGCGCGATCAGAGCTGCGCCTTTCGCAGCGGCGCGGGTGCGCAAGTCATCCTGTGGGGCTTCGACATTGTCGAGATCGACCCAGCTGACATTGAATGCACGGGCAAGCGGCATGGTGGCCGCATCCCAATTTCGCGTGTCTGCCGGGCCATCTATCACCATGGCTTGCAACCTTCCTCCCTCGATGAGCTTGCCAGGGGTGTTCGGGATGAAGCGGTAGAGCACGCCATCGTCGCGATCCTCCGTCTGGTAGACATAGCCGGTCACCGGATCGACGCAGGCGGCCTCGTGGTTGAAGCGGCCCATGGCGCGCAAGGGCACGGGGTCGACCAGGCCGGTGGCATTGCCCGGAACCTCAAAGACCCAGCCGTGATTGACCGCGAGACCGTCGCCATAACGCTGTCCGGGTCCGGTTGGCGCTTCCTCGCAGGTAAGCCAGCTACCCCACGGAGTCACACCGCCCGAGCAATTGCGGATCGTGCCGCCAAGGGTGCGGAACTGGCGTTTCACCTCGAGCGTCTCGACATCGAGGACAATGTTTGTCGTGCCTCCCGGAACGATCTCGCCATTTCGCGTGCCGAAACCCTTCGCAATTGTTCCCCCGGCATCGTCGGTCGGAATCAGTTCGTGATTGCGGACGAGAACGATCTCGCCATTGCCAAGATCAAGACACCCCATGCCATCGGCCTTGTCGGGCACGGTGCCGCCATCGCTCATCGCATCGCCAAGGCTCGATAGCAGGCGATAGGAGAAGCCTTCCGGAAGATCGAGCATCCCAGCGGGATCGGGCCGCAAGGGGCCGTACCCTGAAAACGTTGTCGATGCCGATGCGAGCGGCGCTCCTCGTGTCACGCAACCGCTCGCGATCAGCGCTGAAAACGCGGCGGTCGTGGCACCAAGGAACTGGCGGCGATTGGGATTTGCGAACGGCATCTTGAACATCCTCGTTTATTCAACGCGGATATCTAGTGTGCCGTGATGAAAGGCAAGCGACACTCGGGCGCGCCGCTTGCCTTTTGGCCGTGTTCAGACCTTTCGGCGCACGAAGGCGATGACCGCAAGGATTAGGAAGACCACGAAAAGCACGTAAGCGATATTGGTCGCTGCACCGGCAAGACCGCCGAAGCCTAGGATAGCTGCGACGAGCGCGATGATGAGAAACGTAATAGCCCAACCAAGCATGAAGAATTCCCTTCAAATCAATGCCGTCCAATATGTTGAAGAGCCAGGTTCGGCTTAAGTTCCAACAATCATCGGTCGGCAGAGGTCAGCGCAGCCATGCTGCAATCCGGTGCTTGTCCAAAACGCACCTTGGGGGCTAGTGCGGAGGTGATGACGAACCCTAGAATCCTTGTCCTCGGGACCGGAGGTACAATTGCAGGTATCGCAGGCGACGCGATGCGGCACGACTATCAGCCCGGGCAGATCGGGATTGACGAATGGCTTGAGGATGCGGGGCGCTATGCTCTCGATGTCGATTTTGTCGGTCGCCAGATCGCCAATGTCGGGTCTGAGAACATGGGGCCTCAGATGTGTAAGGTTCTTCACGAAGTGATCTGCGAGGCGATGGAGGATGACGCGCTCGACGGGATCATCGTCACCCACGGAACCGATACCGCTGAGGAAACCGCCTTTCTGCTCGATCTGACGCTGCCATTGACGAAGCCAGTTGTACTGGTCGGAGCGATGCGACCTGCGGATGCGGTGGGCAGCGACGGGATGCGCAATTTCGTGAATGCCGTGCGCGTGGCGAGTGCCGAGAGCTCGAAAGGACGCGGCGTGCTGCTAGTCATGGGTGATCGTGTGCTGGCGGCACGCGATGCGCGAAAGGTGCGCACCCGCGGCACCGACGATGCGTTTCGCGGCTTCCCGCGCGGGTCTGTTGCGATCGTGACGCCAAGCGCGCTCGAATGGTTCGGCAATCCTTGGAGGGACGATCCTAGCCCACGTTTCGCGTTTCCAAGCGAGTTTCCTGAAGTGCCGATCCTCTACGCCGCTGGAGGGATCAGGCCGAGCATGGCAAGGCGCCTGCTTGAAGACGCGCAAGGGGTGGTCGTCGCCGGAGTGGGTGAGGGCAACATGCCCGAAGCGGTGCGCGCCATGCTGGCAAAGCGTGCCGCTGATGGTCTTCTGGTCATCCGCGCGAGCCGGGTCGACGAAGGTCTGGTCGACCGCGAGCCAGAGGACGATGCGAACTGCTTCGTGGCCTCACGCGCCCTCAACCCGCAGAAGTCGCGGATACTGGCGATGGTGCTGCTGGCAAATGGCGTCACCGATCCTGCAAAAGTTCAGGCGGTGTTCGACCGGCCTTGATGTAGGCTCGCCGGGTCCCCGCGCATGGCGAGGACCGAGCGCACCATTAGCCCCAAGGCGTGACGAGATACTTCTCGCCGGTTTTCATCTGGCGATAATCGAGGATCGCGTCCTTGGTCAGCATCCCTTCCAGATCGACCTTTGCCTTGTAGTTCGAGGCGAAGGTGGTGGTGAGGTTTTGCTGCACGCGGGTGCGCATCTTGACCACGGTTTCCATGCCCGCTTTGGCGAGGAAGGGCGTGAGCAGCCAACCCGAAACGGTCCATTGCAGGCCATAGGACGGCGTAAGGATGGTCGGGTTCTGGAGGTCCAGACGCCCGTACATGTACATCTTCTTGTCCTGGTTCGAACCGTAGCGCGAATATTCGTCCATCTGTGAAGCCGCGACCTGCTCCATGGCTTTGAGCACATGGTCGGTGTTCTGCCCGCCGCCGATCGGATCGAAGCCGAGGAACGCGCCGGTCGCTTTGATCGCTTCGCGCAGCTGCTTCATGTAATCGTCGTCCGACGAGTTCACGACATATTCCGCGCCTTGCGATTTCAGCAGGTCGACATGCTCCTGACGGCGCACGATGTTGACCAGCTTCATGCCGTCTTCCTGACAAATCTTGTTGAGCATCTGGCCAAGGTTCGACGCAGCCGCGAGGTGGATGATCGCATCGTGGCCTTCCATTTTGGCGGTCTCGACAAAGCCGAGCGCGGTCATCGGGTTGACGAAGCTCGATGCGCCGGCTTCCGACGAATGCTCGCCCAGCGGCAGGCACATCATTGCATCGGCGATGGCGTACTGGCTGAAAGCGTTACCCGGAACGCAGGCGACGCGCTGACCCATGAGAGCTTTCGCCATGTCGCTGTCGCCCGTTGCGACGACCGTACCGGCGCCTTCGTTACCAGCGGGAAGGCGCTGTCCGTGACGGCCACGCTGGCCCGACAGAAATGGCTCGGGCATGTCGGCGACGACCTTGCCTTCCGAATATTCGGCGTTCTCGAAGTCGGCGGCGCTGGTGAGGATCGCAAGGTCCGACGGGTTGATCGGCGCGGCTTCCATCTTGACCAGCACCTGGTTGCCCGTGGGCTGGGGAAAGCTTTCTTCGCTCACCTCAAGGGTCAGTTTGCCGTCGGCGGTGAGTGTCGTGAAAAGCTGTTTGCCGGTGGTGGTCATGCAGGAGTTCCTCTCTCAATCTGGATATGTCGCTTCGACGAAGTAGAGACCTTGCGGCGGCGCGTTAAGTCCTAATTTGCTACGGTCTTTCGCGGCGAGCGCTTCTGCGACCCGTTCCTCGCGCCAAGAGCCTGCGCCGACCAGCTTGAGGCATCCGACTATCGAGCGCACTTGGTGATGCAGGAAACTGCGAGCGGCAGCGTGAATGTGTATTTCGTCGCCAACGCGTTCGACATCGAGCTGGTCGAGCGTTTTCATCGGATCCTTCGCCTGACAATGGACCGAACGGAAAGTTGTGAAATCATGACGCCCCACCAGCGCCTGCGCGGCGCGGTGCATGGCCTCGTGGTCAAGATCGTGCGCGACTTGCCATGCGCGGTTCTTCGCGAGTGTCAGCGGCGCGCGGCGGTTGGCGATCTTAAAGACGTAGCGCCGACCCACACACGAAAAGCGCGCATGCCAGTCCTCGTCCACCACCTCGCAGGCGAGGATTGCGATGGGATCGGGACGAAGGTGTGCGTTGAGCGCCTCGGAAAGGCGAAACGGGTCGATATCCTTCCCAAGATCGACATGGCTGCGCATGCCGAGCGCGTGGACGCCGGTGTCGGTGCGCCCTGCGCTGTGCAAGGTTGCGTCTTCACCCGTGATCCGGTGCAGCGCCTCTTCGATCGACTGCTGCACGCTGGGCCCGTGCTTCTGGCGCTGAAGGCCCTGAAACGGAGTGCCGTCAAATTCGATGGTGAGCGCAAAGCGGGTCAAGAAAGCACCGTGCCTTGTGCGACAGGGCGCCCGCGTAAGAAATCGTCCCGGTCCATCGCCGGTTTGCCGGCGCGCTGAAGTCGGTCGGGGCGAATGGCATCAGAACCGCATGCCACGCCGAATTGTTCGTCAATCACCGTGCCGGGCTGCGCGCTGCCTGCAGTCAGGCTTGCCTGAAGAAGCTTTACCCGTTCGCCTTCAAGCTCGAACCAGGCACCGGGGAAGGGGGCGAGGCCGTGAACATGGCGAACGATCTCGCTCGCTGGTCGAGACCAGTCGATGCGCGCCTCGGCCTTGTCGATCTTGGGAGCGTATGTCGCGAGGCTGTCATCCTGCGGCTGTGCTTCATACTGCGCGAAATTCGCAAGCACTTCGACCATCGCGCCCGCACCCAGTTCCGCCAGCTCGGCGGTAAGCTCGCCGGTCGTCTTGTCGTTCACCGGAGTGCGAACGATGTGCAGCATCGGCCCAGTGTCCAGCCCTGCCTCCATCTGCATGATCGTGACACCCGTCTCATCGTCGCCCGCCATAATGGCACGGTGGATCGGCGCAGCGCCGCGCCAGCGCGGCAGAATCGAGGCATGGATGTTTAGGCAACCGTGCACTGGCGCATCGAGGATCACCTGCGGCAGAATCAGGCCATAGGCAGCCACCACCGCAACATCAGCTTTAAGCGCGGCGACCGCCTCTTTCTCCTCGGCAGGTTTGAGTGAAATCGGCGTGCGCACTGGAATGCCCAATTCGTCAGCCTTCGCGTGAACCGGCGAGGGGCGCAGCTTCTTGCCACGGCCCGATCGGCTCGGCGGCTGCGAATAAACGCAGGCGATCTCGTGCCCCGCCGCATGCAGCGCGGTGAGCGCCGGTACGGCAAAGTCAGGCGTTCCCATAAAGATAATGCGCATAAGCCTCGCTCTCGCGCTTTGTGATTAACGCGCCAGCCCCTATCTCTCCCCCCATGGCATCGCAAGAGATCGAGGCGCTTTCCTCCGCGCTCGCCCGGTTGCCGGGTCTTGGCCCTCGCTCAGCGAGGCGCGCGGTGTTGTGGCTGGTCAAAAACCGCGAGCAAGCGCTGCCGGCCTTGCTTGAGGCGCTCGATGCCGTCTCGGAAACGCTGGTTGAATGCCAGATTTGCGGCAATGTCGACACCAGCGATCCTTGCGGGATCTGCGCCGATCCACGCCGCGATCCCAAGAGTTTGTGCGTCGTAGAGGACGTCGCTGATGTCTGGGCTCTCGACCGAGCGCGCCTGTTTCAGGGTCGCTATCACGTTCTGGGCGGCAAACTCTCCGCACTCGACGGCATCGGTCCCGAGGACCTAAATATCGCGAGCCTGATGGAACGCGCCGCAAATGGCGAAGTCGAGGAGGTCGTCCTCGCTATGAACGCAACGCTCGAAGGCCAGACCACCGCGCACTACCTCGCAGAGCGTCTAGATGAACATAAGTTACGGATAACACAGCTAGCTCATGGCTTGCCAGTTGGCGGAGAACTCGACTATCTGGACGAGGGGACACTTGCTCAAGCATTGAGGGCAAGACGGCCGGTGGGGTAGTAACGGTGCGGCGAATTCTTGCGAAATTTCTCGGCGGCGGCGCCGGTTCTGAAACGGCGACATGGAGCGCGAAGTGTCCAAAATGCGGGCATGCGCAAGACCTCAGCGATAGGGGCGGTATTCGCTATGCCTCGCGCGGTCGCAAACGAATCCTGCGAAATTGCGGCTCTTGTGGTAAACGCATGATGTTAACGGTCAGCCGATCACGCTGATCGAAGTGTTGCGCTTGCAGCATGGCGACCCCGCGACTATTTTAGAGCCATGGCTATTCGTGAAATCCTGGAAGTGCCGGACCCCCGGCTCAAAGTCGTGTCCGAACCTGTCCGCGAGGATGAGTTCAATGACGAGCTCAAGCAGCTCGCCGAGGACATGTTCGAAACGATGTATGACGCACCTGGCATTGGCCTAGCGGCGATCCAGATCGGCGTGCCCAAGCGCCTGCTTGTCATCGACCTGCAGCCCGACGACCCCGATGCGGAGCCCATCGAGTGCGAGCATGATGGCCACAAGCACACGCACCCGGCGACCAAGAAGGAACCGCGGATTTTCGTAAACCCGGTGATCCTCGACCCGGCGGACGAGCTGTCGACGTACAACGAAGGCTGTCTTTCGGTACCTGAGATTTACGCCGATGTGGATCGTCCGGCGACCTGCACGGTCAAGTATCAGGATCTTGATGGCAACCATCACGAGGAACAGCTTGAAGGGCTGCTCGCGACCTGCCTCCAGCACGAGATGGACCACCTCGAAGGCATCCTGTTCATCGACCACCTCTCGCGCCTCAAGCGCAACATGGCGCTCAAGAAGCTTAAGAAGCTGCGTCAGGCGGCTTAGTTGTTCAACGCGCCCGCATCCGCGGGCGCGTCCTCGCTCGACGCGCAGCAAAGCGACGCCCGCTATGGGCGGGCGGTCGCAGATGCGGTCTGGCTTATGCGTGAGCTTTCATCTCTTCCAACGCGGCCTTCACGTCGCGGATGACCTCCTCGCACATGCGGCTGCAGCGCTTGCAGTGCGCATCGTCATGCATCGAGCAATGTTCGAGACACTGTTCGCAAGCCACGATCGTCGCCATCGCCATGGCCTTGATCGCTGTCACGTTACCACCCGTGCGGCGTGAGCCGATGCGATAGAACGCGGTGCACGCATCCGAGGCATCCATGCAGCGGCGAATGCATTCAAGCCGCTCGCTCACATTGGCCTCGGCCAGACAGGCATCAGCGCATGAATTGATGATCGCCGCGCCATACATGGCGTGCTTCACCGCATTGCCCAGCGTATCGGTGTAGTCGTCCCCGACGTGGGGGTGTTCGCGGATCATTTCCTTGATCGACATCGTGTTTTCTCCTTCGCAGAGATAGCGCACGAGAGTGGGGATAGGTTCCGAATTGCCTGCAAAAGCCGCTTGGCGGCGATTCGTGTTCCATGTATGTTCCCGCGATGGAAATTGATCCGATTCTCCTGATAGTCGCTTTGGTCGCAGTCTTTGGTGCGCTCGCGCTCGGTTGGTTTGTTGGCGCGAAAGCGGGCGCACGGCCCATGGCCGATCTCGAAAGCCGCCTCGCCACGCGTGAGGAAGAATTCAAGCGCGCGACCGCCGAATTGGGCGAAGCGCAGATAGCGCTGTCGGGCGCAAAGGAAGAGCTTTCAGCGGCGCGGGTGCGGGCGGGCGAAGCTGACAAGCTTTCCGCGACTTTGGAAGACATGCGCGAAGAAAACGCGCAATTCCGGGCCGAACGCGCCAGTTTCGAGGAGCAGAAACGCTTGCTCGAAGAATCGCGTGAGAAGCTGCTGAAAGAGTTTGAAAATACGGGCGCCAAGGTGCTCGAAGCCGCGCGCGAGCGGTTTTCGAGCGAGGCGACGAAGCGGCTGGGCGAGGCAGAAGCCCAGAACAAGGAAGCTGTTGCGAGCCTGCTCAAACCCGTCAGCGAACGTCTGCAGAAGTATGAAGACCAGGTCGGCAAGCTCGAAAGCCAGCGCGCCGATGCCTTTTCGCGCCTACATCAACAGATCGAGGGCCTGCGCCTGTCACAGGACGAAGTGCGCAAGGAGGCGCAGCGGCTGGGCAATTCGCTCACTAATGCTCCGAAGGCGCGCGGGCGCTGGGGGGAACGCGCTTTGCAGAACGTACTGGAACAGTGCGGGCTCGCCGAGCACACCGATTTTCATCTCGAACAGTCGCTCGAAACCGATGAAGGGCGCCAGCGACCCGACGCGATCGTGAACGTGCCGGGCCAGAAGAAGCTGGTGATCGACGCCAAAGTCTCGCTCAACGCGTATCAGGCCGCGTTCGAGGCCGACGATGAAGATGAGCGCAAGCATCACCTCGATCTTCACGCCAAGTCGATGCGCGGCCATGTGCAGACTCTCGGAAGCAAGGGCTATCAGAGCCAGTTCGAGGACGCGCCCGATTACGTCGTGATGTTCGTTCCCGGTGAGCATTTCGTCGCCGCCGCGCTAGAACACGATCCCGAGCTTTGGGACTTTGCGTTTCACAACAAGGTGCTGCTCGCGACGCCTACCAACCTCGTTGCCATCGCGCGAACGGTCGCGCAGGTCTGGCGGCAGGACAAGATGGCGGAAGAAGCCGCCGATATCGGACGGGCCGGAGCGGAGCTGTATGATCGCCTCGCGGTTGCTGCTGAGCACATGAAGCGCGTCGGGGGCGGGCTCGAAACGGCGGTCAACAATTACAACAAATTCGTTGGCAGCTTCGAACGAAATGTCCTGTCGTCCGGACGGCGTCTGGCCGAAAAAGGGATCGAGATCGGCAAACGCGAAATCGACGATGTGCCGCTGGTCGAATCCACACCGCGCTACAACAACGACGATGTCGCCAAGATTGAAGATGCGAGCGACGCAAAGCGCGACGCTGCCGAATAATCAGCCGTCGAGGCTCGCGAAGACCTCGTAAGCCAGCACCGCGCCCGCGACCGCTGCATTGAGCGAGTTTGCTCGTCCTTTCATCGGCATGGTGACACGCAGGTCGCACTCGGCTTCGTAGGCCTCGGGAAGCCCTTGTGATTCGTTGCCGACCAGGATGAAGCACGGGGCTTCATACGCAGCGCCGCGATACGGCACCGCATCGCGCAACGAGGCTGCGACAAGCTGGCCAGCTCCTGCCCTTAGCCACTGCACAAATTCGTCCCACCGGGCTTGCGCCAAGCCTTGCGTGAACACAGCGCCCATGCTCGCGCGCACGGCTTCTGCGCTGAATGGATCGGCGCAATCATCGATCAGGATCAACCCGCCTGCTCCCACCGCGTCGCCTGTGCGCAGCATGGTGCCAAGGTTGCCCGGATCGCGCAGGTCCTGCGCCACCAGCCAGATATTGGTCGAGCCCCGGTCGAGCCGCGCGAGCGACGTGTCGAGCTCATCGAACACCCCCACAACACTCTGGCTGTTCGACTTTCCCGTAATCTTGGAAAGAATGTCAAGCGTGGTCGTGATGACCTCTCCGCCAGCGGCCCCGACCTCGCCTTCGAGCCGGTCAAGAAGGGCGTGTGGATCGCGGTTCTCGGCCATCACCAGCTGGCGCGGCACGTGGCCTGACACGCGGGCATCCTCGAGCAAGCGCAAGCCTTCGACAAGGAATTGCCCTGCGCGCTTGCGGTGCTTCTTGTCACGCAAGGACCGCAGATATTTGACTGTCGGGTTCGAGAAACCGGTGATGTGCTTGCGCATCGTACGCGCCTCGTTTCTGCTTGCTCAGTCTTCGCCGAAGCCGTCTTCGACCAGCGCGACGAGCTGCGCGAGGACATCTTCCGAACCGTCGCCAGCAACGATCACTTCGACCTCGTCACCCTTTGCAGCGCCGAGCATCATCAGGCCGAGAATCGACCCGCCAGCGGCTTCGTTGCCGCCTTTGGCAACGCGCACCTGGCCCGGATCGGGCAGGGCAGAGACGGCCCCCACGAACTTCGCACTCGCCCGCGCATGCAGGCCGCGTTTGTTGACGATAGTGACGGTCTTGCGAACTTCGCTCATCGCAGGGCTATTTTCCTCCGCCTGCTGCTCGCTTGGGCGTATCTGCACCCAGCAGCTCGCTCGCTACGGTGATGTAGTTGCGCCCCGCTGTCTGCGCGGCCTCGACCGCCTCGACCACATCCATTGACTTGCGCGCGCCTGCGAGACGGATGAGCATCGGCAGATTGATCCCCGCGATCACCTCGATCCGCCCGGCATCGAGCAGAGAGATGGCGAGATTGGAAGGAGTTCCGCCGAACAGGTCGGTGAGGATCACCACGCCTTCCCCGGCATCGACCTTTTCGATCGCCTCGGCGATGTCGGCGCGGCGTTGTTCCATGTCGTCATTGGGGCCGATGCAAACGGTTTCGACAGCCCTTTGGGGGCCAACGACATGTTCCATCGCTTCGACAAATTGGTCGGCCAGGCGGCCATGGGTAACCAGGATCAAACCGATCATACGTATTTCAGTCCGTTAGTATCCTTGCGGCTTATCGCGATTTCGCAACATTAATCCGCTAACCCAATTACCACCATGCGAGGCAATCGTGAGTGTTCGCGTCAGCGCGGCTCACCTTCGATGGCATCTGCCGCCCGCGACTTCAGATTGCGGTGGCGGACAGTGGGCGAAAACCCCGCCTTACGCAAGCCTTCTGCCATCGCTTCTGCGGTGAAGACTGAGCGGTGTCTCCCTCCGGTACATCCGAAAGCGACATGGACGTAGGCTTTGCCCTGCGCCGAATAGCGCGGGAGCAGGGTGAGGAGCAGTGCCTTGATCTGTTCAAATGCCTCGGCGAATGCCGGATCGGACTGGATATGATCGCCGACGGGCGCATCAAGACCGGTTAGTTCACGCAGGCCTTCGACCCAGTGTGGATTGTCGAGAAAGCGCATGTCGAAGACTAGGTCGGCGAGCGGAGGCATGCCGCGTGCAAAACCGAAGCTTGAGATGGTCAGGCTCGGCTCGCTGGGCAGTTCATCATCGAACAATTCGCGCACGTGGCCCTGAAGATCGTTCGAGGACAATTCAGTCGTATCGACAACCACTTCTGCCCAGCGCCTAAGCGGTTCGAGCAGCTCGCGTTCGGCAGCGATAGCTTCCTTGACGGTGCGATCCTGCGCCATCGGATGGCGGCGACGGGTCTCGTTGAAGCGGCGCTCGATCTCGTCATCGGCGCAGTCGAGAAAGACGAAGGTCAGCGCAATGTCGCCCCTGTCGGCCAGCGCTTTGACGAGCTCGATGATCTCGGAAGGGACGAACCCACGCGTGCGCGAATCGAAGCCGATGGCGAGAGGCGAACGGCCCGCATCGGGTGTGTCGCCGGGATCTCCGGTGAGGCGGTCGAGCATGCGGATTGGAAAGTTGTCGATCGTTTCCCAACCCAGGTCCTCAAGGACATCGAGTGCAGTGGATTTCCCGGCGCCTGAAAGCCCGGTAACGAGCAAGAGGCGCTGTTGCATCGGTGCAGGATTGGCCGAGCCGGTGGTCATGAACTACTCAATGCGTTGTCGCGCATCGGAATGGAAGGGCGAGCTGGTTTCATTTCGCCAATCCATGCGTCTTCAGGGCCCATCGCGCGCGCTGCGCAGGCGCGATGGCGCCGGGTTCAAACGGCAGGCAAGGGATGTCGTATCCCATAATCGTTCGCGTCGGAATTCTTTGCGGTAGCCGCTCACCATGAGCACCCAGCGCAAGAATCAGCGCAACCGGCGTGCCTTTCGCGACCGGCATCTCGACAAGGCCGACGCCTCGAACCTCAAGCAGCCCCTCGATATTGGGAGGTGGGCTGGCGATTAGGTTTTCGCCTGCGGTGGTAAGCGTCACGCCGTCATCGCCGATCAGCTGCGCGCCCCGATCGATCAGCGCGAGAGCGAGCGATGATTTGCCGCTTCCGGGTTCGCCTTCGATCAGCAGTGCGCGCCCGTCTATCGCGACCGCGCTAGCCTGCATGACCATGCTCTCGCCCATCAGGTCGCCGCTGGCAGTCGGAGCCGAAGGCATGCGCCTGGCTTCCCGTCTGGCCGCGCCTCTGCACACAAAGATCCATCATGCGCTTCGGCAATGGTGCGCGCGATGGCGAGGCCGAGCCCGGAGTGGTTGCCGAAGGCCTCCTCGTCGGGTCGGACCGAGTGGAAGCGCTGGAACACCTTTTCGCGCGACTCCTCGGGAATGCCCGGTCCTGAATCGCAAACTGTCAGGGTGACGCAGTTTCCATCATTGTCGATTGCCACTTCGATCGGCGCGTCGGGCGGTGAGAAGGAGACGGCGTTGTCGAGCAGGTTTTCGACAACGCGTTCGAGCCGCGCGCCGACCCCTTCGACATTGGATGCAAATCCTCTTGTATCGAGTTCGATGCGGTGGTCGTCATTCTCGGCGCGAAACTCGCGGCTGCCAATGATCGCGCGCACCAGCTGCGCAAAGTCGATGCGTTCGCGCGTGGCGCGCGACATTTCGGCATCGATACGGCTTGCATCGGAGATCTCGGTGACGAGCCGATCAATGCGGCGCACGTCATGCGTCACGATCTGCTCAAGTTCACGGCGCGTGTCGGCATCCGTCACCTTGGGCAGCGATTCGACCGCACTGCGCAGGCTGGCGAGCGGGTTCTTGATCTCGTGCGCGACGTCCGCCGCAAAACTGTCGACCGCGTCGATGCGCTGGCGAAGGGCCAGCGTCATGTCAGAGACTGACCGCGCAAGCTGGCCGATTTCATCGCTGCGTTCTGGCAGGCGAGGGACCTCCACATCGCGTTCGCGCCCTTGTCGCACCTTCTGGGCAGCGCTCGCCAGGAGTTGAAGCGGAGATACGATGGTGCGCGCAAGGTAAAGCGAGAGAAGCGCCGATGCGCCAAGAACCACCAGCACCGCGATCATCAGCGCTGAGCGCGCCGAGCGCACGCTTTCGGTGATGTCCACCGGGTTGCGCACGGTCAGCAAGGTCGCGCCTTGCAAACCAACCGGCGCGGCTGCGGTGATGACAGGCGTTCCGTCGACCCAGTCGTAAAGGCGGATCTGGCTGAGGCCGTCCTCGCGTGCCTGAACGAGTTCCGGCCACGCATCGGCGGTTTGTGCTTCGGGCTCGACATAGTCGGTGACGGCTTCGGCGCTGACGATCGTGTCCACCGTGCGGTCGAGCCAGCGCGCGAATTGCTGTTCCCAGTTGTCATCGGTGATGTCGTTCAATTCGAAGGCAGGTTCAGCCAGCGCAAAACTGTCTGCGGTCAGCGCGCCTTCGGCATCGAACAGGCGCATGCGCATCCCCTGTTCCCGGCCAATTTGGACCAGCAGCGCTTCCTGTCGCTCACGCGTTGCACCGGCAAGCGCCTCGGCGGTGATCTGCGCTTCGATCCGCGCGAGCTTGAAACGCTCGTTGATCAACTGCGTACGATAAGTGTCGAGATAGAATAGTCCGCCCGAAAGCAGCGCGAGCGGAAGGATGTTCACCGCGAGTATGCGCGCCGTGAGCGAAAGGCGCCCGGCAAGGTCAGGCCGCTCGGGCGGTCGCCCTATTGCGGGCTGGACTTCCGCGTTTCCCTCTCCTGCAAGTTCACCCATGGCTCTTAGCCGTCATTGAAGCTGTAGCCTGCGCCATAAAGCGTATCGATTGCCGCGAATTCGGGGTCGACCACGCGGAATTTGCGACGCATGCGCTTGATGTGGCTGTCGACGGTGCGGTCATCAACGAAGACATCGTCGGGATAGGCTGCGTCCATCAACTGGTTGCGGCTCTTGATGACGCCGGGACGCGCGGCAAGCGCTTCAAGGATGAGGAACTCTGTGACGGTGAGGCTCACCGGCTTGTCGTTCCAGGTCACGTGATGGCGGGAAGGGTCCATGAACAGCCGCCCACGGTCGATGCTCGGGTGGACGGGATCGGGAGCGCTCGTTTCGTGGCCAAGCGCGCGATCGGGCTCTGCCCGGCGCAGGATCGCTCGGATGCGCGCGGTCAAAAGGCGCAAGCTGAAAGGTTTGGCGATGTAGTCGTCAGCGCCCAGTTCGAGGCCTGCTTCTTCGTCGGCCTCGTCGTCCTTGCTGGTGAGGAAAATTACGGGGATAGGTTGGTGCGCCCTGACGCGGCGCAAAAGCTCCATCCCGTCCATCTTGGGCATCTTGATGTCGAACACGGCGAGGTCGGGCGGATTATCGATCAGTGCACGAAGGGCGGTTTCGCCGTCGGAATAGAGCCGAGTGACGAACCCCTCGGCCTGCAAGGCGATCGAGACCGTGGTCAGGATGTTGCGGTCGTCATCCACCAGAGCGATCTCGATAGCCTCGCGCCGGGTCTCGCCGTTCGCCGACGCGCCGCCTGCGACCTCTGAACTTTGCATGTCGCTGATTTCGCCTGCCATGATCGCTTGCGTGCCTCCTCGCGTGATGGTCAGCGGTAGCGCCTTAAAGCCGCCGAAACAATCGGCTTGGATGGAAGCCACAAACGGCGCACGGCGTGCATGATATAAGTCGGCCCGACATTTTCTGATCAAAATGTCAGACCTGCTGGACAGGGTCATCGCAAGGCATGCGCGACGCCGATGATGCCCTACGCAACTGCTGAAAATATTGTGCAATGCAGCGATTTTACGCCGGTTTGACGGGGGCGAAAAGCACGGATATGCCGCCCCTGGGATCGCGGACATTCCCCCGTTCGAATCGCTTCATCAGGCTTGATCGCAAGGCGCTTCGCAACGGTTGGCGGACCCACACGAAAATTCGGACACGAACACCATCGTACCAGGAGAAGATACGTTGATCCCCCTCGCCCAGCCGCTTAGCTCCCAGGGCATCGAAACCGGAGCCGAAATCCACTCAAATCTTGGTACGTCTGCGCTTGTCGAAGCGTCGATCGCTGCTGGCGAAGGCAAGCTTTCCAAGCACGGCGCGCTCGTCGTTCAGACCGGCGCAAAAACAGGCCGCAGCGCGAACGACAAGTTCATCGTTCGCGACGAAACGACCGAGGACACCGTGTGGTGGGGCAAGGTCAACAAGAGCATGACGCCGGAGCATTTCGCCAACCTCAAGGCCGACTTCATGGAAGCGGTCGCGGGCAAGGAAACGCTCTACGTCGCCGACCTGTTCGGTGGTTCGCAGCCAGAGCACCGCGTCAACGTGCGCGTCATCAATGAACTTGCATGGCACAACCTGTTCATCCGCACTCTGCTGGTGCGCCCGACCGCCGAAGAACTCAGCGATTTCGCGCCGGAATACACGATCATCGACCTGCCGACCTTCAAGGCCGATCCAGGGCGCCACGGAACCAACAGCGAGACCGTGATCGCGGTCAACCTGACCGAGAAGCTGATCCTGATCGGCGGCACGCGTTATGCCGGCGAGATGAAGAAGAGCGTCTTTGGCATCCTCAACTACCTGCTCCCGACCAAGGGCGTGATGCCGATGCACTGCTCGGCCAATATCAGCGCCGACGGTAAGACGGCGGTGTTCTTCGGCCTCTCGGGCACGGGCAAGACGACGCTTTCCGCAGACGCCTCGCGCACCCTTATCGGCGATGACGAGCACGGCTGGTCGGACACGGCGGTCTTCAACTTCGAAGGCGGCTGCTACGCCAAGATGATCCGGCTGTCCGAAGAGGCTGAGCCCGAAATCTACGCAACGACGCGCCGTTTCGGCACCGTGCTCGAGAACGTCGTGATGGACGACGAAACGCGCGAGCTCGATTTCGACGACAACACGCTCGCCGAAAACACGCGCGGCGCTTACCCGATCGACTACATCCCGAATACGAGCAAAGACAACCTTGGCCCGGTGCCGAGCAACGTCGTGATGCTCACCGCCGATGCGTTCGGCGTGCTGCCTCCGATTGCGCGGCTCACGCCCGATCAGGCGATGTATCACTTCCTTTCGGGCTACACAGCCAAGGTCGCAGGCACCGAGATCGGCGTGACCGAGCCCGAAGCAACCTTTTCAACCTGCTTTGGCGCACCCTTCATGCCGCGCCATCCGAGCGTGTATGGCAATCTCCTGAAAGAGCGCATCGCCAAGGGCGGCGTGCAGTGCTGGCTGCTCAACACCGGCTGGACCGGTGGCAAGTACGGCGTCGGCAACCGCATGCCGATCAAGGCGACCCGTGCGCTGCTCAACGCTGCGCTCGACGGTGACCTTGATAATGTCGAATTCCGCGAAGATCCGAATTTCGGTTTCGACGTTCCGGTCCATGTGCCGGTGCTGGCCGAGGCTGGCATCGACCAGACGATCCTCGACCCGCGCAGCACCTGGGCGGACAAGGAAGATTACGACGCGACCGCGCAGAAGCTGGTTCAGTTGTTCATCGACAATTTCGCCGAGTTCGAAGCGCATGTCGACGAAGGCGTCCGCCAGGCCGCACCTGCATCGCCCATCGCTGCCTGACACACTGACATTTCAGTTGGAGAGGAGGTCCCGCCCGGCCAATTGGCCGGAGCGGGGCTTTTTCTTTGAATTGCCGGGTCTTTGCTCCACACTCTCTCGCGACTCGAAACAATGGGGAGAATTGCAATGAGCCTGCTCGACGGAATCCTGAAGAATATCGGTGGTGCGCCTGACGATGTCGCCAACCTCGCAAGCAAGGTCGGGATCGATCCGGCTATGGCGGAAAAGGCGATCGCGGTGCTTGGCCAGACGCACCAGATGCAGGGCGATACGGTTGAACTCGCATCGGCGAAGACCGGATTGGACACCGGCGTCCTTAGTCAGATCGTCCAGCATATCGGCGGCGAAGGATCGCTGACCCAGTTCGCCCAGGCAATTCAGGACGATCCGTCTTCGCTGATGGGCCTGCTCGACCGTGACGGCGATGGCAGCGCGATGGACGACATCGGCGACATCGCCTCAGGGCTTTTTGGCCGCAAATAAGCGCGCTCAGCGCCCGACAGGAGAGAGACAGATGAGCCTTGCCGCAATGCTCCAGCAGACCGGAGCGATTTCCTCAATGGCGCGCGAATTGGGCGTCGATGAAACGACCGCCAAGACCGCGGCGGGGGCGCTGCTTCCTGCGATTGTCGCGGGGATGGGGCGAAGCGCGACCGGTGGCACGACGACGCCTGACCCGATGGGCGGGCTGGGCGGACTTGCTGGCGCGATCCTCGGCGGCGGTGGCGGATCTGCTGCTGGCGGCCTTGGCGGGATGCTGGGCGGCGGGCTGCTCGACGCGGTTCTCGGCTCAAGTCCCACGCCCACGGCGGCTGGCAACGACATTCTTGGCAACATCTTTGGCAGCAAGGACGTCAGCCGTTCAGTCGCGGGCGAGGTTTCGGCGATGACCGGCCTCGACGAAGGGCTTCTCAAGAAGATGCTGCCGATCCTGGCGATGGCCGTTGCTGGATACATGGCGAAACAGGCCACCGGCCAAGCGCCAAGCGGCGCGGGCGGCGGATCGAGCAATCCGCTCGGCGGCATTCTTGGCTCGATCGTCGGCGGAATGATGAAGCGCTAGGATCGGGCCGGAGGCGCGTTAAGCGTCACCCACTCGGGTTCGGAAGATCAGCCTTCCTCCGAACTGTCCATCTCACCCACTCGGATACGTACTACGCTGCCATCCGCTGCATTCGCGAGCTCATCGAGCATTGCCTGCGCTGCGGCGGCGCGTGTCCGTCCGTGAGGATCGGCGGCGACCGGGCGCAGGAAAATCTCGGCGATGCGCGGCTTGCCTTCATTGGCCAGCATGACCGCCACTTCCATCGACAGGTTCTTGTCGAATGGGGCCAGCTGCGAGGCACGCTCAAGCGCAAATCGCGCATCTTCCGGGGCAGGCAAGCCGCGCGCGGCATAGCTGCGATAATAGTAGATCAGCGGCTGCGTGTGATCGGCCTCGATCGCATTGAGCGACTGGAACGGGCCCATCGCCCGGTCAAAGGCTTCGGCGGAATTGTCGGCGCTCTTCGCCTTGCGGAACAGCGCGTAGCCTTTCTGGACATAGGCGTTCGGGATGCCCGGATCGGCGGCGATTGCGCGATTGGCTGCCTCAATCGCAGCATCGTCGAAGCCTGCGTCATATTCCGCTTCGGCAAGGGCTGTGAGGACGTGCGCATCGCCGGGAAAACGCTCGGCCACCCGGCGCGCATCTTCGACAAGCGCGACGGCTTCCTCTTCGTTTACGCCGCTTTTTGAGCGCATGATGACCTGCATCATCGCGGCATGGCCCTCGGACAGTTCCGAGGTCTTGATCGAACCGATCCGGATGCGGTTTGAGCCAAAGCGCATGCCCGCCATCGAACGCTCCCGCCCATAAGCGCGAAGCTCGCTTTCCAGTGCGTCGAGGTCGCCGAACACGGCCTGCGCCGCTTCCATGCTGTCCGCGCCCTGTGCCACATACTGCCAGTATTGCGCGAGCTGGCCGGCACGCTCCGGATTGAAGCGCAGGTAGTGAAACAGGAGCCAGCTGCGACCGTAATAAGCGTCATAGCGATTGCCGCGATTGTCGCGGTAAAGTTCGTAATCGAGCAGTTCGGGAACCGAGACGGGCGCAGCCTGGCTGATCTCCCATGCGCGGCTGTTGTTGGGAAGGCCGATGTCGATCGAGCCATCATCGTTGAAGCGCGCGGAGGAGAAGTATTCCGCCGCCCCCTCGCTGAGCCAGCGCGGCATGGCGTGACGGGCCGACGAAATCAGGAAATGGTGCGCATATTCGTGGAGAAGGATCCGGACCGAGCGGTTGAGCGGAGCGGTGCCCCCCGCGCTGCGTTGATAGCGCGTGCCAATCCGCCCGCGACCGCTGTCGGGCTGGCGGAAGCGGATGTTGGGGGCAAAGGCCACCGAGCCGTTCGCGCGCGGAATATAGAAGCCCGCAACCGATGAGCGCCCTTTCGCACCGTAGATGTTTTGAAGGTCGTCGATGCTCCCGACGAGAAAGATGGTCAGCCGGTTCGACGGGCTGGGCACGGCCACTTGCCGCCCGCTCTCAAGCTCCATGGTGACATGATACCGCTCGAGCATCTCGGCGAAGTCTGCAAGGTCGCTTTCTTCGCTGTTGGAGTAGATGACGAAACGATCGCTTTCGGCCTTGTGCCATTTGGCCGCTGCGGGTTGGCTGGCAAAGACCATGACGATCGCTGCCAAGAGCAGCGCAAGAAAACGCGTCAGCATATCAGAATTCAGCCCCTCTTACGCGCCGTACAAATAGGCGGCGCTTGGGCAGACTATATAAAAAGTCGAGGCTCTGGCTAGGGCCGATGTCGCACAATTCACTTGGGAAGTGATTGATTATGCACGGCCCGACGAGCGAAGACGGGCCTAGTCTTGCGCGGCTGCGTTTTCTTTCTGCTGCAGGTCGTCGAGATAGGTCCAGATCCGGCTGACCACCACGGAGCCTTCGCCGACCGCACTGGCAACGCGTTTGACCGATCCCGATCGCACATCTCCCACAGCAAAGATTCCGTCCGTGCCGGTTTCGAACGGGGTCTCGCGCCCGACCTCTGCGCCGGTGCGGACAAAGCCGTTCTCGTCCGTTTCAACGAGGCCGGAGAGCCAATCGGTGTTGGGCGCTGCGCCGATCATGATGAACAGCGCGCGCGTGTCGATGGTGCGATCGCTGCCATCGCTTGTGAAGGTGACGGCCTTGAGCCAATCATCGCCATGAAGCGCGGTGACTTCGGTGTTGTAGTGGATCTTGATCCGGTCATCCTTTTCGAGCCGGCTCGAAAGGTAGCTCGACATGGATGAGGCAAGGCTGTCGGAGCGCACCACGAGATGGGTGCAGCGGGCGGTGCGCGACAAGTACATCGCGGCCTGCCCCGCCGAATTGCCGCCGCCGATCACGACCGCTTCGGTGTTAGAACAAAAGCGCGCTTCCATCTCGGTCGCCGAATAAAACACGCCCGCACCTTCTAGCCGTTCGAGGTTGTCGAGGGGGAGGCGTCGGTACTGGACCCCGGTGCTGACCAGAACTGCCTTGGCGCAGACTTCATCGTCATCGTCGAGCTTTGCGCAGAACGAACCGTCCTCGCGCTTGGTCAAGCCGACAACGCGGCGCGGCATGACGAAGCGGGTGCCGAATTTCAGAGCCTGGATCTGCCCTCGATAGGTGAGATCGGTGCCGCTGATGCCGGTGGGAAAGCCCATGTAGTTCTCGATCCGGCTCGACGTTCCAGCCTGACCGCCCACTGCCATATCCTCGATCACCAGCGCATCGAGCCCCTCGGACCCGGCATAGACCGCCGCTGCAACACCCGCTGGGCCGCCGCCGACAATGAGCAGGTCAAATTCGCGCTGTGAGCAAATGTCGAGGTCGAGATTGAGGAACTGCGCGACCTTGCGCGGGGTTGGATCCTCAAGCTTCTGGTCGGTGCCAAGGATTACTCCGGGTTCGTGACCCAGAATGTCGCAGGCTTCGAGCGTCTCGCTATCGCCCGAATCCATGTCGTAGCTCGAAAAGGGAATGCGGTTGCGCGACAGAAACCGTTCGACTTCCTGCACCGCGCCGTCGCGGTCGGCTCCGATCACCTTCACCGAGCCGTTGGACATTTCGAACTGCGCCCTGCGCCTCGCGGCAAAGACCGTAATGATATGATCGGAGAGTTCCGGGATGCGCTCCATCAGCTTGAGCATGTCGGTGCGCGGGGCCTCGATCACGCGGGTGTCCTTGGCCGCGCGCATCTTCAGGTAGTTGGTTCCGCGATTGAGAAAGCCGATTTCGCCCATGAACTGAGTTGGGCCAAGCGAGGCCTCTAGCAGGCGTTCATTGGTGTAGGGGTCAACGACTTCGATCTCGCCTTCCAGCACATAGACGAAGGTGTCCATCGGATCGCCGATATCGGCCACCGTTTCGCCCTCCGCATAGCTGCGCTCACCGCCGATCTTGCAGATTTCCTCGACGTGAGAATCCGCCAGCGGCACGCGGCGCATCGTCTCAAGATCAGGTCCGAGCTGCTCCACCTCATCTACCTCCTGGTGCGGTCCGCATGGACCCGTTGGATGCCCTAGGCGCGGGCATCCCTGATATAGCGGTCGACGGTCTTGCCGACCACGTCGAGCGGCGCATTGCCGCCAAGAATGACTGCCGTGTTGAACGCGCGGAAATCGTAGGCATCGCCAAGTTCGGCCTGAGCCCGGCTGCGCTGGCGCACGATCTCGGAATGCCCGATCTTGTACGAGCACGCCTGACCCGGCCAGCTGCAATACCGATCGACCTCGCTTGCAACCTCCTCTTCCTTCGATCCGTTGCGTTCGACGAAGAACTGGCGAGCCTGCTGGCGCGTCCAGCGCTTGTTGTGGAGGCCCGTATCGACGACAAGGCGGCAGGCGCGGAAGGCGAGGCTTTGCAGGTATCCGAGCCGCCCGACCTTGAAGTCATCGTAAGCGCCGAGCTCGTCGGCCATCTGCTCGCCATAAAGCGCCCAACCTTCGCTGAATGCGCCGAATGCGAGGATAGAGCGGATGAGCGGCAGACGGTTCGAGTACTCGCCCTCCCACACATGGCCGGGGATCGCCTCGTGAAAGGTGAGGTCGGGCAGGTCGTATTTGCGGTGCAGGTCGGTGGTGCGGAGGTTGATCCAGAAACGGCCTGGTATCTTCCCGTCCTTGCTGCCAGCCCCGCCGTAAGCGCCCGGTGCACCCGCTTCCTCTGCAACCGGAATACGGCGCACTTCCATGTTGGGATCGACCAGCTGGGTGAAAGCGCGTGGCATCTGCGCCTTGATCCAGGCGATGCGCTCATCGATGAATTCGAAGATCTCCTCGCGGCCCTTGTCGCCTTCGGAGAATTGGTAGCGCGGGTCTTCGGAAAGGCCCTGCATACGCTCACCCACGGTCCCTTGCGTGTAGCCGAGCTCGCGCAGGATCGGGTCCATGCGGCCATGCAATTCGGCGAGTTCCTCAAGCCCCTGCTCATGGATCTCGTCAGGCGTGAGCGAGGTGGTGGTCGATGCGCTGGTCGACCAGCTGTACCATTCCTCGCCTTCTGGCTGAGCCCACATTCCGGCGTTAGAGCCCGCGGCGGCGCGCTGAATTTTCAGCTCGGCTAGCTGGCGCTGGAGTGCGGGAACCACCTTGTCGCGCGCAATCGCCTCGGCCTGCTGGATGGCGGCACTGGCGGCGGCGAGGTCCGATGTGCGCAGCGGTTCGACATACGCGCCGCCCGCATTTCCTGCTGCCGCGATGTTCGCTTCCATCTGGGCGATGGTCTTGTCGAGCAGAAAGTCAGGCGGGACGAGGCCCATGCCGCGCGCTTCCTGAATGCGATCAAGCTCGCCATCGAGGACTGCGCTGACTTCGTTCAGTCGGCCAATGTAATATTCGACATCCTGCGCATCGCGCAGCGGCTGGGTCGCGCCGAAGAAGCGCGGGAAGTCGATATAGCCGCCGACATTCTGGATCACGAGGTAGGGCGCGTTGCGCCAGCTTCCGACCGCGACATCGCCATAGGGCAGGTTCATGCCCTCGACAGCCTTGGAAAAGGCGCTTTCGACAACCTCGAAGCCGACCTGCTGATCGGCGGTCAGACCTTCCTTGGGATAGCTGCGCGCATCGGCGAGCAATTCGGTGAGGGTGGCCTTGTAAGCTTCACGCCCTGCGCCTCCGCTTGCGCCAAGCGTGCCGCGCCAGTCTGCAAACTCGCCCGTATCAACGCCAAGACCCGTCGCGCGCCCCGGCTCGTGCTGCAACATCGCATAAGCGATGCGGTCGAGCATCTCGTCGGGGCCGTATGTGGTCGGCGCGGCAGTAACAGGTTGGTATGCGGCCCCCGCACAACCGGGAAGCAGCGCAAGCGCAGAAACGCCGCCAAGCCCGGTGAGAGCTTGGCGGCGTGTGAAGTTCGTTGGAATGTCGTTCATGCGCTCATGGCTTACCGGGCGCATGTCGCGTGTCAATCAGTCCTTGAGATCACCCGGCACGACGCCGCCGGCAAGCGCGATCTTGTTCATCACCGCGCGGTGAAGCGCGATGTTCTGCTCTGCCGTGCCTGAATAATCGACCATGCCGAGTTCGGTCGCGAGCTCCTTGCGGTTTTCATAGCTCGGGTCGATCTTCACCAGCTTCATGAGATCGACGATCGAGGTCTGCCAATTGAGCTTGTCTGCGCCGGGAATGTTGCCAATGCGGTTTTCCACCTCGTCAAGCGTGATTGCGGCGCGCTCTTTGGGTCCGCTTGTCGCGGTTGGTTTGGTGTCCGGCCTGTCGACCGGCTTCTTGTCTTCTTCGTCGTCGCCGAAGATCGCGTTTTTGATCGAGCTGAAAATTCCCATGTTTCTCTCCGTTCTTACCGTCCGTTCGTCACGCTAAACGCTAGTCATCGCATGTGCCAGTGCTATGACAACGCCGCATAGTTTGGGAGCGAATTAAAAAGTGACCGTGGACCTCGTTCTGTCGATCGTGATGCTGGCAGCGATCCTGTTGTTGCTGGGCGCTTATGCCATGTGGAAGCGCACCGGCGAGGCAAAGCAGCCCGCGCTGATGGTGGTGCTTGCGATCGTGGCGATTGCGAATGTGCTGATCTGGACGATCCCCAATTCGGACGGCTCATCGCCGATGGGGAGCGCGCCGGATGCGAGCGGGGCGGCCGAAGGGCAATAGGTCCAGCCGCCCGCTCATGTTTGCGTCACTGAGGAATTTCCCACGCAACCTGGTTTGAATATCGCCCCGCAACTGGCGCTCCATTGCTGTCGCGCGCCGGATTGAACTGAGCGCGGCGTTCAAGCAGGCGGCAGGTCGCCTCATCAAGCGCGGTGTGCCCTGTCGACCGCGTGATCGAGCAATCGGTCACTTTGCCGCTTGCATCGATGCTGAGCGTGAAGCCCGCGACGCCCGAATATCCGCGATTGATCCATGGGGTCAGGTAGTCGCGATCGGTGATCCAGCGGCCCGGATTGCCGCGCGGCGCAGCGGCCACGGGATCGAAGCGAGGGGCAGGTGTGGGGATCACGAATTCGTCGCCAATCCCGCCTGTGTTGATCTCGCCAAGTCCGGGGAGGCCTGTGATGGGGCCGCTCGTCTCTACGCCAAGGTCAATCGGTCCAGATGGTGGAAGCGGACGCGGGGCCGGTGTTTCGGGGGTGCGCGGGGCAGGGGCGTCGCTGGCAGGCGGAGCGTCCGGTTCGACGACCGGGTCGACCGGTTCGTCTATCGGCTCGATCGGGACGGTGACGCCCTTGATGCCGGGGATCTCGACAGGGGGAACGACCGTGACCGCGAGGCCAAGCACCAAAACCGCGCCAACGGCGGCGGGGATACCAAGCGCGCCCAAAGCGGCTGCGGGGTTGGGGCGGTTTGCGGTGTTTGCATAACTCATAGAGACGTCTCCTCTTCTTGTCGCGACGAGCGCTGCGGGGCGTTGCCGTTAGGGGCGGTTAACCTCGCAGAAGAGGAATGTTGCAACATAACATCGGGCTGGCAAGAACTATCGAGTTGCCAATTGCGACCCGTTCGCAATCGCAACCGATTGAGAAATGGAGAAAATTTGCGCCACGACGCAACAATCGGTCGGGGCGACTTTCCGGTTGTCATCCCCGCTGGAACGACCGTTTCATGCGCAATTGCGTAGTAGGTCGATGGACGATGCCAAGGGCATCGCAAGCGCGACCGCGCGCCCGCTGGCGCCCGATCGAGCGAAGCGAGTGAGAAACAGCGCCGAGGAGTTCGCCCGGATGGGCGAACGCCATCTGGAAACGATCAAGTGATCGTCAAATCACTTGATCGGACAATCCGGCGAGAGGCGGAAGTCGAGGTAGTTGTCGACGCTCGCCATCATCTCTTCCATTTCGTTTTCGAAAAAGTGGTTGGCGCGCGGGATCTCGTCGTGGTGGATCGTGATGTGCTTTTGCGTGCGCAGCTTGTCGACGAGCTTCTGGACAGCGGTCGGCTGGACGACCGTGTCGGCAGCGCCTTGCACGAAAATCCCGCTCGCAGGGCAGGGCGCGAGGAACGAGAAGTCGTACATATTCGCAGGCGGCGCGATCGAGATGAAGCCGCGCACTTCGGGGCGGCGCATCAAGAGCTGCATGCCGATCAGCGCACCGAAGGAATAGCCAGCGACCCAGGTGGTCTGCGCTTCGGGGTGGATCGACTGCACCCAGTCGAGTGCGGATGCTGCGTCGGAAAGCTCACCGATACCATTGTCGAACGAACCCTGGCTGCGCCCGACACCGCGAAAGTTGAAACGAAGGACCGCAAAGCCGCGGTCGGCGAAGGTCTTGTAGAGCCGCTGGACGATCCGGTCGTTCATGGTGCCGCCGCCTTCAGGGTGCGGGTGCAGGATCATCGCAACCGGTGCGCGCGGGCGGGGCGGAGGAGAGAAACGACCTTCGAGGCGGCCCTCGGGACCGGGAAAGATGACTGATGGCATCTGTAGAACCTTGTGAAATGGGTTGCGCTGACAACCGGCTGGCAGCAGCGAGGCTGCGCTCTATATACGAGTCGCAATCCATTGTGCAATTTATCGAGAATCGTTCTCATTAAGACCCGTATCTACCTCGACCATGCTGCCACTTCGCCCCTGCGCCCCCAAGCGCGTGCGGCGATGGAGGAGGGTTTTGCGTTGTGGGCGAACCCGTCCTCTCCTCATGCCGAAGGGCGCAAGGCGAAGCAGGCACTCGAAGACGCGCGCGAGCGGATCAAGCGAGCGCTGGGCTGGGATGGGGAGGTGATCTTAACGAGCGGCGCGAGCGAAGCGCTTGCCCTCGCGCTAGGCCGATCAAAGGCAAAACGGACGGTGGTGAGCGCCATCGAGCACGACGCGGTGTTCCGTGCCGCGCCCGATGCGCAGATATTCGACCAAGAAAAGCCGCTCGACAGCGACACGATGCTTTGCGTCCAGCACGTCAATTCGGAAACCGGCACGATCAACCCGGTTTCGCAAATGGCCGAGACGGTGAGATCGACCGGCGCGCTGATCCTCTCCGACTGCTCGCAGAGTGCGGGAAAGCTCGGATTGCCCGACGCTGACATGCTGGTGGTCTCGGCGCACAAATTCGGCGGGCCCATCGGAATCGGCGCGCTGCTGGTGCGCGATTTCAATCTGCTCGAGCCGATGGGCGGGCACGAGCGCGGATACCGGCAGGGGACCGAGAACCTTCCGGGAGCGATGGGCATGGCGGCAGCGCTCGAAGCGGGTGAGTGGGCAACCACCGCTGAGGAGCGCGCCACGTTTGCCAGAGGCTTGGGCGCGCACCGTCTGACCATCGGCGAAGCGGTCGATTACATCGTCGCGCTGACGCACCCCACCATCTCCGCGCAGGCTCTCCTGATCCGTCTTGATGCCATGGGTTTCGCTGTCTCGGCCGGAAGCGCATGCTCATCGGGCACGCTCAAGAAAAGCCGCGTGCTCGACGCGTTCGGCGTCGCGGATGACGTCGCCTCGCGCACGATCCGGGTGAGCATCGGCTGGTCGACAACCGCTCAAGAGCTGGAACAATTTGCAGAAGCTTGGAGTTCCCTGTGCTGACCCGTCACCCCGGACGTGATCCGGGGTCCCACTACATTCTCTTGTCTAGGCTACATACAAGCGGGATCCCGGATCAGGTCCGGGATGACGCGGAGAGATAGGTCGGGCATAGGAGCTACCATGATCTATCTCGACTACCAGGCCACGACCCCGCTCGCTCCCGAAGCGCGCGATGCGATGATGCGGTGGCTCGACGGACCCGATGGCATGGGCTTCGGTAATCCGCATTCTCCGCACAAGCTGGGCAGGCAGGCCGCCGCTGCGATCGAGGCGGCGCGCGAGAAGGTGGCGGCGCTTTTCCCTCCGGGCGGACAGGTGATCTTCACCGGCGGCGCGACCGAGGCGCTGAACCTCGCGGTCAGGGGAAGCGGCACTACAGGCTCCGTGTCAGTATCCGCCATCGAACACGCGGCGGTGAGCGACACTGCCCAAGCGATTGGCGCAAAACATGTCCTCAACGTCTCAAAAGAGGGGCAGTGCAACACCGCGCAGGACGTTCCCAACGACGTGCGCCTGATCGCGGTGATGCAGGTCAACAACGAGATCGGGACGATCCAGCCGACCATCGATTGGCACCGCAAGGCGAAGGAGAACAATGCGCTTTTCCTGATCGACGCGGTGCAGGCCTATGGCAAGATCGAGGTGACGCAGGCCGACATGATCGCGGTGAGCGCGCACAAGTTCCACGGACCCAAGGGCGTGGGCGCCTTGTGGGTGAGGAACGGCATCGACCTGAAAGCGCACCAGACCGGTGGTGGGCAGGAGGCGGGTCTTCGCTCAGGTACGCTCAGCCCGGCTCTGATCGCAGGGTTTGGTGCGGCGGCGGCGCTCGCCAAGGAGCGCATGGCCGAGGACGAGCATCACGTCGAAGAACTCTGGAACCGCGCCCGCGAGATCTTTGATGGCTGGGAGCTCAATGGGAGCGACACGGCTCGCTACAAGGGCAACCTCAACATCCGCAAGGACGGCCTCGACGTCGCGCGCCTGATGAGCGAGTGCCGCGATGTGATGTTTTCAGCCGGAAGCGCCTGCGCCAGCGGATCGGGCCGCCCGAGCCATGTGCTCAAGGCCATCGGGCTCAGCGACAAGCAGGCCAAGTCCTCGATCAGGCTTGGCTGGGGGCGCTACACCACGCTCGAAGACATCGAGAAGGCGGCAAAGCAGATCAATGCAGCGGCAAAGGAGCAGGATAAATGGGGCTGAAAGTCACCTTCATCGACCCGCGCGGCAACGCCGTCGACTGTGAGGCCGAGGTAGGCGACAATCTGCTCAAGGTCGGACAGGCAGCCGGACTCCCGCTCGAAGGGACGTGCGAGGGCCAGATGGCCTGCTCGACCTGTCACGTAGTCGTCGCCGCCGAGTGGTTCGAGAAGCTCGCCGAAGCTTCCGAAGAGGAAGAGGACATGCTCGACTTCGCCGCGGGCGCCCGGCGCACCTCGCGCCTGTCCTGCCAGATCGACCTCACGCCGGATCTCGACGGGATCACGGTCAGCGTGCCCGGCGAAAGCCACGACGCGCGGCGGATGTAGCTGCACATGACCTTGCAGGAACGCGCCAAAGCGCTGGTCGAGACGCGCGGCTTTGAGCGCTTCATCATCACCATCATCGTCATCAACGCGATCGGTCTGGGGCTGGAAACATCCCCCGAAGTCATGGCGGCAGCGGGCGGGATCGTGTCGCTGCTCGACAGGATCGCGCTCGCGATTTTCGTAGTCGAACTTGCGATCAAGCTGTTCGCTTACCGCCTTGCCTTCTTCAAGAATGGCTGGAACGTCTTCGACTTCGTGATCGTGGGCGCTGCTTTGCTCCCGGCGGGCGACCAGTTCTCGGTCCTGCGCGCACTTCGCATTCTTCGGGCATTGCGGCTCATCTCGGTCGTACCCAGCATGCGCAAGGTTATCCTTGGCCTGTTCCGTGCCATCCCGAGCATCGGGACCGTGATCGTGATGCTGCTTCTGCTGTTCTACATCAGCGCGGTCATGACGACGAAGCTGTTCGGTGCGGCCTTCCCGGAATGGTTCGGCAACCTTGGGGCCTCGCTCTATTCGCTGTTCCAGATCATGACGCTTGAGAGCTGGTCGATGGGGATCGTGCGCCCGGTGATGGAGCAGTTCCCTTACGCCTGGGCGTTTTTCGTGCCTTTCATCCTGCTCACCAGCTTTATCGTCCTTAACCTGTTCATCGGTGTGATCGTGAACGCCATGGCGGAGGCGACCGAAGACGAGGCGCACGGTGAGCGCGAGGAGATCATCCATCAGCTCAAGATGCTGCGCGACGATGTCGCCGCGCTCCGCAAAGAGCGAGACGCGCCAGACTGACCGCAGTCGCACACGCAAAAACCCCGCCGCGCTTGGAGGGGCACGGCGGGGAGGGAGCCAGTGGTCGACCCCATGAAGGGGTGCGCCAAGGGCCGACCATAACTCCGCATTCCGAAAGGCGCGGCGTCAGGCCTTTGATTGTCTGGTTGGATCAGGCGTTTTCGAGGACGCGGTCAGCTTCGCTCGAAATCGTCGTTGCATCCATCAACGCTTCGGTGAAGGCGGGGATGTCGTTCGGATTACGGCTGGTGATGATGTTGCCATCGACCGCGACGCGTGTGTCGATCACTTCACCGCCTGCATTTTCAAGGTCGGTCCGGATCGAGGGCCAGCCGGTGACGGTCTTGCCGTCGACAAGGTCGGCTTCGATCAGGAGCCACGGTGCGTGGCAGATCGCTGCAATCGGCTTGCCGGCATTGTCGAATTCCTTGATCAAGTTTATCACCGATTCCTCCATGCGAAGGATGTCGGGGTTCATCTGGCCGCCCGGCAGAAGCAGTGCGTGATAGTCGCCAACGCTCACTTCATCGATGGTCAGGTCGACGGGCACGCTTTCGCCCCAGTCGCCATCTTCCCAGCCCTTGATCTCGCCATCTTCGAGGCTGGCGACGATGGTTTCGGCGCCCGCTTCTTCGAGCATCTGTTTGGGCTGCATAAGTTCGGATTGTTCGAAGCCGTCGGTTGCGACGATAAGAACGCGTTTCATCTTTGTATCCCTTCGTTTGATGAGTTGCTGTACATCTGGGCTACAAAGAGGAGGCGGAGAGCGTTCCAAATCCGCCGTCTGGCCGTGCGTGAGCCGGGACCAGCTGCAAATCCAAGTTTCCCTGTGGAAACGCCTCTCCACCCACCGGCAAGGCGTTGCTAAGCGGGTGGGATGGCTGAACCCACGACTAGCGATGATTCTGATGAATTCGACACAATCGTCGATGCACCCTTCGATGCCGCCTTGTCCGAGCGTTACCTTGTCTATGCGCTCTCCACGATCACGGCGCGCTCGCTACCGGACCTGCGTGATGGGCTGAAGCCGGTTCACAGGCGGCTGCTGTGGACCATGCGCCAGCTGAAGCTCGCGCCAGACAGCACGTTCAAGAAATCCGCGCGCGTCGTGGGTGAGGTGATCGGTAAGTATCACCCGCATGGCGACACCGCCGCCTATGACGCGATGGTGCGCCTCGCTCAGGATTTCTCGCTTCGCTATCCGCTGGTCGAAGGGCAGGGTAATTTCGGCAATATCGATGGCGATAACGCCGCCGCCTATCGCTACACCGAGGCGCGCCTGACCAAGACCGCGATCCAGCTGATGGAAGGGCTGGATGCGGGCACGGTCGATTTCATCCCGACCTATAACGGCGAAGAGGAAGAGCCCGAGCTGATGCCCGGACTGTTCCCCAACCTGCTCGGCAACGGTGCGAGCGGGATCGCGGTGGGCATGGCGACCAACATCCCCTCTCACAACGTGGCCGAGGTTATCGACGCGACGCTTGAGCTGATCGACAATCCGCATGTCGAACACGAGCGGCTGATGGAGTTGATGCCGGGGCCCGACTTTGCGACTGGCGGCCAACTGGTCGACAGCGCGGAAGTGCTGTCCGAGGCCTATCGCACAGGTCGAGGCAGCTTCCGCTTGCGCGGCGTCTTCCACGCACCCGAAGCCGAAAAAGCGGAGGACATCGAAGCGGGGATCGAACGCCTCGGCGGCGGCCAGTGGCAGCTGGTGATCTCCGAAATCCCGTACCAGGTCGCCAAGGGCAAGCTGATCGAACAGATCGCGCAGGCGATCGCAGATAAGAAGCTACCGATCCTCGAAGATGTACGCGATGAAAGCGATGAGAGCATTCGCATCGTGCTCGTCCCGCGCAGCCGCAATGTCGATCCTGATCTGCTCAAGGAATCAATCTTTAAGCTGACCGACATGGAGACCCGCTTCGGGCTCAACATGAACGTACTCGACGCGACCCGCACGCCGATGGTCATGGGGCTGAAAGAACTGCTCCAGAACTGGACCGCCGCGCAGATTGAGATCCTCCAGCGTCGCACCCGCCACCGTCTCGGCCAGATTGAACGGCGGCTGGAGCTGGTCGACGGCTACATTATCGCCTTCCTCAACCTCGACCGAGTGATCGAAATCATCCGATACGAGGATGAGCCCAAAGCCGTGATGATGGCCGAGTTCAGCCTCACCGACCGTCAGGCCGAGGCGATCCTCAACATGCGGCTGCGGTCTTTGCGCAAGCTTGAGGAAATGGAGCTCAAGCAGGAAAGGAGCGAACTGCTGGCCGAGCAGGAGGAGCTGAACAAGCTTCTCGAAAGCCCGGCGCGCCAGCGCACGCGGTTGAAGAAGGACCTGCGCGCGCTTCGCAAGGACTACGCCGAAGACACCGCGCTCGGCGCACGCCGCACGCGGATCGAGGAGGCCGCGCCTGCGGTCGAATTCAGCATGGACGCGATGATCGAGAAGGAGCCGGTGACGGTGATCCTCTCGCAAAAAGGGTGGATCCGCGCGGCCAAGGGCCACGTCGATCTGGCGCAGGATTTCAAATACAAGGAAGGCGACGCGCTCGCTTTCATCCTCCACGCTCAGACCACCGACAAGCTTCTGATCGCGGGCTCCGACGGGCGTTTCTACACGCTGGGCGCGGACAAGTTGCCTGGCGCGCGCGGTTTCGGTGAGCCGGTTCGCACCATGATCGACCTGCCCGCCGAAACGCAGATCGCCGCGATGATGGTACACAAGGAAGGGGGCAAGCTTCTGCTCGCTTCCAGCATCGGCAAGGGCTTCATCGCTGAGACGAAGGAACTGCTGGCCGAAACCAAGAAGGGCAAGCAGGTTGTCAACCTCAAGGGGGATGCCAAGCTGCAGGTGATCCGCGAAGTCCCCGAGAACCATGACCACGTCGCGGCAGTGGGCGAGAACCGCAAGCTGATCGTCTTCAATCTTGAGGAAATGCCTGTCATGGCACGCGGGCAGGGCGTGATGCTGCAACGCTACCGCGATGGCGGGCTGTCGGATGCGACGACCTTCGTACTGGAAGACGGCCTCAGCTGGCAGATGGGCGGATCGGGCGAACGCACCCGGACCGAGAACGAGATCTGGCAGTGGAAGGTCGCGAGGGGTGCAGCGGGCAGGCTCCCGCCGCAGGGTTTCCCGAAAGATAATCGGTTTTAGGAAGGTTCGACGCGTTCGGACTCGAAGCCTTCGATGTACTTCGGCGCGTCGTCATCGAGCGTCACCCACTCCGCCTTGGAGCCTACGAAAATATGGGCGGCGTATCCGCGGTGCCCGATATCGTCATCCATCAGGCCTGCGGGCACGAAGTAAATCTTTCCGTTCGAAGCGAGATGGGGCGTCGGGCTTCCGCAACATCTGCAAAACGTGTGACCCCAGCCACCATCGGAAAACCGAGTAACGTCATCGGCACCGTTCACAAAGCTCAACGAGTCAACAGAAGTATAAAAGACCGCATTGCCATTCGTTCCCGAAGCTTTGCGGCATTTCGAGCAATGGCATTGTCCCACTGGCCCAATCTTGCCACTGATCTCGAAAACCACTCGCCCGCAATTGCAACTGCCCCGCATGGCATCGTCCCTGAGATGTTCGCCTGCCATTGGATAACAACAAAAACCGCGGTCACCATCCCCGATGACCGCGGCTCTTGTAAGACCCTCTTGCGAAGGCCCTTGCAATATTAAGTGAGCGTTACTCGCTCGCGCCTGCTGCGGCTTCGCCTTCAGCGGTCGCTGCCATTTCGGCTTCCTTGGCCGCGGCCTGTGCCGGGGTCAGGATTTCAGCGCCTTCGGGAACGGCAGTGGTGTTCGCGGTAAGCTGCTCCATCGAATACAGAGCCATCAGCTGGCCGTTCGCGTCAGCTGCGAAAGCTTCGCGGGTCAGCGTGACGATGCCGCCGTCATTCTTGACGATGACGGTGTCTTCGCTGTCGACGGTGTAGATCACGCCTGCGGGCATACCGTCGGCACTCATGACCATCGCACCTTCGACGAGAGCGGCGTCACGCGCTGCATTCGCCTGAGCGACCTGCTGGTCCATCATGCCGTCGATCTGTGCCTTGGTGGCGTTGACGGTCCACTTGCCTTCGCGCTCGGCGAGGAGGTTCGCGGGCAGCGGAGCGGCGTGCTTGCCGGTGTTGACGGTGACGATGCCGTCGGCGTTAGCTTCGACGGTGCCGATGGGCGCGTCGTCATTGCCGTAAACGGTTGCGCCAACTTCTTGCGCATTTGCCGCGATCGGGGTCACAGCCATGGCGGTGGCCAGGACAGCCAGCTTTGCAAACTTCATAATTGATAACTCTCCAGTTACTGTATTCCTCGGATGGCCGCCGTGTGATGAGAGGGCAGCGCGCGCATGAAGAACTTTGCGAACATACCGCCCGGAGGCGGCGCACATGCCAATTGGCAGTCCTACAGCGATGGAAGCGCGCACAACCGAAAACGGCCGAGACGCGGTGCGGTTCCCTAATGGCACGGAGCCAAAATGACAAGTCGGTGACTTGGACTCCCGTCTAGGGAAGGCCGACTGAAGCTCACCTTAACGTAAAGGTCAGGCAGAAAATCCAAAGCGTTCAAGCTCTTCACAGAGCAGCTCTTCGACGCGGGCTTCGCTTGGGAAGCCTTCGCTGACCCATCGCTTCTCGACGAGTTGAAGGATACGCGCGACGTCTGGTCCCGCCGCAACACCGCGCGCAACGATCGCGCCGCCCTTCAAGGGGAAGGTCGGAGCTTGCCAGCCGGCTATCGTGGCGGCGTCCTCACCCAGCAGCAGCAGGCGATCGATCGCAAAGGCGTTGCCAAGCTCGTAGGCGAGCACCTTTGGGTTGCTGATATCGTGGCCGAGCCTTTCGGAGGCTGAGACCAACTGCGCGCGCTGGGCCTTGGAAAGACGCAGTCGAGCGGCCACACCTTCAGCCACATCTGGCGAGGGCGGCAGCAGCGTGGCAAGGCGACGGATCGGGTCGGGGGCAAAGCCTTGCTCTGCTTCGCGCTCGATCAACTCGCGCAATTGCTCAACATGGCGAAGCGCGGTTTCGGGCAGAATCACGCGCAGAACCGCGCGGTCGAACATGCGCTCTATCGTTGCGCCGGGATCTGGCAGCGAGAGCAGCTTGAGCAGTTCATCGGCCACCCGCTCGCGGCTGAGGCCCTTGAGCGTGGCCGACAGTTCGGAGCAGGCGTCTTCGGCTTCCGGGTCAAGCTCGGCCCCAAAGCGCGCCTGGAAACGGTAGTAGCGAAGAATCCGCAGGTGGTCCTCGGCAATGCGCTGGCGAGCATCGCCGATGAAACGCACGCGCCGTTCGGCCAGATCGTCGAGCCCGCCAAAATAGTCCGAGACCTCGAGCGTTTCGGGATGCGCATAAAGCGCGTTGATCGTGAAATCGCGGCGCGCGGCATCCTCGCGCCATTCGGTGGCGAAAGCGACGGTCGCGCGCCTGCCATCGGTCGCGACATCGCGGCGCAGCGTGGTAACTTCGACCGGCCCGTCTTTGAGGATCGCGGTGACGGTGCCATGCTCTATGCCCGTCGGGACGGTTCGGATACCCGCCTCGCGGCACAGATCGATCACCTGATCGGGCGTGTGCGTCGTCGCGCAATCGACGTCGTGCACGGCAACGCCAAGCAGCGTGTCGCGCACCGCGCCGCCGACCCAGCGGATATGCTGAGCCCCTAGCGCTGCGGTCAGCGCGGCAAGGCCATCGCGGCGGGGCCAGTCGGCGTTTTGGAGCGGGTTGGTCACGGCTTTGTCCGCTAATCCAAGAAACTGGTTAAAGACAAGCGCTGCAATGCTCTCGCGATCACCGCAAGCGCGACGCGTCGATGCGCATAGATAGGTTCATGATGATCGCGGCGGTGACGCCCCAGATGCGAAAGCCCTCGTAATCCATCTCCAGATAGCGCCGCATGCGCCCGCGCCAGAACACCTCGTTCGCGGTCCAGCTGTCGGCGTCGAGCAGGAGGTCGAGCGGGGCTTCGAACCACGCGGCGACTTCGCTGGGGCTGGGTTCGAGCGGCAGGTCCGGCGGCACCACGCCCACGACCGGGGTGATGTCGAAGCCGGTTCCGGTCTGGTAGAGATCGGTCGTCCCGATCAGGTTCACTTCGCTGCGTGGCAGGGCGAGTTCTTCTTCCGCCTCGCGCAAGGCAGCGGTCACGGCGTCTTCGCCCGCGTCGACCTTGCCGCCGGGAAAGGCGACCTGGCCGGGATGATCGCGCATGTCATTGGGCCGCTGGGTGAGAAGCACTCCGGGACGTTCACGCTCGGTAATCGCGATCAGCACTGCTGCCGGGGTCTGGCGCTCGGCCTGTGCGAAGGCGGAGTCGGTCAGGAGGCCATCGACTTTACGCGAATGGCCTTCCTCGAACAATCCTGACAGCGTGTTGAAGAGTGCGCTCAAACGCTTCCGCCCCTCAGCGAGAAAAGCGCGCCCTGGCTCGAGACGATCCAGTCGTCTCCGCCTGTCTCAAGCGCTATCTCAGCGAGTTGGGTGTAGGTCGAGCGATTGAGCCGCGCCTCGCATCCGCGCCGGGCGTGGAGATAGATGGCGGGCGTGTCAGGATCGCCATCGACACGCAGCGCATGGTCTGGGCCTGCGATCACGAGGTCGTCGGTGTTGAGCCGGAAGGCGAGATCGCCCTCGGTCCGGGTGCAATCGACCGCGATGAAAGCGGCGTCCTCGACCTCGATGGTGAGCTTTTCGAACGGGGTGACAAGCCAGTGCTGTCCGCTCTCATCGCGGGTGAGCAAGCCGGAGAAGGCGCGCACCATGGCTGGTCGCCTGATCGGGTCGCCCTCGTGGTACCATGCGCCATCGGCAGCGATGCGCATCTGGCTGTCGCCTGATTTCTGCGGCGCCCAGCCTTCGACCGGCGGCAGCTTTCGCTGCGCCACCTGCTCGGCGATTTGGGCAAGGGTGAGTTCGGCGAGGTAGGGAGGGGGTTCGTAAGGCATCGCAGCGTGCGATGGCAGATCAGCGCAGCGTAGTGAAGAGGTGTTTGTTACCGCACTCGCATCCGCGCTCTTTCACTTACCCCACGGCCCCAGCATCCCCTCAGCAGGCATCGCGCTCAGCGCTGCGCCTCGGGCGAGCAGGCGCTCGGGTTTGTAAGGGCCGGGACATTTCCAGCCGCCGGTCGCTGTCGCGCTGAAGCCGAAACGTTCGTAATACTCCGCATCGCCGATCAGGACTTGTGCAAGTGGCGGCGCTCCATCGGCGGCCATGCGGCGCTCGGCGTCGAGCATGGCGGTCATCAGGCCGACGCCGAACCCTTCGCCCTGCCTTTCGGGGATCACCGCCACCGGCCCGACCATCACGAGCGGCACAGGCCGGCCCTCACGGTCGTGCAGTGCGACCGGCCAGCACTGGATCGTCGCCACCAGCATATCGTCGGCGTCGAGCGCGGCAAAGCTCAGCGCCTCAAGCCAGTTCATGCCTGCTCGAATGCGATAGGCGGTGCGCGCATGGCGATCCTCACCGAAAACACGGTCCAGCAATTGCTCGACCATATCGGGTTGAACCGCGCTCAGCGGAATCAGGGTTGCCGTGTCGTTGCTCATCGAGCGGCGCGATTACTCGCTGTGTCTGCGGCCTGCAACAAGGCGAGCAATCACATGCTGACCTTCATCACCTTGCCCTGATCGGTTGCCAGCCAGATCGAGCCATCAGGTGCCTCGTCGATCGAGCGCACGCGGCCGTCGATGTCGATCCGCTCTGCTTCGGTCGCGCCGCCATCGCCCGTCAGTTCGACGCGCACGATGGCGTTGCTCGACAGGCCTGCAATCAGTGCATCGCCGTTCCAGTCGGCAAACATGTCTCCGGTGTAGAAGATCATGTCGCCCGGCGCGATCACCGGGGTCCAGTGGACCGCGGGCTTGGTGAAGCCGTCGTCGGGTGAGTGGTCGGTGATCGGGTCGCCATTATAGTGATTGCCGTAGGAACGCGTGGGCCAGCCGTAATTGGCGCCCTGCGCCACAAGGTTGAATTCATCCCCGCCTGCCGGGCCGTGCTCCACGTCCCAAAGCCGGCCTTGCGCATCCCAATCCATGCCGAGGATGTTGCGGTGGCCATAAGACCAGATCTCAGCCGTCACGCCGCCCTGATCGGCAAACGGATTGCCTTCGGCGGGCGTGCCGTCGAGGTTAAGGCGCACAATGGTGCCGAGCGTGTTGGTGAGGTCCTGCGCAGGGGTCAGCTTCTGACGATCGCCGCTTGCGACATACATATACCGCTCATCGGGCGAGAAGGAGATGCGGTGTGAATAGTGACCGCGTCCGGTGACCTTGGGCGCCTGACGCCAGATCACTTCGAGGCCGTCGATGCTGCAGCTGTCGGCCTCGCCACAGACCAATTGGCCGCGTCCGACGACCGCGCCGCGCGTATCGCCATCTTCGCCAAACTCGGCCCAGCTCAGATAGATGGTGCGCGTGCCCAGCGTCGCGGAAGCCTCGCTCTGCAGGAAGGCGACATCGCCAAAGCCGCCCTGACCGCCAAACGCCACTTCCGGCACGCCTGTAACCGTGCCCATCCGGCCCGCGCCATCATTGGCAGCGGTGTCGATGAAACGCATAGTGCCCTCCTTTTCGGTGATGAAAAGAACTGAGGTTCCCGGAGCGAACTCAATCGCCCACGGCTGCTCGATCGTCGCCATTTCGCTGATCGACATCGCTGCGCCGCTTGCTGTGGCGGTGCTTTCCACGCTTTCCGCCTGCGCGCAGCTTGCGAGCGAGAGAGCGCTGAGCGAAAATCCGGCGGTCATCTGAGCAAAGGTCTTCATGGTTCAATCTCTCAATCAGGCGTCTGATAGCCGGTCCATCACCATAGGGGTCGACGAGGCCGGGCGTGGGCCGCTCGCAGGACCGGTGGTCGCCGCTGCGGTTGTGCTGGGGGAGGGACTACCCGCAGGGATCGGGGATTCCAAGAAGTTATCCGCCAAGCGGCGCGGTGCGCTCGACGAGGAACTGCGCGCCTGCTGCAAATGGGCTGTCGCGGTGGTCGAGGCGGACGAGATCGACCAGCTCAATATCTTCCAGGCGACCATGGAGGCGATGACGCGCTGCGTGCGCGATCTGGCCGCGCAATTGCCCGGCGCGCCTGACATTGTCCTGATCGACGGCAACCAGACGCCCGAGCGACGGTGCGCCGAATGGCGCTGGCCTGCGCGCGCTATCGTGGGCGGCGACGGGATCGAGCCCAGCATCGGCGCTGCCTCCATTATCGCGAAGGAATGGCGCGACCGGATGATGGTCGAGGCCGCGCGCGCGCATCCCGCCTATGGGTGGGAGCGCAACAAGGGCTATGGAACCAAGGAACATATGGAGGCGTTACGCCTGCATGGTCCTACAAGTCTGCACCGCCAGAGCTTTGCGCCCGTTGCGCAAGCATCGCTTCTTTGATCGTGGTTGTGATCGCGAGCCGCTGGCCCTAGGCCCCGCTGCATGACTGAAGCGATCCTGTTGAGCGTCGCGGGGCTGGTCGGCCTTGCGATTGGCGGTGAACTCCTCGTGCGCGGCTCTGTAGGGATCGCGGAGAAGCTTGGCGTTTCGACCTTGTTTACAGGGCTCGTGATCGTCGGCTTTGCAACCTCGATGCCCGAAATGGTGGCGAGCGTTCAGGCGAGCCTTGCTGGCTCTCCCGAGATTGCCTGGGGCAATATCGTAGGCTCCAACCTTGCGAACACGCTGCTGATCCTTGGCGTTTCGGCGCTGGTCATGCCGATTGCGCTGATCGGAACCGGGCGGCGCGATGCGGTCGTGGCGCTGGGTGTGACGCTGCTCTTGTGGGCGCTTGCGTGGTCGCAGCTTGGTGCGCGGTGGATCGGCTTTGCCCTTCTTGCCGGGATCCTCGTTTACATCGTTTGGCGCTATCGCCATCCAGGGGCAGCCCCGATCGAGGAGGAGGATTCATCGGACAAGCCGACCGGTATCGTTGTTGCCTCGGCACTGTTTCTTGTCGGGCTCGGCATTCTGGTGGCGGGGGGCAACGCTCTGGTGACGGGCGCGATCTCTTTGGCAACGATCTTCAAGGTGCCTGAGACGGTGATCGGCCTGACCGTGGTGGCAATCGGAACATCGCTCCCGGAACTGGCGGCATCGATCGCAGCGGCGCTGCGCGGCAAGTCAGGGCTGGCGATCGGAAACGTGCTCGGCTCGAACATCTACAACATCCTGCTGATCGGCGGTGCGACAATGAGCATCGCGCCTTTCGCGCTGCCACAGGAGCTTGTCGGGCTGCAGATGGCATTGCTGACCGCGAGTGCGGTGGGTCTGCTCGCCGTGCTTTGGTTCTTCAAGAGTATCGGGCGCGTGCTTGGCGCCGTCCTCCTCATTGCCTTTGCAGCGAACACCGCGCTGTTGTTCGGCGCGCCTGATGCGGCAGCCTCCGATGAAATCGAAATTGAGGCGGCCGCCGAGTCTTTGGGGTAACACCCCCTTGATCTGGAGTCCGCGCTCACAAGCGGGACTCAACATCTTGTGCCGGTCTCGTTTCGTTCCGCCCGCGCCTGCGAGCGTTTACCAAGCATTAACCATAAGTCCTCAGAATCTCAGCGCTTGACGCGGAGTCCGCGAGGACTCATGCCTGTGGATAAGTTTGGCGAACACTATCACTTGAAGGCAGAACAATGGGCGTGATGGAAAAACAGAAGCTGCGCGCGGTTGGCTCTCAAAGAGTCGCAGAAGACGTGCGCAAGTCCTTGCCATTGGGCCAGATTCTCGATGGTGACTGCATCGAGGCAATGCGTTCTCTGCCTGACAATTCGGTCGACTGCGTGTTCGCCGATCCGCCTTACAATCTGCAACTGGGCGGCGATCTCAATCGCCCCGATGGCAGCGAAGTCGATGCGGTGACCGATCATTGGGACCAGTTCGACAGCTTCCGAGCCTATGACGATTTCACCCGCGAATGGCTGACCGAAGCGCGCCGCGTGTTGAAGCCCGATGGCTCGCTGTGGGTCATTGGCAGCTATCACAACATCTTCCGCTGCGGCGCTATCCTGCAGGATCTGGGCTTCTGGATCCTCAACGACATCGTGTGGCGCAAGACCAATCCGATGCCCAATTTCAAGGGCACGCGCTTCACCAATGCGCACGAAACGCTGATCTGGGCGAGCCAGGGGGAAAAGGCGCGCTATCACTTCAATTACCGCGCGATGAAGACGCTCAATGACGAGCTTCAGATGCGTTCGGACTGGGTGCTGCCGATCTGTTCGGGCGGAGAGCGCCTGAAGGAAAACGGCAAGAAAGCGCACCCGACGCAGAAGCCCGAGGCGCTGCTTTACCGCGTGCTGCTTGCGACGACAGAGAAGGGCGACGTTGTGCTCGACCCATTCTTCGGCACCGGCACCACCGGCGCGGTTGCCAAGCGTCTGGGCCGCGAGTGGATCGGATGCGAGCGCGAGAAATTCTATCGCGGCGTCGCGATGAAGCGGATCGAGAAAGAGCTGCCGCTCGATGAAAGCGCGCTCACCACGATGCAATCCAAGAAAGCCGCGCCGCGTGTGGCTTTTGGTGCCGTGGTCGAAAACGGTCTCATCCCTCCGGGCACGCAGGTGTTCGACAAGAAGCGCCGCTGGGTTGCCACGGTGCGCGCCGACGGATCGCTCGATTGTGGCGGAAAGGTCGGCTCGATCCACGGGCTCGGCAAGGAGCTGCAAGAGGCGCCCAGCTGCAACGGCTGGACCTTCTGGCACTACGAGAATGGCGGCGAGATCAAGCCGGTCGACGCTGCGCGTGAACTGTACCGGCTGGCCAGCGAGGACTAACCCGCAGTTGCGGCAGCAAGCACAGCTGTATCGAAAATCACATATTCCTCGACCGCCATGCCGTTGCGCACGGTGAAGCGGTCGACACCGACATATTCGACGCGTTTTCCGTCGATCGGCACGCTCGTACGCCAGTGGATGTAAAGCAAGTCGCCATTGCCCGCGCAGTCGAGCGGCGTGACTTCAAGGCCCTCCATCTGGTCGAGCAGTCCCTGCATCACCGCCTTGTATTCCTCGCCGGTGAAGGTGCCCTGTCCTGAGAAATGGATCACTGCGTCCGGACCGATGATCTCGGCCACGCGTTCGCCCGATGGATCGGCCCAGAACGACTGGAAGCGGCGGTAGAAGTCGGCGTGCTCTGCGCTGAGCCCTGCGATCATTTTGTCGGCCATGTCTTTCTCCGTGTGCAACCTGGAAATCGCTGCCTTTCGAGATTTATGTGCGCAGCGCACATATCGTCAAGTTGAAATATGTGCGCCTTGCACATAAAGCTCGTCAAATGATCGAAAGGACAGCCAATCTCCTAGGCGTCGTAGGCCTCGCCGTGGCCGACAGGATCGAGCAGGCTGCGCGCGAAATCCTAAACCATGCGGGCGAGACTCCGGCTGCGCTGGTGGTGATCGGATATGGCACGGGTCCGTCGAACGATGCGCTGCGCCGCACTCTTGGCCTTTCGCATTCAGGCACGGTGAGATTGACCGACCGGCTGGTCGCCGACGGACTGGTCGAGCGGCGCAAGGGTGATGACAAGCGCGCCGTGGCGTTATTCCTGACTGCCAGAGGAATGGCCGCGCGCGAAAAATTGCTCGACGGGCGCATCGCGGCAATCACCCCCCTGCTCGAAGGGCTGGAGCGGGAGGACGTGGTGCAGCTCGATGGGCTGCTTCACCGGTTGCTTGCATCGCTCGAAATCAGCGATCTCGAACGCCGAACCCTGTGCCGTTTGTGCAAGGGAAGCGTCTGCACGAACTGCCCGATCCCAGCCAATTTTCGCTCTGAAACATGATTGCGTGAACCTGATGCGGTCTGACCATCATCGGCTGCCATAAACGCTTCGTCGATTGGTGCGACTGATTGTCGTTTGCACCGCACGCTTCACCGTCCCGGTCGGAAACCATTCAGCTTTCCAAAGTGTATCCACTCTGACCCGGCGCACATCCCCCGTTCGTCGCGCCCGGGATTAACAAAGAGGAATACCATGAACATCAATGCAAAAATCGCAGCGCTCCCCCTTGCCGCGCTCGCCTTAGCCGCTGTCCCCGCAGCCGCTCAGTCCGAAGCTGGTCCCTATGTCGGTGTCAGTGGCGGCGTCAGCCTGCCGAGCGACAGTTCAAACGAAGGAGAGTTTGAAGCCGAAGTGCCCGCAACGGATGACTTTGGCTCGATCCCCAACGGAACCGACCTCGCCTGGGACACCGATTTCGACACCGGCTACACAATCAGTGGCCAGGTCGGTTACGCCTTCGAGAACGGTTTCCGCCTCGAAGCCGAAGCTGCTTATTCCGAATATGACGTAAGCGGCCACAGCGAATTGCTGGTTGGCGGTGCGAATATTGACGGCGTGGATTCGGCAGTTCTGACCCGCGGTGACGCGAGCGGCGCCAACCCGACCGTTGGCGAAGTGCTGGCCGACGGGCAGGGCGATGTCTCCAATTTCGGCCTGTTTGCCAACGTCTATTACGACATTCAGACCGGAAGCGGGTTCAAGCCCTATGTTGGCGCTGGCCTCGGCTATCAGTGGGTTGATGTCGACTATCGCCCCTCGGGCGTCGCAGTGGGCGAGGATGACGACAGCGGCTTTGCCTATCAGCTGATGGCAGGCGCAGGCTACGAAGTCAGCCCGGGTGTCGAGCTGTTTGGCCAGTACACGTTCCGCGACATGACCGAAGACGCTGAGATCCCGCTCACGCTGCTTCCGGCGACACTTGAAGTCGAAAGCCAGCAGTCGCTTCTCACCGCAGGCGTGCGCGTGAAGTTCGGCGGCTAAGCCAGACTGAAACAAATACGATCCGAAGGGCCGCGCAGAGATGCGTGGCCCTTTTCGTATCAAGTCTGGGCAATTCGCGAAGCACACGGCTGTCCTACATGGCCCGCGCGCGCTAAGGGCTTTGCCATGAGCTTCATGACGATAGCGCAGATGTCGATTGCGGACGGCGGTGTGGCCGGGTCACACTCAGGCGATCGAGGGCCACGGTTTTGCGTCTCAAGGTCACGTATCCGGACCTACAGTCACACTTTTTGGGGCGCAGGGTTACACTTTGCGGGTTTTGCCCCTGGACCGTGTAACATGCGGTCCACTTCTCCCCTCATCACCACCTTCGGAGCAGCCTTGTGAGCGCGTCTGTCTATGTCCAGCCCATCGGTCTCGTCAGCGGTCCGCAGGCCGAGGATGGCGCGGCGATCCGGCTGGCGGGCACGATGGCCTATGCCGCGCGCTTTGCGCTGATCGTGCGCGAGGGCGGGGCGGTGACGCATCGCCGGATCTTCGGCGTTCGCGAGGCGGCGGAGGCGCTGGGCGAGCCCGGCGGTGAGCTGGCATCTGAGGCCGAGCGCCAATGGGCAAACCTGCAACTGGTTCACGCACCGCTGCAGCTGGGAGAGCGCACGGTACGTCTGGACCAGCCACAGGTGATGGGCGTTCTCAACGTCACCCCCGACAGCTTCAGCGATGGCGGCGAGTTCCTCGAAAAGCCCGATGCGGGCCGCGCGCATGCCTTCGCGATGCTCGAAGCGGGCGCGGCGATCATCGACATCGGAGGCGAAAGCACGCGCCCTGGCGGCGCAGCGACATGGGAAGGCGACGAGATCGAGCGGGTGGTCCCGGCGGTCGAGTACTGCGCGAGCATGGGCGCCGCGATCAGCGTCGATACACGGCGCGCCGGCGTTCTCGAGGCCGCGCTCGCCAAGGGAGCGCAGATGGCGAACGATGTCTCCGCCATGCGCTACGATCCGCGCATGACCGAGCTGGTTGCGGGCGCGGGATGCCCGGTGGTTCTGATGCACGCGCCGGGGACGGGCGACGACCTGCATGACGGCGGCGATTACGCCGACGTAGTGAGCGAGGTGTTCGATACGCTCAAGTCGGTGCGCGGAGCAGCCATCGCTGGCGGCGTTGCGGAAGAGCGGATCATGCTCGATCCCGGCATCGGCTTTGGCAAGACCCTCGCGCACAATCTCGCGCTCTTGAACGCCCTGCCGCTGTTCCACGCGCTTGGCAGCCCGCTGCTGGTGGGCGTGAGCCGTAAGCGCATGATCGGTGCGCTCTCGAACGAGGAGCCAGCGCACAAGCGGCTCGGCGGGTCGATCGCGCTTGCCGTGAAAGCGATGGATGCAGGCGCGCACATGCTGCGCGTCCACGACGTTCCCGAGACGGTGCAGGCGCGCAATGTCTGGCGCGGGATGCGCGATGCGGCGCTCACCGACTTCACCCAATTACCGCCGCTGTGATCGGCGCCTTGTAGCAATAGAGTCACGTTGGCGCGGCAAAGGCGCTGGCACACGAACAGGAGACACGACCCGATGCGCACCCCCATGCTTCTCACTCTCGGAACCGCCGCCGCCGCGCTTGTCACGGCGCCGCTGATGGCCGATGCGCATACGGAAGCCCACGAGCATTCAGCGCATAGCGAGATGCACGCCCGTCACCACGGTGACGGGCATGTGCCGATGTATCCAGAGGATCTGCTGGCGGCTTACTACGACAAGCTTGAAAGCCGCATCGAGCTGCCCGTCGCTCCCGCTGGCGCGACGCTAAGCGAAGACACCACGATCACCCGCCTCGCGTTCGGCAGCTGCAACCACCAGCTGCGCCCGCAGGACATCTGGGGCGAGATCGCCGAGACCAATCCGCAGCTGTTCCTGTTCATCGGTGACAACAACTATGGCGACAACGGCTGGACCGGCGAGGCGACGCTGGAGACCTTGCGCGAGGCGTACCGGGTGCAGGCAAACACGCCCGAACTCACCGCCTTCCGCCAGCAGGTGCCCATGATGGCAACCTGGGACGACCACGATTACGGCATGAACGATGCAGGCGGCAGCTTCGCCTTCCGCGGCTGGGCCGAGACGATCTTCGAGACCTTCTGGGGATCGTCCGACGAGGTGAAGTCGCGCCCCGGCGTCTACGATTCGGCGATCTTCGGCGCGGAAGGCCAGCGCACGCAGGTGATCGTGCTCGACACGCGCTACTTCCGTTCCGACCTTGATCGCATGCCGTATTCGCTCGAACGCCCGCCGCTCGGGCCGTATGTGCCGAGCGACGATCCGGCAAGGACGATGCTAGGCGAGGAGCAGTGGAAGTGGCTTGAGCAGGAACTCGCCGAGCCCGCCGACTTCCGGATCATCGCGTCATCCGTTCAGGTAATCACCGACGCGCATGACTATGAGAACTGGGAGAACCTGCCGCTTGAGCGCGAGAAGCTGTACCGCATACTGGCCGCGCGCGAAGAGAGCGGAATGGTGCTGCTGTCGGGCGACCGCCACGCGGGCGGCATCTACACTGATGTACCCGCAGCCGCAGGCGGTGAGCAGATCTGGGAGCTGACCAGCTCCTCGCTCAACTACTCGTTCTCCTCGACCGAGCGGAACACCGCGCGCGAACCCGATCCGAAGCGCGTGACCGACTTCATCTCGGAAGAGAACTTCGGCCTTGTCGACATCGACTGGGAATCGCGCACCTTCACGATGTCGATGCGCGGGAGCGAGGGCGAGGTGCGGGTGACCCGCACCGTCAGCTGGTAAGCGTCAGAGCGTAAAGCCGCCGTCGCTGACAAGGACGTGGCCGGTGATGTTCGATCCTGCGTCTGAGAGCATGAAGAGGATCGTCGCTGCCATCTCCTCGGAAGAGGCAAAGCGGCCCGAAGGCGTGGTCTTGGCCATGCGCGCGATGGTCTTGTCGCGGCCGATGGCTTCGACCGAGCGGTTGAAGTCCTCGCCCGTCTCCCAGATCGCGGTATCGACCCCGCCCGGGGCGATTGCGTTGACGCGGATGCCGGCTTCGGCGTTCTCCATCGCGGCAATGCGCGCCATATGCGCCACCGCGGCCTTGGCAGGGCCGTAAGGGCCGATGCCGGGCACGGGCTTCACGCCAGTTGAGGAGCCGGTGATGACCACGCTGCCGCCTTCGTCCTTGCCGTTCGCGCGGATGGCCCTGAGCGCAGCGCGCAGGGTCAGGAAAGCGCCATCAAGGTTGACGTCCATCACCCGGCGCCACTCGGCAAGCTCGAGGTCGGCGATCGCTCCGAACCCGCCGATGCCAGCGTTGACGACAGCGTGGTCGAGCCCTTCGAGGCGGGGTGCAAGGTCATTCCAGAGCGCTTCGTCGGCAACGCTGCCGGTGACGGCTTCGACCTCGCAATCGAGATCCAGCGCGGTCATGCCATCCTCATCGACATCGACAAGGATCAGCTTCGCCGCCCCGCGCTGCGCCAACATTGTCGCACACGCCGCACCGATCCCCGATGAAGCGCCAGTGACGAGCGCTGTGCGCCCAGTGAAGTCTTGAAGAGTAGTCATGGCCCGAGCGCTAGCTGCGCCTCAGACCGCGATCAAGCCGCGCGTGCTACGCTGCGTTGTCGATGCCGAGATCGGAGAGTTTGCGGTAAAGCGTCGAGCGCCCGATGCCGAGCCTGCGCGCAACCTCGGTCATGCGGCCACGATAATGGCCGATGGCGAGGCGAATGACGTCGGCCTCGATCTCTTCGAGCGGGCGCAGATTGCCGTCTTCGGTGTAGAGCATCACGCCCACGCCCTCGTGCAAATGCGAGCTGCAGCCTGCTTCAAGCTCTCCGATAAGCTCGGATAACTGCGGGAAGCTGTCGGCGGTCAGTGTATCGCCTTCGCAATAGACGGCGGCGCGGAAGAGCACGGACTGAAGCTGGCGCACATTACCCGGCCAGTCGAAGGCGCCCAAAAGCCCTAGCGCACTGTCCGAGACCGAGAGGTGCGTCAGGCCCGGCTGCTCGCCGATCCGCTGGAGGAAGTGGCGGGTGAGGGCGGGGATGTCGCCGGTTCGTTCGCGCAAGGGCGGCAGCTTGATGCGGGTGGCGCAAAGCTGCTCTGCAAGGATCTCGTCGAAGAGGCCGCCTTCGACGATCTGCGCAAGATTGCTGTTCGCAGCCGAGAGAATGCGCACGTCGACACGGAAACCGTGCGCAGCGCCTACTGGGCGAACGATGCTGGTTTCCAAGGCGTCACGCAGGCGGGTCTGCACCGCCATGCTAAGCCGGTCGACCTCGTCGAGGACCAGCGTGCCGCCATCGCAATGCTGAAGCGCGCCAATCTGGCGGTCGAAGGCGCCGGGAAAAGCGTTGGGTTCGTGCCCGAACAGCACCGACTCGATCGAATTGGGCGGAACGCTGGCGACGTTGATGATCCGCAGGTTCTCCTTGGCACGCGGAGAAGCAGCATGCATCGCGCGCATCAGCATCTCCTTGCCCGTACCGCTCTCGCCTTCGATCAGCGCGTGTCCGTGCCCGCGCGCAGCCTTGGCCGCTTGCGCGAGCGCGGTGCGGAACGTGGGAGCGGTGCCGATCATCGCGTCGAAGTCGAGGCTTGCCGACATCTTCTCGGTCAGCGGGGCAAGCTCGTCACGCGGCGCTTCGCGGGTGGTGACGGCGCGAAGGGCTTCCATCAGGCGGTCGGGTGAGACCGGCTTGACGAGGTAGTCGCTTGCGCCTGCACGCATGGCTTCGACCGCCAGAAGCGGGGAAGCAGATGTCGTCAGCATCAGGATCGGCAACGCAGGACGGCGTTCCTTGAGTTCTGCGATAAGCGAGCAGGCATCGTCGCCCGGAACCCACTGGTCGAGCAGGATTGCCGAAAGCTGCATGCCTTCGCGCGTGCCAAGCATTGCAATGGCTGTCTCTGCGTCACCGGCAACCACGGTGCGCCAGCCTTCGCGGGCGGCAATCGCGGTGATAAGACGGCTCTGCGCAGGCTCATCGTCGATCAGCATGACGATGCGCGCATCGTCCTGCACATCGGCTGCGCCTGAAACCGGTACGCTGTCAGATGGCGCATCCGCATGAGACATAAGCGAGCCTTGATTCCTCCGGCCCCCGGCAATCGTCCCGGGGTGAAACGTCCCCATGGTGTAAGGCGTTCAGGTAAAGACTGAATTAAGGCTATTCGCAGGAATTGCTTGTGTCGCATTTCGGTGCGCATCCTGGTCACGGGTCGCAAAGGTGGGTTGAGCAACCCCGTTTGCTTCGATACGGGATCAGGAACCAATCATTAACTGGCGCGCTTTGTTGAATTGGGATCACAATCCGGTTCAACAGATCCGACACGGGGGTGCGCCGCACATTTTGCAAGGGGATACGCAAGAATGAGCACGCATGACATGGACAAGGCACGCTCGACCTATGACAGGTTCATGGGATCGCTGAAGTGGATCGTGCCTGTGATCGCCGTGATCACGCTTTTCGTCGTCACGCTGATCGCGCCATAAGGAAACCCAAACCTATATGAAAATCGCAGTTCTGAAGGAGCGCAGCCCTGGGGAAACCCGAGTGGCGGCGACGCCCGAAACGGTGAAGAAATTCATCGGTCTCGATACGCAAGTTGCTGTCGAATCGGGCGCAGGGAAGCATGCGGCTATCGGTGACGAGGCCTATGCCGACGCAGGCGCAGCGACCGGTGATCTGGCTTCGACGGTCAAGGATGCCGACATCGTACTTGGCATTCAGGCTCCCGATGCAGAACTGCTTAAAGGTGCAAAGCCCGGCGCGTGGGTGGCGGCGCTGTTCAATCCGTTCCAGAACGGCGACCTGGTCGAGGCATATGCCAAGGCCGGATACGAAGCGCTGAGCATGGAATTCATGCCGCGCATCACCCGAGCGCAATCGATGGACGTCCTTTCGAGCCAGTCGAACCTTGCAGGCTACAAGGCTGTCCTTGCGGCGGCTGACACCTATGGCCGCGCCTTTCCGATGATGATGACGGCTGCTGGCACTGTTCAGGCCGCCAAGTGCTTCATCATGGGTGTTGGTGTTGCGGGGCTTCAGGCCATCGCTACCGCGCGGCGTCTGGGCGCGCAGGTTTCCGCAACGGACGTGAGATCGGCTACGAAGGAGCAGATCGAAAGCCTTGGCGCGAAAGCGATTTTCGTCACCGATGTCGAAGGCATCGAGGGCGAAGGCTCGGGCGGCTACGCCACCGAGATGAGCGATGAATACAAGGCCGCTCAGGCAAAGCTTGTAAGCGAACACATCGCTAAGCAGGACATCGTGATCACAACTGCGCTGATCCCCGGTCGAGCGGCTCCGGTGCTAATCACCGACGAACAGATCGCAACGATGAAGCCGGGCAGTGTGATCTTCGACCTTGCTGTTGCGCAAGGCGGCAACGTTGAAGGCTCCAAGCCCGACGAGGCGGTAGAGCGGCACGGCGTCAAGATCATCGGCTACGCCAACACCCCCGCGCACCTTGCCGCGGACGCATCGGCGCTGTTTGCTCGCAACCATTTCAACTTCCTCTCGGCCTCCTGGGACAAGGAAGCCGGCAAACCCGAACTCGACGAAGAGATCGGCGACGCCGTGCGCCTGACCAAAGGAGGTGAAGTTGTGAATGAGAGGCTCAAGGGGTGAGAAGCCCCGCAGCGTCTCTGATTGCGGTCGCAGCGGCCGCTGGGCTTACGGCGAGCCATCCTGCTGCCGCGCGCGACATGCATGAGCGCCATATCGAGACGCTTTGGACAATCTCCGACGTCGATCTTATCGAGAGTGATGCGTCGGCTCCGGCTGACGAGGGCGGAAGGCTGGTCGCGAACGACGACTTCGTGATCAAGCAGCGCCTGCTTCCCCCGACGGCAGCTCGATTAACCAGCGCGATTGTCGATGGTGATGGCGATGTGCTGGCCGAAGCGGGTGACGAATTGTTCGGGGTCGTCTCGGGCTCGGGCGATGTCTACTGCCTCGACAAACGGCCTGAATACAATCCCGTCGGTGCCCTGATGGTCGGGGCGATATTCCAGGCAAGCTGCTTTAAGGATGTTAACGGCGACGGGACGTTCGATGGCGGCTTCAAGAAGAAGTTGCAGCCCTCGGCCTTCCCACAGCTTCGGGGAAAGCACCGCCGAAACTTGCGGGAGATTTCGGGCGGATCGTTCGAGAAGATCGATCCACGTGAGCTCACAAAGGTCTACTACGTCGGTATCGAGTTCGATGGACGCGGCTTTCTCGCGATCGGCAAGTCCCGCTACTTCCGAGTGGCGTTTGGTGGCGACTATGCCAAGGGCGAACTCAGCCGCTGGTTCTCCACCGATGGAGACGAATTGCCTAAGGAAATGGGTGCCGAAGGGCTTGGCGCCAAATGGACCGTGCTCGGCTTTGAGGACGGTGCCATCCGGGTCCGCGTCGATGAACCCCTCGAACAAAAGCCCTTCGCCGTATCAATCCGCGTAACAATCCGATGATGACTTCAGTGTCAGAAAGTGAACCGCGATAATGGACTTCATCTCAATCCTATCCATCTTCGTGCTGGCGTGTTTCGTCGGCTATTACGTGGTCTGGTCGGTCACCCCGGCGCTGCACACGCCTCTGATGGCGGTGACCAACGCGATCTCCTCGGTGATCATCGTTGGAGCGCTGATTGCTGCGGCTGAATCGACCGATCCGGTGGCCAAGTATCTGGGCCTTGCGGGTGTCGTGATGGCCAGCATCAACATCTTCGGCGGCTTTGCCGTCACCCAACGCATGCTCGCCATGTACAAGAAGAAGGAGAAGTAAGAGATGACCTTCTCCATCCTTGCGGGCGCCGCTGACGGCGTCGGAGCCACCCCCGCCTGGGCCATGCTTGCTTATCTGGCCTCGGGCGTATTCTTCATCCTTGCGCTGCGTGGTCTCTCGAGCCCCGCAACGAGCCGCGCGGGTAACCGCAATGGCATGATCGGTATGGCAATCGCGCTGGTGACGACGTTGGTGACGCACGACATCGCCAATATCATCGAGATCGGGATTGCGATCTTCCTCGGCGGGATCATCGGTGTCACGATTGCGCGCAAGATCGCCATGACCGCGATGCCGGAACTGGTCGCTGGCTTCCACTCGCTGGTCGGTATGGCCGCAGTGGTGGTTGGCCTCGCCGCATGGTTGAACCCCGGTGCGTTCGGCATTCTCGATGAGGCGGGCCAGATCCTGATGGTCAGCCGGATCGAGCTGGGCCTTGGCATCGCCATCGGTGCGATCACGTTCTCCGGCTCGGTTATCGCCTTCCTCAAGCTTTCTGGCCGGATGAGCGGGTCTCCAATCCTTCTCCCGGCGCGTCACGTCATCAACCTCGGCACCATCGTCGCGATCCTTGGCATCATCGGTTTCTACGCGGTCTCGCCCGATGGCGGGCCGGGCGCAGGCTGGCCGATCATTGCGATAACCGTCCTCGCATTTGCCATCGGCTTCCTGCTGATCATCCCCATCGGCGGGGCTGACATGCCGGTCGTCGTCTCGATGCTGAACAGCTATTCGGGCTGGGCTGCTGCTGCGATGGGCTTCACGCTTGGCAACACCGCGATGATCATCACTGGTGCGCTGGTGGGGTCCTCGGGTGCGATCCTGAGCTACATCATGTGCCGCGCGATGAACCGCAGTTTCATCAGCGTGATCGCAGGCGGCTTCGGCGCGGATGACAGCGCCGGGGCAGGCGGCGAGCCGCGTGAACAGCGCCCCTACAAGCAGGGCAGCGCAGACGATGCGGCCTTCATGCTCGAACAGGCCGAAAAGGTTATCATCATCCCGGGCTACGGTATGGCGGTGGCGCAGGCACAGCACGCGCTTCGCGAAATGGCCGACGTGCTCGAGGAAAAGGGCGTCGAGGTGAAGTACGCGATCCACCCGGTCGCAGGGCGCATGCCCGGCCATATGAACGTCCTCCTTGCAGAAGCCAGCGTTGACTATGACAAGGTGTTCGAGCTGGAGGACATCAACAGCGAATTCGCCACCGCCGACGTCGCCTTTATCATCGGTGCAAACGACGTGGTGAACCCGGCAGCGAAGACCGATAAATCCTCGCCGATCTACGGCATGCCCGTCTTCGACGTCGACAAGGCAAAGCAGGTCTTCTTCATCAAGCGCTCGATGGGCGGGGTCGGCTATGCCGGTGTCGACAACGATGTGTTCTACATGAACCAGACCGTGATGCTGCTTTCCGACGCCAAGAAGATGGTCGAGGAAATCGTCAAGGCGCTGGACTAGGGGGCGACCAGGATAGCCCGATGCGCTTACTCGTCATCATGCTGCTGGTGCTGGCGTTCGGCGTCGGGATCTACTTCGTCTTTCGCGGCGACGGCATGCTCGAACGCGTGACCGAGCAGCGGGTGGAGCAGGCTTTGCTCGAAAATGGCGTGCCGGTGAACATGTCGGAATGCATGGCGCCTCGTCTGGTCGACAGGCTATCCATCGCGCAGCTGCGCAAACTCGAGCGGCTCGCACCGCAAGAAGGCGAGACGCGCCTTCCGCTGTCGACGGGAGAAGCGATGGCGCGCCTTCGCCGCGTTGACGATCGTCAGGCAGTGGAACAAGTGGTTCGCGTTGCAGGCGGCTGCGGCCTTGAAATCGGTCTTGAGATGTTCGGGCGCTGACCGCTTGCATTGATCCCCCCGCCTACGGCACAATGCAGGGCGAGTAGGGGGACATGACCATGACCAAGATTTCGACCATCGCTGCGGCGCTTCTTGCAGGTGCGGCTGCGAGCCTGAGCGTTCCGGCATCGGCTCATGAAGGCCATTCGGAAGATCAGCCCTTCGCGCCCAAGCAGGTCGGCGCTCAATTCATGGTCATGGAAACCACCGCCAACGAAGCGGCGCGCGAGCCGTTCCTGCGCGGCCTCGCCCTTCTGCACAACTTCGAATACGATTACGCAGCCGAAGCCTTCCGCGCCGCACAGGCAGCCGACCCCGATTTCGTGATGGCCTATTGGGGCGAGGCGATGACCCACAATCATCCGCTGTGGAAGCAACAGGATTACGAGGCGGCAACCGCCATTCTTGGTCGGTTTGGTGCCACGCGAGAGGCTCGCGCAGCAAAGGCGCGCAATTCCATCGAGAGCCAATGGCTTGCCGCTATCGAGACACTTTACAGCGAAGGCGAAAAGGAAGCGCGCGACCTTGAATATCTTGCCGCCATGCGCGCTATGCTGGCCGATCATCCCGACGACGTCGACGTGCGCGCTTTCACGGGGCTCGCGGTTCTGGGATCATCCCATGGCGGACGCCAAGTGCCACTATACATGGAAGCGGCGGGCATTCTCGAACCCGGTTTCATGACCAACGAGTTCCACCCCGGCATCCTCCATTACCTCATCCATTCCTACGACGACCCGGTCCACGCGCCGCTCGGCAAGCGCATGGCCGAACGCTACGCCGTGGTCGCACCCGAAGCTGGCCACGCGCAGCACATGGTGAGCCACATCTTCCACGCGCTCGCCGACTGGGAGGCTTCGGAGAAGGCCAATATCCTCGCCGATGGCGTGGTCGATCAGCAGCGCATCGCCTCTGGCCGCGCGCCGTCTGTGTGTGGGCATTACAATGAGTGGCTGGTCTACGCGCTCTTGCAACAGGGCAAAGATGCAAGCGGCCGGGTGGCTGCCTGCCGTGACGCGGCGATCCCTGAAGAGGGCAACGAGGTGGCTTTCGGGGCCCTTCGCAGCTTCAACGTGATGTCTGCATGGCAGGCCGTCGACACAGGCGTGTGGAACCCCCTCCCGAGCGAGGTCGACAAGTATGCCGGGCCTCGCGTTGTCTCGACTCATGTGTCCGCGCTTATGAAGGCGGATGACGCAGATCATGTGGCAAAGGCGCTTGCCTCGATGCGTGAGGACGCAGCCGAGTTGGAGGAGGTGCTCGCGCGAAGGGCGCCCGATGATCGCACCACGATGCCTTGGGTGAACCGGGCGATTGCGCAGGTGGATGCGGTTCGCATCCTTGCTTCCGGTGACAACGATGCAGGGCTCGCCGCACTCAAAGCCGCAGCCGAGGCTGAAAGTGCGCTTCCGGTTGTATTCGGCCCGCCTGCGATCGCAAAGCCAAGCTGGGAGCTTCTTGGCGAACAATATCTCGCTCAAGGGCGTAATGAAGAGGCCGCTGACGCGTTCCGCAAATCGCTCGAATTCGCACCGGGACGGCGTCTGTCACGCGAAGGGCTAGAAATGGCTCAGTCCGGCGGCTGAATGGGTCTTGTCTTGCAACCTCTTGGCCTTCATCATGCAAGGCGGAGAGGGAGACACACGTGATGATCAGGATTTCGTTCGCCGCCGCGCTGCTGGCCAGTGCCGCGCCTGCCTTGGCTGAAACGCATACGATTAGCCCCGGGGATGGCGCGCAGGAGCGCCTGCAGGAAGCGTTGATCCTGGCAGAGCCGGGTGACACCATCATGCTGGAAGCCGGGCGCTACACGCTCACGGACGGGCTTAGCCTCGATGTCGAGGGCGTCACCGTTCGCGGTGCCGGAATGGACGGGACGGTGCTCGATTTCACCTCGCAGGAAGGATCGGGCGAAGGCCTGCTCGTTACCAGCGATAACGTCACCCTGCGCGACTTCGCGCTCGAAAATCCCAAGGGCGACGGGATCAAGTCCAAGGGTGCTGACAATATCGTTTACTACCGCGTTCGCGTGACCTGGACAAACGGGCCGGACCCATCGAACGGCGCCTACGCGATCTACCCGGTCGAAAGCACCGGAGTGCTCGTCGACGGAGTGAAGGTCACCGGCGCTTCGGACGCGGGGATCTACGTTGGTCAATCGAACCGCATCACTGTGCGCAATTCGATTGCAGAGGCCAATGTTGCCGGGATCGAGATCGAGAACAGCCGTAACGCGCTGGTCGAACACAACATCGCGACGCGCAATACGGGCGGCATTCTGGTGTTCGACTTGCCCGGGCTGCCGGTGATGGGCGGAGGCAATGTGGTGGTTGCGAACAATCTTGTTGTCGCCAATGACACCGCGAACTTCGCGCCTCCCGGTAACATCGTCGCGGGCGTCCGCAGGGGCACGGGCATTATGGTGATGGCCAATGAAGGCGTTCTCATCGAGGATAACATCATCGACGAGAACCCCACCGCACCGATCATGGTGATTGCCTACACCCAAAGCTTCGAGGACGAACGCTACAACCCGCTCGCGCGCAACATCGTGGTGGGCGAAAACCTTTATGGGCGCGGCGGCGACGATCCGCAGCTTGAAGGTGCAGAGATGCTGATGGCCGCTTTCGGAGGCGCGCTGCCTCCGGTGATGTGGGACGGACTTGGCAGCCTTTATGCTGTCGATGGGACCGCCGGCTGGACCCTTAATCTGCCCGAGCCGGGCAAGGGCGTTGCAGGGGCCTCTCCCGCGCCGCTGAGCGTGCCTGCGCCTACCGCCGAATTCGACCGCAGCGGCATCGGTGCTCCGTCTGAACTCGAGGAGCGTATCTGATGCGTTTCGCCGCCCTCATGCTTGCGTGCAGCGCGGTGGCGCTGGGCGGAGCGATGGCGGAGGCGCGGCTGGTCGCTCCCGAGGTTTCCGACACCGCGATCTCGGATGACGGCTTCCCGCGCACGCTCGAGGAATTCGGCTTCTTCATCCACGCCGATGCGCAGGTGCCGTCGCCCGGCGTGATCCCCTACGAGCTCAACACGCCGCTCTATTCGGACGGGGCTGACAAGCTGCGCTTCCTCTACGTGCCCGATGGGGCAGTGATCGAGGCGAGCGGGGATGGGCTCCTGCAGTTCCCTGTCGGCTCGGCGATCATCAAGACCTTCGCTTTTGGCGAGGGCGAGAATCGCACGCTCATCGAGACGCGCGTACTGCTGAACCGCGCCGATGGCTGGGTCGCGCTGCCCTATCGCTGGAACGACGAGCAGACCGAGGCGCGGCTCGCGCTCGCTGGAGGTCGCATCCCGATCACTACGCCCGGTGGCGAGGAGATCAGTTACCGGATCCCGAACAAGAACCAGTGCAAGACCTGCCATTCGCTTGACGACGCAGTGATCCCGATTGGCCCGAAGGCACGAAATCTTGCGCCGGAATTGCTCGAGCAACTCGCCGCGTCAGGAAAGCTGGATAGTGCGCCGACGGTCGCAAACGCAATACCACGCTGGAGCGATGCGAGCGTTGGCAAGGAGCCGCTGGCGAGGGCCTATCTCGATGTGAACTGCGCTCACTGCCACAGACCGGGCGGCGGCGCGTCCAATTCAGGTCTCGACCTGCGTTGGGAGCAGGATGCGCCTTTCGCGCTCGGCGTGAACAAGCCGCCGGTCGCTGCTGGCCGCGGGGCAGGGGGGCTGCTTGTCTCGATCGAGCCGGGCGATCCGGACGCCTCAATTCTTGTGCATCGTATGAATTCAAACGAGCCGGGCGTTGCCATGCCTGAACTTGGACGCTCCACGATTGATGAAGAGGCGGTAGCGCTGATGCGTGACTGGATTGCGGAGATGGGCAGTTGAAGTGGGCTCTGCGCATCATTGGCGTCATCGCCGCGCTTCTCGTCGTCCTTTTCCTGATTTTCCGAACGCCTGACACCAACGCCGATGAGATGCGCGCAAAGTATGGCGGTGCGCCCTCGCAATTCGTCGAAATCGATGGTGGCGTTACCGTCCACCTTCGTGACGAGGGGCCTCGAGATGGGTTGCCGATCATATTGCTGCACGGCTCCAACGCTGACCTGCATACCTGGGAGCCATGGGCCCAAGGGTTGCGCGACACCTATCGTGTCATTCGCTTCGATCAGGTCGGGCACGGCTTGACCGGTCCTGACCCACAGCACGACTACAGCCGCGAAAGCTACGCCGAAGATATCCGCGAAGTCGCGGATAGCCTTGGACTCGACCGCTTCGTGATCGGCGGCAATTCGATGGGCGGAAAGCACACTTTGGCGTTTGCTTCGGCCTATCCTGAGCGAGTAATCGGCATGGTGCTGGTCGATGCAGGCGGTGTCCCAAGGAGCGAAGTCGAGGTGCGCGAAGATGACGATGACAGCGGCAATATCGGCTTCGCGATCGCTCGCACGCCGGGGATCAACCGGATCGTCGAACAAATCACCCCGCGCAGCCTGATTGCGCAGAGCCTTGAGCAATCGGTCTCGGTCGAGGAGATCGTCACCGAGGACATGATCGACCGTTATTGGGAGCTGCTTCGCTATCCCGGCAACCGAGCGGCGACCATGGCGCGCTTCAGCACGGAATATCAGCCGCTCACCCGTGAAGAAATTGCCCAACTCTCGATGCCAACGCTGATCCTGTGGGGAGACGAGGACCGTCTCATCCCTGTGAGGGCCGGACGCTGGCTCGACGAAACGCTGCCGCAAAGCGAGCTCGTGATCTACGAGGGCATCGGCCATCTCCCGCAGGAAGAGACCGTCGAGCCATCGCTTCGTGACTTGCGAAGTTGGCTGGGAACACTTGAGCAAGGCTGACCGTTAAGACAGCGTTAGCCATCTAAACGGCTAATTCGCCTGAGCAATCCACGCCCTATGGACGGATAGCGCGCTTGGTGGCTACATCGTTGTGCGGCGCAGTATGGATTCGAGGAATGGCTTTGCGAAAATTGGGACTGATCGGCGGCATGAGCTGGGTGTCGACCGGGATTTATTACGACCGGATCAACCGTATCGTGCAACGCCGCGCTGCCCCTATGGCTTCGGCGCCGATGCTGATCGAGAGCCTCGATTTTTGCCAGCTCTACGCGTTGCGCGAAGAAAAGGATTGGAAGCGTGCTAGCGGCATTCTCTCCGAAAGCGCCAAGCGCCTCGAAGGCGCAGGGGCAGAAGCGCTGATCATCGGCGCCAATTCCATGCACAAGCTTTATGACGACGTCTCGGCAGGCGTCGACATTCCGATCCTCCACATTGCCGATTACGTTGGAAAGGCACTGAAGCGCGCGGGGCACAAGACCGCTGCTTTGATCGGGACGCGCAACGTGATGACCGAGAGCTTCTACCGCAAGAGGCTCGTTGCGCACGGGATCGATCTGCTGCCGCCCAACATGATCAATGTCGAAACGCTTGACCGGATCATTTACGACGAGCTGATGGTTGGCAAGGTGACGCGCGATGCGCAGCGCGCGATGAAGACAATCATCACGAACAAGGCTCAAGAAGGGGCGGATTCCATAGTTCTTGCCTGCACGGAACTCGACCTTGTCGTCGATGTCGATGCCAATGTCCTGCCGGTATTCGATTCAACTCGAATTCACTGTGAAGCGGCTGCAGACTGGATTCTTGAGCAAGAACTGGTGAATTAATCTGCAGCTCGACCCTCGCACGCAACGCTTGGCCGCATAGCAACAATGCACGGGGTGCAACATTCCATCGCGGCCTATAGGTGCGGCGAGGAATTTGTCATCGAAAAGTAACAGGCAGATTCCGGGTCTTCGGGTCGCTCCGAATGACCCAAGAGCTTTAGGGCTCTTGGGACCGCCTACCACCCCCCCATTGCACCCGGTGGGCGGTCCCATTTTTTCCCGAAATCGCGTCTTTGGAGCGCCGCTGAGGCGGCGTTTTGGTGCTGTCCACCGCAATCGTGGCGGGTTGCCGTTCTGTTCCCGTTGAGCGGACTGTCTCGGTGACTTAAGCGGTATGCCCGTGACAACACGCGCCCCCTACTCAGCAGACCCCTTCGCCCATAGCGGACGTGAATTCGCGCGACCCGGTGAGACGTCGCCGCCCCTGAGTGGCGGCGAAACACGCGGCCCGCGCACCGACTTTCAGCGCGACCGCGACCGCATCATCCATTCAATGAGTTTTCGCAGGCTCAAGTCGAAAACACAGGTCTTCATCGCACCTGATGGCGACCACTACCGCACGCGGCTGACGCACTCGATCGAAGTCGCGCAGATCGGCCGAGTGTTGGCTCGGGTGCTAGGGCTGGACGAAGACCTTACCGAGGCTTTGTGCCTCGCTCACGATCTCGGCCATCCACCGTTCGGCCATGCAGGCGAAGCGGCCTTGTCCGAGGCGATGGCCCGGCACGGCGGCTTTTGTCACAACGCGCAGGCGCTGCGCACCGTGATGCGGATCGAGAGCCCCTATCCCGAGCATGAGGGTCTCAACCTCACATGGGACCTGCTCGAAGGGTTAGCTAAGCACAATGGCCCTGTAGCAGCGCCCAACTGGGCGCTCGCTGAACTCGACGAAGCCTTCCCGCTCGATCTTGGCACTTGGCCGTCGCTGGAAGCGCAAGTGGCGGCGATTTCGGACGACATTGCTTACGACAACCACGATATTGATGATGGACTGCGAGCAGGCTTTTTGAGCCTTGACGACCTGATGGAACTGGATTTCCTCGCAGACCAGTGGCGATCGGTCGAAAAACGCTTTCCCAACGCCCCGCGCGAGCGCCTGCTGCGAGAACTCATCCGCGATCAGATCGGCCTGATGGTGAACGACGTGCTCGAACACACACGGGCGCAGGTAAAAAACATCGGTTCGGTCGCCGAGGTTCGCGATGCAGGGCGACAGCTGGCGGGCTTCTCGCCGGAAATGGAAAAGAACGAACGGGCGCTCAAGACCTTCATGTACGACAAACTCTATTATCATCCGGAACAAGTCAGCGCCGCTGAGCGAGCAAGAGACGTGATCGCGCGGCTCTTCGCAGCCTACTCGCAAGACCAGCGGCTCATGCCGGAAGAATGGCAAGCGCGTCTGCCCGACACCGAGCCAGGTCGAAGCCGCACAATCGCAGATTTCATCGCAGGAATGAGCGACCGTTTCGCCATTCGGGCATGCGAGGCGATTTATGGCGAGCAACCGCAGGGGCTCGTAAATGTCTAAGCGCCAGATCGACGAATGGAGCGCGGCATGACCGAATACGGAGCGCAGGATAAAGCGCCTCTCCGCATTGGCCTGGTTGGAGCGACCGGCATGATCGGTCGGAGGCTGATCGAAATTTCGAGCGCCGGCGATCAGGCGCGTATCGTCGGCATCGCGCGGCGTGAAATGGACCTGCCCAAGGGTGCGCGGGTCGAAATGTTCATCGCCGAGACCGAGAAATGGGGCGAAGTCCTCGAGGCCGTGAAGCCTAGGGCATTGATCTGCGCTTTGGGTACAACATGGAAGAAAGCGGGCCGCGATGAAGAGGCGTTTCGCGCGGTCGATCATGACCTCGTCCTCGCAACCGCCAGAGCCGCAGTCGATGCGGGCATTCGCAACATGGTCCTGATCAGCTCTGCCGGCGCCGATCCGCGCCAGAAGAACTTCTACCTCAAGGTCAAGGGAGAGGTCGAAGCCGAAGTGTCCAAGGTGGGCTTCAAGCGGCTCGATATTTTGCGCCCTGGCCTGCTGCGGGGACAGCGAAAAGGCGACCTGCGACCGGTCGAAGCGGCGGCGCGATTTGCAAGCCCGGTGATCGATCCGCTTCTCCCGGCAAAGTGGGAGATGTATCGTTCGATCTCGTCCGACCTCGTTTGCGAGGCGGCGCTTGGTCTGGCCATGCGCAAGGCGGCAGGGCGCTTTACGCACGACAACGAGGCCATGAAGCGGGCCGCGCGCGAATGGAGGGCAAAGGCCGAGACGCCCGCGCCTGAATAAAGGGGGTAAGGCATGGACTGGGGGCTGGTTTTCAATGGCGCCAATCTGATGGCGATGGTCGCCTGGGCAGCGCTGATCCTGTTGCCGCGCTGGCCAGCTTTGCTGTCAGCGTTGCTTTACCTGGGCGTGGGAGTGCTGTGCTTGCTCTATGCAGGCATTCTGACTGCGCTGCTGACCGGCTTTGCGACTGGAAGTGACGGTGGCAATTTCACCAGTATCGAAGGCGTGCGCACCCTGTTCGGGAGCAATGCCGGATTGACGCTTGGCTGGGTGCATTACCTTGCCTTCGACCTCTTCGTAGGCCTCTGGATCGCGCGCGATGGTGATGCAAAGGGCATCTCGCGCATCCTTCAGGCCCCGGTCTTGTTGGCGACATTTCTGTTTGGCCCGGTCGGTCTGCTGGTCTGGCTGATCGCGCGCGAACCGGCAGCACGAAAGCAAGGTCGCCCGGCCTGACCCAAACGACAACATCAAAGTGTTGGACGCGGCGCCACAATCTTGGCTAACCCTACGGCAAGCGAACAATCCGGGGTAGAGAGGGTAGCCAATGGCCAGCGACGCCAATCACGACATGTTGAGTTTTGACGAATTCCTGAGCTTCTGGGCAAAGGAACGGCCTGAGGGCATCGCGCTCGAAATGGGCGAGCGTGCGACGAACTATGGTGAGGCCGATCTCCAGACCCGGCAGCTGATCGCCTATTTCCAGAGCCACGGCGTAGGCCACGGTGACCGAATTGCCTGGCTGGGCAAGAACTCCGATCGCTATTTCATGCTGCTCTACGCAGCCGCGCGCGTGGGCGTCGTGATGGCACCCATCGGCTGGCGGCTTGCCCCGCCTGAGATCGCCTACATTCTTGGCGACACCGGCACCAAGGTCCTCTTCGTCGAAGAGCAATTCATCGACACGGCGAGCGAAGTGACCGGTTCGATGGAGAATGCGCCCAGTGTGGTCGAAGCCGAGACAGCCTTTCGCCAGGCGCTCGACATGGAGCCGGTGAAATACGAACCCGCCCATGGCGACGATCCGGTGCTCCAGCTTTACACCTCGGGCACCACGGGAAATCCCAAGGGTGTCGGCCTTTCCAACACCAACCTCTTCTCGCTGCGCAAGCCGAGCCTCGAAGAGCAAGCCCCTTGGCACAAATACGAAGAAGGAGACTGCATCCTTGCGGCCATGCCTTGCGCGCATATCGGCGGTACAGGTCTTTCGGCGATTGCAGTCGCAAACGGCATTCGCGGGCACATTTTGCCCGAATTCACGCCTGACGGCGTTCTGAGTGCGATTCAGAACGGCGCAACGCACATGTTCCTGGTGCCCGCTGCGATCCAATTCGTGATCCAGCACCCGCTGGCCAAGGAAACCGATTTCTCAAACCTGCGCTATCTCATGTACGGCGCTGCACCCATGCCGCTCGAATTGCTAAAGGCGGCGGTGGGTACCATGCCCGGCACTGGCTTCCTGCAGGTCTATGGGATGACCGAGACGACGGGCACGGTGACAATGCTCCCGCCCGATGATCACTCGCTCGAAGGCAATGAGCGCATGCGTTCGGCCGGCAAGGCCGTGCCCGGGGTCGAAATCCAGATCCGCGGAGAAGACAACAAGGAGGTCCCGCTGGGCGAGATTGGCGAGATTTGCATCCTTTCGCCCTCGAACACTGCCGGATATTGGAAGCTTCCCGAAGCCACAGCCAAGACGATCGACGAGGATGGCTGGCTCCACACCGGCGACGCCGGGATCATGGATCCGGACGGATATGTCTACATCCAGGACCGCATCAAGGACATGATCATCTCTGGCGGTGAGAACGTCTATCCCGCAGAGGTCGAGAATGCGATCTTCGGCCACCCGTCGATTGCAGAGGTTGCGGTGATCGGTATTCCGTCGGAACGCTGGGGCGAAGAGGTGAAAGCGTGTTGTGTGCCCAAGCCGGGCATGGAGATCGAGGAAGGCGACGTGCTCGCCTATGCGCGCGAACGCATCGCTCCTTTCAAGGTCCCCAAAAGCATCGACATTATTGCCGAGATGCCGCGCAATGCGTCCGGCAAGATTCTGCGGCGTCAATTGCGCGCGCCATATTGGGAAGGGCAGGACCGGCAAGTGTCCTGACACTACAAGTTCACCTGACGATGAAAAAGCACGCGCCTGCAACTCTGCGCAATCGGGAGGCCATTGCGGAAGTCCTTGAGAAGGAACTTCCGCCAAGCGGGCGGGTGCTCGAGGTCGCAAGCGGTTCGGGGGAACATGCAGTCTTCTTCGCAGGCCGTTTCCCGCAGCTTGAATGGCAGCCCAGCGACTTTGACCGCGAAGCCATCGCCTCAATCCTCGCCTATCGTAGTGATTACGATGGGACCAATCTGCCCATGCCTATGGTGCTCGATGCGCAGAAAGAAGGTGAATGGGAAATCAAGGGCGTTGATGCAATTGTGTGCATCAACATGCTCCACATCGCGCCGTGGGCTGCGACGGAGGGATTGTTCAGAGGCGCCGCCCAATTGTTGGGCGGCAGAGATTTGCCGCTCATCCTTTATGGCCCATATTTCGAGCAGGACGTCGAGGCAGCATCATCAAATAAAGCGTTTGATGAAGGCCTGCGCGCTCGCAACCCCAAGTGGGGCATCCGCAATGCTGAAGATTTGGGCAAGCTGGCGAGCACGCACGGTTTCGGGCGCACTGCGCGCTACGAAATGCCCGCCAACAATCTCACGCTGGTGTTCCGCAGCGCCTGAGCGCGCTCAGGTTTCGTCGTCGACCGCGTCAGCCACCGATTTCAGGTCATCGCCCATTCCGCGAACGGTGTTGCAGGCAGCAGTAGCGGTGAGCATCGCGCCAAGCGCGACGGCGGTGAGAATCTTGCGTTTCATCGGTCAGGGCTCCTTTTCGCTGACCTGATAGTCGCCGTATTCTGTATCTCGCACAACAAAAAAGGGCCCACCCCGGAGGGTGAGCCCAATTTGCTTCCAGCGGGGGTCCGCTTAGGTTTCTTCGTCAACCGCATTTGCTGCCGACTGAAGGTCTTCGCCAGCGCCGCGGACGGTGTTGCATGCGGCGGCGCCAAGGGTCATCGCACCAAGGGCGATTGCGAGAATAGTCTTGCGGATCATGGGGTTCTCCTTCGGGGGTTGATGATCACGGAGACAAAACCCTTCAGGTGGCGCTATGGTTCCATCGTTTCAGTGCGACGCGCTCGAGCCACGGCCAGTTGTCTCTCACGCCATGCGATGAGCAGCCCTGCGGCCACGATGAGCGGCGCGCCTAGCCAGAGCGTCGCTGGTGGCGTCCGCTCGAAAATGCTCCACCCGTACCAAGTCGCCCAGAGCAACGAAGTGTAATCCATCAGTAGGATCACGCCTGCAGATCCGAAGCGCAGAGACGAAGTGAGCAAGATCTGCGCAAGCGCCCCGCACAGGGCCATGGCAACAATGATCCCCCAGGTTTCGGCATCGTGCGGTCCGATCACGAAGGGCAGGGCAAGCGCCATCAGCGGCGTGGTGAAGGCGCAGAACCAGAAAACGATGCTCCAGGGCGCCTCGGTCTTGTTGAGATCCTGGATCTGGAAGCTGATAACGGCCACAAGCGCTGCGGCGATCAGCGCAACTGCCGCGCCGACCAGGCTGATCGAGTACCCTTCGTCAAGGCCGAATGCAGGCTGCGTAAGAACCAGGACGCCTGCAAAGCCGAGCACGACTGCGCCCCACCGATAGCGGCCAACCTTCTCCTTGAAGAGCAGCACCGACAGGACAACAGCGAAGAACGGCGCGGTGAAGCTGAGCGCTGTCGCCTCGGCAAGCGGCAGGAGCATCACCGCGCCGTAGACGAAGAACATTCCGATGATGCCGAACACAGCTCGCCGCGCGTGAGCACCGAGGCGTTTGGTCTTGATGTCGGCAAGCCGACCCATCGCAGCGAGAAGGACGGCGACACACACCAGCGTGATGGCCTGACGCCAGAAGATAAGCTCAGTCAGCTCGACCCCGCGTTCGCCCGCCACTTTGACGAGCATCGACATGGTTGCGAGAGTTCCGGCGGTGGCTAAACGCAGGCTGAGCGCCAAATACGGTCGAGGGCGAGCTACCGAGCCATCCATGCTGCCCGCTTTAAAAGCATCCCGGGATTGCGCAATGGCCAGCCTTGCCTAAATCGGCGGCACCATGGAATTGCTCACACAGATTGCGCTTGCCAGCGACGCGGTTCAGCTCGCTTTGGTCGGCGCTGTTTGCTGGGCGTCGGCAATTTTCTGCCTAATCATGGACCGGCTGCGCGAGAAAAGGCGCTCGCCCGAACGGCTCGAACAAGTCGGCTTCATGCCGTGGACGAGCCTGTTCGTTGCGCTAGCAATCATTGGAGGCGGATGCCTCGCGATGAGTTTGCCGGTGGTTCTGGGCAGCCTTTAGAGGCACGCCTCCAAATACGCTTGGTCGAAGCCGAATTGACGCGCCTTTTCGAGTGTGTAGGGTCGTAGGCCTGAAGAACGGAATTCGCCCATGATCTTGCCGTCTTCGCTCTCGTCCAAGTACTCGAACTTGAACAATTCCTGCGTGACGATCACATCGCCTTCCATCCCGATCACCTCGGTGATGTTGGTCGTGCGACGCGAACCATCGCGCAGACGCTTTACCTGAACAATCAGGTCGACCAATTCCGCGATCTGGCGTGAGATCGCTTCCTTCGGGATCTTGATGTCGCCCATCAGGATCATGTTTTCCATACGGCCGAGGCACTCACGCGGCGAGTTGGCGTGAAGCGTACACATCGAACCGTCGTGGCCCGTGTTCATGGCGGCGAGAAGGTCGAAACATTCCGCGCCGCGAATCTCACCAAGGATGATCCGGTCAGGACGCATACGCAGGGCGTTCTTCACGAGGTCGCCGATGGTAATCGCGCCCTGGCCTTCAAGGTTCGGCGGACGCGTTTCGAGTGGAAGCCAGTGCGGTTGTTGCAGACGAAGTTCGGCGGCGTCCTCGATGGTCAGAACGCGCTCGCCCGGGTCGATCATCTTCGACAGGGCGTTGAGCATGGTCGTTTTACCCGAACCCGTACCGCCCGAGATAACGATGTTCATCCGGCATGCGCCCGCGATTTTCAGCGCGGTACACATCTTCTCCGACATCGAGCCAAATTCCTTGAGCATGTCCAAGGTGATCGGCTTCTCGGAGAACTTACGAATGGAGATCGCGGTGCCGCGTAGAGAAAGCGGCGGAACGATGACGTTCACACGCGAGCCGTCCTTCAAGCGGGCGTCGGCAAGCGGCGTGGTCTGGTCAACGCGGCGGCCGACCTGGTTCACGATACGCTGAGCGATCTGGAAAAGGTGCTGTTCATCGCGGAACCGGATCGGCGCAATGACGAGCTTACCCTTCTTTTCAATGTAGGTCTGATCTGGGCCGTTGACCATGATATCGGACACGTCCGGGTCGTTGAGGAGCTCCTCTAGCGGACCAAAGCCCAGCAGCTCGTCGATCAGGACCTTCTCGAGCGCAAACTGCTCGCGGCGGTTCAGCGTGACCTTGAGCTCGGCCAGCACTTCCATGATGATCGGACGGAATTCTTCGGACAGCTCTTCCTTGGTGAGCGTCGCTGCGGCTTCCGGGTCGACACGTTCAAGCAGGCGCGGGAGCACCTGTTCCTTGATCTTGTGAACGCTCGCTTCGAAACCACCGGCTTCGCTTTCAGCAGCGTTGACCGAGTTCATGCGTTCGGCGAGGCGGTCCATCGCATTGGCGGTGGCGTTGCCGCCGCCTTGCGGAGGGGGAGGAGGTGCAGCCTTGGCCTTCGCAGGCTCTGCACTGCCTCCATCACCGGGAAGCGGGGGAAACTGTTCGCCACCGCTAGCTTCGTCAGCTTTCGGGCTACTGCCCTTCATCGGCCGGGCTACGCCGAAAGCGGGCTTGGCGCCGGGCCTCATGCCGCCTGCGCCACCCTTTTTGCCGAATGCGCTCATTCTTAAGCCCCCAGGCACTAAATCAATCCATGCGCAATCGCGGGTTATCGCGAAGAGCGCCTCTCGAAATGTGGTGAATAAATGGGAAAGCTTATTTTTTTCTAAAATTTCCCGCAGGTTTCAGGTGAATTGCGCCAAGCGGTTGATGCGATCCGGCGGTAAATCTCGTCGCAAGCCATGGTAAACATGGGATTACCTGGCGGATCACGGAGCTAATGATTTGCAGCGAGTGTTCTTCGCGGACTCGTACGGAAACGGCAGCATCTGAAGATCGAAATGCGAAACTCAGCTACGCATTCACCCGCGCCATTTCAGCAACAACCACGGAACACGATCCGGGGCGAATTGCTGTCTATTGTGTCGGTCGAAATAGGGCGGCATGTGGTCGCCCACGATAAGGATGTCTGTGGCCGGGAAATCAGGAGCAAGGATTTCCTTGACCAGCGCCGCATCCATCGCATCCCAAATCGCGAATTGGCGGCAGATCATTGGGTAATCTTTCGCAAGTACCGGCGAAATCCGCTCGCAATTCTCCACGTCAAGATTGCTTTCCAACGGGACGGGCAGATGCGAGTTCACCGATAGCCAATAGACGAATTGCGGCTCTTCCGTCTTCTTGAGGCGTCCTGCGATCTGGGCGGGAACGTCGCGGTCGCACACACCGGGGAAAACGCCTCCGCATCTCTCAGCGCCCCCTTCGGCCAACGCTTCGCGGAAATGGGAGCTCTGGAAACCGATATTGGGATACCACAGGTTGCGATCGAAGAATTTGCCATCGAACGAGTGGTAGGCGGTCGTTGGCACGCCTTGCGCGGCGAATTTTGCGGGGAGGCAGCCGCGATCGGCAGTTTCGCGCAGGTCGTGATACTCACCCCAGCGCCCGCACAATTCGCGGATCTCGCCCGACGTGGTCGAGCTGTAATACGTGGTTGTCCCTCTCGAAACCTCGAAGCGGGACTTGACGCCTGCATTGTCAAACCGACGAAAGAGCAGGGCATCCATTTCTTCGTTCCCAACCGGCACGCCCATGGATTCCACCATAACCACCAGCAGGTTGCGCTCTAGCGCTCCCGAAGCTGGAATGATGTTCGAATTCTCGATTGCCAACTCAAAAGGTGCGCCCGCTGCCGCTACCCGGTTGTAGTGCCCGCGCATTCCGTAACCCATATACAGATCGACCAGCGCCAGTGATAAGGTCGCACCCGCGGCAAGCAGCGTCATTCGTTGATCTTCGAACGACGTCGGACGCCGCATGACGAGGCCGGCGACCAGGATCAGCGCAGCTACGAGGATGCTTCCTGCGACGTACTCGATCGACTGGCTCACATCGAGTTCTGCAAAGAACATGATCGAGTGTGTCAGGGATGCCATGCCCAGGTTGAACAGACCTGCGATGAAGGACAGGAGAGAGAAGGCCATCAGGGCAAGGAAAGCGGCTAGCTGGACGACGTAGGAACGCTTGCGCACCACCAGGCCGACCGCGCCGAAGACCATGATCTCGAAAAACCGCGGGGGCGATCCGACAAGATACATGAGCGCAAAGCCCGCATTTGCGAGCACCACCCAGACCAGCAACCAGTTCCTCAATGCCCGCCATTCGCCCGGCTCGACGGTCGACCGGCGCGATGACGGTGCATTTGGCAGGGCTGCCGCATCAGCCATGATTGTGGTGTTCCCCCCGTCAACAGAGCGCTGAGCCTTCCGCGACGTCTCAAATGTCGCGCCAGACTTCTGGCAATTTGCGTTCTTTCAAGGGTCAGCAGTGAAGAATAAAGGTTAGGACACGGTTAAGTGAGTGGCCATGGCGAGGTGTCGGGAGGCTCATGATCAAGGCCTGTTCGCTGGCGCGAGGGGTGCGGCGCTCCGGTTTTCTTCCTGCGAGGATCGTGTCTAACTGGATCAGTCTATCGTTAACCAAGCTCAAATGGTTTAGCCCTAATCCCCCCGCATGAGCGCGAGGGGCCTGGCGCCCGCAATTCGATAGGATGGTGATGACCTCCGAGAATACAGACGGCATGGCCTTACCCGACCGTTTCGAAATCGGTTCGGCAAGTAAGCTGAACCCGTCCGGCGTGGCCGGGACTATCCTCTATGTTCTGTTCTCAGCGGTCCTTCTGACGGCCGTCCTGGCCTTCTATCTGCTGGTCTATTCGCCTCATCAGGATCTGGCGGGAATAACGCTGTCGGCCCAACTGGCTGATGCGCTGGGCGATGCATTTGACGAATACAGTCTGTATTTTCCACCTGCTGAGCGAGGCTGGTACGGTCTGGCGGTTCCCTTGAGCGAACTCACTGGCTTGCGGCTGGACCTGTCGGCAATCTTGTTGGCTGGTCTAGCGGTCCTCTTTTCGACAACACTGGCATACCGGATCAGGCGCGAGACGGTGGGGGCAACACCTTGGTTCCTTCTGGTGTCAGCAGCAGTTCTCGTGGTGCTGCCTGTCCTCTACAAGAATGTATTCGGCCTGCGCGAGCATATGGTCGTGCTAGGACTATGGCCCTACCTAGTCTTACGGCTGTCGGACCCGGACAGCTCCAAGATTGGCTGGAAAACCAGGCTTCTTGTTGGCGCCTGGCTGGGTGCGACGCTCACGCTCAAATATCTTTATGCGATTGTTGTGCTGCTGGTTGAACTGGCTGATGCGGCGGTTCAGCGGCGGCTCGTGTCGCTATTTCGGATTGAGAATCTCGTGTCGGGCGCGATTGTCGCGCTCTACCTGTTTTTCTGGCTCGTTATTGATCCGGCCGAGCGCGAAGCAATCGGCATCATGGTCAGCGCCATCGATGCCAACATCGACAATCCCGTTCGAAACTGGGCGAAACTAGCGATCCATTCGGCGCTCGCGCTGGCACTTCTTGCGCTCGCTTACATCTACAAGCTGCCCTTGCGGATCACCGCCATCGGCTTGGCTATGGTTGCGGGAGCGGTGATTGCGGCCTGGATGCAGTCGCGCTGGTACAGCCACCATGAATTCCCGATCACGCTCGCATACATCGGCTGGCTCTGGATGGCCTGGGGTGAATTGAAACGCGTGTGGGTCTTAGCAGTCTCTGTCTTCTTGGCTGTTCCGATCGCAGGGGAGTTTCACAGCACCGGCTACTATCAGGACTCCGTTGGCGAACTGGAAGAAGCAATGGGTGGCTCAGGGCTGTCGGTGGATGGCAAGCGGGTCGGCTTGCTGACCATGCATCCTTCGCCCTTCAACCAATATCTCGCATCAGAAGGCGCGATGCGATGGATTTCACTGATGAACAATGCGTACGCCGCGTCAGAATTGAAGGTTCATGACGTCAAGGAGAACAATGGCGCCTTGGCACCTGCGATCTCGATCACCTCGCCAGAGCGTCAGATGCTCCATGATGAAATGTTGCGTCTTTGGGAGGACAGGCCGCCCGACGCATTGATACTTGACCATAGCACCAGTTGGCCGCTCGATCACATCAAGGTTCGATGGGACCGGGTCTTTGCCGAGGACGAACGCTTTCAGGCCATCCTGGCGCAGTATCGCCCTGCGCTCGAGCACGAGGGCGATCTGGTCAAGTTCACATATCTCGTCCGTAGTGAATCGGAAGGCGATTAAGCGATCAGGTCCCAATCAACCGGTGTGCCTTTTGCCACGGCCCGATTGACCCGCTTGCCTAGCAGTGTGTCGTAATACTTGGGTTCAAGCCCGTAACCGGGACGCACTGCGCGCAGGCTTGCGGACGTAAAGGCTTCACCCTCGACCATGTCTTGCGCGACATAGAGCGAACGGCGAAACTGTTTTGACGCGCTCTCCGCCTTGGTGCCGCCATATGTTATCTCTCCAAGCGATTGCCATGCGCGCTCGGTCTCTTCGCGGAGCAAAGCAAGCTCAGCAGGTTCGAGACTGAAGGCGCTATCGACGCCGCCATCGGCGCGCGCGAGGGTGAAATGCTTTTCCACCAAAACGGCTCCGAGGGCGGTCGCGGCAACCGCAACGCCAACCCCCATCGTGTGGTCGGACAAGCCCACCAGGCATCCGAAAGTCTCGCGCATATTGGGAATGGTGGCGATATTCGTGTTCTCGGGCGTTGCGGGATAGGTGCTCGTGCATTTCAGAATGACGACCTGCTCATTCCCGGCCTCGCGGCACGTGCGCAGCGCTTCACCGATTTCAACCACGCTCGCCATGCCTGTCGAAATGATCATCGGCTTTCCGGTCTCGGCAACCCTTCGGATGAGCGGCAGGTCGATCATTTCGAAGCTGGCGATCTTGTAGGCCGGCATGTCCAGCTCTTCCAGAAAGTCGACCGCGGTCGCATCGAAGGGGGTGGAAAAGCAATGCATGCCATGGCTCGCGCAGCGATCCATGATGGGCTTGTGCCAGTCCCATGGCGTGTGCGCCTCGACGTAGAGCTCGTGCAACTGGCGACCGTTCCAAAGTGATTTTTCGTCTTCGATCACGAAGCCCGGCCCGTCGCAATCGAGCGTCATCGTATCGGCAGTGTAAGTCTGCAATTTGAGGGCATCTGCGCCGCTGTCTGCGGCGGCGTCGACGATCTCCAATGCTCGGTCGAGCGAGTGATTATGGTTCCCGCTCATCTCCGCGATGATGTAGGGGCGTGCGTCGTGGCCAATGGTCTGGCCTGCGATCTGGATGCTTTTTGGTGTCATCGAAATTGATCCATTTTCAGGCGCAAATGCGCCCGGTTTCAAATGCTTCCGCTGCCTGAACGCCGATCGATGCTCCGCGCGACCGGGCTAGATACTCCAACGCTTCGATAGAGCGTGCATGCGGCCACTCGCGCATCTCGGGAGCATAGGCGCCAAGGGCCTGCAATTTGGTTTCCAAGTGATCGGAAATGTCGACGAAATAAGTCGGTGCGAACGGGTTGATAGAGGTAGGCGGACGCCATTCGGTGCTCGACATCGTCTCGAAGAACAACAATTCGCGCACGGCGTTTCCGGGCTGCGGGCGCGTGGCTGCGATGACAGCATCGTAAATCACGCGGTGGTCGATGTTCACGTCGGAATTCGAATGTGTCAGCACACGGGTCGGTTTGTGCTTTGCCAAGTGTTGCTCGATCACCTTGACCACATCGAGAAGTTCAACCCCATCCATCCGGTTGTCGGGAAAATTCTCAAGTGTGACCGAGGCCGCGCCGACGATTCCGGCTGCCTTGTGCGCACAGCGGGCCAGCTCAGACAGATCTTCGTCTCGGGCCGCGACATCGCGAGCATCGTCGCGCGACGTCGCGCCTTCTGCCAGAATGAGATGATGCACCTCTTCCCCGGCTGCGCAGAGTTTCGCGACGAATCCTCCTGCGCCCAAAACCTCGTCGTCGGGATGTGCGGCTATCACCATCGTCGTCATGTGGTGGCGTCCTTTGCAATTATCCGTGCCCGCGCGACGATGGTGCCGTCGTCTTCGCGTTCGGCCTGTGTCAACTCGATCCTGAGATTCCCCGTCTCAATAAATGCGTGGGGGTAACCTTCCGCATCGAGCATGCGGATGTGATCGTACACGGCGTCGAGCGCTGCTTCGCCGTCGATCGCGCTTTGATCGGGTGTTCGCCTTTTGAAGACGACAGGTTCACCTTCCTGCGCGACAGGTTTCAGATCCTGCTCCACCATTTCGCGGATCATCGGCAACATCAATTGTGCTGCGCGCTCGAAGATATCTTCGGCGGTCCCTGCAAGCGACAAGTCGCGCTTCAGATAAATTGGCCCGGTGTCCAGCCCGGCTTCGCATTGGAGGGCAGAAAGCTTTGTTTGCTCGTGCCCCATCGCGATGAGGTTTTGAAGCGGGCTCCCTCCGCGACCATAAGGTAGGTCGGTCATGTGAAAGATGACGGCGCGAAAATTCTCATGGATTTCGGCCGGCACGATCCACGACCAATGCGGGAAGAAAACCCAGTCGCACCCGAATTGCTCCAAGGCATCGCGCGACAGATCATTCTTCTCGCGAATGCGCAGGACATCGTAGTCGTCGCTCTGGTCCAAAGCCTTGGTGAGCGCGTCGTAACGGGCATGCGGGGTCGCGATGGCGATGCGAAACGTCATTGGCGCAGCCTAGCCCGCGCGTCTGACGTCGCCAACATCACAGGTGCAACAGACTTCGTCATTGTGCAATTTTTCGCCAATCTTGTGTGCCGGTTCGTTCGTAACCGCTGCGCTCGAACAAGGCTTGCGAAGGACGGTTCTTGGACAGCACGGTTGCGAGAAACGTCGATGCTCCGCTCTCCTTTTCCCCGGCCGCGAGGAGCTTGGGACCGAGGCCAAGACCATGAAACCTCGCGTCGATGTGCAGTGAGACCTCAGCTGCGCCTTGCTCGTCGAAATCGAAGCGTATCGAGCCGATATCCCGCTCGCCCACATGTCCGATTAGCAGCAAGCGCGTCTTATCCTCGAGTACACGACTGAGCCAAGCAACGTGATCGCCCCACGCCAGCTCTTCAGGGTTGGTCATCATCGCCCGGTTTTCAGGCGCATTTCGCCACTCGAAGAGGCGTCGTGCATCCTCGTTGGTGGCCCTTCGGACCGACAGCGTATCTTTCAACATCGACAAGCCGACCCGCACGGCTCCGAGTCCATCGACCGTCTTCCGAGCCTTCGAGGCCAGCTCACGGCGCTCCATCGGATTGCCCATCAGCGATGTAATGCGCCCGGCAATTCGTTGCGGCGTCGGGTCTTCGACCGCTGCGACGATACCGCGCGCCGCGAGCTCGGGTACGACGACGTTCTGATTGTCCGCTGCAATCACCAGCAGTGTTGGCACCCCGATACAGCATCGCTCCCACGTCGCGCCGCCCCCGGCACCGATCTGCAGATCGTGGCGCGCAAAGAACGCAGCCAAGTCGGGCAGGTCGAGAGAAAGCATTGCATTGGGCAAAGCCTCGACCCTTTGGCGAAGGCTTTCGAGGTGTGGGTTTGCCGATGTGGTCACGATCTCAACCGGTCCATCAAAGCGCGCTTCTGCTAGAGCATCGACCACGAGTTCGCTGTAGTTCGGCGCGTCGCTCCCGCCCATGAACACGCCGATGCTGCGTACCTGTTCACAGAATTTGTAGCGCGGAGCGTCTGCATAGGCGGGCGCGAGAAGAGCATAGCGGGTCCCGCCGAGTATGCGGGTTCTCCCCACGAGGCGCTCATCGTACTTTGCGCGATGATCGGGCGCGAGATTGTGATCTAGCAGTAGGTCAGCATCAATAGCTCGGTCGGCGAGATCCTCGATCACGGCAATTCGACAATCCAACGCGCTGCTTACTCGGTCATGCCAACGCGCGTCGAAAGCGTAATGATCCACCACGAGCCAATCCGGTCTGAATTGCCCCAGCGCGCTGATGGTTTCTTCGGCGTCGCGATCCTGCGGGACATTCGCCCAGCGACTGTGAGGGATCGCATGATCGGGCTCGAAAGGTTCGTCTGTCGCGGGCAGGGTCACGGTCCGGTTGAAACCGCGATCTGATATTGTCTTCGCGCTCGCAATGCCGAGATCGCGCGTCACGAAACGCACGTCGGCATTCAGGTCTTGCAACGCCCTAGCGAGCGACAGGCATCGCTGGAGATGGCCGATCCCCATTTCGACCGATGCATCCACCCTAATGGCTATCTTCACCCGCCTTACCCCGCCGTGCCGAGAGCGCGATAAAGGAGTTCGGCGCGCTCCCAATCTTCGGGTGTATCGATATCGACGACGCGCGATGCTGGCAGCACGATAGCGCGGCCATTGGAATGTACATCTTCGCCTGCAAGCCAAGTCTTGGCGGCGGCCCAGTAGAACTGTCCGGCATCATAGTAGGCGGGCTCAAGATCCTGCGTGCGCGTAGTCACGTGCTCCGATTGAAATGGAGCCAGGCTGCCGTCTTCCGCGTGCTTCAATGCCCTCTGGATGGGCGAGGGGTACTCCGCGACAGGGAACGTGTAGCCTTTGCCCCGGCTCTCATCCAACAGGGCGAGCGCGTCAGAGATGTCAGCGCTGCGGATGAAGGGTACGCCTGGATAGATGCAACATACGTGAGCGATGTCCCACCCAAGTTTCTGGCATTCGCTTACTGCGTGAGCGACCACGGGCACCGTTGGGGTAAAATCGTCGGCGAGTTCTAGCGGACGTTCAAACGGCAATTCTGCTCCCAATTCGCGGGCGACCTTGGCGATTTCGGGATCGTCGGTCGAGACCACGACGCGCTCAATCTCGGTGCAGGCCATCGCCGCCTCAATCGCAAAACCTATCATCGGCTTGCCCGCGAAGGTTTTTAGATTTTTGCGCGGGATGCGTTTGCTGCCACCGCGCGCAGGGATGATCGCGATGTTCACGCCGACACCGCCTTGGCTACCTCGTCAATGACGCGGGCCTGTTGATCGGGAGTGATCGTCGGGAACATGGGAATGCTGATCGCTTCGGCGTAATAGCTCTCTGCATTGGGGCAAAGGCCGCGTTCAAACCCGAGGCGCCGATAATATGGCTGCAGATAGACCGGGATGTAGTGAAGGTTCACGAGGATCCCGGCATCGCGCAGATGGGAGAACACCGCGCGGTGCTTTTCCGCCGCTACCCGGATCACATAAAGGTGCCAGGCAGAATGCGCGTCAGGGTGCTGCCACGGTGTAGCAACGGGCAGATCGGCGAAGCCTTCATCATATGCTCGCGCAATTTCGCGGCGGCGGGTGATGAAGTCGGTGAGCCGGTCCATCTGGCTAAGGCCAAGCGCCGCGTTGATATCGGTCATGCGGTAGTTGAAGCCGAGGCGGTGCTGCTCATAGTACCATGGCCCGGGGTCTTGCTCTTCCAGCATCTCGGCGTCGCGGGTAATGCCATGGCTGCGATCAAGGCGCATAAGTTCGGCAAGCTCGTCCGAGTTGGTAAGTGCCATGCCGCCTTCGCCGGTTGTGACGATCTTGACCGGGTGGAAACTGAAAACGGCGATGTCGCTGAATTCGCAGGCTCCTACCGGCTTGTCACCAAAGCTCCCGCCGATGGCGTGGGAGGCGTCCTCAATGATGCGAACGCCGTGCTTGCTGGCGGCTGCGTGGATTGCGGCCATATCGCAAGATTGGCCGGTTAGGTGCACCGGAATGACGACTTTGGGTAAGGTTCCTTCTCGTGCGGCCCGTTCGAGTTTTTCTGCAAGGCGCACCGGACACATGTTGTAGGTCCGCTCATCCACATCGACGAAATCGACTTCGGCCCCGCAATAGAGCGCCGCATTTGAGCTTGCGACGAAGGTGAGGGGACTGGTCCAGACGCGGTCGCCCGGACCCACGCCCAGCGCCATGCAGGCAATATGAAGCGCGCTGGTTGCGCTGTTAACTGCGACGGCGTGAGCCGCGCCGCACATACTGGCGACGCGGTTCTCGAACGCAGGGACCACTGGCCCCTGCGTCAGGAAATCGGACCTGAGGACATCGACGACAGCGTCTATATCAGCATCGCTGATCGACTGGCGTCCATAAGGAATGAAGTCAGACATCACACCTGGTGCGTCGGATCGACATGCTGCCTGATCAGCGCGCGTATCTGTTCGACGTTGAGAAAGTCAGGGTTGGTCCCGCTGTTATACGCAAAACCCGGCTCAACCGGCTTGCCGCCGCGCTTCTTCATGTAGTCTTCGACATATTCGTCGCCGGTGCTTGGAAGGATCGCGTAGTAGGGGCCCAGATCGACCGTGTTGAGGCTGTCGCTGGTGGTGATCATTTCCTCGTGGATCTTCTCACCCGGACGGATGCCGACGATCTTGATCTCGCATTCCGGGCCGATCGCTTCGGCAACATCGGTAATGCGGTAGCTGGGGATCTTCGGGACGAAAATCTCGCCACCGATCGCGTTTTCGAGCGCCCACAGGACCATGTCCACGCCTTCTTCAAGGCTGATGTTGAACCGCGTCATCGTCGGATCGGTGATCGGGAAAACCCCGCTTTCCCGCTTGTTCAGGAAGAACGGAACGACCGAGCCACGGCTGCCGATCACGTTGCCATAGCGAACCACCGATAAACGCAGATCACGCGCGCCGCGGATGTTGTTGGCAGCGGTGAAGATCTTGTCCGAGCACAGCTTGGTCGCGCCATACAGATTGATCGGAGCCGCTGCCTTGTCAGTCGATAGCGCCACCACGTTCGTAACGCCGGTATCGAGGCAGCTTTCAATGACATTCTGCGCGCCAAGGACATTGGTCTTGATGCATTCAAACGGGTTGTATTCGGCTGCCGGCACCTGCTTGAGCGCGGCTGCGTGGACGACGATGTCGATCCCTTCGAGCGCGCGGCGCAGGCGATCCTGATCGCGGATGTCGCCGATGAAGTAACGCAGCGCAGGGTTTTCCTGCGGCGAGAATTCCTGGGCCATCTCGTATTGTTTGAGCTCGTCACGCGAATAGATCACGAGACGGCGCACGCCAGGGTACTTCTTGAGCACGGTACGGACGAAAGCGCGGCCAAACGAGCCGGTCCCTCCGGTCACCAGAATGCTTTTGTTATCCAACAAAGGACTTCGCTCCTTTTTGCAGGTTTACGTATCGAAGGATTACGAGCACCCCGCTGATAATGAATGCCACACCGAAAGACACCGCCGTGGCCAGCATAATACCCCGAATTCCTATGCTCTGCGCCCATGCCATGCTGAGCCAGATATTGAGGCCGATTGTAAGCGCGCTGAAAGCAGACATCATCTCAATACGCTTGTCGAAATGGAGGAATTTCATGTTGTGCATGAAGAAGCCCTGCAAAACGATCGCGAGCATGATGTACTTGAGCAGCGGGATTGCGGTGTGAAATGCCTCGCCCAGGATGATCGGGGCGAAGATAAGTGCAAAGAAATAGAACGCTGCAGCGGCGATCGCGGCCAGCGTAAAGTATAGAACCGATACCGAGGCAACTTCCTGCATACCTTCCTGGTGGGCCACCTTGAGCTTGCGAAACAGCCACGGGGTCCAGGCCATCACGAAGCTGAAATTGACCATCCAGAAGGCTGAGGCGAACAAGGCTGCGACGCCGTACATCGCGCTTGCTTCCACGCCGAGGAAATGCGCTGCAATGACCTTGTCCGTGGTGCCAACCACCATGACGACCGCGCCAGCTGGCCAGTACAGGACGCCGAAGGACGCGATGTTTCGATAGAAGGAGCGTTGGGGAACGCGGAACAGGGTCGGAATGGTGAAACCGAGCGAGCGAAGCGAATAGATCGAGGCACAGGCCATTCCGAGCATCCGGCCAAGCACCACGCCGCGCCAATCCCAGCCTGACATCAGGAATGCCACGATAAAGACCATGCTCAGCACCGCCTGGATCAACTGCGTTGCAAGGAACTGCTTGCGGCGGTTGTGGAACTGCTGGAGCGCGAGGACCATGTAGAACACTTCGTACAGAAGCGCGGCGACGACGATGCTGACCAGCCAGGCTTGCGGGAACTTGGTGGCGGTTTCGATGAAGTCGCCGAACACCACTGTCACCAGCGATACGAACAGTGCCAGCACAACCATCACGAACAGGGCGGTGTGGGTGAACTGGTCAAGCTGCTTCTGCTCGAAATCGAGGAAACGCATGCGGATAGCGTCCTGGGTCGTGAGCCCAACGATCGGACGCATGAAGGTCGCATAGGTGACAAACAGCACCCAGACACCGTAACCCGTCGGATCGAGCATGCGCGTTAGGATCGGGGCCAGCAGAAGCGGTACGAGCGCCTCGATGCTGTTCGCAAACGCGTAGAAGAGAGACTGCAATGCCAGAAATGTCTTGGCATTCAATCTGAGTAACTTCTGAATCATCAAACGCTCTTGTGCCCTGTTCCCCGGTCGCACCCGCATTCGGCCAGTGCTTGATAACTCGTAAACCTAAATTGTTAACGATTGCCTGAGATAACGACCTTCATTCTCGGTCGGTACATCCGGCTGATCTTGGAGCAGTTACGGTTTTCGGGGTAGATCAGAGTGGCTTTCAAAGCGGTAAAACTCGACCAATCATTCAAGCGCGATACGCGAAAATCCCAAGGGACGACTTTCGCAGGGGTAGTAGAAGGCGCCTTCTCTAACGAAGCGCATTCCAATCCAGTTTCGCCTCAAGCGACCGATCTGAATGAACGCTATGATCTCGCCACCGCATTGGGCGTGGTGCGCGAAATGGAAACCACTGCGAGCCGGTCGGCCGTTTATGAAGAAATCAAGGCGAAAAACCTGATCTATCGCCTCGTCGACAAGCTCTATCGGATGGCGGGCACACAAATTCTGCAGCCGCTGATCCTGTTCGCCTACATGCTCAAATGCGTGGTCTCGCTTGGCCCCTTCGACGATGAAAGCGCCGAGGCTGCGGCCATCTCCAACTTCCCGAACGAACATAAGACAATTGCGAGGATCACCGCGCTTGTTCCCGACGTAGCTATCGAGCGGATCACTGTGGCGCGCGGTCACATCTTCTCCGTCAGCCAGATCAGCGAAGCACTGGTCATGATCGCGGCGCTCCCGCGACTTTGGTCATTCCTGAAAATTCTGGTGCGCCGTCACAGCTTCATGCCGTCGGCAAGGATCGCGAGCGCGCTCGCCTTTTACATGCGCTTTTCGCGCCACTTTGCCGCCCGTCCGCAGCTCAAGTCGGCCATTGTCGCGAGTAATTATAGCCCCGAGGCGGTTGGCATGTCCGCAGCTGCGCATCAGCATGGACGGCGTGTGATTTATTCCAACCATGCCCCCGTTCCTGCGAACGGGGCCGTGGTGCCGCCTGTGCTGGCTGATTGCGCGATATTCTACGGTGCCAAGATCACGCAAACCTACATGAGCCGCTCGCGTTGTATCGCCGATATTGGCTTGATCGGGCAGCCGGGGACCGCAGGTGAAATGCAGTGGCGCGAACAGGTAGAGACTGTCGGGATATTCCTGACCGCAGGTACCAAGGCTGACGCCCTTCAAAGCCTCATCGCAACGATCCGCGTCGACCTGCCGACGGCTCGTATCATCGTGCGCCAACATCCGGTAACACTGCTCAAGACGGACTTTTCGCTCATTGGGATCGACGATCCTTTGACCCAGCTCACGATTGGCAACCCGCTCGATGACGAGATTGCTGCATGCGACATGGTTATCTGTGGCAATAGCGGGGTCGCGATGAATGTCCTGAGCGGCGGGCGTCCCGTGGCGTATCTTTCGAGCCTCGATGGTTTTCAATTCGACGCCAATGGTTTCGTCGCGAGCCGCCTGGTGATCTCGGTCCCGTGGTGGACCGACGACATCTACGATCGGCTCAGGGGCTTTTATAACGCCCCCGGCTGGCGCGGCGTCATGCAGAGCTACGATGCGTCCTATGGCGCTGATATTGCGCAATTGCGCAAAGATGCAGTTGAAGTTCTGATGCGGCATCTCCGACCAGAGGTAGGGGACGTCGCCGAAAAGGCTCCCAAGGCCGATCAGCGCAAAGTCGCCTGACCGCTTCTCAAAACGCTTCCCAATGGCCCGGTGATTGAATACGGGCCGCGCATGAGTCCAACAGAGCGCAGCGGCGTCGCCATCGCCGTCGCAGGTTTTGCCATTCTTTCGGTTGGTGATGCCGTGGTGAAAAGCATGGCAAGTGACTGGCCCGCATTTGCGGTCGCAGCCCTGCGTTTCAGTCTGGGCGCAATGGGGCTTTCGGTGTTGCTGTGGCGCAGCGAAGGGCCGGCGGCATTTGTCCCGCAAAACTGGGGATTGCAGATCGCTCGCGGGACATGTCTCGCGCTTGCCTCGACCTGTTTTTTTTCCGCGATTTACATCATGCCATTGGCCGAGGCGATGGCGATCGGGTTTCTCGCACCGATTCTGACGCAAATCCTGGCCGGGCTATTTCTCGGAGAGAAGGTGCGTCCCAAGGTCTATGTGATCTCTCTTATCGCGCTTGCTGGGGTGATCATAATCCTCAGGCCCAATCTCGCGCTGTTGGGTTGGGCGGCGCTGCTGCCTCTGATTTCCGCCATATTCTTTGCAACGATGATGGTTCTAAACCGGGTGAGCGCAGGGCAGGGCAGCGTGCTTTCTGCGCAGGTATTTGTCGCAGGTTTCTGTGCACCAATCCTGATCGTGGGCGCAGCCGGAGCGCACCTGTCGGGCATCCCGGAGCTTCAATTCGGCTGGCCCAGTTGGGACGTGGTAGCTCGCTGTGCCATTGTCGCAGTCACTGCCAGCACCGCTCACTGGCTTGCCTATATCGGGACAACGCGTGCAGGCGCTGCACAGGTTGCGCCAGCCATCTACGTGCAGATGCTAGTGGCTGTTTCTCTTGGCTGGGCATTCTTCGGAGACGTGCCTGATGGATACACATTGATCGGTGCCTCTTTGATCATCGCTGCCGGTCTCTACCTCTGGCGCGATGGCCTCAAAACCAACGGGGCACCGTCTTCAGGTGCCCAGAAAGTTTGATCCGGGCTCTGGAACGATTTTCTTCAAGCCTTATTCAACCTTAGACAGTTAACGCGGTCGATCATCGGGCAGGCGACCAAAAATGGGGACAGCAATTCTATGTGCGGCATCATCGGCATTGTGAGCACCAATGAGGTTTCCGACCGGCTCGTCGATGGTTTGAGGCGCATGGAGTATCGCGGATATGACAGCGCCGGGATCTGTACGCTCTTTGAAGACACGATGATCCGCCGCCGCGCGGAAGGTAAGCTCAACAACCTCGTCGAAGTTCTCAAAAATGATCCGGCACAAGGCACGACGGGTATTGCTCACACGCGCTGGGCCACGCACGGCGCGCCGACTGCGGCAAACGCGCACCCGCACGCCACGGGCGAAGTGGCGATCGTCCACAACGGAATTATCGAGAACTTCAAGGAATTGCGTGCCGAAATGGCCGACGCAGGCCGGGAATTCGAGAGCGAAACCGATAGCGAGGTCGTGGCTCACCTGATCTCGCAACAGATTGAGCGCGGTCTCGATCCACTCGACGCCGTTCGCGAAGTCCTTCCCCGCCTGCGTGGTGCATTCGCCCTTGCGATCACGTTCCGCCAATATCCCGACTTGCTGGTCGGCGCACGGCTCGGGTCGCCGCTGGTGGTGGGCTATGGCGAGGACGAGATGTTCCTTGGCTCGGACGCACTCGCGCTCGCTCCGCTGACCCAGCAAATCTCGTATCTCAAGGAAGGCGATTGGGTCGTCGTCGGGCGGACCAGCGCGCAGGTTTTTGACCGCGAGGGCAACCCTGTCGAACGCGAAATCCAGACTTCCGGGGCCTCCGCTGCAGCGACCGAGAAGGGCAATTATCGCCACTTCATGCAGAAGGAGATTTTCGAGCAACCGACCGTGGTGGCCCAGACGCTGGGATCCTATCTGCGCCGTGAGGATGTCTCGGTTGCTCTGCCGCAGTTCGACGTCGACATTTCGGCCATCAGCCGCCTTACAATCGTCGCTTGCGGAACCTCTTATTACGCTGGTCTTGTTGCGAAATACTGGTTCGAACAGTTCGCTCGTGTACCTGTCGACATCGATGTCGCGTCTGAGTTTCGATACCGCGAACCAGTGCTCGAGGATGGCGGTCTTGCACTGTTCATTTCGCAGAGCGGTGAAACGGCGGATACCCTTGCTGCTCTGAGGCATTGCAAAGAGAACGGTCAGGTCATCGCTGTCGTCGTCAACGTGCCCACCAGCACCATGGCGCGTGAGGCCGACATTCTCCTTCCCACGCACGCCGGGCCTGAAATCGGTGTCGCCTCGACCAAGGCGTTCACCTGTCAGCTTGCGGTGCTTGCAGCACTCGCGGCGCACATGGCGGTCAAGAAGGGGCGCATCTCGCGCGAGGAAGAGCGCGAGATTGTGAAGCACCTGCTCGAGGCGCCAGCCTGCCTGAACGAAGCTCTCAATCACGACGACGATATCGCCGCCATGGCGCCCCTGATCGCGCCAGCACATGACGTGCTGTATCTGGGGCGAGGTCAGGACTATCCATTGGCACTGGAAGGCGCGCTTAAGCTTAAGGAAATCAGCTATATCCATGCCGAAGGATATGCATCGGGCGAGATGAAACACGGACCGATTGCTCTCATCGACGACGACGTTCCGGTGGTGGTTATCGCCCCATCTGGCCCACTATTCGAAAAGACCGTTTCGAACATGGAAGAGGTGCGCGCGCGTGGCGGTAAGGTCGTTCTGATTTCCGATGCGAAAGGCATTGCAGAGGCGGGCGAGGGGTGTCTTGCGACGATCGAAATGCCGGTCGTGCACCCGCTTATCGCCCCGCTTGTCTATGCGATCCCGGTTCAATTGCTCGCTTATCATGTAGCGGTTGTTAAGGGTACTGATGTCGACCAACCACGCAATCTGGCGAAGTCCGTGACGGTCGAATAACCTCTTTCGATCAAGCATTTGCTGGACAGTCTGACCACTTTTTCGTCACCAGGCTGTACAACCTTTACCGGGCCATAACCTTTCGGGGTTAATTCGTGTGCCTGTGAGCGACCCAAAAGCCCTTCCACAAACAGTTATCGAGCAAGATTTTTCGATCGCTGCGGTGTTCGGCCTTTCCAAAAAGGGGAAGGTAGACTGGTCGCGCCTGCGCGGCCTTCAGGAAGCAGGCATCGGAAAACTCACGTTTTATCGAGCCTGGACCAACGCTGCGCTCGGTGTCTTTGTCGCTCAGATGTACGCAACCTCAGTCGGGCCGCTCACAGTTGGCTTCTGGCTTGCGACGCTGATTGCAATTCAACTCTACGGAGCCTTCCGAGAGCGCCAGCATTCGCGCGCCGGCGACGGCGCGGTACGCTCACCATTCGGCTGGCACATGGTATTCACGGTCGCTTGCGGCTTCTTGTGGAGCGTTCCGTTCGTCTTTTTCTCGCAGATGGGCACGCCGCAGGAGGCTTCGGCCTTGCTGGTCGTAGCCGCATTGTTGATGGCGCTGAGTGTCTATTTCTTCGTCAGTTCGCCGCTCAACATCCTCGCCTACACGCTTCTGCTCAGCATAGGGGCGGGGCTGCCCTATGCTGTCTCCGGGGAATGGACTGTTCTTGGTGCGATCGCTCTGTTCGAAATTGCCACGATCCTTGGCACTTTCGAGGTCGGACGCAGTTACCTTGCGACACGTCTGGCCGAGGATGCCATTGCCGAAAAGGAAGAGGTCGTCTCGCTTTTGCTGCGCGAATTCGAAGAGAACGAAGCGGACTGGCTTTGGGAGGTCGACACGCGCCGGCGGCTTCGTTCGGTTAGCCCCCGCTTTGCCTTTGCTCTCAACAGCAACGAGCGCGACGTCGAAGGCAAACCATTGCTCGAATTGATCGCAGGCAGAACATGGGAGAGCGGCAAGTTTGCAGCGAGCCTTCATGAACTTGCTGACAAGCTGCGCAACAAGGAGAATTTCTCCAACCTCATCGTTCAGGTTTCGATCAAGGGCGAGGAGCGCTGGTGGGAGCTTTCAGGCACACCGATGCGCGACGATCGCGGCAAATTCACAGGCTTTCGCGGCGTTGGCTCGGATGTTACGGAGCAGCGTAAATCAAGCGAGAAGATCGCTTACCTTGCTCGCTACGACACGCTTACTTCGCTGCCCAATCGCCTTATGCTCACCGAGGCTTTGAGCGATGCCCTCGACTACGCCAATCAGTGGCGGACGCGATGCGCATTGCTGATGGTCGATCTTGATCGCTTCAAGGCGGTGAACGATTCTCTGGGTCACATCACCGGTGACAAGATGCTCGCACAGGTATCTGCGCGGCTTGAGGCGTTGATGGGCGATAAGGCCTTGGTCGGTCGGCTTGGTGGCGACGAGTTTGCGGTCGTCATTCGCGACGCAAGCGACCTCGATTTCATGCGTCAGCTTGCGATCCGTATCATCCAGTCGCTCTCAGAACCTTATCAGGTCGACAACCACACGCTCTATGTTGGCGCCAGCGTCGGCTCGGCTATCGGGCCTCGAGACGGCAAGACGGTCGAGGAACTGATGCGAAATGCCGACCTTGCGCTTTACCGCGCCAAGGATGTCGGCGGGGGCGAGCATTGCCGGTTCGAGCCGGTTCTTCACGCATCCGCCGAAGAACGCCGCCAGCTCGAAGCGAGCCTGCGCAAGGCGCTCGGCCTCGATGAATTCGTGCTGCACTACCAGCCAGTGGTCGATGCCCGCAGCGAGAACATCGTCAGCTTCGAGGCACTGGTTCGCTGGAATTCCAGTGAGCATGGCTTCGTGAGCCCCGGCAAGTTCATCCCGCTTGCCGAAGACACCCGCCTAATCGTGCCCATCGGCAAATGGGTGCTGCGTCAGGCCTGTTTCGAGGCTCGCAACTGGCCTGAGCACGTCAAGGTCAATGTCAACGTCTCGCCAGAGCAGTTGCTGGAGCCGGACTTTCATCAGGAAGTCGTTGATGCTCTCGCATCAAGCGGCTTGCGACCGGAAAGGCTCGAGATCGAAGTCACCGAGAGCATCTTCCTTCGCGACGCCAGCATTGCGCGTAACGCGCTGGAGCAAGCGATGGCGCTCGGCTGTTCCATCGCACTCGATGACTTTGGTACCGGCTACTCCTCGCTCGGATATCTGCGCAAGCTCAAATTCTCGACCATCAAGGTCGACCGGACATTCGTCCAGGGCGCTGCTCAGGGGGCGAACGAAAGCCTCGCGATCATCAATGCCGTGGTCGCCATGGCAAAGAGCCTGGAGATGACCACGACTGCCGAAGGCGTCGAGGATGCGGAACAGGCCGAACTGATCCGGAACCTGGGCTGCGACAAGATTCAGGGCTTCTACTTTGGCCGACCCATGTCGCGTGAGGAGGCGCTCCGCCTGTTTGCCTCAAACGGCAGACGCCAGGATCGGTTGACGGCGTAAGCGAACTCTCTCGCCGACAAGCAGACGCGTATTCAGTTACGCTTCGACAAGGCTTGCGATCACGTTCTCGAAGACCTTGCGCCCGTCAGCGCCGCCGAGCGATGCGTGAGCGGCTGGCTCCATCGCGCGTTCGGGGTGCGGCATCATGCCGAGGACACGACCATTGGCGCTGAGGACCCCGGCAATGTCGCGGCGTGAACCGTTGGGATTGTCGCAATAGCGAAATGCGATCCGGTTCTCCGCTTCCAGCGCGTCGAGGGTGGCCTCATCAGCGTAGTAATTGCCGTCATGGTGCGCGACCGGGACACGCAGGCGCTCGCCCGCTGCGAAGCCGGAGGTGAAAGGCGAAGTCATGTTGGCGACCTCAAGCTCCACAGTCTTGCAGACGAAGCGCTGTCCGGCGTTGCGCATCAGTGCTCCGGGGAGCAGACCGCTTTCGGTTAGCACTTGAAAACCGTTGCATACGCCCAGCACAGGAACGCCGCGCTCGGCTGCGGCGACAACGGCGCGCAGCACCGGGCTCTTAGCTGCCATCGCGCCTGAGCGCAGATAATCGCCATAGGAGAAGCCGCCGGGAAGCGCGATCAGGTCAAGTTGGTCGGGCAGGTCAGCGTCGCCATGCCAAACCCGGATCGCAGTCTCGCCCGAGACGCTTTCAAGCGCCACCGCCATGTCGCGGTCGCAGTTCGATCCGGGGAAGGTGATGACCGCAGCGCGGAAAGCCATCAGGCCGGCTCCCCGGCAGGGGTGAGCTTCTCGATGGCGAAATCTTCGATCACCATGTTGGCGAGCAATTGTTCGCACATCCTCGTGAGAGCTTCGTCGCTGGTGTCATTCGCGACTTCCATTTCGATCATCCGACCAATGCGCACATCCTCGACCCCGTCGAAACCGAGGCTCTCAAGCGAGTGGTGAACGGCGCGACCCTGCGGATCGAGCACGCCGGGCTTGAGGCGAACGAGGATGCGAACTTTCATGGCGGAGTGTCCTGCAAATGGTTGGCGTTGCGCTGTGGAGCCTATAGCGCCTGCGAGCGCGGGCGCAACAAAGCGGGCGGCGACAATCACCCGGCCTATCGCCCCATAAAAGCACCACTTGGTCAGATAGTGGTCACAAAGTGTAACCCAGTCGCAACAATAGCCACCAGAACCGAGACAAAAGCCCTGATTTTCGCAGTGTAGCGCGCAGTGCATCTCGCCCGAATCGACCAAAACTGTAAGGGCCGGCCTCGCTAATCCTCCAAAGCCACCCAAACATGAGGCCCATTCATGTCCCACCGTATCGATAAGGAGCGCGCATTCTGGGCGTGCTCCACTGCAATCTCGGCAGCAGCGATGCTCGCCGCCGCACCTGCCGCTGCGCAGGACAACGAAACCGATGAGAGCGCGTCAAACGGCCAGCTCGGTTCGATCATCGTAACGGCCAACCGCCGCGAAGAAAACCTTCAGGACGTCGCGATCTCGGCTGATGTTCTTGGCCAAGAGCGCATCGACAACATCTTTGCCTCCGCCGCAGACACCACCGCGCTCGCAGGCACTGTGCCCGGCCTCAACGTCGAAAGTTCGAACGGCCGCGTCGCTCCACGCTTCTACATTCGCGGCCTCGGCAACACCGACTTCGACCTCGCCGCATCGCAGCCCGTTTCGGTGATCATGGACGACATCGTCCTTGAAAACGTGACGCTCAAGAGCTTCCCGATCTTCGACATCGAGCGCATCGAAGTGCTTCGCGGTCCGCAGGGCACACTGTTCGGTCGCAACACCCCGGCAGGCATCGTCAAGATCGACACCGTCAAGCCGAGCACGACCGACACCAGCGTCAACATCGGCCTCTCGGGCGGTTCGTTCGGCACCATCACCGGCCAGGCCGCTGTTGGCGCGCCCATCGTGCAGGACAAGCTCGGTATTCGCTTGTCGACCCAGCTTCAGCGTCGCAGCGACTGGATCGACAATGGCTTCACCGGTGAAGAGAACGTCCTTGGCGGCTACACCGATTTCGCGATCCGCGGTCAGGCGCTTCTGACTCCGGACGAGGACAATCGCTTCTCGATGCTGGCATCTGTCCAGTTCCGCGATCTCAACGGCAGCTCGACCTTCTTCCGCGCGAACGCAATCGACGTTGGCGACAACGATCTGCGCGAAGACTTCGACCGTCAGGTCGTTTTCTACGATGGCGGCGGCGGCAACAACGCCGACTACCAGCAGTTCGGCGCGTCGCTGAAGATGGATTACGATTTTGACGGCGCGACGCTGACCTCGATCACCGGCTATTATGAGAGCGAAGGTTCGAGCCGCGGCGACGTCGATGGCGGCAACCTCGTGACCGGCCCGGGTTTCATTCCGTTCCCATCGGACACGCAGGACTCGATCGACCTGCAACAGTTCACCCAGGAAATCCGTCTCGCCTCGAACGGCGACGGCCCGCTTAGCTGGCAGGTCGGCGGCTTCTTCTTCGACAGCGACTTCGACGTGACCACGGTCGGCTTCACCTTCCCGCCGCCTGTCACGGTGAACCACACCAACGAAGCATGGGCGGTATTCGGCCAGCTTTCGTATCAGCTTACCGAAATGCTGCGCGTCACCGGCGGCCTTCGCTACACCGACGACGAGAAGGACTTCTTCGTCGTTTCGGGCGCGGCTCCGCAGCCGGTCTCTGTTCAGGATGACAACGTGGACTGGGACATCAGCCTCTTCGCTGACGTCTCGGACGACACCAGCATCTATGGCCGCGTTGCCAACGCCTTCCGCGCTCCGACCATCCAGGGCCGCGACGTTGCCTTCTTCGCACCGCCGAGCACCGCAGGCAGCGAAGACATCACCAGCTTCGAAGTGGGCTTCAAGAGCGAGTTTGCCGACCGCACGATCCGCATCAACGGCGCTGTATTCTACTACACCGTCAACGATCCGCAGTTCACCGCGGTCGGCGGAGGGGGCAACCTCGTCCAGCTGATCAACGCCAACGAAGGCGAGGCCTACGGCTTCGAACTTGACACCGCGTTCCAGATCACGCCGGACTTCGTCGTCACTCTCGGCGTTGCCTACAACGACACCGAGATTCAGGACCCGAACCTCGAAGTCGGCACCTGCGCACAGTGCACCGTCACTGACCCGACCCGCACGGCGCCCGGTGCATTCGGTCCGGTGACCTTTGCGAACGTGGACGGCAACCCGTTCCCGAACGCGCCTGAGTGGAGCGGCGACTTCACCGCTGAATACACGCTGCCCGTCGGCGCGAACGATGAGTTCTTCGTCTTCACCGACTGGACCTTTCTCGGCGACACCAACTTCCTTCTCTACGAAAGCCTCGAGTTCAACGCCGACAGCCGCATCGAAGGCGGCCTTCGCATCGGCTATCGCGGCAATGGCGGCGAGTACGAAGTGTCGGCCTTCGCGCGCAACATCACCAACGAGGTGAACGTGCTGGGCGTGGTCGACTTCAACAACAACACCGCGTTCGTGAACGAGCCGCGCGTGTTTGGGGTTGCAGTCAACTTCAACTACTAAGTATCAGCTTGATCTGGGTCCGGTTGCTCACTTCGGGAGGCAACCGGAACTGAAACAAGGAGGACCGGCAGGAGGCGACCTGCCGGTTCTTTTTGTTTGTGAGGGGTTCAGCGCTGGATCACGCGGGCGGGCGGAGCCTGCCGCATCGTGTCGAGATCGACAGGCGGGCGCGTGATGCCAGTCATTTCCGGCAGCACCAGGAACTCCACCGCATCATCAGGCGCAAGATACTGCGAAGCGGCGGCTTGCAGGTCCTCCGCCGTGACGCCCTTCAACACTTCTGGCCCCTCGAACCAGCGGTCGAGCCTGTCTGCCTGGCTCTGCGCGCGGTCTGCCAGGTTCATCCATCCGCCAAGATTTTTGAGCGCGTTGTCATAGGCCTCGAGCATCGGCTGACGCGCGCGATCGATAAGGTCGGGGTCTATCGTGCCCTCGCGAAATTCGGCGAGAAGTTCACGGAAGACGCCGCGTACGGTCTCCACCTCGCTCGCCCCGACGGGCGCGAATAGGGTGAAAGTGCCGTATCCGGGGTAGACGCTGCTTGCGAAGCTGCTCGCCTGCGTCGAATAGGCCTGCCCCAGATCCTCGCGGAGCCTGTCGGTAAGCGCAATCCGCATCACGCGGGAGAGCAGTTGCAGTTCTATGGTGGCCGTCAGGTCGCTGTCATCGCGCGTTGGCCAGATCATGCGGACCCATGCCTGATCCTCCTCGCCGCTATGCCGCACGACCTTCACGCCGCGATCATCGGTGAAGTCGCGTGTTCTGGCGGCCTCGCGCGGAAGGAAATCGGCCTCACGCGGGGGCAGCGCGCCCAAGGTGGAGGCGACCGTAGCGATGGCTGCATCCTCGTCGATGTCACCCACCAAAGCGACTTCGATAGCGCCCTTCTCAAGCCGGTCGCCGATCACCTTTTGAAGCTGGTCATAGTCCTTCGCGAAGAATGCCTCGCGGCTTTGAAGGGTGAAGCGCGGGTCGCCGTCCGAGAGGATTTCGCCACTGACCTCGCCATAGGCGCTTGCTGGCGTCGAACCCATGGAGTCGAAGAAATTGTCGATGTTGCGGCGGAACTGGTCGATCCCCTCGGCGCGATAGCCGGGGTCGGTGATCCCTGCGGCGACAAGCTGCATCTGCAGTTCGAGATCGCGCGGGGTGGTGCCACCGGCGAAGCTGAAGGTTTCCGACCCGCTCGATATGTTGAGGCCCACGCTGCGCCCAGCAAGGATGGTCTGCAACTCATCGCGGCTGTGCTGGCCAAGTCCGCCAGCCGAAAGCGATCCGACCAGATAGGTAGCAAGCGGGTCCTCGCGCGAGTTCAGAAGGCTTCCCCCGTCGAGGAGCACGCGGAAACTGACGCGGTCCTCGCGGATATCTGTCTGCTTGATCGTCAGCCGCACGCCATTGGCAAAGGTGATGCAGCGGAAGCCGAAGCGGTCATCTCGTGTGTCGGAGACGACCGTGCCGGGCTCGCCAAAATCTGTGTAGGCGAATTCGGCCCGGCCAGCGTCGGTTGGGGCCTCGATCGGCAATGCCATCGCTTCATTGAATGCCGCGCGCAGGGCCGCCTCGCCGCCCTCTGGCGCGGTGCGTCCCTGAAAGCGGATGAGCGGGTCATCGATGGGCAGGACGTCGGCCTTCAGAACCGCGAAGACGTCTTCGGGCGTGATGCCTTCGGCAGTCTGGTTGAAGCGGGCGAGAGTGTCTTCGGGCGTTGTCGGCACTACGTCATCGGCGACCAGTCTGAGCGCAGAGCCGATGAAGAAGCCATTGGCCCGCGTCCCGGCGCCCGCCACGCGGTTTTCCAGCGCGGTGCGGCCATTGGCTATCTGTTCGTCCACCTCGGCCTGCGTGAAGCCGTAGGTGAGCGCCTGATTGACCTCGCGAATGGCGGCCAGCATGCCTTCGCGCCACTCGCCGTTCTCGGTCGAGATCGTGATCGAGTTGGTGCGCGCATCCTCAAAGATCTCGCCCATGCTGAAGCGGGCGCGCGAGAAAGGAGCGTCCTCCTGCCGCGTGAGGCGCGAAATACGCCGCGCGATGATGTTCATGCCGATCGACCGGAGCAGGTTGTCGCGGCGTACGGCGAGCGTGTCGGGCCGGTCGATCCAGGGGCCGAGCGCGGTGATCGTCACCGATTCCGAAAGCGCGGGGTCGATATAGATGTCGGTCTCGCCGCGGCGGGTAATGTCGACTGGCCCCGTTTCCGGCTCGACCGGAGCGGGCGCGGCGGCCCAGTCGGAGAAACGCTCGCGGATCGCGGCTTCCATCACCTCGACCGGGAAGTCCCCGACAATAACCAGCACGGTGTTGCTGGGCGTGTAGGTGCGCTCGTAAAGGCTCCGCAGCTGCGTGGCGCTCGCGTTTTCGAGCGCTTCCAGTGTGCCGATAGGCAGGCGATCGACGAAGCGTGCGCCGGGAGCCACAAATTCAAGGCCGTCCTCGCGCGCTTTCTGAGCAAAGTTTCGCCTGTCGCGCCGCTCCGACAGGACCACGCCGCGTTCGCGCTCGACCGCATCTTCGGCGATGGTGAGCTCGCTCGCAGTCTCGCGCATCAGCATCAAAGCCGTGCCAAGCAAATTCTCGTCATTGCGCGGCAGGTTGAGCATGTAAGTGATCGCGCCATACCCGGTAGAGGCGTTGGTATCTGCGCCAAACGCAAGTCCCTCGCGTTCAAGCAGCGCGATCATCTCTCCTTCCGGAATGCCCTTCGATCCGTTGAAGGCCATGTGTTCAAGATAATGCGACAGCCCGCGCTCGGCCTCATTCTCGGCAAGCGAACCGGAATCGATCCGCATACGCACCATCGCAGTGCCTTCGGGCGTCGCATTCTCGCGCAGGATGTAGCGCATGCCGTTGTCGAGGACCCCAAAGGTATAGCCGGGATCGACCGGAATATCGCTTTGCTCGAAGTACCAGGTCGGCTCCTCGGTGGTTTCAGCCGACGCCGCGCTATCCTGCGCGGACAGGGCGCTTGTGAGTGCGATGTTGGGAAGGGCAAGCAGAAGGCCGGCAGCAAGTGCGCGCGTCGGAAATTTCATAAGTGGGAAAGTGTCCTAATGTCTCATGGATAAATTGGGTGTGAATGCTTTCATCCCGGCGTCCGGCGGGCGAGCGCGTCGGGATCATCCAGCGCTTCTCGGATCAGGACGAATTCGACCGGGAATGGAAAGGTCGCGACGCGCACATCGAGATTGCCATCATCGCGAAGGGTCATGACCGTGTCGCCGTTCAGCAGGATGTCGCGGCTTAGAAATTCGCCTTTCTTTCCTTCGCGCATGTTGATTGCCACCACCTGCTCCGGCTGCACCCGGAACAGTAGCGCATGGTTCCAGCCATCGACCGCAAAGGCGCGCCCGCGCTCTATCCGAATGCGCTTGTTGTTGGTGGAGATGCGCCAGATGCCATCGATGGCGAGCGGCGTGCCAAGGTCCACGGCGTAGCGATCGGGCAGGGCCGCGCCAAGTGAGATGATCCACGGCTTCTCGCTCTCGATCTCGCCCCCGGTGGCGGTCGGGTCGAGCAATTGCGCGATGTTCGCCTCGGCAAAGCGTGCATAGGCGCCATCGGGAAACTCTGCGGTGTAGGCGCGGTAGGATTGCACCGTGTCGGTGCGTGCGGCGGCGAGCCAGGCCTGTTCGTCGAGCGCGGCGGTGTCCGTGCTTTCGATACCGCGGGTCGAGGACAGCGCGTCGGTCGCATCGGCGAAGTCCACGAGCGGCGCTGCGTCGCCTGCTGCGGGCGCATCTTCGGCATAGAGCCCGGTGAGCCACGCCATTTGCGTGTCGGGCCCTTCAACCAGGAACAGCGGCCTGCCGGTCATGGAAGCGGAGATGAACGGGCGCTGCTCGCCATCGGTGGCTGCCAGCACATCATCGCGCACCATCCCACCGAGCAGTTGCACCGGCAATCCCGGCTGCACGATCCTACGGGCGAGAGCGAGCGCAAAGGGCGAATTGCCGCCCGCTCCATCGAAGGCGAAATTGCCCGGAGCAGCGGCGTAGATCACCAGCATGTCGTCAACCTCAAACGGCGCGAGGCCGCGCGAGACGCTGCGATTGTCGTCGGTCCAGCGCACTGCAAACGGATTGTTGCGACAGGCATCGAGCACTGCAATCCTCAACTGCGCGCCCTCAATCGTGTCCAGAATACGTCCGAACTCGACCGCTTCGAACGGCAGGTCCTTCTCTGCATTGAGCGCGGCATCGACGGGCAGCAGCCAGTTGGTGCCTTTGCTCTCGATCCCATGCCCAGCGTAGTAAACGAGCGCGGCGTCCGCCCCATCAGCTTTCTCGCGAAAGGCGCGCAGCTGATTCATGAATTGAGGTCGTGCGACGTTGGAAGCGAGCTCCACCGTATCAAAGCCCGCTTCACGCAGAGCGCCCGCGATCAGTCCGGCGTCACGTCCCGGATTAGCAAGCTGCGAGGTGTGTTCGTAATCCGAATTGGCAATGACCAGCGCGACTTTCTGCGCGCTCGCGGGTGCAGGCGAAGCGAGCAGCAACGCTGCCAGCGCCGCCCAGGCAGCCGCCCATGCCAATGCAATCCGCTCCATCCTCTTCCCCTTGGGGAGCGAGAATAGAGCGTCGGTCCAATTCGTCCAGTTTCAAACGCGGGCGGCTGCCCTCGCGTCCACTGCTACTTCTTGACGGGAGGCGTTCCGCGCAGGCGTGAACGATGGCTGGAGAGGTCGAGAACCTCGCCTGGCCCGTTGTCCTCCTGCTGAAGCAGGCCAAGACGGCGTGCGACTTCGCGATAGGCCTCTTCCTCACCGCCGAGGTCGCGGCGGAAGCGGTCCTTGTCGAGCTTTTCGCCGCTCGCCATGTCCCACAGGCGGCAGCCGTCGGGGCTGATCTCGTCAGCGAGGATCACACGGCTGTAATCGCCATCGTAAAGCCGTCCGAACTCAAGCTTGAAGTCGACGAGGCGGATGTCGATCGCTGCGAACATCCCGCACAGGAAGTCGTTGATGCGGATCGCCATCGAAGAGATGTCGTGCATCTCCTCGTTTGAGGCCCAATTGAAGCACGCAATATGCTCTTCCGCGACCAGCGGATCGCCCAGCGAATCGTCCTTGTAGTAATACTCAATCAGCGTGTGAGGCAGAGGCTCGCCTTCCTCGATGCCGAGGCGCTTCGAAATCGAGCCCGCCGCGACATTGCGCAGCACCACTTCGATCGGGATGATCTCGACCTGCCGCACCAATTGTTCGCGCATGTTGAGGCGGCGGATGAAGTGGGTCGGGATGCCGATATGCGAAAGGCGGGTGAAGACGTGCTCGCTGATGCGATTGTTGATCACGCCCTTGCCGTTGATCGTGCCCTTCTTCTCGGCGTTGAAGGCGGTCGCATCATCCTTGAAATACTGGATGAGCGTGCCCGGTTCGGGACCCTCATAGAGGATCTTGGCCTTGCCTTCGTAGATTTTGGAGCGGCGGGACATCGACAGAAAATTCCCCTCTTGCTGCGAATGGTGCCCGGGGGCGGAATCGAACCACCGACACGCGGATTTTCAATCCGCTGCTCTACCCCTGAGCTACCCGGGCATTCGCTGCGGCGACGGGGACGTTAGCGCATTTACGCTGCCCCGGCGAGCCAATGAGAGCGGCGCTATGGCGAAGCTGGCGGGCCTTGGCAAGAGGGAAAAGGGAGCAAATCGCGCCTTTTTCCTATTCCTGTGCATCCCAGTCACTTGCGGCAATGGCTTCGGGGTCGACCGGCTCGCCCGCAACCGTATATCCATCGCCGAACCACTGCGCGAGATCGCGATCCTTGCATCGCTGGGAACAGAACGGCGTGAATTCTTCAGCGCGCGGTTTCTTGCAAATGGGGCAGGATTTGGAAGGTCTCGTCATGCGCTGACGACTTGGGCACTGGGCGCTTCGAGCGCAAGCCCGGGTTCGGTCTCTATCCGCAAGGGGCGACCTGTCCGGCGCTCGAGGTCCGTGATCCAGTCGGGCTTGATCTTGGCCACGAGAGCAGGGTGGACCCGTAGGAGTGTGACGCCTGCCCCTGTGGCGCGCTCGGCGACGCGCACGGCATAGCGCGCACACAAAGCGGTGCGGGAGTTGGCAAAGCGGTGAAGAAACGAGGGACCCTCGAGCCGCGCGACCAGTTGCACGAAGCCAAAACCGTTCATCGACGTGCGCTCATGCGACCAGTCGGCGAGAGCGCCTTCGAGCGCTTCGTCGACGGCTCGGCGGTCTGCTTTGGCTTCGAGTGTTGGGAAGTCGATGCCGATATTGCCGCCGATATCGAACCAGCGCAGCGCCTTTGCGATCGCAGGCACGGCCGCAAGCGCAAGATCGCGTGGAGGCAGGTCACCGTCGATATCGATCACCGTCATGGCCGGGGTCACGCTGCAAAGCACTTCGCCACCGGCGAACGCGATGGTGCCCGAAGAGGCCGAGTGCCAGACCTCCTCCCAGTCGCCCATTTCGAACTGGCTGACGCTATCGCCAAGAACATACAGGTCCTTCGTCCGTGTTTCGCCCGCTGTGTTGTCAGCATCGTCCAATGGCCGGCTGCCGACCATGAAACAGCGTCCCTGAGCGCGTTTAAGGCGTCCGCGTTCGGCGATGGGGGCGCGGGTGATGCGCACTCCGATCTGGGCGCCCTCAGTCGCTTCGGGTGGTAATTGGTCGACGAGCACTTCCTGCCCGCTTTCAAGCGTTGCGGTGCCTCGTCTTTTGCCTGCGGCCTTGGAAGTCAGCTTGGCAAAAAGCCCATTGCCCGCGCTGATTTCGCCCGGCCAGCTCAGCTTGGAAGCCACGATCTCGCCGTTTTCGATAAGCAGCGCCCGGGTTTCCCCGATCCCGTGCTCTACAAGCCACTCAGCCAATTGCGAAACCCGCAGACTTGAGCAGCGCCCGTGTCTCATAAAGCGGCAGGCCCATGACGCCCGAATGGCTGCCTTTCATCCACTGGATCAAGGCTTCGGCCTGTCCCTGAATCGCATAGCCTCCCGCCTTGCCGCGCCATTCACCGCTATCGAGGTAGCTCGCGATTTCTTCGTCCGAGAGGTTCTTGAAGCGAACGACGTTCTCGTTGAGCCGCTCGCGCAGTGATCCGTCAGGCGCGCGCAGGACGACGCTGGAAAGCACGACGTGTCGCCTGCCCGAAAGCAGTTTCAGGCAATCGCGTGCTTCTTTCTCGTCTTCGGTCTTAGGGAGGATGCGCCGCCCTGCCGCGACGACGGTATCGCCCGCCAGCACGAAGCCGGGAGCCTCGACGGCAAGCGCTTTCTCGCGGCCCATGCGAAGCGCGTAGTCGCGTGGCCGCTCATCTTTAAGCGGTGTCTCGTCAATATCGGCAGGTGTCACAGCATCGGGCGTCACGCCGAGACGCGCCAAAATGTCGCGCCTGCGCGGTGAGGCCGATGCCAATGTCAGCTGAAGCGCGCTCATCAGCGCGGTCGCTTACTGAGGACCGGGACCGCCGCGGCCCGGCATAAAGCGATAGGTGATGCGCGCCTTGGTGAGGTCGTACGGCGTCAGTTCGCAAAGCACTTCGTCACCCACCAGCACGCGGATGCGGTTCTTGCGCATCTTGCCTGCCGTGTGACCCAGCACTTCATGGCCGTTTTCAAGCTCTACCCGGAACATCGCATTGGGCAGCAGCTCGACGACGCGCCCGCGCATTTCGAGAAGTTCTTCCTTGGCCATGTAATTCCTTGCGTTTTTGGTTGTCGACGAATTGACGTTCGCCGTGCAGTTGGTCGTTCTGCGCGGGCCATTTAGCGATGGAAGCACGAAAAGGGAAGAGCGCGCCGTTACCGAGCGGCCACTTGCGATGTGGTTTGCAGGGCGGTTTGTTGCATCCTAACGGATCGTTCTTGCGTTTCTTGCGTTGCATTTTGATACAATTCAGCCGCTTGCCCCTCCTAAGAATTCGCTCAAAAGGGCCTCAATGATCCTCTCCCCCATTTCGCGCACCGCCCTGCTGGCGGGGGCAAGCTATGCCGCCTTTGCTGGAGCGCCGCTTTCCGCGAGCGATGTCGATGCAGAGAATGACGCGCCCACTACCGCGCAGCAATCGGGTGACCAGTCTGGTTCTCAACCGCAAGGTGAGCGCGAGTTGGGCGAGGATTTCGGCTCGGGCTCCGGCGAGATCGTCGTCTCGGGTGAGCGTCTTCGCGGGCAGCTCGACGTGGAGCAGGCGCCGCTTCTTGAACTCGATACCGACGCGATCGCAGCAGAAGGCGTCACCTCGATCGCCGATCTCATCACCCAGATCACCAACCAGACCGGCTCCGCGCGCGGACGTGGAGGAGGCGGGCGGCCCGTCATTCTGATCAACGGCATCCGCGTTGGCTCATTCCGCGAGTTTGCAAATTACCCGCCAGAAGCACTCGAACGCGTCGAGGTCTTCCCCGAAGAAACCGCGCAGCGTTTCGGCTTTCCGCCCGACCGCCGCGTTATCAACCTGATCCTCAAGGAGAACTACCGCAACGCCGAGGTTGAGTTTGAATTCGAAGGCCCGTCGCGAGGTGGCTATTACCAGCGCGAGCAGGAACTGGGCTTCCTCCAGATCGCTGACGGTGCGCGTATCAACTTCACCTTCGAGGCATCGGACAACTCGATCCTGACGGAGGATGAACGTGACATCATCCAGACGCCCGGTTCGATATCTGACGTGGCAGGCGATCCCGATCAGGCCGAATTTCGCAGCCTTGTTGCAGATGCCCGCGGGCTTGAAGCGAATGTGAGCTACGCAAAGGCGCTGATCGACAGCGGAATCTCACTGTCGGCCAACGCGAATTACAATCGCAGCGACCGGCGCTCTTTGAGGGGCCTCAATACGGTGAGGCTGACCGATGCGGACGGTAACAGTGCTCTCAGGACTTTTGGCGAGGAGACGCCGCTTCAGCAGGTGACGGCGGAAGACTTCTTCAACGCTTCGGGGTCGCTGACAAAACCGATCAATGCGTTTCGACTGACCACCACGTTCAATGCGGGATATTCCGAAAACACTCAGGAGATCGACCGGCGCTTCGATACCAGCGAACTGCAGGCCCGCGCACTCGATGGAGGTCTGGCTATCGAGGGCGCCCTGCCGGAGGCGGTCGACGCAGGGTTCGACATTGCGCGCCGCAGAGGCGTAAGCGCTGAAACCCTCACGACTATGAGGGGACCGCTCGCTCAGTTGCCCGGTGGGGAGCTTCTTGCGACATTCGATGTCGCATACGACTGGTCGAATTTGCAGAGCTCCGATACGCGCGGCAGCCTCCCTGCAGACTTGACGCGAGGCGATCTCTCGACCGGAATGAACCTCGTCATTCCGATCACCAGTCGCCGCAACGGTTTTGCAGATGCTTTGGGTAGCTTTACTCTCAACGGCCAGATCGGGGTCGACCGGCTTAGCGATTTCGGGACCTTGGGCGACTACACGCTTGGCCTGACCTGGGCGCCGTTCGACAATCTGGACCTGTCCGCAACCTATATCGTGCGCGAAGTTGCACCTGGTCTGAGCGCTCTTGGCGCGCCCCAGGTCGAAAACCTAAATTCTCCAGTCTTTGACTTTACGAACGGCGAGACCGTGCTCGCGACCGTCATCACCGGCGGCAATCCCGACCTGCTTGCCGAAACACAGCGCGACTGGAAATTCGCGGCCAACTGGGAGCTTCCGTTCTGGTCCGGCACTCGCTTCACGGTCGAGTATATCCGCAACCGCTCGGATGATGTGACCGCAGGCTTCCCGCAGATCACGCCCGAAATCGAATCCGCGTTTCCGGGCCGGGTCGTGCGCGATGATGATGGCCAGATCCTCTCGGTCGACCGGCGCGCAGTGACCTTTGCCGAGACGCGGGCCGATCGCCTTCAGTTCAGCCTCTTCTTCCGCGGCAGCATCGGCGCTGGCCAAGAGCGCGGTGGGCCTCCCGGTGGGGGAGGCGGTCCGCCCCGTGGGCGACCACAGCAGGCATCGGGTTCGGGCGCTGGCGGACCTCCCGAAGGCGCTCGCGGTCCTGATGGACGCGGCGGGCCCCCGAGTGCCGAGCAGCGTGAAGCCTTTATGCAGTTCCGGACACGCATTTGCGCCGATGACGGCCTCGAAGTGCTCACACGGCTGGCCGAGGCGGTGTCCAACGGCGAAGACCTTTCGACCATCGTCCCCGGCTTCGATGCGCAGCGATTTGCGCGCCTGCTCGACCGAGTACGCGGCGAGGATGGCGAGATCGACCCCGAACGCCTCGCCCGCGCGCGCGAGCGCATTTGCAGCTTCGATCCGGCGTCGATGGGACCGGGAGCGAGCGGAGGCGGCGGCGAGGGCGGTCCTCCCGGTGCTCCGGGTAGCGGACGCCGCGAAGGCTTTGCCGCGTTCCGAGCGATAGCCTGCGCCGAGGACGGAGCCGAACGGATCAAGACACTGATCGCGCGCATCGACGCTGGCGAGGATGTCTCGGATGAACTTCCCGGCTTCGATCCGGCAATGGCCGGGCGCATGCTCGACCGGCTTCGTGACGAAGACGGCAACATCTCCGACGAACGTATCGCAGAACTGCGCGGACGTTATTGCCAGGGCGGCGGCGCGCAGGGTGATGGCGGTCAGGGTGGCGGCGGTCCCGGTGCGCGCGGCGGAGGCGGCGGTCCTCCGGGCGGCTTCAACCCGCTTGCGCGGCGCAGTTTCCAGGGTTTCCGCTACTTCGCGTCGCTCAACCACACAATCGAGCTGGAGAACGAAATCCTGATCGCACCCGGCCTTGCGCCGCTCGATCAGCTTGACGGTCAGGGCACGGGCGCATTCGGCCTGCCGCGCCATTCCTCGCGGCTTGAAGCGGGCATCTTTGGCGGCGGTCTCGGCATGCGGCTCTCGGGTCGTTACACCGGCTCGACACGCCTCGATGGAACCGGACTGCCAGGATCGGCGGACCTGTTTTTTGGCGACCTCGCAACCTTTGACCTGCGCGTGTTTGCCAACCTCGACGAGGTCTTCAAGAGCGAGAGCCCGGTTCTCAAGAACCTGCGCATATCCCTGCGCGCCGACAACGTCTTCGACGCGCAGCGGCAGGTGGTCGACAGCAACGGCGAGACGCCGATCAACTTCCAGCCCTTCCTGATCGACCCTGTGGGCCGATTTGTCGGCATCGACATCCGGAAGCTGTTTTAGTCCCGAAGCGAAGCGTGCCTTACGCTTAATTCACGCTCAACTTCGGAAACAGCCAGCGCTGGAAAAGCGAGGGCGAAAAGGGCTGCCATCCGCCTTCATTCTGCGAGAGCCGGTCCGCCAGTGCGACCATCACCGAAGGGTTCACTCCAAGACCCAGATGGCTTGCGTGGACCACGATGTTCTCGCTCGGGTGATCGCCTTCTTCCTGCACGCTCGCGCGCCAGTGGACGACGCCATCGGTCTTGGTCAGGATCGAAGTCGTTGGAACGGGCGGAGCGATGTGCAATTCGTCGAACTTGCCCTTCTGAATGACCTTCGGCTCGTTGCCATTGAGTAGTTCGAACAGGCGCTTGGCTGACGAATGGCCGCGATCGTTCGAAAGCGGGCTGCCTAGGCTTGCGACAAGGCGCACCTTTTCGGGATGAAGCTTGGCAAGCTCACGCGCCAGCACGCCGCCAAGGCTCCATCCGATCAGCGAAACCTTACGGCCCGATGACTTGAAAAGCCGGGTCAGCTGGTTCTCCATCTTCATGACGGTCGCTTCGTTGACGCGCACATTGCGGCCCGATTCCCAGCCATGTGCGTCGTAATTGAGCTCGGTGAAGAGCCGGCGCATCGGAACGGTCGAGCGGTTCGAGGCCATGAAGCCGGGCAGGAACATCACCGAATGCCCATCCCCGCGCGGCAGCATCCGCATGGCGGGAAGCGCGGCGTAGAAGGCGGCGAATTCTCCCATCGCGCGGCCTTCGGTCAGGGTCCAGAGCCGGTTGGGCGGCTGGGCTACCCGTGCCTGAGGGCCTCCGGAAAAACCGGATTGGCTGGGGGCGATGCTCGCCATATGTTCTCTCCTGCTTGTGCGCCCTTATGATTTTATGCGGTACGCACTTGTTATTGTTATGATCCCGCGAAAACTTGATATTCCTATTTGGCCGGGTTGCTCTCGATCTTCTTTGTCGTGGCCCTGGGCTTGCGCTTGGCAGGCTTTGCCGCCGATGAAGTTGAGGCTGCCTTCTTGGCCGGTGCCTTCTTCGCCGGCGCCTTCTTTGCCGGTGCCGCGCGCGTGGTCTTGCGCGCCGCCGGTTTCGAAGCCGACTTGCGAGCGGGCGCCTTTGCCTTCGGAGCCGCGTCTAGCGCCTTTGCCGCTGCCAGCATGTCGTCAAAGCTGTCCTGAATGCACTGCGAATAGAATTCCGGATCAGGCAGGATGTCTCGGCAGGCGGTGAAGCTGATATAGGCTTCATCGACATAGGATTGCACGACATGCGCAAGGCCAAGCCCGTCGGTGAGGCAAATGAGCGAGAGCGCCATGCTCTCCATCCGCGCACCGCTCGAATAGATGTGGACCGGCGGGCCGGGAACATTCGTGACGACCGTGTTGAACGGCATCGCCACCTTGTGAGCGAGGCTCACACGGCTGAACAATTGCGCGCCCAGTGCCATGTAGAGCAGCGGATTGACCTTGCTCACCTCGGTCATGGTGCGCGCGCCCAGCGCGTTGGTCATCGCCTTGGAATTGCTGGTCTGCTTGAAGACGTATTCGAGCCGTTCCTTGGGATCGGCAATATGCGATCCAAGTGGCGCGATCATGGCTGCGACCTGGTTGCCCATGTCGCCCTTCTCGTCGGTCGAGCGGACCGAAATCGGCGCCATCGCCGTCATGGTCGACTTGGGCAGATCGTTCTTGGCGGTGAGGTATTTGTTAAGCGCCCCGCCCACGACCGCGAGCGCAACGTCGTTGACCTTGGCGTCTGGCAGAAGCGCGCGGATCGACTTGAACTCGGCGAGATCGAAAGTGCGCCCTTCGACCACGCGGTGCGGTGAAATGCTCTTGTTGAAGCGCGTGCGCGGCGGGACGAAATCGCTGGTGAGCTGGAAATCGCGCGTCACCAGACCCTTGATTGCGCTCGCGACGCCCGGGACGGCTTGTGCAGCGACCTGCGCCTGCTTCAATGGGTTGAGCAGCGCGTTGAAATAGCTCTTGCCAAGCAGTTCGACCGGACCGGGAATTTTCTCCGGCTTCCATTCGTCGGGCAGGTTTGGAGGCGCGGTCGTGGCTGTCGTGGTGTGCGTTGCCTCCATCAGGTCGATCCCGCTCATCCCGTCGATGGCGGCATGGTGGACCTTGGTGACGAAAGCGAAGCAGCCTTTGGGATAGCCGCGAACATTGTCGAGCCCTTCGACCACGGTGAATTCCCAAGGCGGACGGCTGAGATCGAGCGGGCGGGCGTGGATGCGCGCGGCCTGAATGCACAATTGCCGCCAGTCACCCGGCTTGGGCAGGGCGACGTGACGGACATGGTATTCAAGATCGAAATTGGGATCCTCGACCCAGTAGGGATAATCGAGGTCGAACGGCACCCGGACCAGACGCTGGCGCATGGTGGTGGACAGCTGCAGCCGGTTCTCGATGAAATTCAGGATATCCTTGAAGCGGACAAAGCCGCCGGGCGCGGTTTCGGGATTGTAGATGAGGACGCTGCCGATATGCATCGGCGAATTCGGTGATTCCATCGCGACAAACGATGAATCCATGCCCTGCAATTGACGCAAGCTGCCTCTCCGTTTCCTCGCACCCAAAGCGCGCAAGGGCTGTCCCATCCGGCTCGTTATCGAGCTCTTTGTCGATTGGTAGGCACGTTTCATCTGCGTGACAACCTTACGCGCCCGTGAAGTGGCGCAGTTGTCACAATCTGTGTAACTTTATTGCGTCGCTATGCTTTCGCCTGCGGCCACTCCGCTCGCCCAGGCCCACTGGAAATTGTAGCCGCCGAGCCATCCCGTCACATCGACCGCTTCGCCTATGGCGTAGAGGCCAGGGACTTTCTTCGTTTCCATCGTCTTGCTCGACAATTCGGACGTCGAGATGCCGCCGATGGTCACTTCTGCCTTGGCAAAACCCTCGGTCCCGGTGGGAGAAAAGCGCCAGTCGGCGAGCTGAGCGCCTGCCTTGCGCAGTTCCTTGTCCGAGACATTGCCAAGCTCGCGCTCGATGCCGAGGCGGTCCGCCAATGCGTCAGCAAGTCTGTCCGGGAGATGCTCCCGCAGCACGCTTTTGAGGCTTGCACGCGGGCGATCGCGCTTGAGTTCGATTAGCCACTCGGCATCGGCTTGCGGAAGAAACCTGATGCCGACTTCCTCGCCGTGCCTCCAATAGGACGAAACTTGCAGGATCGCCGGGCCTGACAGCCCCTTATGCGTGAACAGCGCGGCTTCATCGAAGGCTGTCTTGCCCGCGCGTGCCTGAACCGGAGCGGAAACGCCTGACAGTTCGCGAAACAGCACGTCGTCTCCCCCCAGCGTCAGAGGGACGAGGGCAGGGCGCGGCTCGACCACCTTGAGGCCGAACTGGCGCGCGAGGTCGTAGGCAAAGCCGGTAGCGCCCATCTTGGGGATCGAGGGGCCGCCGGTTGCGATGACAAGGGCAGGAGCGGCGTAGCTTTCGCCCGATGCTGATACAGCGAAATCTTCACCGTCCTTCACAACCGCGCTCACATCTGCGTTGCAGATAACGTCGACGCTCTCGGGACATTCATCGAGAAGCATCTGCACGATTCGCTTGGCCGATCCGTCGCAGAAGAGCTGACCCAGCGTCTTCTCGTGCCATGCGATCCCGTGAGCATCGACGAGGTCGATGAAGTCCTGAGGCGTGTATCGTGCCAGCGCAGACTTGGCGAAATGCGGGTTGGCCGAAAGATAGTTCGCAGGGCCTGCGTCGATATTGGTGAAGTTGCAGCGCCCGCCGCCAGAGATCAGGATTTTCTTACCGGGCCGGTCCGCCTTCTCAAGCACCGCGACACGCTTGCCGTGCTGGCCGGCTCTTGCCGCGCACATCAGGCCGGCTGCGCCTGCGCCGAGGATTATGACATCATAGTGGTTCACCGCCACGCCCGTAGGCGCGCCAGCGGCGCTTGCCAATTGTCCTTATTTCATGAGCCTGCGGTATGAGGGGAAGCCGACGCACCGGGGTTTGGCGCCGACCTCCCCTCTCCCGGGACAATGGTCAGACCGCAGGCAGTGCGGGCTGAGCAACTGTGACAAGCTTGCCGAGCGTGTTCCATTCCTCGCGCGGGGACCAGTTGCGGTTCGCGCCAAGATAAGAGTGCTCATCAAGCTCGAGCAGGCCGATGATGACTTCGGCAACGATGGTCGCGCCCACGGGGCCGAGCGCTTCGCCTTCCTTGTCGCTGCCATTCACCTCTGCCCGGCCGATCACTTCAGCTTCAGCGAGGAGGTAGAGCCAAAGCGGGATACCATCGGCGCCAAGATCGCCGTTCACCTTCTCGACCTTCTTGATCACCTTCTTGATCGTCGCCTCGTCGCATCCGATCGCCTCGGCAATCTTCTCACCTCCGGGAAGGAGGAAGGTGTTGCCGCGAAGCAGATTGCGCGTTGCGAGCGAGTTCTCGGCAGGGGGTGCGATGAAGGGCAGGGCAAGCAAGTCGCCTGCAAGCTTCGTGTCGAGCTTCTGCGCGCGTTCGACCTGGCGGTTCTCCGGCGTGAAGAGCAGCTCGTGCCAGTCGACCACCGCCCTTGGATCGCCGACCGCGTCGAAGCCCTGACCGAGCAGCGAACCGAAAAGCTCAAGCGCGCTCTCGCCCTTGCGAGTCTGGACCTTCATTGGGATCATCGAGTGGCCGAACCGATAAGCGGCGACCGAAAACTCGACCGGGATGAAGGGTACCGGGCCGCAATAATGTTTGCGCCCGCAGCCGAGGATCTTCTCGACTACCGGAATGCCGCACATTGCGGTCAGGAAGTCATTCACCAGCGCCCACTGGTAATGCCAGGTCGTTTCCTCACGAGAGGCTTCGTAGAGCTCGTGACCCTCAAGGCCCGTTTCGCCATGGATCGTATCGGCGACGTGGTTGTGGAAGCGGATGATCGCCAGCTGGATCTGACTGATGATCCGGTTCTCGTCATTGCGCGGGTCGCCGATGATCGCCCGGCCATTGGGAGCGCGTAGCAGATCGTGTTCGGCAAGGCCCGCCTGACCCGGATTATCGGCTCCGGTCAGCAGCTTCACGCCGCCAAACGGTCCGCCTTGCTCGAACAGGTAAGGCTGCGCCTCAGGGCCAAGGCCATAGATGCAGTCGAGGTCGAGCGTCGGGGTCCGCACATTGGCAATTTCGCCCGGATTGTCGACGACGCTGTCGAACGTCGTGCTCGCATCCAGAGTGATATCGTGATCAACAAACTGGCCGAAGAAGATCATGCCGACCGGCACGGTGTCGGTGCGGTCGTTCTTTGCGCCGCCATCCATCGGGCCGCCCTTCGCGCCGATAGCGGAAAGAATGTTCGGGTTTGTGTAGGCCGGGCTGAGCTTGGGGAACATCCGACCGAACCGGTCGTCCCGCTGCTCTCCTTCGTTTTCGTGGCCGTATTTCTTTACGTTGCAATAGGGGCTGAGGCCCTCGAGGGGCTTCATCCCGTGGTGTTCTTGACCAGCCATTTATTTGCCTCCTGTTAGTTAAACAAAGGCAACCCGTCAGCTTTATTTTGTCATGGGAATATGAATAGCCCCGAATTGTTCTATTGGACTCATCCGACATTCGGTGAAAACTGCGTTTTACTGTGCACTACGTGCGACGAAACTATCAAAGTGGATCGTGCATGAGCGTTTCGCAGTGGCTTTCATCGTCGAGGGAAGCACACTATCTAGCTGGGCATGTCCCGAACGAAGGCAGGTTCTCCCCAAGACCCCCGAGGCGCGCAGCGTTTCGATGAGAGTCGCGCAGCCTCAACGGTTGCCCGCGCTCAGCCTAACCTCGAGGCGGGTGTAGAGGCGATCCGTGAGACGGTGAAGACGCTGAAGCCAGTGCCGGGCGTATACCGCATGATCGATGCGCGCGGCGACGTGCTCTATGTCGGCAAGGCGCGCAGCCTGAAGGCGAGGGTGGCGAATTACACGCAGGTCAATCAGCTCACGACACGGCTGATGCGGATGGTCTCGCAATGCCGCAGCATGGAAATCGTCACCACCAATTCGGAAGCCGAGGCGCTGCTGCTCGAAGCGCAGCTGATCAAGCGCTTTCGCCCGCCGTTCAATGTGCTGCTGCGCGACGACAAGAGCTTTCCCTTCATCCTGCTGCGCGCCGACCACGAGTTCCCGCGCATCCACAAACATCGCGGCGCAAGGCGCGCAAAGGGGAACTACTATGGCCCGTTCGCAAGCGCGGGGAGCGTAAACACGACGCTGAATGCGTTGCAGAAGCTGTTCCTGCTGCGCTCATGCACCGACAGCTTCTTCAACAATCGCGACCGGCCTTGCCTGCTCTACCAGATCAAGCGCTGCTCGGCCCCTTGCGTCGATCGCATATCGGTCGAGGATTATGACGCGCTGGTGAGCCAGGCGAAGGACTTCCTCGCTGGCAAGTCGAGCCAGGTGCAGGCCGATCTCGAAAAGCAGATGGCGAAGGCCGCCGAAGAGCTCGACTTCGAAACCGCCGCGATCCTGCGCGACCGGCTGCGTGCGGCGACGTTCATTCAAGGCAGCCAAGCAATCAATGCAAAAGCAGTGGGTGATGCCGATGTGTTCGCGCTTGCGGCCAAGGGCGGGCAGATTTGCGTGCAGGCCTTCTTTATTCGCGGCGGGCAGAATTGGGGGCACCGCGCATTCTTCCCCAGCCACATCAAGGACGTTGAGGAAGAACAGGTCCTCGCGAACGTCATGCTGCAATTCTACGAGGAAGTGCCTCCGCCGCCGATGGTCCTGGTCGACCGCGACCTGCCCGAAGGCGAGTTGATGGAAGCAGCGCTCACCGAAATTGCCGACAAGAAGGTGCAAATCTCGATCCCGCAACGCGGCGACCGGCGCAAGCTGATGGCGCAGGCGAGCCGCAATGCCGTCGACGCGCTCGACCGGCGGCTTGCAGAGACAGGGACCAAGGCCAAGGTCAATCGCGAGCTTGCCGAATTCCTTGAGCTGGGCGAACCGCCCGAGCGGATCGAGGTCTACGACAACAGTCACATCCAGGGCGCAAAGGCGGTGGGCGCGATGGTGGTCGCCAGTCCGGAAGGCTTTGAAAAGTCGCAATATCGCAAGTTCAACATCCGCGAGGCGCAGACCAACGATGACTTCGGGATGATGCGCGAGGTCATGCGCCGCCGCTTCCGCAATCTTGCCGAGAACCCGGATGGCGAGAATGGCAAAAAGAACAGCCACGAGACGATCTGGCCCGACCTTGTCCTCATCGACGGGGGCAAGGGGCAGGTCTCCTCGGTGATGGAGGTGCTAGAGGAACTCGGCATCGCGGACGAGGTGCCGGTCGTCGGCATCGCCAAGGGCCCGCATCACGGGCGCGAAGGGCGGGAGGTGTTTCACTTCCCCGATGGGCGTGAAAAGACGCTGCCGACCAATTCGCCGGTCCTGTTTTACGCCCAGCGCCTTCGCGATGAGGTCCACCGTTATGTCATCGGCGCGCACCGGGCGAAGCGTTCGAAAGCGATCACCGCGTCACCACTGGACGAAATCCCCGGTATCGGTCCTGCGAGAAAGCGGGCGCTGCTGCTCCACTTCGGCACCGCATCGAAGGTCCGCGCAGCCGCGCTCGAAGACCTGCAACGCGCGCCTGGCGTAAGCGACGCGGTTGCGCGCAAGATATACGATTTCTACCACGCGGGCGGGTAAGGGCAGGCGCCCAAAAAGGCGAAGGGACCACGTGTCGCTCCGCGGCCCCTTCTAACCTAACACGCTGGCAGCGATGTGCCCGTGCCGTAATCCCCCATCAAGTGCAGTGTGCTACTGAGATTAGCCCGCGTAAACCGCGAAAGAGGGCTCCTTATCCAAGCGATTGAATCGAGGTGAAATCGAGTCTGAGCTGGCTGAGCGGGATTATAACATTTGTATCTCGGGCCAATCGAACATTGCGCGACTCGCGGGATAGACCGAGGCATCAGCCGTCAGGAAAGCATGATTTCTCACGCCAATGTCGCTAGGGGGTGAGCCATGCAATTGCCCGAAGCCAAGGTCAGCGTCGAAACGATCGGCGAAGAGCGCGAACCGCTTGTCATCATCGACAATTTCACCGGTCAGCCCGAGCGGCTTCGCGATCTCGGCTATCGCTCGCAATATTATCCCGCTGGGGTCGATTATCCGGGACGCCGCGCGCCTGCGGACCCGTCCTATCTCGATATCAGGCGCGACCTGATGATGCAGCTGATGGCGCGCGTTTTCGGCCTCGCGCGGTCAATCCAGTGCGAGGTTGCAGCCTTCTCGGTCGTCAGCCTCGCGCCGGGCGAGTTAAACGCGCGCCAGAGCATCCCGCATCACGATCATTCCGATCCGGGACGCGTTGCCCTGATGCACTACCTCGATGGACCAGAGAGTGGCGGCACGGCCTTCTATCGCCACCGCCGCACCGGCTTTGAAAAGATCACGCCCGAGCGCGAGGCCGCCTATGCCGCCGCGCTTGCAGAGGACGACCGCGAGTTCGGACCTGTCGAGCCGGGCTATCCCTCAGGAGACAGCGAGCGTTTCGAACAGATCGGTTCGGTCGAGGCGCGGATGGACCGCGTGGCGCTGTATCGCGGGCGGTCCTTGCATTCCGGTATCATCCCGAACGCGCACGCGTTGAGCGATGACCCGCGAGAAGGGCGGCTGACGGTCAACATGTTCCTCTACGGAACCTGACCGCCGCCGCCACTAGCTCAACGCCCGAGCAGGATCGGCATGGGCGGATCGCTCAGCATCCGGCGGGTGACGCCGCCCAGCAGCATCTCGGCAAGGCGCGAGTGGCCATAGGCTCCCATCACGATCAGCCCGCAATCGCGCATCTGGGCCGCCGAAAACAGCGTATCGGAAATCTTCGCTTTCCCCTTTGGAATGGAGATGACCTCGCCATCGATCCCGTGGCGGTTGAGATACATTGCGGCTTCGGTGGGCGGGAAATCGTAGAAGCTCTTCTCGTCCTCTTCGGACACGCAGGCGATGAAGACCTTGCTCGCCTGTGCCAGCAGGGGCAGTGCCATGCGAAGCGCGGTCGCTGCCTCGGGTGAACCGTTCCACGCGATCAGAGCCGGGGCGCTGACCTCGAATTTCTTGGTATCGCCCGGTACCACCAGCACCGGCACGGGGGCCTTGATCGCCAGCTCGCCCACCATGGATGACGGACCGCGCGAGCCTTCCTCGCCCACGTCGTGCGGGCCGACGATAATGACGTCATGCAGCGCCGATTGTTCGAGCAGGCGTTGTTCGGGCATGCCGTAGAGAAAGCGCCACTCCCAAGCGACGTCTTCGTTGGCGAGGTCGGTCTCGATCTCCTTGCGCAGTTCCTCAGCGGCTTCCTTGATGCGCGGCATCGCTGCTGCCATCGCCGATCCGTAGAAGTCGCCGGGTGCGAACACCTCGTAGCTGACCGCCTGAAGGCAGGTGATGTGTCCGCCAGATGCTCGCGCAAGGTCCAGTGCGACCTGCATGCGCGCTTCCATGCAGTGGTCGGCGTCGATGTGAAGAAGTATGGATTTCATAGCTCGTCTCCCAGTGTTGAATTGCATTGTGATCCAGCCCGCGCCAACCAGCATTGATCCAGATCAATTTTCGCGAGATTGATTTTGCGCAGGTTCTGGATCGCGCTAGGGTGGCAGCGAAGAGGGAGACGCCCGTGACGATCACACGCCATCCGCCGGTTAAGACCAGCCTTGAGCCGTCGAACCACCCCTATCTGTCAGGGCCGTGGACGCCGTGCCACGAAGAGGTCGACGTCGATGAGCTTGAAGTGATTGAGGGCGCGATCCCAGACGATATCGACGGCATCTACCTGCGCAATACGGAGAATCCGGTTCACCAGCCGCTTGGCCGCCACCATCCGTTCGATGGCGATGCGATGGTGCACCAGGTCAGCATTTCGGGCGGCAAGGCCAGCTACCGCAACCGCTTCATCCGCACCCATTGCTTCACCGAAGAGCAGATCGCTGGAAAAGCGCTCTGGGGCGGTCTGATGGACTCTCATGGCACGAGTGCGAGGCCCGGTTATGGCGCGCATGAGGGGCTTAAGGACACAGGCTCCACCGACATCATCGTTCACGCCGGGACCGCTTACGCGACCTTCTACCAATGCGGGGAGGCGTGGATGCTCGACCCCGTGACGCTCGCCAACAAGGGCAAGGCGCCGTGGGGGCCGATCGATGGCGTATCGGCGCACCCGAAGGTGGACGAAGCGACCGGCGAAATGATGTTCTTCAATTACTCGAAATACGCGCCCTACATGCATTACGGCGTGGTCGACCGTGAGGGGAACCTTGCGCATTACGTGCCGATCCCGCTCCCCGGTCCGCGCCTGCCGCATGACATGGCGATCACCAAGAACTGGTCGATCCTCAACGACATGCCGCTGTTCTGGGATGCGAACCTGCTGGAGCGGAACATTCACGCGGCGCGCATCCACGAGGGCGTACCCACGCGTTTCGCGCTGATCCCGCGTCACGGGGCACCGGAGGACATCCGCTGGTTCGAAGCCTCTCCCACCTACGTCCTCCACTGGACGAACGCGTATGAAGTTTCTGGGTCAGACGGCGACGAGGTTGTGCTCGAAGGCTATTATCAGGACAAGCCCATGCCCGACCCGATCGAGGAAGCGGGCGAATACAGCCACATGATGGCCTATGTGGACGAACACAGCTTCCAGAGCCGCCTCCACCGCTGGCGCTTCAACCTCAAGACCGGCGAAACCACCGAGGAGCGCCTGTCGGACCGCATTGTCGAATTCGGCATGATCAATCCTGACTTCCTCATGCAGAAGAGCCGCTACATCTGGTCGACCACCACGCGCCCCGGCTGGTTCCTGTTCAATGGATATGTTCGCCACGATACCGAGACGAGCGAGGAACAGGTCTACCAGCTTCCTGAAGGCGTCTATGCGAGCGAAAGCCCGATGGTGCCGAGGAAAGGCGCTTCATCCGAGGACGATGGTTACCTCGTGACCTTCCTGATCGACGAGAACACCGGAACCTCGCAGCTTGCGATCCTCGATGCCTCCGACATCGCCAAGGGACCGATCTGCCGCGCCGCCTTGCCGCACAAGATTTCGAGCGGCGTGCACACCTGTTGGGTCGAGCACAGCCAGCTTGCTGCCGACGCTGAATTCAAGCGCGAGGCGCAGGCCGCCTAGGGGAACTCGCCCCTTTTAATCTGTTTCGAAACCACTAGGTGTTTCGCGAGTTTACAATACGAACCCCAAAAACGAACTCAAGCACACTCGAACCAAAGAGGGACCCTACTCATGGCATTCAAACTGATCGACCTCCCCTATGCTGACACCGCGCTTAGTCCGGCGGTTTCAGCCGAGACCCTCTCCTATCACCACGGCAAGCACCACAACGCTTACGTGAGCAAGATGAACGACGCGATCGAGGGCACACCGCATGACGACGCCGCGCTTGAAGATGTGATTTCGGCTGCTCGCGGTTCGAACCAGGGTCTGTTCAACAACTCGGCACAGACCTGGAACCACGGTTTCTACTGGCACTCGATGGCCGGCAGCGAGACCGCTCCGTCCGACGAACTCAAGGCCAAGATCGAAGAGGCTTTCGGGTCAGTCGACGAACTCAAGAGCCAGCTCAAGGCACGCGGCGCTGGCCACTTCGCAAGCGGCTGGGTTTGGCTTGCGGAAAAGGACGGCAAGCTTTCGATCGAGGAAACGCATGATGGCGATACGCTCGCTGACAGCGACTTCAACCCGCTGCTGACGATCGACGTGTGGGAGCACGCCTACTACCTCGACCACCAGAATGCCCGCCCGGCCTATCTCGATGCAGTGGTCGACAACAAGATCAACTGGGCCTTCGCCAGCGAGAACCTCGCGCGCGGCACGACCTGGACTTACCCGAAGTAAGCACTTCGAAAAGCCAACACTTGAGAGACCCGGTCTGCGCTATGCCGCAGGCCGGGTTTTTCTTCGTGCCGAATGATCAGGATCGCAGCCGCCGACCGGCCGCGCCGACAAGCCTCGAAAACGCGCGCCTGATCTCGTCCCGGTGCGGAGCGGGATCGTCGCTCGCCCAGCTGTCGAACATTTCAGGCCTCACGAGTGCAGCCGCGCAGAGCCAGAGCGTCCTGGCGGCTTTTCGCAATTGTCCGATGGCCCCGTGGCCGGTTTCGGAAAGGCGGTCGATTTCGCCGTCGAGATTGATTTGGCGCGCGCCGCGCAGAGTTGACGGTGCGGGACCCTCGAACGGTTCCCCGGTGTGCATCGCCCATACGGCCAGGGGAAAGTCGTATCCGGCAGCCACCGCTAATGGAAGCGAGCCCCAGAAGCGCGGGTTCACCTCGACCAGGATGTAGTTGCCGGTACGCTCATCCATGCGAAATTCAAACATGGCGACGCCATTGAGCCCGGTTGCCGCCGCCATCCGGGTTACGTCTTCGAGCAAGGCAGGCGAGGGAGGCTCTCCCAATCGCACGGAAGATCGACCCGTTTCGTGGGTCGATGCAAGGCGGCGATGTTGCCACACGAGTTCGATTGAACCGTGCCGGGCAAGGACGGAAACGCCGATCCCGGTGCCGGGAAGATAATCTTCGACGATGACAGCGCGCTCGCCCAATATCTCAGCGCAACGGTCAAACTCAGCCTCGTCTCGGACGATCGACACAGGAGCTTTGGCTGAGCCGCTGCCATGGGCGTAGGACGCAGCCGGTTTAACGACGAGCGGAAATCTGGCCTGATGCTTGCGCTTCCACGTCGCCAGGCTGTCTGCGCTCTCGCCTTGAGCAATCGGGATGCCAAGCGAGGCGGCAAGGCTGCGGGTGGCGCGCTTGTCGGTGAAGATGCGAAGCGCCTCGTCACCCGGAAGCGCGAGCAAATCGGGGGCCACGTGATCGGCTGCGCGCGAGAGCACCTCGAGGCTGGCGTCGCTCGTCGGGATGATCAGTGAGTAACGCTCGTTCTCGACCAACCGGGCAATCGCACTCAGCCACCCGTCAAGGTCGCTGAGGTAGGACGGCATCCGGTGAACCTGCGCAACGAAGCGCGAAGATAGACCCGCATAGCCAAGCTCTGAGGTGGCGACGTCAACCGTAATCCCGGCGCGCCCAAGCGAACGCGCTATCGCCAGAAACACGCCGATATTGTCTGCCAGCACCAACGCCTTGCGAGCGCGTTGCTTGCGTCGAACGGGTGCGCAGACTTTTGCTCCTTTGCTCAGGTTCTCAGGCTTGAATGGCGAATTCACCGATCCGCCTTCGCCGTTCGCGGGGCTGGCATTGCCCAGGTGCGTTCGCCCGTCACAATCCATCGCAGGAACTGTCCCAGTGTCTTCTCATCCGGGTCAAGACCGATCTGGAAGCGGGCGAAGAACCATGCGGAGAAGAAGAACATCGCTGTCGCCCAGGCCTTGGTCAGATCCTCGAGCGAAAGCCGCATCTCCATGTCATGCGGCATGAGCGCATCGAACACCATCATCACCGCGAACAGCACGACGCCTGCGATGAAATAGCCGGCGGATCGCACCGGAATGCTCGCGGGGCGTGCCAGCAACGCAAGGATCGCCACTTGTACGATGGCCCAGCCCATCATGATAAAATGGTCAGCTATCCCGATCTTGTAGGCGAGCGCCTCGTGAAGCTGGAATCGGTCGTCAAAGGCGAGGAATGCAAACATGCCCGACTGACACCAGGCAAAAAGCTGTGCGCCCTTGGCGCTTTCCCTGCGACCAGAAAGCGCGCCGAAAACCAAGAGCAGGGCCGAGCCAAGTAGCAGGAATGTGCTCAGCGTCGTGTTGACCGCGAAGAAGGGTCTGCCATCCTCTATGTCACTGAAATAATGGCGAACATAATCCTGCGACGTGTTCCACTCGACCGCCAGCAGCACTGCCGAATAGGCAGCGAGCGCGAGAAGGAACAATCGCAGGGCAAGTTTCATGGTCTGGTTCACCCGGTTCGAAGCGAACCTGCCTAACCTGTTTTCCCTAACAGCCCGTTAGGCTTACCAAATCTTTGCTTATTGCCTCTAACCCATGCGCGCACGGCGCACCTTTGCGCGCGGGCGAAAGCGAGCATTTTGGAGCAGTACGACACATCCGATCCGGCCCCAGCGCCAACGCGCGTTGTTCGCAGCGCCGCGACCGCGATCGTGATCGCGTGGTCGATGCGATTTATCGGCTTGTTCTCGGTCCTGGTCCTCGCTCGTCTATTGACCCCCGCTGATTTCGGGATTGTCGCGCTTGCGGCGGCATTCCTGTCACTTGCAGAGATCTTTACGTCCCTCGGCCTCAGGCAATCGCTGCTTCGCGTCACAGAGCCGGAGCGCAGCCATTACGATACGGTCTGGACGCTGCAATTGCTGGTGCTGAGCGCGATGGCGTTGGTCGTGGCTGCGCTCGCGCCGGTGGTCGCGTGGTTTTACGATGAGCCTGCGCTTGTCGCTGTGACAATCGTTCTGGCGGCGCGGTTCCTCATCATCGGCTTTGCCAATATCGGCATCACCGATTTCGATCGCAATCTGGAGTTCGGGCGCGATCTGAAAATGCGGCTTTCGGTCCGGCTGACCAGCCTTGCAATCACGGTCGCGGCGGCAGTGATTCTGCAAAGCTATTGGGCGCTGGTGATCGGATCGGTCGCCTTTGCAATCTGCCATTGCGCTGCGTCCTATATCGCTCATCCCTATCGTCCGCGCTTCTCCTTTGCCCGGCGCAAGGAGATGCTGGGAATGTCGCTCTGGATGTTCCTCGCCAACGCAGCGCAGACCATCCACACCGAGATGGAGCGCTTCTTCGTTGGGCGTCTGGGCACGATGAGCGTGACCGGGCTCTATTCGGTTTCGAAGGACCTCTCCTCGATCTTTACACAGGAAGTTGCGACCGCGCTGAACCGGGTGACATTCGTGACAACCGCAAAGACCGGTGAACGGCTCGGAGCCGATCCCTTGCGCGTTGAGACCATGCTCGGGGCCTATGCTCTGATTGCAGCGCCGCTTGGTCTTGGGCTGGCTGCGACAGCGCCCAATGCCGTTGCCGTCCTGCTTGGCGATCAGTGGAGCGCAGCGCCGCCTTTCCTCAAGCTGATCGCGCCAGCCGCCGCCATTTTCGCGGTTCACAAGCTCATCATCTCAAGCCTTCAGGCATCGGGCGGAGCAAGGCTTGCAGCATTCCTCGCTATTGGCGGGGTTGGCCTTGTCGCGACCGCGATCTCGGTGGTTGTCGCAATGGGTGGAGGACCGCTCGACATGGCAAAGGCGGTTCTTGGCGCCTGTGCGGTCATGCTGGCGGCGGGGATCGGCGTGCTTGGCATCGTCGAGCGGATCAATTGGGCAGGGCCCACACTCGCAATCCTGCGCCCGTTCGCAGCCGCCTGCCTGATGGGCTGGGCGGTGGCGTCTGTGCCAGATGGCGGGATGGGCGCGCTGCCTGCGCTGATTGTTGAGGTCGCAATCGGAGCCGTGGTGTATGGCGCTGCAATCGTGTCGATCTGGGCAATCTCTGCCCGCCCACACGGTGCAGAAGCGCAGGCGCTCACGATGCTGGAGCAATTCTGGCAGGCGCGGCGCACGCAGGGTGAGAGCGCAAAGTAAGCCCCTGACCCCGGTCATTTTCCTACTCGGATGAGCCGCGCTAGATTGCTGCGGATATCGCGTTGTTGCGGTGAGAAAAGCCGAGTTGGATGCAAAACGAGCGGAAAGTCACACATCCTACACCCCGGTTCCTGAAAAATCAGTTCAGGAACAAGGCTTTACCGAGAATCCGCAATTTTTCAAACCACCCCTTTGCGTGGTCCAGCTCACCGCTTCCGGCGCCGGATCATCCCCTCTTGCGCGACGCTTGCGACAAGGTCGCCGGAGCGGTTGAAAATGCGTCCCCGGTTGAAGCCGCGACCGCCGCCCGACCACGGGCTGTCGGTTGCATAGAGCAGCCACTCATCGGCGCGTGCCTCACGGTGGAACCAGATCGTGTGATCGAGGCTCGCCCCCACCAGCTCGCCGCGCATCCACGAAAGGCCGTGCGGCAGCGCGCTTGTGCCAAGCAGCGTGTAGTCGCTCGCATAGGCAATCACCGCGCGGTGAAGCGCCGGATCATCGGGCAGGGCAGCGGCGGTCTTGAACCAGCTATGCGCATGCGGGGCCTTGGGTTCGGAGTTCATCCAGTGCAGCTTGTCGGTCGTGCGCATCTCGATCGGGCGAGGGCGGAGCATGAGGGTGCGCTGGGTTTCGGACAGCTTGTCGCCCAGCCGGTCAGCCATTGCGCGGCGCATCTCCATGTCGGACTTGAGGTCGTCGGGATCTGCGACGTCTGGCATCGGCGAGTTCTCATGAGCGAGGCCTTCCTCGGGCACCTGAAAGCTTGCCGTGAGGTTGAGGATCGGGCTCGGCGCGCCGTCCTCGTTCTCCTGACTGGCGACCACTCGGCGGTTGGCGAAGGATCGGCCTTCGAAGTCGCGTTCGATCCGGTATTCGATGGGAATGCCTTCGCGCCCGCCGCGCAGGAAATAGGCGTGGAGCGAGTGAGCGACCTTGCCATCGGCGACGCTCGCCTGCGCGGCCTGCAATGCCTGAGCGACCACCTGTCCGCCGAACACGCGGCCAACCCCGCCCTTCTGAGGGGAGCCGAGGTAGATGTCGGAGGCGCGCTTCTCGACGGTGAGGAGGTCGACGAGGCCAGCGACAAGGCGGGCGGGATCGGGGCTATCGGTCATGGCATTCGCATTGCGCAGCGCTTACGCAAACGTCAAGCAGGGTTAGCCCCGCATGTGTCGTCAGGTGAGGCCGAGCTTGCGAAGCGCACGAAAGGTGTAGGCTTTGGCCATGTTGCTCGCCGGCCAGCGACCCGGAGGCGCAGGCGAAAAGCCGCGTTGGCGCAGCAGGTGGTTGAGCCCGCGAGCATCGCTTTCGGCATAGCTCCATTCGCTGCGCCATGTGATCGACAGCGAAATCGAGCTTTGCGGTCCGTTCTTCACGAAATGCGGCGCCATGACCGGCACGTAGACCGCCTGCCCCGGACCAATGGCAAATTGGGTTGCGCCCTTCATCAGGTCGTCGCTCCAGGTCAGCTCGCGGGGCCCGCCCGAATGGTAGCTCTCGTGCGTCTCGTCAGGAGCGAAACGCGGGTCGCCAGCCGGGAACTGGGTCATCACCTTGGAACCGCGGATCTGGAGAAGGATGTTGTGCTCAGGGTCGAAGTGATAGGGCGTGACCGCATTCGGGCTGGAGATGAAGATGAAGCCTTGAGGCGTCAGCATCGCGCCGGTCTTGGCCTCGATCTCCGGGCGGATCTCGTCGAGCAGATCGATGAGGAGGTCGTTGTATGCATCGTGCTGTTCGATGTTCTTGAGCACCGCCCAGCTGTTCGACTTCGCGATCTCGATGATGGTCTCGGCGATCGAAAGCCCGTTCGAGCCCGGCTTGCCATCTACGCCGATGGGCAGGTCGCCGCGGTTGTACTCGACGCTGCTCTCGGGCAGCGCCTCTGCCAGTTCGGCCAGAGCTTCGAGATCGAGCAGCGGATGATCGCCGAAGCCGTGCTTAAGCACATGCGGCGTCTCGGGATAGCTCGATGCGAAGGTGTGGCGAGCGAGCGCGTCGAAGGTTTCGAGCGATGCGGTGCGCACCTTGTGCCACTTGTCGTGCGGAGCGTTCATGCCTTGTCCTTTCCGCGGGTCTCGTATGCCATCATCGCCCGGAACAGAGCGCGGCGAAGGGGGCCGCCTATTGCGATGTTGCGGCTGGTGATGCGGCGCTTCTCGCGCCAGATGCGTTCGATCATGGAATGGCCGGGGGCAGCGCAGCTATCGGCCCACGCGATGTCGCTGCGGTCGAGGAGGTCCAGGTTCTCGATCTGGAGCAGGAGGCCCGGCGAGAAGCGAGCATATGCCTCATCAAACGCGGTCTTGAAGCTGAAGACGCCTGGCGGCGTGACGAAGTTCGCCAGCATTGCAATCGGCATGCCGTCGAGGCGCAGGGCGAGGCGTTCGAGCCTGCCTGCGCTCGCAGCACCAGAGAGCGCTTCGGCGAACAAGGCGCGCGTACGCTGCGCATTGGCGAGGGCGGAGCCGCGCTCGCCCTTCCAGCCGGCGGCCTCCAGCGCGAGGAACTCTGCGATCCAATCCTCCAGCCCCTCGGCGGCCGCATCACGTTCGACGGTGAGCGAGCCTTCTTCGGCGAGACGCTTGCGCTGGCGGCGTAACTCCTTGCGCTTCTTCGCGCTCATCGCTTGCGACAGATAGGCCTCGGCATCGAGGTCGGAGGAGAGCATGGCGCGAGAGCCTTCATCGACCGTGACACTGTAACGTTCGGTCTCGGCAAGGACGGCATCGAGCGCCCTTGCCGTGCGGCCATCGGCGGGAAGCTCTGGCAAATGGAGGAAGAGCGAACTGCCCGGAGCGCTGTCGAGGCGGTTCAGCAGCGCGCGCCAGAACGTATGCTCATATCCGCGCGCGATCAGCGGACCCGAGCAGAAAGCGTTGTCGTGCAGCCATGCTGCGAAATGTGGGACGCGGTAGCCGTAATAGCGCGGCGGTCGGCTGAGCGGCATAAGGCCGACGAGCCGGTCGCCGTCAAATTGCGCGGCGATGGTTGAGGCCTTGTGAGCTTCGAAGTGAGCCAGCGAGGGCAGGGTGAACCATGGCTCGAAAAAGGGGTTGGGTTCGGCTGCATCGCTGCACAGCGCGTCCCACTGAGTGCGGAAATCGGGAGTGGCGGCTTCGACCGCGGAGATAAGGCGCACGGAGGGCTCGCCGCGACGGGTGCGGCTATCGGTAGGCCGAATATCGGCCATGCTGGGCGTACCTGCCAAGTCCATTGCGTTAACCTAACCGTGCGCATCCACCTGCGCATCACGGGCTTGCATACGGGATTAGCCTTAAGAAAGCCTTGGGTTTTGCCAAGGATGTGAGCCACCGACCCGAAACGGCACACCGCGCCGGCAAAGTGCAAACGGCCAAAGCAAAACCCCGCCCGGATCGCTCCGAACGGGGTTCTGAATGTGTTGGCTCAGGGAAGTCGTCGGTTGCGTCAGCAACCGTTAGGGCGACTGCCCGCCCGCACCGAAGCGAGGACGTGGCGGCCCGGATGGGCCGCCACTCCCCAAATCAATGCGCGCCGCCTGCCAGTGCCGCGAGCAGAAGCAGCGCGACGATGTTGGTGATCTTGATCATCGGGTTCACCGCCGGTCCCGCGGTGTCCTTGTAGGGATCGCCAACGGTATCGCCGGTCACCGCAGCCTTGTGAGCCTCAGAGCCCTTGCCGCCGTGATTGCCGTCCTCGATGTACTTCTTCGCATTGTCCCACGCGCCGCCACCGGCGGTCATGGAAAGCGCAACGAACAGGCCGCCCACGATCACGCCGAGAAGCAATGCACCCAGCGCCGCAAAGGCGTTGTCCTGACCTGCGAGGCCGAGGATCACGAAGTAGACCACGATCGGTGCAAGCACCGGAAGCAGCGACGGGATGATCATCTCCTTGATCGCGGCCTTGGTCACAAGGTCGACCGTGCGGGCATAGTTGGGTCGGCTTGTGCCTTCCATGATGCCCGGATCGGCAGCGAACTGCTCGCGCACGTCCTTCACCACGTCGCCAGCAGCGCGGCCCACAGCGGTCATGCCCATCGCACCGAACAGGTACGGCAGCAGCGCGCCAAGCAGCAGCCCGACGATGACGTATGGGTTTTCGAGGCCGAAATCGACGTTGGCTTCCGGGAAGAACTCCCGAAGGTCAGCGGTGTAGGCGGCAAACAGCACGAGCGCTGCAAGACCTGCCGAACCGATGGCGTAGCCCTTGGTCACGGCCTTGGTGGTGTTGCCGACCGCGTCGAGAAGGTCAGTCTTCTCACGAACGCTTTCATCGAGGCCCGCCATTTCGGCGATGCCGCCAGCATTGTCGGTGACCGGACCATATGCGTCGAGCGCCACGACCATACCGGCAAGTGCCAGCATCGCTGTTGCGCCATAGGCAAGTCCGATCAGGCCAGCGAGCTGGTAGGCGCCGATGATAGCCGCGATGATCACGATGGTCGGCAGCGCGGTCGATTCAAGGCTGATCGCCAGACCTTGGATCACGTTGGTGCCGTGGCCCGTTTCCGAAGCCTTGGCGATCGACTTCACCGGACGGAAATTGGTGCCGGTGTAGTATTCGGTGATCCAGATGATGATGCCGGTCAGCGCAAGGCCGATCAGCGAGCAATAGAACAGGTCCATGCCGGTGAACTCAACGCCGCTCGGACCGGTGCCAAGCACACTCGTCATGTCGGCTCCGAAACTTCCAAGCGCATATTGCGTGACGCCATAAATCAGCGGAATTGCGAGAACCGCAGTGACGATGAAGCCCTTGTACATGGCGCCCATGACGTTCGTGCCGTTGCCGAGACGAACGAAGTAAGTGCCGATGATCGAGGTCACGATGCAAGCACCACCGATAAGCAGCGGAAGCGTCATAAGCGTGAGCAGGTTCTCACCAAGCTGGCTTGCGAACAGCAGCGCGGTCAGGACCATGGTTGCCCCCACGGTCACAACGTAAGTCTCGAACAGGTCAGCGGCCATTCCTGCGCAGTCGCCCACGTTGTCGCCGACATTGTCAGCGATCGTAGCCGGGTTGCGCGGATCGTCTTCCGGAATGCTGGCCTCGACCTTGCCGACAAGGTCAGCGCCGACGTCAGCAGCCTTGGTGAAGATACCGCCGCCCAGACGCGCGAAGATCGAGATCAGCGATGCACCAAAGGCGAGGCCAACCAGACCATCGATGACGGTGCGGCTGTTTGCTTCCAGTCCCATCGGCCCGACGAGCACGGCGAAGAACACCGCGATGGCGAGCAGCGCGAGGCCTGCGACCAGCATGCCGGTGATGGCGCCTGCGCGAAATGCGATGGTGAGGCCTTGCTGAAGACCTGTTTCTGCGGCGGCAGCTGTGCGAACGTTCGAACGCACCGAGATGTTCATCCCGATATAGCCCGCAACGCCGGACAGAACTGCGCCGATGACAAATCCGACGGCAGGAACGACACCGAGGAAGAAACCGACAAGCGCGGCGGCAACAATGCCGACAATGCCGATGGTTGTGTATTGGCGGTTGAGATATGCCTGCGCACCCTCTTGGATAGCGCCCGCAATCTCCTGCATCTTTGCATTACCGGCGCTGGCTCCCAGCACCTGGCGGCTTGTGACGATGCCATAGACGATGGCAAGCAAGCCCAACCCTATTGATATGTATATTAGGTCCACGAAGTATCCCCTCTCAAAGCGTGGAATGCGCGCCTGAGTGTTTCCCATTGACGCGAGGCCGGTGAGTGTAAGCGCAAGAGTCAAGCGCGCAAGGCGCAATGACGGGGTTTGACCCGCGTTTCGTCGCTTTTATGGGGGCAAGTGCGCGTTTCGAGCGCTTCAGCCGTGCTGATAGCCGAGCCCCTGCGCATTCAGCAGAGGGTCTCCGTCAAGCACCAGCGGTGCGAAGCCGCGCGGCGAGACCGTGCCGATCCGGGTCGCGGGGACGGGCAGCTTTGCGTCCGCAGGTGCTGTGAAGAGCAGCTCGTAATCGTCGCCCCAACGCATGCAATCTGCGCACCGCGCATTGTCCGCGACAGGCACCTCGGAACTCTCGATGCCGATTGTAACCTGGCTCGCTTCGGCAATGCGGAATGCGTCGAGTAACAGGCCGTCGGAGACATCCATCATCGCGGTGACATGCGGGGCCAGTGCCCTGCCTTCGGTAAGCCGCGGGGTGGGGCGATTGAAGGCATCTTCGTGATCGACTTCCCCTTCGAAACCCAGCATCGCGCGGCCCAGCGTCCCGGTAACGAATAGGCCATCACCGATTGCAGCGCCCTTTCGCCATGGCACAGGTTTGTGGGTCGCGCGCCCGATGGCCGTCATTGAGAATGTGCTGGCCCCGGTCACGGCCACTGTGTCGCCGCCCAGTATCGGTACGTCGAACGCTGCGAGCCCGGCGCGAAGCCCTTCCAGAAAGCGACGATCATTCCCGCCGAGCGAATGACCCAGCAGGACGCCCATTGGCTCTGCACCCTTGGACGCAAGGTCAGAAAGGTTGATGGCAAGCAGCTTCCACGCGACGTCGGCAAGGTCCGCTTCGGGACGGAAGTGGGTCCCCTCGGCCATCAGGTCATGGTTTATGATCAGCGTTTCGCTGCCGAATTCGATCACCGCGCAATCGTCGGTGAGTCCGCGCGCGCCCGGGTGAAGGGGCAAGGTGCGCAGCGCGCTGAGAAATTCGGCTTCAGACATGGCCCCTAGCTAGGCGCTTGCACTGGCAATGTCGAAGCGGCGCGCGCGATAAGAGGGGATTAGTCGCGCGCTTCCTTGGCTACCGCGTCAAGGATGCCGTTCACGAACTTCGCCTCGCGGTCGTCGAAGAAGGCCTTGGCGACGTCGACATATTCGGTGATCGCGCTCGCCCGCGGCACATCGGCACGTGCGATCAATTCGTAAGCGCCTGCACGCAGGATCTGTAGCATCGTCTTGTCGAGACGCATCAGGGTCCACCCCTGCGCCAGCCGCGCGGTCAGGATCTCGTCGATCTCATCGCGGCGCGCATCGACGCCGCGCACGATGTCGTCGAAAAACTCGACCTCGGCGTCGGCATAGACCTCGCCTTCGTGGTCCTCGTCATCGACTTCGCGACCAAGGCGGTGCTGGTGGAATTCGTCGAGCAGTTTATTGAGGGCCGTGCCCTCCATCTGCTGCTGGTAGAGCGCCTGGACGGCGGCGAGGCGCGCGGTCGAGCGGGCCTGGGATCGGGCGGGAGTGTTCATTTGAGGCGGAGTTCCACGGATTTGGCGTGCGCGGGCAGACCTTCTGCATGGGCAAGGGCTGCTGCTGCGGGACCGATGCTAGCCAGTGCGGCATCGTCGAGGGAGATAAAGCTGGTGCGCTTCATGAAGTCGAGCACCGACAAGCCGCTCGAAAAGCGGGCGCGGCGGCCGGTCGGAAGCACGTGATTGGGGCCGGCGACATAATCGCCAACGGCTTCGGGCGTGAACCTGCCCAAGAACACGCTGCCGGCGTGGCGCGTCTTGGTCATGATCGCTTCGGGATCGTCGACGGCAAGCTGCAAGTGTTCAGAGGCAAGCGCGTTGATGAGGTCGGGCGCTTCCTCGGGGATGTCGTTGACGACGATAATCACGCCGTGATCGTCCCAGCTGGTGCGCGCGGTCTTGCCGGTTGCGAGCTGGCTGATCTGGAGGTCGATGCAGTCCTCGACCATGGCGGCAAAGCCAGCATCGTCGGTGATGAGAATCGATTGCGAGGTCGGATCATGCTCGGCTTGGCTGAGCAGGTCGGCGGCGGTGATGTCTGGATCGTTCTTGCCATCGGCGACCACGAGTATCTCGCTTGGCCCTGCCACCATGTCGATGCCGACCACGCCGTAAAGCTGGCGCTTGGCTTCCGCGACATAAGCGTTGCCGGGACCGGTGATCACATCGACTGGCTTGATCCGGTCAGTGCCGTAAGCGAGTGCAGCAACAGCTTGAGCCCCGCCAACGCGCCACATCTCGTCGACGCCCGCAATGTGCGCGGCGGCGAGGACCAGCGGGTTGGACTGACCCTTTGGCGTGGGGGTTACCACCACCACACGCTCCACCCCGGCAACGCGCGCGGGGATGGCGTTCATCAACAGCGAAGACGGATAGGCTGCGCGCCCGCCGGGCACGTAAAGTCCCGCTGCATCGACCGGACGCCAAGTCGCGCCGAGGCGCACGCCGGTGTCGTCGGTGTAGTCGCGGTTCTCGGGAACCTGCGCCTCGTGATAGGCGCGAATGCGCTTTGCTGCGAGGTCGAGTGCTTCGCGAAGCTCAGGCTCGAGCGCGTCATACGCCTCTGCAAAACGCTCTTTGGTCACCATCCAGTCAGCGTCGTCGACAAGCGAATAGCCGTCGAAGCGCTGGGTGTAGTCAATCAGCGCCTTGTCGCCCGATCCCTTCACCGTGCGAAGGATGTCCTGAACAACGCCGCTGACATCGCTGTCGGCTTCGCGGCGAGCGTGGACGACGCGCTTGAACTTGACCGCGAAATCCGGGTCCATGGTCGAAAGCATCTGCATCACGCGGCGTCCTTAGTAGCGCGCGCTTCGGCATCGGCGCGGAAGGCCGCAACCAGCTCGCCAACGCGCGGATCGGTCTTTAGCGCAGCCCGGTTGACGATCAGGCGCGCAGTGATGTCGATGATGCGGCTCGTTTCGACGAGGCCGTTCATCTTGAGTGTCGTGCCGGTCGACACAAGGTCGACGATCTGGCGCGCGAGACCGAGCGAGGGCGCGAGCTCCATCGCACCGTTCAATTTGACGCATTCCGCTTGGATGCCCTGCCGTTCGAAGTGGCGGCGGGTCAGATTGGGATACTTGGTCGCGACGCGTAAATGGCTCGCACCAGCGTGGTCATTCTCGTCACCAGCAAGCCGCGCAACAGACAAGCGGCAGTGCCCGATATCAAGGTCGACGGGGGCGTAAAGATCGTCGTAGTCGAACTCCTCGACCACGTCAGAGCCAACGATGCCTACCTGTGCGGCACCGTGCGCAACGAATGTCGCCACGTCAAATGCGCGCACGCGGATCAGCCGCATGTCTTCGCGGGTCGTGCCGAATGAAAGCGAGCGGTTGGCCTTGTCGTGAAAGCCATCCTCGGGCACCACGCCAGCGCGCGCCATGACGGGCAGCGCTTCGTCGAGGATGCGGCCCTTGGGCACGGCGAAGGTGAGTTGGTCGCCAGCGGGGGATGAGAGGTCGGTTGTCATTTCGCGGCGGGACTTAGGCACTGGGCACCCAAAGGGCAATACAAACCAAGGTGGAGATTAAAGCGGCATGGCTGACAGCGGAAAGGTCGGAAGTGACTACGGAGCGGTCATGGTGATCGAAGATCTCAGCTCCGCAATCGAATGGCAGGCCGAACACGCCGAGATCAACGATGCACCGTGTACCGCACGCGTGATCCGCGCCCTGACCAAGGTCGCTGCCGGCGAGACCGCGACAGGGCGCCGAATTGCTGGCTGGCAAGGACTCACGCTCAAGGATGCAATGCCCTTGAGGATTGCTGGCGGAATGCATCATCTCGTGCTTTCCGGTGAGGATGACCGGCTGGCGCGCGTCTATAGCGGCCAGATCACCGATCAAGGACAGGTCGACCGTTTGGTTTGCGAGTTGGTCGAAACCTACGATCACCGACTCCTTCCATGGCTCGACGGGCCGCCTCAGACCAACGAGGCGGGCCGCTCAGCGAGCATCATGGCAGGGCTATTGTGGCTCGCGCAGCGTATGGCTCCGCGCTTCGAACTGTTCGAATTGGGCGCAAGCGCTGGGGTAAACACCATGCTTGATCGCTACCGATTCCGGCTGGGTGACACCGAGGTTGGACCCGCAGATTCGCCCATGCGGATCGAACCAGAATGGCGCGGTGGGGCCGGCTCGCCTCCCAACGCACCTGACGAATTCAAGATCGTGTCGGTTCGTGGATGCGATGTCGCGCCGATCAACCTCGCGGAAGAGGCAAGCGCGCTGCGCCTCAAGAGCTATGTCTGGCCTGACGCTCCTGCTCGCATGGCCCGCATTGACGCCGCGATTGAACTTGCAAGCCAAGACCCGCCGCAAATCGTTCGGCAGGATGCAGGCGAATTCGTCGCCGATATGCTTAGCGAGCCTCAAGCCGAGGGCACAACGCGGGCGATGTTCCACTCGATCATGTGGCAATACATGCCCGCCGAAACGCAAGAAGCGATCACGCAAATGGTTGAACGCGAAGGTGCAATGGCTTCAGCCAAAAAGCCACTCGCATGGATCAGCCTCGAAACCGATCCCGCAACCTTCCGGCATGAATTGAAGGTGAGATACTGGAACGGCGGCGAGAGCGACGGAGAGACCACACTTCTCAGCCATGCGCACCCTCACGGAGCATGGGTTGAATGGGGTGGTAGCGCATAAGGTTGCAAATTGCAACTAACATTGGTATGCATTGGGCATGAGAGAGAAGCTTCCCTATTCCGATCTAACCCTTGCGGAGGCGCTCGTCGCTTTCCGCCGGCATCATGGTCTCGATCAGAAGTACGCCGACATGCGGGAAGGCGCGAAGGCGCACTTTGAGAGGCACGACATGGTGCATGTCCTCTTTGGCCTCGACACCAGCATTCGCCAAGAAGCGCAAGCCGATGGCTGGACACTGTTCGGGACAGATATCTCGCTGCGAGACGTTCGCGACTTTATGGATCTCCCCGAAGAGAAGGAACTGATCAAAGAGGTGGGTTGGGCCACGATCGCAAAAGGTTACCTGCGTGCGATCACCGATTATCCGGTCATCGCTTGGAAATCGCGCAAGCTTCGCCGGAAGTGGAGATGGTCCGACAACGCCGACTATCGCAGCTGGACGGTCGCGCGCATCCGCCGTGAATTTGGGATTGAGCGCGCTCTCGCGGCCTGATCTGCCTCAGTCCTCGTCGCTCCAGCGGAATTGGAACTCGAGTTCGTGGTCGCTGCCGCTTTGTTCGTGCTCGATTGAGAATTCGGTTCCGGCCGGAATGTAGAGCCGCTCGCCCGCTACCTGAATCTCGAACGCCTTGTTCTCTTTCATGGCTTTGACCAGGCGCTCGAGCTTTTGGATGTTCTGTTCGGTCGTCTAAGTTTTGGTGACGTCGCGGCCTTCTTCGGTGCTCATTAAAAACGGTCCTTTGGATTGATGATCTGAGTGACTTAGGCGCTCAAGATTGCAGGAAAATTTCCATCGCCTCGATCATCGCCTCGGGCGCCTCCCACGTCACGAAATGGCCGCAGCCATGCACCGGCACGATGGTGAGCGGGTCGATAATCTCCTCCAGCCCTTCGAGGTTTTCGGCCGGCAAGGCGAGGTCGTCCATTGCCCAGACGACCAGAGTCGGGATCGTGAGATTGGGCAGTGTGGGAGGCGAATAGTCGGCGGGCAATTCGAACGGCTCGTCCATCGTCGGCACCTGCATGGCGCTCGCGCGGTAATAGTTGATCATGCCGAAGCACGCATCGCGGTCTTCCCATTCGCGCAGCATGCGCTGGCGCTCTTCGACCGGCATTTCGCCGGGGCGGTCCCAATTCACTTCCTGCTTGAGTATCCCGGTGATCCCGTGCTCGCGGATCAGATCGTCATTTGCCAGATCACGAAAGCCGCGAATGTACTGGCTGGATTCGCGCTGGCCGGGATGGGTGTAGAGCAGCTTCTGGAAGATCGCGGGATGAGGAGCGTTTGCGATGATTGCGCGGGTGACCCGCGTATTCTGACCCGCAAGCGCCACGCCCCAGGCCAAAGCTCCGCCCCAGTCGTGCCCGACGATAGTGAATGTCTCGACCCCTAGCGCATCCGCCAGCAGAAAGACATCGCCGATGAGCTTGTCGGGCGAGTAATTCTCGACGCCCTGCGGTTTGGAAGAGCCCGCATAGCCGCGCTGGTCGGGTGCGATGCAGCGATACTGCTTTGAGAAATGCGCGATCTGGTGGCGCCACGTGCGGTGGTTTTCGGGAAAGCCATGGAGGAAGACGAGGACAGGCGCATCGCGCGGCCCTTCGTCGACCACGTCGAGCTCGATCCCGTTGGCGAGCGTGACGCGCGTCTGTTCCATGCAGCTCACTCGGTTTCCTCCATCCGCTCCATGTAACCGCCTGCGACCATGCCGGCGATCTGGTCGAAAAGCGCATCGGGTGTGCGCCGCATCTCGCCCATTTGTTGTTCCATGCCTTCGGCGACGATAATCTCGCGTTCGCCCGCGGCTATCCCGTCGAGCATGGTCTTGGCGGCGTCTGGCGCAGGAATGCCTTCGTCGATCACCTTGTCCGAAACGCCTCGCTTGCTGCCATCGCCCTTGAGCGCATTGCGTGACACATTGGTCGCGACCGAGCCGGGATAGATCACGTGGACGCTAACCCCGGTTTGCGACAGCTCTCCGCGAAGTGCATCGCCATAGCCGGCAAGCCCGAACTTCACCGCGCTGTAGGCGGTGCGCATCGGCACGCCCACCTTGCCCGCGATCGACGAGATGAAAGCGAGCGCGCCAGAGCCGCGCTCGACCATGTGCCCGATCAGTCCTTGCGAGAAGGCGATCTGTGCGGTGAGGTCGATGTCGATGATGTCGCGATAGACCTGCATGTCGGTCTTGAGAGCGCGGCTGCGCTGGGAAACGCCGGCATTGGCAATCGCGATATCGACGCCGCCTTTCCATGCGATGGCTTTAGCAGTTGCCTCTGCAAGCGCCGCGTCATCGCGCACGTCAAACGGGAGGATGAGGGGATCGCCGCACTCCTTCGCCACCTCGGCCAACCTTGCCTCGTCGCGGCCCGACAGCACGACATGAGCGCCACGCGATGACAAATCGCTCGCGAGCGCCGCTCCGATGCCCGATGACGCGCCCGTGACCCAGGCGACTTTACCGGTGTAGTCCAACAATTCCCCTCCCGATGTCTCTCTTTATGGATAGCTGACGGTCTTGGGCACGTCGGGCAAGGGGATAAACTCCCCTTCGTCGCCCGGTACCTTGCCGAAGCGTCCTTCGCGCCAATCGTCCTTGGCCTGATTGATCCGCTCGCGATCGGAACTGACGAAGTTCCACCAGACGTGGCGGCGCGTGGTGAATGCCTCGCCGCCCAGCAGCATTACGCGGCCGCCCCTTTCGCTCGAAAGCGTCATCGTTTCGCCGGGCTTCAATACGGCCAACTCATACGGCGTGAGCGTACAGTTCCCGATAGTTGCCTCGCCGCCGACCAGCATGACCGCGCGTTCGTCGGCTTCGGAATCGATCGGGATCGAGCCGTTCGGGCCAAGCAATATCTCGGAGTAAATCGTGTCCGCATGGGTCGTGGTCGCCGCACGCTTGCCCCACAACTCGCCCATAATGACGCAGGCCTTCACACCGTTGTCCTCGATCCACGGCAGGTCGTTTACCGCCTCGAACGCGGGGTCGATTTCCTCCTGTCCGTCAGGCAGGGCCAGCCAGGTTTGCATCCCGTAGAGCATCGGGCCCTTCTTGCGCTCGTCCTCGGGCGAGCGCTCCGAATGAGCGATGCCTCGCCCTGCGGTCATCAGGTTCACAGTGCCCGGGCGAATGGTCGAAAATGTACCAAGCGTATCGCGGTGGTCGATCGCGCCTTGGAACAGCCATGTGACGGTCGCGAGATTGATATGCGGATGAGGACGCACGTCCATGCCGGTGCCAATGTCGAGCTGGCCCGGACCGAATTCATCTACAAAGATGAAGGGCCCCACCATTTGTCGAGCTTTGGAAGGCAGCACCCGGCGCACTTCGAACTGGCCGAGGTCGTGAGTCGTCGGCGTGACGGTCTGGGTGATGAGCTCGGTCATGAATTGCCTCTATCCTGCGTGATGATCTGGGCGAGTGTCTCGGGGAAGACAGCTTCCGGCCAATCGCCAAGTTCTGCAAGCTCGAACCAGCGGTGCTGGGTCATCACTCGCTGCTCAAGCGCGGTGTGGCCGTCGGTTGAGATTTGAGTGCTTGATACGCGAACCACGAAATAGCGCTCGTCCGCCTGCACGGGTTCGCCTTCTACCGTGATGAACTCAGGCGTCGTGCGCGCGACCTGCTGACCCGGATCGGCTACGATGCCGGTTTCTTCAAGCAGTTCGCGCCGCGCCGCTTCTTCGAAGCTTTCATGCGGTTCGCACTCGCCTCCTGCGGTGACCCAGAATGGCGGTCTGTCCGAGAGGGTGAAACGAAACAGGAGCACACGCTGCGCATCGTCGAGCACGATGATCCGCGCCGCGCGTCGGATGCGCTTGGTGTTTCCAAACTCGTTCATGCTGCGAACTAGCCCGTCGGGGCGCTCGCCTTGATCGCGACGGCGTGGACGCGTTCGCCCACGATGTCGCCCAGCGCCGCAATGACCGAACGCTGGCGGGCAAGCCGGGTCATATCGCCAAAGGCAGGCGCTTCGATCACGACAGTGAAGTGGGACTCGCCCGAGCCATCGTCGCCTGCATGGCCCGAATGCATCGCGCTGTCGTTGATGATTTCGAGCCGCGTCGGCTCAAACGCCTTCGTCAGCAAATCGCGCATCTCTTCAGCCACCGTCCCGCTCATCTCACCACTTTCCTTCTTTGCAACATTGCGATGCTTGGAATTTGGCATCTCAATCGCCATTCTCAAGGGTTCATGTCTCAGACGCGATTCCATGGACGGTTCGAAACCGAAGAGCGGGTGTGCGAGCACCCGACCTGCCGCGAGCCGGGTGAATTTCGTGCACCCGGTTACCGCCCAAACGGCTTTGATGGCCCGGGCGACTGGCGTTGGTTCTGTCTTGACCACGTGCGCGAATTCAATGCCGGTTACGATTGGTTCGAAGGGATGAGCGCAGAGGAGATCCTCGCCGCGCAATCTCCTGCAAGTGGCTGGCGCACCGAGAGTCCGAGCTTCAGCGCGCGAGCTGCGGTAGACGGTATGCCGCGCTGGACCGATTTCGACGATCCGCTCGACGCCATCTCAGCCCGCGCAAACGGCATTCGCAGCCGGGCGCAACGCGAAGCGGCAATGGCGATGGACGGACGCTTTTCGAAGGAAGAGGCCGAAGCGCTTGAGACCATGGGCCTTGGCTCCAACACCGACCGCCGCCGCTTGCGTCGCCGCTATTCGGAGCTGGTCCGTCGCTATCACCCCGACCGCAATGGCGGGGACCGCAGTCACGAAGCTCGGCTCGGCAAGGTAGTCGACGCGTACCAACTGCTCAGGAACAGCGCCGCGATCGCCTGACCTCTATTGCTCGCACAAGGCGGCAAGCTGCGCTGCGCAGACGTTCCAGCCTTCAACAAAACCCATTTCCTCGTGCTGCTTGAGCGCCTCTGCCGTCCAGTGTCGGGCGGTCGCGGTGTAGCAGGTGCCGTTGATGCCATCCTTCTGCGCAGGTTCGATTTCCCACGTGCCGATCATGAAGGCGGGGGCGGGATGGAATTCGCCGTCCACGATCTGGGCCGCGTCCGTTCCGACGAACCGGCGACCTTCCTCCCAGTGGAGCACGATGCCGTCGTTGGGCATTTCCTCGCCGTCGGGCCCGAACATCGTTGCAAACCACCGGCCTCCCGACTTGCGCTCAAGAACGCTCGTCTCGCAGCGCCAAGGCGATGGGCACCACCATTCGTCCATCCGGTCGGTCATCACCTGCCAAACCTTCTCGGGCGGCGCAGCGATGAAGCGGGAGACGCTGGCCTCGTTCATTTCTGCGATGCTTCCTCGATCAGTTTTGCGTCGATTGCCTTGGATTCGCCATAGGCGGGGCGCTGTCTGATACGCTCGACATAGGCCTTGAAGGCAGGCGTTTCGCCGATCGTGCCGAACTGCAGGCCCCAGTCGATCTGGCTGCCGACATAGGTGTCCGCCATCGTGAAGCGCAATCCGGCGGCGAAGTCGTTCTTCTTCAGCCAGTCGTCGATTGCCGAAACTGCAAGGTCGAAACTGCCAAAGCCTGCCATTCCCGAACGCTCTTCGGGTACTTCCCAGCCCATCGCTTTCGCCAGAACGGCCTGCTCCAATGGCCCGGCCGCGAAGAATAGCCAACGGAAATAGGCTGCTTGTTCGTGCGCATCGGGCAACAAGCCTTTGTCGGGATGCGTCTCCGCCAAGTAGTGATTGATCGCCGCTGCCTCTGTGACGACGTGATCGTGATCGCCGTGATGGTGCACCAGTGCGGGCACCTTGTTCATTGGATTGATGGCCTTGTAGCTCTCTGGCCGCGATCCCCAATCGAGCAACCGGTGCTCATAGTCCGCGCCCGCTTCATGCAGCGCCCAGCGCGAGATTTGCCCACGGCTCATCGGGACCGTGTAGAAAGTGAATTCAGCCATGAATCAACGCCCCTTTGTGATGAGCGGCTCGAACTCGCCGAAGATCAGGCGTGAGCCATCAAAGGGAGGATCGCCTTCGGGATAGCCTTCAAATCCCTCGCCCTTGCCCATCGCGACTTTGGCTTTTTCGAGGGTCTCTTTGTCGGGCCAGATAACCCAACCTGTGACGATTTTCTCGCCCTCAGGTGCGGCAACTGCTTTGCGAAGGTCGGTGTTTTTCCCCTCGGGGACGAAGGCTTCCCATGCCTCCATCACTTCAAGCGCGCCATGCTTCATGGACCAGTCCGCCATGAATTCAGCGGCCTTTATGTAGGCATACTTGTTTTCTTCGGACACGGAAAGCGCAGCGATTGCCACATACATAATGCTTCTCCCACCAATCGATCCGGGTGAAGAATGCAGGAGGATCGCGGCGATATCCAGTCAGTTCTGACGGAAAGCCCATCGCAGTGTCCGGCCCATGCCCCAAGTGGCCGCGCGCGCGGGCAATGCGGTCAGGACGGGACGTTGCAGGTTCAGCATAGAGCGCGCGAATGGCGGCAGCATCGCTACCGCCTCGGCTCCCAGCATGGTCTGCAGAGCAGGAGGGGTGTTCTTGGGCTTTTGATTGAGCACAAGCTGCGCAATCTCGCGGGCTTGCGGCGAGGGTCGAAGATCGGTGCGCAGCTCACGAAACAGCGCTTCTGCCTCGCGGCGCGTTTCCGGGACTGGAACGGCGCCCAGAGCACGGGCGATCACCGCGATCTGGCGATAATACTCGTCCTGCTCCGCGCTCGGCATATCTGGGCGGACGTGGCGAAGATATCCTGCAAGGAAGCTCTGGGCCTCGGTTACGTGGACCCAAGCGAGCGTGCGCGGATTGGTCGCTTCATACCGACTGCCATCGGGCAGTATGCCCACGACCTTGGCGTGGATGCGGTTTACCCGATCGATCGCCTTCATCGCCTCGTCACGGTGGCCGAATGTGGTCACGGCAATAAAGCGCGCCGTGCGCTGCAGGCGCCCGTGCATGTCCTCGCGAAAGTTCGAGTGATCCAGCACGCCCTGCAGGGCATGCGGGTGGAGCATTTGCAGCAGCAGCGCACGAATGCCGCCGGTCATCATCCCGACAATATCGGCGTGCACCATCCGGATCGGCGTGTCCTTCTCGAACAGCGCGTCGTCGGATGGTGGGACCGGCTTTTGCTTGCTCGCATTGTCGTTGAACGTGTTGCGAACCTGTTCGACCAATTTGAGGCGAAAGCGTTCAATCGGTGTGTCGAGCGGCGAGGGCATAAAGGTAATCTAATCACACTGATCGGATATTTCGAGAAGCACGCACCTGTTCGTGCCACATTTCGCGCCCATCTTCGCCCATATGGAAGTCAACGCCAACTTCGAAGAGCCGGCGACAGTGCACACCGCGTCGCTTGATTGGATTCCCTCTCCGATGGCCGGAGTCGATCGCCGCATGCTCGATCGCATCGGCGGCGAGGTAGCGCGCGCGACTTCGATCGTACGCTATGCCGAGGGCAGCTCGTTTGCCGAACACACCCATTCAGGCGGTGAGGAATTCATCGTGCTCGAAGGCGTCTTTCAAGATGAGCACGGCGATTATCCCGCTGGCACATACGTTCGCAATCCGGTCGGCACGCATCACATCCCTCGCTCCGAAACGGGCTGCACGATCTTCGTTAAGCTCTGGCAGTTCGACGCCGACGATCAGGAACAGATCTCTGTCGATCTTGGCAGTGCACCGTTATCTCCCGATCCTGCGCGGCCCCGAGTTGAGATGAGCGTGCTGGCGACGCGCGATTATGAGCATGTATCGCTCGAACAGTGGGCACCGTCCACCGAAGCGAGACTGGTCGATGATGGCGGTTTCGAAGTTCTCGTTCTTGACGGAGCGGTCTCACTCAGAGGCGAGAACTACGGCGTGCACGACTGGATCCGCTGGCCTGCCGGAAAAAGCGCCAGCATCACTGCCGGGCCCGACGGCGCACGCATCTGGATCAAGCGGGGTCACCTGAGCGAGATTCGCGTGCCCGAGCAAGCCTAGGCAAAAATGTCAGGTCTAGATTTGAAACCGATACTTGCCCGCGCGGCGCTAGGCCTTTAACGGTCCGGTCGAAATGAACTCACACTCCTCCGAAGAATTCGCCGGCAAGAGCGCCATTCCCTCCGAGCCCGATGCAATGGTCGACGTGCGCGATACGTTCGGCATCGACGTCGATTGGCAGGTCCCGGCCTTCAGCGCGAATGACGAGCATGTGCCCGAGCTCGACAGAGACTACGTCTTCGATCCGGACACCACGCTCGCTATCCTCGCTGGTTTTGCTCACAACCGCCGCGTGATGGTTCAGGGCTATCACGGCACGGGTAAGTCGACCCACATCGAACAGGTCGCGGCGCGCCTCAACTGGCCGAGCATCCGGGTAAACCTCGATGCACATATCAGCCGTATCGACCTTGTTGGGCGCGATGCGATTGTTTTGAAGGACGGTCTGCAGGTCACCGAGTTCAAGGAAGGCATCCTTCCCTGGGCGCTTCAGCACCCGGTTGCACTGACCTTCGACGAATATGACGCAGGCCGCCCTGACGTCATGTTCGTGATCCAGCGCGTGCTCGAGTTTGACGGTCGCCTGACCCTGCTCGACCAGAACCGCGTGATTACGCCAAATCCCTATTTCCGCCTGTTCGCGACCACCAACACGGTCGGCCTTGGCGACACAAGCGGCCTCTACCACGGGACGCAGGCGATCAATCAGGCGCAGATGGACCGCTGGAACATTGTCGTGGCGCTCAACTACCTGCCCGCTGAAACCGAGCAGAAGATCGTAAAATCCAAGACTCCAGAGGCTGACGACGCGATGATCGCAGACATGGTCAAGGTTGCCGAACTGACCCGTCAGGGTTTCATGAGCGGCGACATCTCCACTGTGATGAGCCCGCGTACCGTCATTACCTGGGCGCAGAACGCCGCGATCTTCAACTCGGTCGGCTTTGCTTTCCGGCTTTCGTTCCTGAACAAGTGCGACGAGGCCGAGCGCACGCTGGTGAGTGAGTACTACCAGCGGGTCTTCAACGAAGATTTGCCGGAAGGGGCAGCAAAGGGCAACTAAGGCCCACTTGCGCAAGGCTGTATTAGGCTGCTAACACAGTGTTCCATGGCGCTGTTTGAACGATTCTGGAAACGCTCAGGCAATCGAGATCCGCAGCGCGGGGATGCGGGCTACTACGCGCTTTATGAGTCCCAGCGCCCTCTCGACATTGAAGACGAAGCGCCACGATTTCGCGCGGCAGGTTCTCCCGACTTCGCAGCTTGGGACAACCGTCTTTCGAGCTTAGATGGCCATGTTGCTCGCGAAGAGCGCAAGCGCCTGCCATTTTGGAAGAAAGACTTTTGGCGCGGGCGCCGCAAGCGCTGGTGGGGCGTTCGCATCGTTGCGGCGATGTTCGCCGTGCTCATCGTTCTGTTCGCCTGGCTTGCGATCACCGCACCTCTGTCGAAAAGCCTCGAACCCATTGCTGCGCCTCAGGTAACGCTGCTCGCTAGCGACGGCACTCCGATCGCGCGCAGCGGCGCGATGGTGGCAGAACCGGTTGAGGTGGCAGACCTACCTCCGCATGTCGTTCAGGCCTTCCTCGCGATTGAGGACAGGCGGTTCTATTCGCACTGGGGCATCGACCCGCGCGGGATCGCCCGCGCTGCGTGGACCGGGCGAGGCGGCGGGAGCACGATCACGCAGCAGCTCGCAAAGTTCACCTTCCTTACGCCCGAACAGAGCCTTTCGCGAAAGGCGCGTGAGGCGCTGATTGCGCTGTGGCTGGAAGGATGGCTGACCAAGGACGAGATCCTTTCGCGCTATCTCTCGAACGCTTATTTTGGAGACAACCAGTACGGTCTGCGCGCAGCTTCCCTCCATTACTTCTATCGTCAGCCCGAAAACCTGCTCCCGCAGCAAGCCGCGATGCTCGCTGGTCTGCTTCAAGCACCGTCACGCTATGCACCCTCGCACCACTACAACCGAGCGAAGGCGCGCATGGATCTGGTGGTGGGCGCGATGGTTGAGGAGGGTTACCTGACCGAGGCCGAGGCCGCCTCGCTGCCAGACCCCAAGCTCGACGTGCGCACAGTGAATGATCTTCCAACCGGCACCTACTTTGCGGACTGGGCCTTGCCGCTGGCGCGAGAGGGGATGGAGGCAGGGTACGAGCGGCAGGTCATCGAAACCACGCTTGATGCGCAGTTACAGGCCCTCGCCGGCAGGGTAGTCAGCCGTGCAGGGCTCGGCGATGCGCAGGTGGCGCTCGTCGCCATGCGCCCATCTGGAGAGGTGGTCGCTATGGTTGGGGGCAAGGACTACGCCCAAAGCCCGTTCAACCGCGCGACGCAGGCTCGGCGGCAGCCAGGCTCGACCTTCAAACTGTTCGTCTATCTCGCCGCGCTCGAGGCGGGCTGGTCGCCCGACGATCGCATCGCCAACACGGCGATCGAGGCCGGATCCTATCGCCCCAAGAATGCGCGCGAGCAATATTCGGACACGATCACGCTGGAGGACGCTTTCGCCTCATCCAGCAACGTCGCTGCAGTCCGCCTGTTTAACGAGGTCGGCAGCGAACGCGTAATCCGCACTGCGCGCTCGCTTGGGGTTACCTCGGACTTGCCGGAAGGCGATCCAAGCCTGGCGCTGGGCACCTCGACCATGTCGCTGCTGGAGTTGACTACCGCCTATGCCGGGGTCGCAGCCAACCGCTTCCCGGTGAAGGCTAATGCGTTCGAAGAAGAGGAGCAGGGTTGGTGGGAGTGGCTGACCACTCCCATCGACAGCGCTTCGGACCGGACCCATGCAGACATGGAGCGAATGCTGCGCGCCGCGATCAACCGCGGCACAGGTCAGGCGGCTGAGCTGCCGATCGCAAACTTCGGCAAGACCGGCACGACCCAGAACTATCGCGATGCCCTGTTCGTGGGATATGCAGGCGATCTTGTTGTCGGCGTGTGGGTCGGCAACGATGACAACTCTCCGCTCAATCAGGTCACCGGCGGCGGCCTGCCAGCGCGCATCTGGAAAGACTTCATGCGAGGCGCGCTCGACCTGCCGGCCCCGCGCCCGAGCGCTTCGCCCGATCCAGAAGGACCGGTTCAACCCTTCGATATCGAGGAAGGCGAGGAAATTCCGCTAGGCGAAGACGGGACAGTCCTTCGCTTTGAGCAAGACGGTGTCATCCTGTCTCAGGAAGGCGTGCCGGTCGAAATCCGCATTGATGAAGACGGGTTTAACATCGACCCGATCGATTAGCGCTAGGCCACTTCCGCCATCAGTATATTCATCACCGCGCTTGCAATTGGGCGGCTGCGGTCGTCCTGCCATGCTTCGACTGTCAGGTTGGCGTTTCGCCGTCCAATCCGGGTGATGCGTCCTTTAGCAAAGCTCGCCTGCGATTTTCCGGCAGACAGATATTGAACGGTGATATTGACCGGCTTCAGCTGAGCGTCACGGCCATCGGCTTCGAGGCGCGCGCGAAGAGCGGCATAGCCGGCATTCTCAAGCAGACCCGCCGTCGCGCCGCCGTGATAGTGGGCAGGGCGCCCTTCGACAGACGGTCCAAAGTCTACTGTGAGCACGGGCACGCCATCCTCCATCTCGTGAAGCCTGATCCCGAGCGCGTTGGCGTAAGCGGGCAGTTGAATGTCACTCATCACCGGTCCCCGCTTCGCTCGCCTCGCCCTGTCCCGTCACCATCTTGCGTGAACGCGGGTCTTTGCTCAGCGTCATAAAAACCCCGGCCATAGTCGCAAGCTGATCATCCGCATCGCCATCATGCGCAAATCCGCGAACGAAAGCGGCAGAGCGGGTAATGCGATGGCATTCGACCCGGCCCCAGATCGCGCTGCGTTCTCGCGAAGCGCGCTGATAATCGGCCCTGAGATCAAGTGTAGCGATGGGCATGAAAGCGCCCTTGGTGGTCCAGATCGCCATCCCGCTTGCCATATCCATCAGGCTGATAACGGGACCAGATGCAAGCACGGCGCGATCAGGTTCGCCGATGAGGTCTTCTCGCCAAGGCAGCTTTAGCTCGACCCAATTGTCGCCATGGGCGCTGTATTCGAGACCCAGCCATCCCGAATGGCCATGCCGAAAGAACATCTTTCCCGCAGCCTCGACATCGAAGCCCGTCGCCGTGCTTGTTCTATCCGTGCTCATTTCCGCAAGTTTCGCAGTTTTTCTCTAACCATTACAATCCTTTAATTTCACAGACGGGGAGAATTCTTGCAGCCATGTCCGTGCATCGGCGCTTCTTGCCCGGTGCGGGATCAGTAGCAAGGAGAAGTAAAATGCCAAAGATCGAGCTCGCCAGTATTCCTGGCCTCGAGACAGCACAAGCGCTGTTCGGAGCAGTGAGCGAAAAGGTCGCGACCTACGATGATTCGATCGTCTCGCTGATGGTGTACGTCTACGACACAGCACCACCACCGCCGCCACCGCCCGGCCTCTTTTGATCAAATCGGGTTGGCGGACAGATGATTGTTCATCCTGCCATAGCAAGGCTGCGGAGCGATCACGCTTTGCAGCTTTGCGCCCGTGCCGAGATGAAGTCTGCGCATGATGCCTGGCTTCAGCGCGAGGATGTGCGCGGCGTTGCTCGCGACATCCACAAATATGCCGAAGGGCGTCCTTTGGCTGAATTGCCGGTGCTGGGCGGAGTACTCGGCGACATCGCCAAGGGAAAGGCGTTCGCGCATGGATTGATCGGCGAGTTCACTTCGTCATTGCGCAAGCAATCGTTGGGAGAAGTGCCTCTGCGTCATACGTCGACACCTGGCTTTGCGCGGCTCCAATTGATGCAAGAGGGCGGGGTGGTTTTGTCGTTGTGCGTTTATGAGCCTGCTAAAGTGAGCCGCAAGGCCATCTGGGCTCAGTTTGCGGACAGTGAGCTTCACGAACTGGTGCTCGCCGGTTCGGCCATTGGTCGGATGCATCGCCTCGAACAAAACACGTCAGGGCAACGCCAAGTGCGTTCAATCGATCTGATGCTAGGCGAGGGCAGCATGCTGTCTCCCATGGCTCGGTTCGAAGCGCGCCAATTTGAAAACGTGCGTAAGTCACTGCTCGTGCTTCAGCTGACCCGCATTCGTTCTAATCCGCAGCCTACGCTCGAAATTCGTTTGAGCGACGGCGCGCTGGTGCGAGAGGTGAGTGCGGATCGGCGCGCAAGCGAGAAAGTCATGGCCCTTGGCGTCTTGGGAGCGCTCTGTCAGGCTCGGACAATTCCTACGATCAGTTCATTCTCACGCGACACCGATCAGGATGAAAACGCGCGCTGGGAGGCAGTGCGTCAATTGCTGGCGCTCGATGGCGAAGCGGGTTGGTCGCTTCTCAATGAAATTGCCAGCCGGGCTGGGGACCCCATCGCGCAGCCAGCGAAGTCGTTGATCGCTCAATTGCGCGATCAGCACCGGATCCTGGAGAACCAGTGATGCCACAACTGTTCGATCTTGCAGAAGATGCCTCATGCTCCCTTCCCGAAGCGATTGAGGCGCTCGCCGCGCTTGATTTCGACCCGCGCGATGAGGGGACGACGCTCGAAGCTGCTCGCTGGCTCAAACGCTTGGGCCATAATCGCGAATTCCTCGCCGATATCCTTCTCGACCGGCTTGCCGGGCGCACGGCGGGCGAAATTGAAAGCGGCTACGGCCCGCAGGCCATAGTCCTTTCGCCATTGCGCGGCAGCATGTTCCTGCGCGCTAACATCTGGCCCGCCGAACACGACCTGAGCTTTCGCAATTCGGGCGCCAAGACGTTTGTTTATGGCGTACCGCACGATCACAACTTCGCATTCCTGACGACCGGCTATCTCGGGCCCGGCTATCGCAGCGACTATTTCGAATACGATTATGGCGAGGTCTGTGGTTTACCCGGCGAGGAAGCGGGGCTTCGTTTTATCGAGCGCAGCGCGCTGTATGAAGGCAAGACGATGCTATACCGCGCGCACCGCGATTTGCATTCGCAGTTGCCGCCAGAAAGCCTCTCGGTCTCCCTCAACGTGATGCATGTCGATCCGGCGCAGTGCTGGTATGATCAGTATGGGTTCGATCTCGAAGGCGGGACCATCACCCGCATTCTAAGTCCCAATGCAACAGAAGTCTTTCTGCGCGCAGCCGTGGCGAGCGGGTCGGATGACGCGCTGGCCTTTGCCGAGTGGGTGGGGCGCACGCACGCAAGCGACAGGATGCGGCTCGCAAGCTTTGAAGCGCGCAGCGGTGTTTCTTGTGATCGCGATGCGCTTTGGCGAGAGGGTGAACGTTCCGGCAGCTTGATGGTTTCGACTATCGCAAAGGAGCGACGCGAAGCCCTCGAAGCCTAGAGAACGCCCCCGGCGAGGCGATCAATCGCTCCCTGCAGGATCACAGCGGCCGCATGGCTGTCGATTGATTCTGCACGTTTCCTGCGGCTCATATCCTGCCCGATCATCGCCGCCTCGGCGCTTTGGGTAGACCAGCGCTCGTCCCAAAGCAGAAGCGGCAGCGCAAAGGCCTCTTCTGCATTGCGGGCAAAGGCGCGGCTGGCCTGAGCGCGGGGACCCTCGCTTCCATCCATGTTGCGCGGAAGGCCAAGCACGAGGCCCTTTACGCCGCGCTCCGCGATCAGGGCGGCGATGCGTTCGCGATCCTTGCCCCATTTGCCGCGGCCAAGTGTCTTGCCGTTGGTGGCAAATCGCCATCCAGCATCGCAAAAGGCAGTGCCTATCGTCTTGGTGCCGAGATCAACGCCGAGCAGCACGCCGCCATCGGGCAGCGCCTCGCCGAACTCAGCTGCGTTCTCGGTAATCAGTTTCCGTCACCCGACGCGGCCGCAAAAGCGCTGACGCGCCGCGCGACATCAGCCTTGGTGTTCGCCCAGAACAGCGGGATGTCGTAGACGTGATAGTTGTTACCCGGCAGCACGTAGGAACCCATCTTGGGCGGATCGCCGATCAAAAGAAGTCCGCGATCGTCACAGCGCGCGGGGACGGCTCCGGCCACAAGTTCTCCGGTCGAGATCGAATCATCGGGAACGAGCGTGCCAAGATTGGCGCTCGCCTGCGCGCTGCCTCCGAAAGTGCCCGTGATCGGGTTGGTGCAAAGGATCTGGCTGTCACCGCGCGGCTGACCGTCGAAGCCAGTCGAATTGGAGTATGTCTCCATGACGGCGGACGGGTCAGCGGGCTCGGCAAAGCTCGACCATGACAGGATGCAACCCGTCTGCGCAGGCGTGGCGCACGCAGCAAAACCAAGCGAAGGCACGTCGCGCTCGACTGAGATCGGCCAACCGATTGCGTAAGCCGCCACGAGCCGTCGCGCGACATCAGAACCGTTCACCTCTTCCCGCAGCAGGCGCAGTAGGTGGAGCGCGCCCTGACTGTGTCCTGCCAATACGACTGGTGTGTCGTCGTCGATGGAGGAGAGGAAATAGCGGTAGGCTTCCAGCACGTCGGCGTAGGCCGCTTCAATCGCCTGTTCGCCCTCGGGCGCGTCAGTCAAGAATGCGCCCATGGTGGCCTGGCGATAGCGCGGTGCCCAGATTTCATCGGCTGCGTTGAAGGGGCTCGCCATTCCGCGAACGTAGATGCGTGCCACACGTTCGGCTTCTTCGTCACCGATCGGCGCGTTCCAGTTGTCGCGGCTGAGATAGCTTGTGGGATGGATGAAAAAGACGGCGAATTCGGGCACGTCGCCGCTGGTGCCAAGCTCGGCTGCTTCCGGATCGACGGGCCGCGATCCGGCGGCCTGGCGCGCTGTGAGTTCTTCGGGCCGCGATGTGGCCTCGGCCAGCGCTGGCTGCCAGCGGGCCGGGTCATTCACTCCAATTCCGGGACGCGAGTACCATAGGGCAGGGTCCTGATAGGCGTTGGCTTCCAGTGGCTCGGTCGGGGTGAACTCGGCGCTAGGGACTAGGGCGAACTCCGCCAGTTCGTCCTGAAACATCTCGTACCCGATGCGAAGGACGAGAAAGAGGACGATCACGATCGCCACGAAGTAGAGAAATTTCCTTGCCATTGGCGCGCTTGCCCTTTGGTTTACTCGGCTGTCTCGCTGGCCCGCTCGCCGCTTTCGGCAATCGCGGGACGCAAGGTCGTCCATGCACGGTCGCCGCGCATGGCGGGGAACCAGGTCAGCGGGTTCCACGTCGCCGAACCGTCGAGCGAGAAGGTGATGAATTCAGCGCGGCCGCCGATGTTCTCAAGCGGAATGCCGCCGCCAAGGCCGCGTGCCTGTGCCGGAGCGCGGCTATCCGCGCTTTCATCGCGGTTATCGCCCATGACGAAGACATGGCCTTCGGGCACCGTGTAGGGTCCGAAGTTATCAAGATCGTTGGCGCCCGAGCGAGTGCGGCTCTGGTCGACGTGGTCGATGATGAGATAGGTCGCACCGTTGGGCAACGTCTCGCGATAGGTTGGCGGTTCGAAATACTCTGCGCCGCTTTCATCGCGAACGCGGTAGTTCTCGAACGCGGTAAGGCACGGGCCATTTTCGCACATCAGTTCCGGCTCGAAAGGGATGCGCACCGGGGGAACGACCTCACGCTTTACCGGCGTACCATTAAGGATAACGCGTCCGTCGCGCACTTCGATCGTATCGCCCGGCAGCGCGATGACGCGCTTGATGTAATCCTCATCACGCGTCGGATGCACCGGGATAACGATATCGCCATATTCGGGCGTCGATCCGAAGATGCGCCAATCTCCGCGAGGGAGCAGGTGGAAGCTGGCCGATGCCCAGGACCAGCCATAGGGGTACTTGCTTACCACCAGGCGGTCACCGACATGCAGGCTCGGCATCATCGAGGTCGACGGAATGTAGAAGGGCTTGGCGACGAGGCTGTGGAACGCGAGCACTGCGAACAACATCAGCGCAAGTCCGCGCAATTCGGCGAACCAGTCGACCTTGTCGTTCTCTTCCTCTTTCTTCTGCGCGAGCTGTTGCTTCAGCTCGACATGAGGATGCACGTCTGCCTTCTGGTCCGTGTCGGAAGCGGGCGTATTGGTCTGGCTCAAAATAGGTTTTCGTTTCTGTTCGGGTCAGCTCTTGGGCAAGGCTTCGATGATGACAAAGCACTGCGCCCATGGATGATCGTCCGTGAGGGTGAGATGAATGTGCGCCTCATGGCCCGCTGGCGTCAATTCTTCAAGCCGCTTCGCAGCGCCTCCGGTGAGCGCAAGCGTGGGCGCGCCGGACGGAGCGTTCACGACGCCAATGTCCTTCATGAAGACGCCGCGGCGGAAACCTGTGCCGACCGCCTTGCTAAAAGCTTCTTTGGCGGCAAAGCGTTTCGCATAGGTTCCGGCGATTGTGTAAGGGCGTTTGCGAGCCTTGGCGCGCTCTACTTCCGTAAATACGCGGTTCTCGAAGCGCTCGCCATAACGGGCGAGCGAATTGCCGATGCGCTCGATGTTGCAAAGGTCGGAGCCGAGGCCGATAATCATGGTCTAGAGCGCCCTTGAAAAGCTGAGAACGAGCAGGGCGAGGCCGATGATGTGGATCATCACCTGCGCCTTGAAGAGCGGATGGGCGAAATCGCCGTTTGCGAATTTGAGTGCTCCGACAAAGCCGAAGATCTGCAAGGCGACCCAGCCAACAGCGAATGGGCGCAAGACGCCGGTATTCAGCGCAAAGCCGAGGAAACCAATCGCGATCAGGAACAGGAGCGCTGCAAGACCGGCCCAGAGTTTCTGAGCCGGTGCAAGGGCGGGGAGTTCAGGCTCGCTCACCCGCGCGCCTCATCCATCAAGTCGCGCATCCGGCGGATTGCAGGTTCAAGCCCCGCGAAGATCGCCTCGCCAATCAGGTAGTGGCCAATATTGAGCTCGGCGATCTGCGGGATGGCGGCGATCGGCTGGACATTGTCAAATGTCAGACCATGGCCCGCATGCGGCTCGATCCCGTTCTTTGCGGCGAGTGCGGCCATGTCGGTGATGCGGCGCAATTCCTTTGCGGTGCGTTCGCTATCTCCGTCGAGAATCGCGTGAGCATATTCTCCGGTGTGAAATTCGACGACCGGCACGCCCAGTTTCAGCGCGGCATCAAGCTGGCGCTCATCCGCCTCGATAAAGAGCGATACCCGGATGCCGTGATCCTTCAGCCGATACACAATTGGTGTCAGCGTGTTGTGGAGCCCCGCTGCGTCAAGCCCGCCCTCGGTCGTTCGCTCCTCGCGCTTCTCCGGCACAATGCAGGCTGCGTGCGGTTTGTGGCGAAGGGCGATTTCGAGCATCTCCTCGGTCGCAGCCATTTCGAGATTGAGCGGAAGGTCGGTCGCGTCTTGGATCCGCGCAAGGTCTTCGTCGCGAATATGACGGCGATCTTCGCGCAGGTGGGCGGTGATCCCGTCGCCTCCGACAGCGGCCACGATTTCCGCGGCGCGTACGGGATCAGGATGATCGCCGCCGCGCGCGTTGCGGATGGTCGCGACGTGGTCGATGTTGACGCCGAGGCGGAGGGAGTTGGTCATTGGTGCTGTTTATTCCTTGCGGCTTCCCGGTTTGGTGACAGCTACGCGGGCGAGTTCCTCTGGGATTTCGTCTTCTGCGTAAGTGGGAAAGTCGAATGCCGCGAGTGGGTAGAAGGGCACGCCCAGATCGACCGATCCCATCGAGCGGTCGATAAGCGAGCATTCCGCAATCACTTCGCCGCCTTCCTTGCCTACCGCCGCGACAGCCTCCCGGCTGGAAAGCCCAGTGGTCACGACGTCTTCGACCATCAAGACCTTGGCGCCCGGTTCCAGTGCGAATCCTCGGCGAAGATGAAAGACACCGTCCGGCCGCTCAAGAAAAAGAGCGTCCTTGCCGAGCACCCGCGCGACTTCATGGCCGATGATGATCCCGCCCATTGCCGGTGAAACCACGACGTCGACTTGTGCGATGACGTCATCCGGTATGGCGTTGACTACAGCCTGAGCCAGACGTCCGGCGCGGTTCGGGTTCATCAGCACGCGTGCGCACTGAAGATAGTGACCGCTATGACGGCCTGACGAAAGTTTGAAGTGCCCTTCGAGAAGCGCGCCCGAGTTGCGAAACTCGGCAAGAACATCGTCCAGGGTCGAAGGAATGGTCTCGTTTGAAGTCATGGCAGGTGCGGTTTCGAAGCTCTTGTTAACGGGGATCGAAGAGATGTTGCGGAGGCCGATTGCGCCAACAACATGTGGGAGTGCATAATTTTCTCCCTAGAAGCGCTTGAGGCACTGGGCAAGCGCGGCTAAGGGGAACCCGAAGATGGCTGGAATGCCATCGACGCGCGGTGCGCTCGGTGCTTTAACAAAGACACGAGGCAGCCCGCAAATGGGATAAAATTTTAAACCGATTAGGCATGATTATGGGTCAGGCACTCGACCGCATGAAGTTTGGAATTGTCGCTCTGATGGCAGCGGTGATGGCATTCGGCCTCGCTTTTGCTGCTCCGCAGGCGATGGCGCAGGACGCATCTGGCACCGATGTTGGTGGCGGCGCTGCTGGCGCGGCTGCCGATGCTGACGCAGCTGCTGCTGCGGCAGACGCTTTCGAGGGCGGCGTCGATGCACCGGCGGGCGAAGTGAACGCCGCTACGGCTGGTGGTTATGCGCCGATGGCTCCGACCGAAGGCAAGGGCATGCCGACCTCCTATCAGGACGACGCGCTCAAAAGCATGACCTTCCAGGACCAGTACACGGCTGATGGTGCCTATGCGCTTGGCATGCACGACTACATCCTGATGCCGGTGATCACCGTGATCAGCCTGTTCGTGCTCTTCCTGCTCCTCTACGTGGTGGTGAAGTTCCGCCGCGGAGCCAACCCGGTTGCCTCGAAGACGACTCACAACACCATGATCGAAGTTGTCTGGACGATCGTTCCCGTGATCATCCTCGTGGTTATTGCCGTTCCGTCGATCACTCTGCTGGCGCGCCAGTATGAGACCCCGCCGGAAGAAGCGATCACCGTGAAGGCTGTCGGCTACCAGTGGTATTGGGGTTACGAATATCCCGACCACGACGTCGAAGTGATTTCGAATATGCTCGAAGCCGACGAAGCGCTCAGCCGCGGCGAGCCTTACCAGCTCGCAGTCGACAACCGTATGGTTGTTCCAGCTGGCGTTCCGCTTCGCATCCAGACCACTGCTGCAGACGTAATTCATGCATTCGCAGTGCCTTCGCTCTGGTTCAAACAGGACGCTGTTCCCGGTCGCCTCAACGAGCGCATGCTCGTGATTGAAGAGCCGGGCGTCTATTATGGCCAGTGCTCTGAGCTTTGCGGCTCGCGCCATGGCTACATGCCGATCACCGTCGAAGCGCTTCCGATGGAGCAATTCGAGGCTTGGGTTGTAGAACAAGGTGGCAGCATTCCGGGTTCGGCTGAACTCGAAGACAACAATGATCCGATCGACACCGGCGACGAATCGCCGGCCGCAGCGGATCCGGAAGAAGCTGCCGACGCGTAATCCGCGCCAGACAGCCGAATAGAAACGACGATTAAAGTACGAACGCGAGAGACCAAACAGATGGCCACAACCGCAGACGATTTCGCACCAGGCGCCGGCGCTCACGCAGGTCACGGTGGAGACCATGATCACGATCATGCGGACCACAAGCCGGGCTTCTTTGCCCGCTGGTTCATGTCGACCAACCACAAGGATATTGGTTCGCTCTACCTGATCTTCGCGATTATCGCGGGTATCATCGGTGGTGCGATCTCGGGCATCATGCGCGTCGAGCTCGCTGAGCCCGGCATTCAATACCTGCAGTGGTGGGCCCAGTTCATGGGCGGCGCGAACGACATCAACACCGCGCTGCACATGTGGAACGTGTTCATTACGGCCCACGGCCTGATCATGGTCTTCTTCATGGTCATGCCAGCCATGATCGGTGGTTTCGGTAACTGGTTTGTCCCGCTCATGATCGGTGCGCCTGACATGGCGTTCCCGCGCATGAACAACGTGTCGTTTTGGCTGACCGTTGCCGGTTTCTTCAGCCTTCTCTTCTCGCTCTTTGTTCCCGGCGGTTCGGGTCCGGGTGCGGGTGTTGGCTGGACCGTTTACGCACCGCTTTCGACCACCGGTTCGCCGGGTCCTGCGGTCGACTTCGCGATCTTTTCGTTGCACCTTGCGGGCGCCGGCTCGATCCTCGGTGCGACCAACTTCATCACCACCATCTTTAACATGCGCGCGCCGGGTATGACCCTGCACAAGATGCCGCTGTTCGTGTGGTCGGTGCTGGTCACTGCATTCTTGCTGCTGCTCGCACTTCCGGTGCTTGCAGCCGCGATCACCATGCTACTGACCGACCGTAACTTCGGCACGACTTTCTTCGATCCTGCCGGTGGCGGTGACCCTGTTCTTTACCAGCACCTGTTCTGGTTCTTCGGTCACCCCGAGGTTTACATCATGATCCTGCCTGGTTTCGGCATGATCTCGCAGATCGTTGCGACTTTCAGCCGCAAGCCGGTCTTCGGCTACCTCGGCATGGCCTATGCCATGGTCGCTATCGGCGTCGTCGGCTTCATCGTGTGGGCGCACCACATGTATACGGTCGGCCTCGACGTAAACACGAAGATGTACTTCACCGCTGCGACGATGGTGATCGCCGTCCCGACCGGAGTGAAGATTTTCAGCTGGATCGCGACGATGTGGGGCGGCAGCCTCGAGTTCAAGTCGCCGATGGTCTGGTCGCTGGGCTTCATCTTCCTGTTCACCGTTGGCGGTGTGACCGGTGTTGTGCTCGCCAATGGCGGCATCGACGACAACCTTCACGACACCTACTACGTGGTTGCTCACTTCCACTACGTGCTGTCGATGGGCGCCGTGTTCTCGATGTTCGCCGGCTTCTATTACTGGTTCCCGAAGATGAGCGGCCGGATGCACTCCGAACTGCTCAGCCACATCCACTTCTGGACCTTCTTCGTCGGCGTGAACGTGATCTTCTTCCCGCAGCACTTCCTCGGAATGCAGGGTATGCCGCGTCGCTATCCCGACTACGCAGAAGCCTACACGTTCTGGCACGAGATCAGCACCTACGGCTATTACATCATGGCCGGCTCGATGATCTTCTTCTTCGTCAACATCGCTTACGCGCTGCTGGCCGGTAAGAAGGCCGAAGGTAACCCGTGGGGCGAAGGCGCAACCACTCTCGAGTGGACCCTGCCGAGCCCGCCGCCGTACCACCAGTTCGAAACCCTTCCGGTGATCGAGGACCACCACGATTACCACGACCACCGTCCGGCAACTGCCTGAGGTTGAGGGTTGCCTGCTCAGGTGGGCGAACAGACCAGACAATGAGAGGGCGCGCCGCGAGGCGCGCTCTCTCTCACAGATACGACAATGAACCAGACCGCTGACATCATCCCTGGCGAAAACGCGACGCGCGCGGTTGCTGCAAAGCTGCCGACCGAGTGGCGTGACTTCTTCACGCTGACCAAGCCGCGTGTCATGACGCTGGTGATCTTCACCGCGATCTGCGGCCTTCTCGCAGCGCCCGGTTCGATCCATCCGGTGCTTGGCTTCACGGCTGTGCTCGCGATTGCGATGGGTGCGGGCGGATCGGCTGCTCTCAACCACTGGTGGGAAGCCGATCTCGATGCTGGCATGAAGCGCACCGCTAATCGCCCGCTGCCCGGTGGCCGCATGCGCCGCGAGGATGCGCGCGACTTCGGTGTCTTCCTTTCGGCAGTCTCAGTGTTTGTGATGGGTGTCGCGATCGGATGGCTCGCCGCTGGGCTGCTGTTCGCGGCGATCATCTATTACGCGGTCATCTACACGATGTGGCTCAAGCCGCGCACGCCGCAAAATATCGTCATTGGTGGCGGCTCGGGCGCGTTTCCTCCGCTGATCGGATGGGTCGCAGTCACTGGCGAGCTCACCGCAATGCCGATCCTGCTGTTCGCGATCATCTTCATGTGGACGCCGCCGCACTTCTGGGCGCTCGCTCTCTTCGTGAAGACCGACTACGCCAATGTCGGCATTCCGATGATGCCGGTGGTGAAGGGCGAACGTCACACCCGTCACCAGATCTTGGCTTACACGGTGCTGCTTGCACCTGTGGCAGTCGCACCTTGGCTGATTGGCGGGACGAGCTGGGTTTACGGCTCTTTCGCCGTCGCGCTCTCGATTCTGTTCTTCGCGCTCGCATGGCCGGTGGGCCTGCGCAATCGCCAGGAAGGTGAGGACATGAAGCCGGAGATCCGGCTGTTCAAGTTCTCGATCTATTACCTCTTCATCCTGTTCGCAGCGCTGGTTGCTGACCGCGTGCTTGAGAACAACGGGATCATCGGTGCAGGGGTGCTCGCATGACGCCTGACGAAGAAACCGAATTCAAGCGCCGCCAGAAGGCACGCAACTACGTGGTCGGCGGAACCCTGTTGTTCTTCGCCGTGCTGTTCTACGCCATCACCATGGTCCGGATCGGAGACTGATCGATGGCGAGCGCTCCCATTCACGACGATACCGCGCGCAAGAACCTGCGCACCGGCATCCTCGCGATGCTCGGCGCTTTGGCCATGCTTGGCATGGGCTATGCGGCTGTACCGCTGTATGACCTCTTCTGCCGCGTGACTGGATTTGGCGGGACCACTCAGGTTGCAAGCGAGGCGGACGCCAATCGTGCAGCCTCTATTGGCCTTGGCCGCGAAATTTCGATCCGCTTCGATGCCTCGATGGCGCGCGATGTGCCGTGGGAGTTCGCACCGACTCAGTCGACCGACACCGTTCGCATTGGTCAGCGCGATATGGCGACCTACACCGCGCGGAACCTTTCTGATGAGCCGATCACCGGCACCGCGACTTTCAATGTCGAACCGGCACAGGCGGGCGCCTACTTCAACAAGATCCAGTGCTTTTGCTTCACCGAGCAGACGCTCGCACCGGGGCAGGAAGTCACCATGCCGGTGCTCTATTACGTCGATCCGGCGATCCTTGAAGACGACGTGATCGCCGATGTCGAACAGATTACATTGAGTTACACTTTTCACCGCGCGAAAGAGCCCGTATTGAGTGCTCTTGACCGCTCGCAATAAGTCACACGCATCCTAGGGACGGGAACGACCATCATGGCTGGCAATGTAAACCACGACTATCACATTCTTGAGCCCGATATCTGGCCGCTCGTCGGCTCGATCTCGGCCCTCAGCTTCACCAGCGGCATGGTGCTCAACTTCTATCCGGACCTGTTCGGTTCGACCGGATCGATCGTGATGTATCTCGGCCTTGCCGGTCTGATCGCGACCTTCTTCATGTGGTTCAAGAACATCGTGGTCGAAGCCGAGCGCGGCGATCACACCCCGGTTGTGCAGCTGCACATGCGCTATGGCATGATCCTGTTCATCGCATCGGAAGTGATGTTCTTCGTGGGCTGGTTCTGGAGCTTCTTCGACTTCGCGCTTTTCCCGACCGCGCTCGAATACGATCCATCCGCCGACACCACGACGAGCCTCTTCGGCGAAGAAGGCGCGATTGCGCAGTTCATCCCGGCCAACATGGAAGTGCTCGACCCGTTCAGCCTTCCGCTGCTCAACACGTTGATCCTGCTTTGCTCGGGCACCACCGTTACCTGGGCGCACCACGCGCTGATCCATGGTGATCGCGAAGGTCTGAAGCAGGGCCTGTGGGCGACCGTTGCCCTTGGCGTTCTGTTCAGCTTCATCCAGGCTTACGAGTACAGCGTTGCCCCGTTCGGCTTTGGCGGCAACACCTACTCCTCGGCGTTCTATATGGCGACCGGCTTCCACGGCTTCCACGTTCTGATCGGAACCATCTTCCTCGCCGTTTGCCTGTTCCGGGCATACAAGGGCCACTTCACCCCGCGCCAACACTTCGGTTTCGAAGCGGCTGCGTGGTACTGGCACTTCGTTGACGTGGTGTGGTTGTTCCTCTTCATCGTCGTCTACATCTGGGGCGGCTGGGGCGCTGAATACCACTGATGAGCGGGGCCAATGGCCCTGACCAAACCAAAGGGCAGTCCGGGATAGTCCGGGCTGCCCTTTTGGGTTTATGCCCCCGGTGCGGAGAACGAACTCTGTTCGAAGCACCCGCGCGCGTGGCGCTCAAATGCACGCATTGCGGTCTCGATCTGGGCGAGCTTGAACGCGGAGGACGATTTGCAGGCGTGCTTACGGCGCTGGTTGCGATTATCCTCATCATGATCGCATATGGTATCGAAGCGACAGTGCGACCGCCACTCTGGCTTCAGGCGGTTGTCTGGGCGCCGCTGACGATCGGCATCGTGATCTTCGCGCTGCGCCTGTTCAAGACGACGCTGCTTCATGCTTCATACGAAAACCGCGAGGACCAAGGCGAATGACTTCGCGAATTCCGATTATCCCGACAATCCTAGTCGTCGCAGCGGCGGCGACCATGGTCGCACTCGGTATCTGGCAGTTGGGCCGGGCCGATGAGAAGGCCGCGCTCATCGCCAACTACGCCGCCGCCACTGGGGTGCAGGACGAGGTGAATTTCCCTGTGGAAGGCGATGCTGAATCTGTGCTCTTTCGCCGGAGCACGGTAGATTGCACGCGGGTGCTAGGCAGTGACCCTGTTGCAGGCACGGCATTCAATGGCGCGAAGGGTTGGGCGATGCGCGTGACGTGCGCGGGCGGGAGCCCTGACAGCCCGATCACCATCGACCTCGGCTTCACGCGCGATCTGGAAATGCCGGCATGGAGCGGCGGCGAGGTCAGCGGTATCATTGCACCGGGTCCGCGACTGGTGGCCGATCCGCCTGTTGCCGATCTGGCATCCTTGGCCAAGCCCGATCCGGGCAACCTCCCCAACAACCATCTGGCTTACGCTGGGCAGTGGTTCTTCTTCGCGCTGACAGCGCTCGTGATCTACTTCCTTGCTCTCAAATCGCGAAAGGCAAAGCGGGACTGAAAGCCTCTTTGGGGGACTTGCAACATTGCGTTTCTTGCCCCGGAACGGGCTCGCAGCTATTCGCAGGCGCACAATGGAATACATCTCCACCAGAGGCTCCGCGCCGACACTCGACTTTAAGGGAGCCACTCTTGCCGGGCTCGCTTCGGATGGCGGACTGTACCTGCCGCGCGAATGGCCGCGCATGAGCCACGAAGAGATCCGTGAGCTGCGCGGACTGTCCTACGCGCAGCTTGCCGCACACATCATGCTACCCTTTGTCGAGGGCGCGCTGACCGAGGACAAACTCGAAGAGCTGTGCGAGACGGTATACGGCGATTTCGGTCACGCGTCCGTGACCCCGTTGGTGCAGATGAATGAGACGCATTGGCTGCTTGAGCTGTTCCACGGCCCGACGCTCGCATTCAAGGACGTCGCGCTGCAGATGCTCGGGCACCTGTTCGAGATATTCCTTGCCCGCAGTGACGAGCGTCTGACCATCGTTGGCGCGACTAGCGGTGATACCGGTTCGGCTGCGATCAATGCGGTGGCGGGGCGCGAACGGGTCGAGATCTTCATGCTCCACCCCTCGGGCCGAGTATCGGAAGTCCAGCGGCGCCAGATGACCACGGTGCGCGCGCCCAACGTCCATAATCTCGCGATCGAAGGCAGCTTCGACGACGCCCAGCGCCACGTGAAGCGGATGTTCGCCGATGAGAGCGTGACCGGCACGCTCAACCTCGGCGCAGTCAACTCGATCAATTGGGCGCGGTTGATGGCGCAAGTGGTCTACTATTTTTACTCCGCACTCCAGCTTGGCGGGCCTGATCGCAAGATTGCCTACAGCGTACCAACAGGCAATTTTGGCGACGTGTTCGCAGGCTATGTCGCCGCGCAGATGGGGCTGCCGATCGAGCGGCTGATCGTGGCAACCAACGTGAACGACATCCTCCACCGCGCGCTGACCAATGGCGATTATTCGGCGGGTGAAACCACCGCTACAATTACGCCTTCGATGGACATCCAGGTCAGCTCCAATTTCGAGCGGCTACTGTTCGATGTTGGCGGGCGAGACGGTGCGGCGATGGCTCAGCAGATTTCTGGCTTCGATGCATCGAAAGCCATGCAACTCACCAATGCGCAGCGCGAGGGCGCTTCCGCTTTGTTTTCGAGCGCACGCGCCGATCAGGACGAAACCGCCCGCGCCCTGCAATGGGCGTATCGCAATGCCGGACAGGTGATCGACCCGCATACCGGCGTCGGACTTCACGCGGCGCAGGTTGCCGAGGGTATCGCGCCCGGTACGCCTATCGTGACGTTGGCAACTGCGCACCCGGCGAAATTCCGCGATGCGGTCGAGCGCGCCGTGGGCGTGCGTCCTTCCTTGCCTGCGCGGGTCGGCGATCTGTTTGGTCGCGAAGAGATGTTCACCGAGCTTGGCGGCGACTACGAGGCTTCGCGCGATTTCGTGCTTCAGACGGCGACCCCGTCGGCGATCTGATGGCCAAACTTGTTCAACAACCGGTCGTCATGGAGTGCGAGGGCTGGGACGCCTACCGCCTGCTCGACAGTGGGGCGGGGCGCAAATACGAATCCTTCGGCCCGCATGCGTTCATCCGTCCCGAGCCGCAGGCGATGTGGCAGCCGCGCCTTGCCGACTGGCCCGCAGCGGGTGAATTCGTGCCTGGCTCTGACGAAGACGGAGGCGGCCGCTGGAACCTTACGCCGGACGTCCCTGATGGCTGGGAGCTGGGGTGGAACGACGTACGCTTCACAGCGCAGCCGACCCCTTTCCGCCACCTTCAATTCTTCCCCGATATGGCGCCCGTCTGGGACTGGATGCGCACGCAACTCGCCGGGCGCACAGATGCCGAGACGCTAAACATGTTTGGCTACACAGGGGTAGGGACGCTCGCGCTGAGCGACCATGGCCGGGTCACCCACGTCGATGCCTCCAAGAAGTCGGTCGCGCAGGCTCGTGAAAACGCTGCACTTTCAGGGATGGAGGATCGGCCGATCCGCTGGCTGGTCGACGACGCGGCCAAATTCACCGCGCGCGAGGTCCGGCGGGAGCGCCGCTATGACGGCATCATCCTTGACCCGCCCAAGTTCGGGCGCGGTCCGAAGAACGAAACGTGGCGATTGGAAGAGGGACTGCCCGCCCTCGTCGGCGATTGTGCAAAGCTGCTCGCCGACAAGAGCGCCTTCCTCTTTCTCACCGTCTATGCCGTGCGGATGAGCAGTCTCGCGATCGCCGGCCTGCTTGAAGAAGCTTTGCGCGACCTCCCCGGCCAGATCGAGCACGGTGACCTTGCCGTGCGCGAAGAGGGTGAGGGTGGCCGCTTGCTCCCTACCGCAATCTTCGCGCGCTGGAGCAATCCGGGCTAAGGGGCGAAATGATGAACAACACCGATTCGCTTATTCTCGAAGTCGCCGATCTCGAAGTCGATGTCCTGACCGGCATCTACTCAGAGGAAACCGGCAAGCCGCAGCCGCTGCGTATCACGATCCAGGCACGGTACGATGTTGCCGATCGCTACGAGCCGGATACGCCGCTGGATGCGAGCAAGAACTACATGGATCTGAAATTCGCAGCTGGAGAGGGCCTCCCGAAAGGGGTTCACTTCAAGCTGATCGAAGCGGTGGCCGACCACATATGCGAGACCCTTTTCGTACAAGACAGGCGCGTGCAAGCGGTCACGGTGAAGATCGTGAAGCTTGCGATTGCCGAGGCGAACGAGAAAATCGGCATCACCCTTCACCGCGAACGCCCTGCCGATTGATGGGCGAAGCGCGGCACGTCAATTGGGAATGCCAGCGCGACCTGCCGCAAGGCGCGCTCAATGCGCACACATTCTTCGTCTCGCAAATGCTCCCGATCGTGCGCGAGGCGATCGAGGATGCTGCCTGCCAGTCGCTCACCATTGCCCTTCCGCCCGCAGGATCGGACCACGATGGCTGGCGCAGGGCTCTCGCAGGCGATCTGGCGCGCACTTACGCGCCCAAGCGGGTGAACATTGCAGGTGGGGAGCCCGGCAGCGCGCTCGATCGCGTCCTTGATTATTTGAAAGATGCGCCCGGCGTCACGGGGCACTATGTTCAGGCCCATGACTGAGCTTGGCGCCTCACGAACACGCGACACGCTGGATATGAGCGGGGAGCCGCGCGCGCCTTTGGTCGACAGCTATCGTCGGCGCATCTCCTATTTGCGACTGTCGGTGACCGACCGCTGCGACCTGCGTTGCACCTATTGCATGCCAGAGCGCATGACCTTCCTGCCCAAGCGCGAAGTGCTGACGCTCGAAGAGCTCTACGACCTTGCAAGCGGCTTCATCGACCGCGGCGTAACAAAGATCCGCATCACCGGCGGAGAGCCGCTGGTGCGCCGCGATATCGTCGATCTCATCCGCGCGCTTGGCCGCAAGCTGGGTGACGGGCTCGAGGAACTGACCCTGACCACCAATGCGACCAAGCTTGCCGATCATGCCGATGCCTTGGTCAAGGCGGGGTTGCGGCGGGTCAACGTGTCGCTCGATACGCTCGACCGGGAACTGTTCGCGAAGCTTACACGGCGCGATGCTCTGCCGCGGGTTCTGGACGGGATTGCTGCGGCAAAAGAGGCGGGGCTCAAGGTCAAACTCAACGCTGTCGCTTTGAAGGGTGCCAACGAAGAGGAACTGCCCGACTTGATCGAATGGGCGCACGGGCAGGGCCACGAGGTGACGCTGATCGAAGTGATGCCGCTGGGTGATGTCGAGGAAGAGCGCCTCGACCAGTACCTTCCACTCGATACGGTGCGCACGCGGCTGGAAGAGCGCTGGACGCTCACCGACAACGCCGCGTCGACCGGAGGCCCCGCGCGTTATGTCGATGTGGAAGAAACCGGCGGCAGGCTCGGCTTTATCACGCCGCATACCCACAATTTCTGCGACGGGTGCAATCGCATCCGCGTGACCGCGACCGGGCAGCTCTATCCGTGCCTTGGAGGCGGCGAGCGGGTCGACTTGCGCGCGGTGCTGCGTTCGGACGATCCGCAAGGGCAACTTGCACGCGCTTTCGATCAAGCGATGCTGATCAAGCCAGAGCGTCACCATTTCCGCATGGATGAGCGAGGCGCCGCCCCCGCGCTCGTCCGCCATATGTCGATGACGGGAGGGTAATCGGACATGGCCGTGACGATCCTGTTCCTTGGCCCCCTGCGCGACTTGGCTGGCGCAGAGATGCTCGAAGTTGAAGCGCCTCTCGACTGGTCGGGGCTTCTTGGCTCTGTGGGCGAAGAGGTTGCCGATCAGCTTCAGCAGGAACGCGTCAACGTCGCATGCGCGGGTCGCGTACTCGCTGACAAGACTGCATTGAAGGCAAACGATGGCGACGAGGTCGCGCTGCTTCCGCCGGTGAGCGGCGGGTAGTCCTTTGCGCGACATTCGCCTGCTCGACACACCAATGGATCCTAGCGCGGAGCTTGAAGCCCTAACAGCGGCCACGTCCGATGCTGGAGGGATCGCGAGTTTCGTGGGAAAGGTCCGTGCGAGCGGCGGGGTGGAAGCGCTGGAGCTGTCGCATTACGAGCCGCTCACTTTGCCCGGGATGCAAGAGCTCGCCGCGCAGGCAGAGCAGAGGTTCGACCTAATGGGCCTCACCATGATCCACCGGATCGGAACAATGGGCCCCGGTGATCCCATCGTCCTTGTTGGCGCTGCCGCAAGGCACAGGCGCGATGCCATCCTCGCGGTCGATTTCTGCATGGACCATCTCAAGAGCGCGGCATGGTTCTGGAAGCGCGAAAAGCGTGCCAATGGTGAAGGGGGCCAGTGGCACTGGATTGAGCCGCGCCCGCAGGACCACGACGATCTGGCGCGCTGGAACTGACAAAATCGCATTTGTTTGATCTGGATCAAGGTGGTGTCTGAGCACCTGACCTAATTCTCCTTTCAACGAAGGAGAACATCCATGAGCAAGCAAATTCACGAACAACTCGCCCGCGGCAATGCGCGTCTTGTCGAAGCGCCCGTCGCACCGCGCCACCAGGTCGAAGCCGACCGCAACTTCGAACTTCCGACCTTCTTCTACGGCGTGACCGTTGCTTGCTACTTCGGTTTTCTCGGCCTGATGACCGCAGCATTCGGCAATGCCGAACTGGCCATCCCGATGGTGATCTTTGGTCTGTTCATCGTCGCTGGGTTCGGTGTCCCGTCGATCTGGACGCGCCTCAAGGACAATGGCTCGCGCCCCATGACGCTTGGCAAGTTCGGACAAGGCGGCATCATGACCGCTACCGGTCGTCTCGCACCGCGCGATGCAGCGATCCAGACGCTCATCCTTCCGGTATTGATCGTCGCCTGGGGCATCGCGATCGTAACCATCGCGGCGTTCGTAGCCTGACTGGTTTTGCGGGGGACGGGAGTGCAAACCCGCCGGGGCGCTGAAGGGATCCTAGCGACCCGATAAATCCTGAAGAAGCGCGGGGTCGAGCACATCGATCCCGCGTTTTCCTTTGCGCGCGATTGCTCCCATCTCTTCGAGCTCGCCCAGCTTGCGGCTTACCGTCTCGATCGTGAGGCCAAGCATGTTGGCGATCTCGCCGCGCGTCAGCGGCAATTCAAATGACGAAGCGAGATGGCACGACGAATCGCTCGCAGCAGCCGCAAAATCGTGCAGCAGCGCCGCAAGCCGCGCCTCGGCGCTGGCGTGGGCTGTCAGCTCGAGTAGGTTGCGGGTCGCCAGCAGGTCTTCCTGGCTGCGACGCAGCAGGGCACGGGCGAGAGTGGGGTAGTCGTCAATCGCCCGCTCGATATCGATGCGGGCAAAGGTGCAAAGGCGGCTCTCTGTAAGGGCGACAACGTCATGATGGGCAAAGGGCGTGAACAGCTCGCCGATGAAGCCCGAGGGATGGACGAGGCTGAGGATTTGCTCGTTTCCGTCCTGATCGTATGCGCTCACTTTCAGCGCGCCGCTGACGAGGGTCGCACAAGCGGCCTCGTCATCGCCCGCAGCAAACAGCATTTCTCCGCGTTTCAAGGTCCGCGTGCGGCCGGCGGCAGCGAGAGCATCGCGTTCTTCAGGCGTAAGGACCGCGCAAGCCGCGCTGTCCTTTACCGGACAGGTTGCGCAGGCAAGGTTCATCAGCGCATCACCTCACTCAGAGTTTCGAGCATTTCATCCTGTTCGGTCGCAAGCCGCGCGACGTAGCTTTGCGCGGTTCGAATGTCCTCGATAGCGGCGAAACTGGTTGCTGCTTCGACTTCCATCCGGTCGAGATCGGCAAGCGCAATCGCGGTCTGTCCTCTTAGAGATGACAGGCTCGCAACCGCAACGAGAGCGCGTGATCGCACGTCGCTGTCATTCCCCCTGCCGCCGGCGGAGCGGGCCAAGCTGAGAGCGGCGGGCTGCTGCGCCATGAACTGTTCATGGGTACTGCGAGCCTGCTCGAGCGCCGCACCGATGCTGGCACGATCGGCAGGTGTGATCGCGGCCGGAGCCGGCTTCTGAACAGGCGTAAACTGACCCGTCGCCCGCTCCGCATCGCGTATCGCAAGCGAGGGATAGCGATCAGAATCGCCAGCGCACGCAGCCAACGTCAGCACGGCGGTACCTGTCAGTACAAATTTGCAAAAATAGCTTTTCATCGTCCCTTTCCCGACTATCACGGGATCGTAGGCGCGCAAATACGCCAATTGGTGTGAACTCACCGCGAATTTGTCGGTCGTGAGGCGTTGACTTGTCGCACCCTTTCCCTTAACGGCACCACTCTTTCCGGCGCTGCAACCACGCGGCGCCGTAATGTCGTTCGGTTGTCGCGCCTCCAAGTCGCTCTCCGGACACACACGCAAGATTGAGAGTTACAAGCCATGTTCGCGATAGTGCGCACAGGCGGCAAGCAATATCGGGTTGCCGCCGGAGACAAGATTGCCGTTGAAAAGCTCGCTGGTGAAGCGGGCGACACCGTCACCCTGGGCGACGTTCTGCTCGCCGGCGAAGGCGATTCGATCGCTGACGCATCGAAGGTGACCGTCTCGGCTGAGATTATCGCTCAGGCGAAGAGCGAGAAGGTCGTCGTTTTCAAGAAGCGTCGCCGTCACAACTACCGCCGCAAGGCCGGTCACCGTCAGCAGATGACGCTCCTGCGCATCACCGACGTAGGCGAAGGCAAGAAGGCTCCGGCCAAGAAGGCTCCGGCCAAGAAGGCAGCTGCTCCCAAGAAGGAAGAAGCAGAAGCCAAGGCCGCACCTGTCAAGAAGGCTCCGGCCAAGAAGGCAGCACCGAAGACCGCAGCGGCCAAGAAGCCCGCTGCAAAGAAAGCACCGGCCAAGAAGGCTCCTGCCAAGAAGGCAGCGCCCAAGGCTGAAGACAAGTAAGGACGTAGAGACCAATGGCACATAAAAAAGCAGGCGGTTCATCGCGTAACGGTCGCGACTCAGCCGGTCGTCGTCTTGGTGTGAAGAAGTTCGGCAGCGAGCAGGTCCTCGCTGGCAACATTATCGTGCGTCAGCGCGGCACCAAGTTCTACCCGGGCACCAATGTCGGCATGGGCAAGGACCACACCCTCTTCGCACTCGAAGCGGGCGTCGTGCGATTCCACAAGGGCAAGCAAGACCGCAAATACGTGTCGGTAGACATGTTTGCGGAAGCAGCCGAATAACCGGACGGTTCAAGAAAAGGATCGTCCACCGGGACGGTCCTAGCCGATCATAGCAATCGGCAACGAAGAGGGAGATGGGGCCGACCCGTCTCCCTCTTGTCGTTTCTCCCTCTCAGCTCGGCGAAATTATCTTTCGCTGCCACGCAATTGTCACGCATCGTGCCTAAGTGCACTCGCGGGGCGAGATGGAGAGTTCTCGTGTTTCATCGCAGTCAAAGATTGCTGCTCAGACCGATCTGGCCGGAAGACTGGGAAGGCGTGCTCAAGGGCATCGCCGATGAAGGCGTCGTGCGAAACCTGGCGCGCGCGCCGTGGCCCTATTCGGCGAAAGATGCGCGCGAGTTTACCTCGCTGCCATGCGAGCCGTTGTTCCCGCGTTTCCTCATCACCCGTGCCAGCGATGCGCAGGTGATCGGTTGCGTCGGGATCGACCGGATGGACGAGAGCAACACGATCGAGCTCGGTTACTGGATCGCGCGTGAGCATTGGGGGCAGGGTTATGCCACCGAAGCGGGTGAGGCGACGTTGAAGATCGCGCGTACGCTTGGGCACACGCAAGTTCACGCGGGCCACTTCCTCGACAATCCCGCCTCTGGCCGGGTGCTCGAGAAGCTGGGGTTCCAGCCGACAGGGCGGATCGTCGAGCGGCATTCGTGCGGGCGCGGCGAATCGGCTCCGACGGCTGAATTCGTGCTCGATCTCGCGGCGCGGGACGAGGCCAGCGAGAAGCGGGCCGCGTGAGACCTTCGGGTAAGGCCAACCGGCAGCGCTTGAGAGGCGCTGCCGATTGGCCTAAACTCGCAATCGATATGACAAGTCGCAAAAGACTAAGCCCGGAAGAATCGCGCAAATCGGCGCTTGAAGCTGCTCGCGCGCTGTTGATCGAAACAGGCCCGCAATCGGTGACGCTCAAGGCGGTGGCTGCGCGCATAGGGCGCACGCACGCAAACTTGCTGCACCATTTCGGCTCGGCATCCGGTCTGCAAAAGGCGCTGGCAGAGCATCTGGCAAAGACCGTCTGCGAGACAATCATCGAAGCCGTGCGCGCAAGCCGTGCTGGGCTTGGCTCGGCTCGCGAAGTCGTAGATCTCGCCTTCGATGCTTTCGATCGCGAGGGGGCAGGCGCGCTCACCAGCTGGATGCTGCTGACCGGCAACGAGGACGCGCTCAATCCGATCATCACGACTATCCACGAACTGGTCGACGAGGTCGCTCCGGAAGAGGCGGAAACGCACAACGATCCGCTGCATGTGCACAAGGATACTCTGAGCCTTGTGCTGCTGGCGCTCGGCGATGCTTTGATCGGGGCGGCGCTTGCGAAATCGCTGGGCCTGCCGCGCGACACCGCTCGCGAACGGGCTGCGGCCAACCTCGAAGCCTCGATGGCCGAGCACTACGAGGCGTAAGTCAGTCCGAAATGCCCGCTGCCTGCCATCCGGGCAGGGTAGAGGGATCAAGGTCCGCCACTCGCAGGTGATCGACGGCGAGCGCAAGCTCGGGATAGCTAGCCTTGCGGCGCTTCTCTTCGGACTGATCCAGGGGAACCACTACCAGCCTGCGGTTGACCTTCTGACGCCAGTTCATGCGGGCCGTGTTTTCCTGCCCGACATAACAGCCCTTTTCAAAACTCACGCCGTGAAGCTCGACCGCGTTGGTTTCTAGCCAAAGGATATCGGCAAGCTCCGCGCGGCCTTCGGGCACGCCTTGGCTGAGGCGGTGGGCTAGGTATTCAGCATCGGCTGATTCAGTTTCGCTGCGCTCTGCAACAGCACGGTACCCCAGGTCGGACAGGCGAGGATCGGGCTTCGCTCCGTCAAATTCTTCCCGCGACCAGAAAACGGCCTGCGTCTGCTCGCGCGCGATGTCGATCTTGCGGCGCAGGCGGTAGAGCGAAAGCCTTCTTGCAAGATCGTCCGCCGCCTCTGCTTCGCAATCGAGCAGGATCTCGCCATCTTCGCCTTCCCAAATGAAGAAGTCGAACATTGCTTTGCCCTGCGCCGACAGCAGTGCTGCGTAAACAGGCAGTTCACGGGATACGTCGTTGGTGACGAGGCCTTGGAGGAAGCCACGCACATCTTCGCCATCGTCGGTGGCTGCAAGGCGGATGATCGCCCTGTCGTTCAAAAGTTTGCCGCTCATAGCTTCAATCTCTTTCCAACAGCTCTGGCAAGACGCTCGCCCAGCTGCGGTCCTTGTTCGGGGTAGAGATAGGGTTCGATCAGCTCGGCTTCCATGACCATTAGCGTTTCATCGTCCGCGCGCAGCATGTCGATGCGCGCGTAGAGCGGCGCATTGAAGGGCAGGGCATCGATGATGGCCCGTGCAGCCTGTGCTTCGGCGGGCGAGGGGGTGTGCACGCTTTCGGTCCCGCCATAAAGCGACTGGATGCGATAATCGCCGTCTGCCGCCTTCTTGCGCAGCGCGTGGCTTAGGTCGCCGTCGATAAAGATGAAGCTGAGTTCGCCTTCCTTCGTAATTGCTTCGAGAAACGGCTGCACCATCGCCGGATGCTCAAAGTGCCAGTCATCGCCAACCTTGCCGCGCTTCAGCAGCTCTTGCCCCTCTGCGCCAGCTCCCACCTGGCGTTTGACCACGATCCTGTCGGTGTCGAACTCGTCCATCGCGGCACGGGCATCGTCGGCGTTCAAACCGTCGAGCCATAAAGTAGGGATCGTCGCAGCGCCGCGCTCGGACAGGTCGCGCAGATAGGTCTTGGTAATGTTCCAGCGCACGACCTGTGCTGAATTGCAGACCCGAACTCCGCGTGCTTCGAGAGCTTCGAGTTTCGCGAGGAAAGCCTCTGAGTTGTCTTGGTAATTCCAAGCCGTGCCGAGCATCGCGAGACCGACGCCGTCGAAGGTCTCAAGCGGTGCTTCCCAATCGATCACGGCGAACTCGACGCCTGCACAACGCATCGCCGGTTCGAGTGATGCAACCATCAGATCATGCTCGAAAGCGTCGCCGCGGCGTTGACCCGCGCCGGGCAGAGTGGTTTCGCAGGCAAGGAATGCAATCTTGCTCATTGGTTTGCGGCCTTAGGGCTGATGATAGGGGCTGGAAACCCCCGTTGCGCGAGCGGAAGCCGCCGCCTAAGGCTCGCGATCGATGACCGACACACTCACCATCCGCCGCCCCGATGACTGGCACCTGCATTTCCGCGATGGAGATATCATGCGCGGGGTCTTGCCTTACACCGCTCGCCAGTTCGCGCGTGCGATCGTCATGCCCAACCTCACGCCTCCGATCACGACGGCGGCGATGGCGGCGGAGTATCGCGAGCGTATTCTCGCAGCAGTGCCTGAGGGCGTGGAGTTCATGCCGCTAATGACCTGCTATCTCACCGACACGACCGACGCCAATGACCTCGCGCGCGGAGCGGCGGACGGGGTGTTCACTGCGGCGAAGCTCTACCCCGCCAACGCGACGACCAATTCCGCGCATGGCGTCAGCGATGTTGCAAAGATCTACCCGGTGTTCGAACGGATGGAGGCAGAGGGCATCGTCCTTTGCGTCCACGGCGAAGTCACCAGCGCAGACATCGACGTCTTCGACCGTGAGGCAGAGTTTATCGAGCGCCACCTGCGTGACATCGTTGCAAGCTTTCCTAAGCTGAAGGTCGTGTTCGAACATATCACTACCAGCGACGCGGTGGACTTCGTGCTGCAGAGCGGCCCCAATGTCGCCGCAACCATCACCCCGCAGCATCTCCACATCAATCGCAACGCGCTGCTTGTGGGCGGTATCCAGCCGCACAATTACTGCCTCCCGGTCGCCAAGCGCGAGAGCCATCGTCTTGCACTGCGCAAAGCGGCAGTGAGCGGGAATGCAAAGTTCTTCCTCGGCACCGACAGTGCGCCGCATTTGCGCGGCGACAAGGAAAGCGCCTGCGGGTGTGCGGGCATCTTTGGTGCGCCTTTTGCGCTGGAAAGCTATCTCACAGTGTTTGATGAAGAGGACGCCATCGACAAGTTCGAAGGCTTTGCTTCGCTCCACGGTCCTGCCTTTTATGGGCTGCCGGTAAACGAGGACACGGTGACGCTGGAGCGGGCTGAGGTGTCAGTGCCTGTTAGCCTGCCGCTGGTCGGCTCGGAAATCGTCCCTTGGCATGGCGGACAGACTATCGGCTGGCGGTTCGCGGGCTAAGCGGCGGCGGCCGCTTTTGCCCGGCGACTGCGTAGCCACAGGTCTGCAACGAAGATCGCAACGGCGGTCCAGATCAGGACGAAGCTACCCAGCTGTACTGGCCGAAGCTGCGCACCGAACACGGTAAGGCCGAGGAAGAAGACGATGGTCGGCGCCAGATACTGGATGAAGCCGAGCGTCGAATAATCCATCCGCCGCGCCGCAATAGCAAAGAGCAACAGCGGCACTGCGGTGACAACGCCCGAAAAGATGATCGCGAGGCTGAGGAATAAATCGTTACCGAAAGAAGGGCCGGCCGGGCTCGCCGCGTACCAGGCGACGATGCAAATAGCTGGCACGAGGAGGATCATGCTTTCAATCGTGAGGCCGGGTAGCGATCCAACATCAATTTGTTTGCGAACAATGCCATAAAGGCCAAAGCTGAAGCCAAGTGTGAGGCTGATCCACAAGGTCGTGAGCGCACCGGCGGCCAAGAGCGCCACCCCGCTTGCCGCGATGGCGACTGCCAGCCACTGCCATCGGCTCAGCCGCTCGCCGAGCAACAGCGTGCCGAGCAGCACGTTGAGCAACGGGTTCAGGTAATAGCCAAGACTGGCCGCGTAGACCTGGTTCTGCATGATCGCCCAGATGTAGACGAACCAGTTGATCGCAATCAGGATCGCACTGGCGAACAGCGCGAGCATTGTTCGCTTGTTGCTGAGAGCGCGGCGCAGTTCCGCAAACTGGCTGCGGAAGGCCACGATCAGCAGGCACAGCGGCAGTGTCCAGATGATGCGCCAGCCCACGAACTCGAACGGCGGCACCGCCGTCACGAGCAACAGGTACAGCGGCAGGAAGCCCCAGATGATGTAGGCGCCGAGCGCGGCTGGAAGGCCAGAAGGGCTGGGCGAAGCGGAAGGGTCGTTTGGCTGGGACATCTGGCACCGGCAAGTAGGCGGCGGCGACCCCATGCGCAAGCACGCCGATTGCGGCCAAATCGCTCCGAAGCGACCCGCAAACCTGAACGAAAACCAACATCCGCTTTCGCGCTTCGTTCAGTTTCAACCCTCTATAGATGAACGCACACTGAGAGGCACCGCTCCCCCCTCTCCACCCCTTCTCCTGTGAGCGGGTCTCTCAATTGACCTTGGGTCGCTATCCACCAAGCGGTCCGGGCGCGGCTCCCACCAGTCGCGGAAGGCGCTCCCATGACCCCAAAAAGGGGCGTGGGGGCGCTTTCAACTTTTCGCGCAAGACGCGCGTCATCTCAGCGAAAATTAACCAAAGTCAGGCATCAGGGGCCAATGACGACCCGTGCCACTCATTTTGCCTTTCTCACGCTCACGCTCGCGTTCGTTTCCGGCTGCGGCGAACAGGTCGATGAAGCACCAGCGCAGGTCCTTGCACAGGACCCGCAACTCGCGCGCGCGCTTAACGACCCGCTGATGGTTGATCCCGACCTATCATGGCGCAGCGAAGCCAATGCCGTGATCGCCTATCGCGATGGCCATCCACTTCCCTTGATCGAAGCAAGAGAAGACGCTGCGGCGAGAGCTCGCGAGGAGTCCCGCCTCGAACTTCTCGAAGATGGCCAGATCCCCGTAACTCCCAGTGCCAGTCCACAGGGAAGCGAGACCACCTTTGCCGATCTGAAAACAGCAGACCAGATGGTCGAGGCAGCAGGGGCGCGGACGGATTGCATCGCTCGCATGGATAGCGATCTGGAATGGTCCACCCGCATGCCTTCGACCTCTTCCATCATGCCGCATGGCATGGTCCAACAGGCTGCAGGGGTGGATGAGGGGACCTGTGTCGTGCGGGTCGTGCGATATGTGACCCCTGTCTCGATCGAAGATGCGCTGGAATACCACTGGACCAAGATTGAGCGGGCACGCTTTGATATCACTCGGTATGCCCAACCCGCTGCGCAGCTTCATGGCGAACGGCGTGACCAGAAGGTCATCTTCGAGTTTCGCGAAGGACCGGGCGCGATGACCGCCGTGGATGTCGTTCATTGGCGCAAGTAGGGCCGTGACGCCCTAGTCGCCGATTCCAATCTCGATGTTTGCGCGCGGTTGTTCCATCTCGTTGCTTGCCACGGGGTAAGCGCAATAGTCGGCGGCATAATACGCTGCCGGACGATGATTGCCCGACAGGCCAATTCCGCCAAACGGGGCTGACGAAGACGCTCCATTCGTGGGGCGGTTCCAATTGATGATCCCAGCGCGCGTGTTCGCCCAAAAGCGCCCGTAATCATCAGGCGATCCTCCGATGAGAGAGGCCGAGAGCCCAAATCGGGTGTTGTTGGCCTCAGCAATGGCCGCATCGAGGTCTGGGACACAGATCACTTGTAGAAGCGGGCCAAACAGCTCGATGTCCGGGCGATCCTCAATCTCGGTCGTGTCGATGATGCCGGGGGTAAGGAAGGGACGATCGGGATCGGGCCTGCGCATATGCAACAGCGGCTTACCGCCAGAAGTCAGAAGCGCGAGAAACGAGTCGTTGAGCCCATCGGCGGTTTCATTGTCGATAACCGGGCCCATGAAGGGCTGCGGGTTGTCGAAAGGATCGCCGACGATGAGCCGTTTGGCCATCGGCAGCAATTCAGCCATGAGCGGCTCATACATCGAGGATTTGACGATCAATCGCCTTGCCGCGGTGCAACGCTGACCTGCAGACGTGAACGCGCTTTGGATTACGAGCGCGCAAGCATCGGAAATCTTCGGCGTATCGATCACTACCAGGGGATTGTTGCCGCCCATTTCGAGCGCGACGATCTTGCCCGGATTGGCCGCGAGCTTGCGATTGATCGCGATGCCGGCCTGAGCGCTTCCGGTAAACAGAACACCGTCAATTCCTGGATGTGCGACCAGCTCTTTGCCTTGATCAGGGCCGCCGACAAGGCCTTGAACCACGCCATCGGGGATCCCCGACCGACTCCAGCATTCCAGCAGGGCCATCCCAACCGCTGGCGCTTTTTCAGATGGCTTGAAGACGACGGTGTTCCCGGCGATCAACGCCGGGACCATATGGCCGTTAGGCAAGTGCGCCGGGAAGTTATACGGGCCCAAGACAGCCATGACGCCGTGCGGTTTGTGCCGAAGAGCGGCTGTTCCCTGAAGGGCGCTGTCGCGCTTTTTCTTACCGGTCCGCTCTGCACAGGCCTGAACCGAGATGTCCACCTTTGCGACGACCGCGTCGACTTCGGTGCGCGCTTCCCAAAGCGGCTTGCCTGTCTCGCGGGCGATCAGCTCTGCCAGTTTGTCTGCGTCGGATCGCACTTCGTTGGCGAAGCGGCGAGCAACCTCGACCCGGTGGCTCAACGCCTGTGCCGCCCATGCAGGCCAGGCTTTGCGTGCGCGGCTTACTATGGCGTCTACGTCGCCTACAGGCCCGCGCCATACTTCCTCGCCGGTTGAAGGTGAGAAGGATGTAAGAGTGTCGTGCGCTGTTTGGTCTGTCACTGTCACGTTCGCTTGGTTTTCAAGGTTTGCGTTGCAAGACGACCGATCCGTGGGCGTTAACCCCTTGCGCTTCAGGCGGTCTGGTAGCGACCACAAAGTCCCATGCATAGCCCCAACATTAGGTTAACAACTGAGCCCAAAAGGGTTTCCCTTCTACGTAACTATGCGTATGTAAGTCAGGCACGTGTTAGGGGGGAGCTGCCGTTATGGTAGTGCGTGACATCAAGATCATACCCCTAGCCGGGTCGCGGAGTTGCAATCCGTAAAGCGTCTCTCGGGCGCTTTGGTAAGGGGAATATTCAAATGAAATACTCGAATTTGAGCCTATCCGCTCTGGGCCTTTCGGCGTCCAGCGCGGTGATCGCTGCAGTCGTTGGGCTGGGGGCAACGGCCACGCCGGCCGCTGCACAGGACGTATGTCAGCTTGATCCAGGCGTAACCGGTGGTGCGACGGCTACTGGCGTCGACTCCCTAGCATGTGGAGAAGATGCAGAGGCAACTGGCACTCAATCGACAGCGATCGGTGACGATGCGTCCGCGACTGAAACCAACAGCACTGCGGTCGGGCAAAATTCCCAGGCCACAGGTACTTCGTCGACTGCGGTCGGCCGAAATGCGCGCGCGACGGACATCGCATCAACGGCGGTAGGTACAAATTCACAAGCGCTCGCTCAGGGCGCTGTTGCCCTTGGGGCAGCCTCAGATGCGTTGTCAGTTTTCTCGATCGCGATTGGGAATAGCGCGGCGGCGAGCAACGCTAGTGCAATCGCAATCGGCAACAATTCGGTCGCGGACGGCATCGACGCCGTTGCTCTGGGGGGTGACGATGCAGGCACCGGCGCACAGGCTCTCGGCAACTCGACCACCGCTCTGGGTGGTGAAGCCTTCGCACAGGGTCCGGGCGCAACCGCAGTTGGTTGGCGCTCAGTCGCTGACGCAGAGCGCGCGCAGGCCTTTGGTCACCTCGCAAGCGCAACCGAATTCGCGGCGACTGCAATTGGCGAAGCTGCGAGTGCGAGTGGATTTAGCTCGATTGCATTGGGCTTCACTGCCACAGCGCAAGATGAAAACAGCATTGCAATTGGCGGCGATCAGGACGGCAATGGCACAGGCGCAATCGCGTCTACTCCCGGCTCTATCGCTCTAGGTGCCGATGCAGAATCCAACAATGTCGCATCGACCGCAGTCGGCTTCGAAGCGACCGCCGACGGCTTTGCATCGACGGCTCTTGGTACTCGGGCTAATGCAGCCGTTCGCGACACGGTTGCGGTCGGTAACGAGGCGAGTGCTCTTGGCACGGCTTCGATTGCTATCGGCAATGACTCAGTAGCGGACGGTGTCGACGCCGTGGCTCTGGGTGGTGACGATGCGGGCACTGGCGCACAGGCGCTCGGCAACTCGACCACCGCTCTTGGTGGTGAAGCCTTCGCACAGGGCCCGGGCGCAACCGCAGTTGGTTGGCGCTCAGTCGCTGACGCTGAGCGCGCTCAGGCCTTCGGTCACCTCGCCAACGCGCTGGGGATCCGTTCGCTCGCAGTGGGTGAAGCCGCTCTTGCAAACAGCGACAGCTCGATCGCAGTGGGTAACCTCTCGATCGCCGACGGCACCGGATCGATCGCGGTTGGTGATCTCTCCGAAACGGCTGGCGATGGCGCGATTGCCATCGGTAACTCAACCGTGGCTTCGGGCATTGATGCTCTTGCTATTGGTGGTGACGATGCGGGTGCCGGTGCTGCTGCACTGGGCAACTCGACAACCTCGGTCGGTGGCGAAGCCTTCGCACAGGGCCCCGGCGCAACCGCAATCGGTTGGCGCTCGGTCGCTGATGCAGAGCGCGCTCACGCCTTTGGTCACCTCGCAAGCGCGACGGGCGTTCGCTCGCTCGCGATTGGTGAAGCAGCCAATGCATCGGGAGAAGAAGCAATCGCGGGGGGTAACCTCGCTTCGGCCGCGGGTGCTTTGAGCGTCGCGATAGGCGGCGACAACGACGCGAACGGAACGGGCGCCACTGCAGACGGTGACGGCGGTACGGCTGTCGGTGCCGATGCGGATGCAGCCGGCTTCGCCGGTACTGCGATCGGTATCGCTGCTAACGGTTCGGGAGACTTCGCGACGGCAGTTGGTGCCGGTGCAGAAGCCTCTGGCGAAGGCTCTTCTGCTTTGGGTTTGCTGGCGCTTGCTTCGGACTTCAATACGACGGCAGTGGGTGCTGGTGCGCTAGCAACCGCTGAAGATGGCTCGGCATTTGGCGTGGAGTCTGAGGCTAGCGGGATCGAGTCGACTGCTGTTGGTTCAGCATCGCTGGCTTCGGGCGAAAGCTCGACAGCCGTCGGTTTCGCGTCGCAAGCAACTGAAGTCAACGCATCGGCATTTGGACGTAATGCGCGTGCGACCGGTCAGGGATCGATTGCATTGGGCCCGAACGCTCAGGCAACTGAGCTTTCGAGCACGGCCATCGGTTCTGCGGCAGATGCCTTCGGAATTGATTCGACCGCTGTGGGTACGGACACCGCGGCAATCGGCCAGAACTCGTTCGCTGGTGGCGCAAATGCCACTTCGAACGGTCGCGCTTCGGTTGCTCTGGGTCGTCTCGCGGTTGCGGACGGTGACGGCACGGTTGCGATCGGTGAACTCGCCGCAACCGATGGTCAGTCGGCCATCGCAATCGGTGACGGCTCGTTCGCCACGGGCACCGACGCAGTTGCCCTTGGTGGCGACAACAACGGCACCGGTGCACAGGCCCTTGGCAACTCGACCACCGCAATCGGTGGCGAAGCGTTCGCTTCGGGTCCGGGCGCTTCGGCCTTTGGCTGGCGTTCGAGTGCAAGCGCAGAGCGCGCTCAGGCCATCGGTCACCTTGCAAGCGCATCAGGCATCCGCTCGCTGGCAGTGGGTGAAGCAGCCGATGCCTCGGGCGACGGTTCGGTCGCTATCGGTAACCAGAGCGATGCGGACGGCACTGACGCTGTTGCCCTTGGCAACGGTTCGTCGGCTCTGTTCGACAACTCGGTCGCCATCGGCGCTCTTGCAGCCACCACGCGGGCCAACCAGGTCGTGCTTGGCGGTGCCGGTACGTCTGTGACGGTCGGTGACATCGCAGCAAGCACTGCAGCTCAGACGGGCACGCCATTTGTGGCTACCGTCGATGCTTCAGGTACGCTGGGTCAGGCGATTGCGGTTGATGACCTTGCAACCGACGCAGAGCTGGCGGTTGAAACCGCTGCACGTATGGCTGCCGATGCGACCCTGCAGGGCAACATCGACACCAACTCGGCAGCGATTGCAGTCAATGCGGCCGATATCGGTACGAACGCGGCGAACATCGCCACGAACACCACCGACATCGCTACCAATGCGACCAACATCGCGACCAACACGGCGGACATCGCAACGAACGCGACCAACATCGCAACCAACACCACTGACATCGCGACGAATGCGACCAACATCGCTTCGAACACGACTGCCATTGGTGCCAACGCGACGGCGATTGCCGGTCTCGATACGCGGGTAACCGCAAACGAGGGAGCGATTGCCACGAACACCACTGGTATCGCGACCAACGCAACCAACATCGCAGCAAACACCACTTCAATCGGTGCCAATGCGACGGCGATTGCAGGTCTCGACACTCGTGTGACGACCAACGAGAGCGGCATCGCTGCCAACGCTCAGGCGATTGTCGACAACAACGCGCTGGTGGTCGGCCTTGATACTCGCGTCACCACCAACGAGGGCGCGATTGCAACCAACACGACGTCGATCGCCACTAACGCGGCCGGCATCAGCACCAACTCGGCGGGCATCGCTTCCAACACGGCAGCGATCAACACCAACGCTTCGGGTATTGCGGCCAACGGTACGGCGATTGCAGGTCTTCAGAGCCTGACCGCCAACAACCAGGCCCAGATCAACACCCTGTTCGGCCAGACGGCCGCGAACCGGGATGCGATCGACCGCGCGAACGAAGGTGTCGCCATGGCGCTCGCCATGGAAAGCCCGGCGCTTCCGGCTGGCACGAGCTTCGCTCTGTCGGGCGGCGTCGGCTACTTCGAAGATCGCGGCGCAGGCTCGATGGCCCTTTCGGCCCGCGTGTCTGAGAACGCTTCGATCTCGGCCGGTATCGGTGTCGGTTTCGACAGCGGTGAAGTCGGTGCACGCGGCGGCTTCCAAGTTGCTTGGTAAGCCGTTAGACATCAGGTCATGACTGTAATGACCTCGAAAAATACGATGCCGGGGCCCAGTGCCCCGGCATTTCGTTTTGCCACCCTCGCAGCCGTATGTGCAGGGCTGTGGTTCACACCGGCAAGCGCTCAAGCGCAGCAGCAGCAACAGGCTCAGCCGAGCTTCCAGCCGCCGCCGTCGGTTCGTCCGACGCCGAGCCAGCTTGAGCTATCGAAGCTGCTGTGGTCGACCGTTGCCGCGGTCGATCACGCGAACCAGTCGGGCAATTATTCCGTGCTTCGGGACATCTCGGCGCAGAACTTCCAGATCAATTTCAATCCGGCCCGCCTGACCGAGATTTTCTCAGGTTTGCGCAATCTCAACATGGACCTGTCCAACGCTTTGCTGGTCCCGCCGACCTATTACGAAGCGCCGCAGATGATCAGCAATGACGTCTTCCGCGTGCGCGGCGTGTTTCAGCTGCGCCCGATTTCGATCGGGTTTGATGTCTATTACCAGTGGGAACAGGGCCGCTGGAAGCTGTTCGGCATCGACCTTCAGCCGCAGCAGATGGTCGAAGCACAACCGGTTCGATAGGCTGACGCGCTAAGCGTGTCCGGAGGGAGTGGGAGCAGGGCCATGGGCCTCTCCCATCCGACGCAGCGCCGATACCTTGTCCATGAGCGGGCTCCAATCGTCGCGCTCGTCGATTGCGGACCAGATTGCCTCGACCTCGTCGATGACCATGCTTTGTGGGGCATCGTCCGACCAGTAATGGTGCGCGTCTTCGACTGCTTCGTACTCGCGCAACGCTTCGCCTAATTCGCCCTCCGCGCCGCGCCCGCCACGATGAGCGAAGAAGAAGGCATCGGGCTGCGCCTCGCTCTCACGCATAGCCTTCTCGCAAGCGGCGACGAGCTGCGCATCGGCCTCTGCACCGCGCGGTTTGACGCCCAGCCGCCACGTCCAGCGCCGAGCGACCGCTTCCATGTAGAGCGGCCCGAATCGCTCCATTGCTGCCACCAGCGGCTCGGTGTCGGCAAGCAGCCTCAAAGCCACCGCGAACTGGCCACAATTCCAGTGCAGCGCCTCTGGCTGCCGGCCGAACGCGTAGAGCCCCGCGTGGTCGAAATAGGCAGCGGTGAAGCCCGGCTCCCACTTCGGAAGCCAGCGCCACGGTCCGTAATCGAAGCTTTCACCGGTGATGTTCATGTTGTCAGTGTTGAGCACGCCGTGAACGAAGCCCGCGACCATGTAGCTGGCTGCGAGGTCTGCCATGCGCTCGACCACATTGTGCATCAGGCGCACAGCAGGTTCATCGCGGCCCGGCGCATCGTCTGGCGGAGGCGGGCCGGGGAAATGCTCGAGGCAATAATCGACCAGCGCTTCCATGTGCTCCTTCTCTTCATGCGCGAGAAGGCGTTGGAAGGTGCCGATGCGGATATGCGAATGCGAGAGCCGCACCATCACCGCTGAGCGGGTAGGCGAGGGTTCGTCATCGCGCATCAATTGCTCGCCCGTTTCGATGACCGAGAAGGTCTTCGAGGTGCTCACACCGAGCGCTTCGAGCATCTCTGTCGCCAGTATCTCGCGCACCGCGCCTTTCAGGGTCAAACGACCGTCACCAGCGCGCGAATAGGGTGTCGTTCCCGATCCTTTGGAGCCGAGGTCCATCAGTCGTCCATCGCCATCACGCATCTGCGCGAACAGGAAGCCGCGTCCATCGCCGATTTCAGGATTGTACACGCGGAACTGGTGGCCGTGATATTTGAGCGCGAGCGGCTGCGGCAGGTTGCCTTCCAGCGGCTCGAAGCGTCCGAAATGCTGCGCCCACTGATCGTCGCTTAGGCCCGCGAGGCCGACACTTTGGGCCGCACGATCATTGCGAAACCGAACCTGCGTTTGCGGGAAATCGGCAGCCTTGACCGGCGAAGCGAGCCAGTCGGACAGGGATTGAATTGCAGGGTCAGGGCGGTAGATGGCTGCTTGCGGTTCATCGCTCATGTAGCGATAGTGGGGACAAGCGAGCGAGGGCGCAAGCGCTCTGACGCTCACATAGATTCACCGGAGATTCTCGCCACATCATGGCCAATCCATACGAAGACAAGAGCTGGACGAGTTCGGACGGCCTGTCGCTCCATTATCGCGATTATGCGGGGCCAGATGGCTATGACGGCCTGCCGGTCGTTTGCCTCCACGGCCTCACTCGTAATGCGCGCGATTTTGCCCGACTGGCTGAGCATATCAGCGCGACGCGCCGCGTCATCGTGCCGGAAATGCGCGGGCGCGGTCAGAGCGATTATGCTCCCGATTCCTCGACTTATCACGGCGGCCAGTATGCGCAGGATGTGAAGGCATTGCTCGACGAACTCGGCATCGACAAATTCATCTCTGTCGGCACGTCGATGGGCGGGCTCATCACCATGATCTTCGCCGCCGCCAATCCGGGGCGGCTTGCTGCTGTGGTTATGAACGACATCGGCCCTGAGATAAATCCTGCCGGTATCGAGCGGATCAACGGCTATGTCGGGCAGGGGCGCAGCTATCCCACCTGGGTCCACGCCGCGCGCTCAATGTGTGAAGTACATGGCGAGGCGTTCCCCGATTTCGGGCTCGACCAGTGGCTCGAAATGGCCAAGCGCACTCTGGTGGTCAGCCAGAACGGGCGGATCAGTTACGACTATGACATGGCGATCGCGGAGCCTTTCAAGAAGGCAGACAACGCAACGCCGCCCAATCTGTGGCTCGCCTTCGAGGCCCTGCGCGGAGTGCCCATGTTACTGGTGCGCGGTGAGCTTTCCGATCTGCTGACCCCCGAAACGGTCAGGCAGATGGCAGCGCGCAATCCGGCCATGACCAGCGTGACCGTGCCGCGTGTGGGCCATGCACCCACGCTCGACGAACCCGAGGCGCGTGAGGCGATCGACGCGCTGTTGGCGAAGGTCTAATTCGACAATGCCAAACAAGAAAAGCGCGCCGCGCATCCTGCATTGCCATTCGACGTTTGCTGCCGGCGGCAAGGAGTTGCGCGCGGTCAAGTTGATAAACGCGTTCGGCAAGTCGCTCGATCACACGATCATATCGGGAGAGCCGGATGAGAAGGGCGCAAGGGCGCTCATCAATCGCACCGTCCCGGCGCATTTTCCGACACGCTTCCCCTCGCTCAAGGGCTGGCCGACGCCGGGAAGGCTGGTCGCGATTGCCAAGGCGATCAGCGACTATGACCTTGTGCTCACCTACAATTTCGGTGCGATGGACGTGGTGATGGCGCACACCGTCTTTGGTGAGGCGCTCGGTCTGCCGCCGCTCATCCATCATGAGGATGGCTTCAACGAGGACGAAGCAAGCGAGCTCAAAACGCGCCGCAACTGGTATCGCCGGATTGCCACGGGGCGCACACATGCGATGGTTGTGCCCAGCCGCACGCTCGAGAAAATCGCCGTCGAGACGTGGAAGCAACCGCCTGCGCGGGTGCAGCGTATTCCCAACGGCATCGACACCAAGGCCTTCGGCAAGCGCCCCAAGCCCGGCGGCTTTCGCGTAGTGAAGCGCGAGGGAGAGCGCTGGATCGGGACGCTTGCGGGGCTTCGTCCGGTGAAGCAGCTCGACAAGCTGGTGAAAGCCTGCGCCGATCTGCCGGAAAACTGGCATCTCGTGATCCTCGGGGATGGTCCCGAAAAAGACGCGATCCGCGCCGCTGCCGATGCGCACGAGATCAGCCACCGCGTTCACCTGCCCGGCGCTGTTGAAGACCCGGCCAAGCTGATCGGGATGTTCGATATCTTCGCCCTGTCTTCCAAGAGCGAGCAATTCCCGATCTCAGTGGTCGAAGCGATGGCGGCAGGGCTGCCGGTGGCCGCTCCCGATGTGGGCGATGTAAAGTCCATCGTCGCCGAGGCTAATCGCCCATTCATCGCCGCTCCGGGCAGCACCGATGCGCTGGCCGCGATGCTTAGCGAACTAGTCGCAAACGAGGCTCTGCGCGCTGATATTGGCGCTGCCAACAAGGCCAAGGCGCGCGAGCAATATGACGAAGCGCAGATGATTGAGGCCTATCGCTCGCTCTATTGGGGGGCTTTAGGCCGCGATACCTAAGTAGCGGGGCGACCTGCCAACCGGTGAGAGGCAGGTTTGAGCCATTGCGCAAGCCCCTCGCGCTCCCTAAAAGCCCGCCCAAAGATTGAAAACGACTAACAAGGATCATCGCCAAGTGGCGCGCACTCCGACTGACAAGAACAAAAACCAGCCAGGCAGCCCATCGCGCGAGGACGAAATCCTCATGCGCGAGATCGACGAGGCGGTGCGGCAGGACGACACCAAGGAATTCTTCCAGAAATACGGCGTGCCCCTCGGCCTCGCGATCTCGCTGCTGCTGGCTGGCATGTTCGGATTCTACTTCTGGGATGGCCGCAACGAGGCTGCGCTTGAGCGCCAGTCCGAGCAGATCATCAGCGCGCTCGATTCTGTCGACGTGAACGACTTCGAAGGCGCATCGGAGAAGGTCGATGGGCTGGTCGATGAGGGGTCTATTGGCGCCCGCACCTCGGCCAAGTTCCTCCAGGCGGCAGCCGCCCTGGAAGAGGGCAATCAGGCCAAGGCCGTCGAGCTTTACGCCAGCATTGCGGCTGACCCCGAAACCCCGGGGCCACTGCGCAACCTGGCAGTCATCCGCGAAGTTTCGACCAATTTCGACGAGCGCGATCCGGCTGACGTAATCGCCAAGCTCAGCGACCTCGCTGTGCCCGGCAACCCCTATTTCGGCAGCGCAGGCGAACTTACCGCGATCGCCCACCTTGAGGCGGGTAACCGCGACGAAGCAGGCGCCCTGTTTGCCGAGATGGCGAATGACGAGGCGTTGCCAGAGACGCTTCGTTCACGTGCGCGCCAGATGGCTGGGCTATTAGGGGTCGATGCAATTGAAGATGTCGAGCAATTGCTCGAAGATGAAGGCGTTACTCCGGCTGAAGGGCCCGCTGAATAAGCGAGGAGCCGGTAGGTGCCCAAAACATAAGAATACAAGTTTGGACGGACGGTGCGAATTATGAAGTATAACAAGCGTTTAAGCGGCGCTATCGTGGCTGGCGCGCTGGCTATGGTGCTGACCGGCTGCGGAGGGGACAACAAGACCACGCCGACGATTGGTGAGCGTATGCCAATCCTGTCGCGGATTGAAACCGGCGCGACTGTCGATCCTGCGCTTGCCAGCGTGACTGTGGTATTGCCGCCGGAACAGGTGAATTCCGAATGGGCACAGGTCGGAGGTTCGGCGAGCAAGTCGTACGGCCATCTGGCACTGCCTGAAAACCCGACAAAGGCTTGGACCGCTCGCATCGCGGGTTCGAGCGACAAGGAGCGCCTTGCGGCCGCTCCGGTGATCGGCAGCAATATGTTGTTTGCGGTGGGTTCTGACGGCGTCATCCACGCATTCGACAAGAAGTCGGGTTCGCGCATGTGGGAATTCGACGACGACGAGATGGACGATGATATGCGGCCATCCGCCTTTGGCGGCGGCGTCAGCTATGACAGTGGCCGGGTCTACGCGACCAACGGCGCAGGCGATGCCAAGGCTCTGGATGCCCAGTCCGGTACGATGATCTGGAAGACGACGCCTTCCGGCCCGCTGCGCGGTTCACCGACCATCGCCTTTGGGCAGGTCTACGTGATGACGCAGGACAACCAAATCATCGCGCTCAACACCGAGAATGGCGAGCTGCTCTGGAACGAGTCGGGTTCATCGGCACAGTCCGGCGTCTTCGGCGTCGCTGCTCCGGCAGCGGGACAGGGCACGGTGATCGCGGGGTATTCCTCGGGCGAACTGTCGGCCTATCGCTATGAGAATGGCCGCACTCTTTGGGCGGACGCTCTGGCGCGCACGAACATCTCGACCGTTGTGAGCTCGCTCACCGACATCGATGCTGACCCGATCATCGATTCGGGCCGTGTCTATGCACTGGGGCAGGGCGGTCGTATGGCCGCTTACGAGCTCGTCACCGGGCAGCGTATCTGGGAGCTCAACCTTGCGGGCATTTCCACCCCGGCGATTGCGGGTGAGTGGATCTTCACTCTGACCGACGATGCGCGCCTTTTGGCGATTGCTCGTTCGACGGGCCGCGTGCGCTGGATCACTCAGCTTGCCCCGTTCCGCAATGTCGAGAAAAAGAAGGACCCGATCTTCTGGACCGGTCCTGTTCTCGCTGGCGGCAATCTGTGGGTTGCAAGCTCCGAAGGCGAGGTTTGGAAGGTGAGCGCGGGCGAAGGTTCGGCGCAGCTGTTTGCCGACGTCAAGGAAGCGATCAGCCTGCCGCCGGTCGTTGCCGACAACATGCTCTATATCCTCGACGATTCGGGTACCATCCACGCCTGGCGCTGACGGCTTTGCCGCTCGGCCTTTCGCAGTCCAAAGACTGGACGTTAACCTTTGTGCCGGTGCCGTCTCCTTGCGGCACGCGGGCGTCTTGGTGGGCGGAGAATTAACCCTTTGGCGTTAAGCGCCTGAGGGCAATGAGCGCAGAATCTCATCCCGCATCGGCGTCAACGCCGCTGAACCTGCCCAAGAGCGATGTCTCTTCGGGTGTGGGGCTTGCGGGTCTGCTGGGCCTGATGCTGTGGATCCTGTTCTGCCGCACCTTTCCCGTAATTGCCGAAACACTGGGCCTGGGAAGCGGCTATGGCGTTCTTTCAGGACCATACGCGGCGCTAACAGCGATGGCATTCACTGCGGGACCGATGGCGATCTGGTCGCTGCTCGTCGACACGGTGCATCTGCGCGTGTCGACCGGGCTCGACTGGAGCATCCGGCGCAGTGTCGAGGATGTGCTGCCTGTCTCGACCGTCAAGATCGTTGGCCTTTGGGCCACTTGGGCGATCATCGCTGCGCTGTATTGCCTGTGCCGCTGGTACTGGGACGGAAACTACCTCTTCGCGATGGAGGTGCTCGGTTTCCTGATCGTGCCAATGGTGGTGCTCTCGGTGCCCTACATCATCTGGCTCGATCGGTTCATGACCGACCAGCGCGACAGCACCTGGCATTTCGGGGCAGCCTTGTTGGGCCGTGAAGGAGTCGATCTCGATCAAGTCAAAAAGCACTGGCGCGCGTGGATCATCAAGGCGTTTTTCGGTGCGTTCATGATCTCGATCCTGCCGCCGGGTTTCGCTTTCATCGTAGAGGCCGATCCGGCAGCGATTATCGCCAATCCATTCGATTTCGGAATGCTGCTGATCACGCTGCTATTCGTCGTCGATGTGCAGATCGGGACGGTCGGCTATCTTTTCACGCTGCGCCCGCTCGATGCTCATATTCGCTCGGGCAATCCCTTCGTAGCAGGCTGGCTTGCAGCGCTTCTCTGCTATCCGCCGTTCGTGTGGGGGATCATCGGCAATAGCGGTCAGATCCTGAGTTATGAGGGCGCGACTGCAGGCTGGGGACACTGGATGGCAGGGCAACCGGCTTTGCTGTGGTTATGGGCTGCGTGGCTCGTATTTCTGACAGCGATTTATGCCTGGGCGACGGTTGTGTTCGGCATCCGCTTTTCCAACCTCACCTATCGCGGCGTGCTCACCAACGGGCCGTATCGCTTCACCCGTCACCCGGCTTACTTGTCGAAGAACCTTTTCTGGTGGTGCTCGGTCATGCCGTTCCTTGTCACAAACGGATCGGCAGTCGATGCAATCCGCAACACCTTCTTCTTGGCTGTGGTGAACGCGATCTATTATTGGCGCGCCCGGACCGAGGAAGCACACTTGTTGGCCGAGGACCCCAAGTACCGCGAATACTACGATTGGATGGAAGTGAACGGCCTTGTCACCGCGCCGCTCGCCCGGTTGAAGCGCAAGCTGGTCGGTCGGATCAGCGGCGGTAAGCGTGCCTCTGGCAAGCCCGAAGCGGGCCTTCAGGAGCCAGCCGAGTAGTCGGGATCAGAGGTAGAAACCCTCGTCGGTTTCATGTGCAACAAGGTCTCGTTCAGACACCGCAAGCGCGGAAACCTGTGCGCGCCATTCGGCGATGTGGGCCGTGCGAAAATGCGCTTCGAGCGCGGCGCGGTCGCGCCATTTTTCGCACACCCGCACCAGCCCCTCGTCGATCACGTCGAGCGCATAGGCGTATTCAATACAGCCTTCCTCGCGGCGGCTGGCGGTGATCATCTCTTCCATCACCGGACGCACGACCTCGACCATGCTGGGCGGGATGCGGAAACTCCCGATAACGACGATCACAAAACTCTCCCCCCTGCAGCCCGCCAGGACGCGGGCTGCAGGAAGCTTAAGAGCGAAGCGCCTGAAATGCTATCACTTTTGACGCGCGACTAACCGAAGTGAGTGTTGTGTCCGGCCAGATTGTCGGCCTGCCAATGCTCGGCCGTGAAGAAGTGCCCGTTCTTGCTGGCCGGGTCGATGACGACGGCGTTGAAGTTGCCGTAGAGATGCGGAAACTGGGTGCCATCGCGCGGATCGCGCAGGTTCATGAGCGCGCCGGCACTGCCGCCGAAACGGTATGTGCGATAGTACGGTCCGTAGAAAAACAGGGCATGCGTACCGTTGGGGTGCACGACAGCTGCGTCGATATCTCCTCTGACTCCGCCCCAACCAGACGAACCGATCGTGCGAACGTCGCCATGATCGACACGGTCAATCCCGGCGCTGGGGTCAAAGCGCCAGTAGCGGTTGCCTTTGAAGAAATAGATCTTCCCGTTTTTCGGGTGGAGCAGGGCGGCATCGACATTTGTGGGCACCCCCTGCCAACCATCTTTGCCGATCTTGCGCACATTGGTGTGGTCGACTGCATTCTTTGCCGGGTCATAGCGCCAATAACGGTCGCCCTTGAAGAAATAGATCTTGCCGTTGGGATGATTGACAGCCGCGTCCGGGAAGGCGGGCACACCTTTGTAACGACCCGTGGCATTGCCTTTGGGAAGGGGGATCATAGCAGCGGTCTTGGTCCGCACCCGCTCACGATAGACCAGGAATTGTTCGACGTTCTCAGCGCTCTTGTAAGCGCGATCGGGTTCTGCACCTGCAAAGGCGAGTGCGAGGTTTTCGCCGTAGATCGTATTCCCGGCGGAATCTTTCTGGTCCCTCGTCCCCACTCCGCCAATCGCGTGGCAAAGTTCATGGGCGATAATGCTGGCGCGGTAGTGATCCTGAGACACCTGCAGCGGGCTGTTTTTCTCACGTTCGGCGTTGAACCATTTCGGGCAAAGATGAAATCTGCGTGGGCGCACGCCGCCTAATGTCTGGAACGCGGTGTATCCATCCGCACACCCTCGCGCGCGCCGGCCTGTTGCGGGACGGCAGCGGATGTTAAGGCCCTTGTCGATGCGCTGAAATATCTCGTTGAAGCGCAATTCGAGCCGCTGCAGCATCTGTTCGGGATTATCGTCATCCCAGCCGAACCAGATTGGAAAACTGCGCCCGAAGCTTTCGTAATAGGCGCGCTTAACCCGGTCCATCCCTTCGCCAACGCCGCCGCCCGCGAGCCTGATCTTGCTCAATTCGTTGCTGGCATCCTTCGCCATATCGCGGCAGATTTTGATGGCTTTTTCCACCACAGGGCGCGGTGAATTGGTATCAATATGCGCTTCGGCTTGTCGGATGAAAGTAATATTGTGATCGGACATTGTATTCCCCCATTTGCTTTAAGGAGGTGCACAATTGTCAGCTACTCAATCTAAATAATTGTATTCAAACGGCAAAATTATATAAATTAGTCAGTCATTTTAGTTAGTCGAAACTTACCTTTTCAGGGGGGGCTTCTTCGAAATATTGGCTGATGAGACTAAATGCGACCAATCACATCAGGGGCGAACCGTCATCGGCCTGGTACTTGGCGAGTTCGGTGATCTCGATGTCAAGGCCTTGGAGGGCTTGCTGGAACTTGGCCATGTGCGGTGTCTGGAAGTGAATTGCGAGCGCAGCATCATCGACCCACTTTTCGACGATCACGAATTTCGAAGGATCGAGGATATCGACTGCATAGGAGTATCCAAGGCACCCTTCCTCAGCGCGCGACGCCTCGACCATGGCGCGGAATGCGTCGCGGCCTGCATCCAGCGCGCCTTCGCCAAGGTTCGCCTCGGCCAGAACTATCAGCATGTTCTCTCTCCCTCTCCGCCCTCAAGGGGGAACCGCCGCTCAGAACGAGTATTTATAGACGCGCGAGACGTCCTCGTTCCATTCGCCGTGATAGGCGTCGAGCAGCCGTTGTGCAGGCACTTTACCTGTCGATACGATTTCGTCGAGGGTCTCGAGATATCCGGTCTCGTTGTCGCCGCTCGCATTGAGTTTGCCGCGTGCGGCGAGGCCCTTATGCGCGATCTTCAGAGCTTCGCGGCCAAGGTCCTGCATCGTCCCGCCTCCGGGGATCGGAGCCTGCAGCCCGAGTTTCGGTGCGTCGGTGCGCAGCTTCTCGCGCTCTTCCATCGTCCAGTCCTTGACCAGGTCCCATGCAGCATCGAGCGCGCCCTGATCGTAGAGAAGGCCAACCCACAAGGCAGGCAGCGCGCAGATCCGGCTCCACGGCCCGCCATCGGCTCCGCGCATCTCGAGGAAGCTTTTCAGGCGCACCTCGGGGAAGGCGGTCGAAAGGTGGTCCCACCAGTCGCTCGCCGTCGGACGCTCACCGGGAAGGACGGACAGCTTGCCGTCCATGAAGTCGCGGAAGGAGAGGCCGGCTGCGTCGATATACTTCCCGTTGCGGAACACGAAATACATCGGCACGTCGAGCATATACTCGGCCCAGCGTTCGTAGCCGAAGCCATCCTCGAATACGAAGGGCAGCATGCCGGTGCGATGCGGGTCGGTGTCTGACCAGATGTGGCTGCGGTAGGAAAGGTATCCGTTAGGCTTGCCCTCGGTGAAGGGCGAGTTCGCGAACAGAGCGGTCGCAAGCGGTTGCAGCGCGAGGCCGACGCGGAACTTCTTCGCCATGTCGGCTTCGGAAGAATAGTCGAGATTGACCTGGATCGTGCAGGTCCGCAGCATCATGTCGAGACCCAGATTGCCCACCTTGGGCATGTGGTTCATCATGATTTTGTAGCGGCCCTTGGGCATGACCGGCAGCTCTTCGCGCGTCTTGTCGGGCCACATGCCAAGGCCAAGATAGCCCACGCCGCAACGCTCACCGATTTCCTTCACCTGCGCCAGATGCCGCCCGGTTTCGTTGCAGGTTTCGTGCAGGGTTTCGAGCGGTGCGCCTGACAGTTCGAGCTGGCCCGCAGGTTCAAGGCTGACCGTGCCGTCCGCGCCTTTCATGGCGATGACGTGCCCGTTCTCCTCAATCGGCTCCCACCCGAATTCGCGAAGGCTCATCAGGATGTCGCGGATGCCTGCGTCTTCGTCATAGGACGGGGCGTGCTTATCACCTGTATGATAGACGAACTTCTCGTGCTCGGTCCCGATGCGCCAGTCCGCCTTCGGCTTTTCACCGGCCCGCATCGGGGCGGTAAGGTCGTCCATCCCTTCGAGGATAGGCTCGTCGGCAGAGGATGCTTCGCGTGTGCTCATTCAGGCTCTCTTTCGAAGGTTGCCCTATAAAACGGAATTGATGGTGGGAAGTGTAATCTGCGTTTGAGCGGACAAAGCCAATCTATGGTTCGCCCACATCGGGCCAGTCGCCCGCTTCGGCCATCCATACAGAAAGCGCAGCAATCGCAGCGGTTTCGCCGCGCAAGATACGCGGGCCAAGCGAAATGGCGCGCGCCAGCGGGTGAGCGCGGATCGCGGCGCGCTCTGTATCGTCGAAGCCGCCTTCCGGGCCGATCAGGATAGCGGCCGGACCTTCGTGAAAGCAGAACGCATCGGCAGCGTGTTCGCCGCCTTCCTCGTCTGCAAAGAAAATCGCGCGCTCACTTGGCCAGTCGGCAAGGAGAGCGTCGAGCTTCACCGGTTCGGCGATGTCCGGCAGCGCGGTGCGCGCGCATTGCTCGGCGGCTTCGGTCGCGATGGTGCGCGCGCGTTCCATGTTGAGCTTGTCCGCGACACAGCGGCGGGTGATCATCGGTTGGATGCGCGCTGCGCCCAACTCGGTTGCCTTTTCGAGAACGAGGTCGAAGCGGTCCTTTTTGAGCAGGGCAGGGCACAGCCACAGGTCGGGTACTTCTTCGCGGGGGCGTAGATGGTCGGTGACGGTCAGGCCGACACGGCGCTTTTCAACCTGCCCAACCCGCGCCGCCCATTCGCCGGTGATGTTGTCGCAAAGGATCACCGTATCGCCCGGCGACACGCGCATGACTTTGCCGAGATAATGCGCCTGATTGCCTTCGAGTGCGAGAATGCGTCCGGCGCCAAGCTCGTCCTCGACGAACAGGCGCGGCGCGGATTTCGGGGGCCAGGCGGGAGTAGCGGGCATGGCTTTGCCCCTAGGCGCGGTCGTGGCTAGGGTGCAAGCCATGACCGCGCGGATCTGCCAATTTCTCATTGCCATCGTGTTTCTGGGATTGGGCGGCTGGGCGCTGCTTGCCCCGTCGAGCGTGATCGAGCTCGCCCTGACCGAACCCTACCGCGAAAACACCTTCGTAACCCGCTTCATGATGGCCTGTTTCGGAGCGCAGGCGGTGATGTTCGGGATTATGGCGCTGGTGGTGAAATGGGGCTCGCGCGCGTTCGCGACCTTCGCCGTGGTGCTGCTGCCGTTCTTCGTCTTCAACTGGTACTTTCATTACGAAATGCCAGTCTTGACCTCGATCGGGATGCTCGATTTCGCAGGCAACTTGACCATGTTCGTCGCCTGCGTCATCGGCTGGCGCGCAGCGAAGCTCGATGAGCAAGACAGCCAGGGAATTAGAAGCCTGTGACAGCCGACATCGTTCCAGACACAGAGCATCGCGGGCTGATCGAGCGTCTGCCGCAATTGCCGCGTAATCTGGCGCAGCTTGCGCGTTTCGACCGACCGATTGGTTGGTGGTTATTGCTATGGCCGTGCGTCTTCGGAGTGTGGCTTGCGGGCGCAGGGCCGCAACTTGCGCTCATCGGCTGGTTCCTGCTCGGCGCCATCGCGATGCGCGGAGCAGGGTGCGTCTACAACGATATCGTCGATGCAAAGCTCGATGCGAGCGTCGCGCGCACGGCTGCGCGCCCGGTGGCAAGCGGGCGGGTGAGCAGGAAGGTCGCCTGGGGCTGGCTTATTGTACTGTGTCTCATCGGCCTCGTCGTGCTGCTGCAATTGCGGCTGGAGGCGCAGATTGTTGCTCTCACCAGTCTTGCTCTAGTTGCCGCCTATCCCTTCATGAAGCGGATCACATGGTGGCCGCAGGCTTGGCTCGGCATGGTGTTCAATTGGGGGCTGCTGGTCGGGTGGACGCAAATGCGCTTCGACAATTGGGACGCGCTTGCCGCAATTTATGCGGGCTGCATCTGCTGGGTGATCGGATACGACACGATCTACGCGCTGCAGGACCGCGAAGACGATGCGCTGGTCGGCATCAAGTCGAGCGCGCTTCGCATGGGCGAGAGCTTTCGAGGAGGCATCGCCGCATTCTACACCGCAACCATCGGGCTGTGGGGGCTGGGGGTATGGCTTTACCGCCCGGACATGTTCGCGTTGCTCGCACTTTTGCCGGTGGCGTTTCACCTCATGTGGCAGGTTGCGACGCTCGATCCTGACGACCCTGCCAACCCGCTAGCGCGTTTTCGCTCGAACCGGTGGGCGGGCGCGCTGATGGCGATTGCTTGCTTCATCATCGGCAATGCAGGAGCGACCTAATGTGCAACCTCTACCGCATGACCAAGAACGTGGACGAGGTCGCCAAGTGGTTTGACGCCATCGCCGCGCAGGGCGGGGCGAATTTCGGCGAAGAGGTTTATCCGGGCTATCCCGGCCTCGTGGTTGCGGGCGTTGAAGTTACCAAAATGAGCTGGGGGTTCCCGCTGGTGATGAAGGGCAAGAGCGGCCAGCCGCTTAAACCCAAACCGGTCAACAACGCCCGCACCGACAAACTCGACAGTTTCTTCTGGCGTTATTCCTTCGAGGAGCGCCGCTGCCTCATCCCGGTCAGCGCATGGGCCGAAGCGCAGGGGGCGAAGGGGGCCAAGACGCGTACATGGATGTCGCTGCCCGATGCCGACCTGTTTGCCGTTGCAGGCGTGTGGCGCGACAGCGACGAGTTTGGGCTGTGCTATTCGATGGTGATGACCGACAGCGCCGGATCGGCCAGCGAAGAGGTGCATAGCCGAATGCCGGTGCTGCTTTCGCCGGAAAACTACGAGGGCTGGGTGTCGGGATCACCCGATGAAGCAAAAGCTCTCTGCACAGCTTGGACCGGCGATCTCAATATCGATCGGACGGACCAGGCCTGGACGCGGGGAGCGGCCAGCCAGAAGTCCTTGCTCTGATCGGGCTTGGAAGGGGCTTTGAACATCGGTTCGCGCAGGATCGGTTCGTTCATGACGCTTCTCCTGCATAGCTTACGACTTCGAATTCGATGCCGTCCCAGTCGAAGAAGTAGAACCTTTTGCCCGGGTCGTAATCGTCATGCCCGAACGGTTCGAGGCCGGCGGTAATTAGCACTTTCTCCGCCGCGTCGAGGTCGTCGACCAGCAGGCCGACATGGTTCAGAGGCTGGCCCTTGGAATAGCGGCGGTCACCCTTGGCAATTGGGCCTGCGCGCACATCGTCATTGGTGTAGAGCGCCATATAAGTCGCGCCGTTGCCGGGTTGGCCGACATGGATCGTGTCGCCGCCCATCTGCGAATGGCCGCTCCAGCGTTCCTCCCAGCCAAGCATCTGCTTGAAAAGCTCGGCGCTGCGGGCAGGGTTGGTGACGGTCAGGTTGGCGTGTTCGATTGTTCCTGTCGGCATAACAAGGCTCCTTTCGTGCGGTTCGGTCGATCCGGGCGCCTCGGAAGGACGCAGCGAATCATCGTCGCCATTTACTCTGCAACCTCAACCTAACTTGAGATCAAGCTATTTCTGCGCTATCAGGCGGGTCATGGTGAAAACCCTCTCCTCCAAGGACCTCATCCCCATCGGCGAGATGGCGCGGCGAACCGGGTTGTCGGTCTCCGCGATCCGCTTTTATGAGGACAAGGGGTTGGTCGAACCCGTGCGCACCGGTGGCAATCAACGCCGCTTCCTGCGCTCCGATATCCGCCGGTTGAGCTTCATCCTCATCGCGCAGCAACTCGGCCTGAGCCTTGGCGAGATCGATGAGGTGATGTGCGGCCTTCCCTATGGCCGCACGCCCAATGCGCGCGACTGGAAGGCGATCAGCGCAAAGATCCGCGACCGGATCGAGGCGCGCATTAGGGAGCTTGAGCGAACCCGCGACAGCCTCGACGGCTGCATCGGCTGCGGGTGTCTCAGTCTTGAGAAATGCGCGATCTACAATCCGGGCGACAAGCTCGGCGAAGAAGGTCCGGGGCCGCGGCAGGTGCTGGTGGATTAGGCGCCGGGGCCAAGATCCGGATCAAGATCGCGGGGCCGCGCAAAATGAATGAGCTTGGCGCAGCGCGGCTTCAGCTTGGACCAGCTTTCGATATCGCATTCGAGCACGGCAAAGGTCGCGGTCGGGAACTTCACCACGGCTTCGCGAAAGAGGTCGTTTTCATGACTTGGCGACACGAGGTCGAGCACCACTTCCTGCATTCCGGGATTGTGACCTGACAGCAGAATCGAATGCGCCTCGTCCTCGCCTTCGCCCGCATGTGCCTGCGCGACTTCGAGGATGGTGTCGGAGCTCGCCAGATAGAGCCGCTCGTCATAGATCGCGGGCATTTCCGGAACTGCGCCCTTGAGCGTGTCGACCACGCGCACCGCAGGGCTTCCGATCAGGCGGTCCCACTCGACCCCGTGCGCGCGGATGTGGTCGCCCATCACGGTTGCGCCCTTGATGCCGCGTTCGTTCAGGCCGCGGTCGAAGTCGCGCTGCGCTCCGTCGCCCCAATCGCTTTTGGCATGCCGGAAAAGGCCAAGAAGTTTCGCCAAGTGCCTAGAATCCCCACCATAGGTGCAGCCCGTCGCTGCGCCGCCGCTTTGCACGTTCTACACCATGCCATGCAATCCCCCATGTGAAAATGCGGCAGCCTGTCGTCGGCGCCAGTCTGGGGAGAGCGCCGCGGAAGACTGCCGCATCGGCGGGCCACACGAGGAGAGCGGTTGCCCGTATCTGTGAAAAGGTCAGGTGGTGGGAGCCGCCGGTGGCTCGCTTTCGCGCGTCCCCCACATGATCACCGGCTTGGCATTCCGGCGGAAACGCTCGGCGTAATTGGGGTGCTCGGTCCCCATCCAGCGATCCCACCAGGTGAAGTAGAAGCCGTAATTGTAGCGGCCTTCGGAGTGGTGGAGGTCGTGGTGAGTGGTGGTGCTGATCCAGCTGGTCAGCTTGTTGTCGACCCAGCCTGCCGGGAACAGCTCGCTGCCCGCATGGGCCATCACGTTGCGGATGATCATGTGCCACATGAAGAGAAACACCGCGAAGCCTGCATATGCGATACCGAACTGGCTGGTGATGAACAGGAAGAGCGGCATGTAGGCGGCTTCGAACGCGGCTTCCCAGGTGGAAAAGCTGTAGGCGGCCCACGGCGTCGGCGTGCGCGACTTGTGGTGGTGCAGGTGGGTCGTGCGGAACAGGCGCTTGGAATGCATCGCGCGGTGGATCCAGTAGAAATAGGCATCGTGGACGAGCACGATCAGCGCGAATTGCCACGCAACGACGAGCAGGCTCGCTCCATCGAGCTTGAGAGCAATCCACCCCATCTCGCGCCCGACAAGCGTTGCCAATGTCATGAAGGCAAAGACCAGAACCGTGCGCATCGAGGAGAAGAACTCGCGCCGGTAATCGCGCCCGCTTGCCCGCCGGTTCTGGATGCGGCGATTGTCTGCCCATACTTTGACGACGATCAGAAACGCGCTCAGCACCCCGGCCGCGATCAGGTAGCGGCTGAAATCGAAATAGAGCACATCGGCAAAATGGTTCGCGACCTTGGCGAGCGCATATTCGAAAGAGCCCTTTTCAGCCGTTTCGGGAACCGGAATGATCATGCGTCAGATGTCCTTCATGCAAGTGATGCGGACTGTCTTGCCAAACCCGGCTTTCGCAGGCTCGTCTGTATCAGAAAATGCCGGTCTTTTTCGAAATCGACCAGCTTTTTTCAGTTCTGAACGCTCTGTGTAACGCCCGCCTCGTCCGCGCCATTGGCCATCGACAAACGTCTGAATTCACTGGGTGTGGTGCCGGTTTGCTCGCGAAATGCGCGGTTGAATGGGGTCAGCGAATTGTAGCCGAGGTCCATCGCGATCGTGAGGACGGGCAGATCGACGGTTTCCTTGTCCGCGAGCCGCTCTTTCGCCTCTGCAATGCGGTGGCGGTTAAGGAAGGCGGAGAAATTGCGATGGCCGAGCCGCTGGTTGATGAGTGCGCGCAAGCGATGCTCGGGCGTATCAAGCTGCGCGGCGAGGGCAGTGATCGTGAGGCCCGGTTCGCGATAGGCGCCCTCTGCCATGGCGCGCACCAAGTTTTCGTGCAGCACCTTCTCGGTTGGCGACAGGTCGAGCGGTTCGGGCTCGTCCCCGGGCAAATCTTCCTCGCTTTCGATCAGCAGCGCCTCGTTAGGATCGAGCAGCGCCACGCCAGCGAAAAGGGTGAGGATCACGATGAGCACTGAGTTTGCGAGCTGGATCGGCGGATACTCGCCAGATGCGCCGACAATCGTTTCGAAAAGCAGGATTCCTCCGGCCTGCGCTGCGACCAGTAGGGGCAGCCACAGGCGCACCATGCGGCGCTCTTCGACGAGGTCGTCGTTGCGCTCGGCAAGGCCTACCCGCACGAGGTCCGCGATAAGCGCGAGCGCGACGATGTGAAGCATGTAGAAACCGAGCCTGCCGGTGCCGGGTATGAAATTCCCGATGATCCAGCCGACAAGCAGGAGCGCCATGGCTCCCAAAGCGACGCGCCGCTCGGGCTCTGCCTCGAACAGGCGGCGCGCGAAAAGCCAGATCCAGTAGGGCGAAAAGATCGCAAAGAGATCGACCCACGGATCGAGCGGGCCTTCGGCTGTCATCAGCGGCGACGCGTTGAGGAGATAGGCAACAACGCCCACCACCATCGCCACCAGCGGGAACTTGATGTGGTCGCGTATCTCGCTTGCGACCATCTGCGCGATCAGCATCAGCGCGGCGCCAATGGCGATGAGGCGGACGAGATAGTCGAGTTGCTCGATCATGCGAAACTATCTGGGATATTGTCGTCCAGCGCGCCAGTGTTTTGGGCGACCTCGCTAGGGTCTTCGCCGATTTGGCCGTCGCGCACACGCACCAGAGCCTCGTCGAGCGTCACGCGCCGCACCGCCGTGCCTTCCGGGAAGGCCGAGAGCAGGCGTGAGGGGAAGGCGGCGGAGAGGACCACGAAATGGCCCGCATCGTCCTTGTTCCGGATCAGTCGCCCGAACGCCTGGGCGAGCCGCGCGCGGATGATGCGGTCGTCAAACTGGCTGCCAGTCCCGCCATCCTGCGCGGCGGCAGCGCGGCGGGCCTTGTGGAGGATATCGGGGCGCGGCCACGGCACGGCTTCCATCACCACGCAGCGCAAGGATCGGCCGGGCACGTCGACTCCGTCGCGCAGGGCATCGGTGCCAAGCAAGCTTGCGCGCGGATCGTCGCGGAAGATATCGACCAGAGTGCCGGTGTCGATCGGATCGACGTGCTGCGCATAAAGCGGCAGGCCCTCGCGTGCGAGGCGGTCGGCGATGCGGCCGTGCACGGCGCGCATTCGGCGGATCGCGGTGAACAGTCCGAGCACCCCACCGTCCGATGCCTCGATGAGCCTCGCATAGGCTCCCGCAAGGCCGGGAAGGTCGCCCTTGCGCACGTCGGTGACGATCAGCACCTCGGCGCGGCTCGCATAATCGAAGGGACTGTCGGCAGCGGACAGCATCGGAGCGCTCTCGATATGGTTTGCGCCCGAGCGGCGGATGGCGCTCTCCCATGGATCGCCCTCGGTCCCGATGCGGTCGGTCAGGGTTGCGCTGGTCAGCATCACCCCGTGCGAAGGCTCCAGAACGACCCGCGCAAACGGTTTCATCGGGTCGAGCCAGCGGCGATGGATCGCGACATCGAACTCGCGCGCATCCGAGCGGTCGACCGCAAGCCAGTCCACGAATTCCGGATCGGCAGGCCCTCCAAGCCGGTCCAGCAGCGATTCCCACGCAGCCAGCAGATCGACGCGCCATTGTAGCGAGAAGCGCGCCCCCTCGATCCGCGCGCGGCCTGCTCCGTCGAGCCAGTCGGGCGGATCGGCAAGGATCGCCTCTAGCCTGCCGCCCAGGCGGATGAGCGGGGTCCGGATGGCAGCCAGCGCCTCGCCAGCTGCGTTCGCCGCTTCGATCACTTCGCCCGGAAGCCCGCTTGCCTCTGTCTCGATACCGTAGCCTGCCTCCTGCCCGCTTTCATCGCGCGCATAGGTCGCCGTTCGAACAGCGCCGAGCAGGGTTTCGATAGGGCCTGATGGCTCGTTTTCGATCAGGCGTTGCAGCCATCCTTCGCCGGGGAAGGCCTGCGCGGCTTCGCATGCGGCCTCGATCGCTTCGCCGCCTTCGTCGTCATAGCTGGCAACGTCTGCGAGGCGTGCGGAAAGGCCGCGCCTGCGTCCTCGGTTCTTGCGCTCCGGGCCGATGATCCAGCGTCTGAGTTCGATTGCCTCCTGCCCCGAAAGCGTCGCGGCGAAGGTGCTGTCGGCGGCTTCAAAGACGTGATGGCCCTCGTCAAAGATGATGCGGGTGGGACGCTGGGCGTGGTCTCTCCCACGCGCCGCGTTGACCATCACAAGCGCGTGATTGGCGATGACGAGGTCGGCCTGAGCGCTGTCGCGTCCCGCACGCTCGATAAAGCATTTGCGGTAATGCGGGCACCCGGCATAGACGCACTCGCCGCGCTGGTCGGTGAGCGCGGCGATCCCGCGCTTGCGGAAGAGAGTGCCAAGCCAGCCGGGCAGGTCGCCGCCAATCATGTCGCCATCGCGGGTAAAGCTCGCCCAGCGTGCGACAAGCTGTGCAAGGATCGCCGGGCGTCCCGAAAAACCGCCTTGCAGCGCATCTTCGAGGTTGAGCAGGCAAAGGTAATTCTCGCGCCCCTTGCGCACCACCACTGGCGGCGTTCCATCGGGGCGTTTCAGGGGCCAGGCGCGCCTGCTTTCAGAGCGCAGCTGGCGTTGCAGGTTCTTGGTGAAGGTCGAAACCCACACCGTCCCGCCCGATTGTTTGGCCCAGAGCGAGGAGGGCGCGAGATAGCCGAGCGTCTTGCCGATCCCGGTCCCCGCTTGTGCAAGCGCCACATGCGGCAGTTCGCGACGGTCGCGCGGGGCGAATATGCGCGAGACCTCGGTCGAATATTGGCGCTGACCCTCGCGTTTCTCGGACCCTTCACCGGTGAGCGCGTCAAGCTCGCCCAGCACGTCGGCTTCGGGCAGTTCGACCTGCCGCGGGGGAGCGCGCTCGCCCGTCTCCTCCCATTCAGGGAGCGCGGCGAACAGCCACTTCTCGGCGCGCTCGGGACGCTGGATATGCGGTTTCAGGACCTGCGCCCACGGCCAACGCAGCCTTTCAAGCGAGTGGAGCGAACTCCACGCACCGGCGCGCTCGAACCATTCGGGGTCTTCGCAGGCGGCAACCAGCGCGCCAGCCGCCTCTAACAGGAAGCCGGGGACATGCTCATCGCTCTCCGGCTCATCCAGCCCAAGCGCCTGGGCAAGCCCTCGCGGCGTCGGCACGCAGAACCGTGCTGGGTGAACGAAGGCAAACAGCTCCAGCACGTCCAGCCCCGACAGGTCGGGATAGCCCAGCCGGTTCGCGACCAGTGGCGCGTTCAGCAGCAGCACCGGCGTATCGGCCGCCGCCATGATCGCATCGCCCTTCGACAACGCCTCGGTAACGCCGTTTGCGGGGCGCAGCCAATTGCCGCCGTGACTGGCGTGAAGTGCAGGCAAGGGGAGGGGGACAGGCGAAGTCACTGATCCGCCAAGATGGCAACGGCTAAACCAGTTGTAAACGAATGGTCTCAATAGTTCTGTGACTAGCTATCGAAGGGAACCGTCCATGCGCAAAGCTCTTGCCCCGCTCGCTCTGTTGGCAGCGATTGCACCGGCCATCGCGCAGGCACGAGAACCTGTGCAAACGAACGCCTCGGTATCCGAGGCCGACGCACAGCAGGCCGCGAAAATCGCCGCGATCCAGCGCCACGTCGACGCCTATCGCTCCGGCGATCTCGACGCCTTCGTCGCGACCTTCGCCCCCGACGCGATCGTGCGCGCAGACGGTTTTGTCGCCATGGGCCGCGAACAGATCCGCGCCCTGTACGAATTGAATTTCATCCCCGGCGCTCCGACCATCAAAGTGCTTGATAGCGGTGTTAAGGGCGAGAATATCTTTCTTTCGGTCAGCTATGTCTTCGAAAGCGGACAGGAAATGTGCTGTTCGTACTCCGAATACGAAGTCGGAGCGGACGGCAAGATTGCGTTTCTGCAATCCGGCAGCGGGTAGGATAAAGCGGCGACCCGGCGCATGACCGGGCCGCCTGATTTAAGGGATCAGAAGCTCTTCTGCACGCCCACGGTGAGCGTGTAGTCGACCGGCATTTGCGGGCTGTTCAAGTCCTGAACCATCGGAATTCCGCCCTCGATACCAAGGCGCCAACCGCGCAAAGGTCCGGAGGTCGCCGCGAAATTTACGCCGAGAAGTCCGGTTACGCTTTCGCCACCCTGAAAGTCGGGGTTGGCTGTCTGGACAGGCCCCATGATCATCGGGTCGATCCCGTCGACGCGGCCCACGGTTTCGGCCTCTACTCGGGCTGACAAAGCGACTGCTGGCGTGAGCGAGGCTGCAAACCAGGCGGTCGCCATCGCGCGGTCGCCATAGGAGTAGCCCTCGTCATTGTCGCCAAGACGCACTGTGCCGCGCACTTGCGCACCCCAGCCGAACGCGTCGTTCTGGTCGCGGTAAGTGATGCCGGGTTCGAGGTCGAATGTTCCTGATCCCAGCTGCATTGGATAAGGCAGGCGCACCGTTGGCGTTCCGCCCATCGGCGTGACGATGTCGTCGGTTTTGGTATTCGATCCGGTCGGCAGCGACAGGCCAGCATTGATGTGGACCTTGTCGGTCAGCCCGATCAGCGCCGCGACCTTGGTGTCGCCAAAACCCATCGGACTGGTCTCGAACGTGTCGAGCCGGTTGGTGCCCATTCCGCCTGCAAAGGTGATGTGATCCATCTTCTTGGAGATGTAATTCGCCATCACCATAAGCGTCACTTGATCGGTCAGACCGTACATGATGCCCGCCATGTGCATGTCCATTGTCATTTGGGTGGGCACGATGCGGAGCGTTGGCGGCTGGCCCGGATTGCCGAAGAAGCGGTTGGGCACGCTGGTGGCCACCTGTTCGGGAGTGACGTCATCGGTCCCGATCTGGATGCCGCCCATGTCCATGTGCATGAGGCGGTAGCTGACCATCCACTCACCCTCGCCGTGACGGTGGTCGCCCATCACTCCGATAGGCGCGTGGTCAAGCGCGTTGATATGCCCTTCATCGGCAAGGGCAGGGGAGCCTGCGCAAACGCAAGCAGCGGCGGCGAGCGAAGCGCCCGCCTTCAAAAGCGATTTCATTGGATACTCCTGTTGATCTGATTGTTCGGGGGATCAGATCAGCGCAGGTGGTCCCGTTGCGTCGTATGCGGGGAAAGGAGGCCGGGTCGCAAGCGCTCTGATCGGCGCAGGCGAGGGCATTTCGCTTACAGCTTCGCGCGCGGTAAAAACGCTTGGCTCGGGCGGCAACGTAGGCCCACAGGCCGAACAGCACGGCTTGGCGCTTGGGTCATCGCCATGGCCAGAATGGTTGTCCTCGGATTCATCGCCATGGCCCGAATGGTGAGCGTGCTCGCTCGCTTCGACCTCAGATGCCTGAAGGGGGGTCATGCAGCACGGTGCGCCCAGCGTGGTGCGAACCCCGATGGCGAGGAGCAGGACGAACAGAAGAAACGGGCGGGGGCGGTGGGACATTGTCTCATGCCCCCTTTAGTCGCTCCTCGCCGAAGGTCAAAGGTGACTTGCGCTGTCCTACAGCAATCTGGCTTGGTATGCTCCCTGCACGGTCATGCTTACGTCGCGAGCCCTTGCAATCCTCACTGCGGAAAATCGAAAAGTCACACATCCAACACGCCTTATTCGCCCTGAGCCCGCAGGAAACCGGGCTTCGTGCGGGGCTTGCGGTTTTTCCAAAAGGGGCCTTGCGTGGTCCATGTTCCCGCAAGCTTCGGGAACCAAACGCCCGCCTTCGCGCTTGCAACATGGTCGCGCTTGCTTAAAGGCCGCAGCACTATGACAGACGAAACGCTCATCGAAACCGCACGCAATTCCAAGGCATGGCCGTTCCAGGAGGCTCAACGCCTCGCGAAACGGCTGCGTGGCGGGAAGAAAGACGGTGAGCCCGTGCTGTTCGAAACGGGCTATGGCCCGTCGGGCCTGCCGCATATCGGCACCTTTCAGGAGGTGTTGCGCACCTCGCTCGTTCGCCGCGCCTACGAGGCGCTGACGGGTGAGAAGACGCGCCTTGTTGCGTTCAGCGATGACATGGATGGTCTTCGCAAGGTGCCCGAAAATGTACCGAACAAGGAACTGCTGGCTGCCAACCTCGGCAAGCCGCTCTCACGCATTCCGAACCCGTTCGGGACAAGCCACGAGAGCTTTGCCGCGCACAACAACGCCAAGTTGCGCGAGTTCCTTGACCAGTTCGGCTTCGACTACGAGTTCGTAAGCTCGTCTGATCGCTACAACTCGGGCGCGTTCGACGATGCCTTGTGCGGGGTGCTGCGCAACTTCGATGCGATCATGGACATCATGCTCCCGACGCTGGGCGCAGAGCGCCAGCAGACTTACTCGCCGGTGATGCCAGTCAGCCCGACTACCGGCGCGGTGTTGCAGGTGCCGATCGAGGTGGTCGACGCGGACGCCGCCACGATCCGCTTCACCGACGAAGACGGCAGCGTGGTCGAACAAAGCGCCCTTGGCGGCATGTCCAAGTGCCAGTGGAAGGTCGACTGGGCGATGCGCTGGGTCGCGCTTGGCGTCGACTATGAGATGTACGGCAAGGACCTGACCGACAGCGGAGTGCAATCGGGCAAGATTGCGCGCGTGCTGGGCGGCAACAAGCCCGAAGGCCTGATTTACGAGCTGTTCCTCGATGCCAAGGGCGAGAAGATCAGCAAGTCGAAGGGCAATGGCCTCACGATTGACGAGTGGCTGCACTATGGGAGCGAGGAGAGCCTCGGCTTCTACATCTTCGCCAATCCCAAGAGCGCAAAGCAACTGCACGCAGGCGTCATCCCCAAGGCGATCGACGATTACTGGCAGTTCCGCGAACGCCTTGCTGAGCAGCCGCTCGACAAGCAGCTGGGCAATCCGGTGTGGCACCTGCAGCGCGCGAATGAGCGGTTCGAAGGCCCCGATGCACCGGGTGCCGGCGATGCGCTGAGCGTGCCGTACAGCCTGCTGCTCAACCTCGTGAGCGTGCTGGGGCTGGAAGCGACGCCGGAAAACCTCGCAGAATACGTCGCGGCCTATACCGGCAAGCCGGTCGAGGACCCCGCGCTGCTCGGTTTGATCGAGGCGGCGGTGAACTACAACCGCGACTTCGTGGCGCCAACGCTGAAGAAGCGCGCTCCGACAGGCGGCGAGGTGCTGGCGTTGACAGAGCTCGATGCGCAGCTCGCAGCGGCCCCTGAGGATGCGGATGCAGAGGTGCTGCAGACGATGGTCTACGAGATTGGCAAGCGCGCAGAGTTCGGTTTCGAGAACCTGCGCGACTGGTTCCGTGCGCTCTATGAAACGCTGCTTGGTTCAGAGCAGGGGCCGCGCATGGGCAGCTTCATCAAACTCTACGGCATCGCGCCGACGAGGAAGCTGATTGCTGAGGCGTTGGAGCGGGCGTAATCTCGCGCACAGGTTAGGTCGCAGCAAACGGCGCAAAGCGCCGCAAGGGCGACTGCCCGCCCGCAGCGGGTGCGTAGCGAAGCGGAGCACGTCTAGCGAGGACCAAGCCGCGGATGCGGCTTCGCAACGTAAACCACTTTCCTACTTCCACTTACGCGTGCGATACCATTTGGTGATGATGTACTTCGCGCCTTTCAGCACGGGGGTGCCCGCGTGCATCGAGTCCTCGTTGGGAGTGCCGTCGGGAAGCGCGTTGTTCCAGATCAGCAGGACGCCCGGCTTTGGTTCGATCTTGATGCCGATGCGCGTGAAGTGGGTTTCGCCCCCTGCTTCGACGTCATTGAGGAAGGCCATCGTCGTCCAGCTGCGCTGACCTCCGCGTTCGCGTTCGCCCTTCCAGTAGTTTTCGGTCGTGTAGAACCAGTCATTGTGCGGCTTGAACTGCTGCCCCGGAAGATAGCGCTGGCCCTGGATCGCCTCGCCGATCTCTGACGGCAGGCCAAGCAGATCGTCGATGCGCCGCCCGATCCCTTTGACGAAGCTGTCAAAGGGGTCGAGGTCGCCGGAATAGGAGGTGCGAAAGCCGCTGTCATAACCAATCTCGTGCAGCGAAGAGGGCCGCGCGGTTTGATCAACCATCAGGCAAAGCCGCTCGCATTCGGCCATACTCAGAAAGTCGCCGACCGCGTAAAGCTCGGCCATGGGCGTATCGATCTTGTAGACGCCAGGATCGTTGTCGAGGCGCTCGCGAACCTGCTTGCCGACGCGTCGCAGCGCGTCCTGGTCGGGGATGGTGTCGGTCTTGGACATGGCGACCTGCTACGCAAAGGATAGGCAAAAGCAAACCCCCGCCGCTGCAAAGCGACGGGGGCTCAAGCTTGGTTGAATTGCCAAGGCTTACCAGAAGAAGTCGTAGATCACGTCGACCACTTCTCCGGTGTAGATATCGACCAGCACGACGTCATCGTAATAGCGAACCCAGCGATAGGGTCCGTAAACGTCCGGCAGGCGATAGCGCCACGGATCGTTGATGTAATAGCGCGAGCCGAAGAAGCCTGCATCGAGGAAGAACCCGATGTTGAGCCTGTTGTAGAAGTGGCCGCGATACGGAGCGTAGTACCGACCGAGGCGATAAAGGCCGCGGTTGGAGAAGCGGTGCTGGCGCCAGCGGAAACGGCGGTCGTTACGCCAGGAATTGCGGTTCCAGCGGCGGAAGTCGCGGCGACGCTCTGCACGCCGTTCGAAACGCCGGCCGTCCCTCACGCCATTGCGATATCCATCGCGGCGGATCCTACGGGCATCACGCCGGTCAAAGCGACGGTCGAAACGGTCGCCCCTACGGTCACGCCGGTCGAACCGGTCGCCCCGACGGTCACGCCTGTCGAAGCGGTCGCCCCGACGGTCGCGCCTGTCGACGCGATCCCCACGGCGGTCGCGCCGGTCGAAACGGTCACCCCGGCGGTCTGCGCGCCGGTCGGCACGCCTATCAGCACGCCGGTCGGCACGGCCATCGAACTGGCCACCGCGGCCATTGCGGATGCGGTCTCCGCGACGATCGCTGCGCCTATCGATCCGGTCAGCGCGGCGGTCTCCGCGACGCTCGATCCGGTCGGCACGGCGATCACCGCGCCGCTCGATCTGGTCCGCCCGGCGATCACCGCGACGGTCGATCCGTTCGGCGCGCCGTTCGCTGCGGCGGTCTACTCGGTTCGCTGCCCGCTCGTTACCGCGACGCTGAAAGCGCCTCGCCTCGCGGTCGCCACGCCGTTCGACGCGGTCTGCACGCCTCTCGGAACGACGATCGACGCTGCCAGCGCGCCGCTCAGAGCGGCGGTCGACGCGGTCTGCGCGACGTTCGGAGCGGCGGTCGACTTGCTGCGCACGGCGATCACCGCGGCGCTCGGCACGCTGCGCACGCTGTCGTGCGACGGGCCGCGCATCGGGTTCAGCCGAGCGCGCGCCACGGCGTTCAAAACCGCGGTCTTGACGCTGGCCACGGCGTTCGCCGCGCGCCTGACGTCGCTCTCCGCGTCGCTGAGCTCGTCGTTCTGCGCGTCGGTCCTGACGCGATTGCTCGAACGAAGACGATGCCTCCGCCGAACTGGTTGCCGCCTGAGCGGTCTCGGGGGGTGCGACCAATGCCAACGCCAAGGCGAGGGCCGAAAGCGCACTACCCTTAAGGAACAGGGTAATATCCATGAAATGCCTCCAGTGTTGCCGCCCACCACCTACGGCGCTTGATACCCTTCGTAATGAAGTGATGTGAGCGGTCTAGGCCTCGGTCGCTGACTTCAACCTTAACCGGGTGTTTAGGGCTCTATTCATGTTTCTCGATCATTTCCTGAATGACTTGACCATACCCGCCGATGCTCCGATGGCACGGCGCATGTTCGATGATCTCGACGAAGTGCGAAGCGATCTTGCAAGGCGCCTGACCCGCGCTGCCAAGGACCGTCGTTCGCCGATGCACGTACCTGCGGTTGTCACCAGCGACGTCGATGCGCGTACGATGGTTTTGCGCGCTTTCGACCCCAAAGCCTGGACCCTGCGTTTCCACACCGACACCCGCGCGCCCAAAGTCGATGCGATCAAGGCCGACCCGCGCATGGCGGTGCTGTTCTACGACAAGAGCGCCAAGATACAGATCCGCGTACGCGGCACGGGCGAGGTGCTGGAGCAGGACGCCCTGACCGACATCGCGTGGTCGAACAGCACCAACTTCGCGCGCCGCTGTTACCTTGGCGATGGACCGGGAGCGGTCAGCGATGCGCCCACGTCGGGCCTTCCCGAGCGGTTCGAAGGAGTCGAGCCGACAGATGACGAGGTCGCGCCGGGCCGACCCAATTTCGCGGTGCTGCGCATCACGCTGGAGGAGCTCGACTGGTTCTACCTCGCCCATACCGGGCATGTGCGTGCTCAATTCGAGCGCAGTGGCGATCAATGGGAAGGGCGCTGGGTCTCGCCCTGAGACCGCGCTCAGGCGGCCTTGCTGTCTTTCGCAGGTGAAGGTTCGGGCGCGGGGAGCAGTTTGATCTCCTCCCATTCGCCAGCGGTCATGACACTGTCCTCGCCCGCTGCTTGAGCCGCCGCGAGAGCGACCTCGGCCCGTTGGCGCGCTTCCTCTTCGCTCTCGCCCGGCTGGCGCGCTGCGACACCGAAACTCGCACTCACCCGCATATCCGCGCCCATGCCAGGCATCGGCATTTGCGCCAGCGTGTCGAGCAGCCTGCGGGCAATTGCGCCTGCTTCGACCTCGCTCACATCGTCGGTGTGGATCTCGAGCGTGTCGGGATCGTCGCTGACCGTTCTCACCGCGTCTTCGCTGCGAACACCGGCGCGCATCACCTGCGCAACCTGAGCGATCGCAGCCGAACGCGTCTCCAGCCCCCAAAGCTGGCCGACCTGCGGCAGATGGTCGACCCGAGCGCGCAGCACTGCTCCTGAGCGACCGGCGAAGCTGCGCCGATCGGCCGCCTTGTCCATTTCCTCGCCAAGACTGTCTTTGGTGAAGAGCCCCTGTAGTGCGTTGGTCGAAGGGCGCGTGCGGGCACGAAGCCACTGGGACACCAGCACAAGCAAGGCCCCCGCGACAACCCCCGTTGCCAGCGTTAGCGCCGGATTGGCCGATAATGCGAGCGCGACCTCTTGCATCGATGCTGCCCCTGTTTGCCTCGATTAAACAGGGGTGTGCCCGATCTGTAGTTAAGGCGGAGTAAAGCAGGCTGGACTGGCGGGTTTTGCGGGCGGGTGTGACGCGCAAGGGGGCGTTTGGGAAATACGCGTTTTCGGCGAAAATGGCGCAATCAGAGGGGTTTGCGGGAGAAATGGCTGTAGGAAGTGTGACTTTCCGATTTTCGCAGGCGACAAGCGCTTTCGAGCGGCGTTGTACGACGCTCAGCGAGGCCATAGCGAAACTTGTGGGGCGAGAGTTAACGGAAATCGGCACAACGCCGAGACGCTATCACCCGCATTCGAAGTAGGAAAATGCGGGCGCTAGACGTCTTCACCCGGAGTGATCTTTGACATCACGCGCTGCAAGGTGCGGTAAATCATCACCACGGTCGCTGCGATCAGCGCGACCATCAGCACGCTGCCTGCAAACAAAACGTCGTATAGGATCGTGTACCACCTGTCTGGAAGCTCTTCGAATTCGCCGATCGGCAGGACGAAGGCGAGCAGCACGACAAGGCTCATCATCAGGGCAGAAGTGGCGAGCTTTGCCACGAGATCGACGTTGAGAAACGCCTCCCTGTCGAATTCCTTCTCCATTCGGTTGATCATGCCGATGAGCGTGAGCATCAGCGCCAGCACCGTCGCCGATGCGGTCGCGATGGCCGAGCCCAGATAAAGCCCCGCCCGGCTCAGCGCCTCGAGCAATTGCCGTGCCTCGGCAGCCGAATAGACATCCCCAATCGCAATCCGCGCGCCGTATCCGACGAGGCAGATGAAGACAAACGCGGCCAGCGGCCAGATGCGGTTCTTGTTGAGCATCGATTCCCTCTCATTCGTTAGTTGCAACAAACGAAAGGGTCAGGGCGTTCCGGATTGGGGGGTGCAGCTGTGTGCGCGCCGACACCGAGCAACGTCACCCCCGGCTTGACCCGGGGTGACGCTTTACTTCAACCCACTGAAATGGATCGCGAAAGAAAAGGCGGCTGGGTCTACATAATGGCAGACCGGTACCGTGGGACGATGTATGTGGGAGTGACGGCAGACCTGCCTGCGCGGATCACACAGCATCGCGAAGGTACAGGCTCTGACTTTTGCGCGCGGTATGGTCTGAGGCGTCTGGTCTGGGCCGAGCGCCTCGACACAATTGAAGATGCCATCGCATCCGAAAAGCGCCTCAAACGCTGGCGGCGCGAATGGAAGTTCGAGCTTGTCGAGAAAGCTAACCCCGACTGGAGCGACCTGTTCAACCAATTGACGTAAGGCCAGCGCCCCAAGTCACCCGGCCCCTACTCCGTCATGCCGGGCCTGATCCGGCATCCCGCTTACTTCTGACGTTGAGCAACCCCGCAAGAAGCGGGACCCCGGATCAAGTCCGGGGTGACGACAATGTGGCCAATCGGTCTGAAAGCCGATCGCTCAATTGTTTAAGACCTTCTTCGTTGGCTAAATACTTAAGATACCGATGGTGGCGAAGATCAAAAGGTACATCATCCTCATGTTGTGCAATCGGAACGACATGTTTGCCTAAAGCGTGTGCGATACCGCACTCGTAGAACACGTTCGGGTTTTTCCCGGTGAAGTCACACACCACAATTGCTGAGCGAAAAATGAGGCTAAAAATGTCTTGGATCACTGTGGAGTGTTCCCAGAGATCGTCAACCCGCGCAGTAAGCAAACCTTGCCTTGTCGCGCCTCCCTTAATGGCGTCGTAAACAGGCATCATCGATGCATCGAATGGCATCATCACCGACACTAGACGCGTGTCGACCTCCACATCTGGAATGGCGAATACAGTGGGAGAGAAAACGATCTTTCGCTCGCCAATCGCGCTTGAAATATTCTCGCCCAAATCATCGAAGGTCTGCTGCAAGTAGTTTTCCACCTCAAAAAAGTTTTTCGGATCCCTACTGACGATCTTTATCAATACGTCAAGAACACACCCTTCGTAGTCTTCGTCACCGAAATGGAGTGCCCTTAGCAGACGAGGATGGCTCTGGATGGCGTCGAGCGCCCCGGTTAGCGTTCCGAGCTCCAACCAGTGGCTGCTATCAAACCGCTCAGCGACTTGTCGCTTTAAAGGCAGTAAGGCCTTCGCGGTGTCCGGAGCTAGTGTCATTTATGATCACCTAGTCAGCTTCTTATAAGCCAACCGCGTAGGCCGATCCGCAGCATCGCCCAGACGACGCCGCTTGTCTTCCTCATACGCCTCGAAGTTGCCCTCGAACCACTCGACGTGGCTGTTGCCCTCGAACGCCAGGATGTGCGTCGCAAGGCGGTCGAGGAAGAAGCGGTCGTGCGAGATGACCACGGCGCAGCCGGCGAAGTTTTCAATGGCTTCTTCAAGCGCGCCGAGCGTTTCGACGTCGAGGTCGTTGGTCGGCTCGTCCAGCAGGAGGACGTTGCCGCCTTGTTTGAGCATCTTGGCCATGTGGACGCGGTTGCGTTCGCCGCCTGAGAGCTTGCCGACATTCTTCTGCTGGTCGGCGCCCTTGAAGTTGAACGCGCCCACGTAAGCGCGGGTCGAGGTGTCGTGGCCGTTGACCTGCATGTAGTCGAGCCCGTCGGAAATCTCTTCCCAGACATTGTTCTTCGGATTGAGGTCGTCGCGCGACTGGTCGACATAGCCGAGGTGCACGGTGTCGCCGATCTCGATCGTGCCGCTGTCGGGCGTTTCCTGGCCGGTGATCATGCGGAACAGCGTCGATTTACCCGCGCCGTTAGGACCGATCACGCCGACAATGCCGCCCGGAGGCAGCATGAAAGACAGGTTTTCAAAGAGCAGCTTGTCGCCATAGGCTTTCGAGATGTTCTTGGCCTCGATCACCTTGCCGCCAAGACGCTCTGGCACCTGAATGACGATCTGCGCCTTGCCGGGCTTGCGGTCGCCCTGCGCGTCCTGAAGCTGTTCGAACTTGCGGATACGCGCCTTCGACTTGGTCTGGCGCGCAGCTGGCGTCTGCCTGATCCATTCGAGTTCGCGGTTGAGCGACTTCTGACGCCCGCTTTCCTCGCGCGCTTCCTGTTCGAGGCGCTTGGCTTTCTTCTCGAGATAGGTCGAATAGTTGCCTTCGTACGGGAAGTAGGAGCCGCGATCGAGTTCGAGGATCCATTCCACCACGTTGTCGAGGAAGTAGCGATCGTGGGTGATCATCAGCACCGCGCCCGCATATTCCTTGAGGTGATTTTCAAGCCACTCGACGCTTTCTGCATCGAGGTGGTTGGTCGGCTCGTCCAGCAGCAGGATTGAGGGCTTCTGGATCAGCAGACGCGTAAGCGCGACGCGGCGCTTTTCCCCGCCCGAGAGGTTTTCGACCGAAGCGTCCGAAGGCGGGCAGCGAAGCGCTTCCATCGCGATTTCGAGCTGGTTGTCGAGTGTCCACCCGTCAACAGCGTCGATCTTGGTCTGAAGTTCGGCCATTTCGTCGCCCAGCGCGTCGAAATCGGCGTCGGGTTCAGCCATCTGCGCAGAAACGGCGTTGAAACGCTCGACCAGTTCAGCGGTCTCGCGCGCGCCGTCACGTACGTTTTCGAGCACGGTTTTCGAAGGGTCAAGCTCCGGTTCCTGCGGGAGATAGCCGACGGTGATGTTCTCACCGGCCCATGCTTCGCCCGAGAAATCGGTGTCGATGCCAGCCATGATCTTCATCAGCGTCGACTTGCCCGCGCCATTGGGGCCGACAATGCCGATCTTCGCGCCCTGATAGAACTGAAGATTGATATTCGAGAGCACCGGCTTGTTGGCACCGGGGAAGCTCTTGGTCATGCCTTTCATGACAAAGGCGTATTGCGCGGCCATGGGGGTCGTCCTTCGTAAAACGTGTCTGGGTGTGCTGGATTTGACTGCGCAGATAGGCGCGCAAGAGCGGCGGGGCAAGCGCGCGATACGAAGGCGGCGCTTCACCGCCTGTTTACCCACCTTGCTTAGGCGGCGGCAATCGAAGGAGTTGCAACCCCCTTGCAATATATCGCGATCGTTATTCCGGTCCTCGCAGGACTATTTGCGCTGGCTTTCGGCGCCATGTGGCTGCGTGGCGGCCGCAAGCGGAGCGTGCTCGCCTTTTTCGTCGGCTATCTCTCGCTGTCGCTTTGCTACGCGCTGAATTTGCTTCCCTTTTCGATGAGCTCTCTCGTCATCGGTCCGCTTGCCCATGTGATTGCGTGTGTGGGAGTGATCGCGCTCGCGATGGGTGCGGGGATGCGGCTGGGAATACGCATGCCGATCGGCGTCATGGCCAGCATCGCGGTGCTGTCGACCGGGCTGTTGGCAGAAGCGATCCTGCTGGCCGATGCCAACGCAATCGTGATCGTGCAGAATGGCGGCTCTGCGCTGCTTTTCACGATGGCGGCGACGGTGCTGTGGACTGCTCAGCCGGCGAAATGGCTCGACAAGGCGGTTATCTGGACGATGGCAATGATGACGGCGGTTGGCTTTCTGCGACCGGTCATCGCGCTGATGGCGGAAGGCGATCTCACCGGGCTGATTTCGCGAACCTCGGAATTCCACGCGGTGCAGGTGATTGCGATGACAGTCCTGCCCGTGGTGCTCGGCATGATCCTGCTCGCCCTTGTCGTGACCGATGAGTGGGAGGACCAGATTGCGAGCGGCAGGATCGATGCGCTGACCGGACTGCCTAACCGCGCGGCGTTCGAGGAACAGGTCGATGAGCTTCTGGCCCGTGCGCGAGAGGAGCGCATTCCGGTAAGCCTGCTGGTCGGCGACATCGACTATTTCAAACAGGTCAACGACACCTGGGGGCACAGCGTTGGCGACAAGGTCATCTCGTCATTCGGCGACATCATGGCTCGCAAGATCAGGCCCGGCGACGTGGCAGGCCGGATCGGCGGCGAGGAGTTCTGTGTGCTTGTCTGGAATTGCCATGAACAAGGCGCTGTCTCGCTTGCCGAGCGTCTTCGCCTGAGCTTCGCGAGCGAGGCGATCGAAGGCCTGCCGACTAGCGAGAGTTTCACCGCCAGCTTCGGCATCGCTGAATGGCAGCGCGGCGAGGATTACGCGCAATGCTTCAGGCGGGCCGACGAGGCGCTTTATGCAGCAAAGCGCTCCGGCCGAAACCGGGTAGAAAGCGCCTCGGGCGGTTCCAGCGTCACCGAGGCAAGCGCCGAAGACAATGCAGACCCCTCCACAAGGCAGTCGCGCGTCGTGCCCTTGCGCAAGTTCAAGTAAACCCCGTTGGCCGAAATTGCCCTGAGCCCCCTTACTCCTGCGCTAAACATGCCTCGTGGAGGGATTTTTCACCGGTTCAGGGCACTCACCTAAAGGGCCTCTTAACCTTATTGGCCTACTCGGTCTTGACGGGAAACGGACGGGTAGATGCAAACTCAAATCCTAGGACTATTAACACCGATGATGGCGCTGCTCTTCGCAGTGACATTCGCGGTGTTCTGGAAAGCGGGGCGCATGAAGCGTCACGTCCTTGGTTTTGCGATCGGATATCTGTTTTTCGCCGCCGGTTTCCTTGCAACCCATTTGCTCCCGGCTAACGCGTTCTACACGTTCCACCTGACCCAGTTCTTCTATTCGATCGGCTGCGGCATCTTCGTGGTGTCGACCTGCGAACGAGTGGGGCAGCGTCCGTATCTTCCCTTGTTGCTGGGTATCTACATTGCCAATGCGTTGGTTCTGGCGCTCGCGGTCAACTTTACCAACGATGTCGGCCCGCGGCTGATCCTCATCAATATCGGCTACGGCTCGATGTTCCTCGTCAACCTCGTCGCACTGCTTTCGGCACAGCGCAGCGACTGGGTGGACAAGGCGATTATCGCCGTCACCGCGATCCAGGTCGCGGATTTCTTCATTCGTCCTACGCTCACCATGATGTTCGAACAGACGATCCCGGCAGAGGAGTATCGCGGATCGATCTATTATTCGCTGATCGGGCTTGTTCTTGGCGTTAAGTCGATTGCAGGTGCCATGGTCCTGATGGGAGCAACCATCGTTGAATGGACCAATTCACTGCGCGAAAGCAGCGACAAGGACCCCCTGACCGGCCTCAACAATCGCGCCGCGTTCGAAGAAGCGATGGGCCGCATCATCCCGCGCGCTCACACCGAAGACAAGCCTTTCAGCCTTGTCGTTGCCGATATCGACCACTTCAAGCAGGTGAACGACATCTGGGGTCACCAGGCAGGCGACAGCGCGATTTCGGGCTTTGGCAAGTTGATCCAGGAAACGATCCGCGGCTGCGATACGGCAGGCAGGATCGGCGGCGAAGAGTTCTGCGTAGCCGTCTGGAATTGCCCCAACGAACCCGCTGAGCGCCTCGCAGACCGGATCAGGACTGCGTTTGCGCGGCTCGAGCATGACGGGCTGAACGACGACATTCGACTAACGGCAAGCTTTGGCGTTGCGACGGTACGAGAAGGCGAGTCCTACGAACGCCTCTTCGCCCGTGCTGATGCTGCGCTCTATCGCGCCAAATCGAACGGTCGGAACAGGGTCGAGAACGACGATAACAAAGCTCAATCCGTGGTTCAGGGCTCTGAACGCGAGCCCACCAATGCGCGAGGGTCGGAGCAGCAGGCGCCAAGCCGCGAGCCTGAGCTTGTCGAGCTCAAGAGTGCAGGCGGCAAGGGATAGCCTTCTGGACAGTGGGGCGCTGCGCGACTAGCGCTAGCCTCCATGAAAACGACGCTCCTTTCGGCCACCGCCGCTGCCGCCATCCTTCTGACAACTCCCGCTTTTGCCGAGGCTCACCAAGACGCGAGGCAGGCGCCTTCGCTCGAAGAGGTCGCCGATATGGCGCTCGAAAGCGACACCTATGCGTGGGACTTCGTCGAGGGGATCACCACCGAAGTCGGGCCGCGACAGGCGGGCACAGAAGCCGAAGCACGCGGCCGCAAATGGGCGATGGACTGGATGACGAAGCATGGCTTTGCCAACGTCGCCGATGAGCCGTTCGAGATGGAAACCTGGGTTCCGGGCGACATCCACCGCGCCGAGATTACGAGCCCATTCCCTCAACCGCTTGTGATCCAGCCTCTGGGCGGAAGCGCTTCGACCGGGCCTGATGGCATCACCGCCGAAGTCGTTATGTTCGAGAACACAGCCGCGCTCGCCGCCGCTCCGATGGGCAGCCTTGAGGGCAAGATCGCCTATATCAGCCACGCGATGACACCGACGCAGGACGGTTCGCAATATGGCTTTGCGGGCCCCGCGCGCTGGGTCGGCGCGCAGCTTGCCAAGGAACGCGGCGCGGTCGCAACCGTGATCAAGTCGGTCGGCACAGACTATCACCGCAACCCGCATACCGGTGGCACGACGTTCCGCACCGCTGAAGGCGGATCGGATGTGGGCCGTCCTGTGCCGACCCCGGCTGGCGCACTCACGCTGCCCGACGCGGCGAACCTTGAGCGCATGTTCGAGCGCGCCGATGGCCGCCCGATCATGATGAAACTGACGCTGACGCCTGAAAACCTCGGGACCACGCTCAGCGGCAATGTCGTTGGCGAGATCGTAGGCCGCAATCCCTCGCTCCCACCGGTGCTGGTGGCATGCCACATCGACAGCTGGTGGAACGCGCCCGGAGCTTTCGACGATGGCGCAGGCTGCGGGATCGTCGCCGCCGCCGCGCTCAACGTCGCCAAGAGCGGCCAGCCGCTGCGCACGATCAGGGTGCTGATGGCGGGCGCAGAAGAAGTCGGCCTGTTCGGATCGAGCGCGTACTCCGAGGCTCACATCGACGAGAAGATCGGCGTTGGGCTCGAAAGCGATTTCGGTGCGGACCGGATCTGGCGGTTTGAGAGCAATTTCCGCGAGACCAACGAAGGCCTGCACAACCGGCTGGCTGCTTCGGTCGCGCGGTTCGGGGTTGCGAATTCGACCATCGTTGCGCGCGGCGGGGCGGACATCAACATCTCGCGCGATCAAGGCGGGGCGATCATCGACCTCCAGCAGGATGGAACGCGCTATTTCGACCTGCACCACACGCCCGACGACACACTCGACAAGATCGACCCGGTGCAGCTGCGCCAGAATGTCGCGGTGTGGACACAGGTCGTGGGCATCCTCGCGAACGAAGCGAGGTCGATCCAGACCGGCGGCATCATGCCGAGCGCGCCTGCGATCATGGACGCCGAGTAAGCGTTAGACGCCGATCAGCCCGCTGGTCGGGCTCGCGCTTCTGCCCGGGAAAAGCTGCGCCATCGCGCGAGCCGGGTCGAGCTGCATATGCTCGGCAAGAGCGCCTGCGAGCACGCTTTCAAGCGCGATTGTGGGCCTCAAGTCGCGGCCTTCGTGAAGCTGGCTGGGCGCAAGTCCCGGCCAGTCGGCAAGCACGCGCCCACCCTTGACCGCGCCGCCCATAAGTAGCGCCGCACCTCCGGTGCCGTGGTCGGTGCCACCTGTGCCGTTGAGGCTGGCGGTGCGCCCGAACTCGGTTGCGACGACGACCAGGGTGTCATTCCAGTTGCCCCCGACGCCCTTGCGGTAGGCGCCGAGCAGCGTGTCGAGCTGCCGCGCTGCGCGTGCGAAAGCGCCGCGCTGGTTGGCGTGGGTGTCCCATCCGCCAAGCTCGATCATCGCGATCTGCGCCGCGCCTTCGCCGTTCATCAGCGAAGCGGCAAGCTCGCCTGCGGCCTCTGCATCGCGCAGGTTTCGCATGGCGCTGTCGCCCGCCATCGCCTGCGTTTCCAAGGCACGCGTCCACAGGGCGCCTAGCTGCGGGTCGCCCTCGTAGAGCAGTCCCACACGTTCCATAAACGCATCGCTCGCCTGCGGCAGCGCGCTTGGCGCGTAGCTCGAGGCAGGGGCATCACCGCGCAGGGCGAGCGGCATGGTAGGCGCGATGGCGAGGGCTCGGGGTGGCTCGGTGCCGCCGTCCACCGCGATCATTCCGACAAGCCGGTTGAGCCACCCATCGCGCGCCGCGTAAGGGCTTGCTCCGCCGGTTTCGAGCATGTTCTGCCCGTCAAAATGCGAGCGCTCGCGATAGGCTGTCGCGGTGGCGTGCACGAACAGAGCATCGCCCGAAGCGTATGCGTCGACGACGCGCTGGAATGCCGGATGGATCGCGAACATGGTGTCGGCGCGCATGGCGCTCTCATAGTCGCCAAGGCTCGCCTCGCGCAGAGCCGCAAAGCCGGGATCGCCTATCGGTGCGGCCATCGCCATTCCGTCCGCTGCGCCGCGGAGCAGCACGAACAGCAGCTTTTTGGAGCCGGTTCCTTGCGCAAACGCCATCTTCGGCAACGTCAATCCAGCGGAAAGCGCCAGCGATCCGGCGAGCATCGTGCGGCGGTTCAGGTTCATCGTCATGGCTCTTCTACCTCCGCATCATTTCGGGTGAGACCAGCAGCAGTCCAAGCGCCTGATGCCCGCTTTCCGCGCGCGCCAGCCAGGTGCGGGTGTGGTCTGAAAGCGCACCGGGGAAGGCGCGCTCGGCATGCTCAAGAACAGTGTCGGTGCGCACGTTGCGCGCAATGCGCTCAGCCAGTTCGACGCGGCGGAACAGCGCATCAGGCCCGGCCCAGCTGCCTTCGAGATCGTCGTAGCCAGCAGGGGAGGGCGCGCGCCACGGCAATTGTCCCAACTGGTCGAGCGCGCCCGAGATGCGCCGGAAATCGAGGTCATCGACGCCGGTAAGGCGCAGGCTCGCGACGAGCCATTCGAATGGCTGGCGATATTTGACCGGGCCAGCCACCCAGCTTTCCGGCGCTTCGACAAGGGTGCGGGTGAGGCTCGCAAGGTCGCCTCCGGTGGCGAGGAAATCCTTCTCCAGCTTTGCGACAAGGCTTGCAGGCGGTTCATCGCCTGCAAAGTGTCGCGCGAGCTTCGCCGCGATGAAGCGCGCGGTCGATGGGTGGCGCGCAAGGTCGCCGATCACGTCGAGCGCCTGGTCCGATCCGCTGTCGCGATAGGTCCGCCCCATGATTTGCCGCGCCCCCGGCTCATGCGCGGGTGCCACGAAGGCAGCGCCGTTGGGTTTGTCCTCTGCAAACTGATCGATCCTGCCGATCCCGGAAACCGTCCAACCTGTTAGCGCCTTGGCGAACTCGGTCACGTCGCCCTGCGAATACCCGCCATCGACGCCCAGCGTATGCAGCTCGAAGATCTCGCGCGCGAGGTTCTCGTTGAGCCCCTGCGGCCCGCCACCAATGCCCTGCTGCCTGCGCCTGCGAAACTGCATGAAGCGTGAGCTCGGCCCGACCGACTGGAACTGGTCGAGGTAGAGCAGCATCGCAGGGTGCAGCACCGCGGCCTTGAGCATGTCGGAAAAGCGCCCGAAGACATGCGGGCGGATCGCGTCGAATTCGTGCGCGCCAACCTGATAATGCGTGCCGGGCTTCTGCGCGCTGACGCTGAAATGGTTGGCCCAGAAATGCACCATCCGCTCGGCAAAGGGCGTGTCGCTTCCAATCGCGACATTGGTGCGCAGCGCGATATCGGTGCGAAGGAATCGGCCTGCGCTCATATAGGATTGGCGCACTTCGGACGGGATCGCTTCGTCTCCCATCGATATGTCCGTCAGCGCCGTATCGCCGCCGCTGCGCTGGCGTTCACGCCGCAACCGCCGCAGCATTTCGAGGATTTCGCCCGGCTTCTCAGACACATCCTCGCGCGCGGCAATCGCGGCAGGAGTGGGTTCGAAACGCTCCATCTGGCGTAGCAGGTATTGCCGTGCATCGTCGGGCGGGCTGTCGCCCGAGCGGATACCGTAGCCAAAGCGGTTGAGGGCAATGTGCGCGGAAATGTCGGTGCTCATCTCTTCCCTTTCCTCGAAAAGAGAAGGTGCCTGAGAGCCGCGCTCAAGTCACGTCGCTGCTCGTCGCAAATTGTCGCGGGGGCGCCACGAGCCTAGTTGGCAGGCAACTCGCCGCTGTCGAGCATGGCGGGAACATCGCTCGCACGCACGATCTCGGAATACTTGGCGCCCAGATCGCGCAGGTTTGAGCCGTGCAGTTCGTCATCGCGGTCTGCGCAGGCGTCGGAGATCGTGATCGGCACGAACCCATGTTGCAGCGCATCCAAGGCGCTCGCTCTCACGCAGCCGGAGGTCGAGAAACCGCCGATATAGAGCGTGTCGACGCCGTGATCGTGCAGCCAATCGTCAAGCGCGGTGCCGAAGAAGGCGGATGGGTATTGCTTGAAGAAGACCGGTTCTTCGCCGTGCGGGCTCAATTGTTCGGGGAACGAGCCTGCGGTGGTGTCGCCGACGAAAATCTCAAGCGCGGGCACCTTGCGAAAGAAGTGCCCGCCATCGCCGGCGCCCTCCGAATAGCGAACCCCGGTCCAGATAACGGGGAGCCGGCGCTTGCGAAACTCGTCAGCCAGTTGCGCCATGTGCGACACCGCCGCGCTGCCGCTTTCGAGGAACAGCGGGAAAGCGGGCTCGACATAGGCGCGCACCGGATCGACCAGCAGGAGCGCCGGGGACTTGCCGGGGGTGAGCTTTCCCGCAAAGGCGCCGTCCCAGTCGGTCACTCAGATCGCCGCGCTTTCAGTGAGTTTAGCCATCTCTGCCTCACCCATGCCGAGCAGTTCTGCAAACACTTCCGCATTGTGCTGGCCCGGCGTCGATGGGGCGGGGCGGCGCACGCCCGATGGGGTGGCGGAGAGCTTGGGAAAGGCGTTCTGCATCTTGAGGGGGCCGTGCTTTTCGGTTTCGACTTCGATGATGGCCTCGCGCGCCTGGAAGTGCGGGTCAGCGATCATGTCGGGTGCGCGGTAGACGCGGCCTGCGGGGATGGAATGCTCGATCATCGCGGCCTCGACCTCGTCCACGGTCAAGGTGCTGGTCCACATGTTGACCAGCGTGTCGAGGTCGGTCTGGTTCCTGCCGCGCGCGATGTGGGTTGCGTAGCGTTCGTCGGTGGCAAGCTCGGGCTGTCCCATCGCCTGCGCCAGCCGCGCAAAGATCTCGTCCTTGTTCGCGCCGATCATGAAGTGCCCGTCCTTGCACTGATAAACGTTGGACGGCGCAATACCCGGCAGGATCGAGCCGGAACGCTCACGAATAAATCCGTTGTGATCGTATTCGGGCACCAGTCCCTCCATCACCTGCAGGACCGCTTCGTACAAAGCTGTGTCAACCACCTGACCCTGACCCGTTTTCTCGCGGTGATGCAAGGCGGCAAGCACGCCCATCGTGCCGTATGTGGCGCAAAGCGTGTCGCCAATGGAGATGCCCATGCGCGCAGGCGGACGGTCCGGGTCGCCGACGATGTAGCGCCAGCCGCCCATCGCCTCGCCAATTCCGCCGAAACCGGCGCGGTTCGAATAAGGGCCATCCTGACCGTACCCGGACATGCGCGCGATGATGAGACCGGGGTTCTCGTCGAGCAGGATCTTGGGCGAGAGGCCCCATTTTTCGAGCGTGCCCGGCTTGAAGTTCTCGACCAGCACGTCTGCCTTGGCGATCAGCTTGCGGGCGAGCGCCTGACCTTCGGGGATGCGCAGGTTGCAGGTGACCGAGCGCTTGTTGCGCGCGATGACTTCCCACTGGACCTTCTCCTCGCCCTGTCCCCACAAGCGCATCGGGTCGCCCTTTCCTGGCGGTTCGAGCTTGATGACGTCAGCGCCCATGTCGCCGAGCAATTGACCGCAGAAGGGGCCGGCGAGAAGCTGCCCCATCTCGATCACGCGAATATCGTCGAGAGCGCCCATTACTCCGCTGCCTCCCGCATTTCGGAGACGTGCCATTCGGGCTGCTTGGGTGGCTCAAGGCCGGTTTCCTCGAGGCAGTTTTCGCGCAAGCGTTCGATACCGGGGCCGTAATCGAACAACGGCAAGTCGCCGCGCTCGGACCTGATCTTTTCGCGCAAGGCATCAGTCGCGCCTGCGTCGATTGCGCCCGCTTCATCGGCGACAACGCCGTAATGCCTCGCGCCTTCGGGCGTCACGAGACCCTGCCGGATTTCGAGGCCGACCAGTTCGGGATCGCGTTCGAGCGGGTCGCCCCAGCCGCCGCCGCCCCAGGTGATGAAGTGGAGAAGATCGCCTTCCTTCACTTCGACGTCCTCGATCTTGTTGCCGACGATCTCGGTAGTGCCATCGGCGCGTTCGAGCACTTTCTTCGCGCGCATCCCCGGATGCCCGCCATTAACGCCCCATGGGGGCACGAACCATCGGTCGTCGTGGATCGCAATCGCGCCATCGGCGAGGAAGCGATAGGTCATGTGGATACCGTTCCCGCCGCGGTGAAGCCCTGCGCCGCCGCTGTCCGGCTCGGTCGAATAGCGCTCGATCCGCAGCGGGAAATAGCGTTCCAGAAACTCGTTGGGCACGTTGGTAAAGCCCGGCCAGAGCGAGTGGCCGTCGGGCCCATCGCCAAGCGGACGACCGGGAATGCCGCCAAAGCCGATCTGGAACAGCTGGTACCATTCGCGCTCTTTTCCGCCCCTTTCGTCCCAGCCTGAATAGAACAGGTGGGGAGAGGAGCTGAAACCCGCCGCATTGAGGAATTCGGGCGTCTTCTGGCCCAATAGTCCCCCGAGAATGTCGAAAATGCGGCCGAGCGCGTGGGTGCGACCCGACAGGGCTGCCGGGAACTTGGGTTTGAGGAGCGAGCCTTCGGGAATGCGCACTTCGATAAGGTCGTAGAACCCATCGTTGAACATGATCTGCGGGTCGAAGACCATGATCATGTAGATCCCGAAGAACATCTTGAACATGTTCTCGTTGAGGTAGAAATTGATCGAAGCGGCGGATTGCGGATCGGTCCCGTCAAAGTCGAGAATGACCTTCTCGCCCTCGCGCCACATCGCGCATTTGATCTTGTAGGGGCCAAAGCCCTTACCGTCGTCGCAGATGTAATCCTCGAAGCTCACCGGCTCCTCGGCGACTGCCATGCCGATCAGCGCCTTCATCGCGCGGTGGTTGCGGTCGAGCAGTTCCTGCGTTGCCGAATAATAGACATCGTCGCCGAAGCGGCCTGCCATTTCGATCACGCGGTTGGCGGCAACGCGGCAGCTTGCGATGAGAGCGTTGAGGTCGGCCTGGCACCAGTCGGGCTTGCGGGTCTGGTGCATGACGAGCTTCATCAGGTCGTCATTATATTCGCCCTTGCGCCAGATCTTGACTGGCGGAATGCGCACGCCTTCCTCGAAAATCGAGGAAGCGCCGATGGGCATCGAGCCGGGGACCATCCCGCCGATATCCGACTGGTGGCCGAACATCGCGGTGTAGGCGATGAGCCGCCCATCCTTGAACACGGGCAGCAGGATCAGCCAGTCGTTCGAGTGACTGATCGCGCCTTCGCAGGAATAGGGATCGGAGAGGAAGATCATGTCGCCATCTTCCAGTGTCCCGTCGAACCCGCGCAGGAAGCCGTCGATGAAACTGCCGAACTGGCCAACGATCATCTTGCCCGAAGGGTCGGCGATCAGTGGGAAACTGTCGCCCTGTTCGCGGATGCCGGGGCTCATCGCGGTGCGCACCAGCGTCGCGTCCATCTCGATCCGCGCGTTTCGAAGCGCGTTTTCGATGATGTCGAGCGTGACCGGGTCGATTTCGACGCGCTCGAACGGCTTGTCGTTGGTCTCGATAATAGTCGCGGGCATGGCTCAGCCCTCCTTATCGGGGTTGATGAGGATGTTGCCGACCGCGTCGATCGTCGCGGTGCAGCCGCTTTCGACGAGGGTGGTCGAATCCATCTCGGTGATGATGGCAGGGCCGGGGATGCGGTCGCCTTGTCGCAGCTTCGCGCGGTTGTAGATTACGGCTGGCTGCTCACGCCCGTCCATCCAGACCGTGTGGTCGCGGATTTTTGCGGCGCTCGGATCGCCATCGCCTTTGTCGAGTTCGTTGGCTGGAAGGGCGGGGGCCTCCCCCAATGCAACGGCGCGAAGATTCACGATCTCGTGCGGGGTATCCATGTTGAAAGTGAAGAGCCTCAGGTGCTCTTCGTCGAACCGGGCAAGAATGCCCTCGATCCCATCGGCATCGAGCACAGCCTTGTCGATGGTCAGCGGCACTTCAAAGGCTTGCCCTGCATAGCGCACATCGACCTCGAACTGGGTGGTGATCTGTTCTTCGGGCACGCCATCGGCGAGCAATTCACCGCGCGTCTGCTCGGCCATCTCGTCAAGCACTGCGACGAGGTCGGCCACCGAGGTATCGCGCGCAAGCCGCGAAAAACTGCGCGCCGTTTCAGTCCGCATTTGCGTGGTCGCATCACCCAGAGCGCAGAGCACGCCGGGGGAGACGGGAGAGACCGCAGGCCAGCTTCCCATCAGTTTCGCCACGGCGTTCACATGCAGCGGGCCAGCCCCGCCAAAGCCCATAAGCGCAAATTCGCGCGGGTCGTAGCCCTGCTGAACGCTGATCATGCGCAGCGCGCCGAACATGTTCTCGTTCACAATGTCGATGATCCCGCGCGCAGCCTCCATCAAGCTCACGCCCAGCGCATCGGCAATCGTCTGCACCGCCGCCTTTGCGCCCTCACGATCGAGCTTGAAACTGCCGCCGAGCAGGTCTTCGGGAAGATAACCGAGCACGACATTGGCATCGGTCACGGTCGGAAGCTCTCCGCCCTTGTTGTAGGCAACCGGACCGGGGACCGCGCCCGCGCTTTCCGGGCCAACGCGCAGCGCTCCGGTGAGTTCGGGGACGTGCGCAATCGAGCCGCCGCCTGCGCCCACGGTCTTCACGTCGAGCGCCGATGCACGCACCGACAAGTGCCCGACCTCGGTCGTGCGCACGCGGCGGGCCTCAAGCCCTTCGATCAGTGCCACATCGGTCGAAGTGCCGCCGACATCGAGCGTGAGGATGTTCTCAAGCCCCGCATTCTGCGCGACCCACTTCGCGCCCGTCACCCCGCCAGCAGGGCCGGACATGAGGATGTTGACCGGGTGCTCTTCAGCCTTGTGGCTCGACATGAGCCCACCATCGGAACGCAGCAGCGATAGCCGCCCCTCGACGCCTTCGTCTTCCAGCTTGGTGCGCAGGTTGGAGACATATTTGCTCACCACCGGACGCACCGCCGCATTGGCGACGGTTGAAAGCGTGCGCTCATATTCCTGCATTTCGGGCAGCACTTCGTGGCTGAGCGATACGGGGATGCCGGGCAGTTCCTCGGCTGCGATCTCGCCGATGCGCTTTTCATGCGCGCCGTTCACATAGGCGTTGATGAGGCTGACGGTCAGCGCCTCGATCCCCTGATCCTTGAGTTTGCGCAGCGCGGCACGAACTGCGTTCTCGTCGAGCGGGCGCACTTCATCGCCGTCCGCTCCCATGCGCCCCGGAACTTCGACCGTGTCTTCGAGATGTGCGAGCGGCTGGGGCTTGGGCCACACGATCCACGCGGCAAGCCCGCCGGGCACGAAACTGCGCGCGATCTGCATGATGTCGCGGTAGCCTTCGGTGGTGACGAGGCCGACCTTCGCACCCTTGCCTTCGAGCACCGCGTTTGTCGCAACGGTCGTGCCGTGGAGGAAGTAACTGATTTCGCTTGGGCTAACGCCCGCTTCCTCGGTGATCGCCTTCACCCCGTTGAGGATACCCTCGGAGCTGTCATGCGGCGTCGAGGGGGTCTTGTGCCGCCAGAAACGGCCATTGGCCTCATCAAACAGCAGGAGGTCGGTGAACGTGCCGCCGACATCAACGCCCAATCTGTAAGTCATATATTCTCCGCGTGGGATCTGATGGAGAGAGTGTGAGTGGTGCTTGCCTTCGTCTCAGGCAGCCTTTGCAACGAGAGAGGGGAGAGAGCGGCCAAGGACCGCGCTAAAACTGCGATTAGCGGCGATGGCGGCATCCAGGTCGATGCCCGTGGCCACGCCCGACTGCTGCATCAGGTAGATAAGGTCCTCGGTCGCGATGTTACCCGTGGCGTTGGGCGCAAAGGGACAGCCGCCAAGCCCTCCTAGCGATGCATCGAATGTGCGTACGCCAGCTTCGTAAGCCGCCCAGGCATTGGCGATGCCAGTCCCGCGCGTATTGTGGAAATGGCAGCGCATCGGGATCTTGCCGCCGAGAAGGTCTCCAAGCTGTCCGAACAGGTCCGTGACCTGCGATGGAACGCCGACACCGATCGTATCGGCAAGCGCGATCTCCTCCGGGCCTTCGCTTGCCAGTTCCTCGGCGATGCGAAGCACGGTTTCGGATTTGACTTCGCCTTCGAACGGGCATCCGAAAGCGGCGCTGATCGTGACTTGTGCGCGCAGACCCTCGGCCTTGGCGAAACGGATCATGTCGCGGTTTTCTGCGATCCCTTCGTCGATGGTCTGGCCCTGGTTCTTTATGCCAAACGTATCGCTCGCCACGACTACGCAGCCCGCCTGATCTATCCCGCGCTTTCCGCCCTCGCGCGTTGCAAGGCCGCGCATGATACCGCGCTTGTTGAGCGTGAGACCGATGTAAGTGACGTCGCCGCGGTCGGGCAGAGCTTCGATTACGGCCTCGGCATCGGCCATTTGCGGGACCCGATTAGGGTGAACGAAGCTAGCGACCTCCAACCGCCGCGCGCCGTAGTTGATCATGGCATTGATCAGGTCAAGCTTGGCGGCTGTTGGCACCGTCTCAGGCTCGTTCTGCAACCCGTCACGCGGACCAACCTCGACCAATTCGATTGCGGGTGCGGAACTATTGGAAGTTTCTGTATACATTTGTGTCACGCTGCACTTTCAACGCTGGCGAGGCCGCGATGCGCATCGGCGTATACGTGGAAGGCGCGGCGGATATGCCCGGCCATGATCGCCTCGGCCCAGGGGCCATCCTTGCGCGCAAATGCAGAGAGCAGGTCGTCATGCTCGTTATGCGACCGGTTGAACGCCTCTGCGCCATAATGCTGCGCCGTGCGCCAGACGACCGGTTGTTCGATCAAGGCGCTAAGCAAAGTGGTGAGCCTGCGCGAATCGGCTGCTTTGAGGATGAGCTCGTGGAATTGCTTGTTGTGTTCGAGGAAGCCCGCGATATCCGGATCGGGCCGCTTCTGAATCGCGGCGCAAAGCCTTGTATTTATTTGCCTTAGATCGTCCAGAACCTGCGGCGTCATGCGTTCGGCAGCGCGCCTCGCAGCGTGTCCTTCCATCATCGCGCGAAGCTCGAATGCATCGGCGACATCATCCACTGACCAGTCCGCGACGAAGCTGCGCTGGGATTCGTTCTTGCGAACAAGCAGCTCAGCTTCGAGTCGCCGCAAGGCGTCACGGACGGGTGTTCGGGACACTCCGCAACGCTCCGCCAAGGTCTCCTCGCTCAGCTGCTCTCCGGGGGAAAGTTCCCCCGAAAGCACCATCGCTCGAATGGTCTCGTATGCAAGATCGGATGCCTTCGCCACAATCGCCCCAGCTATTGACTCGGACAAATTGTATACAATAAGAAGCGAACAACGCAACCGGTTCGAGGTGAGGGGTCAATCGACGGATTGGACGCGGGTGAGAATTTGCGCGGTTTGGGGAATGGGCGATCCTGACCTCCAGCGGCGTGCCTTCCATTCACGGCTCTGGGGAACTGATAATGCGCAATTTTAAGACCATCCTTGCAGGCAGTGTCGCCATCGGCGCGTTGCTTCCGCTCACTCCAGCGATGGCCCAGCAAACGGCGACCGCCGCCGCGAGCGAAGACGACAATGCGATCATCGTGACTGCTCGCCGCCAGTCGGAAACGCTGGCCGAGGTACCCTCCGCTGTCACCGTCTTCACCGCAGACGCGATCCAGGCCGCAGGTATCGAGAACGCTGATGACTTTGCGCAGCTTACTCCCGGCGTCACGATCGTCACTGGCACCGCGGAAGCGGGCGACACGCAGATCAACATTCGCGGCATCAACGGCGCGCGCGATGCGGAAAGCTCGGTTGCTCTGGTCGTCGACGGCATCCTCAAGACCAACACCGCGCAGCTCAATCAGGACCAGGGCACGCTGCGTCAGATCGAAATCTTGAAGGGTCCGCAAGGCGCGCTCTACGGGCGCAATGCAGCGGCTGGCGCAATTGTCATCCAGACGTTGAAGCCGTCAGACCGGCTTGAAGCAGGCGGACTTGTCTCCTTTGCCGAGGACAACACCTACCGCGCCAACGGCTATATCTCGACGCCGGTCGGCGAGGGTGCTGGCATCGTTCTGTCGGGTAGCTATTTCCACACCGACGGGTTCTTCTTCAATCGTTTCCTCAACGACGACGTTGTCGACAACCAGGAAACCTTCACAATCGATGGCCGCTTCGTCGCGGATATCGGTCCCGATACCGAGCTCGACGTCAAGGCGCGCTACGCCGATGTTCAGGGGGCCTCGATCAACTTCAATGCCTCGTTCCACTTGCCCAATTTCGCGGCGGTCGATCCGACATTCTTTGAGGATGTGAACGAGCACCCGTTCGATTTCTTCGGCAACATCCGCCCGGTGAACGAGCAGGAGACGTTCGAGGTTTCGGCCAAGGTCGAGCATGATTTTGGCGGCCTCGTCCTCACCGCATGGGCGCTCTACAGCGATGTTGACCAGCTGCTGATCGCGGACGGCACCTCGGCTGACTTTGCGCGCTTCACCTTCCCAGGAGCGACGCCGGACTCGGTTGCGGCCTCCAACGCCTGTTTCGCGAGCACCGCGCAGCTGACGGGCTTCCCCATCAACCCGCCGACCTTTATCGGCGCAACCCCCGTGCCGTTCATCTTCGATCCGGTGAATGGTTCGACCTTTGGCGCATACAGCCCCACGACCTGTGACGGCACGCAGCTGCAAATCCGCAATCAGAGCGATTTCAGCGCCGAGGTTCGCTTGGCTTCCGACAATGGCGGTCCGGTTGAGTGGCAGGTGGGCGCATACTTCCTCACCATCGACCGCGAGGTTGGCGTCGCCATCGCAGCGGATCTGGGGCAGGGCGTATCGCGCGAATTGTTCAATCCGGCTGGCTCGTTCAACCCGACCTCGCAATTGTTGAACGATGACTTCTCGACCAACGTCTACGCCGCGTTCGCGTCGGTCGAGTGGGAAGTCAGCGACCGCTTCGATATCAGCATCGCGGGCCGCTATGACATCGAGGACCGTTCAACCAGCAGCCTTGTCCCCGCCGTGCTCGATCCGTTTACAGGCGGTCCGATCAATCCGGGTCAGCAGGTTGTAAACGGCGTCGTCCAGCCGATCCCGGACCAGTCCGAAACCTTCAAGCAGTTCCAGCCGAAGATTTCGCTGCGCTATGAAGTGACGCCCGATCTTAACCTCTACGCCAACTGGGGCATTGGCTTTAAGTCGGGCGGCTTCAACAACCAGGGGTCGGCTGCGATCGTTGACCAGACCTTCAACCAGTTCATCGGCACGAATGTCCTTATCGAGGACCAATTCCGCAAGGAAACCTCCTCTGCCTTCGAAGCGGGGATTAAGGGCGAGCTTCTCGATGGCGCGGTGACGTTCGATCTCGCGGGCTACTACACCGACATCGACGATCTGCAGTTCTTCGAATTCTTCGTCGGACCGTTCGGTCTTTTGCGCGTGGTGTCGAACATCGACGAGGTCGAGATATACGGCGCGGAGATCAATCTGAATGCCAAGCTGCTCGATGGCTGGAGCATTTATGGCTCGGCCAACGTGACCGAGAGCGAGATCAAGGCAAACGCCTCGCGTCCTGTCACGGTCGGTAATCAATCGCCCTACACCGCCGACTATACGATAAATCTCGGCACGCAGGTCGATCTGCCCGTTACGAACACCGTGAACTTCGTCGGTCGCGCCGATTATCGCATCACCGGCCCCACATGGTTCCATACCGTCCAGGATGATACATCACCGACTTTGTTCAGCGGTCTGCTCCCCGGTTCAGCGCTCGCACTGCCAGCCTTCGTAGGCGACGCTGACTATTCGATCACCGAGCGTGACAGCTTCGGCGTGCTTGACGTGCGCGTCGGGGTGGAGATCGACAACATCTCGATCATCGCCTTTGCTGAAAACCTCACCGACGAGCGCTATCTCAATGAAGTCATCCCGGCGATCGAGTTCGGCGGGTCATTCCTTTCGCCGGGCGGCCTGCGCCGCTTTGGCGTGGAGCTTGGCTTCGAATTCTAAGCCAGCGTTCAGCGCAACAGTCACTATCCTGACCCGCTCGGTTACGATCCCACTCCGAGCGGGTCACGATAAACCGGCCCGGGCCGCCCAACGTGGTGGTCCGGGCTTATTCGTTTGTGAGTGCAAAAAGACCGATCCGGTCCAGGATTGAAATGGTCGGGGAGACTGGATTCACATTGCCCTCTTTGATCGGCACTTTATCCACGCTTAGCCCAACAAATAGCCCAACTGTCTCACGGGGTCTCACGGCGTCTCATGCATTCTCGCTATACTTTAGGCTGCAAGTATTAGTCTCTCTGCAATCCGATTGAAAAGCCCAATCTCAACCGCACTTGCGCTCGCATTAGGGTCGAGTTTGCGTACGAGTTCTAGAGGGCAGCCGGTTTCGCGCAGTCGGTCGATGAGCGCATCGGCCTGCGTACGTCCGGCTTGGTTTTCTTCAGCCCAATTCATCACTTCAACTGTCATTGCTCATTGTCCTTTCGGTGGTTGATGCCGAAAGAATAGACGTGAAATAACTAATTGAAAGTGAATGATAAAGGGCACGTTTAAAGTGAGATTTGACGGCGGGTGGCCCAAGCAAAAAGCCACCCGCCGTCATCGATCTCTTCGGAAGCCAACCGACTGGACCGAACCGGCGGGTGAAAGGTTGAAAGCCCGCCGTCGCGCTGGGGACTGGCGCGGGAGAATGGACGCGCCGAGGCCGCAACCGCGCGAAGCTGGGCCTACCGCTGTCCAAGCGGCTTCCTCAAAATGATCCCGCATCACTTGAAGTCAATGAGAAAAGCGATCTCAAGTTTTAGTTGAGAGTATTAACAAAATAGAGGTACTGATTTTCATATCGGATGGAAGAGCCGTTTCCTAGAAAGTGATTCGCACAGCGTGATTACGAAAAGGACGGTTCAATGCTCTTCAATACATCTGAGATCGCGATGGCTACGGCTGTCGCTTGTTCCGAAGGGGCTAAGATTCCGACCTTCGAGCGGCGTGTGGATCACTACCTCAACAATGGCCTTCTCACGGTCGACTCCACGAAGTCCTCTCATCCCAAGTCGGCAAGGCTGCTTTCCGCCGAAGAGGCGTGTCTGGCAGCACTCCTTGCGGCTACCACCGAGATGTTCGATTTCGGCATTCACCTTCAGCGTGCAATTATCGCTGCGGTGCGTCGCTCCACTGTTGGGCTTGGCCCGAAGGCTGGTGCTCGAAAGGCACACGACCTCGCCCGTGCGGTCGAAGGCATCGCCCGCGAAGAGAAGTGGGTCCTCACGCTCTCATGGCGCGGTCGCGAGGACATTGTGGCCCGGTTTGTCCCTCACAGCATGGCTCGCCCCGATGAACGTGCTGAGCTTCTTTTGGCGGCCAGTGGACGTCCCCTCTTCGGGCGATTGATCCTTCCGCTTAACAGTCTCTTCGAGCCATTTGCGCGAAGCCTGCGAGCCTAAAATGCTGACCGCTTTGCTCAATCGTTTCCGGCCTGAGCGCCGGACGGCGTTGCGACGCTTCGATGCAGCCGGTGGCGGACGCCGTTGGGAGGGTACGCCCTCATTCGGTAGTCACGGTGCAGAGACGCTTGCAGCGGCTCCCGTCATCCGCTCACGCGCGCGCCATGCGGTAGCGAACAATCCTCACGCGGCGGCGGCTGTTGAGGCTCTTGTCACCGGCCTGGTGGGCGCGGGCATTACCCCCGCCTCCCGCCATTCGGATGCGACCGCTCGCAAGGCCGTAGGCGAGACCTTTATGCGGTGGAGCAATGGCGCGGATGCGGACGGCCTTACCGACGTATTCGGTTTGCAAGCGGCTATCGCAATGGCGCTCGTGATCGATGGAGAAGCTTTCGCACATCTCACTTTCGGTGAGCGTGGGCTGTCCATTCGCCTCGTGCCCTCAGAGTTCGTGGACGAAGGGTTGAGCCGGGAGCTTGGCGGCGGCGCGCGTATTGTCGCGGGCGTTGAGTTCGCGAGTGACGGCAGGCGCATCGCATATTGGGTCCGGCCCGCAGTTCCAACCGATCTATTCGCCACCGCGCAAGAGCCGGTCCGCATTCCGGCTAGCGAGATGCTGCACGTATACCGGCCAATGGGGGCAGGGCAGGTGCGGGGTATCTCGTGGCTCACTCCGGTACTCCTGAAGCTCTGCGAGATCGATCAGCTTTCCGATGCGCTTCTCGTGGGGGCAAAGACCGCCGCCATGTTCGCGGGCTTCCTGAAGGACGTGAACGGGACGACCTCAGGCGAGAACCCGTTCGAAGGAGATCAGACTGGCAGCATTCTCGAAACCGGACTCGAGCCTGGGACGCTGAAGTACCTGCCCGCTGGCTTCGATATTTCCTTCGCTACACCGCAACAAGCTCAACAGACTTCGGACTTCATGGCAGCCGAGCTTCGCGCCGTCGCCAGTGGTCTAGGCATTCCCGCACACCTCGTTTCGGGGGACCTGAGCGATGCGAACTATTCGAGCCTTCGCGCTTCAATGGTGAGCTTCCGCCAACGTGTCGAGCGCATTCAGAATCACATCCTCATCCCGCAATTCGTCCGGCCCGTTTTTGAGCGAGCCGTGACCGCTGCGGTCCTGTCCGGCGAACTGGACGCGCCGGACTTCGAGCGCGCGCGCGATGAATGGGTGAGCGCTGAGTTTTACCCGCCACGAATGCCATGGGTGGACCCGCAAAAGGACGCAGCGGCGGTCCGCGAAATGCTGGACTCGAAACTCATGTCGCGCCGCCAAGCCATCGCCGAACTCGGCTGGAACATCGAAGCGGTGGACGAAGAGATTGCCGCCGATCGCGCCCGCGAAGCCGAGCTTGGCCTTTCAACTCAAACGGAGACTACCGATGCCCGAGACGCTTGATCTTGTGACCCGCCGTGCCGAGACGCGGCCCACCACCTGGAACGAAGAGGCGCTGACTGTCGAGGCAGTGCTTTCGACTGGCGCGCCTGTGCAACGCCGCGATGCGCGTGGCCCTTATGTCGAGCGGTTGGACCTGAGCACGCTTGCGCTTTCCGAACTCGAAGGCGTTCCGCTGCTTGACGGCCACCGCCAGAGCGGAAGCGAGAACGTGGTGGGGATCATCCAATCGGCCCGCCGTGAAGGTGAAGCTCTCGTGGGCGTCCTCCGCCTGTCGGCAGCCGATGACGCTGCAAACGTCCGCGCCAAGGTTAGCGAAGGGACCTTGCGCGGCGTGAGCGTTGGCTACGCCGTCTCCGCTTTTGAAGATTCGACTGACTCCGACACGGGGCAGCGCGTCCGCACCGCGACTGCGTGGCGCATTCTCGAAGTTTCCCTTGTCGCAATTCCAGCCGACCCATCCGCAAAGATCAGGAGTCATGAAATGCCCGATATTATCGAAGTCCCCAGCGAGGACGTGGTGCAGACGCGCGCCGCAATTCGCCAAATCGCCCAAACGGCTGGCCTTGAGCCGACCTGGGCAGACGAGCAAATCGACAATGGTGCGGACGTGACGGCGGCCCGTGCAGCCGCGTTCGAACACCTCGCCAACCGCGAGACGCCCACCATCCAGACGCAGCGCGGCCCGAACCCCAATCAAGCGGTTATCGCCGAGCGTGCGGCTGAAGGCCTCGCGGCTCGAATGGGCGGTGCTGAGCCTTCGGAAGAGGCACGTCCCTACGCCAATATGGCGCTGATCGATCATGCCCGCTCCGCGCTTCAGGCAGCCGGGGTGGCCGGTCTCAACACCATGTCTCGCGAAGAGATTCTGCATCGCGCGTTACACACCACGAGCGACTTTCCCAACTTGCTCACGGCTTCCGGCAACCGCGTTTTGATGCCCGCCTATCAGGCGGCCTCTTCGCCGATCAAGATGCTTGCTCGGAAGACTAATGCGCCCGACTTTCGCCGGCTCTCGCAACTGAAGATCGGCGACTTCGGGAAGCTCGACAAGGTGAACGAGTCGGGCGAGATCAAGAGCACCACGACTTCGGAAGCGATCGAAGGCTATCGGCTCGAAACGTTCGGACGCATCTTCGGTCTGTCGCGTCAGGCAATCATCAACGATGACCTCAACGCTTTCGGGCGCTGGGCTTCGATGATGGGACAGGCCGCCGCCGAAACCGAAGCCGATCAGCTTATCTCACTCCTTACGGAATCGAACGGCGTTGGGCCGGTGATCCAAGAGACCGGCAACCGGCTCTTCGACGCCGATCATGGCAACCTTGCCAGTGTCGCGGGTGCGCCATCTGTCGATACGTTGAGCGCGGCGCGTCTCGGAATGCGAATGCAGAAGGGGCTTGGCGGAGATAAACCGATCAACGTCACTCCCAAGTATCTCGTGGTCGCGCCCGATCTCGAAACCACCGCCGAGAAGGTGCTTGCCGAGCTTCGCGCCGCCACCGTGGACGAACAGAATCCCTTCAGCGGGCGGCTGGAACTCATGGTGGAAGCGCGTCTCCCCGAAACGGCCTGGTACGTCTTCGCCGATCCGGCAACGGTTCCGGTGCTCGAATACGCCTACCTGTCGAGCGCGCAGGGTCCGCAGCTTTCCAGCCGCGACGGTTGGGAAGTGCTGGGCCGCGAGTTCCGCGTGACGCTCGACTTTGGTTGCGGCGCGGTGGACTACCGTGGCGCTTACCGGAACGCAGGAGCCTAACCAATGGTCCCCGTCTCCGCTTCCGAAAGGCTGAGCGAAGCCCGCGACGCCTTGCACCGCCTGAGTGTCGGCGAGTCCGTTGTCGAAGTCCGCGATCAGAGTGGGGAGTCCATCCGGTACTTCCCCACCACCATGCGGGCGCTCGAACGCTACATCGCCACGCTTGAGCGGGAGGTGGCGGGACGGCGGCCACCCCTCTCCATTCATTTCCGTACATCGAAAGGAATTTCGTGATGAAGAACTACGTACAGAAGGGCAATCATCTCGACGTTGACTCGCCCGCAAACGTTCAGTCCGGCGATCTCGTTTTCGTGGGATCGATCTTCGGCATCGCAGCGATCAACGCAAACGTCGGTGATCCGCTCGTGCTTACGCTCGGCGGCGTTTTCGACCTGCCCAAGGTGGCCGCTGAAGCGCTGTCCACTGGCGACCCCGTGTACTTCGACTCCGGTGATAGCCTGGTCACGGGCACCGACGGTGGCGGCGCGAATGCGCTGATCGGTGTGGCGGTGAAGGACGCGGCGAATCCGTCGGCGTCGGCAATCATTCGCCTCAACGATACGTTCTAATGACTGATTCCGCGCTCGCAGCGCCCCGTGTTGCGGGCGCGGATAAGTCCGGCATAGACGATTTGCTGGGCAGCACATCCGCGCTTGATCGGCGGCTACCCGTTTCTCTTTTCTCCGATCTGGCAGGCGACAAGTGCGAGCGAGTGGAGCTTTCGCTGCACGAGATTGCGGCCTGTGTCGAGCAGACTTCGGCGCCCGCGAAAGAGCGGTTGCCGTTGCTGAAGCTCGCCACTTTTGGAGATCGAAAGAGCGCGAAGGGGGCGCTGCGTCACACCGACAACATCGAAGCGGTCCATGGGATCGAAGGCGACCACGACGCAGGGACTCTGAGCGTTGCTGATGCGCGCGCCAAGCTGAGCGCCGCTGGTATCGCTGGCCTGATCTACACAACCCCTTCCCACAGGCCGGAAAGTCCGCGCTGGCGCGTTCTTGTACCACTCTCGCGTTCGGTTGCTGCTTATGAGCGCGAAGCCCTTACGGCGGCCCTCAACGGCGTGCTTGAAGGTGCTCTTGCCCCTGAGAGCTTCACGGCGGCTCAGGCCTATTTCTACGGGCGTACGGGAAACGCGAAAATCGACCTGGCCATCTCAGACGGCAAGGAGTTGGACCGTTGTGGGGGACAAATGTCCGGGGCGCTTGGCCGCGACGGCAGGCCCTACACCGAGCGCATGACGAACACCGAAACCAATTCGATCGATGACGCAGACTTTTACCGAGAGCCGGAATGGCCGCGCATTCGGTCTGCCCTCGCAACTATTCCCGCCGATGACTTCGATTCCGACTATGACGGCTGGTGCCGAATTGGCATGGCGCTCCACCATGAGACGTGCGGCTCCGCTGAAGGTCGCGCGCTCTTCGATGAGTGGTCGAAAGCTGGCCTGAAGTACGATGCGCGCGCGGTTCGCGCCAAATGGGACTCATTCAACTGCAAACCTGGTGGCGTCGCCATTGGCACGCTTTTCGATCTCGCGAAGCGCTACGGCTGGGAACCGAGCACGCGGGAACCTCCCCAGCCATCCACTTTGCAAGTGCTCACGCCTTCCGACTGCGAAAACCTGCCCAATCGCGGATACGTGGTGAAGGGCTTGATCGCTCCGCGAGACCTCGTTTGCATCTACGGTGCGCCTGGGGCGGGCAAGTCGCTAATCTCTCCGCATATCGGCTACGCGGTTGCACAAGGCCGCGAGACCTTCGGGATGCGCGTGAAGCCTGGGCCGGTGCTCTACGTCGCCGCCGAGGACGCGCACGGGATGCGAGGGCGCGTGAAGGCCCTGAAGCGGCGTTATGGCGATGCCGACGGCTTCAAGCTGGTCGATGGCGTGACTGACTTGCTGAGCGAGGACAGCGGAGACCTTGCGGCGCTGCGGGAGCTTGTGGAGGCTTGGCAGCCGCAACTCGTCGTCATTGATACGCTCGCGCTTGCCTTTCCCGGTCTCGAAGAAAACGACGCAGCCGCAATGGGCCGTGTGGTGGCTATCTCGCGTTCGCTGACTGAGGGCGGGGCGGCTGTTGCCCTGGTCCATCATGACACGAAGGCCGGGACGCCCACGCCGCGTGGCCACAGCTTGCTCAACGGCGCGTTGGACGCTGCACTGCAACTCATGCCGATCGATCAGGGCGTGACGAAGGGCAAGCTCTCGAAGAACCGCAACGGCACGATGGACCGGCTGATTGCTTTCAGCATCGCCACCGAGAGCATGGGCGAGGACGAAGACGGCGACCCGATCAGCGCCCCGCTCGTGCAAGAGGTCAATGCGGCTTCCCTGCCTAGCCCCGCCGATGCGTTGAAGCCCTCGGAACAAGCAGCCTTGGCCCGTCTGAGCGTGCTGCTTGAAGAGGGTGAGCCGGTCACTCAATCCGCCTTCCAAAAGGCTTGTATCGATGATCCGAAAGTCTCTTCGGCTGAAGAACGGGATGCCCGTCGAAGGGTGGCAGCCCGTGCCATCCAAGGACTCGTCCGAATGAACCGCATCGCGATCATTGACGGGTTGGTGTCGCTCCCATCCGACGGCTTCGATGAATGGGAGACCGCGTAGTGTCTCAGGCCGTCTCATATCGTCTCAGCGAGTCCGGTTTGATCCGGTTGAGTCCGGGTTTGTCCGGTCTGAGTCCGGATTGGCAGGTCGCTCACAAAACCGGACCGGACCGGACTCGGCCCTTTAGGGCCGGTCCGGAGTTCGGGTTTGAGCGATGCCCGGACTTGGGAGTGGATGGGTCCTTCCCGTGGGGCGGGCCGTTGCGGGGAGCGTCGAGCGCGGAAATCGGCTCGCTACAAAAATTTCAGAATGGAATCGAAAATGGCCGGTGAGATCGGAATCGATGATTTGCTCGGCACCCCTGGTCCGGTCGAAGGCACGGCGGATGAGCTTGCCGAATGGCTGGGCTTGTCCTCTCGCCAGATTTACCGGCACGAGACCGAAGGTCATGTCGTGAAGCTCGGCAAGAATCGTTTCGACCTTCAGGCGTCGGTTCGCACCTATTGCGAATGGCTGCGCGATCAGGCGCACTACGGGCGACCCGCAACGGGGACCGCGAAGTCGGCATTGGCCGAAGAGAACCTCAGGCTGAAGCGTGAGCAAGCCGACGCCGTGGCGCTGAAAAATGCGCAGGCGCGCGGCGAACTCGTGCCAGCCGAGAACGTGGAGCGCGAATGGAGCGGCGTCCTTCGGACCGTACGCGCCGCAATGCTCTCAATCCCCGCCCGCGTCCAAGCGCGACTTGCTCACCTCTCAGCCGATGACGTGGCCGTGATCGATCGGGAAGTGCGCGATGCCCTCACCGAAACCGCGAAAGGAAAAGCTGATGATTGATGAACAATGGACTGAAGAGCCGACGGGACGCGGATTCTCGTACATGGTGCGAGCATCAAGCAAGGATTCGACCTCATTCATGCGGAAGGGATTCCAATTCCCGCTCGAAGGATACGTGGAGGCGAAGGCGGTCCGCGACGGCATTTTTGCGTCCAGGCCCGAACTCTTCGCGCCTGGACTCTATGGCTATATCCACGGCTGGGGGTCCTATCACACGCCGTTCTCAATGTACTACGCAGCTGGAAGCATGATCTGGCAATTGATGATCGTTCGCGATTGCGAGGTTATCTATAATCGTCGCGACGGAGACCGTAGCTGTCGCGTCCCGCGTGCGTGGATTAAACACACCTGCGAAGCTGAAGACCTACTCACCTTGCTGCGCGGGGAGGGAACGCCATATTCGGCCCTCGTGGCAGATAACTTCGAGCGAGAATACAAGTATTGGCCGAAGGTGATGGACCGCGCACTTGCACGTGGGGGCGCGGTCCGTGCTTGAACAAGTTCGATCGTGCGCGCTTCAGGCTCTCAGGCCGCCGCCTCGCCTCTCGCTAGCCGATTGGATCGAGACCGAAATGCGGCTGCCCTCAACTGTTTCAGCGCTTCCCGGTCCCGTCCGCCTTTGGCCGTATCAGCGGGGCATTGCCGACGCAATTTGCGATCCATCCGTGACAAGGGTGACGATTGTGAAGCCGGTGCGTGTGGGCTTCACCACGTTGCTGTCCGGCACGTTGGCCAGCTACATCGCCAATGAGCCTTCGCCCATCATGTGCCTGTTACCGACGCAGGACGATTGCCGGAACTACATGACAAGCGACGTGGAGCCGATCTTCGAAGCGAGTCCAGCATTGCAAGGCTTGCTGTCCGATGATGGGCGAGAAAGGGGCCGTAACACGCTTTTGTCTCGGCGCTTTCCCGGTGGAAGCCTCAAGATTGTTGCGGCCAAATCGCCTCGCAATCTTCGAGCGCACACGGTCCGAGTCCTTTTGATGGACGAAGTGGACGCGATGGAACCGACTGTCGAAGGCAACCCGCTCGCCCTAGCAGAGCAGCGCACGCTCAGCTTCGCCAACCGCAAGATCATCTCAGGCTCAACGCCAACTCTCGAAGATACGTCCAACATTCTTCGAGCCTATCGTGGTTCCGATCAGCGCACCTTTGAGGTCCCGTGTCCCGAATGCGGCACCTTCACCGAAATACGATGGGGGCACATCAAATGGGAGCCGGACAACCCCGAGACGGCGGCCTTCGAATGTCCGCACTGCCAAACCATGATTGAAGAGCGCCACAAGGCTCAGATGGTCGAGAACGGCGTCTGGCGAGCCACTGTGCCCGATGTCGAAGGTCACGTAGGTTTCCGGCTCAACGCGCTCGTGAGCACGCTGAAGAACGCCACTTGGGGCGTGCTCGCATCCGAGTTCGTCCAAGCTAAGCGCAATGGGCCAGATGAGCTTCAGGTTTTCGTCAACACCATCCTCGCGGAAGGGTGGCGAGAGGCAGCCGATGAAATCGACGAAGACGCGCTCAAGTCGAGAGCCGAGCCTTTTGGGCTAGAGGCACTCCCTCCTGAGGTGCTTTTTGTGACCGCTGGAGTGGACGTGCAAGACGACCGGCTTGAAACCACTTTGCTCGGCTGGTCTCGCGATGAGTGCTTTGTGCTTGCTCACCACGTGATTTGGGGGGCGTCGCACGAGGATTTAACCTGGATCGAATTGGACGACTATCTGAAGTCGAAGTGGGACCATCCGAACGGTGGGACTCTCCGAATCGATGCGGCTTTGATTGATTTAGGCGACGGGGGCGTGACCGATCTCGTTTATCGGTTCGCCCATGCTCGTTATGGGCGTCGCGTGGTGGCTGGGAAAGGCGTGAGCGGCAATCGGCCCGCCCTGCAAATGTCGAAGTCGAAGGGAACGAGGCTTTTCCTCGTGGGCGTGGACGGATTGAAAGCAAATTTATTGCAGCGGCTCGTTCATGGGCGCTCGATGCGTTTCAGCGGCACGCTCAGCGAGGAATGGTTCGAGCAATTGGCCAGCGAGCGCCGCGTGATCCGGTATCATCGTGGCCGCCCGGTCCGGCAATTTGTCCGCATTGCCGGACGACGCGCTGAAGCGCTTGACTGCGTGGTCTATGCCACCGCTGCGCGTGAACTCGTGACGACCAACGCCGATCGGCGCGAAGAGGAACTTGCCAGCCGTGCTGCGCCGAAAGCGAAAGCGCCTGTGATCCGGTCCAAGTGGTTGGGTTAGAAGAGTGCCGTGAACATACCCTTCAGAATGTCATAAGCCGCGCTCCCAACTATCCCAAGTCCAAAGAAACTAGCTACTGCGCGATGGAGGTTTGCCCCCAGCATGCTAGTCTTGAAATATTCGACTGGCGGGAAGAGCCACCGGAAGTACTGAAACAGTAAGCGAGCGCCAAATAAGGACAGAAACAGAACATAGATCGCCAAAATCACATTCGTGAACATGGATTGATTTTCAATCCACTCGCGCCCGATTTCGCCAGTGCGAAGGTACATCCAAATCATCGCAGGTAAGAATAGTAGCCATATGAAGTAGTCGTACACTCCTGATCCGTGGATCGAAGGACGAAGTACCTTTCGTTCTTCGAAAAATCTCTGGATCTTGTTTTCGGTGGATATCACCCACTCCTCATTAAGCCCGTAGACGTTGATTATAGTCCGATTCTCTGTTGGATTTGAGGGCGCGTTGAGCATATCGACCGCGAGATTCGGCCTCTTAAAATCGATGAGCGCGTCAACCGCGTTAAGCGGAATAATGTCTATAGCACGCTTCGGAAAAGAGGTGTTGGAGATGTAAAAGCTGGCCATATCGTTCGGAAAGTCTGCGCTTTCGGAGTCCAATTCGCCGAGGCCTTGGATGCTATCACCCATTTGGTCGGTGTATCGGTATTCGACTGGCATAAACTCATCGGCTTGACGCTGAGCATCCTCATCGCTCTCAAACTTTCCAGGATCGGCTCGCGCAATTTCCAATTTTTTCGCGCGCTCATTAACTTCGATGATCAAGTTGGTAAACGCACTTAGGTCTGCCGCTGATAAAGCGACATTCTGCAAAGTGATGTCTCGCCTGTATTGTGGCACACGATTGGTCAAAGGCGCACCTTCGCTTGCAGCCTCTAGTGCTGTCTCATCCTCTTCTTTGTGCTCGTTTGGTGCTTCAGATGTCATATTGTACTACAGTAGGTTCCCTACAGACCGTTGGTCGTCCAGATAGCTCGCCCACCATTCCATCATTTTGCGGCGCTGCGGAAGATACTGTGCCGAGTTATACGCGGCCCTGATTTGGTCGCGATCATCATGGGCCAATTGCCGTTCGATCCAATCCGACTTAAATTTGCCGGTTTCGTTTAGGACCGTGGAGCCGGTCCCTCGGAAGCCGTGGACCGTGGCTTTACTGTGATAGCCGAGCCTATAGAGCGTGTAGAGCATCGTGTTCTCGCTAATCACGCCCCTGCGGTTTCCGGGAAACAGGTGTGGGCTTGAAGGTCCTAGCGCTCGCAGTTCTTTCAACAACGCCACGACCGAAGGCGCCAATGGCACCAGATGTTCGAAGCGCATCTTCATTCGACTCGCTGGGATACGCCAAAGCGGTTCTTTCCCATCTAGGTTTTCGAACTCGCACCATTCCGCGAAGCGCGTCTCATTCGTGCGTACAAGCGTGTAGATAGTGAAGAGGAGGGCGATGCGCGTATGAGGTTCCACAGGCTCGGCTTCGAGCTTGGAGAAGAACACGGGGAGCTCCTGTCGAGGCATTGAAGCGCGGTGCTTGACAGGTGGACGCTCTCTCAGCGCGGCGGTTATGTCCCGCGATGGATCGCGTTCTGCGATGCCCCGGGCGACAGCGTAACGGAAAACCTCGCTAATGTGATTGTTGAGTCTTCGCGCCATGTCGATCGATCCGCGCGCTTCGACCTTGCGGATGGTGGCCAGCACATCCGCCGGGAGAATCTTCGAGATCGCCATTGGGCCAAGCGATGGGAAAGTGTCAGCTTCGAGCCTGCGGAGCGTAATCCAAGCGTAACGCTCGCTCCACTTGGGCTTCCGGCTCTCGTGCCATTCACGCGCAACCGTCTCGAAGTTGTTTGCATCCTCAAGTTCGATTTGTCGTCGCGCCTGCTTGCGCGCCTCACTTGGATCGATGCCTTCGGATAGCTGAGCTTTCGCCTTGTCTCGCCATTTGCGCGCAGCCGCCAGCCCAACAGACGGATAAGTGCCCCCGGTAAGCTCCTTCTGCTTCCCGGCGAAACGATAGGCGAGCTTCCATGTCTTGCGCCCCTTTGGCGAAACCGCAATTATCAGCCCCCCACCGTCTGCGAGCTTATAAGTCTTGTCGCGAGGCTTGAGGCTTTTCAGCCGAGTATCCGAGAGTGCCATGTTGGGCTTTTCGCAACGGCGTTGGGCTTTGGCAAGCTACAGCCCAACAAAACTGCGAGATGCTATGGGAAGGCATGAGACACTTTTCGCCCGGAAACCGCGAAAAAAGCTTGAATTTCCGGGGTTTCCGAGAACGAATGGGACCCCGTGAGACGATGAAATGGTCGGGGAGACTGGATTCGAACCAGCGACCCCCTGTACCCAAAACAGGTGCGCTACCAGGCTGCGCCACTCCCCGACATTTCAATCGTTCAAGCAACGAGTAGTCCTCGATGCTCAACGCTTCGTCACCGCCCCTTAGAGGTTGGTGGGCCCGGCAGGATTCGAACCCGCGACCTAGCCGTTATGAGCGGCCAGCTCTAACCGCTGAGCTACAGGCCCCCCGGTACCATCAGCACGCGCTGTGACGTAAAGCAGCACGGCCCCTACAGCCACATTGCAGCTTACACAAGCGGCTGATTTACCTTTGTGTGGCTTCGATGATGTCGGCGACATTCGCAGTGCGCACGCCGCGCTTGCCGAGATAGGCGTAGACATCGCTCAGCCACTCATACAGCCGCTCAACATCGCGCGAGTTGGCTGCATAGGGAGTAAAGCCCGGCGCAAGTGTCGGGCTGTGGAATGACAGCACCAGGAGCGGCAGAGCTTCATCCAGGGCCACGTCGATGCCGCGTATCGCTTCTGCGCTGGTGACGCCTTCCGGAGTGAGAGCGATTCGCTCGAGAAGCTTCAACCGCGAGAAACCTGAAAAGAAGGTCGGGATATGGCGTTGCAACCGGTGGATGTGCTTACCCAGCATGCGCAGCGGGCCCCAATAGACACTCGTCACAGGCAGTTCGAGCAGTTCGCGCGCTTCATCCACCCAGTAGGGGGCCAGCGGGTGATTGGAGTAATCTGGGCCGTATTGGGCAGCGTAATCGAACAGTGAGCGCACCGATGTGTCGATGCGGATGCCATTGTCCTTGAGGATCTGCGCCGAATGCTGGCCAAGGCCATACCGACCGGCACGATAGATCAGGGGCGGCGTGCCGAATGCTTCCTCGATCCGGTCGCGCAGCGCCTTGAACTTGGCGGCTTCCAGTTCAGGCGGGAGGCTTCCAGCGTACGAGTTTCTCGCGCAAACTTCTTCATCGAAAGGCGGATTGACCCACGGGTGAAGCTGCACCCCGACGTCAGCGACCCCTCGCTTGATCGCGTCGCCGATGATCTCAACGGCGCGCGGATCTGTCGCGATCGGCCAGTCGACCAGATAAACCGGATGAGCACCGATATCCTCGCAGAACGCTTGAAAGCGCGGAATGGCCTCGACATGACGCAGGCCGTGCTGGTCGCGGGTGAAGGGGCCTTCCCAGTCAAACTCCTCTTCGGTGTCGACCGTAAGCAGTACCCGCTGCCCGAAATCAGGCGCAAAGGAAGCCTTTGCCGATGCGAGCGGTGGCTCGATCATCGAAACGCCATGCGCGCCGATATCTACGGGCGCTTGTGGTTGGGCTGCTGCCTGCATGGCCGATCGCTATAGCGACAATGTGTAAGCGGAGCCTTACCGGGAGCCTCGCTGGATACCGTTTCAATCTTTCGCGATGGGCAGGGTGAGAACGATGATTTCGTCCTCGCACACCAGATCGCCGCCGCCCGAGCGAGCTTCGGCCCTCGCGAGGCGCAGGGCAAAACCGGCGCCGAACAGCCCCGCATTGATTGCCGATCCAAGGGGCCGGGCGTCAGCTGCGAAGATATTCTCCTCGCTCAGAAGTTGCGCAGGCACTTCGCTGGTAAGCTTGGCAAAATCGCCGTCACGCTCAACCGATGCAGTGAGCATTTCGCCAGCTGCGCATCCACCACCTAGCGTCGCCAGAAGGCGCCATAGAAGCGCTTCTGCCTGCTCCGGATCGACGGCGGCCATGACGGCTTCATCGCTGCCATCGGGATCAATGGCGGCCAGCTCGATGCCTGACATGCGCGGGCCCAAAACCTGCGCAAGCTGGCCAACTGTGCGCTGCGTAAGCGCATTGAGATTGGCAACTCCGCTTTCAACTTCGATCACGCCGGTTTCCAGCCGCGCAAGGCGGTCCAGTTCTTCAAACCCTGCAAGGATGCGCGCAGCGTCAGCGGCAATAGCAGCTGCGAGCGCGCGGTATTCGTGCGGGGCGTTGCCAAACAATTGCTGCTGGATCACCTCGGCATAGCCCTGAACCGCGGTAACCGGCGTACGCAACTCGTGAAGAAGCTGGCGAATGCGGTCAGCCTCTCGCTGCGCTGCGGTTTGGGTAGGTTGTTCTGAGCTTGCTGGACGACGGAAGCGCCCGACATAGCCTGCAAAATTGCCACCTTCGGTAAAGCGCGGCTGCGCGTCGACCACCCATTCGCCGGCAATCGCCTCGGCCCCATCGAGGCTTAGGCTTGCGCCGCTGATCGGTTGTCTGCGGGCAACAGCACGCTCAAGCGGGGTCTGAACCGCTGCGCTTCCAAGGCGGGCAGGGGCCACCAAACGTGCTCCAATAACCATGGGCGCGATCTCACCGTCCGCCCATTCGATCCGGCCCGCCGCGTCGCCAGCGAAGCCGAATGCGGCGATCTTTCGCGTCGATCCGCCTGCCTGTTCTCCAAGCGGGAGGCGCGGCATGAGCTGATCGTCGTCACCGCGCGGTTTGCCATCGCGGTTGCGCTTGAAGGCGGCAATCCGCTCGACCAGCGCGGAGATTTCGCTGCGACCCTCGCTTTGAGGATCGCTTTCCAGTTCGTCTTCGCTCTCTGGCTCGAACTGAGGTGCCTGCTCCGGCTCTTCGATGAATTCATCTTCAAGTTCGAGCGGCTCAGGTTGAGGCGGCTCTGAGGGGATGATCAGGTCGCGCTCAACCTCGGCAAGAACGCCGGTCTCGGGCGAGGGCAGGCCGCGGTCATAGACGCCCAGCTTCTCAAGCAGTTTCTCGGTCTTGGCTGGCAAGTCATTGCGCAGGCGCAGGAAACCGCGCGCGCGAACCGGGAGGCGCGGGATCAGCGCTGCCCAGTCATCGTCGGACAATTGCGCCCGCGACAAAGCGGCCGACGCCACGTCGGGTTCTGCATCGGCAAGATGTGCGGCCAGTTCCGGATTGCGAAAGCGCCAGCCCGGCTCGCGCACCATGCGCGCGCGGTCAGCTGACGGGATTGCCTCTGCCAGTGCATCCATCCTCAACCACGCGGCGGCGGCAAGGCTGGGATCTCGCGAGACATTGGCTGCACCCATCCGCTCAGCGCCGAGTATATCGAGCAATTGCCGGTATTGCGTGCGCTTCGACCCATCGCTCTGCGCGCGCTGGCGTAGCACCGTCGCAAGGCGATCATCGAAAAACATCCAGGCTCCAAATCCATCAGCTGCACCGCTTGGCGGCAAGGAGCCGTTTGCGAATCCAAGCCAGTCACTTGGACGCAATTCGGCAATTAACTCCTAACATCATGAGCGATTTGACGCAGGACCATCGCACACTGCGTTGCAAAGCGGGACAATTGCTGGCACACATAATAAAATTAGCTTTACCCAAGCAAAACCGTTCAAGTTCTTGCAAAAGGTTGTTGTAGGGTAAGGCAATCTGCTGCCCGTGAGCAACGGGATCATTCTATTGTGCAGGCCTTCAGGGGGTTCTTGGTTTCGATGGCAAATCTGGATGAGATCGATAAGCGTCTGCTCAGCGAGCTTCAGGCTGAAGGGCGCGTGACCAATGTGGAGCTGGCGCAGCGCGTCGGTCTCACCGCGCCGCCGTGTCTTCGCCGTGTTCGCGGGCTTGAGGAAGACGGCGTCATCCGCGGCTATCACGCTGATCTCGACCCTTCGAAACTGGGCTTTGCGATCACCGTTTTCGCGATGGTGAGCCTGAAGAGCCAGGCCGAAAGCGCGCTGCGCGAATTTGAAGAGCACATGGCCGATCTTCCCGAAGTTCGCGAGTGTCACATGCTCAATGGCGAGATCGACTTCATTCTCAAGATCGTGAGCCAGGACCTTCAAAGCTTTCAGGAATTCCTCACCAGCAAGCTGACGCCTGCGCCCAACGTCGCGAGCGTGAAGACCTCGTTGACGATTCGCACCTCCAAGCACGAACCCGGCGTCCCGCTGTGAGCGATGCGGAGCGCCTCGCCGAGCCGCTCCGCGGTCACTGCCTTTGCGGCAGCGTCAAAATCACCCTGAATGCTGCCCACGCGGAAGTTGACGTATGTCACTGCGGCATGTGCCAGCGCTGGGGCGGCAGCATGTATGCCGGTATCGAAGCGGACGATTTCTCGCTTTCGGGCGAGGATCACATCAGCACCTATCAGTCGAGCGACTGGGCAGAGCGCGCCTTCTGCAAGAAATGCGGCAGCAATCTGTGGTACAAGTTCCTGCCCACGGGCAATCGCACGTTCCTTGCTGGATTGTTCAAACTGCCTTCGGGCCTGCCGATCAAGCACCAGATCTTCATCGAAGAGAAACCCGACTGGTTCGACATCGCGCAGGAGAGCCCGAAGAAAACGGGTGCAGAAATCATCGCTGAGGCCGAGGCTGCTGGTTTCAGTTTTGAGTAGCTGCTTACCGCAGGGGTGACCCGGTCTGAGACGCGAGCATAGGAGGTTCGAGAATGCTGGATGAGCCTCCCGCGCCTGTTGTCATCGAACTGCCTTCACCTGCGAACACGGATGAGGGCCTGCCCAGTACCACTCGCGAGGACGGCTCGCTGGTGATCGACCTTACTCCGCTCGCTCCGCCTCCAACCGAATGCCTCGATGAGATAGAGCCCGATCCGTTCAATCCGGAAATCATCGTGTGCCGTGAAATGGTGCTCTCGCCCCGAATTGGTCCGACTTACGGCCCGACCGCCGCCGAATTGACCGAAGGCAGCGCGATCCCACGCGCTCGCGTCCGGCTAAGCGAGAATGCGGAGGCCGAGGCCAATGTCATCAAGAAAGGCGTTGGCGGCTTTGATGCCGATGGCACCGAAGTGCGCCTCAAGATCGACTTTTAGTGAAGTTTGAGCTTGGGCCGCACGATGCGGTTTACCCGGCCAATCACGATCAGCCCCAAGCCCTTGAGCCAGCCGTGGATCGCGATGAGGTGCATCCTATAGAGCGAGGTGTAGATGAAGCGCGCTATGCGCCCTTCAACCGCCATCGCGCCGCCGACGAGGTTCCCCATCAGGCTTCCCACGGTCGAAAAGCGGCTGAGCGAGATGAGCGACCCGTTGTCCTGATAGACGAAGCGCTTGAGCGGTCGCCCCTGCTCGCGAAGGCGCAGGTTCTTGAACACGGTGTCCGCCATCTGGTGCGCAGCTTGCGCACGCGGAGGGATGGGCGGCGCGTCGCTATCGGGCGAATAGGACGCGCAGTCGCCAATTGCGAAGATATCGGGATCAGTCACGGTCTGAAGCGTTTCAGTGACGACGATCTGGTTTCGCATCGTCGTCTCCAGCCCCAGTGTGCTCAGAAACTCGGCGCCTTTGACACCCGCGGCCCAGACCATCAGGTCGGCCTCGATGGTCTCACCGGTTTTGGTAATGAGCTGGCGGCGTTTGGCCTCCACCACTTGCACGCCCTCGCGCACCTCGACGCCGAGCGCTTTCAATTCCTTGCGCGCAGAGGTCGAAAGACGCTCGGGCAGGGCGGGTAGGATGCGAGGGCCGGCCTCCAGAATGGTCACGTCGAGGCGGCTTTCATCGAACACCTCAAGACCATAATGCTTGAGCGCGCCAGCCGCGTTGTAAAGCTCTGCGGCGAGTTCCACCCCGGTCGCACCCGCTCCGACGATTGCAACCTTCACTCGCGAATCTGCACCCGGATCTTCGATCATCGCGCGGCTCACGCGAAGGCAGTGGTTGAGCAGAAGCGTACGGAATTGATCCGCCTGCCTGCGGCTGTCGAGGTAAAGGCAATGCTCCGCTACCCCCGGCACACCAAAGTCGTTCGAGACCGAACCGATGGCGAGGACCAGCATGTCGTAGCGGATCGTGTGCGCGCCGATGATCTCTTCATCATCGTCATCCATCACGGGCGCAAGACGGATGGTCTTGGCCTCGCGATCTATACTTTCAAGGCGTCCCTGAAAGAAACGATAGCCCCAGCGCGCGCAATGTCCGCGATAGCCGACCTCATCGAGATTGGCATCGAGCGATCCGGCAGCAACTTCGTGCAAAAGCGGTTTCCAGATGTGGGACAGGTTCTGGTCGACCAGAATGATGTCGTGGCGCTTGCGGCCATATTTCGCGCCGAGCTTGCGCACGAGTTCAAGCCCGCCTGCGCCGCCGCCGACGATGACAATCTGAGTTTTGCGCTTTGCTTCCGGAATGGCGATGGGATGCCGCTCGGAATCGCTGCGGGATATGACGTCTTGCTTCAAGAGAGGCCCTTCGACAGTGCGTGGCCCCCGATCCCGCTGGGGCGATTTCGTCATCTTATAGCATCAATCGTGGCCGGTTTACCAAGCCCCCAGAGGCAGAAAGCCGCCTATTTCCTGAAAACACCGCCAGATCGGACCGAGCCTAGGTGGTTCCACGGAGGCAAGTAGCGCTCACTTCGGGCTAGAAGAGCCTGTGGCGATGGGTGCGTCGCACTGCGAAAGCGAGGGTGAGGCGTGTTCGAATACGATCAATATATGCCCCATGGCATGTGCCTTTTGTGGGAGCCTTGGCTGGTCGTCCTGTGGGCCGGCAGCGATCTGATGATCTTCGTCGCCTACATGGCGATACCGCTTGCGCTGGTCATGGTCATGCGCCGAAGAGACGACCTTCGGCACCGAGCGCTGGTGGCGCTTTTCGCTGCCTTCATCCTACTTTGCGGCATCACTCATTTCATGGGGATCGTGACGCTTTGGTACCCGATCTATCCCTTCACCGGCGCGGTAAAGCTCGCCACGGGCATCGTCTCGCTCGCCACCGCATTCGTGCTATTCAGGCTCGTCCCGGTGTTCCTGCGAATACCCACACCCGACACGCACGAAGAGGTCATCGGAAAGCTGGAAGTGACGCTCGCCGACCTGTCACGCTCGCGCGATGAGCTTGAGAGCCGTGTCAGGCAGCGGACGGAAGAACTCAACGATGCGAACACCCGGTTGGCTCTGACAGCGCGCGATGCGGTCCAGCGGAGCCGCAACCTAATTCAGGTGGTCTCATCGCTTACGCGGCCGGGCGTCGAAATCAGCCAGTATCCGGAACGATTCCTGCGCGAATTGCGAGGCCGCATCAATGCGCTCGCCATAGCGACTTCGACCGTGATGGAGCAGGACGATACCGCACGCGCAAGTCTTGAAAGAGTGATCCGGAGACAGATCGAACCGCTCTTCAATTCGCCTGCGCAACAGTTGAGCACAGACGGGCCGGTTGTCGAAGTCGGTGCGCAGGGCGCGCAGCAATTGAGCCTTATCGCTTGGGAGCTTGCCTCGCGCTTCGTCCAGATCGGACGGGCGGAGCAAGCTCGCGGGCACATCGCGGTCAGTTGGACGGTCGATGCATCAGATGCGGATGACGAGGAGGCCAGCCTGATTCTGGAATGGCGAGAGAGCTTCGGATCAACCTCCGAAGAAAGCGCCTTCGACAGCGGTTCAGATGAGCCGCCTGCGGGCACACCACTGCCGCTCGACGAGTTCAGCGAGACGCTTTTGACGCGCATTGTGCCGCGTCTGCTTGGCGGCAAGGGCCGGTTTGAAATCGCGCCTGCGGCCTTTCTTTATCGGCTGACCTGTCCGATCAGCGCGATAACTGCGCGCAATGGAGCAATCGAGACAGTGATCGAAGCGCCGCACGACGAAACGAATGGCCATGCGATTGAGGTCACTTGACCTCGTCCCAGCGGCGCAAAGCGATCAATCGTTCGCTTCAAGCCGTCCGAAAAAGCCAATGACTTTCACGATCTTTCCCGCATCGTTGACCTCGGTCATATCGAAGCCGTCCATCAGGCGCTTGTCGCCCATGTCGATCTTCCAGTGATAGCGGCAGAAATTGTTCTGCATCTCGATCTCGCTGTTGTGCGAATATGCCGCTCCCGGGATCTGTTTCTGCGTCTGATGAACCATCTCGACAAACGCCTTGCGCCCGACGATGTTGTGGTTCGGGTCGGCAAAATGGACATTGTGTTCAAGCGCTTCTTCGGTCAGTCGCTCGATTTCTGCCGCATCGGTGGTGTTCCAGATCGCCATCATCTTGTGAAGGCTGTCCATATAATCGCTCATAGAATTGTCCCTTATGCGTAGGATGCGTCGAGGCCTGGTGCGTGCTCTGCGATCCAGCCCAGCGCGTTTTGCACATCTGCCTCGGCCAGGTCGTACCAGTCGTTCATCGCCGTGATCTGATCGCCTGAAAACTGCCACAGGCTGTGCGCGGAGAAATGCAGCAGCGGTTTGTCGCCCAGCCTATAAATACCCATCGCACGCGCCGTGATCGTGCCGGGCTCGAAATGGCGCAGCCCCACCGGGAACCACTGACGCTCGTCAAAGTGGCGATCGAAATTCGCGATCGACTTTCGGAAACCCGATATCACGGCATCGCGGCCTTCGAGGCGGCAGGCGAAGGGAACACCCGTCACCGTATAAATGACATTGGGCGCGAGAAACGGCTCAAGTCTATCCCAGCCATCGGTTTCGACCGCTTCATCGAAGGCGTCGATCCATGCCTGCCAACGCTCCATCATCGTCTATTCTCCCGTTGCTGACGCCAGAGATGCAATCAGGAGATAATGGACTCAATTACCTTTGGGTTATAATCGGTGGGGTATGGAGTTTGGGAACATCCTCGCCCGTTTGCGCCGTGACCGGGGTTGGTCGCAGGAAGAGCTTGCGATGCGGGCCGACCTTTCACAGCGTCACATCTCCTTTCTGGAGACCGGCCGGTCAAAGCCGGGTCAGTCCGCCTTGGCAAAGCTGGCGAAGGCGATGGCGCTACGAGCATGGGAGCAAAGGGCGCTGTTCAGGCCGCTTGCCGGCGGCAGGACCGAGCTAAGTGCGCCTGAACATACGGCGTCGCTTCCCCAGGGTTTTTTTGAGCGCCTGTCGCCATGGCCCGCCTGCACTTTCGAGCCGGACGGCACTTTGGTGCAGAGCAATGCGGCGCTTGATGCCCTGCTTACCTATGCTGGCGGGGGAGAGGATTTGTGGGAAGCGACCGCAGCGGATGGGAAGGCCAACATGTACGATCTGGTCTTCCACCCTGACGGACTGATCCGCTGGATGGAAAACCCAGAAGAGGTGATCCCCGAAACGCTCAGGCGATTGCGGATAGAGGCATCGCATTTCCCCTCGCTCAGCGCCACGATTGCCCGGTTCGAAAGCTACCCGGCGGTCGCCAAGTGGACGGCGCGGCTGAGCGATCCGCCCAGCGTTCTTGAGGAGCGCTACACGTTACGAGGCGAGACCCTGCGCGTTATCTCGGTGCTGTCCTCAATCGCATCGCCGGGCGAATTTGGCCTCGCGGCTTTGCGGATTGAGGCTTTCGTACCAGCCGACGATCAGAGCGCAGCCCTGATCAGCTCGATCGCTCCGCCAGCCACTCTTCCAGCCACTTGATCGAATAGTCTCCGTTGAGGACATCGTCCTGCCGCAGCAATTCCTGATGGAGCGGGATGTTGGTTTTCACCCCCTCGACCACCATTTCCTCAAGCGCGCGGCGAAGGCGCATGATGCACCCTTCGCGATTGCGCCCGTAGACGATCAGTTTAGCGATCATGGAATCGTAGTAGGGCGGGATCGAATAACCTGCGTATAGGCCTGAATCGACGCGCACATGCATGCCGCCAGCCGGGTGGTAGTAAGTGACCTTCCCGGGCGAGGGCGCGAAGGTGAACGGGTCCTCGGCATTGATCCGGCACTCGATCGCGTGGCCTGTGAAACGCAGGTCTTCCTGCGCCACCGAAAGCGGCTTGCCAGCCGCAATGCGGATCTGTTCGCGCACGAGGTCGACCCCGGTGATTGCTTCGGTCACGGGGTGTTCGACCTGCAGGCGGGTGTTCATCTCGATGAAGTAGAACTCGCCGTTCTCCCACAGGAATTCGATCGTCCCTGCACCGCGATAGCCCATGTCGCGCATCGCCTTGGAGCAGACCTCGCCCATTGCCGCGCGTTCATCGTCGCTGATGACGGGGGAGGGCGCTTCTTCGAGCACTTTCTGGTGGCGACGCTGGAGCGAGCAATCGCGCTCGCCCAGATGGATTGCATTGCCATTGCCGTCGCCGAAGACCTGAAATTCGATGTGGCGCGGGTTGCCGAGATACTTCTCGATATAGACCGTCGCATCGCCGAACGCGGCCTTTGCCTCGCTGCCGGCCTGCTTCATCAGCGTCTCGAGCTTGTCCTCGCTCTCGCACACCTTCATGCCGCGGCCACCGCCACCGGAGGCGGCCTTGATGATCACGGGATAGCCGATTTCGGCCGCGATCTTCTTGGCTTCCTCAGGATCGGAAACCGCTCCGTCGGAGCCTGGGACCAGCGGAAGGCCAAGTTCGCCGGCGGTCTTCTTCGCCTGCACCTTGTCGCCCATCGTGCGGATGTGTTCAGGCTTTGGGCCGATCCACGCGATGTCGTGCGCTTCGACGATCTCGGCGAACTTGGCGTTCTCTGAGAGGAAGCCGTAGCCCGGATGGATCGCATCGCAGCCAGCCACTTCGGCAGCCGAGATGATGTTGGCGTGGTTGAGATAGCTTTCCGACGCGGCAGGCGGGCCGATGCAGACCGCGTGGTCTGCCAGCCGCACATGCATCGCGTCGGAATCGGCGGTCGAGTGCACCGCGACTGTCTCGATCCCCATTTCGTGCGCCGCGCGGTGGATGCGCAGCGCAATTTCGCCGCGATTGGCGATCAGTATTCGAGTAATGGCCACGTCTGCTTACCCGATTACAACAAGCGGCTGGTCAAATTCGACCGGCTGAGCGTTGGCGACGAGGATCGCCTTGATCGTGCCCGACTTGTCGGCGGTGATGGGGTTCATGACCTTCATCGCCTCGACGATGAGCAGCGTGTCGCCTTCCTTCACGCTGTCGCCGACCTTGACGAAATCAGCGGCTCCCGGCTCGGGAGCGAGATAGACAGTGCCGACCATCGGTGACTTGAGCGCATCGGCATGTGCGTCAGCGGCGGGCGCTTCAGGTGCCGGTGCCGCTGCAGGAGCCGCCGCCGGAGCGGGTGCAGGGGCTGCTGGCGCGCCGCCGACGAGGTTGCCAAAGGCCGCAATTTGCGCAGGCGTGAGGTTCGCACCGCCGCCACCACCGCCGGGGAAGTTGCGTGCGACGCGGATCTTGCGATCATCATCTTCGACTTCAATTTCGGTAAGGCCGGTCTCGTTGAGCATTTCTGCAAGCTCGCGAACGAGAGCGGTGTCGACATTCATGCCGGATTTCTTCTCAGCCATGCGTTCCCCTAATATGGCCCCATGTTTCCATGGCGTGGTTGGTTGCGGGTGTGACTATTGACGCGAATTGCGGCTGGCAAGTGGCAAAGCACGCAAAATTCGCAAGTGCGCCTGTGAGATCAGACTTCACCCGACGCTACGGCTTCCAATGCGATGCGGTAGGAATTGGGGCCGTGCCCTTCGACCGTTTTTGCCGCTGCCATGCCTATATAAGAAATGTGGCGAAACTCTTCTCGCGTTTTTGGATCGCTGAGATGCACTTCGATAACCGGAGTGGTTATCGCTTTGGCGGCGTCGAGCAAGGCGATCGAGGTGTGCGTGTAAGCGCCAGCGTTGATCAAGACAGCGCGTGCGCCCTGCGCCTGCGCCTCGTGGAGCCAGTCGACCAGCATGCCTTCGTGATTGGTCTGCCGCATGTCGATGGTGAGCCCAAGCTCGAGCGCGCGATCCTCTAGCATTCCTGCAATCTCATCGAGCGTGGTGGAGCTGTAGATTTCAGGCTCTCGCAGGCCGAGCAGGTTGAGGTTCGGCCCGTTGAGGACGAAGACTGTGTTCGAGGTTTCGCTCATGTGATCGGGTTAGCCGGGTTGGCGGCGCTAAGAAAGCAAGAAGGGCCACGATGCGCACATCGCGGCCCTTCGAATTGGTCTGGTGTCAAAACTCAGATCAGGGGAAATTCTGCGAAACGGTCGCGACGTTTCCGGTCCCGATCTGCGAGGTCGAGGAGAAATCGCCCGTTCCGCCCTGATTGGTGGTCGCCATGTTGGACGTCCCGTTCTGGGTGATCACGCTGATATTGAACGTGCCGTCTTGGTTGAGGATCGACATGTTGCTCGTGCCCGACTGCGTCATGGTCGACGTGCCGTTGTCGCCATCTTGGTTGACGTCGGCGTTATTGAGGTTGCCCGCAAGGTTCTGCGTCACCGTCGAGGTGTTCATGGTGCCGATCTGATCGACGAAGACGAGGCTCATTTCGCTCGACGCCGTAACGGTGGAAACGTTCATCGTACCTTGCTGGAGGATGGTGACCTGGCTTCCGTCGGGAACGGGGCTCACACCGGGCGTATCGTCGCCGATGAGCGTGGTGCTCTCGTTGAAATTGCCCAATTCCTGTGTCAGCGTATGGACACTGTTCTCGGCGATCTGATCGACAATACCGATATTGTTGTTGCTCGATTGAGTGATCGTGCTGCGGTTGTTGTCATCGGGTGGCCCCGATACGTCAGAACCCTGCTGCACTTCGGCTCTGTTGAAGCTGCCAGTCTGGGTGATCGTGCTGTCCTGATCGTCAGATACATCGCCCTGAATCACTTCAGCGCGGTTGTTGCTACCCGACTGCGTGATGGTGCTGAAGCTGTCTTCCGAACCCTGATCGGTATCGGCGAAGTTCTCGTTACCGCTTTGCGTATGAGTGATGTCGGAATCGTCATCATCCTGGAAAGCGAACGAGTCGTTGTCATTACCGCTTTGCGTGATCAGAATGTCGCCGCGATCGGTGTTGTCGTCCTGATCGACAAAACTTTCATTGCCCGTGCCGGTCTGATCGACGTCGACGTCGCCGACTTCACCGTCCTGAATGATTTCCGAGCTGTTACCAGCCATCGTCTGAAGCACGTCTGCATCGTTTGCACGCTGCGACTGGAAAATGTCGGAGAAGTTGTCATCGCCGGTCTGCCGGACAGTCGCGGTCTGAGTGTTCTCTTCCTGCTCGATGAAGGACTGAACATTCACACCCGCGGTCTGTGTTACCTCAGCAGTCTGGTTCTGATCGCGCTGGATGACGAGGCTGACCGCATCGGTCGTGCCGATATCTTGGATGACGTCAACGTCGCCGTTCGTACCGCTCTGGTTAATGAAATTGCCGGTCCCCGAACCGAAGCCCTGACCAAGGCCGCGCTGTGTCACGTCAGCCTGGTTGCTGGTCCCACCGCCTGCATTGGTCTGGAATACTTCGGAATTCATGCCGTCGCTGTCGACGGTCTGGGTGACATTCAGAATGTTATCGCCGGTCTGCGTTCCTTCGGAATAACCGTTCGAGCCTTCCTGCAGAATGGTCGCTTCGTTCGCGATACCATCGACGCCGGTAGGCGTGCCGTCTTGCGTCAAAACCGATTCGTTGGTGTCGCCGGTCTGGGTCACATCGGCATCGCTGCCGGTGCCGCTTTGCGTAACAGTGCTGATATTGTCCTGCGCCAGCGCAACGCCCGGCATCGAAAGTGCGATCGCCGAGACTCCGGCAAATACCGTTCTTTTCATCACTCTTCCCCCATCATCATTGCGCTGACCGCGATGATCCCATTCGGTTGCGCAAGTAACCGCGCAACGTGACTCGCATGGTTGATAAACCTTTAATGCCTTGGATGAAAGCGAATTCTGTCCGGTCAATAGGTGGGAATGCTGAGTGAAGCGGACGTTGTGACGAGCAAGCCGGTGCTGAAGCGAATCTAGTGTGCGATTCACGCGATTTCGCGAGATGTTCGATCTCAACTTTGCGCTCGATCAAATCCGAAGACTGCGAATGCGCCTAGGATTTCTGCGATATCGAGGAGACTGACGATGACCGGGTATGCAGAAATGGCCGAAACGCTCAAGGCGCGCTTGTCCGACTTGCTCGCGCGCGCCGAGTTGATCGAGGATGACCTTCGCCATCCCCTAGAGGCGGACTTTTCCGATCAGGCGATCGACCTTGCCGATGACGAAGCCCTCGAAGGCGTCGATGACGTTCTGCGCGCCGAGATCGCGCAAATCAGGCATGCGCTCAAGCGCATCGAGAATGGTACCTATGGTACCTGCGGAAGCTGCGGGAAAGAGATCAGGCGCGAGCGACTGTTCGCACGTCCAATTGCGACCCGTTGCATTGAATGCGCGGCCTAACGTCAAATGCCCGAGGGTTTGCTTGAAAGCCTACCCAGACGTCGTCCGCTGAAGAAAGCTCATAGCGGCTTTCCGAATGTGCGCAGGCGCATTGCGAAGCTCCGGGCATTGTTCGTCCATCTGCTTTAGCGTTTCAGCGGGCATCAGACGCTTCATGCGCCATTGGGGGAACGACGTCTGAGTGATTGTGCGCTGATCCACCACACGGATCGAGTGGTGGCGAGGATCCTGTTCGAGGCGTTGCATCAGGTCGACGATGCGCTCCTTGGGTCCCTCGATCACCTGGAAGAAACGGTCGTGCGAGAAGATCAGGAAACCGGTGAGGCCGGCCTGGGCGTTGTTGTCGGCGGACTTTTGGATGATATTGAATAAATCAGCAGCGCCGACGCCCTCGCTCGCCTTGCTCTCGTAGATTATCTCCAGCATGCGCAGCCGTTAGCAGACAATGCTTAACGAGCAGCGAAGGCGAGTCTCAGGGCGCCCGCAATCTTACCGATCCACGCCCTTTACCTTTCCCCATTGGCGCGCGGCGGTGTAGCCCAGATAGCCGGTGCCGAAGAGCGCGTAGAGCGGTTCAGGCAGTCCCGCGAGGTAAGCGTTCATCCCGCCCGCAATATGGCGCGCCGCACCCGGATTGAAAGCGCTCAGCAGCCCCATCGGAAGGGCGGTCAGGATCAGGACGTACATCACATAGAGGAAGCTTGGGCGCGCGCGGCTGGTCCAGGGGTCTTTTGATTGCGCCTCTGCGACGATCGCTGCGAGGCGCGCCTCGATCATGGCGAGATCCTGCGTGCCTTCGAGCCGGATCAATTCAAGCTGGGCTTTCGCCCGGGCTTCCTTGTCGGGAATGATCTTGTCGAGCAGGGAAGTGATCGGACCGATGAGGGTTTCGAGAATGGCCATTGCAGCGCTCCTGTTGAGAATCGAACGAGTGCACTAACCAAATGGGTTTGTGTAGGAGAGTTAAAACTCTAAACTGGTTCGATAATCGAGTCTATTCGCCCGCTTCGGCAAGCAGCCTTTCCGCAAGGGCGAGGTGCGGGCGGTCAATCATCGCACCGTCGAGTTGCAGCGCGCCTGCTCCGGGATTGTCAGCGAAGGCCTGTACCACGGCACGGGCATGCGCGATCTCTTCCGCGCTCGGCGTGAAGGCCGCATTGATCGGCGCGACCTGTGCCGGATGGATGGCGAGCATTCCGCGAAAGCCTTGCGCACGAACGCGGCGGGCGCGGGTTTCCAGCTTTTCGAGATCACGAAACTCCGGCTGCACGGTCTCGATCGGTGCGACACCTGCCTTGACCGCGCCGAGTAGGCAAAGGCTACGCGCCATCTCGTAAACGTGAGTGTATTCGCCGTCAGGCCCGCGCTGCTCGCTTGCTCCAAGTTCGCTAGACAGGTCCTCAGCGCCCCAGCTCATCGCCGCAAGGCGCGGGGTGTTGTCATAGGTCCCGGTGGTGAACATCGCAGCGGCTGTCTCGGTAACGAGCGCGGCGACCCTGATGGAACCGGGGGCAAGCCCCGCCGAAACTTCGCGCGGTGTGATGAGCGCGTCGAGAGCCTCGACATGATGACCGCCTTCGGCCTTGGGCAGGAACAGCCCGCCCGGGCCTGCTGGCACAACTGCATCGAGATCATCTTCGGTCCAACCGCCCGAGAGCGGATTGACCCGAACCCAAACGCGCGATGTGTCGGACGCTTTTGCAATCGCATCTGCAACCATCTTGCGCGCCTCGGCCTTGCGATCCGGGACAACCGAATCCTCAAGGTCGATGAGCGCGATGTCAGCGTCGCTCGCGATGGCCTTTGCCATCTTCTTCTCGCTGTCGCCGGGAGCAAACAGCCAGCTGCGCATCTTGGGCAGGGGTGGGGTCGTCATCTGTAGCGTCCTCTATATGTGGAGGTGCGCGTAGGACGGTTAGAACGAACCTTCAATCTCGAGTGTGAAAATCGTCCCGAACTCGCGGTCTCGGTCTTCGATGAAGTCGATGACGCCAGCCTGGCGATCGACGAAGACGGTCCGGTCGAAGCGATTATCGCGGTCGGCGATGTTGGCGACGTTGGCGCGAATGGTGAGGCCGGCGACGTCCTTGTTCTCGATAAAGGCGCTCACGAAACCGGGAAAGCTTTCGGTTCGCAGCGCGATTTCGTCGAGGCGCACGTTGGGTGCGTTGTCCTCGTAGCTGGCCGACGTGCCTATTGCCCAGGATGTGCCCTGGAAATCGTGGCGCAGGTCCATGCCGACATCGAGAATGTCGTTCCCGGACAGTCGCCGCGTCGTGCCAAGCAGCGGGTCGACGATCGAACTGTCGCGCACCGAAGCGCGCAAGTCGAGCCGAGTGCCGCGCCAGCCGAACCCTTCGGAAAGAAGCGTGAGGTCGCCTGCAATGCCGTAGAACTCAGCAGAAGGCAGGTTGCCCGGTGCCTGACCGCCGCCTTCGATCGGGATCTGGTCGACGATGTCCGAGATGTCCTCGTAAAATGGCCGCAGGTTCAGAGTGCCGATCGCGCCCAGATTGATCGCTGCCTCGATCTCGAAGACCCAGCTTTGCTGCGGCACGAGGTCGGCGTTGGTCACATCGGCGCGTTCCTGATTGAGGTCGACCGAGGCGATGAAATCGAAGAAGTTGAGCTGGCCTACAACCCGTTCAACGCGGCCTGCGATGTTGATGTTGGGGCTGGCCTTCCAGTCGAGCGCCACGAAACCCTTGGGCCGATAGAATGTGCGCGTCTGGCCAAGCGGACCGCTCTGGCTGATCTTGGAGTATTCGGCGCCCAGTGAAGACTGGAATTGCAGCGTCGAGGCGAGCGTCCGGCTGTAAATGAGGCTCGCTTCTGCACGGTCCTCTTCCACGCGCGCGGTGGCGCCCGGCAGCGCGACGGGCTGGAAATCGCCGCCCGCATCGATCACTTCGAGCGCGGAGGTGATGTCGAGGAAGTTCTTCACACCCTCGGCCGCGACAAGCAGGTCTCCGCCTAATGCACCAAAGCTGTATTCAGAGCGCAGGATCGTCTCGCCTTCATCGGCATCGCGGGTGAAGCGGCTTCCGACGACCGGCGAGCCATCCTCGAAACTGGTGATCGCCTGGCTGACGGTGGGGCTGTCCTCGTAGCGGTGGTAGGCGATAAGCTTGAGCCGTCCGCCGCCAAGGTCGAACTGGTAGTCCGCGCCGAGTTCAAAGTTGTATTCGTCTTCCTGTGAACGGAAGTCGCGAGCACTATCGGGCAGGCCGACGATACCGTCCTGAAGCGAGATTTCGCTCTCACGGAAGATGAAGCCGTTCACTTCGCCGGTCAGGTTCAGGACATTCTCATTGTCCGCCACGCGTGTGTAGGAGCCGGAAAGCCCGATCCGGTCCGAATTGAAGTTCGAGGCCTCATCCCGCAGCGCGATAAGCGTGCGCGCGCCGTCGAACACGCGCTCGATACCCTCGTCACCTCGCCTGCCAGAGTTGTTTTCCAGCTCAAGCGTCCACTCGTCCTTTTGACCACCGCCAGCAATCGCGACGCGGCCTTCATAAAGGCGCGCGGGCGTGCCGAACGAGCGGAACTGGGGTGCATAGCGGAACTGGCCCGAAATGCCGCCGCCGCTCGCGGTGATGACGTTGAGCACCTGTCCGGTGAGGCCGCCGACATCAAGGCTTGCGCCGTCGACCAGCACCAACTGCACGACCTCGTCGGTCGGGATGCGTTGAAGGGCGGCGACGGGGCCATTCGACTTGCCCGAAATGCGCCTGCCATTGATGATGACGTTGGTGTCCGCTTGACCGAGGCCGCGATCCCCGCCGCCTTCGCGGATGGAGAAGCCCGGGATCTGGCGCGCCATGTCGAGAGCGCTTCGCGGGGCAAAGCGGGCAAAATCTTCCGGCACGAAAGTCCGGCGAGTGTTTGCTTCGGTGGATGCCGCGCCGGTCTCGTCCAGTGCCTCGCCTTCGCTTGTCTCAGCCGCAAGCGGTGCCGGGCACAGGGCAAGGGCTGCGCAGGTCGCGAAAAAGAGTTTGGAACGGGTCAGGGGATTCATCGAGGCAGAGAAACGCTGAGGGAGCATGAAAGTTCCTTGCGCATCGCTAAAATGAATGAACAGGCTCAAGGGACGAACGGTCATCTGCGTTCGACAAAAAACGTGCGCAATTTGGGCCGATTGCGGACCATCGATTCCACGGCTCTGGTTGCCGCTGACGCGTCAATTCGCGCACACCATTATCGGCTGCGTCATCTGGTCTGGCTGTTGAGTGAAATTCTCCACTGGTCGGGAAGACAGGATTCGAACCTGCGACCCCCACACCCCCAGTGTGATGCGCTACCAGGCTGCGCTACTTCCCGTATCCAGTGGAGGAGGCGGCCTATAAGGGTGGCGTTTGGCGCTGGCAAGACGAAAGCTGATCCATCCCACCGGCTATCGGGGCGATACACACAGCTGTGGCCTGTTTGCCACCATGCGCGCCAGCCGAATTGCCCGTCGCTTGTATTGCTGCTAACCGCGCCCACTTACCTGAATAAGGGTGGAGCGGACGTACCGATTGCCACGCAATTGGCGCCCGCTTTCGGGATTGTAAAACAGCAAAATGAACGGGCTTTTGACACATGCTTGACCTTCTTGCCGCTGCCGGAGCTGCTGATGCGCCTCCGGGCTGGATCAACTGGTTGCCGATCATCGGCATGGTCGTGATCTTCTGGTTTCTGATCATCCGTCCGCAGATGAAACGCCAAAAAGAGCACCAGGCAAAGGTCGCTGGCCTCAAGAAAGGCGATCAGGTTGTCACGCAGGGCGGCCTGGTAGGCAAGGTCATGAAGGTCGACGACACCTATGCCGAGATTGAGCTCGCCAAGGATGTTCGCGTAAAAGCGGTCAAGCACACCATTGCTGACCTGATTGAGCCGGGTGGCAAGCCCGCCAACGACTAAGACCAGCATGCCGGGCCTTGGCGCAGCACCATGCGAATTCAGCCCGGACATCGACGGTAAATATCATAAGGTTCAAGACTGAACGGCAATGCTTGATACACCACTCTGGAAGAAGATTTCGCTCTGGGTCTTCACCCTTGCGCTCGCAGCGGCGGCGATCCCTTCGCTCATGTCCAGCTTCACCTCCTCGGACGAACCCGCGCCGGCTCCCGCCGACGATGTAACCGCAGAGGCTCCGGCTTTCCCCGAAGTGGACGGGGGAGACGAGGAGGAAAGCTCGCTTCCGCAGATCAATCTGGGGCTCGACCTTGCGGGTGGCTCGCACCTCCTGCTTGAGGCAAACCCGGCTGATGTCGCGAGCCAACGGCTCGAGAACATGGAAGAAGCGGTCGAATCCGCGCTTCGCCAGGCGGTGCCAGCAATCGAGTTCGGAGACACTTCGCGCTCGGACGGACAGCTTTCCTTCATCCTCGACAGCGTTGCCGACATCGACCGTGCACGCGCGGTGCTTGAACCGATCATGATGGGCGACGGCCTGCGCCGTGAATGGGATCTATCGGTTGTCGATGGACAGCGTATCGTGCTGACCCCGACCGATGCCGGACAGGCAACCGCACTCAACAGCGCCATGGAAGGCGCGGTCGAAGTTGTGCGTCGCCGTATCGACCTTCTCGGCACGCGCGAGCCGACGATCATCCGCCAGGGTGAAAATCGCATCGTGGTGCAGGTGCCTGGCCTTCAGGACCCGGTTGCTCTCAAGCGTCTCCTTGGTGAGACCGCAGAGCTTGAATTCAAGCTGGTTGATCAGCAGGCCCTGCCGACCAACACCGCTGCCGGTGTCGCAAATCCGGGAAGCCAGATCTACCCATACGCGCCTGAAACCGATTTCGCCGGCCAGTTCGAAGCGGTCAAACGTCTCGGCGGTATTCGCGGCGACAGCCTTATCAATGCGCGCGCGGGCGTCGATCCGCAGACGAACGAGAACGTCGTCAACATCCAGTTCGACCAGCAGGGCGGCCAGAAATTCGCTCAGCTTTCGACCGAGAATGTGGGCGAGCGCTTCGCAATCATCCTCGATGGGGAGGTGATTTCCGCGCCGTTTTTCAACGAACCGATCCTTGGCGGTAGCGCACAGATTTCCGGCGCTTTCACGCCTGACACGGCAAACGAGCTTGCAATCTCGCTGCAATCGGGGGCGCTGCCGGTGCCGCTGACCGTGGTCGAAGAGCGCACCGTCGGACCTGACCTTGGCGCAGAATCGATCCGCAGCGGCCTTATCGCGATGCTGATTGGTTCGATTGCCGTGATCGCGCTGATGGTCGCGACCTATGGCCGTTTCGGCGTCTATGCGACGGCGGCGCTGGTGTTCAACGTGCTGATCCTGCTGGGCCTGATGGCTATCGGAAACTTCACGCTGACTTTGCCGGGTATTGCTGGCTTCGTGCTGACTGTCGGCGCGGCGGTGGACGCAAACGTGCTCATCAACGAGCGTATCCGCGAAGAGCGCAAGCGTGGCCGCAAGGTCATCACCGCGGTCGAGAACGGCTACAAGGAAGCGAGCCGAGCGATTTACGACGCCAACATCACCAACTTCATCGCAGGTGTGCTGCTGTTCTGGTTCGGCTCGGGCCCGATCCGTGGCTTTGCGGTCGTGCTGGTGATCGGCCTTGCGACCTCGGTCTTCACCGCGCTGACCCTGACCAAGATGTGGGTGTCCGGCTATCTCGCCGCCAAGCGCCCTAAAGACATCACGATTTAAGGAGGACGAGACATGAAACTGCTCAAGCTCGTACCCCAGGACACAAACATCAAGTTCCTGAAACTGCGCGTTCCCTTCTTCATTCTCAGCATCGTGCTGATCGTGGCAAGCTGGGCCGCTGTCCTGACGCAGGGCCTCAACTACGGCGTCGACTTCGCCGGTGGCCAGGAAATCCGCGCGACTTTCACCCAGACGGCCGAAGCGCCGGTGGTCGAACTGCGCCAGGTCATCGGTGATCTCGAAAACATCGAAGACCCGATCGTTCAGCGCTTTGGCGAACCCAACGAAGTCTCGATCCGTGTCAAGCTGCCGCCCGAAGCGGAAGGCAATCCCGAATTCGCGAACGAGATGACCAATGCGATCGTCACCGAGATCGAGCAAAGCTATCCCGATATCCGCATCGACGGCGTGGACAGCGTCTCGGGCAAGGTCTCGGGCGAGTTCCGCAACGATGCAGCTCTCGCGCTCATCGCGGCGATGGTGATGGTGGCGCTCTACATCTGGATCCGCTTCGAATGGCAATTCGGCGTGGGTGCTCTCTTTGCGCTGTTCCACGATGTGTCGGTGACGCTGGGTCTGTTTGCTCTGACTCAGATGGAGTTCAGCCTTCAGATCATCGCGGCGATCCTCGCGATCATTGGTTACTCGCTGAACGATACGATCGTCGTCTACGACCGCATCCGTGAGAACCTGAAGAAGTACCGCAAGATGCCGCTTCCAGAGCTGCTCGACCTGTCGGTGAACGAGACGCTGGCGCGCACGGTGATGACCTCGCTGACGCTGCTCGTCGCGCTTTTGCCGCTGCTGTTCTTCGGCCCGGCAAGCCTGTTCGGCCTCGTCGCGGCAATTACGGCGGGCCTGTTCATCGGCACCTATTCGAGCGTCTATCTCGCAGCGCCGCTGCTGATCTGGATGGGCGTCACTTCGGACAGCTTTGTGCCCAAGGAGACCGAAGCGGACCTTCAGGAAAAGAAGGTGCTGGGGCAGGTTTGATTGCATTTCGCAGGCCCATCCGGGCCTGCGTCCTCGCTAGACGGCCTCCGCGTTGCTGCGGCCCCGCTGCGGGCGGGCAGTCGCCCTTGCGGCCCCTTGGGCCGATTGCAGGTAGGCGTTAGCGTCCGATCAAATCATCGTAATGCGCCGCTAATTCCAGCGCATTAGTTTCCCAGCTGAACCGCTCCGCCATCGCGGCGACGGCGCTGCGCATGGGCGGGTTGTTGAGCACCTCGTTGACGCCCGCTGCCACGGCCTCGGGGTTGCGTTCGACCAGCCGTCCCGCGGTGTGGTTGGTGATGATCTCGCGAGCGCCGCCCACGTCACAAGTCACGACCGGCGTCCCGCAGGCAAGCGCTTCCACCCAGGCGTTGGCGAGCCCTTCATTCGCGGTAGGCAGCACCATCACGTCGGCAGCCGACAGCACCAGCGGCATCCGGTTGTGGTCGAGCGACCCTGCGAAATGCACCCGCTTATCAAGGTCCATCGTCTTGGCGAGGTCGCGCAAGTGCGCCTCGTCCTCACCCTTGCCGACCAGCACCAGCCGCGCTCCCGGAATGGCTTTCAGCGCGGCAATCGCAATGTCCTGACCTTTGCGTTTGATGAGAGCGCCGACGCAGACCAGCAGCGGCACGTTATCGGGCATCTTGAAGCCCAGTTCCTTGGTCAACTGCGCGCGCAGCTGCGTGTGCTCAAGCGGGCGGAAACGGTCGCGGTCGAGGCCGGTGTAATGGACGCGTATCTTGCGGCGATCCATCCCGATATCCTCCATCTCGCGCGCAAGGCTCTCGCTCACGGCTAGCAGCCGGTCGGCGCGCTCCGCCGCTTCGAGCATCTGCGCGCGCGCAAAGTCGATGCCCCCCCAATAGGTGATGTCGCTGCCCCGCGCCTTGATCGAAAGCTTTGTCCCAATTGTGTCAGCAATCTCGGCAGCGGCAGGGCCGTCGGGGAAGAAGAACTGCGCATCGAGCACATCAATCGGGCGCTCGGCATGAATGCGGCGGATCACGGGCAACGCAGCCTTGGCGATGGCAGAGGCGTTGCGGCGCGCGCCCACCGCCGGGATCAGGCGAAAGCGCGGCCGGTGAACAGTAATGCCGCCTTCCTCAGCGACTTCATCGAGGCCAGCAAGCGCGCGGTAGCGACCCACGGCCACAGGGGGCAGGCCAATCGGATTGACCACCGTTACACGCCAGTCCCCGCGCCGCGCCAGCGCTTCGAGCGAGCGTGCGACGAAGGTCCCGAAGCGCGGATTGGTCGTGTTGGGATAGAGCGTGCTGAGCGACAGGACGTGCTTCATCACGAACCTTCCTGCCGATTGCTGCGCACGATACTCTCCTCTCTCCGATTCAGGATGTTAGCGGGTTTGCGGTTAAAACCGACTGACAAACAAGATTAACGTCACAGCGGCCTGACCAGCATCGTGGCGACCGCGATCCAGGGCGGATTATCGATAACAAGCTGCTTGTTGCCCGCCTGAGCAGGCAAAAGGCCGACCAGCGTGCCCTTGCGATCGATCAGCCGACCGAACGCGAAGCGACCGCCGGGGCGGGGGATCAGGCAGTCCCGGTTCATTGCGCTTGCCGCTTCGTCCGGGTCGATCTGGCGTAGCCACACCATGTCGCCGGGACGATACTCGCCGACCGATGCAGCAACTTCGAGCACCAGCATGGTTGCATCGCCGCCGCTGGCCGCGATTTCGGTGGGGAGGATTGCCTCGCGCGGAGCCTTGAGCGCCTCGGGTTCGGAGAGGCCGAGTTCGGCGACAACCTGCGCGCGCTTCTGCTCTTCCGAACGCACCAGCACTTCGGGGTCAACCTCCAGCGCGGCGCCTATCCGGTCCATCCACTTGATCGAGAGGTTGCGCATCCCCGTTTCGAGCCGCCCGATCGTCTGCGCAGTGGTGGGCGGGTCGCAGGCCTCTGCAAGATCGGCGAGGGTCAAGCCCTTGGCCTTTCGGATTTCGCGGATGCGATTGATCATGTTTCGAACCTCTCGAAGAACCCTTTTGGCGAATTTGGACTTTCCTACAGTGCTGGATGCAATGCAAGCCTCAAATCACCCATTTGGTGATAAAGGAGAGTCGGACATGCGCAAACTGGTCGAGCGGGAGCTTACATCCGAAGGCCCAAGGCGCGAGGGCGCGGCGCGTGCCAAGGGGCGAAGCGTCACCATCAACGCGGCGGAATCGCCGATCGCATGGCTCCATTCGCGCGGGCACCTCTCCGCCAAGCTGTTTGATGCGGGCGAGGCGCTGCGCGCCGATTACGAGCGCGCGCAATTGTCACCCAATGTCACGATGCGATGGGACCCGGTGCGTATCAAGACAACCGGAGAGCAGGGGCTGAGCGCAAGCGAACGCCAGATCGCGGCAAAGCAGCGTTTCGATGGTGCGCTCAAGGCGGCGGGCAAGGGGCTCGAAGACATCCTTTGGCGTGTCGTGTGCGCGGGCGAGGGATTGCCGCAGGCGGAAAAGACCCTCGGCTGGCCTGCCAGGAGCGGCAAACTGGTGCTCAAACTCGCACTCGAGAGGGTGGCAGACTTCTACCGGATCAGGTGATCTGGATCATCGCGGCGCGATCTGGCACGAAGCGGACATGGGGAAGGGCATCATCCGATATGGTTTGCTGTATGGCGGCGCGCTCGCGCTTGTCGCGATGGTGCTGCAATGGGCGCAGTATCGCTATCTCCTGATGAGCATGCCGGGCGAGATCTACATCGGCGTGGTGGCAGCGATTTTCGTCGTCATTGGCATCTGGCTCGGCATGAAACTGACACCCGGTGGCAAGCCGACAGCATTCGAGCGCAACGAAAAGGCCATCTCCTCGCTCGGCCTAACTAGGCGCGAGTGCGAGATCCTCGACCACCTAGCAAAAGGCGCGAGCAACAAGGAAATCGCCCGCTCGCTCGGCGTCTCTCCCAACACGGTGAAGACCCATATCGCCAATCTTTACATGAAGTTGGAAGTGACGGGCAGGGGCAAGGCAGTCGAGGCAGCGCGCTCGCTGGCGCTCATCCCTTAAGGGCCGTCCATCAGGGTGAAATGGTCGAATTCACCCATCCGGGTGATAGGATTTGAGGTTCGAATAAGGAACGGGTCTGGCGTCCAATTACGAAAAAGGAGACGCACAGTGTTTCGTTATGCACTCACTTACGGTTCGATCATCGGTGTCGTGATAATCGCCTTCATGATCGCGGTGATGCTGGTGGTCGGGACCGATGATCTGATGACATCCGAGATCGCCGGTTACGCGGTCATGCTTGCGGTGCTCAGCCTCGTCTTCATCGGCATCAAGAGATACCGCGACGTCGAGCATGGCGGCGTGATCAAGTTCGGCCAGGCAGCTGCGGTCGGCATCGGGATCGCGGTGGTTGCTGCCGTATTCTACGTCATCACCTGGGAAGTGTTCCTTTACGCGACAGACTTTGCCTTCATGCAGGCATACGGCGATTCCATGCGCGCCTCGATCGAAGCGCAGAGCCTGAGCGATGCCGAGCGCGCGGCTCAGATTGTCGAGTTGGAAGAGAGCATGATGATGTACGCGAACCCGCTCTTCCGCATGCCGATCACCTTCATCGAGATCTTCCCGGTCGGGCTTATCGTCGCGCTGATTTCGGCTGCGATCCTGCGCAACGCAAAGGTGCTGCCTGCGCGCGCTGCGGCATAGACGATGAGGAGCAAGGTCGGTCGAGGAACGTCAGGCGTATTCGCCCGCGCCGTAGAAGAAACGCTCCTCGACGATCTTGCCGTCCTTGACGGTGTAAACGCCCACTTCCGCCATCTGGCTGCGTTCACCGTCCATCGTGACGTCCATGGTGTACCGCACCGCGAACTGGTCGCCGAAGACGTAGGGGCCCTGCATCGAGGAGGAGTGCATTTCAGCGTTGTCTTCCCACCATTGGTGTTTCTGGATCAGCGCCTCGCGACCCTCGACCCGCGCCATCGGGTCTTCGGTCGGTTCGAGACTGACAATGTCGTCAGACCAGTATGCCTGATACCCTTCGGCATCCTCTTCGATCATCAGCTTCATGAAGTCGGTGGCGAGTTGCTCAATGGACATGGCTGGCTCCTGCGGTTTGGCAAAGGCGGCGGCTGCACGCCGAGGGTTACACTCTTACACGCAAAGAGTGACACTTTCGCGAGCCACGTTGACGCTTTGCGCTCTAAGGTGACGCTTTTGCGGCCTATGGTGACACAGTGCCGGTTTTTGCCTCTGGACCGTGTAACATGCGGTCCACTTCTCGCATCTGTCAGGCGATCCGAGCGGCAATCTCGCGGCGAAGGGTCGGGAGGGTTTCGGCCTCATACCAAGGGTTCTTCGCCATCCACATCCGCACGCGCCAGGCGGGGTGAGGGAGCGGGAAGAAGGGTGCGAAGTCGGCCCCCCGCTTCACACGCTCGGTCATCGAGAGCTTGCGCGTTGCGGGCAGGTAGGCGGCCTGCGCATAAGCGCCGACCAGCAAGGTCAGCCGGTCTTCGGGGAGCAGCGCGAGGATGCGGTCATGCCATGCAGGCGCGCACTCCTTGCGCGGCGGAGCATCGCCGCCTTTCGCCTTGCCGGGATAGCAGAAGCCCATCGGCATCAGCGCGACCTTGGTGGGATCGTAGAAGGCGTCCTTGTCGAGCCCCAGCCAGCCGCGCAGCCGGTCGCCGCTGTCATCGTCCCATGGGACGCCGCTTGCATGGACGCGGGTGCCCGGAGCCTGTCCGATGATGAGGATGCGGCTGGTTGGCGAGAACTGCACCACCGGACGCGGGCCGAGCGGCAGGTGCTTGGCGCAAAGGGTGCAGGCCGCGATCTCCCGATGGAGAGCCTCGACCCGCTGCGCGCTCACCCCTCGACCTTCTCGGCGATGTCGAGCCAGCGTTCTTCGGCCTCGTCCTTCTGGCGGCGGGCGTTCTCCATACCCTTGGAGATGGTGGCGAAACGCTGCGGATCGGAGGCGAAGAGGTCGGGATCGGCGAGGATGCCCTCGGCCTTGGCGATGGCGGCTTCGAGTTCCTCGATCCGCGCCGGTAGCTGCTCGTAGTCGCGCTGGTCCTTGTAGGAGAGCTTGTCCGACCTGGGCGGAGGCGGCGCTGGGGTGGGAGCGGCAGAGGGCGAGCCCGACTTCGCCTTGCCAGCGACAGGCTTGCGCCGCTTGGCTTCCCAATCGGCATAGCCGCCCGCGACCACGTCCACGCGGCCCGTGCCATCGAGGCCGAGCGTGATCGTGACCGTCTTGTCGAGGAAGTCGCGGTCGTGGCTCACGATCAGAACGGTGCCTTCGAAGTCGGCGATGACCTCCTGCAACAGGTCGAGCGTTTCAAGGTCGAGGTCGTTGGTCGGCTCATCGAGCACCAAGAGGTTGGCAGTGCGCGCAAACTCGCGGGCGAGCAAAAGGCGTGAACGCTCGCCGCCCGACAGGATGCCGACCTTTGTGTCGACCAGCTTGGGATCGAACAGGAAGTCCTTGAGGTACGCCTGCACATGCTTGCGCGTTCCCCGCACGTCGATCCAGTCGCCGCCCTCGGCAAGGATCTGGCGCACGGTCACATCGGGTTCGAGGAGCTTCCTCTGCTGATCGATCATCACACCGGAAAGCGTGCGGGCATGCGTGATCGTGCCGGTGTCGGGCTCAAGCTCCTTGGTCAGCATCTTGAGCAAGGTCGTCTTGCCGGCACCATTTGCGCCGACGATGCCGATGCGGTCGCCGTTCTGGATGCGCAGGGTGAAGGGCTTGATGACCGCGCGGCCATCGTAGGACTTGGAGATACCTTCGGCGACAATCACCGACTTGGACTTGAACTCCTCGTCATTGCCAAGCTTGAGCTTGGCGGCTCCGCCGTCGGAGATCATCGCGGCGCGGGCTGCGCGCATCTGGTAGAGCTTCTCAAGCCTGCCCTGGTTGCGCTTGCGCCGCGCAGTGACGCCGCGTTCAAGCCAGTGCGCCTCAAGCTTGAGCTTGGCGTCGAGCTTCTCGGCGGCGCGCGCTTCCTCGGCGTAGACCTGCTCTTCCCAGGCCTCGTAACCGCCAAAGCCGACCTCCTTGCGACGCAGGGTGCCTCTGTCGAGCCAGAGCGTCGCGCGGGTCAGGCGTTTCAGGAAGGTCCGGTCGTGGCTGATCGTGATGAACGCGCCCTTGTACCGGGTGAGCCAGTCCTCAAGCCAGTCGATCGCGCTGAGGTCGAGGTGGTTGGTCGGCTCATCCAGCAACAACAGGTCCGGGTCTTGTGCCAGCGCGCGGGCGATAGCCGCACGGCGACGTTCGCCGCCGCTAGCTGTCGCCGCATCGGTACTCATGTCGATGCCGAGCTGGCCTGCAATCGCTTCGACCTCATGCGTTGCTGGCGCGTGATCGCCATGGAGCGCAAAGTCCATCAGCGTATCGAACGCAGAGAAGTCGGGCTCCTGCTCAAGAAACACGATCCGCGTGCCCGGCTTAACCCGCCGCTGGCCGCGATCGGCCTCGATCCGGTCGTCGATCAGCTTGAGCAGTGTCGTCTTGCCCGCCCCATTGCGCCCGATCAGCGCCAACCGGTCTCCGGGCAGGATATGCAGGTCGATAGGTTCTGCGCCTTCACCCGGCTGGGGGCCGCCAAAAAGCCAGCGCCCGCCTTGCTGAAGACCAAGCCCTTCCCAGGAGAGGATCGGAGGTTGTGCCATAGAGCGCGCCAAGTAGGGCCTTGCATACCGGCTGCCAAGTCGGTTCAGTGCGCGGAAAGCCGCAATCCCCCATCTGCGCGGCAAAGGAGGACGTATTTCATGACCCGTATTCCGCTTACTCTCGCTGCCGCCGGTGCTCTTGCACTGCCTGCAACTCTGGCCGCTCAACAGGTTGAAATCGAAGCCGATGGTCCTGTGATCGAACTGTCGGTCTATGAAAGCATCACTGCCGAACCCGACCTCGTGACGATCGGTGCGGGCGTCTCGACTGAGGCGCGCACGGCGGTCGAGGCAATGCGCATGAACGCAGAACAGATGAACCGCGTGATCGAGCGGATTATCGAGCTCGGCGTTCCCGAAGAGGACATCCAGACCACCGGCGTGAACCTGAACGCCCGCTATGATTACGACCGGCCCAACCAGCGCAATGTCTTCCGCGGTTATCAGGTCTCAAACCGGGTCAGCGTCAAGCTGCGCGAGGTCGACGAGACCGGCGCGGTGCTAGATGCTCTCGTCGTTGCGGGCGCGACCGACTTGTCAGGACCTGACTTTAGCATCGAGGATGACGAAGCCGCCAAGGATGCTGCCCGCGCCAGCGCCGTGAAGCGCGCGCAAAGCCGGGCGGAATCCTACGCTTCGATGCTCGGCTTTGACGGGGTCGAGGTGCTTTCCATCAGCGAAGCGATCCAGGGCCGTGCGCCCATGCCGCAAATGGCCATGCGCGAAGTCGCCGAAGACTCAATCCAAGTGACGGGATCGCGCATTCAGCCAGGGATGGTGAACACCGGCGTCAACATCACGATCAAGTACCAAATGGTGGATGACGATGCTGAAACGGCCGAGGCGGAGGAGTGACACCGGCGCCATGCCTGCCTGAACAAGTGGACTTCGCCGTATTCACAGCTTGTTCAACGCGCTGGGCCTAGGCATGACAGCACGATGACGAACAACCGCTTCCTCCTTGCCGCAGCTGCCGCCGCCATGATGGCGGTCGGTCTTGGTGCGGGCTCCACGACGTCGCTTGTCGCTGCAACGACAGGCGCGCAGGAGCAGTCGCGCTCGGACCAGGGCGAGGCGCGGCGGGAGATGCGCGCAGGGAACCAGCTGTCGCTGCGCGAGATCGAGCGGCGTATCCTACCACGTATGCGCGGTAGCGAGTATCTCGGGCCATCCTATGACAGCACCGCACGCGCATACCGGCTCAAGTTCATTCGCGAGGGCCGCGTGACCTATGTCGACGTCGATGCCCGCACTGGCCGGATCATCAACCGGTCGAATTGAGAGCGGATCCGCAATACTCATGACCATTCGCTGGGGGACGAAGCACAATATGCGACACGTCGCTCGCTTGACGTGCGTCGCACAAACGCGCAGGCATCCTCCCGAAAACTCAAAGGATAATGGTGGACCATGCGCATTCTGATCGTTGAAGATGAGCCCACTCTTGGCCAGCAGCTGAAATCCACGCTGGAGCAGACCGGTTATGCGGTCGATCTGTCGACCGATGGCGAAGACGGCCATTTCCTCGGCAGCACAGAGGATTACGATGCCTGCATTCTCGATCTCGGTCTGCCCGAAATCGACGGACTCAGCGTGCTCGGCATGTGGCGCAAGGAAGGTCGCGACTTTCCGGTGCTGGTCCTGACCGCGCGCGACAGCTGGTCGGACAAGGTGGCCGGGCTCGATGCGGGCGCTGACGACTACCTTGCCAAGCCGTTCCAGACCGAAGAGCTGATCGCCCGCCTTCGCGCGCTTATCCGCCGTGCATCGGGCAACACATCGTCCGAACTTACCGCAGGCGGTGTCCGGCTGGACACGCGCTCTGGCCGCGTGACGCTTGACGGGGAGCCGGTGAAGCTCACCGCGCAGGAATACAAGCTGCTCAGCTACCTGATGCACCACAAGGGTAAGGTCGTCAGTCGGACTGAGTTAATCGAACACATCTACGATCAGGATTTCGACCGCGATTCGAACACGATCGAAGTGTTCGTCACCCGCATCCGCAAGAAACTCGGCGCAGAGGTAATCACTACGATCCGTGGCCTCGGTTACAGCCTCGACGACCCCGCAGACGCTCCACGAGCGTGACACTGCGCGCAGGCCTGCCGCCTCGGCTTCACCGCCGGGAGCGGAGGAGCCTGCGCCCGCAGACGATGCAACGGGCCTTGCACAAGCACCGACCGACCAACCGCGCGCCAGCCTCGCGCGGCGCATGGGCTTCATCGCGGCGGGCTGGATCATCGTCCTGCTGCTGGGCGGCGGGATCGCGCTCGAACGCACGCTGACCCGGCAGGTCGAATCGAATTTCGACGAGCAGCTCGAATACCAGCTCACCGCGATGCTCGCCTCGGCGGAGATCGACAGCTTCGGAGAGGTGTGGTTCTACCGCCCGCTGGGCGACCAGCGCTTCCTCGAACCCGGCAGCGGCCTTTATTGGCAGATCAGCGGCGAAGGCTACGAACCGTACCCATCGCGAAGCCTGTGGGACACGCCGCTTGAATTGCGCGGACCGCAAGAGGGCGGGGACTTCAACAGCGCGCCGCAATTCTACAACTCGGCGCAAATTCCGGGCGAACCCATCCGTATCGTCGAGCGCACAGTGATCCTGCCGGGAAGCGAGACGCGCTGGACCTTCGCCGTCGCCAGCGCAACGGAGGAGATGGACGCGCAAATCCAGCAGGTCCGCACGATCCTGATCTGGAGCTTCGCCGCGCTCGGCCTTGGCCTCATTGTAATGGCCCTTCTCCAGATCCGCTACGGGCTCTCACCGCTGCGGAGGGTGAGGGCGGCGATCCAGAAGCTGCGGACCACCGGTGACAATCGCATCACCGAGCCGCTTCCCGCAGAGGTGCAGCCGCTGGTAGAGGAAGTGAACGCGCTGCTCGAACACACCGAGCGGCAGGCGGAAGAAGCGCGGATGCATGCGGGCAATCTTGCGCACGCGCTCAAAACGCCTCTCACCGTCCTGACCAATGCCGCCACTGCGCGCGATCCGGACCTCAGCACCGCCGTGTTCCGCGAGACGCGTACGATGCAGCGCCATGTCGATCACCACCTAGCCCGCGCACGCGCCGTTGGCCGCCGCGCGGTGGGACAGGCGCGCACCAATGTCCGCCAGAGCGCCGAAGCCGTGCGCCGCGCGGTTGAAAGGCTTTACCCAGAAGGTCGGCTGGACATTGCAGGCAGCAAAGATTCCCTCGTCGCGATCGAGCGTCAGGACCTCGACGAGATCCTCGGCAATCTGATTGAGAACGCCGCGAAATATGGCGGCGGCAGCGTATTCGTTACCGTCGATCATGAGCCCGGCAGCCCGCTCTGCCGCATTTGGATCGAAGACGACGGCGCCGGCATCCCCGAGGAAGAACGCAACCGCATCTTCGACCGCGGCGCTCGCCTCGACACCGGCAAACCGGGCACTGGCCTTGGCCTAGCCATCGTTCGCGACGTGGCGGAGATTTACGGCGGATCGGTCACGCTTGGCGAAAGCGAGGACTTGGGCGGCTTGCTCGTGGACCTTCGCCTGCCGCGAGCGGGGTAAAGTGAGTAATTCTGCGCTAGAAAATTGAGTGAGATTCGCTATTTAGATCGTAAAGGAGAAAGCGATGTCGCGCGCTGGACAGCATGTAGTGCCTAGCAAGAATGGTTGGAGTGTGAAGAAGGCTGGTGCTTCCAAGGCTAGTAGTGTCCATAGGACGCAAGCAGAGGCTGTAAATGCTGCACGGGAGATTGCTAGAAACCAGCGTACAGAACTTTACATCCACGGTCGTGACGGACGCATCCGAGCGAGAGACTCGTATGGGAATGATCCGTATCCACCGCGCGGATGATTGGCTCCCAAGGTTTCGAGAAATCGGTTTTTATCAATTGCCCATTTGATGCAGATTTCTCGCCGTTACTTCAGGCTACGGCATTTTGTGTAGTTAATCTTGGCTTCGATGCGCGCATCGCTCTCGAAGACCCGAACAACGCAAATGGACGATTGGAAAGAATCCATCATTTGGTGGAGACGTCCAAGTATGCAATTCATGACATAAGTCGAAGTAGGTGTCCGGAACAGGGTGCATTCGTGCGAATGAACATGCCATTCGAACTTGGTATCGACTATGGTTGTCAAAAGTACGGAAATGACGCGCAGCGCTCAAAGTCGATACTCGTTCTGGAGCGGAGCAAATACGACTTCCAAAAATGCCTTTCGGACATATCCGGTTGGGACATTCGAGCTCACGAGAACGACCACCTCAATATCGTTGAGCATGTTCGATCATGGCTCATTCGTCAGGCGGGGGCGCCTCGCATAGGGAAATCAAAGATACTTCAAGACTACGCTACATTCCAAGAGTGGTATTGGGAGCGTGAAAAAGAAAATGGCGCGAGTGACGAGGATATTCTCGCCTACCCAACCATCGAGCTGATTGATCTGATGCATGAATGGCGCGAGCTTGGAAAGCCCTACTAGCTCAGCTTAGTCTCCCCGCGCCTTTTCGTGGTGGCGGATCACTTCTTCGATGATGAAGCGCAGGAACTTCTCGCTGAATTCAGGGTCGAGATCGGCTTCTTCCGACAGCTTTCTCAACCGCTCGATCTGGCGCTGCTCACGAGCCGGGTCTGCGGGAGGTAGCGTCACTTTCGCCTTGTACTCACCCACCGCTTGGGTGATGCGGAACCGCTCTGCCAGCATGTGAATGATTGCGGCATCGATGTTGTCGATGCTCTTGCGATAGGCCGCGAGGACCGGATCGTCTCCGGCTGCGGCGGTGGTGGAAGGTTGCGTCTCGTGCGCCATATACCGCGAAACTAGCAGCAATTCAGCGCTTGCCAAGCGTGCTGCGCGCACCCTAAAGGCGCAAACGATGACCGCAGACGTCGTACCCCTGCCGCGCAAAAAACCGACGCTCGAGCCGATGCTTTCGCTGACTGCGAACGGCATGAATTCGGTCAACTCCGTCATTCTCGAACGCATGCAAAGCGAGATCCCGCTGATCCCGCGCCTTGCCGGTCACCTGATTTCGGGCGGCGGAAAAAGACTGCGCCCGATGCTGACACTCGCCGGTGCTGCGCTGGTCGGGTATGAGGGCACGCGCCATCACAAGCTCGCCGCAGCGGTTGAATTCATTCACACCGCGACCCTGTTGCACGACGATGTCGTCGACGGCAGCGAACTGCGTCGTGGCAAGGCGGCGGCCAACATCGTGTTTGGCAACCCGGCAACGGTTCTGGTCGGCGACTTCCTGTTCAGCCGCGCATTCGAGCTGATGACCGAAGATGGGTCTTTGCGGGTGCTCAAGATCCTAAGCCACGCCAGCGCCGTGATCGCAGAGGGCGAAGTCTCTCAGCTCACCGCGCAGCGCCAGATCGAGACGAGCGAGGAACGTTATCTCCACATCATCGGCGCGAAGACGGCGGCGCTTTTTGCTGCCGCCAGCCAGATCAGCGCAGTCGTCGCCGAATGCAGCGACGAGGAAGAGAGAGCGCTGGAAGACTACGGTCGTAACCTCGGTGTCGCGTTCCAGCTGGTCGACGATGCAATCGACTACGATTCCGACGCAGCGCAGATGGGCAAGGACCAGGGCGACGATTTCCGCGAAGGCAAGATGACGCTTCCCGTCATTCTCGCTCACGCACGCGGAGAAGAGGCTGAGCGCAAGTTCTGGAAGGACGCGATCCTGGGCCACCGGTCTTCGGATGAAGATTTCGCCGAAGCGATCCGCTTGATCGAAAAGCACAACGCTCTCGAAGACACGCGCGAGAAAGCACGCCACTTCGCACAGCGCGCCATCGACGCGATCTCGATCTTCCCTGACAGCAAGGCGCGCGCCGCAATGGCTGAAGCTGCGCAGTTCGCGGTCGCTCGCGGTTACTAATCGCGTAATCCCTGCGAGTGTGAGCTCGAACCTTCCCATCGTTGCAGTCCTGCCCGAACTGGTCGCCGCCCTGAGCGACGCGGGAGCGGCTGTGCTGATCGCGCCGCCCGGAGCCGGCAAGACCACCGCCGTGGCTCCCGCTTTGCTGGAACAAGATTGGTGCGACGGCCAGATCATCCTCACCAGCCCGCGCAGGGTCGCCGCCCGCGCCGCGGCAGAGCGCATGGCCGAATTGCTGGGCGAGAAGCCCGGCGAAACGGTCGGCTACATGACCAGACTCGACAGCAAGGTATCGGCCAAGACCCGCATCCTGGTTGTGACCGAAGCGATATTGGTCAACCGGCTGGTTGACGACCCCGAATTGCCCGGCGTGTCTGCGCTCCTGTTCGACGAGGCGCATGAGAGGCATCTCGATAGCGATATTGGCCTTGCTCTTGCGCTGGAGACGCGAGACATTTTGCGCGACGACCTGCGCGTTCTGGTCATGTCGGCCACTATCGACGGCGCAAGGTTTGCTGCGCTGCTTGGCGATGATGCTCCGGTCGTGGAAAGTGAAGGGCGAAGCTATCCGCTTGAGATCAAGTGGCTCGGCGCCAATCCTTCGCAGCGGGTCGAAGATCAGGTTGCGGGTGCGGTAATGATCGCGTGGCGAGAGCAGGAGGGTGACATCCTTGCTTTTCTCCCCGGTGTCGGTGAGATCGAACGCACGCGCGAACGGCTTGAGGCGAAGTTGCCAGACACGCCTGTCCTGCCTTTGCACGGACAGGTCGAACCAGCAGCCCAGCGCGCTGCCATCCGCCGCGATCCGGAAGGCCGCCGGCGGATCGTGCTTGCAAGCGCGATTGCCGAGACATCGCTGACGCTCGATGGCGTGTCGGTCGTAGTGGACAGTGGTCTCGCGCGCCTCGCTGAGTATGACCGCGCCGCCGGGACCACGCATCTCGTCACCCGCCGCGCCAGTCAGGCGGCTGCGGCGCAGAGGGCGGGGCGCGCGGCTCGCCAGGGGCCGGGCGTTGCATATCGGCTATGGGAAGAAGGCGGGCATCTTGGGCGTCCCGAATTTGCGCCGCCTGAGATCGAGACCGCTGACCTTACCGGGCTCATCCTCGACCTTGCGACATGGGGATCGAGCGATCCGCAATCTTTGCGCTGGCTCGACATGCCGCCCGCCGCGTCGGTCGCTAGCGCGCGCACTTCGCTGGAGGCTTTGGGAGCGCTCGACGAGGTGGGGCGGATCACCGAATGGGGCAAGGCCATCGCGGCCATGCCCATGGCTCCCGATCACGCGGCGGCGGTGCTGCACGGAGCGCGCAACGGGTGCGGGGAGACGGTCGCGCGGCTGGTGATGCTGCTCCAGGAACGCGGGCTCGGCGGGCGGAGCGAGGATTTATTGCAGCGACTTTCGTGCTGGCGGAACGAGAATTCGGGACGATCCAAGAGCGCGGGGCGTATCGCGCAAGGCTGGGCGCGCCAGGCTGCAAAGTTGGTGAGTGACGAGGACAAACGGGAGCTAGAGCCCGCCGAATGTCTTGCGCTTGCAAGGCCCGACTTCGTCGCTCGTCGCCGTGACGCAAATGGCGAAAGCTGGCTGAGCGCAGGCGGGCGCGGCTTCCATCTCGACCCGGCATCGCCGCTCGCCCGCACCGAGTGGATGGTGATCTGCGACGCGCAAGGGCAGGCCAAGGGCGCGCGGATCACTTCTGGCATCGAGCTTGAAGCCTCGCAGGTGGAACAGTTGTTCGCCGACCAATTAAAGGAACGCTCGATCGCGCGATGGAATGGCGACAAGGGCAGGGCAGAAGCACGGCGAGAACGCAGGCTCGGCGCAATCGTGCTCGCCAGCGGTTCCGATCCGATGCCAGACCCCGCGGTGTTCAGGGACATTCTGGAGGAACGCGCACTCGCAAATCTCGGTGATTTGTTCCCGGCGGGCTTTCTTGCACGCGCCGATTTCGCAGGCGTCGAGCAGCTATCGACCGACAATCTGCATGACCAGTCGGACCTGTGGCTTATCCCCTTGCTCGAAGGGCGGCGCGATCTTGGTCTTGCGCCCGGCCGTTTCGCCGAATCTGCGCTTGCCCTGCTCGACTGGGAAACGCGGCAGAGCCTGGACGCGGCGGCGCCCACACATTTCACATCGCCAGCAGAAACAAGGCACGCCATCGATTATGCAGGCGACGATGCTCCCAGTGTCGAAGTGCGCGTGCAGGCGCTGTTCGGGCTGGACCAGCACCCGATGATCGGGCGCGAACCGCTCCTCCTCAAGCTTACCAGTCCGGCGGGTCGCCCGATCCAGTCGACGCGGGACTTGCCGGGATTCTGGCGCGGTTCGTGGGCAGATGTCGCGAAGGATATGAAGGGCCGCTACCCCAAGCATCGCTGGCCCGATCAGCCGTGGCTAGAAAAGCCGAGCCTAAAGACCAAAAACGCCTTCAATCGAAGCTAGGTTTGGATTATTGGGCGGCGCATAAAGGGATTCACAATGACCGCTATCATCTATCAGCAGCCCAAGAGCGCAATGCAATCGGGCAAGGCAAAGACCGACACATGGGTGCTCGAATTCGAACAGAGCGAAGCGCGCAAGCCAGATCCGCTGATGGGCTGGACCGGTAGCGGCGATACTCAGGCGCAGGTGAAGCTCAAATTCCCGAGCAAGGACGCGGCCAAGGCTTACGCCGAAAAATACGGAATCACCGCGCGCGTTCACAAGACTCCGCCCAAGAGCCTCAAGATCCAGGCTTACGCGGATAATTTCAGGTAATCGTTTCGCGGCACAAGGTGCGGCGCATAGCCGCGCTTTAGGTCCTTCGGATCGACCCAGCCCCGCGTTTTCATATTGAATTCTTCATTCACCCCCGCCATATGGCGCTCCGGGAGTCGGGTGGACGTTTGCGTTCGCTCACCGGGTCAGGTCCGGAAGGAAGCAGCCCAGGTGAATTGCGGCGGGTCGCTCGGCTCCTTTTCCAACATTTCGGTCGATCATCGCCATGACAAACCGCGATCAAGCGCCTAGCTTGAATGCGTGACTGATTCCGATCCAGACCTGCCCGACACCGAAGAGGAAACCGCGCCGAGCGCTGCCGAGCTTGAGGCTGCGGGTCAGGATTCCATGTTCGGTGGCGAGGAATTGGCCACGCCAGAACCCTCTGATCCCGCTCCGACTCCGGTCCAGGACCACTCCGAGACCGCTCCAACAGGCGAGGTCGCGCAGCCTTACCGCGTGCTGGCGCGCAAATACCGTCCGCAGACCTTCTCTGAACTCGTCGGTCAGGAACCGATGGTGCGCACGCTCGCCAATGCGATTGAGCGCGATCGGCTGGCGCATGCCTTCCTGATGACCGGGGTGAGGGGGGTCGGAAAGACCTCGACCGCGCGCCTGATCGCCAAGGCGCTCAACTGCGTGGGGCCCGATGGCAATGGCGGGCCGACAATCGACCCTTGCGGCGTTTGCGAGTTCTGCACCGCGATTGCCGAGGGACGCCATATCGATGTGATCGAGATGGACGCGGCATCGCACACCGGCGTCGACGACGTTCGCGAGATCATCGAGCAGGTGCGCTACGCGGCGGTCTCTGCCCGGTACAAGATCTACATCATCGACGAGGTCCACATGCTCTCACGCAACGCTTTCAATGCGTTGCTCAAGACGCTCGAGGAACCGCCCGCGCATGTGAAGTTCCTCTTCGCGACCACCGAAGTCGAGAAGTTGCCTGTCACCGTACTCAGCCGCACGCAGCGTTTCGACTTACGGCGCATTCCTGCGAGCCTGCTGGCCGAGCATTTCGGCTATGTTTGCAAGTCAGAGGGCGTGGAAGCCGAGGATGAGGCGTTGCGCATCATAGCCGCCGCCGCAGAAGGTTCGGCGCGTGACGGTCTCTCGATCCTCGATCAGGCGATTGCGCATGCCGACATGGACACCGAAGGCAAGGTGACCGCGGAACGCGTGCGCTCGATGCTGGGGCTTGCCGACAAGAGCGCGCAGCGGCGCTTGCTTGGCACCGTGCTAGAGGGCGATGCAAAGGGGCTGCTCGCCGGAGTTGATGAACAATACGCGCTTGGCGTCGAGCCGCTTGCCCTGATGCGCGCGCTCATGGACCTCGTCCATAGGGTGACGGTCGCGCAGGTTTCGGGCGGGGAGCCCGACGCGCCGAGCGAGGAGGAGCGCACCGCACTTGCCGAATTTGCGAGCAAGCTCGGCGCGCCCGAACTCCACCGCCTGTGGCAATTGCTGCTCAAGGGTCACGAGGAAGTTCGCACGAGCCCCGATCCGCTGGTTGCCCTGCAGATGGCGCTCTTGCGAGTGCTCCATGCTGCGCAAATGCCCGATCCGGGCAAGCTTGCGGCTCGCATTGAGGAGATGGCGAAGAACGGCGTTTCCGCCGCGCCCGCCTCGACAGGCGGTGAGAGCGCGCCTGCTCCCACCGCTTCGTCATCGAGCTACGCATCGCTCGAATGGGGAGCGCTGGTCGACCAGATCGACAATGCAGGCCAGCTTCGCGTTGCCCAGATGATGCGCGATCGTATTCGCGTGATCGAACTCGCGCCCGAGAAGCTCATATTCGAGCAGGCCGACAACTATTCGGATGATCCCGCGCCCGATATCCGCGATGCGCTGTTCAAGCTAACCGGCAAACGCTGGCTGGTCGAACGCGGCAGCGGCGATGCTCAACCTTCTTTGCGCGAAGCGGCCGATGCCGAAGCGCAAGCGACGCAGGATCGCATTCGCGCGAACCCTCTGGTAAAAGCAGCATTCGAGGCGTTCCCCGACGCCGAACTCGTTGACCCCGAACAAACGCTCGCCCGCGCTTCTGGCTCGGGCCGCAAATGGAATTGAGACAAAGGAGCCCCGAACCATGAAAAGCATGGAAGAGATGATGCAGGCAGCCCAGCAGGCTGCCGAGACAATCCAGAACCAGATGAACGACATGCAGGTCAAACTCGACAATATCGAGGTCGAAGGCACCGCTGGCGGTGGCCTGGTGACGGTCCGCGCGACCGCCAAGGGCCGCATCCTGGGCGTCAACATCGACGACAGCCTGATGGTCAAGGAAGAGAAGAACATCGTCGAAGACCTCGTCACCGCCGCATTCAACGACGCGCGTGACAAGGCCGACCGTGTTTCCGCCGAGAAGATGAAGGAAATGCAGGGCGGAATGGGCCTGCCACCGGGCTTCAACCTGCCCGGCATGGGATAAGGTTTCCACCACATCCACAGCTTCGTTGAAGAGGGCATTGCGAGGCTAGGGCAGGCTACCCATATTCGACCCCAAAGGCGCTGCCCAAATGGCAGCCACGGACACGAATATGACACAGCATTTCCCTCTTCTTCCCCTTCGCGACATCGTCGTCTTTCCCGGCATGGTCGTTCCGCTCTTCGTTGGGCGTGACAAGTCGGTTGCCGCGCTTGAAGCGGCGATGGAGGCGTCGAAAGATATCTTCCTCCTCGCCCAGCTTGATCCGTCCTGCGACGATCCGGAAGGCGATGACCTCTATGACGTCGGCGTCATTGCGCAGGTGCTTCAGCTTTTGAAACTGCCTGACGGCACGGTACGCGTGCTTGTTGAAGGCACGGCGCGCGCTGCATTGTCGAACCTGCGCGACGAAGACGACTATGTCCTCGCCGAAGTCGACATTCAGGAGCCCGAAACCGTCGCGGGTAGCGAAGTCACCGCGCTGATGCGCCAAGTGGTCGAGCAGTTCGGCGAATACGCCAAGCTCAACAAGAAGATGGGCGAAGAGACCAATGTCGACCTGACCGATGTCGACGATGCCGGCCAGCTTGCTGACACAATCGCCGCTGCGGTGAACGCCAAGGTTTCCGATAAGCAATCCCTGCTCACCGAAGCCAATCCGCTGAAACGCCTCGAACTCGTGATGGCTTTCATGGAGGGCGAGCTTTCGGTGCTCCAGGTCGAGCGCAAGATACGCGGACGCGTGAAGCGCCAGATGGAGAAAACGCAGCGCGAATATTATCTCAACGAACAGTTGAAGGCGATCCAGAGCGAGCTTGGCGGTTCGGATGATGGCGAAGGCGATGAGATCGCCGAGCTGACCGAGAAGATCGAGAAGACCAAGCTTTCCAAGGAAGCGAAGACCAAGGCCAAGGCGGAGCTGAAAAAGCTGCGCGGCATGCAGCCGATGAGCGCCGAGGCGACTGTCGTGCGCAACTATCTCGATGTGCTGCTGGGCCTGCCATGGGGCAAGAAGAGCCGTGTCAAAAAGGACATCGGCAAGGCGCAGGAAATCCTCGACGCCGATCACTACGGGCTTGAAAAGGTCAAGGACCGGATCATCGAGTACCTTGCCGTGCAGGCGCGCACTAACAAGCTGAAGGGTCCGATCCTTTGCCTTGTCGGCCCTCCGGGCGTCGGCAAGACCTCGCTCGGCAAGAGCATCGCCAAGGCGACGGGACGCGAATTTGTTCGCCAATCGCTGGGCGGCGTGCGCGACGAGGCCGAGATCCGCGGCCACCGCCGCACCTATATTGGTTCGATGCCGGGTAAGATCGTGTCGAACCTCAAGAAGGCTGGCACGTCGAACCCGCTGTTCCTGCTCGATGAGATCGACAAGCTCGGACAGGACTTCCGCGGCGATCCGGCATCGGCGCTGCTCGAGGTGCTCGACCCGGAGCAAAACAACAAGTTCCAGGACCACTATCTCGAGCTCGACCTCGACCTGTCGAACATCATGTTTGTGACCACCGCGAACAGTCTCGACCTGCCTCAGCCCCTGCTCGACCGGATGGAGATCATCCGTCTCGAAGGCTACACCGAGGACGAAAAGGTCGAGATTGCGAAGCGCCACCTGATCCGCAAGCAAGTGGAAGCGCATGGTCTCAAGGATGGCGAATTCGAGCTGACCGAAGAGGGGCTTCGTGACCTCATCCGCTACTACACCCGCGAAGCTGGCGTGCGTACGCTGGAGCGCGAGATTGCGCGGCTGGCGAGAAAGACTTTGCGAAAGATCCTTGAAAAAGAAACCAAGGGCGTGGTCATCACGCCTGAAAATCTCGGCGACTTTGCAGGCGTGCGCAAGTTCAAGCACGGCATGAGCGAAGACGAGGCGCAGGTTGGTGCGGTGACAGGCCTTGCATGGACCAGCGTCGGCGGTGAGCTTCTCACCATCGAAAGCGTCACCACGCCGGGCAAGGGCGAGATCAAGACCACCGGCAAGCTTGGCGATGTGATGAACGAAAGCGTCGCGGCGGCTTTCTCCTTCGTGAAGGCGCGCGCGCCGAGCTACGGGATCAAGCCGAGCCTGTTTCAGCGCAAGAACATCCACATCCACCTTCCCGAAGGTGCGGTGCCAAAGGACGGGCCGAGCGCAGGTGTCGGCATGGTCACTTCGATCGTCTCGACCCTGACCGGCGCTGCCGTGCGTCCCGACATCGCGATGACCGGCGAAGTGACGCTTCGTGGCCGCGTGCTGGCAATCGGCGGGCTCAAGGAAAAGCTCCTCGCAGCGCTTCGCGGAGGCATTACCACGGTCCTCATTCCCGACGAAAACGTGAAGGATCTCGCAGAGATTCCCGACAACGTGACAGAGGGGCTGGAGATCATTCCTGTGAGCCATGTCGACCAGGTGCTCGATCATGCGATCATCGATATGCCGTCGCCGATCGAATGGACCGAAGCCGATGATCTTGCATCGCAACCGGGTGGTCACGTCAGCAGCGGTTCTGACGTGCCAACCGCTCACTGATCCGCTAGATGGAACGCTCTTGTCGCGATTCGCGGCAGGGTCGTAAATCAGTCTGGAATGCTGTTTTGAGATGAGCTGGAACACTGGCCACGTGCATCGCCATGCGCGCGTCAGGACACAGTTCGTCGCAAAATGACAGTCGAGGCGCCACAATGGCGCTCTTCCGGGCGAATTGCCTTTGACAGCCTCCCTAAAGAGCGTTCAACTTGCGCGCTTTCGGGGAGGCGATTCACTTAACCCGAATTCGAACGAAAACGAGGGGACGAGAATAATGAACAAGAACGATCTGATCAGCGCGGTTGCCGAAAACAGCGGCCTTACGAAGAGCGATGCAGCAAACGCCGTAGAGGGCGTTTTTGACGCTATTCAGAAGGCTCTCGCTGACGGCGACGAAGTGCGACTGGTCGGGTTTGGCACCTTCGCAGTGGCGAAACGCAAGGCCTCGATGGGCCGCAACCCGCGTACGGGTGAGCCGATGCCGATCAAGGCTTCGAACCAGCCGAAGTTCAAGGCTGGCAAGGGTCTGAAGGACGCGGTCAACTAAGACCGCTCCAGACTACTAGTAGGCTAACTCGGCGCTCCGCCTCGCGCCAAACAGACAGCAAAAAGTATTAGGCCCCGCAGACCAGAACGGTCGGCGGGGCCTTCTCTTTGCTTTTCGCTATTTGTGCGTGTTTAGCGCGATGTGTCGATCAGCGCGGTGGGTGCTTGCTGCGTGCGCGGAGAGATAGCCCATTCGAGCGCTTCACCACTAGCAATCGCACTCGGCCCCTCATCGGTGTTGTTGGCGAGGATGCGCCCGCTGGTGACGATCCGGAACGTGCCTTCCATGGTCGGGATGTTGGGCATTTCGGCGTTCTCACCCTCTTCAGAGGACTGACCCATCGAGGCCATGCCAGCCAGGCCCGCCATACCGCCCATTGCGCCGCCCATCGCAGCCATCGGATTGGCGTCATTGTTGGCAGAGAAACCGGGAGCGTTGATGCGAACCACGCCTTCATCGCGCAGCACCATCTGCACGAAGGGGTTGGTCATGGGCACGTCTTCGATCACCGGGAACATGAAGTCATGGCTGAGCTCGCCTTCGACGCGGTAGAGCACGTCGAACACTCCTTCGCCCTTGTCCTCGACCCGCTCCCAGCCTTTCTGGCGCATCAGCAGCCTGACGAGTTCGGCGGAGGCTTCAGGGTCGTTCGGGTCGATCCCGCCCATCATGGCCGACATCTGCTCGGCTTGTTGCGTGGCCTCGGCAGCGCGCATTTCCGCACCCGCATCCCACTCAGCCCGTTGCTCGGCGAGTTCGGCCTCGGTGCATTCGCGCTCATCAAAGGTGTCGTCGTCGTAGCATGTGCTCGGCTCGAACTCTTCCGCTCCAGCGCCCATGGCGGCGAGGTTGGACAGGCCGATGAAGAAGATCTCGCCCTCATAGGTGAAGCTGAAGCGGTTCTCATCCATCAGAACCAGCTCGCTGGTAAACTTGCCCGGCGTGATGAAACAGCCCGTCAAAAGCAGCGACAGGCTTGCCAGCAAAGCTGTCGCAATGGCTTTCGGATTTTCCCTGATGGTCATGACTTGCCTGTTCCCCTGTTCAGATCGCCTCAGTCCCGCTCGCGGGTTGCTGCGGCATATAGCGCGATTGCTGCTGCATTCGAAACGTTAAGGCTTTCTATCGCCGATGTGATCGGCAGCTTGGCAAGTGTGTCGCAATGCTGCGCGATATTGTGCCGCATTCCTTCGCCTTCGGCGCCCAGCACCAGAGCAAGCGCCCCGGTTGTCAGGCTTTCGGACAGGGTGGCTTCCGCTTCGCCTGCAAGTCCGATGCGCCAGTAGCCGAGGTCCGCAAGTTCATCGAGAGCGCGCGCAAGGTTGACCACGCGCACCCACGGGACGGTCTCCAACGCGCCCGATGCCGACTTGGCCAGCACACCGCCTTCGGGCGGGGCATGGCGGTCCTGCGTCACGATGCAGGCAGCGCCGAATGCTGCGGCAGATCGCAGGATTGCGCCGACATTGTGCGGGTCGGTCACCTGATCGAGCACCACCACAGGCCGGGCAGGGTCACCGTTTGCCACATCGTCGAGAAACACATCTTCGAGTGGCTCGCATTCAAGCACGAGCCCCTGATGCGGCGCGTCCTTTGCGACGAGGCGCGCAAGGTCGGTCACTTCGGCATATTCGACCACGAAATCGGGCGGCAGCTCGCCGTCGAGCGAATCGATACCCTCGCGTGTCGCCCACAGTTTGCGGTGCTGACGCGCCGAGTTCTTGAGCGCCGCTTCGACCGGGTGCCGACCCCACAGACGCACGTAGCCCGCGGTTCCCTTGCCCGAGCCGCGCCCGCCCTTCATTCGTCCTGCACGACCACGCAGCGCCTTCTTGCGCTCACCTTTTGCCATTGGAAATCCTGTTTTTCTGCAATTGCGAAGTTCCCTGCCAGTAGCCCCATTGACAGGCAAGCGCAGCTTCGCCAAAGGGGCGCCTCTCGGCAGCGAAGCGCGACGTCGCTTCGCCCAATGAACAGCGCCGCTCGGCGGCGTTTTGTGAGGGCCCATGTGTGGACAGGTGGCCGAGTGGTTAAAGGCAGCAGACTGTAAATCTGCCCGCGCAAGCGTACGCTGGTTCGAATCCAGCCCTGTCCACCACTGGCTCTCTTCAATCAATGCATGTCCAGCGCACTGATCGGTTCGCGTATATCGAGACCGGGGCGCAGTTTCGTGCGCCCCGGCTCAATCCTTATCGGACGATGTCCATTTCCTCGATCAGCGCATCGGCGCCGTCGACCTTTTCCATCACCCACAGCATGTAGCGCGAGTCGACGTGGATCGAGCGTGTGGTGCGCGGGTCGAAGTCCCAGTCGGAATTGACGCTTTCGAAGGTGCCGTCGAACAGCAGGCCGACGAGTTCGCCCTTTGCGTTGAGCGTTGCCGAGCCGCTGTTGCCGCCAGTCACGTCGAGGTCGGAGAGGAAGTTCACCGGAACCGAGTCGATCGATTCAAGCTCGTACTCGCCGTAATCCTTGGCCTCGATCAGATCGAGCTGGCTTTGCGGCGAATTGAACGGGTCTTCGCCGGTGTCCTTTTGGGCAATGCCTTCGAGAGTGGTGAAGGGCAGGTAGGCCATCCCGTCGAAGGGCGATCCGCCCATGACGTTGCCGAAGGTGATGCGCAGCGTCGAGTTCGCATCGGGGTAAGGCAGCCCCCCATTCTCACGCTGCCACTGCGTGATTGCTTCCATGTACGCAGGGCGCAGCGCGAGCGAACGTCCCGAACGCTCCTCGGACTCGTTCTCGAGTCCGCGCTCGTAATCGTAAAGCGCGACGGCGAGTTGGACGAACGGATCTTCGCTCGCTTCGAAAGCCGCGGCATCGGCTTCGATCAGGCCAAGGCGCGTCTCGGTGTCACCAAGCGTCGTGTTGGCGTAGTAGCGATCGAGCAGACCGGGTAGGTCGGCTGCGGTCGTCTCGGAGGTAAGGCCGAGCGCTTCGTCGAACACGGCGACACGCTCTTCGACCGGCTGCTGGAGATAGCCGCTGAGGAACAGCACCCACTCCGCCTTGTCGACAGCTGCATCATAGCGGCGGTCAAGCGCCTGAAGGCCCTGACGGAAGAAGGTCATGTCGCGGTCCTGATAGCCGGGCTCGCGCTCGGCATTGGGAAGCTCGCGTTCTTTCGACAGGCGATAGAGGCGCTGTGCCGCAGACAGGAGCGCAGGGCGCGTGGCGTTGTTGTACCAGAAGTTCGTGCGCGAGGCGGTGGCGCTTTCCTGCGACAGCGCGGCGAGAGCGGTTATCGCTTCGCCATAGCCAGCGCGTGCGGGATCGGCGGCGATCCATTCGGCCAGGGCAGCTTCGCGCGCGGCGCGACGTTCGACCAGGCCGACACGGCGGGCGCCTTCGATCTGGCCGCGCAGGTTCTTTTCGAAGTTGTTGAGGCCGGCAAGGCGGCTTTCGTACTTCACGCGCGCGTCCGATCCCTCGGGGGCAGCGTTTTCAATGGTCGCGATCCAGCTGGTCAGCAGGCCCTGAAAGGTCGGATAGGTCCAGTTGAAGGTGTTCTCTACCTCGGCAAGCAGCGTGTAGCGGCTAGTCGAGCCGGGATAGCCCGCGACCATGACGAAGTCGCCATCGTCGAGCCCGGCAGCGCTCACCTTGAGGTGATGCTCGGGCTGGTAGGGGACGTTGGCTTCGTCGAAGTCAGCCGCCGATCCGTCGGGTGCGACATAGGCGCGGTAAAACGCGAAGTCGCCGGTGTGGCGCGGCCACATCCAGTTGTCGATGTCTCCGCCATACTTTCCGATGGAATCTGCCGGAGCGTAAACAAGCCGCACGTCGCGCACTTCGAGACGCTTGATGAGCGTGTATTCGGCGCCGCCATAATAGCTGGCGACGAGGCAGCGATAGCCGGGCTCGGCCTCACACTCGGCGGTGATGTCCTTGCGGCGCTGCTCGATCGCGGCGTAGCGATCGATCGGGGTCATATCCTCGGTGCCCTCGCGAACGCGCTGGGTCACGTCTGTCAGCTCGGTGGTCACATAGACGCGTGAGCCGGGCGCTGCGGGTAGTTCGGCGTCCTTGGTTCCGGCAAGGAAGCCGTTGGCGAGATAGTTGTTTTCGGCGGTCGAGTTGTACTGAACCGATCCGCGCGCGCAGTGGTGGTTGGTGACCACAAGTCCTTCAGGCGAAACGAAGCTGGCCGAACATCCGCCCAGCGACACGACCGCGCCCATCGGAAAAACGGTGAGGTCGGTCAGCGTTTCGGGATCGAGTTCAAGGCCTGCTTCCTGCAAAGCCTCGCTGATGTCAGGCAGCTGCTCGGGCGTGAACATGCCCTCTTTTGCTGTGGCGGGGACGGCAATCACGGTTCCGGCCAGAAGGCCAAGGACGAGCGACTTGATAGGCTTCATTGTTGCGAATTCTCCGAACGCATGCATGAGATGCAGGAGAAATCACCCGTTGAGATCAATCGCCCGTCACCTCGGCCCTGCCTCTCCCGGGCAGTGACCTTGTCGGTGCGAGGCAATGCAAACAGAAGCAGCGGGTGTCAATGATATGGACCATGCAAGGCCCCGTGAGCCGTCCTGTCAGAAGTTCATGAAGATGTTGACGTTGGCAACATGGTCTGCACGGTTCTCCCCGTCGCGAAAGACGGTCTGGTTGAGATATCCCGGCACGACTTCGACGCCCTGCGCCACCGGGATTGAGAAACCCACGAAGTTACGCCAGATCTGCAACCCGTCATCCTGAAGCGGCGTTTCGTTGAGCGCAATAAACGGCTCGGTGTAGGCGACCAGCTTGTTGTTATCGGTGATCGGCACACGCAGCTGCAGGAACGGGCGGAAACGCAGCGCGACCTCGCCATCCTCCTCGAAGGTGCGTTGTTCGAACCGGTTGCGCGAATCCAGCGTGATGCCGCCCGGTGTTTCGATCAGGCGAATGTTGAGTTCCTGGTAAAAGCGATGCTCGTTCGTTTCGACCGGGCCGATCGGGTCGGTGAGGATATAGGCATAGCCCGCACCGATGCTCACGCGGTCGCTGATCCGGTAGCCGACGAGCGAGCGAAGCAGCAGCTGGCCAAGCCGGTCGGCATCATTGGTGAAACGTTCCTGCGCTTCGCCGCGCACGAACCAGTCGCCTTCCTCGTCGAGGTCAAGGACGATGAACTGGCCGGTCCAGATGTTGAAGTCTTCTTCTGCGGCGGCGGGCGACGCTGCGAATGCGGTCAAGCCGGCGGCGAGAATGGCAGCGCGCACGGCCGTGGGTTTCAGGATGGATGTCATTCGATCCTCGAGCTTTTCTTGTGTTTTCGGGCAGTTTGAAACGCCGGAGGGGAGGAAGCGTTTCCAAAAAGAAGAGCGACTGTCAGCACTTGTGGGCGCCGCAGCCGCTCAAGTTTTTTCGTAGGGTACGAATTTTCCCGGGTCCGGGAACTGGGGTGATGGGCGCGAGAGCGGTTGGGGTTGATAGGGGCATGAGAGCCGCCCCCGCGCTCCATCGGGGTAATCGATCAGTCGCCGTTCTGGGCGACCTGCGTCGGCGCAGGCTGGAACGGCATCGAGCTGTGGTGGGTGTTGATCTTCAGGTTGCCGTTCTCGTCACGGACGTAACCGAAGGTGTATTCAACTTTGGTCACGCTGCCGTCCGGGCCGGTGAAGAAATAGTTGCCCATGGCCATCGCGTTGTCGTCATCGGTCACGATGCCTTCGTTCTCGAAGCGGACATCGGTCCAGCCCTTGATGGCAAAGCCGCTGTCTTCGGCGCGCATGCCCTTCACGAAGTAGCTGAGCGCTTCGTCATAGGTGCCGCGGAACTGATCTTCGGCAGCCAGGGTCGGCTTGAACAGCACCATGCCGTCGTCATAGTTGTAGAGCGTGTCGAGGTGGTCGCGGGCAACCGCCTTGTAATCATCGCCATTAGCGTGAGCGGTCGAAATCTTGACGATGCCTTCGCCCCACGCCTGCTGCGCTGCTTCGACTTCTTCAGTCGTGATCGGCATCGAGCTCTGGGCCATGGCAGGCGCGCTGAATGCTGCAAGAGCGGCTGCGCTGCCGAGAAGGGCGGTGGTAAGCGAACGGTTGGCTGAGATCTTCATTTGTACTTCCTCTTCTGAAGTGGCGCCGGGGAACGCGGCTGCCGGAATTCGTTGGTTGCGATGTCGTCTTTTCGACTTGCAACGATGAGATAGGGGTCAGGAGAGGCCGACAAATCAGCCACTTGGCATGCGTTCCGGCGTAGGCCGAATGGCCTATGCGTTTTCTGGAAGAGGCTTTAGATATGTCTGCATGAAAGCGGTCATGTCCTCCCTGCCATCCGATGGCGAAACGATTGCCGAGCTGCGCGAATTGTACCGCGCGGCAGAGGCGCGCGCCGCGCGTTTGCGGCTGCTGTCGACGTCGGGACGTGAGCTTGCCGAGGCCGATCCCTCGACCTTGGATGGCATTCTGGCGCGCTGTGCCGAGCGGCTGGCGTTCTTCGTGGGCAAGCGCTCGGCCGTAATCGTAATCGATCCGGGGGCTGAAGGGATCGCGATTCACGCTCCGGGGCCAAACGGAAAGAAGCTCGCTGCTATAGTGATCGACGGGCTCGACGCGCTCGACGACATTCCCGATGAGGAAGACCGCGAAGCTGTGCGCATGGAGCTTGAGCTCATGGGCGCAACGATCGACCGCATCGAAAAAGAAAGCGAGCGGGGCGAACTTGTCGCCGCACTGAAGGAGCGCGAAAAGCGCCTTGAGATGCTGCTTGAGAGGATTTTCACCGCGCAGGAAGAAGAACGCCGCCGGGTCAGCCACGAATTGCATGATGGCGTGGCGCAAACCGCGACGGCGCTGGTTCGCATTCTGGAGGGCGCGGAAACGGCTGTAGGAAAATCGGGTGCAAGCAGTGATGGGGTTTCGCCCACCAATGTTGCGCGCAGTCTCGTTTCCGAGTTGCGCCGGGTCATTGGTGGCTTGAGGCCCACTTTGCTTGACGATCTGGGCCTGCCCGCTGCGCTTCAATCGCTGTGCGATGGGTTGGAGGCGGAAGGCTTCACTGTCTCGCAGCGGATTACTCCGCGCGCGCAGCGCCATTCTCCGCTCATTGAAACAGCCCTGTTCCGTGTGGCTCAGGAAGCCATTGCCAACATCCACAAGCACGCAGGCGGGCCATGCGAAGTCTCGGTCGAAGCGGATCTTCACAGCGACCCAGTCGTTCTTCGCATCTCGGACCATGGGAATGGCCCGTCCGAAGAAACACGGCTTAAGGGCGATGGGCCCGGGCATAATGTCGGGATCGAGGTAATGAAAGAACGCATGACAGCGATCGGCGGGACCCTCGAATGGCGTGCCGTCGATGGCGGCGGCGTCACCGTCGTAGCGCGACTTCCGGCAGGACACTCGGCATGACGGCTCCCCGCATCCTCATTGTCGATGATCACCAGCTCGCAAGAGAAGGTCTGCGCGCTGTTCTTGCGGGCGATGGAATGGAGGTCGTCGGCCTCGCCAGCACCGGCGAAGAAGCGGTTCAACTTGCAGGCTCACTGGTCCCCGATGTGATCTTGATGGACGTGCGGCTTGGCGATGGGATCGATGGCCTTGAAGCAACACGGCAGGTTGTCGCGCTTGGTCTGCCGATCAAGGTGGTGATGCTGACGCTTCACGAGATGCCGGGCTATGTGCGCGAGGCTCTGGCAGCGGGCGCAGCAGGATATGTCCTGAAAGACACCGAAATCGGCGATCTTCGCGCTGCTATCAATCAGGTCATGGCCGGTCAGTCGGCTTTACCGCTCGACCTTGTCTCTGCCGCGATGCGCGCGGAAAACCGGCCAGAACCCAAAGGCGACCTTTCGCAGATCCTAACATCGCGCGAACAGGAAGTGGTCGAACTTGTCGCGGAAGGTCTGACCAACAAGGAAATCGCCAGAAAGCTCGATATCAGCCCTGCGACGGTGAAGGTGCATGTCGAACGGCTGATCGGAAAGCTTGGCGTTGCCGATCGCACGCAGGCGGCAGTGATGGCGGTCAAGCTGAAGTCGGGGCAGGCAAGCCCACTGTGAGCACCTTGCCCAACTCGCGAACAACCCGCTTTTGGGCTGACCGCCCGCTTGCGTACAAAGGCGTGGTGGTGATCGCCTTGCCACTCGCCATCCTGATTGGGGCGCTCGCATCACTGTATCTTGCAAGCGATGCGGAGGCCGAAGCCGAGGATGACGTGCGCCGCGCCTTTGCGATCCAGCGCGACATCTATCAGGTTCGAGCCATGCTGGCAGAGGCAGCGGCGGGTGTTGGCGACTATGCACTGACGCGCGAGGATCGCTTCCTTGAACCTTATGAGCGCATGGAGAACCAGCTTTCTCCGACATTGCAAAGGCTCGACGTGGCTATCGAGGATGACCGCGTGCAAGCGGGTTTCCAAGACCTGCTGAGAGTCGTTGAACAGAAGCGCGAAGGGCTTCGTGAAACGATCGCACTCGCGCAATCTCCGCAGCCATCGACGCAAACCGAGATCGAGGAATCACTGCTCGCCAGCAAGATGACGCTTGATGCGGTACGAGAGGAGATCGACAACATCCAGCGCCTCGAAGCGATCGTTCTCGATGAGCGCCGTGCGCTGGTGGACGATGTGCGCTCACGCTTTTTCGCACTGACGGCGGTTAGCGGGATCGTCGGCCTGCTCGGCAGCCTCATGGCGGTGTATCTGTTTTCGACCGGCATCGTGCGACGGGTCAGCAAGCTTGAGCAGAACGCCGAGATGCTTGCGCGCGGAGAGCGGCTGACCGAACTTCCTGAAGAGGCAGACGAAATTGGCCGCCTCTCGCAAAGGTTGGTCGGGGCAAGCGCACTCTTGCGCAAGCGTGAAGACGATCTGCGAGCTAGCGAAGAACGCTTCCGCCTCGTGATCGAACGAGTGCGCGATTACGGGATTTTCACACTCGATACGGGCGGGACTGTCACGAGCTGGAACCTCGGGGCCGAACGCATCAAGGGATGGCAAGCCGAAGAAATTCTCGGCCAGCATTTCAGCCAGTTCTATCCTGACGACACGCGCGATTATCTTCCCGACCAGATGCTCGAAAGAGCGCGCGCCGAGGGCGCTGCCGAGGACGAGGGCTGGCGCGTGCGCAAGGATGGATCGGTGTTCTGGGCAAACGTCGTTATCACCGCACTACGCAACGAAGCAGGCGAATTGCAGGGCTTTGCCAAGGTCACTCGCGACATGACGGAGCGTCGGCGGAGCGAAGAAGCGCTGAGGCTGGCGCGTGAAGACGCTGTCGCGGCGAGCCTTGCAAAGAGCGAGTTCCTCTCGCGCACCAGCCATGAACTGCGCACGCCGCTGAACGCCATTCTTGGTTTTGGGCAATTGCTCGAGATTGACCTCGAGGACTTCAGCCAACCCCATCAGGAAGCGGTTGAGCGGATCACGAGGGCTGGCCGTCACTTGTTGTCGCTGATCAACGATCTGCTCGACATATCCAGCATCGAAGCAGGCGGGGCAGAGCTTGAATATGAAGAGGTCGACGTCGCCGCAATGCTCGAAGAGGTCCACGATCTTGCCGTACCCATCGTGTCGAGCGCGGGCCTGTCGTTCGAAATGGCGTTGCCTGAAGCAGGAGCGAAAGTCGTCGCAGACCGGCGCCGCATGACGCAGGTGATCCTCAACCTCGTCGGCAATGCGGCGAAGTACAATGTCGAGGGGAGCTTTGTGCGGCTGGGCGCCAGCCTGGACGGCGATGGCGCGGCGACCTTCTTCGTCGAGGACGACGGCCCCGGCATCGATCCCGCCAATGCATCTCGCCTTTTCACCGCGTTCGACCGTCTGGGACAGCACAAGCGCGACAAGACCGAAGGCACTGGCCTCGGCCTCGCACTTTCTAAAGGGCTGGTGGAATCGATGGGCGGTCAGATCGGCTACAGCCCGCGCAAACCCGGCAGCCGCTTCTGGTTCACCTTGTCGAGCCAGCCAGCAGAAAAGAGCCGCCCCAAGGCCGATCAGGAGTCCTGACCAAATGCCCCAGCAACTGATTGCGACAGAGGAAATCCTCTCGCGCCGTATCCTCGCGATTGATGACGAGGAAGCGAATGTCGCGCTCCTGCGCAATCTCTTGCAGCGCGAGGGGTACGAAGACGTCCACTGCCTGACCGACTCGACCAAGGCGCTCGAGACTTACATCGATCTTGAGCCGGACCTCGTCCTGCTCGACCTCATGATGCCCGAGGTGGACGGGTTTCAGTTGCTCGAAGCGTTCTCTCGCCACGACGCTGCGGATGAGTTCCGTCCCGTCCTCGTTCTGACTGCGGACACGACTATTCAGGCGCGGCGCAAGGCTCTTGCGCTCGGGGCGAAGGATTTCGTCGCCAAGCCATTCGATGTCATCGAAGTGGGCCTTCGCATCTCCAACCTGCTTGAAACGCGGCTGCTTTACGAACGTCTGCGCGCAGCCCCCGGCGTCTAGACCGTCATCGACGTGCCGCGATAGATCTTCGAGCGGTAGCGCGAGTCCTGCGCATCCGGCAGCGGCGCGCCGACCAGCAGAACAGCACGGGTAAAGCGCCGCAACTCCTCGGCATGTTCGTCAGCATCGCGCGGTTCCTCGCTCGAGACACGGCGGGTGAGGTTGATCTGGTTGACCGGCACGTCGTGGACCAACCTCTCATTCTCCACCGCAACCGTCGCGGTGAAAGCGTGCAGGCTCGTCTTGACGAAATTGGCGAGCGCCACTCCGGGACCATCGGAGCCATACGGCACGTCCGGCGACACCAGCACGACCTGGCATCCGTCATAAAGCGACGCCTTGCGCGTCACGCGATAGTGGCGGGTGATATTTGCCTCGACCATATGCGCGAAATCCTTGGTAGAAAGCGGGTTGCCGTCTTCGAACAGGTGATCGGGCAAGGGTTCACCCGGCATGGACAGGACCGTGGTGGGCTTGCCCCAATGGCCAAGCGCCTCGTCCATCGCTTCCTCAAGCCCATCACCCGCGATCAGCACTTCGAGCGCGTCTTTCGAAAGGTCGCCGGGCAACAGGTCGCGCACGGCCTTTTCACCGGACTTGTCTTTGGCGATCAGCACGACCTTGGCGACGCCGCAGCCTGATACGAGCTCTTCGATAGTCGCAGCGACATAATCGGACAGGTGCTCGCCGATGATCCAGACGGTTTTCCCCTTCATCTTGTCGATGCGCTCTTGCTTGGGGCTGCCGAACATCTCGCGCTCGGTGTTGGAGCGTTCGACCCGCAGGCCACCTGACGGCATGAAGGTTTCGCCGCTCACAGCGCGGTCGGCGAGGAAGAAGACGGTGGCTTGCGCAACCTCCGCCTCGGTCGGCATCGCGCCGAGGTGAAGCTGCGAGATCACGCCCTTGCCGACGCCGCTTGCGACCTTGTCGACCTGTGCGGCGGGGAGGAAGGGCTTGTCATCGGGAGGGGAGAGTTTGAGCCATGTCTGCTCGCTGCTCGACAGGCTCGCCCACTCGTTCGAGCCGAGCAGGAAGCCGCCGAGCTGAAGACGAACCAGCAAACGCTGCGCCATGGCGTCGGTCAGGAGATACTGATCCCAGGTGCACAGCCCATCACCCTGCGATGCGAAATCGAGTGCGAGCTTGCGCAGTTCCTCGGGTGCTTCTGCGTCATGGCTGAGTGTCGAAGTCGAATTGCGCGACAATCGCGTCAGGATCTTCGCCGCATCGCCGCCATCGCGGATCGCGTGGATCACCGCGGAATAGACCGCGTTCAATCGCTTGTTTTCAAGGATCAGCTTGGCGCGGCGCTGGAACAGGCCGGGTTTTCCGCCGGTGCCGGACAAGCGGTCGCCATCGACAGGGCCCGGCGCAATGGCGTTGCACTGCACCTCTGGCCCGAGGAACGGCGAGAACGCCTCGACCATGGCGCGCTGGCCCGCTTTCGACAGTCCGTAATCGGCGCGGTTGGGGTAGGCGACCGCGAGGAACTTTTCACCGCCGAAATAGGACGAGACATTGAGGACGTAACCCGAGCCCTGTTCCTTCATCAGCGGCACGACGCGCTGCATCAGGTGGTAGTTGGAGATAAGGTTCGCATCGAGCGTGAAGCGCCAGGCTTCGGGCTCCATGTCGATCACCATGTCCTCTGCGCCGGCGACGCCTGCGTTGTTAATGAGGTAATCAATCCGCCCGAACTCCTCGAGCGTCGCGTCTACCGCCTTGTCGAGCGAGGCGAAGTCGCTGACGTCGATATCGGCCATGTATTTGACGCGGCGTTCGACCCCGGCAAAGCCGATATCCTGTAGCTCGCCCACGATCCGGTCACGCGCGGCGACAAGCTCGCTTTCGCGTCTTGCGACCATCATCACTTTCGCGCCCGCAAGCGCGAGCAGTCGTGCAACCTGCCCACCGATCCCGGCCGAACCACCGGTGATGAAAGCGACCTTGCCAAGGTGCAGTCCGGTGATGTTCTCGGCAAAGCCGACCATGGCTTTGCGCGAGCCGGTTTCCTCGCTGATATTGGCGGGCAGCTTGAGGTCAATCTCGGCGATGTGCTGTTCGCGGAAGAGGACGCGGGTGGCATGGCCCGAGGCAAAGCGGGTGTTCTCGTCCTCGGTATTGGTGTGGCGCACGATCTGGTTCGACCACACGGCGTGCTCGGTCGAGCCATTGCCAGCCTGCACGCGTTCCTCATCGCGCCAGATGCGGATCAGCTGGGTGATGCCGGCGGAAAGGACCGAGGCAAACGAGTTTCCGAGCGGATCGCCCGGATTGGTCATGAAAACGCAGCGGGGAGGAGACTGAAGGTCCTCTCGCCCGTGCCAATACCGCGCAAGACTGCGCGAAACAGCAATCGCACCCACCAGCTCGGTGTCCATAAACTTCGTAACGGTATCATCGTCGGCGGCGAGCAGCGATCCGGTGAAGTGGCCCGAGGGTTTTACCGGCAAGATGATCGCGCCGGTGATCGCCCCGTCGACATCGCCGGAAAACGCGGCGAGCGCGTCTTCCATCGCATCGGGCTCTGCGCGGTTGAAGCGGGTAACGGTCAGCTCCTCGCCAATCCCTTGCGCTTTCAGCCGCGCATTGGCCTGCGCCACGTCGGCATTGCGAGCCAAGCCAAGGCGCACCTTTGCGCCTGATCCGATCAGTGTGTGAGCGGCGACCAGCGCATCGTCCCAGTTCTCTCCCGAGACGATGAAGATGTTGAGACCCGCCCCGTCGAGCGAGCGCATTGATGGCCGGGTCATATAGGTCGAGGCCGAGGTGCGGTTGGCGGATAGACCGTGGGTCACGTCCACTTCCTCGCCCGCAATTCCTGCGGCTTCCTCACTGGCAAGGAACAGGCACGTCCCCGCGATATCCTTCGGGTTGGGCAGAGGCTTGCCGTCGACCTTTCCGTTGACGCTGCGGGTGAGCGCCATGCGACCGGTGAAGTAGTTTGCGGTCGTGTCCTTGGGCTGGCTCTGCACCTCGTCCATCGCGGCAAAAACGGTGCGGATGCGGTCGCTTTCAATCGGGCCGGGGAAGACAGTGTTCACGCGGATGCCGCGCGGTCCGAGCTCGCTGGCAAGCTGGTTTGACAGCGCATTCAGCGCAGCCTTGGGCACGACATAAGCCGTGCGTCCGTAATAGCGCGTGTGGCTGAAAATCGTCGAGATATTCACCATAGCGCCGCCCACCGGCATCATGGGCGCAACGATACGCGCCATGTTCCAGGTGACGCCAAGGATGTTGAGCATCGCATCGCGGACGGTCTCGGTATCGCCGCACGCTTCCATCTCCTGAGGGCTGAGCGGTACGTTGTGGAGCGGCTGCTTGGGGCCAGCAGAACCTGCATTGTTGATGAGGATATCGACCCGGCCATATTCTTTGCGAAGCTTTGCCATCGCTGCGCGGATCGAATCTGGATTGCCGCCATCGAGGACGGCGGTGTCGATCCGCTCGGGCGCGACGCCGATGTCCGCGATGAGCTGTTCGCGCGCTGCTGAAATGCGATCTTCGGTCCGGCCTGTCATCACCACGAAGGCGCCTTCGCGGGCAAAGGCACGCGATATCTCGCTGCCGAGATTGCCTGCCGCACCCGTTATCAGCGCGACCTTGCCTTCGAGACGACCCTTGGCGGCGTTTCCTTCTTTGCTCAACTCGTCTCTCCGGTGTCAGAATGCACGGCGGCCCAATATTCGAGCAGCTCGTCTTTTGTTGTGAGGCCCATCGCGGGCAGGGCATGATTGACCACATAGGTCGCGCCCGAATGGCGGTTGTCCCACATCGACTGGTGCGCTTCGGGAAGACCCTCCCAGGGGACCATGGTTGGTTCGGTGACGTCGAGCAGGCCGGCTGCGACCATTTCGTTCATCATCGTCACTTCGTAGGCGTTGCACAGGTGCGTGCCGAAGATCTCGGCGCACGGCATGTAGATGCGCCTCTGCCTGGTCCAGACCTGCGGGGCGTAGAAAGTGTAGCGGCGCCCGGCCATCTCCTCGGCATAGATTACGCGCCCGCCGAACGGTTTGACGAGCGAGGTCGAGACGCCGAGCGTATCCTGCCCCGCACGCTCGATCACGAGGTCGGGCACACCGCGCGGGTTGTCGGGCGATCGCAGCAGCTTGCCCACTGCCGTCCCGAACGGCTTCATCGTGTTCTGCTGATAGGCGCGCACGCCGATCTTGAAGTTCTCGATATCGGTCCGCGCATCGGGCAGGCGCGGGAGCGTGTCGGGCCAGTGGAAGTCCGAAAGGCGGCGCTTGAGGCCCTCGATGCTGACAATGCCTTCGACAGCGTCCTCGAGGCCCAGCGATTGGAGGAATTCACGCTGTCCGTCGCTGGTGGTGACGATCACCATGCGCGCTTTCATCAGGCGCGCTGCCTCGACCATTTCGAGGCCCTTTTCGTCCGCCAGTTCGTGCGAGCCGGGGCCGTAATAGAGCAGCACGCTCTCCCCACCGCGCAGGTTCGCACGCGCGAGCATCTCCTCGGGCCGCGCTTCGCCGCCTTTGCCCATGAAGGAGAAGTGATAGCCCGATGACGCGCCATAAAAGGCGAGCCGCCCACCTTCCGCGAGAAGCTGGAACGAGCGCGGGAAAGCGCGTTCGCCAGCATGGCTGACCACGTAATCGGCGAGCTTGCCGCCATTCATTGCGCGGTAGGCGTCGAGGAGTTTCTCGCCATCCGCTTCCCATTGGCGTGCTTCGTCAGGGTCGTCTGGGACGGGCGTGAAGCAGTCGGCAATCTCGGGGTCCTTGCGATTGATCGCGCCGACAGCGCCGTGAGATTTCACGAACTCTGCGCGGTCTTCGCTCGAGACGAGGCCTGTCACGGCGAGGCCGGTGCGAACCGAAGACTTGAGCGCATCGAGACCCGTGCCCGTCGCCGACCCTTCGACGAAGGCGGTCTTTCCCGCCTGTATTTCCAGCGTAGTGAAAAGGCAGCGCGCCACGGTGCCAAGGTTGAGCGTGTAAGCGCCTGCTTGCTCAAGCGTCAGGTCGGCTGGCGGGCGGTGCAATTGCGGTCCCTGAACGGTCAGGAATTGCGCATGGCTGCCGGTCTTGGTCTCGTAGCCCTGGATCGCGAAGCCCGCATACATCGGATCATCGCCTGCAAGCGGCGAGAGCAATTCGCTCGTCCCCGAATAGACCGAGACAAGGTCGCCCACTTGCAAGCGGCCCTCTTCCTTCAGCTCGCTGCCGAGCGCGGCGACGAGCGCGAGCCCGCCCGATCCGGTGATCTGCACGTCTTCGTCATGTGCATCGAAAGGCGAGACCGGGATGCCGGTGAGCGCCCAGATGTCGTTGAAGTTCACTTCCGATGAGAGGAGGTAGATGAGCGCCTCGTTCGGTCCCGGTCTGGGAGTATTCACGACAAGCTCGCGCTCATGCGTTTCCGGTGGGCCAAAGCGCGGCGTGCCTGTGTCAGGATGGCGGGCGATGCCGAAGGCGAGTTGTTTTGGCGGGATGGCGGTGACGCCGGGGTAGAACGGTGCGCCCAGCGGCAAGAGGTCGCCCGCCTCGATCAACGCGGTCTTGGTCGCCTCGTGCAGATCATCCTCCCACACGCCATCGCGGCGCACGGGTAGGGGCGGGGACTGCTTGTCCATGAATTGCTGGATGCCGGTCTTGCCGCCTTCGGGATCGATGATGGCCTCGGCAAAGCGCTGCGCCTCGCATTCGAGCCCCGCTGTCATGCCCTGCGTCCAGCCGGTCCGCACCGCGTCCAGCGCACGCTCCCCCGCCTTGTCGCGGCCTGCCCATTCGAGCTGATTGAGGATACGTTGCAGAAATTCGTCTTGTAGCACCGCGTCGAGGTCGATGCTTGCGGGTTCGTGCCAGCTTTGCGTTTGGGTTTTGCGAGCGGCGAAGGCTTTGCCGAGTGCACTGTCGCCACCCGACCGCACGAATTCGCGGACCATCGCGTGGGCGTGGCTGAGCGCATTGTCCGACCCATCCGCGAGCGCATCGACCGCCCCGATCGCAAGCGCGGCGTCGGCATCAATCGCCCGCCCTCCAAGGATCAGGTCGAGCGCATCGCGAAGCCCCGTCTCTCCGCCCCGTTCCGCGAGCAGGCGCGGGAGGCGCTGTGTGCCGCCATAACCGGGAAGCAGCCGCAGATTGATCTCTGGCTGCCCAAAACGCGCCTTGGGTTCGGCGACGCGGTAGTGGCAGGCGAGCGCGAACTCCATCCCGCCGCCAAGCGCCACGCCCTGAATCGCGGCGATGCAGGGTTTGTCCATTTCCTCGATCGTGCGGAAGGCGAGCTGCGCGTTGTCGGGCAGAGCCTTGGCCTCATCGACGCTGTTCACTTCCTCCAGCATCTGGCGAATGTCTGCGCCTGCAACGAAGCTCGCCGTGCCGCTGCCGGTGAAGACCACGGCTGCGACATCGTCCTTGCGCGCAAGGTGCTCTGCAATGATCACGAGTTCGTCGAGTGCGCGTTCGTTGAGCGCGTTGACCGGAGGGTTCTTGACCGTGACGGTCGCGACCCGCTTGCCTGGGGCCACCAGATTGTACTGGATCGTGAAGAAGCGATAGCGCTCAAACAGGGCCTGCGTGTCAGACAGCGATTGCCGCCGCTTCCAGCCATCGACCGCGCGCGCGAGTTCATCGAGGCTCTCGGGATTGCGAAGGGTGGAGGCATCGCCGACTTCCCCGCCCTCGACCACGGCGCGCACCATTCGGCGCATGTATTTGCCCGAGCGCGTCTCTGGAAACTCGGACAGCTCGATGAAGTCCTGAGGCACAGCCACCGCGCCCTTTTCGGTGCGCACGAGGTCGGTCAGGCGGCGCTTGTCGTCCTGCGTCAGGCGGTGGCCTTCGACCGGGGTGACGAAGGCGATCGGGGTCACACCTTTCTGCGAATGAGGCGCGCCGATCACGATCACATTGCCAACCGGCGAGTTGGGATCGAGCGCCTTGTCGCGCAGGATCGCGCCTTCGATTTCCTCGGTCCCGATGCGGTGGCCCGAGACGTTGATCACATCGTCAGAGCGACCGTGGAGCGAGAAAGAGCCGTCCGGATGGCGCATGGCAAAGTCGCCTTGCGTGTAGGCCCATGCGCCCTTCCATCGCTGCCAGTAGGTGTCGGCGTAGCGGACCTCATCGCCACGCCAACCACCTGCTACGCGGGCCAGATTGCCCACGTGCTCGACCGTGAAATTCTCGACATCGCCCCAGATCGTGCGGGTGAGGTAGGGGTAGGGGAGCGCGATGACGATCTCGCCCTTCTCGCCATCCTCGGCCACCCGCCACGGCGCGCCGCCGGTGCCGGTGTCGCGCTCATATTCGACCGGGCCATTGCTGGAACCGTCCGCGTCCTCGACCCAGACGTCGCCCATGATCCAGGGCAGCGGATAAGTGTGCGCGTCGGCCTCAAGCGGGAAGCCGTCCGCATCGGCGAAGTGCGTCCACACCATCCCGCCATGCTCGGTCGCCCAGTAGGAATTGATGTAGCGGTGAGTGATATGCTCCATCGCGAAGGCCTGAACCGCGGGGGAAACCGGCTCTGCGCAGAAGGTTGCGACCTTCAGGCTGGCGAGGTCGTAGCGCTGGATGTCCTTAAGGTTCTCCGGGTTCTGCATCACCGACTTGAGGAAGGTGACGCCCGCCTTGAACACGTTGACGCCATATCGCTCGATGATCGAGGCAAAGCGGCCCGCGTGGGGAAAAACGGGCGAACCTTCGGTGATGACCGTCGTCACCCGCGACAGGAGCGAGGCGGCGATCTGGTAGCTTTGGCCCGTAATCCAGCCCGGATCGGCGACGACATACATGACATCGCCCGGCTCGGCCCCGAAGGCGGCAGGCATGGTCGCGGCAACACCGCTTGCATAGCCGCCATGGACGTGAACGACGCCCTTGGGCTTTCCGGTGGAGCCCGAGGTGTAGATAATGAAGTTGGGGTATTCGGCATCGACTGCAAGCACCGGCGCACCGGCCCAGATAGCGCGCACGAATTCGGTGTCGGAGAGCGCGAGCAGCGCCTCTTCATCGGCGATGTCGAAACCGGCATCGCGAGCAGCCTTGAGCAGTTCCTCGCCTGCCGCAGCGGTGAGGTTGTCGCTCCAATGGTCGCGCGCCTCGTTCCAGGGCAGGTCGGGCTGCGCGGTGTGCTTGACAACCACCACCGCGTCGACGCGGGGAGGGGAGTCCACAAGCGCGCTGGCGATGGCGATGCGCAATTGCGCCGCCTGTCGCGGGGTCATCGCGCCGCCCGCCGCTTCGCCCGATGCGATCGCGGTCAGCGCCTTGCCGACCCCGCGCATCACGTCGGATCGTTCGACCGTAACCTCGCCATCGAGCAGGTCGGCGACCTCGCTGCGGATGAGGCCTGCATGTTCGGGCGCCACCTCAAGCTCGCGGTTTTCGAGCGCTTGCCCGAGCAGTTCCATCGCCACCGGGACCGCGATGAAGTTGTCGAGCGCGGGGTCGGTGTAGCTCGGTTTGAACGGCACCATCTGCGCGTTGCGGTATGAGCCATCGGCGGTGACGACCACTTTCGCGCCTGCATCGGCGATGCGGTCGGAGAGGGTCTTGTCGCTGAATCCGCCGAAGACAGGCGTGTAGACGATACCCATCCGCTTCGCGCCCTGCGTCCAGTAAATCTGTTCCGGAATGCTCGGCATGTTGAGCGCGATGCGGTCGCCTGCCTCAAGGCCCAATGCCTTTAGCGCGAGCGCGCATTTTGCGCTTTCGAGGAGCAGCTTGCGTCGCGAGATCACTTCGCTGTCCACGGGGCAACCGCGCCCGCCTTCGCTGGCCATGTTCCAGCGGTCGCCTTCGAAGATCATTGCGGCTTCATCGCCGTGGCCGGACAAGACGTGGCGGTCGACTTCGTTGAACGCGGTGCTGGTCAGCCCGCCTTCGAACCAGCGCCAGTTGGGCGGGTCGTCATCGTTGAAAGCGCGTTCCCACGGCTCAAAGCTTTCGGGCAGGTCGAGCGTTATCGGGGCGGCGCTTGATGCGTCCCACCCTGTCCATGTCTTAGCGGCATCGTCGTAGAAGGCCCATGCCGGATTGCCTCCGGGCCCTTCGATCAGCCAGCAAATTGCTCGTTTGGCCAGTCGCCCATGAAATTCGCCCGGATCGCTCCGGCATTCTTCCCTGAGTCGCTGGAAGTGATCACGGTCCGATATTCTCAGGCCGTGAGACTGTTTTTCCAAATTATTGGACGAACCGATGTCATCGCCCTCCCCAATCATTGTGATGATCCCACAAGACGGTTACGGGGCGCTTACGCAAAATGTGTCGCAAGCGAAACCCCTTGCGCTCTTTTTGTGCCTTTCGACACCGATCCGGCGCAATTTTCAGTCAAGAAACGGCAGCGAGACGAAACGGTTCCTCACTTGCCGAAAAGCACCTGTCCACACGGGTCTTGCGGCGGGTTTCGGGCCTACGTATTGACGCAGGCCATGCAACAGACTGTCTCCGAAAAAGCGCCGAACGCACGCCCCCTGACGGGCCGTCCCGTCATCTCTGCGACCGGCCTCTTCACCCCCGAAGAATCGATCTCCAACGAAGAGCTGGTTGCCAGCTTCAACGAGTATGCAGATCGCTTCAATGCCTCCAATGCGGACGCAATCGATGCAGGCGATATCGAGCCGATGCCGCACTCCTCGGTCGAGTTCATCGAGAAGGCGAGCGGCATCAAATCGCGCCACGTGATGAGCAAGGCTCCGATCCTCGATCCGGAAATCATGACCCCGCGCATCGAAGACCGCAGCAATGATGAGATTTCGCTGATGGCGGAGATCGGCGTGATCGCTGCCAAGCAGGCGCTCGAGCGGGCAGGGCGCGATGCGAAGGACGTCGACGCTGTGCTTTGCGCCGCTTCCAACATGCAGCGTCCTTATCCGGCTATGGCGATCGAGATTCAGCAGGCGCTTGGTATCGAGGGCTTCGGCTTCGACATGAATGTCGCGTGCTCGTCGGCCACCTTCGGCATTCAGACCGCCGCCGACTATGTGCGCGCAGGCAACGCGAAGAGCGTGCTGGTCGTCAGTCCCGAGATCACGTCGGGCCACCTCAACTGGCGCGACCGCGACAGCCACTTCATCTTCGGCGATGTCGCGACCGCCGTGCTGGTCGAGGATGCCGCCATCGCGCCCGAGCAGCACTGGGAAATCCTCAGCACCAAGCTGAAGACCGTATTCTCAAACAACATCCGCAACAATTTCGGCTTCCTCAACCGCGCTCACCCGGAAAGCATCGGCGAGCCCGACAAGCTGTTCGTTCAGGAAGGCCGCAAGGTGTTCAAGGAAGTCGTGCCGATGGTCGCGGAAATGATCATCGAAGAGGCCGAGAAGCTCCAGATGGATCCTGCAACCCTGCGCCGCCTGTGGCTGCATCAGGCCAATGCCGGCATGAACCGCCTGATCGCTCAGCGTGTGCTTGGCCACGAAGCCAATTCGGATGAAAGCCCGACCGTGCTCGACACCTATGGCAACACGTCAAGCGCAGGTTCGATCATTGCATTTCACCAGCACAGCGATGACCTGAAGGCTGGCGATAACGGCCTGATCTGTTCGTTCGGTGCGGGTTATTCCGCCGGTACAGTGTTCGTGCGCAAGGTCGCCTGAGCACGCGCTTCAAGGAAACGGTCCCACGCAGCGATGATGCGCTGCGACGCCCACCAGATCGCCGCCACGGCGAGCAGTGAAACCAGCCCGTCGACCGCATAGTGGTAGGCGAGGTGGACGCTGCTGATCCACGTGATGAAGAAGAACACGCCAAAGAACGCGCCCCACTTACTCGACACGCGGCGCACGGCAATCCAGTAGAGGAATGCGATGGCGCAGTGCATGCTCGGCATCGCGGTGATGCCGCTGCCAAGGCCGCTATCGGCATTGGCATAGCGTTCGAGCAACATCTCCTGAACCGACAGGACCATGATCGGAACCTCTTCGTTCGCGGCGTAAAGGTAGGCCATCTGCGCGTCGAAGGTCGAGTTGCCGAGCATGGGGCCCACGAAGCATGGGCCAACCGATGCGAGCAGCGTTGCCATGAGGCCGCCGATCAGGAGCCAGCTCAGCACATAGGTCAGGAAGAACTGGCGACGCACCCGGCTGTCGATCCGCGCAAACACAAAGAACAGGACGCCCGGGTACAGAAGCAGGAACCAGAGGTGGTAGAGGAGGGCAAGAAACGCAGTGACGATCGGGAAGCCCAACACCGGCTGCATCACCTGCCAGGGATCATTGCCAAGGAAAATGGCGCGATCCCAGTCGATGAAAGCCTGATCCCAGACGTAATCCTGGAAAAGCGGGATTGCCGATTTCATCTTCGAGAAGAACGGCAACACCAGAATGGCAATGGCGATCAGTGGCAAGCCAGCCGCAATCTCTCGCCACAAGGGCTTTGCGAAATAGCGTTCGCGCAGGAAGCTGATCGGACTCTTCGGGCGATGCCGGACGATCTGCACCGTGCTGTCGTAGCAAAGCAGGATCAGCACGAACATCAGGAACAACTGGCTGTTTACCAGCGCGCCGCCAAGGCTTGGCGATATCCCATATGTCATCAGCAGCCCGATGCAGAAAGACATCAGCGTCAGCGAGATGACGTAGATCGGGACTTCGCCAAGGTAGCGCCGGGTGAGGGCGCCGACATCACGATATGAGACGCCCGTGTCGCTTGAGGGCGCGCGCGGCGATGCTTTTGAAATGGTGCTCATCACGACATCGCGAATTATGGTAAACAACTTAAGAAACGGTTGATCTTCGGGCGTGCGCGGGCGCTCGCTAGCGGCAATTGCGAGGCTCAATCCGTGTGCTGCGCGCGCAAACGTCTTGCTTGCTTGCGGGCCGGTTCTTAGATGCAGCATCTATGGCAGGCGAAATACTCGATAATCAGGGCCGCGGCGATGCAAGCTGGGGTTGGCCCGCAATTCACCCAGAAGGGCGCAAATATGGCGTGATCGCGATTGCGATTGCGCTGGTTCCGTTGATCATTCTCGATTGGGAAATCATCGGCTGGCCGTTGCTGCTTTTGTCAGCAGGCGTCTTTGCATTCTTCCGCGACCCGGAACGGGTGATCCCGCAAAGCGACAATGCGATCGTTGCTCCGGCCGATGGTCTGGTGACGCTCATCCAGCAGGTTGAACCACCTTCCGAGCTTCAGATGGACGATGGCTCAGGAAGTCAGGGTCTTGCTAGCGGACCGGTGACGCGCATCTCGATTTTCATGAGCGTGTTCGACGTTCACATCAATCGCGCGCCCATCGCTGGCACGATCCGGCGCGTGGTCTATGTGCCGGGCAAGTTCGTGAATGCCGACCTCGACAAGGCGAGCGAAGAGAACGAGCGCCAGCACATCCTGATTGAGCGCACCGACGGCCTCAAGATCGGCTTCACGCAGATCGCCGGGCTGGTCGCTCGCCGGATCGTGCCGTTTGTGAAGCCGGGCGATCTTGTTGCGAAGGGCCAGCGGGTGGGTCTCATCCGTTTCGGTAGCCGCGTCGACGTATATTTGCCCGCAGGAACCGATCCCAAGGTGCTGATGGGACAGCGGATTATTGCTGGTGAAACGATCCTTGCCGAAGTCGGCGGTCAGGCATTGCTTGAAGGGATCGCGCAATAACGCGCGCCGGGAACCAAGAGCGCGCGATGCGAGTAGGCTCTGCATGAGCAACCGCAACTCTCGCAAAAAGACCGGTACCTCGCCCGCACGCGTTGGACCCAAGGGCTATGAAGGCGAAGAAGGCGAACCGGGGAGCGATGATACCTCCGGCGGAGGCCTGACGCTTCGCGCGATGCTTCCCAATGCGATCACGGCTGCGGCCCTGTGCGCAGGACTTACCGCAGTGCGTTTCGCGATCGAGGAGCAGTGGGCCTACGCGATCCTGATGATCGCGCTCGCTGGTGTGCTCGACGGCATGGACGGGCGCATCGCGCGGTTGCTCAATGCCCAGTCGCGCTTCGGGGCCGAGCTCGACAGTCTGGCTGATTGCTTGTCCTTTGGCATGGCACCCGCGCTCATTCTCTACATGTGGGCGCTTCAGGATCTGAGCCGTTTCGGATGGTTTGCCGCGCTCGCTTTTGCGATCTGCTGTGCTCTCAGGCTCGCTAGGTTCAACGCCAGGATCGATGTGGAGGACCAACCGCACAAATCCGCTGGTTTCCTAACCGGTGTTCCCGCTCCCGTCGGGGCAGGGCTGGCCTTTACGCCGTGCTACCTGTGGCTCGAAACAGGTGAGCCGATTTTCCGCGACCCGCTGATCCTTGCAATCTGGGTCAGCATTATTGCGGTCTTGCTGATTTCGAACATGGCGACGCTTAGCTGGACTGCGATCCGGCCACGCAGGGGCATTCGTTTGTGGGTGATTGCGCTCGTCGCGCTCGCCTTTGCGGCCTTGCTGCTTGAGCCTTGGTGGACGCTGACCGCAATCAGCCTGACCTATCTCGCGCTGATGCCGTACGCTCTGTTCAAGTACGGCAAGGTCAAGCGCCGCCGCGCTTTAAGGGCGGCTAACCGGCAAGCTGAAGGCTAGCGAGAGCGCGCTTGCGACCGTGCGAGCGTATGGCCGATGCGACCGTGCGACGCGGCTGGGACGAGGCGGGACGACGAAGGCGCGTATCGCGTGCCTCAACCGCCGGAACGAAGCCCGCATCGAGCAATGCCTGTTCGCGGCGCAGCACGCCATAAGCGCTGCTACCACGGATCCAGCTGTCGATGAGGCTCAGCCCGGTGGCGATCGCTGTCACGGTGAACAACGCTGTGAGGATCATTGCGAGCATCATGTGAGCGGTCCTTTCCTTCCCTTTCGAAACCCCCGCCGATCATTTAAGTTCGGCGTTTGTTCCGCGACCCTTGTTCACCAAGTGTTCCACAGGGTCAAGCAGTTTGTTCCATTTGTGTTCCAATAGTTTCACTTGGCCCTAGATTTTGTGGGTCGATGCCCCTATGTGCGCGGCCTCACTTGTCTGCGAAGGCGAATCACCGCCTGCAACGCCAAGTGAAATTCACATGGAAGGCCACACATACCGGTGCTTGCCGAGCGGGATCTCCGCCAGTTCAAGTTTCCACGGCCTTTCAGAGGAACAACCGGAAAGGAAATACCTATGGCGGCCACTACCGTCACCATGCAGCAATTGATTGAGGCCGGCGCACACTTCGGCCACCAGACCCACCGCTGGAACCCGCGGATGAAGCCGTACATCTTCGGCAACCGCAACGGTGTTCACATCATCGACCTGTCGCAGACCGTTCCGCTGTTTGCGCGCGCTCTCGACTTCGTTGAGCAGACCGTTCGCGCAGGCGGCAAGGTTCTGTTCGTCGGCACCAAGCGTCAGGCTCAGGAGCCTATCGCCGAAGCTGCACGCCAGTCGGGCCAGCACTTCGTCAACCACCGTTGGCTGGGCGGCATGCTCACCAACTGGAAGACCATCAGCGGCTCGATCAAGCGTCTCAAGACCCTTGAAGAGCAGCTTTCGGGCGACACCAGCGGCTTCACCAAGAAGGAAGTCCTCCAGCTCACGCGTGAGCGCGACAAGCTCGAGCTTTCGCTCGGCGGTATCCGCGACATGGGCGGCATTCCGGACGTGATGTTCGTGATCGACGCCAACAAGGAAGACCTCGCCATCAAGGAAGCAGCCGTGCTCGGCATTCCGGTGATCGCAGTGCTCGACACCAACGTCGACCCGACCGGCATCGCATTCCCGGTTCCGGGCAACGACGATGCAAGCCGTGCCGTTCGTCTTTACTGCCAGGCCATCAGCGACGCGGCGAATGCCGGTCGTGGCCAGGCTGTCGAGCAGTCGGGCGAAGATTTCGGTGCATCCGAAACCCCGCCTGCCGAACCGACCGCTGAAGAAGCTCCGGCTGAAGCCTGATCCGACCGGGCGGGTGCGCAACCCGCTCGTCACAATTCAAGACTAGCGCGCCGGGCACGCCTTTGAACGGGTGCTTCCCGGCGCCCCCTAACTTACAAGAGGAAATCACCATGGCTGCATTCTCCGCCGCTGATGTGAAGAAACTGCGCGAAATGACCGGCGCTGGCATGATGGACGCCAAGAAGGCTCTCGAAGAAGCCGCTGGCGATCTTGAGGCAGCGCAGGACGCTCTGCGCGCCAAGGGTCTGGCCGCTGTCCAGAAGAAATCGTCGCGCACCGCGGCTGAAGGCCTTGTTGGCGTTGCCGTTGAAGGCACCAAGGGCGTTGCCGTCGAAGTCAACTCGGAAACCGACTTCGTTGCGAAGAACGACCAGTTCCAGGACTTCGTGCGCAAGACCACGCAGGTTGCTCTCACGCTCGACAGCGACGATGTCGAAGCGCTGAAGGCTGCCGACTATCCCGATGGCGGCACCGTCACCGACAAGCTGACCAGCAACGTCGCAACCATCGGCGAAAACCAGCAGGTTCGCCGCATGCAGACCGTTTCGGTCCTGCAGGGTTCGGTCGTGTCCTACGTCCACAACGCGGCTGCTGAAGGCCTCGGCAAGATCGGTGTTCTCGTCGCTCTTGAAAGCGACCTTGGCGCAGACGTGCTCGAGCCGTTCGGCAAGCAGCTTGCCATGCACATCGCCTCGATGTTCCCGCAGGCTCTCAACGCCGAAGGCCTCGACGCCGAAGTGATCGAGCGTGAACGCAAGATCGCACAGGAAAAAGCAGCCGAAAGCGGCAAGCCTGAGAACGTGCAGGAAAAGATGGTCGAAGGCGCGATCAAGAAGTACGCGAAGGAAAACGCGCTTCTGTCGCAGATGTTCGTCATGGACAACAAGACCAGTGTCGAAGACACCGTCGCCAAGTTCGGCAAGGACAATGGCGGCAGCGTCAAGCTGACCGACTATGTCCGCTACCAGCTCGGCGAAGGCATCGAGAAGGAAGAAAGCGACTTCGCAGCAGAAGTCGCAGCTGCCGTCGGCGGCTAAGCTTTCTTTCAAAGCTATTGGCTAGTTCGAAAAGGCCGTCGCAGCGTTTTGCTGCGGCGGCCTTTTTTGCAGCTGCATTGTAGGCTTAATAGCTTAGTGAACACTCAGTTTGTGGCAGTCCGAATGCGACGGAGCCAGCGTGGATGAAAGATGATTTTGGAGGATGAACGCGCCATCGCTCGCAGTGCCGAATTCTCAACTCTCCGCAACCAGTTCTATGATTTCGCCACGTATCTTCCAGGCGTGTTCGGTCAGGAAGTAGTGCGTCGTCATGTCCACGATTGCCAGTGGTCGGGATTGACTGAACAGGGCACGTGAGCCGCTATACCCTTGGGCTTTCGAATGATTGACCAGTGCCTTGAGATAGGAAGCGACGCTCGGGATGTTCTGATTGATGTATTTCGCCACGACCATTAACTGATCGCGACTGAACTTTGCATCGATATCATCGGTCGGCTCGTGCGGCGAAAGCGAACTGTCCGGCCCGACTGGCACCGGGCTCGCCAGAAAAGCATCGATTTCGGTGAGTGTCAGCGGCGGCATGTCGAGCGTTTTCCTGATGGACCGCCTGCATTTTATGTGCACCAGTTTTTCGGCGCTGCCATATGTCCAGTCCTGTTGGCCGCGGAATTCAACGAGGCGTTTGTAGGCTTCAGTCAGAGGGACCCAACCCATTGTCTGCGACGACTCAATTTCTGAAAGAGGATAGGCAAAGTCATTAGCGACCAACATCGAGTCGAGCCCATTCCGTTCAATGAACTCCAGTTCGGCATAGAGATTGAAGCCGTGCGTATGGCTCAACCAATCGTCGTCACTACACTCCATGAGCCAGCCGAGAATGTGCATATCAGTGCAGGTATCGACCAGGTTCTGCCATGCATCGAGGGGTGTTTCTGCCTGATGGATCTTGCGAGTATGGATATCGGTGGTGAACCTCAAATGTCATCGCCCCCTTAATTCCAAGAAATTCTTTGCAGTAATGCCAAGTGCTATATTTGCTATCATAATCGCATCAATTTAATCGGTTATTGCCGTCTAGTCTCCCCACAGCGCTACGCCGGATAAAGACTAAACAGTCTGATGCCGCCGATTGGAGTTCGAGGTCTCTGCACCATCAGATCACGGCGGCATCCTTTCGATTAGTCATTTGTTTGGAGGCGCGGCTTATGGCTATCAGGCATGAACCGCTTTGCCGTTCCCTTTGTCCTGACTGGGCTTTTCGCGCTTGCGGTCGCGATTGGTTATGAGGAGCCGATTTCGGGCCGCAGGGCGCGCGGGGTGCATTTGCTTGGCCAGTTCCTCGACTTGCTGCTGGTCGAGCCGCTGACGCTTCCGGGTGCGCTGGCTTTCGTGTTCGTGGTGAGCCTGTTCTTCACGCTCGTCATGACCAGCGGAGGGAAGTCGGCCGAGGCGTCCTGACTGCGGCGGAGCGCAAGGCAATCGGGTTTTGCCCTCGCGCCGTTTTCCTACATCGGATCAGTCAGGTATCACCGGCGGCGTTCTTTGACATTGTTGGGCATCGCCGAGCATGCAGCAGGCAAAGTGTCACCTTGGCCGATCTGGAAAGTCACATCTCCTACACTGATATAGGGCGCTATCCCCTGATATACCTTGCGAAATCGGGAATGAGCGTTTTTCCAAAGCACCCCCTTGCGTGTTCCACCCGAAGCTAAAGCAGGCGGTCGCGCTCGATCTCCTCGCCTTGCGGATCGAGCGAGAAGACCATGCCGTCTTCGCCCACCGTGATCTTGCCGTCGAAGGCATCTTCGGCATCGCCGAGGAATGCGGGGTAGAAGAAGGCGTTCGGGATCGGCGGGACGAGGTGCGAGAGGATCAGGTGACGCACGCCGGCGGCTTGTGCGGTTTCGGCGGCTTCCTCTGGGGAGGCGTGATAGTCCAGGATGTCGCGCGTAATGGTCGCAACCGCCTGGTTGCCAGCTTCGTCAAGAGCGCCGGTGAGATGGCCGACCAGGCGCGGCTGAAGCGCGTCGTGAACGAGGATGTCCGCCCCGCGCGCCGCCCTTGCGATGCTGTCCGACTTGGCCGCATCGCCGCTGATCACGATTGAGCGGCCCTTGTAGTCGAAACGGTATCCGACCGAAGGGCGCACCGGGTCATGGTCGACGCGGAAAGCGGTGATCCGTAGACCGTCGTGCTCGATCACGGTGACAGGCTGCTCGCCGATCTCGAACGGGATCGCAGTAAGCCCGCCGCCAGTTTCGGGCACGATCTCGGAGGTGTGGTGTTCCAAGCGGTAGGTCCGGTCGAGCTCGTAGGCACGGTTGAAGCCGTCGACCAGCACGTTTAGCCCCTGCGGACCATGAACGGGCAGGGGCGCGGTCTTGGTGCCTTGCGTCCAGTAGAGAAGCGACAGCGGGCCGATCCCGTCAACATGGTCAGAATGGTAATGGGTGAGGAGCAGGGCGGTGGTTGAAGGGATGAAGTAGCCCATCAGGTTGAGGTTTCGCGCGCCTCCTTCGCCGATGTCGACGACATAGGCCTGATCGCCGGCAACGACGAGGTTGCACGGGCCTGCACGGTCCGGATTGGGAAGGGGCGAACCTGTCCCGCACAAGACGAGGTGCAGCCCGTCGTCAGAGCGAAGATTGTTGGAGACGATCCGCTGTGCGGCAACGCTGGCGAAGACCTGCTCACCGATCTGGCGCTGCATGGTCCACACGAGCACGCCTGCCGAGACCAACACGGCGAGCGTCCCGTACCCGATCACCCTTTTCACCAGCCAGTCTCCCCGCTTTCAAACTTCCCCTTTGCGCGACCTTGCGACCATGTCTAAGGGGAGCGGCACAACAACTCCAACCGGAAATCACCTGTCCATGACCCAACCTGCCGCGATGCCTCCGATCAAGCGCGTCCTCCTCAAGCTGTCGGGCGAGGTGCTGATGGGAGAGCAGGATTACGGGATCGACCCGGCGTATGTGGCGCGGCTTGCCGAAGAAGTGAAGCTGGCACAGGAGGCGGGTCTGGAGGTCTGCCTCGTGATTGGCGGCGGCAACATCTTCCGCGGTGTCGCAGGTGCGGCGCGCGGCCTTGATCGCACCACCGGCGACTACATGGGCATGCTCGCCACCGTCATGAACGCGCTCGCGATGCAGAACGCGCTGGAGCAGGCAGGCGTGCAGACCCGAGTGCAGAGCGCGATCCCGATGTCCTCCGTGTGCGAACCCTACATCCGCCGCCGCGCCGAACGGCACCTCGAAAAGGGCCGCATCGTCATCTTCGCGGCTGGCACCGGCAACCCGTTCTTCACCACCGACACCGGCGCTGCCCTTCGCGCAGCCGAGATGAACTGCGATGCACTGCTCAAGGGCACGAGCGTCGACGGTGTCTATGACAGCGATCCCAAGCACAACCCGGATGCGACGCGCTTTGAAACGATCAGCTATGACCGCGTGCTTGCCGACAACCTCAAGGTGATGGACGCAACCGCGGTTGCGCTTTGCCGCGAGAACGACATTCCGATAGTGGTGTTCTCGATCCGCGAAAAAGGCAACGTTGCCCGCGTTCTGTCGGGCGAGGGCACACAAACGATAGTACAGAAGGACTAACCGATGCCTCAGTATGACAAGGCAGACACCGAGCGCCGGATGAACGGCGCGGTTGAATCGCTCAAGGGTGACCTTTCGGGCCTGCGCACGGGCCGCGCCAACACCTCGCTGCTCGATCCGGTGGTGGTCGAGGTTTACGGCTCGATGATGCCGCTCGCTTCAGTTGCCACGGTCAACACGCCAGAGCCGCGCATGATCAGCGTGCAAGTGTGGGACAAGAGCAATGTGAGCGCGGTCGAAAAGGGTATCACCAAGGCAAACCTTGGCCTCAACCCGATGACTGATGGTCAGACGATCCGCCTTCCGATGCCCGACCTCACCGAAGAGCGTCGCAAGGAATTGGCAAAGCTTGCAGGCCAGTATGCCGAGAAGGCCAAGATCGCGATCCGCAATGTCCGCCGCGACGCGATGGAAAGCCTCAAGACCGACGAGAAGAAGAAGGAAATCTCGGAGGACGATCGCAAGCGGATGGAAGACGAAGTCCAGAAGCTGACCGACAAATACGTCGCTGACACCGACGAAGCGGCGGCGAAGAAGGAACAGGAAATCCTGACCCAGTAAGCGCTCCTGAGAGGGGCCAGGGGATCGAGGAGAGGAACGCTTGGGCGAAGGTCGCGCCAAACATGTCGCCATCATTATGGATGGCAATGGTCGCTGGGCCAAGAAGCGGGGCTTGCCGCGTGCGGTTGGCCATCAGCGCGGTGTCGAAGCGGTGCGCAGGCTTGTGCGCGGGCTCGACCCGATGGCGCTTGATTGCCTGACGCTCTATGCCTTCAGTTCCGAGAATTGGAAGCGTTCAGAAGACGAGGTCGACGACCTCATGAACCTGATGCGCAAGTTCATCAAATCCGACCTTGAAGAGTTCGTCGCGAACGACGTGAAGCTCAAGATCATAGGCAACTGGAAAGCGCTCGCGCCCGACATCGTTGCGATGCTTGAAGACGCATTGGAGCGCACCTCGCGCGGGTCGAAGCTGCTGGCGGTCGCGCTCAATTACGGGGCTCAGGATGAGATCGCCCGCGCTGCGGCACAAGCGGCCGAAGCTGGCGAAATCACTGCGGAGACAATCGAGGCTCAGCTCGACACGGCTGACCTGCCGCCGCTCGATTTGCTGATCCGCACCAGCGGGGAAATACGCTTGTCGAACTTCCTGCTGTGGCAGGCGGCTTATGCAGAGATGCTGTTCGTCGATACGCTTTGGCCGGACTTCAAGCCCGAGCATCTCTCGCAAGCGCTGGACGACTTTGCGCGAAGGGAGCGCAGATATGGCGGGCGCTGATACCAAAGCTAGCAAGGGCGGTTCGGCGATGAGCGACCTGCTTGTGCGCTTCGTCTCAGCGGTCGCGATGCTTGGCGTCGCCTTCATCGCTTTGTGGCTGGGTGGATGGTTCTGGGTTGGCTTCGTGGCCCTTCTTGCAGGGCTGGTCCTGTGGGAGTGGAACCTGCTGGTCAAAGGCTTCAACATCTCGCCAGTGGCAGAGGTCGCGTGGCAGTTCGTTGGGGCGCTCTATGTCGGGGCGGCGGCGCTTGCGATGGTGCAGGTCCGGATCAACTACGACATATGGACCGTGGCGCTGGCCTTTCTGGCGCCTGTGATCGCGGTCGATGTGGGGGCCTACTTCGCAGGCCGCCTGATCGGAGGGCCAAAGATCGCGCCGAGCATCAGTCCGTCGAAGACCTGGGCGGGGCTATTCGGCGGCGCTCTGGCGGCGGGCATCTTCACGGTCGGGATTGAGATCAGCGACCTCGTCGCCACCACGGCGCCCGGATACACGATCGGTGCAATCGGGTTCGCTGCGCTATCCGCTCTTCTTATCGCAGTGATCGCGCAGGCGGGTGACTTCTTCGAGAGCTGGATGAAGCGGCGCGCGGGTGCGAAAGACTCCTCCAGTCTCATCCCTGGTCATGGCGGTATCTTTGACCGTCTCGACGGCTTCATCGCGGTGTACTTCGTCCTGTTTCTGGTCGCCGTCGTACCTTCCTATATCGGATTGCAGTGACATGACCCGCTCGATCACACTTCTGGGAGCAACAGGCTCGATTGGCGCCTCGACGCTCGACCTCGTGCGGCGCAACCCGGATGACTGGCAGGTCGAGGCACTGAGCGCGAATTGCTCTGCAAAGGAGCTGGGCGCGCTGGCCCGAGAATTCGGGGCGAAGGTCGCGGTGGTCGGCGACGAAAGCTGCCTCGGCGATCTAAAAGACGCGCTCGCGGGCTCAGGTGTCGAAGCCGCTGGCGGGTGCGATGCCCTTTGCGAAGCCGCAGCGCGCCCAGTCGACATGACGGTCGCGGCCATCGTTGGCTGCGCAGGGCTTGCTCCGACCATGGCGGCGGTCAGGCGCGGCGGGACTGTGGCGCTAGCCAATAAGGAAGCGCTGGTTTCCGCAGGCGATGTGATGATGTCGGCTGTTGCTGAAAACGGCGCGACGCTGCTGCCCACCGATAGCGAGCACAACGCGATCTTCCAGTGTCTTGCGGGCGGCAAGATCGAGGATGTGGCGCGCATCACGCTGACCGCGAGCGGCGGACCGCTTCGCACTTGGTCGCGCGAGGCAATCGAGGCTGCGACACCGGAGCAGGCGGTCGCGCATCCCAACTGGTCGATGGGCGCGAAGATCAGCGTCGACAGCGCAACGATGATGAACAAGGGGCTCGAATATATCGAAGCCTTTCACCTATTCCCTGTCGGGCTCGATCGCCTACGGATCGTGGTGCATCCCCAAAGCGTGATCCATTCAATGGTCGAGTATCGCGACCGCTCGACCCTCGCGCAGCTGGGCCCTTCCGACATGCGCGTGCCGATTGCATCGTGCCTCGCATGGCCAGAGCGGATGGAGACGCCGCTAGAACCGCTTGACCTTGCAAGCATTGGTGAACTGACCTTCCACGCGCCCGACGAGGAGCGCTTTCCCGCGACCCGCATCGCGCGCGAAGCCATCGAGGCGGGCGGGGGAGCCCCTGGCAGTGCTCAACGCCGCGAACGAAATCGCGGTCGAGGCATTCCTCGCCGGTCAGATTGGGTTCAGCCGCATTACGGCAGTGGCGGAAGCGACGCTGGCGGGCTATAGCGCCGCCGCGCCGGCCAGCCTGGAAGATGTGCTGACGATTGACGCAGAGGCGCGTAACCGCGCCCGCGCCGCCACGGAGAACCTCGCCCTTGTTTGAATCGCCCCCTTTCTGGATGTACTTTGTCGGCTTCCTGCTTTTGCTTGGGCCATTGGTGACAGTGCACGAGCTTGGCCACTATCTGGTCGGGCGCTGGTTCGGAGTTAAGGCAGAAGCGTTCTCGGTCGGCTTCGGCAAGGAAATCGCAGGCCGCACCGACAAGCATGGCACGCGCTGGAAGCTCTCCGCCCTGCCGCTGGGCGGCTATGTCCAGTTCAAGGGCGACATGAACCCGGCAAGCGTCCCCGATCCCAATGCCCCTGCCGAAACAGGCAGCTTTCAGAGCGCATCCTTGTGGAAGCGCGCGCTCATCGTTGCCGCTGGCCCGGTGACGAACCTTGTGGTGGCGATCGCGATCCTCGCTGCATTGTTCTCGATCTACGGGCAGCGCGTTGTCGCTAATCCGGAAAGCTCGACAGAGATTGGCGGCTTCTCCGAAACCTCCGTCGCGCAGGCTTCAGGCATGGAAGTCGGCGACCGCATCATCGCAATCGATGGGCAGAAGGTCGAAACCTTCGATGACATCGTGCGCGAGATTGCCCTTTATCCGGGCCGCGAGATGACCATCGTGGCCGAACGCAGCGGAGACGAGATGGCGTTCGACGTGACCGCTGCACGCGTCACCGAGGAAGACGGCTTCGGAAACAGCCACACCGTCGGCCGTATCGGGGTCGCTCCGGCCGCGCTCGAATACGATTTCCAGCCCGTCTCCATCCTTAAGGCCATCCCGCTCGCTACCTGGCAATGCTGGGACATGACCAAGATGATGGTCACTGGAATCAAGCAGATCCTGTTCGGCGATCGCTCGATCAAGGAGCTGGGCGGGCCAATCAAGATCGCCAAGTTCTCTGGCGAACGCCTGAGCTTGGGGCTCACCGAGTTCGTCTTCTTTGCAGCGCTGATCTCGCTTAACTTGGCGTTCATCAACTTCTTGCCAATCCCCGCACTCGATGGCGGGCATCTCGCCTTCTACGCTGCTGAGGCAATCCGGCGCAAACCGGTCGGGCCTCAGGCAACGGAGTGGGCGTATCGCACCGGCATCGCGATCGTGCTGGCGTTCATGGTTGTGGTAACCGTGAACGACGTGGTCTCGCTGCCGATCTTCGGCAGTTAGAACTGAGCAGCTAACCTCGCTTGCCCTGTCGCTTCGATGCGGCAGTTTGCCGGGGAAAGCGGGCACTCCATCCGGCATTGTGCGTATAGCCTGCTTGATTGCAGGTGACGCATCGGGCACAGGCGGATGACGTTTTGGGACAGGCAGGGCTGACAGGCTCTGCCGCGCGCTTTAAGGGGGCCCTCAGACGGGCGGGGCGCGTTTACGAATACGGGTTGGACGGGAACATACTTTCCATGAATTGATGCGAGAATGCAGGCGCTCAGTCTGTGAAATCCACTTCTGCCAAGTCAAAGGGCGCCAGCGGCCGCTTGGCGTTTGCGCTCACGGGCGCAACCATGCTTGCCGGGGTGCCTTTCACCGCGCTCGCACAGGACGAAGCCGAAGCGCAGGCGCAGACCGCGCCCGAAGCCACTCAGTCAACGTCTGAACCAACGCCTGCCCCCGCTCCCGTTTCGAACACGATCCGCTCAATCAGCGTGACCGGCGCAGAGCGTCTCGAGCCGAGCACCATCCTGTCATACATTCGCCTTCGCGTGGGCCAGGATTATTCGGCCGCAGCAGCCGACCAGGCGCTGTCCGACCTTTACGCGACCGAGCTGTTCGCAAACGCCTCCATCCGAAACCAGGATGGCAACGTCGTCATCACCGTGGTCGAGAACCCGGTGATCAACCGCATCGTGCTAGAAGGCAATGATCGCCTCGACGCCGACAAGATCCTTCCCGAGATCCGCCTCGCCCCGCGCCAGATCTTCACCCGTTCCAAGGTCCGCGCCGACGTTGCTCGTATTGTCGAGCTCTATAAGCGTCAGGGCCGCTTCGCCGCGACCGTCGAACCGCAGATGGTTCAGCTGCCGCAGAACCGCGTCGACGTTGTCTTCGAGATCACCGAAGGGCCCAAGTCCAAGGTTCGCCAGATCAACATCATCGGCAACGAAGAGTTCTCCGATGGTGAGCTTCGCTCGGAAATGGTGACCAAGCAGGCGCGCTTCTTCCGCTTCTTCAGCTCGAACACGTCCTATGACCCCGACCGTCTCGCGTTCGACCAGCAGAAGCTGCGCCAGTTTTATCTGACCGAAGGCTATGCCGACTTCCGCGTCGTCTCGGCCGTCGCAGAGCTGACGCCGGACCAGCGTGACTTCATCATCACCTACGTCGTTGAAGAGGGCGAGCGCTATTCCTTCGGCGACGTCGAGGTTGAAAGCCAGCTGCGCGACTTTGACAGCGATGCCCTGCAGGCCGGTCTCGCGATGAAGTCCGGCGATTTCTACAACGCAGCGACCGTCGAGGACACGGTTGAACAGCTGACCGAGCTTGCTGGCCGCTTCGGTTATGCATTTGCCGACGTGCAGCCGCGCTTCAATCGTAATCCCGAAGACCTGACGATGGATATCACCTTCATCCTGCGTCAGGCGCCGCGCGTTTATATCGAGCGCGTCGACGTGAACGGCAATACGCTCACGCAGGACAAGGTTGTTCGCCGTGAGTTCCGCCTGTCGGAAGGCGATGCCTTCAACTCGCTCGGCGTGGCCCGTACAACTGCGCGTATCAATTCGCTGGGTTACTTCCAGGAGAACTTCGAAGTTAACCAGGTCGAGGGTTCTGCGCCTGACCGTATCGTCCTTGAAGCCAACGTCGAAGAGCAGCCCACCGGTGAACTTCAGTTCTCCGCCGGCTTCTCGTCGATTGAGCGCTTCATCCTTGCAGGTTCCATCCGCCAGCGTAACTTCCGCGGTCGCGGACAGACGATTGGCCTCAGCCTCAACTACTCGCAATTCTCGCGTTCGGCGCAGGTCAGCTTCACCGAGCCCTATCTCTTCGACCGTAACATCTCGGCTGGCGCGGATATCTATCGCCGCGACTTCAACAGCTTCAACTTCACGAACAACGACCGCAACACAACCTTCGAGCAGGGCACTACCGGCGGTGCTGTGCGCGTCGGCGTTCCGCTGACCGAATTCATGTCGCTGGTTGGTAGCTACACGCTCAATTACGACGAGGTCAGCCTCGACGAGAACCTGTTCTTCTCCGACATCGACGGTGATGGAGACGTCGAATGCGATCCGCTTCTGGCCGGTCGCTTCCTGTGCGATGCGCTCGGCAATCGCCTGTCCTCGATCGTGGGTCTCAGCCTGCAGTACAACACGCTGAACTCGCTGCTTCGCCCGACGCGCGGTCGCCGTGTGACGCTCAGCACCGAATTCGCAGGCCTTGGCGGCGACGTGCAGTATCTGCGCTTTCGCGGTCGTGGCCAGCAGTTCTGGAACGTATTCAACTCGGGCTTCATCTTCTCCCTGTCGCTTGAGGGCGGCACGATCATCCCGCTCGAAGAACGCGGCGGAGGTGGGGTGGACGACATCCTCCTCACCGACCGTTTCTTCCTCGGCGAGCCACAATTCCGCGGCTTCGACATTCGCGGCGTAGGCCCGCGTATCCTGACACAGCCATACGTCCTCGATGCGTTCAACAACAACCAGCTCGACGAGGACGGGAATCCAATCCTCATCACCGAGCGCAACCGTATTCGCGACGACTCGATCGGTGGCCGCAACTACTACCTTGGCCGTGCAGAGCTTGAGATCCCGCTCGGGACCGGCGCGCGCGAGCTTGGCCTTCGCCCGTCGATCTTCCTCGATGTCGGCGCGCTATGGGGCGTCGAACAGCCGATCCTTCAGGATAACCCGACCGGCCTTCCGCAGGTCGATGCCAACGGAAACCCGCTGTTCATCAGCACGGATACGGGCCAGCTTACGACCGATCCGCTTGCCAGTGACGGCGTAACCCCGAACACCCGCCTGATCCGCACCAACAGTGCGATCCGCGAAGTCTTCCTGGGCGATTCGCCCAGCCCTCGCATCACGGCAGGTATCGGGGTCAACTGGAACTCGCCCTTCGGCCCGTTCCGTATCGATTTCGCCCAGACGATCCGCAAGGTCGAGGGCGATGACGACAAGACCTTCACGTTCAACGTAGGAACACAATTCTAATGAAGCTTACCTCGAAACTCCTCGCCACCGGTGCGCTCGCAGTTGGCGCGCTCGCTGCAACTGCTCCGGCACAGGCACAGGTCGATGGCCGTGTCGCCACCGCTGACATCAGCCGCGCCATCATCGGCACCACCGCGCTGCAGACCGCGTACAACCAGATCGGCACCACCTACCAGGCGCAGATCGAACAGCGTCAGACCAAGCAGCAGGAACTCACCACGCTGCTTCAGCCGTTCGACACCAACGGCAACGGCCAGCTCGACGAAGCTGAACTGCCTGCCGTGCAGAGCGCGTCGAACTTCGCTCAGATCCAGACGCTTGAGCAGGAAGTCGCCGGTCTCACCAGCCAGGTGAACGCTGCCCGTATCTACGCGGTCGAGCAAATCCTCGCTCAGTATCCGGCAGCTCTCACCGAAGTGACCACGCAGCAGCAGGTCGTTATGGTCCTGCAGCCCGACGTGATCCAGTTCGCCGCACAAGGCGCCGACATCACGCAGCTGATCACCACCTCGCTTAACGCCAAGGTGCCTTCGGTCCAGATCGTTCCGCCCGCTGACTGGCGTCCTCAGCGCCAGACCGCGCAGATCTTCCAGGACATTCAGCAGACGCTCCTGACCGCGCAGATCATTCAGCAGCAGCAACAGCAGCAGCAGGGTCAGGCGCAGGAACCGCAGGCGCCCGCGGGCCGATAAGGCCGCGTTGCGCGAAGCAGGAAAGGGCAGGGCATGAGCGAGACCGAGAGCCATGATGGCGGGGGCCAGAACGGCGGGGGAGCGTCGCAGCCGATCACCGACTACGACATCCACAAGGTCTTGAAGGCCCTGCCTCACCGCTACCCGCTTCTGCTGGTTGACCGGGTGAAGGAGCTCCACCTCAACGAGCGCATTCACGCGGTGAAGGCGGTGACCATGAACGAGGAGTTCTTCCAGGGTCACTTCCCCGGCGCGCCGATCATGCCCGGCGTACTGCAGATCGAGGCGCTGGCTCAGGCCGCCGCGATCCTCGGCATCGAAACGCTCGAACTCGCCGGGACCGGCAAGCTCGTCATCTTCATGGGCATCGAGAGCGCCAAGTTCCGCAAACCCGTGACGCCCGGCTGCCTGCTGGATCTCGAGGTCGAGTTCCTCCAGCAACGCCGCACGATCTACAAGTTCAAGGGTCGTGCTAGCGTCGAGGGCAAGGTCACCTGCGAGACCGAGTTTACGGCGATGATCGCCGATCCGCCGGAAGGCTGATTTTGCAGCCTCATCCTCGCTAAACGCGCGGCGTAGCCGCACCCGCTGCGGGCGGGCGGTCGCCCTTGCGGCGTCTGTGGCGCCGATGGGCGCATTCTTGGGCCATCCTGCCTGCCTCTTGGACCTCGCATCGGGGTGGTTTAGAAAAATGGCTTCTCCTGGCAAAGGTCTGATTTTATAGCGGTTTTCTAAAAATTCGCTGTAGGACGTGTGACTTTCCAAGATCAGGCTCGCCAATGGGTCTGCGTTCGCCGCGAAAAGGCGCGGCGCAAGCAGGTCTAGCTCGCATGATCCAAGTAGGAAAACGCTGGCTCACAAAGCTTGCTTTCGCAGCCGAACCACACTAAGTGGCGCGCTTTCCCGCAAACAGCTCACCCGGTCGGAACCGGGCACCCGCTAGCAAGGACAGTTACGATGAAAGCCGAAGGGCATCCCGAATATCACATGATCACGGTCAAGATGACCGATGGCACCGAGTTTCAGACGCGCTCCACCTGGGGCAGCGAAGGCGACACCCTGTCGCTCGACATCGACCCGACCAGCCACCCGGCATGGACCGGCGGCAAGCAGCAGCTTCAGGAAGGTGGCCGTGTGGCTGCGTTCAACAAGCGCTTCGGCGGGCTGTCGCTTAAGAAGTGACGCGAGACTGACGCGAAACTTGGGATGACAAGATAGAAAAGGGTGGCCTTCGCGGGTCGCCCTTTTTCTCTTCACTTAGGGCATTTCGAAGGTTCCGTTGCATTCAGCCTTTCGGAACTCGATACGGGGCTCACCCGCGAAACCGGGAATTGAGAAGCAGGGAGTTTGGCCACACCGATTCAAATCTATGCGTGTCGTGAATCCTGCTCCCGTGTCATCGGGTGCGACCCAGCCGACAAAATCGCCAGAATTCTGGTCGAAATTGGCAGCCTTCTTCGCTGAGAGCACGAGCGTGCCTAGAGTGCCCTCATTTGATGATCGAACAAATCGATATTTCTCTCGCATACTCCCAGACTCAGTCCTGAGAAGATCGCGCCCTAGAAACACCGGTGCGGTTTGTTCCGAAAAATAGCATCCTACGATTTCGCTCGGAACGTCGTCACCCCGGGCGCAAGCAGAAAGGGTGAAAGCAAGAGCAATGGCTAACCTTCTCACCATCCCCACTCCCGCTCGCGATACCACTTGGTGATGACGTATTTCACGCCCTTTCGTACCTTCATTCCGTGGTGGAGCGTAGCCGGGTTCACGCTGCCATCGGGCCGCGCATTGTTCCAGCAAACGAGCTTGCCGGTTTCGGGCTGAAACGACTTCTTGATCACCTTGAAGCGCGTCGCGCCGCCCGCTTCGACTTCGTTCAGGTAGATCATGAAGGTCCAGGTGCGCTGGCCGCTTTCTGCGCAGAACTTCTCGAAATCCGCGCCGCCGGGGGTGAAATAGTCGGTGTGTGCCTTGAATTCCTGCCCCACGTCATAGCGCTGCCCCTGAACCGGCTCGCCGTGCTTGGGGTCGATACCGTTGAGCGAAAAGAACTTCGCTTCCAGCTCTTTGACCGCAGTTTCGTTCGCGTCGAGGTCGCAGGTTTCGCTGGTGCGGAAGTAGTCATCACCATTGGCATCGGCGATCGTGCTGGGGCGCCTTCCCAAGTCTATCAGCCTGATCAGCTCTGCGCACAGTTCTGGGCTGATGAAGCCTTTGACCTGAAATTGCTCGATTTTGGGATGCGGCACGCGCTGCGCGTTGTCGAAGCGTGAGAGCCTTTGGGAAACAGAATCGGTCATCGCATCCATGGGTTTTGACCTTAAAAGCCGCGCTGTGTCAGGCAAGCTTCTAACGGGGCGCGAAATAATCTTGCGCTCATGGCTTTCAAACACAGTTTTCGCTTCCCTTGGCCGATGGATTGTGCAACAGGCTCGCGCCCATCCACAGCGGCCTTGACGCGCCAAGCGCCGTCATTAATTGCGGCGCTCTTGCGCGGCACTTGGCAAATGGTCTTGAGAAAGATCGACGCTGGGGAAGGGCATGTGGCGATCGTAGCTCAGTTGGTTAGAGCGCCGGTTTGTGGTACCGGAGGTCGGGGGTTCGAGACCCCTCGATCGCCCCATCTTCTCCCACGCTTTCAGGCTATGAGCCTTCCGCTGCGCCTTTATTGGGGGCTTTGCTCATGACCGCTTTCTGGACCGAACCCGACTTTGACGACCACGAGATGGTGCATGTCGTGCGCGATCGCGCATCGGGACTGATGGCGATTATCGCGGTCCATTCCTCGCACCTCGGTCCGGGCGCTGGCGGAACGCGCTTCTGGCACTATCCTGACCCAAAGGATGGCCTTCGCGATGCGCTGCGCCTGTCGCGCGGGATGAGCTACAAGAACGCGATGGCAGGCCTCGCGCTGGGCGGCGGCAAGGCCGTAATCCTCGCCGACGAAGCGCGCACCAAAACGCCCGAACTGCTCGCCGCATTCGGTGACGCGGTCGAAGGGCTGGGCGGTCGCTATGTCACGGCGGAAGACGTGGGCATTTCCGAGGCAGACATGGTCGCCGTGTCGAAGCGCACTCAGCATGTCAGCGGCCTTCCAGTAACGGGCGAGGGCAGCGCAGGCGGCGATCCGGGCCCGTTCACCGCCTTTGGCATTTATCTCGGCATCAAGGCCGCGGTCGCGCACAAACTAGGCACCGACAGCATGGACGGCGTGCACGTTGCTGTGCAGGGCACCGGCAGCGTCGGTGGCGGCGTAGCGCGCCTGCTGGCCAAGGATGGCGCTCGTTTGACGCTTGCTGACATTCATGCGGACGGCGTCAAGGCGCTGGCTGACGAACTGGGCGCAGGAGTGGTCGCTCCCGATGCGATCATGACGACGCCATGCGATGTGTTCAGCCCCAATGCTCTGGGCGCGATCCTCGATGATGAAAGCATCGACAAGCTCGATACCAAGATCGTTGCAGGCGGCGCGAACAACCAGCTTGCCCGCGCACGCCACGGTCAGGCCGTTTTCGAGCGCGGCATCCTCTACGCGCCCGATTATGTCATCAATGCTGGCGGCATTATCTCTGTCGGCACCGAATACGCCGCACGGCGCGACGGACGCCAAGCAAGCCGCGATGAAGTGAATGCGCTCATCGAAAAGATCCCGTCGCGCCTCGCTCAGGTCTGGCAAAAGAGCGATGCGGACAATACATCGCCTGACGTGGTTGCCGACCGCATGGCGCAGGAACTGATCGGGCGCGCCTGATCAACGGGGTGCAACCTTGTGTTGCAGTCTTTGCGCTCTTGCCCGGTGAGCCATTGGCTCTAATAGTACGCGCAAGGGAATAATCGGTGCATATCTACGCCAATCCAAAGCGCTTTTTGTCGCTCGCCAAATGGCTTACCCCGCTTCTGTTCTGGAGCGGACTTGTGCTGTCGCTTGGCGCGGTGACTTGGGGTCTGTTTATGGTCCCGCCCGATCGCCTGATGGGCGAGAGCGTGCGCATCCTGTTCATCCACGTGCCCGCCGCTTGGCTAGGCATGGGAGGCTGGGCTGGCCTTGCGATTTCGAGCGGCGCACTGCTGATCTGGAAACATCCGCTGGCAGGCATCGCCGCTCGGGCGATTGCAGTGCCGGGCATGGTGTTCTGCATAATCTGCCTTGCAACCGGCTCTATCTGGGGACGTCCCACATGGGGCACTTGGTGGGAGTGGGACGGGCGACTGACCAGCATGCTGGTGCTGCTGTTCCTCTACGGCGGTTACATCGCCTTGGCACAGGCTGCATCGCGCGAGGGTGGCTCTTACAAAATCCCTGCGATTTTCGGCCTCGTCGGCGCGATCAACGTTCCGATCATCAACCGATCCGTGGTATGGTGGAACTCGCTTCACCAACCGCCTTCGATCACCGTGGGCAAAAGCGCGATCGACCCGACCTTCCTGTTTCCGCTGCTGGTTGCGGTGCTGGGCTTCTCGCTGCTGTTCGGAGGCGTGGTGCTGATGCGCATGCGCGCTCTTATCGCAGAGCAACAGGTCGAAGCGCGCTTGCGCCGCCGTGCATTGGATGACGATGCGCCTGCCGCCGTTTCGCCCGCAGCGGAGCCGGCAGAATGAGAGAAGCACTCGACCACTGGCCCTTCGTCATTGGGGCATACGCAGTTGGCGCAGTAGCGCTGGGAATGCTGATCGCATGGAGCTACACCACCATGCGCCGTGCAGAAAAACGCCGTGAGGACATGAGGCGCAAATGAAAGCCAAACATCAACGCATGACCCTTGTCGTGCTAGCGCTCGTGGCGATCATCGGCGCTGGCCTGATCGCGACATGGGCGCTGCGCAGCCAGGCGAACTATTTCTACCTGCCCGAACAGATGGCCGCCGAGCCGCCCGCAGTGGGCCAGGCCGTGCGCCTCGGCGGGATGGTGCAGGAAGGCTCGATCGAGACGCAGGCTGACGGCATCACGGTCAACTTCGTCGTGACCGGCAATGGCGACAGCACGATCCCCGTGACCTATTCGGGCATTCTGCCTGACCTTTTCGTCGAAAACTCCGGCGTGGTGGCAGAAGGCAGCCTTCAGGCAGACGGCACCTTCCTAGCGACCAATCTTCTGGCAAAGCACGATGAGAATTACGTCCCGCGCGAGCTTGAAGGGCTCGAAGGGCACCAGGCGGAAGATTACGCCGAAACCGTCGCGCAAAGCACGCGGGGCATCGAGTAAGCGCTCATGATCGCAGAACTCGGACTTGTCGCTCTGTGGCTTTCGGCCGCGCTTGCCGTCTTGCAGATGGCATCAGGTGCGTTTGGCCTCGCTGGCGGCGACAATGCCCGGTTTGCAATCTATGCGCGCCCGGCTGCGGTGGTGCAGGCTTTCCTCGCGACGCTCGCGTTCTTCCTTCTGCTCTGGGCCTTTGCGATCACCGACCTGTCGATCAAGCTGGTCGCAACCAACTCGCATTCGGCCAAGCCGTTCATTTACAAGCTGACCGGCACTTGGGGAAACCACGAAGGCTCGATGCTCTTGTGGGTCGCGGTGCTTGCGCTGTCAGGCGGCTTGCTTGCCGGGCTTGAGCGGCGCTTGCCCGAAAAGACGATGAGCGCGACGCTCGGCGTGCAGGGCTTTGTCGCGCTCGGCTTCTACGCCTTCTTGCTTCTGTCCTCGAACCCGTTCGAGCGGCTTCCGGTCCCCGCGCTTGAGGGGTCGGGTCTCAACCCGCTGCTTCAGGATATCGGCCTCGCGATCCATCCGCCCACGCTTTACGTCGGCTATGTCGGCCTTTCGGTTGCCTTCAGCCTTTGCATGGGCGCGCTGATCACCAAGCAGGTGACGCCCGATTTCGCCAAGGTCATGCGGCCTTGGGTGCTGGGCGCCTGGGTGTTCCTCACCTTCGGCATCACGGCCGGTTCCTACTGGGCATATTACGAGCTTGGCTGGGGCGGCTGGTGGTTCTGGGACCCGGTCGAGAACGCCTCGCTCATGCCGTGGCTCGCTGCGACAGCGCTGCTTCACTCGGTGAGCGTGCTCGCCGCACGCGACGCGCTTCGCACTTGGACGATCATGCTTGGCGTGCTCGCCTTCTCGATGTCGATGCTCGGCACATTCCTCGTGCGCTCGGGCGTGCTCACCAGCGTTCACGCCTTTGCGGTCGATCCGGAGCGCGGGACTTTCATTCTCATCTTGCTTGGCCTCTATATTGGCGGCGCTCTTGGCGTATTTGCTCTGCGCGCTGGCAGCATCGCGGAAGGCAAGCGCTTCTCCGCTACAAGCCGCGAGGGCGCGCTTGTGTTCAACAACGTGATGCTCTCGGCGATCCTAGCGATCGTGCTTCTGGGCACGCTTTACCCGCTGCTGACCGAGGCGTTTGACGTGCGCGTCAGCGTAGGCCCGCCATATTTCAACCCGGCAGGTGCGATCTTCGCGATCCCGATGTTCTTGGTAATGGCGGTTGGGCCGTTGCTGCGCTGGAAGGACGACAAACCGGCGCGCATCCAGTTTGAACTCGCAATGCTCGCTGCCGTGGTCATTGCGGTGTGCGCGCTCGTCGCGATCCTTGGCGATTACAGCATTCTCTCCGTTCTCGGTCTTGCGCTAGCCATCGGGCTTGGCATCGCCGCTTTCCTGCCGCTGCGCGGACGCAATCTGCGCCGTGTGCCCACCGCAACCTGGGGCATGGTGATGGCGCATTTCGGCGTCGCGGTAGCGCTGTTCGGTATGGCGTGTGAAACAGCGTTCACCAGCGAGAAGCTTGCGGCCGTTGCGCCCGGCGGCTCTGAAGAAGTTGCAGGCTGGACCATCGAACTGGAAAGCGTCGACCCTGTCGCAGGCCCCAACTGGACCGCTGTCGAGGCGCGCATCTTCGCATCGCGCGATGGCGGAGAGCGGATCGAACTTAACCCGCAGGCGCGCAATTTCTGGTCGCCTCCACAAGCCACCAGCGAAAGCGCGCTCGTCACCCGCTGGGATGGACAGCTTTACGCCGTAATCGGCGATCAGGCAGGCGTGGACGCCAATGGCAACACGCGCTGGCAGCTGCGCGTATGGTGGAAGCCGTTTGTGACCTTCATCTGGTATGGCGGTCTGCTGATCGCCTTCGGAGGTGTGTTGTCGATTGTCGGCCGCATCCGCGTCGACCTCAAGCGCCGCAATGCCAAGGCGCTCGGCGATGCGCGGCGTGAAGATATGGACGCGCTCAAGACCGGCGGCGCCGTTCCGGAGCCTGCCGAATGAACCGTGCGCTGTATCTGATCCCGCTCGGCCTGTTCCTGTTCTTCGCAGGGCTGGCGGGCTACATGCTGACCCAGCCCAAAGCAGACCAGATCCCCTCGCAGATGATTGAGCAGCCGCTGCCAGAATTCACGCTCGAGCCTGCGCTCGGCGGGATGCCGGGCGTCAGCCGCTCAGATTTCGTCGGTGGCGAGCCGCGCCTTCTCAACATTTGGGCGAGCTGGTGCCTCCCATGCATTGCCGAAGCGCCGCACCTTGAACGCCTGCGCGAAGAGGGCGTCGAGATCATCGGCGTCGCCGTGCGCGATCGGCCCGAAGCCGTCGCGAACTTCCTTGGCCGCTATGGCAATCCCTATACCCGCATCGGCGCAGACGAGATCAGCGAACTCATGATCCAGATCGGCGCATCGGGCGTGCCGGAAACCTACGTCATCGATGCAGAGGGCAACATTCGCTACCAGCATATCGGCGATGTGCGCGAAGAAACGGTGCCGCTGCTTCTCGAAAAACTGGAGGAAGCGCGGTCATGACGGACTTCCTGCGCCTCCTATGCGCCGCCCTGGCCTTGATCGCGGCCCCGCTTGCAGCGCAGCAGTCGATGCCCGCAGCGCCCTATGCTTACACACAGCTTGAAGACCCGGTGCTCGAAGCCGAGGCGACCGAGCTGATGGAAACGCTGCGCTGTCTCAAGTGCCAGTCGCAAAGCATCAATGACAGCGATGCGCCGATGGCAGGCGACATGCGCCACCAGGTCCGCTCGCGGCTGTTGGCGGGAGAGAGTCCGGACGAGATCCGCAGCTTTTTGACCCAGCGATATGGTGATTATGTCAGCTATCAGCCGCAGGTCAGTTCGACCACCTGGCCGCTATTTGCGATCCCGCTGGTTCTGTTGGCGCTTGTCGGGCTTATCCTGCTGCGGCGGCTCGGCAAGAAGCGCTCTGACGGTGAGCCGACCCAATGATCGGCGCATGGTTGGGCATTCTCGCGCTGGCGCTGGTCAGCTTTGCAATCGCTGCCTTCACGCTGCGCCTGCCGAAAGAAGGCTATGCGGTGTTCGGCGCGACGCTGCTGTTCGGCCTCGCCGCATATGGGATGCAAGGCTCTCCCGGACAGCCGGGTAGTCCCAAACAGCCTGAAACGACCGAGCAGCGCTCGGGCGAGGAAATGGTCGAAGCGCGCCGCCAGCTTTTCGACTCGATGGCGCCCAAGCCCGATTATCTGATGCTGTCGGATGGCTTTGCCCGTCGCGGCAAGTTTGCGGAGGCCGCGCAGCTGCTCAGGCGCGGGTTGAACGACAATCCAGAGCATTTTGAGGGCTGGCTGGCGCTTGGTATGGCGCTGACGGGCCATGCCGACGGGATTGTGACACCGGCGGCCTTCTATGCCTATGGAAAGGCGCGCGCGATCGACCCGGCCAGTCCGGGCGCGGATTACTTCCTCGCGGTGTCTTTCCTGAGGTCGGGCGAGATCATCGCCGCGCGAGACACCTTTGCGCGCCTTCTTGAGAACACGCCCGAGGATGCACCATGGCGCGCGGATACCGAGGCGCAGGTCGCCCGGCTCGACCAGATGATCGCCAACGCCCCGATGCTCCAATAAGGGTCACGGGGCAGGGCGCGATGTTGCAGGTGCGAACCCGCGGTGCTAAGGGCCGCGACCTTGGCCGAGACGCGGCGTAAACAGCCATCTCGCGCGCAGCAGGATAGCCGCCACTTATGAGCGATAACGCAGCCTCCACTACGACAAGCAATGGTCACGGGCATAAAGGCTCGAAGGCTGCGCTTGCGGTGGGCGCGATCGGTATCGTCTTCGGCGATATCGGCACCAGCCCGCTTTACGCATTTCGTGAGACTTTCGCTGGCACTGCCAGCGTCGCAATTGACCGGATGCATGTGCTTGGCGTCGTCAGCCTGATTTTCTGGTCGATGCTGCTCGTCGTGGCGATCCAGTACGTGACGATCCTCATGCGCGCCGATAACAAGGGGCAGGGCGGTTCGCTCGCTCTCGTCGCGCTGTTGTCGCGCCATATGGGCAAGTCGAAATATGGCTGGCTCGTGGTGCTGCTGGGCGTTTTTGCGACATCGCTTTTCTACGGCGATTCCATGATTACGCCCGCGATTTCCGTGCTCTCGGCGGTCGAGGGCCTGACTGTGGTCGATGCTGGTCTGCAGCAATATGTGATTCCCATTGCGCTGGGCCTGCTCGTATTCCTGTTTATGCTTCAAGCGCGCGGGACGGCGAAGGTGGGCGCCCTGTTTGCGCCTGTGATGATCGTGTGGTTTCTCGTGCTCGCTCTGCTGGGCGGGTGGCAGATCATTAACAATCCCGACATCCTGTGGGCGCTCAACCCGTATTACGCGGTGATGTTCTTTGTCACCGACGGCTTCGTCGCCTTCCTCGCGCTCGGCGCGGTGGTCTTGGCAGTGACGGGCTCCGAAGCTCTCTATTCGGACATGGGGCATTTCGGGCGAGGGCCAATGCGGCTTTCGTGGTTTGGCTTTGTCATGCCGTGCCTGCTGCTCAACTATTTCGGGCAGGGCGCGATGATCGCTGGCCTCCCGGCAGAGGAAGCGGCTGTCGTCGTACAGAACCCGTTCTTCCTGCTCGCATCCGAAGAATGGCGCCTGCCGCTGGTCTTCCTTGCGACCGTTGCCACCTTCATCGCCAGCCAAGCTGTGATTTCAGGCGCGTTCTCGATCACGCATCAGGCGGTTCAGATGGGCTTCATGCCGCGCCTCTCGATCCTCCATACGTCCGAGACCGAGGGTGGGCAGATCTACATCCCGGTCGTCAACTGGGCGCTGATGGTGGCGGTCATCATCCTCGTGCTGACCTTCCAGAACTCGTCCAACCTTGCGAGCGCATACGGTATCGCGGTCACGGGCGCTGTCACGATCGACACGCTTCTGATGGGCCTTCTCTTCGTCAGCGTGTGGAAATGGAAGTGGTGGTACGCCGCACCGGTCGTGTTCCTGTTCCTGATCGTGGACGGAGCGTATTTCGCAGCCAACCTCACCAAGGTGCCCGATGGCGGCTGGTTCCCGCTCATGGTCGGCTTCATCGCATTCACGCTGCTGACCACCTGGTCGCGCGGGCGCAAGCTCATGCGTGAGCGGATGAGCGAGGTCGCGCTGCCGATGGAGATCTTTGCCAAGTCTGCCAAGAACTCGGCCCTGCGCGTTCCCGGCACCGCGATCTTCATGGCATCGAGTACGGCAGGCGTCCCCTCGGCGCTGCTCCACAATATCAAGCACAACAAGGTGCTCCACGAACGCGTCGTCATCCTGACCGTCGACATTCAGGACGTGCCCTACATCGACCCTTCCGAGCGCTGCGAATACACCGACATGGGTGACGGCTTCTATCGTGCGGTGCTGCGATACGGCTTCATGGAGGAGACCGACGTGCCTCAGGGCCTCAAGGGCATGGGCATCTATTGCGGCGGCGACTTCGACATGATGCAGACCAGCTTCTTCCTGTCGCGCCAAACATTGCTTGCCTCGGACAAGCCAGGAATGCCGATCTGGCGCGAGAAGATATTTGCGTGGATGCTGAGAAACTCGGCCAGCGCGATGGACTTCTTCAAGCTGCCGACGAACCGTGTGGTTGAGCTGGGCAGCCAGGTGGAGATTTAGGCAGGTGCGCTAGTTTGCCGTGCGCCCGCGCTGATCGACGAATTCGGTCATCTGCCGGTGGGCTTCGTCGATCATCGCATATTTGGCGTCAACGCGGCTGACGAATTCATCGAAGGACCGTTGCAGGCGTTCCCGGAAGCAGTCTGTGTCCGGATGGGGCTCGCGCGATCCGAGTTTTTCGAACCGGTCCTCGAAGTCCCGTAGGCGATCGCGCACAGCCTTGCGTTCGGCAAAGCGCCAGTCATCGATCACCTTCTGAACGAGCTTGCCGATATCGCCGATGTGCATGCTCGATTGGTCCATTAGGTCTCTCCTTGCTGTATTGCGATTATAACACAGTTCGCCGGGCGCGGCAGTATTCCGGCCCGTTCATTTTGCGCTCTGCAGGTGAATCAACACGGCGAGCGAGGAGGGGTAGCTGGACCCGTCACTCGCTCGCCGTGTTATCGCTATAATACGCTGGTGGCGTCAGGTGTCAAATCGACCCCAGCTCCTCAAGCAGTCGGCGGTTCGTCCTTGATCGCCTCTTCCTCGCCTTCGAGACTGAGCCCATGCTTCATCAGCATCGGCAACTGGGTGAAGGTGAAAAGGAAGCTCAGCGGCATGAACACCCAGAACTTGGCCCAAAGCCAGCCTTCGAAGCTCATCTGTGCGCGCAGCACTTCGTTTAGCACCGCGAGCACCAGAAAAAACACGCCCCAGTTGCGCGACAGTTTGAGCCAGCCTTCGTCCGACAGCCCCTCAAACGCGGCTTCGAGCAGGATCTTGAGGAGCGCGCGGCCCATGAAAAACCCTGCGAGCAGCGCAACTCCGAACACAGCGTAGATGATCGTGGGCTTCAGCTGCACGAACACCGGATCGCCGAAGAAGATCGTGAGCGCGCCGAAGCCGACGATCAGCGCGGTCGAGAACCACAGCATCGGCGAGACCTTGCCCAGCCTCCACTTGGAGATAATGAGCGCCGAAATGGCCGCGACCATGAAGGCGCCTGTGCCGTACATGATGGCGAGAAGCTCACCCGCCGGGTTAGGGTCGGCGGGCGCGTTCCAGCGATAGACGCCGAGGAACACCAGCAGCGGCCCATAATCGACCGCGACATTGAGCCAGCTTGATCCGGCTTTCTTGGCTTCTTCGCTCGCCATTACGCCACTCCTGCAATTACGCGCGCGACCAGATCGGGGTCGAAGGGCCGCAGGTCTTCCATCTTTTCGCCCACACCGATTGCATGGATCGGAAGGCCATATTGCTCGGCCGCAGCGACCAGAACGCCGCCGCGCGCGGTGCCGTCCAGTTTGGTCATTATAAGGCCAGTGACGCCCGCGACTTCCTGAAACACGTCGATTTGCGAAAGCGCGTTCTGGCCATTGGTCGCATCGAGCACGAGCACCACATCGTGCGGAGCTTCCTCGTTGAGGCGGCCAAGGACGCGGCGGATTTTCGCCAGCTCTTCCATCAGCTCTTTCTTGTTCTGGAGGCGGCCGGCGGTGTCCACCACCAACGCATCGATTCCGGTGTCAGTCGCCTGCTTCACCGCGTCGAATACGATCGAAGCAGGATCGCCGCCCTCGGGCCCGCGCACGAGGTCTACACCGGCGCGCTCTGCCCATGTGGCAAGCTGGCCAATCGCGGCAGCGCGGAAGGTGTCGCCCGCCGCCAGCAGCACGCCGTAATCGTCCTCGGTAAACAGGTGCGCGAGCTTGGCGATGGTGGTGGTCTTGCCCGATCCGTTCACCCCGATGACAAGGATCACTTGAGGGCGCGGAAAGGCGGTGATTTCGAGCGGTTTTGCCACAGGGCGAAGGATTTCGGCGATCTCTTCGGCGACCGCTTCCTTGAGCTCGCGCTGCGTGATCTCCAGCCCGAAGCTCTTTTCCTTCAGCTTCGCGCGGATGCGCGCCGCCGCTGCCGGGCCGAGGTCAGAGATGATCAGCGCGTCTTCGACATCGTCGAGCGTCGCCTCGTCGAGACGGGTCGCGACCCCGGTGAGGTTCGCGCCAAGACGTTCGGAGGTTTTGCGAAACCCGCCGAGCAGCCGGTCGCTCCAGCTGGTACTCATCTAAGCAGGCCTCCTTCAATGGCGTGCGGTGTGATTGATACGATGCGTCCGGCGGGAGTGCCCTCGGGCAGGTCCACCCGCGCATAGGAGGGCGCATAGCCCGTGCCGTCGCGTTCGGCGAGGACTTGCAGGTTTTCGCCCACAAGCGTGCCGAGCCATGCGCTGCGCCTCAGTGCGACCCGTTCGCGCAATTCGGCAGCGCGCGCCTTGACCACGCGGCGCTCGACCTGCGGCATGCGCGCGGCGGGCGTGCCGAGGCGGGGCGAATAGGGGAAGATGTGGCCGTGCACGATGCCCAGTTCGTCGATGATCGAGAGGTTGGCCGCGTGATGCTCGTCGGTCTCGGTGGGAAAGCCAGCGATCAGGTCCGCGCCGATGGCGATATCCGGGCGGCGCTGCTTCAGGCGCTCAACCAGCGTGACCGCATCCTTGCGCGAATGGCGGCGCTTCATCCTCTTGAGGATCAGATCGTGCCCATGCTGAAGCGAGAGGTGCAGGTGCGGCATCAGCCGCTCCTCGCTGGCAAAGAGTTCGAACAGCGCCTCGTCAATCTCGATCCCGTCGAGCGACGACATGCGAAGGCGCGATAGATCGGGCAATTGCTTAAGCACCGCGCCCACCAGCGCGCCGAGCGGCGGGGTGCCGGGCAGATCGTGGCCCCAACTGGTCACATCGACGCCGGTCAGAACCACTTCCTTCGCGCCAAGCTCCAGATGATGCTCGACCTCGCGCAGAACCTCGGCAATCGTCATCGAACGGCTTTTTCCGCGGCCTTGCGGGATGACACAGAATGTGCAGGCGTGGTCGCAGCCATTCTGGACCGCGATAAATGCGCGCGTGCGAGTGGGCGGGGGAGGTGCCTCGGGTAAAGGCACGTTCCAGCTGCGCGGGTCGAGCTTTGATGCGTTGGCGATGAGCCCGTCGACCTCAGGCATGGCCGCAAGCTGGTCGCGCTCGATATCGGCCGCGCATCCGGTGACGATCAATCGCGCATCGGGCCGTGCCGCGCGCGCTTTACGGATCGCCTGCCTCGTTTGGCGAACGGCCTCGCTGGTCACGGCGCAGGAATTGACGACGACAACGTCGCCAGCGTCGGCGAGCATGCCTTTCATCCGCTCGCTCTCGGCAATGTTGAGGCGGCATCCCAGGCTGATAACTTCCGGAGCACTCACGCGAAATCATTCCATTCGAAGCTGCCGCGAAAGCTCTCGGTCGCAGGGCCGGTCATGACGATGCTTTCGCCGCGCTCCCACGCGATTTCGAGGTCACCGCCGGGGAGGGAGACGGTCACCGGGCTCTTCATGTGCAGCCGCGAGATTGCTGCCACTGCCGTTGCACATGCACCGGTGCCGCAGGCGCGCGTGAGACCGGCACCGCGCTCCCAAACGCGCAGTTTCAGGTGGCTATCGCCCACCCGGCTCGCGACATTCACATTGATGCGTTCAGGAAAAAGGGCGTCGGTCTCGATTTGTGGGCCAAGCTCGGCAAGATCGACCGCATCGGCGTCCTGCACGAAGAAAATCACGTGCGGATTGCCAACATTGACCGCGATCCCCGCCTCAAGCTCGCCCCAGCCAACCGGCATGTTGGCGGTGTCCATCGCATAGGCGAGTGGGATCGCGTCCCATTCGAAGCGCGGCTCGCCCATATCGACGCTCGCGCCGCCTTGAGCAGGTTCGAGCCTGATCGCTCCGCCTGCTGTTTCGACGGTTGCCGGCGAGCCATGCAGCATCGCGACAGCGCGGCTCGCATTGCCGCAGGCTTCGACCTCGCCGCCGTCAGAATTGTAAATTCGCATGCGGAAATCGTGATCGTCGCTCGGCTCGAGCACGATCAGCTGATCGCAACCGACCCCGGTGTTGCGGTCGGCAAGCGCGCTGGCCGTGGCGTTCGAAATGGCAGGCAAGGACCTGCTGCGCGCATCAAGCACGACGAAATCATTGCCGAGGCCGTGCATCTTGGTGAAGTCTACGCGCATAGCCCCGCGCATTTATGCATCGCGCGGCCCGGCGTAAAGGTCAGTGAAGGCAAAGGAAGCGCAACCGCGCGCCAACTATTCGTTGACGATGCGTTTGCCAGACGGCTGCGGCAACTCGTGGTGCTCTTCTTCCTCGACGATTTCCCGCGCGATGGGAAGTTCTGGCGCTTGATCGCGGGCAAGGCGGCCAGCGCTTTTCAGGCGCCGTGCGACTTCTTCGGCACTTTCGGGCTGGCCATAGTAATAGCCCTGACCCTTCAGCTTGCCCATTTTCTTGAGAGCGTCGAGGATCTCTTCGTCCTCAATGCCCTCTGCTGTAATGGGCAGTTCGAGACCCCGGCCCAGCGAAACAATCGCATCGACGATCCTTGATTTCGTCGAAGGATTGCGCAGTTCACCAACAAAACTGCGGTCGATCTTTAGCCGGTCAAAGGGCAGCGTGCGCAGCTGTTCGAGACTGGAATAGCCAGTCCCGAAATCATCAAGGCTAACGCGCACACCTTGGTTGCGAAGGCTCGTGATGATCGAGCGGACCATGCCAATGTTTTCGTGCAGGCAGCTTTCAGTGATTTCGATCTCGAGACGATGCGGCGGAAAATTGTGCTCGGTCAGCGCCTTGAGGATCTTTTGCGCGAACCACGGGTCGCGCAGTTGCACCGGCGAGATGTTGATCGAAAGCGTGAGTTCTTCGTGCCATTCACGCGCATCGACGAAAGCCTGCGACATCAATTGGTCAGACAGGTCGGTAATGACCCCGATATCCTCGGCGACAGGAATGAAAATCTCCGGGCTGACCTTGCCCATCATCGGCGAATGCCAGCGGGCAAGCATTTCGAAACCGACGAGCTCGCCGCTCTCAATATCCACTTGCTGCTCGTAGTATGGCACGAATTCCGAATTAAGCAGGCCGCGGCGAATTCCCGATTCCAGTTCGTGGCGGAAACGCAGCTCGTCTTCCATGCTCGGTTCGAACCAGAAGTAGCGGTTTTTGCCTTCCTTTTTGGACTGGTACATCGCCATGTCAGCACGCTGCATCAGGGCATCGGAAGTCGCGACGTCCGGATCAGGGCAATTGTCATCGTAATCCGACGTCACGCCGATCGATATTGTGGCATCGATACTGATACCGTTGTGTTCGAACGGGACAGCCATGCTTTCGAAAAGGCGCACCACCAGATCGTCAACGCGCTCGCGGCCCACGGGGTTGTATGGCGTGACAAAGGCGAATTCATCCCCGCCAAGGCGAGCAAGGCGGGCTTCCTTTGGCAATTGATTGCGAATGCGCGATGCCATCTGGACAAGCACAGCATCGCCGACCGAGTGGCCATACATGTCGTTGATCTGCTTGAAGTTATCGAGGTCGATCATGACGTACGCAATCGCAACGCCGCGTGTTTTGGCGTACTCCTGCAATTCGCTGGTTGCGCCGGCCATGCTGCGGCGGTTCAGGCATCCGGTGAGCGGGTCGATTTCGGCCAACTGCCGTGCGCGTTCTTCGGCGCGGCGACGTTCCTCGATCTCGCTCTGAAGATCGCGATAGCGACGCCAGCAGAAGATAATCAGAACGATGTTGAGAAGCAGGGCGCTAACCAGAAGATTGTCTGGCGAGTTTCCGTTGCCCAGAAGGGAATTGATCGCGGCGGGCATCACTGACGACCCAGTCGCCACGAACAGGATGATCGCGGCAAAGGCGAGCCCGAGAGCCAGCAGATCGCGCTCAGCTTTACCTATTCCATTTTCCGGCTTCGAGTGTGCCAATGTCGTATTCTTCCCCTGCCGAAGACGGCGCGCCCCTAGTGATTTACCAATGCGTGTAATTGCTCAGACATGTTGAAATTTCCGTTAACCCTTGGGGAAGGCTGACTTCGAGGGGTGGAAGACCGGGCGTCGGCGCACTAGGTCGGAGCGGCGCAACCACGCTATGCAGATCTGCAAACAAGGAGAGCAAGTACATGCCCAATTACTGGCTGATGAAGTCCGAACCCTTCAAATACAGCTGGGACGACCTCGTTGCCGAGGAAGAGGGCACATGGGATGGCGTGCGCAACCATTCGGCAAAGCTGAATCTAAGAGCAATGGAAGTGGGCGACGAAGCGTTTTTCTACCATTCGCGCGAGGGGCTTGAGATTGTTGGCGTTGTCGAAGTGACGGTCGCCGGGATCGGGGATCCGACCGATGAAACCGGCAAGTGGGCTGCGGTGAAGATCAAGCCGAAACGTAAGTTCGGCAATCCGGTGACGCTCAAGCAGATCAAGGCCGAACCCAAGCTTGCTGACTGCGAACTGGTTCGCCTTTCGCGTCTCTCAGTTGCCAAGATCAAACCGGACGAGTGGAAGCTCATCTGCAAGATGTCCGAAGGCTAGGGGGATCTGTTCGACTGGATTGGAACGATAACTCTTGCGCTCCGTAAGTTGAGGGAAACACCCCCTAGTCACGGAGACAGACATGAACAGGTTCGAAGGCAAACGCGTACTCATCACCGGCGGAACAAGCGGCATGGGGCTGGCAGGCGCGAAGATGATCGTTGCCGAAGGAGGCGAAGTCGCCGTGACTGGCACGAGTCAGGATCACTTGGACGAAGCGGGCGAGGCGCTGCCTTCAGGCTCGTTGGTGCTTCGCAATGACGCTTCCGACCCCGAAGCGGCAAAGGAGCTTGGAGCCAAGGTCAAGGAGCAGATGGGCGGCATTGACGGGCTGTGGCTCAATGCAGGCTTCGGCAAATTCGGCCCGAACAAGCAGGTCGACAAGGATATGTTCCGCGGAATGACCGACGTGAACGTGATGGGCCCGTTCCTTCAGATGGCCGAACTGATCCCGGCAATCAACGAAGGCGGTTCGGTTGTCGTGACCGCTTCGGTTTCGCCTTATCTCGGCCAGCCGATGGGCGCGGTCTACGCCTCGACCAAAGGCGCGATCCGAGCCGCATCGCGCAGCTGGGCATCGGACCTTGCCGATCGCAACATCCGCGTCAATTCGATCGCACCGGGCCCGATTGAAACCAACTTTTTCGACGGCATGGGCCTTGATGAAGAGCAGGTCGAAGAGATGAGCGAGCAGATCAAGAATCAGGTCCCGCTCGGCCGCTTTGGCAATTCGGAAGAGGCTGCGCAGGTCGCGCTGTTCCTGCTGTCCGATCAGGCGTCCTACGTTACCGGTTCGGAATACATGGTCGATGGCGGAATGACGCTCAGATAAGCCTTTTCGCCGCAAAATTTGGAACGAAACGCCCCCGTTCGCTGTCAGGTGATCGGGGGCGATTTTGTTGCAACATCAAGGAGCTAGACCATGGGTGAACTTACCGACAAGATCAAAGGCAACTTCAAGGAAGCCAAGGGTGAGCTGAAGCAGCAGTCCAATGACCCGGAAACCCGTGCCGAAGGCAAGGCCGAGGAAATGGAAGGCAAGGCCGATCAAGCCAAAGGCGAAGTGAAGGGCGCTCTTGGCGACGATATCTAAGCCGCCAGTCCAAGAACAATCGAAGGCCGCTCCCGGCGAATGGGGGCGGCCTTTCTGTTCCTATGTCAGGCCTTGGCTCTGAGCCCGCTGACCGTCGCGCCGCTGGCTGCGAGTTGCTCGACGTCGATCTTCATGTGGATGAGGCGAAGGCCAATTCGCTCCTTGGCTTCGGCCAGCGCGGCGGTGAATTCCTGTGTCGTTGTGGCGGTAGCGCTCCACGCGCCAAAGGATGCGCCGAGCATCGCGAAATCGGGGTTCGACAGTTCGGTGCCCGAAACCCGCGCTGGATATTCGCGCTCCTGATGCATGCGGATCGTGCCGTATGCGCCGTTGTCGACCACCAGTACGATCAGGTTTGCGTTGTATTGCGCTGCGGTCGCCAGCTCCTGTCCGTTCATCAGGAAATCGCCATCGCCTGCAACTGCGACGACGGTGCGATCCGGATAACGCAAGGCGGCTGCGACCGATGCAGGCACTCCGTAACCCATCGCGCCCGCAGTGGGGGCAAGCTGGCTCGGATAGCCGGCATAGCGCCAATAGCGGTGCCACCACCCGGCAAAGTTGCCCGCTCCATTGCACACAATCGTATCGGCAGGCAGCGTCTTGCGCATTGCGGTCACGCAGGCGCCCATGCCGAGTGTGGGCGGGGTGTCGGACGGTTTGTGCGTCGCCCAAGCCTCCCATTCTGCATGCGCCTCCTTGCCCGCATCGAAGGGGATGATCGAATGGTCCTCCCACAGCGCGGCAGCTTCCGCGAATTCGTCAACTGAGCAGGCGAGCCCCAACTCGGTCAAATAAACCCGGCCAAGCTCGTTCGGATCGGGATGGACGTGTACGAGTAGCTGGTCAGGATGATCGGTCGCCGGGAAGCTGTAGCCGTCGGTCGTTGCTTCACCCAACCGCGCTCCCACTGCGAGGACGAAATCGGCCTCCTTCACGCGCTTCACGAGCGCAGGGTTTGGGCCATATCCGAGGTTGCCAGCGTAGACTGGCGAGTCTGGCGAGATCGCGTCCTGCCTGCGAAAAGCCGTCGCAACCGGCAAGCCGACGCTTTCGGCAAAGGCCTGGAAGTGTTCCCGCGCCTTGGTGTTCCAGCCTGCGCCGCCGATGATCGCTATGGGACTGGCCGCATCGGCGAGCAGTGCGAACATCGCCTGCATAGCGTCGGGACACACGGCCTGAGCCGGGCGGACGTTTGCTGGACGCGGCTTGATGTCGGCGCTGACGGGATCGCACAGCATGTCTTCCGGGAGCGCGAGCACCACGGGGCCCGGCCTCCCGCTCACCGCAACGGAATAAGCGCGCGCTACGTATTCGGGCACTCGGGCGGGGTCATCGATACGCGCAGCCCATTTGGCGATCGGGCCAAAGAACGCTTCGAAATTGACTTCCTGAAAGCCTTCACGATCGCGCATCGGGCGCGCCACATCGCCGACAAAAAGGATCATCGGCTGGGAGTCCTGATGAGCAACGTGAACGCCGATCGATGCGTTGGTCGCGCCGGGGCCGCGAGTGACAAAAGCGACACCTGGACGAAGGCAGTCGCCCGCAGCACTCATCGCGCCATCGGCGCACGCCATGAAGGCTGCTCCGCCCTCTTGCCTACATACAACGGTGTCGATATCCGAACGCTCGTGAAGCGCGTCGAGTACCGCGAGAAAGCTCTCACCCGGCACGGTGAAAATCCGGTCAGTGCCTTGTTCTTTCAGGCAATCGACCAGCAGTTCGGCGGCGGTCTGAGTCGCTTGGCTCACATGTGCTCTCCTCTTGTCCGCGCGCTTAGCCGGGGCACGGCAAACTGGCAAACACGCGCTTCTTGGCGTTCCACCGATTAACCACGAAATCGGCTAACTGTCTCCATTTTGGGCAGGGGAAATCGCGGCCTCGTAAACTCTTAAGAAAGTGTTAACGCTTGGCCCTATGAAACAAAGCAAAGTCGCAATCGATACGATCCTCAACGCACCGGCTGGCCCCGAAATTGAGCGCAGGCGCCTGCTTGGGCGAAAGCGTCGTTCGCTCGTCCTGACCCAGGAAGGCGCTGGCCACCCGTTTCGTCAAAGCCTGCCTCCGCATGTCACTGCTGATCTGATCGAAGAACCGGCTGAGAGCCTGTGGCGCTTTACCGCTGACGATATGCGCGGTTTCGCGAGCGTCTATTTCGCCGCGTTTGCAGCGATGCTCGTCTTCATCATGTGAGACTTATTCGGCTGGAGCAGCGTCTGCGAGGCTCTTGGCCGCCGCTGCATCCTTCTCGGCGCGGAACAAGAGCATGCCCAGCCATGCGGAAATGACCGTCATCGCGCCTGCGAAGAGCAATTGCTCAACCACCGGGATGCCGAGGCCAGTTAGCCCGATCGCGATCAACGAACCCACCACCATGGCGAGCGAATTGACGATGTTGTTCGCGGCAATGGTTCGGCTTGCCGCGTCATGCGCACACCGGGTGGTGAGAAACGCGTAAAGCGGCACAACGAAGAAACCCCCCGCAGTCGCGATACCGAGCAGCATGAGTGAAAGAGGGATGGCAAGCGGCTCAAGGATCCAAAGCTGAATTGGCAGCAACTCGCCAGAGGCATTTGGCGTCCAAGCCTTCGAGACGAGGTAAAAGCCGATCACGAAGATGCCCATGATGATCACGGAAGCGGGCGAGTAACGCGCCGATACGTCGCCTTTCAAAAGCGCGTTGATGCCGATCGAACCGATAGCGATGCCGATCGAGAAGATGACTAGGAACAGGCTCGCCACTTCCTTGGAGGCAAGCAGTTGATTCTTGGCAAGCGGCGGGAACTGGATGAACAGCACGGCGCCAATCGTCCAGAAGAAACTGATCGCGATGATCGCGAGGAAAATCTCGCGATTATGCGCGGTGTCTCGCACCAGCTTGTAGCTCATCATCGCTTGGTCGGCGATTGCGACAAAGGGATAGCCAAGCCAGCGCATGAGCTTGCTGCCCACCTTTTCGCGGTACGGCTCGAGCAGCGGGTAATGCATCTCGTAATCGCTCTGCGGCGGCGCATCGGGCACGTAGCGGCTCACCCAGTAGCCGATGAAAGCGGTTATCACGATCAGGACCATTGCGATCTCGACCGCGATGAATCCGGCCAGAATCGTACCGGTCAGGATGGCGATATACGTCCCCGCCTCGATCAACCCGGTTCCGGAGAGAACCTCTTCCTTCTTGAGGTGCTGCGGAAGGATTGCGTATTTGATGGGCCCGAGGAAAGTCGATTGCGTGGCGGCAAGGAATACGACGAAGAGCAGGAGCGGGATGGCAACCGTGTGCACCATGATCCCCTGCCACGCCATGAAAAGGCCAATCGCGCCGAGTGATGCCCACCCGATCTCGCATATCTTGACGATGCGGATGATCCGCGCCTTGTCGCGCGTGTCGGCAAGTTGTCCGGCAAGCGCCGAAAAGACCACGAATGGGACGATGAAAATGACCGATGCTAGGCCGCTGAACAGCGCTTCTTGCTGCTCGTCATTGTAGACCGTGTAGACCACGAACAGGACGAGTGCGGTCTTGTACAGATTATCGTTGAAGGCATTGAAGAACTGCGTGACCATAAGCGGCAGAAAGCGCTTACGGCGCATGAGGTGCGTCGATGTGGTCATGCGTTAAAGCAGTGGTAGCCCGTTCTCTCTTCTGTTCCCCACATAGCGACGATGCGGGCGGGAGCAAGGGCGAGGAAGTATAGCTGTTAGCAGAACGTTGAGGATCATTTGCTTGGAGCATCGCCCGCGCTAAGGGGGAAAACGAAGATGCTGACGCTGCCCAACATCCTGACCCTTTCGCGAATTTTCGCAGTGCCGCTGCTCGGTTTCCTGTTGTGGTGGCCGGACTGGCAGCTCGGCTACCTCATCGGTTTTGCGCTTTATTGCGTGATTGCGATCACCGACTTTTTCGACGGCTATCTGGCGCGAGCACAGGGGACCGTGTCGAAACTCGGCATCTTCCTTGATCCGATTGCGGACAAGATCATGGTCGCCGCCGTGATCCTGATCCTGACCGCGCAAGGTTTCCTGAGAGGTCCGTATGTCGGCGATATGCACGTCATCGCGGGGCTGGTGATCCTTATCCGCGAGATCACGGTGAGCGGTTTGCGCGAGTTTTTGGGCGGCATCCAGGTGTCAGTCCCGGTTACGAAACTCGCAAAGTGGAAGACGACGTTTCAACTGGTCGCTCTTGGCGCGCTGATCCTGGGCGGAGCTGTGCACGGGCAGCCATGCCAATCGCCCGGGGCCGCCTGCGCTAGCGTCGAAGAAACCTGGATCCATGTCGTCGGCCTCGCCAGCCTCTGGGCTGCCGCCGTGCTAACCTGCATCACTGGTTGGGACTATCTGCGGGTCGGCCTCAAGCACATGGAATGAGGGCAGACCGCACTTCGTCGATAAACCTTTGGTGTCAAATCTTTGGCAATTCGAGGTATTCTACGAAATCCTCAGTTAACTCATATCTGTATACATCGTTGAATTTGATATCGATTATAGCGCCAAAGTTTTCCATCACCTTCAGTTTTCCTAAAAGTTCTTCGTGATCCTCGAAGTAATAATAGAAGTATGGCCGATCTTGGCCAGCGTAGGACCAATTTTTGCTCAGTATGATGAATTCTCTCGTGAATTGATTGGCGCGTATGTCGACCCGCATTTGATCGACAAGTTCTGGCATTTTCTCTTCTAGCCTCTCAAAGCTGCGCGAAACAACAACCGAGAAACCGCGTAGTCCTAAGTAGGCCCGCATCTCCGCAAGCATTTTCCACTCGCGTAGCGTGTCGATTGAATGGCTAGCGACATCAACATCTACCAGCCGACTGCACGTCTGACACAACCAAAGCCCATTCTCGGGAGCGATCCTTTCTTCCTTTGTCATTTCATCGTTGTAGCGAGGGCCGCCTTCGGCAGCGGCACAAATATGTGCCGCCACACCAATGCTTGATGCAAGGTCTCCACCATCAGGCCCTATCGTGGGGCGCAAACAAGCTGGATTGGAGCATCTATAGCCAGCTCTTTGCGCGATCGTCCGAGCAGTGGGTTTCTTGAAATCATCACGAGATGCCATTGTGTAGAGCCAATGCGTTAGTCAGCCAGCCCGAAGCTCATCCGCCAGCAACCTGAAATCCGCCTCGCGCGGTGAATTCTTGCGCCAAGCCAGAACAATCTCGCGCTTGGCGTTGTCGCTTTCCACAGGCCTTGCGACGACTTCGGTGCCGTTCAGGATGCCAGCGTCGATCGCCATTTCTGGCAGCATGGTGAGGCCGAGGTCGTTATCGACCATCTGGACCAGCGTGTGCAGGCTCGTGCCGATCATGCTGGCGCTCGCGCGCAGTTCTGAGCGGTTGCAGGCGGCGAGCGCGTGGTCGCGCAGGCAGTGGCCGTCCTCAAGTAAGAGCAGGCGCCCCTGGTCGATCATGTCGGGCGGAATTGTCGCCGGCGGATCGCGCGGGTCGTCCTTGGGAAAGGCAACGAAGAGCGGGTCATCCGCGATGTGAACCCAGTCCGCCTCGCCCGTGTCGAACGGTAGCGCAAGTAGCACGCAATCAGCCCTGCCATGCTGGAGTGATTCAAGTGCGTCGTGCGATGTCTCTTCGCGCAGCATCAATTGCAGGTCGGGGCGCTCCTTTTTGAGGCGCGGCAAGAGACGCGGGATCATGAAGGGAGCGATGGTCGGGATCACGCTCATGCGCAGCTGACCCGAGAGCGGTTTGCCAGCGGCCTGCACTAGGTCGGACAATTCCTCCGCCTCGCGCAGCAACTTGTTAGCCTTCGCCACGACTTGCTCGCCAAGCGCGGTGAAGCGCACCACGCGGCGCGAACGCTCGACCAGCGTTACGCCAAGCAGCGATTCAAGCTCGCGAATGCCGGCCGACAAAGTCGACTGCGACACGAAGCTCGCATCAGCAGCGCGGCCAAAGTGGCCGTGCTCGTGCAGTGCGACGAGATATTGCAACTGCTTGATCGTGGGGAGGTAAGTGCTCAAGGCCGATTCACTCCGCCGCCAGCGCTTCTTCCATGCTCGCCTGCATGTCGTCGATGTGGGTCATGGTAAGCTTGCCGTCCTTGACCGCGAAAGCGAGCTTGCCCTCGACCAGCTCGAGCGCATCCTTGCCGAACACGTCGTAGCGCCAGCCCTGCAGCACCTTGAGATCGCGCACACCGGCTGCGAGCGCTTCCATCTCGTCTGCGCGGGTGAGCAGGCGGGCGGCCACGTCGATTTCGCGGGCACGGATTTTGAGGAGCAGTTTGAGCAGGTCGGCAACCAAAGCACCTTCCTTGCCGAGCGGTGCGCCGCGTTTCATCTTTTCGGGCATTTCCGACTTGGGCAGCGGCTCGGCATCGCCAACCACCTTCATCAGGCGCTTGCCGATATCGTTGTCCTTCCACGAAGCCGAAAGCCCGCGCACCTTCGCGAGATCGCCCTGTTTCTTGGGCGGGTGCGAGGCAATGTCGGCGAGCGTTTCGTCGCGCATGATGCGACCGCGCGGAATGTTCTTGTGCTGCGCTTCGCCCTCGCGCCATGCGGCAAGGGCTTTCAGGCGGCCAAGCACCTGCGGATTGCGGCCCGGCTGGCGGATACGTTTCCACGAGGTGTCGGGATCGACGATGTAGTTCGACGGGTCGGCGAGCTTTTCCATCTCGGCATCGAGCCAGGCGCCGCGCTCGGTCTTCATCAGCTTCTTGAGAATCTTCGGGAAGATCTTCGACAGGTGCGTCACGTCACCGATTGCATATTCAATCTGGCGGTCGGTGAGCGGACGGCGGCTCCAGTCGGTAAAACGCGCGCCCTTGTCGACCGTAATGTTCAGCCAGTGGTCGACGAGATTGGCATAGCCGATCTGCTCGGACTGGCTGATCGCCATCATCGAGATTTGCGTGTCGAAAATGGGGAAGGGTGTCTTGCCCGTCATGTTGACGATGATCTCGACGTCCTGACCGCCAGCGTGGAAGACCTTCAGAACCTCATCGTTCTCGGTCAGCAGTTCGAGCAGGGGCGACAGGTCGATCCCGTCAGCCAACGGATCAATCGCCGCGGCTTCTTCAGTGTTGGCGATCTGAACCAGGCACAGTTCAGGCCAGTATGTGTTTTCACGCATGAATTCGGTGTCGACGGCAACGAATTCGGATTGGGAAAGGCGCTCGCACAGGTCGGCCAGAGCGTCGGAAGTTGTAATGAGGTCGTGTATTTTCATGTCTATCGTTTCTAGTGTTTTGAGCGGAGTGCCGCTCTCGGGCCTTTATCGACCCAGCAATTCGAGAGGTGCGCGACTTGACAAAGCGCAGGTCATGCCCTGTTAGCGCGCGCATATCCACGTGGGACAATTTGTCCTACGAGACGCTGGCGCGCCCTTAGCGCCATACACCCAAACAGGACAAGAATTTAGATGCACGCCTACCGTTCCCACACTTGCGCACAGCTTTCGGCTGAAAATGTCGGCGAAACCGTCCGTCTTTCGGGCTGGATGCACCGGAAACGCGACCATGGCGGCGTGCTGTTCGTCGACCTACGCGATCATTACGGCATTACGCAGGTCGTGGCGGACGAGGACTCGCCCGCGCTTCCCGTGCTCGAAAAGCTGCGCGCCGAATTGGTTGTGACCATCGACGGCGAAGTGAAGGCCCGCACGCCCGAGACGGTGAACAAGGATCTGCCGACCGGCGAAATCGAGATTTTCGCACGCTCGATCACGGTTCAGAGCGCCGCCGACGAGCTGCCGATGCCGGTCGCGAGCGGAGAAGAGTATCCGGAGAACATCCGCCTCAAGTACCGCTTCCTCGATCTTCGCCGCGAGGTCATGCATCGCAACATCATGCTTCGCAGCCAGGTCATCACCTCGCTGCGCCAGCGCATGATTGGACAGGGCTTTACCGAATTCCAGACCCCGATCCTCACCGCATCGAGCCCCGAAGGCGCACGAGATTTCCTCGTGCCGAGCCGCATGCACCCGAACAGCTTCTACGCGCTCCCGCAGGCGCCGCAGATGTTCAAGCAGATGCTGATGGTGTCGGGATTTGATCGCTACTTCCAGATCGCGCCGTGCTTCCGCGACGAAGACCTGCGCGCCGATCGCAGCCTCGAGTTCTACCAGCTCGACTTCGAAATGAGCTTCGTCACGCAGGAAGACGTGTTCCAGGCGCTCGAGCCGGTACTTGCAGGCGTTTTCGAGGAATTTTCGGGCGGCAAGACCGTCACGAAATCGGGCGAGTTCCCGCGCATTCCATACGCCGAGGCGATGCTCAAGTATGGCACCGACAAGCCCGACCTGCGTAACCCGCTGATTATCAGCGACGTCACCAGCCACTTCGAAAAGAGCGGTTTTGGCCTGTTTGAAAAGATTGTCGGCGGTGGCGGCGTGGTTCGTGTGATCCCGGCCCCGAAAACTAACGAGAAAAGCCGCAAGTTCTTCGACGACATGAACAACTGGGCGCGCTCCGAAGGTTTTGCTGGCCTCGGCTACGTCACTCGCAAGGGCGGCGAGTTTGGCGGTCCGATTGCCAAGAACCACGGCCCCGATCGCATGGAAGAGCTCTACAACGAGCTCGGCCTTGGCCCGGATGACGGTCTCTTCTTTGCCGCCGGCAAGGAAAAGGACGCAGCCAAGCTTGCTGGTGCGGCCCGCACGCAGATCGCCGAACAGCTCGACCTCATCGAGCCCGATTGCTTCAAGTTCTGCTGGATCGTCGACTTCCCGATGTACGAATACGATGAGGAAGCGAAGAAGGTCGATTTCAGCCACAACCCCTTCTCGATGCCGCAAGGCGAGATGGAAGCGCTGGAAAGCATGGACCCGCTCGAAATCAAGGCGTGGCAGTACGACATCGTCTGCAACGGCTACGAGCTCAGCTCGGGCGCTATCCGGAACCACAAGCCGGAAATCATGTACAAGGCTTTCGAGATCGCGGGATACGACAACGCGACCGTCGACAAGGAATTTGGCGGCATGATCGAAGCCTTCAAGCTTGGCGCGCCGCCGCATGGTGGTTCGGCTCCGGGTATCGACCGCATCGTGATGCTGCTCGCTGGCGAGGAAGCAATCCGCGAAGTCATCGCGTTCCCGATGAACCAGAAGGGCGAGGACCTCATGATGAGCGCGCCTTCCAAGGCAACGCCAGCGCAGCTGCGCGAACTTCATCTGCGCCTCGTTGAACCGGCGCAAAAGGCACCGCCCAAGCCCGACATCGTTTCCGACGAAAGCTGACAGAAAAATGGGGCGCCCTTCCGGTTTGGATGGGCGCCCCAGTCTTTTGGGACAATTATATTCTTAAAGAGGTGAGCGGAGCGCAGCCCAAGTCTGGCGATGCGTAGGCGCCGCTCAGGCGCGCTCGACGCTCATACGCAGGTCCCCACCTGCGATTGGTGTCATTCGGTTACGCGTACTGCTTTTCCAGCATGTCGCTGAACCGTTCGCCTTCCGAAATTTCCTGATACGTCTGCTGGATCAGGCTGCGGAAAGAGGCATCGAGATTGTCGTCTTCGAGTGCATCGCGGAACTTACCGGCGACATAGTCTTCGCCTTCTTCCACGCGCTCGACTGCGGCTTCGTTTCCATTCTCAAAAGAGTCGCCAATGCTCATGAAAGTCTGGTGTGCCGATGCGGTCATGCTCGACGAGGAAATGCGTTCTTCGCCGTTGCTCTCAAGCGCCGAATTCAGCTTCGAAAGCGTCTGTTCGCGCGAGTTCAGGCGGCGGTTAAGCGCATCCTTTAGTGCGGGGCTGTCTGCCTTGTCGACGGCCTTGCGATAGCCTTCGACCGAATCGTAGGTAGTCTGGGTAAGCGATTTAAGAGTGCTGATATTACTCATGGGTCTCCTTGATGGGGTTGCTGGAGTTAGCATTGCGCCGTCCGCGCCTTGCTTTCACCTCTCTTATGAATTGAGAGGGGTGATCGTTCCATGAGCTCGCTGGACCGTTCATGAGCTGCGATAGCTCGCTATTTCAATGATTTAACTCTCGATTCCGCTCAGAAATGCGGCGACATTGTGCCCGAGCGCGTCAATCCGGTAGCCGCCTTCCATGACAATGACCGCCGGGAGATCGGCCTGCGCAATACGCGCGCCGATCCGCTCCATGTCGGGTGTCGTAAGGCTGAAGTGTGAGATTGGGTCCTGCTCAAACGTGTCGGCGCCATAGCTGACAACAAGGAACCTCGCCCCGAACTTAGCGATGGCCTCAAGCGCTCGGTCCAGCGCCGCTTCGTAGGTCTCCCATGTGGTCCCGCGCGGCAGCGGCTGGTTGAAAGTCGTGCCATCGCCCGCGCCTTCTCCCGTTTCGTCACCATGGCCCCAGAAGTAGGGGTAATCGCTCGCCGGGTCGGCGTGGATCGAGGCGAAGAACACCTCTGCATCCTTGTAAAATATGTCCTGCGTCCCGTTGCCGTGGTGGTAATCGACATCGAGGATCGCAACCGGACCGAGACCGCGATCGACTGCGGCGCGCGCGACAATGGCCGCATTGTTGAGATAACAGTAGCCGCCATAATAATCGCGGCCCGAATGGTGACCGGGAGGGCGGCAGAGCGCGAAGGCTTGGCGCGCGCGACCTGTTGCAACCGATTCGAGTGCGCTCATCGCACTTTGTGCACCCCAATATGCCGCTTGCCATGTGCCGGAGGAAATTGGGGATGCGGCATCGAACCCGAAGGCGCCAAGCTTTGCGTCGATCCGGTTGAGCGACAGCCGCCTGCGACCGCGCACCGGGAAGGCATAGCCGATCGCGTCACCTTCGCGCCCCGCTACGAGCCATTCGTCGTGTGCTGCTCTCAAGAAGGAGAGATATTCGCTGTCATGCACTGCCTCGATTGGAGCCATGCCGTGGTCGCGCGGCGCTTCGCCCGTTCCGATGGAAGCGTGGATCGATGCGAGCCTTGCCGGGCTTTCGGCAAAGTCCATCCACTCGCCATTATTGAGCTCGCGCAATGGGGCATGGGCGGACTGGTGGTCGGAATAAAAGGTGAGCATGGATGCCTTTTGAGTGGTCGCTGGTGCGCGTAGGATGCGTTCGTCAGTAACCTTGCACGCACTGTCTGCGAAGGGGTCTTGCGAAGGAAAACACATGACCTCAACGCGCCGCACCTTTCTTGCAGGAAGCCTCGCCACCATGGCTGCCGCTCATCCCTTGATGGGGTGCGGACCGTCGCCTTCGAGCACCAAGGTCCACGTGATGGGTGTGATCCACGGGCGGCATCGGCGCAGCGAGAGCTATTCGCTCGCGGTGCTGGAAGAGGCGATCCGCATTGCCGCTCCTGATGTGATCCTTACCGAGATACCGCCTGATCGCATCGATCAGGCGCGTTCCTCATTCGCCTCCACCGGAAAAGTCGATGAAATGCGCACTGAAGTTTTCCCCGAATACACAGAGGTCGTTTTTCCGCTGAGCCGGGAGATGCCTTTTCGGCTGTTTGGTTGTGCTGGCTGGACAAGGCAAATCGCAGATGACCGAGCCCAGGCGCTTGAGCGAATCCAGAACGATCCGGCGCGCGCGGAGCAATGGGCCGAGCACCGCGCGGCTCAGAGCGATTTTGCACAGGCCGTCGCCGGGCGTAGCGACGATCCGCGGTTCATTCACACCGAACGTTTCGATCAACTCGTTGAAAAATCGCGCGAACCTTATCAGCGCTATTTCGATCAAGACCTCGGACCGGGTGGCTGGAGTCAGATCAACAGAGCGCACACCCACCTTATCAATGCTGCCCTCGACGAAATTTCCGGGGAAGGGCTCACAGCGCTCATCATGTTTGGATCGGCGCATAAATATATGATCCGCCGCAGCATTTCCCAACGCAATGACATTGCCCTGCTCGACACCGCCGATCTGTTTGCGTGACACACTCGCGGAAAACCATGGCGATCTTGACTTGCGCTTAATCGAACCGACCTTTAGGGCCATTCACGAGTTTAATACCCAGTCTCAAGAGGGATACACATGAGCGATACTGCCGACCGCGTGCAGAAAATTGTCGTCGAACATCTCGGCGTCGAAGGTGACAAGGTCACTCAGGATGCAAGCTTCATCGATGATCTTGGCGCAGACAGCCTCGACATCGTCGAGCTTGTGATGGCTTTCGAAGAAGAATTCGGCGTCGAAATTCCCGACGATGCAGCCGAGAAGATCTCGACCGTTGGCGATGCCACGAAATTCATCGAGGAAAACAAGGGCTAATCGCCCCGCAATATGCGCGTCGCATCACACATGAGGCGCGCAATTGACCAACAGGCCCGAGCCCTTTGTGAAGGGCCTTCGGGCCTGTAGTGTTTTGGACGTAAATTCGAATTTTGCCCTTGTGGGCTGTGGAGATACCTGATGCGCCGCGTTGTCGTAACCGGTCTTGGCCTTGTCACACCGCTTGGCGGTGACGTTGAAACCTCGTGGAAGAACCTGATCGCTGGCGAAAGCGGCGCGGGTCCGATCACGCGCTTCGACACCGAAGGCCAGAAATGCACGATTGCCTGCGAAGTCAAAGGCAAGGACCACCCATGGGGTTTTGACGCCGACAAGCGCGTCGACAGCAAAGTTCAGCGGCAGGTTGATCCGTTCATCGTCTATGGCATCGATGCTGCCGGACAGGCGCTCGAAGATGCAGGCCTCACCGACCTATCCGACGAGGAAAAAGAACGCGTGGGCTGCTCAATCGGCGCAGGCATCGGCGGGCTTCCAGGTATCGAATATGAAAGCGTCAACCTGCACGAGCGCGGCCCTGGCCGGGTCAGCCCGCACTTCGTGCATGGCCGCCTGATCAACCTTGTTACCGGGCAGGTTCAGATCAAATACGGTTTCATGGGCCCGAACCACGCGGTCGTGACCGCCTGTTCGACCGGCGCACACTCGATTGGTGATGCCGCGCGCATGATCGCGATGGACGATGCGGACGTGATGCTGGCCGGAGGTGCGGAGAGCACCATCAACCCGCTGGGCATCGCCGGATTTGCACAGGCCCGCGCACTTAACACCAATTTCAATGACCGCCCCAAAGAAGCAAGCCGTCCGTACGACAAGGACCGCGAAGGCTTCGTGATGGGCGAGGGCGCCGGTGTCGTCGTGCTCGAAGAATATGAGCGCGCCAAGGCACGCGGCGCAAAGATTTACGCCGAAGTCACCGGCTACGGCCTCTCGGGCGACGCCTACCACGTCACCGCACCGCACCCCGAAGGCAAGGGCGCGGAACTCGCCATGAAGATGGCGCTGCGTAAGGCAGGCCTTGGTCCGGGCGACATCGATTATGTCAACGCGCATGGCACCAGCACGATGGCCGACACGATCGAACTCGCCGCAGTTAAGCGCGTGTTGGGCGACAACCTGAGCGGTGCTTCGATGAGCTCGACCAAGAGCGCTATTGGCCACCTTCTGGGCGGCGCTGGCGCGGTTGAGGCTGTGTTCTGCATCCTCGCCATGCGCGACGGGATCGTCCCGCCGACGCTCAACCTCGACAATCCGGACGAGGGCACCGAAGGCATCGACCTCGTACCGCACACGGCGAAAAAGCGCGAAGTGCGCGCGGTGCTCAACAACAGCTTCGGCTTCGGCGGCACCAACGCCTCGCTGATCATGCAGAAGGTCGACTGAGCCGGTGCGCAGGTTAGGGCTGCTCATCATCAGCCTGATCATGCTGGCAGGCGTCGGCCTGCTGCTCGCGCCGCAGCTCCTTGGGCAAGCGCAGATCGAGGAAGAGACGCCGTTCATGATCCCGGCGGGCTCATCGCTCAGCGCCGTGGCTCAGGATTTGGAAGAGAAGCAACTTATCAGCTCGGCTGACGGGTTCCTGCTATCGGCCCGGCTGTTCGGCTCGTCCGATCCGATCCAGGCGGGCGAGTTCGCCCTGACGCCGGACATGAGCCAGCAGGACATTCTGACTGCGTTCCAGTCGGGTGACGTGATCCGGCGCTTTGTCACCATCCCAGAGGGCATGCCCTCGGTGCTGGTTTGGGAGCGCCTGATGGCCGAAGAATTGCTGACCGGCGAAATCGACGTGCCTGCCGAAGGCTCGATCCTGCCTGACACCTACGCCTTTGAGCGAGGACAGCCGCGCTCCGAGCTGCTCGAGCAGATGCAGTCGGCGATGGACCTGTACCTCGCCGAAGCATGGGCCGAGCGGGGCGAGAACATCGCCGTCGACACGATCCGCGAGGCGCTGATCCTGGCCTCAGTGGTTGAGAAGGAGACAGGCACTCCCGAAGAGCGCCGCACGGTGGCTGGCCTGTATTCCAACCGGATCGAAGTGGGCATGATGCTTCAGGCCGACCCAACGATTATCTACCCCATCACCAAGGGGAAGCCACTGGGCCGCCGCATCCGCCAATCTGAGATTGCCGCGATCAACGGCTACAACACCTATACCCGCGTCGGCCTGCCCGAGGGTCCGATCACAAATCCGGGCCGTGAGAGCATTGCCGCAGTGCTTAACCCTGAGGATCACAATTACCTTTTCATGGTTGCCGACGGCACCGGCGGTCATGAGTTCAACGAAACGTTGGACGGTCACAATGAAGCGGTCGGACGCTGGTTCGAAATCCGCAGGCAGCGCGGCGAGATGAACTAGTCTTGGGCTCGCAGCCTTTCATCCTGACCGCTTCGATCCCTGAACCGGTTCGTGGCTGGGCAGAAGGACTAAGGCGCGCGCATTTTCCGCCAGAGCGAAACCATCTGCACGCACATGTGACGCTGTTCCACGCGTTTGCGCCTTCCTTGCGCGAGGAATTGCTCGGCTTTCTGCCGCAGGTCACGGGAGAATTCGAGCCTCCTGAGGGACGCATCACCGGTCTGCTTGATTTCGGCAAGGGCACGGCGATCAGGCTGGAAGCTCCGGGCCTCATCGCCGTTCGCAGGATTATCGCAGAGCATTTTCACGGCATGCTGACCGAGCAGGATCTGCACGAACCGCGGCCTCACATTACGATCCAGAACAAGGTATCGAAAAAGGAGGCTAGGGGGCTCCAGACCCGGTTGGGTCCCCAGCTTGACCCTTGGATCGAACGTGGGTGGTTCACCTTTCCCGCGCTCGAATTGCACCTGTATGAGGGCGGCCCTTGGAAAGAGCTGAAGCGAATGCCATTTCGTGGACGCGAGCGCTTGTAGTATAGGCACTTAGTCCGCGTAATTGGCTGCGCGAATCCGGACGCAGTGCGCCGGCGCATTTGGGGGGAAATTGATGGAAGAGGCGAGCACCTTAGCAGGCTGGGCCGCGGGCGCGGCGCTGGTCGCGGCGATGTTGCCGGGACAGGTGCGCACGATACGCATCATCGCGCTCGTCGCAGGTATTCTCGGCGTTGCACATTTCGCTCTCAAGGGAGAATTCAGCGTAGCGCTGCTGATCGCGGCGGCGTTTCTGCTGGTCAATGCATTCCGGCTTTTCGCACTCTATCGGCGCGCTCGCAGCGGCGTGATGACCAGTGAAGAGCGCGAACTGTTCGACCACGTCATGCAGATCGAAGATCCCGCTCGTCAAAACCGCCTCCGCGATCTCATGGTGTGGAGCGACATGGAAGTGGGTGAAGACCTGATCGTCCAGGGCCAACTCGACCCGCCACTTATCTACATAGCCAGCGGCCGCGCTTCGATCGTACGCGATGGCGAGGCCGTGAATGAATGCGGGGCAGGGGAGTTTCTTGGCGAAATGAGCCACATCTCCGGCCATACGGCGAGCGCGACAGTCAAGGTCACGAAACCGATGCGCTGCGCCCGCATCGACCGCGATGCCCTCGCACAGTTGTCCAAGAGCTTGCCCGAGATCGGGCGCGCGGTCGACAACGCCTTCAACCGTTCGCTGGCAGTCAAGGTCATGCGCATGAACAGGGCCAATGCACCTGCAAATCAGGATGACGCCGAGCAATCGCAAACTTGAGGTTGACCGGGGCATGGGAGCGCCCTAAATGCGCCGCTCGCTTGAGGCATTAAGCCTCGCGAATCCCGGTTGCCAACCGACAATCGGGAGCCCCCAGGGCAAACTGGTGTGGCGGAGTAGCTCAGGTGGTTAGAGCAGCGGAATCATAATCCGCGTGTCGGGGGTTCGAGTCCCTCCTCCGCTACCAAAAAACCTATAAAAAACAGTAACTTGAACGAGACCGGTGTTGCCCTCGATTTTGCAACGAATTCGCCTGTTTTACACATCCTTGTAAAACATCGTTGGCCAATTTCTAAAAAACCTTTCTATTTCAGGGGATTACGGATTTGGAGCTGCGGAATTTCAGTCCTGTGCTCAATCCCCGAAAAACAAATCTCTTTGGAGCTTTTTCCACTCTTTCTCGGTCATCGTGTCCAGCTCGGACAGCTCGGGATAAACTACGATTTTGCGCGCTTGTATCTCGATTTTGCCAACCGCTATTTCGGAATCCCGTACGGCTTTGAGAACACGCTTTAGTTCAGGTGATGAGGGAAATTTAGCTGCACTCGGCATATCGAGCCTACCTTCTCTGAATGTAATGTAAAATGCATGACATACATCAAAGGACCGTCCGCGCTAGTGCCACCGCACGGCATGGCGGAGCGTTCCAATGAAGACTTTCAACCTTCAGGTCAGGATTGATGAGCAAGAAAAGGACGCGATTGCATCGTCCGCAAAGCTAGCAGGAATGACAAAGTCGGCTTGGATTCGCGATAGGCTCCGCAAGGCCGCGCGGCAGGAATTAACTGATGCGGGATTACCGGTTCCATTCTTACCCAACTTGCCGGACTGAGGTCGTTCCAGCACAGTGATAGTCGTGCGATATTGAAAAGGATGAAACCATTTCCGAGGTATCGGAGGAAGTTTTGATCAAGACAGGTCAGTTATTGATCCTGAAGTGCTTCTTGTAATTATGCTGATCATAAATTGCGGCCTTGGTCTGGCTCGTAGCAAACGAGGATCATATTTGCAGTGAGGTCTTTACGCAGCTGGAATAACGCTAAAGTAACTTTTTCTGCGACGTTTTCTTTCGGCTTTTATTACTTGATCCGCTGCGTAGCGCTGCCGCGATTTGATCGTCGAGCTGTCTGCTGATGTAAGGATAAATTGCTTTCGCCAAAGTCTCCATCGCAGGGTCATTCTGGTGACTACGGGCGCTTGTGGGCGTTGAAGCTGAAGAAGTAACTTCGGAGACTTGCTCGTGGATCGGCATTACCACATTTACCCCCGGATAGAGGGAAACGGTCACTGAACGTGCTTGTTTTATTCGAAGATTGACCAATGGGTCGGCAAGCTGCCGATCGATTAACGCAGCGGCTTCGATGGCAGAAAAGTCAGCTGTCGGGGGTTGGTCAACGAAAAACGATCTTTGAAGCTCGCGCGCCACAAGGCGGCCAAGGCCTGAAAAGCCTGAAGTCCACGTTATTGGCTCGCCTAGACCACCAATTGTATAAGCCCAAGCTGTAACTTGTGGAAAGCGATCGACCACTCCTTCGGCCAATTTTAGACTAGCAGCGCCTCCTGCGGCGATTGTTGCTAGGTAGCCTGCCAAAAAACCTAGTCGTGTCGATTCACCAGACCCCTCTTTTGAGTTTGCCAATGCCTCGATAAGGCGATCAAATTCCTTCAGTCGATCTTCAGCGGTGAGACTGTCTAGTTGTTCCAAAAAGCTGACATCAGCGACAGACCCAAATAAGTTCGCGAGACCGGGTGATGGGTCTGTGCCGTCGAAGCGCGCATCTTGAATCCCAATGATCGCCGACGACACATCCTGTTCATCTCCATTCAAAGTGACTTTTCCTCCCATTACGTGGAGGAGTATCTTCCAGACTGGGGTCAGGAAGTTACGAAGCGCTCCCATGCTCGATGGTGCATGCCTTAGCCCACTTTGAAGGTTGTCATATGCATTAAGCACTTGATCAATTGGCTGCGGACCCCAGAGACTTGCGGTCCTTGCAATTGCAAAGGACTGGGTGGCAAAGCAGCTTGCGACTTTGAGAGCCGACACCGGACGAGAGGCAAGAACTCTTGCTTCGGCAATGATCAATCCCGCCCAGCAGGCATCAAGGCCAAAAATGTCTGATTCGATCCGTGAGCCGTGCAACTTTGAAAACTGATCGGTCGAGATGATGTGACACCATGACGACAATGGCGAAAGCTCTGACCGCAACTGAGAGAATCTGGCAAATAGCCTTGGCATTTCGTCGCTATGGATCGCGAGCAACACAGGCCTGGCGTGAGGGCTCGGGCTGCCATACTCATTCCAGATAGCAGCAGACTTGCCTTTTGGGATGCGCTTATTGGCTGAGCGGTTGTTCCAAGGCTCTGAAGGGACCGAGATATCACCGGTCACTAAATTGTTTAGCTCGTGCTCATCTACGAGGGAAAATTGCAGGCTTCTCATGGCAATCACCAAAGCCCCCCTTCCACCGGTTTTGCAAAAGATTTTGCCACGTGGGGCGGTTCAGTTTCAGTGAAGTAGATATCTAAGCTCGTTTTCGCCCTTGTCACAACGGTGTAGACCTTTTCGGGCGTTTCATACTTTTGAAGATCGTCTGCAAACAACCATTGGACCCCTCTAAACTCAAGACCCTTTACCCCCTGTTTGGTCAGTATCAAAATGGGCTGGTCGATCGCGATCTGAGGATTGTGGCTATCGGATGTTGTCCCATCGCGCGCCCTCACAATCTGGCTTTTTCCTTTAAGCTCCGGATCGGCTTCAAAAAACTCGAACACATCATCGCGATCGCTTTTTCGCGGAACCACTACTCCAAGGCGATCTCCATCAGCGATGAGATCGCCGTAGACACGGACCTGATCCTTAAGCCTCTTTGCCGCTTGCTCAATCTGTTCAGCCCTAGCTAGAGGCCCTTCAACTGAGATTCTCCCCGGTTTTGGGCCTTGATAGTGAGCGGTGCTTGCAAGCGATTCCTGCCCAGTGGGGATCAGTATCTTATCAGCCATTGAGCAAATTTCTGGTACGATGCGATAGTGAAAAGGCAACGACCTTTTCTGCAAATCTGAGACAATGCTGCTTAGGCCTTCAACCCCTGCCGCGCCGTCGTAAATTCTTTGCCTGTCGTCACCTACGATGAATAAATTGTCGGTGCGGCGCGAAAGGAGGCGGATCTCAGCTTCTAAAAGATCCTGTCCTTCATCCACGAATATGGAATCGTATCTCGGGATAGAGGCATTCTCTAAGCATTCGATCGCCTTCTCCGCAAATGCAATTCGCCGTTCCCTATGGTCTTGATTAGCAGCTGGGGGATCAGCTTTGCATTCTTGGAAAATCGAGCGAACCCAAGCCTCGACTGTTGTGATGAGCTTCTCGGGAAAGATGTTTTTTCCGTCAGCATAACATCCGGTTCTGATGAATTCCGTGAGGGACCTTGTGAAAGTAAGAACAAGTATGTTCGGCATATTTTGGGCTCTGACAAATTGCGCTCTTCTAAGAAGGACATTTGTTTTCCCAGAGCCCGGCGGTCCAACTACGATATAATTTCCTTCGAGAGGCGTGTTCTCGATTAGCTCAATTTGATGTTCGTCCAATTGATTTTTTCGCGCCCACCACAATGACATCGATTGTTACCTCAGCTTTCTCTGATCTGCTTTGCTAAGTCACCCAGAGCACTCATTGATGCCCTTGCTACACGTGTCGCTGCCTCTGCCATGTCAGTCACATCGGGCAACGCCAGTGATGCTTCCTTCTGCTCCTCATTAATGTTCACCTTCAGTTTTGAATTGTGTGCGAGCGAAGGACCGAGTGCATTCTGCGCCAAATCGAGGTCAACAATGAATTCAACAGATGAATATTCGACTTCGAGTGATGTCGGATTTTCCCATTTGAACTTAAGAACCCGCTTAGACTCGGTGCCTGTTATTTCATGTATACAAGTCACTCCGTCAGTTTTGAGTACGGACACGATTATCTCTTCGATATCAGAACTCAAGACCGTCATAAACTGCTGTGTCTCCGCCAAAGATATCGGGTCCACAACGGTACTCTTGCCTAATCCAATGGCATTTAACGCCTGATCTTTCAGAACATCCTCATCTTGGAAGAAGTCACTTAGCTCAAGTGTAGACCTTCGTTCCCAGTTCTTGTCCAAAGCTCGTCTTGCGAGTGACATCAGGTTAGCGCTGACATCTGGCGCTTGGATTTTTGGCTCCTGCGTCGCGACAATCCACGCAAATCGATATCTGTTCGTGTCGCGCGTTTGGCCATATTCATCAGAGAACATTGGTTTGCGCATAATGAGATCATGTAGAATTCCGCCGAGCTGATATATGTCGAGCGCATGCCAAGCTTCTGGGCTCGGCTCGATGAGGCGAAATAAGTATTCAGGCGGGGAGTATCGGGAAGTAGCTACGACGGGCAGCTTTCCACCGTGATCGGTTCCAAGTCCTACCGGGTCATGAATGTCTCTCAACACACTCAAGTCTAGAACCTTCACCCGCTCAAAGTCATCCGAGACAAAGACGTTTGCAGATTTAAGATCACGATGGGTGAGACCTTTTTCCCTGAGAAAATGTGCGGCTCGTGCAATCTGATCGATAATGCCTTGAATCCGACTTCGCGGAATTTCAGACAAGCACTTTTCCAGCTCTCTTCCCTCTGCGAGGTCTAGAAGAGTGTATAGTCTCTCTTCGAACCGACCTCCGTCATGAGTCCGCACCATGAAAGGACAGTCGTGAAGACCAAGCTTCAGCTGCGGCTCAAGTCTGCGTTCGCTCTCTTCTCCTTTCGGCCCCGAAAACTCTTTGTTGTAGAGCTTGAACGCGAGGGTTTCGGTTGGAGATTCCACAGCATAAACTGACGCTGTACCGCCTTCTCCCATTTTGTTGATAACGGACCAACCATCCCCTTTCGCCTCGCACCAGCGTTGGACAAGCTTAATGTCTTCGGATTCGTGATTGTCCATCTGGCACCGGTCTAATTTGGAGAAAAGCTAATCGACATCAGTGCATTACGATAAGATGCCGGTACTCGTCTACAGCTCTTCCGGCCGGAGAACGACTTTGTCAGAACACCAATGATTAAGCGAGTCCCTCGCAGTTCATTCTGTCGTTTAGCGATGCATCCTTGCCGAAGTTCTACGTCGAGCCATGTATGGGTCACCCCTTTGGCATGGCCGAGGGATGAGTTTTGTGTGCCGAAAGTTGAGCCGAAGTAAGCTAGCCAGTCATAAAGCCACTTCGCGGCATCGAAGAGAATCCAATAATAGAGCTGTGCGCGTGGCGCTTTTTCCTCATTCGCCTTGACAGACTGCAAGCATCAGGCGCCAAGCATTTGCCGCCACCCCTCCGAAAATGTTTTACAGAGTTAAGCGCCATTAAGGGGGGTTTAAGCCCCATTAAGGAAATGTTCTACAAAAAAATCGTTTAAAATCAACGATCGCACTGAGAATCATAATCCGCGTGTCGGGGGTTCAAGTCCCTCCTCCGCTACCAGGAAACAGCGTCCGCATAGGTTCGCTTGTGTTCGCATGGGTCCGGATTCTCGACCCAAATCACTGATTTTAATTACAGATGTGCTACCACGCCAGTCCGCTTGGGGCCGTATGCGTCCGCATGTGTCCGCCTAAAGCCGGAGCCGTTCGGGGGGTATCGATGGGGGTATATTCAGCTTGGGTGGAATCAGGCGATACCCCCACCCGTGAACTTGCGGCGAGAAGTAGATTCTCATCCAAATGCAACGGCTTGTCGAAGCGAATTCAAAAAGCGGATCAACCAAAATGTCCCAAGATCACCGCTGCGTTCCAGTCCCAACGCAGGATTCGAACGCAACCTCAAGAAGGGGAGGCTCAGGGATTTGCAAACACCATCTCGGGTTTCGCCCCTTAGCCTGACGCCAAGATCGAGATAGACCCGTCACCGGGTGAAACGTCGGAGTCGAACGGAGCTGCGCTGGTCGTAGAGCGCCTTGCCGAATGCTGTATCCTTGCCGACTTCGAGCCCTGCGAAAGTGGCATTGTGGGTTTGGTAGAGGAATCGATAGCCCGATCACGGCTTCATCGAGCTTGTGACTGGTGCTGCGAAACCGCATCAGATCCTAATCGGACGGCTAGGCCCTGTTTGCTCTGGCACTCTTATAGGCGACATAGAATGGCACGAGCAGCAGGAGTGTCAGCAAGAAGGCGATGATATTCTCCCGGCTCTGTAACAGCGCGTTGAGGACTATTTGTCGCATCTGGCTGTAGCCTTCGGGCACGGGCACCACCTTGTTCTCGCGGCGGTATTGCTCATAGTTGGCCAGCATTCGCTGGAAGCGCTGCGGCTCTGATGTAGCCAGGTCCACGGTCTCGCCGGGGTCAGTTGCGATGTTGAACAATCGCCATCGGCCATCGCCCACCGGCGGCTGGTTTACGACCAATTTGTAGTCACCCTGGAAGAGCACACCGTGATCGGTCAGTTCATAGCCTACCCAGTCGTCGGGCCCATAGGCGCGTTCGGCCTGTCCCGAGATCACCGGCGTCAGGTCGCGTCCGGTGATCGGTTGAACCGGTCGGCCAGCATAGCGCTCCGCTGGCTGGGATACGCCGGTCAGCGATAGAATAGTGGGCGTGATATCAGTTGCCCAAGCAAATGCGCGCGTCATTCGCAGCTGAGGACCAACTGGCTCACCTGCAATGATAAGAGGAACACGCATTCCTCCTTCACCGGCGTAGAATTTGTAATAGGCTAAGGGGCTTGCAGAGGCGCTGGCAAAGCTGGGACCAATTGTGCTGAAACTGCCTTTCATGCCCAGAGTCTCATAATCGATATTGTAGCCGAGATTTGCCGGACCCAGCCTTTGCGGGAACCCTCGAGGGTCAGCAGGCCCGCTTGCCTCACTGCCATTGTCGGAAGTGACAATGAAGATCGTGTTGTCGTATTGGCCGGTCTGCTTGAGATGGTCGATCAGGCGGCCGATGTGGAAATCCATCGCCTCGATCATACCGGCATAAACCGCCATGCGCTTTGCTTGGTAACGCCTGTCCTCTTCGCTCAACGCGTCCCAATCGTCGGTTGTTTCCATGCGCACCATGGGCGTGTCGGCAGGCACAATCCCGAGCGCAGCTGCCCGCTCCAGACGCTGTTCGCGCAGATCGTCCCAGCCGGTGTCGTAGACACCCATGTATCGGTCGATGAATTCTTGCGGAGCCTGCACTGGCGTGTGCACGGCCATGAAGGGCAGATAAGCGAAGAAAGGCTCACCATCCTGTGAACCTCTATCGATGAACTCGATCATGCTATCGACCAGAAAACGCGAGGAATAGAAATCGTCAGGAAGCGTGTATCGTTCTCCATCTGCGAACCAGTTGGCTTGGTCGTAGATGGGCAGATAGGGGCGCTGTTCCCAATTGTCCGCGCCTGAATCCATCATGGCGACGGTTCGCTGAAAACCGCGGCGGCTGGGGAGTTTGTCCGGCTCCATTCCCAAGTGCCACTTCCCTGCCATGTAGGTGTTGTAACCAGCATCCTCAAGCAAGGTCGCCACGGTGACCACATCATCGCCGAGGACACCTTGATAATTGGGCTGAGCACGCTGCTGGGGGGCAATCATTTCGGGAATGTTCGGCACACCTGCTAGGTGACTATCGACGCCGGTAAGGAGCATCGCTCTGGAAGGCGCACAATTGGGCCCAGTATGGTAATTGGTGAAGATTACTCCCTGGTCCGCAAGCACACTCAGATTGGGTGTGCTGATCTCGCTGCCGTAAGGAGCGAGATCTGAATAGCCCAGATCGTCAGCGAGAATGAAGACGATATTGGGCCGAGGCGCCTTTGCCGAATGCTGCTGTGAAGGTGCTTCTACAGCATCCGCTCGAAATGATCCTCCAACCATCCCGGCAGCTGCAATGCCAAGACACAGCACACCGATGCCAAATACTCGATGGAAGACAGAGCGCATCATTGGCTCACTCCTCCAGAGGCAGGCGGCGCGAGGCGGCCAGCAAGATGCACCCAACGACCAGTTCAACCATGATCTGCGGAACGGCTAAGGCTGCATCATGAACGAGCCAGGCAATGATGCGGCTCAAGGCGGCAATGCCGAGCAGCATTATCGGCGGGTAATACCACACGCGCCTTTGAGTTATCAGCGCGATAAGCATGCAGCTCCCAAGGGTCAGGAAGAAGCCCGACATATCTCCGATGAGCGAAGAGCGGCCAAGGCCATCACTCAGGCCTAGCCCGAGAGTGGCGGCGACATCGCTTGGCGCTACCAGCCAACGAACGCCTGTGAAGATGAAGAGCACCGCTGGCAGCAGTACGAGGAGTTTGAGTATCTTGTTGACCAATGCCGCTCTCCCGCTGCGCAATCGCCTGCATCACAATCTGTGCAGTTGCTCCGGCGCAAATCTCATAGCATCGATAGTGCCATAAGATCGATTAGGTCAAACCGAGATGTGACTGCGATCCCGGCGGAGCTGAGTGAACGGTAAACCCGTTATGATCGTGTCCATCTTAGTGTCCACCTTCTTGCATCCTGAATTTGTTCGGCGATCTAAGGCCTGACGACGATACGCGCGCTGTCGCGGATTGACTCTCAAATCGACACTATATATGCCAAAACAATATGGCACGATAGATGCTTATATGTGGGAGAGGTATTGTGGCACGGATTCAGCTAGGTGCGCTTGGTCGTGGTGGATCGAAATTTGCATTGATGGCGGCGATGGGTTGGGGGCTGGCGGCAGCTCCAGCGCTCGCACAGGATGGGGCTGACGCGGACGAACAAGCGCTGCAACCTGACGAAGGCGTTATCATCGTTACCGCAACACGCAGGGCGCAGGACGTGCAGGATATTCCTATCGCCGTGACCGCGGTGAGTTCGCAACAGTTGGAAGCTCAGGCAATCGATGACGTCACCGATCTTGGTAGCGTTGCCCCAAGCTTCAATTTCTCGCGTGCTCAAGCCGCATCAAACGGTGTCGTGCTCCGTATTCGCGGTATTGGCACCACTTCCAACAATATCGGGTTTGAAAGCGCAGTCGGCGTGTTCATCGATGGAGCGTATCAATCGCGCCCGAGTGTGGCGCTGGCTGAATTTGTTGATGTCGAACGTGTCGAGGTGCTGCGCGGCCCGCAGGGCACCTTGTTTGGCCGCAACACATCAGCAGGGGCGCTGAACATCACAAATCGTCGCCCGGATCTCAGCGAGTTCGGAGGTTTCGTCAACGCTACCTACGGTAACTTTGATCAGCTTAGTTTGCAGGGCGCGGTAAATGTGCCGGTGGTTGAGGATTCGCTCGCGCTTCGCGTGACTGGCGCTTACCGCAAGCGCGACGGTTTCATTGGCGTTCTTGATGCCGCGGGCAACCAGTTCGACACCACCAATGATGTCGATCGTTACTTGGTGCGGGGTCAGATTGGCTTCGCGACTGACGGCGGCATCGAAGGACGCATCATAGCGGACTATTCCAAAGACCAAAGTTCTTGCTGCGGCGCGATTGAATTGCTGCGTTCGCCGATTGAGGGCGCAGGATTGTTCAATCTTGTGGGGCTAGGGCCGCGCGGCGGGATGGCCTCTCCGGTCGTCGCGGATAGTCCGTTTGACCAATCGACTGCGCGAGAGGCGCTCGACAATCGACTGGTCTCCTTGAGTCGCGCGCCGGTTGCTGACGTCGAAAACTGGGGTATCACTGGTGAAGTCGAGGTGCCAATCGGAAGCGATGCCGATCTCATCTATGTCGGCTCCTACCGTGAATATGAGGCGAATGAATCGTTCGACTCCGATTTCTCGGCGATTGATGTCTTCGAGGTGGATGACAACACCACCGCAATCGAAACAATGACGCATGAGCTGCGCTTACAAGGCGAGGCCTTTGATGGCCGGCTCGATTGGCTGGTTGGTGCGTTCTACTCCGACGAAGATATCTTGAGTACGCCGACCTTGTCTCTCGGCGTGGATTACGATGCGCTCGTTGGGGCGACGTTGTTTGGACCAACGGGTGGTATGTTTGGTGCAAACCCGCTGCGGGCCCTGTCCGGCGGTTTCGATCCTGCCGTCACCGTGGCCAACAATGCTTTTGGCCAATCGAGCGAGAGCTTCTCTGTGTTCACTCACAACGTGATCTCGGTCACTGACCGGCTCAATTTGACCCTTGGACTTCGATACTCGGATGAGAGCAAGGACGGGTTCTTTGCTCAGCCTTCGGTCACGAACCCAGTTTGTGCATCGCTTGCAGGGCGCGCGGCAGCTGGCGCGCTTCCGCCTGCGCTTGTGGGGCCGGTCATTGGTCTTGGGTGCTTTCCGCTCACTGCGCCGGCAGACTTGCCGCAATCGGCCTTCTTGCCGCTTCCGCAGTCGTTCAACGCGCGCTTTGAAGATGATGAGCTGATCTACACCACGAAGCTCGGCTACGAACTCGACAATGTGAATCTCTATGCCAGCTTCACGCATGGCTTTAAGTCGGGCGGTATCAATCTGGACGCGACCGCAGGGGTTGGCTCATCAAACCCAACCTTCGAATCCGAAGTGGTCGATGCCTATGAAATTGGCATGAAAGGCCGATTCCTTGATGGGGCCGTCACAGCCAACCTTGCGTTCTTCTATCAGGACTTCAGCAACTTCCAGATCCTGGAGTTCACCGGCACGCAATTCCAGAGCTTCAACGTACCCAAGGCGATCAGTTCGGGCTTCGAGCTGGAAACGACTATCCGGCCGACTGATGGGCTCACGTTCAACGCATCGCTTGCTTACACCGATGCCCGTTATCCTGATGATTGCGCTGCTACGACAGATCCGCTGGCGACCCAGAATCTGTGTGGTTTCAGCCTCACAAACGCGCCAGACATCGTCGCGATCGTAGGAGCAAACTACGATTTCGCGCTTAGCGACAGCATGGAGATGTTTCTTAATGGCCAGGTCCGTACGGTGAGCGACAGTCGGACATCCACTCAGGGCCGCGCGGTGCCCACCACGGCTGCGTCGCTTGGTTCGACACCGCTTCTGCCCTTTGATGTCCAAGACGGAATTACAACGGTCAATCTTCGACTGGGCCTACGTCAGGTGGACAGCGGCTGGGGTATCGAAGCATGGGTCACCAACCTCACTGATGAGACCGCGCGCGGCGTGACCTTTAACACAGCGCTTCGCAGCGGTTCGCGATCAGCTTTCATCTCGCAAGAACCGCGCATGTATGGAGTTACCCTCAGGGGTGAATTTTGACCTTCTCTCCACTCCGGTCAAAATGGGAGGGGCGGCCGCATGGGGCTGCCCCTTCTTCGTTTTCGAAAGCTGAGGTCAACTGATGAAGAGATGGCAAAAGATCGTGGGCGGCGTGCTGGTACTCGTGGTGGCACTCGGAGCGCTCGCCTACACGTTCAGGACCGACCTCATCCTGTGGGGCGTTAAGAACCGTGACTTGCCTGCGATTGCGGCAGAGGCTCCTGAAATCGATTGGGAGCAGGGTCCTGCCGAGCCCGCCCAGCCGATTGGGGAGCGACCTCCCAACGTCATTCTGATCCTCGCCGATGATCTTGGAATCAATGACATCTCGACTTTCGGTGGCGGGGTTGCCGGCGGTCTTGTGCCCACGCCAAACATCGATCGCCTCGCCGCTGAAGGTGTGAACTTCACCAACGGGTATGCAGGGAACGCCACCTGTGCGCCCTCGCGCGCCATGCTGATGACCGGGCGCTATGCGACGAGCACGGGCTACGAGTTCACGCCCACGCCAGCTGGAATGGGGCGCGTTGTCAATTCAGTCGCGGGCGATCTCAGGCCTGACCTTCCATCCGGCAATTATGACTCAGAAGCGGACGCACAGCGTCCGGAATACGAAGACCAAGGCCTCCCGTCCGAAGAGATAACTCTTGCCGAAATGCTGGCACCCGCGGGCTATCACAGCATCCATATTGGCAAATGGCATATGGGCGTCAGCCCAGAAATTGATCCGCTTGGACAGGGCTTTGATGAGACCCTCACTATGAGCGAAGGACTCTATCTGCCTGAAGATGATCCGGGTGTTGTGAATGCAAAGGTCGACTTCGATCCTATCGATCGGTTCCTTTGGGCGTCGCAGCGCTTTGCAGGCACATTCAATCGCTCCGAGCCATTTGCTCCTGGCGGGTATTTAACCGATTGGTGGACCAAGGAATCTTTGCGCGCGATTGAGGCCAACAAGAACCGCCCCTTCTTCCTCTATCTTGGGCACTGGGCTCCGCACACGCCTTTGCAAGCGACGCGCGAGGATTACGAGGCCGTTGGCGACATTCAGCCGCATCGACTGCGGGTCTACGCTGCGATGATCCGCGCACTTGATCGCAGCGTTGGCCAAATTCTCGATAAACTTAAAGAAGAAGGGCTGGCTGAGAACACGGTCGTTATCTTCTCAAGCGACAATGGCGGGGCTGGATATATCGGTTTGCCCGAGCTCAATGCGCCCTATCGCGGTTGGAAACTTACGCTGTTTGAGGGCGGAGTGCGCGTGCCTTACATGATGCGTTGGCCCGCCGGTCTGCCTGCTGGCCGAACCGTCGACCAACCGGTCACTCATATCGATATCTTCCGCACGATCGCCTCGATTACCGGAGCGCAATTGCCTGACCGCCAGATCGATGGCGTTGACCTTCTGCCCATCGCTTCCGGAAGCGGGCCGCTCGAGCGAGCCGATGACGCAATCTACTGGCAAAGTGGCGGCTACTGGGCTGTGCGAGCGGGTGACTGGAAGTTCCAGATCGATCAATCCCAGGACAAGAGCTGGCTGTTCAATCTGTCCGATGACCCGACCGAGCAGGTCAATCTGGTCGATCAAAAGCCCGAAATGGCTGCGCGCCTTATGGGCCTTCTGAACGAGCATCATAGGGATAGAAAACTACTCTATCCATCGACGACATTGATGCCGGCAATGATCGATAAAACTCTCGCTGATCAGTATGAAGAAGGCGACGAATTGATCTTCTGGCCCAACTAATTGGCGGATCGAAAGGGAACCCCATGAACCGTGCGAAGTGGATTTGGCTTGCCAGCCTGGGATTGATCTACGCCAGTTTCTGGATCTGGTATGGTGGCAATGGCGATCCGATTTCCGAGGAAGAGGGATTGGAAATGCTGGCTGAGATCGAACAGCTCCACGGCGTCCGATTGGAGGATACTCCTGAAGGGAGCATGACCCGCAACCTGCTCGAGATGCTGCCCAATGATGACGGCAAAGAGTTCTACGCCGTCAATCTCGAAACGCGCGCTACGGGGCCAGAGGCGCAAGAAGCAGAGGCGAAGTATGCGGCAATCGTTATGCCGTTGCTGCTTGCACGTGGTGGGCACCCCGTCTTTCTCAGCGAGCGCGCCGGGTTGATGCTCGGCAAATACGGTGAAAACGTGGATAGGGTGGCTGTGGTGCGCTACCGCTCTTTGCGGGATCTCCTTGATATGATCGCTGATGAGAAGATGGTTGAGGGCAACGCCTTCAAGAACGCCTCACTCGCTCATACCGAAGTATTCATTACCCGCCCGACCATCACTCTTGTGCAAGTGCGGCTGATGGTCGGCATGCTCTTGGCACTGATCGCAATTGCGGGTGTTGCCGTAATTGGCAAGGTCCAAGCGCGGAGAGCAAATGCCGCTACAGCCTGAGCCGGACAAGAACCCCAACGGGCGGATGATGACCGATCCGCCAGCCTTGTTGCGCCATCTGATGCGGCGGATGTTTGACCGCGTGATCGACCTGGACAAGCGCTCCCAAGCCAGAGAAAAAGCGGAAAGAAAGCGAGTAAGTGAAGGGCAACCGCACATTGTTGAATACTTCCACCAGAGTGACGATCCCTATTCACAGCTTGCCGCCCAAATCCTCGACACATTCTGCGAACGTTACGACATTGAACTGGTGCGCCATGAAGTTCGCGCAAGTGGCGGCAAGAACCAGCCTGAGTTGGAAAAGTTGGACGCGTGGGCGCGCCGCGATGCGGAGCTGATTGCGCCTCATTATGGGCTTGTGACGCCGTCTGAGCTTGGACCAACCACCAGTGAAGCCCGTCCTGATACGCTCGACCAAGGAAGCGAAAGACTGGCACATTTGGGGCACTATTCGGGCGCGATGTTCTTCTATGCTGGAGAATGGTATTGGGGCGTCGATCGGTTGTTCTATCTCGAGCAGCGATTGCGCGATCTTGGCGCGTGCCAAGACCCATCGCTCCCCTACATCTGTCCAAGGCCCGAAATCGATGTGAGCGGTGTCGTTGCGAGCAAATTGACGCTTGATTTCTATCCCTCGCTCAATTCGCCTTACACCTCGATCATCTATGACAAGACTTTAGCGATGGCGGCTGAGTGCGGCATTGCGCTCAATCATAATCCGGTCTTGCCGATGATCATGCGCGGAGTGCCCGCGACGCGCGCAAAGGGCATGTATATCATGTTTGATACCAAGCGAGAGGCAGAGCATCTCGGTGTGGGTTTCGGTCCAGTGATGACCCCTATTGGGGAGCCTACGCGGCAAATCTACTCGCTGCTGCCGTGGGCGCGCGAGCAAGGGCGCGATACGCATCTGCTATCGGCGGCTCTGGATCTGGCATTCCGCAAAGGTATTGCGCTTCACTGCAAGTCCGGTCTCAAGCAGGCGATTGAACAAGCAGGCCTGGATTGGAAAGATGCAAAGCAGCATCTTGGAAGCGAGGGCTGGAAGGACGAGACAGCGAGGCACCAAATCGAAATGAGCGAAGAGTTGGGGCTTTGGGGTGTGCCAAGCTATCGCTTGCGGGGCAGCGAGGCGCATGAGGATCTTTGCGTCTGGGGCCAAGATCGACTGTGGCTCATCGCTGCCGAGATAAGGAAGCGCGGCAAAAGCGCTGGAATTGTGGCACAATGAGTGCCACTGAGTAGCCCGAACAGATAGGGGAAGGCATGAGCCAGACCAACACTGCAATAGTTGACGCGCTGAAAGCCGAAGCACCTTCGAGCGATGGTCGCCGTGCCCGCAGTCAGGCGAGCCGGTCAAAGATTATTCAGGCGATGATGGACCTGATCGAAAGCGGGGATATGAACCCCAGCACTGCTAATGTCGCCAAGAAAGCGGGCGTGGGCTTGCGCTCTTTGTTTCGCCACTTTGAGGACAAGGACGCGATCCTTCGCGAGGTTGATGCGATCCTGGTCAAGGCTTACCGGCCGATCATTGAAGCGCCGTACAGCTCTGATGATTGGCGCGAGCGTCTTATGGAACTGATCGAGCGTCGCTGCGAAGTGAGCGAGGCGATAGCCCCCTATCGTATTTCGACAACGGCCGCTCGTCGGCGTTCGCAATTTCTCAAAGAAAACTTTCAGCGTCTTTATGACACAGAGAAAGCCCGGCTGAACTCGATCCTGCCAAGTAAATTTCATACAGACACGCCTCCGGGCCGCGCCATACTTGTTGCGATGAGCTTTGATAGCTGGCGTATGCTTCGAGAAGATGAGCATCTGTCTGCCAGCGAAACGGTTGAAGCCGTGAAGCAGATGGTTGGAGATGTTCTCGCGCGCATGGATGACTGATCGTGTGGCGTTGGGCTTTCTTGCCAATATTGCTCTTGGCCGGGTGTTCTGCCGCTGAAGAAGAAAATGGCGATCTTGCAAGCGGAGCACTGTGCGAAGGAAATGCCGAGGCTCAAATAATCTGGGTCGAAGGCGGCAGTTTCGTCATGGGGGACGATCCGCTCTATCCCGAAGAAGGCCCGCCTCGAACGGTAAGTGTCGATGGATTTTGGATTTCCCAAACAGAAGTCACCAATGCGCAATTTGCCGAGTTCATATCAGCGACAGGATATGTAACGACGGCGGAGCGAAATCCGCCGCAGATTGAAGGCGCCCCGCCTGAAATGCTTCTGCGCGGATCCGCTACGTTCCGTGTGCCGACCCCTGACAATCCTAACTGGTGGGCTTGGACCGTTGGCGCGCAATGGCGAATGCCGAACGGCCCGGATTCGTCGATCGAAGGGCGAGCAAACGATCCTGTGGTGCAGATTTCGTATGACGATGCACAGGCCTATGCAGAATGGGCCGGCATGAGCCTGCCGAGCGAGGAGCAGTGGGAGTATGCGGCCCGGGCCGGAACGGACAGTCTGCCAGAGCCCAAGGATTCCTCGGGTGCGCCACAAGCAAACTATTACCAAGGCGTCTTTCCAGCGAAGGATCTAGGTGAAGACGGTTACACGTCGCGCGCGCCTGTTGGTTGCTTCGAACCCAATGCTTTTGGGCTCCACGACATGATCGGCAATGTCTGGGAATGGACGACAAGTAGTGCAGGGCGGGCCGATGCACCCGGCCCAGTCAACGTGATCAAAGGCGGATCTTTCCTATGCGCGGCCAATTATTGCGCGCGATATCGGCCAGCCGCACGCCAGTTCCAAGAGCGGGACCTTGGCACCGATCACATTGGCTTCCGATTGGTCGACATTCAGCGCGAGCCGCCTTCAAACTAGACAAGCCCACCCACCAAATATATTGACACTATTAGTGTTATATTATGGAGTGGACGCATGAAGGTCGTGAACCAGACGATACCGTCCCCAGAGCAAATGACGAAATTCTTCGGCTCTGGAGAAGACGGCCCATTCGTGATGGTCAACCTGCTGAAGTTTAAAAAGCGGGCCGAGTATGCAGATGGTCGCGAGGCCGACCTCACTGGCGCTGAGGCCTATGCGATCTATGGCGCAGCGGTCGGCAAATGCATTGTTGACGTGGGCGGAACTCCGGGCTTCGCGGGCGAAGTTACAGGGCTGCTGCTCGGCGAAGTCGAGGACAATTGGGATATGGTTGCACTCGTCGAATATCCCTCGCTCGATGCCTTCCGCTCCATGATGATGTCGCCCGAATATCAGAAGATCGCAGTACACCGGTCGGCTGGCCTCGCGGGCCAGCTGAACATACGGGCAAAGCCAGGCGCATTGGGCGAGGCATAAAATGCACAAGCTTCACGGCATGTTGATGTCGCCGTTCTCTATGAAACTGCGCGCCTATCTTCGCTACCGTCGGATCCCGTTTCAATGGTGCAACTCCATCAAGGCCAATGAGATCGCCCAGACCAAGGTTAATACCTACATGGTCCCGGTGATCGAATATCCTGATGGCAGTTTTGAGAATGATTCCACCCCGATCATCAACAAGCTGGAACAGTCCATTCCAACCCGTCGAACGGAACCCGAGAATGAGGCAGACGCCTTTCTTGCTTTTTTGATTGAGGACTTCGCCGATGAGTGGCTTTTGTGGCCGTTCTTCCTTTTGCGCTGGCACACGCAAGCGGATCGAACCTTCAATAGCGAGTGGATCAATTACGAAGCATTGCACGGACGAGGGACTGGCGACCAATTCTCTCAGATGAGCGCCTTCTGGGCTGAGCGTCAGACCAGGCTTGTCAAACTTACCTGCGGCAGCCCTGAGAACGATACGGTTCTAGAGGACAGCCTGGCTGAGTTTCTGGAGATTATGGAAGACGCGGCAAAGGACGGATTGTTCTTTTTCGGTTCGAGAGCATCGCGGGCGGAAATCGCGATCTTTGGCGTTCTTTCGCAATTGGTTCAGGACCTCACCTCGTCATCACTGATACGCGATTCTGCGCCATTCACGATGCGGTGGGTTGGCATGATCGACGATCTCAGCGGGATCGACGGTGATTGGGAGCCGCTCAGTTCGGACACTGACAAGCTGATGTCTTCACCCATCCGCAAGATCCTTGATCAAAGCGCCAAATACCACCTGCCACTGCTGCTTGCGAACGATCAAGCGCTGGAAAAGGGTGAGAAAAAAATGGCGTTCGATATCAATGGCCATCGTTTCGAACGTGCGGCATCGCCGCGGCATTTGGGCTGCTTGCCCGCCCTCAAACAGCGCTATGCGGCGCTTTCAGACGGTTCGAAAGCAGCTCTCGATCCGGTCCTGAATGAGACCAGCTGCCTTGAATTTCTGAAATCCTGATTTTCGGAGCAAACTGATGAAAAAGTTCATTGGCATAATCGCGGGACTGCTGGCGATTGTTTCAGTTGTCGCAATTGCCCTGCCTTCAATCCTCAACGCCGTCGGCCTTCATCCCGAGTATGAGAGAGAGCAGGTGGACCTAACCGGGAAGCGAGCGCTGATCATTACGACCAGCCACGCAACGCTCAATGCTCCGGGTGAAATCTCGGGCGATCCGACAGGCGTGTTCGGCTCTGAGATGACGGAACCCTATTACGAGTTTCTTGAAGGAGGGATGCAGGTCGATATCGCAAGCATTGATGGCGGCGAAGTCCCAATCGACCCGCAGAGCTTTCTCTATATGATAAGAACGCAAGCAGATGAACGTTTCCTCCAGGACGCTCAGTTCCAGGCCAAGGTTCAAAACTCAATCCCAATTAGCGCGGTCGACGTATCGGAATACGATGTCATCTTTCTCGCTGGTGGCTGGGGGCCTGCCTATGATTTTCCTGAGTTCGAGACTCTGGCAAGCTTGGTGAGCGAAGCTTATTACGCAGATCATAGACCAATCCTTGCAGGCGTCTGCCACGGCCCATTGGGCTTTGTCCGCGCGCTCGACAAGGAAGGCAATTTACTGATTGCTGGCCGCCGGATGACCGGTGTCACTGATAAACAGGTCAAAGAGCTGGGCATCGAAATCACGCCCTATCATCCGGAAACCGAGCTCCGCAAAGCAGGCGCTCTGTTTGAATCGCAGACCGCGTTTCGGGACATGTTCGCCAACCACACCGTCATTGATGATGAGAAGCGGTTCGTTACGGGGCAGAACCAGAATGCCGGGGCTGAGGTGGCCAACACAGCGATGGTGCTTGTCAGCCAATCGGGCACCTAATCGGCCGTCTTCTCCGGCCAAAGGGCGAAGACCAGCATCACTAAGGCAACGATCGGAAGCACGTATCCCGCGACCGCTCCTGGTGCCGTGCCGACGGTCTCAAGCGGCTTGTAGATCCCGACCAGCCGGCGTCCGCCATATTCCAAGAAGATGAACAGCCAAAGCAATGGGATCATCGATTTGTAGCGGATGGCGGCAAGCAACATCACCAGACCCATTGCGAGCTGAGCCAAGCCCCACAAAGCAAAGATTGTGATTATGCCCTGTGCGCCACCTTCGGTGTAGGTGTTTAGCGGGATGGTCGCGATGCTCTGCGCCCCGCCATCAGGAGCGAAAATGTGGTGCTGACTGCGCCACAGCGTCATGGCGGTCAGCGGATAGAACAGCCAAAGCGCGATCCTATTGCCGCGATATGTGTTGTCGAACTGGGCAGGGAACAGCCGGCCAAGGATATGGTTCATCGAAGGAACTCCAGACAATTGGATTCGCTGAGTATGGGGTCGACCCGCTCTTGGGTTTCTGCAGTCAAGGCGGCATAGCGCGAGCGAAGATCGCGCAAGCATTTGAGCTGATATTTAAACGTGCCTTGCTCGTAAGGCATGCCATCAACTTCGATCCGGAAGGTGGTCTCACTTGCTTCACTTGCGGCGGCATTAGCAAGCAGGAACGGCACATAGACGCGTCCGACTTCGGCCAGTATCTGCTCGACCACCGAGTTGAGCGGCGCGTCGGGGGCATCCCATTCGCCCTCAATTCCTGAGGCATCGTCGACATGCAGCAACCAACGGAAGGTATAGGGAAAGTCGGCGCGTATCATCGCTTGCGGGGTCGGGTCTACGCCGAGCTGTGAAAACTGCCCGTAGATACCAAATTCTGCGAGCGAGGGGCGGGAACCAAACAGCCATTGCTCGTTCACCACGTGGGTCTCAAGCGCTCGCAGTACGCGGCGGGTTGAGTCTTCGATCAAGGGGAAGTTCTCTCGCGTGCAGCCGACGATGGCCATGCGTCCTACTTGGCGGTCCTTGAATTGCTCAGCCATGCCCTGGCTGGTATCAAGCCCGCCGCCCTTAAGCGCATCGAAAGACAGCCAGCGGCTCATTTGCACTTGGTCGATGTCTTCGAGCCAGCGATAGCCGAACATCGCTTTGGTCAACCATTCGTCGGCAAAATCTTCCAGTAAATGTGCGATGAAAGCTGTCGCAGGATCCGGTGGCACAACGCTCCGCCTCTTGTGGCGCGTTTCCAGATCATAAAGTACTGGCGTGGAATCATTACGGACGCTGCCGTCAGGATACTCGATAACCGGGATGACAGGGGGGAGGCCGCTGCTTGCTGCCAGTTGCTGAACGTAGCCCCCGTGAGCCCAGACATGAGTGATACGCCGATAGCGCATAAGGGCGCGCATCTTCATCGAATAGGGTGACCCTAGCGCGCCATGAATTGTGTAGGTCATACTGGCTCTCACAGTAGGTTGGACTGAGTGATTTCTTCATCGCTCGCCGGGAGCGAGAACAGCATGCCATCTTCGCCAACAACGATTGGCCCGTCAAAGCGGCTTTCTGCATCGCCAAGGAAAGCTGGATAGAGATATTCAGCAGGCAACGGCGGGACGAGATGCGATAGGACAAGCATCTTTGCTCCAGCGGTCTGAGCGCTTTCCGCCGCCTCCTCAGGTGACGCATGATAATCTTGGATGTCGAACATGATCTTCGCAGTCAACGGATTGCCGCGTTCTTCCAAGGCCATGCGCATTTCCTCAACCAGGGCCGGTTGCAAGGCATCATGGACAAGGATGTCTACGTCCTCACAAGTGGATTCAAGAATGGCAGATTTCGAGGTGTCACCGCTGATACAGATCGCACGCCCTTTATAGTCGAAACGGTAACCGATCGCCGGATCGATGGGCGCGTGATCAACCTGGAATGCCGTGATGGTTAGCCCATCCTGCTCAAGGACAATTTGCTGCAAGCCTATCATCTCAAAAGGAAGAGCAATTGCGCCACCTCCCGATGGAGGAACCACTTCCTCGCCGTGATGCGCGATACGATAGGTGTCGTCAGTCGCGTAGGCAGCGTTGAACCCATCAATGATCGTTTGGACGCCGGTTGGGCCGTGAACAGGCAGCGGCGTTGTGGTTGCCCCGCGGGTCCAATGAAACAGCATCAAAGGCCCGAGGCCATCGATATGGTCAGAATGGAAATGGGTGAGCAGCAGTCCATCAAGCCGTGCAGGATTGATGCCCATGAGATTGAGGACTCTGTTTCCTCCTTCGCCAATATCGACAAGGAAAATCTGATCTCCCGCGATGATTACGTTGCAAGGCCCAGCGCGCTCTGGGTTCGGCATCGGAGAGCCGGTGCCACAAAGACCCAAGTGCAGCCCGTCATCAAGGCTCGCGATAATGTCCCGACCCGCATTTTGCTCGACGGCGCGCTGGAATAGCCAGCCGCCAATCGGCTTTTGAAAGCCAATTGCTACGACGAATGCGGCAATGAACAGGGTGCCTAACCCAATTGCGATTTTCTTGGCCACGCCCGCTCTCCCAACTCCGCTCAAAGAAATGGCACTATAACTGTCGGAAAGCAATTGCCAATCGTTACAGCGTAATGCAAAGTGGCACGGAGAGTGTCAAAAGAGGGCGGTATGGAAGCGACGCAGATCCGAATGCAGGACTATCCGGGGGCGGGGCCAGCACGTGCCGTCTGGCGGTTGACGCATGACTCCTTGCGTGAGCTGGCGGATGGCGAAGTTGCCGTTGCTCTCGACACTATCTCGATTGATCCCGGGATGAGCGGATGGATAACGAGCAAGCGTAGCTACATGCCTCCTGTAAAACCGGGCGGCGTCATGCGCGCCTTTGGCGTCGGCAAGGTGATTGAAAGCAAATCAGACCACTTTTCGACCGGAGACTGGGTCACAGGCTTCACTGGTGTGCAGACGTATGGAGTGTACCGTGGTGAGCATCTGCGCAAGATCGACGCATCGCTTGCTCCACCCCAGAAATTCCTCAGCGGCTTTGGGATGACGGGATACACCGGCTTCTTCGGTATGAGCGATATCGGTCAGCCGAAGGAGGGCGAGACTGTGGTCGTTTCGGCCGCATCCGGCGCGGTCGGTTCGATCGCTGCGCAGGTAGCAAAGGCGGCTGGGGCGCGCGTGATCGGCATTGCCGGTGGGCCGGAGAAATGCGCTTTCTTGCAAGGTGAGCTCGGCGTCGATCACGCGATTGACTACAAGAATTGCAATGTAGGTGATGCGCTGGCGAAAGCCTGTCCCGATGAGATCGACCTCTATTTCGATAATGTCGGCGGAGAGACGCTCGAGGCCGTATTGGGCTTGATGAAGTATCAAGGGCGGATCGTCGTTTGTGGCGCCATCTCTCAGTATGACGACTTTGCAGGAGCCAAGGGGCCTTCGAACTTCATGTCGGTGGTCACGCACAGCCTGACCATCCGCGGTTTCACGATGCGCGATTACATGCACCGCATACCCGAGGCCCTCGAGTGGCTTATTCCGGCTTGGAATGAGGGGCGTCTAAAAATGCGCGAGCACGTGGTTGAGGGGATCGAGAATTTTCCCGACGCCTACGAGATGATCTTCCGTGGGGAGAACCACGGCAAACTGCTTCTCAAGGTGGGTGCACCCTCATGAACCGCTTGCGCACACCGGACGCGTGCTTTGAGAACCTCGCCGATTTTCCTTATCCAGCGAATTACGTCGACGTATTCGATCACGAAGGCGGGACCTTGCGGATGGGCTATGTCGAAGAGGGCCCCAAAAATGGACCGCCCGTGGTGATGATACACGGCAATCCGACCTGGAGCTTTATGTGGCGAAAGCTTATCCCGGTCCTGACGGAAAACGGTTATCGCGCCATCGCCATCGACCTTATCGGGATGGGGCGATCAGACAAGCCTACGAAAATGAGTGACTACACAATCGCTCGGCACGAGGCTTGGGTGAAGGAAGCCTTGTTCGAAAAACTTAACCTCAAAGGCGTGCATTTCATCCTGCACGATTGGGGCGGCATCATCGGCCTGCGCGCAATTGCTGACTATCAGGATCGCGCCCGAAGCGTCATCATGTCCAACACTGGTCTCCCAGTGCGCGACCCAGATCAGCCGATCAAAAAGATGGCGCGAAAGGGCGCCGGTATGCTTCGGGCCTTCCAGCTCTATGTTCGCCTTCGGAAGAACTGGCAGCATTGGAAAACGCTTAGCCGGATAACCCTCAAAGACATGCCACCGGAGGATGTTGCAGGATTTGCTGCACCCTATCCAGACCCAAGATACCTTACAGGCAATCGCCAGTTCGCGCAGATGCTGCCGACGCGCAACGACAATCCGATGCTGGTTGAGAACTGGCATGCGCTGCAAAAGCTCAAGAGCTTCGACAAACCATTCCTGACACTCTTTTCAGACAAGGATCAGGTCGCGCCCAAAGGTTATCACAGCGTTCGTCCAGTCATCCCCGGAACGCGCGATTATGAACCAGTTATTCTCGAAGGGGGCTCGCACTTCCTGCTTGAGGATGTGCCCGAGGCGTATGGCCGCGAAGTCATCGCGTTCCTGCAAGCAATCAAAGGAAACTCCCATGACCACAATGACTGAGCTTTGGGTTGATCGAAAGGATCTTCGGCGGACGAAAGTTGTCCAAGCAGAGCAAGCGCCGCTAGCCGACGGTGAAATCCGCGTTCGCGTCGATAAAATGGGGCTGACGGCCAACAACGTCAGCTACGCCGTGTCGGGCGAGATGATCGGTTATTGGAAGTATTTTCCGGCCGAGGGCGAGTGGGGCAAAGTTCCGGGCTGGGCCATGGCAGATGTGGTGGAATCGCGCAGTGACGCGATCGCAGAGGGTGAGCGGCTCTATGGCTTTTTCCCGATGGCTAGCGAGGTCGTTCTGCAACCCGGTCACGTGGCCGCCGACTTCTTTATGGACGCAAGCCTACATCGCGCTGGGCTGCCCGCGCTCTACAACCAATATCTTCGCACTGCGGGAGAACCAGATTATCTGAAATCTCTTGAGAACGAGCGTTGCCTTCTTTTCCCGCTCTTCGTGACGTCCTTTGTTCTCTATGACTATCTGATCGACAACGAGTTTTTCGGTGCGAAGCAGGTTGTGATCGGCTCGGTGTCGTCCAAAACCGGCTTTGGCCTCGCGCATCTGCTCAAGAACGATCCGGCGCTCGCAAAGACTATCGTGGGACTGACTTCACCGCGTAGCGTTGGTTTTGTCGAAAGCCTCGATTGCTGCGATCAGATCGTGACCTATGGAGATGAAGCCGCGATCGACGCGAGCGCGCCTACCGCTTGGATCGACATGTCCGGAGACGGACCGCTCACCGGCAAGCTGCATCATTTGTTTGGCGAGAACATGGTCGAAAGCTGCATCGTTGGGGCGACTCATTGGGAGGCCGAGCGGGGACGCGCAAAAGACTTACCCGGCGCCAAGCCGAAATTCTTTTTTGCACCCGGCCACATTGCGAAGCGTGACTTAGAATGGGGCCACGGTGAGATATGGCGGCGCGGCTCTGAGGCAGGCGCAGCGATTGCCAAATCGATCTCCGACCAGATTGCGGTTGAAGCCATCTCAGGTTCAGACGAAGTCGCTCAAATCTGGTGCGATATGCTCGACAACAAGGTCTCGCCCAATCGTGGGATCATGATTTCGCTTTGATATACCCCCTATGCAGGAGATGGCCTGATGAAAATCTCTAGAATCGTTGCTGCCTCCGCCCTTCTTGTCACCGCACCGGTGCTTGCGAACGAAGAGGCTGACGACCAAGCCAAGGCGCGGGAAAATTTCCAGCAGGCGGACGCGGACAATGACAGGAAGCTGACCCCAGCCGAGTTTCGAAACTTCATCGATGCAAATGCTGACGATGGATTGGGTCGTGCAGGCATGGTTCGCCGCTTTGGCGCCTATGAAACTGCATTTAGGAGGGTGGACAAGAATGCAGATGGCTTCGTGACAGCACGCGAGCTTGCAGCGGCTAGACGAAATTAGGCGCTGTCTTCCCCATTAGAGAGAGCGGTCGCCGCTTATTCTTGGATGTCTCCCCAGACTTCCTGATTGTCCTGCCGTTCCATCCGGCGGCCAGTGCGCTGGTCGAACAGCATTTCGAGCCCAGTGCTTTCAAACACGGTGCGGATTGCAGTCTGGTCGTTCTGCGGCTGGCGATCAAACGCATCCTGGAGGCGTTGCAGGAGGTAGAAGCGATAAGGGATAACGACCGTTTCGATTGAAGCGCCTCTCCATTCAAACGGCGCCAATCCCATGCCGCTCTTCATCGACTTGTTGTTGGTTGGCGACCCTGTTTCAACCTTCGGATGACGCTCCAGCCAGCTGTTGGCACGCTCTAAATGCGCGGTGATCTCAGGGAGATAATCGTCAGCGATGAAGCGCATGAGCTGAAGCAGGCTCTCTGGCAGGTCGTCGCCTGTTACCAATTGACCTTTGGAGCCTGCCATCGCCTCGTCCACGAAGACTTCGGCCATGTTCATTCGCTCGACCCAGCGGAACACATTGGGAGCACTGACTTGCATCAACCGTAATGGAACAGGGTCACGGGCAAGGTGAGCATACATCGCGCCGATCAAGCCGTAGTCGGCAATTGTAGCGTGCCCCCCGAGGATGAAAGGATGTTCTCTCAGATGTCGCTCCATGAGCAACAGGAATTGGGCGTAGCTCTCCTCGACGAGTTTGTAGGTGTCGGTGTTTACGCCGAACACTTCGGCCGCCTTTCTCATGCGGCCACTGGCGTGCACGAAAGTTGCATCTTCTGCCTCCTTGGATAGGCCCGATGGGAGCACATCGCGGAATGTCTCCCGCAGGAACGGCAGGTTCACTTCGTCGAAGTTCCAGCGATAATGCATCGCAGGGCGAAGGAGACCGTGCGATCCAAATAGCTCGAACAGGTGCGCGATGACCAGCAGCTTGGGATCTGAGGGATAGATCGGATTCTTGCTGAATCCTGCATCATCCAGATGATCGATAATGTCTGCGCCGTCCTGAATGATCGACCCTTCAGGCGTTTTGATCACTGGTATGATCCAGCGACCGATCTGCGGCACGATCTCGCCAGTGAACTCCTCGCTGCCGGCCTTCACTTCTGTAAAGGGCACAGCGTGCATGCGCATGTAAGACCGCGCCCTTGCTGTGTAGAGCGATCCGGCCATTCCATAGAGCGTGTAGGTCAAGTTTCAGTCTCTTCTGGCTATTGCCAATCTTGCATGTTATGGCACTAATAGTGCAAATAGATTGCTTCAGTCAATGAGTGACTTTGGCCAAACATCGCGATGGACCTTGGAAATGACTTAGAACCCCACCAGCGTCTTGCAGGCGGATGATCCCGCGCTGTTCAAAGCGCTCATCAAGCGACCCAAAGTCGCGTGGCCCACCATCCTGCTTCTGCTTGGCGCGTATGCGATCTTCGGCATTTCGACCTTCGCTTATTTCGAGGAAGCATGGTCTCTGCTCTGGACAATCCTGTTCAACGCGGGCGCTTCGTACATGGCTTTCACCGTGGCTCACGAAGCGACCCACAGCTCGGTGAGTTCCAACCAGAGGGTCAACGACTGGGCGGGTCGGGCCGGGATGTTGCTGCTCGAACCAGGTCCGTTCTTCGCGGTGTTTCGCTATATCCATATGCAGCACCACAAATTCACGAACGATCACGAAAAGGACCCGGACACCTATTGTGCTCGCGGTCCGGTATGGCTTCTGCCACTCCGATGGCTGACCATCGATTTCGTCTATTTCAGCAATTATCTGAAACGGGAAAACTTCCGCAAAAGGCCAAAGAGGGAGAAAGTCGAGTTTGCCCTGTCGCTGGTCTTTGCGATTGGAGTCGTCACAATGATGACGCTGCTTGGGTGGCTGGAACTGTACCTGCTACTGTTCTTCCTGCCGACGCGGCTCGCCAAGCTATTCATCGTGTTCGTGTTCGATTTCCTTCCTCACCACCCACATGAGGTCAGTGCGAAGGAGGACCGCTATCGGTCTACGTCAAACCGGGTGGGCATGGAGTGGTTCCTGACGCCTGCGCTGCTCTCGCAGAACTACCATCTCGTCCACCATCTTTACCCGACCGTGCCGTTCTATCGGTACCTCAAGATCTGGAATGCGCGGAGGACCTATCACGCGTCGAAGAACCCGGCGATCGTGGATACTTTCGCACTTAAACCCAAAAAACGCGGCGGCCTTGAGACCGGGTGACGAAGCTGGTCTCCTCAATTTTGGGGCGATCTCTGGTCAAGCTTTATGAACAAGGCGGCATGGGGGTCATGGCGGCCGGACGCTGTTTCTGACTTCAATTCCCACTCAAGATCTCACCTAATCGAGAGGTGAGCGGTGGTCATCCGCTGGCTCCTGGGTCAGTTGGCCGCTCAGAGGAAACGACTTGGCGCAAAGTCTCGAGCATGGGGGTATCGGTGGGGGTATTTTCCTCTCCATGGCCCAATTTATCGTTGCGGTTCAGATAGTTATGCGTTTACTATATGTTCCTCCTCCGCTACCAGGAAATAGCGTCCGCATTGGTTCGCTCGTGTTCGCATGGGTCCGGATTTTTGAGCCAGACTGCTGATTTCAATGCCAGATGTGCTACCACGCCAGTTCGCCAAGGGCCGCACGCGTCCGCTTGTGTTTGCCTGAAGCCGGGGCAATTTGGGGGTATTCTGAGGGTATTTGAGGAACGAATGAAATCAGGTGATACCCCCAACCGCGAACTCGGGGCGAACAGCGGATTTTCGCGCGAGCGCAACGCTTGTGGCGGACCTTCTCTTAGGAGATCCTTCGCAAAGGTCGCAAATTCACGGCTACGTTCGAGTCCCTGCCCGGGTTCCGAACACAAACAGGCGTGTGGGGACAGGGGAGGGCGACCGTTTCTCGTTCGGATTGACCGGATTTGCCCCAGTCCAAGACGTAGCCGTCCGAGATCTTAGTTCCCGAAAGCGGACACTCTCTGCGGCCATTCCGGCCAAGGAGAATGACAATGACGTATTCACATTTTGATCCTGCCGCTCAAAACCGAGTACCTTGGAATTTCGGCGCGAAGATCGGCCCAAAACGGCCATTCAATCAGAAGCAGATCTGGGCGATCCGTTTCTTCCTAGATCGGGAGGAGCGCATCAGGGACAGAGCGCTGTTTGATTTGGCGATCGATAGCAAGCTTCGAGGTTGTGATCTCGTTGAGCTCAAGATTGGTGACCTAGTGAGTGGTCCGGAAATAAGGACGCGCGCGACGATCACGCAGCGCAAGACCGGACGACCTGTACAGTTCGAGATTGCCGCAGACGCGCGTTCAAGCCTTTTCGCCTGGCTAGAGCTCAGAGGAGGTGACGTCGAGGACTTCGTCTTTCCAAGCCGAGTGGATTACACCCGGCATTTGAGCACGCGGCAATACGCTCGGCTTGTCGACGAGTGGGTTGAAGCGATTGGCCTGCGTCCGGAGGAGTATGGCACACATTCGCTTCGTCGAACGAAGGCCTCGATCATCTACAAGGCCACAGGTAACATCCGAGCGATCCAAATTTTGCTCGGTCATTCCAAGATTGAGAATACGGTTCGATACCTTGGCGTCGACATAGAGGACGCACTCACGCTCGCTGAGAAGACCGAGATCTGACGGGAGTTGGGCGCTGGCCTAAGTCTTGCCAGCGTCCGCTTCTGGGGGTGAAAGCGGAGAGTCTATCTCAACGTCTGAATTAGATTGCCATTACTCTTAAGTGGGTTAGTGTCTTTGTATGCCCAGTTCATCGGACGCCCTTGGTATGCCCTTAGTGCTATGGCAGCAGCCGTGATTGAACGCGGATCGAACGGCATCTGGGGCACGCAGTCCAAGACATGTGAAGTGGAAGGCGTGTGCTTTGCTGTTTATGAGGCGGTGGACGTTGAGATTGAGCCGCATGTCCACGATGACAGCCATCTCATCTTTGTGTTTGAAGGCTCCTATGTAACCGATGCAGCGGCCGCTCCATTGGCCAGCGCGGTCCCGTTGCTAGTGAACAATCCGGCTGGAACAGCCTATCGTGATCACTTTCTGGGTTCAAAGGGCCGCTTTCTCGCGATCAACGTTGCGGTCGAGCATTCTCGCGAAGGGCAGGCATTTGCGTCGCAGTGCCCTGCCGATATCGCGCGCATGAAAGAGGTGGTCGAAGAGCTTGAGTTTGGAACATCTACCGTCATCCTCGAAGAAGTCGCGCAAGCTGTTACGGGGCAGGACACTCCCGAACGCTCGGAAAGCTATCCGGCATGGGTCGATAGAGTGTTCGAGATGGTCATGGATGAGCCGGCTCAGGCCGTCACTCTCACGCGATTGGCTGAGGAGGCGGACATTCATCCGGGCCATTTGGCCCGAATGTTTCGCAAGGCGTTTGGCCGGACCGCAGGCCAATTGGTGAGAGACCGCCAGTTCGAAGTCGCGATAGAGCTCTTGGCGAACACGGATCAACCTCTTGCTGACCTGTCTTTACAGCTGGGCTTCTATGACCAGGCCCACTTCACCCGGTTTTTCCGCCGTTACGCCGGCCAATCCCCTGCACGGTTCCGGAAAAGCGCAGCCAAGGTTTGATTTGTACAAGAATCGCTCCGGCGGGATCCTTAGATTGGGCTATGCAACGTCTAAGGAGCAATCATGAAGCTGTTTCTCACACTTGTCGGTGTTGGCCTCTGCGCCACCGCGGTGCCATGCGCCGGACAGTCAGGAAAGGATTTCGAAGCAGCTTTCTCCGCCGTTGAAACCGGTGATTATGCGGGAACGACCAGCATCGTCGTGATGCAGGATGGCCAAGTTATCGCTGAGCGTTACTTTGATGATGGCGGGCGGGAGGCGCTGCGCAACACACGTTCGGTGACCAAAACTGTCACCGCGCTGCTTGCAGGGATCGCGATATCGGACGGTGATCTCGAGCTTGGTTCGACGATCGGCTCTTTCTTTCCCGCTCACGCATTCCAAAACCCCGATCCGCGCAAGCTGGAGACCACGGTCGAAGACCTGCTGACTATGAGCTCGCGGCTGGAATGCAATGATTCCAACATGTTCTCGCGCGGAAATGAAGAGCGCATGTACCTGGTTGAGGATTGGGTTGGCTTCTATCTGGATCTGCCGATGCGCGGATTTCCGGCGTGGATGGATAGACCCGAAGACAGCCCCTACGGACGCGCCTTTTCTTATTGCACCGCTGGCGTGGTTACTCTGGGAACCATGATCGAAAAGTCCACGGGTCGGCGGCTTGAAGACTTCGCGCAGGCGCGTCTTTTCTCGCCTTTGGGGATCGAGCAGGCCAACTGGCAGTTCACCCCATTGCAGCACGCCATGGCAGGCGGGGGTCTGGAATTGACGAGCCGCAGCCTTGCCTCACTTGGCAACCTTTTGCTCGATCAAGGACGGGCGGGCGAAACGCAGATCCTGTCAGAACAATGGGTGCGCGATGCCTTGCGGCCCCATGCCCAGGTGCCCGACGGCCGAGGCTTTGAATATGGCTACCTGCTCTGGCTGCAGCCGTTTGAATCGGGGGGCCAATCGGTGACGGCTCGCATGATGAATGGGAATGGCGGCAACAAGGTCATCATCCAGCCCGAAACAAACTCTGTGACAGTGATCACGACGACCAATTTTGGCCAGCGCGACGCCCACCAGAAAAGCGAGCGGCTTTACGAAACGCTCCTGCTCCCACTGCTCTATTCGAATGACAGCGGCCTCGAATAGAGCAGACTGTCTTTCAAAATCGCCCATCCACTCTCCGGCATCGGGAACTCAGCAACATGATCAGATCACCCATCGGCATTTTCGCGTTGGCTCTCGCAGGGCTGCCCACTGCCGCGATCTGGGCGCAATCACCATCAGGTGAAAACCAAGCGACGATCAACACGCCTGCCGAGCAGACCATGCTTGAGAACTCGATGATCGGCATTGTGTCCTTTCAAGGCGAAGAAGCGCAGCGCCCAACGATCGAGGAGCGCATGGAGCAGCTCGAGGTGAGGTCAGCGTCGGTCGCGATTTACAGGGGTGCCGAGCTTCACTGGGCATCTGCCTATGGCGAGGCGGAAAATGTGGACACGCTGTTCCAGGCCGCTTCGCTCTCGAAAGCAGTGGCTGCGGTCGGTATTGTCGCTCTCGCACGCGAAGTTGGAATGGACCTCGACGAAGATCTGACGCCCTCCTTTGCTATCTTGCAGGACCCGCGAGTGAATCCCGAAGGTGCTTCGATTACACTGAGGCAGCTTCTGTCCCATTCTGCTGGCACAAGCATCTCCGGTTTTCCGGGATACGACCCCGATGATGATATTCCGAGCGCCCTCGACATTGCGCTGGGCAGGAACGGCTCGACCACGCCCGGTATCCAGATCGACCCGGCCCGCATCGGGCAGCGCATATACTCTGGCGGCGGCTTCCATCTGGCGCAGCTGTGGGCGGAAACGGTGTCTGGCGAGCCCTTCCCGGACCTGATGGAGCGGCTCGTGCTTGAGCCCGTCGGCATGAAGCGCAGCACTTTTGATCTGATCACGCCCGGCGACGAGCGCGCTGCAAATCTGGCGCTAGGTTTTGGAGAGGAAGGTCTGCCTGCCGAGGGTGGATGGCTGCTCTACCCGCAAGGCGCAGCGGCTGGAATGTGGTCTACGCCCAGCGACTATGGCCTGTTCATGTCGGCTCTTATTGCGAGCGTTACGAAAGATGAAGATCGCGGTGTCCATCCCGATGTTGGGCGCGAAGTCCTCACCCCAGCGATTGGATTTACGGGCCTCGCAGTCGGGTTCCAGATCCGCCAGGGCCAAGTGCGGCTGAGCAACTCCGGAGACAATCGCGGCTATTGGAACCATACGATGTCCTTCCCAGCGCGTGGTGACGTGATCGTGGTCATGACCAGTGGCCCGGGCGGTTTCATCTTGATGGGAGATATCAACCGGACGGCCGCCGAAGCTTACAACTGGCCCGCCCTTCCTCTCATCGAGCGCGAGCGTATGGCGTTATCAATCGAAGATCGCGACGAGCTTCGAGGGTGGTATGTCCACCCCGAAACTGGTGAGCCGGCGTTTGACATTTCCATCGATCGAGACGGGAAAATCATCCTGACAACCGATCAGCCCGCTAATAGCATCTATTCCTACAATGGTTCTTTCGAGCTTGTGAAAACAGGCACGAACACCTTCACAAACACACGTTTTGCGAATGAGCTGACAGTTCAGCGCACCGAGGACGGCGAAGTTTCGGTCGTTCGCAGGGGATCGACCTACACAAAAGCGGCGAACGGATCGGAATGAAAATGCAAATCCAACTATCAGTCGCTTCAAAGTCGGTTTTGCTCTGGCTAGGCCTGGCATTGGCAGCGCCGATTCTGGCATCGGAACAGCGCGGTGTGGGGGTCGTGCAAGCCACCGATACGTTCCCAATTGATCAATCGACCAGATTTCCAATGGAGCGTTTCTATCTCTCGGTCCCCGAGCTGCGTTCCAATCCGTCCGGAAGGCGGATTGAGCTTCCCGTCGTCGTCTTCAACGCCTCCTCCGCAAAGGATAGCTCGCCAGTCGTGAAGCTCTCAGGCGGCCCTGGGACTGATGGATTATCAACGGCCCGTTTCCCCGGCGCATATCCGTGGGTGGGGGAGCGCGAATTTGTGGTGTTCGGCCAAAGAGGGACGCACTACGCCAGCCCCGCGCTCATGTGTCCGCAATTCCCAGACGCTTTGAGGGCAGGTTTGCCGCTTTCCGCGCAAGTCGAAGCGGTGAAATCTTGCCGTGATGCTCTCCAGGCGGAAGGTGTGAACCTCGCCGCTTACAACTCTGCCGAGAGCGCGCGAGATATCGAGGATCTGCGGCTTGCGTTGGGGGCGGACAAGCTGATCCTATACGGTGGCTCCTATGGGACCAGACTTGCGCTCGCCTATGCGCGCCAATTTTCCGAACACGTGGAAGCCCTCGTTCTGGATTCTCCGCTGCCGTTCAGCGCTGACTACGACAACGAGCTTGCGACCAATGTCGAAAACGTTTTGCGCGCCATTGCAGACAGATGTGCCGAGCAGAGCGATTGCGCCTCGCGCTTTCCGGATTTGTGGACTGGTTTTGTAGCAGCAATAGAGCGGCTTGATCGTGCCGATGCCCAGGGCGAAGAGCCCACCGCTTCACAAGTGGCGTTCACCATTGCGCCGGGGTCTGCTGCCGATATCGCCATGGCGCCCCAATTGATGGCTGCTGCGGCAGCTGGCGATGTCACTCCATTTGTGAGCGAGCCCGGTCCCATCCGGCCCAGCAATTTTGCCTGGGGGATGCGGCTCTCTGTCTGGTGCAGCGAAACGGGGAGCGAACCCTCCAAGGAACCCGGCCAGCCCTTTGCGGGCATTCGTGCGCCGACTTTTGACCCACAACTTTGCGACGCCTGGGACGTTCCCCAAAGGCCGCAGGAAGAGTTGATCGACCCCTCAGGCGATTATCCCATGCTCATCTTTGCGGGCGAGTACGATGTAACCACTCCGCCAGAATGGGGTGCCAGGCTGCTCCCGGAACACCCCAACGCGCAGGTCATCACGATTCCGGCAGGCTTCCACGGGGTAACAACCAACTGGGGAGGCACCGGGTGTGCCATGTCGATCGCCGCTGCGTTCATTACGGCACCCGAAGATTTCGGCGAGAACCCAGGTGCCTTGGAATGCGTCGGTCGCGAACCCTATCCGGAGTTTTCGTTGGACCGCTGAGATACTTTTTTTGGGGGGAGGCAATCATGGTTGCACTGGAAGCGATGTTCAGCTGGGCGAGCCAGGCCGCAATGCTCGGCTGGATCATCCTGATTTGCTTGCCGAGACGCTGGCCCCAGCTTCTTTTCATCCCGCGCTACCTCATCCCATTCGGATTAAGCCTGCTCTATGCTGGCCTTGCCTTTGCGCATTTCTTCACTGTCGAAGGCGGGGCTACTCCTCGCTCGACCAGGTGAGAACCCTGCTTTCCAAGGACGAGATGCTGCTTGCCGGCTGGGTGCACTACCTCGCATTCGATCTCTTTATTGGCGGCTGGATCGCGGTTGAAGCGGACAAGCTGGGCCTCAACCGCCTGATTCAGGCGCCAATTCTGGTCGCGACTTTCCTATTCGGACCGGTCGGGCTGGCATTGTTCCTGACCATGCGCGCAGGCTATTCCCGCAAGCAGGACGCCAGCGCATGATCGAGAACAAAACTGCCTTTCGAATGCCGCTTATCCCGCAACTGGATGATGACCATGTGACGCGGCTTCTGCTAGTGCTGGGCCTGTTCATGCTGGCGAATTTTGTCGTCTTCCTGCCTGCGTGGGTGCTTGATCCGCGCGTTCTGGATGGTGCCGCCGTCTGGACCAAGCCGCAAAAGTTCCATGTCTCGCTGGCACTTCACTTTGTAACTCTGGCGATCTTGGCACAGCAATTGCCAAGGGACATCAGACGGGGCCCGGTCTTGATCGGCTTCTCTTATGCTGCGGCCGTCGCACTGATTTTCGAATGGGGATACGTCAGCCTTCAAGCCGCGCAGGCAAGGCGATCTCACTACAATTTTGAGACCCAGTTCGAAGCGCTGATGTACCTCTTGATGGGGCTCGGCGCGTTCTTGCTGATCGCAGTTGCGATGGCTCTGGCAGTCCAAATCTGGCGCAAAGGCGATAAGTCCATGGCCGGTTTGCGCTGGGGCTCAATTCTGGGACTGGCGCTTGGCTTTGTTTCGACACTTATCTTCGCCTTCTACATGTCGTCCAATGGGCGGTATGTCGGCGGAGACCTTGACCATGTCGGGTCTGTCGTGCCGTTCTTTGGATGGTCACGCGAGATTGGAGACCTGCGCCCTGCGCACTTCGTTTCGCTCCATTTGATGCAGACGCTGCCGCTTGTCGGTTACATCGCCGACCGGAAAGGTTGGTCGGCGGTGAAGCTGGTCACAGGCACCGCTGTGGTCCAGTTGGCGCTCGCAGCCCTGCTCTTCCTGCAAGCACTCTCTGGCAAGCCAATTTGGCCTGCTTAGTTTCTCTTGCTTGCGCAATTACCGTCCCTGCTAACGCAAGGAACGAGCCGACCGCAGAGTGGGTTCGGTCCACAAATGGGTCGTTAGGCGAAGGTCCGCTCTCCGATGCTTCGAGACCTAAAGCGGACAGTCTGCTTACGGCCCAATTTCTGCCTAGTTGGCGACTCGCGGTTGAATTTTCGTCGAGCACAGAAACAGGTAGCCGCGCACTCGCAACGTCCCGACGCAAAATCAAGTTGGTGGGGGTATCGCTGGGGGTATTAGCAAAAAGCTGAGAGAATTGTCTGAACTATTTCAGGACTTTACTAGTTCCTTATATGTTCCTCCTCCGCTACCAATATCATGCTCTTACGCGTGGCCAGTCATTCTCGCACCACGATTGCGAGCCCCATTGCCGCAATCCATTCAGGCATCGCGTTCAGGTGGAATGATATACGAGCGCTGACAAGCCGATCCAGACCGTGAACATGATCGAATAGGTCCATCGACGCGGCCAAAACCATATGACGACCAGCGTGGCCGCTCCTGTACCGGTTAGCGCGATCAGCGCACTGCGAGCAGCGACCGTTGCCTCGCCCGTGAGCGAGGACTGGATTGCGATGCTGGTCCATTGAGCTGGCAAAAGGGCGAGGAGCCAATTTGGAAGCAATCCCGGCTCCGCAACTGCGGTCAGCACGATGGCAGCCTCACCCGCGACAATTGCGAGAGCAACCAGCCAGCCCTTGTTCGACGCTGACCTGGCGAACAAGGCGCCGCGCGCTGCGAAACTGAAGCTGGCAGCAGAGATGGCCAAGGCGGTAGCAAGGGTGCTCGCTGCGGGCGCCATGCCTACTACGGCTCCAACGACGAGCAGGCTCACCCCTGCCAGCAAGGCGAGCAGCATCCCGACCCAAAGCCGAGTGGCGGTAGCGGCACCAATCATGCCTGAGCCCATGAGACCAACGGCAAGAATTGGCGCGGCTGCCGAGATCAATGTCGCTTGCCCGCCGAGCTCATGGACCGAAATCATCGCTGCCAAGGGCACCACAATGCCAACCAGAGCGGTACAAGCCCAAGCTAGCGACGGAAGCACCGGGGGATGGGCATGGGCACTGGCATTCATTGCGCGGACACTGGTTCACTGGGACTCGATTGTCGAGCGGCAACTATTGCTGTTCTTAGCGCGCGTATCACCGGAGCCGACCATGCCCGGCGATCAAATCAATCCTCGCGCCATGTAGTGGTCAACCGGGGCAGGGGGCTCGCCGGTATCGAGGGACACCTCGGCAAAAGCCTTGTCCTGTGTGAGGAAGACTTTCCCGTTCAGCTCCTCGATAAAATGCGTGCGTTTGAGCCGATCCATCACCGGGCCTTTGACCTCGGAAAGGTGGAGGCCGATCCCTCCGTCGCCGAGCCTGTGGTTGATCGCCTCCAGGCTTTCGAGACCGGAAGCATCGACCTCGTTGACCGCGCTGCACATCAAAATGACATGCCGAACCGAAGGCCGGTCAGCCACCTCCTCCAGCACATATTCCTCAAGCCAACGTGCATTGAGATAGGTCAGCGCCTCGTCGATGCGGATCGAGAGGACGTGCGGTACCGTGAACACCTTGTGACGCGCTACATTGCGGAAATGCTCGGTCTCCGGAATGCGGCCGACAATCGCTGCGTGGGGCCGACTGGCGCGCCACAGGAAAAGGACCAATCCAACCCCGACCCCCGCAATTACACCCATCTCGACCCCCGCGATAAGGGTTATTGCGATGGTCACGACATGCGCTGTGAAATCGGTTTTGGAATAGCGCCACAACTGACCGGGCGTCTTGAGGTCGACGAGACTGAGGACCGCTACGATTATGGTCGCTGCCAAGGTGGCAATGGGCAGGTTAAACAGAAGCGGTGTCAGAAAGAGCGTCGCGAACGCGATTCCGACAGCGGTAAAAGCTCCTGCCGCTGGCGTCTGCGCGCCTGCGTCGAAGTTCACTGCCGAACGGGCGAACCCGCCGGTCACCGGATATCCGCCTGACAGGGCACTTGCGATATTCGCCGATCCCAAGCCGATTAGCTCCTGATCGGGAGAGATACGCTGCCGACGCTTGGCCGCAAGAGTTTGTGCGACCGATACGCTTTCGACAAAGCCGATGATCGAAATGAGCAAGGCTGGGACCCAGAGCTGCTCAATGAGCGAGATATCAGTGCCGGGGAGGGCGAATGGCGGCAGGCCTTGTGGTATCGTTCCGACCAGGCGGACATCTCTGTCTCCCAGGTCGAGCGCGATCACAGCGATTATCGAAAGGGCAACAGCGAGGATCGGGCTGGCTTTGGTGATGAGCTCAGCAGGCCTCTTGCGTAAGCCGATTGCCTGCAAGGCTGACGATCCGCCTTTGCGCACCCAAAACAAGAAAAGGGTTGCCGGGACGCCTATTGCGAGCGTCCAGACATTCGTATCGCCAACAGCCACCGCCAATGAGCCGAGCATTGCGGGCCAGGTATCGCCGCCCGCATCTACGCCGAGAATGTGCTTTATCTGGCTTGTGGCGATAAGGATGCCCGAGGCGGTGATAAATCCGCTGATGACCGGGTGGGACAGCAGATTGGCAAGAAATCCGGCGCGCAGGAGGCCAAGAATTGCCAGCATTGCTCCCGATAGCATTGCCAGAGTGATCGCGGCTTCCAAGTACTCGGCAGTGCCTTGAGCAGCAACTGATCCGGCAGCGCTGGCGGTCATGAGGGAAATGACCGCGACGGGTCCAACAGCCAGAGTCCGGCTTGTGCCAAAGATCGCATACAGCATGAGAGGCAGGATCGAAGCGTACAGCCCAACCACCGGAGGGAGCCCCGCAAGCAAGGCATAGGCAAGGCTCTGCGGGATCAGCATGATCGTCACGATCACCGCGGCCATCAGGTCATCGGCGAGGATTGATCGATTGTATTCGCGGCCCCACTCGAGGATCGGGAGATAGCGCGATAATTTCGATCGCACAGCGCTTGGCTCTCGTAGGATGGTCACGGCCGCTTAGAGCTTTGCCGCTCGATGGATTGCCATCCCAGCTATCATGCTGACGACGAAAATACCGGCAGAGACAGGTTCGACGACTAGCGCGCCGATTGCAGGACCAGGGCACAAGCCAGCAAGTCCCCATCCGACGCCGAACAAAGCTGCTCCCATGACCAGATTGCGGTCAATTTTTCGGGTCTGGGGAAGATTGAACTGACCCGTGATGGCTGGCCTTGTCATGCGTGCCTGGATCAACCACGCAGCGGCCATGACCAGGATAGCGCCGCCCATGACGAAGGCGAGCGTTGGGTCCCAATCTCCAAGAACATCCAGAAAGCCTCGAACCCTGCTTGGGTCCATCATTCCCGAAATCGCCAATCCTGCGCCAAACAGGGATCCTGAAGCGAGTGAAATCAATCCTTCGCGCATCACCAGCCCCATCCTGCAGCGTTTGCGAGCGCCACTGTTATCATGCCGCTGACGATGAATGTGCAAGTCGCGACCAATGAACGAGGCGATAACCGCGACATTCCGCACACGCCATGCCCGCTGGTGCAGCCGCTTCCCAAGCGCGTGCCGAACCCAACGATGATCCCGCCAATCACCAACAGAGCCACGGATGGGGGAAAGTCAGATTGGATTGGCGCAACAAACGCATTCACAAACAGAGCGCCGATCAAGAGCCCTCCCAAGAACAGCCAGGCAGCGAGAAGGGGCAGGCTTGACTTGTTGAGGTCCAAGGCGCGTGCAGCGATCCCACTGATCCCCGCGATCCTTCCAGAACCGAGCAACAAAAGTGCAGCAGCAAATCCGATCAGCAGACCGCCGATGAAGCCTTCCAAGGGCATGGCGTTCGGAAATCCGGGCAGTGTCATAGCGTGTCCACCGGTACCTTGATGTAGCGGATCCCGTTGCTTTCCGGAGCGGGGAAGCTTCCGGCGCGTATGTTCACCTGTACGGAGGGGATCATCAGCTTGGGGGTTGCCAGAGTTGCGTCCCGTTTCGTTCTCATGGCGACGAAGTCATCCTCGCTGATCCCTTCGCGCACATGGATGTTGCCAAGCCGCTGCTCGCCAACACTTGATATCCATCGCAATTCGTCTCGGCCTTTGGGAAGGTAATCGTGATTAAGAAACATCCGCGCGTCGTCGGGTAGCTCGAAAATGCGGTGAATAGAGCGGTAGAGCGTGCGCGCATCACCGCCCGGAAAGTCGCATCGCGCGGTCCCGTAGTCGGGCATGAACAGGGTATCACCGACAAAGGCAGCATCGCCGATGAGGTGGGTCATGCAAGCCGGCGTGTGACCGGGCGTGTGAATGGCTCGCGCGTCGATGTTGCCAACCTTGTAGGTTTCGCCATCGCGAAAGAGATGGTCGAATTGCGAGCCGTCGAGGCGGAAGTCCTCATCGGCATTGAAGAGCTTTCCAAAGACCTTCTGGACTTCGGAAATATGCTCACCAATGGCGAGCTTTCCGCCCAATTCGGACCTCAGATAATGGCCCGCCGAAAGGTGGTCGGCATGGATGTGCGTATCGATGATCCATTCGACCGTCAGCCCATGTGCCCTCACATGCTCGGCAATCTTGTCAGCGGATTTGGTCGAACTTCGTCCTGAGGCCTGATCGTAGTCAAGCAGCGGATCGATGATCGCGCAGCGACCTGTGTCGGGATCAGCCGCGATATGGCTGATGTTGTTGGTTTCAGTGTCGAGGAAAGATGTGACGTCTGGGGTGTTCATGACCCGGCTCCCTCTTCGGCCAGACTAGCGACAAGCGGGCCTTGTGCTTCGTCGCCGCAGAAACGGTGATAGAGAAACTCCATGATGGCGACCGCATCTTCATCAACGATGCGATAGAAGATCGACTGTCCATCGCGGCGGGCCTCGATGATGCCCTCTCGGCGTAGGACCGCCAGTTGCTGCGACATTGCCGGTGCCTTTCGATCCAGCGCCTCTGCAAGATCGCCAGCGGCCATCTCACCTTGAGCCAGATGGCAAAGCGCCATCAGCCGATCGCGATGAGAAAGCAGCTTGAGCAGCGCGCTCACCTTTGACGCAGTCTTCTCCATTTCCTGTAATTGCATAATTCATAAAATATGCAATTACCGACCAATCGTCAAGGGTCCCTGAATTTGACAGGGCTAAGAGATTTGCGCTTACTCGGCTGAAATCCAGGTGCCGCCGAGGGCAAGATTGAGGGCGACCCACTGGTCGATGCGGGCTCGCCTTATTGACACCAGATTGCGCTCGGCGGCGAAGAGGCGCTGTTGAATGTTGAGGACGTCAATCAGCGCGATCTCGCCTTCCTGGTACTGCAATTGAGCGAGAATATAAGCGGTGCTCAATTCCTCTGCGGCGGTTTCGAGTATCAGTTCTCGTCTTGCAAGAACTTGCACTTGGTCGAGATTGTTTTCGACATCCTGAAACGCGGATAGGGCTGTTGATGCGTACAGCTCTATTGCGGCACGACGGTTCGCGTCCGCCTCTTCCTCTTGTGCTCCGCGCAATCCACCATCGAATATCGGCTGAAGCACGCTGCCGACCACCGACCAAAGAAGGCTGGGGCCGTCGAGTATGTTGGTGAGGTCGGTAGAGGTTCCACCCCCGCTGGCGGTTAGTGACACGAGTGGAAGCTGAGCCGCGCGCGCCTGATCAAGATTTGCAAAGGCCGCTGCGACCTGGCGCTCTGCCGCGATTATATCAGGCCGCCTTTCCAGAAGCTGCGACGGAACGCCGGCAGGAGGGGGCGGCGGCGTTTCGGGGAGTCGCACCGACACGATGGCGCGGTCGGCCGGATAGCGACCAAGCAACACCTCAAGAGCGCGCTTGGCAATTCGTGCGCTGACTTGTGCTTGTTCAAGGCTGTCGCGCGCTGTTTCGAGATCGGTCCCGGCTGTTGCTGTATCCTGCCGAGAGGCAAAACCTTCGCGGTATCGCACGCGAACGATCCGGTCGATCTCCGCCAATGCGTCGACCGTCCGCTGAGCAACGCCGACCTGCTGTTCCGCCTCGATCGTCGCGAAATACGCGCTCGCGACACCTTGAGCGAGCGCATACTGCGCAAATCTGAGATCCGCTTCGACGGCCTGCGCGCTGGCATAGGCAGCGTTTCGCCCGGCGCGCACACGGCCCCAGAGATCAACTTCCCACTGCGCCTGTGCAGTGAGCGTGTAAACCGGGTCCTGGATCGCAAAAGGTTGCGGACTGTCAGTGCGATCGACGCTGAAGTTTCCGTTCAACTGCGGGAAGAGCGGCGCACGGGCTTGTCGAACCAGCGCGCGGGCCGCGTCGAGGTTGGCTGCAGCTGCGCGAATGTCGCGGTTGTTGGCCTGCGCTTCGAAAACAAGTTCGGTCAACACCGGATCGCCAATGGCTTCAATCCAGCCGACACGAATTTCTCCGGGAACGCTACCGTCAACCACCCATTGGTCCGGGAGCGTGGGCAGGCTTTCGCTCACGGCCTCCGCAACGTCGCTGTCTGTGCTCAGCGTCGCGCACCCTCCAAGCATCACGCTGAAGGCTAAGAGCGGGGCGAGGGTGCTTCGGTTCACGTTGTTTGCTCCTCACCGGTCTCATCATTGGAGATGCCAAAAACGACAGCATAGACAACGGGAACAATGACCAGCGTAAGCGCGGTCGCGAAGCTGAGACCAAAGACCAGCACAACAGCCATCGACTTGAAGAATGCATCGAAAAAGAGCGGGAGAACGCCGAGGACGGTTGTGCCTGACCCAAGGAGCACCGGACGCACACGGCTGGCCGCGCTATCGACCAGTGCCGTAAAGCGCGGCTTGCCTTCCGAGATTTCGAGGTCGATCTGATCCACCAGAACAATGGCATTCTTGATCAGCAGGCCTGCGAGCGACAGCACGCCAAGGATCGCCATAAATTCAAACGGCACACCCATCAGCACCAACCCGAGCACCACGCCGACGAGCGACAGCGGAACCACCGACCAGATCACCAATGGTTGCCGCAAAGCATTGAATAGGAAGATCACGACAAGGATCATCGCTCCGAAGCCAAATGGTATGGCGGTCATCAGGTTGCCGTTCGCTTCTTCGGAATTACCAGACTCGCCATCCCATTTCAGAGCGTATCCCGGCGGAAGCTCGATTGCCTCGACGGGCCCCTGAATTCTCGCCTGAAGGTCGCCAGCGAGCACGCCGGGAGCGGGGTCGGCTTGCGCCTTGATCGACCAGAGATTGTCGGTTCGGCGAAGGCGGCTGTCTCGATAGATGGTGGCGATGCCATCGGTGACTTGCTCAATTGGAACAGCGGCGCCAGTTGGAGAGATCACCTGGATCGTGCCCATGTCCGACACGTCCTGGCGCTCGTTCTCAGGCGCGCGCGACATGATCGGGATGAGGTCGTCGTTCTCACGATATACTCCGACCTGCTGGCCCGAGTAATTGCGGGCGAGGGCAGCGCCCACATCCGATCGGCTCACGCCTGCGCGACGGCCTTTCACTTCCGAATAGACAGGTTCGATCGCGGGGACAGGCTGGCGCCAATTGTCCTTGATCGCGATCGCACCGCCATCCTCGCGGTAGATATCTTGCGCTTCCCGCGCGAGCCTGCGCAGGACTTCGGGGTCTGGCCCGCTGAAGGTTGCCTCGATCTTTGATCCCCCTCCAGGGCCAAGGATAAATCGCCAGACTTTGCCTTGCGCTTGCGGGAAGTTCGCATCGAGATGGGCCTGCACCTCGGGGATCATGTCATCGAGGCGCGTATAATCATCGACCTTGACCAGAACCTGCCCGTAAGCCGAGTTCGAGCTCTCGAACTGATAGACAAGCATATATCGCAGCGTTCCTCGCCCGACGAGCGAATGGACATGCTCGACCCCGTCAAGGCCAGCAAGATACGTCTCCAGCTCCTTTATGTCGGCATCTGTCTGCTTGATATCCGTCCCTTCCGGAAGCCAGTAATCGACCACCAGTTGCGGCGTGGTCGAAGCTGGGAAGAAGCCCGGCGTGACGAGAGAGAATCCGGCAAGCGATGCGACGAACAGCGCTACCGCCGCGCCCAGGGTCACGAACCGCCGATGAATGGCAGCGGTCACAACTCGTCTGAACGCGGCCATCGCCTTTCCGTCGCCCTTTTCTTCCATCGGAGTGCCGCCCGATCCTTCGTGGCACTGATCCTCGACCGACTTGAAAAGGATCGAGCAAAGAAACGGCGTGAGGGTTATCGCGAAGATCCAGCTGAACATCAGCGAGATCAAGATCACCCGGAACAAGTCACCCGTGAATTCGGCGGTATCGCCTGGCGCCAGCCCAATTGGCGCGAAAGCGAGAATTCCGACAATTGTGCCGCCGAGCAGGGGCCAGATTGAGCGCTTCACCACAACGCTTGCGATGTCGATCAACCGCCGTCCGCGCTGACAACCGGTCAAGATACCATCTGCGACGACGATGGCGTTATCGACCAACATACCGAGCGCGATTATGAGCGCACCGAGCGAAATGCGGTGCATGGGAATATCGGCCAGATACATCGTGCCGAGCGTCGCCGATATCGTGAGAAGCAGGCCAATTCCGATGACGAGGCCTGATTTCCACCCCATGAAGATGAACAGCGTGCCGATCACAATGGCGAGGGCGATGAGGACATTGATGACGAAGTTCGAGACCGACGCATCGACAATCTCGCCCTGGTTGTAGAACTCCTGCAGCACGATGCCCGCAGGCCGCTCGCCTTCAATTTCAGCGAGCCTTTGCGATAGCCGTTCTTCCACCGCAACAATGTTCGATCCTGCGACAGCCGCTACGCCAAGTACAATTGCTGGCTTGCCGTCGAAATAGGCGAGAAACTCGGGCGGGTCCTGATATCCGCGTGATACCTCGGCGATATCGCTGAGCTGTACGGTCCGCCCATCGCCGGGGGAAACGAGCAGGTTCGAAATCGCCTCTACGGAATCGATGTCGCCGGTGGGAGTGATCGTCAGACGCAGCCCGTCGACCTCCGCACTGCCTCCGGCGACCACTGTGTTTTGTGTCGACAATTGTTGGAAGATCGCGTCCACCGTCGTGCCCAGCGCCGCTGCATTCTGGCGGGTGATTTCGACATAGATGACTTCCTGCTGGTCGGCGGCGATATTGACTTTGCCGACGCCATCGACCGCGAGAAGATCCTGCCGCAATCGCTTGGCGTAGTTGCGCAGCTCAGCCATCGAGAAGCCGTCACCCGTCAGCACATAGTAGATGCCGAAAACGTCGCCGAACTCGTCGAAGACCATGCTTGATCCACTGCCGGGCGGCAGGTCGCCGGCCGCGTCACGAACCTTGTTGCGCAGCTTGGTCCAGATGATCTGGAGATCTTCCTTGCTTGGCGAGGCGGAGAATTTGATGTCGACGGAAATCTCGGAGAAACCCGCCGACGACACCGAGCGGATCTCGTCCACTTCGGCCATGTCCTGCAGTGCTTCTTCGAGGGGGGCTGAGACTTCGCGCGCGACTTCTTCCGGGGTTCCGCCGGGGTAGGGGGTAAATACCTGCGCGGTGCGGATGGTGAACTCGGGGTCCTCGAAACGCGGCATATTGCCATAGGCGAACCAGCCCGCGAACAAAGACAGTATAATGACCAGCCACATGATGAGGCGGTTTTTGATGCTATACGCGGCGATATCCATTGAGCGGGCCGCTGCCTTACTGCGCCCAGGGGCGAACCTTGTCGCCTTCATTCAAATAGGTACCGCCCGCTGCGACGATTGTCTCCCCAGTCTGTAGCCCGTCCGTGACCGTAAGGTACTCGCCCACTTCCTGAGCAATCGTCACGTCGCGCCGTTCCAGAGCGCGATCAGGTCCTTTCACCACCCATACATATCGCTGTTCCCCTTCGGCCATGACGGCAGCCAGCGGGACAGCAACGCCGAGCATCTCCTCAGGAACGTCGATGATTTCGGTGTCGAAGAACATCGTTGCCGTCATGCCTGTCAGGACGACGAGGTCTGCCGGCGGTTCAAAGCGAAAGTGTCCCTCAAAAGTCTGCGTTGAACTGTCGGCTTGTCCAGTCGCTTCGCGGAATGTGGCTGGAAACTGGCGATCGGGGGCTGCATCGAGCTCAACGAAGACATTGAAGTATCTGACCCGGTTGGAGTTGAGCACGAAACTCGCAGGGACATTGACCACGGCTTCAACCGCGCGGCTCTGAAGGACAAGAACGGCCTGTTGGGGAGCGACGTTCTGAAATTGCTCGACATAGGTGACGCCAACGAAACCGCTGAACGGAGCGCGAAGGACAGTGTCCGACAGGTTCTTTTTCGCGGTGTCGAGATTTGCCTTGGCAACCTGTCGCTGCGCCTCGCGGCTCTCCACCACGCTGCGAGAAATCGCATCCTCTTCGATCAGGCGAAGTGCACGTCGATACTCGCTGTCCGCGTTCGAATACTGCGCCTCCGCCTGTGCAACTGCGGCTTGAAAGCTTCGCGCGTCAAGCCGGGCGATCACATCGCCGCGCTGGAATTCTTCCCCGTCGATGGCATTCCATTCGACGATCTGGCCGCCAACCTGAAAGGCTAGATCGGTCGTCCGCACCGAGCGCACGACGGCTGGAAGGCTGTTGGCGCGTTGGTTCGAAGCCTGCACCAATGTCAGCAATTTTGCCGGGACTGCCGGTTCTTCGACTGCGATCTCTACATCGTCAGCACATGAAGCCATGCCGAGTGAGAGGATCGCGGCCAGCATCCACCGTTTAATCTGCATAGGTTCCACCACCTTAATGCAAGAGCCAGGCGGGAGCAGCTTTCAAGCGGAGAGGGACTTGGGCTGGCTTGGCTCTCCCTTCGCTCTACACATCCTTTGGGCTTGGTCAAAGCCGACAATAGTCGCGTATCTGATCGTGTTGATGGGAGGCTGCCGGCGCCAATGGCTCAGTGTGTCATGTCGATGACCTTTTCCAAGCCAAGAGCCCGACGAAAGGCAAGGTCGTGCGAAACGCACAGAATAGCGCCGTCATAATCGATCAGCGCCCGTTCGAGCAGTTCGATCGCATAGATGTCGAGATGGTTGGTCGGCTCGTCCAGGATCAGCAATTTGGGTGGTTCCGGCGCGCTAAAGAGACAGGCAAATGCGAGCCGCACTCGCTCTCCCCCTGATAAGGTCTGAACCTCGCGCTGGCCCCACTCAGATCGGAAGCCGTATTGTGCAAGGGCTGCGTGGGCCGACTGCCTGTCGAGAGCCGGATTGTGCCTTCTGATCGCCTCCAGTGCGGTCTCGGTTTGCTTCAGAAGCGAAAGATGCTGATCGAGGACAGCAATTGCGTCCCGATCGCAATCCAACGAGCCCGCGCTCGGCGTAATTTCACCCGAAATGATACGCAATAGGGATGTCTTGCCGCTGCCATTTGGGCCGTTGAGCGCGATGCGCTCCGGGCCGGTGATGCGCAGATCAAGTGGGCCAAACACATGTTGTCCGGAAAACTTGCAGCAGATGGCCGACGCATCCAGCAGCACGTGGCCATTCAATAGCCGAGAACTCGGCAGCTCTATACGAACTGGAACCACGCGTTCGACCTGCGCGGCTGCCTTGGAGACTGCCTCGATTCTATCCTCGACCTGCTCCTTGCCGGTTGCGAGGTTGCGCGCCGATGTCTTCTCGGCGCGGCCCTTCTGGACATTGATTTCGAGCTTTGAATCATCGCGGCGGGCGGCTCCTTGCCTCCCCTGCCTGCTGCGCTGAGCCTGTCGTTCGGTGCGGGCTTGCTGGGCCGCGCGAGCCTGGCTTGCATCGCGCTCGGCCTGGTCCAGCGCGTCTTTCGCTTGCTCTCTGATCGCATCACGCTGAGCCTTGAAAGTCGACCAGCCTCCGCTGACGCTCAAGGCACCGGCAGGAGACAGCTCGATAATGCGATCCATGCCTTCGAGCAGTTCGCGATCATGGCTGGCAACGAGCACCGGACCGTCCCAATCCTTCAAAAGTTTCGCGACCATCGTACGCCCCTCGTCGTCGAGGTCATTGGTGGGCTCATCGAGCAACAGGATGTCAGGCCGTGCGATCTGCAAGCCTGCGATCTTCACACGGCATTGCTGGCCTCCACTCAGACTATGTGCAGGACGTTCGAGCGCGATATCAGGCAATCCCACCTGCGAGAGCGCATGTTCAAGGCGTGAAGGAAGGTCCCAATCGGCATCTTCAAGGTCGGTGCCTTGCGCCTCTCCTCGTTCGATCCGGGCAAGGATTGATAGCTGGCACTCAACGCCCAAAGCCTCAGCAACGCTGACGCCCTTTTCCAATGCCCCTTGCTTCATGAGACCAATCGTGCCGTCAGCCGTGACGAAGCCGGAAACCAAGCCGCTACCTGTGGCTATGGCAGTCAGCAGAGTGCTTTTCCCGCATCCATTGCGGCCGAACAGTCCAACAGCCTCGTGCGAGATCGTCTCGGAAAGCGGCGGGAAGAGTGGATTGAGAGGGTCGGCGCCAACGCAAACGCCGTTGAGATGAATATGAGACATGAGAACATCCGAGCAAAAGTTGTCTGTACGACGAACGATCAGCTTAGTTGTTCATGCGATTTCACTCCGTTTGCGTTGCGTGTCGACTAGCTGCGTCCTTGGCCGAATTCAAGTTAGCGCGAACGCGTGGCTCGGGCCGTCTCCCGAAAACAGGCCGCTGCAAAGAAATTCAATTCGTATGGCACTTTATCGCAATCATGTCCGAGATTGCATTACCCTTGGTCCCCCCAACGCAGCGAAAAGTCAGGAACAGCAAAGGGTTGTCGCCGTTGTGTATGTGAGCGCCATCCCCCTCGGCCTCGCAACTCAAGGGATACCCATGTCAGTCCAAGCCAGCGGGCAAATCGCAATGCCAAATAATCCGCCAGTCAACATTCCAGTACGCAGCCACGGCACTTTGCCGAACGCCAATGGCTCGGCTAGCGAAAAGCCACGCAACCCATGGCCGGAAGCGAAATCGAAGCGCAAGAAATCGGTTTCTACGCGCTCCTTCAAGAAGCAGATGGTGGAAGCTCAGGTGCCGCTCAAGCGCTTTGCTGTGCGTCTCTGCAAGAGGGAAGATCTGGCAGAGGATTTGATGCAGGAAACGCTTATGAAAGCGTGGGCGGCGCGCAATCAGTTCAAACCAGGCAGCAACTTTCTGAGCTGGGCATTCACGATCCTTCGCAATACGTGGCTGAATCAGATCCGGCGCAACAAAAAGTTCGTGGGTGAATACGATGAGCGGGCAGCTGAGAACATTCTTTCGATGCCCGCATCGCAAAATGCGTCAATGGCATTGGCCGACCTGCAACGCGCAATGTCCGAGTTGCCTACCGATCAGCTTGAAGCCGTGATGCTGGTCGGGCCGGGTGACCACACCTATGAGGAAGCTGCAGAGATCCTCGGTTGCGCTCCGGGTACAGTGAAGAGCCGCGTATCGCGTGCACGGTCGGTTCTCGGTGACATCATCGAGGATGGTAAGCTCAAAATGCCGATCGAAAACACCGAGGATACGACCGAAATCGCCGAGGTCTTCGTCGAGGCCATCGAGACAATCGAGCAGGGCGGAAACATCGAGGATGTCATCAACCTCAAGCGGTGAGGCTATCTCTCATTGAACGAATAGAAATTAAAACGCCGCGCTCCAATTGATGGGGCGCGGCGCTTCTCTTTTTTTTGAGCGAGTCCTTCGTGTCAGGCGGTCTGCAGACCAGTGCGTGGACCGAATACCAGCCACAGGATCACGCCGATCACAGGCAGCGCGAAGATGACAATGGTCCACACCAGCTTTGCGGCGATAGAAGCGCCCGAGTTCCAGACGCTGAAGAGCGCCCAGATGTTGAGTACGAGGACAAGAAGGCCAATGAGTCCATAATCCAAGGTGAATTCTCTGTTCTTTGGCTAGGGGGAAGCGCGCAGCATTGGTGCGGCAGCGCTATGTCTCGGCTCAGTCGATGCCCAACAAGCGTTCTACGAAGTTCGGCTCGTGAAGCGGCTGAATCCGACCGTATTTCCTCAACCTTGTGCTTGCATCGCGATGGGGACGAGGATGGCTCCAACGGTCTGGTTTGCTGGAGTAGATTGGGGCCGAAGTCATGTGCGTTTCCTTCCTAGTTTCGACTAGGCCAAACACTTGGGATCGCGCTCGCACGGGCTCCGTTTCAGAGAGCCAAGGAGGGCAAGTGAGTGACCCTGTGGGTTCTGACTGAAATAGGATTGGGGACGTTCTTCGTTCCATTTTTTCAGATACGTGATCGACTTTCGGATTGAAGCACGAGAGCTTGGGCGACGCCGTTCAAGTCACCGTCAAACCCGAAAGCTGCAACATCTTTCATGGGTTGAGCCAGCGTTGATTTGACCCGTTGATCTGGCCTCTGCAAAAGAACTTAGTTCTGGCTGCCCATTCTAAAGGGGATTCCCACTCGCATGACCGCTTGGCGCTTCGCGATAGATCGTGGCGGCACTTTCACTGACGTCGTCGCGTTGACGCCTGACGGTCGGTTGGTGACCGACAAGCTGCTGTCGGAGAACGCCGATCACTATCCTGACGCGGCCAGTGAGGCGGTCCGCAGGTTGATGCTCGAGCACGGCGCTGGGCCTATCGCTGAGCTTCGGATCGGGACAACGGTTGCGACAAATGCACTGTTGGAGCGCAAGGGCGAACGGCTGGCATTGGCGATCACCAAGGGTTTCGCAGACGCGCTTCGGATCGGGACACAAGCGCGGCCTGAGATTTTCGCTCGTCACATCGTGCTGCCAGAGCAATTGTCACAGGCCGTGATTGAGATTGACGAGCGCGTTGCTGTTGACGGCGAAGTTCTGAGTACACTGGACGAGGAAAATGCGCGAAACCAATTCGCCAAGCTGCGCGAGGAAGGTTTCGACGCGATTGCAATCGTCTTGCTTCACGGATGGAAGTATCGCGATCACGAGATACGACTTTCCGAGATCGCTCGCAAACAGGGCTTCTCACAGATTTCAACCAGCCACGAAGTCGCTCCGCTCATAAAGCTCGTCCCGCGCGGCGATACTACGGTCGTCGACGCTTACCTTTCGCCGGTCCTGAGGCGCTACACTGACACGCTGCAGGCAGAACTGCCCGGCGCAGACAGGCTTCGTTTCATGCAATCGAACGGAGGGCTGGCAGAGGTCGGTGCTTTTCGGGGCAAGGATGCAATTCTTTCCGGGCCCGCTGGCGGAGTTGTCGGCATGGTGGCTGCGTCCCAGCCTCTGGGGCACAACAAGCTGATCGGTTTTGACATGGGCGGGACCAGCACTGACGTCGCCCACTATGCCGGTGAGTACGAGCTGACCGGCGACAGTGTGGTCGCAGGGGTTCGAGTTGCCGCGCCGATGATGCAGATCCACACAGTCGCTGCGGGAGGCGGTTCAATCTGCAGCTTCGATGGTGCGCGTTTTCGCGTCGGTCCTGAAAGCGCTGGGGCCGATCCGGGCCCCGCGTGCTATCGCAAGGGCGGTCCGCTGACCCTCACAGACTGCAATCTTGCCCTGGGCAGGATCGACCCTGCTTTCTTCCCAAGCGTTTTCGGTCCCGGCGGCAACGAACCGCTCGACCCGGTGGCAGCAAGAACAGCTCTCGAAGACATCGCGGCTTCAATGCCTGAGCCTCAATCGATCGAGGATATCGCAGAAGGTTTTCTCGCTATCGCGGTCGACAATATGGCCAACGCAATTCGCAAGATTTCGGTCGCTCGCGGGCATGATGTGACGACGTATGCCTTGGCCTGCTTCGGAGGGGCGGGAGGACAGCATGCCTGCAAGGTCGCAGATGAACTCGGCATGGAAACGGTGCTCGTCCATCCGCTTGCCGGAATCCTGTCTGCATTCGGGATTGGCATTGCGCCCGTGAAGGCAATTCGTGAGGTCAGCCTTGTGAAACCGCTTGGCGAGGATTTTGCTGAGCAATTGGCTGAACTTGAGACTGAGGCCCGCGATGCGTTGCTTTCTCAGGATATCGAAGAGCCTGCGATCACTTTGGAACAGAGGGCGCGCCTGCGTTTCGAAGGCAGCGATTCCATGCTCACTGTTTCTTGTGAGGATGTGTCAGCGATGGATGCGGGCTTTCGCAAGCTTCATCGTCAGCGCTTTGGCTATTCCGACGACACCGCTCAGATCATCGTCGAAGCGTTGAGCGTCGAGGCAAGCGGCGTGTCAGGGGGGCTTGGAGCGGCTGTCGCTGAACCGGTCGCTGCCAGCGGCACAGCTTCGGGGACGTGGCGGACAGTTGAGCGTGCTGCGCTAGGCGTTGACGATACGGTTGATGGGCCGGCGCTGATCATCGATCCGGGTTCGACAACGGTTGTTGAGGAGGGATGGCAGGCGCGTCTCTCCGAGGATGGAAGCCTTGTCCTTTCGCGCGTGTCACCACTTGAGCGCGAGCACGCAGCCGGGACTGCGAAAGACGCCGCGGTCGATCCGGTTCGGCTCGAAATCTTCAACAATCTCTTCATGGCGATCGCCGAAGAGATGGGTGTGGTCCTGCAGTCCACTGCGACCTCGGTCAACATCAAGGAGCGCCTCGATTTCTCTTGTGCGCTGTTCGATGCCGAAGGTGCCTTGATCGCCAATGCGCCGCATATTCCGGTCCATCTGGGAAGCATGGGTGACAGCATCGCGCGCGTGATCGAGGCGCGCGGGCAATCGCGCGACGGACGCGGTTTCAAGCGCGGCGATGCTTATGTCCTGAACGATCCCTATCGCGGAGGCACGCACCTGCCCGACATCACGGTCATTGTGCCAGTGTTCTACGGTGCGGGTGACGAGCCCGATGCCTTCGTGGCCGCACGCGGGCACCATTCTGACATTGGCGGGATCGCGCCCGGATCCATGCCTCCGGAGAGCCGAACGATCGAGGAAGAAGGCGTCATGATCGACAACCTCCTCATGGTCGACGAAGGCACATTCCGCGAAGAAGAGGTGCGCATGGTGCTCGCAAGCGCGAAGTATCCCGCGCGCAATCCCGATCGCAACTTATCGGATCTCCGCGCGCAGCTGGCTGCGTGTACGCGCGGGTCGGAACTGTTGTCCGCAGCTGCCAATGATCAAGGTGCGCAGGTCGTTGCAGCTTACATGGGTCACGTGATTGCCAATGCAGAGGAAAGCGTGAGGCGATTACTCGATAGGCTTGAGGATGGGCACTTCCGCTATCCGATGGACAATGGCGCCGCGATCGAGGTGGCGATCCGGATCGACCGCGAGGCTCGCTCCGCTGTCTTCGACTTCACCGGGACATCCGATCAGCTACCCGATAATTTCAACGCGCCTCGCTCAATCACTCGTGCTGCAGCGCTTTATGTACTGCGCACCCTTATCGACGACACAATTCCGATGAATGACGGTTGTTTGAGACCGGTCGACCTGGTCGTCCCCGAGGGCTCGATGCTGAATCCACAGCCGGGGGCAGCCGTGGTTGCAGGCAATGTCGAGACGAGCCAGGCTGTCACCGATGCCCTGTTCGCGGCCACGGGCAAGCTTGCTGCGAGCCAGGGCACGATGAACAACTTCACATTCGGGAATGCGCAGCACCAATATTACGAGACGATTTGCGGGGGCTCTGGCGCGGGGCCAGACCATGACGGCACAAGCGCCGTACAGACGCACATGACTAACAGCCGCCTGACCGATCCCGAGATTCTCGAAAGCCGATTGCCAGTGCGGCTCGACCGCTTCTCCATTCGAACGGGTTCGGGAGGGACGGGTAAGCATTGCGGCGGTGACGGCGTAGAGCGGCGCGTAACCTTCTTGGAAGCCATGCGCGCCAACATGCTCGCCAATCGGCGGGCGGTGCCGCCGCGCGGCATTTGCGGGGGAGGGGATGCGCAGCCGGGGCGAAATTGGGTTGAACGGGTCGACGGGACCCGCGAGGAGTTGTCAGCAACCGGTTCGGCGCAGATGGAGCGAGGGGATGCCTTTGTGATCCAGACGCCCGGCGGGGGCGGCTTCGGGGAGCTTGTCGAGTGAACTATTGGCCCTTGCTGGGCATCGCGCTGGTCGTGATCGGCTTCGCGTTACGCTTTAATCCGCTTCTCGTGGTCGTAGGGGCTGCGGTGACAACTGGGCTGCTCGCTGGCCTCGATATTGTCGCTGTGGTCGAAGCGCTGGGGAAGGCGTTCAACGACAATCGCTATATCTCGGTCACATGGATCATTCTCCCCGTAATCGGATTGTTGGAGCGACATGGCTTGCAGCAGCGCGCACGGGCCGTAATCGAAAGTGTGCGCGGGGCAACGATGGGCAAGTTGCTCACGATCTATCTCGGCTTTCGCCAGATAACCGCAGCTCTTGGAATGAAGGATATCGGCGGACACCCACAGGCCGTACGTCCGCTAGTGGCCCCCATGGCAGAAGCAGCCGCTGAAAAGTCGCACGGTGATCTGAGCGAGGATGATCGCCAGAAAGTCCTCGCGATGTCGGCTGCGACAGACAATGTCGGCTTGTTCTTCGGCGAAGATATCTTCTTCGCAATCGCCTCTATCCTGCTGATCCAAGGGGTTTTTGAAAGCTATGGATACCCGCTGACACCGCTCGAGTTGTCAGTTTGGGCCATACCGACCGCGATATGCGCGTTCTTCATTCACTCATGGCGGATCAGGGCGCTTGACCGGCGGCTAGGGAGGGTGCGCACATGATTACCTACGAATGGCTCTACTGGCTTGCAGGTACGTTCTTTGCCGTGTGGGCGTTCCTAAGCCTGAAGGATGGTCGCTATGGCAACGCAGCGTTCTGGGGCCTTCTTTCGGTGAGCTTCTTCGCCGGAAGCCACCTGAGCGACTTTGCCAACGGGGTTTTGGTGCTTGCCCTTGTCGCGATTGCAGGAACGGGGCGATTATCACGCAGTGCGCCCGAGACCACTTCTCAGACTGAACGTGAGGAATATTCAGTAAGGCTCGGAAACAGATTGTTTATTCCGGCACTGATCGTTCCCGTTACAGCTGTCGCAGGCACTCTGCTCTACAATTACACACCTCTGTCGGCGACAGGCCTGTTCGAAGCTCGGCGCGAGACCTTGATCCTCTTCGGCATTGGCGTGGTCATCGCACTCATCGCCGCAATGATCTGGCTCAGAGCCCCCCTTGCGGCCCCGGCAGAGGAGGGGCGCAGATTGCTCGATTCCATCGGATGGGCTGCGATCCTTCCACAGATGCTCGCAGCCTTGGGGGCTGTGTTTGCGCTTGCAGGAGTGGGCGAGATCATCGGCGGATTTGCAGGCGGCGCGATCCCGGAGGGCAGCATCTTTTTGACAGTGGTCGTGTTCGCGCTTGGGATGGCGCTCTTCACGATGATCATGGGCAACGCCTTTGCGGCCTTTCCGGTCATGGCCGCAGCGATCGGAATCCCGCTCCTCGTCGAAGGCTATGGGGGCGATCCTGCGGTTATCGGTGCGGTTGGAATGCTGGCGGGGTTCTGCGGAACCTTGCTCACCCCGATGGCGGCGAACTTCAATATCGTTCCAGCGGCTCTGCTTGAACTGAAAGACCAGAACGCGGTCATTCGTCAGCAGATCGGCACCGCGATACCGTTATGGGTCTGCAACGTCATAATCATCTACGTGGGAGCCTTCCTGCTGTGGAACTGACCGAAGCGATAGCCCGCCAATTTGCCCGCATCGCCCTTGGCCACGTGGGGCAGGAATATCCCAACAAGCTCGATCATGTGATGGATGGGGACGGCGATGCTCGCACGCCGCGCGATCTCCACCCTGTATTCTTCGGCAGTTTCGATTGGCATTCCTGCGTCCATTCATGGTGGACGCTACTCACCTTGAGGCGGCTCTTTCCTGATATGCCGGAGGCGCGCGAAATCGAGGCTCTGGCCGACGCAACCTTTACCGAAGAAAAGCTCTCCGTTGAGCTCGCTTATCTTGATCGACCGAGCTCGCGCGGGTTTGAGCGGCCATATGGCTGGGGCTGGCTTCTGTACCTTCATCTCGAAGCGGAGCGACACACAGATCGGCCCTGGGGCGGCAGGCTGTCAGGACTGGCAAATGCGTTTGCAGCGCGCTTCGATGATTACCTCCCATTGCTGACATACCCGATAACTGTCGGGACGCATGCCAACACGGCCTTTTCCTTACTGCTCGCTAGGGAATGGGCAAGCGACCGCGAGCAGGAATTGCTCTCACTGATTGATAAGTGGTCGGTACATGCATTTGAAAAACGGACAGATTATAGTGGGTGGGAGCCTGGCGGAGATGAATTCCTTTCGCCGGTCCTGACCGCTGCACTTCTGATGAGCCGCGTAATGCCTTCCAGTGAATTTGCCGGTTGGCTGGATCGGCTTGTGCTAGAAAACGGATGGATTGAGCGCGAATGCCATCCAGTCACGGTTTCCGATCGAAGTGACGGAAAAATCGCTCATCTCGATGGGCTCAATCTGAGCCGGGCATGGTGCCTTCTCGGTCTGGCCAAAGCGCTGGGCGAGGGGGCGCCGCCTATTCTGCGCGAACTGGCGCGCGAGCATATGGACGCGGCGATGCCGCATGTGTCGGGCGACTATATGGGCGAACACTGGCTTGCGAGTTTTGCGCTCCTCGCTCTGCTTGAGGCCCGCTAGCCCGAAGGGATCAGGGTTATCTCTGTCTGCCGCCCATCGAGGAAGCGAACGCTCTCGCCGTCAAAATAGGCATCTTCCTCGGTCCTGTAATCAACCCTTTGTCCGCCCCACTCAGGAACTTGGGCGTAAGAAGTGAGCTCGATCGACCACGCAGTGTTCGGATGGATGGTGTAATCTCCGCGCGGGTCGCCGTTCTGGTTGTCCCAGAAGCCAATCGCGGTCCCTGCGCCGTGCCCGTGATATCCGATTGGATGCGTATAGATGGATGGATCCAGCCCCTCGTTGATCGCCTCAGCGCGAGCCCTCGCAAGAACCTCATTGCCCGAAAGGCCGACCTTGAAATGCGAGCGCAAAATGTCCTGCACTCGGTTGCTGTTAGCAAGGCCCTTGCGAAGACCCGCGGGCGCCTGTGTCTCGTCGGGCTTGAGGACGTAAGCCAGGTGCTGCGTGTCGGTGTTGAGGCGCAGATAGGTGATGCCGAAATCGGTCCAGAGCAGATCGCCAGGCTCGATGACAACCTCGCCGCGCAGCATGCCTTCTTCGCCCTCGCGCTGGATCGCAACCGATGGATGGAACCATGGTGTAAGGCCAAGCTCAAGCAAGCGATCGCGATACCACCATCGAACGTCGTCGGCGGTCGTAACGCCGGGTGTAATGACCTCGCGGGAAAAAGCCTGGGCAATCAAGGCGTGCGCTGTGTGAACAATGCCGGGATAGATTTCCATCTCGGACGGAATGCGCGTCTCCAGCCAGCGCACCGCTAACGTTTCTCCGGACATCACGCGGTCATGAAGTTTGCCGGGTAATGCACTCATAAATAGACGATATTGGCTGAGTGTCATGCCATCGCCGAAAGCGCTCAAGTCCGAGTAATTGAGCGCGATCGTGTCTGGATCGCGCTCCTCGATGATGTCGGCAACCGCTTGCCATTGGTCTGGTTGTTCTTTTGGTATCCACGAAGGATTGAACAATCCACCAAGCCCGTAACGGCTCACCGTCAGGCGCTCGATGGGTTGGCCTTCGCCCGGATCGTGGAAAATCAGGATTGTACGGCGCCGCGCTGCCATGCTCTGAGCATCGAGCATGGTCGCAATGACGGGCTCCTCGAAGTACTCGCGCGCCATCAGTAGCCAGAGATCCACGCCTTGCTCCCGCATGATTTGCGGGATCACCGTGTCTAGGCGTTCGGCAAGAATGCGATCTATGACTTCGGAGCGTTCACGAGCGGAGAGAAGTTCGGGCAACTGCGGGGCTGCTTGCTCAGTTTCGCTCATCTCGACTGCGTTGCTGGCCTTCGCGGGGGCTGAAGCGAAAGCAGCCAGGGCGACTGCGCTAACGAGCGACTTCCCCGATGTGATGAGCCTATTCTGCATGTTGCCTAAAAATCCCTCTCACTCATTTCGCAAGAAGCTATGCGGACATCGCGGAGACCCTGTCAAATCCGCAATGGCGAGTAGTTCATTGGGCTTTGGCAAAAAGGCTGATGAAGTGGCGCGTGGTTAATCATGAGGATTGCCGCCCCTTACCAATTGGTCAGCATGCCGTAGCGTAAGCAATTAGCCGCTTTGCAAAAAACCTCGGCAATCTGGCGGAAATCTAGGATTTTTGAGCGGTTTGCTAACGGCTTGATAACCATTCCTTCGTATTCGCCCTAGCCATGAATACGCAGACAATCATCAAACCGCTCTTGGCCACAAGCATCGTGGCTGCGTTTACCATTTCGTCTCCTGCGCTCGCTGAAGGTGTCAGCGCGGGTACGTTGATCGAGAACACCGCAAGCGCGACTTACGAGGACGGCGAGGGCACCAAGACGGTGGACTCGAACACCGTGCAGGTGCGCGTGGACGAGTTGCTCGACGTGACCGTCACCTCTCTCGACAGCGGCGCCGTGGGCGCTTCGCCCGGCGAAGCCGTGCTCACGTTCGAGGTCACAAACCAAGGCAACGGACCCGAAGCCTTCGTGCTGACGGCAAACCCGGTTGTGACCGGCAATGATTTTGAAACAGTGGTCGAAACCATTGCTGTCGATACGAACGGCAACGGCACCTACGATCCTGGCGTTGACGAAATCCTGACGGCTCCTGAAACCACGGCAGAACTTGCCGCAGACGAGGCAATCACGGTTTTCGTGATCGTGACCGTTCCCGATGGCGTCGCCGACACCGAAGAAAGCAATGTCGAACTGACCGCAGAGGCCGTCACCGGCACGGGCGCTCCGGGCACGAGCTTCGATGGACAGGGCGTCAATGGTGGCGACGCGATCGTCGGTGCAACCGGAGCGGACGACACCGCAACCGGTTCGCTCATCGCGGGGATCACCACGGTCGACCTCGACAAGGCCGTGAGCCTTGTTGACCCGTTCGGCGGTGACAGCGCGGTGCCAGGCACTGTCGCGACCTTCACGATCACTGCCGTTGTCTCTGGAAGCGGATCGGTCGACGCGCTGGTCGTCACCGACATCATTCCTGACGGCACGACTTACGCAGACGGAACGCTCGCGCTCGACGGAGACGCTCTCACTGACGCAGCCGGCGATGACGCGGGCGAGGCCTCGGACGCGGATGGGATCACTGTCGATCTCGGCACCGTCGCTGGGGGCGCAATTCACCAGATCACGTTCGACGTAACGATCGACTGATTCAACTTAGGGTTGAGGAAACAGAGCAATGAAAAACATCACCAAAATGGTCGCCGCTCTCCTGGCTTTTGCCGCAGTTCCTGCGGCGGGATCTGCGGTAGCGCAGAGCCAGAGCCCGATCACGCTTAGCGGCGATGTGAAAGCTGTCGAAACTTCGGTTGACGCAGCTGGCAACACCGTCACTCGCCTGGTCGAGCCGGACGTCATCGTCCCCGGCGACCGTCTGATTTTCACCACCGACTACGCCAACAATGGCGCTGAAGCGGTTGATAACTTCGTCGTGACCAACGCTGTCCCTGATGCCGTTCGTCTCGCTGGCGACGCCGACCCTGCGCTTATCATATCGGTCGATGGCGGCGAGACTTGGGGAGCGCTCAGCGCACTGACGGTCGCAGGCGAGAACGGGACCATGCGCGCTGCCGCTCATGCAGACGTGACTCATGTGCGCTGGACGCTTGAAAGCGTTGCTCCGGGTGACAACGGCCGGGTCGAATACCCCGCCATCATCCGCTGACGCGCGACATTCAGTTTCTTCCGTCGGGAAACGGAAGATAGCCGCCACGTCCCGCGGGCGGCGTGAATGTCGCGGGGCACACGCAAAGGACCACAACCATGAAAAGAAGCACCCAGCTGCTGGGGGCTGTAAGCGCATCGGCGCTTATTGCCATGTCCAGTACACCGGCCCTGGCGGTCGGAACTAATGCTGGCAACAGCATTACCAACAACGTCACGGTGACGTTTGAAGTCGGCGACGAGCCGCAAACCGAAGTCACCGCCAGCGACACCTTCACGGTCGACCGCCGGATTGACGTCAATGTCAACTTCAACGGCGTTTCGCCGACCTCGGTTTCACCGGGTGAGGATGACGTCGTTCTTGCGTTCGATGTGACCAACCTGTCGAACGCTACGGTCGACCTCGACCTCTCCGCCATTCTGACCGGCGGCACAGGCGATGCGGGCGACATCTCGGCATTCGAAATCTACATCGACGCCGATGGCGATGGTCAGCTCGACGCAGACGAGATCACTGCTGGCACCGTAACCTTCCTTGATGAGGTTGCCGCAGACGATGGCAGCGGTACCGAGACCATCTCGGTTCTCGTCGTAACTGACATCTCGCTCGATGCGATCAACACGAACACCTTTGATGTTGCTCTCGTTGCCGATGCTCACGAAGCTGGCACTGCCGGCGCGCTTGGCGCGAACATCGATAACGATGATGGCGCCAACACAGATGGCATCGACACTGTCCTTGCCGATGGCAATGGTGGAACGGGCGAAGAGATCGACGGCGATGGCGCATTCTCTGACGAGGCACAGATCCTGGTCGCAGGGGCGAACATCACTGTCGTCAAGTCGAGCTCGATCATCAGCGATCCGGTCAACAACACGACCAATCCCAAGGCAATTCCCGGTGCCGTGATCCAGTATTGCATCGCGGTTTCGAACGCCTCGGGTGCTGCGACTGCTTCGGCAGTCAACGTGGCCGATGACCTGCCTGCGGACGTGACGTTCACCGAGAACGATTTTGGCATCTTCGTGAACGCGACAGCAACGGTCGACGACCAGGGCACCGCGAGCACGGCTGATGACGTTGCAACCTGCACGGTCCCCAGCGGCACCGACGGCGAAGCAACCGGGGATGCGACCTTCACCGCGACCGGCGGTACTGGCGGTCTCGACCTGATCTCGGGCGACCTGCTCGATATCGCAGCTGGCGAAACGCGTGCCGTCTATTTCCGTGTGACGATCAACTAAGATCGACCCGGAAATCTGACTTTGCGTGTAGCCCCCTCTCTCATGAGGCGTCTGGCAGCAGCACTCCTATTGGTGCTGCTGCCTTTCGGCGTGTCTGGAGAGGGGGCATTCGCACAGGAAACCGAGACCGAAGCCGAGATCATCGGCACGGTCACCAATATCGCAGAGGCCAGTTGGCTTTTGCGCGGGAGGTCAGCCCAGACCTCCTCGAACGAGGTGACATTCGACGTCACCCTTCCGCCCCCGGAAATTCGCGCATTTCGCCCGGCGCCTCAGGGCAGCGTCGAGCTCAATTTCCGGGCACCTTTGTGCAGTGCGATCGGCCAATCGGCCCAAGGCGGCGCTGGCAACAACACTTCGAATGTCCCGCTTGCTCCGCGTGAAGGGATGGTCGAGGTAACGGACACCCTTCGGGCAGGGCAAACATTGCTGTTCGAGGTGACTGCACTGGCTGCAAACCGCGATCCGAACGAAGTCGACCAGCTTTCCATCACAATCACGACTTCGACCGGCGATCGCGAGGTTGAGACAATCTTCGAAACCGGTCTCAACACGGGCGTGTTTGTGGGTCAGATCGACACCGTGCGCATGCCGCCTGCTCCGACCGAAGGCGATTGTAGGCTGAGCATTGCCGATGGGGCGTCGATCTCTGTGGCGGCAAGCCTGCCGGGCCAGGACGAGGTCATCATCGAGACCGCCGTCGAAGTTTTGGCCGATCCGTTCGGAACGGTATTCGACAGCGAGACGGGCGAGCCGGTCAACGGTGCGCGTGTAACCCTCGTCGATGCGCTTACGGGTCAACCTGCGACCGTTTTTGCAGAGGACGGCGTAACCGAATGGCCTTCCAGCGTTATTTCGGGCGACCCGATTATCGACGGGGCTGGCCGGATTACCGATATGGGGCCGGGCGAATTCTGGTTCCCGCTCACCTTCCTTGGCACATACCGGCTCCAGATCGAACCGCCGGAGCCTTACACCGCGCCATCTGTCGTGAGCACTGCTGATCTCAGCCAGCTCACCGCTCCTGATGGGGGCAACTACATCATTCTTGATGCTTCGTTCGGTGGCAATTTCGTCCTGGACGACCCAACGCCGGTTCAGGTTGACATCCCCGTCGACCGTCCGAGCCTCGAAATTGGTCTCGACAAGGTCGCCTCGCGCGATCGCGTGCAGCCCGGCGATGTTGTGTTCTACGCGATCACCGCGAGCAACGCTGACCCATCGCGCCCCAAGCGCAATGTCGTGCTGAACGACACTCCTTCGCGTTTTCTGCGTCTCCGCCCAGACACGATCCGCATCGACGGAGCAGAGGCTCCTGAGCAGGTCGAGATTGCCTCCGACGGACGCTCTTTGCGAATTGCACTCGGCGACCTTGAAGGTGGGACCTCGCGCCGCGTGACCTATGCCATGTCTGTGCTGCCCGATGCGCCTCCGGGCCGCGCATTGAACGATGCCGTGACTACGGACTCACTCGGTCGCACCGCGCGGGCAAGCGCGGTCGTCGATATCGAGCGCGACAGCATTGCTGACCGCATGACGGTTATTGGTCGCATCACCGCCGGACCTTGCTCTGTTCGCGACACGCGCGACAATCCGCGTCGCGGCATCCCTGGCGTTCGCGTCGTCATGGAAGACGGCAGCTACGCCATCACCGACGCGGATGGCCGCTACCACTTCGAAGGGGTTGTGCCGGGCACGCATGTCGTCGCCGTTTCGCGCATGACGTTGCCGGAGGGCGCTGAGCTTGTCGATTGCCACCGCTCGACCCGCAACGCTGGCAGCGCGATGTCGCGTTTTGTCATCGGGCAGGGCGGCAGCCTCGTCGTCGCGGAGTTCCATGCCATCGTCCCGGAGGGCGGCATCGAGGAAAACGCGCAGTTCGCCGAGACGCGCCCTGACGCGGCGACCGCCCGCGCAATCAACTCCATTGCGGGCGGCCTCGATGACAATGAACCTGCGCTCGATGCGGACATTCTGGTCGAAGCCGGTCTGCCAGAAAGCACCGCAGAGGCGGCCGGCAGCTTACCGGCTGACTATGATCCAAACACCGACTGGATCGCTCTCGGTGATGGCGAGGATGGGTTCCTGACGCCGGGTCTGACGGCAAACCCACGCGCGCCTGCCATCCGCGTCGCGATCCGCCACCGCCGCGGCCAGACGGTGGTGCTGAAAGTCGATGGCAAGGAAGTCAGCCCGCTTGCTTTCGACGGCACGCTGACCCCAGACACAGGCCGGTTCGCGGTCAGCACCTGGCGCGGGATCGTGCTCGAAGACGAGCGCACAGTTCTCGAAGCCGACATCATCAATTCCTTCGGCGAGATATCGAAGACATTCACGCGCGAAGTGTTCTTCACCACGACGCCGACGCGCGTTGAACTGGTGCCTGAGCAATCCAACCTGATTGCTGATGGTCGTACCCGGCCCGTGGTCGCTATCCGCGTCCTCGACCGCAACAACCGTCCTCTTCGCGAAGGCGTTTCGGGCAACTTCCAGCTGAACGCGCCCTATGAAAGCGCAGAGGCACTCGACCGTCAGCAGCTAAACCAACTCACCGGCTTTGCACCCACCGCAGCGCGCTGGGTCGTTGAGGGCACCGAGGGCATCGCGAAGATCGAGCTCGCACCGACGATGGTCAGCGGTTCGCTGCGCCTCGATTTTGAATTCAACGACGGTGAGCTTGTTCGCGCACAGCAACTCGATGCGTGGATTGAGCCGGGCGATATCGACTGGACCATCGTTGGTCTTGCCGAAGGCACGGCCGGCGCTCGCAGCGTTGCGGACAATATGCAGCGCACAGGTCGCTTCGACAGCGACCTTGGCGATGATGCTCGCGTTGCTCTTTACGCCAAGGGCCGCGTGCTCGGTAAGTTCCTGATGACGCTCGCCTATGACAGCGCCAAGCAGCGCGAAGACCAGCGCGTTCTTGGGACAATTGACCCGCAGGCGTACTACACTGTCTTCGCCGACGCGTCCTCGCGCCGCTTCGATGCTGCGAGCCGCGAAAAGCTCTACGTGCGCATCGAAACGGCGACCTTCTATGCGCTTTACGGCGACTTCGAGACCGCTTTCGACCAGACCCGCCTGGCTCGCTACAACCGCACGGCAACCGGCGTGCGCGGCGAAGCGCGTTTCGGACAGGTCAAGGCCAACGCCTTCGCCGCCGAAATCTCGACCCGCCTCCAGCGCGATGAAATCCAGGGGCAGGGCATCACAGGGCCTTACCAACTCGGTAGCCGCCGGATCCTCGCCAACAGCGAACGCGTGACGCTCGAAGTGCGCGACCGTTTCCGGTCCGAGTTGATCGTCTCGAGCACGCGCCTCACGCGCTTCATCGATTACGATATCGACCTGCTTTCGGGCACCATCACGTTCTCGCGTCCCGTTCTGAGTCGCGACGACAACCTCAATCCGCAGTTCATCGTTGTCGAATACGAAACTGACGGATTGGGTGAGGCTGAACTCAATGCCGGCGTGCGCGCCGATTGGACCAGCAATGATGGCGCGATCCGCGTCGGCGCCAACGCAATCACCGACAAGGGCGAGGGTGAGCGCACCGATATCGGTACGCTGGACCTGCGCGCTCGCATTGGCGCTGGTACAGAGGTTCGCGGCGAAGTCGCCATGAGCCGCCGCGAAGGCGAAAGCGCAACCGGCTGGCTCGCCGAGGTACAGCACCAGACCGGCAAGCTCGACATTCTCGCCTACGCTCACCAACTCGACGCCGACTATGGCCTCGGCCAGCAGAACGGCGCTGAGCTTGGTCGCCGCAAGATCGGTGTCGACGGACGCGTGCTCCTCAACGACAATCTCAGCCTGCTAGGCAGCGCATGGCAGGATGACAGCCTGACTGACACGTCTCGCCGCCGCGCTGCTCAGGGGCAGGTCAATCTGACACGTCAGCGCACCGATCTTCGTCTTGGTCTTAGCCATTTCAACGACCGCCTTGCGGACGGCAGCACCAACACTTCGACCGTGGTCGAGGCGGGCGTGACGCAGCGACTGATCAACAATACGCTCGAACTTTCAGCAGCCACCGCGCTCGCGCTCGACGACGCGGAGAGCGCTGACCTGCCCGCGCGCCATCGTTTGAGTGCCCGTTATGCCGTGACCCGCAACGTCCGCCTTGTCGGGACATACGAGATTGCCGATGGCGCGGAATTCAACGCGCGCCAGCTTCGCGGCGGTCTTGAAGTCACGCCGTGGCAGGGTGGACAGATCGTGACCTCGGTCGGCCAAGAAAGCATTAACGAACTCGGCAATCGCACCTTCGCGGCATTCGGCCTCGCGCAGACATGGCAGGTCAGCCCGGAATTCACGCTGGACGCGACAATTGACGGCAACCGCACCCTCAATGGCGCACCTCCCACAAGCGACCTCGTCAATCCGCAACAGCCGCTTGCGACCGGGGGACAGATCACCGGCAACCTCGATTTCGAGGACTTCACCGCTGTCACTTTCGGCGGCGCATGGCGCAAGGATCGCTGGAGCGTCACCGGGCGCGGCGAGTATCGCGATGGCGAACTGGCCGAGCGCATGGGAGCTACCATCGGCGCAATCCGCCAACTTGGCGAGGGCAGCATCGTTGGGTCAGGCGCGACGTGGACGCGTGCAGAAGACGAGTTTGGAGCGACGACGCAGATCGTCGACGCGGCCATCGCATTTGCCCATCGCCCCGACGCCTCGGAATTCGCCATGCTCGGCAAGCTCGAATTCCGCAGCGATGAGATCACCGGCGGTATCGCAGGACAGGCCAGCGGCCTTGGCGGAGCCGGTGCAGGGCGCACCGCTCTGATCGTCGACGGCGATGCCACTTCGCGCCGTCTGGTCGCCAGCTGGAGCACCAACTGGAGCCCGCGCGGCTTTGACCTCAACGAATTCGGCATCGAAGAAGAAACCCGCCGCGACGAGTACACGCTCTTTATCGGAGGTCGCTACAACTTCGACGAGTTCGAAGGGACGGAGTTCTCCGGCACAACCGTGCTTGTCGGTGCGGATGCGCGCATCGGTATCGGCGAGCGGTTCGAAATCGGGGCCAGCGCTACCGTGCGGACCAATCTCGATGATGATGTAACCAGCTTTGCCTATGGCCCGACTATCGGTTTCGTACCGGTCGACGGGATTCTGCTCACGGTCGGCTACAATGTCGAAGGTTTCCGCGACGGCGACTTCTCGGCTGCCCGGAACACCGACGAGGGCGTTTTCGCCGCCGTTCGCTTCAAGTTCGACACCGATACGTTCGACTTCCTGGGGCTTGGCCGATGAGTATGAGCGTCATCTCTCATCGCCCCATGGTAAACGCCGTATTTACCATCTCTAGGTACATCCTGCGCATGCTTGGAGCCGTGCTTGCCGCAAACCGCAAAATTGTATTGCTCGCGCTCGCCATGTTGGCGGCTAGCCTTGCAATTGCGGCTCCTGCTCACGCTCAGAATGCCGATATCGATTGGGCCGACGCCGGGATAGCCAGCCAGGGCTCGCTGCCGAGCGGGACGAGCGCGACGGGATCTGATGGCAATGTTGCAACAATCACGTGGTCGAGCCAGTCGGTCGCACCGAGTACGTTCGATCCGGCTTTCTCGCCAACATTCGTGAGCTATTTCAACGGCACGATTGGCGGTGCAGCGTCGCCGCTGTTGGTAAGCTTCGACAACTCGCAGTATGATCCCAATGACCGAATTGTCATCACCATCTCTCTGACCGAGGCGGTGAGCAACCTCACATTTTCGCTCGGCGATATCGACTTGGGCAGCTTCGCCGATGCGGTCGAGGTTTATTACGATGACAATGGAAGCGGCACGTTCACGAACGCCGCCACCAACAACGCCTTCTGGGCTCTTGGTGCCTCTGTCAGTCGCACCAATGATGCGACCGTAAACGGCTGGCGCGGCACGGGCGGGTCGGCGACCGCTGCGACCGATGGCAATATCAATTTCGATTTCGGATTGCAGGCCGTTCAGCGCATCCAGATCGTCTATTTCAGCTACACCGGATCGGGCGACCCGGTTGGCCAGTTCATGGGTATTTCGGACTGGCAATATTCGGCGCCGGACGCCGACCTTTCACTCACGAAAGCTCTGATTGGCTCACCGCCGGTGCAGGGCGGCACTGCCGTCTGGCGTCTGATCGCGACCAACAATTCCGCATCTATTCTCACCGCGGACAATGTGGTGGTTCAGGAGACCTTTCCGTCTGGGTTCACTTTCTCCAGCGCATCGGGCGATGGTTCCTTCGATACGGGAAGCAATCAGTGGAACGTGGGAACGCTTGCTCCGGGTGAAAGCGCGACGCTGACAGTTACGGGGACAGTATCGGCGGCTGCAGGATCGACGCTGACAAATGTAGCGGAGATCATCGCTTCCAGCGCAGTCGACCTGGATTCAACGCCCAACAACGGGGTCACGTCCGAGGACGATTACGCCAGCGCGAGCTTTACCGTGCAAAGCGGCCGCTCACCCGGCATCCCTCCGGTGCTCTCGTGCCCGGCGGGACAGTCGATTTTTGACTGGGACGGTATTTCCGGTTGGGTTGCTGGTTCGACCGACAACACGTACGCGTTTGCAAGCTACGGAGACATCCGCTTCCAGCTCAGCAACGACGGCGCTTACGTCAACAATGGGACTTTCGGTGGTCAGTCGCCGACCGTGACGGACACGTTCGAGGGCGGCCTCGTTCCGGCGGAGGATAGCCTTACAATCCTCGCGAACCAGGCGAACAGAGCCGGAGAAGTCGAGGTCGTCATCACCTTGCCCCGTGCGTTCACCGGATTACAGTTTACTGTGTTCGATGTCGACTTCGGCACCAACCAGTTCGCGGACCGGCTCGAAGTCGTAGGCTCAAACGGCGGAGCGACTGTCACCGCAGAGCTGACAAACGGCAACGCGAACTTCATCAGCGGCAACGTCGCCATTGGCGATCTTGCTTCCGGCTCTGCCGAAGCACTCGGCAACGTCGTTGTGACCTTCACCGGCACTGTCGACACCGTCATCCTGCGCTACGGCAACCATTCGACTGCCCCTGCCGATCCAGGCCAGCAGGGCATTGGCATTCACGATATCAGCGTCTGCGATCCGTTCACGACACTCAGCGTGAGCAAGGTTAGCTCTGTCATCGCCGACCCCATCAACGGAACAACCAATCCCAAGGCCATTCCCGGCGCTACGATCGAGTATCTCATCACCGTTGCTAACACCGGCGGAAGCGCAACTGATGCCGATACCGTAACCGTTTGGGATGATGGTCCAGCAGATGCGAAATTGTGCCTGATCAACCGGGCGGGTGGGCCGGTGATCTTCAACGATCCGGGCAGCAATTCCAATCTCACGTATTCATTCTCAAGCCTCGCCGCGACGACCGACAATCTTGAGTTCTCGAACGATGACGGAGCGAGCTTTACCTATACGCCTGTCGATGATGGCTTCGGATGCGATGGTGCAATCACCGACTTCCGCGTTCGACCCGGAGGCGCTTTTGCAGCGGGCGGAGATTTCACGCTTACTGTGAGGTTTGAGGTCAGATAGCTGGGTGTGATTTGCTGCAGTGCAGCAGGCATGTTGACCGCGCGGTCTGAGCCACTACACAAGTCGCCATGCAGTCAGCCCTTGCTCCAGGAGCGCCGCCGTCGCTTGCGACCCTGCTCGAAGGGCAAGACATCGCGCTTTTTCTGGATTTCGACGGGACGCTGGTAGAATTGGCCGAGGGGCCGGACGCCATCGCACCATTGCCCGATCTCGCCGAGCGGCTCGCCCATCTCGCGCATCGTCTCGAAGGGCGCTGCGCCATCGTGAGCGGGCGGGGCATCGACGATATCGAACGGCATACCGGGCCACTATCTCTGGCGATGGCTGGGTCGCACGGATCCGATATCAGAGGCGCTGATGGTTCAGCTATCGGTAACGGGCCTGCAGAAATCCCCGCCTCGATCGAACAGCGCCTTCGAGAGTTCGCCGCGAGCGAGGGACTCGAATACGAACACAAGCCCCACGGCGGCGCACTTCACTACAGGCGGAACCCTCACAAAGGGCCGAGCGCTCATGATTTTGCCGAGGCGCTCGCGGCGGAGCATGGCTGGGCTGCGCAGGGTGGGAAATGCGTGGTGGAGCTTGTGGCAGGCGATGCGAATAAGGGCGCTGCCGTCTCCTCCTTGATGCAGACGGAAGCATTCTCAGGCGCACGCCCTTTCTTCATAGGCGACGACCTCACCGACGAAGCAGGCTTTCGGGCCTGCGATGAGATGGGCGGAGCAGGCATCCTTGTTGGCGAGCGCGAGGAAACGCGCGCGAAGTATCGCCTAAAGACGGTTTCGATGGTCCATTCATGGCTGGAGCTTTGACGTTTGGCACACACACCCTCTCTTGAACTTTGGCCAATCGGAAATTGCCAGGTTTCCGGCCTGATCGACGAGACCGGGGCGCTGGTCTGGGGCTGCGTCCCGCGCGTCGACGGCGACCCGGTGTTCTCCGCGCTTCTCAATGGAGAGCAGCGTGATGCAGGGATCTGGCGCTTCGAGCTCGAAGGGCAGTGTTCGGCGAGCCAACGCTACATCCGCAACACGCCTCACCTTCTGACCACGCTTGAAGCGACGGATGGCAGCGCTGTTGAAATCCTCGATTTCTGTCCCCGTTTCGAGCGGTCGGGTCGGATGTATCGCCCGGTTGCCTATGTCCGCATCGTCCGCCCAATCAGCGGCACGCCGCGTATCAAGGTGGTGCTGAACCCGACCAAGAATTACGGCGCGGGCGTTGCTGACACCACTCACGGCACGAACCACATCCGCTATCTTACAGGAGCGACTTGCCTACGCCTCTCGACCGATGCACCGGTTGGTTACATCCAGGAAGGCCGCACCTTCCGGATCGAGGATGACACGCACTTTTTCCTCGGCCCGGATGAGCCATTTGTTGGAAACCTGCGCGAACAGATCCGCTCAATGGAGCAATCGACGCGCAAATACTGGCAGAACTGGGTGCGCATGCTCGCCATTCCGCTTGAGTGGCAGGAAGAGGTGATCCGCTGCGCAATCACTCTCAAGCTGTGCCAGCATGAAGAAACCGGAGCGATTGTCGCGGCGCTTACGACGTCGATCCCGGAGGCCGCGCATTCGGAGCGCAACTGGGACTATCGCTACTGCTGGATCCGAGACTCCTATTACACGATCCAGGCACTCAACCGCCTTGGTGCGCTGGATGTGATGGAGAAGTATCTCGCCTATCTGCGCAATATCGTGGACGGCGCGAAGGGCGGCCAGATCCAGCCGCTGTACTCTGTGATGGGCGAAAGCGAGCTCGATGAGACGACCGCGTCCTATCTCGCCGGATATCGCGGCATGGGGCCTGTGCGGCGCGGCAATGCCGCGTACAAGCAGGTTCAGTACGACTGCTACGGCCAGATCGTGCTGCCGAGCGTTCAGGGCTTCTTCGACCAGCAACTCCTGCGCCCCGCGACCGAGCACGATTTCGAGAACCTCGAACAGGTCGGCAAGATGGCATGGGCGATGCACGATCAGCCTGATGCCGGGCTCTGGGAATTCCGCACTCGGCAGGAAGTGCACACCTATTCCGCGGTGATGTGCTGGGCCGCGTGCGACAGGCTCGCCAATGTTGCGCGCCATATCGGTAAAGAAGACCGCGCGAAGGTCTGGAGCGACCGCGCCGAGGCCATCCGTGCAAAGATCGAAGACAAGGCTTGGAAAGAGAACGGAAAAGGGAGCCACTACGGCGCCAGCTTCGAATCTGACTATCTCGATGCGAGCCTTCTCCAGATGGTCGAGCTGCGCTTTCTCTCTCCTGACAATGAGCGTTTCCAACAAACCTTTGCCGCAGTGGAAGAGCATCTGCGGCGCGGTGATCACATGCTGCGATATGCCGCTGAAGACGACTTCGGCGCTCCCGAAACCGCGTTCAACGTCTGCACGTTCTGGTTGATTGAGGCGTTGCATCTCGCGGGCCGCGACGAAGAAGCGTGCAGCCTGTTCCGAACCATGCTCAGCCACACGACCAAATCGGGGCTCCTGAGCGAAGACCTCGATTACGAAACCGGCGAGCTTTGGGGGAACTTTCCGCAGACCTATTCGCTGGTTGGAGTAATCAATTGCGCTGGGCTGTTGTCCAAACCATGGAGTGAAGTCCGATAGCGAATGCCCAATCCCGACTGGTGGTTATCTCCAATCGCGTCGCCGTTCCAAAGGCGCGCGGGGTGGCGGGTGCTCAGGGAGGGCTCGCAGGCGCGCTTAACGCAGCGCTAAAGGATCGGGGCGGGGTATGGTTCGGATGGTCCGGGCAGGAGAGCGAAGACCGCACCGGCAACATGGACCTGCAACGCAATGACGGTGTGACGACGGCAACAATCGACCTCTCAACCCGCGACGTGGGTGAGTACTACAACGGTTATGCCAATTCGACGCTGTGGCCACTTTTTCATTACCGCATTGATCTTGCCCGGTTCGAGAACCGCACCGGCGAGGGCTATGAAAGGGTCAACGACCGTTTTGCCGAGAGCGCGCTCCCGCTGATCGAAGAAGACGACCTGGTATGGGTGCACGATTATCACCTGATCCCGCTTGGCGAGCGGCTTCGTTCACGCGGGATCAAGAACCGCATCGGTTTCTTCCTGCACACACCGTGGCCTCCGACGCGATTGCTGACCTCGCTGCCGTTTCATGAGCGGCTGGTGCGCACGATGCTTTCGTACGATCTGATCGGCTTTCAGACGAAGGAGTGGCTCTCAAGCTTCGTCCACTATTGCGAGACCGAGCTAGGCGCGAAGGTCGATCACGATACCGGGCGCATCACGCATGAAGGCCGGACGACCACCGCGCGCGCTTATCCCATCGGGATCGATTGGAAACACTTTCAGGCGCAGGGCGACACAGGCGAAGCGCGCAATGCTAGCCAGCGCCTCCTCGCATCGACACGGCACAGGACCGCAATGATTGGGGTTGACCGGCTCGACTATTCCAAGGGACTGCCTGAACGGATCGACGGCATCGGGCGCTTCTTCGACGAGCATCCTGAGCGCACACGCGACCTGGTTTTCATCCAGATCGCTCCGCCGAGCCGCGAAGACGTGGAAAGCTACCAGCAGATCCGCGGGTTGCTTGAGCAGAAGACCGGACAGATCAACGGCGCGCGCAGCGAGGTTGATATCGTTCCGATCCGCTACGTGAACCGAGGCTACACTCATGCCCAGCTATTCGGGTTTTTCCGCGCAGCCAAGATCGGGCTCGTCACCCCTCTGCGTGACGGGATGAACCTGGTCGCCAAGGAATATGTTGCAGCTCAAGACCCGGAAGATCCGGGCGTACTGGTCCTCTCGGAATTCGCGGGCGCAGCGCATCAGCTAGGATGCGATGGCAAGGGCGCCGTGCTGGTCAATCCCCACAGCCCCGACGCGCTGGCGGGAGCGATCCGCAAGGCGCTCGACATGCCGCTTGAAGAGCGCAAGTCGCGCTACGAGGCGATGATTGCGACGGTGCGCGACGATGATGTTCGCGACTGGACCCAGAATTTCTGCACTGATCTCGCGGCTGACTGATTTCAGATAGCGCGGCGCGCGGGTCGGCGTTCTTCCTCCACCTGTCCAGAGCTTTGTGCCAGATACGTCTTGAGATCGGTGTGCTGTGGCTGGTCGCCGCGTTTTGACAGGATACGCTGAATACGGCTGGTGAGGCTTCGTGGGTCGAAGGGCTTGCGGATATAGTCCTGCGCGCCTGCATAGATCGCCTGGTTCTCGTCATCTGCTCCGCTCATCGCGGTGAACATGATAACCGGCAGGTCGTAGAAGTTCTCGGATTGTCGCAGCTTGCGCAGCAGGCTCACGCCCGAAATGCCCGGCATGTTCTGGTCAAGCAAGAGAATGTCGGGCCGTCGTCGTTGCAGGAGCGTCCAGCATTCCTCACCGCTCGTCACCCAGCCGCAGGCGTGTCCGGCATCGATCAGGACCTGCGAGGCGAGTTCGGCAATCAGTTCGTCGTCATCTGCGATAAGTATGAACGCCATTATCAAGGGGCCATTGTTGCTTCGGGTCGCTATGCGACCGCGCTGAAAGGGTCGGTTTGCAATAGGCACGGTGACACAAATTCGCCTTTGGCGTCGCCTCCGTTCCACTACCTACAATCGGCGCGTGCGCGCTGTTGCCCGATGGCGGGCGCGCTGTCAGACGGGACGCATCATGATTCGCGAGACCAAGCTCGAACCCTTCCTGCCAACCGATGGCATACACAATCTGCGCGATTACGGTGGCTACGCGGCTGCTGATGGTGCCCGCGTCAGGAGCGGCCTGCTGTTTCGCTCAGGCCAGCACATGGAAGCCTCCGACGAGGATCTCGACACGATCCAGAGCCTCGATATCCGTACAATCGTCGACCTTCGCGGCCTGAGCGAGCGGACGAGCTTTCCCTGTCGGCGGCACGATGAGTTCGGTGCCGATGTCATCGCGTTCGACGGCGAGACCACAAGCTCACCGCCACATGAAGGCGGATGGGACAAGGAGGACATGACTGCCGAAAGGGCGCGTCAGCGCATGCTCTCAGTCTACACCCGCATGCCCGTAAATCCCGCGATGATCGAGATGTTCTCCCGATATTTCAAGGCGCTGGAAACGCGCGAGGGCGGTAGCCTTGTCCATTGCTTTGCGGGCAAGGACCGCACCGGGATCGCAGCAAGCCTGCTTCTTCATGTGCTCGGTGCTCACAAGGATGACGTTGTCGCCGAATTCATGCGCACCAACGATGCACCGACCCAGCATATTCTCGAGCGCCAGTCGCTACCGCGCATGGAGGCGCATTACGGCGAGATAGAGCCCGAGGCGATCCGCAACCTCATGGGAGTGCGCGAGGAGTATATCGAGCGCTACTGGTCCGAGGTCACCCGCGACCACGGCAGCGTCGATGCATACCTTGCAAATAGCTTAGGTGTGGATGACACAAGGAAAGCTCGCCTCAGGGAGCGGTTCCTGACGTGACAAGGCTGCGCTGCGACCCCATATCGCACGGTAACGACTGACCAGATTTGAAGAGACGACCCATGGCTACTCATCACACCAAGATGCTCATCATCGGCTCCGGCCCTGCTGGCTATTCCGCAGCGATCTACGCCGCGCGCGCCATGCTTGAGCCGATCGTGGTTCAGGGCCTGCAACCCGGCGGCCAGCTTACCATCACCACCGATGTCGAGAACTATCCCGGCTTTCGCGACGTGGTGCAGGGGCCTTGGCTCATGGAAGAGATGAAGGCGCAGGCCGAGCATGTCGGCACGCGCATGATGTACGACATCATCACCAGCGTTGATCTCGAAGGCGGCTCGCCTTTCCGCGCAGTCGGTGACAGCGGCGACGAATACATCGCCGACACGATCGTGATTGCGACGGGCGCTCAGGCCAAGTGGCTTGGCGTTCCCGGTGAGCAGGAGCTCGGCGGCAAGGGCGTTTCGGCCTGTGCAACCTGCGACGGCTTCTTTTATCGCGGTAAGAAGGTCGCGGTGATCGGCGGCGGAAACACCGCTGTGGAAGAGGCGCTCTACCTCACCAACCACTCCGACGACGTGACCCTGATCCACCGCCGCGACGAATTGCGCTCGGAGAAGATCCTGCAGGATCGCCTGTTCAAGAGCCCCAAGGTTTCGACGCTCTGGAACAAGACTGTCGAGAGCTTCGAGGCAGGGGAAAACGGCACGCTTTCGCACCTCGTCCTCAAGGACACGCAAACCGGCGAGACTTCGACTCTCGAAGTGGACGGTGCTTTCGTCGCGATCGGTCACGCCCCCGCGACCGAGCTGTTCAAGGGCAAGCTGCCAATGGATGAGAGCGGCTATCTCGATACCGAGCCTGGCACGCCCAAGACTGTCATCCCTGGCGTGTTTGCAGCCGGTGACGTAACCGACCACGTTTATCGTCAGGCTGTCACGGCAGCAGGCATGGGCTGCATGGCCGCACTCGACGGCGAGCGTTTCCTTGCGACCATGGACGACGCCAAGCAAGAGGCCGAAGCGGCGGAGTAGAGCCTACTCCGCCATCCGGCGTCAGGCGAAGGCGACGAAGGCCGCTTTCGCGATCAGCGTGATCAGCACGACGCTCGACAATGCGAACAGCACAAACCGCACCATCACCTTGTTAGCGGTGACTTGAACGAGGCTGTGCACTACGCGCAGCCCGACATAGATCCACGCCAGGAACGCGTTGGCTCCGCCCCCTTGGTCGAGAAGCGCCAGGACAATGGCGACCGCGTAGAACACCGTCGGCTGTTCGTGCAGGTGGTTGTAGTTGTGCGCTTTCCATTGAACCTCGCGCGGAAGCTTCTGGTCGAGCAGCCCCACGATCTGCGCATCGTCGGGCGCGATTTCGGCCTTCGCCATGGCAGGGATGCGCGACGCATACATCCACGCCCAAATGATCATCGTCCAGATCATCAGTGCGATAACGGGCTGCAGGATTTCTATTCCGATCATGTCGTGTCTTCCGATCAGGTCTTATTGAGGCGCGAGGCTTGGGTCGGCGAATGCTGTCGCCATCACTGCGCGAACGGCGAGGATGATCAGGACGAATGTGCTTGTGAAGAACAGCACGATCCGCACCGGGATCTTGTTGACGAAGATCTGCCACAGCGAATGCACCACGCGGATACCGACATAGATCCATGCCAGCATCACATCGAACGCGCCTGCACCTACCACCGCGAGGATTAGGCTCACCGCGTAGAACAACGTCGGTTGCTCATGAAGGTGCGTATGGTTGTGCGCCGGCCAGTTGGCCTTGTCAGGGATGACGCCCTCCAGGTCCGCGCCGCGCACGCCTTCCTTACGGGGCAGTTTCGACTTGTCTTCGACCTTCGCTATTGCGCCGAAGCGGTACGGGATGATCCAGAACAGTACGATCAGCGTCCACACCACCAGCACAGCGGCAGGCGCGAGCATTTGGGCTTGCATTGCGAGCGATCCCCTTCCTCTCCTAATTGACGCCTAACTGCGAGAGGCGGGTTCGATTGTCAAATGCAACTGGTCAGGAGCCTGTGCGCGGTGCCTTCAGGACGTGAAGCTGGAAGTAGCCGAGCTTGCCGCGCGTTGAAGTGAGTTCCGTGCCATGCGCTTTCGCAATCCGGCGCGCCGCTTCGGGCAGGTCGCTGCGGGTCCGGACGTGGAACTTCGCGAGCCATTTGTGGAGCAGTCTTTCAAGCGGTCCAGGCAGACCGCTGAGATCACCGAAATCGACGATATGCAACTCACCGCCGGGGGCTAGCTGGTAAGCTGTGTGAGCGAGGGCACCCTCCCAGTCCGGGATCATCGAGAGCGAATAGGACAACGCGATCCGGTCGAAGCCTTTCTCGCGCAGACCCGGCTCGCCGAACGTCTCGTCAGCATCGAAGGCGCAGGCATCGCCAAGGCCGAGCTTTGCGTTTTTCCCAACGGCCTTGCGCGCGTTCTTCAGCATCTCTGACGAGATATCGAGCCCATAAAGCTGCACCCCCGGCCACGCTTTGCCGATCTTGGCGAGGTTTCGTCCTGTCCCACAGGCGACCTCCAGCACCCGCATCCCCGGCCTCGCATCAAGCCCCTCGATCAGCGTGTCGCGTCCGAAGAGGTAGTACTTGCGCGTCAGGTCGTAGATGTGGCGCTGCCCCTTGTAGACGCTGTCCATCAGCGCCCCATGAGAGGTGTTTGCGGTCTGCGCGTCCATCAGGCGAGCTCGTAGACGTGCACGCCGCCGTAGATCGAAGAGCGGTCATGTGCGGTGAGGTCCGCCGACAGCTCATCAAGATAGCGCCATTTCGACAGGATCGCATCGTCGAGACGGCCCGGAAGCATCGTCGGTTCGGCCGCAGTGCGGAACAGAACGCGAGCGCCGGGGCGAGAGGCGCGTGTGATCCGGCCCCACAGATCGTCGAGCTGCGCGTTGTTCATCCAGTCCTGCGCATCGAGCAGCACGAAGCGGTCCATCGAAGCTTTCTCGCGGTCGCCGATCCAATGGACCATGTTGGCGCGCACGACGTCGAGGCGGTCGATCCGTTCGCGCATCGCTTCCCAGTTCTTCCGCTGAAGGTATGGAGGCAGCGGCGCGTCCTCGGCGCGGTCATAGCCGCGACCGAAGGCTTGCCAGGCGAAGTAGTTGTCCTTGATCTCGAAGTCGCAGGCGAGCTTCTCCAACCGGCGGCGCAGGACCTCCGCCATGCGTTCATCGCCTGCAAGCTCGTCGAACTGCGCGGGGGGAATGCCGAGGCCGAACAGCGAGGCGGGCTGATCGGTCAGCCAGCGGATGAAGCGCTTGTCGAAGACCGGCGCGAGCTCGGTCTCGAACACCGCGCGCTGGTCTTCCAACGTCTCGGCTTTGAGCAGCTTGGTGAGGTCGATCTTGTAGAGCTTGGCGAACAGGTGAGCGAGGCCGATGAAGTTGCCGAGCAGGCCGCGGCGATACAGTCCCTTGGTGAAGTAGCTGATCCGCCGACGCCCACGGATGTCGCGCTTCTCCCAGTATTTGCGGCTTTCCTCGTCGAGATGCGGGGCTATCATCTCCTTGTAGACCGCCTTGTTCTCCTTGTGGTCGGCATGCGCGAAGAAGCGGTGGAAGCGTTCGTAATTGGGCAGGTGCTTGATCGCCGTGATCTTGAGCTGACCCAGCGCGACGTGAGCGCGGTTGAGGTCGACTGCCGTCACGCTTGCGGGGTTCGCGGTGAGGTAGGAGAGCGCATTGCAGCTGCCGCTCGCAATGCTCATCACGCGGCTGTCGGGTTCGATCGCGAGGCCTTCCATGTCGCACACTGGGTCTTCCCAGATCTGCGCGTAGACAAGGCCGTTGAAGGCGAGCGCGAAGGCCTTGTCGAGCAGCTTGTCCTTTGTGCTTGCGTCCTTTCGCACCACCGCGTCTTCGATGATCCGTTTGGGTTGAGCGTTCATGGGAATTGGCCTCGTGAGGGATGGTGAGGGGTGTTTATGATCGGCGCATGTCGCTTGTGTGACGGTTTCCACAGATCGCTTGGCCGCTACGGCATCCTATACTCCGGCAAGGATGGTCTGCGCAAATCGCGCAGGGTCCGCATTGCCGCCGGTGAGCATGATGACTGTGTCTTCGTCGACCGCAACCTTGCCAGCGAGTGCAGCGGCGAGGGCAGCTGCGCCGCCCGGCTCGATCACCATGCGCAAGTTGGCAAAGGCCCAGCGCTGCGCCTCGCGAACCTCGTCGTCTGTGACGGTGACGCCGGGCTCGGCGCGTTCTTTGAGGACGTCGAGATTGAGCTGCTTCGTGGCCGTGGGTTGGAGCGCATCGCAGATCGTGCGCGGCGCATCGTCGGCTGCGCTCACGATCGCGCCGGTTGCGAGCGCCTGTCCCACCATGTCCCAACCTGCCGGTTCGACGACGTGGATCGCAGCGTTCGGGCAGGCGAGGGCATGGCCTGCGGCAAGCCCGCCACCGCCGCAGCACACGATGAAGCGCGAAGGCTGGCGGCGAAGTTGGGCCTGCGCCTCTACCCCGGCGCTTCCTTGCCCTTCGATGACCCACGGATCGCCGAACGCGTGGACGAGCGTGCCGCCCTGGTCGGCGATCAGCCGTGCTGCCACTTCGTCGCGATCTTCGCCGGGGCGGTTGTAGAGCACGACCTCGGCCCCGAGTGCGCGGGTGTTCGCGAGCTTCACCTCGGGCGCATCGCGCGGCATGACTATTGTGGCCTTGATCCTCAATCGCTTCGCCGCCCAAGCGACGCCTTGCGCGTGGTTGCCCGAAGAGACCGCGACCACGCCGCCAGCGCGCTCTTCTTCCGAAAGCGAGGAGAGCCGCCACCAGCCTCCCCTGATCTTGAAGGCGCCGATGGGTTGCAGGTTCTCTGCTTTCACGAAAGCGCGCGTGCCCGCGATCTCGACCGCGAGCAGCGGGGTCGGCGGCAGGATCGCCCCGATGCTCTTCGCCGCTTCTAGCACCCCTTCGCGAGTCGGTTTGCGGCCAGCGTTCATCGGCTCGGCACCCCCATGATACACCCTAACATGGACCGCATGTTACACGGTCCAGAGGCTAATAAAACTCCCGGAATTCCGGGCGATTGCAGCTGTGCGGTTTTCGAGATTGTTGGGAACTGTAACGCCATGCCAGCGCTATGCCTGATAGCGGCCCTGTAGGAAATGGGTGCCTTCGTTGAGGGCGCGCCCGCATTGCCCTAAGGAGCCATCCAAGAATCAATTCCAAGAGGCGAAACTCTCATGTCCAAAGTCCTGGTAATCGGCGCTGGCGGCGTCAGCAGCGTGTGCGTTCACAAGATGGCGATGAACGCGGATATATTCCCTGAGATCCACCTTGCCAGCCGCACGAAGTCTAAATGCGACGCCATCGCGGCCAGCGTGAAGGACCGCACCGGGGTCGACATCACAACCTACGAGATCGATGCCGAAGAAGTCCCGGCGATGATCAACCTTATCAAGAAGGTCGAAGCGAGCCTCGTCGTGAACCTCGCGCTTCCGTATCAGGACCTGCCGATCATGGATGCCTGCCTTGCCGCAGGTGTCGATTATCTCGACACCGCCAATTACGAGCCCAAGGACGAGGCGAAGTTCGAATACAAGTGGCAGTGGGCCTATCACGACCGCTTCAAGGAAGCCGGACTGATGGCGCTTCTGGGATCGGGCTTTGATCCGGGCGTGACATCCGTTTTCACGATGTGGCTCAAGAAGCACAAGCTCAAGACGATCCGCCAGCTCGACATTCTCGATTGCAATGGCGGCGATCATGGTCAGGCGTTCGCGACCAACTTCAACCCTGAAATCAACATCCGCGAAGTCACCGCGCCCGCGCGCCACTGGGAAAACGGCGAATTCGTCGAGACCCCGGCGATGGGCAAGAAGATCACCTTCGACTTTGAGCAGGTGGGCGAGAAAAACGCCTACATGATGTATCATGAGGAGCTCGAAAGCCTCACCAAGTTCAATCCCGAGATTGAGCGTGCGCGTTTCTGGATGACCTTCGGCGATGAATACATCAAGCACCTCACCGTGCTTCAGAATGTCGGCATGACCCGGATTGATCCGGTCAAGTATCAGGGCAAGGAAATCATTCCGCTGCAGTTCCTCGCCGCCGTCCTTCCTAAGCCCGAGACGCTGGGCGAAACGACCAAGGGCAACACCAATATCGGCGTCATCGCCACCGGCGAAGCGCTCGACGGGTCGGGCGAGAAGACGTTCTACATCAACAATATCTGCAGCCATGAGGCCGCGTATGAGGAAACCGGCAACCAGGCGGTGAGCTACACGACCGGCGTGCCTGCCATGATTGGCGCTGCGATGATGGTGACCGGCAAGTGGGAAGGAGACGGCGTCTTCAACATGGAAGAAATGGACCCCGACCCTGTCATGGACATGCTGAACGAACACGGTCTGCCGTGGCAGGTGAAGGAAATGGACGGGCCGGTCGACTTCTGATCGCAGGCCGCATTACGTGTTCACACTCCTGCGACATCGTCTCGGCGAACTCGATGGCCCGAAATGGGCCGCAATCTTCGTATTCGAATTCATCGTCGTGCTGCTAGGCGTTCTCGCGGCGCAAATGCTGCAAGAGCGCTTTCAGGCGCAGCAGGCGCGCGCGAATTTCGAGGCGAGCCGGACAGCGCTGAACCGACAGCTCGACAATGTCGGAACCAGCCTGATCCAGCGCGGTCTGCAAGCGGAGTGCATAACCGCTAATCTTCGCGAGATTATCGCTTCGGTTGAGGCAGGTCGGCCGCTTCGCGAGGGTGTCTTCACCAGCCATCCACCCAAGGGCGCGGGCGAATTGACCGCGTGGGACGGGGCGCTGGCGGCGCAAACGCGCAAATACCTGCCAGCGCAGCTTGCGGAATCCTACGAGTTTCTCGGCCTTGTCGCAGGCGACCTGCGCAATGCTGCGCAACGCGAGGAAACCGATTGGGCAACGCTTGCCCTTGCGCGCAGCGATGCGTCGCGCCTCGGCGACGCCGGGCGCACGCAGGTCTTGCTTGCCGCGAACAACCTGCTCCACGCCTATGAGGGCTGGGAACGCGCACCAGCGACAACGCTCAGGCTGATGAGGCAAATCGGAGCCGAGCCCCAGCCGAACCGCATCCGCACAGTCCATCGCGGCGAAACCCCCTGCCGCCAGGACGTGCTTTCAGGTCTCGAGGCGTTGGATATGGGAGCCGTGCAGGGCAACGATTAGTCAATCTTGGGCTGCCTATTACACGTTGGACCGCAGCACTTGTTTGCGTTAGGCGGTAAGGCTGGCAGCAAGGGGTGGGCGATGCCGCAAATAGGGTCGACAGTGATTGAAGTGGTGGTGGGGGACATCACCAAGATGGCCTGCGATGCCATCGTCAACGCTGCGAATTCCTCATTACTGGGCGGTGGAGGCGTCGACGGCGCGATCCACCGTGCTGCAGGGCGCGATCTGGTGCATGAGTGCCGCTTGCTGGGCGGCTGCAAGACCGGTCAGGCCAAAACAACCAAGGGATACAATCTACCGGCAAAGCACATCATTCACACAGTTGGACCTGTCTGGAATGGCGGCGAGAAGGGCGAGCCGCAATTGCTCGCGAGTTGCTATCGAGAATCTCTGAATCAGGCGAGCAAGCTTGGCGCTCGCGACGTGGCAATCCCGGCAATCTCGACCGGCATTTTCGGCTATCCCGTCAGCATGGCAGCCGAAATCGCAGTGGCGACCGTGATCGAGGAAGTGCGCAACCGCCCCGGCGATTTCGACCGCATCGCGCTTGTCTGCTTTGGCGAGGGCGTGGAGGCTGCGTTCAAGCAAGCCACATCGCTCGCGCTAACCGACTAGCGCGAGAGGCTGCGCGCGCCTATCTGGGCGGCCATGGAAACTAAAGCCGGCAATCCGGGCGCGTTCGCCCATTTCGATCTCTCCCGCGTCGATAGTCCGTCCTTCGTCGTCGACGCTGCCAAGATCCGCGAAAACTGCCAAATGCTCGCCGACATTCGCGACGCAGCGGCGAGCGATGGCGCTTCGATCAAGGTGTTTGCGGCTTTGAAGGCATTTTCGATGTGGTCGGTCGCACCGATCATGGGCGAGTATCTTGACGGCGTATCGACCAGCGGGCTGTGGGAAGCGCGGCTGGCGAGCGAATTCTACGACGGCGAAATCGCGACCTACTCAGCAGCGTTCAAGCCTGAAGACCTCGAAGAAATCTGCCGATTGTCCGAGCACGTCATCTTCAACTCACCCGCCCAGACGCAGCGCGCCGCGCTTATCCTTGACCAGGCGCAAGTGACGGGCGGCGACGTGTCGGTGGGCCTCAGGCTCAACCCGATGGTCGCGACCGGAGAGGTGCCTAAATACGACCCCTCGGCCCCCGGCTCGCGCCTCGGCTTTCCGATCGACCAGCTGACCGAAGAGCACATGGAAGGCGTCGAGGGCATTCACTTCCACAATCTATGCGAGCAGACCTTTGAGCCGCTGCGCCAAACATGGGACCGCGTCTTCGACGTGATTGAGCCGTGGTTCGGACAACTCAAGTGGATCAACATGGGCGGGGGCCACCACATCACCCGCGCCGACTACGAGCGCGACAAGCTGGTAGAATTCCTGCGTGACGCCGCCGAGGACACGGGCGCTGAAATCATCATCGAGCCGGGCGAAGCGGTGGCGCTCGATGCGGGCATCCTCGTCGGCACGCTGCTCGATACTGGCTTCAACGACGTGCCAATCGGCATCACCGATATCAGCGCGACGTGCCACATGCCCGACGTTCTCGAAGCGCCATATCGACCGGCAATGCTGGGAGAACTTACCGACGAGGACAAGATCCCGATCCGTCTGGGCGGGCCATCCTGCCTCGCGGGTGACGTGATCGGCGATTATCGCTTACCGGTTCCTGCCGATCCGGGCGCGCGTTTCGCTTTTCTCGACCAAGCGCATTATTCGATGGTGAAGACCAACACTTTCAACGGCGTCCCGCTGCCGAGCATCTGGCTTTGGGACAGCGAAACCGATGCGCTCGATTGCGTGAAGCGCTTCGAATACGAGGATTTCCGCGACCGCCTGAGCTGACGGCTTAGAGGCCCTTGCGCCCGAAACCGCCAGCGCGGGGCTGGCTCGTTTCGCGAGTGTGATCGGTGATGCGGGGTTTATCTGCTCTCGGCTCTGACCCGAGCGCTCGCCCGCGTTCGTTCTGGTTGATCGCAAGCGCAAGGCGCGCCATCGCGCCGAATTGTTCGGCAGCCTGCGCGACCTTGGCGTGATCATCGCGCGCGTTCATCGTGCCGCTTTCGAACAGATTGCCGCTTTCGACCACGATCACCACTTCGCCCGCGCTGAACACCGCTCGTACCGCATCGCCGCCGAATACGCGCTCGAGTTCGAGGAGATGTTCGATATAGGACGGGTGGATGAGGACGCGCGCTTCGACCTGATCGTCGCTGTAGACTTCGAACACGTCTTCAAAATCGGGATGGACCTGGTCGACGAAATCGAGCCGGTGGCCGTCGAATGTCACATGGTCCGCCCGGCCTCCAAAGCCCCACCATTTCTTGTGCTTTCCCTTGCGTTGGAGGAGGGTGGTCGAATGGAAATCGCGCCCGAACCCCATGTCGATGATTGCGCCGCGAAACACCGTCACCCAGCGCCGGTTCTTGCCAGATCCGCGCCGCTCTTCGAGATGCGCTTCGTAAAGGTTGAAGCGGTGGCCGGAGAGTTCGCCATGCCAGCGGTCTTCGAAATTCCTTCGGTCGCTTGACGGCAGAAGCGAGAATTTGCGGGCGGTGTCGTACTCCCATCCTGGGGAGACTTCGTCATTGTATTGAATGCCAAGATCCGCCGCGATCGCGGAATTGATCCCGACCTTCACGTTTTTCTTGGCCTCCGCGATGACCGCATAGCCCCAGGCATAGGCTGCGCCGCCAGCGGCAAAGGCGATGAACAGTTTGAAGTTCCACGCAATCGCGGGGAGGAACCACATGAAGCCGAATAGCGGCAGGCAGATCAGGGCGCCGTAAAACCAGCGCTCCCTGGCTTTTGCCTTGGCCGCAGCGCGCACTTCTTCCTGCTCGGCCAGCCATCGACCGAGTTCGCCACCAAGAAGTCGATCGATGTCCGCCTGCATAACCCCCTCAAACGGCAGAAATCTGCCCTTTTCTTTAACCTTCCCTCGCTACTATAGTCCTGCCCGGTAAAGGAGGGGTGGACAATGGGAATGTTTGGTTGGGTTGTTTTAGGCGTATTGGCGCTGATCGCGGTGCTGATCGTCGGGATTTACAACAATCTCGTGGGCCTGAGGCAGAATGTGCGTCAGGGTACCGCCGATATCGACGCCCAGTTGCGCCAGCGTCATGATCTCATTCCCAATCTCGTTGAGGCGGTCAAAGGCTATGCCGGCCATGAGAGCGAGACGCTCGAAGCGGTGATCAGCGCGCGCAATGTCGCAGCCAAAGGCAATCCCGACAGCGGTAGCGAACAGGGCTTGCGCGTCGCGCTCGACAATCTCCTTGCGCTGGGTGAGGCCTATCCTGACCTGAAGGCTTCAACCAACTTTCAGGAGCTGCAGCGAGAGCTGGCTGACATAGAAGACAAGCTTGCCGCCGCTCGGCGCGCGCTCAACGCGGCTGTTTCGCGCTTTAACACGGCGCGCGAAAGCTTTCCGGCGGTGCTGTTCGCGGGCGCCCTTGGTTTTCAGGAAGCTGACTTCAACAAGCTCGACGATTCCGAGCGCGGAACCGTCGATCAGGTGCCTAACGTCGCTTTTTGAGGCCGCGGGGAACCTTCGCCCGTCTCACACATTTTGTTTGCGAATCTGCGCATCGTGACTATATGCGCGCTTCCGCTGCCCCAAGGGACGTACCGCAAGGCAGCCTCGAACCGTTTGGTTGAACACTGAACCTTAGGGGGTCCCTTGAGTTGCGCACATTTCCTGACGCCAAGGCTGTAGCACGGGCGCTTGAGCCCGAAGAACCAGTCATCCTAAACCGCCCGCACGCTGCGCGGCGAGCGGCGAAGTACTTTGTCGAAAAGTTTCCCGGCAAGGTTCTATATGCCGTCAAGGCGAACCCCGCTCCTGATCTGATCGAAGTCCTGTGGGATGCAGGCGTGACGCATTACGATGTTGCGTCGATTGCCGAGGTGCGTCTTGTGCGAGGGCTGCTGCCTGATGCAAACCTGTGCTTCATGCACCCGATCAAGCGCCGCCGCGCCATTGCCGAGGCCTATCACGAGCACGGCGTAAAGACCTTCAGCCTCGATACTTTCGAAGAGCTTGAGAAGATCGTCGAAGCTTGCTCCGACCCCGAGACGGGCGAACCTGCAACCGACTTGCGCCTGTGTGTGCGCCTGCGCGTGTCGTCGGAATATTCCGAGCTGTCACTGGCGAGCAAATTCGGCTGCGACCTGCTCGAAGCGCCGCAGCTACTTCAGGCCTGTCGCCAGCATTGTGACTGGCTGGGAGTATGCTTCCATGTGGGCAGCCAGGCGATGACGCCGTTTGCTTTCGTGCAAGCGCTCGACCGGACCCGCGCTGCCATCGCAGAGGCGTCGGTCGTGATCGACATGATCGACGTGGGCGGCGGTTTCCCGAGCATTTATCCGGGCATGGAGCCGCCCCCGCTCGAAGACTATTTCGCGATCATTCACCAGCACTTCTATGCGCTTCCCATCGCCTACAACGCAGAGCTTTGGTGCGAGCCGGGCCGGGCGTTGTGCGCGGAATATTCGAGCATGATCGTGCGCGTCGAAAAACGCCGCGGGAACGAGCTCTACATCAACGACGGCGCATACGGCGCGCTCTACGATGCAGCGCATGTCTCGTGGCGCTTCCCCGTGAACGCGCTCGAAGACGACCTGCGCGATGCGGTCGAGGACTTCGCATTCTACGGTCCGACCTGCGACGATGCCGACTACATGGCCGGTCCGTTTCCGCTGCCCGGAGACATTCAGGCAGGCGACTTTATCGAGATCGGTGTGCTCGGAGCTTACGGCGCTGCCATGAAAACCGGCTTCAACGGCTTTGGCGATGCAGAAATCGTGATTGTCGAAGACGAACCGATGATGAGCCTCTTCGACGGCAGCCGGCAGCGCGAAGCCACCGACAATGTGGTCAATCTCCGCTGATTGCGAAGGCTCAGGCGTGCTGCCTGAGCCGCCAGACATGTGCTGAAGCCATCAGCAAGCCGCCTGCGAGCGTGGGTATGGTTTCGTCGACGCCGAACGGCTCTGCAAAGAGTGCTGCCGCTATCAGGCCCATGCCCGAAAGAACAGGTATCAGGAACGTGAGGGTGCGCGCGGACGGGGCTTTCGCAATGACAGTGCCTGATGCCGCGATGGCTAGTCCGGTCAGCAGCCAGTGCACCCATTCGGTCTCAGCAAAACCCGCCAGGAACGGCAAAGTGATCGCGACGATCGGAAGCGCGACGCAATGCACGATGCAAGCGAGACTGAGAGCCGCAGCCGCGCGGTCATAAGAGGCAGTGGCAGACACTTCAGTCTTCTTCGGCCGGGTTCAGGACCAGCAGGAGGCGCTTTTCCCCGGTCGTGCCGATGGGCGGCGAGCGGTGGATCGCCGGATTGTCGCTCGCGAGTTTTCCCTTGAAGATGCCGACATCGCCTGTCGCCAAGGTGTTGATGGTTCGCGGCTCTTCGCCGGCCCGAAGTCGCTCAACCTCCTGACCGTCAAGCCACTGGGTTCCTGTGCCGACATAGGTCGTGATTAGCCGCATTGGCACGTAGTCCGCGTGGAACTTGCGGCAGGAATTGGTGGTCACCACCGCCAGCCGCAAGTCCACCGCGTCGACATCGGCGATCGCACTGAATTTGCGAGTCAGCATGCCAACATCCTCGACCATTGCTTCGAGGGTAGGGCTTCGGGTCGCTCCGGTAGAAATCATATTGTCGGTCAGTGTCTGCTCAAGCGAAGGAAGCTTCTCTGTGACGCGAATGTCGTCCTTCATCTCGCGCATGAACGCCTCTGCGCAGGGCAGCGGCTCGCGCCTCCAGACAGCGAGATTGCAGTCGTTCTCGCGGATATCGCCGAGGATGTTCGCCTCGTCAGAGAAACGAGCGCTGCGTTCGAGGAGTTGGGGCATCCAGATGTAAACTCATGAGACGTTACACTATCTCATACACTAGGCGGCCTAGACTTGGCTTTCAAGAGCTTGAATAATCGAACTCCGCTAAAGTCCCGGTCCTCACGAGGCGTGTCCCAGGATAGCCTCTACGAGATCAGAAGGAGTATGAGATGAAACCCAGCTATCTTCTCGCCGCAGCATCGCTCGCAATTGCGACCCCGCTTTCGGCCCAGATGCCTGACGAAGGCGCCATGATCGCCGAACAGCGGGAAGCGATGGAAGCGCTGTCATGGATGGATGGGACATGGGAAGGCACCGTCACCACCCAAACGCCCGAGGGTCCGGTCACCTACAGGCAGACAGAAAATATCGGCCCGATCGCTGGCGGCACTGTCCGCGTGATTGAGGGGCGCGGCTTCGATGAAGCGGGCGAGTTGAAGTTCAACGCAGCCGCCATGATCGTCTACGATGCCGAAAATGACGAGTACGGCATGATCGCCAGCGCCCGAGGTCGCGCAACACAGCCCTGGTTCAAGAAGACCGACAACGGCTTTGAATGGGGCTTCGAAACCGGTCCGGTGAAGATTTCATACATCGCTGCCTATGACGACGGCGTCTGGTCCGAAGAAGGCTTCATGGCCTTCGGAGAAGCACCGCCGGCGAAATTCCTCGAAATGCGGCTCGAGCGCACAAGTGGCAGCGAATAGCGTTTAGTCGAAGCCCACAAACCGTGCCGCTTCGTCCACGCTGCGCCGCGTGATCTTGACCGGGTTTGCCGGGAAATCCTCATCTGGCCAGCCCATCGCGATAGCTTTCATGATCACCTGATCGTCAGGTATGTTCGCGTGTTCGCGCACGACCGGCGACTGCATGATGCCTTGCGAGTTGATCACGCAGCCAAGCCCGCGCGACCACGCGGCGTTGACGAGCGCGGTAGTGACCGCTCCGCAATCGAACACGGTGTCGTCGGCGTCGGAGAGTTCCTTGTCATAGGTAACGATCACGCACACGGGCGCATCGAACTGGCGAAAGCCGCGCAGGACCCAGTCCTGGCGCTTTTCCTTGTCATCGCGGCCAATGCCCATCGCTTCGAAAAGCTGGATCGCACAGCCGACTTGGCGGTCGCGGTGGACGCCCTGAAAGGGGTGGCCCTTGCGAAACTCGCGGCTGTCGGGCTCGCCTGCCAGAATGCGCTCGGTGTTGCCCTTGCGGATCCGGTCGAGCGGTTCGCCGCTGATGACGTGGAAGTGATAGGGCTGGGTGTTCATTGACGAGGGCGAGCGCATCGCCATCGTCAGCACTTCCTCGATCAGTTCGCGCGGAACAGGCTTGTCGAGATACCCGCGGATCGAGCGCCGCCCGAGCACGACTTCATCATATGTCTGATCGACGTTACCGCCCACTTCTCTCTCCCGAATCTGTTTGCGAGAGAGCTAGCGCAGCCGGCGTCTGGCGCAAAGTCCGCTACGTCAGCGCGCTCTCAGGGAGTGAAGAAGGGCTTGTCGCCAGCAATCGTCACTCGCTCCATCACGCGGCGCGCGGGGAAATAGTCCGATACTGCGAGGTGCTGGCACACGCGGTTGTCCCAGAATGCCACTGAGCCAGCTTGCCAGCGAAATCGGCACTGGATCTCGACATCCTTGGCGGTCGCGTAAAGATGGTCGAGCAGCCACGCGCTTTCCTTGGCCGACAGCCCCTCGATATGGCTGGTGAAGGCGGTGTTGACGTAGATGACTCGCTCGCCCGTTTCAGGGTGGGTGCGGATCACCGGATGGCGCATGGGCGGATACTTTTCGTGCAGGTCCTCTGGTGCCTTTCCAAGCCGTTTGGCGAAGACGCGGCTGATATCGTGAACGGCGGTGAGGCTTTCGCAAAAGCGCTGCATCTGTTCGCTGAGACGCTCGTAAGCGAGGTGCATGTTCGCAAACAGCGTATCGCCGCCGCATTCAGGGACTTCGCGAGCCAGCAGGATCGAGCCGAGCGAGGGTTCCTCACGCCAGGTGACGTCGGAATGCCAGTTGTTCTCCTGCCCACGGCTTTTGGGCCCGTGAGCGATGCGCAGAACTTCGGGGTTTGCCTGGTCCTTGGGTGTCGCCGGATGGATCTCGAGTTCGCCGAAATGGCGCGCAAAGGCGATGTGCGCTTCCTGCGTCAGGTCCTGATCACGGAAGAATATGACGCCATATTTGAGCAAAGCCGCGCGCACCTCTGCAATGCGTTCAGCAACATTGGGAGCGCCTAGGTCGATGCCATGAATCTCTGCCCCAATCGCCGGGGTGAGCGGTCGGATGTCGAGCGTGCCTGTGTCGAGTTTCGTCCGATCGAATGTGGTGGCCATATCTCTTTCTCTCCCTCGCTGGAGAGTGTGCAGCCAAATCGCGAGAGAGGCAATGATCGCTCGGTCGCGCGGCTATTCACATGTATTCGTCACGCTCACAGCATCGAAGTCATATTTGGCGAGGGCGGGGTCGTAGTCGAGCAAGCCAAAGCGGCCATTTTGCAGATCGAAGATCATGCGCCCGCGATTGACTGCGCCGAGCACCCCGTTGGATTCGAAGAACTCATCCTTTCCAAAACCGCGCGCTGTCACCCACAGATCGAACGTCTGTCCGCCGAATGCTACCGGCACACTTTGTTCGCTGAAAGAGCCCCAGCTTCGCTCGAACGTGCGAACCGATCCGCAGGAAATGCCTTCAAGCCATTCTGGCGGCAGGTTGTTGTTTCCCGATCCGGTGTCGATGATCACGTTGCGCCCGATGCCAAAAATGTTGGCCCGCACCAGCGGATAGCGCGAAGTCCCCATCAGGAAGCGGCCCGGCAGGTCAGCTGGCGGTGTATCGCGGTAGAGGCGCAGCTTGCCTTCCACCTGGTCAATCTCGACCCCAGCGAAGAACCTAGCAAACAGGTCGAGACCGAAGATCATGTCGCTTGCCAGCCCAGCCGCCTCGAGCTTTGCTTTGTCCTCGGCGGTGTTTCGGCTGGTGGTGGCGGGAATGTTGCGCAGCACTGCATCACCGATCGTCAGCTCGCGGATGATGGTCGCGTCCTGTTTCGCGCGAATGTCGAATGCAGGGATGTAGGAATAGCCTCCGCCTTCCGTCTCGATCGCAAAGCCTTCGCGCGTGGCGATGTCGTAGTCGACCGAAACTCCGGGCGCTCCTGTGTCAAAAACGATCGTAATCGGCTGGCCGCTGATTGACGCGCTGAACTTGCGGTTCGCAAAATCGACCTCGATCACATCGGAGCCGATCTCGGCGCTGGGTGGTTCGGCCTCGGCGAAAAAGCGGATCTGCGAATCGATCTCTTCGCCAAGCGTCCGAGCGGCGTTGACGTAACCGGGAAAGTCGAGCCGGTGGCGAAACTGGTTTAGTGCAAGTGCCTTGTATGCGTCGCGGGCTTCGTCACTCGCACTGTCGGGGATTGCGGATGCAAGGAGAGAGCCGCTTTGGGGCTCTCGCTCGATGATCGCGGTCAAAGCCGAAGTCAGCGCGTCGTCCGTTTCTCTTTCGGTGAAGAAGGCGAAGTCGAGCCGTTTCAGCGCGGCGGCTTGTGGGCTCAGTTCTTGCGTAGCTGCTGCTTCGCTTTCCTGTGCGCTTGCGGGCCCGATAACGGGACTTGCAAGCAAGGCAGCGGCGGCGGCGAGAGAGACGGGGTTTCGCATCGAGCGGCGGCTAATCATCGAGATGGGCAATGCTCCTGTTGGTTTCGGTTCGCGTACAGCTACGCTGCCGAAACGTTTCAAGACGCGTTGGCGAGCTAGCCGAGGACGTTCAAAAAGAGGACTTTGAAGCGTGTGACGCCGGATTTCACAAAGGCGGGAGAGCCCTTACGCCGCTTCGCGCAGGTCCATTTCGAGCCGGTCCCAGATTTCCACCAGCGCATCGGTCAGTTCGCTCATCATCTCTTCGGTGTGATGAGGGCCGGGCGTGAAGCGCAGGCGTTCGGTGCCGCGCGGCACGGTGGGGAAGTTGATCGGCTGTACGTAGACGCCGTATTCGGCGAGCAGGATGTCGCTGATCTTCTTGGCACGCACCGGATCGCCGACCATCAGCGGGACAATGTGGGTTACGCTGTCCATGACAGGTAGGCCTGCCTCGGCGAACTTCAGCTTGAGCGTTGCTGCTGCCTGCTGCTGAGCATTGCGTTCGACGTTCGAGTTCTTGAGATGCTTCACCGATGCGAGCACGCCTGCGACAAGAACCGGCGAAAGCGAGGTCGTGAAGATGAAGCCTGGCGCGTAGGAGCGGATGCAGTCGATCACTCGGGTGTCGGCTGCGATATAGCCGCCCATCACGCCGAATGCCTTGCCCAGGGTCCCTTCGATGATGTCGATCCGGTCTGCCGCGTTGTCGCGCTCTGAAATGCCGCCACCGTGGTCGCCATACATGCCTACCGCGTGGACTTCGTCGATGTAGGTGAGGGCGTTGTACTTCTCTGCCAGGTCGCAGATCGCGTGGATGGGTGCGACGTCGCCGTCCATCGAATAGACGCTCTCGAAAGCGATGACCTTGGGCGTATCGGCGTCTTCGGCGGCCAGCAGCTCTTCAAGGTGCCGCAGATCGTTGTGACGGAACACGCGCTTTTCGCAGCCGGAATTGCGGATGCCTGCGATCATGCTGGCGTGGTTCAACTCGTCGGAGAAGATGACGCAACCGGGTAGCAGCTTCGCCAGCGTCGAGAGCGTCGCATCGTTCGAAACGTAACCGCTGGTGAACAGCAGTGCGGCGTCCTTGCCGTGAAGCTCGGCGAGTTCTTTTTCGAGCTCGACATGCAGGTGCGTGTTGCCGCCGATATTGCGCGTGCCGCCGGAACCGGCGCCGACATCGTGCAGTGCATCTTCCATCGCACCGATCACGACATCGTGCTGGCCCATGCACAGATAGTCGTTCGAACACCACACGGTGATGGGCTTGGGCCCATTGTGACCGTGGAAGCACCGCGCATTTGGGTAGGCACCCTTGTTGCGCATGATGTCGATGAAGACGCGGTAGCGGCCTTCCTCGTGAAGGCGGTCGATCGCGGAATCGAAGATCTGGTCGTAGTTCACTGTCGCTCTGCTCTTTGAAGGGACTGGTGAACAGCCCCCAGAATTTCAGGACGACCCGTTGGACCGGGCTCTTGACGTCCAAAACCCAAACACCTGCAGGCCATACAACCCCCCAATGGCGCAAATGTTTCTGAGAGGCCTATGTAGCAAGCCCTGCTCACAAGAAAACCGCGATCTTTGCGAGCGATTTGCAGTTTTAAGTAACGCTAAAACGCTCGCAGATCGTCGAATCCATAGTTGTGAAGCGTTTGAGAGAGCCTCTCGAATTGTGCCAGATCGCCGGTGCTGACCGCGAAACTTGGTGCTGCCGAATCGAAAGCCTGGCCCTTCGTGAGGTGGGTAATGCGCCGCGCGATCCCGTCTGCGCCGTCAACGAAACTGACGCCGTCACCGAATTCTGCGCCAAGTTCCTCGGTTAGTAGAGGGAAGTGAGTGCAGGCGAGCACAACCGTGTCGATCTGGTGCCCGCCATCCATTGCGCGCAAGGTTGCTACCGCCGACTGGATTGCGCTGCGGTCGACCTCCTCGCCGCGAAGCTTGGCCTCTGCTGCGCGGACGAGGCCACTCGCCCCGTGGCGCAGCAGGCGCTTGTCAGCGGCGAACTCGGCTTCGAGATTGTCGACATAGGCCTGACGCACGGTCGCCTGCGTACCGAGCAGGCCAATCGTACCGGTCTTCGTGATCGCTGAGGCCGGCTTGATCGCGGGGACCGTCCCGACGATCGGCACTTCGAGCACGTCGCGCACCATGCCCAGCGCGATCGTGGAGGCCGTATTGCAGGCGATGCAGACAAGGCGAGGTTGGTAACGCTCGCTCATCCGCCCGAGCAATCCGGCAACCCGCGCCGCGATCTCGGCTTCCGATTTCGTGCCATAGGGCAGCCCCGCAAGATCGGCGGCGTAGATGATCGGCGCATCAGGTAACAGCTTGCGCACGGCGGCATGCACCGTCAGCCCGCCGACGCCGCTGTCGAACAGCAGGATAGGGGAGGATGGGTTCAAAATGACGTTTTCCGTTCGCCCATTAGCGTCGCAGTGCTTGCCCACGCGACCTACTTACTTTTAGAGCAAGGTCAAACGACATAGATCATGCGGGCGCTGGGATCGTGGCGCCGGGAGAAGAACGTGGAACCGCTTTTTGCCGCCTTGCTCGGTTACTTATCGGGCTCGATTCCCTTCGGCCTTTTGCTGACGCGCGCGGCTGGGCTTGGCGATGTGCGCAACATCGGCAGCGGCAATATCGGCGCGACCAACGTCCTGCGCACTGGCAACAAGGGGCTGGCTGCAGGCACACTGCTGCTCGACCTGCTCAAGGGCTTTGCGCCAGTGTTTGCTGCCGGGATAATCTGGGCGGGCGAAACGGGAGACGTGGCCAAGGCCTTCGCCGCAGGGGGCGCGGTTCTCGGTCACTGTTTCCCGATCTGGCTCAAGTTCAAGGGCGGCAAGGGCGTGGCCACCAATGCAGGCGTAAGTTTCGGCCTCGCTTGGGCGATAGGCGGGGCCTACGCGCTGATCTGGCTCTCGATGCTGGCGATCTTCCGTATCTCCTCGCTCGCCGGGATGAGCGCTGTGGTCGCCGCGGCTGCCGCCGCGCCTTTGTTCGGATATCCGGAATTTTTCCCTGTCTTGGCCGCGATTGCGGGTCTCATCATCTATCTCCACCGAGAAAACATCGGGCGGCTGATGAAGGGCGAAGAGCCCAAGATCGGTGGCAAGAAATGAAGGCGCGGATCATCTGATGGAAAACACGGGGTCGCAGCCGCAACAGTCCAAGCCGAGGCTCAGCCAGACAGAAGCCTTCGCGCGCATCCGCCTGCTTCGTTCGCCCAATGTCGGGCCGGTCACCTATCGTCAGGTCCTGGCGCGCTTCGGGTCGGCTGAAGCGGCGCTAGACCAGCTGCCAAACGTGCAGCTTCGCGGCAACAAGACCTTCCGCCCCGCTGCTGCCGAACGGATCGACCGAGAAATCGAAAGTGTGCGAAAGGCGGGCGCACAATACCTCTTTCACGACCAGCCCGACTACCCCGAGCTACTCGGCGAACTGGAAAGCGCGCCGCCGATACTGACCTGCCAGGGGCCGGCTCGAACTGGCCTCGCAGCCCTGCGTCGCAATCGTCGGCGCTCGCAACGCGTCCGCTGCGGCGACACGCCTAGCGCGTGACTTCAGCCAGGCTCTCGCGGACGCAGGGTTCACCGTTGTCAGTGGCCTCGCACGCGGCATTGACGGAGCGGCACATGATGGTGCCTTTCCGCGCACCATCGGCGTCATCGCGAGCGGGATCGACATCGCCTATCCGCCGCAACACACCGACCTGCAGGAGCGGATCGCCGCAGAAGGCCTTCTCATCGCCGAACAGCCGCCCGGTACCGAGCCACGCGGTCGCCACTTCCCAAGCCGCAACCGCATCATCGCGGGCCTTGCTTCGGGAACTTTGGTGGTTGAGGCCGCGCCCAAATCCGGCACGCTCATCACCGCGCGATTAGCGGGCGAAGCAGGCAGGGAGGTCATGGCGATCCCCGGCTCCCCGCTCGATACACGCTCCCACGGTTGCAACCAGCTGATCCGCGACGGGGCAGTGCTGGTGTCGTCTCCGGAAGAGGTCGCCGAGTTGTTGCAGACTTTCACCGGCGCGCCGCGCTCGACCTACAGCGTCGCAGAGGACATGACCCGTTTCGACTTTGCCGAACTTAGCAAGCTGCAATGGGGCGAGGGGCTGGCAGCGGGCGACGAGGGTGAGGCGATCACCCGTTTGCTCACAACCGCGCCCATTGGCGTCGACGAATTGATCCGTCAGTCAGGCGCAGACCCGGCGGCGGTGCACATGACGCTGCTCGAATTGGAGCTTGGCGGTGAGGTCGAGCGCGGCGATGGCGGAATGGTCCGCCTCACATGAAGTGTGACAATCGCCGGGGAAGGCTTGCCGCGCTTTGCATCCAAACCTACTTGACGCGGCCCAAATGCCGACCCCACTCTCGCGCGTACGTACACGTGTAAGGAAATTCGACCTCTCTCATGCAACTCGTCATTGTTGAATCGCCCGCCAAGGCGAAGACCATCGAGAAATATCTGGGCTCCGACTTCAAGGTGCTCGCAAGCTACGGTCACGTCCGCGACCTGCCGCCCAAGGATGGCAGCGTGCGCCCGGACGAAGACTTCGCCATGGATTGGGAGCTGTACCGCGACAAGCAGAGCCGCTTCAAAGAGATTGCCGATGCCGCCAAGGGCGCATCGCGTCTCGTGCTCGCGACCGACCCTGACCGCGAAGGCGAAGCAATCAGCTGGCACGTCCAGGAACTTTTGAAGAAGCGCAAGGCGCTGCCGACCAAGGTGGACCGCGTCACCTTCAACTCGATCACCAAGTCGGCCGTCACAGAGGCGATGAAGTCTCCGCGCGAACTCGATCAGCCGCTGATCGACGCCTATCTTGGCCGCCGCGCGCTCGATTACCTATTCGGATTCACCCTCTCGCCCGTCCTGTGGCGCAAGCTGCCCGGAGCAAAGTCGGCTGGCCGCGTGCAATCCGTGGCACTGCGCCTAATCGTCGACCGCGAGCGCGAGATCGAGGCTTTCAAGCCTGACGAATACTGGTCGGTGCTCGCTCATCTGGAGCAAGACGGAACGACATTCGATGCGCGCCTCGTGCGCTACAAGGGAGAGAAGCTGGAGAAGCTCTCGCTTGGCGCCGAAGGCATCGCGATGGAAGCGAAAGCCGCCGTCGAAGGCGGGCGCTTCACGGTCGAGGACGTCGAGAAAAAGCCGCTCAAGCGCAACCCAGCGCCTCCGTTCACCACGTCGACCATGCAGCAGGAAGCCGCGCGCAAGCTCGGCTTTTCCGCCAGCCACACCATGCGGCTCGCCCAGTCGCTCTACGAAGCGGGCGCGATCACCTACATGCGTACCGACGGGGTGCAGATGGACCCCGGCGCGATCAACGCCTGCCGCGAGGCAATCGGCGAGAAGTTCGACGCCGCCTACCTTCCCGAAAAGCCGCGCTTTTACAGCACGAAGGCCAAGAACGCTCAGGAAGCGCACGAGGCGATCCGCCCGACTAATTTCAGCCGCGACCGCGCAGGCAGCGGCGATGAGGCCAAGCTCTATTCACTGATCTGGAAGCGCGCGATGGCGAGCCAGATGTCGACTGCGCAGTTGGAGCGCACGACCGTCACGCTTCGTGATGCAACAGGGCAGCACGAATTGCGCGCAACCGGTCAGGTCGTCGTCTTCCCGGGCTACTTCGCGATCTACCAGGAAGGCCTCGACGATCAGGACGATGACGAGGACGGCATTCTGCCCGCTCTCAAGAATGGCGATGTCCCTGCCAAGACCGGCGTCGAGGCAACGCAGCACTTCACCCAGCCGCCGCCGCGCTTCTCCGAGGCCTCACTGGTCAAGCGCCTTGAAGAACTCGGCATTGGCCGCCCGTCGACCTACGCCTCGACCATCCAGACCCTGCGCGACCGCAATTATGTCCGCATGGAAAAGAACCGCTTCTTCGCCGAGGAATCGGGGCGTCTGCTGACCGCATTCCTCGAACGTTTCTTCCCGACCTATGTCGCCTACGACTTCACGGCGGGCATGGAGGACGAACTCGACACGGTTTCCGACGGGCGCGAAGATTACAAGGAACTGCTCGCCAAGTTCTGGCAGGACTTCAAGCCCAAGGCTGACGAGGTCCTGGAGAAGATGCCTTCGGAAGTGACCGAAGTGCTCGACGAATACCTTTCCGACTATCTCTTCCCGCCGCGCGAGGACGGTAAGGACGCGCGCTATTGCCCGCTCTGCGATGCCGAGGGGCGCTCGGGCGGCAGGCTCGCGCTTCGCGGTGGCCGCAATGGCGCCTTTATCGCCTGCGCAAACTATCCCGAGTGCAAGTTTACCCGCAGTTTCGGCCCTCCGCGAGAGGACGGTGACGAGGCGGTGCAGGACGGCGTAATGGGCCAGCACCCGGAAACCGGGGCGGATATCCACCGCAAGTCGGGCCGCTTCGGGCCATATGTCGAGATGGAAGTCGACGAGAAAAAGAAGCGCGCCTCGATCCCAAAGGATGTCGACGACTTCGACCTCGAATGGGCGATCAAACTGCTTGACTTGCCGCGCATCATCGGCGCTCACCCCGAGACCGGCAAGGAGATCGAGGCCGCAATCGGGCGCTATGGTCCCTATCTGCGCCACGATGGCAAGTACGCCAATCTCAAGACCACGCAGGACGTCTTCGACACCGGCATGAACGCCGCTGTGACGCTGCTCGCCGAAGCGGCTGAGCGCAAAGGGCGAGGGCGGGCCAAGGCCGAGCCGATCAAGACGCTGGGTGAACATCCCACTAGCGGCGGCGAGATCAAGGTCATGCCGGGCCGCTATGGCCCTTACGTGACCGACGGCACCACCAACGCCACGATCCCCAAGGACATCAAGCCTGAAGATATCGAGGCCGCCAAGGCCATCGAGCTGATCGATGCCCGCGCAGCCAAGGGGCCCGCCAAGAAGAAGGGCCGCAAGAAAGCCGCGCCAAAGAAGAAGGCAGCCCCAAAGAAAACGGCTGCGAAAAAGGCTCCAGCCAAGAAAAAGGCGGCAGCGAAAAGCGACAGCTGAATTCAAGGATTTGAACCGACGCGGGCATTGAAAGCATAATTGAAGCCCGCGTTGGTAAATCCTTTAACATTGCTGCCTATCACGGGTCCCTAGACCAGGGACCAATGCTGTGATCGAAATCGAAGTCCAGAACGAAACTCACCAAACTCAGGAACGCCTCCGCTTTGCTGCGGTGCCGCGGATCGGCGAAGGGCTGCGCCTGCGCGAACCCGACGGAATGTGGGCGAGCTACGATGTACTCGACGTATGGTATCAGAAGGCCGAATACGGCGACATCTGGATGCCTTACTTGCATGTCTGCATGACTCCCGGCGAAGCCGTTGGCGGCGATGATGCCGGCAACACTCAGGGGGCGTTCGACGAAGACGCTTCCCACGACCTGCAAGGCGAAGACGCATTCGCCTCGCTCGCACGGGAGGCAGAACCATTCAAAATCTGATCAAACGCACGACCGGCCCGCACAAGCAGCAGGCACGCGAAGAAGCCAAGGCGAAAGCCGAGGAAGCGCGCGGGACCAATGTTCCCGATGGCGAACCTATTGAGACGCCTGAAGACGTGAAGGAACTGGTCGATCCGCTGGACGGTGCTCGTGAGGATAATGGAGATCCGAACGACATCGATGCAGTTGTTCGCGCGGCCAAAGCGATGCGCGACGGCTCGGCTCCCCAACAGGCCCAGCGCGCTGTGCAAAAGGTCTGCCTGATCGTCGATGACAGCCGGGTCATCCGCAAGGTATCGAGCAAGATCGCCAAGAGCCTCGGCTACGTCCCTGTCGAAGCGCAGGATGGCCTTGAAGCACTCGCCCGCTGCAAGAAATCGATGCCGCATGTGGTGCTGACCGATTGGGACATGCCTGAAATGGACGGGCTGGAATTCGTGAAGAACCTGCGCGCTATCCCCACGCCCAAGGCTCCGGTGGTGATCTTCTGTACCTCGAAGAACAAGGCAGCCGACGTACACGCCGGCATCAAGGCTGGCGCGGACGACTACATCGTGAAGCCGTTCGACGAGGCAGGGCTCAAGGCGAAGCTGGAGAAACTGGAGCGGGGCTGATCCTAGGCCAATCACGCTTCATTCTCGATTTCTACTGCGCGAAGCGCTCCGCATGAGTTTTAGCCTCCTTGCCGCGGTTGGCGCGATTGCGCTTCCGCAAATCAACCCTGTCGACGTTTTGCGAGCGACGGACGAACTGCCGATAGCGCATCGCGATTTGGGATTCTCGACGGAGATGTTGCTGTTCGTCGATGACGAAGGCGACGTAATTGAATGCACGCCTCAGCGCACCGAGGGATCGGCAATACTCGCACGCCAGCTGTGTCGCCTGCTTGAACGTGTCGATGCACAACCGGCGACCGCAAAAGACGGCGCGCCTGTCCATGGCGTCACGTCGACAAAGGTCAATCTAGACCCCGGTAAAGATCAAGCCGGAGTAATTCGGGAAACGCCTGACATCGCGTTCGCCCTCCCGAGCACGGAGTTCTCGGGAATGGTCAATGCGCTTGTGGAGGTCGACGAGACAGGACGCGTCACCGGATGCGTAGGCGCCGCATCATTCGACAATCCGACACAACAGGACACCGCTCTGGTTTGCGATTTTCTAAGCTCGGTCCCGCTGGGCACAATGAACGGATCGGATCAGACCGCTGTACCTTATGTACGGATGATCAAGGTGCTTCTGAACCGCTAGAACGGGTTTGCGGTCATCGCCCCCAGTCGAGCCCCATTTCCTCGAACACTTCCTTGTCCTCGGACCAATTCTCCAGCACCTTTACGTGCAGGAACAGATGGACTTTTACGCCGAGGATCTCCGCGAGTTCCTTGCGCGCCGCTTCGCCGATCGCCTTGATCTTCTGTCCGCCCTTGCCGAGCACGATGCCGCGCTGGGTTTCGCGGGCGACAACGATTTGCTGGTGGATTTCGAGGCTGCCATCGGGGCGCGTCTTGTACTGTTCAGGCCGGACCGCGCTGTCATAGGGCAGTTCTTCGTGAAGCTGCTGATAAAGCTGTTCGCGCGTGATTTCTGCGGCCAGCAGACGTTCCGAAGCGTCGGAAACCTGGTCTTCCGGATACATCCACACGCCTTCGGGCATCTGCTCTGCCAGAGCCTCTTTCATCTCGGCAACGCCGTCTCCGCTGAGTGCCGACACGAAGAAAATCTCTTCGAAGTCGATACGCTGCGACATTTCCTGCGCGAGTTCGAGGAGCGGCTCTTTCTTCGCCTTATCGACCTTGTTGAGGACAAGGATTTTGCGTTCGGGACGTTGTTCGAGCGCCTCGAGCAGAGGCTCAAGCTCGTGCCGGCGTTGCTTGATCGGGTCGACGATCAGCAGAACAGCGTCCGCGCTCTCCGCGCCTTCCCAAGCCGCGCTGACCATCGCCCGGTCGAGGCGGCGCTTGGGCGCGAAGATACCCGGCGTGTCGACGAGGATCATCTGTACCGGACCGTGCAAAGCGATCCCGAGCATCCGTGCGCGCGTCGTCTGCGCTTTGGCGCTGGTGATCGCGACCTTCTGGCCGACCAGCTGGTTCACCAATGTGGACTTGCCCGCGTTGGGCGCGCCGATAACGGCGACGACGCCGCAGCGGGTAGGGGTCTGCGTGTCGCTCACCCGTATTTCTCCAGGAATTCTGCGGCGGCGAGTTTTTCCGCCTCGTGTTTGCTGGTGGCGACGCCTTCTGCTTCGCCTACCTTGTGAATGCTGACGCGCACGGTGAAGCGCGCGGCGTGATCTGGGCCTGAGCGGTCGATCACATCGTATTGCGGCATGGCGCGGCGGTTTCCTGCGGCCCATTCCTGCAATGCGCTCTTGGGATGCTTGGCTTTGCCGGCATCGCCCGCAAGCTCCCGCTCCCATAGCTCTAGGATAATCGCGCGCGTCGTATCGAAACCGTTGTCGAGAAAACTCGCGCCGATAATCGCTTCCATCACATCGCCAAGGATGTTGTCGCTGTCCGAACCGCCATCCTCGCGCGCCTGTTTGCCGAGCCGGATGTGATCGGATAGTCCGATTGTCCGGGCGATGCGCGCACAGGTCGCTCCACTCACGAGCGCATTAAGGCGCTGCGAAAGCTGGCCTTCCTTGCTCCGATCGCTCGATCGAAAAAGCCAGCTTGCGACAGAGAGGCCAAGCACGCGATCGCCGAGAAATTCGAGGCGCTGATAATCGGCCTCGGGCTGACCGGTCGCGGTGTGTGTGGAATTGAAGCTGCCATGGGTGAGCGCCTCGAGCCACATCGAGCCGTCCTTCACCTCAAAGCCAATCGTGCCGAGCCAGTCGCGGGTCTCGGGGGGAAGCGCGCTCACAGGGTACCGCCGATCCGGCTCCAGCGTGCGGATGTGAACCAGGTCCACGGTTTGATCCATTCGGCGCTTCCATCGGTCGACCACATGATGATGCTGGCTTCTCCGACGAGGTTCTCTTGAGGGACGATGCCAACAGCGTCACCGGCGCGCGCTTCGAAACGGCTGTCGCGTGAATTGTCACGGTTATCGCCTAGGACGAACATGTGCCCTTCGGGAATGATCTTGGGCGCGAAATCGTCAGCCGGTGTGGTCCCGAAATCGAGCACTTCGTAGCTGGGGCCACCGGGAAGGGTTTCGCGGAACCTCGTGTAGCTGCAAATCGCCGCGCCCTCTTCGTTGACGCGTTGTTCGCCGCCCCAGGCGCAGCCCGTATTGGGCGAGATTTCAATCTCGAAATCGGCCAGAGGTTCGCGCGGGACGAGCTCGCCGTTCAGGAGGATTTGTCCGTCTACGACCGCCACAGAATCGCCGGGTAGGGCAATGACGCGTTTGATGTAGTCGGTGCCATCGACAGGGTGCTTGAAGATCGCAATATCGCCGCGCTCGGGCTCGCTGGCGAAAATGCGCCCCGGGAAGATCTCGACATCCATGGGCAGCGAATTGTTCGAATAGCCGTAAGACCATTTCGCGGCGAGCAGGTAATCGCCGTTGATCAGGCGCGGCACCATGCTTTCGGAAGGAATCGAGAAAGGTGAAAACACGAAGATGCGGAACATCAGTACCGCAAGCAGAAGCTTCAAAAGGAAAAGGGCAAAACTCGCCGGTGTCTCCTTGCGTTCTTCTTGAGAAGAGTTGCTTTGAGACTGCATTGCGGCGCTGCCGTCAGATTGGGTCTTAACATCCATTACGGACCCCCTTACTCGCGAGGTTCTGTCCCGCCTAGGGGGTGTGTGCGAAGAAACGCAACCTAGAGTGCAAACGACTAGCGAAGGAATTCCTCTCGATGACTGATCAATCGCGTATCGCAGACGCTTGGGAGAGACTATCGGCCTTGCCGACCGAAACGCTCGCGGGTTTATTCGATGCAGATGAGGACCGCGTTGCAAAGCTCAGCCAGCGGCTCAAATTTGATCTTGGCGAGCTTGGCGAGGTCGGCATGCTTCTTGATTGGTCGAAGACCCATTTGAACGACGCGGCGCTCGACGCATTCGAGGAGCTTGCCGAGGCAACCCAATTCGGCGCGGCGCGCGATGCGCTGTTCGATGGCGGGATCGTCAACCCGACCGAAGGACGGCCCGCTACACACGGTGCGATGCGCGGCAGCGGTCGGGAGAGCGATGTAGAGGAAGCCGAGGCGCTGCTCGCGCGCATGGGCATGTTGGTCGAAGCGATCCATCAGGGCGCGCTGGGTGAGATCAAGCACCTGATCCATATCGGCATCGGCGGATCCGCACTTGGCCCGGATCTGGCGGTCGACGCGTTGACCCGCGACCTCAAGCTTGTCGACGTCCATGTCGTCTCGAATATCGACGGTCTCGCGCTTGAACAGGCCTTCGCTGCATGCGACCCGGCGACGACCTTGATTGCAGTGGCATCGAAGACTTTCACCACAACCGAAACGATGACCAATGCCTCAAGCGCGCTCAAGTGGCTCGCGGACAATGGTGTGAGCGACCCCAGTGGCCGTGTGGTCGCGCTGACCGCGAACCCGGAAAAGGCGGTGGAATGGGGTGTCGATGAAACGCGCATCCTGCCTTTCCCCGAAAGCGTGGGCGGGCGCTATTCGCTGTGGTCGAGCATCGGCTTCCCTGTCGCGCTTGCCGTGGGGATGGACGATTTCAGTGCCATGCTGGCCGGTGCGCAAGCCATGGACGCGCACTTTCGTGAGAGCGAGGGCCGGGCCAATGGCCCTCTTCTCGCAGCTTTTGGCGACCTGTATTACACGCGCGTTCGCGGATGCCAGACGCGTGCAGTCTTTGCCTATGACGAGAGGCTGGCTCTGTTCCCGGACTATCTACAGCAGCTTGAGATGGAATCGAACGGGAAGAGCGTCACTGCCGATGGCAAGCCTGTGAACGGTCCAACCGCACCGATCACATGGGGCGGTGTGGGGACCGATGCGCAGCACGCGGTGTTCCAGCTTCTGCATCAGGGCACGCACCTTGTACCCGTCGATTTCATCGCCTCGATTGCTCCGGGTGATGAGCTCGACCCGGCGCATCACTCGAGCCTGCTGATGAATTGCCTTGCGCAAGGGGCAGCGCTGATGGCTGGCAAGACCTCGGACGATCCCGCGCGCAACTATCCCGGCGACCGTCCGAGTGCGATGTTCCTTGTGGATGATCTCGATGCAGCGACCCTGGGCGCGCTCATCGCGTTTCACGAACACCGAACCTTTGCGAATGCGGTGCTGATGGGCATCAATCCGTTCGACCAGTTCGGGGTCGAACTCGGCAAGGCGATGGCGAAAGCAATCGACAGCGGCGAGGGCGAATTCGATGCGAGCACCAAGTCGCTCATGCAGGCTGCAGGGCTCGGCGGATAGCGTTTCGTCGGCGCGGATCTGGCTTCAAGCCTTGTTCAGGTTGGAGCTTCTATTGCTGAACATATTGAAAGGCGGAGCGCCGAGTGTGGCTCCGCTACATCACGCCTGTCACCCGCGCGTCACAAATGACCAAAGCCTTGGCACGATTACGCCGATTCACGACGCTATAAATCAAGCGATGGATTGAAAATTTGCGAGTATGCCTGCTCGCAGCACACTTATTACGCTGCAGCGCAGCATCCGAGTCATATTTGCACTTTCATAAATTCTGCGTATTTTCGCAGCGCCGTCGCAACCCCTTTCCCCTTAACCAAAGGTCCACTTCATGAACCGTCTCCTCGCGCTGTCCGCAGCAACCGCTGCTCTTACACTCACACCTGCAGCGCTCGCGAAGACCGACGGCGATGAAACCGGCGCACAGGTCGCTGCAGCAGCGACCGGTGAAGCAACTCCCGTACGTTTGAAAGAATGGACGGGCGACTGGGAACTGATGAAGACCTCGCGCCGGATGCGTGTGTGGCGCTCGCACCTCGCATATAAGCTCACCGTAGATGCGGCCGGCGAAGTGACGGGATGCGAGATCACCGAACAGTTTCGTATGCGCCGGGTTAGCGACAGGCTTTGCGATGTGCTTAGCGCGCATCACATGTTCGAACCGGCTCATGATGCCTCGGGCACTCCGGTCGAAGGCAGCTACGTTTCGCGCATTTCGTACATGGATGTGCGGGACCGTCTCGAAGCTGAGTGAGCGTCCCGAAAACACTATTCTTTTGACATTTGACCGGTGCGCCCCCATCTGGCGCGCCAAGACGAGGCGCGATTGTGCCAGCGTGAAGCGGCGGCTCTGAAAACACCCGCCCCGGCAGCGCCTCGAACAAACTTCTTACAGCTTCCCAATTCACGCGGGTGGTTATCAACCCCGCGCTCCCGCATGCCCGTTTGGCGTGCGCGTCGCATATTATTGCGAGTCACAATGACCCAGTTTTCCGATCTCGGGCTTTCACAGCCCGTACTCCAGGCTCTTGACCTCAAGGGCTATTCCACTCCCACTCCCATTCAGGAGCAGGCCATTCCGCCTGTTCTCGAAGGGCGCGACCTGCTCGGCATCGCGCAGACCGGCACCGGCAAGACGGCCGCTTTCATGCTTCCGAGCATTGACCGTCTGCGCGAAGCCGATAACCGCATCCCGTTCAAGTCGTGCCGCATGCTGGTGCTTGCGCCCACACGCGAACTCGTCTCGCAGATCGCCGCAAGCGCCAAGGATTATGGCGCGCTTGCCGGTCTCAAGGTTCAGTCGATTGTCGGCGGGACCAGCGTCAACAAAGATCGCAACAAGCTGCACCGCGGCACCGATATCCTGATCGCGACGCCGGGTCGTTTGCTCGATCTGATCGACCAGAAGGCGTTTAACCTCGGCTCGGTCGAAGTGCTCGTTCTCGACGAGGCTGACCAGATGCTCGACCTGGGCTTCGTCCATGCGCTGCGCCGCATCAGCCAGCTGGTGCCCAAAGAACGGCAGACGCTGTTCTTCAGCGCGACCATGCCCAAGGCGATCAAGGAACTCGTCAGCGGCTATTGCAACAACCCGGTGCAGGTCTCCGTCACGCCCGAAAGCACGACCGCTGAACGGATCGACCAGTACCTTTTCATGGTACAACAGGACGAGAAGCAATCGCTGCTCGAACTGATCCTGTCGGGCCGTCACAAGGTGCCTGGCGAGTTTGAGCGTATTCTGATCTTCACCCGCACCAAGCACGGCGCCGACCGCGTCGTGAAGAAGCTGAGCCGCGCCGGTATCCCGGCCAACGCGATTCACGGCAACAAGTCTCAGCCTCAGCGCCAACGCGCTCTGGACGAGTTTCGCCGGGGCAAGACGATGATCCTCGTCGCGACCGATGTTGCGGCGCGCGGGATCGACATTCCTGGCGTTAGTCACGTTCTCAATTACGAGCTGCCCAACGTGCCGGAACAATACGTCCACCGCATCGGTCGCACCGCGCGTGCAGGTAAGGACGGGGTCGCGATCGCGTTCTGCGCCGAAGACGAGCGCGCGTATCTCAAGGATATTCGCAAGACAACTGGTGCAGAACTCGATCGTCTGAGCCTGCCGGAAAACTTCCGTGCCGTGGTCGAAGGGGTTGGCCCGACCAAGCCTGCTCCTCGCGGCGCGACACGTGTTTCAGCAAAGAAGATCAAGCCGAAGCCCGCTGGCGCATCGGCAGGAAAGCCTGCGGATGACGGTTCTTCCAAGCCCAAGAAGCCAGGCGGCAAGCACCCATCGCGCAAAGGTCGGCCTTCAGGTCGCCCGGGCGGAGGCAATCCCAAGGGCAATTCGCGTCGCAGCGGTGGCCCGGGTCGTCGTGGTCGTCGCGGTAAGGGCGGTTCACCGGGCGGTGGCGGCGGACATGCGCGTTCTGCAAATGTCTAAGCCTGTCGATATTCGCGAAAAATCGACAACACGCCTGCTAACCTAAGCGAAAATTAAGCATGCGGCTCCTAACTGGCGGCTCACCGCTAGATAGGAAACCGCGCGCGCAATGATCCGTACCGATACCACCTTGATCATCGGCGCCGGAGCGAATCGCGAGATCGAGATGCCCGATGGGCCTGACCTCCTCGCGAAGATCGCTGCGGGTTACGAGTTCGAGCGGCTCGAATCGGAGGTGAAGTCCCGCGACCTCATCAGTCTCGCCAACCTTTTCGAACAGGTCTCGAATGAGATCGGACTGAGCTATGACGAACTGGTCGCAGGCGCGACCGCAATTCGCGAAGCGACGCTTGTCTCGACATCGATTGATGCGATCCTGGAGCAATATGGCCATGACCCTGCGGTTCTGGCCGCGGGAAAGCTCGCGATCGTCTATTACACCTTGCAGGCGGAATCGAAGTCGACGCTTGCCGCTGCACCGCGCGCTGCCGACGAACTGCCGCTTCGAGGAACCGAGAACTGGCTGTTCCAGCTTGGGCAGTTAATCGTGAAGGGCGTCCCTCGCGCGAAAGCGGAGGAGTGCTTTGAGAAGCTCTCGATCGTCTGCTTCAATTACGACCGAGCGATCGAACATTACCTGCCATGGGTGGTGCAGCGCGCCTTCGGAATGACTTACGAGGAGGCCTGCGAGCTTGTCGCAGGCCGGCTCCGCATTGTTCACCCCTACGGCGTCGCAGGGCGCCTGCCTTGGCAAGGCGATGAGGACAAGAGCGTGGGATGGGGCATTGAGCGGCCCGAGAACATTGTCGGCCTTTCGAAGCGGATCTTCACTGCAAGCCAACGAGGGTCTTCGCGCCAGTTCCAGTCATACCTGCGCGCCGAAATGTCTCGTGGCAAGCGGCTTGGTTTCCTGGGCTTCGGCTTCGATCCGATGAATGTCGCAATGCTGTTCGACGAGCTTGAGCACGACAATCCCGACATGCTGATCAGTCTCGTCGACGTATCAGAAACGCAGCAAAAGGCGATCCTGAGGCTCATTTATCGCCTGACCGGTATCGCCGATGAAAGCCGGATCACTCTTGAGAACATGAAGGCTTTCGAGCTCCTGCGCGACTACGGGCGCTTTCTCGAAAGCTGAGCTTTCTCGCTACAAAGCAGTACGCGTCCATTCGCGAGTAACGCGGTTGCAGCCTTGATCGAACGCAGTCATAGGCACCCGTTATGCGATAGGAGCGAGCATGGCTGACCAGGATTACGACTTCGACCTTTTTACAATCGGCATCGGTTCAGGCGGCACCCGTGCCAGCCGTGTTGCTGCGGCTCATGGCGCCCGCGTAGCGGCTGCAGAAGAGCACCGCGTCGGCGGTACCTGCGTCATTCGCGGATGCGTCCCCAAGAAGATGCTGGTCTATGGCGCACAGTTCGCCGAGGACCTCGAGGACGCGACTCATTTCGGCTGGACCATCGAGGGCAAGAGCTTCGACTGGATCAAGCTACGCGACCACGTGATGAAGGACGTATCGCGCATTGAAAGCGTCTACACCGATACGCTCGACAAGCACGACGTCACCATCTTTCATGAGCGCGCTGAAATTACCGGCGACCATGAGATCACGCTTTCCAGTGGCAAGGTCGTCACCGCCAAGCATATCCTGATCGCGACTGGCGCGTGGCCGCATGTTCCCGAGTTTGAGGGCAGCGAGCATTGCATCACCTCGAACGAGGCATTTCATTTAGACGAGATCCCACCGCGTATATTGATCGCAGGCGGCGGCTATATAGCCAATGAATTTGCCGGTATCTTCAACGAGTTTGGATGCAAGGTGGTCGTTGCGAACCGATCCGATGTTATCCTTCGCCAATATGACTTCGCCCTCCGCGACCGTCTGATGCAAATCTCGATGACCAAGGGGATCGAATTCTGCTTCCACGCAGAATTCGAATACGTGAAGAAAAACGAGGACGGCACCTTCGCGGTCAAGATGACCAATCACGAAGAGCGCGAGTTTGATCTCGTCATGGTTGCGACGGGCCGCGTGCCGAACACCAAAGGTCTCGGTCTTGAAAATGTCGGCGTCGAGCTGGGCGACAAGGGTGAAATCAAGGTCGATGAGTTTTCTAAGACCAATGTCGACTACATCTACGCCGTGGGTGACGTGACCGACCGGGTGCAACTGACCCCTGTGGCAATCCGCGAGGGTCAGGCCTTTGCCGACAGCGTGTTCGGCCCGGGCGAGCCATACAGCGTCGATCATTCCTGCATTCCGAGCGCGGTCTTCAGCCATCCGCCGATCTGCTCGGTCGGTCTGAACGAACGCGAGGCCAAGGATCAATACGGCAAGGTCGCGGTTTACACCTCCGACTTCCGCCCAATGAAAAACGTGGTCGCCAACCGTAATGAGCGTAGTCTCATCAAGATGATCTGCGACGATGCAAATGGGAAGATCCTGGGCATCCACATGATTGGCCCGGACTCGCCCGAGATCATGCAGGCGGCTGCGGTTGCAGTGAAAGCCGGGATGACCAAGGCGGATTTCGACGCGACGACGGCGATCCACCCGACCGTTGCGGAAGAGCTCGTTCTCCTGAGGTAATGTCAGGCGCTGAGCCGGGCAGGGGAGAACAGCGCAGGGGTAAGCCCTTGCGCTGCCAGCTCCCCAGGCCACTCCTCGCCTCGCACCAGAACCTCGCCGATGCGTGAAAGCGCGGGCGAGGTCTGGAAGCCTGCGCCCCCTTGGCCTGCGCACCAGAAAAAGCCGGGCGCGTCCCTTGCAAAGCCCACCACGGGCAATTCGTCGCGGGCGAAGCTGCGCAGGCCAGCCCAAGAATGAGTGATCCGGGCCACCTTCAAGCGGGTCGCCTCCTCGATGCGATGGGCGATGGTCGCGATGTCGAACTCCTCAGGAGCGGCATCGCATGGTTCGCTCGCGCCTTCGTCCATCGGGGAGGCCAGCAATTGCCCTGCGCCTTCGGGCAGCATGTAGAAACCGGCACCTACGGTCTTAACGAACGGCCAGTGCGAAACGTCCGAGCCCTCAGGACCTGAGAAGGATATGACCGTTCGCCTGCGTGGTTCGATGCCGATGGGTCGGGCCCCTATCATCCCGGCGACGGCGTCTGCCCATGCACCAGCTGCGTTAATCAGGATTGGTGCGCTGAAGCTGTCGCCCTCAGTATCAATCACCCAGTCTTCGCCCGCGCGCGCGATCTTACGCACGGCGCTGGAGAATTCGAGGCGACCACCATGCGCCCTGATATCTCGGACATGGCCCTGCAGCATCGCGTCGGCGTCCAGTTTTAGCGAGCCATGGTCGAGGATGGCCGAGTGGCAGTGTTCCGGTCCAATCCTCAATGCGGGCGCGATCTCGGCGGCTTCTTCACCTGAAAGCCGCTCGAAGTCGCAGCCAAAGTCCCGGTGCACTTTCTCCAAGGCGTCGAGCGCGGGCAATTCATCCCTGCTGGCTATGTGCAGAGCGCTGTGCACCTCGGCCGGGCGCGCTCGGTCATCGGTCGGATCCGCTGCCAATTCTTTGAGGCTGAGCGCTGTCAAAGTGCGCACCACCCGCTCGCCAAGGCCGAAATGGGCAAAGGCGACGCTGCGGCCGGATGCGTGATAGCCGGGCGCGCTTTCTGCCTCGACCACCAGGACGTTGGCGCGCCTGGCAAGCCTTGCAGCAAGCGACAGCCCGGCAATCCCGGCGCCGATCACGCAGATGTCGTAATGCGTCATGTCGGCTCACAAAGTTGCAGGTCGAAACGCAAGTGAGTAGCCTCCTTCAAAACACCACAAAGGGAGAGCATTCGCCATGAGCAAGACCGTACTCGTAACCGGGGGAACCGGCTACATCGCAGGCGAATTGATCCGCCAGTTGCTGGCGCGCGACTGGACCGTTCACACCACCGTCCGCATCAAGGCGAACAGCGAGGCGCTGCTGCGCAATCGCCTCGGCAATCCAGGCGAAGACAAGGTCAAGGTTTTCGAGGCAGAGCTTATGTCCGACGATGGCTGGGCAGAGGCGGTTGCCGGGTGCACGCATGTCGCGCACGTCGCGTCTCCCATCGCAGCATCGACCCCGAAGGACGAGAACGAGATGATTGTCCCCGCCCGCGAAGGTACGCTGCGCGCGCTGCGATTTGCGAAGGAGGCGGGGGTCACGCGGTTTGTCCAGACCAGCTCAATGGCAGCGGTCGCATATGGTCGCAGCGACAAGGTCTACACGGTCGATGAGAGCGACTGGACCGACATCACTCACCCGGATGTTTATCCGTACATCAAGTCCAAGACCATTGCAGAGCGCACCGCGCGCGATTGGGTGGCCGAGCACGGTGGCGACATGGAATTCGTCTCGGTCAATCCGTCCATGGTGCTTGGCCCTGTCGACGATCCCGATTTCTCACCATCGGTGGAGGCTGTGCGCCAATTTCTCGCAGGCGATGTGCCGATGGCACCCGACCTTGGCTTTGCAATCGTCGACACGCGCGACACCGCCGAACTGCATGTCAAATGCCTCGAAGAGCCAGGACTTGCGGGAGAGCGTTTTCTCGCAGCCGGCGACTTCTACAAGTTCATCGACGTGGCGAAGATGCTCAAGGACGGTCTGCCACCTGAGCACACGAAGAAGGTGCCGACCAAGGTCATGCCCAACTTCCTCGTGCACATTCTCAGCCTGTTCAACGAAGGCATCCGCTCGATCAAGAGCGAGCTTGGGAAGAGCCGCCATTGCGATACTAGCCATGCGAAGGAGCGGCTCGGATGGGAGACGCGCCCTGCAGAGGAAAGCGTGATCGATTGCGCTAAGAGCCTGATCGAACACGGTGTCGTGAAGGTTTGAACGACTTTTTGGTCAAATTCGCCAAAACGCAAGGCGACATATAATTTACGTAAGACATAAAATATCTATTGCGAATCGTTTCCTTCGCTGTCATTAGGCTGTCCAGGACAGTTTTGGAGGGAAGACGATGAGTGCAGTCTGGACACGCCGCCTGGTTGATATGTTGATCGTGCTGGTCGCGCTTGCGGCGTTGGGGGCGATCCTGAAAGCGGGCGGCGCGATTGCTGAGGGCAAGTTTCACATGGTGAGCTATCCGGCCTCGAGCGAGAACATCCGTATGGAATATCTCGACGAAGAGGGGACCGCCTTCTGGCAATTGAAGGAAGGTACGATCCGCATCGACGATCATGCATGGCTGCGCGCTCTGCGGCTGACGCTTCAGTTCACCTTTCTCGGCCTGTTCGCTGCGAGCCTCGTTTACCTGCGCGGGCTTCTCTCGCGGATCGGCGCGGGCGAGGTGTTCACCGATCGCAACGTCACAAGCCTCAAGCGGATCGGCCAGATCCTGCTGTTCGGGGCGGCGCTTTCGGTAGTGGCAACAATCATTGTCCAGAGCGTCATCATCAACGCGCTGCCCGCGATTGAGGGGCGGGCGATCCATCCCTCGATCAGCTGGGACAAGGATGGGGTCGAGAACATCTGGCTCGAATACAGCCCGCCGATCTCCAGCCTGCTGCTCTCTCTCCTTGCATTCCTCGCGGCAGGAGCTTTCCGATCCGGCCAGCAATTCCGCGAAGACAGCGAAAGCGTGGTCTGATGCCTATCATCACCAACCTCGATGTGATGATGGCCAAGCGCAAGGTCAGTTTGAAGGAACTGGCCGAGCGCATTGGCATTTCGAACACCAATCTGTCGCTCTTGAAGACAGGCAAAGTTCAAGGCGTCCGCTACAAGACGCTCGAGGCAATTTGTCGCGAGCTTGACTGCCAACCCGGCGATATCCTCGAATACCGTGCGCAAGATCAAAGCGACGGCACCGAGGCGAGCGAGTGACGATTGACGTTGGCGTGGTCTGATCGCTAGGCGCTATGCGACTTGTGATCAGGGGCTTTTTTGAATGTCAGCCAATATCGCCGAAATGGAACGCCGCCGTGAAGCCGCTCGCATGGGCGGCGGGCAAAAGCGGATCGACGCGCAGCACGCCAAGGGCAAGCTGACCGCGCGCGAACGGCTCGACGTCCTGCTGGACGAAGGCAGCTTTGAAGAAATCGACACCTATGTCGAACACGATTGCGTCGATTTCGGCATGGAGAAGCAGAAGATTCCCGGCGACGGCGTCGTCACCGGATCGGGCACGATCAACGGCCGCCTCGTCTATGTTTTCAGTCAGGATTTCACCGTCTTCGGCGGCTCGCTGTCGAAGCGCCATGCGGAAAAAATCTGCAAGGTAATGGACACTGCGATGAAGGTCGGCGCACCGGTGATCGGTCTCAACGATTCCGGCGGTGCGCGCATTCAGGAAGGCGTCGCGTCGCTGGGCGGCTATGCCGAGGTCTTCCAGCGCAACGTGCTGGCGAGCGGCGTCATCCCTCAGATCAGCCTCATCATGGGGCCTTGCGCGGGCGGGGCGGTCTATTCGCCTGCGATGACCGACTTCATCTTCATGGTGAAGGACAGCTCCTACATGTTCGTCACCGGGCCGGACGTGGTGAAGACCGTCACGAACGAAGTCGTGACGCAGGAGGAACTGGGCGGCGCAATCACGCACACGACCAAGACCAGCGTTGCCGATGTAGCTTACGAAAACGACGTCGAGACTCTGCTCGCGACGCGCGATTTCTTCAATTACCTGCCGCTGTCGAACCGCGAAGAAGTGCCCGAACTTCCCACGAACGACCCGTGGGACCGCGAGGAGCCGAGCCTCGACACGATCATCCCCGACAACGCCAACCAGCCCTATGACATGCACGAGGTGATCCGAAAGACGCTCGACGAGGGTGACTTCTTCGAGATCCAGCCTGCGCATGCCGCCAACATCATCTGCGGCTTCGGCCGGGTCGAAGGGCGAACGGTAGGCGTGGTCGCGAACCAGCCGATGGTGCTCGCGGGTGTGCTCGATATTGCGTCGTCGAAGAAAGCGGCGCGCTTCGTGCGGTTCTGCGATGCGTTCGAGATCCCGATCGTCACCTTCGTCGATGTCCCCGGCTTCCTCCCCGGCACCGCGCAGGAACTGGGCGGCATCATCAAGCACGGCGCGAAACTGCTCTTCGCCTATGCCGAGGCGACCGTGCCCAAGATCACCGTCATCACCCGCAAGGCCTATGGCGGCGCCTACGACGTGATGGCGTCAAAGCACCTGCGCGGCGACTTGAACTATGCTTGGCCCACAGCAGAGATCGCGGTGATGGGCGCGAAAGGCGCGGTGGAGATCATCTTCCGCCAGGACCGCGACGACCCCGAGAAGATCGCCGAGAAAACCAAGGAATACGAAGAGCGCTTTGCCAATCCGTTTGTGGCGGCGAGCCGTGGCTACATCGACGAAGTGATTCACCCGCACGCGACGCGGCGGAGGGTTGCGCTGGGGCTAAGAAAACTGCGCACTAAGCAGCTGGAGAACCCCTGGAAGAAGCATGATAACATCCCGCTCTAATGGCTGAAGTACTCGCAGCACCCGACTGGGCGATTTGGCTGATCATTGTGATTTTCGGTGGGCAAAGCCTCTACTTTGGCTATTCGAAGAGCTACTTTCGCTCGGTGTTTCCTTTAGGCTTGAAAGTCGTCGATCGAAGCCAAAACCCGTTGGAACACACGTGCGTCACCGTCGCGTTTGCGTTAGTGGCTGTGGCTGGGATTTTGATCCTGGCACTCAAATAGGGATCGAGATGAGATCAGATTGCATTCAAATGATCCCAACAGTTGATGCCTCACGCGCTGCGTGAGTTTTTCTCGGGAGACGCCATTGTTGCTCTCCTCGCCGCTGGAGCAGCCGTAAGTGTGTTTGTCGCCTTCAAAGTCTGGCGCAGTCCGAATTCGTGGCATATCGATGACGAGACGAAGAGGCTGAGCTTTCATGCGTGGCCTCAATTGGCGATGACTGCCGTGTTTGGCGTGGCGTTTGCCGTCCTCACATTTCTGACATTCTGAAATAGGGAAAAGATCGATGAAACTAGGCCGCATGAACCACGTCGGATACGCGGTGCCCTCGATGGAGGAAGCCATCGCGCACTACCGCGACGTAATGGGAGCGACCTCGATCACCGAGCCTCTCGATTTTGAGGAGCAGGGCGTTAAGGTCTGCTTCGTGGACACGCCGACCCATTCAGGGATGGACGGAACGCAGGTCGAACTGATCGAGCCGCTGGACGAGAATTCGCCTATCAACGGCTTCCTCGCGAAGAACCCGCTGGGCGGGCAGCATCATGTCTGCTTCGAAGTGACCGATATCGAGAAAGCGCGCTCAGAATTCGAGGCAATGGGCAAGCGCGTCCTCGGACCGACGCGTATCGGCGCGCACGGAACACCGATCTTCTTCCTTCACCCAAAGGACATGCAGGGCATGCTTACCGAGATCATGGAGACGCCCAAGGACGGCGCTCACTGATCACGCTTTACGTGCCGCGTCGTAGCGGACTTGTCTCAAGCGCCACGTTTGGGCAAAGCGTTGCCAATCGAAACGCAAACCATTTCGCTTGGGAGAGAGACAAGTGACCTATGAAACCATCCGCGTCGAAGCTGACGGCCCGCTGACCACGATCACGCTCAACCGTCCCGATCGCCTCAACGCCATGCCCCCGCAGATGGCGGACGAGATCACGCAGGTGTTCTACGACCTGGGTGACGCGCGCTGCGTGCTGATCACGGGCGAGGGCAAGGGCTTTTGCTCGGGCGCGGATCTTTCGGCTCGCTCGATGGATTCCAAGGGCGGTAGCCACGAGGCTCTGCTTCATCATTACAACCCGGCAATCAATCAATTGCTGCGCGCCGAAGTTCCCGTGATCTGCGCGGTGAACGGCCCGGCGGCTGGCGTCGGGTGCTCGCTCGCACTCGCAGCGGATTTCACCATTGCGGGAAAGAGCGCCTATTTCCTCCAAGCCTTTGTCAATATCGGCCTTGTGCCCGATGGTGGCTCTACTTGGATGCTGGCGCGCGCCATCGGCCGCGCTCGGGCAACCCGCATGATGATGCTGGGCGAAAAGATCGGCGCAGCGCAAGCAGAGGAATGGGGCCTCGTCTACAAATGCGTCGACGACGAATTGCTCATGGACGAAGCACGCGCGCTGGCCGACAAGCTCGCGAATGGTCCGACCGTTTCGTATCGCAATATCAAACGCAACATCATGACCGCGCTCGATGGCGGGTTGAACGATGTGCTGCTGGCGGAGGCCGAAGCTCAGCGTATCGCAGGTGCGTCGGACGATGCCAAGGAAGGTGGCATGGCTTTCCTCGAGAAGCGCAAGGCTGCTTTTACAGGCAAGTAAGCGACTTCAATTTCTGGGGCTCATGCAGGGCCCCGAGACAATCATATTCGCAATCTGGTGCACCCTCGCGCGTTGGCGGGGGTCGCGATTGGTGTATAGGCATCCCTCATGACTGACACGAACGACTCCCGGCCAACCCCCGCCGACTGGAAGGCTCTCGCTGACAAGGAAAGCAAGGGCCGCGATCTCACCTGGCAGACGCCAGAAGGCTTCGAGATCAAGCCGCTCTACACGGCAGAAGACCACGCGGAATTCGATCCCGGCCTCCCTGGCTTCGCTCCGTTCACGCGCGGTGTGAAGGCAAGCATGTATGCCGGGCGCCCATGGACGATCCGGCAGTATGCCGGCTTCTCGACCGCCGAAGAATCGAACGCCTTTTATCGCCGCAACCTTGCGATGGGACAAAAGGGTTTAAGCGTCGCTTTCGACCTCGCCACCCATCGCGGTTACGATTCCGATCACCCCCGTGTTGTCGGCGATGTCGGCAAGGCAGGCGTTGCCATCGACACGGTTGCGGACATGGAGATCCTGTTCGACCAGATCCCGCTCGACACGATGAGCGTCTCGATGACCATGAATGGCGCGGTGATCCCGGTGCTCGCTTTCTACATCGTTGCGGCTGAGCGTTCGGGCGTTTCGCAGGACAAGCTCTCGGGGACCATCCAGAACGACATCCTCAAAGAGTTCATGGTCCGCAACACCTACATCTATCCGCCTGAGCCGAGCATGCGGATTGTGTCCGATATCATCGCTTATACCTCAGCCAACATGCCGAAATTCAACAGCATTTCGATTAGCGGCTATCACATGCACGAAGCCGGGGCGACGGCGGTGCAGGAGCTGGCTTTCACCATCGCTGACGGCAAAGAATATGCCGTGCGCGCGATGGAGACAGGGCTCGATATCGATGCGTTTGCGGGGCGCCTGTCGTTCTTCTTTGGCATCGGCATGAACTTCTTCATGGAGATCGCCAAGCTGCGCGCCGCTCGTACCCTCTGGTACCGCGTGATGGACGGGCTGGGTGCGAAGAGCGAGCGTTCGAAGATGCTGCGCACGCATTGCCAGACGAGTGGTGTGAGCTTGCAGGAGCAAGACCCCTACAACAATGTCATCCGCACCACGATCGAGGCGATGGCGGCGACGCTGGGTGGTACGCAGAGCCTGCACACCAACGCGCTCGACGAAGCCATCGCGCTACCTACCGATTTCTCTGCACGCATTGCGCGCAACACGCAGCTGGTGCTGCAGGAAGAAAGCGGCATCACGAACGTTGTCGATCCTCTCGGCGGCTCGCATTACATCGAAGCGTTGACCGCGACGCTCGTTGCAGAGGCTGAAAAGCTGATCGCCGAGGTCGACGAAGCTGACGGCATGACCGCCTATGTTGCGACCGGCGCTCCCAAGGCGGCGATCGAGCGTGCTGCTGCGGAGAAGCAGACCATGGTCGATCAGGGCGAGACCGTGATCGTTGGCGTCAACAAGTACCGCAAGGATGAAGAAGACCCGATCGACACCCTCGACATCGACAATGCGAAGGTCCGCAAGAGCCAGATCGCGCGGATCGAGAAGGTGCGCGCGGGCCGCGATGAGGCTGCATGCCAGGCGGCGCTCAAGGCGCTGACCGAAGCTGCTCAAGCCGATCCGACGACACACCGTGCGGCAATCCTGACAGGCCGCGACGAGAACGACATCCCGCTTCCGCCCTCAAAGATTGCAGAACTTGAAAAGCAAGCCGATGTGAACTTGCTGGGCAGGGCGGTCGAGGCGGCACGCCACGATGCGACCTTGGGCGAAATATCTGCAGCCATGGAAGCTGCCTTCGGGCGCCACGAAGCGACGCCTGAGCCGGTAAGCGGTGTTTACAAAAGCGCCTACGAATTCGACCGCCGCTGGGCACAAGTAACTGAGGGCGTCGACGCGGTTGAGCGCCGTCTTGGTCGCAAGCCACGAATCATGGTCGCCAAAATGGGCCAGGACGGGCACGATCGCGGTGCGAATGTTATTGCCAGCGCCTTTTCGGACATGGGCTTTGAGGTTGTTTCCGGCCCGCTGTTCCAGACGCCCGAAGAAACCTGCCAGATGGCGCTCGACAAGCAGGTCGACATCGTCGGTGCGTCTAGCCTCGCAGCCGGGCACAAGACCCTGATCCCCGAGCTGATCCGCTTGCTCAAAGAGGCAGGGCGGGCAGATATCAAGGTCACCGCAGGCGGCGTCATCCCGCCGCAAGATTACGACTTCCTCCGCGAGGCCGGCGTTCAAGGGATCTACGGGCCCGGTTCGAACGTGGTCGAGTGCGCTGCGGACATCCTTACGCTTCTCGGCCATAACATGCCGCCACTCGGCGAAGGGCTGGACGAGGCTGCGGAGTGAGACTTGGCTGCGTTGCGGCACTCGCCGCGCTATTGATCGCAAGCCCGGCCTACGCTGAGGAGCCAGCGCCCATTTCGTTGGGCGAGTCGTATGCGGTGACCACTCACGAAGCCGACCGGCGGATCAATGTCCTGCTTCCGCTCGATTACGATGAAGGCGACAGGGAATACTCGCTTATTGTCGTTCTGGACGGTGGCGAGCGACAGGACCTTTATCTGGCGCACGGCATCCACAGCTGGAACCAACTTTGGGGGCGTAGCCAGCCTGCGATTATTGTCGGTATCGAGACAGTCGACCGCCAACGCGAGTTGCTGCCTCCCACAAAATCTGTTGAAGAACGCGAGCGCTATCCGACCGCAGGCGAGGCTCAAAGCTTTCGTCGATGGCTGATTGAAGATGTCATGCCCATGATCCGGGCGCGTTATCGGGACAATGGCACCGCGATCCTCGTTGGCGAAAGTGCCGCAGGGCATTTCGTGGCCGAAACATGGATCACGGCGCCCAGTGCGTTTGATGGATACGCGGCGCTCTCGCCGAGCTTGCAATGGGACAACCAAAGCCTTTCGCACAGGCTATCCGGCGAGCGTCCTGTCGAACGGCCTCCGATTTTCTTGTCGCTAGCCGATGAAGGCGGCGCGACTGAAGAAGGGGCGCTGCGTTTCGTTAGCGAAGCGGGGGATGCACTCTGTTTTGCGGATCGGCGCGATAGTCACGTACGCCACGCGAACGCGATGCATCAGCTTCTTGCCGAGGCGCTCCAGTTCTTGTTGCCTACTAAGGCCGACTGGCTCGAAGAATATGGCTTCGTTGTCGAATGCAGCGAAGTGGGAGAAGATGAATGACGACTTTGCGCACCGACTGGACCCGCGAAGAGATTGCGGACCTGTTCGACCTTCCTTTCACCGAACTGCTTTTTCGTGCGGCCAGCGTTCACCGTGAAAATCATCCGCCAGAGCAGATCCAGCTTTGCACGCTGCTGAGCATCAAAACTGGCGGTTGTCCTGAGGACTGCGGTTACTGCTCGCAAAGCGTAAAGGCTGACAGCGGTGTCGAAGCGACCAAACTGATGGACGTGCAGGCGGTGCTTCAACGCGCCGCGCAGGCGAAGGATGCAGGCTCTCAGCGCTTCTGCATGGGCGCAGCCTGGCGCAATCCGAAGGACCGCGACATGCCCAAGATCGTCGAGATCGTTAAAGGCGTGCGCGACATGGGACTTGAGACGTGCATGACGCTTGGCATGCTCGAGCCGCATCAGGCCGACATGCTCGCCGAAGCTGGCCTCGATTATTACAACCACAACATCGACAGCAGCCCGGAGTATTACGAGCGGGTGATCTCGACGCGCGATTTTCAGTGCCGCCTTGATACGCTCGATCATGTGCGCACAGCTGGCATCAATGTTTGCAGCGGAGGAATTGTGGGGATGGGTGAAACGCGCGAGGATCGCGTGGGGTTCGTCCACACGCTCGCGACGCTGCCCGAGCATCCCGAAAGCGTGCCGGTGAATGCGCTCGTGCCGGTGAAGGGCACGGTGCTGGGCGATATGCTCGCAGATACGCCGATGGCGAAGATCGACGACATTGAGTTTGTCCGCACGGTGGCGGTGGCTCGCATCACGATGCCGATGAGCATGGTGCGCCTATCAGCTGGACGAGAAAGCATGAGCGAGGCGACGCAGGCGCTGTGTTTCTTTGCGGGCGCGAACTCGATTTTCACAGGCGACAAGCTGCTGACCGCTCCCAATGCTGGCGATGACAGCGACGGCGCACTCTTCGCCAAGCTTGGCCTCACATCCCTTCAGGGCGACGAGCCAGCGCGCGCCTGCAAGGTTAGCGAACCGGCATAGGCCCATGTCGCTCGGTTTCTCCGTCAATTCGCTTCTTCCGCGAGCGCGCGGGGGAGGGCAGTTGCGGATGGGGCTGGTTCGCCTCGCTGAGGAAGATTGGCTTCAGCCCGATCCGGACCTTGAAGCGAGGCGTAAAGCTTTCGCCGATTGGCCCGAAGGCATGCAAATGACACCTCAGGTCGACGAGCCAGGGCACGAACTTGCTGCTCTCGTTGGTCTAAACGGTGGTCTTCCTGAAGCCGCAATGGGGTCACATGAAGACATGTGCCTCCTGACCAAGCGCGAGGGCGACGATCAGTATCGATTGATCGGCGCTGCGGTTGCGTGGCCCTCGGACTGGCACCCCAAAGACAAGATTGGCCTTCCTTTGCGTGCGCTTCACGCGCCGATCGCCGGGTATGAGGAGCAACTCGCCACTGGGGTCGATCGCTTCATGGAGACGCTGAAACCCGGCGCAATCTATGGCCGCTGCAACTGGTTCATTGCGGCAACCGGCGACAAACGTTGGATTGAGGCGCGCCCTGCGGCTGAGGCGTTTGCGCATGTCACGCCAGAAAATGCAGGCGAAACCCTGTTCGTGCGTTCTGAGCGACAAACACTGCGAAGGCTCCCCCGAACAGGCGCAATTCTGTTCACGATCGGCATCTATATTGAACCGCTGGCAGCGCTTTCGACTGAGAACCGTGAGCGGCTGGCTGAGGCGGCGCAAAGCCTCGTTGCGGGCGAAGGCGACAGGCGCGGCGCTCCCGCCTACGCTGAGGCCTTGATTCAATACGCCGCCCGGATCGCGCAAATCTGATCACTGCGCCGCTTAAAACCGCTCGCTTGAGAGCGTTCAGCGCCCTCTAAAGATTGACGCTTTCCTACAAGCGCATGCCTTTTGTTGGCCTTTTTTCGGGATTAGCCTCGAAAACAGGGTCGCATGGATTGGGATCGATTGGGGGAAAACAATCATGCGTATTTTACTGGCGGGTGCTGCCGCTCTTGCGGTTCCGTTTGCAGCCGCGCCTGCGATGGCAGAGGCACACATGGATGCGGTTGAACCGGAACTTGCGAAGAAGGACTGGTACAGCGTCGTCTTCTTCAAGTTTCATCCCGGCAAGATGCAGGAAGCGATGAAGCTGATCGAGGCTTTCGTGAAAGTCGATGAAGCGCTTGGCCGCGATGGTCCGATGGCGCTGCACATGGACACAGGCGAATGGGACATGGTCGTCGCCTTCAAGATGGAAGACGGCATCGCTTCGATGGGATGGGAGAACAATCCACGCAACGAGGAATGGAACGCCGAGCTCGCGCGTCAGTTGGGCGGCGAGGAAGCGGTTGCCGCCCACTGGGCCAAGTACATGGCCACGGTCGACCGATCGCAGAACCATATCGGTCACATCGACCTCGACTGACGCAGCGACACCGACCTTACCCACACAAGGCAGGTTGATACGGGCCTTCGGGAGCGGCATAGGCGTTGCAACGCTTTACCGCCCACGGAGGCCCGTTTGTTTTCGAAAATCCTGATTGCCAATCGCGGCGAGATTGCCTGCCGCGTCATTCAGACCGCTCGCAAGATGGGGATCGCAACCGTCGCGGTGTACTCCGATGCCGACCGCAACGCGCCGTTTGTGCGCATGGCGGATGAGGCGGTGCATATCGGACCTTCGCCAGCGGCCGAGAGCTATCTGATCCCTGAAAAGATCATCGCGGCGTGCAAGGAAACGGGCGCCGAGGCGGTCCATCCCGGCTATGGCTTCCTCTCCGAACGCGCGAGCTTCGTGGAGGCACTCGAGGCGGAGAACATTGCTTTCATCGGTCCGCCCGCAGGCGCTATTGCCGCGATGGGCGACAAGATTGAATCCAAGAAACTGGCCGAGAAGGCGGGCGTCAATGTTGTGCCCGGACATATCGGCGAAATCCGCGACACCGAGCATGCGGTCGAGATTTCCAACGGTATCGGCTACCCGGTGATGATGAAGGCCTCCGCTGGCGGCGGGGGCAAAGGTATGCGTCTAGCGTGGTCTGAAAAGGACGTGCGCGAAGGGTTTGACGCCACGAAGCGCGAAGGCCTCAATTCGTTCGGCGACGACCGTGTCTTCATCGAGAAGTTCATCGAGAACCCGCGCCACATCGAGATCCAGATCCTCGGCGATAAGCACGGCACCATCCTTTATCTGAACGAGCGCGAATGCTCGATCCAGCGACGCCACCAGAAGGTTGTCGAGGAGGCTCCGTCCCCCTTCGTGACCGAGAAGATGCGCAAGGCCATGGGTGAGCAATGCGTCGCTCTGGCGCGCGCTGTGGATTATCACTCCGCCGGTACGGTCGAGTTGATCGTCAGCGGTGCGGACAAGACCGGAGAGAGCTTTTACTTCCTCGAAATGAACACGCGCCTGCAGGTCGAGCATCCCGTGACCGAGGCGATCACCGGGGTCGATCTGGTCGAACAGATGATCCGCGTTGCGGCAGGCGAAAAGCTAGAGCTTACTCAGGATGATATCGGGATCGACGGCTGGTCAATCGAGAACCGCGTTTATGCCGAAGACCCCTATCGCGGGTTCCTCCCTTCGACAGGTCGCCTGATCGAATATTCGCCCAGCGTCCCCGGCTGGACGGATGATGGCGAGGTCGCAGGAAAACCGCGCCGGGGTGTGGCGAGGGGCGTAGGCAGCGTGCGCGTCGATGACGGCGTGTTCGAAGGCGGTGAGGTGTCGATGTTCTACGACCCCATGATCGCCAAGCTGATCACATGGGCTCCGACACGCGAGCAGGCTGCCGACTTGCAGATCGAAGCGCTCGATCGTTTCCGGATCAAGGGGCTGGGCCACAATGTCGACTTCCTGTCGGCGATCATGCAGCACCCGCGCTTCCGATCCGGCGAACTGACGACCGGCTTCATCGCGGAGGAGTATCCCGAAGGCTTCGAGGGCGCTCCAGCAAGCGAAGAATGGCTACGCCAGCTGGCCGGGCTGTTCGCAGGAGCAGAATTTACGCAGCAGGTGCGCGCCCGGCGGATCTCGGGTCAGCTGAACGGCACCGACAACCCGCCATCGCACTGGATGGTGAAGATCGGCGGCCAGACCTTTGACGTCATGCTCGAAGAGGGCGGGGCAACGGTCGATGGCCAGCGTTTAAACGGAACCTGGGATTGGGAGGTCGGTGAGACCTTCGCAAACGTCACCGGCGAAAACGAGATGGTCCTGCAGATCGAGCGCGTCGGCGTTCGCTGGAGGATAACGACGCGCGGCGCTTCTCACGAGGCGCTCGTACTCCCCGCAAGGCTTGCTGAACACGAAAGCCGCATGATCGAGAAAGAGCCGCCAGATCTTTCCAAGATGCTTATTTGCCCGATGCCCGGAATGCTGGTGAAGCTGCATGTCGGGGAAGGTGAGGAAGTCCAGCCCGGCCAACCGCTTGCTACGGTTGAGGCGATGAAGATGGAGAACATCCTACGCGCCGAGAAGGAAGGCAAAATTGCCAAGATCAATGCATCGGAAGGCGAAAGCCTGGCAGTTGACGCAGTGATTCTCGAACTCGAATGAAGTGATGTGGGCCGATGGCTGGCTCACAATCTAAGAGCTTCGAGTAACTTTCTTCTTGCAAGGCATTCTATTCGTTCGAAGTTTTTGTACCGATCCAACGAATTTTGCTTTTTGAGAGATTATTAAGCTTAACAAGCTGGCGCATCGTAGCCTCTTCAGGGACGATATTGTGTGTCGGGTCGGGCTCTCCAATTCGACCGTGATCCGCAATTTCGCATTTTGAGGGGAATTGTTGTGGCAAAAAAAGGCACTGGCTACTTCGATCGTAGGGGCCATTTCTTTAAATCGGCGCGCGAAGCGACCGAAAGCGATCTTGCAGCGATGCTCGGTCAGATTGGCGATGGCGAGAGTCTTGCCCCAGGCATTGCACACTCGATCCTAGAAAACCGGGCGGAAATCGAGCGCCTGTTTGCCGAGCATGACGTGATGATCGAAAGCGACGGCTCGAACGTGGTAAAAGTCGCGCCGAAGGTGACTAAGCTGCCAGAACGCACGGCCAGCTAGGTCAGGTCGCGATCCGGTTCAGAAGAAGCGCGGCTAGCTCGTGCGCAGAGCCTGAGCTCGTGTCTATTACTTCATCGTAGTCGATGCCGTCGTGCAGATGGGTTAATTGTTCTTGTCCCAGCCCGATCAGGCGGTCGCCGCGCGCTTTCTCACGTGCCTCCACGACGTCCAATGGTGCATGGACCTTCACGACAATCAAATCGTTATCGACCAATCCATCGCGATAATCGCGCACCTCTCTCGCGTGGCAAACTTCGTCGACGATCATGTCGAGCCGCCTGTCTGCGGCATTGAAGACGAATTGGCGCATGACGCTCATCAATGCTTCGCCGCGCGGGCCGTTGATGATGCGCGGGAGAGGCGAGCGCTCGCCTGGAATTTTCTGCACCTCAAACCATTCCGGCCTGAATTCATGACCATTCGGCAGAAACGAAATAAACGCGTCCATTTCTATGTGGAGGAGAGTCCGATCCGCTTTCTCCTGAATTGCGCGCGCCAGTGACGACTTGCCGGCGCTGCTAACCCCGTTGAGGATGATGATGCGGGCCATCAGTCCTCGATTATGGCGACCGCGCGAATCCAGCCAGCGCTAGCCCGCTCGATCTTCACTGGAAAGCAGCTGAACGTGAAGCCATGTGCTGGAAGGTTTTCCAGATTGGTGAGCTTTTCGATCTGATAGTAGGGACGGATACGGCCCGCCTTGTGTCCTTCCCAAATAATCGAAGGATCGCGGTTCTCCGCCCAACGGCGAGCCGTGTGGCTGAAGGGTGCGTCCCAGCTCCATGCGTCGGTTCCAACTACCTCGACCCCGCGCTCGGTCAGCCAAAGCGTTGCTTCTGCGCCTAGCCCGACGCCCTGATCGGTGAAGTTGTCCGTGCCATAGACTGCGCCCGACTGAACGAGGACGATGTCCAGGGGGTGCACCTCGTATCCGATCTTGGCGAAGGCTTCCTCGACTTCGGCCGCGCTCACGACATGGCCGTGAGGTAAGTGCGAGAAATCAAGCTTCACGCCCGGGCGCAGGAATTGGTCCAGCGGCGCTTCGTCGATACTGGGCGCGGGTTTTGCGCCCGCGTCGGTCGTCGAATGGTAGTGCCACGGCGCGTCCATGTGCGTGCCGTTATGCGTCGACAGCTCCAGCATCTCGACCGCCCAGCCTTCGCCATCGGGCAGATCGTCTTGCTCAAGGCCCGGGAAGAACATCGCGATCTGTTCCCACGTATGTTCGTGGGTCATGTACGTGACCTTGGGCCGCATCACCTCTGGATCGGAAATCACGTCATTGGTGATCGGGATCGAGAGGTCGATGAAACGGGTCATGCGGGCACTTCGAGCTGTTCATCCAGAAACGCGGCGACATCGCCCAGATCGACGTCTCTGGCCATGTAAGCTTCGCCCAAACCCTTGAGAAGAAGGAAGGGCAGCGTTCCCGCGGCTTCCATTTTCTTGTCGTGGCGCATGTGATCGACGAGACGTTTGCCGTCGCATTTCATGTCGAGGTTCGCGATCTCGGAGGGCAATCCCGAGTCCGCAATCGCTAGCGCAGCACGCTCAGCGGCCGCAGCCGCTAGCTCACCCCGCCGCGCCGAATAGCGCGCGGCGAGCACCATTCCGAGTGCAACCGCCTCCCCATGGAGCAGCCTATCCGAAAAACCGGTCTCAGCCTCAAGCGCATGTCCAAATGTGTGCCCGAGATTGAGCAGGGCGCGCCTGCCTGAGGTTTCGCGCTCGTCTTCGGCGACAATCCGTGCCTTGGCCTCGATACTGGTCGCAACGGCGTGTGTGAGCGCTTCGCGATTTCGGGCGAGCACATCGGCACCGTTGGATTCGAGCCATGCGAAGAATGTCTCGTCGCCGAGCAGTCCGTATTTGAGCACTTCGGCGTAGCCCGTGCGCATTTCGCGATCAGGCAACGTGTCGAGCGTCTGCGTGTCGGCCAGAACCAGTGACGGCTGATGGAATGCGCCGATCAAATTCTTGCCGGACCGGGTGTTGATTGCAGTCTTGCCGCCAACCGAACTGTCGACTTGCGACAATAATGTGGTCGGCAATTGCACAAATCCGCAACCGCGCTTGAGGATGGCGCAGGCAAAGCCGACCAGATCGCCGACGACGCCTCCGCCAAGCGCGAATACATGGTCAGAGCGCGTAATGCCGAGGTCGAGAAGCCAGTCGGTCAATCGCTCCAGGCTCTCCCAGCTTTTCGAGCCTTCACCCGGCGTGACATCGTACCATGCGATTTCGTACCCATCGCTTGCGAGCGAGCGGGCGAGGCGCTCTCCATGATGTTTGCGTGCGTTTACGTCCGCGACGATTGGCACCTTGCGACCGGCATAGGGTTCGAGAAATGGCCGAGCCTGTACAACGATGTCGTCGAGCAGCCCGCGTCCCACCAGCACGTCGTAGGAACGACCGCCAAGCTCCACTCGGATAGCAGTCGGAGTTGTCAGAGCCATTCGTCTATTGCCTCGATAATTGCGCGAGCGGTGTCCTTGTGCGGGCCATCTTCGCTCAGCACGCGAACCTGTGCCTGTTTGTAGAAGGGCTCACGCTTGGAAAACAGGTCGCTCAGGATTTGTTTTGGGTCGCCCTGGCGCAACAGAGGACGCGTATTTCGGCGGGATGTACGCTCAACGAGCGTGTCGATATCGCAGTCGATCCAGACCGCAATGGCCTGCTCGAGAATGAGGGCCCGCGTTTCAGAATCGACAAATGCGCCACCGCCGGTTGCGATGACGCCGTGGTTCTCCTCTATCAGCCGCGCAATAACGCGCCGCTCACCGTCGCGGAAATAGGCTTCGCCGAACTCGTCGAAGATTTCCGGGATGGACCTCTGCGCGGCTTCCTCAATCGCGTCGTCGGCATCGACAAAGTCGCGCCTGAGCATACTAGACAAACGCCTTCCTACCGTTGATTTGCCAGCCCCCATCAAACCAACCAGCACAATCGGCTTATCGATTGTGCGAGCGATCCGGGCAATCTCGCTGTTGGTGAGGGCGGTATCAGCAGTCATTGCGAGCAGGCCTATACTTGGGGTAGAGCGCACGCAATATGTCTGAATATTCGAGCAAAGCGATGGGCAGCGCCAATCAGCCGGTCCAATCGGCGCATTTCAAGTCTACAGATCGACCTTCTGGTTTGTCGCGTCGCGCGCCTTTTTACGCGGTGGCCGTGATCTTGCTTTTACTCGGTATCGCTTACGTCGACGGCGGAGAGGAGCCGCTTCATCCTATTAGTCAGCCGATCACCTCGCCGTTGAGCGATGCAAGGGATGGCGGACAGTGAGAATGGCAAAGCGTATCGGAACAGGCACCTGGATTGCCGCGCTTGCACTCACTGGGGCTGCCGGAGGCCTGATGGCAGTCACTATGGCCGGAGCACAGGAAGCGCCTGAATCGCTGCTGCCTCCTGGTTTCGACGATCCGGCACCGACGCCTACGCCAATTGCGCGGCCAAGCGCTTTGCCGACCGCAGCGCCAGCGCCAGCTGTTCCGGCGGCACCAGTGACCGCACCGCCACCTGGCGTCGCGCCGCCTCAGGTTCCCGGCGACTTGCCGTTCGTGCCGCAGCTTTCGAATGACGAGTTGGCGGGCATTCCAACGCTCGAGGAACTCGAAGAACTCTCGACCGACCAACTCGACGATTTGCTCGGTCTTAAACCGCAATACGATATCCCGCCTGCCGCGCGCCGCGCTCTAAGCCAAGTGGGCGTGCTTTCCCCAAAGGAAGGCGGCTTTCAGGTCGCGTCATTCGCGCGCCAGCCTGAAAGCCTTGTGAGGGCGGTGCTTGCCGGGACCAAAGGCCCATTGGTTTCGCGCTGGGGTCATATCCTGATGCGGCGCGCTCTTGCCAGCCGGCTTGCAGCCCCGGAAGGCATGGACCCAGTCGAATTCGCAGCATTGCGAGCAGGAGTTCTCAATCGAATGGGCGAGTTCGCTGTCGCTCGTGCGATCGCGCAGGACGTTGATACCGGGAACTGGAACACTGCGATGACCTCGCAGGCTCTCACGGCCTATATCGCGACTAGCGATGTCGTGGGTGCTTGCCCAGCAGTCCGTTTGCAAGGGTCAGTACGTGAAGACCCGCAATGGGTCATGCTCCAGGCGATCTGCAACGCTTATGCAGGGGAGGGGGCTCTTGCCGCATCGCAGCTGAACAGTGCGCAATCGCGCGAGATAGCGCCCGAAATCGACCTGCTGCTGGCTCAACGCTACGCAGGTGCTGCCGGACGGGGACGCGGCGGCACAACGGTTTCATGGGACGGCGTCGAAGAGCTGACGCCGTGGCGCTTTTCCCTCGCGATCGCAGTGGGCGAGGATATTCCTCAGGGCATCATCGACGACGCCTTCGCGGGAGAGCGGGCAAACTACTATCAGCTGGCATCTGCCTCAGCGCCTATGCTGCCGCTGGCAGAAAGAGCGCGATACGCGGAACAAGCCGCCAGCAAGGGTGTGCTTTCATCAAGCGCGATGGTCGATCTGTACGCGCAGATCTACTCGAACGAGGCAATCGGCGGCGATGCAGCGGGCCGAGCAGCGAGGCTGCGTGATGCCTATGTGGCGACCGACCCAGCCAACCGGATCAACGCAATGCGCGGTCTTTGGGGAGAAGGCGATCTCGGCTTTGCTGGCATGATCACGACTGCTTATGCAGCTGCGCGTATCACGCCGGCCCGGCAGAGCGCTTACGCCGCGGATGACCTGATAGCCTCGATGCTGACTGCCGGTCTCGACCGGGACGCTGCCGCATGGAGCGGGCTGGTTGAGGAAGGCTCCTTGGCATGGGCTTTGGTCTCGCTTGCTGATCCTCAGAGCGGCGCAGCCACAACGCAGGGTATCGAGAGCTTTCTTGCAGCTGACGAGAGCGAAGATGCTCGCAAATCCGCATTCCTGGTCGCTGGCCTTGGCGGGGTTGGCCGCCTCCCAGAAAACAATTTGGCGAGCCTTGGGCGTCAGGTAGATGTCGACTTTTCTCGCGAGAACCGCTGGAGCCGCGTGATCTCTCGCGCTGCGGAAGTCGAAAATGCGGCTCTTGTCGCGTTTCTGGTGGGGCTAGGAATGCAGGGCGAAAGTTGGGCACAGATGACGCCCTTACACCTCTATCACATCACTTCCGCGCTTACCCGCGTTGGGCTTGAAGCAGAAGCCAGGATGATCGCCGCAGAGGCGGTCGCCCGCGGCTGAGGCGAGAAGCAGTGTCGGCTGCGACGCGGGCGTTTCTCGACATGCTTGCTGCCGAGCGAGGCGCGGCGGCGAATACGCTGGCTGCCTATCGACGCGATCTTGATGGCGCGGAAGAAGCTCTCGGAGATCTCGACAAGGCACCTCGCGCAGCGGTGGCGAAGCTTTCTGCTCAGTGGGCGTCACTCGCTCCATCGACTGTCGCGCGCAAAGCGTCGGCCCTTCGTCAGTTCTTCGGATTTGCCGTGGATGAAGGCTGGCGCGAGGATGATCCTTCTGGTGCACTGCCGAAACCACGAACGCGCCGTCCCTTGCCAAAAATACTTAGCCATGAGGCGGTGGAAACACTGCTCCAGCGCGCGGAACTCGAAGCGAACTCTGGCAAGCCAACTGCCTTGCGACAGCTTGCACTCCTTGAAATGCTCTACGGATCGGGCCTGCGTGCGACCGAACTTGTAAGCTTACCCCTTGTTTCGGTCCCACGCGATGCGCCGCTTATCACGGTCAAGGGGAAGGGAGGGCAGGCACGAATGGTCCCAGTCAGTGAGCGCGCAAAAGAGGCGCTTGCCGAGTGGGTCAAGGTCCGCCCGAGTGACCCGCCGACCGGCCACCTCTTTCCATCGCGCGGTGGAAAACATCTCTCACGGGTTCGCCTGTTTCAGATCCTGAAAGAGCTTGCGGTGCGCGCAGATTTGGACCCGGCGGGGATTAGCCCGCATGTTTTGCGTCACGCTTTTGCGACCCATTTGCTGGAGGGAGGCGCTGATTTGCGCGTACTTCAAACATTACTTGGGCATGCGGATATCGCGACAACGCAGATCTATACTCACGTCGATGCAGCCCGACTTGTCGAACTTGTAAATTCGCGGCACCCTCTTGCCCGCCCGACGACTAGGGACTAGCGCCCACAGCAATGGCAAACAGTAAGATTTCCTATCTCGAGTTTGAAAAACCCGTCGCAAGCCTCGAGCAGCGCATCAGTGAGATGCGCAATCTCGATGTAAATCATGAAGTTGATGTCGCTTCAGAGATTGAGCGTCTCGAAGAGAAGGCCAGCGATCTACTGGCAAGCACCTATGCGTCGCTCAGCCCATGGCAAAAGACTCAGGTCGCACGGCATCCCCAGCGACCGCATTTCCGCGATTATGTCGAGCATGCCTTTTCCGATTTCATGCCGCTTGGCGGGGATCGCTACTACGCCGACGATGAAGCAATCATGGGCGGTTTTGCGACATTGAATGGTCGCCGGGTGATGTTGGTCGGGCACGAAAAAGGCCATGATACGCAAAGCCGTATTCGTCACAATTTCGGGATGGGTAAGCCTGAAGGCTATCGCAAGGCGATCCGGTTGATGGAACTCGCCGGGCGATTTGGACTGCCGGTCGTCACGCTGGTCGATACGTCGGGAGCCTTTCCCGGGATCGAGGCAGAAGAGCGCGGGCAGGCTGAAGCGATCGCGCGTTCTACTGAAGCTTGCCTCGCATTGCCGGTGCCAATGGTCTCGGTCGTCGTTGGCGAGGGCGGATCGGGCGGTGCTGTCGCGCTTGCCAGTGCTGAGCGCGTCTTAATGTTGGAGCACGCCGTTTACTCTGTGATTTCGCCCGAAGGGTGTGCCTCGATCCTTTGGCGCACCGCCGAAAAGGCATCGGAAGCAGCGCAGGCGATGAAGATTACCGCGCAGCACCTCAAACGCCTTGGCGTTATTGATCGGATCGTGAAGGAGCCGGTCGGCGGTGCGCACCGCGATCCTGTCGGGACGGCCGAGGCGCTTGGCAAGGCAATCAGCGAGGAGCTCGACGCGCTTTCGAAGAAAGACAGCGCCGCACTTATCCAGATGCGCGAGGAACGGTTCCTGCAGCTCGGCGGATAGTCTCGACCTTCTCGGAACCAACCCGCCTTCGGACGTATTGTAGTGGCATACGTTTGAAAATTTGAGCGACTGGTCGCGAAGGAGCCATAGCTATGAAAACCGCCAACTTTCTCGCACGCGCCGCAGTGACATCTGCGCTCGCGCTCGCATTGACGGGTTGTATGGGAGGAGGCTCGATCCCATCAGCCTCAACACCGATCACGACCAGCGAAGCGCAGCAGGGCGCACAATACCATCCGCAATTGCTCGCTCAGTTCGGGGGCGCGATGGGCGGCCCGCAAGCTGCTTACGTCGAGCAGGTGGGCAAGAATATCGCGGTGCAGTCCGGTCTCGGAAACGCACGTGAGAGCTTCACGGTCAGCCTCCTCAATTCGCCCGTTAACAACGCATTCGCGGTTCCTGGCGGATACATTTACACCACTCGTCAGCTCGTCACTCTGATGAACAATGAAGCAGAATTGGCTGGCGTACTCGGCCACGAAGTCGGGCACGTAGCTGCTCGTCATTCGCAACGCCGGCAACAGGCTGCTCAGCGCAATTCACTATTGGGTGGGCTTGGAGCAATTCTGTCCGGCGTACTTTTGGGAGACAGCGCGATCGGCGACACGCTATCCCGGACATTCCTGCAAGGTTCGCAATTGCTCACTCTGAGCTTTTCGCGCTCGCAGGAGATTGAAGCAGACGATCTGGGCATTCAGTATCTGACCCGCGCGGGTTACGATCCCAATGCGATGTCGACTGTCCTCGCGAGCCTCGCTGCACAAAACAACCTCGACGCGCGTTTGCGAGGGCAGGGCGACGCGAGCGTCCCGGAATGGGCTTCGACGCACCCTGACCCCGCTAGCCGGGTGCGCCGCGCTGCCAGCGCCGCGCAGGGTCTTCCGGGGTCGGTGACCAACCGCGACACTTTCCTGACCCGTATTGATGGGTTGCTTTACGGAGATGACCCTGAACAGGGCGTCATTGAAGGACGCCAGTTCATCCACCCAGAACTCAGGCTGTCTTTCACGGCGCCGCAGGGCTTTTTCATGGTCAACTCGACGCGAGCGGTCAGCATCAATGGCCAGAGCGGGCAAGCACAGCTTACCCTCGCTCCGTATTCGGGTGATCTCAACACCTACATCCGGCAGCAGTTTTCTGCACTTGGCGGGCAGAACAACAACCTTGCCCCGCAGGACATCCAGCGCACCACTGTCAATGGGATCCCGGCCGCATACGGCACTGCGCGCGTGAACAATGGCAATAGCCAAGTGGATGTCGTCGTATTCGCATACGAATTCTCGCGCGACAGAGCTTACCACTTTGCCGCGATCACACCGGCTGGCCGCTCAGCTACGTTTACGTCGATGTATCAATCGATGCGTCGCATCAGTCAGTCGGAAGCCTCGCAGGTTATCCCGCGGCAGATTGATGTTGTGACCGTCCAGCGCGGAGACAGCGTCGCATCGCTCTCGCGCCGCATGGCTTACGACTTAGCTCAGGTCGAACGCTTCCGCGTCTTGAACGCGTTGGGTTCGAACGAAGGTCTGGTCGCCGGGCAGAAGGTGAAGATCGTCGTGCGAGGACGCTAATCGCTCTTGAGCATTGGCGATCTGTCGCGGATTGCACACACAAAAAAAAGCGGCGGGGAAGACCCCGCCGCTTTCTTGTTAGGTAAGTCTTGCGACTTAGCCAGCCATGTCCGACTCGACCTGCGAGAAGGTGTCAGCCAGCGTGTTACCGAGGGTGCCCATGGCAGCAACGGCAGCAACTGCGATCAGTGCAGCGATGAGGCCGTATTCAATTGCGGTGGCGCCCTGTTCGTCGCGAGCGAGCTTGTTAAAGAACTTCATGTGTAGTCTCCTGGTTTGGTCTTCGGTACCCGTTGTTCGTCTGGTTTCCCGGACGGACATTTGAGGTCTAAGATGCAGCAGTTGAGAAATTCCTAACTTCGGACCTTTCTCAAAAATTATTATCCGCCCATCCGTTCCTCAGCCGTGTCGCTTACGTCGCTCCACATATTGATGGTCTCATTGGCCACGCCATTGAGAGCAGCAATCATGGCAACCACGATCAGCGATACGATCAGTCCGTATTCAACGGCGGTGGCACCCGAATTGTCGTTTCCGATGTGCTTGAGGAAGTTCGTCAATTTCATGAGGTCACCCACCCATACGTTTCTGATGCTCTCAAAATCGGGCCGACGGGTTAAGAAAAGGTTGAAACAAGCGGCGCAGATGGAAAAAAATCCGACATGAGTGAACGAGTTATCTGGGTCGTCGCGGGTGCGTTGATGCGTCCGGATGGGATGTGCCTTATGCATCGGCGACCTTATGAAAAGCACCATGGCGGCTTATGGGAATTCCCTGGTGGCAAGGTTGAAGCCACTGAAATTCCAGTGAAAGCACTAATTCGAGAGCTTCAGGAGGAATTGGGGATCATCGTCAGCGAAAGCGCCTGTGAGCCTGTAGCTTTTGCTGACGAGAGAGGATGCAGCCTCGCAGATCCGATTGTAATACTGCTTTACAGGATCACGTCCTGGGAGGGTGATCCGCAAGCGTTGGAGGGCGGAGCTGTCGACTGGTTTGATCGTGATGGGATCGGCCAACTCGACAAGCCGCCGTTGGATAGTCTGCTTTTCGAACGACTTTTCGGTAGCTGAGCGTATCGATCAACATTTGCATGAAACTAAGGGTTGCCAAGCCGCGCTGACCCCCTTATCTGCCGCCCCTCACCGCGCGCCAGTAGCTCAGCTGGATAGAGTACCTGACTACGAATCAGGCGGTCGGAGGTTCGAATCCTTCCTGGCGCGCCAAAAAAGGGACTGGCCCAATGGGTCGGTCCCTTTTTTGGTTTTGGCCCGGCCTCACCCTAGTCGTCAGCCATATCCTCGAGCGCATGCATATCTTCGTCGGAGAAGCCGAAGTGATGGCCTGCCTCGTGGATGACCACGTGCCGGACCAAGTCTGCAAATCCGACACCTGTCTCGCGCATTTCGCGAAGCAAGGGCTGGCGGAAAAGGCTGATTACGGGCGGCATCTCGGAAGGTGACCACTGGCTTTGTTCAGTAAGGGGCGTGCCTTCATATAGGCCAGTGAGGTGCCAGCGATTCTGTATGTCGACAGAAGAAAGCTGATCGGCGTCTGCGAACTCCTTCACCTGAAGCACAACGCCCGTCAGCGGATCGCGAAAGTCGTCTGGCAGGCGGGCAATGATGTCGCGCGCAGCGATTTCGAATTCGGCGGCAGTGGGTTCCGACCAGCTCATAGGGCTGATGTGGTGATTGTTGGTCGCCGGGACAAGAATTGGGAACGATCACCTGGGTCTGAGTGTAGGTCGGGTAAGAACGAAAGGAAACATCATGAACACTCAGACGACTGTCCTCGAACGCCTCGAAACCGATCATAACCGTCAACGCGACCTGCTAGACAAGATCGCCAAGACCGAAGGTGACAGCGAAGAGCGCCGCCATCTGTTCACTGAGCTGACCAAGGAACTCAAGAGCCACGCGGCCGCCGAAGAGCAGGCTGTCTATTCTGAGATGCTCGCCGATCCCGAAGTGAGCGGCGAAACGCGCCACTCGGTGGCCGAGCACCATGAAATCGACGAAATGCTGAACGACCTCGCCGCAACTGACATGAGTTCGCCAGGCTGGATGCTCAAGTTCAAGTCATTCGACGAACGCTACCGTCACCACATCACCGAAGAAGAAGACGACCACTTCCCCGACTTCGCCGAGCAGATCGACGAAAAGATGGATAAGGAAATGACCAAGACTTTCGACGAGCGCAAAGAAGCCGAGAAGGCCGATGCAGATGTGACCCCTGAAAAAGCCGAAAACGCCAAGGAATAATCAGACCACTATTACAAAGGCGCCCTCTGCCGGTTGGCAGGGGGCGCCTTGTTTTTTGCGGTAAAGGTGGTCAATCGCGCGATGGGTACCTACATGGTCCGCAGATTGATGCACTCCTGGGTTAATCCCTTAGCATTGTGCCATCGTATCTATGTTGAGTGGGTGTCTCAGGGCACTGCTCGTTCGTCTGGGATCATGTTGGAACAAGGGTCGGCCAAGCACCGGGTCAGCCCGCTTGCGCAGAAAGCGAATAGCCATGAACTATGTGAACGTGCATGATCACGCTGAGTTTGACCCGGAGAACCCATTGAACAAGCCTGAAGTCCCCGAAGATGTGCAGGAGGCCATTCGCACTCTGATCCGCTGGACTGGCGATGATCCCACTCGCGAAGGACTGCTCGATACGCCCAAGCGCGTCGGACGCGCCTGGCTTGAGTATTGCGCTGGCAACAAGGAAGACCCGGCAGTCCACCTGAGCCGCATCTTCGAGGAAGTTGGCGGCTATGATGAGATCGTGCTGTTGAAGGACATTCCGTTCCAGTCACACTGCGAGCACCATATGGCCCCGATCACGGGCAAAGCACACATCGCATATATTCCTGACCAGAAAGTCGTCGGCATTTCAAAGCTCGCCCGCGTGCTGCACGGCTTTGCCAATCGCCTTCAAGTGCAGGAGCGTCTCACGGCAGAAGTCGCAGAGTGCATCTGGAACAACCTCGAGCCGCGCGGCGTCGCTGTCGTGATCGAGGCGGAGCATGGCTGCATGACCGGGCGCGGCGTGAAAGTTCATGAGGTGGAAATGCTTACCAGCCGCATGATGGGCTGTTTCCTCGAGGACCCGCGCAGCCGCAAGGAAGTGCTCAGCCTTATGGGCTTTTGATCAGCGGGCTTGAGCACCTTGAGAAATCGCGCGATGGCTAGTGCATGGCATCGCCCTTTCCCGAACCCGTTCTTACCGCTGACGAACTCGCTGATTTTTTCGTAGAGGCCTTTCCTGGGCAGGATCGCAGCTTTCACGATTTCGTCGAGTTGCGCGCTGGCTTCATGCGATTGAGGCATGCCGCCAGCTCGGCGATGCTGAGGCCCGGGGGCATTGTCTCAGGTCCGACGCAAATGGCGTTCGCCGACAGGGCTGCCTACGCGGTAATCCTCGCGCATATCGGGATCGTGCCGATGGCGGTGACCAGCAATCTCAACATGAGTTTTCTGCGCGGATTGGCGGCGCACGATTTCTATGCCGATGCGCAGATCATCAAGCTCGGTCGGAGGCTGGCGACGGTGGATGTGCGCGTCTGGCAGGATGAGGAAGCGAATATCGCCGCGCAATCCACAGTGACCTACGCGCTTCCCTCGCAAAAATAGGCAGGCGCCCGCCAGCGCCTGCCCCATTCTAATCAGAGTTGGCCGAGCATGTGTTCGGCGCTTGAAACCTTGAAGTCGCCGGGCTCTTCGACGTTGAGCTGGGTGACGGTGCCGTCTTCGATCACCATCGAGAAGCGCTGACCGCGCTTGCCCATGCCGAAACCTGATCCGTCCATTGTCAGGCCAACCGCTTCGGCAAAATCAGCGTTGCCATCGGCGAGCATTGTGATGTCGTCAGAACCAGCCGCGCTGTTCCACGCGCCCATTACAAAAGCGTCGTTGACTGCAGTGCCGACGATTTCGTCGACGCCCTTTGCTTTGAGATCATCGGCTTTCTCAACGAAGCCGGGAAGGTGCTTGGCCGAACAGGTCGGGGTGAAGGCACCGGGCACCGAGAACAGGGCGACTTTCTTGCCTGCGAAATAATCGGAAGAGGAGACCTGCTGAGGCCCTTCGGCGGTCGCTTTGACCATGGTGACCTCAGGGATCTTATCGCCAACCGAAATCGTCATTGTAGTCTCCATCATGGTTTACGGACTCGCCCCTAGGGCGAAGTCGGGGGATGATTAGAGGCCCGATATAGGCGCTTCATAGCCCACCACAACGCCTGATTTTCCGGGACATGCGATGGTTAGGATCGGTTTACCAAGCGTGTTTGGAAGAGGGTAAACGTCTCGCTCAATCTTCTTCTGTGCGGACGGGCAAGGTAGCAGGAGAATAGCGATGCATTTGTGTTCGATGAGGGGAATTGGTGGTCCTGCTGCGATGCTGCTCGGCATGGCAAGCGCGCCCGCCATGGCGCAGTCGCAGACGAGTGAGGCGCACAAACTTCGCTCGCTCGACATCATGTTGATGGTGTCATCGCTTCGCTGTCGAAACGGTAGCGACGATTTCCGCGCCGAATATGAGCGTTTTGCCTCATCGCACCTTGCCACCTTGAACAGGGCGGGGGCGACATTGCAGCGTTCGCTTGGAGGCAGTGCAAGATCGCTCGACCGGATGGGCGTGCAGATCGCAAACCGTTTTGGAGATGGGCATCCCTGGATGTCCTGCGCGCAGCTGGCCGCACTCACGCGCAGCCTTGGCAAGCACGCCGATGCGCGACTGCTTGCAGCGGCAGCCGACCTTGCGTTGGGGGACGAGTTCGCTTCCCCCAAGCCTCCGATTACTCAGGAGCAGGCGCCGTCCATCCGGATCACCTATTCGATGGCCGGCCTTATGGAAGCATCTCCAACGCTCGCTATCGGTGAGCCTGCTTTCTGAAGCCAGCCGGTGCGAGCGATATCAGGATATAAAGAAAACTTTATATTGAGTTGCCCAGTTTAATCGAGATCGCTATGGCCTGCGCCATAACGACAAGGTGGGCGATTGCCCGCGACGACACTCGAATACAGGACGATTAGATATGGCAACGCTCGCCCCTGCTCAGGAATACATTATCAAGGATATTTCGCTCGCCCAGTACGGCCGCGACGAGATCGCCATCGCTGAAACCGAAATGCCGGGCCTTATGGCTTTGCGTGAAGAGTACGGCGCATCGCAGCCGCTCAAGGGCGCGCGGATCACCGGTTCGCTTCACATGACGATCCAGACCGCAGTTCTGATCGAGACGCTGGTGGCTCTGGGCGCGGAAGTACGCTGGGCGACATGCAATATCTTCTCGACGCAGGACCACGCCGCTGCGGCGATCGCCGATCAGGGCATTCCGGTGTTCGCCATCAAGGGCGAAACGCTGGCTGATTACTGGGACTACGTTGGCCGCATCTTTGACTGGTCGACTGAAGCTGACCCGGATCTCACCGCGAACATCATCCTCGACGATGGCGGCGATGCCACCATGTTTGCGCTTTGGGGCGCACGCATTGAAGCGGGCGAAGAGCTTCCCGCCCCAGCCAATGCCGAGGAAATCGAATTCCAGCGCGCGCTCAAGGCTTACGTTGCGGAAAAGCCCGGCTACCTCACCAAGAGCGTCCAGAACATCAAGGGCGTTTCCGAAGAGACCACCACGGGCGTTATGCGCCTCTACCAGATTGCCAAGCAGGGCAAGCTGCCGTTCCCGGCGATCAACGTGAACGACAGCGTGACCAAGTCGAAGTTCGACAATCTTTACGGTTGTAAGGAAAGCCTCGTCGACGCAATCCGCCGCGCGACCGACGTGATGTTGGCCGGCAAGGTCGCCTGTGTTGCTGGCTACGGCGATGTCGGCAAAGGTTCGGCTGCCTCGCTTCGCGATGGCGGTGCGCGCGTGATGGTGACTGAGATCGACCCGATCTGTGCGCTCCAGGCTGCGATGGACGGCTATGAAGTCGTATCGATGGAAGAAGCGACGAAACGTGCCGATATCTTCGTGACGGCCACCGGCAATGAAGACGTCATCACCGGCGAGCATATGAAGAACATGAAAAACATGGCGATCGTGTGCAACATCGGCCACTTCGATAGCGAGATCCAGATTTCCGCGCTCGACAATTACGAGTGGAAAGAAATCAAGGAAGGCACCGATATGGTGACGCTGCCAGACGGCAAGAATTTGCTGATCCTCGCCAAAGGTCGCCTCGTGAACCTTGGCTGCGCCACCGGCCACCCGAGCTTCGTGATGAGCGCGAGCTTCACCAACCAGACTCTCGCTCAGATCGAACTGTTCACCAAGTCGGACGAGTACGAGAACGACGTCTACGTTCTGCCCAAGCATCTGGACGAAAAGGTTGCAGCGCTTCACCTCGAAAAGCTGGGTGTCGAACTGACCAAGCTGAGCCAGAAGCAGGCCGACTATATTGGCGTTCCGGCAGAAGGTCCGTTCAAGCCGGATCACTACCGCTACTGATCCAGAACCGACTGATCGCGAAAGCCCCTGCAATTCGGCGAAATTGCGGGGGCTTTTCGTATCCGGTGCGGTTGCATGGAGACGTGCTCCGTCATAGCTGCATGTAATGGAATTTTCCCCGCTTGCTCTTGTTGGAATCGCGCTGGTGCTGGCTGCCTGGACGGTGGCGGCTGCCGTCCTGGTCCTGCGCGCAGGAGCAAAGACGCGGCGAACCAAAGCGCTGCAAACCTCGCTCAAGCGGATGCAGAGCCTTCTCGATGCGGCGCCATCGATCCCGTTGCTTGTGCGGGTCGATGGAAGGATTGAGGCACCGGAACGGCTGGCGCGCTGGCTTGGGCTTGAAGCGATGCCCAACTACCTGAGCGAACTCGAAGGCGAGGGGGATGCAGGATTAACGAAGGCACAGGTCGATCAACTCTGGGAGAAGGTGCGGCTGACGCAGAAGAGTGCAGCACCCTTCGAAATGGCACTTGCTCCGCCGGGATCGCGCAAGACGTTGGCCTTGCAGGGAACGCTTGCTGACCCACAGGTTTCTCCGGGCGGGGCGGCGATCGTATGGGTTTTCGATTTCACCAATAGCGAAACGCAGCTCGCCCAATTTCGGGAAAGCGCCAGCGCGGCTCGGGCCGACTTTGCGGCACTGATCGGCCTTATCGAAGCTGCTCCAATGCCGATGTGGTTCCGCGATCCCGAGATGAGGCTCATGTTGGTCAATCACGCATATGTCGAGGCGGTGGGCGCGGGCAGCCTCGAAGCGGTGGTTGAGGATCAAATCGAGCTTCTCGAGGCGAGCGGCGGTGAATCGCCAGCGCAAATCGCAAGGAAAGCCTTCGAGGCTCAGAAGGAAACGCAGCGAGATGCTGCCGTCACGATAGATGGCTCGCGTCGCAGTGTGCGTGTTACCGATCTTCCGCTCGGACGCGATGGCGTCGCTGGCTACGCTATGGACATAGAGGAGCAACAGCAGGTCACGCGCGAATTCCGCGCCTTTCGCGATGCGCAGCGTGCGATGCTCGACCAGCTCTCGGTTGGTGTGGCCCAGTTCACCTCCGAAGAAAAACTGGCTTTCGCAAACCGCCCATTCCGCCGATTGTTCGGGATCACAGCGGAAGTGGCTGAGGGCCGCGTTTCGTTTGAGCAATTCCTGTCCGATGCGCGCGAGCATGGCAGCACCCCTGAGGTTCGCGACTTCCCCGAATGGCGACGCGAACACCGAGCCTGGTTCGACGCATCGGAGGCAGTTGAAGAGAATTGGCCGCTTACGGGCGGGGTCCATTTACGCATCGTGGCACAGCCGATGCCAGATGGTGGACTTGTAATGATCGCGGAGGATCGCACCGAGAGCCTTGCCCTATCGGCGACGCGTGACACGCTGCTTCGCACGCGCACGGCAACGCTTGATAGCCTTTTCGAAGCGCTTGCGATCTTTGCGCCGGATGGGTCCGTCCAACTCTGGAACCGCAGTTTTGGCGGGATGTGGGGTCTGGAAAGCGAATTCCTCGACACCCACCCAAGTGCCGAGGTTCTGCTGGAAGCCATCGGGAAGAACCTGCGCAGGCCGGGGGAGGCGGAAAAGATCGGCGCGATCGTGCGCGCGGCGACACTCGATCGGCGCGAGAAGGAAGGGCAAGTCGTGCTCGCCGACGGGAGAACGCTGCGCTTTGCTGGTGTTCCGCTGCCAGACGGAAACGGATTGCTCACCGTCCTCGATATCACGGACTCTCAAAAGGCCGAGCAAGCCCTGCGGGAGAGGGCGGTCGCGCTTGAAGAGGCTGACGCGGTCAAGGCGCGGTTCCTTGCCAACATGTCTTACGAGTTCCGCACGCCGCTCACTTCGATCGGCGGATTTGCCGAATTGCTCAAGAGCGGTGCTGCAGGTGAATTGGGAGAGGGGGCGAGTGAGTATGTTGATGCGATCCTCTCATCAGTCGAACGCCTCACTGAGCAGGTAGAGAACGTGCTCGACCTTTCACAAAGCGAGGCTGGCCTGCTTCCGATCGAGAAAGAGGAAATCGACCTGCTGGCCTTCCTTACAAAGCTCGTGCGCGAGCGTGAGCAGGCGATTATCGGTGCAGGGCTCGGTCTTGATCTCAAGGGTAGGCGTGGCCGCGTGGTAGAGGCCGATCCGCGTCAATTGGGGCGTGCGCTCGGCCATCTGCTCGACAATGCAATCGAGGCAACGCCAGAGGGTGGGAAGATCACCATCGAGCTGCCCAAGCCCACTGATGATGACGCCTGGAGAGGTAAGGTTTCAATCAGCGACACCGGCAAGGGCATGACGCCCGACGAACTGGCCCGCGCTGAAGGCACTTTGAACTCCGATGATTCTGAAATGAGCGAAGGAAGCGGGCTTGGCATCCGGTTGGCGCGTCAGTTGATCGAAGCGCATGGTGGCACGCTTGATCTGACCAGCAGGAAAGATGTCGGCACAAGCGCTGTGATAGTGCTGCCATGACCGACGAACGACGCCTCCAACTCCCGGACCTTGCAGCGATGGCCGCGTTCGGCGCGCGTATCGCTGCCAAGCTCAAGTCGGGCGACGTCATTGCGCTGGAAGGTGGCCTTGGCGCCGGCAAAACGACGCTTGCGCGCGCCGTCATTGCAGCGCTTGGATATGAAGGCGAGGTGCCTTCGCCGACTTTTACGATAATCGAGACCTACGATCCACCAGCTGTGCGCCTTCCGATTGCTCACGCCGACTTTTACCGGCTCGAAGACCCAAACGAAGTGGAGGAAATTGGCCTCGACGATTACCGCGATGGGGCCGTCCTGATCGCCGAATGGCCGTCTCATGCGGGAGGATTTGCGCACGAGCGAGCCTGCCTCTCTATCCTGTTGGAAACCCAAGGATCGGGCAGGATTGCGATTGCTCGCGCTGGAGCGGATTGGCTAGGGCGGATGCCATGACTGACTTGCCTGAGGGTTTTGAGGATTTTGTCGCGGACGCAGGTTGGGGCGATGCAGCCGTCGAACCGATACCGGGCGATGCTTCTTTCCGCCGTTATTTCCGTTTGCGGCGCACGAGCGGCGAGACTGCGATGCTGATGCACGCCCCCCCGCCGGAAGAAGACCCGGAGCCCTTTCTCAAAGTCGCCTCCTGGTTGACCAAGCATGGAATGCGCGCGCCAGAGATTCTTGCCGATGATGCTGGCCAAGGCTGGGTACTTACCGAGGATTTCGGCAATGATCGGATGCGCGATTGGCTCGACGATCATCCCGAGGGTGAGCAGGCAGCATACGAGCAGGCCATTGATGCACTTGTTGCGCTGCATGATCTTCCACCCGGTCCGTTCCCGGCATACGATTTGCCGGTCTACCTGCGCGAATCTGGCCTGCTGACTGAGTGGTATGCTCCGGCGGCCGGGCTTGGGGTCGACACCGATGGCTACGATGCAGCTTGGCAGACGGCTCTTGCGCCCTTGATTGCGCGACAGGGCGACGGGGTGACGGTCCTGCGCGATTACCATGCCGAAAACATCATGCTTCTGGGAAGCCCCTTCGATCGTGCGCCTCAGGGTCTGATCGATTTTCAGGACGCGCTTGCCGGGCATAGGGCTTACGATCTTGTGTCGCTGCTGCAGGATGCTCGGCGCGACGTGTCGGAAGAGCTCGAAGCCGCGATGCTCGAGCGATATCTGGACAAAGCGGGAGGGAGCGCAGATTTCCTCGCCGATTACGCGCTGCTCGGCGCTCAGCGGAATGCCAAGATCGTTGGCATTTTCACGCGCCTTTACAAGCGGGACGGCAAACCGCGCTATCTCGCCATGATCCCGCGCGTATGGGATGCGATGGAGCGCGATCTGAAGCATCCCGCGCTCGAACCGGTTGCAAAATGGTTTGCATCCAATATCCCTGACGATCTGCGTGAAAAGGGCGGGGGAACAATAGCATGAGCGACAAGCCGGCCCTCGCAAGCGACACGGCAATGGTTATGGCCGCCGGGCTTGGCAAGCGGATGCGCCCGCTCACTGCTTCACAGCCGAAACCGCTTGTCAGGGTGGCTGGAAAGCCATTGGTTGACCACGCGCTTGATCGACTTGCCGAAAACGGCGTCGCAAGAGCGGTCGTCAATGTTCACTATCTTGCCGATGCGCTCGAAGCGCATGTCGTAGAGCGCTCTTCGCCGAAGGTCTCGATCTCCGATGAACGCGAAGAACTGCTCGAAACCGGCGGCGGAATGGTCAAGGCTCGGGAGGACCTGCCCGACCCGTTTTTCTGCCTTAACGCCGACAACATCTGGATCGACGGCCCGCGCGATGCCTTTGCCGATTTGTCGGCCCGCTGGAGTCCGGACGAGATGGACGCTTTGCTGCTGGTTGTGAGCCACGCAAGGGCAGTCAATTTCACAGGGGCTGGGGACTTCTATATGGACCCCATCGGTCGGCTGTCGCGGCGTACACAAGGGCGGATCGCACCGTTCATTTACACCGGCATCCAGCTTGTCTCGCACCGCCTCCTTCGCGATGCGCCCGAAGGCAAGTTCTCCACGAACATCCTGTGGAATCGCGCCATAGAAGAAGGACGGTTGTTCGGGCTTTCCTTCACAGGACTATGGTTCGAAGTCGGAACCCCGCAGGCGATCGCGCCAACCGAAGATGCGCTCAGGCGTGGGTGAGGCGAGCAAGCCGAAGGTTTACTCAATCGCGGCGCATCGCGGCTTTGCCGATGCGCTGGTTGCGGGACTGGTCCCTCGTTACGAGGACGAAGGGTTCGGTCTGGCGCGAGTGACCCTGCTCGTTCCCAGCAGCCGCGCGGCCCGCACTATGAGCGAGGCATTCATTCGTTGGTGCGGTGACAACGATCGCGCTGGAATGTTGATGCCGCGAATGGTGACAGTTGGCGATCTCGACCTAGACGAAAGCCTTGGAGCCCTGCTCGATCCCTTGGGTGCGAGCGAAATCCCGCCAGCGGTCGAACCGACGAGGCGACTGCTCGAACTCGCGCAGCTTGTCGAAGAGGAGCGTGCAGACCTGGGCAAGCCCCCACTGCCTGGGGCAGCGCGGATGCGCCTCGCAAGCGAAATTGCGCGCACGATGGATCGCTTGCTGGTTGAGGACAAAGAGCCGGAGGACCTGACCAGCGATGCGGTGCTCGATATGCTTGGCGATCTGTCCGAGCATTGGAAGGGTTCGCTGCGGCTGTTTGCCCGGGTGCAGGCGCGCTGGCGATCACGGCTCGACGAGAACAGCGAAGTGGACGCTGCGACGCGGCGCAATCTCCTGTTCGAAAGAGCAAGTAAGCGTTGGAGAGAGATCCCGCCAGAGACCCCAATCATCGCGGCCGGGGTGACGAGCGCCTCTCCCGCTCTCGCCCGGATGCTGCGCGTGATCGCTCATCTGCCAAGCGGTGCAGTGATCCTTCCCGACCTCGATTTGTCGCTTTCCGATGAAGCGTGGGATGAACTCGGGCGTGCTGGCGCAACGCCAGAGCCAGGAGGAGAGGTTTTTGGACATTCCGATGCGCTCACTCACCCGCAATACCACCTAAAGCTTCTGCTGGAGCGTATGGGAATTGCCCGCGCTGAAGTGAGAGCATGGCATCGAAGTGGCATGACCGCAGCCGATCCAGCGCGCAGCCATGCCATCAGTTCGCTCTTCCTGCCGCCCAAAGCGAGCCGCTCTTGGGTCGAACTCGGCCCAGAAAAGCGCAGGCTATCCGGTGTGAAATTGATGACCAGTGCAACGTCCGAAGAAGAGGCGCAGGCGATCGCGCTTCTGGTTCGAGAGGCGCTTGAAGAACCAGCCAAGCGGATCGCGGTGGTCACTGCAGATCGAAGTCTCGCTCACCGGGTCACGCAGCACCTTGAGCGCTGGAATATCATGGCTGACGATTCTGCTGGTCGAGCGCTGTCGCTCACTCCGGCTGGACGGCTGCTAGGCCTGCTCGCGGATATCATGTCGCATGGCCTTGCACCTGCTGGCCTTGTCGCTTTGATCGCGCATCCCTTGGTCAAGCGCGGCGATGGAGAAGCGCGCCGACAATGGCTTCGCAACGTGCGAAAGTTTGATCGTGCCTTGCGAGGACCATCGCCCGCTCCGGGTTTCGAACCCTTGCGTCAAATTGCGCGTGAAGCTGGCGTTTCTGAATGGTTTGAAGAGGTGGAAGACATCCTCTCGCCTCTCGTCGATCTTCCTGAGGCCATCACTCTGGCACAGTCGCTCGATATGTTGGCATCCAGCGCTGAACGACTTGCCGCCGAAGCTGTGTGGGCAGCCGAGGATGGGCGCGCTCTCTCCCGACTGCTCGAAGACTTACGCCTCCACGCCCGCGAGATCGCTACAACGGTTTCGCCTTCTGACATCGCGAGCATTCTGCGCGACCGAATGGATGAAGTGGCTGTTCGCCCGCCTTACGGTGGCCACCCGCGAGTTGCGATTCTCGGTTTGCTCGAATTGCGAATGGCGCGCGCGGATCTGGTGATCTGTGGCGGGCTGAATGAGGGCAGCTGGCCGCAGGCTCCCGGCTCGGATGCCCTGCTAGCGCCGGGTGTGCTGCGGGCGCTGGGCGTACCCGGCGCTGAATTCCGAATTGGTCTGGCGGCTCACGATCTCGCCGGTGCAATGGGCGCGCCGGAGGTTGTTCTGAGCCGATCGCAACGCGACGCGGAGGGGCCGACGTTACCTTCGCGCTTTGTCCTTCGTGTCGAGGCGCTTTTGGGCGAGTTGGCTGGTAGGCATCGGGACGAACGAACGCCCGCGATGCTGCCGCTGCTCGATCGCGAGCCAGAGCCAGCACCCGCTTACCCGCGCCCTCAACCCAGGCCGACTGCCGACCAGCGAAAGGTGCGCATCAGTGCGACCGCCCTCGACCGATTGCTGGGCGATCCCTACCAATTCTATGCGCAAGAAATCCTTGGCCTTCGGCGCCTCGATCCGCTCGCTGCCGATCCATTTGGCGATCCCGCATTGCGGGGAACGCTGGTGCACGACATCCTCGATGCTTGGCATAAGGCGCGTGAAGCACACCCGACGCTCAAGATCGCACCCTTTGCCGAGCGCATGTTCGCTGAGGCGAAAGTCCATCCTCTGTTCAAAGGCTTATGGCAGCCGCGGCTCATTGCGGCGATGGAGCGGTTCGAGCAATGGGTCGACGAAGCTGCCAAGGATGGTCGCACCGTTCTCGTCACAGAGACGAGAGGCGAAATGTCGGTCGATGGCATCCCAGTCAGCGGCCGTGCCGACCGGATCGACAGGCTTGGCGACGGGCGTCTGGTGGTTGTCGACTACAAAACCGGCGGCCCCGCTTCTGCCTCGCAAGTCGAGGCGGGTTACGCGCTGCAGATGGGCATTCTTGGCCTGATTGCGCGCCATGGAGCCTTCGAACAGGGCAAGCTTTCCGGAGAGGTCGCAACCTATGAATACTGGTCACTGGGACGCTCAAAGGACGATGGCGAATTCGGCTATCAAACCGTCCCATTGAAAATGACCCCGCGCCAGAAAGGGCTGACGCCTGAGGAATTTCTGCCAAGGCACGAGGAGTTCCTGAACATCGCCATCAGCAAATATCTCCTCGGTGATGCACCATTCACCGCCAAGGAGAACCCCGATTATCCGGGTTATTCGGATTACGACCAGCTGATGCGGCTCGAGGAATGGATCGTGCGCCTCGGCGATGGCGGGGAGGGGGCGCCATGAGCGGTGAAGTATTCCCTCTCGCAGACAATCAGCTTGGGGCGGCCAATCCGCGCGACAATGTCTGGCTTTCGGCCTCGGCTGGAACCGGTAAGACACAGGTCTTGTCGGCACGCGTTCTCCGATTGCTGCTGACGCCCGGCGTCGAACCTTCGCAAATCTTGTGTTTGACTTTCACCAAGGCGGGCGCTGCCGAGATGGCCAACCGCATCAACGCGGTTCTGGCGCGATGGGTGAGGCTTGAGGCAGGCGCGCTCGCGAGAGAGCTCAAACACCTTGGCGCTGATTTCGACCCTGAAACGCTGGCAAGGGCGCGCACCCTGTTTGCAAGCGTGCTCGATTGCCCCGGCGGAGGCCTCAGGATCGATACGATCCACGCCTTTTCGCAATGGCTGCTTGGTAATTTCCCGGAGGAAGCCGATCTCACGCCTGGTTCGCGCCCGATGGAGGATCGCGAGCGCGAGCTCTTGGCAAGGGAGGTGCTTGCCGAGATGCTTTCGGAGGCAGAGGCGAAGGGCGATCAAGCTTTCACCGCTGCCGTCAGTCACTTCACAAAGACAAAGGACCCCGATGCGCTGCGTGGTTGGCTAATGCGATGCGCTTCGGCTGCGGACTTGTGGGAAGGAACAGCCTCTTGGGCACCGCCGATGCGTGCGCGCGTGCTTCGCATGCTCGATATGCCAGCGGATGCAGACGCGGCCTGGGCGCAGGAGGTGCTTCACCCTGACACCTTCCCCGATCACCATCTCACAGCAATGTTGCCGCTTATGCGGGATTGGAAAGCGCAGGCTGGGCAGGCTTGTGCGGACTTTATACCGTCGTGGCTAGGCGCTTCAGTGGAAGAGCGGTCCGACTTGATCGGGCGGTTTTCTGAAACCGTGCTCACCAAGAAGGGCGAGCCGCGCAAAATGGCGAACCCTACAAAGGTTGATCCATCGCTGCCTGAGCGGCAGGCTGAAATCGCCGATGGTGTCGCCATGTACTTCGAGCGCCAAGCGCTCTTGGCACTTGCGGATTTCCTCACCTCTTCGCTCGAAATGGGGCGCAGTTTCGCGCTGCGTTGGGAAGAAGCGAAAGCGCGCGAAGGCTTCCTCGATTTCGACAATTTGATCCGCAAGGCGGCGACCTTGCTCGGCAAAAGCGAGGCGTCCGACTGGATCCGCTACAAGCTCGACCGCAGCTTCGATCATGTTCTGATCGACGAGGCTCAGGACACGAACTCAGCGCAATGGGACATCGTTTTCGCCCTGATCGACGATTTCTTCGCAGGGGAGGGTGCGCGCGGCGACAAGGTCCGCACGATCTTCACCGTGGGCGATTACAAACAGGCGATCTTCGGCTTTCAGGGTACGAGCCCCGACAATTTCGAGCGCGCCAAGCAGAAGGTGAAGGCCCACATCGACGATGCGAAAGCGAACGCTGGTGAGCTGCGTGAGAATCGCCGGCTGCCGACTTGGAATGATCTAGATCTCGGACGTTCATATCGCACCTCATTACCAGTGCTCGATTTCGTCAATCGCGTGATCGAGACGCTCGGGTACGAGGCATTTGGATTGAGCAAGGCGCCCGCCGACCATGTCGGCGCTGATCGGCCAGGACTTGTCGCGCTTTGGGACCCTGTGATGGGTGCAGCTGATGATCCTGACGAGGAGGATGACCGCGATTGGCTGCCAGCACATGACACGCGCCTTGCGGAAAAGATCGCAGAACAGGTTCGCCGTTGGGTGAGCGAGGAAGAGCCGTTCGTGCTCGAAAAAGGCAAGCGGCGGCATGCGAGTGCCGGCGACATCATGGTGCTGGTCCGGCGGCGAAAGGAACTCGCCGCACAGATCGTGGCAAAGCTTCATGCGAAGGGTGTTGCCGTCGCCGGGGTCGACCGGCTGAGGCTGGGCGCTCCGCTCGCGGTCAAGGACTTGATGGCAGCCCTAAGATTCGCAGCGCAACCTCTTGATGACCTAAGCCTTGCAAACCTTCTCGCTTCGCCGCTCATTGGTTGGACGCAGGACGACCTGCTTGAATATTTGCCTCGCGATCCTGGCAAGCGCCTGTGGGACCATCTCCGCAAGCATGAGGCGCCACGGGTTCAAGAGACGATCTCGAAGCTGCGCGAATTGCTGGCGAGGGCCGATTTCGAGACGCCTCAGACACTGCTGGCATGGTTGCTGACAGGTCCATGGCAGGCACGCCGGGCTTTGGCTGCGCGACATGGACGCGAGGCGAATGATCCGATTGACGAATTGCTGAACGCGGCCTTCGCGTTTGAAGCCGCTCACACGCCCAGTCTGGCGGGGTTCATCGAGTGGTTCGATGCTGGGGACGGCGAGCTCAAGCGTGATGCGGATGAGGCCACAGGCCAGGTCCGCGTGATGACGGTTCACGGCTCCAAGGGATTGCAAGCCCCAATCGTGATCCTTGCCGATGCGACCGGTGAGCCGGGGCAGGGCGGGACGCTTGAACTTGCAGACGATCCAATAGGCAATGCTGGAGATGGCGCGCGCAAAGTCCCGCTGCCATCGCTTGCAAAAGACGAGCGAGTCGGCCCCGTGCGTTCAGCCGAGGAAAAGGCAAGCGTTGCCCAAATGCAAGAGCATTGGCGCTTGCTCTACGTGGCGATGACGCGCGCAGAAGAAGCAGTGTTCATCGGTGGATCGCTTGGTCCGAGACAGGCCAAGAAAGGCGAACCGCACGAAGATAGCTGGTACGCGCGGCTCGCCCCGGTTTTCGACGCGCCTCCTCAGCAAGATTCGATCTGGGGGGAGAGGCGCGAGTGGGGCGTGCGAGCAGATCCGCTGGTGGGGAGCGATACTCCGGCCGCGACGACAGGGACCGAGCCGCTGCCAATGTGGGCGACAAAACCCATCGGGCCCGAGCCACGTCCCCCCAAACCGCTCGCCCCGAGCAGTGCTGCGGAAGATCAGAGCGCTGACCCTCCACTTGCACCCGAAATTGCCGCAATTGCCGCACGGCGCGGGACGCTAATGCACAGGTTGCTCGAACGTCTGCCCGATCTCGCTGTTGCTGAACGCGAAGCCGCCGCGCGCAGTTGGTTGGCGCGGCAGGCCGGCGATCTTGATGAAAAAACGAGAGAAGAAATGCTTTCGAGCTCTCTTGCAGTGTTGGTGGAGCCTGGTTTCGCTGAATTGTTCAGTGCCGATGCGCTTGCGGAAGTTCCGCTTGCAGCGCAGGTGGATGGGATCGTGGTCGCGGGGACAGCAGACCGCCTGCACGTGACCGAAGAAGTCGTCACCGTCGTTGACTTCAAGACGACCCGCCGCCCGCCCGAAAGCCTAGATGACATACCGCGTGCAACGCTTCGCCAGATGGCCGCCTACGTCAGTGCACTCGAAGCAATCTATCCCGGACGCGAGGTGCGTGCGGCAGTGCTTTACACTCAAAATACGAAGCTGATCGAGATTCCGAAAGTTACACTCGCCGATCACAAGCGATCTTTGGGTGAGACACAGGATAACTATGCCCCGCTTGCTCTTGAGTGAGCTACAAACCGGCTTAAATTGAACTCAACGCTGAGCCCGTACGTATGAAGGGCGAAGACCCACTTTCAGGAGAAGCCGTTATGGCAACCGTCAACGTCACCGATGAGAGCTTCAAGAGCGACGTGCTCGAGAGCGACAAGCCCGTTCTGGTCGATTTCTGGGCCGATTGGTGCGGCCCGTGCAAGATGATTGCACCCGCACTCGAAGAGATCAGCAACGAACTCGGCGAGCAGGTCACCATCGCCAAGATGGACATTATGGAAAACACCGGAATCCCCGCTGAAATGGGTGTTCAGTCGATCCCGCTGATGGTCCTATTCAAGAATGGCGAAGCGGTTGCTCGCAAGGTCGGAGCTGCTCCCAAAAGCCAGCTCAAGGACTGGCTCGAAAGCGAGATCTGAAGTTCAGGCAGTCTGCCGATTTTGGCGGCAGGCAAACAACGAGGCGCAGGTTCTAGCGAAGGCCGGAACCTGCGCCTTGCTGATTTAGGAAACCTGAAATCGCGTCAGGCGTCCGCGGGCATGTAGCCAGCCTTGATGAGCCTTTCGGCCAGATCATCGAACAAAGCACGATTTGCGCCTCCGATCATCCCTTTTCGGCCATCATCAACGCGGTAGGGCGACCCATCCGGCCGCAGGCACGATCCGCCAGCTTCGTTCAGAAACAGGCAACCGGCTGCGTGATCCCAAGGCAGGGTGCGTTCGTAGATTGCGAGGTCATGACCGCCAAACACGGTGAGCGGATATTGCTCGCACGCTGCGCGCGGCGCTTTGACGATCGAATAATGCGGCTCGATCTCGGCTTCGAATATGGAACGCTGCGCATCGGGCATGAAACCCTTCATCGCGGCAAGGTTTGGCGGCGTGTCGCCGGAAGCCGATGCTGCGACCTTTTCGCCGTCAATAAAGGCACCTTCGCCCTTCTTTGCGTGGCAAAGCCGGTCGCGAACCGGATCGTAGATCCAGCCCGCAACAGCTTCGCCTGCGTCGGCAAGCGCAATCATTATTCCGAAATGACCCTCGCCGTTCGCGAAATTGGCAGTGCCATCAAGCGGGTCGATGATCCAACATGCACCGGACAAGCGATCCATGACGCTGGGGTCCGCTGCGACGGCTTCTTCACCCACGACCGCGACATCGGGAGCAAGCCTTGTGAGCGCTTCGGTCAGAAACTCTTCAACCTCGCGGTCGACAACCGTCACCGGGTCATCTTCGCCCTTCATCTCGATCTCGTCGTCGCGCAGCTCACGGTATCTAGGCAACATCGAACGCTGCGCGGCGAAGCGCAGGAGGTCGCGTATTTCAGCATCCAAGGGTGAGAATTGGGTCATGAACGGTAATCCGCGTTGATCGAAATGTAACCGTGGGTGAGGTCGCAGGTCCAAACAGTGGCGCGTCCGCCACCCATGCCGAGATCGACTTCGATATCGATCTCATCGCCCTTGAGGTGCTTGGACACCGGCGCTTCGTCATAGTCGTCGACCGGCAGACCATTGCGTGCAGCCCAGACGCCCCCGAAGCCTATCGAAAGCTTGTCACGGTCAGCCGGTTCGCCAGCTTTCCCAACAGCCATGACGACGCGGCCCCAATTGGCATCTTCACCAGCAATGGCGGTCTTCACCAAGGGCGAATTTGCAATCGAGAGGCCGACACGCCGCGCGCTGTCGTCGCTGACCGCACCGCTTACGCGTACATTTATGAATTTGGTCGCTCCTTCACCATCACGCACGACAAGTTGCGCTAGCTGGCGATGAACGTCTTTGAACGCCGCAGCAAAAGCATCCGCACCCGGGCTTTCCCAATTCTCGATACGAGCATTGCCGGCTTTGGCGGTCGCGAAGGAAAACACCGTGTCGCTGGTCGAGGTGTCACCGTCGACCGTGATGCAACTGTAGGTCTGTGCGTTCGCCTGTTCTAACAGCTCCTGCAAGAATGAGGGCGCCACATCAGCGTCGGTGAACACATATCCGAGCATGGTCGCCATGTCGGGCGCAATCATGCCCGAACCCTTGATGATCCCGGCGATCTCGACACGTGTCTCGCCAATCATCGCAGAGGCATGCGCACCTTTGGCAAAAGTGTCTGTTGTACCGATCGCGTCTGCGGCCTCCTCCCAGCTGCATTCGCCAGCCTTGAGCGCCGCACCGACGCCTGCTCTTGCCCGGTCCTTGGGAAGCGGCACGCCGATTACGCCGGTTGACGAAACGAGCACTTCATCCAGATTGCAAGCCAGCCCTTCGGCCACCTGCGACATGATTTGCTCAACCGTCTCGCGTCCCCGATGGCCTGTGAAGGCGTTGGAGTTTCCGGCGTTGACGATAAGTGCGCGAGCCTTGCCCGACTTTACCTGCTCACGTCCCATTTCGACCTCGGTCGAGGCACACGCGCTTTGAGTGAATACTCCTGCAAGCGCAGTGCCTTCAGCGAGCTCTACGAAGGTCAGATCACAGCGGTCCCAATCCTTGTAACACGCCCTCGCAACGCGCAAAGTTACGCCATCTATGGCTGGCATTTCGGGGAAGGGCAGAGCGAGTGGAGAGGGGTCAAGTTCCATAGGCCGAAGCCTTAGGACCGCGCCCATGCCGAGTAAACGTCTCAATCTTCATGCATGCGGTAGTAAAAATCCGGCCTGACGGTGGACGCATTGCGACAGATGCATTATGTCTTGCGGCGCATGATGGCTCGTCATCTTATTGCGTTGTTCGCCTTGTTCACCGGCATCGCCGCGCTTTCCGCGCCTGCGCATGCGGGCGAAGTGCAGTCGAACGTTCAGAATTCGCGCTCAGTCGCCAATACTTCTGAAACCCAAGCGAGCGAAAACTGTTCATGCGCCTCCGAAGCAGAAAACCGCGAGGCTGCCCGTCCCAAGCGTGAGCGCAAGCGCACCTGGACGTGGTTCCCAAGCTGGCTGCGCCCGAGCATTTTCCTCGGCGGAGACCGCGCGCTCGAATAGCGCGCCCCCAAGAAATTCTATCGTAACGCGCGCCGTCTGTGCGTGCGAAACTCCCTGACATATCCGCATTTGCGCCCGGTCCCGCCCTGCTGCGGGATGCGAGCCTCAAGAACAAAACGTCAAAGGCAAGACCTCTCCCATGTTCAACAAAATCGCTAAATCCGTCTTCGGCTCTTCGAACGATCGGTACGTCAAATCGCTCGGCAAAATCGTCGACAAGATCAACGCGCTAGAGCCGATGATCCAAGAGCTTTCGGACGACGCGCTCAAGGCGCAGACCGACAAGTTCCGCGAGCAGCTCGACAGCGGATCGACGCTTGAGGACATCCTGCCCGAAGCCTTCGCGACCGTTCGCGAAGCGTCGGTACGCGTGCTGGGAATGCGCCACTTTGATGTGCAGCTGATCGGCGGCATCGTGCTCCAGCGCGGCGAAATCGCCGAAATGCGCACGGGTGAGGGTAAGACCCTGATGGCGACGCTCGGCGTCTACCTCAACGCGATTGAGGGCAAGGGCGTCCATGTCGTCACCGTCAACGATTACCTCGCCCGCCGCGACGCGGAATGGATGGGACAGCTTTACACATGGCTCGGCCTGACGGTCGGCGTGATCGTCCCCAACATGACTGAGGCGGCCAAGCGCGACGCTTACAACGCAGACATCACGTACGGGACGAACAACGAGTTCGGCTTCGACTATCTGCGCGACAACATGAAGCATGAGCGCAACGCAATGGTGCAGCGCCCGTTCAACTTCGCCATCGTCGATGAGGTGGACTCGATCCTGATCGATGAGGCTCGTACCCCGCTGATCATCTCCGGCCCGACTGAGGACAAGTCGGACCTCTACGCCGCACTCGATGCCGTCGCGAAGGAGATTCCGGAAGATTGGTACGAGAAGGACGAGAAGTCCAAGAACATCCAGCTCAACGAGGACGGACTGGACCAGGTCGAGCAGCTGCTCATCGACAAGGGCCTGTTGGAAACCGACAACCTCTACGATGTCGAGAACACGCAAGTCGTACACCACCTCGACCAGGCGCTTCGCGCGGTCCACATGTTCAAACGCGACGATCATTACATCGTGAAGGATGACAAGGTCGTCATCATCGACGAATTCACGGGCCGCATGATGGATGGCCGCCGCTGGTCAAATGGTCTTCACCAGGCGGTCGAAGCCAAGGAAGGCGTGAAGATCGAGCCTGAGAACCAGACCATGGCCTCGATAACTTTCCAGAACTATTTCCGCATGTACCCCAAGCTGTCTGGTATGACCGGCACGGCTGCGACCGAAGCGGCAGAATTCTGGGACATCTACAAGGTCAACGTCGTCGAGATCCCGACCAATGTGCCGGTCCAGCGCATCGATGAGGAAGACGAGTTCTACAAGAATACATTGGACAAGTTCGCGGCTATCGCGAAGACGATCAAGGAACATTCCGAGCGCGGTCAACCGATCCTGGTCGGCACTGTTTCGATCGAAAAGTCCGAATTGCTCAGCCAGTTCCTCGACAAGGAAGGCGTGAAGCACGAGGTGCTCAACGCCCGCCAGCACGAGCGCGAGGCGCATATCGTGGCGCAGGCGGGCCGGCTTGGCGCTGTGACCATCGCGACCAACATGGCGGGTCGCGGTACCGACATTCAGCTTGGCGGTAACGTCGATTTCCTGATCGAGGATGAGCTGGGTGAAATGGAAGACGGCCTTCGAAAAGAAGCCGAAATCACCCGAATCAAGGAAGAAGTCGCAGCTGAGAAAGCCAAGGTGCTCGAAGCAGGCGGGTTGTTCGTGCTCGGCACCGAGCGCCACGAATCACGCCGTATTGACAACCAGTTACGCGGTCGCTCGGGCCGTCAGGGCGATCCTGGCCTTTCGCGCTTCTACCTCTGCCTCGAGGACGACCTTCTGCGCATCTTCGGCCCAGACACCCTGTTTGCCAAGATGATGAATTCGAACCTCGAAGATGGCGAGGCGATCGGGTCCAAATGGCTCTCAAAGGCCATTGAGACGGCACAGAAGAAGGTCGAGGCGCGGAACTACGATACCCGTAAGCAGGTCGTGCAGTACGATGATGTCATGAACGACCAGCGCAAGGTCATCTACGAACAGCGCGCCGAAATCATGGACTCAGAAGCGGTCGACGATGTCGTTGTCGATATGCGCCACGATTCCATCAGCTCAATCATCTATGCAAACTGCCCGGTCGGCTCGTACCCCGAACAATGGAACGTCGAAGGGCTCAAGGAGAAGCTCGAAGAGGTCTTCGGCATCACGCCTCCGATCGATGAGTGGCTTGAGGAAGACCAGGTCGAGCAGGAGATCATGGAAGAGCGTATTCGCGCTCAAACCGACGAGATGATGGCGGCGAAAGTCGAGAAGTATGACGCTGAAATCTGGCGCCGGGTTGAGAAGCAGCTGCTTCTCGAACAGCTTGATTATCACTGGAAAGAACACCTCGCCACGCTCGATGCGCTGCGGCAGGTGATCTGGATGCGTGGAATTGCTCAAAAGCAACCGATCAACGAATACAAGCAGGAAGCCTTCGCGCTGTTCGAAACGATGCTCGAAACCCTTCGCGAGGACGTGACCAAGCTGCTATTCAAGTCAGAACTGCGCATTCAGCAGCCCGAGCCTGCAGCACTGCCCGATCTGCCTGATTTCCTGACCGGCCACATCGATCCGTTGACGGGCCTCGAGAACTCGGATGACGGCGACGGTTCTGCCGAGCGCGCTGAGCTTTTTGGTTCGCTTGCGGGTTCGTCCAAGGCTGCATTTGGACCGGGCGGTTCTCAGACCGACAACCCCTATGCAGGCATGGAGATCAGCCGAAACGCACCGTGCCCTTGCGGCTCTGGCAACAAGTACAAGCACTGCCACGGTGCGGCGAATGCGGGTGCTGTTCGCACTGCATAAGGTAGGGATTTCAGTACCGGCAACTGGCGGGCAGGAAGGTTAGGGCACAGTGCCATTGATCCTTCTGCTCGCTGGAGGCTTTTTCGTCACCGCGCTGCTTTATGCAAGCGTCGGTTTCGGCGGCGGCTCGACCTATTCGGCGCTGCTCGCGCTGGCAGGGCTGGATTACCGGGTTCTCCCGCTCGTCAGCCTTGCTTGCAACATCGTGGTGGTGACCGGTGCGAGCATTCGCTTTGCTCGCTCGAGCGTTACCCCGTGGAAGGGAGCCATTGCGTTGACCGCTCTTGCGGCTCCGGCGGCGTTTATCGGCGGGCTCATGCCGATCGACCGCAACTCGTTCCTGCTTCTGCTTGGGGCTAGCCTCGTTCTGACAGCGCTGACGATGCTGATCCCGGTGAAGGAGGACGATACGAGCGTGCCGACCCGCTTCGCCAAGGCCATGCCTTTCGTGGCCGCGCCTATAGGGTTTCTGGCAGGGCTGGTCGGCATCGGAGGAGGCATATTTCTCGCACCGCTTCTTCACCTGACACGGTGGCGCGATGCGCGCGCGATTGCCGCGACCGCGAGCCTTTTCATACTCGTAAACTCGCTGTTTGGTCTGGCCGGTCAACTCGCCAAGAACGGACCCGCCACGTTCGGCGGCGCGATGGTCGATGCACTGCCGCTGCTTATCGCAGTGGTCATCGGCGGCCAGATCGGTAGCCTGATGGCCGTGCGAGTGCTTCCGCTCAAATGGATACGCTGGCTTACCGCAGCGCTAGTCGGATTGGTCGGCGTGAGGCTCTTGGCCGGGGTCTGACGCGTCTGAGCGCCCACCCCGGCAAAGTGCGCATCATTCCTCGGTGAAGTAGCCGCCTGAAAGTTCGTGGTTGGCGAGACGCTCGCACGTCTTCTTCATGCGGCGGTTAAAGCGCTCGGACTGGTCGCGCGTGCGAACGGTGCGACGCGCTTCCTCGAACATCGCTTTGGTATCTTCGTATTCTTCGTCGATGGTTTGATCGAGCAAAGCCTGTGCGTCGGGCTCGGCCATGCCGGCTGCGACAGCCATCGCGACCGCACGTATTTTCCAATCGCTGATGCCGGCATCGTCGACGACGAAATCATGCTGGCGGCAAGTGGGCGCCATCGAGACCGATTCTGCGATCTTGTCGAAGTGGTCACGCGTGTCACGGTCAAGATCGCCTGCCATCAGCATGACAAAGATCGGCGAGGCCGCGACAAGTCCAAAAATCCCCATGTATTCCTCCCAAAACGAAACGTTCCAGACGCGTGCTAGCACGGTGGAAATGGCCCTGTCTAAGGCCTGGCGATCGAAGGTGGGTGGAAAATGGCTCCCCGAGTTGGATTCGAACCAACGACCAAGTGATTAACAGTCACCTACTCTACCGCTGAGCTATCGGGGAGCAGCTTCCCAAGCGGTATGGAGGGAAGCGGAGGCGAGCCTATATGCAGGCGCGGCGAGCAATGCAAGGGGTGAATTCGTGTTTTCGTGCCCCGCTTGCGCGATCAGCCTAATCCACTGCGAATTGTTCAGCGACTATGCGCTCGGCTAGTGATTGTCCGGGATCAAAGAGCAGTTCCAGGTCGCAGTCATGCGCGATCTCGATCGTGACTTCGGCGATATCGCGCAGCTCTTTCTGGTCGGCGACGGCTGCAACCGGCCTTTTGACCGGCTCGAGCACGCGAAACTTGATTCGCATCTCGTCCGGTAGAACGGCTCCGCGCCAACGACGCGGGCGAAATGGGCTGATCGGGGTGAGGGCGAGCATTCCGCTGTCGAGCGGCAGGATCGGGCCGTTCGCTGACAGGTTGTAAGCGGTCGATCCAGCAGGGGTCGCGACAAGCACCCCGTCGCCCACCAGCTGTTGGATACGCACGCGGCTACCCACAGTGACCTCAAGCTTCGCTGTCTGGCGGGTTTCACGCAGCAGGGACAGTTCGTTGATCGCGTACATCTCGTGCTTTTCGCCGGCTTGCGTGACCGCGGTGATGCACAGGGGTGTGATCGTCTTGGCACGCGAGATATTCAGGCGCTCCATAACCGGCTTCGTCATGTCATATCGGTTCATCAGGAACCCGACCGTGCCGCGGTTCATGCCATAGGCGGGAACAATGCGGCCTGTGTCCATCATCGAGTGAAGCGTCTGTAGCATGAAGCCGTCGCCGCCCAGAACGACCACCGCATCGGCGTCCTCCATCGCGCACCAGTCACGCTGAGCCCAAAGCATGGAATAGGCTTCCTGTGCGCGCGGCGAATCGGAAGCGACGAGGGCAACCTTCTCGAAATTGCCTCGCACCGGACCATCGCCCGAGCGGCTGCCATTGGTGTCGGTGTCCACTGCAGTCCCCATTCACGCACTCCGCACAATTTCGCGAAAAATCCGCCTTGCCTAAGCGTTTACTTGTCCATGCTACGCTGGCAGCGCGCCCCCCACAGGCACTAATGAGTTATCCTGATGTTCCAATTTTGGGCGGATTGCAATTGGGGAGCGATTTTGGCGAAATGCGGGAATAAGGGAGCCGCATGAATAACGGGCGCACATCGACAGGAACGACAGGAGCCGGCTCGCTGCGAGGCGGTGCACCGGGCAATCTGCCCGGGGTAAAGGCATCGGCGCTCGAACAGGACCTCTTGCGCGCGCTCGACCGGCGCGAGATCGAAGTGCTGTTCCAGCCGCAATTCAGTTGTCGCACAGGCGCGGTGGTCGGGGCCGAAGCACTGTCACGCTGGCAGCATCCCTCGCTCGGAGAGATCGGAGCGCGCGACCTTTTTGCGATTGCTGAGCGTGCTGCTCTCGTGGCGCCCTTGTCACGGCATGTCGTTGCAAGGGCGCTTGAAGATGCAGCGAGTTGGCCTCACGATCTCACCATTTCGCTCAATATCACGCCCGAGGAGCTGGGCGATCCGCGCTTTGCCGCCGATTTCGCCGAGAGCATCGCGAAAAGCCAGATCGAACCTGAGCGCCTTATGCTCGAGATCACTGAGGATCTGCTTGTTCGCAATATCGAACAGGCTTCGGCGGCTCTCAATGCTCTGCGTACACTTGGCTTTCGTACCGCGCTTGATGACTTCGGGGCTGGCTTCTGCAACTTCCACTATTTGCGGGCGCTGCCGCTCGATGCGATCAAGCTCGACAAGATCATGGTCGATGGCATTCCTGGCGACACCAAGGCGCTGGCGGTGTTACGGGCCATCATGGCGCTCGCCAAGGCGCTGGACCTTGCAATCTACGCCGAGGGTATTGAGAGCGACGTTCAGCGCGCAACGATCAAGGCGGAAGGATGCGACTATTGGCAGGGCTTCCTGCGTGCTCAGCCAATGAAGAGCGACGACGTGATTGCCTTGTCGCGCACGGCAAGAGGGCAGGGCCACGGCTGACTGCGTGCGCTGCGTGGGCATAATTTCGCAAGCCCCTCTACACTGCCATTGACCTGCTGCATGTTTACGTGAAGCTGCAAAGCAATGTCCGATAATCGCCCGACATATGAGATCGCCGCGCCGTCTATCCGGCCTTATGTGCAACCGCTCTGGCCCGGTGCCCTGGCGATGCCCTTCGAGACGCGCGATGAGCAGGGCAGGAAAATCAACCTCGCCGACGATTATCTGTCGGGCCACTATCTGTTGCTCGCATTCCTGAGCGATCCTCATTCGGAGCAATCTGCTGCGTTTCTACGGGCGCTTGCTGATCTAAATGCGCAATTTGAGGACGCTAATGCGACCGTGATTGCGGTCAGCGCTTCGGCGGATGCAAGTGCAAACAAGCAAATGAAGCGCGAGGCGAACTTTCCATGGCCTATCGCAAGCGATCCGTCGGGAGCGTTCTTTGCCTCATACGGACTTCACAAGGGAGAAGACCAGACAACGCGGCTGGTCTTGATCACGCCGTTCCGTCAAATTCGCGTCTATTTCGACATCGACAACGACGCAGGCCCAACGCTGGATACGATCATGAGTGTTTTGGAAAATTCGCAAGCAGCCGAGGAAATGCGCTGGAGCCCGCCTCACGCGCCTATCCTGATCGTGCCCAACGTACTTTCGCCGGAAGAGTGCGGAAACCTTGTCAAATCGGTCGAAACAGACACGCCCTTCATGGTGCGCAAGCCTCAGCCGGGGGAGATCTCGGGCAATTACAAGGTGCCCGTTTACGATCACAATCGGCAGGACCGGATCGACCTCATTATCAAGGATCCCAATACGCTGAGATTTCTTGACGAAAGGATCTTCGGACGCGTCACTCCGATGATCAAGAAAGCTTTCGCCTACGATGTGACCCGGCGCGAGGACCTGCATATTGCGCGTTATGTCGGAAAGCGTGAAGGCATCGCGATGGGGCACCGCGACAATGTCGATCCACCCGGTGCACATCGTCGGTTTGCACTCTCGATGAGCCTCAATGATGAATATGAAGGCGGCGAAATTACCTTCGAGTAGTTCAGCCCGAAAGGTTACCGCGTGCCCGCAGGCACGACGATGGTCTTCTCGTCTTCACTCTTGCACGAGGTTCAGGAGACGACATCGGGTGTGCGTTACAACCTGATCTCTCACCTGTTCAGCTAGGCGGCCTGCTTTTCGCGCTTCTTCGCTTTGCGTACGATTCCACTCAGGCCCTTGGTCAGCTGAAACAATCCGTTGAGACGGCTTTCCGGGTCGCCCCATGCGCGGTTGATGACAAGCTTCATGTCCGGGCGCAGCTTGGCTGTATCCTTGAGCCGATCGACATAGGCGATAAGCCCAGGCCCGTCGGGGAAGTCGTCCTTGTGGAACGTTACCAGCGTGCCGCGCGCACCCACATCGATCTTGGCGATGTTCGCCTCGATGGCCTGATGCTTGATCTCGATGAGCCGCACGAGGTTCTTGGTGGGTTGCGGCAGGTCGCCGAAGCGGTCGATCATTTCCGCCGCCAAGCTCTCGATCTCGGCCTTGTCCTGCGCCTGGTTAAGGCGGCGATAGAGCGCCATGCGCACAGCGAGGTCGGGGACGTAATCCTCGGGGATCATGATCGGCGCATCGACGGTGATCTGCGGTGAGAATGCGTCCTGCGCTTTCTCGAGCCCCATCTCGCCAGCCTTCGCGGCAAGGATCGCGTCTTCGAGCATCGATTGGTAGAGTTCGAATCCGACCTCGCGAATGTGGCCTGATTGCTCGTCGCCCAGCAGGTTGCCGGCACCGCGAATGTCGAGGTCGTGGCTGGCAAGCTGGAAGCCTGCACCAAGGCTGTCGAGATCGCCCAATACCTTGAGGCGCTTTTCCGCCACTTCGGAAAGCTGCACGTCCTTTTCGTAGGTGAGATAAGCGTAAGCGCGCAGCTTCGACCGGCCCACGCGCCCACGCAGCTGGTAAAGCTGGGCGAGGCCAAAGCGGTCGGCGCGGTGAATGATGATAGTGTTGGCGCTCGGCAGGTCGAGGCCGGACTCGACGATGGTCGTCGACAGCAGCACTTCGTACTTGCGGTCGTAGAATGCGCTCATGCGCTGTTCTATTTCGGCAGCTCCCATCTGGCCGTGCGCGCTGATAGCTTTGACCTCTGGTACGTTCTCGCGCAGCCACTCCTCGACATCGGCCATGTCCGAGATGCGCGGAACGACAATGAAGCTTTGTCCACCGCGGTGATGTTCGCGCAGCAACGCCTCGCGCATCACCATGTCGTCCCACTCCATCACATAAGTCCGCACCGCGAGGCGGTCGACCGGCGGAGTCTGGATAGTGGAAAGCTCGCGCAGGCCGGTCATGGCCATCTGCAAGGTGCGCGGGATCGGCGTGGCGGTCAGCGTGAGCATGTGCACGTCGGCGCGTAACTGCTTCAGCTTCTCCTTATGCGTCACGCCAAAGCGCTGTTCCTCGTCGACGATAACGAGGCCGAGATCCTTGAACTCGGTCGACTTCGAAAGGATGGCATGGGTGCCAACCACGAGGTCGACCGTTCCGTTGGCGAGGCCTTCACGAGTTTCCGCTGCCTCCTTGGACGACACAAGACGCGACAAGCGGCCAAGCTTGAGAGGGAACCCTTCGAAGCGCTGTTTGAAGTTCTCGTAATGCTGGCGGGCGAGCAGGGTGGTGGGGGCGACCACTGCGACCTGCTTGCCGCTCATCGCCGCGACAAAAGCGGCGCGCAAAGCGACTTCGGTCTTTCCAAAGCCGACGTCGCCGCAGACCAGCCGGTCCATCGGTTTGCCGCTTTCAAGGTCGCGCAGGACATCGGCGATGGCGGCGTCCTGATCGTCGGTTTCTTCCCAAGGGAAGCGATCGACGAACTGGTTGAAGCTTGCGTCCTCTGCATCGAAGCGCGGCGCTTTCTTGAGCGCGCGCTCGGCGGCAACCTTCATCAATTCGCCGGCGATGGCGGTGATGCGCTCCTTCAGTTTGGCGCGGCGTTTCTGCCATGCCTCACCGCCCAAGCGATCCAGCGGTACCGTCTCTTCCGATGAGCCATAGCGCGAGAGAACCTCAAGGTTCTCGACCGGAATGTAGAGCTTGTCGCCGCCTTTGTATTGGAGCGTGACACAATCGTGCTGGCTCTTGCCGACGGGAACCGGTTCTAGGCCCAAATACTTGCCGATGCCGTGCTCGACATGGACGACCAAATCGCCGCGTGAGAGTGCCTGAAGTTCGGCGAGGAAAGCGTCGGAATCCTTGCGCTTCTTTTTGCGCCGGACGAGCCGATCACCGAGCACGTCCTGCTCGGTCAGGACTTCCAGATTGTCGTTCGCGAACCCGGTGTCGAGCGGCAGGATCATCGCCGCAGTCTGGCACTTGGCCGCAAGACCCTGCGCCTCCTGCCAGCTCTCTGCGAGCACGGTAGGCGCGCCTGCTTCTTCGAGGATCGAAGAGATACGTTTCGCGCTGCCGATTGAGTAGGCCGCGAAAAGAGGCTTGCGCTCGTCTTTCGCGATCGCCTTGAAGTGCTTGGCAGCGGCCTCGTAGACATTGTCGCCGCGAGCGCGCTCCGGCGTGAAGTCGCGCGCTGCCTTGAAGCCGAAGTCCAGCACCGCCTCCGCTTCGGGCGCAGCGAAGACGCTGGCACGGTGCGCGGGCGCTTTTGCCAAGGCGCTCTGGAATTCGTCATTGGCCAGATACAGCGCATCGGTCGCAAGCGGTCGGTAAGACCCGGTCTTGTCGCTCGCCACGCGTCCGCGCTGGTCGTGGTAGTCCTGTATGTCGGATAGCCGTTCTTCGGCTGCTCCGAGCGCCGCCTGGTCGATCACAACGACGTCATCGTCGGCGAGGTGGTCGAACAACGTAGCCAGCCGTTCTTCGAACAACGGCAGCCAATGCTCCATTCCCGCCAAGCGCCGCCCGTCGCTTACCGCTTCGTATAGCGGGTCCTGCGTGGCAGCGGCGCCGAATTTCTCGCGGTATCGGCTGCGGAAACGCCTGATGGAATCCTCGTCGATAAGCGCTTCGGATGCGGGCAGGAGCAAGTGATCCTTAAGCCGCCCGGTCGAGCGCTGCGTCGACGGATCGAACAGACGAAGGCTTTCAAGCTCATCGCCGAAGAAGTCGAGCCGAAGGCCTTCATCGAGCGAGGACGGAAAGATGTCGACGATCGATCCGCGCACCGCAAACTCGCCGTGATCGACGACCGTATCTGTGCGCGTATAGCCCTGCCGTGTGAGCAGTGCTGCGAGGCTCTCGTGGCCAATGGTGGTTCCCGGTTTGAAACCCCTCACGCTCTCTCTGATGCGAAACGGGGTCAGTACACGCTGAAGCACCGCGTTGATCGTAGTGACAAGCAACTGCGAACCGGTTGAGGGGTGCTGCAATCGGAACAGCGCGGACAGGCGCGCAGCACTCACCGAAAGCGCGGGGCTGGCGCGGTCGTAAGGGAGGCAATCCCATGCCGGAAACTCGAGCACCTCAACCTCTGGCGCGAAGAATCGCGCAGCCTCGGCAACCGAACGCATCGCTGCATCGTCGGGTGCGATGAAAACGGCACGCTTTTTCGCCGCGCGCGCGAGGTCGCTCATGACAAGCGGCTGCGCGCCGCGGGGAAGCGACGACAGGGTCAGCGGGACTTGGGCCGCAAGGATGCGGTTGAGATCGGGCATGTGAGTTTAAAGCGTTCGGGTTGGCGGGAGTTCCTGCGCTGCCGCAGGAATTCAGATACGCCGCGGCCCTAGCTCGGGATGTCGACGTAGTCGAGACGCTGCATTTTCTCGATCATCTCGCCCTGAAACCGCTCCGGGACGGGCTGTGTCTTGAGGCCCCATGCCATGACATCGACGTCGTCTTCGGCGAGCAGGTCCTCGAACCAGTCCATTTCCTTCTCACCCCATTCGGCGTGATAGCGATCGAAATAGCCACCGATCATGTAATCCGCTTCGCGCGTGCCGCGGTGCCAGGCACGGAATTTGGCGCGAGCGAGGCGGGTTTCTAAGGTGGGCATATCAGGCATGCGAGTGAAGTAAGGCACTCGCAAGGCGCGTTCAAGATCGTATAGGCTTTGTGCATGCGCCCCGACGTTCTCAATCCGCTGTTTGCTGAAAGCCAGACGCTCGATGGAGTGGGGCCAAAGCTCGCAAAGCCGCTTGAGAAGCTGGGACTGACGCGGGTCAAGGATCTGGCCTACCACCTGCCCGAACGCTTCGTGACGCGCCGCGCGATTGCCAACCTCGATGAAGGCGCGGAAGGCGAGCAGGTCATTGTCGCGCTGACCGCAACGGAGCATCGCGCCGCGCGCAATCCGGGTCGCGGGCCGTACCGGGTGATGGCTCAGGACGAAGTTGGCAATATCTGCGCGCTCACCTATTTCGGGCGGGCGTCCTACACGGCGAAAAAGCAGCTGCCCGTTGGAGAGAAGCGCTGGATCGCCGGGCGGCTCGATCGGTACGGGGACATGCTCCAGATTGTGCACCCCGACCATGTCGAGAAGGATTCTGCAACGCATCTCGCGCGGATGAACGAGCCGGTCTATGCACTCTCTGAAGGGCTCACGCAGCCACGGGTCGCTGGCCTGGTGGCGCAGTCGCTTGAGCGTTTGCCAGAGCTGCCCGAATGGATCGAGCCGGGACAATTCGAGCGCGAGGGCTGGCCCAACTGGCATGACGCGCTCCACCTCGCGCACAAGGACCAGCACGAAAAAGCGCGCGACCGGCTCGCCTATGACGAGTTGCTCGCGAACAGCCTCGCCCTGCTGCTGGTACGGGCGGACGGTCGGCGAAAACGCGGGCAACCGCTCAAGGGCGATCAAAGTTTGCGCGACCGCCTCGATCTGCCATTCGAGATGACCGGCGCACAGAAACGATCCGTAAGCGAGATCGAAGGCGATCTTCAGCAGGAAGCGCCGATGCTCCGTTTGCTGCAGGGAGACGTGGGCGCAGGCAAGACCGTGGTAGCGCTCGAAGCGATGTTGATCGCAGTCGAAGCGGGCAAGCAGGCGGCATTGCTGGCACCAACCGAAATCCTCGCGCGGCAGCACTTTGAAACCCTGCGCAAGATGGCCGCTCCGACCGGCGCCGAAGTCGCGATCCTCACCGGCCGGGCGAAAGGGCGCGAGCGTGAAGGGCTGCTGATGAGCTTGCTCAACGGCGATATCGATATCCTCGTCGGCACTCATGCCATCTTTCAGGACAGCGTGACCTACAAGGACCTGGCGCTGGTGGTGATTGACGAGCAGCACCGGTTCGGCGTGCAGCAGCGCCTTGCACTCGCCGCGAAGGGCAAGCGCGCGCCGCACACACTTGCCATGACAGCCACTCCCATTCCGCGCAGTCTGACGCTCGCCCAATATGGCGAGATGGACGTGAGCCGTCTCGACGAGCTTCCGCCGGGACGACAGGCGATTGATACTCGCGTGGTTGCGCAAGAGCGGATGGAAGATATCGTTTCGGGCGTCGAGCGCCATCTCGCGACCGGTCAGCAGGCGTATTGGGTGTGCCCAATGGTTCGGGATAACGAAACGGCCGACATCGCCGCCGCAGAGGCGCGCTATGCCTCACTCAAGGAGCGGTTCGGGGATGATGTTGTCCTGGTCCACGGGCAGCTTCGCCCCGAAATCAAGGATGCGAACATGGAGAGGTTCGCCAGCGGCGGGTCCAAGCTCCTCATCGCGACCACCGTGATCGAGGTAGGCGTCGATGTGCCTTCGGCAACTTTGATGGTCATCGAACAGGCTGAACGATTTGGGTTAGCGCAGCTTCACCAATTGCGCGGCCGCGTGGGGCGGGGGAGCGAAAAATCTGTCTGCCTGCTGCTGCGCGGCGGCGAACTCAGCGAGACAGGTCGCAAGCGGCTTGCTCTCATGCGCGAGACGCAGGACGGCTTTCGCATCGCCGAGGAAGATCTCGAATTGCGCGGCGGTGGAGAGCTCCTCGGCACACGCCAGTCGGGCGAGGCAGCGTTCCGGATCGCTAATTTGGAGCAAGTGCAAAAGCTCCTGCCCGCAGCGCACGCCGACGCGCGCTTGCTGATAGACCGGGACGGAGGTCTGACATCGCAGCGCGGTGAGGCGGCACGGGTGCTGCTCTACCTGTTCGAGCGCGACTGGGGCGTGCAATTGCTGCGCGGAGGATAGGCGGCGGAACGCCTGCATTTGTCCACGGTCTGCTAGAGTGGTAGACTGTCGCAACCTTGGGTGGTGGAAGGGGTAGGCATGGCTACTCAATTGTTCGCGCCCGATCCGATCGATTTTTTCGATCCGGTGCCATACTCGCTTGTTGAGTATCAGGGACACATGATCGTTGGCGCGATCTGGTTCGTGGCGGCATTGGTCGCATTTTTCGCGACCAAGGGCAGCCGACTTCATGTTCGCGCGGGACAGGTCTGCATCGTCTCGGTCTTGCTGATCGGCGTGACGGCGTTGGTGATGCTGGCAAGGGAGTTTATTGCACCGCTCGCTCTCAATGCGGTGACGTCGGCCTACGCTGTGATCACGGCCTGGCTGGCGCTCAAGCCGTCGAGCGCAAACGTGCGCAGCGCGGAAGTTGCTCTTTGTGTGATCGAGGCGGCCGCTGTGGCCGCTTTTCTGGTTATCGCCCTACCAAACGTGATGTCCGGCCTCGTACCTCCTATCGGCCCGGTCGTTGTGCTGCTCGTCCCGTTGATCCTGCTCGGCGGGGACATTCATTGGCACCTTCGCCAGCGAGATCGTGCCAAACTGCGGGTAAGGCGGCATCTTGCTCGAATGATCTGGGCATTTGTCATCGTGCTGCGCGCGCCGTTGGTCGAGTTTGAAACCGCCGGGTTTTACGACTTGCCCGATCCCTTGCTGGTGGCTGGGCCGGTGCTGCTTGGCGCGGTCATGCTTTTTTACGCGCAATATCGGTTCGCGGGACGAACGCGCGGATCCCAAAAGCCTCAGGCGGTGTGATATCCAAGCTTCTCAATCAGCGCTTCGACCGCCTCACTGATCGTCTGCCAGCATTGCTCGAAACCGTCTTCATCGCCGTAATAGGGATCGGGCACAGACTCTCCCTCATGTCCCGGAACAAGGTCAAGCAAAAGATCGACCTTCGCCGTTCCGTGCTTGGGTTTGCGCGCCTTGATCCCGGCCAAATTAGCTTTATCGAGAGCAAGGATATGGGTGAAGTCGTGGAAATCTGCCTCGGTCAGCTGCCGACCAAGAGCCTTCGAAATATCGACCCCATGCGAGCGCGCCGTGGCGATGGCTCGCGGATCGGGGTTTTCGCCGATGTGGTAGGCGGCAGTCCCAACCGAATCCACTTGCAGCTTGATCCCAGCCGACGCCGCTGCTTCTCGCAAAGCGCCTTCCGCCATGGGAGAGCGGCAAATATTCCCTAGGCACACAAAGAGCACCTTGGGAACGTTATTATCGACCCGTGTCATGGTGGCTGTGTAGTGTAAGACTTTCCGACAACGCAATAATTACCGTGCTAAAAAAGAGGTTAAGATAATGTCCTCCAAATTCTTGATCGGCCTGATCGCTGCAGCTTTACCCCTTTGGCCTGTTCTTGCAGGTCCGGTCGAAGACTATGAGGCCGTGCGCGAAGAAGTGTGGGAATGGCGGCTCGACAACAATCCGCAGCTTGCCACCAGCGTCGGCGATCGACGCGGCGACGGCAAGCTTGGTGACTGGTCGCTGGAGGCGCATATCCGCTCGATCGAGGAGGCGCGCGCATTTATCGAACGCCTCGATGCCATTGATACCAGTGGGTTTTCGCCCGAGATGATGGTCGACTTTGGCGTGATCCGCTCAAGCCTCGCCGATGCAGTGGCAGCAGGCGAACATGAGCACGACTATTACATCCTTTTCACCAATCGCGGCGGCTGGTTCAGCGGATTTGCCTCGCTGCCGAATGGCTCGCCGTTTTTCACGCTGGCCGATTACGAAAGCTACATTTCGCGGCTGGGTGCCTATGGCGAAGTCAACGATGACGGGATCGCGCGCAGCCGGATCGCTGTGGAAAAAGGGCTGACCCAACCGTGCGAACCAATGGAAGGCCTCGATGCCCGCATCGGGCAGTTAATCGTGGACGACCCGACACAGACGCCGTTCTGGGGGCCATTCGCGGGCGACAGGCCAGCAGCTTTCAGCGACGAAGTCTGGTCAGGACTGAAAGACCGCGCGCGCGAGGCAATCACCGGTACAGTCATTCCGGCATACCGCGAGTTCCTGAGCTTCTACACCGAGGAGTACGCCTCCAATTGTCGTGAGGGAGTACCCGGTGTTTCCGCAACGCCGGGAGGCGAAGATTACTACGACTACCGCGTGCGTAGTTTCACCACGACAGATATGACTGCGGACGAGGTGCACAATCTTGGACTGTCCGAGGTCGCGCGTATTCGTGCCGAAATGGAAGAGGTCGCGGCAAAAGCAGGCTTCGATAGCCGTGAGACCTATATCGAGCACCTGCGCACTGATCCGCAATATTACATGACCGACGAGGACGAGTATGTCCGCTACGTCGCTGCGCTCGCCAAGCATATTGACGGCTTCATGCCTGAGCTTTTCGGGCGCTTGCCGCGCAATCCTTACACGGTGTCGCCCATTCCCGCCGCGCAGGCACCGGGCAATACGACCGCGTACTACGAGCCGGGTTCGCTGGAGACAGGTTCGGCCGGCATCTATCGCATCAACACGACCGAGTTGGACCAACGACCGCTCTGGGAATTGCCTGCACTTGGCGTACATGAGGCAGTTCCTGGGCACCACCTGCAGATCGCGATCCAGCAGGAACTCGATATCCACCCGCTGCGCGCCAACGGTACATTCTTCACTGCTTTTGTTGAGGGCTGGGGGCTTTATTCCGAACGGCTCGGTATCGAAATGGGTCTATACGACACACCGGCCAAGCAGATGGGGCGCCTGTCCTACGAGATGTGGCGCGCGACGCGCTTGGTCGTCGATACGGGGCTCCACTCGAAAGGATGGAGCAAACAGCAGGCGGTCGACTACATGCTCGACAACACCGCGCTTTCACCTGGTAACATCGACGCAGAGGTCAACCGGTACATGACATGGCCGGGCCAGGCGCTTGCTTACAAGGTCGGCGAACTCAAGATCCGCGAACTGCGCACGCGGGCAGAGGAAGCTCTGGGCGCGGAATTCTCGCTGCGTGACTTCCACGATACCGTGCTGGAAAACGGATCGATCCCGCTCGACGTGCTCGAAGGGCACGTTGATCGGTGGATCGCGGCACAGCTCGCTGAGTAGTCAGGCTGAAACGGGGAAGGGCTCGGTCGAGCCGAGCACTTCCTCGACCATCCTTCTGACATTGACCTGCGCCTTAAGCCGCGCGCCGAGCAGGGCTGTGCCAGATACCTTGCGCTGAACGAATAACGTCTCGATTGGAGGGAAGGCCCAAGTGTCCTTGTCCTGCGCGATTTCCCAACCTTCGTCGCGCAGCAGTGGGACGAACGCGCGGTCGCCGAAGTCGAACGGCTTGTCCTCGCGCATCTCGCCAATGACGATGTCGACCATGCGTCCCACGCGCTCGGGGTGCTTTTCGTAGACGATCGGCATCATGAAACCGGATTCGATCGTCGCCTTGATGACCTCATCGCGATCGCCAGCAAGCCCGGCTTTGAGCATGTTGCGGTAGCCATTTGCGACAGTGGGATCGACCGGGCGACAAGCACCGAAATCGAGCAGGACGATCTCGCCTGTGTCGCGGCGGAAGCGGTAGTTTGCGAAGTTGGGGTCGGTCTGCATTATCCCGAAATCGAACAATTCGCGCGCGACCAGTTTCATGAGGCGGGTCATCACCTCGTCCCGGCGTTCTGGCGCCTCTTCATCGAGCCGCTCGATTGAAACGCCATCCTCGAAGCTCATCGCGAGGATCGACCCGCGCGTAAGCCCTTCGTGGAGACGGGGGACGACAAAGCCTTCTTCGCCTTCAAGCGTGCGGCGATAGAGCTCCATCTGTTCGCCTTCGCGCTGATAGTCTGCTTCCTCGTGAAGCTGCTTTTTCGCCACCGCGAGCAGCTTGTCGATTTCAAGCTCCGGCGGGGCGAACCCTGCAACCTTGAGCAGCGTCATCACGTTGTCGACATCGCTATCGATGCTTTTGGCAATGCCGGGATACTGGACCTTGATCGCCAGTTCCTCGCCATCGCGGGTCATGGCCTTGTGCACCTGACCGATGCTGGCCGCCGCAATCGGGCGCGGGTTGAACCATTTGAACTGGCGGCGCCAATCGTTCCCCCATTCGGCCTTCAGCACGCTATCGAGCTGCTTGGTGGGCATGAAATTGGCCTGATCGCGCAGGCGAGCGAGAATTTCAGACAATTCCGGCGGGAGAAAATCGCCCGCATCCATGCTGATCATCTGGCCCATTTTCATCGCCGCACCCCGAAGATGCGAGAGGCGATCGGTCATACGCTTTACGTTGCCCGGCGTCAGGATCAGGTCGCGCGGATTGATCGACTCTCCGCTCGTGAGCCGGCGTGCGCCCTCCGCAGCCATCCCGCCAGCGACACCGCCGACGAGTCTTCCAAAGGTCCCGAAGCGTGCGATCCGGCCCGAGGGCACGGCACGTTCCCGGTTCCTGTCACCACGATCTTTTGGCGATTTGTCGAAGCTGTCGTCAGGCATGGCGCTCTAGATAGGGTGTGTGGGTGGAAAGCCCAGAAAAACAATCGAGGTTAGATACGCGACCCTCGAGATGAAGGTTGCGCCAGATGCAAGAACGGCCCCGCCATAAAGGATGGCGGGGCCGTTTCTATCAGGTCAGGTCACTGACCGAACTCAGTACCGGATTAGGCGAGCGATGCGCGCGTTCCGCCTGCGACATAGTTCACATAAATCGCGTGGATGAGACCCGGAATAAAGAACAGCAGGGTCAGCACGAGGTTGATCAGAAAATCAGTGCCGAGACCCTTCTTGATTGCGACGCCAAGCGGCGGAAGAAGGATAGTAGCGATAAGTGCGATAAGTTCCATCATGGGTGGGGCTCCTAGATTTGCGTTTGCGGCGATTGCCTCGCCTTGGTTACGCCTATCTTACTCTTTGGAACCCGGCTTCGTTCCGAGAAATCTCAAGTGGAACCAATCGCCTAGCTAAGTGTAAATAGGGGCTCAGCTGATGCACAAGCCCCCGTCGACCGGTAGACTCTGCCCAGTAATGTAGTCGCTGTGCGATGAGGCGAAGAAGACTGCCAAGCCTTCCAGTCCATCGTGATCGCCGAACCGGCCAAGAGGGACGCGTTTTGCAATCCACTCGCCGAACTTCGGATTGGCAACCGCCGTCAGCGGCGTTTCGTAAAATCCGAAAAGAAGCGCATTGGCGGTGATGCCATATCGAGCGAGTTCGAAAGCGGCGCCACGCGTGAGACCATTCACCGCAGCCTTCGATGCCGCGTAATCGGAACTTTTGTTCACTCCCATGATCGACTGATCCGAGGAGGTGACGATGAGTTTACCGCCGGGGTCGCCCCTTTCCGCCCGCTCGATCATGTGACGCGATACGTGCTTGTAGGTGAGCGCTGCGCCCCGTGTGTTGACCGCCATCGTGGTGTCCCAACCTTCGGCAGTGATGTCGGGAATCCGCGTTCCGGCACCTGAACGTCCCGCATTGGCGAAGACTGCATCTATCCGGCCTAACGCGTCGAGCGTGTCTTGAGTGGCAGTTTCAATCGTCGTCTCATCAGTGACATCGCAGGCGCACGCGATCACCTCTCCGGAACCCAAAGCATCGAGCTCTGAAACCGCAGAGGCATTCATCTGCGTATCTCGTGCCCAGATGGCTACATCGGCTCCTGCTTTGGCGAGGCCTCTGGCCATCGAAAGACCGATCCCGGAATTGCCGCCGGTGACGACAGCCGTGCGGCCTGAAAGATCAAACATATCCATGGTTCACAGGAGTGACCCAATTGGCTTAGGGCCGCAAGACTGAGTAATCGGACAAGACTATGGACAGCACCACTTCGCTAACCCCCGCATCACGTTGGCTCGGCTATGCAGGCCTGTTGCCGCAGATCATCTGCGTGACGCTGGCTGCTACGGGCCATGAATACGCCTACACAGCTCTGGCTGGCGGATTTGCTTATGCAGCGGCGATCTTCAGCTTTCTTGGCGGAGTGTGGTGGGGACAATCCATCGCGAGCGGCAAGGGCGGAGCTGGAGCATACCTGGTCTCGGTCATGCCCAGCCTGATTGCGGTGGCGCTGTTTCTACCGTGGAGCTTCGGATGGGATTGGCCGGGACCGGCGCTGCTCTACCTCGGCGCGCTGATCGTGCTTTCTCCCTTGGTCGACCGCTGGCTCGATTTTGCTGCGAAGGATTTCATGCAGCTAAGAGTGCAATTGTCGGTCGGTTTGGGATTGTTGACGATCGCGCTCGGCCTCGTTGCCGATCGGATCGTCTAGGTTCTGGCAGGATGTGTTGTAGGACGTCAAAGCTGTTTGGATAGGGGGTCAATTAAAACAAGGGTTTAGATTAAGGAACTTCAAAGTTGCTTGGCTTCGCGGTCAGAGAATGTTGGATAATGGTCCGACAAAGCCAAAGATAGATGGACAATTTATTCGCAGCTGGTCGAGAAAGATTAACTTGCCAAATGGCTCAGGGCTTGTTGACGCGAGAGCATATGAATGTTGCTGAGCTTGGATAAGTTCGCGATGCGCAGTGGTTCATCCAACTGTTCCGAAATCTGCCGCTGAAGAGTTGGTTATTTGCAAAATTCCGGATGCTAGAAGCATCTTTAGCACGATCTGAAAGCTGCAGTAGAGCTTGGCTAACTGGTAGAATCAACGGCCCGAGAGTTCCCGGCGGGCATTGATCGTTCACAACTCAAAGCGCGACTCCGGCCCTGTTGATTCTAGCCAAAAAAGGTTGGATTTTCTTGATGCTTGAAGGTGAGTAATGGCGTTTTCCATTAACACGGTACAAAACTCGCAAACGCTTGGCGCTAACCTCGAAATCAAGATCTCTGACGGTGCAGCCCAGCGATGATGCAGCCTCATCTTCGCTCAATGTCATCGCGATATGGCGGCGCACGGCTTCAATATCCTCCACAGGGACCCTCATAACCTTGGAGCGTGGACATTGGATGACACCGTCGGCAATCTCTTCCAAAAGCTGCTTGAGCGTCTTAGGGTTCATTTCGATAACCTGACTTGCTGTCTTAAGCGTCAATGCCCCGTCTGAGCCGTCGTAGTCAGCAAGATGACCTGTTGGAATGGCGACCCCGGCTTTAATCCTCGCTTCAGCGAAAGCTTTTGCAACCATTTCGCGCAGATACTTAGAACGAGTGTGCCTTAGCCGATAGGAGGCGTTAGAACTCTGCGATCGTATTTCTGCGCGATCTGCTCCCGCACGCAACCATTCTGCCGAAGCGAAAAACTCGATGAGGGCGTCGCACCCCCCGATAAGGGGAGAGAACCCAAGCTGAGCGTACCTTCTGAAACTAGCTGCATTTCTTGAGGTGAGTTGCCTGCCCGCGAATGTGCGCCCGATACATGTCGCTGTGTAGAGCACGTCGCGCACCGACGCTCCGCGAAATCGCTTGCTATTCTCCCACCGTTGAACGCCCAATCTGTCTGCGACCCAGCGATCGAGGTCCGAGGCTTGCCGTGATTTTGCATGCTCTCGAGATATCTGGACTCCACTCTTCGTCCATCCGATCTCAGAACAACGAAAATCCAGCGGATCCTCTCGGAGACCCTCAATCAATTCGACGTCGTGGATTGGACATGAGACAATCGGCATAATGTCAAACCAAAACCGGATGTGCCGGCTCTCGCTGAGACACTTAGGACACACGCGCCGCTGACTTTTCAATGCCGTGTTCAAAGCCAGCTCATGACCCCTTAACGTGATACCATCTGCATTCTGGATTGGGGTGTTAGGTCTCAACTCTTGAAGATTACGTATCGGCAATTGTTCGGCTAATTCGAGCATCTCCGAGTGATCAAGATTTTTTCCATTCAGTCCGAGGCTCTCATAGAAACTCTTCGTGCTGCACACGCCATTCAGCGCCGCTGCACGTTGCATCCATCCATAAACTGGCTCGTCGCTCAGGATTTCCGAAGGCCACACGGACATTGGAAGATCTGTGGGATCTTGGAGCTTCGTTTCCGAATTGATTTGACAGGTCGCCAACATCACGCACCAGTCGCCCGGAATGGATTGGATGTATCCGAAGGCCTCCTTCTTTGGTCGTAAGCATCTGCGAAATGCTCGAGCGAAATGGAATCCGACTGCTCGTTCAATGCGAAGTGACCAGCAGCAACCATGTAATCCTTTAGCGCGCCAACACAGCCCTTGGTGGCTTTGAAAAGTCGATGAGCAAAGTCCATCTCGGCGAAGCCAGACGCGTCAAACGGCATTTCATCGTCAAATTTCTGACACAACACCCGGAATTGCTTCCGGCCATCCGGCTCCGACCAATCGTAGAAGGAAAGCCACTTGTGCGGCAGACCGCCGCGACCGATGAGCTGCGGGTCATTTGCAATGACGTTGTAAGTTTCGGGCAGGCCGATGCAAAGAATACTCAATTGGTTGGGATTGAGCATCTTGCGCAGGAACTTGCGGGCAAAACTGAGAACCCTTTCGTTGTTGTCGGGGAAAAGCTCTTGGGCTTCGTCGAAAATGATGAATTCGACCTCAGCGTCCTTCAACCGGCGCAAGACGGCTTCGATGAGATTGGAATTCGTCACCCTGAGCGACGTCTTCATTGAGAGAGCAGAAGCGACACTTTCGATTATGGCGCGATTGCCTCCTTCGATGGGACAGTCGACCAGCAAAATTCTGTGTTTTACTCCCCCATCACCGATCGTAGACGGATAGCGGTCCAGCACCTCCTTGGCGGCAAACGTCTTGCCAGCACGGCTTTGTCCAATAAGTGCGCAAATTTTCCCGCGCGAATGCTCGCCGCCGATGACGGGGCGATAAAATCGCTCGATCGCCGTCGTGGCCTCTTGATGCGTCGCATGGTCGACGAAGATCTGTTCGATCGACCTTTGCCGTTCCAGAACTTCGTGATCAGCCATGGTTCCTCCTTCCTGCCTTTACCTTCGATGCAAGGTTTCTAATCTCGTCGAGGTCATCATCTTGATTTCCGACGAGCGAATGTTCGCCTGATGCCTGGTCAGGATGATCCATATCGATTGAACTGGGTGTCCCTCTACCGGCGACCCTCTTTTGCTCCGGCACGACACTGCTGAGCGGCAGTGGTTCAGTTCCCACACCAGACACTAGCGCTTCGGCCCTGATTTCACTCATCATCGGTTTAGCGGATCTTCCATACATAAGCCGCGTAACGCGTCGTTCGATCTTCTTTCTTCCACCTGAGCGGAGAATGCCGCGCGCAGCTTCAATAAGTTTCGCGCGCGTTTTCGAGAGAGCTTCAGGGTCGCTCCGATTCTCTTCGCGGATGAGCTCGTCCTCACGACAAAGCCGATGTTGGAAGGCTGTCAGCCCGACGGTGTACTCCGCCCATCTTTCAACAGCGGGAAGCTCCAATGTCTCGCCATTGTGGCGATCGAAAAGATAGATCCTGGAGAGGTCGTACGGATCCCGATGAACATCATATTTCGCCGAGATGCCGGAGCGGGATTTAAGCGAGTGTTGTGGATGGGCCATGATCTGGTCCAGCGTCGGTGCCCAATACTGAATATGATCCCAAGTCACCCCGTCCTTTTGAACGGTGCGTTGCTCACGCTCCCCAGCAAGGGCAACAAAAAGATCCTTACTGGGGAGGCGTGGACAATCCCACGCATCAAGTTTGTCACGCCAAGCATCGAGTGGTGCTCGTCCAACACCAGGCACACGTCCCAGCATTCTGTTGCGCTGACGATGGTAGACTTCGACAATCCATTTCGTCAGCAGATCCCGAAATTCTGCAAGCGTGAAGACAGGTTCCTCATTCTCCTCGTACTTTCGATGCTCCACTGCGTTGGAGTGAGTGGTACCAGGGAACATATGTGAGAATCCTGCCACCTCCCTGAAGAAGCGCTCGACAGCCCCTTTCAACCAAGGCGTGCGCGGCGGGAGACGATGGATTTCGAACCCGAGCTCTGGTGCGGCATGCAAAAGGTGCCCATTCGCGAATTCGCGGCCATTGTCGATGTAGAGCCGTTCGACACGGCCCATGCAGGGCCAGTGCTCATTCAGAAGGCCATCGATGTGAGCAATTTCCTTCGGGTAGATGGTATGTCGTAATCCCTCCAAGACGGCAGCGTAGCTTGGCACTTCGAAGGATACTGAGAAGCCTAGGATCATACACGTCGCACGATCTAGGAATACGATAAGATGTGGCCTCCCCAAAACGGTCGCGTTCTAGCCAACCAAAATGAGATCGATGGGGGTAAAATCGACCTCTACTTCCTCGTAGGGGCGGTTGGGCAACACCCGCTTTTGGAAGGTGCCATATTTTTTCCGCGCATAGTAGATGCCAACCCGACCTGAATCGCGAACGGCAGGCGAAACCTTGTTGATCTCTCGTTCGAAGGTGCTCAAACTAGGCGCTATGAGCTTGCCGCACCGTTTCAGAAACTTCTCCGGCGCTTTCTCGCAATACGCATGCCCTTCACGCGATTCATTAAACTCGCGGATCCATTGCTCGACTTCTACGTAGGCGGCTTTGGCAGTCCCGCCCTGCAGATAGCGATCGATACCAGCTTCGATCGCTCTCATTTGTGGTTCGAGGAGCCTTGAGCCACGTTTGCCTTTCAGGTCGTGCCGCGGAGAATACGCAGCGATGCCAATTGATTCATAGTCTGCGTCACGAAGCTTCTTCCAATTGATAAGAGCCCCAGGTGAAGGAGGGTGCTGATCTGCAAGTTGCTCTGCGATTTCAGCGATACGCTTCGCCAACCAGGGTTTGATATTCCTATATCCCTCCGGATGGTTGATCGCATATTTGACGTATGCATGCTTGCGTTCGAGTGCGTTGCGATGCTTTTGGTCGAACACCGCGGGCGCGAGCGGAGAAAGCGGTGCCCGCTTTTGATGCCGCGAGCGATACGCCAGTAGGCGTTCGCCAAGGAGCCGGCGGAGCTTGGTATCAGTCAAGACTTGCACTTCATTATTCGATGTGTCGATGAGCACAAGACTGTTGCGCTGACGTTGCTGTACGAGGAACGTGCCGCCTTCGATCTCGATAAAGTCGCCAATCTCAATGCGTAGGCGAGGCTGTAGCGGGACAATCGCTCTTGTGTCTTCAGGAGTGTGCGCCAGGCTCATTCAGCGACACTCCGGAACGCGACCGTGGTCCTACGGTCATACTTACGGGAAGCATCAAGCTCGATCACTCCGTCCATGGCGAGCTTCATGATCGCTCCGAATGCATCCTTCTCCTGGCCGCCGTGTTCAATATGAAACTCCGCGCAAAGCTCTCCGATCGTTGAAGATCCGCCGAGTTTGCTCAACAAGCAGGTTAGGTAGACGCCAAGATTGCAATCTGGCTCAGCGAAACGGTGACGATAAAGACTACGCGCGTTCGCGAGACGAGGCTGCGCATAAAGTACGATCTCGGTCCAAACGATAAAGTCTGCGCTGTGATCGTTTTTGTAAGCGGCGCGAATGTATGGCTCGCGCCGCACCCAAGTTTCACTTTCGGCAAACCGCTTCGCCTTTGCATCGATGACGATCAGACGGTTGTTGCGAGTCTCGGCTACGAAATCTGGCGTGTAACTGTGAGGCCGTTGTCCGTCCTGTCCATCCGGCATCCAGTACTGAAGTGGGGGCGGCTGACACACGTACCTTTTGATGCGATAATCGGTCGCGAGCAATTGGTGCGCTATCGCTTCGAGGGTGCTCTCGAATGGTGCGAAGATGTTGAGACACTTCGAATTCTTTGGGAAAATGCCATCCCTCCCAACCCAAACTTCGCCCGGATGCCACGTCCGAGTTGGGCGTGCGTCAGGGATGAGACTCAGGCGTTCGGCATTCGACTGCAAGGCATGATCCCCTCCGTCACGGATATTCAGCGGCATCTCTTCGACGGATGAGCTTGCCTTCAAACCAGAACTCTCGCTCCGCTGACATGAGTCTTTTGCCAATTTCACTCTCCTTTTCCACTTTAACGTATCAGTGATACGCAAATGCTAGAGAGTAGGTGCTCTATCAAGAGTAAGAGCCGAACAAATCGAAGTTCTGTCCCGAATCGGATCACTTGCTTGAAGGGGTAAAGCGGCAATTCTCCGTACTCGGCACGACAAAAAGTGCGCGAAAGAACTACTTTCCGTATCATTGGCGCGGAGTTGGTCGACTGATAGCGCTGACGCAGCGAGGAACCTATGGCATTTCACCTACCATCTATGTCTTATGGCCAGTTCACCACATCGGAGGTCGCCCAACTGGCTGGCATGTCGCAAGATCTTGTCCGTCTTTGGCGGTCGAGGGGGCACATCCGCTCGATCTCAGATCGCGGCGGAACCTACCTCGCGATCGAGGCGGCAGAGATAATGGTGCGCTATGATCTTTCTCGCTTTGGGTTGGCGCCCAAACATAGCTCTGAGCTCGGGCAATCATGCGCCGAAAAGATCATGCAACTCGCACTGACAAATAATCCAGCGGTCTGCGTGGTCCATGGGCCGGCCGAAGCGGTCGAATGGATCATCGACGTCCACGCCAACTCTCAAAGACTGACAAATTTCTTATTTGGAGAGGGAAGGTGTGAACAGCTCTTGGTGAAGAAAGATGCGCGCAGGTTCGAGTTCGTGCCAACCGACACAGGATACTTTGACTCGCACGACTATCGAACGGCGCTCGCATTCAACTTGGAGGGCTATGCAGCGAGATTCCAGGTTATGGCCAAGACACCTGTGATGATGCTGCAGTTCGATTGCGGCCCTGAGGAGGAAGGCGTTCGCTCTACCCTACATCGACCACCACAGCGATAAGTAGCGAGAATTGCTCTGCCGTCTGGATAATTGTTCTATATTTGTTCTTGACAAATTCCGGCTTTCGTTGTATACTTTCGGACCTGTAAAATACTCCGGTAGCGTGATTTGTGTCGACGGCCAAAGTGCTATTGGCGAAATTGAACACATGGTGGGTTGCGGCACAGGGCGCACCCGTCGGTTGGCGACTTTAGACTAGCGGGCCGATCCTAAAGACTAGGTTCGTGTTTCGCTACGATCCGATCTCACTCTTAAGACATTTTTCCTGCGCCCGTGCTGGGTGCTTTTTCCCGTGGACAATTTGATGAAGAACACTCGCATTATTGAGAGGCAAATCTCGCGTTCGGAATGCCAGAATCTGGTCTCGGCCACCAATCACGAATTCACGGAAATCATCGGCATTGTTCAGAATCCGACTGCGGTCGTTAGTCGAGAAGCTCTGACGTTGCAGCAAGCGCTCACATGCATGTGTTTGGCGCGTGCACAACACGGAGGGATCGAATTGAGAACGGTCCTTACGGATGCGCCGTCAATTGCTCGAGCCGCTAGGATCATTTCTGGAACGAAGCGTCAGGCGTGGAATGTTACTGGAGAAATGCGGGATCGCATCGATTGGTTCGATTGGCTAAATCCCAACGATTATCCGAGCAAGCTTCGTGTCGCGCGCGAGAAATTGAAGTTGGTAGGTGATAAGACTATCGCCGAATGGCGCTTTTATGATGGACCGCGAATTGAACGTCTGGATTTTGGCGAAACTCAGGCTGAATATGGAGTTCCGAGATCCGTGATTGTGGCAACCTCGCTAGCCAATACGGCCGTCGCAAACTTTGATTGGCTTTTCAGCGCAGAATGTTAGTCGATTAAGGCCTGAGCTGGTCTCTGCGCGGTGCATAACTCACAACTCCAGATTGGTCGTTTTTGAATGGCTTTCGTCGCCCAACGTGTTTGCCATTGCTTTCCAGAAGGTCGAGGCGCAATCGATTCTGTTGTGGGTGGCCACTGGATGATCGCACAAATCGCACGGTGTTGGGATGGAAATGCCCAAGCCCAATCAGGATGTAGTTATCGTGGCGAAGCTAAGAGGGCGTCGGGCGAGAGAAGACCGGTTGCCGTCGCGGGGGCATCAGCATGCCTTTTCTGCAACTTGGTGAAAGGCGAGAGCTCGCTGAGCACCCTAGTGCATCAATACCGTCATGCACTACGCTGAATTGCCGCGTCTGCGCAGTTTGGCGCTTTTGGGTCAGCCACCTATGATCCTCACCAAACAAGAGCTCCTTTCGGCTCACAACCCAGTTACGTACGCTCAATCGCGCGTCCGCTTCGCGCCCCAATCCAAGACGTAGCGACCCGAGATCTTGTTTCTGTAAGCGGGCGTTCTTCGTAGCCATTTCGGCCACGAAGAACGATAATGACTTATTTATATTTCAGCCCTGCAGCTCAAAAGCGGGCGTCTTGGAGCTTTGGTGCGATGATTGATCAGCACAGAACCTAAAACTCGACCTGCATCAGGAACCGCACCTGCGCGGAGTCCTCACCACCGTTACTGACGAACGCACCGCCCAAGCCGATGGTGAATTCCTCGGCAACTTCTCCTGTAACGCCTAACGCGGCTGTGTGAGACGATGCACGTTCTACACCGACACCGACATTCTCGGCTTCTCGTGCGAATTCATACTCGCCAATCACGAACCACTCGTCTGCAAAACTGTAAGCAAGAGCTGCACCCGCGCTCCATTCGTTCTGCTCCAGACGAAAGGCGCCGAAATCCCTTGTTGCAGCTTCGGAATACCCGAAGTTGGCGTGCGCGAAGAGACCTTCGGTCACCTCTTGGCTGGCTGCAAGCGAGAGCTCAAAGCCCACTCCGCTGGCGTCCCCCTCACCATCTCCGGACGGGATCAAGACTGCTGCGCCCAAGGTGACTTCGGGCTCGCCTGAGGCCTCCGATTCAACGATGGCATAGGCAAGGCCAAGCTCAATATCGCCGATCTCGTTCTCGCCGCTTTCCTGCTCGAATTCAAACTCGGCTTCGATCTGGAGTCTTTCGGTGAGACCGTATTCGATCTCGGCTTCCCATTCGCGCTCGCTGCCTTCCTCAAGGGATTGCGAAAGGGCAAAGCCGATCTGCCATTCGCCTTTCTCTTGTGTAAATGCCTCCTCGAGCACGAACAGCACTTCTTGCTGTTCTGGCTCATCGTTATCGTCATCATCGTCCGATGCCAGAGCCGGTTGTGACACGCATGCGATCGCCGCGGCACAGGCTAACGGCCATTTCGCGCAAAATGCGCGCGAGCCCCCAGTTTTACTCATTGTCAGGCTGCTTTCCCTTCGCCCATCAGGCAGGCCCATCTGCTGCCCGGAGCCAGTATTTGACCAGGTGACCCTTGAAGAGAGATTTCACCATCTTCGATCACCCATACCTCATCGCAGCGTCGCGCCAAGGTGAGGCTGTGGGTGATTACCAGGGCTCCTTGAGACGAGCCTTCGATAAGGTTCGCGATCAGCTCAATGCCACGCGCGTCGACCGCATCGTCTGGCTCGTCCAGCAACAGAAATCGAGCTTTACTCAGCGCCACACGCGCAAGCAACAATCGGCGAACCTCACCCGATGAAAGGTTACGTCCTCCCTCGGCAACCTTGCCGTCGAGCCCGCCAAGACGCTCGATCACGCTGCCAAGTCCGAATTGGTGAGCTATCGCGGTGATGGTTCCGTCGTTCGGACGCTTTGCAGATCCCATCGTCAGCGCTCGTCGCAAACTGCCCGCGAGGATCGGTGAGGATTTGCTCATCAAGGCGATGAGGTTTCGGCGATCTACCGAAGGCAGCTTTTGAGGCTCTTCCCCTGCAATGGTGACACGTCCACGCTCCGGCCTATCGATGCCGGCCGCAAGATGCAGCAGTGTCGATTTGCCTGCGCCGTTCCCACCGACGATGGCAACACTCGTGCCAGCGGCAACGCCTACAGTGACGTTCTTCAAGCGCCCTGCGGATACATCCCGGAATGCAAGTTCGGGCTCGACGTCGTTGTTGGCGAACGGGGCATGCTGCTCGTCGGCGTAGCGCGGTATTGCGAGCAAGCGTTCACATTTTATGCGAGCCGCTTGCCATGCGCGGTTCTTGTCCCAGACACCAGCGAGAGAGCGCATCGGCTGCACCATGAGTCCCAGGGCAGCGAGCGCACCTGCGACAATCGGTGCAGGTGTTTGCGAGCGTATTGCGAAGAACAGCAGTGCTGCGCCGGCGCACCCTGATGCGATATCGGGGATGGCGCGCAAAGTCGCTGAAGAAAATGCGCGTTGCAATGCGGCTTCGACAAGACGATCAGTGCGCTTGGCCAGGTTATTTTGCTCAATCTCGAGCCTTCCCAAAAGACGCAATTCCGCAGCTACGGGCACGCGTTCGCTCATGTCCGCAGCCAGCCGCGCGCGCCGACTTCGCAACCTCTTGTGAAGCGGGGTCAGACGGGAACCGAGAATCGACATGATGCCAAGCCCGACCGCGATTGGAACAATCGCAGCAAGGGCCAACTCTGGCTCGAGGAGGTAAAGAACGAGTGCAGCACTGGGCAAAACGATCGATGCGGAGATCAGCCGCGCGAGGCCAAGCGAGACCCAGCCTTTCACAGCACTTAGATCGCCGACAAAGCGCAAGGCGAGCCCGCCACTACGCTTCTCACGCACGATGCTTGCCGGGATGCTTGAAAGGTGAGTGAACAGCTCTTTTCGCAGTTCGGCTGCGTAGTGCTGACCAACGCTTTCGGCGATGACTCGCTCACCAATGCGCATGGCGGCGATCCCTAAGCCTGAGAGAGCGATGGCTATGAGCGCCATCATCGGCATGGGCACATCGCTGCGCAGAGCAAGGAATACATCGCGGGTCGCAAAAGCGGCGATCGCGGAACAGACGGCCTGGCCGAGCGCAAACAGCGCTACGAGCGCGATCCTGCGCCCCCGCTTCGCTCCAGCTATGGGTGGCATTGGCTGATGAGGCTTCACGCGGCGAGCTCGCAGAATTGCTTTCGTGCGGGACGCCTTAGGGTGCTGGAAGCACGATTTGGAAGGATCAGCGCATCCAAGCCACCGCGTCGAACGCAGCGTTTGAAGCTGTGTCCACAGCGCGCCAGCGTAACCAGCCTTACATTTGCATCGATGCCAAGCCCCTCAGCCCGCTGAAGCAAGTCGAGCGTCCAAGATCGAGCTCGCTCCATCCGGGTTTTACCTTGCTGTGCGTCAACGAGCTCGTTGCTGCGCACGTTTGGGTCGATCTTATCGTCACGCTCGCCAATAGTGACGGTGATCGGAAGCTGCAGAAACAATGTCAGATTATCTTTAAGCCTGTCCACTGCGCGGCGGTTCTCAGGCGCAGAAAGCCCATACGGGTAAAGCTTGTTATCGGGCATCGTGTACCAGCCAGGCGATGAGACAATCAGCCGTTCAACGAGCTGCGGATAGAGCATTGCGAAACGGTGCACGAATTGCGCTCCTCCGGAAAAGCCAGAGAATATGAAGCTTTGTGACACCATAACCCCTTCCGCCTCCAACTCTGCGATGAGCCGAAGCAACGCCTTGTCAGCGCGACCGCGCACGACCGCTTGCTGGTAACGCGGCCAGCGCGCTTTATCGAACAATGGTGCGATCACGACCCGGCCTTGCATGCGAGCGCGTTCGGTCAGCAGCTCGACCTGCTCGCGCGCCTTACGCTGAATGCCATGCACGGCAATGACTGGCGCCGCCGCAACATCGCGATGCAGGGGTTGGAAGATCCAGCAATCGAGTTCTTCAGGCCCGCTGCGGGGGCGGAAACGAATGCGATCAACCGCATTGGCAGCTCGCAGTGTTTCAGGAAGCCGGGATGGGCGGGCAATCGGAAAATCGAGGTCGAGGAACATTAGGCTGCCTCCATACCAGTGTAGGAAAAGGCCTCGCTTGCAAGACGCGAGGGAAGCAGGTCGAAAATGATATGGATCCGGTCTTCCGTTCCATCATTGTGAGCTTCGTGCACCTGCTTGTTGTCGAACCACCACAGCTCTCCTTCGCGCATACGAATTTCTTCTTCTCCGGCCTTCAGCCAGGAGCCTTGGGAGGACTTGAGAACAGCGTGATAGCGGTTGTGGAGGCGGTAATACTCACCGCGGTCAATGTGCGGATATACGCGTCTGCCAGCAGGCAGACAGACGATCTTCGCGCGGCCCGGAAAAGATTCGGTGCGGCGGGCCCAATACTCGATCAGTTTGCGCACCTGCGGAAAACTGGTTGATCCTGTGGTCCAGCGGCTTTCCTGAACATCGCGCCGTTCGCGTCCAGCCATGGCCGACTTGCGAAGCCCCCGGATCGGAATTGCCAACGCCTCGCGCTGCACAGCGATTTTCTCCTGACGCCCTGTCGAAAGGCCCCAAGCGTTATCGACCGATGCGATCTCTTCGAGCAGCGCTTGTGTATCGATTGCGGCGCTGAGACGATTGAAGTGTTGCATTGCTGCCTCCGTATTTGACAGCAAAGAGATGCATCCACCCTCTCGTTTTGCGCAACGACACAAAGACAATTTTCATGATCGATTTAGAGTTCTCTCATAAATTTCAAGAAGATTAACAGCCTGTTTTTCCTGCATTAAAATACTGCCTGAATTTAGAGAATTTTCACGATTCCGAAGGCGTTCGTTCAGAGATCAGACAATTCAGGTTCACGCTGATGGCCTAGATCAGGGGATGTCAAACAACCCCGTCCATCAGGAGGTAATTAAGGTGAATACGAATAGAAGCGAGGATGCCAATCCGGTCCCCGGCAATGCCAAATGGACCTTCACGACGCGCCGCGTCGATCGCAACGATGTTGCGACAATGGACCAAGACTTTGGCGCAATGGCTCCCGGCGATCTCTTGCTGGTGCAGGTTGAGAAGATCGGCAATCACAAGCGCTTTCAGCTGACGACCGGCCGTCCTTCCGAAATCTATGTCGGCGATTATGGTGTCGTTGCGTGCGCAGCGCGATATGCACCCGATCAGTTCGAAGGGCTTGCCGAAATCGGCGCAGAGAGTTGCGACCTTCTTGCAGGTGGCGGTGTTGCCGGAAAGATGCGTCATGTAAACCAACTGCGCGCTGCGCCGACCCGTCTGCGCCCGGTTGGTCGCCTGCTGCGCGCCGATGGTCAGCCGGTCAACGTCAATCAATACGCGATTGCCGAAAGCCGCACCCGCCCAAGCATTCCGGTTCTGGTTGTCACTGGCTCTTCCATGAATGCCGGCAAGACCACCATGACAGCAGCGCTCGCATTTGGCTTGCGCCAGGCAGGCTTCAACGTTGCCGGGATCAAGGTCACGGGCACCGGCGCTTTTGGCGACTACAACTCGATGTCCGATGCGGGGCTTCACTACGTGGCCGACTTCACCGATGCCGGTCTTGCCTCGACTTACATGCAGCCGATCGCACGCATAGAAGAAGCATTCCTTGATCTTTTAGGCGATGCCGAAAAGAGCGGAGCCGAAGTTGCTGTCGTCGAACTGGCAGACGGCATCTACCAGGCCGAAACGGCCAAGCTGCTCTGTGAGCCGAACGCATTTCGCGACGCAGCATCAGCCTACTTCTACGCTTGCGGCGATGCTGTAAGCGCTGTCGGCGGCGTGAAGCACCTGCGTGAAATTGGCATCGAACCGGCAGCTGTATCTGGCATGATTTCCTTGTCGCCCATGGCATCGGCCGAGGCGAGTGCAGCGGGCGGTTTTGAGATCGTGTCGCGCGAACAATTGATGGATGGCGCCTTTGCAGGCACCATGCTCGCAGACATCCTCGATGGTTCCGTGAAGCGAATGCGAAGCGCAGCCTGACACGGGTTCAGGAACAATTCGCATAACCTGCGATATTGGTGGAAAGACAGGTATTCGCGATGAGACTGACTACAAAGGCAACGATGGCATATGGAGCGCTGCTGGCCATGGCAGCGGCGGGCGCTGGGGCGGCGGTGTGGACCAGCAACCAGGCCCGCTTCCATATCGACCGGATGGAACTGGCCAACCGTTCGTATCAAGCCCACTTGCGGCTCTCGAACGAGACTTATCAGTTGTTCAAAGAGTTCGGCGATAATCTTGTGCTGGGCCAGCCCGATGGTTCAGTCAAGCAGACGCGCCTGGTCGCTGGCATTCGCGCCAGTATAGCGGAAATCCGCAGGATTATCGGCGCGGAGATACAGCTCGTCGGGAGCGAAGAGGTTGAGGAGCTCCAGTTCTTTGCCGACCTCGAACGCCGTCTTGATGTGCTGGTTGAGCGCTATGAAACTGGTTTATCCCAGAATGAGGGTGCGACCGACATAGCGCAATTGCGAGAAATCGCCTCCGCAATCGACGCGGATATTGACGGTCAGTTTAATCGAATGATCCAGGAAGCTCTCTTGGAGGAGCTTGAAGAGGTTGAGGAAACAAAGGCTGAAGCGCGCGAGTTGATGGCCACTTACACCATCGTTTCGATCCTGATTGGATTGATCTCGTTGATTGTTGGTCTTCTGGCCATCGTTCTCATCAACCGTGACCTCAATCGGCCAGTGAGACTGCTGGAGCGAGGCGCCAAGGAAATCGCCGCGGGCAACTGGGATCACAGAGTGCCCACCGATCTGCCAAATGAACTAGCTTCCGTGTCCGAGGCGCTTAACGAGGCGGCCATTCGCGCAGGCGCACGCGAGCGAAGCGCAAGGGCAGCGAAAGACGAACTCGAGGGATTGGTGAACGAGCGCACAGCTGACCTTCAGGTCGCGCTTGATCGTCTCAATCGTGAAGTCGAGATGCGTCGTCAGCTGCTTGCGGATGTGAGCCATGAGCTTCGCACACCGCTGACCATCATTCGCGGTGAAACCGGTGTTGCATTGCGCGGCGGCGAGAAAAGCGCGGGCGAGTATCGCGAGGCGCTGGTCAAGGCGAAGGAGGCAGCCGAGCACACGGCATCGCTGGTCGATGACCTGCTGTTCGTGGCCCGTCAGGAGTCGGGTGAAAGCCGCCTTGACCTCCAGGACAATGATCTGGCGGATGCGGTTCAAAGCGCGACGGAGCGCTTTCAAAACATCTATTCCGAGGATGGCTTTAAACTCGAGTTTATTAGTGAACTGGATGAGGCGCCCGCTCGTTTCGACGACAAGCGCATCCACCAGGTGCTTCTGGTGCTGCTTGAGAATGCGCATCTTTATGGAGCTTCGCCTGTTACCGTCGGGCTGTCGCGCACACGATCCGGTTACGAGATCTCCGTCGCGGATGAAGGTGAAGGTATTCCGACGAATGAGGTGGACGATGTCTTCTCGCGGTTCTTCCGAGGCTCCAACGCCAGCGAACGCTATGGCGCCGGTAGCGGCCTGGGCTTGCCCGTGGCGCGATCGATTGTCGAAGCCCATGGAGGAACCCTCACCTATGAAGGAACAGAGGGATCTGGCTCACGGTTTGTCATATCGCTGCCGTTCCGTGCTCCTGTGAGGGTCGTCGCGTGAACGTGCTTGTGGTTGAGGATGAGGCGCGGGTCGCCGATTTTGTCTCGCGCGGCCTTCGCGCCGAGGGCATCTCAACGGTTTCTGCCTCTTCGGCAGAGCTCGCGGGAGAAATCCTCGAAGATGAGAACTTCGATGCGATCTTGCTCGACGTAATGCTCCCGGGAATGAATGGGATAGAGTTTTGTCGTTCGCTGCGGGAGAATGGCAACTACACTCCCATCCTGATCCTGTCGGCTCTCGACGAGACGGACCAGCGCGTCAAAGGGCTGAAAACCGGAGCAGACGACTATCTGGTTAAACCTTTTGATTTTGATGAACTGGTTGCACGACTTGAGGCGTTGCATCGCCGCTCTGGCAAGTCAGAGAATTATCGGGAGACAAGCTCGAACAGACTGGCGGGCGGGCATATCGAAATTGACCGGGATTCCATGCAGGTCTTCGCTCACGGGAAAGAGGTGGAGGTGACAGAGAAGGAGCGCGAGATCCTTATTCTGCTTCTCTCTAACCCGAACCGGGTTTTGTCGCGTGAACGGATACTCAATTCCGTATGGGGCGCGCACGCTGATCCGCTGACTAATGTGGTCGATGTTTATATCGGCAGGCTGCGCAAAAAACTCGATATGAAGCGCGAGCAATTGGTGACCGTGCGCGGTGTCGGCTTCCGCTTTTTTGGCGGCAATCAAGGATAGTTCTCATGACAATTCGCACACTAGGGGCCTTTGGCCTCATGGCCGCGCTGTGCCTGAATTCACCAGCGTTGGCGCAGGACGACCCGAAGATAGACTTCGATGAACGCGGTTTGTCGTTTGACCTGGACGAGGTTGAAGTCACCGTCGGCGGCCGCTTGCACCTCGACACCGTAATCACTGCGGATGAGTTCGGGGGAAACGAAACCGCCTTTCGCCGCGCCCGTATCGAGGTGGGCGTGAAGCTGCCCGGCGATTTGCGCTTACGCGCAGACTATGATTTTGCGCCAAGCCGCGAGGGCATCCGCAATTTCTGGATCGATTATCGCGGCATCGACGGTATCGGCATTCGTGCAGGGCAAATGGTCGTGCCCTTCAGCATCGAAGAGATGATGGAATCGAACGATCTGCTATTTATGGAGCGCGCTCTGCCCGGGGCACTCGCACCGGGCTTTAACGCGGGCGCTGCTCTGAGCGCTTCACCCGGCGATTGGTCCATCCAAGCTGGCGTTTTCTTTGACCCCATCGATGGCAGCGACCCTTCCGGAGAAGGGACAAGCTATGTTGGACGCGCTGTCTATCTGCCGATTGGTCAGAGGGATCGGATTCTGCATTTCGGTGCAGCTGTGGAGCATCGCGATCTTGTCAGTGAGGCCGAGCCTCGTTTCCGATCGCGTCAGGAGCTGTCCCTTGCAAGATCGCGCCTCGACACACGCCGCATTGCTGACGCAACGAATACGACCGGGCTCGCGCTTGAAGGCCTCTACATTGACGGACCCCTCTTACTGCAGGCTCAAGGCGTTCATCGATCAGTCGATACCGAAACAGGTTCCGCATCTTTTGACGGAGGATTTGTACAGGCGGCATGGCTAATCGGCGATGCACGTCGGGGTTACTCTCGAAGCAGAGGCGTCCCCACAGCGATCCGTCCCAATGGCCGAATTGGAGCATTCGAGATCGGCGTGAGAGCAAGCTATCTCGACTTGGCCGATGAGAACGTCACAGGCGGAGAAGAGACGAACTATGGTGCGGTGCTGAACTGGTATCTGAACTACAAACTCCGGTTCGGGATAAACGTGATCCACTCCGAACTCACGCCTGATAGATCAGGGGACGCGGTGAGTGAGACCTCTCTACAAATGCGAGCGCAAATTCGGTTCTGAGAATGCTAAGATTCTGTCCTGGCTATCCGGAAAATGTGCACCTTTACTGGACCGAACCGAGACTGCTCTAGTTACATGGTGGAACATGAACTGCAACGTACTCCACGGTACAGCGGGCCTTGAAGCAGCAGTGTAAATCAAGCGGTAGCGAGCGGAACGTCTGGTTTCTCGCTCAAATCAGCTTGCAACAGACATTCCGCTACCGGCCCATTTAGCGCTTGGAAAAGGTTATGACCGGAGTTGGGCCGGAAGCGGCCAGTCCGCTATTGGGCGCCTTAATACTAAAAGCTGCCCTTCGTGAAGCACTGATCCGGCTCGCACTAAAGGCCCAAAGGAATCAATGAGCGCTAGACAGGATCGTTGGACGATCATTCAAGGATGAGGAATAGGCGGCAAGATCCGGTTGGCGGCATATCACAGTTGTGAAGACGGTTAGTCAGTATGATCCTGCGGACGTATCTAACTTAACGCATCAGGTTGCATGCGGGTCAGGGCTGCTCGATCTCGGCCAGCCTCGCATTCATCCTATTGGCGATGCCCGGATATCTAGCGATGACGTTTTCAAGCTGTCCGGGATCGTTCGTCAGGTCATAGAGCGCATCCTCTGTGGCGCCGTCGACGCGCACACCGCGTTCCGTACGTACCCATTGAGGTTCGGACCAGACGGGAACGGGCGAACGCCCGAAACCGCCCCCTCGTAAAAAAGCCCAGCGTCCTTCTCGCAGCCCCAGAATGCCGCGTGATCCGTGATAGACGAGCTCTTTGCGCCCCTGGTAGTCTCTTCCCAAAAGAGCCTCCAAAACGTTGACGCTGTCAGGAGCCGCGTTCTCGCCCATGGGCCGGGACAGAATCGCAGACATCATCGCGTAGAGGTCAATTTGCGAGATAAGGGCATCGTTGGGGTTGCCTCTCTTGATACCACCCGCAGGCCACGAGACGACGAATGGCACGCGGTGACCACCCTCCCATGTATCGGACTTGACGCCCCGCAGACCTGCGACCGAGTCGTGGCCGAAGCGGCGCCACTGGCGATAGGCCGTGAACTCCGGTCCATTGTCGCTCGTCACAATCACCATCGTGTTCTCGCGTAATCCTGCGTTGTCCAACGCTTCCATGACTGATCCGACAGCCGCATCAGTCTGCACGACGAAATCGCCGTAAGTGCCTGCACTGCTCTTCCCATCGAATTCCGGCAGTGGGACGACCGGTGTGTGGGGTGCAGTGAGCGAGACCATCAGGAAGAAGGGTGTCTGCTCGCGCATGGGATCGGCGATGTAGTCAACTGAGCTTGAAACTAGCTGCGGCATGACTTGATCGAGTTGCCATCCCGGCTCTCCTGGGCCGCTTCCGTGGATGCCTGCCGTGAAACCGACGCTGATCAATGCAGAGCGCGAGACGTCGATCAGACGGTCCGCAACAACACGATCATTCTCGATCCAGGCATAAGGCGGCATATTCGGAATGTCGTCGCCGAAATAATATTCGAAGCCGTGGTCGGTCGGGCCGCCTTTCAGCGGCCGCGACCAATCGAATTGCTCATTTCGGGCGATGCTGATCCAGCCTTGTTGCAAGATTTCGTCATCGGGCGGGCGATTGCCGTTCTTCCACGGCCATTCAAACCCGAGATGCCATTTGCCGATCAGGGCGGTGTCGTAACCGGCATCCTGCAGATACTCGGGAAGCGTAACGAGGTCAGGGGAAATGACCGGGCGTCCCCATGGCATGAGCACGCCGGTGCGAAGTTCTGTCCGCCATGCGTACTGACCGGTCAGGAGGGCATAGCGCGACGGCGTGCAAACGGTGCTGGCCGAATGGCCATCGCGAAGCCACGTCCCGTTTCGGGCGAGCGCGTCAATATGCGGCGTTGGAATGCGCGATTGCGGATTGTAGATCGAGACGTCGCCATATCCCAAGTCATCGGCGTAGATGAGCACGATATTGGGTCGCCCGGAAGCATGGGCGGGAACGACAGCTTGTGTGAAAGCCAGCAAGCCGACACATGCCACAAGCAGGCGGTCGATGATTTTCGCTTTCATTCCACTCTCCCAGTCGCCGATGTAGCGCTCGCTTGCGGCTGGCGCTTACTTCGTTATACGTTTGGAGAGTAAGTTGACGAAGGGTGAGGAGATTTGCAAGTGGCGTTTGTAAGAAGCATGGTTCTGTTCCTTGCCGTTCTGGGTGTCGCTGGTTGCATGGCTCCCGAACGACCCAGCTTGGCAGACGCACCGCAAAACTCACGCCCCAACATTGTGCTGATCGTGTTTGAAGATTTGAGCCCGCGCTGGGGTGCATTCGGCGACGAGCTTGCTCGGACACCCAGTATTGATACGCTGGCGAGGCAGTCGGTTCGCTATCCCAACTCGTTTACAACTGCAGGGGTGTGCGCGCCTAGCCGTTCCGCGTTGATCACAGGAGTGCACCAGCAGACGCTCGGTACGCACCAGATGCGCACCAACTCGCCCGTTCCCGGCATGACTGGTGGTGGTCCGATCGAGTACGAAGCCGTGCCTCCGCCAGAAGTGAAAGCCTTTCCCGAGCTTTTGAGAGCGGCGGGCTACTACACCTCAAACAATGTCAAGACGGACTACCAGTTTGGCGATCCGTTCACGATCTGGGACACGAATGCGCCCGATGCGGACTGGCGGGGTCGGGCGGATAGCCAACCCTTCTTTGCCATGATCAACATCTATGAGACGCATGAGAGTTACATCTGGCCGGAGGATCGCGAGAGCGACAATCCGCTGCTCAACGCGGTGACGCAGCGCAATCAGCGCGACCTTGCTGGCAAAGAAAGGCTGACTGATCCTGCCGATGTCGAGGTTCCGCCCTATCTGCCAGACACGCCCGTCGTCCGCCGGGACATTGCCACGCATTACGACAACATTGCCTTCGCCGAACGCAAGGTGGCCGAGATCATCGCGCGATTGGATGCCGACGAGTTGCTCGACGAAACCATCATAATCGTTACAACCGATCATGGCGATGGCCTGCCGCGTATGAAGCGCACGCTTTATGACAGCGGGCTTCAGGTTCCTCTTATGGTTCGCTTTCCTGATGAGCGCCGCGCCGGAGAGGTGGACACCCGACTTGTCAGCTTCGTCGATCTCGCACCCACAATTCTGGAATGGGCGGGTGTAGACCGACCGTCATTCATCCAGGGGCGAAACTTCGTGTCTGGAGCGCAGCGCGACTACGTTTTTGCAGCGGCAGATCGCCACGATAGCGTTGAAGGCCGGGTGAAGGCTGCGCGCGACGATCGATTTAAATACATACGCAATTACAGGCCTGAACTTGCGATCTTGCGCCCGCTTGCCTTTCGTGATGCTCAGCCTGCAATGCAAGAATTCTGGCGGGTTGCGGGGGAGGGTGCGCTTCCGCCCGCAGCGCAGCGCCTAATCAACTCACCGAGCGCAGCTGAAGAGCTTTATGACACGCAGGCTGATCCGGATGAGATTTACAATCTGGCAGACGACCCCGCTTATCAGGAAGTGCTTATCCGTATGCGCGGAGCAATGGATGCGTGGATCGAGCGGACGGGCGATTTGAGTGCCATCCCAGAAGCCGAAATGATTGAGGCGATGTGGCCGGGAATGGTGCAGCCAGTAACAGCGGCCCCATCAATCTTGGTGCAGGATGGCCGCGTCACGCTTACCAGCGCGACGCCGGGAGCTAGCATTGCTTATGCTTTCGGCGAGGACGAGCCTTCACCCGGCACAGTTTATTCCGGTCCGTTCGATGTTGACGCGGGGGTAGTGGTGACTGCCAAAGCTATTCGATATGGTTACGCGCCAAGTGAGACAGTCACCAAGTCCGTTCGGTGAGAACCATGCGAATGCGCATTCCAATAGCCATAACAGCCTGCGCAACTTTTGCGACGTTGAGCGCCTGCGAGCGAAGCGAAGCGGATCAGCCGAAAGTCGTTCAGACGCGCGTTTGCGCTCCGGTGCCTTCTAAACCTGTTCGCGTAGAAGGCGGCACCTTCATGATGGGCTCGCAACTGGTGTACGCTGAAGAAGGCCCTGAACGCGAAACCACGGTGGACGGTTTCTGGATCGATCCGCACGAAGTGACCAACGCGCAATTCGCAGCCTTCGTGCAAGCGACGGGCTATGTCACCGTAGCTGAAAAACCGGTCGACGTGGAAGTGTTGGGCGTGCCGCGTGAGAGCATCCCCCAGGACCTGCTGAAGCCGGGTTCTGCCGTCTTCGTTCCGCCAGATAGGCCGTCAAACCGGTATCAAGACTGGTGGCAATATGTTCCAGGGGCTTCCTGGAAAAGACCCGATGGGCCTCGCGGACCAGCATACGAACCGAAACAGCCCGTGGTGCACCTCGCACATGCGGATATGCTGGCATATGCCGATTGGCGAGGTGGGCGGCTGCCCACCGAAGCGGAATGGGAATACGCAGCGAGCGCCGGCCAATCCGCCAGTGCCGAGCAGCCATCTGGTGAACAGGCCAACAGTTGGCAGGGAGTGTTTCCTGTCGTCAATGAGGAGGCAGACGGCTTCTATGGCGCTGCGCCGGTGGGATGCTTCTTGCCTAACGCTTTCGGTCTTTACGACATGACCGGCAACGTCTGGGAAGTCACCGGCGATTTCTATCGCCCCGGGCATGATCCCGCTGACCGCGACCGTCCCAGTGGGCCAAGCGAAACCGATGCCTACGATCCGCTCAACCCGGGCCTCGTAACTCGCGTTATGAAAGGGGGATCATTTCTTTGTGCGCCCAACTACTGCCAGCGCTATCGTCCGCAGTCCCGGCAGGGCAGAGACCCGGGGCTGGGCACTAGCAATGTCGGATTTCGTTTGGTCTATGACGCACCACCGGAGGCACTCGAGGTTCTGCGGTAGGGCCGGAGCAATCGCACGCCTCCTGGTGGTTCCGTCAGGCGCGGACGCGGAGCTGCGATTCAAGCTCCTCGACAAATCGATCGGCGCCCGATTTGAGGCCCTCGACCTTGTTGCTGACATCGCCAATGACACGCTGAACCTCAGTGATCTCTTGACCCACCACAGCAACACTTTGCGTCATGTGGGAAAGGTTCTCGGTCGAGTGACGGGCAACCGCCGCGGTTTCATCGATGGCCGCTGCGATGCTCGACAGCGCTTGGCTTTGAGTGTCGAGCTCTTCGAAGATATCCGAACTCTGGCCTGAAAGATCTTGGAGGATCATAGCGCTCTGGCGACCGCTGTCATCGATCTCATGGGCTACATCCCGAATTACTTCGACCTTCGAACTGACCCGGGCCGTGGCTTCGGATACGCGCTGGGCCAGTTCTTTCACTTCTTTTGCCACGACGCCAAAGCCTGCGCCTTCAGCTCCGGCGCGGGCCGCCTCGATTGTGGCGTTCAGGGCCAAGATGTTGGTTTGCTCGGCAATGTCACTGATGAGCTTTACGATCTGCCCAATATCGCTAGTGGCTTCCTTAAGTTGCTCAATGCCCACTAAAGCCGAGTGTGATCGCTCTGAGCCCTCGCTCGCTCGAACTTTGCCCTGCTCGGTTTTATGGCGAAGCACGGAAACTGCATTTGAAATACTTCCTGAAGCTTTGGCTGCCTCTTCCATTGCGCTTGCGCTTTGATGAACAGATGCTGCCACTTCATTGCACGTCGTTTGCATTTCTGATCCTTTGGCAACGACCTGGCCTAAAGTGGTTCGAGTGCGTTCCATTGAGTTGTCAATGTCGTTGACTGACTGCCCGACTTCGGAGTTGAAGCCGCTGGAGAGATGCGAAATTCGATCATCCTGCTGCCGTTTGACCTGCTCATGCATGACGGCGACAACCGTCTCGCATTCAAGCGACGTTAGGCGGTGTACGACCTGCGCAATGAGAACGAAACGGTCTGGGTCGGGATGCCCTTCGCGGATTACAAGCTCGAGGCATTTTTCATATCCAGCATGTATTGTCGACAGCGCGACGTATGTCGGCATTCCCACTGAGACAGCAAAGTTGCCGAACTCTCCGCACATTGTCATCCAATCCGCATCAATCGGTTTGGCCAGCTTTGCAAGGAAGTGCTCCTTGCCGTGTTCGGTTGCATCGGAATTGTCGGACGCGGACAGCGCCTCGCGAACGGGAGCATGCGCAAAAAGCTTCTCCGCTATCGCTGCCATGATCTCGTCGATGTGAGGCGCGATAAGTTCTCGCATCTCCTGCCGAAGGTCGTCGACATCGGAGCCAAGGTTGAAGGCATTTGAGCGAGCAGATGAGTTTATGGAAATGCCCTCGTTCGCAAAGGGCGGGGCGCCTTCGACTTCGATCTTGCTGAACCGCGACACGTTGCCCATCCCTCTCGCTATCCGTCTGGATAACTCCTTATCGGATTGAATGGTTAACGTACGGTTTCCGCTTTTCTGGGCGGTGACTACAGCATGATTTCTTGGAAGATTTCGTCTGTTTCGAAGCGGAACACGCCCTTGGGCAAGAACCACTCACGAGTTGCGGAGTCATAACGGCGCAGGTCGGTCTTGTTGATAGTTACGACCACACTCTTCGTCTCCCCCGGCTCCAAATGTACGCGGGCAAAGCTTTTGAGCAGGCGTTCGGTATCTTGATCGCTGGTCTTGGGAGACCGAACAAAGATCAAGGTCACTTGGCTGCCAGCAACCGAGCCTGCGTTTGTAACCGAGGCGGTCAGTTGAAGATCGATGCCGCGGTCGACGATCTTGAGTGCTCGTGTTTCGAACTGGCTGTAGCTCAGGCCATGACCGAACGGATAGCGCGGCTCCCGGCCTTCATGTTCGAATTTCGTGTATCCATGCCAGCGGTCATAGGTGATTGCGGTCGCCGTGCGGTCGAAGAACGGATAGTCTTCCGCGTCCTTTGCAACGGTAAACGGAAGCCGACCCGATGGATTGACCAGCCCAAACAGCAATCGGGCGAGGGCGGTTCCGCCTTCCATCCCTGAGTAGAATGTCTGGAGGATGGCGGCAGTCCCCTCGCGCCATTCCTCGACCATAACTGCCGACCCGGCAACGATCACGACGATCACTGGCTTGCCGGTGGCCTTGGCTTTTTCGATTAAGGCTATCTGATCATCAGGCAACGAAAGCGAAGCACGGTCGCCGCCGCGCGGTTCGCGGTCGCCATGCCGGTCTTCCATCATCTCTTTGGCCGCGTCCGGCATTTGCGGAACGAGATCGCCGGGGATGTATTCCCCTTCGTCATCAGCTGTGTAGCCAACAACTGCTACAATTGCGTCTGCTTGGTTGAAAACCTGCTCCAAAGTTTTGGCATCGGCACCATCGGCTTGAATGACATGCTCTTCACCAAGATAGTCTCGGAGGCCCTGAAACGGTGTAATGACGTAAGGCGCGTTCACCCTGCTCGATCCGAAATCGCCCGTATTCTCAAGATCGGAGAGTGGCCCGACGACAGCGAGTTTGCCAATGTCTTGGGACAAAGGAAGCGTGCCATCATTCTCCAGCAGTACAGCGCCCTTCTCTGCAGCTTCAAGTGCAACAGCGCGATGGTCTGCGCAAGCGACCAAATCGTCCGTGTATTCAGGTAGCGGGTCTTGATCTGCCAGGTATTTGTACAGCGTGGTCAGGATTCTGCGACAGGCGGTGTCGATCACATCGGGCGCGATCTGCCCCGTTTCGACGGCCTTCACGAGGTTCTCGCCATAAACGACTGGTTCGGGGTTTTCGATGTCGAGGCCGGCGCTCGCACCATAGGGTTTGTAGACGCCGAGGAGCCAGTCCGAGTGGACGAACCCATCAAAGCCCCATTCCCCGCGTAAAATATCAGTGAGCAATTCATAGTGTTGCCCGCAGTATTCTCCGTTCATCTTGTTGTAGGCGCTCATCACGCTCGCGCATCCGGCGTCGAGCACGCGTTTGAAATGCGGCAGGTAGACTTCGTGGAGCACGTCACCCTCGATGCTGACGTCGATCGAGAAACGGGTGTTTTCGACCGAATTGAGCGCGAAGTGCTTGACTGTGGCGATCACATTGTGCGTTTGAATGCCCATTGCGAGCGCGGCCCCCATTTCGCCCAGATGATGCGGGTCTTCGCCATACGTCTCCTGCGCGCGGCCCCAGGCTGGATGGCGAAGCAGATTGATACAGACAGCGCCTGAGAGATTGCAGCCCTGCGCGCGCGCTTCGATGCCAATGACTTCGCCGATTCGCCGTTCGAGATCCGTGTCGAAACTCGCGCCGCGTGACATCGAACAAGGAAAGCAAGTCGACTGGCCGCGGGCGACACCGCGAGGGCCATCCGTAAACCAGAGATAGGGCACTTTCAGCCGATCGAGCCCGGCTCCTGCACGGTAGGGACGCTTGCCCCATTCACCTTCATCCTCGCGGATCTGGGTTAGGAAGCCCTTGCCGCTCATCATCGCCACTTTTTCTTCTAGCGATGCTTCCGCGATGATTTGCTCGACGGTTCGCGCAATTTGTGTGGCACTCATGCCTTTACGCGGCGAAAGGTCCTGCACGCTTTTCTCCCTTATCGGCTTGGTACAGGCGCTCTGCAGCCCTGAACTCGTTATCCACACGGATAGCTACGGGAGCAGGCGGTCAAGTCAAGAGTAATGATGATACGATCGGATAATGACTTGACGCAGGCAAATTTCAATTCGATAACCGATTGGATAACGAAAACCGTCTCTGGGGAGAGAGGAAATGACACGTACTTTGTTACTCACGGGGGCATCATGCCTGACATTCTGCGTGGCGGTGCCGGGGTACGCCCAGCAGGCGGACGAAACCGAGAGTTCAGAAGCAGAAGTTGGCAACGTCATTATTGTTACGGCAACCCGCCGTGAGCAGAGCCTTCAAGAAGTGCCTGTTGCCGTTTCCGCGCTCAGCGGTGAGGTTCTCGATAACACAGGCGTTGCGTCAGTAGAGACGCTGACTGCAATTGCGCCAAGCGTAACCTTCACGCAGTCCACGAACGATCAGAACAACTCCATCAATATCCGCGGCGTCGGCACTTCGGTGTTTTCGCAAGGGGTTGAATTGAGCGTTTCAGTCGTGGTCGATGATGTGGTGATGGCGCGGCAAGCCATGGGCTTTCAGGACTTGGCTGATATTGATCGCGTCGAAATTTTGCGCGGACCGCAATCTACACTTTTTGGTAAAAACGCTTCGGCAGGTGTGATTTCGGTTACAACGAAAGAACCGACCGACTACGTGTCGGGCAATGTCGATGCGGCGATTGCCGAGGGCGGTGAATATCAGGTTCGCGGTACAGTCTCTGGGCCGATCGGCGGAGATTTCAGCGGAAGGCTAACAGGGTTCTATCGCAGTTTTGATGGCCATATCGACAATGCAGCTGACGGCCGTGACCTCAATGGCTACGAAAATTGGGGGCTGCGCGGCAAGATCCTGTTCGAACCCGATCCAGACTTCCGCTTCACTCTCATTGGAGATTATCGGGAGTCCCGCCAGGATTGCTGTATCTACGTCGCGCGCGATACGAGCGGTGTCGTCGGCGCAGGGGCGAACGGACGCCTCGACAGCCTCTTGCTTCCCGTCGTCGCTTCGGACGAAAACGCCCAGAGTAATGTCAATGCGCCGGTGTTCAACGACAGCGATCAGTGGGGCGTTTCCGGCAAGGCTGAACTCGACCTTGGGGGCGGCTACACACTGACATCAATCTCAGCGTATCGCGGATATGAATTTGAGAACAACATCGACGTGGACCTGCTGCCGCTCGAAGAGCCGCAGCCTGGCATCATCACGTTCGATCTGAACAGCGGCACGACCGACATCACTCAGATGTCACAGGAGGTCCGCATTACGTCTCCGCAAGGGCCGCCAGTTGACTTTGTGCTTGGTGGCTTTGCCTTCATTCTTGACCTTGATCGTACGTTTAGGCGGCGTTTTGAGATTGCTGTTCCAATTGGTGGAGGCAATATCTTCCGCCTCAACCAAAGCGGACAGTTCAGCTCTGCCGTGACCACCACGAATTTAGCCTTGTTCGGCAGTGCCAACGTCTACCTTACCGATGAGACCGTTCTGTTTGGCGGAGCGCGCCTGATTAATGAGACCTTGGAATATCGGATTGATCGCGACCCAGCCAATGTTCTCGAACCCGGCGATCGCCCTTTTGGCGGCGCAACCGGCGTGTTCGCGCAGATTTTTGGTGAGACGGAAGATACCGCGTTCACTGGAGAAATCGGGCTGCGTCACGAGTTCACGCCAGGCCTCAACGCTTATGCACGTTACGCTCGCGGATATAAGGGGCGTGGAATAGATGTTGGCTTTGGCGCGCCGCCCGATGTTGAGCCGATTGAGGCAGAAACCTCAGATGCTTACGAATTTGGCATCAAATCGGAACTTCTCGACGGCGATTTGATCCTCAACCTCGCGCTGTTCCAGACTGACTTTGAGAATTTCCAAGAGCAGGCTGCCGTGCTTGTTGAGGATCCAAACAACCTCTTGACCGCCGAAACGCGCCTGACAAATGTCGGCTCGGTTCGCACACGAGGAGTTGAACTCGAAGCGCTATACAAGCCGAGTGAATACACCTTCATCCAGGGGGGGGTCTCATACACCGACGCGTCCATTCGCGAATTTGAAAACGCTTCGTGCTTCTTCGGCCAGACTGTTGAGCAAGGCTGCGTCCCCGTCACTTTGAATGATGGCGGTACGCCGACCGATCCGACCGATGATATCACTGCCAACCTTCAGAACCTATCGGGCGGAGACTTGCCCAACGCGCCAGAATGGCGACTGACGGGCGTGGTCCGTCAATCCATCCCGATCGGCGAGGCCTTTGCGCCATTTGTTCAGGTCACCGGGCGCTGGCAAAGTGAAGTCAATTTCAGTTTGGTCGGCGATCCACGAACAGTCCAAGGTGACTTCGCAGTGATCAATCTGGAAGCAGGCATCGAAGCCGAGGACGGTTCTTATGCCGTATCTCTTTTCGCCAACAACGTATTTGATCAGTTCTACGCCACCAATGTCTTCGCCGACCCGCTGTTCGGAGGAGTTCTGAGCCAGTATGTCCCCCGGGATTTCGCGCGCTACATCGGAGCTCGCGCACGGTTCTCATTTTGATGCAACGAGCCTCTCCCTGGTGGCGCCGGTCCGTATTCGGGCTGGTGCCACCATTTTTTCTAATAAGCGGGAGCGGTAGCGCCAAGCGCGGCTAACGGGCCTAGTAAATTCTCCCGCGCGGCTCATCACTGTCAATTCTCCAAAGCGGAGGGAAACAGAAATCTACAATGACCTCTAGAAATCACTCGGTTTCTGTCGGGCAAAAAATGCTCGGTTTGAGCCTCGCATTCGCTGCAGTTTTGCTATCATCAATCTCAGCTGCTCGTGCCGAGACGAGTAAATCACCGCCAAATATTGTCGTCGTCTTGGTCGATGACCTGCGCTTTGATGAGCTGGGATACATGGGCGCGACTGTGCCGACCCCGGCTATGGACCGCTTGGCAGCGGAAGGTGTTGTGATGCGCAACGCTTTTGTCACAACATCTCTATGCTCACCAAGCCGCGCTTCGTTTCTGACCGGCATGGCCATGCGCAATCACGGCGTGGTCGACAACAATGTGCCTCTGGCTGATGATCTCACAATCTTTCCTGAGCGATTGCAGCAGGTGGGATATCAAACGGCGCTGATTGGCAAATGGCATATGGGAACGCGAGCCGACCCGAGGCGGGGGTTCGACCATTGGGTGAGCTTTCCTGGACAGGGAAGTTATCGTCCGCGCGATCTTCTGGGCCGCCCGGCGATGCTCAACATTAATGGCGAGGTTGTGCCGCAAAAAGGATACGTCACCGACGAGCTGACCCAATACTCGGCAGAATGGCTAAGTGGTCTGGAGCGTGATCGCCCGTTCCTGCTCTACGTCGCGCACAAAGGTGTGCACGCACCGTTTACTCCAGCAGATCGCCATGCGGGAACTTTGATGCCGAGTTCTCCGGACCTCTCTGCCTCGCGCACCGGCGACGAGCTGGGTACGCCCATGTGGGTCACCAATCAGCGCAACAGCTGGCACGGTGTGGAATTCGCCTATCATGATGTGCTCGCCATGGGTGAATTTCGCCGCGATTATCGCGAGACCTTGCGAAGCGTCGATGACAGCATCGGCAGCCTGAGGGAGACGCTGGCGAGTCTGGGTGAGCTGGAAAATACGATTGTTTTCATAACCAGCGATAATGGCTTCCTGCTTGGTGAGCATGGCCTGATCGACAAGCGCAACGCGTACGAAGCCTCTATGCGCGTGCCGATGATTGTGTGGGGTCCGCGACACCTCGTTGCGGAAGGCGAGCTTGAGACGCTGGTCGCAAACATCGATCTCGCACCGACGGTCCTTGACCTTGCGGGAGCGGAGCCACTGGAAGCTGCTGATGGGATCAGTTTTGCCCCCGCACTTCGTGGAGAAGCGACGTCTCCTCGAAGCGAACTCGTCTATGAGTATTACTGGGAGTTCAACTATCCCCAGACTCCCACGACATTCGCGCTGCGTGATGATCGTTTCAAATACATCCAGTATCACGGGGTGTGGGACACAGAGGAGCTGTTCGACCTCTCAGCCGATCCTCACGAAACGCGCAATCTCGTAGCCAACGCGGACTATGAGGTCGTGCTGATCGACATGCGGCTGCGCCTCTTTGCTGGCCTTGCTTCTCGCGACGGAGCGCGCAGCATCACGTTTAGCCGCAAGTTTAACCAGGGGGCCGTCTTCCGCCTTCAGGATGGAAGCCGCGCGGCCGAATTTCCTGAACGCTGGCTGCGGCAGCCGGGCGCCTTCGACCGGCTTGAGCATGTCATTCCGGACGGACCGGAAAAGCAGGCGCTGATCGAGCGATTGAATCAGGCTCTTGCATCCGATGAGTAACGTGCAGACCGGCGAACTGCCGCGCTGGCGACGAGCGGCTTATGGCTTCGGTGATTTCGGGTTCAACCTATACTGGTCGACCGCCAGCATGTTCTTGCTCTATTACTACACCGACGTGCTACTGCTGTCTGCGACAACTGCCGGTCTGATATTTCTGGTCGCGATGGTATGGGATGGGGTCAGCGATCCCGTCATGGGCTATCTTGCTGAGCGCACGCGCTCACGATGGGGAATCTACCGGCCCTATCTCCTTTTCGGAGGACCGTTGCTCGCGGTCACTATGGTGCTGATGTTCTATCGGCCCGCGTTCGAGGATACAGCGTTGGTGGTCTATGCTGCGGCGACACATGTGCTGTTCCGCACGTTCTATACGGTCATGTCGATACCCTATTCATCGCTATCGGCACGCATCACACGCAGTTCTTCGGTCCGCAACGAGCTTTCCGCTTGGCGGATGGTTTCAGCCACTTCAGGTGGCTTTCTCGTCGCCTTCACCACCTTGCGACTTGTCGAGTATTTCGGACAGGGCGATTTGGCGACGGGGTTTTTCTGGACAGCAGTCTGCTTCGCAACGTTGTCCCTGCCGATCTTCATCTTTCTGTTCGCCACGACGCAGGAGCCGGTAGCACTGGACGAAGCTGAAATGAGCGAGCAAGCCATCGGCCTCTGGGATGCGCTCGGCGCCTTGGCGCGCAATCGTGCTTTTGTGCTTGTCTGGCTTGCCACCGCGTTGCTTTTCATGGGCGGCGTAATGACGAGTAAGACACTGATCTATTACTACAAATATACTTTGGGAGACGAAGCCGCCTCGGGTACGGCTCTGGCTCTGATGACCGGCGGCGCTGCAATTCTCATCCCCGCTTGGGCGTGGCTAGCTACGCGTATAGAAAAGCGGACCATCTGGATTTCGGGCCTCACGATTTCGTTGCTCGTGTCACTCGCGATCTATGTCAATTCGGTGGAGACTGTCCCAGTCGTGACTGCGCTCTTCGCGCTTGGCGCTGCCGGAACCGCAGCAAGTTACCTGTCGTTCTGGTCGATGCTGCCTGACACAGTCGAATACGGCGAATGGCAAACAGGTAAGCGCGTGGAATCGCTGTCCTTTGGCCTCATGTCATTTGTCCAGAAGGTCAGCTTTGGTATTGCGGCGGCGCTGCTTGGCTTTTTGCTAGATTGGGTCGGCTACACCCCTAATGCCGAGCAGGGAGCAGATACACTGTCGTCCATCAAAATCATCATGACGCTATTGCCTGCAGGCTTTCTTGCCGGTGCGATCGCTTTGCTTTGGTTTTACCCGCTCACCTCGGTGCGCCACCGCGAGATTGTAGCCGAGCTGGCTGCTGTACGGTCGGCCTAGTTGCCTCGCGCAGAGCGCCAAGCTAGGCTTTGAACATGAACGCAGAGCCTCCTTTGAATCAGCGTGAGAAGCAACGCCTCAAGACCCGTGGTCAAATTCTCGACGCGGCGCTGCAGATCTTTGCCGAAAAAGGCTTTGACGCGACAAGCGTGCGCGAGATCGCAGGCAGTGTCGGCGTAAATCATGGGCTTATCCGGCATCATTTCACAAACAAGGAAGAACTTTGGAAAGAAGCGGTGGCCTTTCTTTTCGAACGAATGGAAGCCGAATTGGCGATCGAGCCAGGCAGCGAGGACCACTTAAGCGAGTTCGACCGGCTCAAGAACGGCATCCGGCGATATGTCCGCTACTGCGCGCGCCACCCGGAGCATGCGCGCATCATGGTGCAGCAATCTATCCACGGCAGCGATCGGTTTAGATGGATGATCGAGAACTTTATCGCGCCGCAGCACCGCGCTGGCCATCGCTCACGCGACAAACATGTGGCGCAAGGACTGTGGCCAAAGATTGAGGAGATATCGATCACTTACATCTTGGTCGCAGCGTCCCAGATGCCGTTCATGTTGGCCCAGGAAATTCAGGAAATCTACGGCGTTGATCCAACTACGCCGGAATGGGTTGAACGCCATGCCGATGCGATCCTTGCACTGTTTTTCGAGCATTCGGTCAACACTGAATAGTGGGAATGTGGCGTGGCGCTGCTGTCAATCAGCCCTCTGAAGCCTCAGTGGCGCGCGCCAATTCGCCGAAAAATCCGATCACTTTCACGATCTTTCCAGCATCGTTGACTTCGGCGGCGTCGAACCCGGTCATCACCTGATTGTCGTCCTTGTGGATTGCCCAGTGATAGCGGCAGAAACTGTTTTGCCAGTCCGGCTCGCAAGACCGGCCGTAGCGTAGTCCGGGAAACTTGGTTTGTGTCTCGCGTACCATTGCAAGAAACGGCTCGCGTCCGATGATGTTGTGGTTCGGATCGACGAAGTGGACGTTGTGTTCGAGCGCCGCCTTCGCAAGCCGCTCCTGCTCATCCTTATCTGTCGTGTTCCATACGCCGAACATGGTATCGAGCTTCTCAATTCGAGTTGTCATGACAGTGCATTCTCAAAAGCAGACTAGCGGTCTGTTTTGCAGCTTTCTCATTGCATGTAAAGAGAGCGGCTATGGCCAGACAACAGGACCGATCCACCACAACGCGCAGCGCTTTGCTCGCTGCTTATCGCAAGTCGCTGCTAACGCGCGGCTTGTATGCGACGACGACCGACCTCGTCCTTAAGGAGGCAGGGCTCAGCAAAGGCGCTATGTATCATCATTTCTGCAGCAAGAACGAAATCATCGAGGCGCTTTATGAAAAGGAATCGCGCGACACGATCGGACGAGCTTTCGATCAGAGCAACCTTGGCTGCCCTGCGCTCGACCGGTTGAAGGCCGGATGCATTGCATGGTTGGAACAAATCAAAGATCCTGCGGTTGCGGCTATCCTCTTTGAGATCGGGCCCAACGCGCTTGGCTCCGACCGCGCTCGGCAAATTGAAGATCAACACGGCATCGCTCAAATTCGAGGATTGCTCGAAGAAGCTAGAGAGGAGGGCGCGGCATCATTTGCCGATATCGACCTCGTAGCCGCCTTCATCAACTCGCTCGTTGCGCAAGCCGCCCTGCATGGGATGCGAACTGGCACGGATACGCACGAACACTTGGCCGATGCGATGGATGCGCTACTAACGTCCTCTTCGGCCCATCAGAGCACTAACTCCAGTTGACGCGAGTCCAGCTGCGAAGTCGGACGAGCTCCTGTCACGGTAAGTCGCTTCCATTCGAACCAATGTCTATCACCAGTCATGTATCATCCGCTCGATGAACGCTGAGACTGGGCCGTTTGCGGAATGTCTGCTCTCAAGTGAGCGGGTTCACAAAGCTGACGCTACTCTTACGCCCAACAATCGGGGCCCGCGATGACTATTTGAGAACAGAAAAACTTAAATCATGATTACGTGTCTTGGCTGTGCGTGAATACCAAAGAAACCAGCCGGGATGGAGGACCCCGACTGGCTTCCCTTGGCCTAGGCAGCCCAAGCGTGGTGCTACTTAGAATTCAAAGCGGATGTTGATGCCACCAGCGTGTGACTGATAACCGGAGGCAAAGCGCCCGCGATATTCGGCACCGATGGAGAACCTGCCTTCATTCACAAGGTCGAGACCGGCTGCGATGTCGAAACGGCTCTCAGAGGCCTCGTCTGTAACCAGCACAAAGCTGTCTGCACCGCCGTTGAAAGAGCCTGCCACTGCAAGGGGGTCACTGCTGAGATCATAGGCGTAGTCGACGCTGACGAACGGGATGATGCCGCTATCGGCGCTTCCTGCCACCTTCAGACCAACACGCGCCTCGAAGAATTCGGCGGTGCCACTGTCGAGCGTGAGGCCCAGGCCACCGGTTTCGGTGAAGGTATCCCGCGAAAGCTCTGCGTAACGCAGGCCGCCATTGGGAGTGGCCAGCACGCCGCCAAGATCAATGTCGTAGCCGAGATTGAGGCTGGCATAGACGCCGTCAACATCGCTTTCGCCAGCGATTGGCGCACCGATGGCGGTACGACGGTTTTCAATCGACGAGGTCGAGTAACCGAGTTCACCATTCAGATAGGCCTGACCAAGATTGACGCCGGCATAGGCGCCAATTTGGAAAGCATCGATCTCGTTTTCAGCATTAGCCGGTCCGTTCGCATCGACGTTGATATCCGAATAGTTGAGCAGGACACCGACAGTCGCATTGTCTCCGACTTTGCCATCAAGACCGAGGGTGAAACCGGTCGCGTCAGCATCGTAGCCAAGCGAACTGAGGCTGCTTGCATCTGCATCGGCACCGCGCACGAATGCCGCGCCCCACAGTCCCACTCCTTCACCGCTCAGACGATCCTGAACCTGCGCACTGGCGAAACGCTGGGTTTCATAGATTTCGCGGGTCAGACCGTCATTGATGGCGGGAAGCAAGGCGAGAGCCGTGTTTTCGAACTCCGAAGCCGAAGTCGAAGCGTTCAACACTGCGAACACATCTGCGGGCAAACGGTTGTTAACTACAGCCGAGGTAAGCGCCCCGCCAAAGCTGCTGATGTTTGCGTCAGCCGAAACATTGGCAAGGTCGGTTGCGCCGATCGTCACTGAAACAGATCCGAGATTGACGAGATAGTCGATCAGGAAATCGTCTTCGATCACATTGACCGTCACACCGTTGTTGGCGAACGCACCGGTTTCGGTGATTACATCGACAGTCGAGCCGACATCAGCCGAAGTGATCTGTGACGTCGCGACGTTCACGACGCTGCCGTTTTCAAGAGTGACGTCACCGTCAACAGCAAGGCTATCAACACCAAGATCAAAGGCGAGAGTACCGGCATGGATCAGGCTTCCGTTGATAGAACGCGTGCCCACAAAGCTGGTTGTGCTTCCTTCAGCTGTGCTGACGGCAACCGAATTCAGGACATCGCCTTGGATCGAGTTGGCCAAGCCGGTGATCGAAAGTGTGTCTTCGAACGCGCTCGATCCGACAAAGTTACCAATCAGAGTACCGCCATCATTAACGAAGGTCACCGCGCTCAGAGCATTGCCTGCGAAGAAGGCATTCACGCCGCCCGACAGGGTGCCCGAGTTGGCGATGAGCGAACCGGTGTGATCACCAGCGCCCAGATAAAGGCCCTGATTTGCTCCCGAGATGGTTCCCGAGTTGTTGATCGTGCCGGAGAAGTTCACTCCATTGACCACGCGCAGACCCGCGACCGGACCCTGCATCGCTTCCGAGTTGATCGTACCGGAGTTGGTGATGGTGCCGTCAAAGGTGCCCATATTGCCAACATTGCCGATACGCACGCCGTCTCCTGCCAGCGCATCCATTGGCCCGGCCTGCCCACGGCCCTGAATGGTGCCGCTGTTGGTCAGGTCGAAGGTGTTTGCACCGTCGACAGCTCCACCGATTTCGGCGCCGAAGCCGGAACCTTGGTTGCCCGCACCCGCATCCACGACACCGGCGTTGTTGAAGGTGAAGTCATCGGCCGTGCCATCGGCGTAGACCGTGCCGTTGCGCTGATTTCCTGTGCCAAGGATTTGGCCGCTGGCAAGGTTGTTCACTGTCAGGCCGTTGCCATCGATGTTGAGCGCGCGACTGCCCGAGCTGATTACGCCCGAGTTGTTGACGATGGCTTGGGTGAAATCACCGCCACCCGCCGGGGTCGGGTTGCCGAAATACAGACCGTTCTGAACGCCCGAGATTGTGCCCGAGTTATCAAGAACGCCTTGGAAGCTCACCCCGTTGACGAAGCGAATACCAGCGGCGGTGCCGTTGGCGGCTTCGCTATCGATCATGCCGGTGTTGGTGATGTTGCCGACAAACAGTCCATCGGTTGTGCCGTCGAGAACGCCCATGTTGCGCGAACGCTCGAAACGAAGGCCATCACCCGCGGTGGTTGCGCCAGCAGCAGCGTTTCCGCGGCCCTGGATCACGCCATCATTGGTGATGTCGAAGTTGCTGCCACCGTTGGCTGCATTTTCGAGCTCGACCGAGAAGCTAGCACCTTCATTGCCCATGCCAGCATCGATTGTGCCGGTGTTGTTGAGCGTGAAGTCTTGGGCGGTGCTGTCAGCATAGACAGTGCCGTTGCGCTGGTTGCCGGTGCCGAGGATCGAGCCGGAGTTGTTGATCGTCAGACCAATTCCGTCGATGTTCAGCGCGCGGCTTGCCGAGCTGATCGTGCCAGCGTTGTTGACCACACCGCCTGTGTGATCAGCGCCCATGCCCATGACCGGATTACCGAAGTAAAGACCGTTCTGGACACCCGAGATAACGCCACCTTCTTCGTTGTTGAGCGTGCCCTGGAAGCTGATGCCATTGACGAAGCGGATGCCCGCCGTCGTTCCCTGCATGCTTTCAGAAGCGATCAGGCCGCTATTGGTGATCGTTCCGTCAAATACTCCAATATTGCCGACATTGCCGATGCGAACACCGTCGCCTGCACCGCCGACGGCAGCGCTTGCCTGGCCACGGCCCTGAATGGAGCCGCTATTGGTCAGATCGAAGGTGTTGGCTCCATCAGCCGCGCCGCCGATTTCCGCGCCGAAGCCCGAACCCTCATTGCCTTCGCCAGCGTCGATCAGACCGCTGTTGTTGAGGGTGAAGTTGTCGGCGGTTCCGTCGGCATAGACGGTTCCGTTACGCTGGTTTCCAGTGCCGAGGATCGAACCTGCATTGTTCAGCGTCAAGCCAAGCCCGTCGATGTTGAATGCGCGGCTGTCCGAAGAGATCACACCGCCTTCGAGGTTGTCGACAACGCCGCCAGTGTGGTCTGCGCCGCCAGCCGGGACCGGGTTGCCAAAATAGACACCGTTCTGGACACCGGAGATCACGCCCGAATTGGTTAGCGTTCCCCGAAACGACACGCCGTTCACGAAACGGATGCCCGCTGCGGTTCCCTGTATGCTTTCAGAGGCAATGGTGCCCGAGTTTTCGATGGTTCCCGTGAACAGGCCCGTGGTCGATCCTTCAAGGACGCCGCCGACGCGCTCGCGTTCGAAACGAAGGCCGTCTCCAGCGGTTGCTGCACCGGCATCTGCCTGACCGCGGCCTTGGATGATGCCAGCGTTGACGATGGTAAAGTCGTTGCCCTCCGCCGAAAGTTCGACCGAAAAGCCTGCGCCTTCGTTGCCCATGCCAGCGTCGATCACGCCGGTTTCAAGGTTGTTGAGTGTGAAGCCTTGCGCTGTGCTGTCGGCGTAGACGGTACCATTTCGCTGGTTGCCTGCACCAACGATTGACCCTGCATTGTTGATCGTCAGGCCAAGCCCGTCGATGTTTACCGCGCGGCTTTCGGATTCGATGGTTCCGTTGTTGTTGACGACGGCGCCGGTGAAGTCACCGCCACCCGCAGGCGTGGCATTGCCAAAGTATAGGCCGTTCGAAGTGCCTCCGATAAACCCATCATTGTTGATCGTGCCGGAGAAGCTGACGCCGTTCACAAAACGGATACCAGCGGTGGTTCCACCACCTGTTCCAAGCGCTGCGATCGCGCCGGTTTCGGCGTTGTTGATCGTGCCCGTGAACAATCCGGTTGTGGATCCATCCAGCACGCCGTTGACGCGCCCGCGTTCAAAGCGAATACCGTCGCCTGCAAGCGCGGATCCCGCACCGGCATTGCCATCACCAAGAATGATGCCGGTGTTGTTGATCGTGAAATCATTTCCCTCGGCTGACAATTCGGCCGAAAAGCCTGCGCCATTGTTGCCCAGACCGACATCGATTGCGCCGTCATTGTTAAGCGTGAAGTTCTGCGCAGTGCTATCTGCATAGATGGTACCGTTGCGCTGGTTTCCGAGACCGGCAATCACGCTACGGTTGTTGATGACCAAGCCTACGCCGTCGATGTTCAGAGCGCGGCTTGCCGACAAGATCTGACCGTCATTGTTGACAACGCCGCCAGTGTGGTCCGCATTGCCAAAGTAGAGTCCGTTTTGCTCGCCAATGAGATCGCCGTTGTTATTGAGCTCACCCTGGAAACCGATGCGATCGGCGAAACGGATGGCCGCAACAGTTCCCTGGGCGCTATCGGATTCGATCAGGCCGTTATTGGTGATCGTACCTTCATAGATGTAAGCGGGAGCAACGCCCGGTCCGAAAAAGCGGATGCCTTCACCGGCTGTGCCGTCCATTGCAGAAGCTTGGCCACGGCCTGAGATGATGCCGTCATTGGTGATTGCGCCGCCAATCGGGTTGCCGCCACCGCCGACTTCAATCGAGATTCCAGCGCCTTCAACGCCAGCGTCAATAACGCCAGTGGCGCTGTTGTTGATCGTGATGTTGTTCGATGTGCGGTTGGCATAAACTGCGCCGTTGCGCTGATCACCGGTCCCACGAATAATGCCATCATTGTTGATTGTTACGTCAGTTCCATCAACGTTGATCACCCGCGATTCGCCTTCAAGCGTTCCGGTGGCCGCGTTGTTGATGACGGTGCCGGTCGTTCCCTGATTCACCTGCACGGTTTGGGTGACTCCGGTGGTCGCCAGTGTGCCGGCATTGTCCACCGTGACATCATTGGTGTCGACCACGACAACGGGAGCACCATCCACGGTGCTGGTCACGCCTGCTGCTGCAGAGATTGTCTCTCCATCCGCGGCAGATGTGACGGTCATGTTGTCGCCGTCATTGATGACTTGCTGCGCTTGCGCTGCTCCGGAGACCAGCATGGCTAGAGTTGAAGTGCCAAGCAGCAAGCGACCCGAGGTCGTTGCTACCGAACGTGTAATTGATTTTTTCATTGTGCTGCCTTTCAGTCCATTTTCGGATGGAAGGCGGGCCTAAGGGGTCAGGGATATTCCCGCCTTCCGAGCTAGGCTGATATGGCCGGATTTTCACCGCGTATAATACAAGGTTTCAATGGAGGTGATAGGCGCTGACTATCGCACAACCTACTGATAATATTGTGCAAATTTAATGGCGGGCATGACAAAAGAGCAAGCTCTTACCGAGCCCGCTTCTTCGGATAATAGTACCGTTATGTACGGTGTTCGCAGGTTAATTCAGTGCGGTTACAGCTTCAGGCGGATTGCTGCGAATTTCTCCGCAAAACTTGCGCAAAATGTGCTCTCGTGGACAGCCGACACGAGAGACAAAGCCAATGTCCCGGCCGTAGGCATCCTCCTCGATTGCGACAAAAGCCACTGATGGGTTTGCGCGGGCGACTATGGCGCATGCGAGACTAGGGACTAGACTGCAGCCAAGTTCGGGCTTCAGATAATGCGACATGGTCAGAAAGTTGGTGGCGTGCATGCCATCGGGGACGTCGATGCCGATATTTTTGTCCTGACACAGCATCATCGTCTCGGCCCGCAGGCAATGCTCCTGCGTAAGCAGGAACATTTCCTCTCGTGGGATCTCGCAAGCTGAGATCGACTGAGTGTTGGCCAAACGGTGATTCTTTGAGACCATAAGCTTCAAGGGCTCTCGAAACACCGGAGAGAACTTGTAGCCGGTCAAATCAACCGGGCCGCTCAACAGGGCAACATCAATCGAGCGCGCGTCCAGTTCCGACAGCAATGTGTCGGTCGGCAGCTCGCGGAAGATCAGGTTTAGCTGATCCGTGATCGCCCGCGCCGAGTCGTTGAGAAACGGTAGGACAAACGGAGCCAATGTCGGGATGATGCCAATTCGCAGGGGCGCAGCGAGCGGGTCGTGATATTCGGCAGCAGTATCCGTAATACGCTGAGCCTGCCGAAGAACTTCTTTCGCCGTGGTCACGATCCGTGAGCCAGCTTCGGTCGTATGGACACCCGTATTGGTGCGAGCGAACAACTCAACGCCGAGCCGTTCTTCGAGTTTTTTCACTTGTGCTGACAGCGACGGCTGACTGACATGGCACGCTTCTGCCGCACGCCCAAAATTGCGGTATCGATCAATCGCGGCCACATATTCCAGATCGCGTAAGTTCATACTTTTGCCTCCGTAACTGTTGTTCGCAAGGCTGGCGGCATTCGTTACATGCTGGCCGAATCATTTATCAAATGATTGTTTTATTGTTGTAATCAAACGCCGAAATGGCCTTGGAGAATGTCCGCTATCGGGAACTAAGATCTCGAATGACCCCGTCTTGGATTGGGGCGCAAAGCCGACATTCGGCTAAATTTCAATGGATTAATAGCTTCCGTTGAGGCACTTGAAGGGACAACGACAATCCAAGCTTCTTGGACGTTGTCCAAACACTTGTGACGTCCCACATGTGTTGGTCGGGAAGAGAGGATTCGAATCTCCGGCCCCCGCCTCCCGAAGCAACGGCTTACCGATGAAACGTCGCGTTTCTGCGCTTCTTTGATCGGACCAAACCAAAAAAATGCAGCGTTTTGGCGATCAAAGCGCGCATCTTGCACCCAACTTACACCCAAGACCTCTCGTTAGAACTCAAGATTTCTGGCGTGGCGTATGCATCATGGACACCATACGGGTCGGGCGCGCGATAGCTGTTCTACCTAAGCAGCTTCGTCCTCATCCCAAAGACGACTTTCCTCAACGTCTGGTGTGAAGTCGAATGGAATCTGGATTGCTTCTTGTTCGGGATTCAGATCATTGTAGACGCGAACATCGGTATCGAGCTGAACACAGTCACCCACAATCTGTTGTCGACGCTGGACGAAAGCCTTGCGCATATGTTCAAGCGGCGCGCTGCCGATTATGGCCCACATCGTGTATTGTACGCCACCTTTGGTTATCCGCACAGCGTGGTTTTTTCGGTAGCGACGCCCCAACCGATCAGTACCGTACTCTTCGCGCAGTGCACGAGACATATCCTTTGCGAGTTCGTCAAAGGGGTCGAGTACCGGCATCTCGATTAGCCCATCCTGGACACCCCACTGGCATGCTTCACGCGCCGTTGCTGGAACGAACCCTTTCGACTTCTCGAACTCGTGCCACACGTTTTGCAATTGTTCATTGTAGGATGCCATCTTTAACTCCTTACAGACTTACTGGCGCAGGATTTCCCCAGCCGTCGATCACCGCACTTTGCGCCAGGTACTTCCTGACGGCGACTTTGTGACGAGCTAACCAATTGTACCTGTCCATACGGTACTGAAGTTGGCCAACAACGATGCCGGGATGCCGTTGAATTCTGCGAGCAAATCCAATCACGTCTTTTTCGGAAATGTAAGGCGCCTTCCGACTGAAGAAGGAGTCAAGTTCAGACTTGGGCACACAAGCATCTGCCGCTGCCTTGTTCGCCTTTACTTCCTCCTCAGGTAGTTCCGAAGAAACATCGTATTTGAGATCAACATCAACGTGCTCGTGGCTTCCCTTCTTTTTGCCATCTTCATTGAGCACGTGTTCCAACTCATGTCGCAAGACGAACCAAAAATTGTCGATCCGATCAAAACGAGTAGTCATTCCGACTGCAGGCTGGCCGCTATCCCAGAAGCAAACACCATCGATGTTCGCTTTCGGCAAAGTCTCGACGATTGCGAAACGAATCCCACATTCGGAAAGTATCCGTGGAACATGCCTAGCTTCTTCAGGAGCTACCATCAGGGCAGGGAGCTCGTTCTCAACGACTTCCTTCAGCGCTTTCTTAGAATAGCGGGGGACCACCATCTCCGAGCAGATCTGACGAACCCGATAAAGCCAAGCGAGCTGTTCAGGCGTCTCGCTCTCGTAGCTTTTTTTCTTCGCGGCATGTGCCAAATGAGGGATGTCGTTTACGTCATTGGTATGGAAGAACCGCATAAGCTGACCCTCCAGCAACGGTACATCAGTGTCCTCCAGCCATTCCCTTCGGATCATCTCGCGGATGGGATAAACACCCTGAAAACGGGCGCGTGTGGCGACCCCTGGGTCAGGTTCCTTCGCCTTGGAAAGATCATACGACTTTTGCAGGTTGGTGAAAAATTCGGGGTTCACGTCGAAGGCGTCCCCTAGCGCCTTCGCCATTTCTGGACTGATCCCGCGCCGAGCATTTACAATCTGGGTAATGCCCTGCTCCGAGACGCCCAAAATATAGGCAAGATCACGCTGCGACCAACCACGAGCCTCTAGCTCCTCAGCGAGAAACTCGCCAGGATGGGGGACTTCGATCATGCTCGTTGCGATACTCATATCTCTCTTTCTCTAGTGAGTATCCCCGATCTCCGTAATGCGGATGATCGGTGGATGCTCTTCGTTGTCCAGTGTGAACTCGATTCGATATTGGTTGTTGATCCTGATCGATCGTATCCCGTCCTTCTCTCCTTGCAGCTTCTTATAGTTCAATGAGGCGAGATTACGGAGCGTTCGCTCGTCTGGAGCCTGAGCCAGATAGTGTATTTTCTTCCGGGCAGCCTTGATGACAGCGATCGGCAAACCGAGCTTATGCGCCTCGTCTGTCGGTATCTGCGCGAGGCGTTTGTCGGCGAACTCAACCTTCATTTCGATCGATCTAGGGCAGGTTCTCTTCAGTGTCAATGAGCGACTTAACGCATGGCGTTAAGTTGGGGTCGATGACTCGGTTGCTTTTATTGATCGTGGCGGGCTTGAAGACTGCTTGAACTAGGCGCTCTACGGGCACCCGCGACCGAGTGCAGCCCCTGTCTTAGAGTGCATTGGGAGAAGTGGAAAAAGTGTCTGGATTTGACCCAGTTGCTGTCTGCAATCGTCGTGATGGGCTCGAAGAAGCGTTGGCAGTGAAGAAATTCACCTAAAAACCATAAGGTTATAGGTGTTATCTGCTATACATCGGCGCATATACGATTTTCGGGCGCACCCAAGTTGCACCCAAGTCTGAGGATAGGATGTCAGCGTACGTGCTTGATTTTATTGGTCGGGAAGAGAGGATTCGAACCTCCGGCCCCCGCCTCCCGAAGACGGTGCTCTACCAGGCTGAGCTACTTCCCGACTCAGATGGCATGAGCGCGAGCGCGTTCATGCGGTAGGGGCGCGCCTATAAGTGTGGATAGCGCAGGTGGCAAGCGCACTTTTGCACCTTATAGTTTGCCCCATGGCCTCTCAGTCAATTCCAACCCAGCTTACCGAGCCCGCTCATCCCGAATGGCAATACCTCAATCTCATGCGCGGGATTTGGGAGAGGGGGAGCGAGCGCATGGATCGTACAGGCACTGGTACGCGCTCGATTGCAGGGGCGATGCTGCGATACGATCTTGCCGACGGTGCAATGCCGCTGCTCACGACGAAGCGAGTCTACTGGAAGACCGCGACGCGCGAGATGCTGTGGTTCCTGACGGGTGAGACGAATATTCGCCCGCTTGTGCTTCAGGGCGTGAAGATCTGGAACGAGTGGCCGCACGCCAATTACGTGCGCGAGACCGGCGACGAGATCGCGTTAGAGAACTTCGTCCAACGCATCGCCGATGATGAGGGCTTTGCGCAAAGATGGGGCGATCTTGGTCCCGTTTACGGCAAGCAGTGGGTCGATTGGCCGACCTATCGCTATCGCAAGGACGGCCTTTACGAGAAGGGCGAGGGGATCAACCAAGTCGCCGAAGTGGTCGAAAGCCTGCGCAACAGTCCCGGCAGCCGCCGCCACATCATCGAAGGATGGAACGTCGCCGAACTCGACCGCATGGCGCTGCCGCCGTGCCACAAGACCTACCAGTTCCATGTTGCAGGAGATCGGCTCAACTGTCTCCTTTATCAGCGCAGCTGCGATGTTGCGCTCGGCCTGCCGTTCAACCTGTGGTCGGCCGCGTTGCTGACCCGGATGATGGCGCAGCAGACGGGTCTTGAGCCGGGAGAATTGGTCTGGATGGGCGGGGACGTCCACCTCTACCTGAACCACGCCCATCTGATCGAGGAACAGCTGACCCGCGAGCCAACCGGCAACCCGCGTCTCGAAATCACCAGAAAGCCCGAAACAATTTTCGACTACAAAATCGAGGATTTCCGGGTCGATGATTACGCGCCGCTGCCTCCTATCAAGGCTCCTGTTGCGGTCTGACTACCGCCGCTTGACCGCCGCATTTTGCTGACATAGCTGCCCTCATGAACCTGTTCTTGGGAGAGCAAATCTATGGCCGATGCGGCCGACAATCCGTCCCCCAAAGGCGACAATCGCCCGGCGCTCGCTCTGCACGTACCAGAGCCCAAGTCGCGTCCCGGCGATCCGGTCGACTTTTCCGAACTCGACATCCCCGAAGCGGGCTCGCAGCCGCGCCCCGACGAAGGCACAAAGCCTGAGGAAATGAAGGACCTGGCCTATGGCCTCGTCCGCGTATTGGGCGATGACAACAAGGCGCATGGGCCCTGGGATCCCAAGCTGGACCCCGAAACCCTGCGCACGATGCTTGGCCATATGGCTCTGACCCGCGCTTTCGATGAGCGCATGTTTCGTGGTCAGCGCCAGGGCAAGACATCGTTCTACATGAAGTGCACCGGCGAAGAGGCGACCAGCATTTCTGCTTCGATGGCGCTGGCATCGGACGACATGGTATTCCCGAGCTACCGCCAGCAGGGCATTCTGATCGCGCGCGGTTACCCGCTGATCGAGATGATCAACCAGATCTATTCGAACAAAGGCGACAAACTGAAGGGTCGCCAGCTGCCGATCATGTATTCGAGCCGCGAGCACTCCTTCTTCTCGATCTCGGGCAACCTTGCCACGCAGACGCCGCAGGCCGTGGGCTGGGCGATGGCGAGCGCGATCAAGGGCGACAGCCGGATCGCGGCAACCTGGGTGGGCGAGGGCTCTACTGCGGAAGGTGACTTCCACTCAGCCTGCACCTTCGCGACTGTCTACAACGCTCCTGTGATCCTCAACGTGATCAACAATCAATGGGCGATTTCGAGCTTTTCGGGTTTCGCAGGGTCCGAACGCACCACCTTTGCTGCACGCGCACTTGGATATGGTCTTGCGGGCCTGCGCGTCGACGGCAACGATGCGCTCGCATGCTTCGCAGCGCAGCAGTGGGCGGCCAATCGGGCGAGAGCCAATCAGGGCCCGACCCTGATCGAATACTTCACCTACCGCGCCGAAGGGCATTCCACTTCGGACGATCCTTCCGGCTACCGCTCGGCGCAAGAGCGCGAGGAATGGCCTCTCGGCGATCCGGTGATGCGCCTCAAGAACCACCTGATCGCAATCGGTGAGTGGGACGAGGATCGCCAGGAGAAGATGGACCTCGAAGCTGCCGAGCTGGTCAAGAAGACCACCAAGGAAGCCGAGAAAAACGGCATCCTCGGCCACGGCCTTCACCATCCGTTCCACACTATGTTCGAAGACGTATTCGAAGAGCTGCCCTGGCACCTCAAGGAGCAGGCCGAGCAGGCAACGCGCGAGCGGATAACGAAATTCGGTTCGGAAAGGCCCGACGCATGAGCACCGATGTGAAAACCGACGCGCCAGCAGAGGCGCGGGCCGAACGCCGGATCAACATGATCGAGGCGATCAACGAAGCGCTCGACATCATGCTTGAGCGTGACGATGACGTAATCGTGATGGGCGAAGATGTCGGCTATTTCGGCGGCGTATTCCGCTGCACTGCTGGCTTGCAGGAAAAGCACGGCAAGACCCGCGTCTTCGACACGCCGATCAGCGAATGCGGGATTATCGGTGTGGCAGTGGGAATGGGTGCTTACGGCCTTCGCCCGGTCCCTGAAATCCAGTTCGCGGACTACATCTATCCGGGCCTAGACCAGCTGATCTCCGAAGCCGCGCGCCTGCGCTATCGCTCGGCGACCGAGTATATCGCTCCGATGACGGTGCGCTCGCCTTTCGGCGGCGGCATTTTTGGTGGGCAGACACACTCGCAATCGCCGGAGAGCATTTTCACGCACGTATCGGGCCTCAAGACCGTGATCCCGTCTACGCCTTATGATGCGAAGGGCCTGCTCATCAGCTGCATCGAAGACAACGATCCGGTGATCTTCTTTGAGCCCAAGCGTATCTATAATGGCCCGTTCTCAGGTTTTTACGACAAGCCGGTCGAGCCGTGGAAAAAGCACAAGGATTCGGTGGTGCCGGAAGGCTACTACAAGATCCCGCTCGGCAAGGCGCGCACTGTGCAAGAGGGCGAGGCGCTGACCGTGCTGGCCTATGGCACAATGGTTCACGTCGCAGAGGCCGTGTGCCGCGAGAAGGGCGTGGACGCTGACATTCTCGACCTGCGCACGCTGGTCCCGCTCGACATCGAGGCAATTGAGGCCTCAGTGAAGAAGACCGGGCGCTGTCTGATCGTTCACGAAGCGACCCGCACCAGCGGCTTCGGCTCCGAACTCTCTGCTCTGGTTACAGAACGTTGCTTCTATCACCTCGAAGCCCCGGTCGAACGTGTGACCGGCTTCGACACTCCCTATCCGCACAGCCTCGAATGGGCCTATTTCCCCGGTCCCGTCCGCATCGGCGAGGCCATCGACAAGATTCTGAAGGACTAAGCGCATATGGCGAAGTTCACTTTCAACATGCCCGATGTGGGCGAAGGCGTGGCCGAGGCGGAAATCGTCGAGTGGATGGTCAAGGTCGGCGATACTGTTGCCGAGGACCAGCACCTCGTCGACGTAATGACCGACAAGGCGACGATCGACATCGAGAGCCCGGTCGATGGCAAGGTCCTCGAAGTGGCAGGCGAAGTCGGCGACGTGGTCGCGGTTGGCTCGATGCTACTGGTGGTCGAGGTCGAAGGCGAAGTTTCTGACGAGGTTGAAGAGGAGGCCGCACCAGCGCCCACTCCTGAACCTGCGGCAGAGCCGAAAGAAGCGTCGACGCCGATGCCCGATCCCACGATCACGCCTGAGCCTGAACTCGAGCCTGCACCGGCTCCAACTCCTAGCCCGACGCCCGCACCCGAGCCTGCTGCACCAGCAGCCAAGGTTCTCGCATCGCCTGCCGTGCGCCAGCGTGCAAAGGATCTCGGTGTCGATCTTTCGCAGGTGAAGCCTGCCGAAGATGGCCGCGTGCGTCATGGCGACCTCGATCAGTTCATTTCATACAATTCGGGCGGTGGATATTCGCCCGCTGGTCGCTCCCGCGAGGACGAGCCGATCAAGGTCATCGGCCTGCGCAAACGCATCGCTCAGAACATGAGCGCGGCCAAGCGTAACATCCCGCACTTCACCTATGTCGAAGAATGCGACGTCAGCGCATTGGAAGCGATGCGAGCCGACCTCAACAGCGCGCGCGGCGACAAGCCGAAACTTACGATGCTGCCGCTGCTGATCACCGCTTTCTGCAAGCTGATCCCGGATTATCCGATGATCAATGCGCGCTACGATGACGAGGCGAATGTCGTCACGCGCCACGGCAGCGTGCACATGGGCATGGCGACGCAGACCGACAACGGCCTGATGGTCCCGGTCATTCGCGACGCGCAGTCGCGCAATTTGTGGCAGCTGGCGACCGAGATCGGGCGTCTTGCAAATGCTGCGCGCGATGGTTCGGCGAAGTCGGAAGAGCTTTCGGGCTCGACCATCACGGTCACGTCGCTCGGCCCGCTGGGCGGTGTTGCGACCACTCCGGTCATCAACCGTCCCGAAGTCGCCATCATCGGACCTAACCGTATCATCGAACGCCCCATGTTCGTCACTGATGGGCAGGGCGGTGAGCGAATCGAGAAACGTAAGCTCATGAACATCTCGATTTCCTGCGATCACCGCGTGGTCGACGGATACGACGCGGCAAGCTTCATTCAGGACGTGAAGAAGCTCATCGAAACACCGGTTTTGCTGCTGTCAGATTGAGGTGTAGTCTGCTCCCTGAAGGAGGGAGGAGTTCATGCAGCGCAATCCGAAAGTCGACGCATATATCGCGCGGCAGGCCGACTTCGCTCAGCCGATACTCAACCATGTGCGCGACCTGGCTCACGCGGCGCTTCCTGATGGCGAGGAAGCGCTGAAATGGGGCATGCCGTACTTCACAGTGAACGGGAAGAATGCGGTCGGAATGGCGGCGTTCAAGGAGCATGCGTCGGTCATGGTCTGCAGCACCGTCACCGCAGGCGGCGGGATGGGTAATTTCGGCAAACTCACCGCCATCGACGAATTGCCGGGCGATGAAGACCTGATGCAGCAATTCCGCAATTCTGCGGTCGCGGTCCAATCGCTAAAGACCTCTAAACCAAAGCCCAAGGCGGCGCTCGATACGCCCAGCGATCTTGCCAGCGCGATCGATTCGACTGCTGGCGCCCGTGCGGTGTTCGATCAATTCACCGACGCCCAGCGACGTGACTACATCGACTGGATCACCTCTGCGAAACGCGAAGCGACCCGCGAAAAGCGCGTGGCTCAGGCGGCTGAATGGATCGGTGAGGGCAAGCGTCGGAACTGGAAATACGAGAACTGCTGAGACTTTTTCATCGCGCGTGAAAAAAGGTGCGATGCTTTGTTGACAGGGTTCGCGCACGGCCCTATCTGCGCGTCTCCCAAGGGCGCTGACGCCGCAAAGATGCGCGGGTGTAGCTCAGTTGGTTAGAGTATCGGCCTGTCACGCCGAGGGTCGCGGGTTCGAGTCCCGTCACTCGCGCCACTTGGGACATTTCCAGAAAATGGCAGTCTATCCTCTCGTGTTTTGCGCGGGGGTTTAGCTGTGTCTGTGCGAGATGTTCAACCAATTGGTTGACTTTCACGGCTCGCGATGATTACTTAACCATATGGTTGAACATAAATCGCAAGCCGATCTGGTGTTTCACGCTCTGAGCGACCCGACGCGGCGCTTGATGGTCGAGCGATTGTCGCAGAGGCCACTGACGGTGAGCGAGCTGGCCGAACCGCTCGCGATGAGCATGGCGGGCGCATCCAAACATGTCGGCGTGCTTGAAAGGGCCGGGATTGTTGCGCGGCAAAAGCGCGGGCGCGAACGGGTCTGCACTTTGCAGCCCAACTCTCTGCTGGCTGCACGCGATTGGGTCGAGCGGTACGCGCTATTCTGGAGCGAGCGGCTTGATGCGCTCGACACAGCTTTGAGGGAGGATGGCGATGAGTGACTATGGAAGGCAGACGGGGCCGCAAAGCCTCGAGTTCGAACGCATATTCGACGCTCCGATCGAGAAGGTCTGGCAGTTTCTAGTCGACCCAGAGAAGCGCAAGCTCTGGTTCTGTGGTGGTTCGACCGATGACAGGGTCGGGGGCGAGATCGTGTTCGAATTCGACCACCGCCGCCTTGCCGAAAGCTCGCCGCCGGAAAAATACGCCTCGGAAGAGACTGCAACGCATCGCGGCGAGATCCTCGAGTACGATCCGCCAAAGCGCCTCGCATTTACGTGGTTTGAATTGGCCGGAGGGGGATCGAGCAGGGTTGAAATTTCGCTGTCTGCAATCGACGATGCCTCCACGCGATTGAGGCTTACGCATGACGGCATCGTCGGCCGTGACATGCTGGTGGGCGTTTTCGCAGGCTGGCACGGCCATTTCGACCTGCTCGCCGAGGTGCTCACTGGTCCTCGCAGGAGCGACTTCTGGGTGGTCGACCAACGGCTCGAGGCCGAGTACGAACAGCGTATCACCTAGGACCGATCAGTCCGATTTTACCTCCGCCAGCGCGGCAAGGTTGGCTTCATGCTGCGCCTTGTCGATCTTGTAACGTGACAAGCAGTAGAGGGCAGCCATCCATAAAATGAGCAGCGTCGGCGCGTAGAATGCGCCGAGCTGCCAAAGCGTGTCTTGAGGAACGGCAGAAGGCTCCGCGCCCTCGGGAAATGCGATCAGCGACAGGATTAGGCCCGCTGCGAGCACGCCGAGCCCCTGGGTTGTCTTCCGCGTGAATGTCATCGCTGCGTAGTAGACGCCCTCGTTTCGGCGTCCGGTCCTCACCTGATTGGATTCAACGAGGTCTGCGATCATCGAGTAGGACACGGTCTGCACTGCGATGATCAGCGCAAGATCAAAGATATTCACCGCCAGCATGATCGGGAACAGGATCGGGTCCCCGTTCTCCGGCATCAGGTCCACGAGCCGCAGCAGGACGGGCAGAGGCTGAATCGTGAAAGCAAGCAACCCGAGCGCGATGGTCGCGTGCTTTTTGCCCAATTTGCGCACGGCGAAAGGCGCAATGAAGAAGGACATCGCCGCTGAAATGAAGACGGTCGTCGTCCAGATGAAGATCTGAAACTCGCTGAAGCCCCAGAAATAGTTGAGCATCAGGAAAGCGAGCGAGGTGTTTACGCCTAGCGCGATTGAGAAGATCACGGTTGCAATGAACAGCGCAATGAAGCTGCGCTCGCTCAGGATCTCGAACATTTCGCGCAATATCCGCCTGAGGCTGAAGCGTTCGGGACTGGGGCTGGGTTTGCTGAAGGTGGGAATGCGGTGATGTGTGCCTATCGCTGACACAAGAATAGCGGTCACCATGAGCACACTCGCCACGACCCCATACGTGCGAAAACCATCGGGATCGCGCATGCCAAGCGGGCCGGTCAGCAAGACGCCGAACATCAACACGCTCATCGCATTGCCGCCCACCCAGCCGAAAAACAGGCGGTAGGCTTGAATACTCGTGCGCTCTTCATAGTCGCGCGAAAGCTCTGGCAGTAGCGCGCTTGAGGGCGTCTCGTAGAAGGTGATGAAAGTCCGTATCGTGACCGCAAGCACTGTCAGGTAGATGAAAAGACCGGTTTGCGACCATTCCGGCGGGCTCCACAACAGGAAATAGCTGAGGCCCACGGGCAGTGCGGCTGCGTACATGAATGGATGCCTTCGCCCCCAGCGCGACCGCAGATTGTCCGACCAATAACCAACGACCGGATCGGAAACCGCATCGAACACGAGCGCGATAAAGATGGCGAGCCCGACAAGTCCCGGCTCTACGCCGATGACGGTGCCGTAGAACAGCAGAAGGAAATAGTTGAAGCCGCCATCCTTCACCCCGAACGCGACCGAGCCGAAACCATGCGCCAGTTTGAGCGCGACAGGCGGCTTGTCGGCAGGTGCCGGCGCTACGCCCTCAGCGGTTGATGCCATTAAGTTTCCTCTCTCAAGAGAGAAAGCTAAGCGGTTGCCATCACGCTGGCAATGGCCGGGATCGAAGCCCTATCTGCGCGGTCTTCGAGGAAGACAGTTCAAATCGTTGGTGCCAAGTTCGGTCTCTTGCGTTCCTGAAAGGACGTAAGCGAGGCTGCCCCTGCGGTCGGTCTCGACAACATTAAGAGTAATGAGATCGCCCTCGGGATCGCTCCATTCAGCATCGCCCGGTAGTGGGTCGGCGTCATACTCGTAGATTTCGGTGAGGCTGATCACCGCCTGATTGCCTTCGGTGCTTGTCTCACCACGCCAACTCATGCGCGCACTGACTGGCGCGCCCGACACGCGGCCGGTGACTAACATGCGGGCATCGACCTGAGACTCGGATTCGAATTTCAGGCGCAGCGAGATAAAAGCTTCACTAGTGGCGCTTGTACGGGGTTTCACACGGCAGAAATATGTACGCTCAAGCGCAATTTCCTCGATATGCGCGAGCGCTTTTTGAGCCTCCGACTGGGCCGATGCGGGAACAGCCGCGGTGACGAGGCCGATAGAAATGAGTGAGGTAGCAGTTGCCCGCATCAATGCTTCTCCCGTGGCTGGCGGCGAGGATATTGCTCGTCGCAAACGGTGTCAAAGCGCAGGGCCTATGTATGAAGGCTTAAGCTGCGTCCTGATCGATCTCGCGGCTCTCGCCCCATTTCCCGGTCTCCATCCAGATCAGGAAGCGCTTGAGCGGCAAGAGCCAGATGACGCCGAGGGTCACGTAAGTGATTGTTTGCGCCCATCCCGGCCATGTCGCGAGGATATCCGCGAGATAGACCGCAATAAGGACGCCATAGATGATGAGCGCGACAAACAGGCCGATGATACCAATCGGAATTCGCCAGGTCGGGGTCTCACGCATCAATTCAGTCCATAAATTCGAGTTGGGGTCACGACCGCGTCCAATGCAATATCGTGCGGCTCGTTTGGCAGCGCCTCGCACAATTGCACGTCCCAGGCGAGGCCGATTGCGATCCTGCCGGGGTTTGCGGCAAGCCAGCGATCGTAATGCCCTCCGCCTTGACCTAGGCGTGCAAGGTCTTCGGTAAAGCCTACCAGAGGTACGAAAAGAACGTCGGGCGAGATGAGGGGCGCATCTGGCGCGGGCTGCTTGATACCAAACGGTCCCTCCACAAGATCGCTCTCACCATGGGGCTCGGTGTGAACGCGAAACTCCATGAGTGACGTTTCGGACGCGAAATGAGGCAGGGCAACCGTGTGACCGGCCTCGTGGAAAAAGCGGGCATAGTCAGCCGCAGGCGCTTCGGCTCCTGTCGCGTGGTACAGCCCGATTACCGCCTCGTTGCCGAGCTTCGCCAGCAGCGGCGCAGGGGGCCGATGAAACAGCAAGGCGCGAACGGCATCAGGCTGCGCCGCGACATGGTCACGGCGCGCTTTGCGAAGAATCTTGCGAAGTTCGTTCTTGTCGGTCGTTTGATCCATGGAATGCATCGCTACGCTCGCAATGACGAAAAAGAAACGGCCCGCGAGGACCGCAAGCGCGACTGCGCGTCCGGAGGGGTGGCGCCGAAGGCGTCGGGCCCCCGTAGGAAAGCCAAGCGCGCGGAAGCGCGCGCCGGCGCTTGAGGCACAAAAGAAAATGACGGGACCACCATGGGTCGGTGCCGGGAAATCCTCTGACGCCTAAAACGTCAGGTGGGCGCCGTATACTCCGGTCCCACAGCCGAACTGGTGGACCAGAGCAGGGACAGCTCCCTTGGATTGCTTATAGCCTCAGGGATTTTCTGTGGCTCGTGCCGGGCAGCCCCGCCACCGCGTCATTTAGTGCGTGGTCGACTGGCCTTCAAGCGCGCTTGCAGTTGCTTCGGCACGCGCAGCCAATGCCTCAAGCTTTTCTGCAAGGGCGGCAGAATGGGCAGCATCTTCCGCTGGGCCGCCGAACAGGTCGTGTTGATGCCTTTCGCGATCTTCGAAATCGGCAACCTTCGCTTTGAGAGCTACATTTTCCTTTCGAGCGCGTTCCTCGGCCTTGCGAAGCGTGGCGATCTCGGCGCGCAATTCGGCCTTCGCCGACCCGCTGCGCTCTTTGTCATTCTCGCTGGCCGACGCGGCCTTTTTCAGTGCATTTGCAGCATCGTCATGTGCGCGTTGCAGCTCGATCCGAAGTTCAGCAAGCTCGCCCTGAGCGCTGGCTGCCTTCTCTTTCGCCTCATCCAGTTCATCGGCCATGAACAGGGCGGCGAAGACTAGGTTGTCGGCCTCCTGCGGCGCGCGCGCAGTACCAAGCTTTGCGTAGTTTTCGTCGATAAGCTTTCCAAAAGCTTCGACTTTTTCCTCTTCGCCCGGTCCGCAGGCAATCGAGTAGGTGCGCGGTCCGACCTTGATCTTCACCTGGGTCACGCCTCAAGCTCCTCGATCAGATTGTCGATCTGACCGATCGTATCTGCAACCTCCTCACGAAGTTTCTCATGCGCGTTGACGAGCGCCATGACACGCTGCGAGCCGCCAGCGTCACTTGCGCCATCGCCGGTTCTGTCGCCCGCCTTTTGTCCGATATCCGCGCGCGCGGCTTCGATCCGCTCCATCGCGACATTGAGGCGTGTCATCGCCTGTTCGATCCGGGCTGCACTCATGGTGGACAAGAATTTACCAAGATTGCCCACATTCGCAAAGCCTTGGGGTCCCCTGTTGATAAGTGCTCTTGAGTCCATTGTGCAAACAAACACTTTGGGGAGCGCAAGGCAGCAAGTGTTGACCTCACCACATGGCTCGGCAATGGCAATTCGCGCTGGGACAAGGGCCCGAATCGCTGCCCATAGAACAGCGCCCAAAAGCTAAAGAGCGCGCCTTCAAACTCGCGCCAGCAGGAGCCTGACCGAGCATGACCCTCGACGCCGCCCGCCTTCAGCCGATGGCAAACGCCATCCGCGCGCTTTCCATGGACGCGGTGCAGGCCGCAAATTCGGGGCACCCCGGTATGCCAATGGGCATGGCCGATGTCGCCACCGTGCTGTTCGACCGGCACCTGAAATTCGATCCAAGCCGCCCCGACTGGGCAGACCGCGACCGTTTCGTGCTGTCGGCAGGCCATGGCTCAATGCTGATTTACTCGCTTCTTCACCTGTCAGGCTATGCGCGCCCGACGATGGATGAGATCGCGAATTTCCGCCAGTTGGGCAGCCCGTGCGCCGGGCATCCGGAAAACTTCCTTCTCGAAGGGGTCGAATGCACCACCGGTCCTCTTGGGCAGGGGCTCGCGATGGCTGTCGGTATGGCGATGGCAGAGCGGCACCTCAATGCGCAGTTCGGCGATGAGCTTGTCGATCACCGCACATGGGTGGTCGCAGGCGACGGGTGCCTGATGGAAGGGATCAACCACGAAGCAATCGGACTGGCCGGACACCTGAACCTGGGCCGCCTGATCGTGCTGTGGGACGACAACGCGATCACAATCGACGGCGCAACCGACCTTTCGACCAGCGAGAACGTCAAGGCGCGTTACGAGGCGACCGGGTGGCATGTCGTATCCTGCGACGGTCACGATTTCGACGATATCGAGCGCGCGATCGAAGAAGCCAAGGCTGACCCGCGCCCATCTCTGGTCGCGTGCAAGACTATCATCGGCAAAGGCGCTCCCAACAAGCAGGGCACCAGCGCCACGCACGGCGCGCCCCTCGGTCCCGACGAAGTTGCTGCGGCCCGCGAAGCGCTTGGTTGGGAAGCTGAGCCATTCAACGTTCCGCAAGATATCCTCGTCGAGTGGCGCAAGACGGCCGAGCGCGGACGTCATGATCATGGCGAATGGGAGCGGCGTTTGAACGAGTCGCCCAACAGCGATGCTTTTGAAAAGCAGCTCGCGGGCGTTGCCGAAGGCGCAGACACCGCGATCCAGCAACACATTCGCACGCTCGCAGCAGAACCGCAGAAGGCCGCGACCCGCAAGGCAAGCGAGATGGCGCTTGGTCCGCTGACCGAGAACCTGCCGCAGCTGATCGGTGGTTCAGCTGACCTGACGGGATCGAACAACACCAAGACGCCATCGACATTGCCGATGAGCGCGGACGATTATTCGGGCCGCTACGTCTATTACGGCATTCGCGAGTTCGGCATGGCTGCCGCGATGAATGGCATGGCGCTGCATGGAGGTGTTGTCCCCTACGGCGGCACCTTCCTGATCTTCTCCGATTATTGCCGCAACGCGATCCGTCTGTCGGCGCTCCAGAAAACGCAGGCGATCTACGTCATGACCCATGACAGCATCGGCCTTGGCGAAGACGGACCCACGCACCAGCCGGTCGAGCAAGTCATGAGCCTGCGCCTGATACCGAACCTCTACACCTTCCGCCCGTGCGACACGATCGAGACGGCGGAATGCTGGGCGCTGGCGCTCAAGGCCGAGGAAACGCCTTCGGTTCTGGCTCTTACTCGTCAGGGTCTCCCGCAGCTGCGCGGCGAGGGTGACGAAGCATGGACGGGCGAAGGCAATCGCTGCGCCAAGGGTGGTTATCGCCTGCGCAGCGCGAGCGCGGACCGGCGCGTCGTGATCGTTGCAAGCGGCAGCGAAGTCGCTCTTGCGATGGAATGTGCGGATCAGCTTGAAGAAGCGGGCGTCGGCGCGGATGTGGTCTCGATGCCGTGTACCGAGCTCTTCGATGCGCAGGACGATGCCTACAAAGCCGACCTGCTGCCACACGATACGCTAATCGTCTCGATCGAGGCGGGTTCGACCCTGGGCTGGGAGCGCTATACCGGGCGCGGCGGTCTCAACATCGGCATGGAAAGCTTCGGCGCCTCGGCCCCGGCAAGCGATCTCTTTGCCCATTTCGGTTTCACGGCGGACGCAATCGTCCCCCAAATCCAGAACAAATTGAACAACTAAGCAGGAGTTTCTCACATGGCTACCAAAGTCGCCATAAACGGTTTCGGCCGTATCGGACGCCTTGTCGCGCGTGCAATTCTCGAGCGTGACGACCACGATCTTGAACTCGTTTCGATCAACGATCTTGCCGACACCAAGTCAAACGCGTTGCTGTTTCAGTACGATTCCACCCATGGCCGTTTCCCCGGCACGGTCGAAGTCGCTGACGGCGCAATGGTGGTGAACGGCAAGAGCATCGCGGTTACTTCCGAGCGCGATCCGGGCAACCTTCCGCATGGCGATCAGGGCGTCGACATCGTGCTGGAATGCACCGGTTTCTTCCAGAGCCACGAAGCCGCTGAACCGCACCTCAAGGCGGGTGCAAAGCGCGTTCTGATCTCGGCTCCGGCAAAGAACGTGTCGGCCACCATCGTTTACGGTGTGAACCATGAGACGCTGACCGCCGAAGATATGATCGTCTCGAACGCAAGCTGCACCACCAACTGCCTGTCACCGGTTGCCAAGGTGCTGAACGACACGGTCGGTATCGAGCGCGGTTTCATGACCACCATCCACTCTTACACCAACGATCAGCGCATGCTCGACCAGATGCACAGCGACATGCGCCGTGCTCGCGGAGGGGCGCAGAACATGATCCCGACCACCACCGGCGCAGCGCGCGCGGTTGGTCTGGTTCTGCCAGAACTCGCTGGCAAGCTCGACGGATCGAGTGTCCGCGTGCCGACGCCCAATGTCAGCCTCGTTGACCTGGTCTTCACGCCGGGCCGCGACACCAGCGCCGAAGAACTGAACGCCGCGCTCAAGGCGGCCGCAGAAGGCCCGATGAAGGGCGTTCTCGAATACACTGACCAGCCGCTGGTCAGCAGCGACTTCAACCACCAGCCTGCAAGCTCGACTGTCGACAGCCTCGAGACCAGCGTCATGGAAGGCAAGCTTGCCCGCGTGGTCAGCTGGTACGACAACGAATGGGGCTTCTCGAACCGCATGATCGACACTGCGGGCGTGATGGCAAAGTTTCTCTGATTGAAACGAACTGACGGGATGAGCGCGACATGACGGCATTCAAGACACTCGATGATCTTGGTGACGTGACCGGCCAGGTCGCGCTCGTCCGAGTCGATTTGAACCTTCCGATGAAGGATGGCTCAGCCACCGACCTGACCCGTGTCGAGGCGGTCAAACCGACCATTCTCGAACTCGCCGACAAGGGCGCAAAGGTGCTGCTGCTCGCCCATTTCGGGCGTCCCAAGGGTCAGCGATCGAGCGTGCTTTCGACCAGCATGGTCGTGGGCGATGTCGAAAAGGTGCTCGACAAGGAGCTGATGTTCATTCCCGAGGTCCACGGACCAGTCGTGGAGCAGAGCATCGGTATCTTGCGCAACGGCGATATTGGCCTGCTCGACAACACCCGCTTCTGGCCGGGTGAGGAGGGCAACGACCCGAACTTCGCGCAGGCCATCGCGGCGCATGGCGATTTCTATGTGAACGACGCCTTCTCCGCCGCGCACCGTGCGCATGCGTCGACCGAAGGTATCACCCATTTCCTGCCGTCCTATGCAGGCCGCGCAATGGAGAAGGAGCTGAAGGCCCTCGACGCAGCGCTCGGCAATCCTGAAGCGCCGGTTGCTGCGGTCGTCGGCGGAGCGAAGGTTTCGACCAAGCTTGCGGTGCTCGAAAACCTCGTTGGCCGCGTGCAGCATCTCATCATCGGCGGCGGCATGGCCAACACCTTCCTTGCGGCGCGCGGGGTCGATGTGGGCAAGTCTCTGTGCGAACATGACCTTACAGACACCGCTTCGAAGATCATGGATGAAGCCGACCATTCGGGTTGCACCGTGCACCTGCCCTACGATGTGGTCGTCGCACAGGAATTCGCTGCCAACCCTGCGTCCTTGCGCACCTGCAACGTCCATGAGGTTTCGAGCGATGAGATGATCCTCGACATCGGACCGCAGGCAACCGAGGCGCTCGCGGATGTCCTGAAGACTTGCCGCACGCTTGTCTGGAACGGCCCGCTTGGCGCATTCGAGACCGAGCCTTTTGATACCGCGACCGTCGCGCTTGCACGCCATGCGGCGGCGTTGACCCAAGAAGGATCGCTCACCAGCGTTGCTGGCGGCGGGGATACCGTTGCTGCACTTGCGCAGGCGGGTGTGACTGAAGACGTGACGTATATCTCGACGGCAGGCGGCGCTTTCCTCGAATGGATGGAAGGCAAGGAACTGCCCGGCGTCGCGGCACTTGAACGCGCCCATGGCTGACATCCAGGATAAGATCGAGGTTCTTGAGAACCGCTTGATGCGCGCGTGGCTGCATCAGTCGGCACGAGAGATCAGGAACCTCGTGCAGGCGGATTGCCTTATGATGTTCGGCACCGCGCCGCCGGTTTTGCTCGATCGGCCAAGCTTTATCGCCGGGCTTGAACGGGGCCTTCGATGCGACGCTTTCCGTTTTCACGAAGTCACCGCGCGCGCTTACGGCAAGACGGCGTGGTTCACCGGCCACGCGGAACTTGACCTGTCGATCGGCGCCCGGCGCTGGACCGGAAACTTCCTGATCACGGATATGTGGCGCAAGGGCACGGTTCGCCGGCGTTGGAAGCTTGCCGAACGTAGCATTGCTATGGCGGAGAACAACAGCCAGCTGTCCGATGCTATCCTCGCTCTGCAATTGTGGCGCTGATCAGGTAAGGGGCACACGATATGGCAGAAACACGGCATCTCTTCTCGACCCCTTTCGTCATCGACACCCTGCGCAGCGCGGAAGGGATCGCGCATCTCAAGAGCCTGATCATGGCGGAGAAAGCGCGTGATCAGGACGGGGTGCAGATTTCCAATATCGGCGGCTGGCATTCGAACACGCAGATGCTCGAATGGGGCGGCGAAGCGGCACGTGCGCTGGCTCTGAAGGCGATGGACATGGCCGATGCGGCGATGATCAATGTCGGTGCCGATCAGGGCCGCGAATATGGCTGGGTTCCCGAGATGTGGGCCAACGTGTCGACCAAGGGCAACGCCAACCAGTACCACACGCATCCCGGCAGTTTCTGGTCCGCGGTCGCCTATATCGACGATGGATATGAAGGCGATCCCGATGCAGGGCTCGGCGGAGAATTGCAGCTTCTGGACCCGCGCATGCCGATGGTGCGAATGACCGTGCCGGATCTGCGCTTCAAGGACGTGGACGGCGGTTTGCAGAACAACGAGCCGATGGTCCGCCCTCACACTGGTCTGATCGTCATGTTCCCCAGCTGGCTCCAGCATTCGGTGCGCGCCTTTTACGGGCGTGGCACGCGCATCTCGATTGCGATCAATCTGGTCGCTGGCGCCAAGGCTCGCGGCGGAAACTGAGCGATGAGCGAAACGATCCGGGGAACCGAGGCCTATGGCAGCGCCGTCCTCAATGAAGAGGGCGAATTTGCCGGGTGGCATCACTGGAACTCCGACCCGTTCGAGACCCGCTCCGGCCCCTTCTTCATGAAGCGCGGGGAAGACGGCTCCTTCGTCTCCGCATTCCGCGCAGAGGATCGCCACATGAACGGGGCTGGCTTCATGCACGGCGGTTGCCTGATGACTTTTGCCGATTTCGCCCTGTTTGCCATCGCCACGGATGAACTCGCCGGAAGCAATGGCGTGACCATGAACCTGTCGGGCGATTTCCTCGGCTCGGCTGGGCCCGGCGCGCTGATGGAAGCGCGCGGCGAGGTCACGCGCGGTGGCGGCAAGACCATTTTCGTGCGCGGCATGATCACTGCCGATGGCCATCCCGTTTTCAGTTTCACAGGCATTATTCGCAAGTTCACCAAACGTTGATCGGGGGCCGGTTGCGGCTCGTGCGAGCGAGCGTTAAGGCCCGCTGAGAGCAGCAAAAACAACCAGCAGGAAAGGCGCCCTCACGCCATGAATACCCAGGAAATGACCGCCAAGATCGCCACTAGCGAAGGCTTTATCGCAGCGCTCGATCAGTCGGGCGGCTCCACTCCCAAGGCGCTGCGCGGCTATGGCGTGGAAGACAGCGAATGGTCGGGTGACGAGGAAATGTTCTCCCGTATCCACGACATGCGTTCGCGCGTAATCACCTCGCCGTGCTTTTCCAGCGGCAAGGTGATCGGGGCAATCCTGTTCGAAAAGACCATGGACGGCGAAGTCGATGGCAAGCCCACTGCCGATGCGCTAAAGGCGCGCGGCATCGTCCCCTTCATCAAGGTCGATCAGGGCCTGATGGACGAAGCCAACGGCGTCCAGATGATGAAGCCCTTGGACAAGCTTCCCGCGCTGCTCGAAAAGTCGGTCGCAAAGGGCATGTTCGGGACCAAGATGCGCTCGGTCATCAAGGCGGCTGACGCCGAAGGCATCGCCGCTATCGTCGCGCAGCAATTCTCGGTCGGCAACCAGATTGCCGAGGCTGGCCTGATGCCGATGCTCGAGCCGGAATATGACATCAACGCCGACGACCGCGCCGAGGGCGAGGACATTCTAATAGCCGAAATCCAGAAGGGTCTCGATGCACTTCCCGAAGGTCGTCAGGTCATGCTCAAGCTATCGATCCCCAAGCGCCCGGGCCACTACACGACGTTGATCGAGCATCCCAAGGTGCTGCGCGTGGTCGCTCTGTCGGGCGGTTACTCGACGGATGATGCGTGCGACCAACTCGCCAAGAACCCCGGAATGATTGCGAGCTTTAGCCGCGGTCTCCTTCAGGACCTTCGCAAAGACCAGTCAGACGACGAGTTCAATTCCGCACTCAGCGGTGCGATCGACAAGATTCAGAAAGCCAGCGTGCTGGTCTGATTTGAGGTCAGGGCCGGGGCAGAGGCGCCGGCCCAGCCTGCCTGTCGTCGCGGCGCGGCACAGGTATGAACTCGATATCGAGCGCATATTCGCTGAGCGGAAGCGCGCCTCGCGCGCGCGGCCGCGTGCCTGTATCGCGCAACACGAGGAACCCACCGGGTGCCTCGACCTGCTGTCCGAGCCTGAGCACAATCTCGTAAGGAATGCCGCGTTCGCGCACGATCACGGACACGCGCATGTCGTTGGGGCGATAACAGAAACGCGCGTCAGCGCAGCGCTGATCGCGGACGATGCCGAATGGTGTGAGCTCGATGGGGCCGACCTGTGCGCGTTCGAAAAACGCGACGTCATCGACGCGAGAGACCTGCGCCTGAACCGGCACGGCGCTGACCGCGAGGATCGTGAGCGCAACAATCGGTAACCGGGCAAGGGCCGTTTTTAACCGCATCATGAGTGGTCTCCTTTAACCTTTCGATTACCACGATTCTGCTTTGGAGACGGATGGCAAAATCGGCCTGTGCCGCACATGGACAGTTAGGCGGATTGGCGCGGGCTCGTTAGGTCGCTATCAGGCGCGCCATGACTGATCCGACCACGCAGCTTTACCTCATTTCACCCACGCAGGTTGATGGCGATTTCCCCGACAGGCTCGAGCGCGCTCTGGCTGCGGGCGAGGGGCTGGTCACCGCGTTCCAATTTCGGGTGAAAGGCGTTGATCAGCACGAAGCGGCTCGGCTCGCGGAACCCTTGATGGCGATCTGCGCGCGCCACGAAGTCGCTTTCATCGTCAACGATTCGGTCCCGCTGGCAAAACGACTGAAGGCCGATGGCGTTCATCTGGGACAGGACGACGGCGACCCGAAAGAGGCGCGCGAAGTGCTGGGCCGCGATGCACAGATCGGGGTGACATGCCACGCGTCGAAGCATCTCGCGATGGAAGCCGGCGAGGCGGGGGCGGACTATGTCGCATTTGGCGCGTTCTTCGAGAGCACGACCAAGGACAAGGGCGACGATCAGCGCCCTACGCTCGACACCATCGAATGGTGGGTCAAGCTGTTCGAAATCCCGGTAGTCGCCATTGGCGGCATCACGCCTGAAAATTGCGCGCCGCTGGTCAAAGCAGGCGCAGATTTTCTCGCGGTTTCAGGCGGGATTTGGAACGGCGACGAGGCCGCAGCCGTCAAAGCCTTCGCCGAGGCAATCGAAAAAGCTTAGCGCCGATCCTGAAGCCGCGTGCAAAGGAGCTTGCTGCGCTCTCCTGCATCAGTGAGCTTGCGCAGCTGATTGTCACCGACCCTCAGGAAACGCTCGCCCTTCTTCGGGCCGCGCGTGAAGGTCAGGTTGGTCCCGCGCATGATATAGGTGCCGTCGCCATCGGAGCTAAAATAGCGAGAAGCGGTCGAAATACGGAAGTTTTCGTCCGAGACTTCGACAAACGCCTGGCCTCCGGCATCGCCAGGCATCGCACACTGGTAATCGCCAAGCGGCATGGTGCGCAGCATTCCGCCCGAAGGCAGCGGCGCGGCGTCGGTCGCTGGCGGCGCATTTTCCTGACGCCCGGTCGCAGGCACGGACGCGGCGACGATCACCGCAGTCGCAGTCAGGATGAGAACGTGAGAGGTTTTCATGGTTTCGAGGGATCCCTTTAAGCGCAAGCTTTACCATCGGGACGCGCGCTTTACCACGCGATTAACCATAGCAATCCTCGCATAGGCCGCCATCAGCAGTGGCGCGCTTGCCGAGTCTGGCGCAAGCGGCTATTGGCGCGCTTTGATTTCCGGCAGCGCCTGCCCATATGCGCTCGCGCCTCCCACCTACAAAAGAGTTATTCCCATGAAGATCAGCGGCGTCGACATTCGCCCCGGCAACATCCTCGAATATGAAGGCGGCATCTGGAAGGTCGCGAAGATCCAGCACACCCAGCCCGGCAAGGGCGGCGCCTACATGCAGGTCGAAATGAAGAACCTGCAGGATGGCCGCAAGACCAACGTGCGCTTCCGCAGCGCAGACACGGTTGAAAAGGTGCGGCTCGACACGGCTGAATACCAGTTCCTCTACGAAGACGGCGACATGCTGGTGTTCATGGACACCAACACCTACGAGCAGATCAACCTGCCGAACGACCTTCTCGGCGATGCGCGCCCATTCCTTCAGGACGGTATGCAAGTGCAGCTTGAGCTTTGGGAAGAAAAGCCGATCAGCGTGCAGTTGCCGCAGCAGATCGAAGCGGAAATCGTCGAAGCCGACGCAGTGGTGAAGGGCCAGACGGCATCTTCCAGCTACAAGCCTGCCGTGCTCGACAATGGCGTTCGCATCATGGTCCCGCCGCATATCGAAAGCGGCACTCGCATCGTCGTCGATGTTTACGAGCAGACCTATGTCGGGAAGGCCGGCTAACTTCTCATGAGCATGTTTTCAGGTCTTATCCGCGTCATGGAACGCGCCGCGCGCAAGGCGGGCGGGCGTCTGCGCCGCGATTTCGGCGAAGTTGAACATCTGCAGGTGAGCCGCAAGGGCCCTGCCGACTTCGTATCCAAAGCCGACATGCGCGCTGAGCGCACGCTCTACGACGAGCTGCTCAACGCGCGCCCGGGTTGGGGCTTCGTTCTGGAAGAGGCAGGCATCATCGAAGGCGATGAAGGCAAGCCGCGCTGGATCATCGATCCCTTGGACGGCACGTCGAACTTCCTCCACGGCATCCCGCATTTTGCAATCAGCATCGCGGTGCAGGAACCGCGCCTTGATGGCAAAGGCTGGGGCGAAGTGACCGCTGGCATTGTCTATGACGTTATTCAGGACGCGACCTACTGGGCGGAGAAGACGCGCGGTGCATGGCTTCAGGATGCGCGTCTGCGCGTTTCCTCGCGCCGCAGTCTTTCGGACGCTCTGGTCGCGACCGGCATCCCGTTCCAGGGGCATGGCGACTTTGCCGAATGGAGCCGCATCTTCGGCGCGATCGGTCCCGAAGTTGCCGGTATCCGCCGCTTTGGCGCAGCCTCGCTCGATCTGGCATTCCTTGCGCAAGGTCGCTTTGACGGGTTCTGGGAAAGCGGGCTCAACGACTGGGACACCGCTGCCGGATGCCTTCTGGTGCGTGAAGCAGGCGGCTTCGTCAGCGACTTCCGCGGGCGTTCCGAAGCGATCCATTCGAAGCAGATTCTCGCTGCAAACGACACGCTTCACTCCAAGCTGCACAAGATCCTCGCGGGGAGCTTGCGATAAAGGCGCTGCGCGGCTAACAGCCCGCATTCCGCGAAAGCGCGGGTGCCCCTGTGGTGGAATTGGTAGACGCGAGCGACTCAAAATCGCTTTCCTTCGGGAGTGCCCGTTCGAGTCGGGCCAGGGGCACCATTTTTCTTTGCGCTACCGCTTCGCTGCTTGAGCGCGTAGCTTGTTGCGCTACCGCCTTGCTGCTTGAGCGCGGGATTGGTCTTGGGAGTTGACCCGCATGGAAACCCCATTCGAAACAGGACCGGCGCGCTATCAGCCTCCTGCCAATTACCCCTATGCGCGCGATCCCAAGCTACGCTTTGACCAGCGACGGCTTGCACGTGTTGTCGGTTTCATCGCCTTCGCCATGCCGGTCGTGCTTGGTTTCGGGGGTTATGCGCTTGGGCGATTTCGGGTGGCGCTTTCCGAATATTACTACGAAGTGATCCTGCTGGGCGACTTCTTCGTCGGATGCCTCGTCGCCATCGGCGCATTGCTGATGGCCTATCGCGGGTGGACGCCCAAAGTCGCGCAATTGGCAACGCTGGCGGGAATTGCGGCTTTGCTGGTCGCCTTTGTCCCGATGAATGGCTGGATCATGGGCTGCAAAGAACTGGCCGACGATGGCACCTGCGCGGTGCAGGCGGTGCGGTATCCGGTGATCGGATACTGGGTTCACGCCGGCGCTGCCGGTCTGCTTTTTGCGATCCTCTCCTTCTTCTGCCTGTTTGTCTTCACCAAGATCCCGGTCGACGATGCGAGCGGCCAGAAAATCATGAGCCCGGCAAAGATGCGCAGAAATGCGATCTACGTCACGTCGGGCATCCTCATCGCTCTGGGCGCGATCAGCATTGCCGTTGCAGGCCTGCTTGGCGTGCCGTGGTGGTTCGACAACAATATGACATTTTGGGCCGAGGCGATGATCCTTGGAGCATTCGGCGCGTCCTGGTTGGTTCAGGGCCGCGCGCTCGCACCGTTCAACGATCCGCGTGATCGCGAGGATGCCAAACTCGCCAAACAGGTGAACGGTCAGCAACTTAGCCTGTTCGGTTTCGGGCTGTCCGACAAATGATAGCAGGTCCGCCAGTCATCAAAACACTTGCAAACTTGCCCGCTTATTGAGAAGTCAGCGGCAACGACGCCATGCTGGAAGCACCATCCTATCACGCCATGGCGGCAATGGCCGTCACCATCCTGATGTTTATCGGCTTTGTACGCGGTCGCATGAGCATCGAGATCGTCTCATTGCTCACCATCGCGGTCATCGCGGTTGGCCTCTATTTCTTCCCCATTGGCGATGCGCGCCCGATTGATGGCCTCGCGCTCGCATTCGGAGGCTTCGGGCATTATGCGCTGATCACCATCTGCGCGCTCATGATCATGGGCAGGGGGCTGGTCGTGACCGGCGCTCTCGAACCCGCCGCGCGTGTTTTGGAGCGGGTGTTCAAGTTCAACCTGCAACTCGGCCTCTTGGTCTCGCTCATCATTGCGCTGGTCCTGTCGATGTTCGTCAACAACACGCCGGTTCTGGTGTTGATGATCCCGATCTTTGCAGCTTTGGCCAGCAGGGGCGCTTTGCCGACTTCGAAGACGCTCATGCCCTTGAACGCAGCCTCGCTTATCGGCGGGCTCGCGACGACTATCGGCACCTCGACCAATATCCTCGTCGTCTCGATCGCGATGGACCTTGGCATGCGCGAGATCGGGGTGTTCGATTTCACGCCCATCGTGCTGATCGCCTGCCTTGTGGCGCTGCCATATATGTGGCTGGTCATGCCGCGCCTGCTCAAGGACAACACCGCACAGGCGCAGGCCGGTGCCCGCATGTTCCACACCCGCCTTCGCGTCGGCAGTCAGTCGATGCTCGCGGGCGTCGAGCTTTCCGAGGTGCGCGACAAGCTGCCTGCAGGGATCACCTTCCACAATCCGCCGGTAGGCCCGATGCAGCCGCAGCAGCGCATCCACATTTCCGGCACTCACGAGGCTCTCGAAGACGCCACGCGCGAATTGAAAGGCGAACTGGCGCCGAGTTGGGTGCTAGACCGGATCAAGCGCACATCGTCTGCCAAGGGTGAGGACGTGATGGTGGTCGAGATGACTGTCACGGCGGATTCGCGCCTCATCAGCCGCACGCTGCCCTCATCGGGCATCGCCGACCTCTATTCGGTCGCGGTCCTCGGCATCCACCGTCCTGAGCGGCTGCTTGGCGAGAAAGAGCAATATTCCGACGGCGGCGACCTCCGCATCACTGAAGGCGACGTCCTGCTGGTGATGGGGATCGAAGAAGACCTGCAATCCTTTGCCCGCGCGGACAGCCTCCTGATGCTCGAAGGCGCACGTGAACTGCCTCGCCGCTCAAAGGCGTTGCTCTCGGCCGCGATCATGGGCTTCTCGGTCACCACTGCCGCCGTCGGGATCTTCCCGATTGCGATCTCTGCGTTGGCTGGTGCGATCCTGATGTTCGTGACCGGCTGTGTTAAATTTGACCGGGTGGGAAGGGCGCTGTCCGGCCAGGTGATCGTGCTCGTCGCGGCCAGTATCACTATCGGGCGCTTTATCGACGAAAGCGGCGCGGCGGCATGGTTGGGAGAGGCCTTGTCGCTCGGCCTTGCATATCTGCCGCCCGCACTCGTTCTCGCAGCGATCATGGCCTTCGTGACGGTGCTCACCAATTTTGCTTCGAATGCGACCGCAGCGACCGTGGGCACTCCCATCGCATTTAGCATCGCTGCGCAGCTCGGCCTGCCGCCTGAGCCGCTGGTGCTTGCCGTGCTGTTCGGCTGCAACCTGTGTTACGCGACGCCGATCGCATACCAGACGAACATGCTGATCATGGCTGAGGGCAAGTACGAGTTCGGCGACTATATTCGAACGGGTGTGCCGCTGGTGATGATCATGGTGACGACTTTGTCGATCCTGCTGGTGCTCAGTTACGGATTGTAGGCGGCTGGCCGCGTGGACCGCTTTCCTACCGGGTGGGATTGTGGCAGCGTCAAAGCATGCTGATCGCACGCGTTTCGAGGGGTGTTCCGAAGGGGATTTTCGGACCGAGAGGCGAGGGACAGTTTTTACCGCCAGGACCGTGTAACATGCGGTCCACTTCTCAACCAAGTGCCTCAAAACGCTTGGTTTATAGGAAATGGCTCAAAAGAGGGGAAAGACCGACATGATGAAGCACCTGATGGCAGGCGCAGCAATGGCAATGGCGCTTTCGATGAGCGCCACTCCGGCACTCGCCGAAGCGCACGTGGAAGCTGGCGCTGACGAACTGCGCACGGCCGTGATGGAAGAAATGCCGGGCCTGTTTGAGCTCTACAAGGACTTGCATGCCAACCCCGAGCTGAGCTTTCAGGAGTTCGAAACCGCCGCCAAGTTGGCAGAGCGGGCAAGGGCGCTCGGCTTTGAAGTGACTGAGGGTGTTGGCCAGACCGGCGTCGTTGCTGTGATGGAGAACGGCCCTGGCCCGGTGGTGATGCTGCGCGCCGACATGGACGGCCTTCCGGTTATCGAACAGACCGGCCTGCCATACGCCTCGAAACGCACGGCGGTTCCGGCAACGGGCGTTGAGACCGGTGTCATGCACGCCTGCGGCCACGATACTCACATGGCCGCGTGGGTCGGCGCGGCGCAGCTGCTGGCCGAGCGCAAGGATGACTGGTCGGGCACGCTGGTCATGATCCTCCAGCCGGCAGAGGAAACGGGCGAGGGCGCTCTCGCCATGCTGCAAGACGGCCTCTACGAACGCTTCCCCAAACCCGACTACGTGCTCGCCTTCCACGATGCCGCGCAGGCGCCTGCGGGCTTCATCGGCTATTCGAAAGGCTACGCGCTCGCCAATGTCGACAGTGTCGATGTGGTGATTCCGGGCATTGGCGGACACGGCGCCTACCCACACACGACGGTCGACCCGGTGGTGATCGGCGCGAATGTGGTGACGCGCCTGCAAACGCTGGTCAGCCGCGAGATCAGCCCGCTCGACCCGGCGGTGGTGACAGTTGGCAGCTTCCGCGCTGGCTCCAAGCACAACATCATCAGCGACGAAGCGCGCCTGCAAATCACGGTGCGCAGCTACACCGACGAAGTGCGCGCTGCATTGCTCGAAGGGATTGAGCGGATTGCTCGTGGCGAGGCGATGGCTGCGGGCATGCCCGAAGACAAGCTGCCGAGCGTGACGGTGCAGGATCCGTATACGCCATCGACCTACAACACGCCCGAATTCACCGAGAACGTGATGGCGGGCCTGAAAGAGCGCTTTGGCGACCGCGTGCGCGAGACGCCCAGCGTCATGGGCGGGGAGGACTTCGGCCAGTTCTACCGTGCTGATCCCGAAACGGTGGAATCGCTGATCTTCTGGGTCGGCGGTGTGCCAATGGAGCAATACCTCGCCTCAGAACGCGGCGAAGTCGAGTTGCCGAGCCTTCACTCACCCTTCTGGGCGCCTGACGCCGAAGTGGTGATCGCCACCGCAACCGAAGCTCTGACGGCAGCCACGCTGGACCTGATGCCGAGGAGCGGCGGCTAACACCCGCTCCCAAATCATTACGGCCACCAAGCGGGACGAATCCCTCTCGGTGGCCGTGTTCTCCTCCCCAGGAGAATTGGTGAAGGTGTTAGGTCGGCGCGGCGCGCTGTGGCGCAAGGGGCCGAAAGCGCTTTCCTACTCGGCGTTGGGTACGTAGGTCCCAAGACGGTGGTGCAGCGCGTTGATCTTGGCGAGCTCGTCACGGTCCTCGGTGCCGCGAGCGTGGCTTTCAAGCGCGCGACGAAGAAGCTTCATGTCGGCGGTCGAAAGCAGCGCACGAGCGCGTGAGGGTTCTTTGCTCGGGGTATCGGTATCGCTCATCTAGTCTCTCTCGCTTGCCCGGTTTGATCCGGGTGATGGTGATACAGCTAATGAAGGTTGTGTTCGGTTCCCGCAAGGCCAGTGTTTGCCGACCTCGCGGGATCCCTCTCTTCGCCGCTGCTTATGCAGCCTCGAACTGGTTCATGGTGTTGTCCTTGCCGCCTGCCTTGAGAGCGGCTTCACCGGCGAAGTACTCCTTGTGATCATCGCCGATGTCGGAACCGGCCATGTTCTGGTGCTTGACGCAGGCGATGCCCTGGCGGATCTCTTCGCGCTGAACGTTGAGGACGTAGCCAAGCATGCCTTCCTCACCGAAGTAACGCTTGGCAAGGTTGTCCGTGCTGAGCGCCGCGGTGTGGTAGGTCGGCAGCGTGATGAGGTGGTGGAAGATGCCAGCGCGCTTCGCAGCGTCGGCCTGGAAGGTGCGGATCTTCTCGTCGGCTTCGATGGCGAGTTCGGTGCCGTCATAGTCGATGCTCATCAGCCTGTCGCGATCGTAAGCCGACACGTCTTTGCCCGCTTCGGCATAGGCATCATAGACCTGCTGACGGAAGTTCAGCGTCCAGTTGAACGAAGGCGAGTTGTTGTAGACGAGCTTGGCGTTCGGGATCACTTCGCGGACGCGATCAACCATGCCTGCGATCTGCTCGACGTGAGGCTTCTCGGTCTCGATCCAAAGCAGGTCCGCGCCGTTCTGAAGCGAGGTGATGCAATCGAGAACGCAGCGGTCTTCGCCAGTGCCCGAACGGAACTGGAAGAGGTTCGAGGGGAGGCGCTTGGGAGCCATCAGCTTGCCGTCGCGGCTGATGAAGACCTGACCGTTGGTGATGTTGGCCGGATCGACTTCGTCGCAATCGAGGAAGCTGTTGTACTGGTCACCAAGGTCGCCAGCTTGCGTCGAGTAAGCGATCTGCTTGGTAAGGCCGGCACCCAGCGAGTCGGTGCGCGCAACGATGACGCCATCTTCAACGCCCATCTCGAGGAAGGCGTGACGGATCGCGCGGATCTTCTGAAGGAAGTCTTCGTGCGGGACGGTGACCTTGCCGTCCTGGTGACCGCACTGCTTCTCATCCGAAACCTGGTTCTCGATCTGAAGTGCGCAAGCGCCTGCTTCGATCATCTTCTTGGCGAGCAGGTAGGTCGCCTCGGCGTTACCGAAGCCTGCGTCGATGTCGGCGATGATCGGAACGACGTGGGTTTCGTAGTTGTCGATCTGGTTCTCGATGTCCTTGGCCTTCACCTCGTCACCCGCGTCGCGCGCTGCGTCGAGCTCGCGGAACATCATACCGAGTTCACGGGCGTCGGCCTGCTTGAGGAACGTGTAGAGCTCTTCGATGGTCTCAGGCACGGTGGTCTTCTCGTGCATCGACTGGTCGGGGAGAGGGCCGAACTCGCTACGCAGAGCGGCGACCATCCAGCCCGAAAGGTAGAGGTAACGCTGCTTGGTGGTGCCGAAGTGCTTTTTGATCGAGATCATCTTCTGCTGCGCGATGAAACCGTGCCAGCAGCCAAGCGATTGGGTGTAGTTGGCCGGATCAGCGTCATACGCGTCCATGTCGGCGCGCATGATCTTCGCGGTGTACTTCGCGATATCGAGACCGGTGGGGAAGCGGTTCTGGATGGCCATGCGTGCAGTCGCTTCGGCGTCGATTGCACCCCAGCTTGGGCCATTGGCTTCGATAACGCTCTGCATTTGGGCGACGGTATTCTGATAGGTCATGAGAGGTCTCCTGTGTCCGAGGGGAGGAATGTGACGAGCGGAGCGATGCCATGGTGCAGTGCAGCGCGACAGGAAAAGTTACAGAATTTCGTGTCTGTATGGCACCAGATCAGGTAATTCTTGTGTAACGATGTAAAGATATTTACAGATCGCGTATGGCTGAGAGCACACTTCTTGCTGGCCCGTCGCTGCGTCGTTTGCGCAAGCGCGAAGGCTTGACCCAGGCGGCAATGGCCGCATCTCTCGGGATCTCGCCGAGCTATCTGAATCTGATCGAACGAAACCAGCGACCGCTCTCTGCGCGCGTGCTGGTGCAGGTGATTGAGCGGTACGACTTTGATCCGCGCGACCTGCGTGAGGATGAGGCAATCGGCGGCGTTGATGGGCTTGCACGGCGCATGGCAGACAAGCGGTTCAATGACCTTGGGATTGATCGAGAAGAGGTACAGGAGTTTCTTGCCGCAGCACCGCAGGCGGCTGCTGCCTTTGCACGACTTTACGACAACTCCCATCCGGATGCGGAACGCGGTGAGGATCCGATTGGCGAAGCGCGCCGTGCAGTGGAGCGTTGGCAAAACCATTTCGCCGACCTCGATCACGCCGCGGAAGATCTCGCGGACGAGCTGCGTCTGTCGCGCGGTGACATAAGCGCTGCGTTGATTGAGCGGCTGCGCGAACAACATCGTCTCAGCGTGCGCGTCTTGCCTTCGGAGGTTGTGCCCGGCCTTGTCCATCGCCTCGATCTGCATGCGCGCCAACTGCAGCTTTCCGAGATGCTGGGCGGTGCTGCGCGGCGTTTTCAGATCGCACGCCAGATTGCGACTCTGGAACAACGCGATGGTATCGAGACCGTGGTCGCGGGCGCCAATCTGACATCGCCGGAGGCTCGTGAGCGGTTTCGTGAGCATGTGACCGACTACGTCGCATCGGCACTTCTCATGCCTTACAGTCGTTTCCTGAGAGCCTGCGAGCAGACGGGGTACGATTTGCCGATCCTCGGGCGACGCTTCTCGGTCAGCTTCGACCAGTTGGCACAGCGATTGACGACCCTTCAACGCGTCGGAGAGCGCGGCCTTCCATTCTTCAGCGCCCGGTTTGGGCGAACCGGGCGAATGGTCCATTTCACAGCGGGCGCTAGCGGTGCAGCCTATCCGCTCGAAGGAGCACGCTGGCCTGCATGGGCGCCATATGCTGCGTTCGAGAGCCGCGGGACTATGCTGACACAAGCGGTCACGTTTGGGGAAGGAGAGGCGGTACCCCGGCATTGGTTCACAATCGTCCGAACCGTCGAAGTCGACGGCGCGGCCTGTTCAGCGCGCCGCGCTATCGTCCTTGGACTGGAAGCACGGTTCGCGGGCGAATTGGCGCAGGCCCGCGGTGTATCGCTTGACCCGCTCGACGCGGTACCTCTTGGCGTGGGATGCCCTCGATGCGGCCGTGCCGATTGCCTGACGCCTGCACCCGCCAGACTGTCGCTCCAGAAGGGAAGCTAAGCCATGAGGCTTACACGCTGTTAACCGCCGCCACCCAAGGAAATGCGCGGCTTCCAACTGCACTGTAAAGTTTACCGACACTTAAGCCTTGGCGCTTACAGAGATCATCGCACAAAACCGTATTCAAAGGTTTCGCCACGCGATGATCCGCTTGTTCAAGCACTACATCCCCCATGCCGTGATTTTGCTCGGCTTGTTGGACTTTGCCCTGCTGGTGCTGGCTGGCGAGCTGGCGTGGCAGGTTCGCGCGTCGCAGATCGGGATGGACCTGGACCCGATCGAGTCGCGCTGGATACCGCTGCTTGGATCCGCCGCTATTGTCTGGCTCGCGATGATCTCTGTCGGAGTTTACGGGCCCTATGCCCTGCGATCGTTGAGGTTTGCAGGGGCTCGGTTGCTGGTTGCGATCAGCCTTGGCATCATCGCACTTGCTACCATCGACTGGATTTTGCCCGGCGAAACCTTTTGGCGTTCGACACTGCTCTACGCGATGGGCTTTACGGTTTTGGTGCTGGTTGCCGACCGTCTTCTGCTCAACAGCTTCCTAGGTTCGAGTGCATTTCGCCGACGGGTCATGGTTCTTGGCGCGGGAGACAGGGCACAGCGGCTTCGCAAACTGTCCGAAAAGCCAGAGGCCGGCTTCGCGATTGTCTCTTACATCGCGATGGGTGAACCTGAACGCGTGGTCGAAGAAGCGATCGCGCGTGAGGCGATCCATGATCTTGGCCGCTTTGTTGAGAACCTCGGCGTGAGCGAAGTGGTTCTCGCCCTGCAAGAGCGCCGCAACTCGCTGCCTCTCAATGACCTGTTGCGCATCAAGACCAAGGGCGTGCACGTCAACGACTTCTCCAGCTTCCTAGAACGAGAGACCGGCCGGGTCGATCTTGATACGGTCAACCCGAGTTGGCTGATCTTCTCTGACGGCTTCTCAAGCGGGCGGATGTTCTCGAGCGCAGTCAAACGCGTGTTCGACATTGTGGCAAGCTTGGTCCTGCTCTTGCTCACTGCCCCAATCATCGCTGTGTTCGCGATCATCGTGAAGCTGGACAGCAGTGGCCCCGCCTTCTTCCGGCAGGAGCGCGTGGGTCTATTTGGACAAACATTCCACCTCATCAAGCTTCGTTCAATGCGGGTTGATGCCGAAAAAGACGGAGCAAAGTGGGCTGAGAAAAATGACAGCCGGATCACGCGCGTGGGCCGCTTCATTCGAAAGGTTCGCATCGACGAACTGCCGCAGACATGGAGCGTGCTCAAAGGCGAGATGAGCTTTGTAGGCCCTCGTCCCGAAGTGCCCACCTTTGTCGATGAACTCCAGGAAGAGATCCCTTTCTTTGGCGAGCGCCACATGGTCAAACCGGGCATTACGGGGTGGGCGCAGATCAATTACCCTTATGGCGCTTCGACTGAAGATAGCCGCAAGAAGCTCGAATATGACCTTTACTACGCCAAGAACTACACGCCTTTCCTCGATTTCGTAATCCTTTTGCAGACGGTGCGCGTGATCCTGTGGCCTGAGGGTGCACGCTAATGGAATGGCTGACCGCTCTTCTGAACAGCGCGACAATGCTGTGCTATCTCGCTGGGGCGTTCCTGGCGGGTGGCGCTGGCTTGTGGATTGCGCGCTCGGGCGATGAAGCGCGGCCTGATCGCAGGGCCGCCATCGCTGCCTCCACTCTCACCGCAATCTGGTGCGTCATAAGCGTCGTATTCGGGCCGAATGCCGCTGAGGCGGAACTCGCAGCGACGGCACGCAACCTCGCATTGATCGCGGTGATCTCCCGGCTCTTTGCCGCCGACGGCCGCGATGAAAGCCTGAAGCCGATCCGCCCGGTAATCGCTTCGCTAGTTGCTGTTCAATTTCTTCAACCGGTTCTGCTCTTCGTAAGTTCGCAAACTGCCGAATATGAGCAGATCCAATTGATGATCTTTGAGATCGGCACGCTCCTGAACATGCTTGTGGCAGTTGGCGCTCTGGTGCTGTTGCATAACCTTTATGCAAGCGCCGCCAACGTTTCGCGCCAGATCATCCGGTGGAGCGGCATCGCGCTTGCCGGAATATTTGCCTATGATCTCAATCTATTCACCGTAGCCTATCTCGCTGGAGAAACGCCGGCATTCCTGATGGCCGCGCGCGGAATTGCTACTGGCCTCTTTGCTATTGCGCTTGCGCTAGGGGCGAATGCCACCAGCGCGGGTCTGCAGTTCAGCCCATCGCGGGCGGTGACTTTCCAGACACTCTCGCTGCTTGTGATCGGCAGTTACTTGTCGATGATGATTGTCGTTACGCGAGGGTTGGCGCTGCTGGGCGGCGATATCGCCCGGGCGAGCCAGGCTTTGTTCCTTGTGCTTGCGGTGGTTGCCGCAATTCTTTGGCTTCCGTCGGAACGCATGCGCGGTTGGTTGAGGGTCACCGCTGCAAAGCATCTATTTCAGCATCGCTATGACTACCGCGAAGAGTGGCTGCGCTTCACACAAACGATCAGCCAGAAGTCGAGCGGCAATTCCAGTTTCCACCAACGCGCGGTGAAGGCGATCGCAGACATCACCGACAGTCCGGCGGGCCTTTTGCTCGTACCCGATGAGGAAGCACGCTTAGAACTCTCCGCTCGCTGGAACTGGGCAACTCTGGAAGTCCCTGCACAAGCAACCGATTTCGCGCTCGCTGGTTTGTTGGAGCAGCACAATCATATCCTGGATCTCGGAGAGGCTCGAGCTGGGATCGACCACGTCGGCGAGCTTGAGCATGTCCCTCAATGGTTGATCGAAGCCGAAGATGCATGGGCGGTCGTACCGCTCATTCACTTCGACAGACTGGTAGGCGCGATCGTGCTCGCGCGACCACGGATCGAACGTCGTCTAGACTGGGAAGACTTCGATCTGTTGCGCGTCGTAGGTCAGCAATTGGCCAGCTATCTTGCCGAGCAGGCGGGGCAACAGGCTCTGATGGACGCAAGCCGATTTGACGAATTCAATCGGCGAATGGCGTTCGTGATGCATGACATCAAAAATCTGGCGAGCCAGCTATCACTGCTTTCCGGGAATGCCCAAAAGCACGCAGACAATCCGGCATTTCGGGCAGACATGTTAGTGACGCTGCGCAATTCCTCGGACAAGCTTAACGCGCTTTTGGCGAGGCTGGGTCGATATGGCGGCCAGTCGGTAAATACGCTCCGACCCGTCGATTTGAGTGTCTTGGCCCGCGACCTTGAGCAGCGTTTCAAGAGCGCTCACCCGGTCCAGGTGACGCAAGCGGAAACGGTTGAAGTACTGGCGGATGCGGAAAGCCTTGAGCAAGCTCTTGTGCACATTGTTCAGAACGCGGTCGATGCGAGCGGGCCGAAAGATGCTGTCCATATCAGCGTCAGCAGCGACGGCATCACCGGACAGATTGAGATCATCGATTCAGGCGAGGGAATGTCGCCTGAATTCGTACGCACGGGCCTGTTTAAACCCTTCGTCTCATCAAAACAGGGCGGTTTTGGAATTGGCGCTCTTGAGGCCCGCGAGATGATCAAATCGATGGGCGGCCGTCTGTCAGTCGAATCCCGAGAAGGAATTGGGACCCGTTTCGCCGCCACCTTGCCCGTCGCCGAAACGGCAAGCCTGCTTTCCCGCGCGAATGCCGGGTCAATAGTACCCCAGCCCAAGAACGAAAAGGTCGCATGATGGCTGATAAGAAACCAACCCTGCTTGTCATCGAGGACGACGAAGGCCTCCAGGCGCAACTCAAATGGGCGTATGAGGACTTTGAGGTCGTCATCGCCGGTGACCGCGACAGCGCGATCGCGGCGCTTCGAAGCGAGGCCCCAGCGGTCGTGACGCTTGATCTTGGATTGCCGCCCGACCCAGACGGCACCACCGAAGGCTTCGCCGTGCTCGATGCGATAATGGAGCTCAAACCTGACACCAAGGTCATCGTCGCCAGCGGACATGGCGCACGTGAGAGTGCGCTGCGTGCAATCGAACGCGGAGCCTATGACTTCTATCAGAAGCCGGTCGATATCGACGCTCTCGGTCTCATCGTGCGCCGCGCGTTCAACCTTCATGCAATTGAGAGCGAGAACCGCCGGCTTGTAGCCAATGCCAGCGAGGACAAGACTGTGCTTGGCCGTTTGATTACGGGCGCGCCGGAGATGGTGAAAGTTGCAAGGACAATCGAGCGCGTTGCATCGACTTCGGTTTCCGTGATGCTGCTTGGCGCGAGTGGGACGGGCAAGGAGCTGCTTGCGCAAGGCTTGCACGAGACGAGCAACCGCGCGGACAAGCCCTTCGTCGCCATCAATTGCGCAGCGATCCCCGAGAACCTGTTGGAAAGCGAGCTATTCGGTCACGAAAAGGGTGCGTTCACTGGTGCAGTGAAGACAACTGAGGGCAAGATTGAAAGCGCAAACGGAGGCACGCTGTTCCTCGACGAGGTCGGTGACATTCCGCTCCCTCTTCAGGTGAAGCTGCTGCGCTTTCTTCAGGAGCGGACGATTGAGCGGATCGGTGGGCGAAAGACGATTGCGGTCGATACGCGAATTGTGTGCGCTACCCATCAGGATCTTGAGCAAATGATCCGGGACGGAACCTTCCGCGAAGACTTGTTCTACCGACTGGCCGAGATCGTAGTGCGCATCCCCGGCCTGGCAGAACGGCACGGAGACGCAGTCCTTCTCGCCAAGGCCTTTCTGAAGAGATTTGCGACAGAGATGAACCCTGCCGTATCTGGCTTTGCGCCCGATGCGCTGGCTGCAATTGATGCGCATGATTGGCCGGGCAATGTGCGCGAACTGGAAAACCGCGTGAAGCGCGCGGTGATCATGGCAGAAGGCAAATTGGTTGGTGCTGCCGACCTCGATTTTGACGGCGAAGAAGAAGAGAGTTCTGACGTCCTCAACCTCAAGGCTGCTCGTGAACAGGCCGATCGCCGGGTGATCCGCCATGCGCTGGCCCGAAGCGAAGGCAACATCTCCAGTACCGCCAAGCTGCTCGGGATCAGCCGTCCAACACTTTACGACCTGCTCAAACAGTACGACCTTCATGCGTAGATTGTTCGCGATCTTAGGTGCAATCGCTCTCTGCTCCTGTTCAGGAGACAGTGAGACCGCCGCCTCGACCGCCATCTCGGGAGGTCCCGACTTTCTCGAATTGATCGACGATGCCCGAGTGGCGGTGAATGCTGGCAATCTGAGTGAAGCGGGTCAGTACTATGACGAGGCGCGCGAACTTGAGCCTGAAAATCCGGGTCTGTGGGTGGAGATCGCGCGCCTGCGTTTCCGTGGAGGCGAGCATCTGACTGCAATTGAGGCGGCGGACTATGCTCTCGAGCTTGACCCGCAGTATCCTTCAGCCCTGCTGATGCGGGCGCAATTGGTGCGCGATGCCAACGGCCTTTTGGAATCGCTGCCCTGGTTCGAGGCCGCTGCGGCAGCAGCCCCTTCAGACCCGGAGATCCTCGCGGATTACGCGGCCACGCTTGGCGATCTGGGCCGGTACACCGACATGCTGACAGTTGTCCGGCAATTGGCTGTGGTAGCGCCCGACCATCCGCAGGTGCATTTTCTCCAGGCCGTTCTTGCGGCACGCGGGGGCGATCCGGTCTTGGCGGGCACATTACTTAATCGAAGCGGACTTGTTCAGCGCGGAGTGGCTTCGGCCATGATGCTCGATGCCATTGTCAATCTACAGCAAGGCACTTTCGACACTGCGGCAGAAACTCTGGTAGAACTCGCAGAACGTCAGCCAGCGAATGTGCGTGTGAACGAACTGCTCGCACGAGCCCTTTGGCTGGGTGGGCGCGATCGTGCTCTCATTGATCGGTTCGAGGCATTGGCATCCCGTCCTTCCGCTTCACCCTATCTCGTGATGCTGGTCGGGCGCAGTCTCGAACGTATGGGTGAGCGTAAGCGTGCGATCCCGTTCATCGAACGAGCGCTGGAGGGACGCGCCGATGAACAAGTCGTACTCCAGGGATCCGCGCGTCAAAGTGGCCAACTGCCGATTGCCACTGCCGAACTCCGAGACTTCGTCGGTGCGGGCAATCTCGCTCCTGCACGTCGGCTGGCAAACATCCTGATAGATAGGGCCCCGCTGTCGGGAGACATTCATTCGCTTGCCGGTGACACCTACCTTGCGAGTGGTGACGCTGAGAAAGCGCTTCAGTTTTATGAAGTCTCTGCTCGTGTACGTCGGTCGTGGCCGCTAACGCGAAAAATGGTAGAGGCATTCATCGCCAATGGTGACGAGATTTCCGCCGAGGTCCTGCACGCTCGCCATGTTGCAGGCGACCCGCATAACACCGAGGCGCTGTTCCTCTTGGCGCAGCGAAGCGCCGGGAATGAGGATTGGTTGAGAGCGACCGTGCTGCTTGACACAGCGATCGAGCTTGGCGCGGGCAACGATCTCGACGTCCTTGCCTTGCGCGCAGAAACTGCGCGTGCACTGGGGCAGCAAGATGATGCGGCGAAGTTCGATCAATTGCTGAGCGATCTCAAGCCAAGCGAATTTCTGACCCCATAACTCGACAATCTGCAGCCGACCGGGCACTGGCGCATTGCACATGGGCAAACGCTTTTCCATTCTCGCTGACCCAATGATTGCAGTGCTTCTCTTAGCGACTGCATTTGCGTTCATGATGCCCGCGAGTGGCGAAGGTCGGCAAAGCGCTCAATTGGTCTCCAATGTCGCAATATTCGTCCTGTTCTTGGTGAACGGAATGAGGATCGCTCGCGGCGAAATCGCACGCGGGTTCACCAATTGGCGGTTCTTCGGGCCGCTCTTTGCATTCGTTTTCGGAGCCATGCCGCTGATCGGCTTGGGGCTGTCCAATCTGGCGCTCACTGCTTTGCCGCCAATGGTCGCGCTGGGCTTTCTCTATCTCGGGACGCTGCCCTCGACGATCCAGTCAGCGACCTCCTACACGAGCCTTGCTGGCGGCAATGTGGCGCTATCGGTCGTTGGAGCAGCGCTCATCAACATTGCGGGCGTATTCATAACTGCGCCGTTGTTCGCGCTGCTCGCCGGGAGTGAGGCGGCAGATATTGGAACTGAGACGATCATCCGGATTGGCCTGATACTCATCTTGCCTTTCATGATTGGACAAGCGGTGCAGGGGTGGACGATCAAATGGCTGCAGGACCGCAAGTCGCAGGTCGCATGGCTCGACCGATTGGTTATCGGTATCGCGGTGTATGTCGCGTTCTCCGGCGCGGTCGAGCAGGGTCTCGCATCGCTTTTCGGTGCCACTGGCTGGACGATCCTGATCGCGCTGGTGGTAGCCTATCTGATCGCGGCTTCCGGCGGTGCCTGGCTTACTGGCGGTATGCTCAAGATTTCGAGAGAGGATCGTATCGCCTTCTTGTTTGCCGGTGCGCAAAAGAGCGTGGCAATCGGTGCCCCGCTGGCCGCGATTCTGTTTCCTGCCGAGATAGCAGGATTCGTGATCGCGCCGCTGCTCCTCTACCACTTGCTGCAGTTGATGATTGCGGCGCCAGTCGCAACGCTGCTCTCCGACGATCAGGCCTTGGGCTGATAAGTCTGGTCCTCACTCGGGAATGAACGCTCACGCACTTCCTGGGCATAGGATGCGACGGTTTTCTCAATAACGCTCGCAATATCCTCGTACTTCTTCACAAAGCGCGGGACGCGTTCGAACATGCCGAGCATGTCTTCGGTGACTAGCACCTGTCCATCGCATTGTGCCGATGCACCGATCCCGATAGTTGGGCAGGCAACCGCTTGCGTGGCTTCAATCGCGATCGGTTCAACGACGCCTTCGATAACGATGGCAAAGGCACCCGCCTTGTCGAGGGCTACGGCGTCACTGACAATCTTGTCCGCTTCGGCGTCAGACCGACCGCGCGCCATGTAGCCTCCGAGTACGTTCACAGCCTGCGGGGTGAGGCCCACATGGCCCATGACAGGGATGCCGCGCGAATTGAGGAACTCGATCGTCTCGGCCATCGCTTCGCCGCCTTCGAGCTTCACCGCCGCTGCGCCCGTTTGCTTCAGTAGGAAAGCGGCGCTTTCGAATGCCTGTTCTTTTGAGGCCTCATAAGAACCGAAAGGCATGTCCACGACTACGACCGAATGATAGCTCCCGCGCACCACCGCAGCGCCGTGATTGGCCATCATTTCGAGGCTGACCGGGATGGTCGAATCCAGCCCGTAGATCACTTGCCCAAGCGAATCTCCAACCAGCAGAATGTCGCAATGTGCGTCGAGTAGCTGCGCCTGACGCGCCGTGTAGGCGGTCAGCATCACCAGCGGCTCTTCGGTAACGCCGTCCTTTTTCTTCGCACGGATGCGCGGGACAGTGAGCCGTTTCATCGGCTGAGGGGTGGGATGGGCTCGGCTGGTGCTCGTATCGAGCTGAAATGTGGTCGACATGGGCGCTCATTTAGCGCCGCATGCGACAAACGACAAACAAGGATATTGCTCTCCCCCCTTGGCGAGAGCGCAGAATCATTGCAGATAGGCGTCCACACAAGACAACGCGCTTGGGGAAGCGCGATCCAAGAGGGATTTTTCTACACATGGCAGCAGCAGGTTCAGGCCACGAGAATTGGTCTTCACGCAGCGCGTTCATTCTCGCAGCGGTCGGTTCAGCGGTGGGCCTTGGCAACATGTGGCGGTTTCCAGCAGAAGCCGGCGAGAATGGCGGCGGCGCCTTCGTGCTGTTCTACATCTTTTGCGTTCTGCTCATTGGCCTGCCGGTACTCCTGTCGGAGGTGCTGATCGGGCGTCACGGTCAGGCCAATGCGCCTGAGAGCGTGCGGCGTGTTGCGCGCGATTTAAACGCTCCCGAAGGGTGGAGCGTTCTTGCTTCGATGGGCGTATTTGCGGCGTTTCTGATCCTCAGCTTTTACTGCGTCGTAGGCGGCTGGGTGGTCTATTATATCGGCGTCTTCGCGAACGATCTGGTGCAAACGGGTCTGGCTGGCGGCGCTTTCGAGGGCCGTGCTCCCGAAGATATCGAAGGACTGCTTCCCGGCCTGTTCGGCAATGGCGGCCTGATGGTTGGCCTCAACCTCGGGTTCCTAGTTGTGACTATGTTCTTCGTGGCGCGCGGTGTTTCTAGCGGGATTGAGTGGGTTGCCGTTTACCTGATGCCGCTCTTTTTCCTGCTGTTCCTTGCTATCACCATCTACGGCGCCTTCACGGGCAATTTCAGTGATGCGGTAAGCTACCTGTTCACCTTCGACTTCTCGAAGCTGACCGGCGAAGTGATGCTCGCAGCTGTGGGGCAGGCATTCTTCTCGTTGTCGCTCGGCGTGGCCGGGATGATGACCTACGGCGCATATGCCAACCGCGATACAAACTTGGGTGAAACCTCGGGCATCATCGCTAGCGCCGACACTGGCGTTGCGTTGCTGGCTGGCCTTGCAATTTTCCCGATCGTGTTTGCTGCGGGTCTCTCGGCGAGCGCTGGACCGGGCCTTATGTTCCAGTCGCTCCCGATCGCGTTTCAGGCCATGCCGTTCGGATCGCTGATTGGCCTCGCGTTCTTCGTGATGGTGTTCTTCGCTGCGCTGACCAGCTCGGTCTCGCTACTGGAAGCACCGACCGCCTACGTTTTCGAGAAGTTCAATATCTCGCGTTCGGTTGCGACCGTCATCGTCGGCGCAGGTGCCGCGGTTCTTGGGGTGCTGTCGGCGCTCTCTTTCAACGATCTGGCAGGTTTCTATCCGCTCAGCTTCATCCCGATCTTTGCGGAAACGAACTTCTTCGACACGCTTGATGGTGTGACGGCGAAATTGTTCATGCCCATCGGTGCGATCCTGACCTGCATCTTTGTCGGTTGGATTGCGGATGCGAAGCTGATCGACAGCGAGAACGGTCTGGACGGTTTGCTGCACAAGACGTGGAGAGCGCTGGTTCGCTATGTTTGTCCGATCGTGCTGACCGTGATCCTCTATGTTGGCCTCTTCGGCTAAGCTCTGAATCGAAAGGGCCGCCCGATAAGGAGCGGCCCTTCTTCGTTTTGGTCGGGTTTTAGAGCGCGACTTCTTCGACGTGCTCCTTCTCGGCTTCGTCGTGGACGTTCATGCCGAGCGCCATCTTGGCGGTGTTGAGTAGGCCGAGATCGCCACTCCAGATTTCGGCGTCGCCCAGGTCCATGCGCAGAAAGACGATGTTGGGATCGTCCTTGCCGCCTTCGTACCAGGCCTCGACGAAGTTGTTCCAGAACTGGTCGAAACGCTCCTGGCTCGTCTCGCGGGTCAGCGTGCCATTGAAGCGGGCGTACATGTCGTGGCCCTTGCCCTGAAAGGTTGCGGTCGCTGCGCCAAGCTTGTTGAAGTCGCTGTGCGCGTGGGTGAAGAACCAGATCGCGCTATCGGCGTCCTTGTCGAGCTGCGGGCTCATGGGGACTGCGGTTTCAGGCTGTCCGTCCAGTTGGAGGAACAGGAATGGCGAATCCGCCAGAGCTTTCCAGAATTGGGTCTTGAGTTCGTCGGCTTTGCCTTGATTGTAACGCATTGTTGTATCTCCTTTGTCTATCCATCCAATGCGCGGGCAGGGGGCAACGTTCCATTTGAGTTGGCGGTTGCGGTCAGGCGGTTCGAAAAACCGTTGCACTGACAGGTAAATGAGAACATATTAGGAACAAATGAGACTCGGGCGAGTCTTTTACATGTTCCTATGACCAGTCCTGCTCTTCCTTCCGGGGCGAAAGCCCTGCGCGATCTGTCCGTGCCATCACGTCCTCCGGTTCGCCCGGCAGGCGGCGCAGCGCCGCACTTGTCGGCTCATACTCTGTCGGCGGAGGAAATCGCGGCGATCTCGAAGGCGAGGGAAGGGCGCTGGCAACCGGGCCTTCGCGATCAGCCGCTTCATAGCGAGATTTTCGCCAGCGCCCGTGATGCAAGTGGGGCAGGACTGGCGCTGGCTCTGGCACGCGATGCACTGCAAGCAACCGCGCAGCCTGAAGACCCGCTCGCTGAGGCCGATGATCGCCGACACGTGTTGTGGGTTCAGGATGCGCGTGCGGTGCAAATGGGTGGGCGGCCTTACGTTCACGGCCTGCCGGAAGAGTTTCGCGAGCGCCTGATCCATGTTGAGGCTCACAAGCCCGAAGATGCGCTGTTCGCGCTGGAGGAGGGGCTCAAGTGCCGCGACCTTGCCTGCGTCATCGGTGAGATCGCGGGCAATCCGCGCGTGCTCGATTTCACCGCCTCGCGCAGGCTCAGCCTTGCTGCTGAAAAGCATGGCATCGCCTTGTGGCTGGTGCGGATCGAGGCGGAGGCGGACCTATCCTCGGCGCGGATGCGCTGGCGGGCCCGGCCTGCCGTTTCGAAGCCGCCGCTCTGGAATACAGACGCTCCCGGTGTGCCTGCCTGGCAGGCCGAGCTCTTCCGAGCGCGCAGCCATGCTCCCGGACAATGGACACTCACTTATGACAAAGGACGCCTCTCTGCCCGCAGCGCCTCGCAAGTCCCCGGCACACTCGAGCACGCCGCCCCGCCGTATCCTGGCCGTCTGGTGCGCCCGACTGTCGGTCGATCGCTGGCGGCTGTCGCTCGCGCCTGAAGGGCCTGAGGCAAAGGTCTGCATGCCTGGTGAGGGCGCGGATGCTGACCCTACCGTCCTCATCACGGAAACCGCGCACGGGCCACGCATCCACGCCGTAAACCGCGCGGGGCAAGAGGCCGGTGCGATGGCCGGGATGATGCTTGCCGATGCGCGCACGGTGTGTCCGTCGATACAGACGGCTCCCGCTGATCCGGCGGGTGATCTTGCGTGCCTTGAAAAGCTTGCCGTGTGGGCGCAGCGCTGGGGTCCATGGAGCGCGCTTGACCCACCCGACGGTGTGCTGGTCGATACTACCGCCGCCGCGCACCTGTTCGGCGGTGAGGCGCGCTTGCTGGCTGACGTTGAAGCCGCGTTTGCCGCGCGCGGTTACGCCGTGCGCACCAGCATTGCGCCGACCGCAGGTGCAGCATGGGCCTTGGCTCACTACGGGCCGCCACGTTCAATCCTGTCAGCAAACGACAATATGAACCGCGCGCTTGCCGAACTGCCGGTTGCAGCGCTGCGGCTTGATGACGACGTGCTCACCGTCTTGCGGCGTTTGGGTCTCAAGCGGCTTGGCGACCTTGCTGACATCGCGACCGGCGCCGTGAACCGCAGCGAGGAGGCTGCGCGCGATGCTCTCCATCGCCGGTTCCGCAACCGCAAATCGCCCAGCGCAAACCCGCTTATTCGGCTTGACCAGCTGCTCGGTCGAGTGCCCGAGCCGCTGCTGCCGGTCATCCCGCAGCAAATGCCGCTTGTGCAGCGCCGCCTGATGGAACCTCTGCGCCATCGTTCGCTGCTGGACCGCGTGCTTGCAGATCTTGCCGAGGACATGGCCCGCGAGCTCGAGGGACGGGGAGAAGGGGCGAGGCGCCTCGAACTCGGTCTGTGGCGGGTCGACGGCGAAGTCATCGTGCGGCGACTCGAACTCGCCGCCGCAACCCGCGATGCAACGCACATCACTCGTCTGTTCGAGGAAAAGCTCGATAATATCGACGCCGGTTTCGGGATAGAGACTGTCCGGCTGCGTGCCAGCTGGGCTGAACCGCTTGATGCGGAGCAGGGGGACGTCGAGGCAGCGGCAGAGCGCCATGGCACTTCGCTTGCGGCCTGTATCGACAGGTTGAGCGTGCGGCTTGGACCTGACGCAGTGCGTCGCCCGGTTCCGCATGCCAGCCATTTGCCCGAGCGAGCGCAAAGCTGGCACCCGCCGCTTGAAGGCGCATGGCCGGTTCAGACTGAGCCTTTGCGCGACAGGCCACTGAAACTGCTCGATCAGCCCGAACGAATCGCCGTCCTTTATGCGTCGCCCGACGGCTATCCGCAGCGTTTTCGCTGGCGTGGGCAGGTGCACGAAGTGACGCGGGTCGAAGGACCGGAACGTATTGCGCCGGAATGGTGGCGAGTGCGCTCTACCGTGCGGCTGCGCGATTATTACCGGATCGAAGATGCCGATGGTGCCCGCTACTGGATCTACCGGCATGGTATTGTCGGAGATGGTCGGGGCGGAATGCCCGACTGGTTTCTTCAGGGCTTGTCCGCTTGAATGTCCTAAGCGGGCCTTACCGCCAGACTAAACTTTCCTTTACGGAAATATGCGATCTGGAAACCATGAGCCTACACGCTACTCCACGCGACTCGCAGCGCCGCCCGTTGCGCCTGACGGTGAAGAGCCGTGTTGAGTCGCGCCCCGTCTATGTCGAAATGATCGATATCTCCGAAGGCGGCTGCAAGGTCAGTGGCTCACGCGGGTTTGCCAATGTGGGTGATCGCATCACCATGAAAGTGTCGAACATTTACGTCCCCGTAGGCAAAGTTGCATGGATGGAGGACCGGGTGGCGGGCATTTCTTTCGAAGGAGAGGTTCACCCCGCGGTGCTCGATCATCTCTGCGCAGCACAAGTGCCGGACGTAGCGGTTGAGAAAGACGATCAGTCGCGCAGACTATAGTCTAGCCTCACATAGCTGAATTGCATCCTTTGCATTTGGCAAAACCCGCTCTGGAACATATAAAGAACATATGTCCAGTGAAACGCTCCGCGAAAAGCTCGAAATCCTTGCCGATGCGGCGAAATACGATGCTTCGTGCGCGTCGTCGGGGACTGCGCGCAAGAACTCGCTTGGCGGAAAAGGCATCGGTTCGACCGAAGGCATGGGAATTTGCCACGCTTACGCCCCGGACGGTCGCTGCATCTCGCTGCTCAAGATCCTGCTGACCAACCACTGCATTTTCGACTGCCATTACTGCGTGAATCGCAAGAGCTCGAATGTACGCCGCGCGCGCTTCACACCGCAGGAGGTCGCGGACCTCACGCTCAATTTCTACAAGCGCAATTATATCGAGGGGCTGTTTCTGTCCTCCGGCATTGTCAAAAGCGCCAATCACACGATGGAGCAGTTGGTCGAGGCTGCGCGGATCCTGCGCGAGGAACACGATTTTCGCGGCTACATTCACCTCAAGTCGATCCCTGAGGCCGATCCTGAACTGATCGATCAGGCGGGCCTGTTCGCCGACCGCGTTTCGATCAATGTCGAACTGCCGACCCGTTCAGGCCTCTCGCGCCTCGCGCCTGACAAGAACGAGGCGCAGATCGAAGGCGCAATGGGCAAGACCAAGGCGCGGATCATTCAGGCAAAGGACGAGCGCAAGCGTTTCAAGCACGCGCCGCGCTTCGCGCCTGCTGGTCAGTCGACCCAGATGATTGTCGGCGCGGATGCGGCGCGCGATGTCGATATCGTGGGCAAGGCGAGCACGCTCTACAAGGCATTCGGTCTATGCCGCGTCTATTACAGCGCTTTCTCTCCAATCCCCGATGCGAGCGCAGTGCTGCCTTTGAAGCGCCCTCCATTGATGCGTGAGCACCGTCTGTATCAGTCCGACTGGCTGATGCGTTTCTATGGCTACGCTCCCGGAGAAGTCGCACAGGCGACCGAGGCTGATGGCAACCTGCCGCTCGACATCGACCCCAAGCTGGCATGGGCGCTGAAATTCAGGGGCCAGTTCCCGGTCGATGTGAACCGCGCGTCGAAGGAGCAATTGTTGCGCGTTCCGGGGCTAGGAACGACGGCGGTAGCGCGCATCCTCAAGGCCCGGCGGCATCGGACCCTGCGGCTTGATGACGTCGCCAGGCTCACTCAGTCGATCGCCAAGGTGCGACCCTTCCTGTGCACCGTCGACTGGCGGCCGACCATGCTGACCGATCGCGCGGACCTGCGCGCGCTACTCGCGCCCAAGCAAGAGCAGCTGGAGCTGTTCTGATGACCGCGATGCAGAATGTCTCGCTCGGTGCGCATTATGCCGTGCATCTGCCCGCGCCAGATGATTTCGCCTTCTGGCGAGAGCGTGCGCGTGGGCTCATCCAGTGCGACGTGCCGCCTGACCGGGTGAGTTGGGTCGAGCCGGGCGGAACAGGCGATCTCTTTGCGCTCGAAGGACCGGCACGCAGCGAGAAGCGTTTGCCGGTGCCCAGCTCCAACGCGCGGCCCGTGCGCGCGAGCAAACGCTTTCTCAAGCTTGCCCGCAACGCCGCGCTCCATTCCGATCCGCAGCGTTTCGGCCTCCTGTACCGAGTGCTGTGGCGTCTCCAGTCGAACCCGCGTGCGATGGAAGACAGCGCCGATCCCGACGTGCGCCGGATCGAGGAACTCGACAAGGAGGTGCGCCGCGACAGCCACAAGATGCACGCCTTCGTGCGCTTTCGCGAAGTGGGAGATGACCACTACGTCGCGTGGTTCGAGCCCGATCATCACATCGTGCGCGCCAATGCCGGATTTTTCATGCGCCGCTTTGCCAACATGCAGTGGTCGATCCTGACCCCGCGCGGCTGCATTCACTGGGATGGTGAGACGATGCGCGAAAGCGGCCCCGCGCGCCGCGAAGACGCTCCACAAGGCGACCCGACCGAGGAGCTGTGGAAGTCCTATTACGCCTCAATCTTCAATCCGGCGCGTTTGAAGGTCGGGGCGATGCTCTCCGAGATGCCCAAGAAATACTGGAAGAACATGCCAGAGGCCGAGCTGATCCCCGATCTGATCGCAGGGGCACAGGCGCGCGAGGCGGGCATGGTCGCCGCGGGCGAGCGCGAGGTAAAGGCGATTCCCGAAAGCCTCGCCGCTGTCGAACAGGGCATTGCCGCCTGCCGCGATTGCCCGATCGCCGATTGCGGCACGCGTGCAGTGATGGGCGAGGGGGCTGCTGATGCGCCCTTGATGATCGTAGGTGAACAACCTGGCGATCAGGAAGACCAACAGGGAAGACCTTTTGTCGGGCCTGCCGGGCAGTTGCTCGACCAGTGCCTCGACCACGCCGGGATCGATCGCAGCACGGCCTACGTCACCAATGCGGTCAAGCACTTCAAGTTCAAGTGGAAGGGCAAACGCCGCATCCACCAGACCCCGACCGCAAAGGAGGTCGATACGTGCCGTTGGTGGCTTGAGGCCGAACGCAGCCTCGTTAAACCGCGCGTGGTCCTTGCACTGGGGGCAAGCGCAGCGCGCGGACTGTTGGGCCGCACGGTGAGCGTCGGCAAGGAACGCGGTCGCCCGATCCCGCTTGAGGATGGCAGCGAATTGTGGGTCACGGTCCACCCCTCCTACCTGTTGCGGCTAGAGGGGGAGGCTTGCGATGAGCAAGGACAGCTGTTTGCGCGCGATCTCGCGGTGGTGCGCGCGCGGCTAGCCGAGCTGACGGAATAGGGTTGTGAGCCGATGCCCGACGCCCCGCTTACCCCGGACAAACGTACGCTGGAGATCGACCCTGACCTGATCGATCGTCCTGAACGCGCGCCCTTCGTCGAGCTCGGCCTGGTCAGCTGTTTCAGCTTCCTTCGCGGAGCTTCGGACGCGGTTGACCTTGCGATGACGGCGCGCAGCCTTGGTTACGACGCGATCGGGATTGCCGATGCGAACTCGTTTGCGGGCGTGGTGCGCATCCACACCGAGGCGACGACGCTCAAACTGCGGCCCGTGATCGGCTGCCGGATCGAAACGGTCGAGGGGCTCGCCTTCCTAGCCTATCCGAAGGACCGCGCCGCTTATGGTCGTCTCTCACGGCTTATCAGCGCTGGCCGGATGCAGACCTTGTCGGGCGAATGGCAGGAAAAGGGCGTGTGCGAGATCGACCTCGCAATGCTGGCCCAGTACGGTGAGGGCATACAGCTCATCCTGTTGCCGCCCGAAGATCTTGAGACCGAATTCACGATCCAGGTGCCGAGCAACGTCGTGCCGCTGCGTCCGCAAGGTGACGAGGCAGAGGTGGTTGAGGTCGTTGCCTCATTCGCTGAAATCCTCCCTCATCTGACCCGCCAGCTTCCCTCACTGGGCCATATCGCGGCCTCGTATCTCTACCGCGGCGGCGACACCGCGAGGATCGACCGGCTCGATGCGCTGGCCCATGAGAACGGCCTGACGTTGCTTGCGACGAACGATGTTCACTATCACGCGCCCGAGCGCCGTCCGTTGCAGGACGTGATGACCGCGATTGCGAACAAGACCACGGTCGCGCAGGCCGGGCACCTGCTTCACGCCAATGCCGAGCGGCACCTGAAATCCCCGCAGGAAATGCAGCACCTGTTCGCCCGCTGGCCGCACGCGATCCACGCTGCCCGCGAGGTTGCCGACAATTGCGATTTCAGCCTCGAGGAACTGCGCTACGAATACCCCGAAGAGATTTATCCCGATGGCATGTCTCCGCAGGAATATCTCGAGATCGAGACATGGGCGGGGGCAGAGCGACGCTATCCACATGGCGTTCCTGACAGCGTGGAGCAGACGCTCGAACGCGAACTTGCGCTGATCGCGAGGCTCGACCTTGCGCGCTACTTTCTCACCATCAAGGATATCGTCGATTTCGCCCGCAGCGTTGAGCCGCCGATCCTGTGTCAGGGGCGCGGGTCGGCGGCCAATTCTGCCGTGTGTTATTGCCTCGAAATCACATCGGTCGATCCGGCCAAGCACCAACTGCTATTCGATCGGTTTATCTCCGAAGAGCGCAAGGAGCCGCCCGATATCGACGTCGATTTCGAGCATGAGCGGCGCGAGGAGGTGATCCAATACATCTACAAAAAGTATGGCCGCGAGCGTGCCGGGCTCACCGCGACCGTCATCCACTATCGCCCACGTATGGCGATCCGCGAAGTGGGCAAGGCGATGGGCCTATCCGAAGACGTGACTGCGAGCCTGGCCAAGACCGTCTGGGGCGGGTGGGGCCGCGAGATCAGCGAAAAGCACGCTGCCGAAACCGGCATGGACATCACCGACCCGCACCTTCGCCGCGTCCTCAAGCTGACCGAGCAGATGATCGGCATGCCGCGCCACCTATCGCAACATGTAGGCGGGTTTATCCTCACTGAGGGCGCACTCACCGAAACGGTTCCGATCGGCAATGGCGCGATGCCGGAACGCAGTTTCATTGAGTGGGACAAGGACGATATCGAGGCGCTCGGTATCCTCAAGGTCGATGTGCTGGCGCTTGGCATGCTGACCTGCATCAAGAAATGTCTCGACCTGCTCGAAGCGCACCACGACCGTGCACTCACGCTTGCGACGGTCCCGCGCGAAGACCCTGAGACCTACGCGATGCTGCGCAAGGGAGATTCGCTCGGGGTGTTCCAGGTCGAAAGCCGCGCGCAGATGAACATGCTCCCGCGCCTACGCCCGCGTGAATTCTATGATCTCGTCATTCAGGTCGCGATTGTCAGGCCCGGTCCGATTCAGGGCGACATGGTACACCCTTACCTGAAACGCCGCCGGGGTGCAGAGCCGGTACAGATCCCCGCGCCATCGCCGCAGCATGGTCCGCCTGACGAGCTTTCAAGCATCCTTGAGCGCACGCTCGGCGTTCCGATCTTTCAGGAACAGGCGATGAAGATTGCTCTCGATGCGGCAAAGTTCTCGTCGCTTGAGGCCAATCGCTTGCGCAAGGCGATGGCGACCTTCCGCTCGCGCGGGATGGTGGATGAGCTTCAGGACATGATGGTCGGGCGCATGGTGACGCGCGGCTATGATCCCGACTTTGCCGAGCGGTGCTTCAATCAGATCAGAGGCTTTGGCGAGTATGGTTTTCCCGAAAGCCATGCCGCTTCGTTCGCGCATCTGGTCTACGTGTCGAGCTGGCTCAAATGCCATTTCCCTGCGGCCTTTGCGGCTGCCTTGCTCAATTCCCAGCCCATGGGCTTTTACGCGCCGGCGCAGATCGTGCGCGATGCGCGCGAGCATGGGGTTGAGGTATTGCCGCCCGATGTGAACGCATCGCAATGGGACTGCACCTTGGAAGAGATCGGCGAGGCTGGTGACGGCGAGACGGGGCGCCTCGACAAGCATATCGCGATGCGCATGGGCCTTCGCCAGATCGATGGATTGCCCGAGCATATCGCTGCGCAACTGATTGCTGCGCGCGAGGAGGGCGGGGGTTACCGCGATGTTGCAGAGCTGCGTGAGCGGGGCGGGCTTGGTCCGGCGTATATCGAGCGGCTCGCAAGCGCCGACGCGTTCACATCGCTGGGTCTTTCGCGCAGGCAAGCCTTATGGGATGCGCGCAGCCTGATCGCTGGGCCAGACCTGCCGCTATTCCGCGCGGCGGCGGAGCGGGACGAGGGGGCAGAGCGCGCCCGGACTCAGTTACCCGCCATGCCGCTGTCCGAAGAGGTGGTCGCCGATTACCAGACCACCCGGCTCAGCCTCAAAGCGCACCCTATGTCCTTCCTGCGCGCAGGGTTGGCGGAGCGTGGCTTTGTGCGCGCTTGCGACCTCAGGAACCGCAAGTTCCGCTCCATGGTCAAGGTCGCAGGCGTGGTGCTGATCCGTCAGAGGCCGGGGAGCGCGAAGGGTGTTTGCTTTATCACGCTTGAGGACGAGACAGGCGTGATTAACCTCGTCGTATGGCCCGATCTCAAGGAGAAACAGCGCCGCGTCGTGATGGGAGCGCGACTGATGGAGGTGCGGGGCCGCGTTGAATATGATGACGAGGTGATCCACGTCATTGCTCACCATATGGATGATGCAACGGATCAGCTCTATTCGCTCTCGGACGACATGCTCAACGCACCGGTCGCGCGTGCGGATCACGTCAATTCCCCGCTTCCAAGCCAAGTCGGTGGCAAGCGGGTGATGAATCCGAGGGATGACTTGATCGACAGCAACGCCGAGGCGATCCGTCCGCGCGATCTGATCGATGAACTGCCCGATGCCAATGGCGCTCCACGGCGAGGACGCCGCAAAATGCCCAATACGCGTGTGCATCCTAGGAATGTAAGGATACTTCCGAACTCTCGCGACTTTCATTGATAATGGCCAAAAAACCCAAGCCTTTTCGCATCTCCCGCAAGGTCGGAAAATTCCACGCTGAGCGCAGACTTCTGTTGCTCGCGATGCTGGGTATCCTTGCCTATTCCGGATACATCTGGGTTGAAGCTCACCCCGAGCATAATCCTTCGGCCCCGCTTGATCTGAGGCATCCGGTCGGAATGGCGACCGCTACGAAGCTTGTCGCGCTGAAGGACGACGTGCCGGAATGCCGCGCCGTCATTGATCGCAGCGAGGTCGGATATGCCGTACTTGATCCAACCGGCGAGGGGCCATGCGCGCGGCCCGACCGGACACGGCTCACAGACTACCCATTCGCGCCAAATTCTCCTCCGATGACGTGCCCGGTTGCAGCAGCGATGGAGCTATGGCGTACCAAGACCGTTGAGCCTGCCGCGCTCAATATCTTCGGGAGCGCAATTGCACGGATCGAGCACCTAGGCGTCTATTCCTGTCGGCGGCTCTACGGCCGCAGCGAAGGGGCGTGGAGCGAGCATGCGACCGGCAACGCGATCGACATTTCGGCATTCGTGTTCGAGGATGGGCGCCGGATCAGTCTGATCAGCGATTGGAACGGCGACGCTGACGAGGCGAGATTCTTGAGACAGGTGCGCGACGGAGCGTGCGGCGTGTTCGCCACCGTCCTTTCACCTGACTATAACGAGGCACACGCCGACCACTTCCATTTCGATCAGGATGGTCGGTGGACCGGTGTTTGCCGCTAAGCCGGTTCGAGAGCGTAACCTGCTGATCGAACCGTGCGGATCGGGTCTTTTGCGCCTTCAAGTCCGATGGCCTTGCGCAGGCGCCGGATATGCACATCGACCGTGCGAAGCTCAATATCCGAGCCCGTGCCCCACACTCCATCGAGCAACTGTCCGCGGCTGAAAACGCGGCCCGGGCTTTCCATGAAGAACTTGAGAAGGCGGTACTCGGTTGGGCCCAGCTGCAGGGCGCGGCCGCGACGCTGAACCTTGTGAGCGACCGGATCGAGCTTGATATCGCCCACTTCGATCGTCTCGCCAGCAAGAGCGGGGCGAATACGGCGCATGACAGCGGCGACACGGGCAAGAAGCTCGCGCGGACTGAAAGGTTTGGTGAGATAGTCGTCCGCACCCGTCTCGAGACCGCGAACGCGATCGTCTTCCGCTTCGCGCGCGGTCAGCATGATGATGGGAACGTGCGCGGTTTCCTTGTCCCGGCGCAGCCTGCGACAAACCTCGATTCCGCTCGTGCCTTCGATCATCCAGTCCAGAATGATCAGATCGGGCACGTCTTCACTCGCAAGAACCATGGCCTCATCGCCATCGCCAGTGCAGCGGACATTGTAGCCTTCGTTCTGGAAGCGATACTCGAGCAGTTCCGAAAGAGCCGGATCGTCTTCGACGAGAAGCAGCTTGGCAGCGGACATCAAATGTCTCCCACGCGAGGCCCAGATTCACACAAGGGCAATCGCAATCCACATGTTTCACTTTGGCTACAGTTTGATGAATCTCACGGTGCCAACTTTTCCACAACCAGTGAGAGCGACACTAACTTACAACGCACGCGAGACGCCTAGCGGTCGTCTTCCGGGGGATATGAACCGGTCGCAGCGAAGTGAACCATCTCAGCCACATTGGTCGCGTGGTCACCGATCCGCTCAAGATTTCGGGCCACGAACAACAGCTGTGCAGCGCTAGAAATGGTAGCAGGGTTCTCGACCATGTGGCTCACAAGGTTGCGAAAAATGCTGTTGTAGAATGCATCGACCTTGGCGTCGGTGCTGATGACCTCGCGCGCGAGGCCGGGGTCGCGTGCGGCATAAGCGGTCAGCACGTCGTGCACCATCTCGCCGGCGAGTTCTCCCATCGCCGGCAGAAGGGTGAGCGGCTCGAAACGCTCTCGCCCCTCGATCATGCTGACGCGTTTCGCAATATTCTTCGAATAATCGCCGATGCGTTCAACGACGCCGGCGATCTTCAAGGCAGCGATAACTTCGCGCAGGTCGTCGGCCATAGGTGCACGCAGGGCGATAATCCGCACAGCGAGCTTGTCGACCTCGGTTTCAAGTGCGTCGATCTTCTTGTCGCGCGCAACCACGCGATCGCCAAGCTCTTCGTCGCCCCGAACCATCGCTTCCAGAGCTTCCTGGATCGCAACTTCGGCAAGACCGCCCATCTCCGCGATCAGGCCGCGAAGCCGGGTGATGTCTTCATCAAATGCCTTGACCGTATGGTCTGCCATTAGCCATAGCGCCCTGTAATGTAGTCCTTGGTCCGCTCTTCAATCGGATTGGTGAAGATGTCCGAGGTAGGGCCGTATTCGACCATCTTCCCCAGGTGGAAAAAGGCGGTGCGCTGTGAAACGCGCGCAGCTTGTTGCATCGAGTGCGTCACGATTACGATAGCATAACGCCCCGAAAGCTCGTCGATCAACTCTTCGATTTTGGCAGTCGCAATCGGGTCGAGTGCGGATGCTGGTTCGTCCATCAGGATTACTTCAGGATCGACGGCGATTGCGCGAGCGATACAAAGGCGTTGTTGCTGGCCTCCCGAGAGAGCGGTACCGGAGTCTTCCAGACGGTCTTTCACCTCGTCCCATAGGCCAGCACGAGTGAGCGATCGTTCCACGATTACATCAAGGTCGGCCTTCTTTTCTCCGAGGCCATGGATCTTCGGGCCGTATGCGATGTTCTCGTAGATCGACTTGGGGAAGGGGTTTGGCTTCTGGAACACCATCCCCACGCGAGCACGCAGCTGCACGACGTCCATCGCGTCGGAATGGATGTCTTCACCTTCGAGTTCGATCAGGCCTTCAACACGGGCAACCGGAATGGTGTCATTCATACGGTTAAAGCACCGCAGGAAGGTCGATTTTCCGCAGCCGGACGGGCCGATAAAGGCGGTCACATAGTCGGGCGAGATGTCGATCGACACCTCGTCGATGGCCTTCTTCGCCCCATAGTAGACCGAGACATCACGCGCGATCATCTTCGCGCCTTTGTCTTGCTGAATGCTTTCGTGGACTAGGGTCACCAGGTTTTCTCGAACTTGTTACGCAGGTAAATGGCGAGGCCGTTCATCAGAAGGAGGAACAGCAGGAGGACAATGATCGCAGCGCTGGTGCGCTCGACGAAGCCGCGGTCGATTTCGTCCGACCAAAGGAAAATCTGCATCGGCAGAACCGTGGCAGGCGCGGTAAAGCCATCAGGAGGTGTCGCGACGAATGCTCGCATGCCGATCAACAGTAGCGGTGCGGTTTCTCCCAGCGCGCGGGCCATGCCGATAATCGTTCCCGTCAGCATGCCGGGAAGGGCGAGCGGAAGGACGTGATGGAACACGACCTGCACGGGTGAGGCACCAACAGCCAGGGCTCCGTCACGGATCGAGGGGGGAACCGACTTGATCGCATTGCGTCCCGATATGACGATCACAGGCATCGTCATCAGTGCGAGTGTCATGCCCCCGATGACGGGTGCAGAGCGCAGGTTCGGGAACAGCGTCAGAAATACTGCAAGGCCAAGAAGACCGAAGATGATCGATGGGACTGCAGCGAGATTGTTGATCGAAACCTCGATCAGATCGGTCCAACGATTCTTTGGCGCATATTCCTCAAGATACAGTGCAGCGAGAACGCCGATAGGGAAGGCAAGGAGGAAGGTGACGATCATCGTGAGGATCGAGCCCTTCAATGCGCCCCAAATTCCGACCTGCTGAGGGCTGGTTGCGTCAGAGCGGGCAAGGAAACCCCAGTCCCAATTCTCGGCCAGTTTGCCCTCGCTTGCGAGCTGCTCTGCGAGAGCCTGCATCTCTTCAGATCCTTCGCCGGCAAGGCCAGCTGCAAGGTCGGACGATGCTGCGAGCTGGAATGTCTCGGTGCGTTCGATCAGCGAGGGATCTTCTTTCAAAGCATCGGCAACGTCGCGCCACGCATCCCGGCTGATCTGTGCGGCGCCTGCTTCGCCAAGCGATTGCTCGGCATAGAATTCCACGATGTCAGGCAGGCCCTGCATCTCGAGAACTTGCGTCGAACTCGGCGCTGTCAATGAGACTTCGTCCCCGGTCACGCCGCTTTCCGGCATGTTTATCTCGACAGCAAGCTCGGCGCGCTGAAACCCGCCGATGCCGTTGGCAAGCATGTTGCCAAGGAGGAAAATCAGCACCGCGATCGAAAAGACGATCGCGCCAAGGCCAAGTGCACGGAAGCGGCGCTCAGCGCGGTATCGCTGGTTCAGGCGTTTTGCGAAGGCTTCGGTGCGGGTCGGGCCGCCTGCCATATTGGCGCTCTGCTTATTCATAGGCCTCACGGAAGCGTTTTACGACGCGCAGTGCGATGATGTTCAGCACAAGCGTCACAAGGAACAGGACAAAGCCGAGCGCGAAAGCGCTGAGTGTGGCCGGGTGGTCGAAACTGCCTTCGCCCGTCAGCATAGCGACGATCTGGTACGTAACCGTCGTCATAGTCTCGAGCGGGTTTGCTGTGAGGTTCGACGATGCACCGGCGGCCATCACGACGATCATGGTCTCGCCGATAGCGCGGCTGACTGCGAGCATGATCCCGGCGACGATGCCCGGCAAGGCGGCGGGAAAGAGAACGCGCTTGATCGTTTCCGACTGCGTTGCCCCCATCGCGAGACTGCCATCGCGCATCGCGCTGGGAACAGCTGCCATCGAATCGTCGGCCATCGAAGAGACGAACGGAATGATCATCACGCCCATGACGACACCAGCGGCGAGCGCGCTCTCGCTTGATGCGCCGGAAATGCCAACGGATACTGCAAGATCACGCACGGCGGGCGCGACAGTCAGGGCGGCGAAATAGCCGTAAACGACGGTCGGGATACCGGCGAGTATCTCGAGAGCGGGCTTAACCCAGGCGCGAAGCGAGGGAGCAGCGTACTGTGTGAGGTAGATCGCGCTCATCAGACCAAGCGGAATGGCGACGATCATCGCAATGATCGCGCCAATGAAGATCGTGCCCCAGAAGAGCGGGATCGCTCCAAAGCGCGAGCCATCCGGATTGTCCGGATTGCTCATCGGATCTGGACCCCAGAACGTCCCGAACAGGAAGTCTATCGGAGAGACCATTCCAAAGAAGCGGATGGTTTCGAACACCAAGCTCGCGACAATGCCGAAGGTCGTAAGGATGGCGACGAGAGAAGCGGCAAGCAAAATACCCATCACAGTGCGTTCGACCTTGGTGCGCGCACGAAAATCGGGGCGAACACGCATGAAGGCAAACGCACCGCCAGCAAACGCGATAAGAACCGTCAACGCATAGCCGATGAGTGAGTATCGCTGGATCGCATTGCGAAATGGCTCCACCAGCGCCTGTGCTCCATCGTTGAAGACACCGGGCGCGTACCCGCTCGCAACAGCGCGCGCTTCGGACAACCATGCTTCGCGCTCAAATCCGAAGCTCGGGAGGTTTTCCCCTGCTGGCGAGGCGAGAACCGACTGCGTTACTAGGTAAGGCGCGATCTGGGTCCAAAGAACAACGAAGGCGAGAACTGGCAGGACGATCCATATCGCCACATACCATGCGTAATAGGTCGGACGTGCCGCTGCGCGTGTTTCAGGGTCCGCTTTTTGGAAGCTCCACGCCTTGGCCCGACCCGCGAGCCATCCGGCGAGCCCCAACCCGATAGCTATCAAGAGGAGTGTGATTGGCGACATGAACTAGACCTGGGTTCCCTTGAAGGATGATCACGCGGTCAGGCTAGCCGCGAATTTCCTGTGTGAATTGCGCCCGAGCGAATCCCTGTTAGGGGCACTCGGAGCCGCATGTAGACAAAATAAGACACCACTAAGACAATGACGGGCTTTCCGGTTCTCGATCTTCAGTTCCGTTTGCAGCCGCAATTGTGTCAGAGGACTGATCAGATGCATTCCTTCTAGCCTTCGCAACCGGGAGGCGCACCACCACGCGCGTGCCTTTACCCAGATCACTATCGATGTTGAGTTGTCCGCGGTGGCGCTCCACGATGTGCTTGACGATGGCAAGTCCAAGGCCCGTCCCACCCGAGGCGCGACTGCGGCCGGGATCGGTCCGATAGAACCGGCGAGTGAGGTGCGGAAGCTGTTCTGGCGCGATGCCATCGCCTTGATCGGTAACTGCAATTCGCGCCATCCCATCTTGAGAACGATCAAGGCGAACCGTTACTGAAGTGTCGGCCGAACCGTATTTCAGCGCATTGTCGACAAGATTCCTCACGACCTGTTCGAGCTGCTGAAGGTCGCCTTTGACCAAGGGGGCACTCAGAATTTCGAGCTTCAGCCGGTCAATCCTGTGCGTTCCCGCCGCGTCGCGTGCAGCGCGCTCTGTCAGCGCTGCAAGTTCGAGCCGTGTTTCGGGAAGATCGTGCTTTTCCGCCTCAACGCGCGAAAGGCTCATAAGATCGCTGATCAGGTTCTGAAGACGCTGGCCTTCGCGTTCAATAATGCCGAGGAACTTCTGCGATGTGGGAGAATCGAGACTGTCGCCGCTTTCGCGCAAAGTTTCGACATAACCGAGAATCGCTGCGAGCGGGGTGCGCAGCTCGTGGCTGGCATTTGCAACGAAGTCCGTGTGAGCTCGGCTAATGTCGGCTTCGGTCGTCTGGTTGATGAGTTCGATAACCGCGAGGTCTTTATCCACGGACTGATGATTGATTTGCCAGATGTCCTGACGTCGCACGAGCCCTCTGACGATTGCCTGCCCGTTGCGGTTCTCGCTCAGAAGCGAGATCGCTTCCGGCTGCCTGAAGGCTACTCGTGCATCCTGGCCGATAATATGCTGCCCCAGCATCCTGCGGGCTGAACGATTTGCGATGGCGATCGTGTTGCGCTCGGTCACGAGGAGGGGAACTGACGAGTTCTCGATCAGCTTTCGCATCGATTGTGTGCTGAAGGGCGCTTCAACGACGACCTTCTCCGGCTCAGGAGGTCGACCGGATGCCAGCAAGAGCGAACCGATCCAAACGATAGTGACAGCAAATGCGATTGCAGCATCCAGCCCTTGCAAGAGCATCGCCACAAGCGCTGCCAATGCGAGAAGAATACCAGCGATTGGAAAGGTCTGTTTACGGCCCATGGCGAGCTGGCTCTACAGCGCAGCGCAAGGGCGCGAAACCCCGCGCGTGCAAATTGCACGCTTTCCAGAACAATTCTGCAGGGAGCGTCGCAACGAAGAAGTGGTGACCCGTACGGGAATCGAACCCGTGTTTCAGCCGTGAAAGGGCCGCGTCCTAACCGCTAGACGAACGGGCCACGCTCGTTGCGAGAGCGCGCATCTAGGGGGGCAATTCGGATGGGTCAAGCCCTGTGTGCGCTGGTTTGTAGAAAAATTTCGCGACCGCACAATTTTCCGTTACGTCAGTCGGCGAAAGCAGCGTCTTCTAGGTGAAGTTCGGCTGCCGGACGGGGGCCCCAATCATCGATTTTCACACGACCAGCAAAGTGGAATTGTCGGCCCTTGCTGCGGTGAATCAGTGTCTGCGCCATCTCCGTTTCGGCAGCTCTGAAGGCAATGGCTTTGAATGAGCGGCCATCACCGCCGCTCGCAATCACCCGCAGGTGATCCTTTCCGACGATGTCAGCCTTGACGATGCGAACGGGCCCCACCGCCACGCGCGGCGCAGGCCAACCGACACCGTAGGGGCCTGCCGCTTCCAATGTGTTCACCAAGTCAGGAGTCAGACCGCCGGGCGCAAGGCTCAGGTCGAGTTGCATAACTTGTGAAATTCTCGCGCGTTCTACATCGCGAGCGAGCCGCTCATCCAGGAATTCGGTGAAGGCCGACAGCTTGTCCTGTGCAATGGTAAGGCCAGCAGCCATGGCATGACCGCCTCCAGCAACGAGCAGGCCTTCTTCGCGCGCTGCGATGATGGCAGCGCCCAGATCTACGCCGCTGATCGACCGCCCTGATCCCTTGCCTGTGCCGTCGGCCGGATCAAGAGCGATCACGATTGATGGTTTGCCGGTCTTTTCCTTGATGCGCCCCGCGACAATGCCGATCACGCCCGGATGCCACCCGTCCGCAGCAAGGACCTGAACAGCCATGTTGTGCTGTCCTTCGAGTTGAGCTTCGGCAGCTTCCTGCACTTCAGCCTCTATTGCTCGCCGCTCTTCGTTCAGGGCCGACAGCTGCTCTGCGATTTCACGGGCCTCTTCCGCATCACTCGTCGTCAGGAGGCGCACACCAAGTGTCAATTCGCCGATCCTTCCTCCTGCGTTGATCCGCGGGCCGAGAGCAAAGCCAAGGTCGGAGGCAATGGGCGCACGTTTCAACCGGCTCGCATCGATAAGGGCTGCCATCCCTATGCGATCTCTTCGGGCCAGCACTTTCAATCCTTGCGAAACGAACGCGCGATTAAGGCCGTGCAATGCGGCCACATCGGCCACTGTTCCCAAGGCGACGAGGTCCAGCAGGCTCATCAAGTCAGGTTCGCGACGGCTCTCGAAAAAGCCTTTGGCCCGCAATGTCCGGACCAAAGCGATCGCCAATAGAAAGGCAACGCCAACTGCGGCAAGATGACCGTGCGAGGCTGCAAGGTCGCTTTCATCAAGCCGGTTTGGATTGACCAGAGCAGCCGTTGGTGGAAGCTCGGCCGCGCATTTGTGGTGGTCGACAACAATCACATCGACCCCTGCATCGCGCGCCATGGTTAGCGCTTCGTGCGCCATCGCGCCGCAATCGACAGTAACGATCAGGCTCGACCCGTCCTCTGCGAGCTTCACCAATGCCTCACCGCTTGGGCCGTATCCTTCAAGAAGCCTGTCCGGGATGTAATACCCGGCTTCCACGCCAAGCGATCGCAGCAGGTCGACCAGCAATGCCGAACTGGTGGCACCGTCGACATCGTAGTCACCGTAGATTGTGATGTGCTCCTCGTTGAGCACCGCTTGAGCGATCCGTTCAGCTGCCTGCTCCATGTCGCGGAACTCGGAAGGATCTGGCAGGAATTCGCGCATGGTCGGCTTGGCATGCTTAGCGACCTCGTCCGCCGTTACGCCGCGGGTCATCAGGAGCTGTGTCACTATGCTCTTATCAAGATCTTGCGAGGCTGCGGTTGAACCTGTGCCAAGCTCCATGTTCCCACCTCGCCACAGCCATGCTTTGCCGGCGAGCGATTGAGAGACTCCAAGAACGTGGGAAAGCGAACGCGTACTCATTGGTCATTCTTTACCCGAAGCGCGGCCCAGCTGACAGAGCAGGGGCATTGACAATCGACAGGCCTATTGGCGAGGCAAGCTAAATGAGCATCGATCCTCACCTTCTGATAGTTTGGCACAGCCGAACTACTGCCAGCGAGCAGATGGCGCGCGCTGCTGCGGAGCATGAGGCTTCGAAGTTGATGCGAGCGAACGAGGTGACGAGCGATGACCTCATGCAAGCGTCGGGATATCTGTTCGTTTGTCCGGAGAACCTTGCGTCGATGAGCGGCGAGATGAAGGAGATGTTCGACGCCAACTACTACAGCGTCTTGGGCAAAATCGAGGGCCGACCATACGCTTCGATTATTGCCGCTGGCACAGATGGGGAGGGCGCTCAAAAGCAATTGGACCGCATTGCAACGGGATGGCGGCTAAAGCGCGTTGCCGAACCGATAATTGCTGTCCTTGGCGCTCAAACTCCAGAAGAGATCTGGGCGACAAAGTCGGTTCCAGACAGGGTCTTGCGTGATTGCCGTGATCTTGGAATTGGGCTAGCTGAAGGAATTGTCGTGGGAGTCTTTTGACTTCACGACAGTATCGGACGCGCCAAGCAAATTGCGAGCGTGCATGATCAAGCGCAAGAGCCCAGGCTGATTGCGCAGAGCATCGGGGGGGGCGCGGACTTGTGGTAAGACGTTACGCCGAAGGGCTGACGAGCGAAGGGATTTGGACGATCACAGAGTCTTCCAAGCCAATGCCTCATGGAGTGTTTCTGCTGTTTGCCAAAGGCAAGCGGCCATCGGTCGGTGACATCAAGGATTTCGTAGCGAGCAACCCGGTCGTGTCGTTGGTTCACGACCCTAGCGCCGGTGCGCCGATCAGGTTGGCGTCCGATCACGGTGAGCCAGTCGCTGAAGAAGGCTTGCTTGACCAATCGGCAAATGAGGTTTCCTGGGTGGAGCTTCTTCGCGAGGGCCTTGCATTTGATCTGAACGGGCTTGCACCTGGGGATGGATTTGCTGTGCCGGACGTTGAACATCTGTTCGACCTTAAGGAACAACCTGGCACTGCTCGTTTTGAAGCGCTCCACCTTACTCCAGGCCATCACCTGGCTGGTGGCGAACGGACAATGCCGGTCGCGAGAGGCCTGATTGCTCTTGCTTGCGACCTTGTTCAGCATTTCGCGGGCATCGAGGCGATTGCGTGGCCGCCTTCGAAGAGTGCGAGCAGCCGACAATACTTCGAGTCGGTAACAACTGCCTGGCTTGGCGGTGGCCCGTTCCCGGCGCTTGGCCTGACGGCCTTCCGGCAGACATTCGATGGCGCGTTGCAAAGCGTAGGCCTCGATTTCTGGCTGGATCAGGAGCTTCGTATCGAGCCGCCGCTTTCGACCGATAAAGTGGCAGCGACGCGGCTTGGCGTTCGCCTGATCAATCAGCTGATGATTGTTGGCGGCGTCGAGGGAAGCGAACGCATCGTCGCGCCTGATGGCAATCGGCTGGTTCTTCGACCTTCGAGGAATGGCAAGTTCATTCGGGTCTGGCGCGAATAGTCAGCATGACGAGAAGCCGTGTCGCGTGGAGGGTTCGATCATTCGACCGCCGAGCCGGTCGATCAACCTTGCCGCGCGCCGCGATATCGTTTCGTTCCGTCAACCGCCGCGGATCACCCGGTCATGATCCAGGCCTACAGCGGCACCATCTCTTACCCCGACAGCTCTTGGGACAGCGTTGTTTCGGAGCTCTGTTTCAGGCGATCGGTCGCAAGCGCGTCGGGTTTGACGACTTCAGGCGCAATGGCCTGCTGCTGCCGGCAACCGATGATGCAACCTTGCGCACGGGTATGCCGCTTCATCGTGGACCGCACCGTCAATACAACGAGCTTGTGATTGAGCGGGTAGGGCGGATCGAAGAGAGTTGGTCTGCTGCGCAACCACAAGACACCGAACAGGCTCTGACTGAAGCCCTCGAGCGCCTCGCATTGCTTCAGTCAGCACTCCGCAACCGCTTGCTCAGCGAGCGACGGCGGATGATCCTGAACCACAAGGATCCGCTTGGTCATGGCTTCGATTTTGCCGAGCTCGACGCGATGGCGGAGGCGCTTTGGGACGCAACCTGAGCAGGTGGTGCTGGCTTACTCCGCTGCTTCTGCGAGGGCCGTCCATGGCGAGTAATCCGACTTCGCGGCGAGATCTGCTTTGGCAGCGTGGTACTCGCGCTCGAACCGAGCGACCATGTCCTCGACAGTGCCAACCGACTTGACCGTGCCGATACCCTGACCCGATCCCCAGATGTCCTTCCAGGCCTTGGCCTTGGTGTTGCCGCCCGACCCGAAGTTCATCTTGGAAGGATCGCTCGTCGGAAGATCGTCGGGGTCGAGCCCCGCATTCTCGATCGACGAACGCAGATAGTTGCCGTGAACACCGGTGAAGAGGTTGGAATAGACAATCCCCTCGGCGCTGCCATCGACGATGCCTTGCTTGTAGTTCTGATCGGCGTTGGCTTCTTCGGTCGCGATGAACGCGCTTCCAGTATAGCCGAAGTCTGCGCCCATGGCCTGCGCTGCAAGGATCGAGGAGCCGTGTGCAATTGAGCCTGAGAGGGCGACCAGACCGTCGAACCATTCACGGATTTCGCGCATCAGGGCAAATGGTGACTGCGTGCCGGCGTGGCCACCAGCGCCGGCTGCCACAGGGATGAGGCCGTCCGCGCCTTTCTCGATTGCCTTGTTGGCGAAGCGGTTGTTGATGACATCGTGCATGCTGATCCCGCCCCAATTGCGGATCGCATCGAAGATCTCGGTGCGCGCGCCCAGCGACGTGATGACCAGCGGCACCTGCCATTTTTCGCAAGTCGCCATGTCCTGCATCACGCGGTCGTTCGACTTATGTACGATCTGGTTGACCGCAAACGGGGCAGCGGGACGATCCGGGTTCTCGCGATTGTGCTTCGCAAGCTCCTCGGTAATCTGGTGCAGCCATTCATCGAGAAGCGATTGCGGGCGCGCGTTCAGGGCGGGGAAGCTGCCGATGATCCCCGCCTTGCACTGAGCGATCACCAGTTCGGGGCCGGAGACGATGAACAGTGGCGAGCCGATGAGCGGCAGACGCAGGCGATCGAAAGGGGCGGGCAGGGTCATTGCGTTCTCTCCTGAAGCTTTGTCCACGCGGTAGGTTGCGATTTGCAACTACGCAAGCACCTCTTCGATGCGGTAGAAGCGTGCGGCGTTCCCCGCGTAGAGGTCAGCCTTCTCATCTGCGCTCGCATCGGCGGTGATCCGCTTGAAGCTGTTCCACAGAACGGGGTAGGTCGCGCCCCAGCGGTCGACGGGATAGTTACTTTCGAACATCGCTCGCTTGGTGCCGAACGCCTCGATGCAGGTCTCGATGTAGGGATTCCAGAGGCGAGCAAGCTCTTCGGAGCCGATCCCCGCTGCTGGGCCTTCTGCGGGCAAGGCGCAATTGTGCATGGCGAGGCCGCCCAGCTTGATCGTCACGTTTTCGCATTTGCCAAGCTGGATGATGTTGTCGCGCCAGATGCCGAAGCGCTCCTCAAGCTTTCCAGTATAGCTCGCCATGCCGAGAGGGGTGCCGCAATGGTCGAGACAGATCGGTGTGTCCGGGAAGGCCCGAGCAAGGTCGATCACATCGGGGATTTGTGGCTCAAGGATCCATGCATCGAAACTGAGGCCCCGCCTGCCAAGTTCAGCAAAGCCTTTGCGGAAGCCTTTATCCAGATAGCGCTCGGGTGGGTGAGCGAATGGAGGGCCGAGCACAGCGGGGTCAGCGTCCCAGGCTCCTGCATGCCGGATGCCGCGGAACCGACCCGGTGCTGCGGCCTGCAATGCATCGAGGACCTCGCCGGCTTCCTCGCCAAGCATCAGGTCAGCGTGCCCGACGATCCCGGCGCACAGCTTTGCAGGACCGTATAGCCCGCTCGCACTTTGGGCGGCGACGCCGTTCACGTATTCGACTTCGCCCACGACCTTCTTCGCCTCGCCATAGGCGCCGTTGTAGAACGCGCCGCACTCCATGAAGACGGTTGCGATTACATTGTGACCGCTCGACGCCACCTCCTCATTGAACTGGTCGAAGGTGTAGTGCGCGACTGGCACGAGCGTCTCGATGAAGCGATGATGCGGCTCCGGGAACATCGGGAGCATGGGCCGCAAATCCCACAGGTGATGGTGGGGGTCGATGATCGGCAGATCGGGTTCAAGGATCGCTTCGGTCATTGCGTCAGATGTCTCCTGATCCGAGATTGAGGGTCATTGAATTACAGGTACTTACTTGAGAAGTGGACCGCATGTTACACGGTCCAGGGCAAAAAACTGCATTGTGTCAACTTGGGCCTGCGAAGTGTCACCTTCGCTGCCAAAGCGTAACCATTCACGTCGAAGTGTGACCTTCAGAAGGTGCGTCCGGGCGCGAGTAAACTGGCGAGACCTCATGACACTGATGCTAGCGGTTGTCGGGCGAGTAGGAAAACGCCCGGTGCATTCTGATTGCTTGCGCGGTCCGGCCTATCCGAAGGGATTGCCGTGCTCCTTGATCCAATCCGCCTCTAGCTTCGTGGTCTCGCGATCCATCACAAGGTTGCGATAGGGGAAGCGACCGAACCGCTCGATTATCTCGCGGTGCCTCTCGGCATATTCGATGACGCTCGAGGCGGTTTGTGCAAGCGCCTCAAACCGTTCGACGCCCATTTTCTGCAAGGCGAGATCCTCGGCATGCATCAAGGGCATGTAGAGGAACTGGCGTTCATCCATGCCGAGCTTTTCGTCCCACCCGTTTTCGATAGCATCACGAACAAGCGCTTGCGCCCTTTCATCCTGCGAATAGGCCTGCGCGCTTTCGCGGTGCAAGTTGCGGGAGAACTGGTCGAGCACGATTACGAGGGCGAGCAGGCTTCTTGGGGTTTGCGCCCAGTGATCGAGCTCGCCTGCCGCGGCCTGCGACCAGGTCGCCCCAAAGCGTTCCTTGATGACTGCGTCAATATCGGGCGACGAGCCGAACCAGTGTTCGGGCAGCAAATCGAGAAACCAGAATTGCAGCACTTCCATCGCACCTTCGGGCAACTCGGTGATGACTGGTGAGCGTGTCACGGGGGCTTGTTCCTATCCCTTGCGCTGTAAAATTCAAACGTTGCACAGGCCGTTTCGCAAGGCCATGGCCAAGGCCTAAAAATGTGATATTGTTGACTTAAAGCTTCGATTGACGTTCAAGGGTTTTACCTAACGGTAAGTAGGGTCGCCAAAAAACCAGAATATGGGTTGAGGTATGAGCAAACACGATGAGTTGCGGCGACTGCGCGAAGATCTTCGCAAATGTGAGCTGGAAGCAGCGCGATTGAAGCTGGGCATTGCGACAGATTACCTGTCGCACGCCATCGAACACGTGGAATACGTGCAGTCGATCACTCCGCACACTCCGGTGTTGCGCGCGGTGGCCGGTTCCAAATCGGAGCGCTGAGAGCGTCCTTAGCCGACGGAAACAGCTGAGTTAGCAGCACTGAGCACGGCGCGGACGCTTGCGGTGGCAACGTCCTCGTCGATGCCGCAGCCCCAGACGGTCCGTCCGTCCGGATCGACGCATTCGAGATATGTCGCCGCATTTGCATCGGTGCCGCTGCCCAGCGATTGCTGGGTGTAGTCCACCACTTCGAGCTCCACGCCGAATACGTCGCGAATGGTCGCCATGACGCTGGAGATCAGACCCTTGCCGCGGCCCGATACACTTTGCTCGCGTCCTTCGACCGCGATCTTTCCGCTGAATACCCGCGTTCCGTCGCTAGCACGGGTTTCATTGTAATCGACCAGTTGGAAGTGCTTGTCTGGCGTCTGCACGTGGTAGGCGCCTTTGAATGCCTGCCAGATGTCCTCGGCGTTGAGTTCGCGCGAGCTTTCATCGGCAAGGCGCTGGACATGCTTGGAAAAATCGCGCTGCATGGCCTTGGGCAATTTCAGACCCTCGCGCTGTTCGAGCACCCACGCAAAGCCGCCTTTGCCGCTCTGCGAGTTGACACGGATGACGGCCTCGTAATCGCGCCCGAGATCAGCCGGATCGATCGGCAGGTAGGGTACGCGCCAGAGCTCATCATTTTGCTGGTCATGGGCTTCGAAGCCCTTCTTGATCGCGTCCTGATGACTGCCGGAGAAGGCGGTGTAGACCAGCTCGCCGCCATAGGGATGGCGCTGGTGGACGGGCAGATCATTGCAGTACTCAACCGTCTCGATCACGCGGTCGATGTCGGAGAAGTCTAGCCCCGGATCGACGCCCTGTGTGTACATGTTGAGCGCCATCGTCACGAGGCAGCAATTGCCCGTGCGCTCGCCATTGCCGAACAGACAGCCTTCGACACGGTCTGCGCCAGCCATCAGGCCAAGCTCGGCCGCTGCGACACCGGTTCCGCGATCATTGTGCGTGTGAAGCGAGATCACGGCGCGGTCGCGGTTCGGGAGATTGCGGCAGAAATACTCGATCTGGTCGGCGTAGATATTGGGCGTCGATGCTTCCACCGTGGCGGGCAGGTTGAGGATGATCGGATGTTCGGGCGTCGGAGCGAGCACCTGCATCACCGCCTCGCAAACCTCGATGCTGAAATCGATCTCAGCAGTGGAGAATGTTTCGGGCGAATATTGGAAATGCCAGTCAGTGTCGGGCCGCTTGGCGGCTTCGTCGCGCATGACCTTGGCGCCCTGCTTCGCGATCTCGCGCACCTCGTCCTTCGACATTCGGAACACGATATCGCGCCAGGCGGGGCTGACCGCGTTATAGAGGTGAACGATGGCTGCGCGCGCGCCTTCGAGGCTTTCGAAACTGGTGCGTATGAGGTCTTCGCGGCTTTGAGTAAGCACCTGCACAATCACGTCGTCGGGGATCGTGCCCGATTCCACCAGATGCTTGATGAAAGTGAATTCGGTCGCGCCGGCGCTGGGAAAGCCGACTTCGATTTCCTTCACTCCGATCTCGACGAGCAGATCGAAAAAGCGCGCTTTCTTCACCCCGTCCATCGGGTCGATGATCGACTGGTTGCCGTCGCGAAGATCGGTCGAGAGCCAGCGCGGCGGGCCTTCGATAACGCGCGAGGGCCACTGACGGTCGGGCAGATTAATCGGTGTGAACGGGCGGTACTTGTTCGCGGGATTTTTCAACATGGGATTGGCTTCGGCTCTCGTCTCGGATCGTAAGGCTGGTGCTGGCCCCTGAAGCGCTGGGCCGCACGCTTACGTCTTGCGCGCGCCGGCCCTATCGCGCCCAGGGGCGCGTAAGTCGTAGGAGAAGGGCCGGGTTGCCGAATGTCATACACACTGTGTTGCCGATCTTGAGCCGCCTTGCAAGCGGCGAGATGCTCCAGATTGTGCCATTTTTCGCATCGCTCGAAAATTCTTTGTAACTTCCAGGCGGCGCGAGGCGAATAGCACCATGTCACCGGCAAACAGGCAGCTGGCTGACACGAGTTTTGAATTACCCCGTAGGAGGATACCCCAATGAAAAAGTCCCTTTTTGCACTCGCCCTGCTTGCTACCACTGCCGCTTGCGGCGGTGCTGCGGAAGCTCCCGCCACCGAAGGCGACACTGTCGCTGCAACCGAAGCTAGCGCTGAAACCGGCCTCTACGCCGATCTCGGCGGAGATCCCACCGGCCCCGTCTATCGCGAAACCAAGGGCGATACGCTTGCCGTTTCGGGTTACGACGTGGTCAGCTACTTCACCGGCGACGGCGTCCCGGTCGAAGGTGCCGAAGACATCACCGTTCGTTACGAAGGATATGACTATCGCTTCGCAAGCGAAGAGAACGCCAACACCTTCATCGAAGATCCGGCGAAGTTTGCCCCGGCCTATGGCGGCTACTGCGCATGGGCGCTGGGTGCCAACGATGCGCTCGCACCGGGTGACCCTAACGTCTACGAGATCGTCGACGGTACGCTCTACCTGAACTTCAACGAAGATGTTCAGGGCCGCTGGCAGGCCGACATTCCTGGCTTCATCGAGAGCGCGGACGTGAATTATCCGACCCACTCGCCTGATGAGCACTATCAGGACTCGTAAGAGATAAAGCCCGATCGGGCTGGAGAGAGACCCCGCTGCTCGCACGAGTGGCGGGGTTTTTCATGTTGGGATTACGTCAAGAATTCCGTCGCGATGGCCGCCGCGATCAACCACACCGCGCGTCGCGGATCACTCCCAGATTGTCGAGCATCAGGTTGAGGCGCGGATTGGTGGGGTCGGGCCGGACATAGGGGCTCCCCGCGGGAATGAAGCGCACTTCGCTTGCGCCCGCAGCCACGGTCATGATCTGAGCACGCGTGGCATCGTCGGCGGGCTCTCCGATGAAGGGGCCCATCGCGTTTGCTCCGCAGGTTGCGCTTTGCGGGTCGGTTGCGGTGCCGGGTGAATAGGCGCCCTGCGCAGCGCCTTCGAGCGGAGCGGCGACAGTGGGTGCCACCGTCGCATCACCGCTTGGTTTGCCGCCATTGATGCGCGCGGCGAAGTCGTCGGCGCTGTTCGAGGTGTCGGCTTCGGGCTCCCCACAAGCGGCAAGCGCGAGCAGGGCGGGAAGGGCGATCATGGCAGAGAGCTTGTTCATTGCGTGTCTCTCGAGTGAAAATCCGTGGCAGCGCTAAGGCGCTTCTTCTTTTACAACATCATGACAGCGAACGCGCGCGCAATCGTTCCTGCGTCAGCTGATCGACGCTGGTGACACCCATTAGCCGCATCCCGCGCTCGATCTCGTCCTTGAGGATGTCGAGCGCGCGCGTCACGCCTTCTTCGCCCGCAGCAGCGAGCGCGAAGAGGTAGAGCCTGCCACCCGAAGCCGCGGTCGCCCCGCTGCTTATCGCCTTCAGGACATGGGTGCCGCGCCTGACGCCGCCGTCACAGATGATTTCGATCTCGCCGCCGACCGCATCGACGATCTCGGGCAGCTGGTCGAAAGGCGCGCGGCTGCCGTCCAATTGCCTGCCGCCGTGGTTCGAGATCATGATTGCGTCAGCCCCGATCTCGACCGCACGGCGCGCATCGCCCGCGCTCATCACGCCTTTCAGCACGAATGTCCCACCCCATTGCTCCCGGATCGCGGCGGCGGTCGACCAGTCCATCGAGGTGTCGAGCATCGTGTTGAAGTATTCCGCGATACTGACCGCCTCGCTCGACCCTTCGCTCACATGCGTGTCGAGGTTGGGGAGGCGGAATTTTTCTCGGAACAGGTAGTCCAATGTCCAGCGAGGGCGCGTCGCATAGCTCCAAACGCTCGCGGGCGTAAAGCGGGGAGGGGTGGTGAAACCGCTTCTCAGACACCGTTCGCGCTTGCCCGAGACGATTGTGTCGACCGTCAGAGCCATCGCATCGAACTTTGCCGCCTGGCATCGTTCGATCATGTGAGTGTTCAGCCCTTTGTCCTTGTGGACATAAAGTTGAAACATCTTTGGCCCGGAGGTGAGTGCGGCGATCTCCTCGATACTGCGCGTGGCAAGACTGGAGATACCGAACCAGAGGCCGTGCTTTTCCGCCGCTTTCGCGACCGCTGTTTCGCCTTGCCAGTGAAATGCGCGCTGGACCGCGGTTGGCGAAAGCATCAGCGGCAAGGCGCTCTTTCGGCCAAGGATGGTGCACGACGTATCGATCTCCGCCACTCCCGCGAGCACGTCGGGGACGAGGTCGACCGCATCATAGCTGGCCGTGTTGCGCGCTTTGGTCAGCTCGTCATCGGCAGCGCCGTCGATGTAATCGAACACAGGGAAGGGCAGCCGCGCTTTCGCCAGTTTCCGAAAGTCATCGATATTGTGGCAATCGCTAAGCCGCATGGGCGCCCCGTTCTGTTCTAGCCTCGCCTCGCGTCTTAGCCTTTGCGCGCCCGGTGTCGAGAGCATGCCGAAAGATGCGGCCTTGCAAATCTTTTTCGAATTTTTTGTGCGGCAGGTGTCACCAATCCGGGTGACCCCGCGAATGAACAGATGTGCGCGGCCAATGAGGTTGCCCAGCCGGACCAAATGCCAGTTCCCCCTAGCTGGCTAGCCCCTGACGACCCCTCCCGGCTCCCGGCATCTTGTTGGCCGCGCACGAACAGAATTCCCTTCAGGAGAACCCCCGATGTATCGCAAGTACCTCATGATCGCCGCAGCCGCGCTTGTCGCGCCGGTTGCTGCGGTTGCCCCCGCATTCGCTGATGGCGGCGTGTTTGTCGGCGTATCCGGCGAAAACGTAGCCCTCAGCGGCTATGACACCGTCAGCTACTTCCAGGGCGACGGCGTGCCCGTAGTCGGCAGCTCGCGCTTCATGGTCGAGCATAACGGCGCCGAGTTCCACTTCTCGAGTCAGGCCAACGCCGACCTCTTCGCTGCCAACCCTGACGCATACGCACCGCAATATGGCGGCCACTGCGCCTGGGCGATGAGCCGCGGCTCGCTCGCACCGGGTGACCCGACGCTCTACAAGATCGTCGACGGCAAGCTGTACCTTAACTTCAACGAGCAAGTTCAGCAGACGTGGCTCGGCGATATCGACGGTTTCATCGCGAAATCCGACCCTGCATGGGCGGCGATCCCCGATGGAAAGCGCTTCGGCCAGTAACCCCCTGCTAGCCCTGAAGCCCCCCCGTGGTGCCCGGCCTGTCTTACCCCTTTGACCCACAGGCCGGGTGCCGCCCCCAGAACACAACGTGACGAATATCAGAGAGGAAATACAAGATGAGCAAGACAACAAGTTTCGCAAAGATGCTGATGGTTGCCGGCGGTCTTGCCGCGGCGACAGCTGGTGCCCCGGCAATGGCCGATGCGCCATGCGGTCCGAGCGGCTTTTCGTCGAGCAGCGGCAGCTATTCGAGCGCTACTGAACGCCGCGCCGCTCGCGAAGAGCGTCGCCAGGCTCGCGCTGAGCGCAAGGCTGCTCGCGAAGCTGCATGCGCGGCTGCGGCATGCGCCGCCAATGCATGCGCTGCAGCATGTGATGCGTCCGCCTGTGCCCCTTCGGCATGTGCAGCCGCATGTGACGCGTCGGCTTGCGCAGCAGCTTGCGAAGCCTCGGCCTGCGCTGCTGCATGCGACGCCAGCGCCTGCGCCGCATCGGCTTGTGCCGCTTCAGCCTGCGCAGCGAGCGCATGTGAAGCTGAAGGTTGTGCACCCGCTGCCTGACGGGTGCGCGCTTGGGTGTGGCCGGGGGACGTTCCTCCTAATGCCTCGGTCACACCCTTTTTGACAAAGCGCCAACAGGCATCGCGTGAGGGCCAGAGGAACGGGCCCGACCGCAAACAGAAAACGCCCGCGGGACTGTTAGAGTCTCGCGGGCGTTTCCTCCTGCGAACGCTGGAACCTCAGGTCGGCACCGCGTCGCTTTTATCCTCAGGTCAATCAGCCGCAGAACACCTCGGTGATGGTGCTGTCCGCATCGGCGCGGATGTTCAGACGGTCTGGATTGGTAGAGCCTGCTTCGGATTCCGCTTCGACATCGACCTCTTCACCCGGCTCGATGAAACGCACGATCGCTTGCGGTTCGACCGCGTCAAGCAGAGCGGTGCGGCTTTCAAGGTTCAGCGTCTGACCCACAAAAGGCTGCGCCAGATTGGCGCGGCAGGCGCTGTCGACCTCACCCACTTCTTCAGCAGTGACTTCGGGTTCGGGGAGGGACCGTTCTACAGCGGCAACATCAACCGGCGCATCGGGCATTGGATCGGCGTCGGCACTGGTTGCCTCTCCGCAAGCTGCGAGGGAAAGCGGGAGCGCGGCGAGGGCGATAAGGGTGGGGGTTTTCATAGTCATTTTCCTAGCAATTCCTGAGATAGAGCAAAGTTCCAGATCAGCACTCTGATCGAGCAAACGAAAACCGCTCCTCCAATTGGGCGAGTGTATAGGTGTTTGCGATCATGTCACCCGGGCAGGGAACATAAGAGGGATCCTGCGTGAGGCATCCTTCGCCGCAAACCATGCGAGCGGTCGCCGTGTCATGGTCGATATGCCACAACCGCCCACCGGGTGTCGCGACATATCCGTCCATTCCGCTGGCAACATCGCTGCGGATGTCGATGGTTGAGGGGACTTCGCCGTCATAGGCTTCCGAGTGTTTGCCATGCGTGTGGAAGCTGGCGACCGGAACCATGCCGGGTTCGTCGAAATAGGCGATATTGCAGCTTGCCTGCTCACCAGGTTGCGAATTCGTTGCGCCCAGCTCTCCGTCGCGGGTCTCGAAAACGATGCCGCAAAGCTCGATGTCGCGTCCAAAGCTTTGAGGCTGGAGCGCGTTGAGTTGTTCTTTCGCGAAGGACTGCACTTGCGCTTGGGGGATGGTCGCAACCAGCCCGTCCGTGCCTTTCACATTCATGTAGGCCCGCGCCACGATCACAACGAATGCGAGCGCGCAGATGGCATAGATAATGCGGGTGGTGGACGAGTTCATACGCCCACCACCCGTGCCTTTAGTTCTTGGTCTTGTCGACCAGCTTGTTGGCGCTGATCCACGGCATCATGGCACGCAGCTCTGCGCCGGTTTTCTCGATCGGGTGAGCTTCGGCGCGCTTGCGGGCTGCCTTGAGTTCGGGCTGACCAGCGCGGTTGTCGAGGACGAAGTTCTTCACGAAGCGGCCCGATTGGATGTCGTCGAGCACGCGCTTCATCTCGGCCTTGGTCTCATCGGTGATGATGCGGGGGCCGGTGGTGATGTCCCCATATTCAGCCGTGTTCGAGATGGAATAGCGCATATTCGCAATGCCGCCTTCGTAGAGAAGATCGACGATCAGCTTGGTTTCGTGGAGGCACTCGAAATAGGCCATTTCGGGCGCGTATCCGGCTTCGGTCAGGGTTTCGAAACCGGCCTGGATCAGGTGGGTGATCCCGCCGCACAGCACGGCCTGCTCACCGAACAGATCGGTCTCGCATTCCTCGCGGAAGTTGGTTTCGATGATGCCGGAGCGGCCGCCTCCGACGCCTGATGCATAGGCGAGGGCGATTTCCTTCGCGCTGCCGCTCGCGTCCTGATGGACAGCGATAAGGCAAGGCACGCCGCCGCCGCGTTGGTATTCGGAGCGCACGGTGTGGCCCGGACCCTTTGGCGCGATCATGATGACGTCGATATCCTGCGGCGCTTCGATGAGGCCGAAGTGAATGTTGAGGCCGTGGGCAAAGGCAATCGCGCTGCCTGGCTTCATGTGGCCGGCGAGATCATTTTCCCAGATCGCTGCCTGATGCTCGTCAGGCGCGAGGATCATCACGACATCGGCCCACTTGGCAGCCTCGGTGTTTGAAAGGACCTTGAAGCCTGCATCTTCCGCCTTCTTTGCCGTGGCCGAGCCTTCGCGAAGGGCAATTGCCACTTCTGCGACACCGCTGTCGCGCAGGTTCTGGGCGTGAGCGTGGCCCTGCGAGCCATAGCCGAGCACGGCGATTTTCTTGGATTTGATAAGGCCAAGATCGGCATCGGCGTCGTAGTAGACTTTCATGAAGGTTCCCTCTGATTATTCCTGAATGAGTTGAAACTGTTTTGGCGGGGAAGGGCGCTCAGACCTCTTCGGCCCCGCGCATCATCCCGACCACGCCCGAGCGGCCGACGCTGACGAGGCCAAGCTCGCGCATAAGGGTGATGAAGCTGTCGATCTTGTCGGGCGCTCCGGTGAGTTCGAAGACGAAGCTGTGCGTGGTCGTGTCCACGACATTGGCTCGGAAAAGCTCCGCAATACGCAGTGCCTCCACCCGCGCGTCGCCTTTGCCCGCAACCTTGATGAGAGCGAGTTCGCGTTCGACGTGCGGGCCCGCCGTCGTCAGGTCGGTCACCTTGTGGACGGGCACCAATCGCTCAAGCTGCGCCTCGATCTGGTCGATCACCGCAGGCGGGCCGTTGGTGACGATCGTGATCCGGCTGACCGCGTGATCCTCGGTGATGTCGGCGACAGTCAGGCTGTCGATATTATAGCCGCGCGCGGTAAACAGGCCTGTGATCTTCGCAAGGATACCCGGCTCGTTATCGACCGTAACGGTCAAGACGTGCCGCTCGCTTTCGGCGCTCTGGATTTTCATCAGTCCCCCACTCCTAAACCAGGGCCTTCGCTTCGTCGTCCATGGTCCCATCGACGCTGTCGCCATAGAGCAGCATGTCGGTATGCGCAGCCCCCGACGGGATCATCGGAAGGCAATTGGCATCCTTGGCAACGCAGCAGTCGACGATCACAGGGCCATCATGGTCGATCATCGCCTTGATCCCGGCACCAAGCCCGGCTTCCTCGGTGATGCGGATGCCTTTCCAGCCATAGGCTTCTGCGAGAGCGACGAAGTCGGGCAGGCTGTCGCTGTAGGAGTTCGAATAACGGCTTTCATAGGTCAGTTCCTGCCACTGGCGGACCATGCCCATATATTCGTTGTTGAGAATGAAGACCTTGATCGGCAGGCGGTATTGCGACGCCGTGCCAAGCTCCTGAATATTCATCTGGATCGAGGCTTCTCCGGCAATGTCGATCACCAACGCATCTGGGCAACCCAGCTGCGCACCGATGGCCGCAGGCATGCCGTAGCCCATGGTGCCGAGCCCGCCGCTGGTGAGCCACTTGTTGGGTTCATCGAAGCCGAAATATTGCGCTGCCCACATCTGGTGCTGGCCGACTTCGGTCGAGACGATGGGCTTTCTGTCCTTGGTCAGCGCATAGAGCCGCTCGACCGCCTTTTGCGGCATGATTGCTTCGGGGTTCTTCTTCGAACGCTCTGGGTAAGCGAGACATTCGCGAGCGCGCCAGCCTGCGATCCGGGCTTTCCATTCGCCGAGATCTTGCGGTTTGCGTGCGCCCCATGCCTCAACCAATTGGCCGAGCACGGTCGCGCAGTCGCCGACGATCCCGATGTCGACGGGAACCGTCTTGTTGATCGAGCTGCGGTCGATGTCGATGTGGATCTTCTTGCTGTCAGGCGAAAATGCGTCGAGCCTGCCGGTAACCCGGTCATCAAAGCGCGCACCGACGCAGATCATTACGTCGCACTTGTTCATCGCCATGTTGGCTTCGTAAGTTCCGTGCATTCCCAGCATGCCGAGCCAGTCGGGATGCGTGTTCGGGAATGCGCCAAGCCCCATCAACGTCGAGGTTACCGGAGCGTTGGTCAGGTCCTGAAATTTGCGAAGCAATTCGCTTGCTTCCGACCCTGAATTGATGACGCCGCCGCCGGTGTAGAGGATCGGCGCCTGAGCGTTTTCGATCAGCTCGATGGCCTCCGCAATTTGTTCGGCGGGAGCAACCATCTGCGGAGCATATCGGTGCGAGCCGGGTGCGACGTAAGCGCTGCTTTGCGATGGCACCGCGATTTGGACGTCTTTCGGGATATCGACAACGACAGGGCCGGGGCGGCCCGTGGTTGCGATGCGAAAAGCTTCCTCGACCGTGGCAACAAGATCGGCGGGATCTTTGACGAGGTAATTGTGCTTGGTGCAGTGGCGGGTGATGCCGACAGTGTCCGCTTCCTGAAACGCGTCTGTCCCGATCAGGGCAGTGGGAACCTGTCCAGTGATGACAACCATGGGGATCGAATCCATGTAGGCATCGGCAATCGCCGTGACCGCATTGGTCGCGCCCGGTCCGCTGGTGACCAGCACGACGCCTGGCTTACCGGTTGCGCGTGCATAGCCCTCTGCGGCATGCCCTGCGCCCGCTTCATGGCGCACGAGGATGTGACGGATGCGCTCATCACCAAAAAGTTCGTCATAAATGGGCAGCACTGCGCCGCCGGGATAGCCGAAGACGAATTCGACCCCCTGATCGACCAGGCATTCCATCAACAAGGCGGCTCCTGAGCGCTGCGCCACTTTAATTCTCCTAGAAATGAAAACGGCCCGAGGCGGATATTCGCATCGGGCCGGTCAGGATATTCGTGTTCACAAATTCCCGGTCAGCCCGTTACCCCTACAAGAATGACAATAAGCATGACCGAAACCTCAAAAATGTTGTGCGCTACGCCGGGTAGCGGTTTTTTGTGACAAACCCAAGTGAGATGCCTTTCGCGGCCCGAAGGGCTCTCTTGAGAAGTGTCGCTATAGGTTCGAATATATCGCGTCAACAGTTAAGGTTGAAATAATCCTGCGAAAAGCGCTTCTACGTCGATATTTTGAGACTCGATCCGCTTCCAATCTTCCGGGCACTGATTGCGGAGCCACGTGAACTGGCGCTTGGCGTATTGCCGGGTCGATTGTGCGCCTGCCTCGATGGCCTCATCTTTGGTGGCCTCGCCGCGGATCAATGCGGCGATCTCCGGAACGCCGATGGCGCGCATGACAGGCAGTTCAGGAGAGAGGTCGCGAGCGAGAAGCGCTTGAACCTCCTCCAACGCGCCGCCTTCGACCATTGCGGCAAAGCGAGCATCGCAGCGATCATAGACCCACTGGCGCTCTGGCATCATTGCAACGGCGGTGAGCGCGACTTCGTCACCGATCCCTCCGGTCTTGGCCTGCTGCCAATCCCCGAGGGTCACCCCGGTTGATCGCTTCACTTCAAGCGCCCGCGCAATCCGTTGGCTGTCACCCGGTTCGAGCTCAGCGGCGCGTACGGGATCTTCGATCTGGAGCGCGGCGTAGGCAGTCTGCGTCTCCATCGCCCGCACGACTTCGCGAACCTCTGGCTCGATTTCGGGGATCGGCGCGATGCCTTCGAGCAAAACCTTCAAGTACATGCCGGTTCCGCCGACGAGGATCGGGACGAGGTCGTTTGCGTGACAATTCTTAATCTCGGCCTTGGCGCGCGCGGCCCAGTCAGCTGCTGAACAGGCGTCTGCGCCATCCCATGCGCCGTAAAGACGATGCTCGCAAACCTCGCGCTCTTCCTCGCTTGGGGCGGCTGAAAGGATCGGGATGTCGGCATAGACCTGCATGCTGTCGGCATTGATGATGACGCCGGTCCGGCCTGACTTTTCCAGCTTTTGGGCAAGGTCCAGCGCATTCGCGCTCTTGCCGCTCGCGGTTGGCCCTGCAATGAGCGCGAGAGGCCGCGCGTCAGCGGTGGTGTTAGGAGATTTCTTGGTGCTCATCGCGCGTCTGATAGCAGACCAATCGAAATGGGAAACACAGCGTGATGAAATGGACCGCGCCTTGCCGAACGGCGTCGGTCGCATTCACGCTATCGGTAGAGCGATAGCGCCGGCTCAGTTGCGGCCCGACTCTCTCGTAAAGTTGCCGATTTCACCAACCGTTCTGGAGATGCAGTTCCCGTTCGATGATGCTGGCCTCGCTCACAAGATAATCAAGACGCATTTCGCGCCCACAGACTTTCTGTACAGCGATGAACGCATCAGGGTCCCAAGTCTTTTCATATCCGACATGGATTCGACCATGATTGGTCAGGAATGCATCGATGAGCTTGCCGACTATGCTGGGCTCAAGCCTCAGATTGCAGAGATTACCGAACGTGCGATGCAAGGTGAGCTGGACTTCGAAAGCGCCCTCCGCGAACGGGTAGCATTGCTTCAGGGGCTCGATGAGAGCGCGATAGATCGCTGCCTTGCCGAACGGATTGCGCCCACACCCGGAGCCAAAACACTTGTTTCAACGCTCAAGTCGCTGGGCTGTCGCTGCGTTCTGGTGACGGGCGGTTTCCACCATTTCGGCGACCGTGTGGCTGAATGGCTCGGCTTCGACCGTGTGGTCGGCAACCGCCTTGAGGTCGCGGACGGCAAGTTGACCGGAAAGCTCGCCGGGCCAATCTCGGATGCGAGCACCAAGCTAGCGGCGCTTAGGCAAGAGGCTGAGCACCTCCCGGTTGGAGCAACGATCCTCGCAAGCGGCGACGGGGCGAACGACATTCCGATGCTGGAGGCGGCGCATTACGGCTTCGCCTATCGCGCCAAGCCGAAGGCGCGCTCCGCCGCGAATGGACGGGTCGACAGCGAAGACCTGACCGCGATCCTTTCGCTCCTTGGCATCGACCGTAAGGACTGGGTCGAGGATTGATCTCGGCTGCTCCACAACGCAGCGACTATCGCCCTGACATCGAAGGGCTGCGCGCGGTTGCGGTTGGGGCCGTGCTGCTCTTCCATCTAGGCTTCGAGACTGTCAGCGGCGGTTTCATCGGGGTCGACATTTTCTTCGTCATCTCAGGCTTTCTGATTGGCGGCATAGTCTTTCGCGAGATTGGGTCAGGTGAGTTCAGCCTTGGCGCTTACCTGACGCGCCGCGTGCGCAGGATTGTGCCGGTCATGCTCGTGGTGCTCGCAACCGTGACCATCGCGGCTTGTGCGCTGCTCCTGCCCAGCGAGCTCGAAGGCTATGCGTGGAGCCTGGGGTTTTCGGCGCTGTTCCTCGCCAACTTCCATTTCTGGCTCCACCGCGGCGCATATGCGGAGAGCGAGCATGAAGTGCTGCTCCACATGTGGACCCTGGGGGTTGAGGGGCAGTTTTACCTGATCCTGCCGTTGATCATCCTTGGCCTGATCCGCTTCGGGCGTGTGGGTGTGCTGGGTGGTCTCGTCGCATTGGCGTTTGCGTCGGCGGCTGCGTCGCTGCTGTATCCGGCGGCAAGCTTTTACATACTGCCAGCGCGGCTTTGGGAATTCATTCTCGGGATAATGATCGCGGTCGCGCCACTGCCGCTGGTGCATTTGCGCTGGGTGAGGGAGGTGCTCGGCGTCCTGGGAATGGCTTGCATCGCATACGCGGCACTCGCCTTTCATGTCGACACGCCATTTCCCGGTTGGCGGGCGGCGATACCGTGTCTCGGGGCGGCGGCTATCATTGCAGCGGGTTCGGGCGGGGACTCGCTGGTCGGCAAAGCTCTCCAGCTGCCGCCGGTCCGTTTCCTTGGGCGGATCTCTTACTCCCTGTATCTGTGGCACTGGCCCGTGATGGTCCTGCTCCTCCTAGGCATTCCGGCAAGCGAACTTGATCTGGTACTTCAACTGATCGCAGCGAGCATTTCGGTAGTTCTGGCCTTTTTGAGCTGGAAGTATGTCGAAGAACCGTTTCGCAAGGGCGGCGTTGGAAAGGCAGTGATCTTGCGAGGAAGCGCGGCAGTCACGGCCGGTCTGGTTGCGGTCGCGCTCGCTTTATCGTTCTCTTCGGGTTGGCCGCAGCGGCTTTCAGAGCGCGGGCAGGAGCTGTCTTCTTACATGGAGTATCCGCTCGATGAAGTGTTTCGCTCGGGCGAATGCTTCATTCACCATCGAAGCCAGAGTTTTGATGAAGAGGCCTGCCTTGCGCAAAGCGAAAGCAAGCCTCGCGTCCTCCTGATGGGCGACAGTCACGCAGCGCATCTGACACCGGGACTTGTCACAAGCTTTCCGGGCAGCGCAGTCAGCCAGGTCACTGCCGCTGGGTGCCGCCCGGTCATGGGGCAAGAGAGCGGGCCTTACCCATTTTGCGGCGCGCTCATGACCAAGGCCTTCTCCCAATACGCGGACGAACACGGCTCGGACTTGATCGTACTTGCCGGCCGTTGGGAGCAGAACGACCTGCCGCCGCTCGCAGCGACGCTTGATCAGCTTGTGCAAAAGGGCAGGGCCGTTCTTCTTGTTGGTCCCGTCGCTGAGTGGTCACAGTTTGTCCCGCGTCTTCTGACTTTGGCACATGAGCGCGGAGAGCAAGCGCAACTTGCCGATCGGATGCTGCTCGCGGAGCGCGCCGAATTAGACGCGGAAATGAGTGCAGTCGCATACAATTCGGGCGTCGATTATATTTCGATCTACTCAATGCAATGTCCGACCGATTGCGCGTATCTCACGCCCCGCGGAGTTCCACTCGTTGTCGACAACAGCCACTTCACGACCGAAGCAAGTTCAGTTTTTGCGCGGCAGATTGAGCACCCTGCCTTGGTCCGCGCCGTGAGGTGAGGGTCTGATGCGGTGGGGCGGGTGAATATGGGTCTTGATTGAGAACCTAATTCTGCTATTTACACAAGTGTAAGTAACAGGTGCTAGCGAATCCTCGATCGCTAAATCCCGCACCGAGCACGCGAGAAGGCAAGACGCCATGACCGACTATTCCGACCAGTTCGCCGCCGACGGCACCGTCCTGCGCGACCCGAACCGTCCTGCGCCGCGCTATTCCCTGCCGCGCGCGATCAAGAATTTTCGCCTTCTGATGAAAGACAAGGAAGATACGAGCCTTGTCTTCAAGATCTATGAATCGCTTCCTTCGAAGCAGTTCATGCCGCGCGTACAGAAGCTGACGCTGTCGCAGCATGGCGAGTATCTGCGCGAGACCGAACCGAACTTGCCCGAAATCCTCGACAATCACGCAGAGCTTCGCAAAACGCCGAAGGGTTCGCTCGCTCACGCTTACTGCGATTTTATGGAAGCCGAAGGGCTTACCGCTGCGGGTCTCGTTGCCGAAGCCGACAAGCTTGGTCGACCGAAGTACGACGATCTTGTTCAGTGGTTCGGCGACCGCTCGCGCGACACGCATGACCTCTTCCACGTGCTCACCGGCTACGGTCGCGACGCGCTTGGCGAGCAGTGCGTTTTGCTGTTCACGCACGGTCAGTCGCCAACACAGGGGCACCTGCTGATCGGCTATGCCGGCGCTGCGAACATCAAGAAAATGGTCTGGGGTTCAAAAGCTCCGGTGATGGGCGCTGTGCGTCAGGCGAAGGCCACTGGTCGCGGAGCACCGCGCCTGATCGATCAACCTATTCGCGAACTGCTGAAGCAACCAGTTGAAAGCGTGCGCAAGGCGCTGAACATTCCAGAGCCGACGCAATATCGCGAATGCCACCGCATCTGGCGCGAAGAAGGCATCGACCCGTACAACCTGCTCGCCAGCGAGAACACGCCGCAGGAACTCGCTTCCGCCTGATCTGCGTTAGGACGCAGGCAGAGAAACAGCCGCTAGAGCCAGCTTGCAATCTGGCTCAGCGGCTTTTTCTTTAGCGCATGCGCGGGCACGGTCGCATCTTCGGTCGGGCGGCCCACCACCACAATCATCAGCGGCTTTTCCCACTCTGGCCGGTCGCACGCTTCGCGCAGGAAACCCATGGGTGAGGGCGTGTGCGTGAGCGTCGCGAGCCCCGCCTCATGCAGCGTTGCAATCAGCATGCCGCAGGCAATACCAACGCTTTCGTTGACGTAGTAATTCTGCGTCTTGCCATCTTCCTCGATACCGCCCTTTCGTTGGGCGAAGACGACGATCAGGTAGGGCGCGGTTTCGAGGAAGGGTTTGTCCTCATCCGTGCCGAGATCCTTGAGCGCGCCAAGCCACTCATCGCTTGCCTTGGGATCATCGCCATCAACACCATAAAACCGTCGCTCCTCAGCTTCGGCAGCTTTGCGGATCGCGCGCTTCTTTTCCGGCGAGGATACGACGGCGAAATGCCAGGGCTGGTGGTTGGCACCGTTAGGAGCCGTTCCCGCCGCTTCGATCGCCGCTTCGATTGCCTCGCGCGGAACGGGCTCTTCGGAGAAATATCGGCAGGTGCGGCGCTCTTTCAGCCGGTCGCGCAATGCCTGTGCGCGGGAAACGCTTTCGTCATCGGGCAGGGCTTCCAGCAAATAGGGGACTGTGTCGTGCTCTCTCATAATATCCCTATTCCCGTTTCCGCGCCCCGATGGAAGTGGACTTTTAACTGACATGAATGTAAGTTGCATTTCAGGAGGAAGTTCAAATGGCCCTGATCGATCGTCCCCTCGTTGCCGACACCCGCGAGCTTACCGGGTTTCAGCCGCGCAAGGTACTCTATCACTTCGGTAAGCTGGTCGAGGACAAGGAGGACACCGAACAGGTCTTCCACATTATCGAGGCGACCAAGGGCAAGAAGAGCGTGCGCCAGGCGTGGGACTTCATCCAGTCGCCCGAAGGCCAGCACTTCCTCAAAACCGAAGTCGATATTCCCTCCATGCTCGACGACCACGACCGCTGGGCGGACCTGCCCGAGAACTCGGTGGGCAAGCACTACATGGCATTCATGAAGCGCGAGGGCCTTACCGCAGCGGGCCTTGTCGCAGAGAGCCACAAATGGGCGCCGCCAGCGGAACTGCCGCAAGACCTGACCCAGTGGTACTTCGACCGCCTGCGCGATACTCATGACCTGTTCCATGTCCTGACTGGCTATGGCCGCGATGCGCTGGGCGAGGCGTGCCTGCTTGGCTTCTCCTATGCGCAGAACCACAATCGCGGCGTGCAGTTCATCGCTTTTGCAGGCGCGCGTCAGATCAAGAAGGTCTCTGGCACCAAGGCACCGCTCTATGCGGCGGTACGCGAAGGCCAGCGACTTGGGCGCGCCGCGAAGAAGATCGCACATATGGATGTCGAGGCAGTCATGCGTGAAGACATCGGGGAAGCGCGGGCGCGGCTTGGGATCGGAAAGCCCGAAATCTACCGCGAATGCCTTCGCATCCTCGAAGCCGAGGGCAACGTCACGGCTGAGCTCACGCTGGTAAGCGCCGAAGCGGCCTAGGTTTCGGCGGGTTCGGGCGCTGCCTTGATCCGGGATATGTTCCAGGCAGCGATTCCAAGCGCGGTCGCTCCAAACAGAGCCGCCAGCAGGTAAGGCGCGCCCGGGAAATAGAGCCCTTCAGAATCAGCGAATGTGCCAAATGCGCGCGTCATGATCAGCGGGCCTATGATGCTGGTTATGCTCATGGTGCTCGCAACCGCGCCCTGCAATTCGCCTTGGGCGTCGTCGGCGATCCGCTCGCTCATCATCTGCTGGATCGCCGGAAATGCCATAGCGCCGAGGCTGCCAATGACGATGCCGATAATCATGAAATAGCCAGCAGGCGCGAATGCGAACATCAGGTTCGCTGGGAGCGAAATGATGAAGCCGATCAGTACAGTTCGCGCTGCGCCGATCCGCGCGATCACCATTCCCGTCAGCGCGCCCTGCGTAACCGCAACCATCACGCCGTACAGCGCGACGCTAAGGCCGATCTGTAGCGTGCTCCAGCCAAAAACCAGTTCGGTGTGATAGGCCCACACGGATTGGTGCGATTGAGCGGCCATCTGCATGAAGAATATCACCGTCAGAAAGCCGAACACGACCGGATGGCGTGCCATCTGGATCAGAGTACCGAGGGGATTGGCGCGCGTGATTGAGAAGCCACGGCGGCGATCTGAGGGCAGCGTTTCCTTCAGCAGCCAATATCCGGCGATCGCGCCACCAATGGCGAGCAAGGAGGCCGCGATGAATGGTAACCGCACGTCAATCGATCCGAGCAACCCACCGATACCGGGCCCGATGACGAATCCGGCAGCGCCTGCCGCGCCCATGATCCCGAAGAACTTGCCGCGCTCTTCCGGCTTCGCAACGTCGGCGATGGCAGAGTTTGCGGCGGCCCAGCTTGCTCCCATGATGCCCGATAGGATTCGCCCCACGAACAGCCAGAACAGGGTCGGAGCCCACGCCATGATCGCGTAATCGACGCCGAGCATGAATAGCGTGAACAACAGCACGGGCCGCCGTCCGAACCGGTCCGACAGCCCTCCGATTATGGGTGCGAAGGTGAACTGCATGATGGCGTAGGCGAACAGAAGCCACCCGCCAATCTGCGCCGTCTGGTCGAGCGTCTCGCCCGTCACTTCCTGAAGCAAGCCCGGAAGCACCGGTACAATCAGCCCGATCCCGACCATGTCGATGAACACGATCAGCGCGACGAAGAACAAAGTCGTCGTGTTTGCAGGAGGTTGGGCGGCTTGCTCGCTCATCAAAGCGCAGTCATCGCCAAACAGTCGCCCGCGTCAACACAAAGGTGCCACAGCGCACCAAGCCCGAACGCGCGCGCCCACCATCTGTGGATCAGAAGCATCAACGCATATGCGAGCGCCGCTTCCCAGCCGTGGAGCAGGTGAAAGCCGACCGAGCAGCGTCCCGGATCGAAAATCGGATCGGCGAGCAAATGGTCGAGGTCGATCAGGTTCGCCACAACCATCACAAGGCCCGCCCGTTTCCATTCGATACGCCATATGACGGCGGCGATCAGAAACGGGGCAAGGAAATGCCCGCCATAGTGCAGCGCGGGCTGGAGTAGCTCTATGCTTCCATCCACTTGGCGAAGAAGCTCAGATGCGCGGCGCGAAGGTCAGCGACGCTGACGCCGAGCAAGCGGTCGCCGCCGACCGTGCCGATCCGGTGGAATCCGACCATTTCGGCTTCAGGAATGTCAGGCCCTTCGGCGACCATGCGATTGAAGGCTTCGGCATCTTCTGGAGAGACGGTAAGGACATAGCGAGCCTGATCTTCACCGAACCACCATTGTGCAGAGGTGTAGCCTTCGTAGCCATCGACGAGGTCAGCACCAAGGTCACCGGCAAGCGCCATTTCGGCAAGTGCCACGGCAAGGCCGCCATCAGAAAGGTCATGAACTGCAGATAGCAAGCCAGCGCCGATCAATTTGCGCACGATCTGTCCGGCGCCATACTCGGCTGCGAGATTTACTGGCGGCGCGCGGCCTTCATCGCGGCCTTTGACAACATCGAGCCACATCGACTTGCCGAGATGCGAGCGGGTCGGATCGGGCTTGGCCCAGAATTCAGGTGCAAGCAGATAGATCGCGTCGCCTTCGCTCTTGAAGGCGGACGTTGCCATCTTCGATGCATCTTCGAGTATACCCACGCCGCCGATCGCGGGAGTGGGAAGGATCGCCGAGCCGCCGCCTGTCGCTTTGCTCTCGTTGTAGAGGCTCACATTGCCCGACACGATCGGGAAATCGAGCGTGCGGCAGGCATCGCCCATGCCTTCGAGAGCATGGACGAACTGGCTCATGATCTCTGGCCGCTGCGGGTTGGCGAAGTTGAGGCAGTTGGTGACGGCGAGCGGGCGCGCACCGACAGAACAAAGATTGCGATAGGCTTCGGCGATCGCCTGCTTCCCGCCCTCATAGGGGTCGGCAAAGACATAGCGCGGCGTGCAATCGGTGCTGATCGCGATTGCCTTTTCGGTGCCGTGGACACGCACGACGCTTGCATCGCCACCGGTCTGGATCGTGTCGGCCATGACCTGGCTGTCATATTGCTCGGCAATCCAGCTGCGCGAGGAAAGGTTGGGGCTAGCGAGCATCTTGAGCAGGTCCGCTCCGGGATCGTCGGTATCGGGCACATCCTGCATCGGCGCTATCTGCGCCCACTCGGCATATTCCTCCTTCGATAAGTAAGGGCGATCATACTCGGGCGCGTCAGCAGCGAGAGGGCCAAGCGGAATGTCGCACACAACCTCGCCGTTCCATTCGAGCACCATATGCTGCGTATCGGTGACCTCGCCGATGACTGCGAAATCGAGCTCCCACTTTTCGAAGATCGCGGCGGCCATCGCCTCCTTGCCGGGCTTCAGCACCATGAGCATGCGCTCCTGGCTCTCCGACAGCATCATCTCGTAAGGCGTCATTCCCTCTTCGCGGCACGGCACCTTGTCCATGTCGAGCCGGATGCCCGCCTTGCCATTCGTCGCCATTTCGACGCTCGAGGAGGTGAGGCCCGCTGCGCCCATGTCCTGGATCGCGACGATAGCGTCGGTCGCCATGAGCTCGAGACACGCTTCGATGAGCAATTTCTCGGTAAAGGGATCGCCGACCTGCACCGTCGGGCGCTTGGCTTCGGCATCTTCCTCGAAGTCCGCGCTCGCCATTGTCGCGCCGTGAATTCCGTCGCGCCCGGTCTTGGAGCCTACATAGACGATGGGGTTCCCGACGCCGGTGGCGGCGCTGTAGAAAATCTTGTCGGCGTCTGCGATGCCGACCGTCATCGCATTCACGAGTATGTTGCCGTCATAAGCCGGGTGAAAGTTAGTTTCACCGCCCACGGTCGGAACACCAACACAATTGCCGTAACCGCCAATGCCCGCGACCACGCCTTGCACAAGGTGCTTCATCTTGGGGTGGTCGGGCCGCCCAAAGCGCAGCGCATTCATGTTTGCGACCGGACGCGCGCCCATCGTGAAGACATCGCGCAGGATTCCGCCAACTCCGGTCGCTGCGCCCTGATACGGTTCAATGTACGAAGGGTGGTTATGGCTCTCCATCTTGAAGATCGCCGCCTGACCATCTCCAATGTCGATGACACCAGCATTCTCACCCGGACCGCAGATGACCCAATCTGCCTCGGTCGGCAGTTTCTTCAGGTGAAGGCGCGAGCTTTTGTAGGAGCAATGCTCGGACCACATGACCGAGAAAATGCCGAGCTCGACAAGGTTGGGTTCGCGGCCGAGGCCTGAAAGCACGCGTTCATATTCTTCGGGTGACAGGCCGTGCTGTTCGACGATTTCAGGAGTGATGTCGGTCATGTCTGGGGCGCATAGGCTAGAGCCCCGCCGCAGCCAAGCCACCTCTCTGCATGAAATATCGATTCTCCCCCACCCAGACCGCGAAACCGGTGATCACCGCAAAGGCTGTGAGCGCTTGTAGATAGAAGAACAATCCTGCTTGTTCCGGATGAGGTCCAAACCAGTTCACCATCTGCATCGCCAGCATCACCAGGATCAACAGGATCGGTTGCGCCACCGGGCCACGCGATTTGCTGCAATAGTAGAAGAAGGCGGCAAGTGTGATCCCGATCTCAAGCGGTATTGCGACCTCAGGGAAATTCCACAGGCCAAGACCATAGGTCTTTTCACCGCCAGCAATTGTCAGATCAGGCGCGTGGACAAGCCAATCGAGCGCCCAGTGCGACGCGACGACCAGTCCGGCGAGCAATCCCCCCGCCGCGCTTCGGTGCCAGATCGCGACAATCAGCGCAAAGCCAAGCGCCCACACGCCGGTCCCCGCCAAACTGTGTGTGAACGGGTAATAGTACAGGTCAAGCGGAACCATAGCGGTGGCCGTGGGATCGACTCGCATTTTCTCCACCCCGACAATCGCAAGCGTGAAAAAAGCCCAGTCAACAAGCTGTGCAGCCACGAAATATGTGCCCAGCTTTGGCCCACGAGAATAGGCTGCTGCGGCAATGAAAGCCGGTGCGAAATGCCCGATGAACATTGGAAAATCTTGCCCCCGATTTTTTCCTAGCTCGTGAAGCGCAAAGTCGCCCAAGTTGCAACAGCGCTTGCAGTGCCTGTCGCAAATGCTCCCCACATGATGTCTATGACGCTGATCTTGGTCGCCCAAACCTTTAGCACCGCTTGGCTGGTTAGATCATACGTCGCGTAACAAAGTGCGCCGAGAAGGACGCCATTGATCAGAGCGGTGGCAACCTGTCCGCTCTCCAGACCCGGCTTGATCGCAAAATATGTCATCCCCGCGAGGTAAAGGAAGTAGAATGCCACTGCCGGTGCAGCGCGGAATTCGTCTGCCATGATCTCGCCGATCACAGGGCGGTAGAAATTGTCGCCGGCCCAACGCAGCCAGACGGCATCGAGCGCGCCAAAAACGACGGCTGCGCAAGCATAGGCGATCAGAAACTTGGTCATTAGAAATCTCTCATTCGAAGGTGGCCTTGACCGCGCCCACGCGCAGCGTCAATGCAAGAACCCATGGATGAGGGAACGAGTTCCGGATCGGAACAGATGCAAATCAGCGACATGAGTTTCGAGCAAGCGCTTCAGGCGCTCGAAGAGATCGTCACGCAGCTTGAGCGCGGCGACGTGCCGCTCGACAAGTCTATCGACCTTTACGAACGCGGCGAGCGACTTCGTGCCGCCTGTCAGGATCGGCTCGATGCCGCGCAGGCCAGAATTGAAAAGATCGTAGCGGGTGCTGATGGTAAGCCCACAGGCACAGCGCCGCTCGACGGGGGCAACTGATATGGCTCTCGCAAGTGTCGAGAATGACGTGCTGGGTGATGCGCTCAAAAGGGTACAGGTCGAGATCGATTCCGTTTTCGACGCCTTTCTGCCGGTCCCACATGACACAAGCGCGAGGCTGGTCGAGGCGATGCGCTACGCCGCAATGGGCGGCGGCAAACGGGTCCGCCCGCTGTTGCTCGTCAGCACCGCGGAATTGTACGGAGTTGATCGGACTGCCGCTCTTTGTGCAGCAGCTGCTGTCGAAGCGATCCACGTTTACTCGCTGATCCACGACGACTTGCCGTGCATGGATGATGACGACCTTCGCCATGGTAAGCCTACGGTCCACAAGGTCTATGACGACGCGACAGCGGTTCTTGCTGGCGATGCGCTCCATGCGCTCGCTTTCGAAATCCTCGCTGACAGCCAGACCAGCGCCGATCCCTTCGTTCGCAGCGAGTTGATCGCAACGCTTGGCAAGGCGAGCGGTATGGGCGGTATGGCGGGCGGCCAGATGATGGACATGGTCGCTGATGAGGAGGGCGTCGAATACGACCTTCGGACCATCACCCGTTTGCAACAGTTAAAGACTGGCGCATTGCTGGCAGCAAGCGTCGAGATGGGCGCCATCCTCGGCAAGGTTGCCCCGGAAGGCCGCGCCCATCTTAGGGCCTATTCACGCGATATCGGGCTCGCGTTCCAGATCGCGGACGATCTGCTCGATGTCGAAGGTGACGCCGACAAGGCAGGCAAGGCGCTGCGCAAGGACGACGAGCAGGGCAAGCAAACCTTCGTCACGCTGATGGGCGTCGACAAGGCCCGCGAACAGGCCCGCGCTCTGGTCGATCAGGCGGTCGCGCATCTTTCCAGCCACGGTAGCGAGGCGGACACGTTGCGCGCGCTGGCACGGTTCATTGTCGAGCGGGACCGATAGGAGCACGAAGCCGGTCGACAGAATCCGGCGTTTCATGAGGACGTAGCTATGACCAGCCGCATCGGAATCTATCCGGGCACCTTCGACCCGATCACGCTTGGCCATGCCGATATCATCCGGCGCGGGTCCAAGCTGGTGGACGAGCTCATCATCGGTGTGACGACCAATCCGTCGAAGAATCCGATGTTTTCGACTGATGAACGCTTCGCGATGGTTGAACGCGAGGTGGCCGCGCTCGGCCTAGACAATGTGCAGGTGGTCGGATTCAACGCGCTTCTCGTGAAATTCGCGCAGAAACAAGGTGCAAATGTCATCATCCGTGGTCTGCGCGCCGTTGCCGACTTCGAATACGAGTATCAGATGGCTGGCATGAACCAGCAGCTGGATGAGGATATCGAGACCGTATTCCTCATGGCGGATGTCTCGCTTCAGCCGATCGCATCCAAGCTGGTGAAGGAGATCGCTCTTTATGGGGGCGACATCACCCCCTTTGTCAGCGCGCCAGTAAAAGACGAGGTGATCGCCCGCGTCGACAAGATCGGGCGCAAAGGCGATTACTAGAGCTGGTGACGGCAGCGCACTCATTCATTGAAGTGTCAGCCTGCGACCGTTAGACGCTTCAACCTGACTTTTCTCATTGCAACAAGACCGTTCGGACCCGTGAAGACACCCATGTTCAAGAAGACCCTCGGCTCGCTCGCCGCACTCGCCGTTCTTTCGGCCTCATCCGCTGCTTTCGCACAGGAAGTGGACGAAGCGCTCAAGGACAACCGCGACGAAGGTGCCATTGCCGATGAAGTCAACTCGCGCACTTTCCCACCGGTTGAATTCGACGCTAGTGTAAAGCCCGATAATATCTGGGTGCTCGACCTGTCGAATGGCGAGCGGGTGAAGATCCGCCTTATGGAAGAATGGGCGCCCAAGCATGTCGAGCGCATCAAGACGCTGACCAAGGAAGGCTTTTACGACGGCGTGGTGTTCCACCGCGTGATCGATGGCTTTATGGCACAGGGCGGCGATCCGACCGGTACGGGGCAGGGCGGCTCGCAGCTTCCTGACCTTGAGGAAGAATTCAATCCGATGCCGCATGTTCGTGGCACTCTTTCTATGGCCCGCGCGACGGATGAAGACAGCGCGAACAGCCAGTTCTTCATCGTGTTCTATCCGCGCTTCAGCCTCGATAAGCGCTACACCAATCTTGGCCGTGTGATCGAGAACATGAAGGCGGTCGATGATATCAATCGCGGAGAGCCGCCGCAGAATCCGACCCGCATTTTGCAGGCATCGCTTGCCAGCGACAACAAGCCTCCGGTGGCAGCTGCTCCCACGGCTCAGCCTGAACAGGATATCACTGCCGATCTGTTGAACGCTCCGCTTTAGTAAGCGGCGCAGCGTTAAGCTTGGGCCGGAGTGCCAAGCGGCCTAGGCCGCGCACAGGCTTTGCCAACCATAAGCTAAGCGACTATGGGCGCGGGCCATGCGCGTTGACCTGTTTGACTTCGAGCTTCCCCAAGAAAGGATAGCCCTGCGCCCAGTGCGGCCGCGCGATGCTGCGCGCATGCTGGTCGTGGAAGGCTCGCAAGGTCCGCTCGCCGATCACGGTGTGAGCGACCTGCCCAGCCTGCTTCGCCCCGGCGATGTGCTCGTCTTTAATGACACGCGGGTCATTCCCGCGCAGCTTGAAGGCCGTCGTTCGGGCGGTGAGGCCAAAATCGGCGCGACATTGCACAAGCGCATTGACCTTCGCCGCTGGCAGGCCTTCATCCGCAACGCCAAGCGCGTGAAAGAAGGTGACCATCTGGTCTTTGGTGGCGGCGTAACGGCCATTGCAGAGAAGCGTCACCGCGACGGGTCGATGACCCTGCTCTTCGAAGGGACCGAGCCGGTGGAAGTCCTGCTCGACCGCGCAGGCACTATGCCGCTTCCTCCCTACATCGCCCAGCGACGCGGGGTCGATGACCAGGACCAGAGCGATTATCAGACCATGTTCGCCGCAGAAGACGGCGCGGTTGCTGCTCCTACGGCCAGCCTCCATTTTACGACCAGACTGGTGTCAGCCCTCGACCACGCCGGGATCAAGCGCGAGATGCTGACGCTCCACGTTGGCGCGGGTACGTTCTTGCCGGTCAAGGCCGAAGACACCAAGGACCATCAGATGCACTCCGAATTCGGGCGCATCAACGCGGGCACGGCTTCACGCATCAACGAGGCCCGAGCCGCAGGTGGCCGCGTGATTGCCGTGGGTACGACTTCGCTGCGCCTGCTTGAAAGTGCAGCGGGCGAGGATGGTAAGCTCCGCGAATTTGCAGGTGACACGGACATTTTCATCACCCCCGGCTACCCGTTCCGCGTGGTCGACGGATTGATGACAAACTTCCATTTGCCCAAATCGACTTTGATGATGCTTGTCAGTGCCCTCATGGGCCGCGAGCGCATGATGGAAGCCTACGAGCATGCCATCGCGCAAAATTATCGTTTCTACTCCTATGGAGATTCTTCGCTGCTTCTCCCCTGAGGGACTGGCCGACGTGCTTGCAATCGCGGCGCGCTGTGCCACATCGCGCATGATGAGCGATACGATCCTTGAGATGAGCGGCCTTACCAAGGTCTACGCGGGCGGCACCAAGGCGCTCGACAACGTTGATCTGTCGATCCGGAAGGGTGAGATATTCGCGCTGCTCGGCCCCAATGGCGCGGGCAAGACGACGCTTATCGGCGCGGTGTGTGGCATAGTGCGGCCAAGCAGCGGCACGATCACCGCCTTTGGGCATGACCTTTCGAATGATTGGCGCAAGGCGAGGGCACGTATTGGCCTGGTCCCTCAGGAACTTTCGACCGACATGTTCGAGACTGTCTGGCGTGCGGTATCGTATTCGCGCGGCCTGTTTGGCCACCCTCCTGACAAAGTGCGGATCGAGGAGATTCTTCGATCGCTGTCGCTCTGGGAGAAGAAGGACAGTCAAATCCGCGAACTGTCTGGCGGGATGAAGCGCCGCGTGCTGATCGCAAAGGCTTTGGCGCATGAGCCCGAATTGCTTTTCCTTGATGAGCCCACTGCCGGCGTTGACGTGGAACTGCGCAAGGGCATGTGGGAACAGATCTCCGCCCTTCGCGAACGCGGCACCACCATCATTCTCACAACTCACTACATCGAAGAAGCCGAACTCATGGCCGACCGCGTCGGGATTATCCGGGGCGGCAAGATCCTGATGGTAGATGACAAGGCCGCGATGATGCAGCGAATGGGGACCACAGAGGCCGTGTTCGAGCTCGCCGAGCCGTTGAGCGCACTTCCCGCGAGCATCGCCGAATTTCCTGTTTCGCTCACCGAGGATGGCAAAGAGCTATGCTATCGAGGCGGTGACGGGACAGGGAGCGGCAGCGAGCAAGTCGCGGCGCTGACCAAGGCGCTGATCGCAGCAGGGATCGACTATCGCGGGATCGACATCCATGATTCTTCGCTTGAGGATATCTTCGTCGGCCTCGTCTCCGCGCGCGAAGAGGAGACCGCGTGATGGCATTCAATATTCGCGGGGCGTGGTCGATTTACCAGCGCGAACTCATGCGCGCGCTTCGCACCGCATTTCAGTCGATCCTCTCACCGGTTCTGACCACCTCGCTCTATTTCGTGGTGTTCGGGACCGTTATTGGCGGACGCATGGAGCCGGTGGACGGCGTCGCTTATGGCGCTTTCATCATCCCAGGCCTCTTGATGCTGACCCTACTGGGCGAGACGACCAGCAACTCCTCTTTCGGCATCTATATGCCGCGCTTCACCGGAACCATCTATGAGCTGCTCTCGGCCCCCGTCGGGGTGGCGGAAACGCTGATCGGTTTCGTGGGCGCAGCGGCAACCAAGGGGTTGATACTCGCAGCAATCATCCTCGGCACAGCAACGCTTTTCGTCGACTATGAGATCAAGTACCCGCTGGCCGCAATCGGTTATATCATGCTGGTCGCCGCGAGTTTCTCGCTGTTCGGCTTCATCCTCGGTATCTGGGCTGACAGTTTCGAGAAGCTCGGCATCATCCCGTTGCTCATCCTCACCCCGCTTACATTTCTGGGCGGCACATTCTATTCGATCGACGACCTTCCAGGCATTTGGTCCACTATCGCCTATGCGAACCCGATCGCGTTTCTCGTGAGCGGGCTGCGCTGGACTTTCTACGGGACATCGGACGTATCGATCTGGGTATCGCTCGGCCTGACGCTGGGCTTCCTCGCCCTTTGCACCGGGATCATCGCTTTCATCTTCAAGACAGGCTGGCGCCTCAGAGAATGACCTCTCGCTTCAAATTTACCCTCGATGCAACTGACGGCAAGGCGCGCACCGGCAAGATCGAGATGCTGCGCGGCGACATCCGCACGCCGGCTTTCATGCCGGTTGGCACTGCTGCGACAGTCAAGGCCATGAAACCCGAGGCGGTTCGCGCGCTTGGCGCGGACATTATCCTTGGCAACACCTACCACCTGATGCTGCGTCCTGGCGCCGAGCGTGTTGCACGGCTTGGAGGGCTCCACAAATTCATGCGCTGGGACCGCCCGATCCTGACCGATAGCGGCGGCTATCAGGTGATGAGCCTATCGGAGCTGCGCAAGCTCACCGAGAAGGGCGTAGAGTTTCGCAGCCACATCGACGGATCGAAGCACATGCTTACGCCGGAGCGGTCGATGGAAATCCAGCGTCTGCTCGGCTCGGATATCGTCATGGCCTTCGACGAATGTCCGCGCGCCGACCGCCCACGCGACGAGATTGCCTCATCGATGGAGCTTTCCATGCGTTGGGCCAAGCGCAGCCGGGACGGCTTTGACAGCGGGGAGGAACACGCAAAGCGCTCTGCCCTGTTCGGCATTCAGCAAGGCGCGCTTGACGAAGACCTGAGAAAAATCAGCGCCGACAAGCTCACCGACATCGGGTTCGACGGATATGCGGTGGGCGGGCTTGCCGTAGGCGAGGGTCAGGAGGCCATGTTCGGCGTCCTCGACTATGCCCCTGACATGCTGCCGGTTGATCGGCCCCGATATCTCATGGGTGTAGGCAAGCCAGACGACCTCGTCGGTGCGGTTGAACGCGGCATCGATATGTTCGACTGCGTCCTCCCGACCCGGTCAGGGCGCAATGGGCAAGCCTTCACTTGGAACGGCCCGTTAAATCTCCGCAATGCGCGTTTCGCGGAAGATCAGGAGCCGCTCGATCCGACGTCGAATTGCTCGGCCTCCCGCGATTATTCCAAGGCGTACTTGCACCACCTCATCAAGTCGGGAGAGATGCTGGGCGCGATGCTTTTGACCGAGCACAATCTGGCTTTCTATCAGTCGCTCATGCAGGCGATGCGCGATGCCATTTCCGAAGGGCGATTTGCCACTTTCGCTGCGGACTTCAGGCGAAACTACCTGCGCAGCTAAATTCTTGGGCCGGCGGCCTCGACAAACGCTGCGCTTCGGGCCAATGGCGCTTGCATGAGTGATTTCACTGCGAAACTTCCCGACGATTGCGAAACGATGATCGACGTCCGCGAAGGCGTCGACGCTACCGATCGCGCACTGGTCGAGCTGCTGGATCGCCGGTTCGGCTATATGCGCGCAGCTGCCCGGATTAAGCCAACGCGCGATGCCGTGCGTGACGAGGAGCGCAAAGCGAGCGTCATCGATGCAGCTGTCGCCGATGCCGAAAGCCGAGGGATACCCGGCGACGTGATCGCCGACATCTGGGAGCGGCTTGTCGAGGGTTCAATCGCTTACGAATTCGTAGAATGGGATCGCATCAGGGACTGACCTGTCGTGCTCGCCGCCACGATGGCGGATTTAGCTGCGAGGGGCGAGGAATCTCTCCAGCCGTTTCTGCTTTTTCTCTGGAGCTTTCGGCCTGATTGAGCGCGCCATGCGTTCAATCTTCGTTTGCCACTTGCTCAGACCTTTTTCCGCGCCGCCATCCTTGATTGGTCCGCAGGCTAGAATGCGCACCGGTTTGAACCCGACAAAGCCGAGCACCTGCCTCTTCCAGCGCTTGATCAGGGCATTGCCGTAAAGCAGACGGAGAAAGACAGGAGGGGTATCCATGGTGGCGATCACATCGGCCGACCGACCTCCCATCAGCTCGTCCCACAAAGCGCTCCTTTCACGATAAGCAAACATGAAGCCGGGCAGGAAAAGTCGGTCGAGCAGCCCTTTCAACTGTGCCGGTTCGGCACCCCACCACATTGGAAATGCAACGACCAGATGATCGCAATCGTCGATCCGCTCAGCGAGCATGCGGAGATCGGGTTCCCATTCGGTCCGCTTGGCATAGCCATGACTGAGGTTGGGATTGAAATTCAGATCGCGGATCGCAATCCTCTCGACGCAGCAGTCTTCAGGCAGCGCAGTCCGATACAGGTCAAGAAGGTGCGATGCGAAACGGCCCTCGTCCGGGTGTCCATCAACCAGCAAAACATTCATGAAATCGCGATCTCCCCCTGATGCGGGCGCCATCCTGTCCCTCGATTGCGCAAAAGAAAAGGGCGGCCCAACCGGACCGCCCTCTTTCGTTGTGTATGAACCAGCGGTTCTTAGCGCGAGTAGAACTCGACCACGAGGTTCGGTTCCATGGTGACCGGGTAGGGCACTTCGTCGAGCTTGGGCACGCGGGTGAACTGAACCTTGTCGTTACCATCGGGAGCGACATAGTCGGGGATTTCACGCTCGGGCAGGCTCTGCGCTTCGATGACGAGGGCCATTTCCTTAGCCTTGTTGCCGAGGCTGATGACGTCGCCCACGTCGCAGCGACGCGATGCGATGTTGCACTTCACGCCGTTCACATAGATGTGGCCGTGCGAGACGATCTGACGTGCGGCGAAGATCGTCGGAGCGAACTTGGCGCGGTACACGATCATGTCGAGGCGACGCTCGAGCAGGCCGATCAGGTTCTGACCGGTGTCACCCTTCATGCGGGTGGCGTCCTTGTAGGTCGAGCGGAACTGCTTCTCGGTGACGTCGCCGTAATAGCCCTTGAGCTTCTGCTTGGCGCGAAGCTGCAGACCAAAGTCGCTCATCTTGCTCTTGCGACGCTGACCGTGCTGGCCCGGGCCGTAGGAACGCTTGTTGACCGGGCTGTTGGGGCGACCCCAGATGTTTTCACCCATCCGGCGGTCGAGTTTGTACTTGGCGCTCTTGCGCTTCGACATAAGTCTTTCCTTCAATTTAGCTGGACCAGCCTTGTGCTGGCCATTCAACCCGGCATCGCTCCGTCGATCATGAAGTTCGACGCGGCCACCGCTTCACCGGGGTGCGAGGCCAAAATGCGAAGGCGCGCCAATAGCATTATCGGCGCGCCAGTCAAGCTATTGTGGAGCAGCAAAGTGCCGCCCGCGATCAGTTGCCGGAATTGAACCGGCGCCATTCGGCCTTGGTCATGCAAACGCGGGTCGGACGACGGCTTGCGGCGTCGAGACGGACTCGGCGGCAAATGCGCTCGGCCTCTTCCGGCTCTTCATCGATCTGCGGCGCTTCGGCCGCAGCCGCTTCCGCCTGGGTTGCCTGAGCAGGTTCTTCGGCGGGCTCGCTCTCCTGCTGCTCAACCTGCGTTTCGGTCACTGAGGGCGCGGTTTCCTGCGCCGGTTCATCGGCAGAAGCGGACACAGCAAAAACGAGGGCTGCCGCGGCGAGCGGGAGGGTGAGCTTCATCAAAATTCTCGCTGAAGTTTTAGAGGGTTCGCATTGGCTAACGGCGCGCCGCTTGCTTGTCCACTGCCAATCGCCTCTCTGCGCTGCAGTGTTAGCGTTCACTTACTCAGGATCGCGAGGAGGGCGCTCAAGTGTGCTCAGAATCCCGCGCAGGGTGCGGACCTCGAGATGATTCCATCCCGGCTTCGTCAGCACGCTGCGCAAAGTACGCGCAGTCGCCTCGCGGCGGCTCTCAGGGAGGAAGTAACCTCGGGGATCGAGCAGCTTCTCAAAGTGCCCGATAAGGCCCTCAAGGTCGTCCTGAGGAGCGGGAGGAAGAGCTTCGCCTTCGGCGGTTGGCTGTACCAGGTCGCTCGACGCATCTTCAGCTTCTCGCCCTATGCGTGACCATTCATATGCGCACAAGATCACCGCCTGAGCGAGGTTGAGTGAGCCGAACTCGGGATTGATCGGAACTGTCAGGATATGCCGGGCGAGCGCTACATCTTCGGTCTCGAGGCCCGATGCCTCGCGCCCGAAGAGGATGGCGTGGCGTCCAGGCTCGGCATGGATCAGTCGTGCTGCACCATCGGGACCAACTACTGGTTTGGTGACGCCGCGTTTACGGACCGTGGTGGCATAGACATGCTCACAATCAGCGACCGCCTCAGCTGTGCTCGAATAGACCTTCGCTTCGTCCAGCACGATGTCCGCACCTGCGGCGGCAGGCCCGGCTGAAGGATTGGGCCACCCGTCGCGCGGGTTCACGATGCGCATTTCGGTAAGGCCGAAATTGAGCATTGCGCGCGCTGCCTTGCCGATATTCTCGCCAAGTTGCGGGCGCACGAGGACGATAACGGGCTTGTTCGCCATAATCAGTCCTTCGCGGCCTCTTGCACCGTGCTCGCAAATTCCTCGAAATCGCGGGCCTCGGAGAAGTCCCGGTAGACGCTGGCGAAGCGGATGTAGGCCACCGAGTCGATCTGTTTCAGGCCCTCCATCACCATTTCGCCGATGCGAGCGGAAGGCACTTCGGGCTCGCCAGCGGTCTCCACCTGGCGCTGGATTCCCGAAACGAGCTGGTCGATGCGCTCCTGCGAGACATCGCGCTTGCGGCAGGCAAGAGCGACCGAACGCTCGAGTTTTGAGCGGTCGAATGCCTCGCGCCGCTCCTCGCCCTTTTCGCCCGATTTGACGATCGTGACCTCGCGCAACTGGACGCGTTCAAACGTAGTGAAGCGCGCGCCGCACGACGAACACTGGCGACGCCGCCTGATCGAGGTGTTGTCCTCTGTCGGGCGGCTGTCTTTCACTTGGGTGTCTTCGTGAGCGCAAAAGGGGCAGCGCATGAGTTACTCTTGTTCTTCGATTTTTGCGTAAACGGCGATGACGAAACCCAGAAAAGCACCGAGCATAATCCAGAGCCACCCATCGAAAATCAGCCAACCGAAGACACCGCCGATTGCAGCGCCGCCAAGTGCATATGGAACGGTCGGATGATCCCAGCCGACCTTTTCCATTTCCTCGATCTCGGCCTTGAACCTTTCGTCGAGGTCTTGCTTTTCGGGCTCGTCGCTCACCAGGTAGGCCGTTTCGAGTTACTGGCCCGGATAAACCGGGAAATCGGCGCAGAGCTTCGCGACTTCGCCGCGGACCTGCTGCTCGATCTGCGCATCGCCTTCAGGGCCGTTCTTCGAAAGACCATCGACAACGCGCGCGATCAGTTCGCCCACCTTGCGGAATTCGACCGGGCCGAAACCGCGAGTGGTGCCCGCAGGCGTACCCAGACGGATGCCACTCGTGACGAAAGGCGAGCGAGTGTCGAAGGGAATGCCGTTCTTGTTGCAGGTCAGCCATGCGCGGTCGAGACCTGCCTCGGCTGCCTTGCCGGTCACGTCCTTTGCGGTGAGATCAACGAGCATCGAGTGGTTGTCGGTCCCGCCCGAGACGATGCGCAGGCCGTTTTCTTCAAGGCTCGCCGCCAGCGCGCGGGCGTTCTCGACGATGCGGTGAGCATAAGTCTTGAACTCAGGCTGGAGAGCTTCGCGGAAGGCTACTGCTTTGGCAGCGATGACATGCATCAGCGGACCGCCCTGCAAGCCGGGGAAGACCGCCATGTTGAGCGGCTTGGTGAACTTCTCGTCATTCCACAGGATGATCCCTGAACGCGGGCCGCGCAGGCTCTTGTGGGTAGTCGAGGTGACGATGTCGCAATGCGGGAAGGGCGAGGGGTGGGCGCCGCCGGCAACGAGGCCTGAAATGTGGCTCATGTCGCACAGCAGGATCGCGCCCACTTCGTCGGCGATTTCGCGGAAGGCTGCGAAGTCCCAGACGCGTGAATAGGCCGTGCCGCCGCAAATGATCAGCTTGGGCTTATGCTCGCGAGCGGTCGCGGCGACCGCGTCCATGTCGATGAGCTCGTCACCTTCGGTCACGCCATAGCTGACCGGGTTGAACCACTTGCCGCTCATGTTGACGGGCGAGCCGTGCGTAAGGTGGCCACCCGAATTGAGGTCGAGACCCATGAAAGTGTCGCCGGGCTGCAGAAGGCCGAGGAACACCGCCTGGTTCATCTGGCTGCCGCTGTTGGGCTGCACATTGGCGAAATTGCATCCGAACAGTTGCTTCGCACGCTCGATCGCGAGCGTTTCGACCACATCCGCATAGTCGCAACCGCCGTAATAGCGCTTGCCAGGATAACCTTCGGCATACTTGTTGGTGAAGACGCTGCCGGTCGCCTCGAGCACCGCTTTTGACGCGATATTCTCTGACGCGATCAGCTCGATCTTGTCCTGCTGGCGCTTTAGCTCCTTGCTGATGGCCTCCGCGATCTCCGGATCGGAAGTCGCAAGATCGTCGTGCCAGAAACCGTGCATCGGGTCGGTGGTGTGATTAGGCTGCGTGCTCATTGATGTGTCTCGATGTGATCGGGAGAGGTCGGCGGATTACCAAGTTTGGCAACGCGGCGTTGGTGACGCCCGGCGGGATCGCCTTCGTCGGCAAATTCGGTGTTGAGAAATGTAGCTACGCAAGACTTCGCCATTTCGATGCCGATGAGCCGCGCACCAAGGGCGATGCAGTTCGCATTGTTGTGTTCGCGTGCAAGAGCGGCCGACAGCGGCTCAGATACCAAAGCGCAGCGAAGCGCAGGATGGCGATTAACGCTGATCGATATTCCGATCCCCGAGCCGCACAGCGCAATACCGAACTGAGCGGTCCCGTCTGCGACCACTTCGGCCAGTTTGTAGCCGTAATCGGGGTAGTCGACGCTCTCGCCCTGATCGGGGCCAAGATCGGCGACTTCATGGCCTTCGTCCATCAACCATTCGGCCAGGCTTGCCTTGAGGTCGGTGGCGGCGTGATCTGATGCAATGGCAATACGCATGGCCGCTACATAAACGTGGCAGCCGCGCGACTCCACCCCGGGCGGGACGCTTTTCGACGTATCAGGGAGCGGAAATGCAGTTTCGGAGCCCCAGATGGGCAAATCGGTCACTTGTGCCGCGAGAAATTGTGAGTCATTTCGTGACCATGCAGTCAAAACTAGCCATCGGACTTTGCCTCGCGCTCGCCATGCCTGCGTGGGAAAAGCTGGCCGCTGAGCCTGGGGTCGAAGCCGAGCGGGTGTCACGCGCGTCCGCGCTTGATGATGGATTTGGCGCGGTTGTAATCTCAATCCGCAGCGAGATTTACCTCGACGAGCCGCTGGACGTCTTTTTCCTGCGAGAGGGCGGGGATGTAGCCAACGACGCCGATGTCGTGCGTTTCGAGCGCAAGCAGGGGCTGATCGCCTTCGGCAACGATACACTCAAATACAAGGTCCGCTCCTATCAGCTGCGACCAGGCACATATCGCCTTGTCGGCCACGGCATGGAGTGCCCGAAGGTGCCAGCCGAGGACGAGCGCTGCCTGATAGATGCGCCCGGTCTGTTTGGACGCGAAGAGATATCACGTCCCAGTCGCGGCTACGGCGAGAAAGCGCCGACATTCGAGGTTCGGGCGGGCGCGGTTACCTATGCTGGCGATTTCGCGCTCACTTCGCGCAACACGATCGAATGGTCCGAAGTCCCGCACGAAGAGTTGCGTCAGACAGAGCGTCGTCTCGCGCGCCTTGCGCGTGCTCCTGAGCCGGTCATTCCCGACGAGTTCAAGCTAAAATACGGGCTATTTCCGCGAAGCTACGAGGATGATTTGAACCGGCGCTATTAAAGCGGTCCAATCACTTCTTCTTCTTGGCTTTCTTGACGGTTTTGTTCAGCCACTCCCACAAAGCCTCGATCTCCTTTGCTGCCTTGCCCTCAGGGTCAATCTCTGCCGCAGTTTCGCCTTTGGCCGACGAGCGGTGGAACGCGGCACGGTCGCCCAATTCGACCGGGCAGACGTCGAGCTTCATTTCCTTTGCGGTGCCCTTGGCTTCCTCCGCCAAGACTGTCGCCCCTGAAGGGACCGCGTTCAGCACCACGTAAGCGGGTGTCTTTGCAAAGTTGACCAGATCAGCAATGGGCTCGAGCGCGGCCAGGTCAAAAGCGCGAGGCTTGGTCGGCACGAGCACGATGTCGGCCGCCTTGATCGCTTCGCGTGCGGCAGCATCGGCATGGGGAGGGGTGTCGATGACGATAAAGTCGACGCCGTTCTTCTTCGCGCTCTCGATTGTTCGAATAAGGCGGGCTGGGGGCGCTGTCACCACCACGGGCAGAAAGTCGCCGCGCCAGTCGCTCCATGTGGCTGCGGTTGCCTGAGGATCGGTGTCGATCACGCAACTTTCATGCTTCGCCACCGCCGCGCGCGTCGCAAGATGGACTGCGAGCGTGGTCTTACCCGACCCGCCTTTCTGGCTGGCGATTGCGATGACGGTGGGCATGGCGTTAAAATCCTGTGGTTGGAAATGACTTCATAGAGATCGCTTGCGAATCGTGGAAAACGTAAGGGCAAAGAGGCACTGCACCTTGTGCTTGATCCTCATTTGTTCAACTCTCAGCGGTCCTCCTCCCCCACAAAACCCAGGAGAACGTCGTGACCAGAAGGAACAATTTAGGCGATCTGCGTGCAGCCATTGAAGACACGATGATTGTCGTGATGCAAGAGTCCGGAAATGGCGTTGCGCCGAATGATGAGGTGATAGCTCGAACTCAAGACGGAGAGGAAGTCGCTTTTAGACCTCTTTGCACCTCAATTGACTGACATGGCGTTGACGAAGCTATTGAATGAAGTTTGCCAAAAGAGGACACGACTAAATGCCAATGGTTCTCAAGGAGATCTTTTTGGCGGGTTCGGCAAGATACCTAAGCGCATCACTCTGGAGCGAGGTCTAAAGAAAGACACCAGCAACCTCACACTCAACGAGGCGAAGGGTTGGCTCTCAACGCATAGGACACGCATTGTTGAAAACGACAACGAGGATTTTGAAAAGCTTGTTGATGCTTGTGCAAGGTATTCCGTGTCAGGTGATGAGACCATTGCCGAACTCGTTGACCGACTGCGTAAGGACAACTAGCTTTTAAGCCCACTTCTTCGCCCAGCACTACTGGTCGAGGAAGGAGCGCATCTTGCGACTGCGGCTCGGGTGCTTGAGCTTGCGCAGTGCCTTCGCCTCGATCTGACGGATACGTTCGCGCGTCACCGAGAACTGCTGGCCGACCTCTTCGAGAGTGTGGTCGGTGTTCATGCCGATGCCGAAACGCATGCGCAGCACGCGCTCTTCGCGCGGGGTGAGGCTGGCTAGGACGCGGGTGACGGTTTCCTTGAGGTTCGCCTGGATCGCGGCATCGACCGGGATCACGGCGTTCTTGTCCTCGATGAAATCGCCGAGATGCGAATCTTCCTCGTCGCCTATGGGCGTTTCGAGGCTGATCGGCTCCTTGGCAATCTTCATCACCTTGCGAACCTTTTCGAGAGGCATCGAGAGGCGCGCTGCCATTTCTTCCGGCGTGGGCTCGCGGCCTTCCTCGTGGAGGAACTGGCGCGAAGTGCGCACGAGCTTGTTGATCGTCTCGATCATGTGGACCGGGATGCGGATAGTGCGCGCCTGGTCGGCAATTGAGCGGGTGATCGCCTGACGGATCCACCACGTTGCGTAAGTGCTGAACTTGTATCCGCGACGGTACTCGAACTTGTCGACGGCCTTCATCAGGCCGATGTTGCCTTCCTGAATAAGATCAAGGAATTGCAGCCCGCGATTGGTGTATTTCTTGGCGATGGAGATCACGAGACGCAGGTTCGCCTCGACCATTTCTTTCTTCGCGATACGCGCCTCGCGCTCGCCCTTCTGCACCATGTTGACGATGCGGCGGAATTCGGGAAGAGCCATGCCGGTCTGTGCGGCGATGTCGGTGATCTCGGTCCGGATGCGTTCGATCGCGGCCTCTTCCTTCTCGGCGAAGGCGGCCCACTTCTTGTCCTTCTTGGCGTTGGCAGCAATCCAGCTATCGTCGAGCTCGTTGCCTACATAGGACTTGAGGAAGTCGATGCGCTTGATCTTGTGACGCTCGGCAAGACGCAGCATCTGACCGCCGAGAGCGGTCAGGCGACGGTTGAAAGCGTAGAGGTTGTCGACCAGGAATTCGATCTTGGTCGCGTGGAACTGGACGCTTTCGACTTCGGCGGTCAACTCTTCCGAGAGCTTCTCGTACTTGTTTTCCTTCGCCTTCGGGAATTCATTACCCGCTGCGAGCGTTTCTACGCGCTCCGCCTGAAGTTTCTCGAAGGTCTTGAACAGCTTGGTGATGCGGGCAAAACGCTCGATCGCGTCGGGCTTTAGGGCTGCTTCCATCTGGGCAAGGCTAAGGGTGTTGTCTTCCTCTTCCTCGTCATCCTTCTTGGAGGAGCCTTCTTCGCCGTCTTCGCCGTCTTCGCTCTCGTCGGAATCGTCGTCGTCATCGTCGCGAATGGTCGGCCCGGCGGTCTCTTCTGAGATTTCGCCGTCGTCTTCTTCGTTCTCCTCCTCCATCTTGTCAGGGGGAGGTTCCTTCGAAAGCATCGCGTCGAGATCGAGAATCTCACGCAGCTGCATGTCTTCGGAGTTGAGCGCTTCGGACCACTGAATGATAGCGTGGAAGGTGATCGGGCTTTCGCACAAGCCCATGATCATCATGTCGCGGCCAGCTTCGATACGCTTGGCGATAGCGATTTCGCCTTCGCGGCTGAGCAGCTCGACTGCGCCCATTTCTCGAAGGTACATGCGAACCGGGTCATCGGTGCGCTCACCGGTGCCCGTTTTCTTCGCGGCGGGCTTGGCAGCAGCCTTGGTGTCTTTCTTCTTCTCGGCCTCGCCTTCGACCGACATTTCCTCGACTTCGGCTTCCTGTTCAGCCTCGGCCTCGGCTTCCTCGTCATTTTCGACGATCTGGACGCCCATTTCGGAAAGCGCGGTCTGGATGTCTTCGATCTGGTCGGGGCTCATTTCGCCCGATGGCAAGGCCGCGTTGAGCTCATCATACGTGATGTAGCCCTTCTTCTTGGCCTTGGTCATCAGCTTCTTCACGGAAGCTTCATTGAGATCGATAAGCGGTGCGTCGTCTTTGTCGGCGGCTTTAGCAGTCGAGGCCATACGAATCTGTCAATCCATTGTCCGGCAACCTCATGTCGGTGAGGCCGCGCGATGTTTAATCCCACACCAGCGTCAGTCGCTGGCCCAATCCTGTTCAGCCGGACTACCGGCCTTTTTGCGCCCGAATGCCTTCAAACGCTCTTCAACTGTTGTGAGCTGTTCTCGCAAGCGCGCCTGTTCAGCAAAAGAACCCTCCGGATCCTCGTCAAACCGGGCTATCGTCGCCGCCATAGCGGCTTCGAGCGCCGGTTTTTGCGCCAAAAGCGACACAGCTTCGGCCAATTCCTCGCGCGCTTCACCGGGTGGTGTGCCTTTTCTGAGAAAGGCGAAACGTTGGTCTTCCGGTGGGGCAGGATGGCCTTGTCGGTCAGATATGGCGCTTGGCGCCTGCGAATCAAGCGTTTCTGACAATTCAATCAACGATTCGATTGCAGGTGCGGCATCTGGGTCAAGCCGGGCGAGACGAGTGAGCGCTTCTGAATGGCGTTCGATCTCTTCCGGAAAACGGATAAGGCCAGCAATTACCGCAGACTGGAAACCCGCGCGCTGACCGCCACCCATGGCGCGTTGAAGCGTGGATCTTGCCTCCGGAGAGAGGCCCTTTGGTACAGCCTTGAAGCTTTGCCATGCGCCCTTCTGCTGGCGTTGCCGAGGTTCGCGCGGTGGGAAAGCAAAAGCTGAGAAACGGTCTAGCAACTCGCGTCGATACAGCGCCTGGATGTCGCGATCCTCGATCGTATCGACATGCGCCATCAGCCTTGCCTTGAGCCCGGCCTTTGCCTCGGGGCTTGCGAGCCGTTGCGCATCGCGCTCTGCCTGCCACAGGAAATCAAGAAGGCTCATCGGCTGAGCGAGGAGCTTTTCCATCGCACCCGGACCTTGTTCATTGATCAGATCGTCTGGATCGAGGCCGGTCGGAAGCGTTACGATACCGAGTGATCGCATCGGCGCCAGCAAAGGCAGAGCGCGCCCGATCGCCCGCATCGCCGCCTTCTGTCCCGCTGCATCGCCATCGAAGCAAAGCACCGGCACTTCGACCATTCGCCACAGCATCTCGAGCTGCATCTCGGTGAGCGCGGTGCCCATCGGCGCGACCGCGTCCTCGAACCCGGCTTGGGCCAGCGCGACGACGTCCATATAGCCTTCGACGACGATGACCCGGCCCGATTGGCGCGAAGCAGGCGCGGCGCGGTGAATGTTGTAGAGGTTGCGCCCCTTGTCGAAGAGCGGCGTGTCGGGCGAGTTCAGGTATTTCGCCACGCCCTCGCGCTTACCGAGGATACGCCCGCCAAACGCGATCACCCTGCCGCGAGTATCCTGGATTGGCAGCATGACGCGGCCGCGAAAGCGGTCGTAGGTCGTGCCGTCATCGGTGCGGATGCGCATGCCCGTTTCGACAAGCATCTGATCTTCGAAACGGGGCAGGGCATTGGGGAGAGCCTGCTTGCTCTCTGGCGCGAAACCAAAGCCGAATTCGCGCAGCGTTTCCGGTTTCAGCCCACGCTTCTTGAGATAGTCGAGCGCCTCTCGCCCGACTTCCTCACGCAAGTTTTGAACGAACCATTCCTGCGCTTCGGTGGTGACGTCCACCAGTTCGGCCCGCTTTTCCGCGCGTTTCGCTGCGACAGGGTCAGGCGCGGGGACTTCCATGCCTGCTTCGGACGCCAGTTCCTTGCAAGCATCGATGAAGGACAGCCCGCGCTGTTCAGTCATCCAGCTGATGACGTCGCCATGCGCGCCGCAGCCAAAGCAATGATAGAAGCTCTTCTGATCGTTGACGTAGAAGCTCGGCGATTTCTCGTCATGAAAGGGGCAGCAGGCCTTCCACTCGCGCCCCGCGCGGGTGAGCTTGGTCGTGCGCATAATGACGCTCGACAGCGTAATGCGCGCGCGCAGCTCGTCCTTCCATTGCGGGGTGATTGCCATTGTTGGACTGTGCGCCCAGCGCGAGCATCATTCAAGACGCATGCGCCTCAGCTTTGTGGAGCAGCCTGTGCATTGATAGCCGTGCATGCATTAGTGGCTTCGGGATCGACGCCGGGATAGGGACCGTTGCCGGTACCGCTAACCCCATTTGCGCGGATTTCGTAGTGCGGGGCTGGGCCAGCCGGTGGAAGGGTCGATTGCCAGTAGAAGGTAAGCGGTTCAGCGTCTTCCCATTGGTTTCCGCCATCACCTGCATTCACTGTCCAGATGAGCGCGCCTGTGTCGTCGCATGTGATGACGACCTGAACGCTATCACCCGCGGCTGCGACCGCACCGGCCTTCGAGAAGCCCGCATTACCGGTGAAACCGAGAGCGGGCGCGATCATCTTGAAGGCCGTCGCCATCTCGACGTCGATATCGTCAGGTCCGTCGCCTGCGCCCGTGGCCGGGTCCATGTCTTCGCCCGGATAGACCGTGTGGACATAGGTGTAGACCGTGCCTTCGGGTGCACTGGCCGGATCGCATTGTTCCATTCCAGCTGGGCAGGCGACATAGGATGTGATGTCGGCAAGGATGCCAGCTTCATTCGAAAGCGAGGTCTTCACCTCCGGTCCCTGCGGTCCGACAATCTTCGCGCCCAGCACGAGTTCGCCGAAGTCGCCCGGATCGATAGCATCGGGCAACGCTGCCGCTTCACCGTCCGTGGTGGCGACTTCGAGCTCGGCGGTGTCCCCGTTCTCACCACCGCAGGCAGCGAGGACGAGCAAAGATGCCCCGACAAGGGCGCTAGCGAAACGGTGGGTGGACATTTGAGGCTCCTAGAAGCTGTTTTTGACGAGAGCACTCGCGGTGCTCATGTCCATTTTACTTCCGTGACGAGCCTTTAGTTCCGCCATGACGCGGCCCATATCCTTAATGGAATCGGCACCAATGCTTGCCTTGACCTCGGCGATAGCGGCCTTGGTTTCTTCCTCGCTCATCATCTGAGGCAGAAACTCCTCGATTATTGCGAGTTCGGTGCGTTCGTTCTCGGCCAATTCTTCACGACCACCGTCAACATACATGGTTATCGATTCGCGCCGCTGCTTCGCCATTTTTTGCAGAACGCTGGTGACAAGTTCGTCGTCTGGCACGTCCTTGCCGCTTGTGCGCTCTTCGATGTCGCGATCCTTGATCTTGGCGCTGATCTGGCGGAGCGTCGCGGTGCGATCCTTTTCCTTCGCCTTCATGGCGGTGATGGTGGCGGCCTTGATGTCGTCCCGGATCATGGCAAATGGTCTTTCTTGTGGATGGTTTGTCGGTGTCGGCGCAATAGCTCAACTATCCCCCGCGAGATAGGTTGACGCAGGGGATGCGCAAGCCTAGCGGATGAGACTTAGCGACATTGCTGGAAACACCTTCAACGGAGAGCCCCGAATGGCTTCTGCTCCCTCTCGTCCTGCGCAGCCAAAAGGTGCGACGGGTTGTCTTGTTCTGGCCGACGGAACGGTCGTCTGGGGCAAGGGCTTTGGCGCTGTCGGCGATGCGGTGGGCGAGGTTTGTTTCAACACCGCGATGACCGGCTACCAAGAAGTGATGACCGATCCCTCTTACGACAGCCAGATCGTCACCTTCACTTTCCCGCATATCGGCAATGTCGGCGCGAACGAGGAAGACGTGGAGAGCCGCGGGCTTGGCGCAGTGGGATGTATCGTTCGCGAGGAAGTGACCCCGCATTCCAATTTCCGCGCGCGCGACGAATTTGTCCAGTGGATGGCGGGACACGGCAAGATCGGCCTGTCGGGCGTCGACACCCGTGCGCTTACCCGCCGTATTCGCCTGAATGGTGCGCCCAATGCGGTCATCGCGCATTCGCCGTCGGGTGAGTTCGACATCGACGCCTTGCTGGCCAAGGCGCAGGACTGGAGCGGGCTTGAGGGGCTGGACCTCGTCCCCAACGTCTCACGCGAGGCGGCAGAGGACTGGAAGGGCGGTCACTGGCAACTCGGCTTTGGCTATGTCGAGGGCACGTCGGATCGACCGCATGTGGTGGCGATCGATTACGGCGCGAAGGACAACATCTTCCGCAACCTTGTGAAGGCGGGGGCAAAGGTGACAGTCGTGCCCGCTCGCACCAGCTTTGATGACATCATGGCCTTGAAGCCCGATGGCGTGTTCCTCTCCAACGGTCCCGGCGACCCGGCGGCGACCGGCGAATACGCGGTGCCCGTGATCAAGGCGCTGCTTGATGCGGACATGCCGATCTTCGGCATCTGCCTCGGCCACCAGATGCTCGCACTGGCGGCGGGCGCGAAGACAACCAAGATGCACCAGGGCCACCGCGGCGCGAACCATCCCGTGCAGCGCGTTGGTGAGAGCTGGGGTGAGACGAGCGGCCTCGTCGAGATCACCAGCATGAACCACGGATTCGCGGTTGATGCGCAGACCTTGCCCGACACGGTCGAACAGACGCATGTAAGCCTGTTCGATGGCTCGAATTGCGGGATCGCGGTCAAGGGTAAGAACGCGTTCGGGGTGCAGTATCACCCGGAAGCCTCGCCGGGACCGCAGGATAGTTTCTACCTCTTCGAGAAGTTCGTGGGGGGGCTGGGGTGAGAGCCCTGTTCGCCACATTTGTTTTTCTAGCGGCTCACACGGCCGCTCAAAACCCGGCGATGACGCCGCCGCCATCTTCGGAATGGCCCGGCGCTGAGATCGTCGATGGCGTGGCGTTCCAAGGCGATGGCGGCATCACGATTGAAGCGGGCGAGAGCGGTCTGCCTGTGCTCGCATTCTGGCGGCCAATCCTGTTTCGCGAGGACACCAGCGAGCCGGTTGCAGGCCGCATGGATTGCCGGATTGTCGCTGCGGATGGGTCCTTCAGCGAGGCGGACTTCGATCCTGATGCGCGCCACGCGACAGTCGCCGACACTCGCTCGCAGCAGGGTTACCGCGATCAGGACCGTTTGCGCGATTACTCCGACACGATGCGCCAGCTCGACGTCGTCGGACGCCGACCGCGTGAGCGTGAGCATTATGTGCTCAGCTACATCCTGGTGCGCGATGGCGAGCGGCTGATCGACATTCGCCGCAATTGCACATTCATCTATGGCAGCTCTATCGCGACGATCGATCCGCTGCCCTACGTCTATCGCTACACCAAGATCACCTACGCATTCGAACCGAACACGGGAGAAGAGGGATGATGCGGGTCGCAGCAGCTATGGTTTCGCTCGCAGCCTTGTCGGGCTGTGAGCTGTTCAACGACGAGGATCCCCGCGTGGGAGCGGAGGGAGTCGAGGCCTGCGTCAAGCGCGTTGCGAACAAATCGCGCTCCGAGGAATTCGATGCCCTCGATGATGGGCCCTTGTGGGTACCGACCTATACCTATGACGTGACGAAGCTCGAGCTAGAGGCGATCCAGGAGCTTTCGGTCTCTTACAATGACGAGACGTCAGGTACCCGGATCAATCAAACCACCAATGAAACCTCGACCGCTGTCGCTCAGTTCATGCAGCAGCCTGTCGATGAGGATGGCGCGTTCTTCATGGGGCGAGACCCAGCGCTTTACCGCGTTAGGGGTGCGCCTGTTCAACTAAGCGACGTGATAACTTCAGGTTGCGAGCGGCAACTGCCGAACATGCGCCTGATCGAAGTTGAATTTTCCAGACATTCAGCCGCCCCGCCTGAGGCGGATGGACCAGAAGACGCCAGCACAGAAGAGAACGATAGCTGATGCCCAAACGCACCGACATTTCCTCCATCCTTGTCATTGGCGCTGGTCCGATCATCATCGGCCAGGCGTGCGAGTTCGACTATTCGGGCACGCAGGCGATCAAGGCGCTGAAGGAGGAGGGCTACCGGGTAGTCCTGGTGAACTCCAATCCGGCGACGATCATGACCGACCCGGAATTTGCCGATGCGACCTATGTCGAGCCGATCACGCCGGAGATCGTCGCGAAGATCATCGCCAAGGAAAAGCCCGACGCTCTCCTGCCGACGATGGGCGGGCAGACCGCGCTGAACTGCGCGCTCAAGCTCGATGAAATGGGCGTTCTGGCAGAGCACGGTGTGGAGATGATCGGTGCTAAGGCCGACGCGATCGACAAGGCCGAAAACCGCCAGCGCTTTCGCGAGGCAATGGACAAGATCGGCCTCGAAAGCGCGCGCAGCGGGGTCGCGAACACGGTCGACGAAGCGCGTGAAGTGCTCGAGCGCACAGGCCTCCCGGCGATTATCCGTCCCAGCTTCACGCTTGGCGGTACGGGCGGTGGCATTGCGTACAATAAGGAAGAGTTCGATCGGATCGTCCGCGAAGGCCTCGACGCATCGCCGACGACAGAAGTTCTAATCGAGGAGTCGCTCCTCGGATGGAAAGAGTATGAGATGGAGGTCGTGCGCGACCGCGCGGACAATGCCATCATCATTTGCTCAATCGAGAACGTTGACCCGATGGGAGTGCACACGGGCGATTCCATCACGGTCGCACCGGCGCTGACGCTGACCGACAAAGAATACCAGATCATGCGCACCGCCAGCATCGAAGTGCTGCGCGAGATCGGTGTCGAGACGGGCGGGTCGAACGTGCAGTTCGCTGTGAATCCGGCGGACGGTCGCCTGATCGTGATCGAGATGAACCCGCGCGTGTCGCGCTCTTCAGCGCTCGCATCCAAGGCTACCGGCTTCCCGATCGCCCGCGTCGCAGCGAAGTTGGCGGTGGGTTACACACTCGATGAAATCACCAACGAGATCACCGGCGCGACCCCTGCGAGCTTTGAGCCGACGATCGACTATGTCGTCACCAAGATCCCCCGCTTCGCATTCGAGAAATTCAAGGGCGCCGAACCGCTTCTGGCCACCGCGATGAAGTCGGTAGGCGAGGTCATGGCGATCGGGCGCAATTTTCAGGAGAGCGTACAGAAAGCATTGCGCGGCCTTGAAACGGGCCTCGATGGGTTCAACCGCGTTCCCGAGCTCGAAGGCGTAGCTCGCGACGTAATCACCGCCGCGATCTCTCGCCGCACGCCCGATCGCCTGCTCAAAGTAGCGCAAGCGATGCGTGAGGGGCTGAGCGTCGAGGATATTAACAATGTGACCGGCTACGACCCGTGGTTCCTGCGCCAGATCGATGGTATTGTTCTGGCCGAGCGCGAAGTGCAGGCCGATGGCTTGCCGCGCGATGCTGCGTCGCTGCGGCGGCTAAAAGCAATGGGCTTCTCGGATAAACGCCTTGCGACGCTCGCCGTGCGTTCGGTCGGGGTGGCCGGCGGGCTTGGGGAGACGCAGGCCAAGCGTTCTGGCCTCTTGCATGATGCTCTTCAGGCGATGGCTGGTGCGACAAGCGAGGACGAAGTGCGAAAGCTTCGGCACAAGCTCGGCGTTACGCCAGTGTTCAAGAGGATCGACAGCTGCGCCGCCGAATTCGAGGCGATCACACCGTATATGTACTCGACATATGAGACACCGAGTTTTGGCGAGCCCGAAGATGAGGCGATGCCTTCGGACCGGCGCAAGATCGTCATCCTTGGTGGCGGGCCCAATCGTATCGGGCAGGGGATCGAGTTCGACTATTGCTGCGTCCACGCTTGCTTCGCACTCGCCGAGCAGGGCTTCGAGACGATCATGGTCAATTGCAACCCCGAGACCGTTTCGACCGATTACGACACCTCGGACCGTCTCTACTTCGAGCCGCTCACTGCCGAAGACGTGCTCGAAATCCTGCGGGTTGAGCAGGAGGCAGGCGAGCTTGTCGGCGTCATCGTGCAGTTCGGCGGCCAAACTCCGCTCAAGCTTGCGCAGGCACTGGAGGATGCGGGCATTCCCATCCTTGGCACCAGTCCCGACGCAATCGACCACGCCGAAGATCGCGAACGCTTCGCCAAGCTGGTCAACAAGCTCAAACTGAAGCAACCCGATAACGGCATCGCCTATACCCGCGACGAAGCCGCAGCTGTCGCAGCGCGGATCGGCTATCCGGTGCTGCTGCGTCCGTCATTCGTGCTCGGCGGGCGCGCGATGGAGATCGTCGATTCTGAAGCGCAGCTCGATGACTACATCAACACTGCTGTGACCGTATCGGGCGAGAGCCCGGTGCTGGTCGACCAATATCTGCGCGACGCGATTGAGTGCGATGTCGATGCGCTTTGCGATGGCAAGGAAGTGCGCATTGCCGGCGTGATGCAGCATATCGAGGAAGCGGGCGTTCACTCGGGCGACAGTGCCTGCACTTTGCCACCCTATTCACTGTCTGCCGACATAATCGAAGAGATGGAGCGTCAGGCCGAAGCGCTTGCTCGCGCTCTTGGCGTGCGAGGCCTGATGAATGTGCAGTTCGCCGTAAAGGATGGCGAGGTCTACCTAATCGAAGTCAACCCGCGCGCGAGCCGGACGGTACCATTCGTCGCCAAGGCGATCGGACAACCCGTCGCAAAGATCGCGGCGCGCGTGATGGCGGGCGAAATGCTTGCAGATTTCGAGCCGTTCAAGCGCGATCTCGATTACATGGCGATCAAGGAAGCCGTCTTCCCCTTCAGCCGTTTCCCCGGAGCGGACCCGGTCCTTTCCCCCGAGATGAAATCGACCGGCGAAGTCATGGGCATCGACAACAATTTCGAGGCGGCCTTCTTCAAGTCGCAAATCGGGGCAGGGATGGTCCCTCCATCCGAGGGCACTGTCTTCGTATCGGTCAAAAATTCGGACAAGTCCGCGATCGTGCCTGCGGTCAAGCAGTTGATCGAGCACGGTTTCCATATCATCGCGACTTCTGGGACTCAGAAGTATCTTTCGGAACAGGGCCTTGCGGTTGAACCGGTGAACAAGGTTGCAGAAGGTCAGCCGCATATCGTCGACAAAATCATCGACGGAGAAGTGGCGCTGATCTTCAACACGACGGAAGGATGGCAGTCGCTGCTCGATTCGAAATCGATCCGCGCGACCGCGCTCGAAAAGAAGGTTCCGTATTACACGACAGCTGCAGCATCCAAGGCGGCAGCAGCCGCAATTGCGGCGATAAAACCTTCGCAACTTGAAGTCCGTTCGCTGCAAGACTATTATAGCTGAGCTAAACGTACGTCCCTCCCGACATTTCGACTGCACATCAACCGCTCAAGAGCGAGCGGCCACGGTCGAAATTTCCTCGGTGGAATTGTCGAAGAGGGGCGCAAGGTAGAAAGAAACGGGAATGGCTACGATGGAAAAGGTTCCGATGCTCGCGGAGGGTTACGAGCGTCTGACCACCGACCTGAAGGCGCTTCGGGAAGAACGCCCCCGGATCGTTGATGCGATCGAGGAAGCTCGCGCGCATGGCGACCTGTCGGAAAATGCCGAATATCACGCTGCCAAGGAGCGCCAGGGCCAGGTCGAGGCGCAGATCGGCGATCTCGAAGGCAAGATCAGCCGCGCGCAGATCATCGATCCCAAGACGCTTTCGGGTGACCGGATCATCTTCGGCGCAACGGTGACGTTGCTCGACGAAGACGACAAGCCGATCAAGTACCAGATCGTCGGCGAGACCGAAGCGGATGCTGCGAAGGGCCGGATCTCCTATTCCTCGCCGCTCGCACGTGCGATGATCGGCAAGCAAGTCGAAGAAGAGATCGAGGTAACCGTTCCTTCGGGCGACAAGTTCTACCTCGTCGAAAAGATCGAGTTCATCTGATCAAACGCTGATAAGTGCCTCAACCGAGGCACTTTTCCATTGCGTAGTTGTGGATCGGCACGGCCTCGTCCCCATAAGCGATGTCGAAGTCGCGCCGGTGCATGACCTCATATCCCGCGCGTTCGAAGGCTGGCCGAGCAAGTTCGCTCGCCTCGGTGTAAAGGCGAGTGATCGCGACGCTGCGCGCGTAAGCTTCGCTTTGGGCCAACAATTCATTCGCCAGCCCCCGGCGGGTGTGTTCAGGGTGGCAATACAGCATGTCCAAATGGCCGTCGGGCTCGAGTAGCGTGTAAGCTACCGGGCAATCGTCGGCGTCTGCCGCGACAAAGATGCGGTGACCTTCTTCGACACGCGCTCTGAAGCGCTGGGCACCGGGATGGCGCGCAGCCCATGCCTCCACCTGCTTTTCTGAATAGCCGTGTGATCCGATGCTGCGGATTGCCGCGAGGGTCAAATCGGCGAGGGCTGGGGCGTCGCCATCGCGGTAATCACGGATAGCGTATGCCATGATCCTCTCGCCGCGCCGATCAGGCGTCCGGGGTCAGAAGCTTGTGAATGTGCACCACCACGTACTTCATCTCGGCATCGTCAACAGTGCGCTGGGCCTGTGCGCGCCAGGCGTCGACTGCCGCGTCGTACGAGCTGTAAACGCCGACAACGTGAACGCTTTCCGGATCGGCAAATTCATGGCCGCGCGGATCGGTGACGCGTCCACCCATCACGAGGTGGAGCTTCTGGCCTGGAGTTGTTTCTTCCATTTACGTTATCCCTGGGGAGTGGTGGCGCGTGAACCGCGCCGATGCGCGCCCCTTTACCGGACCGCGCCTGCAATTCAACCCGCAGGCCAGAATTGCGATCAGCCGCGACCTCGACCGGTAAGGTCTCGAACGGCTCGTTCAGCACGGCGGCGCGTCCGACGGCCCGTTGTAAGCGAGCTGTCCGCTACATTCGCAGCCAGATGCCGTGCTTCGCGTCGCAGACGCCTTGCCTTTGCGCCAGCGCTTTCGCTGATGTCTTCGATCGCGTCTTGACCCGATTGTGCTGCACCGGTGACGTCGTCGATCAGCTTGATACCGAATGCAATGACGGCGTCTTGCAGAAAGCTGCTGATGCGCGACGCTTCAGCCTTCGTTTCGCGCGCAACGTGCGCGGCGTCATCACCCAGGTCTTCAGCAGCGCGGCGCGAACGGGTTGCGGCGGTTCCAATGGCGCTTGCCGCGCCGGTTGCTGCTCGGCTTGCAACGCGCCGACCTGGCGCCGTCATCAACCCGATCAGTACGCCAGCAACGACTGCGCCGCCGATCACGGTAAGTGGATTCTCGCGCGTATAGTTTGCCGCGGCCTGAGCTGCTTCCTTGATCTGATCTGTTGCATCGCGTTCGGCAATGCGGCGCTCGCTGGCCTCGATCTTCATCCGAAGTTCGTCGCGGCGAGTGTCTTCGCTAAGGGCAGGAGGCGTGGGGTCATCGCTCATTGTTGTCTCCGAGTGTGTCGTCTTCATCGGGGGTAAGTGGAGCAGAGGGCGCATCTTCGCTCTCCGCCGTCTGGGGAAGGGCGGTGTCCGTTTCTTCGTCGAGGCTGAGGGCTTCGAGGAGAGGCTGGCGTCCAAGCCAAAGAAGGATCGCGCCGATCAGGAGGGCGAGGATACCGCGCTTGTCCTCTGCCTGGAACTTGGCAACCTCAAGCACGTCTTTTGCCCCGTCGCCAATGCGCCCGCCGACCCTGCCAAACACTCCCTTCGCGGAGAAGGCCTCCTTGGCATGCTCGATTTCGGCCATCAGGTTCGCGCGAGCCGCATCGCGCAGCTCGCGGTCTTCAATCAGGCGTTGTTCGAGTTTGCTCATTGGTCTTCGATCTTTTCCGAAGATGAGAACAGAGCGCTCAATTTCTGGGCGCGCTTCATCGCCATCCATCCTAGCAGTCCCGTGATGAGCAACAATCCGCCCACCACGATTGCAATCGCTCCCCAGATCGTCACGACTGGCTCAAGCGCGATGACCAGACCTACCGCCAATGCTAGGAGCGCGATGTGCAGCAGGATAAGTGCGACGATGACAAGGCCAGCCGATGCACCGACCAATCGACCAGCCAGCTTCGCGCGCGTCTTCTGAAACGCGATTTCTGCTTCAGCGTAAGTGCGCGCATCGTCGATGATAGCGGAAGCTTCCTCGATCAGGGTGTCTTCGATCTCGCCATCGCCTGATTGTGGAGCCTCGATGTCGCCTGCCGGATCGGGCGCGGCATCGTCTGAGTGCCCCGCGCCCGGGTGCCGGTCTGCGTCATCCATTCAGCGCCCCCTCAATGTTCCAAGTACGCAAAATGCGCTCGCAGTTGATCAACGCGACCTGCGGAAAAGGCGGGCCAGCAAGAAGCCTGCGACAGCGGCGATGCCGACAGCGACTCCTGGGCTCTTACGCACCATCTCGCGCGCGTCGTCCCCGAGTTCTTCCACGCTCTTGGATTCGAGCTTTGCCGAAGTCTCAGCAAGACTGCGCGAAGCGGAGCGGGCGTAGTCGCCGTACTGCTCGCCAAAGCGCTCATCGATCTGTTCGGCCGTTTCGCCAACGACCTTACCGAGTGAAGAGATGGCGTCACTCGCGCCCGACTTTGCTTCACCGGCGAGTTCGCCTGCGCGGGTGCGCGCCTTGTCGCCATATGCCTTGGCGTCGCTCACGAGACCGTCTCCTTTGGTTCTTGCCTGATCCCGGTATTCGCCAGCGCGTGAGCCGGCTTCGGCACGAAGGGCCGCGGCGCCTGCCTTGGCTTCCTCAAGAGCAGCGTTGAAACGGCTCTTGGCTTCTGCAGTGCCGGTTGTTGTTTCAGGCTGTGCCGCCTTCGCAGCGGTCGCACCTGTTTTCTTCGGTGCAGCCTTCTTGGTTCCGGTGCTCTTGCGGGTTGACCCCTTTGCCGGGGTCTTGGCGGGGGTTTTTGTGGTTTTGCTCTCAGCCATGAATGTCTTTTGCCCTTCCTTTGCGCGTAATTCCATAGAGAATACACGCAAATGCTCGTTGTGTTCCGAGGCCGCTTGCACGCTCTTCCTCCGGCGCATAGGGGTTGCCGGGAAAATCGTAGTGGCCGCCCGGAAATACAGCTCTCCGGGTGTCTTATGCTTATACAACACTTTCGACCCGGAGCGCAAACATGACCGCCATTATTGACATCCACGGACGCGAAATTCTCGATAGCCGGGGCAATCCCACGGTGGAAGTGGATGTTCTACTCGACGACGGCAGTTTCGGAAGGGCCGCAGTACCTTCCGGCGCGTCGACGGGCGCCCACGAAGCGGTCGAGCTGCGCGATGGTGACAAGGACCGGTATAAGGGCAAAGGCGTCCTCAAGGCAGTTGAGGCCGTGAATACCGAGATACGCGACCTTCTGATGGGGCCGTTCGATGCCGAGGATCAGCGCGATATCGACCTTTCCCTCATTGCGCTTGATGGGACTGCCAACAAGGGTCGTCTTGGTGCGAACGCGATCCTGGGGACGAGTCTTGCCGTTTCGAAAGCGGCGGCCAATGCGAGGGGCCTTCCGCTCTATTCCTATCTCGGCGGTGTCGCCGCGCATGTTCTCCCGGTGCCTATGATGAACATCATCAACGGCGGTGAGCATGCCGACAATCCGATCGACATTCAGGAATTCATGGTCATGCCGGTTGGCGCGGAATCGATTGCCGAAGCCGTGCGGTGGGGTTCCGAGGTGTTCCACACGCTCAAAAAAAGGCTTTCGGACAAGGGGCTCGCGACGAGCGTTGGCGACGAAGGAGGCTTTGCGCCCGACCTTGCGAGCACTCGGGCAGCGCTGGACTTCATCATGGCTTCGATCGAGCAGGCCGGGTTCAAACCGGGCGAAGACATTGTTCTGGCGCTGGATTGCGCTGCGACCGAGTTCTTCCGTGACGGCAAATATGAAATCTCTGGCGAAGGCCTCAGCCTCGATGGCCAGGGCATGGCTGACTATCTCGCCAAACTGTGCGACGATTATCCCATCCGCTCGATCGAGGATGGCATGAGCGAGGACGACTTTGAAGGTTGGGCAGCTGTAACCCAAGCTATCGGCGATCGCGTCCAATTGGTCGGCGACGATCTGTTCGTGACGAACCCTGACCGCCTTTCCGACGGGATCGCAAAGGGGCTGGCAAACTCCCTGTTGGTCAAGGTGAACCAGATTGGGACTTTGACCGAGACGCTGGCTGCGGTCGATATGGCGACCCGCGCACGCTACACCAGCGTCATGAGCCACCGGTCGGGCGAGACCGAGGACGCGACCATCGCGGATCTGGCCGTTGCTACCAATTGCGGTCAGATCAAAACCGGCTCGCTGGCCCGTTCCGACAGGCTTGCGAAGTACAACCAACTCATCCGCATTGAGGAAGAGCTCGGAGACAGCGCTGAATATGCCGGACGCGCGTGTTTCGGGTCGCTTTCCGCCTGATTTACGAAAGATGCGCCCGGACGCTCCTGTTTCAGGGGTGAGGGTAGGAGGTCCGGGCGCTCAAGTTAGCGGGTCGTCAAGCAGACGGACCCGCGCTCGCAAAGTGTTCGTCCATCGCTGCAAGGCCTCGCTCCGTCAGGCGCACCAGGACCCGGCGTTGATCTTCCGGATCATGCTCCCGCACGATTAGTCCTTCTTCGGTCAGCACGCCAAGCCAGCGCAGTCCGGTTGTTGGAGGGGCTGCCGATCCGATGCATGCGCTCGATACAGAGACGGTCTTTCTCTCTACATGGGCAATGTAGAGGTCGAGCAATATGTCCCACGCGGGCTCTCCAAAGAGTTCCTGATTGTCGAATATCGTCCCACGCCGACGGCGCATCGTGTAGGCTTCACGGGCGAACTCGGCATAGATCGTTCGCAAGTGCTGAATATCTCGCAGACTGTTGGACGGACCGTAGGCAGTGTCATAGAGCGGGTCCGTCACTCGAGCAGGTTGAGCGAGTGAGATACTGCGAAGGCTGGTGGTGGAAGTCTCAGCAATACCGCCGCCGTCAGCCGCGGATAGCGTTTCAGCAATGGCCCGAAGCTGGCGAGCGAGTTCGCTGAGATTGGCTTCCTGCCGGATCATCTGCGTTCGTTCGCGAGGGGTTAGCTTAGCCAGGAAGCGATTGTCAGTGCCCTCCTTCATGCGCCGCTCTTTGCCAGGCGCAGCCACTGCACGCCAAACAGCTCAATGCAGTGAGTTTGCAAAGTCCGAGCAGTGTTGCGCCTAACGGCCCGCATCAGTCGGCGATTTAGGTCGAGCACACTAGTGCGTGAAAGCGCCATCAAGACCTCCCAGGGGGCGCTTACCAAGACTGGCTGATCGTCATGACCAAATGCCCCCGCGCAACGATCTAGATTAACCACGCCGGGGTTTCATTACGGATTAGCCCGTAAGTAGTTTTAATGGTTGGAAAATCTACGGGCGATCGAGTCTGCAGGCTTATCGTGAGCTCAGTCGGTGTTCGCTGGGGCACCCCTCAAGATCGAAGTCAACGCAGCCTATGTCCTCGGCCACGATCTCCAAATTGTTCTTGAGCTGATTGATCGCAGCATCGACGTGGATGGCAGCGATCCCAGCGCCAATCCGATCAAGCGCGCGCAAGACATCTTCCAGGGTGACGATGCTATCTTTCAGCTCGTCCAGTTCGTTCAGTGTTAAATGAAGCACGGTAGTATCCCATTTGTCATGCGGGCCTGAACGAACAGGCCCACCGGTGGCGACCCGGCGACTTTTTCGGAAATACTTGCGCCTTCTCTAAAACTGTATCCGTTTTAATACCTAGCCGAAGCGTGCGGCGAGATCGAGCAGAGCGATGGCTGCCTTCGCAGCTTCGCCGCCTTTGTCCTTCTGATCAGGATCGGCGCGCACCAGCGCCTGGTCGTCGTTTTCGACGGTCAGAATGCCATTGCCAATCGCAATACCGTCCATCGTCAATGCCATGATCGCGCGCGCGCTTTCACCGGCCACGATCTCGAAGTGGTAGGTCTCGCCCCTGATGACGACGCCGATGGCTACAAAACCGTCGAACTCTCCCGACTCCGCAGCCATTGCGATCGCGCCGGGAATTTCGAGCGCGCCGGGAACGGTGATGACTTCGACATCATGCCCGGCAGCTTCCAGGGCGCTCCGCGCGCCAGAAATGAGCATGTCGTTGAGATGCGCGTAGAAACGCGCTTCTACGATGAGAAACTTGGCCATGTGGGCTTACTCCGGGATCGGCATGTGGTCGGTGATGGTAAGGCCGTAACCGTCGAGAGCTACGAGTTCGGGCCGCGTATTGCTGAGCAAAACCATATCGTGAACGCCAAGATCGGCAAGAATCTGCGAGCCGATACCGATGTTGCGATCCTGCTCGTCCCGGGTCCATTCATCGCCTCCGATGCGATTGGTCAGGATGACGATGACACCGGATCCATGTTCACCGATTGCACCCATTGCCCGCTGCAAGGTACGTTTGCGTGGCCCGGGCTGGCCCAGGACGTCGTCAAACACCGAGATCGGGTGCACGCGGGCGAGGGTGGGCTCTCCGGGCACGACATGGCCTTTTTGAAGCACGTAAGCTTCGCCACCCGAAACCTTGTTCGCGTAGGTGATGAGGCGCCATTGGCCGCCATAATCGCTCTCGAAGCTCCGCTCGTCGATGCGTTCGACCAGATGATCGTTTCGCATGCGATATGCGATCAGATCCCGGATCGTGCCAATCTTGAGGCTGTGCTTGCGTGCAAAGTCGACAAGATCGTCGAGCCGCGCCATCGACCCGTCCTCGTTCATGATCTCGCAAATCACACCGGACGGGTTGAGCCCCGCCAATCGTGAGATGTCGACGGCGGCTTCGGTGTGTCCTGCCCTTACTAACGTCCCGCCGTCGCGTGCCATCAATGGGAAGACATGGCCCGGGGTGACGATATCATCGGACCCCTTGGTTGCGTCGATCGCCACCGACACCGTGCGAGCGCGGTCCGCGGCGGAAATCCCGGTGGTCACGCCTTCTTTTGCCTCAATCGAGACAGTGAAGGCGGTCTGCATGCTTTCCTTGTTGTTCCGGCTCATCGGATCAAGGCCAAGCTGGTCCACACGGCCTTTGTCGAGCGCCAGGCAGATCAAGCCACGGCCATGCGTCGCCATGAAATTGATAGCGGCAGGGGTCGCCATTTGCGCAGGAATGATGAGATCGCCTTCATTCTCGCGATCTTCGTCATCAACGAGAATGTACATGCGGCCATTGCGCGCTTCGTCGATGATCTCTTCGATCCCGACGAGCACAGGACTGTCGTCATTTGCGTCCAGGAAACGCTGGAGTTTGGCGAGGGTTTCGGCTGTCGGGTTCCAGTCAGGCTCGCTCGCATCGCGTAGCGTGTTGGCGTGAAGCCCGGCAGCCCGGGCAATTCCTGCCTTCGTGTAAGCGCCCGTCTCAACGAGCTCGCGGACCTGTGTGATTGTTGATGTGCTCATTCCCGACAAGTAGCACATTTCGATGTGATGGCAAGGGAGTGCAATGTGATCCCCGCTCACAGCGAGTGTTGCTCTACCGATTGATCGCGGTGCGGTATAGCTCGCGGGTGTCTCACCATCACAGGTTCCGGCAGTTTCTCCAGTTACCCGTTTAAAACCCTCTATCAAACCAATAATCTGGCAATCACTAAGCTTTATCAGCCCTGCTCCGATCTCGCCCATAGTGAGCTTGCTGGCGTCCATCAATTTGACGTCAATATATCGCAGCACCTGATCGAGCGAGCGTACTCGCCCGCGTCGGTCGCTGAAGATTGGACGGTTTGATCGTGCAGCTCGCGGGAAAAGCGATGCAGCCGAAGCGTGTGGATTGCGGAGCCATGCGGACAGAAACCTCTCCGCTCCTCCTGTTCCGAGGAAGTGAGCGAGATAGAGTTCTCTCGAGACCGCTTCACGTCCCAAGACGGCCCGTAGGGCGCGCCCGTTCTCAAGGGTGTAGGCCGCAGCCATCATGGCCGACATGCGCGGATCGTCTCTAAGCGCAAGCTTCGCTCGCCGCGACAGTCCAGCCTGGCCGTTCGGTCCGCGTATCGGAAGTGAAGTGAAAAGCTGTGCCTCATAACGATCAAGGCTGACGAGCCAGGTGGTCTCGATGAACTGATACAACCCGTTAGCGGTCGATCCGCGCGCCTTTGCATCTGGATTGAGGCCAGATTCTATTTGGGCCTTAGCAAGAAGGTAGCGGTAATCGACTCCCGTATGCTGAGATGCCGCCCATATGGCGGACCGCACCTTGTTCCTGGTCTGCAAGTCCCGGCCAATGGACGAACGGGGGTCGGCTGCGAATGGTCCGAAGTGCGGTATGTTAGCGGCACTGTACGGGGTAGGCACTGATTGCGCTTGGCTCGGGGCAGCGCCCCCGAGAAAGGACATCACAAATAGGATGTTCCAGATTGCCAGCCAGCGCCCCATAATTTCTGGCGTAAGCGGCCAGAAGTTAAGGGGTTACTGACGTAACACCAGCTTTACCCTGGAGTAACCCATTTGCAGCTCAAAGCGCTAACCATTCGCCGCTTTCAGGCGCGCTTTGGTCGATGCGGCAACTTGCTTGCGGCGCGTTCTGCCAAGGCTCGCACGTTCGGCTTCGAGGTCAGCGATAATGGTTTCAAGCAGCCTGCTGATGCGGGTTGTAGTGCGGATTCTCTCTACGAGAGGCCATGTCGCCAGCTCGCCCTCGCGAATAAGCTTCTCCGCTCGATCGAGCGATGGCTGCGACAAAGCAGAAAGGGGGTTGAGCACGCGCGAGGCGGGGACGATGTTGATATCGCCCGTGTAGTTCTGCTGAACCACTCCGTTTGCCGTTTTTGCCATATTGTAGAGTTGCTTGCTCACTAAAGATAAAGGTCTTTCGAGCAGGTTGAACCACGCATTGGATGCTAGCTTGAACCCCTGCAAATTGATGTCGAACAGTTTCGAGCGCAGCGTGCCGGTACCCTTGTCGGTGTTGACGAATGGCATGGCGACAGGGTTGGTCTGGCTTACGATGAAGTAGTTGACGCCATAAAGCCGCGTGAGACGCTTGGCAGGCAGATCCTGGCTAAGCGACCCATCGACCCAACGGCTGCCCGGCAGGTAGGGCTGCCGCATCCCTTGGACATTCTTGGCTGCCAAGACCACTGGCGGGTAAACCCCGGGCAAGGCCGCCGAGGCTTTTGCAGCCTCGCGAACGTAGACGTTGGGTGTGGTGATCGCATTGAGAAGGCGGGATGATTGGCGCGGCTCGGCAGGCGCAATCGAAAGGCTGATCTCGCGTCCTGACACTTTCATCGCCTCCTCGAACGTCAGGTCCGGGATGCCAGCGTTGATGTATTCGTCCAATTCTTCCGGCGGCATCAGCCTTCGTGAACCAGCATCACGGTTGATGGATGGCAGAGCGTCTCCGAGTGCGAATAACTCCTCAGCGTTGAGGAGCTTGAGAGCATCCTCGCGCGATCGAGTGCCGATGAGTGTCGATACGATTGCTCCACCGCTGGAGCCCGATATCACGCGCGGCAACAGGTCCTGTTCCAGAAGGCATTTGACGACGCCAATATGGAAGAACAGCAGCGAGCCTGACCCGCTCATCATGAAGGCCGCGTGGCCGAAACAGTCGCTGGCGCGGTGGAAGAAATCGATGCGCTCGTTGAGATCGATGTCGTCGGCAGCTGGCGAGGCCAAGTGCTCAAGGGCAAGCGCGAGCTCTTCGATATAGTCCTCGATCAGGTTTTTGGTGCCGAACTTGGCATGACCATACATCGAAGGCTTACCCATGCCGCCAAGGTTGCCGTGAATGCCTTCGTGAAGCGCAAACAGAAGTTCATGATTGTCGCCGCGCTCCCGCAAAAGGCGCAACTCGTTCAGGCGAGAGCGGATTGCTGCGAAGTCGTAACGTTCGCTCTGCTCAAAGCGGCGCCATTTATCCCGCCCGGTGACCTCGTCGTGGAGCTTGGCGTAGTCGGCCCACTGATCGTAACTCTCAGCTTGCTTCATCGCTTTTTCGAGGCTGGATTTGTCGAGCCGCATCGTTGAATTCCTTTTTGGTGCGGCCTTGAAAGCGCGAACCGATCCTTGAACACAGCAGTAATGCTGCAATGCAGCATTGAGATAGCATGAAAAGGCTCGTTGGGCCTAATCTGGCGATGCGAAGGATGGGGAAGGGTGGTGGTGGACGCACTAGGGTTCGAACCTAGGACCCGCTGATTAAGAGTCAGCTGCTCTACCAACTGAGCTATGCGTCCACATCCGATCATTGTATCGGAAACGTATCTGGGAGCGTCTGTGACCGCGTCCCGAATCACGCGAGGCGCTGCATATAGCGCGCCGTTCGCGGATGAAAAGGTTTAATCGCGAACTTCTATGCCGCCTCTCGCATCGAAGCGCGATCTAGACGCCTGCGCGTGGCATCATTGAGCGTAATTTGCGATTCAAAAGCGTCGCCGAGGTTTGTGGTGATCTCGACGATCCCGGCCTTCTGCAGGCGGTCGATGACGTTGAGTGCCTCGGGTTGCGGCATTTCCGAGATTTGATGCAATTGACGAAGCGTGGTGCTCTGTCCGCTCATCTCGCGAAGATGGATGGCGGACATCATGACCGCCATCTTGTCAGCAGATTTCTCCTGAAAACAGGAGCGGTTAGCGAAGCGGTTTGCGAACCGCGACAGCAATACAGGCACTCTCGAAGGTGACATAAAACGCCTCGATGGTCGAATTGCAGAAAAACAGATGCCTGACGACAGTTGGTGCCGCATGTAATGGGGGGAACGACACCCCTGCCGCCAGGACTTGAGCGCTCACTACTTGGCCGACGAATCGGCGGGTGCGACCCGAACGCCCAGCTCCTCAGAGCTTGATGCTTTATCGGGTATCTTTACGTATACGGAAAGTCGCCTAGTTGGGTGACGTGTGATATCTTGTAACAATGCAGCGGCACTTCGATCATATCGAAACTCTGGTAGAGATAAGCGAAGTGCTCACCTATGTCCGCGATCAGGCGATCAAGGCTGGCGCTGCTCGGATGAGCTACCATGTCACTCCTGCATTCGATCAACAGACTTCGCGGACAGCTGCTGTTTATGCGCACGGCTTCGGCGACGAATGGATGGCACTTTATGCGAAAGAAGAGTTTCGGCTGACCGATCCGATCCCTGGTCGTGTCATGCAGTTTGGCTCTTTGATGACTTGGCAGGATGCGATGTCCTGGCAGCACAATACTCCGGATCAGGAAGCCTATTTCGCCAAGATGAAGGAGTATGACCTCATCCATGGCTTCGGCATCCCGCTTTACGGACGCAATGCCAGAGATGCCTATGCCAGCTTCGATTTCCTGAAGCATGTCGACGACGTCGCGCCCGAATTGATCGGAATGATCAGAAGCCTGTCGCAGGTCGCCCACCAGCGTGTGGTGATCCTTGTCGAACACAAGCTTGATGCACCGGCCTTGTCCGAGCGGGAAGTGGAAGTGCTGACATGGGCGGCACGCGGCAAGTCGCTCAGTGCTATCGCAACAATCCTCGATATTTCGCCAGATACAGCGAAGACCTACTCCAAACGCATCTACGCGAAGCTCGACGTGTCTGATCGGGTTGGAGCAGTTGTCAAAGCCCTTAGGATGGGGCTCGTGAAGGTCTGAGCACGCCTATTGGCTGCTTAGACCACCGCGCGGGGCGTTCCGGTTCCAGCGATTGACCATCATCAGCGCGCCGATGCAGATCATGTTGGTGAGCATCGAGGAGCCGCCATGGCTCATAAACGGCAACGGGATGCCAACCACGGGGGCAAAACCCATCACCATCAGTAGATTGACTGCGACGTAAAAGAATATGGTCGCGGTCATTCCCCCGGCCAGCAAGCTGGCGAACCTGTCCTTCGATGCGCGCGCGACGCTCAGACCCCACCGCATGATGACGGCGAACACGCCGAGCACGAACAGGCCACCGATCAGGCCCCACTCTTCGGCCATGGTTGCAAACACGAAATCCGTGTGCGGCTCTGGCAGATACTGCAGGTGGCTTTGCGAGCCGTTATTGAAGCCTTTGCCGAATATGCCGCCTGAACCGATCGCGATTTGCGACTGGATGATGTGATAGCCATCGCCCTGGGGATCTGCTTCCGGATCAAACATCGTGAGGATGCGCCGCTGCTGGTAATCCTGGAGTCCAAAGAAGAACACGACCGGGGCCACCGCTGCCGCTGCCAGTCCTCCGCCGATGAACCATTTGAGTGGCAATCCGGCGAGGAGCATCACCACAGCGCCACCGAACAGGATCGCTAACGAGGTGCCAAGGTCCGGTTGAAGCAAGACGAAAGAAACGGGCAGGCCTATTAGCGCGGCAGGGATCAGAAGCGCGCGCCACCCGGTGATTAGTCCAACGGGTAACGATGAGTAGAACAGCGCGAGCGTTACCACGATCACCGGTTTCATGATCTCTGAAGGCTGCAGGACCATGAAGCCAAGGTTGAGCCAACGTTGGCTCCCCCCGTTTACTTGCCCAATAATCTCAACCAGCAAAAGAAGTGCTAGAACAATAGCATAAGCTGGATAAGTCAGGAGTCGCACCAACTCGCGCGGGAGCGACGCGATCACTGATGCCATGACTAGGAAAACGCCAAACCGAACGAGATGCGAAGACGCGTACGGATCCATTGATCCGCCGGCTGCAGAGTAAAGAACCGCAGCTCCGAATGCGACGAGCAAAAACAAGGGGATCAGCATCCCCCACGGCTGACGCGCAATCGGATAGGGAATTATGCCGCCGCGCGCGCTCATGGTTGAGCCCCGCGCTCGGTAACGGGCGTCAAGGTATCGACAAGAGGTGTGCCTGCCGCGGTCTGGTTCTCGCGAGGCGCCACGAATGCGTCGCCGATCTCTTCCTGTGTCTGCTCTGCTTCGAGTCTTGCCTCAGCTTCCACGCGGTCGAAGATGTCCTCATCGCGCCGCGGCGTGGGCTGCACCGTTGCCCCGCGCTCGGCGGCGTAGGCTGCATACCGGCGGTCGAGGCGCTCTTGAGCGGTTCCGCCCCATTGTTCTTCAAGTGCGCGCAAAGCCTCGAGCCCTTTTGCGGGATCGAACAGGAACGTCATAACGTCGCGGGCAATCGGGTAAGCGGCACCAGAACCGCCACCGTGCTCAATGACCACCGCGCCTGCATATTTGGGTTTGTCGGTGGGCGCGAAGAACGTGAACAGACCGTGGTCGCGATATTTCCATGGGCCGCTGCGTCCGTCCGAAACGCTGAGGCTCACGACCTGTGCGGTCCCGGTCTTGCCTGCCATCTTGATATCTTCGAACGGCAAGCGCCCGCGGCCCGCGGTGCCGGGGCCGTTGACGACATCGCTCATCGCCTGCCGCACGTAGCTCACGTGGTCAGCGGGAAAGTCGACCTGATTGAACCCCTTGGGCGGCGTATCGAGCGTAAGGCGCGGCATGACGTGACGCCCGGTTGCTAGGCGCGCCGAAGTGACCGCCAATTGCAGCGGGCTTGCAAGGTAATATCCCTGTCCGATCGACGCGTTGACGGTGTCGAACGGCTGCCATTCGCGGCCGAACTTGTTGAATTTCCAGTCAGGCGTGGGCACCGTGCCGTAGAACTGGCTCATCACCGGGAGCGGAAATTCTTCACCCATCCCGCAGGTGCGCGCCATGTCTGCGACGGCGTCGAAACCGATCTGCTGAGCGAAGTGATAGAAATAGCTGTCGCACGACTGGTAGATCGCCTTGGCCATGTCGACGCGGCCATGGTTCGACCAGCAATTGAAGAAGCGATTGCCGATCCGCCGTCCACCGCCACAGGTAATGGCCTCATCCGGGCTGATGCCGGCTTTCAGGAAAGCCATGCAGTGCATCGGCTTGACCGTCGAACCAGGCGGATAGAGGCCCTTCAGCACCTTGTTGCGCAGCGGGACGCGGGGATCTTCGCGCAGCATGGCGTATTCGACGCTGCCGATGCCGTCAGAGAAGGAATTGGGGTCGAAGCTGGGCATGGAAGCCATGCACAACAGGTCGCCGGTTTCGCAATCCATCACCACGACCGAACCGCTTTCCAGCCCGATCCTGCGAGCGGCGTAGTCTTGCAAAGGCCCGTCGATCGTGAGGCGAACCGGGTCGCCCTGAATGTCGTCGCGGGTTTCAAGGTCGCGTACGATGCGACCGCCCGCAGTGACTTCGACCCGCCGCGCACCGGGAACGCCGCGCAAATCCTGCTCGAACTGCTTTTCCAGTCCGTCCTTCCCGATCTTGTAGCCCGGCGTAAGGAGCAGCGGGTCAGGTGCCTCGTCATACTCCTCGGACGAAGCGGGACCGACATAACCGATCAGGTGACCGACCGAAGACGCGGTGGGATAGAAGCGCGAAAAGCCCCTCTGCGGGATGACACCTTGCATGTCAGGCAGGCGTACGCTGAGCGCAGCGAACTGCTCGTAATCGAGGCCGCTTGCCACTTCCACAGGAGCAAATCCGCGTGCTGCGGCCACTTCTGTCTTCAAGTCTGCAATGCGGTCAGCCTCGAGATCGAGCAAGTTGCCGATCTGGTCGATCGTCGCGTCGGCATCGGCCAGGCGCTCCGGGATCACGTCGACGCGAAAGTCAGCGCGGTTGGAGGCGAGGGGGGCTCCGTTGCGATCAAGGATCCAGCCACGGCGCGGCGGGATCAGTGTCAGGTTGACCCGGTTACTTTCGGACTCCAGCCGGTATTTCTCGTTCTCGGCAATCGCGAGATAGCCCATGCGAGCGGCGAGCAGGATACCGATGCCGCCTTGCAGGCCCCCAATAACAATGGCGCGCCGGTCGAATGTGTTGCGCAGGGTCGATGCGTTGACCACCGCCGTTGTCTTGAAACCAGTTTTGCGACGATTGAAAATGCCCATCATCCGATCCTGCGCGAACGGGAAAGACGGAAGCGATCAAGCCACGCGATCAAGCGCGCGACCAATGGATAAATCAGCACGCTAAGCGCGATCTGCGGAAGGATCGCGATAAGCACCGTCAATTGGATTGTTGCACCGGAAACCACCATGGCTGCGATGATGTAGAGCACGATCGCTAGACCGGCGGTGAACCAGTCCTGCCAAAAGCCGCGCCAGGGAAAGCGCGTTTCGATGAGTTCGAGCACGATCATGGTCAAAGACCATAGCAGGATTGCGCTGCCGAAGGGCTGACCGCTGAACAGATCGTCGAAAGCGCCGAGTGGTACTCCGACCCAAAGAGGCATAAGGCCCGGACGCATGACCCGCCAGCCGAGAAAGATCAGGAAGCCCAGCGGCGGCAGTATCGGCATCACATCCGCCAAAGCGTATAGCGGCAGAAGCGATCCGATCATGATGGAGATGTAGTGAACCGAGTTTGCCCGCCAGGGCGAGGTGACACGGTTGATACCGCCGCTACCATAGGCGTGCCTTTGAACTGGCGGATCGAGCCGGTCGATCAATTCGCAAGCTCCTCGTCGCTCAGTTCCTCGCTCGCACGTACGCCAGCCGCTTCGACCGCAGCGGGTTCGTAGATGGGCTCCACGACGACGAAATTGGTCGCTGAAGGCTCTGCAATGAGCTGCGCAATACCACCATCTGGGGTCAGCTCGTTCAATACCGCGACCGCAACGCCGGGTCGGTAGTATCCGCCAGCACCACTGGTGACGAAGACATCACCCACTTCAAGAGGATTGAGGCCAAGATTGATAAGACGGATGCGCAACAGCCCGTCACCGCGGCCTTCGGCAAAGGCGACGGTTTGGTCAGCTGCACGGCGTACCGGAAGAACGCTTTCCGTGTCGGTAAGAAGCAGCACACGCGAAGACCCGCGCGAAGTCTCAAGCACCCGCCCGATCACGCCACGCTCGGAATGGACAGGCATGCCGATCTGAACACCATCGCTTTGTCCGACGCCAATATAAGCGAACCGGCGTGCGCTGGATGAGCTTGAGCCAACGAGGCGAGTAGTCGCGATTGCGTCGGCCTGTTGAGTGGCAAGGCCAAGCAGGGCCTTTAGTCGCCTGTTCTCGGCTTCGACCGCCTTGGCTTCAGCTAACTGGATCCGGGCGACCTCCACTTCGTCACGCAGCTGCGCATTCTGGCTGCCGGCGCGCCAATATCCGGTGATGGTATCCCAGGTGGAGCTTCCGCTGGATCGAACGGTCGCGCTCGCTTCTCCTATGGGCGCTGCGATATCGGTCGCGCCGCCTCGCAGGGGTTGGAAGGTCGAAGGCTGCCACAGCGAAAGGGCGAGAAGTCCCAGTCCTGCAAGTGCGCCAAGCGTCGCAAGCAGATATCCGGTGAACACCGAATATTGCTGCTTTTTCGAAAAGCTCGATCGACGCGATGATGGCGGCGCCATGACCTTGCCCCAAGTCCCTTTGTTCGTGTCTCCTGCCGCTTGTTTGCGAGGAGCGAATTTATGCGGTCATCAACACGCCGCGATAGATCGGATCTTCCATCGCCCGGCCAGTGCCGATCGCAACGCAGGTGAGCGGATCTTCGGCAATTGACACCGGGAGACCGGTTTCCTCGCGAAGATGCTCGTCCAAGCGGCGGATTAGTGCGCCGCCGCCAGTCAGCACGATGCCCTGATCGACAATGTCTGCGGCCAGTTCAGGTGCGGTGTTCTCAAGAGCGATGCGCACGCCTTCAACGATGGCGCCGATCGGCTCGGAAAGCGCCTCCGCCACATGCGCCTGATTAATAGTGATTTCCTTGGGCACACCGTTCACGAGGTCGCGGCCCTTGAGAGTGATGCTTTCGCCCGCGCCGTCTTCGGGGACCATGGCGATACCGTAGTCTTTCTTGATCCGCTCAGCTGTGGCGTCACCGATCAGGAGATTGTGGTGTCGGCGCACGTAGGAAACGATGGCTTCGTCCATTTTGTCGCCGCCGGTGCGGACCGACGTCGTGTAAGCAAGACCACGCAGCGAAAGGACTGCAACCTCGGTCGTGCCGCCGCCGATATCGACCACCATCGAGCCAACCGGCTCGGTAACAGGCATGTCGGCACCGATGGCTGCTGCCATGGGCTCGAGAATGAGGTGAACTTCTGAAGCACCCGCATTCGAGGCTGCGTCGCGGATTGCGCGCTTTTCAACTGATGTCGAGCCTGAGGGAACACAGATCACGATTTCGGGATAGCGGAACAGGTTGCGTTTGCCGTGAACCTTGCGAATGAAGTGCTTGATCATTTCTTCCGCGATTTCGATGTCGGCGATCACGCCGTCGCGCAGCGGGCGGATGGCCTCGATGGTATCGGGCGTTTTACCCATCATCATCTTTGCGTCGTCGCCTACCGCCTTAACGCGCTTGATGCCGTTGATTGTCTCAATCGCGACGACAGACGGCTCATTGAGGATGATGCCCTGATCTTGCACGTAAACCAGCGTGTTGGCCGTACCGAGATCGATGGCCATGTTTTGCGAACCGAATTTGAACAGGTTGTTCCAAAAGCTCATTTATGTTTTTCCGTTGCCTTGATTAGGGTAACGAACATTCCGCTTATGGGGTCCCCGAAAGGTCAGAACGTCCGCAATCCATCCCAAAATTGACGAGACCCGTTGCGCCTAGCGAAAGCTTGTCAAAATTGCTAAAATTTTTGTTGACTGACCCCCGTATTTTCCCCCGCAGCCCTCGAATTTGCGGCGTGTGACAGCTAGCTTGCGACAAATGCCCCAAATCCGACGCCTTCCAACCGCTCTTGTGAACCGAATTGCCGCTGGTGAGGTGGTTGAGAGGCCTGCGGCGGCGCTCAAGGAGTTGGTTGAGAACGCCATCGATGCGGGAGCGCGGCGAATTGGTGTGGTGCTGACAGATGGCGGCCTAACGCGGCTCGAAGTGACGGACGATGGCTGTGGGATGACGCCGGACGAGATGGGGCTGGCGCTTGAGCGGCATGCAACATCGAAATTGCCTGACGAAGCGATCGAGATGGTCGCGACCCTTGGTTTTCGAGGCGAAGCATTGCCCTCCATTGCGAGTGTTGCTCGTCTGACATTGGAAAGCAGACCGAAAGGCGCCGCAGATGGATGGCGACGCGTCGTGGATCATGGCGAGACGGTCGAAGATGCTCCTGCTGCACTGCCAATGGGAACGCGGGTGAGAGTGGAGCAAATCTTCGCCAAAGTCCCCGCCCGCCGAAAATTTCTGCGCACTCCTCGCAGCGAATACATCGCCTGCCTCGATATCGTGCGGCGCTTGGCGATGGCGCGGCCAGATATTGCCTTTACTCTGGAGAATGGCGCTGAAGGGAGAACCCGCAAGGCGCTCGCCACTCAGACCGATGAGGGCCTTTCCAATCGCGTGGCACAGATCGTCGCGCGCGAATTGAAAGACAATGCTGTCGAGATTGAGCTTGAGCGTGACGGCCCGCATGGTCCGATGCGCCTGAGCGGGCTCGCCGGTTTGCCAACCTACAACCGCGGTGTGGCGGATCACCAGTACCTGTTCGTCAACGGCAGGCCGGTGAAGGACAAGCTTCTCACAGGGGCGGTGCGCGGGGCCTATTCCGACATGCTCGCGCGCGATCGCCATGCTGTGCTTGCGCTGTTCCTCGACGTGCCTCCTGAAGATGTGGACGTGAACGTCCATCCCGCAAAGACCGAAGTGCGGTTTCGCGACGCCACAGGTGTTCGCGGCTTCATCGTTTCAGGATTGAGGCAAGCGCTTGCTACAGGAGACCGGCGTAGCGCGCAGGGACCAGACCGTGCGGCGATGGAGCGATGGCAAGCTGAGCCGGTTCACGAACCTGCACCAGCGATGCGCTCGATCTTCGAGAGCCGGGATTGGGCGGCGTCGCAACAGCGCGTGGCCGAACCGCGCGTAGATTACACGCCGCGTCCGGATGCTGCTCTGCCACAAGGGCGAGCGGAAGAGGCCGCTCCGATCGAGAATGAAGTCGCCGAATACCCGCTGGGTATCGCTCGCGGGCAGGTCGCGAACACCTATATCGTCGCCGAGAGCAAGGACGGCCTTATCCTCGTCGACCAGCACGCGGCACATGAGCGCTTGGTGCTTGAGCGGCTCAAGCGGGCAGGGGCGGGGGAGGCGACGCAGCGTTCTCAAGCGTTGCTCGTGCCGGACGTCGTCGAAATGGATGAAGCTGACTGCGACCGGCTCGAAGACGCGGCAGAAGGTCTGGCTCGCTTTGGTCTGACGGTCGAGCGCTTCGGACCTGCGGCCATGCTTGTTCGAAGCGTTCCTTCGGCGATTGCGAAAGCGGATACGGGCAGACTGCTGCGCGATCTGGCTGACGATATCGCCAAGCACGGCAAGCAAGAGGACAGCGGCTCACTGCTCCTGGCGGAGCGGCTTGAATACGTTCTCGCCACGATGGCCTGTCACGGTTCGGTGAGGGCGGGGCGGGTGCTCAGCGTTGCGGAGATGAATGCGCTGCTGCGCGAAATGGAAGCAACGCCGCGCTCCGGGCAGTGCAATCACGGCAGGCCGACCTGGGTGAAACTTTCGATGGAAGACGTCGAGAAACTGTTCGGGCGGCACTGACCCGAAGCCAGCGCCGCCCGAAAAAATGTAGGTTGTTGCCTGCTTATGCAGTGCGGAACTGCGGCACGCCCTGGTCACGATCCAACTCAGGAATAATCCGATAGCGTGCAAGGATCAGGCTGAAGATGCCGAAGATCAGAAGGCCTGCCGCCGTGATGGTGAAGATCGCGCCCTGACCAGCAAGGTCGGCAAGCGCATCACCCAACGTGCGCACTTCTTCTGCGCCGCCCGACATGAAACCAGCCTGGATCAGCGACCAGCCGACGACACCGTAGACTACGCCGCGTGCGCTGAATCCGATGCCGCCGAGCGTGCGAGTGAAATCCGGTGCAGACCCTGAAATGCGCTGCATGAAATCCCCGCTGATGCCCTTCTTGAATTGAACCGCTGCAACGATGAAGAAGATCAGTCCGAGCACGCCAAGAACGGTTCCGCCAAAGGCCATACTAAGGACGCCCGATGCGGCGGCCTCCGCGCCTCCGCCACCGGAAGTGCCACCTGACGTGGTAGCGAACTGATAAGCGGAGAGGGCAAGCGCCGCGTGGCCTACGCCCGAGCCTGCGTGGCCGATGCGCTTGGCCCAGCCTTTGCCGTCTGAACCATTATTCTCGATGTCGAAAATCGGCGATGCAAAGCGGAATAGCGAGTAGCCGAACAGGCCGATGACCATCAGCCACAGGATCGCCGCACTTGCGGGAAAGTCTTCGATCGCCTTGAAGATTCCGTCGGTGCCTTTGCTGATCGCACCAGCGCTAGAGAGGGCGATAAGGCACAGCATCGAATACAGAATGGCCCGCGACAGGTAGCCTGCCCGGACCAGCCAGTTAAACTTCTCGGATTTGTCGACCATCATGAATTCCCAAGGTTAGCGTCTGAAAACTCTACCCATGGGAAGGGCAAATAGTTCCCGATCTCGGCCAGTGACTGCGGCCAAGAACGTTCCGTGCGGGGCTGCGAAAGCCAAACTCTCTTGTCGATCAGGCCGCGACTGCCTTGTCGAAATGGTCCGGGTGTTCGAGCATCAGCTGCGCTAATTCGCTCTGGCTGAGGCGTTTGGAAAAATGGATGCCAGCGAGCCGGCCATTGCTCCATCTGACGCAGGCGTTGTAGATTTCCAGTCCGCCGATCGCGATCGTGAGCGGGGAGCCCGCACGGGCCTCAACACCATCGATCTGCATACCTCCCATCGATAGGTTGACCACACGGACCGTGTGGCAATTACCGGAAATCCAGACTTTCGCGTGGAGCGAGCAGGGAATTCGTACCGAGCGATATGAGTGTTCCGGATCAAAAACGCGGGCCTGCTCGTCGTTATCAAGCCCGTGGCGATTGCCGTCGCTCCAGGCGACCCGCGCTTGGACGATCTTGTTCTCATCCCAGAAATAAGAGACGCGGTCCCCCTTCTTCAGCGGAGTGTCGCATTCGATCATGACGCCCAGATCGGACATGTTGCGTATCATCCCGAGGCGAATGCGATTGTTGATGATCAGACAGGCTGGCCGGAAAGCGGCGAGAAAGCGTCGATTTGCGCGGCGCTCAGTGATCTCGGGCTGGCGCGTGTTGATTGCGTGCTCTCGAGGCTTGCTTTCAACCAGCGCCTCGATCGGATCAGCGAACGCGGTGTCCGGTTGTGGTTGCGCAGCACCCTCAATGAAAATCGACATATCTAACTTCCCTCCGTTCGCCGTCCGATTGGCTGACGCTCTCGACCCGGGAGCGTGACCGGGCCACCGATTGGCCCGCTGAATTGGTAGAGATCCTCTCAGAAGTCAGGTCTGACCACTCGATCCTGACGCCTGAGAGGATCCTCGCCGAAGCGACCACTTGGGTTGCCGTCGAAGCTCGGGAAAACTTCGGTTCATCGGCTTGTTGGGCATTCGCTGCGTTTGAAAACAGCGCAAATGACGTGGCAAGCAGGGCAATAGTGCATGATCGCTTCATGCCGACGAATGTTGCCTTGACTTCACGTCATGAACGAGTTTCTTACCGTTATTGTAACGTTACATGTGCAGGGAACCCTGGGTTCGGTAAGGCGTTACATTCTCAGATATTCGCCGCTCTACAAATACTAACGGCGCGTTAACTTTTATTCTTTGGGGTCTCAGACTATGAGTGAATCGCAGATCACTCGAATTGACTTTGCAGAACAGTTGCGTCTGGAAGCCGCACAGGTGCTTTCAGACCCTCTCTTCAAGCGTTCTCCGGTGCAAAGCCGGCTGCTGAGGTTTTTGGTCGAGGCAAGTGCGCGGGGCGGTCCGGGGCCGACCCAATATGAAATCGCGGTCGATGGACTGGGCAAGGATGAGGACTTCGACCTAGCCAATGACAGCTATCCGCGGGTGCAGATTTCGCGTCTGCGGTCGAACCTTGATACATATTATTCTCGCAACGCGCCGCTGGACGGTCGTCGCATCAGCATCGAGCTTGGCGAATACTTGCTGAAGCTGACCGAGTTTTCCGAGATACCAATTCTGGACGAAGCAAAGGAGCAAGACGCACCGGCTCCTGTTGTGGTGCAGGAAGAAATCCCGGTCGTCGAGCCGCGCGCGGAGCCGATGGAAATTCTGGCTCGCCCGGAAACAAAGCCGATCGAACTCGTCGCCCCGCAAGTGCGGAACAACAGGGTTCTTGTTCTTGCCGCACTGGTCCTCGCGACCGCAGCGCTTGTGTTGGTGGGTGTGCAAGCTTGGCAGAATGGATCGCCAGCACCGAGTGTGGATGCCGATGTGCCCAGCGTGGCGCTATCGATGGATCAGGCTGAGCTCGAAAGCCTACTCCCATCCTTGGCCGCCCTGGCGGAGCAGTCGCAAGTCGATGCCGACATTCAGCTATCCTACTCGATGGTTTCAAACCGTCACTTCGAAGACGGCGATACGCCTGCGGATTACAACCTGGAGATCCACTTTGATGCTCGCAGTGGCGGCGAAGGCGTTGCGTCCTTGCTCCTCTATACGAGCGAGGGGGAGTTGCTGTTCACCGATCGCATATTGATTGAGCCCGATGACGAGGCCGCCTTCAAGCGCGATTTCAGAGCCGCGTTGGTCTATGTGACGTCGCCGATTGGCGCGATTGCTCAACACGTGGCGCAGGGCATCACCGAGGAACCCGCGAGCGCTTATCAATGCTTCATTGCTATAGAAGCGCGCCGATCAAATTCGGAGAGTCTCGCGGGGCTGGTAGACCAATGCCTTGAGCGTTTCCCGCAGGATCGGTTTTCATCGTTCCTATATGCCAGGCGCGCTCACGCCCATTTTCAACAGAGACGCTTAGCGGACGAGCCGATCCGGCGTACTGGGCAGGGCTGGGCGGATGTCTCGCGAGCGCTCGAGATTGATCGCTTCAACTCTTTTGCCAACTTCACTGCAGCAAAGATTCAATTGGCCAACGACAATTGCCCGGCAGCCGCAGGACATATCGAAAGGGCATTTGAAGGGGCGGCCACGTACCCAGCCATGATTGCGGCGCTGGAAGCAGAAGCGAACTCCTGCGCGATCACCAGAGACGATGACTACCTGTCTTCTCGCCAACTACGCAGCATGGTCTTGCGCAATCCCGCGCCCGATCCGCTTCTCCACATCTACCTGATGCTCGCAGCCCTCAGCAGCGGGGATGAGGAAAGTGCGCGCCTTTTGGCAGACCGTCCACAAGTCTCTACACATAGCGGGGCGGAGCATGAGGCGGTTCAGTTGTTAAGCGGCGCTGTCAAAAACGCCGATTTCGCTCAAGCAAACGAGGAAGAATTGCGCGATGCGATCGGGCTCTTCCTCTGGTCGGATAGCGGTGTGGACCGGATTATGGCAGCGCTCGTCGAGGGGCCGACCACTATCTGATCAGACGTTGAACTTGAACAGCATGATGTCGCCGTCCTTCACGTCGTAATCCTTGCCTTCCTGGCGCATTTTCCCCGCTTCCTTAGCACCGGCTTCGCCGCCAAGAGCGATGTAGTCGTCGTAGGCAATGGTCTCGGCACGGATGAAGCCTTTTTCGAAGTCGGTGTGGATTTCGCCTGCTGCCTGAGGCGCCTTGGCGCCATCCGGGAAGGTCCAGGCGCGCGATTCCTTAGGACCGGCTGTAAAGAAGGTCTTGAGGCCAAGCAGCGTGTAGCCAGCGCGGATGACGCGTGCGAGACCACTTTCTTCAAGCCCGAGGCTCTCGAGATACTCCGCCCGATCTTCGGCGGGCATTTCGACCAGCTCGGCTTCGATGGCTGCGGACACGACGACGGCTTGCGCACCTTCGGCCTCGGCCTTGGCGAAGACGGCCTGGGACAAGGCATTGCCGCTTGCCGCCTCGTCCTCTGCGACATTGCAGACATAAAGAACAGGTTTGGCTGTCAGCAGCTGGGCCTGCTTGAGTACGCGCTCTTCCTCGACATCCTTCGGTTCGACAAGCCTTGCAGGTTTGCCGTCCTTCAGCAGCTCTAGCGCCTGCCCAAGCACGCTCGCCATGATCTTGGCTTCCTTGTCGCCCGCTGTCGCGCGCTTCTCCGCGTTCGACACGCGCTTCTCGAGGCTTTCGAGGTCAGCGAGCATCAGTTCTGTCTCGACAACTTCAGCATCGGCGATCGGGTCGACCTTGTTGGAGACGTGCTGGATATCGTCATCCTCAAAGCAACGCAAAACGTGGACGATGGCATCGACCTCGCGAATGTTGCCGAGGAACTGGTTGCCCAGACCTTCACCCTGGCTTGCGCCTTTAACGAGGCCCGCAATGTCAACGAATGCGAGCTGCGTCGCGATCACCTTCGCGCTCTTTGCGATGGCAGCGATCTTGTCGAGCCGTTCGTCTGGAACGGCGACCTGGCCGACATTCGGCTCGATCGTGCAGAACGGATAGTTCGCGGCCTGCGCGGCCTGCGTTTCGGTGAGTGCATTGAATAGAGTGGACTTGCCGACATTGGGCAGGCCCACGATCCCGCAACGGAAACCCATGGGTACTCTTTCATGAAAAGCGACGTTGGAAGGCCCGCGCCTTAGCGCCGCCGCGCTCGCTTGACCAGAGTACAAAACGGGTTGGGACGCATCCCTGACCAAAGGAATGCGCCCCTCGAAGACTCACAAGGAGTGTTCAGTGTGTCTTAGTCAGACTTTTTGCGTCGCTTGGTCAGCATGAATGCTGCCGCGCCCGCGCCAAAAAGGATCATGCTCGAAGGTTCAGGGACCGGAGTGCCACCGGACGATCCGCCCGAGCTGCTTACGGGCTCATCTTTAGGTGGCCATTTCAGGGCGTGTGCCGGAGCCGCCGCGAGAGCAAGCGCTGCAAACACAATCAAAGCATGGATAAAACTAAACTGACGCATCGTTCGCGGCCCCCATCAAGTTCTTTCGAGAACCGGGTTATCGAATAGCGCCGATGCTGTCTCTCCACTTGGAGACAATGTTTCATTATGGCGCGATTTCTCACGACGCCTTAACCAAGTGGTCTGACACGCGCTCAGGCGTTGTGCACGGCCTTGATCCAAGGGCCATAGCCGGATTCGCCAAGCCATCCGAGCTGTGCTTGCGCCGATGCTTCATTGATGGCGAGCTGCGGTTTGAGGCCGGGATGCACAGCGCGGCGGATCGGGCGCGTGCCTGCGGGCATCGCGATGATCTCTGCCATTGCGTTGGGCACGTCCATCGGATCGGTGTTTCCGCCGCCGCCCGAACGCTGGGCGAGGGAGGCAAGAAGTGCGGCATAGCCTGCCGTGTGAGCACCGTCGGCCCTGGCGAGCAGCTCCATCGTGTTTGCGTTCGAGTTTTCCCAGATTTTGGTCGGATAGCCGCCCGGTTCGATAATCGTGACCTCAATGCCATGCGGGACCAGCTCATAAGCGAGCTGTTCGCTCATCGCTTCAAGAGCGAATTTCGTCGGCGAATACTGGCCGATTGCAGGCGCGATGACGCGGCCTAGCTGCGAGGTGACATTGATGATGAGCCCGCTCTTCGCTTCCCGCATTGCGGGCAGGACGGCGCGCGCCATGCGGTGTGGACCATATACGTTCGTGTCGAACATATGGTGGGTTGCCTTCATGTCCTGGACTTCGACCGGGCCACCATAGGAAATCCCGGCGTTGTTGATCAGAACGTCGATCGGGCCTCCTGCGATTTCCATCGCTTCTGCCACGCCTGCTGCCACCTGCTCATCGGAGGTGACGTCGATCTCGATGACATGCAGATCGAGGCCCTCCGCTTCGGCGAGCGCCGTGAGTTCAGCCGCTTCAGCACGAGGAAGGTTGCGCATGGTTGCGAACACCTTGGCGCCCTTGCGAGCATAATCCTCTGCGGCAAGGCGCCCGAAGCCGCTCGAACAGCCTGTGATGAGCACACTCTTGCCGCTCATGTCGGTCGTTCCTTCGACTACGTCATCAAGCGCCAGAGAGGCTGTTGCAGTGAGCGCGCCGGTTGCGGCGGCTCCGGCAAGAAGGGTGCGGCGGTTGATATTGGTCATGGGGTCCTCTCCGAAGCTTTGTCTCGCGACGATAGGCTGCCGCCGCGACGCCCTGCAAGACTTATCGGGAGATCACGATTGATGCAGCAGCAAGAAGATAGAGCCCATTAAGACCGATCATTGCGATTAGCGCGCCCGGCTTGGTCTTTGCCCGAAGCGCGAGGAAGATCGGGAGAAAGAAGATCAGCAAGAATGCGGCAAGCACGATCGCAAAGACGACCGGTTGCGTAGCGACCGAGCCGCTTCTTCCCATGAGGAACAGGAAAAATGTGATGAGCACCAGAACGGACGTAACGCCGAGCGAGTAGCGCCGCTTTTCCATGAACCAGTCGTCGAGTGATATTCCCGGTTCGAAGCTCTCCGGAAAGACGAAGGACGCCGCGACGTAAAACGCAAAGGTGTAGACCAATCCGATGAACAGCACCGGAGCATCAGCTCCGACGATGTCACGGACCTCATAAAAGCTTTCTAGCAAGATCGAGGTAAGAACCAGGATGAAGAGCACCAGCAGCGGGGTCAGCCATCCGATGGTGAATTCTCCCCTGCGCCGCATCGCGACCGAGAGACCCTGCGCCATGTCTGCCAGCGCCAGTCCAACCGGGATCGCTAGGAACAGGACGACATAGTCGAAGCCTTCCATTATCGTCTTCTCGCCCTCTTAGTCCTGAAGTCTCAACGCAACATCGCTCATGAAGCGGGGGTCATCGCCCTTTGCCAGCCATTCAGCCTCGGCTCCGATAGCACCTAGCATGGCTGCGAGATCGTCCTGCTCGGATTTTGCATAATTGCCCAGCACATAACCGCTTACCCGGTCCTTGTGACCCGGATGGCCAATCCCGATACGCACGCGGCGAAAATCGGGGCCGAGATGCTTGTCGATTGAGCGAAGGCCATTGTGGCCCGCCGTCCCGCCGCCTTGTTTGACCTTGACCTTGAATGGCGCAAGGTCGAGCTCGTCATGAAACACGGTGAGCGCGTCGAGGTCGAGTTTGTAGAAGCGGATCGCTTCACCCACGCTGCGACCGCTTTCGTTCATGAAAGTCGCTGGCTTAAGCAGCAGAACCTTCTGCGTTCCGATACGGCCTTCCTGTACCCAGCCAGAGAACTTCTTCTGGATGGGGCCGAAGTCGTACATGTCCGCGATGACGTCGAGCACCATGAAGCCGACATTGTGGCGGTGGAGCGCGTATTTGGGTCCGGGATTTCCAAGGCCTGTCCAGATCTGCATGGTCAGCGCCTCTAGCGCCCTCGCGTCGGCTTGGCGAGGGGAGGGTACCCCTCTAGGCAAACGAAAATTGTATGCTAATCATCTCAGCGTCATGCCTGAACGTCTTCGACCCATGTTGGCCAGGGCACGCTCGGCCAGTGAAGCGGGAGATCACCGCGCAGCTGCACGTGGCTATTACGAAGCCGCCGACAAGGCTCGCAGCGTGGAGCTTCTGGGTGAATTGGCTTTCTGCCTCAGGCACGGCGCGCAACATTCGATCGAGAATGACCAATTGCGACTGGCGCTTGACGCTGCCGAGGAAGCAATGTCGGTTTACGAACAGACCGAGACCGACAAGAGCCTCAATTTCGCCAACACCGCCCGTTTGATCGCGCTTGCGATGGAGGGAATGGAAAGGTCACATGAGGCCCGCCCGTATTGGGAAGAAGCACGCGATATTTACGACATCAACGGGGTAAAGGCCGGGGTGGACGAGTGCGATGCCCATCTGTCTGCCGCGACTGACTGACCCGCACATCTGACCCAAAAAGCAAAACGCCGGACTGGTTTCCCAGCCCGGCGCCTTGGTGATCTGGTTCATTCGACCGGAGCTTATTCGCTCTTGTCTTCCTGTTCCTGAGCAGCGTCTGCATCTTCACCCTGCTCGGTAGCGGGGACTGCATCTGCTTCGACGTCTTCGCTCTCGGCACCTTCTTCTTCGCTCTTCTTGAGAGCCGACGGTGCGACGAGAGTTGCGATGGTGAAGTCACGATCGGTGATCGCGCTCACGCTGCCTTCGGGCAGGTTGACTTCGCTGATGTGGATCGAGTCGCCGACTTCCTTGCCTTCGACCGAGATTTCGATCTCGCCAGGGATCTTGTCAGCTTCGCAGATCAGGTCGAGCTCGTGACGGACAACGTTGAGCACGCCGCCCTTCTTGAGGCCCGGCGACTGTTCTTCGCCAACGAATACGACTGGGATCTGAACCTCGACCTTCGCGTCGCGCGAAAGGCGGAAGAAGTCCGCATGCGTCGGGCGATCGGTGACGGGATGCAGAGCGACATCCTTGGGAAGCGTGCGGATGGTTTCACCGCCGACTTCGATCTTCACGATGGAGTTCATGAAGTGACCGGTCATCAGTTGCTTGACCAGTTCCTTTTCCTCGACGTGGATCGTCGTTGGTTCTTCCTTGCCGCCGTAAATAACAGCGGGGACCCGACCTTCGCGGCGAAGTGCACGGGAGGCTCCCTTGCCTGCCCGTTCGCGCGCTTCGGCGGGCAATGTGAGAGCGTCGCTCATAGCAGTGCCTTTCGAATACGTGTTTGATTAAGTGTCTTACGGCGCGCCGCCTCCAGGGATGACCAGAACGCCGAAGGCCGCGCAAATACAGGTTGCGGGCCAAAACACAAGCCCAAATGCCTAGTTGCTAAGGCGTGTCACTGTGTAACCGCGCGCTTCGAGCATCGCGGCAAGACCGTCAGGACCAATGAGATGAGCCGTGCCAACTGCAACCAGCGGCCTTTCGTCAGCCTGAAGGCTTTGTACCAGAGGTTCGATCCAGTCTTCATTGCGGCCCACCAGCAGGGCGTCTCGCAATTCAGGATCTGCCATGATGCCGGTGGTTGTGGCTTCCTCAAGCACCGCAAGATCACCCGCGATCCAGGCGCGCATCAGCTTGCCCGGCTCTTCGCGGCTCGCAGCCCATTCACGCACGGTCCCTTCGAGAAGGTCGCGCTGATCCTCTTCGGCAAGCTGGTCGAACACGCCGAGCTGGCCGGAGGCGGTCTCGAACCCGCGGACTTCGCGCTGCGCGAAATCACGGATTAGTGCGCGATCCACGCCATTGCCGGGGTCACCTTGTGCATCGACGCGCGAAAGCATGATAGCGGCAGCCCAGCTCTCGGTGTCTGCGAAATCGCCAGCAGGGAAATCCGAGCGCGCTATCATCGTGGCGAGCGGTTCGCGCAGGTCCTCTTCCACTCGGTCGCTCAATGGGCCGAGCCCTTCAGTGCCAGCGAGCTCCCCAAACGCGAGCGCAATCTGCGCTCGATTTTCGAGCTCTGCCACTTCCACCCAGAGAAACTCTGCCTCTGCGACGAGGCGTTCAATTGTCTGCGTACGCCATGCGACGCCATCGGGGAGGGCGTGAATGGTGCCCAGCATCCATCCCTCGACCTCCCCGTCGGTATTGGCGATTTCGTAAACCAGCGGATTGACGCTGGGATAATCGACCGCTTCTTCGCTCTCGGCACACGCTGTCAGGGACAGCGCGAAACCGAGCGCGAAGGCGGCGAACATGCGCGAGAGCATTACTGGATGCGCTCTGCCGTCAGGTCATATTTGGTGAGGTAGTCCTGCACACTCATCTCCCCCGCAAGATGGCCTGCTCCGACTGCAACAAAAACCGTACCGGGCTCGTCCATACGTGCGTCAATCCACTCGGCCCAGTTGGCGTTGCGCTCGTACAAAAGCGCTTCGGTAAGCTCCGGGCTTTCGCTCATGCTCTCGTTCATGGTCTCGGCAAGCCCGTCCGCATCACCTTTGATCCACGAATCCACCATGGTGTCGATCATGGTCTTGACCTCATCGACGCCTTCAACGGTCGACATCAGGAGCTTGAGCTGTTCGTCTTGTGGCAGAGAGTTGAAAATGCCGAGCTGGAATTCGACCGTTTCGAGGGCGTCCTTCGACGTGTCACCCGCCTTGGCGATGATCACCTTATCGACACCGGAAGCGGGGTCATAGCCGTTCGCCATCAGCGGCAGGAATGTGAGCGTGACGCTTGCCATCCAGGGCTTGAACGGATCGAACGCCGCCTCGGGAACGCCGAGCCCCGCGAGTGCGGCCTCATACTGCGCGGTTTGCTCTTCATTGAGAAGCGAGCGCAGCGTCGTGCCCGGTTCGAGCATGCCCATCTGCATGGCAAGCTGCTGAGACCTCGCCTCGTTCTCAGGCGACTCCATCAGTTCGGTAACGACGAGATCCGACGAAGAAAGCGCTGCGTCGATTTCGGCGTCGTACCACTGCAGCTCCTTGGGCAGGATGTGGACCGTGCCGAAGAGGTAGATCGTGGTGTCTTCGTCGCTGACTTTCCAGAGCGCGGGCCCCTCGGGTCCGGCGGGGAGAACAGTTTCAGCCTCCGCTTGCGCGGTTTCCATGTGAGCATCAGCCAGCGCCGGTGATGCGGCGATGAGGGCAAGGCTTGCTGCGGCGGTGGGTAGGAGATGTGCAAGTTTCATGTATGCGATCCTTTCAGTGGGGTAAGTTGAAGCATTATCAATTGATAGAATGTGATAGGGGTTCGTCGCGGCTCAGAGCTACCAGCGTCATGATACCTTCCTGTACATGTTTGCTGCGACCGAGACGGCCACAGTAGCGACAAACATGATCATAAGGTCAGGCTCGGGCGCGAAACCGCCGCGGTTAGCGATCCACCAGAGGGGTGCGCCAAGGCCGAAGAACTGGAAGCCGATCGTCTCCCCGAACTCCATCTCGCCGCGCTCAAGCTCGTCCATGTTGACGCGGTTGAAATAGACCAGCGCGGGCATTCCAATCAGCCAGACCGCGCCCAGGAACAGGGCGATCCATTGCGGGATAGGGCCGTTCGACCAGAACTCGATCCCCTCAAGGCTGTCTCCGCGAATGACGAAAGGCAGCATGATCACGACTACGAAAGTCATGAGGAAAAACATGAGCTTGCCCATTCGACGCGCGCGAGGCGTGTCGGGATCGCCATCGCGCAGGCTTGGTGAGCGACGGTAGGCGTAAATCAGGATCGGGATGCCGCCACCGATGCAGACAATGCAGACCAGCAAGGCAGGGATCGAAAGCGTCTCTCGCAACAGTACGACCCCAAGGCCCACAAGCCCGCCATAAAGAAGGCCAATCCCAGCCCCCGCAATCATGGCAGTGCCGAGCTGTTGCTTGAGTATCGTGAGCAGGCCGAGCGTAGCATCTGCGTTGTGTTCGGTTTTGTCATTCATGATGAGCGCTTCCAAAGGGTTGCGATGGAGGAAATCACGCCAGTGACGATAAAGAGGATCATCACGTCGGGCTGCGGGAAGACTTCGGCGCGCCAGCCCATCCACCAGATCGGCGCGGCGTAGCCGAAGACCTGAAAACCGACCATCATTCCAAAGTCACCAGCAGCACGGCCATGCTCGTCAGAGTTGCGGCGTCCGAAAAGGATGATGAAAGGCATGGCGATCGCCCAGATCGAAATTGCGGTGATGGCGGGCCAGAAGGGCATTGGCCCGTTGCTGAAGAGGATCTCCGTCGCCCGTTGTTCGCTGTCGGACAGGATGATCGGAAATGCGGTTGCGATGCCCACTCCGACGACAGCGACCGACAACCATCGGATGCGGTTGCCCCGAGCGGTGTGCGGCTCGCCCATCGTGAAATCTGGAGCCCAGCGCCAGCAGAGATAGCCCGAAACCGCGACGATTGGAGTGCCAATGACGACGAAGAGGATGTCGCTTGTGTCGCCCCCGTTGAAAAGGTTTTTCAACCCTACGCCGACCAGAATTCCGCCGATCAAGACGACGGTCAAAAGGACTGACCAGCCAATCAGATGCAGCCAGTATCGCGAGTGCGAGAATTCCGCTTCTTCTTCGAATTGGTCGGGGTTGTTCATTGAAAAACTCTCATTGGGATTTGCGATTGCAACTGTCGGGGATGAATGAGGCCGCTTGCTCATCCGGCGCGCTTTGCGGCCCACACTCCTAGGAATGTGAACATCACGACGAGGAACAGCGCGAAGTGATTGACAGGCGGCAAGAGCGATCCTGCGGCGGCGATTGCCCAGGCAAGATACCCATAAATGTACAGGTTGAACGCCCAGTAGGCCGCATCTCTGGTCGACTTGCGCTCGAAATCGTCGATGTCGCGCTCACGAAGAATGCCCAGCGGAAGACCCAAGCCGACGGTGACGAACAGCAGCAATCCTGCCTCGAAGCGGGTCAGCGAAAAGTCGCCTTCGAAGAAGCGGTCGGTCACTCCGTTGGTGACGAAATAGAAGCTCGTCGCTGCTCCCAAAATCACACATAATAGGAGTACGAGCTGCGACCTGCCGGTTTTGCTTGATAATGAGGGAGGATCGAAGTTTCCGATCCGCAGCGACCAGATCAACGCCGCAAGACCAACAGCAACCGTTGTTCCTATGACGGCCGCTCCGCGAAGGTCGATCCCGCGTTCGGCGAAGACGACGACTCCAGCGCCAGCGCCACCAACGGCGATGCAAACACCAAGGTAGAACAGGACCTGACCCAGAAACGGGCGCGCGGCTCCGTTGTCTTCGATCTCATCAGGCTTCGTCATCGAAAATCTCCTCGATGCCCATCTCGAACAGACGAGCGATACGGAATGCCAGGGGCAGGGAAGGGTCGTGCTTACCGGTCTCGATCGCGTTCACCGCCTGGCGAGACACGTCGAGACGACCGGCAAGTTCGGCCTGGGACCAATCGCGCTCAGCGCGCAGAACTTTGAGGCGGTTCTTCATGCGCGGCGCGCCTCGATTGCGTCGGTGATCCAAGCGAAGGCGTAGCCTGCGTGGAAAGCCAGCGCGGTGAAGGATGCAAGCGTGCGGGCATCGGTGAAGAACAGCGAGAAGGTGCCGCGGGTAGGCTCACCCTCGGGGTTGCTCAGCGCGAAGCCGGCCGAATAGGACACATCTAATATGTCGAGCAGGAAAGCCGCAAAAAGGTAGACGGCGAGGCTTGCGAGCGCCCAGCGATAGCCGACCGTGACCATCCCATGGAAATAGTCGTCGACCCGGTGCGCCCACAGACCGGCAATAAGCCCGCCAACAGCGCCGCCAAGTGCCCACGCGAACACGATGGAGTCGCTACCGATAAACGCATTCGCGAAATTGACGATCGAGCAGGCGGCTCCGAACCAGATCACCTTGTACTGGTAGCTGCGCTGATGTTCGTCGATTGCATAAGGATCGTAGGGCATCAGATACCTCCCACCGCGCGTTTCCAGAAAAGACCGACGTAAAAGGCGACGATTGCGAGGCCGACAGCCATGATTGGCTCGAAGTCCTGGTGGCGTTCGCCAGCGGTGAGGCCGTCATAGGCTCCCTCCAAAAACGGGAGGCCGAAGACGAGCAAGAGCAGCGCGGCAAAGGCAAGGCTGGCGGCCGAGGTCCACAGACCGCGCGTGTACTCATCGGCATTGCGGGTGAAGAGCATCGCCCAGCAACACGCGACCGTGACGGATCCCGTAATGGTTATGAGCGCATCAGCCGCACCCGCAAGACTGAGGGCGATGGTGGCAAGCAGCGAAACGAGCCCGGACCAGCCTGCCGAAATAAAGATATTTGCTTTGTTCATCACAGGCCCCCCTTGAAACGCTTGATCTGCATTCCGAGGAAGAAAGCACTCAAGATGATCGGGGTCGCGAGCGTGTTCACCACGCCATTTTCGAAGCCCCATTCCTTGGTGATGTCGAGCGCTTCAACATCCACTTCAGGATCAGCCGATGCCAATTCATAAACTTCGATGCCAACGAAAGTGGCCTCAATCCACGGCGCAACTATCAGCCAGATCATGGCAGCGAAGAAGGCGAAAGACGTGCCCGTGTGCCACATCGAAAGGGTGTATTCGTCTGTCTTGCGCCGCAAGAAGACAAAGAAGACCGCAAACGCCTCGGTCAAAAATACAGCGAGCATCACGAAAAAGAGAAGGAAGAGCATTGGGGAGTCTAATTGCTCGATCCAGTCGGTGTCATTTCCTCCGATTGGTAGGAAGACAAGAAAGGAGAGCAAGACCGCTGCCGTTCCAAAATTGGTGACAGTTAGGTATCGATCGACTTGCTTCTGACGGTCGGTCATTGTGCATCAGGCTCCGATTGTGTTCGCGATCTTGGCGAGGATATTGCCAACGGCAAATCCTGCGAGGGCAAGCAAGGCATAGGCCTGCCAGCGCTTGATGCAGATCGTGTCGTTTAGCGATTTCATTGCTTACGAATCCTGATGGAAAGATTGGAATGTTTGGGGAGGAGAAAGGGGGTGGCCGCTCTCGCTCGTCCGGTAATTCGGGGTTCGACCCGGATTTCGCGAGAGCGGCCTAGCCAGCATCATGCGCCTGGAGTTGCCGCTTCCGATGCTGGGTTGGAGGTGTTGGCCGCGAAGCGAGCGCGCTCTGCATTGGCCTGAGCAACCGCGACGCGGACTTCGGTTTGAGCTGCGGCGAGAGCGCTGCTGCGGCATTCGCGCTCAAGGCGGATCGAGGCGCTGTCGCGGCCACCGTTCCGGCACATCTGGTTGATTTTGGTGCGAACACGGTCGTCGAGGCGGGTAACGCCGTCGCGGGTCGTGAGGTCGAGATCCTTGTGATCGATGACCTCTTCGAACTCGGTCGAGTTGACAGGGGTAGCCGATGCAGCGGCGGGGTTGGCGAGAGCTGCAGCAGCGGCGGCGAAGATGATGGAATTGCGCATTTTGATGTTCTCCTGGGGAGGAAATGTTGAACTGGTTTGTCACAACAACCTTCCGGAATGTCAGGTTGCCCTTACTTTATGTCGCGATTCGCTGACCATGTCAACATGACCTTACATTTGGTCATGCTGACCTTACGAAACCCGCAGAAATGAGCGGTTTTGACGTGTGCAAAACTGGCTGATGCTGCGCTGCGGCATTGACCCCGCATGGGCCTTAAGCCATGGCCGCGCCATGGAATCGGAGACCAAAATGGCGCTGGACGAATCGGGTTCGCGAACCCGCGATCCGCGCACGTCCTTTCAGGACATGATCTTGACGCTGCACGACTTCTGGTCGGCCAATGGCTGCGTCATTTTGCAGCCCTACGACATGCGCATGGGGGCGGGCACGTTTCACACCGCGACCACGCTGCGCGCGCTTGGTCCAGAGCCGTGGAATGCCGCTTTCGTACAGCCTTGTCGCCGCCCGACCGACGGGCGCTACGGTGAAAATCCCAATCGGCTCCAGCACTATTATCAGTATCAGGTGATCCTGAAGCCATCGCCCAGCGACATTCAGGAACTCTATCTCGACAGCCTCAAGGCAATCGGGATCGACCCGCTCAAACATGATATCCGCTTTGTCGAGGACGACTGGGAATCGCCCACGCTCGGCGCCTGGGGGCTGGGCTGGGAAGTTTGGTGCGACGGGATGGAAGTCACCCAGTTCACCTATTTTCAGCAGATGGGCGGTTTTGACTGCAAACCGGTCGCTGGCGAGCTTACTTACGGGCTCGAACGCCTCGCGATGTACATCCAGGGCGTCGACAACGTGTACGAGCTGAACTTCAACGGCCGCGGCACATCGTATGGCGAGGTGTTCCTCGAAAATGAAAAGCAGATGTCGAAGTGGAACTTCGAAGTCGCCGACACCGACGGACTTTTCGATCTCTTTGCCAAGGCCGAGGCTGAGTGCCGCAATGCGCTCGACAATGACGTGCCTATTGCCGCTTACGAGCAAGCGATCGAGGCGAGCCACGTCTTCAACCTGTTGCAGGCACGCGGCGTGATCAGTGTTCAGGAGCGCGCGAGCTATATGGGCCGCGTACGCGATCTGGCTCGCTCTTCATGCGAGAAATACGCCGAACTCATGCGGCCCCGGTGGGAAGCGCAATATCCGGATTGGAGCCTCGTCTGATGGCCGATTTCCTGCTCGAATTGCGCTGCGAAGAAATTCCTGCGCGCATGCAAGCCGGTGCGCGCAAGGAACTCGACAAGCTGTTCCGCCGCGAGATGGAAGCCGCCGGTGTCGCGGTTGGTGACCTCACCATCTTCTCGACGCCGCGCCGCCTTGCGCTGATTGCGCGGGACTTACCGAAAGAAACCGAAGCCGTTCGCGAGGAGGCCAAGGGCCCTCCGGTCGGCGCTCCCGATCAAGCCGTCGACGGGTTCTGCCGCAAGAACGGCGTCACCCGCGAGAGCCTCGAAGAACGCGAGGTCAAGGGCCGCGCGACGTGGTTCGCGGTGATCGAGAAACCGGGTCAGGCGGTTGCAGACCTCCTCGCCGCAGCGATCCCTACGATCATCGGCGATTTTTCATGGCCCAAGTCGATGCGGTGGGGCGATGCCTCGATCAGCAGCGAAAGCACGCGCTGGGTCCGCCCGCTTTCCGGCATCGTTGCGCTGCTCGATGGCGAGGTTGTGCCTTGCGTCACCGATGGCATGGCCAGCGGCCGGGTCACGATGGGCCACCGCTTCCACTCGGACGGCGGCATCACCATCGACGACGCCGACGACTATGCACCGCGTCTTCGCGACGAATACGTGATCGTCGACCACGAAGAGCGCGCGAGCATCATCCGCGATGGCGCGAGTAAGGCGGCTGCGGACGCTGGCCTCAATCTGGTCGAGGATGAAGGTCTGGTGGTCGAGAACGCTGGCCTCACCGAATGGCCGGTTCCGCTGCTGGGCCGTTTCGACGAGGCTTTCCTCGACGTGCCGCCCGAGGTCATCCAACTGACCGCACGCGTGAACCAGAAGTATTTCGTGTGCGAGGATGCGGAGGGCAAACTCGCAAACGCTTTCATCTGCACCGCGAATATCGCTTCGGTCGATCCTGCGGTGGTGGTCGACGGCAACCGCAAGGTCCTCGCCGCGCGGTTGGCGGATGCGCGGTTCTTCTGGGAATTGGACCAGAAGAAAGCCCTCGCCGAACACGCCAAGGGGCTGGAGCGGATCACCTTCCATGAAAGACTGGGCACGGTGGCCGACAAGGTGGACCGGATCGCGAAGCTGGCCTCATGGCTCGTTTTCGACGCTAAGGAGCCGAATGGCGATCACCAGCTCACCCGGACTGCCGCAGAGCTGAGCAAGGCAGATCTCGTGACCGAGATGGTCGGCGAATTCCCTGAGTTGCAGGGGCTCATGGGTGGCTATTACGCTCAGAAGGAAGGCCAACCACAGGAAGTCGCAGACGCTGTTCGCGATCACTACAAGCCGGTAGGGCAGGGCGACGATGTACCGACCGCCCCCACGACCGTCGCGGTAAGTCTCGCGGATAAGCTCGACAACCTGCTGAGCTTTTTTAAGATCGACATTCTTCCGACTGGTTCGAAGGATCCCTTCGCGCTTCGCCGCGCCGCGCTCGGATACATCCGGCTTGTGCAGGCCAACGGCTTGAAGCTGTCTCTGGACCAGGTGGTCCACGCTTGGGACAGCCAGCCGAACCAGTCTCTTGCTGAAAAGCTGACCGAGTTCCTGCACGACCGCCTCGCGGTGCAGCTTCGCGATGAAGGGGTGCGGCACGACTTCATTCGAGCATCGGGTGACTGGTCGGGCAGCATCGACATGCGCATCGACCGCGTAGAAGCGCGGGCTAGGGCGCTGACCCGATTCCTGGGCAGCGACGATGGCACCAACCTCCTCGCCGGCTACAAACGCGCAGCGAACATCCTCAAGAAAGAAGAGTGGGAGACGAAAGAGGTTTCCTACATGCCCGAACCTGCCGAAAAGGCTCTCATCGATGCGCTCGATGCTGCAGCGCCCAAAGCCGCTGCCGCAGTCAATGAAGAGCGTTTCGAGGATGCCATGGCCGCGCTTGCTACTCTGCGCGCGCCAATTGACGCTTTTTTCGACGAGGTGACGGTCAATGACGATGACGAGAACAAGCGCGCCGCTCGTCTCGACTTGCTCGCGCGGTTCACTTCCGCCGTTGGCCAAGTTGCCGATTTCAGCCGGATTGAAGGCTGAGCCCATGGCGGTTTCGGACCTTTTAGCGAAGCTGCCGGTTTTTCCTTCAGGACCGTGTAACATGCGGTCCATGTTACCCTGTAACACGACCCCACAAAGGGCCTCTCTATGACCACCACCGTGTACCCCTTCGGCGGAGCCGCCGCTCACGATGACCCTCGCCAGCGAGACAAGACGATCACGGGAGGCAAGGGTGCGAACCTCGCGGAGATGGCCTCGATCGGTCTGCCGGTCCCACCCGGTTTTACAATCACCACCGAGGAAAGCGTGCGCTACCTTCAGGGCGGTGAGGAGTTCCGCGACGAACTGCGGGGCGAAGTCACGAACGCGCTCGCTCATATCGAGGCATCGGTGGGTAAGACCTTCGGCAATGCGGCCGACCCGCTGCTGGTCTCGGTCCGATCGGGCGCGCGTGTGTCGATGCCGGGGATGATGGACACCGTGTTGAACCTTGGCCTCAACGACGAAACGGTCGAAGGCCTTGCGAAGACCAGCGAAGACGAACGCTTCGCCTGGGACAGCTATCGCCGCTTCATCCAGATGTACTCGGACGTCGTGCTGGGCCTTGATCACGGCCTGTTCGAAGAGGCGCTGGAGATCGTCAAGGAAGACAACGGCTTCTACAACGACACCGAACTGAGCGCCGATGACTGGCGCGGGATCGTGAGTCAGTTCAAGGGCATCGTCGACGAGGAACTCGGCAAGCCGTTCCCTCAAGATGTGACCGAACAGCTTTGGGGCGCAATCCGGGCGGTGTTCGACAGCTGGGACAGCGACCGCGCCAAGGTCTATCGCCGCCTGAACGACATTCCAGCCGACTGGGGCACGGCGGTAAACGTGCAGGCGATGGTGTTCGGCAATATGGGCGAAACGAGCGCCACCGGCGTTGCCTTCACACGCGACCCGGCAACCGGCGAGCGTGCCTATTACGGCGAGTACCTCATCAACGCACAGGGCGAGGACGTCGTCGCCGGCATCCGCACGCCGCAATACCTGACCAAGGCTGCGCGCGATGCGGCAGGGGCAAAGCCGCTGTCGATGGAAGAGGCAATGCCAGACGCTTATGGCGAGCTTGCCCGCGTGTTCGACCTGCTTGAGGGTCACTACAAGGACATGCAGGACATCGAGTTCACCGTGGAACGCGGCAAGCTCTGGATGCTTCAAACTCGCTCGGGCAAACGCACGGCGAAAGCAGCCCTAAAGATGGCGGTCGATATGGAAGGCGAAGGCCTGATCGACCGAGAAGAAGCAGTGCGGCGCGTCGACCCGATGGCGCTGGATCAACTGCTCCACCCAACGCTTGACCCCGAAGCACCGCGCGATGTGCTCGTCACCGGCCTGCCTGCGTCGCCGGGCGCTGCTGCCGGCAAGATCGTGCTCGACGCTGACACGGCGGAGCAGTGGGCAAACCGCGGTGACAAGGTCATCCTCGTGCGCGTCGAGACCAGCCCCGAAGACATCCACGGCATGCACGCGGCACAAGGCATCCTGACGGCGCGCGGTGGCATGACATCACACGCTGCGGTTGTCGCGCGCGGAATGGGCCGTCCGTGCGTTTCAGGCGCGAGCGGCGTATCGATCGACCGCAAGAGTCGCACGCTTCGGATCGGCAATTCCGAGATGAAAGAGGGTGACGAGATCACCCTTGATGGCGCGAACGGCCAAGTAATGATGGGAATCGTCCCCACCGTCGAGCCCGAGCTTGCTGGCGACTTCGGTACTCTCATGGAATGGGCCGACGCGCTGCGCCGGATGAAGGTGCGCACCAACGCCGAAACGCCCGCCGACTGCGCGATGGCGCGGCAGTTCGGCGCGGAAGGCATTGGCCTGTGCCGGACCGAGCACATGTTCTTCGACGCTTCGCGTATCAGCGCGGTGCGCCAGATGATCCTTGCTGAGGACGAGCGGGGGCGTCGCAAGGCGCTCGACTTGCTGCTGCCCGAACAGCGCGCGGACTTCACCGCGATTTTCGAGGCGATGGCAGGGCTTCCCTGTACGATCCGCCTGCTCGATCCGCCGCTTCACGAGTTCCTGCCGACGCAGGACGCTGAGTTTGAAGAGCTTGCCGATGCAACGGGGCTGGGCGTCGATCACCTCAAGCGCCGCGCAGGGGAGCTGCACGAGTTCAACCCGATGCTCGGCCACCGCGGGTGCCGCTTGGGGATCACCTATCCCGAGATTTACGAGATGCAGGCGCGCGCCATCTTCGAGGCGGCATGCGACGTTGCTGCTTCAAGCGGCGAAGCTCCGATCCCCGAAGTGATGATCCCGCTGGTCGCGACCAAGCGCGAACTTCAGCTTCTGCGCGCTCTGGTCGACAAGGTTGCGGCCGAGGTGTTCGAGGAGAAGGGCGCGAGCGTTGAGTATCTTGTGGGCACCATGATCGAACTTCCGCGCGCAGCCCTGATGGCTGGCGAGATCGCAGAAGAAGGCGCGTTCTTCAGCTTTGGCACGAACGATCTGACCCAAACCACGCTGGGCGTTAGCCGCGACGATTCGGCGCGCTTCCTCGCTCCCTATGTCGAGAAGGGCATCTTCCCGCGCGATCCGTTCGTCAGTCTCGACATCGACGGTGTTGGTCAGTTGGTCGAGCTTGCGGCAGAGCGGGGCAGGGCGACCCGGGCCGACATCAAGCTTGGCATCTGCGGCGAGCATGGCGGCGACCCGGCTTCGATTGCGTTCTGCGAAAAGGTCGGTCTCGACTATGTCAGCGCCTCACCATACCGCGTGCCGATTGCTCGTCTCGCGGCGGCTCAGGCTGCGCTGAAAGCCTAGCGCCAACCCGTCAGAACGAGGATTTCGAAGGTCTCGGTGACCTTGCCATCCTCGTCACGCATCACGTCGAACTCCGCCCTTGCACGGGCCAGCCAGTCACGGGTCAGGGGCGGGGCGGGGGTCGTGAGCGAGCGGGTAAGGCCGTGGTCTCGCAGGTCCTCAATCATCCGCTCAAGCGATCCGAAGCGGACCTTGAGAGGATAGCTGTCCACCACCTGCCGCTTGAACATGGCGCGCTCCATCAGGCCGGTTGCCCCACGCAAGTCGACAAGCGGGTGCGTGCGAGCAGCGGGCCGGTCACCATCAGCTGCAAGGGCAATGCGGCGCAATGAAGTTAGAGAGCCAGCTCCAGGGAGGGCAGCGAGCAAAAGGCCGCCGTCGGCAAGTGCATTGCGCGAATGGATCAGCGCGCCGGGAAGGTCGTTTACGGTGCCAAGGCCAAGCAAGTGGACGATGAGGTCGTGGGCTTCAAATGCGCTCGGACGTTCTTCGTCGTACTGGCCAAGGAGGGCCAGCTTGCATTTGGTCCCTGCAGCTTGGAGTGCACTCGCAAGACTGCCCGTCATGTCGCCCACCAAAAGAGCCCGCTGCGCCTCGAAGCGCATGAAAGCAAGGCGGTCCTCAATGTCTTCGCACATCGCGTCGAGGATGTAACTGGCCGGCTCCGCGCCGCGCTGACGTGACCTTGCGCGAGCCCACTTGGCGGCGGCTTGTCTGCGGTCGAAGATGCGGGGAACTTGTGTCGAAGTCATCGCGCGACCCCTGCCGCGCTTGTGTCCGGTGCGCAAGAGGTGCAATCTGATCGCGATGGGGTGGAGGTCGCAACTCAGCACCAGTCTGAAAGAAGGGCTGAGCCCGGTGGTCGACCTCGTCTACCCGCCGCGATGTCCGCTGTGTGGTACGGCGCTTGCCTCGCAAGGTGGGCTCTGCAGCGAATGCTGGGCCGATATCGAGGTACCGGGCGAGCCTGCTTGCTCTGCCTGCCAGCGCCCGATGGGCTCTGCTGCGGCGGGTGCGTCGGACCACTGCTTCGCCTGTGTTAGCGAGCCTCCGCTGCACGACGGGATCATCGCCGCCAGCCTCTACAATGATGCCTCGCGCAAACTAATCCTCGCATTCAAACACGGCGGCAAGATCGCGCTCGCGCCGTTACTGGCGGGCCTTATCGCAGCGAGGATGGCGCCTAATGACGGGGAACTGCCATTACTTGTCCCGGTGCCGCTCCATCGCTGGCGACTCTGGTCACGCGGTTTCAACCAGGCGGCGCTGCTCGCAACCGAGTTGTCGAGGCGCGGGAAGGGCGAGTTGCTCGTAGATGGCCTCAACCGCTCCAAGCGGACACCAAGCCTTGGAGGGCTGGGTATCGAGGAACGCGCCGATGCATTGCGTGGGGCCATCGAAGTGCGTGCAAACGCGAAAGGATCAATCAGGGGTCGGAATGTGATCTTGGTCGACGATGTCCTAACAAGCGGAGCGACGAGCGATGCCTGCACGAAGGCGCTGCTCGATGCGGGCGCTGTTTCGGTCCGCATCGGCTGCTTCGCACGCGTGGTTGATGGCAGCGGGTTGGGGCAAGACCGGAATCGCAACCCGGAGCAAAAAAGCGAAACGCCCGAGGCCATAAAGACCCCGGGCGCCACGTGACGAAATGGTTCAGATCCGCTCTAAGGAGCTCAGATAGCGACCCCCTAACTTCGCTATCAGGACCTTGTCCCTCATCGTTCAATCGACCAGTCCAACACCCCGCTGTTGGCTTTGATCGACCACCCCCTGAACCTGGCACTTACGCGCCGGTGTTCGGTGGAAGAGCGCCGAAACGCTCAATGACCTCGTTGTTCCACTCAAGTTCATCTTTCGGAAGTCGAAACCTGAGCTTCGTCCTATTTTGATCCGCTTATGTTGTTATCGTGCAACATTCTGTCGCATGGGACGAACCGCCTGTCGCTGCTATGGGCACATTCCAACTTTCTCGGAGACGATTCTTGCCTGACCCCGACGCATTATCCACCCAGCAGATCGAGCAAGGTAGCCGCTTTGCACCCAAGTTCGACGCCTCAGGATTGCTCGCTTCGGTCGTCATCGATTCGCGCACTCAAGAGGTGTTGGTGATCGCCTTCATGAATGCCGATGCGCTTCAAAAGACGAGGGAGACCGGCAAAGTGCACTTCTGGTCGAGATCGAGATCTTCGCTTTGGATGAAGGGCGAGACGTCAGGGCATGTTCTGTCGGTTGATGAAATTCGGGTCGATTGCGATCAGGACGCGCTGGTCATTTACGCGACGCCTGCTGGTCCGACCTGTCATACGGGTGAGGCCAGCTGCTTTTACCGAAAGCTCGATTTGTCGGCGCCGGACGAGTCTGCTCTGTCCCGGCTCGCTTAGGAAGTGACTTCCCGTCAGCGTGAGGTCTTGACGTTCACGTAAAGGTAAAGTAGCCATCGGTAATGGCTTCTGCACCTGAACAAAAGACCGCCGCCACCTCAAAGGGGGCTTCGTCGAATTCCGCGAGCGAGGGGCAGCGTCGCAACGGCGCGCATCTCGAACGGCCCGACAAACTTGAGCGCGAACAGTTCTCGATCTCGGACCTCACATCGGAATTTGGCTGCACAGCACGCGCTCTCCGCTTTTACGAGGATGAGGGGCTTATCAGTCCTGCACGCGTCGGCTTGACCCGCGTCTATTCAAAGCGGGACCGCGCACGCCTCGCTTGGATCATGCGCGCGAAGAACGTGGGGTTCAGCCTCACCGAAATTCGCGAGATGATCGACCTATATGACCTTGATGACGGGCGCGTCGAACAGCGCCGTGTCACGGTCGAGAAGTGCAAGGCGCACATCGCCAAGCTCAAAGCGCAGCGCGCCGACATCGACAGCTCGATCAAGGAACTCACCGGCTTCGTCAGCGAGATTGAACAGCTCAATCTAGGCTGACCTCGCTGACACTTCGCTTCTACTTTAAAACCGCTCAGCACAAGGGATCAACTGATGCCAACCTATACAGCACCCACTCGCGACACGCGCTTCGTCGTCAATGAAATGCTCGACCTTGCAAGCTACGGAAACCTTCCGGGCTTCGAAAACGCGACCACCGACATGATCGACACCGTGGTCAACGAAGCGGGCAAGTTCTGTTCGGAAGTCCTCGCTCCGATCAACCAGGCTGGGGATGAGCACGGTTGCACTCGTCACGAGGACGGCAGCGTTACTACCCCTCCGGGCTTCAAGGAAGCCTACGACGCCTATGTCGAAGCGGGTTGGGGCACACTGGCGAAACCCGAAGAATTCGGCGGCCAGAACCTGCCTCACGTGCTTGGCTTTGTAGTCGAAGAGTTCACAGCTGCTGCCAACCAGGCTTTCGGCATGTATCCCGGCCTAACCAATGGTGCGACTGCCGCGATCGAAGCTGCCGGTTCGCAGGAGCAGAAGGAAACCTACCTTCCCAAGATGATCTCGGGCGAGTGGTCGGGCACGATGAACCTGACCGAGCCGCATTGCGGGACCGACCTCGGCATGATCCGCACCAAGGCCGAACCGCAGGCCGATGGCAGCTTCAAGATCACCGGCACCAAGATCTTCATTTCCGCTGGTGAACACGACCTCACCAGCAACATCATTCACCTCGTTCTCGCAAAGACCCCGGGCGCTCCGGACAGTGCAAAGGGCATCTCGCTCTTCATCGTGCCGAAGTACATTCTCGACGAGAACGGCGAACCGGGCGAGCGTAATGGTGTTGTCTGCGGCTCCATCGAGAAGAAGATGGGCATCCACGGCAACTCGACCTGCGTCCTCAACTACGACGAAGCCACCGGCTACATGGTCGGCGAGGAGAACAAAGGCCTTGCCGCGATGTTCGTGATGATGAACGCCGCGCGCCTCGGCGTCGGCATTCAGGGTCTCGCGCAGGCAGAGGTTTCGTATCAGAACGGCGTCAACTACGCTCTCGACCGTCGTCAGGGCCGTGCTCTTACCGGTCCGGCTGACAAGGATGCAAAAGCCGACCCGATCTTCGTACACCCTGACGTTCGCCGGATGCTGATGGACGCCAAGGTATTCAACGAAGGCATGCGTGCACTGTGCCTGTGGGGCGCGCTTCAGGTTGACCTGACGCATAAGGCCCAGACCGAAGAAGAGCGCCAGCTCGCCGATGACCTCATCGGCCTGATGACCCCGGTCATCAAAGGCTACGGCACCGACAAGGGCTACGATATCGCCAACAACATGCAACAAGTCTATGGCGGCCACGGCTACATTAGCGAGTGGGGCATGGAGCAGTTCGTGCGCGACGCGCGTATCGCGATGATCTACGAAGGCACCAACGGCGTGCAGGCGATGGACCTTTGCGGTCGCAAGCTTGCGAGCAAGGGTGGCCGCGCAATCCAGGCCTTCTTCAAGATGCTCGACGACGAGATTTCGGAAGCCAAGGGCAATGAGGCCCTCGCTCCGCTCGCCGAAAAGCTCGAAAAGGCATTGGGTGAGCAGAAGCAGGCGACCATGTGGTTCATGCAGAATGCGATGGCGAACCCGAACCACCTCGGCGCGGGCGCGCACCACTACATGCACATCATGGGCATCGTGACGCTCGGCTTCTTCTGGCTCAAGATGGCCAAGGTCGCACAGGCGACTTTGGAAGGTGGGACCGAAGATAAAGCGTTCTATGAGGCAAAAATGACGTCTGCGTCCTATTACGCAGAGCGCTTTTTGCCCGATGCAGGGGCTCTGCGGCGCAAGCTTGAAGCCGGCAGCGACAATATGATGGCGCTCCCGGAAGAGGCATTTGCTACCGCAGCTTGACGGATTACTGAAGTCGTCACCGAGGTCCGGTTCTGGGGGGAACCGGACCTCTTCTTTTGTCCGCTGAGCAGGCGAGCTTCCACTAGATTTGGCGAGTCCGTTGCTGACCGCGAGGATAGTCGGGCTCTCGTCGGCAGAACGAAATACTCGAAGCTGAGTCGAGGGTTCTAGGACCGATTTAACCTTAGCAAGTGATAGGCCGAGGGCCATGAATTCAAAGGCTATGAACAGACAAGTAAGTTAAGAACGGCTAAAAATGGCTCCATTCGCAAATGAATTTGGCTAATAAGTCTGTATTATGACTGCCAAAATTGTTGTCGCCTCCGTCCAATACTGAAAAACTATTTGAAACGACGATTGCGGTCGATGGGAGGAACCTATGGCTGATATCGTCAAGCAGATTATGGACCGCTATGCTGGCTTTTCTTTGAAGCCCGGCGATGATGCTGACATCAATTCCCTCAGCTATCTTGATTTCGAGGAACCTGAAGATCAGCCGCCTACTGGCGGCCGTCTTGTTCTGGTCTTAGTGGAATCGCGCATCCTCGATGCGATCGACGGAGAGACGCCGGATCAAGATCTGCTCTCGCGGCTCGAAAGGTTTAAAGGAGACCTTCGAGCGGAAGGAATGCATACCCGCTTCATCCGTGCCGATCTCTACGATGGTGACGATCATGAAGATGGTCTGACACTTCTCGCCTTGCGCCGTTTCCTGATCGATATTCGGGAAGCATTCCCGAGGTTTGAGGGCGTGGTGCTTGTTGGTTCTTTCCCCGAAGCATCGCTTGTCCGCCGGTGGTCCTGGGCCTCTCCGCACGGAAATGCCAGTCCTCCTTGGACCGGAGGTACGCCCCACCTGACGATCGTGCCGGAATTGGTTTCGCGTCGCTCCGAGATCGTTCTTGCGGATCTGACAGGTCAGTGGGAGCGGCTGTATCACAAGGAAGTTGAGATCGAGGCCTGGCTGGCCAATGCCACCAGCGACATGGGAGACGGTTGGCGCAACGGAGAGACGATCCTGGACTGCACCTTTACCTCGAACGACTACAAGACCGGCAAGCTGACGTTCAAGGATTGCTTCTACGTCGACGATGCGAACTTCACGGTGCTCAGGCGTGACGACAATGCCAATCCGCAGCTTATTGTGAGAGTGCGCACTCCGCTGCCTCATCCCGAAGTGGCGCCCGAGGATCGCAGCTCGGTCAATGTTACAGCGAGGCCGGATATCAGCGTGTCGAGGATCGATGCGAGCAACATTGCCTATGATCCTAATGAGCAGAAGCAAGGCACCAACGGGGAACGTTTCGTCGACCCTCAGGGCGATCCGAATGTGGTTCCAAGCACAGATCCCAATTTGGTGCCAGCAAACCAGCGCGCCATGTTCACTTCGTTCAATCCATTGCTCGAGCGCCGTCTGTACAATCAATACTTTGATCGAAATCACCGCTTCCGAATTGGCGGTTGGTCACATCATGAATTGCAGGCTGGTGTCATCTCAGGGACTTCCGACTTTTCGGCGGCGAACTATCTCGGCGTTCTTAAAGAGGCGGCAACAAACTTCGGTCGCGATGTTACGGTCGATCAGGCAAGTCCCAAGGATTATGTCGATTTCCTCAAGACACCTCCTGCGTTCAAGTACATCATCGCCCACTCGAACTGGCAAATATCAGAGTTCGATGGGGACTACGAACCTGATGAGTTGCAATCCGCATGCGGCGGCACTCCCTTTCGTTGGAAATACGAAAGCGGCGCTTTTCGACCCAGCTTCGAAGGCCAGGGTAAGATCGTCGATTGGACGATCCACCGCACTTTGTTCCAACATGGAACAAACAAGGATGCTCCGGGCTGCCTCATGATTTACGGCGGCTGCGACGTGAATACCGTAGAAGGCACGCACAGCCACACTCACTATAGCAAGAATTACGCGCCGTGGCAGAATGCCGAAGGAATCCTGTTCGGATCGAGCGCGGTTGCGCTTTTGTCGCGCGCAAAAACCTTCAACGACGCACCGAGAGGTATGGGCGCCGGGCTTGGTACGGGAACACGGGCAAACTTCGGCAACGCCTGGCGGCATTATTACGATTTGCAAGCGGGCGATGCGGCGCTGGCACCTGTGGTCGTCCAGAATAAGCGCGCGTATTTCTGGAGCATCACGGGCGATTGGACCTTGCGGCTCAGCAACAAGAACGGTCTCGGTCTACTTTCTCTCGAAGGAAGCGAGATCAGGGACGAGGTGATCCACCCGACTCAGGCGTGGATCGGTGCCTGGAACTTCGATTCCTCACGTGATCGCCACAAAGGCACAGGTAACTACGACGGCTCGGGCCAGGATAGCATAGCCGTACAGAGTGACTGGGGCATAGCGATAGTCAAGCACGATGGCACGCGATGGACCGCTCTCACAGTTGCCGAAAGAGATACTTGGTTCGGCCAGTGGCGCTGGGATGCGACAGTAAACCGGGGGCGCGATTCGATCAGAGCTACCGGTCATCTGACCGACAGGCGGCGCGACCAACTGCTTGTGACGAGTTCGTGGGGCATGGGCGTCTTAAGCCAGTCTGGTAATAGTATGACGTCGACCCGGACCTATGAATCGGGCACTCGGATCGGAGGCTGGGTTTATGATGTCGCGAAAACTGTTCATCGAGGCATCGGAGATTTCGACGGTGATGGTCATGACGAGGTGCTCGTCTCAAGCGGTTGGGGCATCGGCTTGCTTTCGCTCGAACACAATCGCGACATTGCCATGCACAAAACGGGTGACCGATTGGGATCATGGGTGCTCGACAGCTCGCGCAACCGGGTCGTTAGCATCGCGGATTTCGACGGGGATGGCAGCGACGAAATCATGATCCGGAGCGACTGGGGTATCGGCATTCTGAAACACGCAAATGGCGGCCTCAAATCCATCGCCATGCATGCTTGGGATAGTGATCTTGGAAATGGTTGCATCCTGAGCAACCGAAGCCAGTTCCGTCACACAGGACGTTTTCTTGGCGGAAACCAGGATGCAATGGTCCTCGCACAGAACGATGCCTGGTTCATCCTGAAACTGTCCAACGATCGGCTGACGGTGGCTGCGAAGCTTTCCGAGGGCGAGCGTTATGGCGGATGGCGATTCAATCCTGCGCAGAACTATTCTCGCGCCGCGGTACGAATGCGCGGAAACGACAAGCATCAGATCGTGGTGAACAGTCGTTGGGGTATCGGCGTGCTCGAAGTCGATGAAAGCAGACCGACTGTCTGCCACGCACTGCACCCTTATGATGACGTGCTAGGAAACTGGCATCTGACCCAGACCGACTACATCGCCGGCCCGTGCAAGACTTCCGCAGCAGGCGATGCCGAGACTCTTATGATATGGAAACGACGCCCATAGGACGGCCTTGCTGGCGCGAGTCTTCTCGACTTACTCCACCGGCAGGAAGTCCGGTACGGACAGGTAACGCTCGCCCGTGTCGTAGTTGAAGCCCATGATCCGGGTGCCAGCGGCGAGGTCAGGCAGTTTCTGTGCAATTGCCGCGAGCGTGGCACCGCTAGAGATCCCGATCAGCATTCCTTCTTCGCGCGCTGCCCTGCGGGCCATCTCCTTGGCGTCTTCGGGATCGACCTTGATCGCGCCGTCGATTGCGTTGGTGTGGAGGTTGCCGGGGATGAAGCCAGCGCCAATGCCCTGGATCGGGTGGGGGCCAGGCTCTCCGCCGCTGATGACGGGAGAGCCGACGGGCTCGACCGCGTAGGCCTTGAAGTCGGACCAGCTTTTCTTGAGCTCCTCTGCGCAGCCGGTGAGGTGGCCGCCAGTTCCGACCCCGGTGATCATCACATCGATGGGGTTTTCGGCGAAGTCGCCAAGGATTTCCTTGGCCGTTGTGCGCGCATGAACCGCGGGGTTCGAGCCGTTATCGAACTGGCTCGGCATCCATGCGCCATCGGTTGTCTCGACGATCTCGGTCGCGCGCTCGATTGCGCCCTTCATGCCCTTTTCCTTGGGCGTGAGGTCGAAGGTCGCTCCGTATGCGAGCATCAGGCGGCGACGCTCGATCGACATGGATTCGGGCATGACGAGTACGAGTGTGTATCCCTTGACCGCCGCCACCATCGCAAGACCGATGCCTGTGTTGCCGCTGGTCGGTTCGACGATGGTGCCACCTGGCTTGAGTGCTCCCGAAGCCTCTGCATCCTCCACCATGGCAAGCGCAATGCGATCCTTGATCGAGCCGCCGGGATTGGCGCGCTCTGATTTCAACCAGACTTCGTGATCGGGGAACATGCGCGACAGGCGAATGTGCGGGGTGTTGCCGATGGTCTCGAGAATGCTCGTGGCTTTCATGTCGTCTGGCCTCCTGCGGATTTCTGTTCTGTTTGTTCTTCTAGCAGATCGGAATTGTCTGTCAGATCATTTGGCGGATCAAAGGTTTTCGTAGTTCTGAGTACGGGGAATATTCGGCTCCACGCTGCAACGGTTACAATTGCGCCCACTCCGCCTGCGACCACGGCCGCGACGGGACCGACAAGAAAGGCGAGCGTGCCCGAGAAAAAGTCACCGCCTTCATTGGACGCGCTTATAGTGAGGAGCGATACTGAAGAAACGCGTCCGCGCTTGTCGTCTGGCGTGTGCAATTGGATCAGAGACTGGCGGATATAGACGCTGAACATGTCAGCCGCGCCCACGATAAACAGCATCGCGAGACTGAGCGGCATGGAGGTCGACAGACCAAAGACTATCGTGGCGACCCCAAAGATGGCGACCGCCCAGAGCATCTTGGGGCCGACATTGCTCTCAATCGGTCGAAAGGAGAACCACGCTGCCGTAAGTGCAGCGCCTACCGCTGGCGCCATGGCAAGCTGGCTCAGGCCCGTTTCGCCAACTTGCAAGATATCGCGGGCATAAACTGGAAAAAGCGCAGTCGCTCCGGCGAGGAAAACTGCGAACAGATCGAGCGTAATGGCGCCCAGAACCATCTTGTTCTTCACCACGTAGCGGATCCCATCAACGATTGCTCCGATGGGTCTCTGGTCTTTCCGAACGGCAGGTTGCGGCACCTTGCCGATCATGGTGAGCGCGATCATCGAGATTACGAACAGGCCGGTTGCAACGGCATAGGGAAGGGCAGGCTCGATTGCGTAGAGGTACCCACCGAGTGCTGGCCCGCCGATCATGCCGACCTGCCAGGCGATGGATGACAGGGCGATGGCGGTCGGCAGGATCGCCTTGGGCACGAGATTGGGGGCGAGCGCCGAAAGAGCAGGACCAGCAAATCCACGCGCGACACCGAGGACGATGGCAATACCATAGAGGACTGGAAGGCCGATCTCTCCCGTCCACGTCGTCCAGCCAAGCGCCGCGGCACAGAGCAACTGCAGGAACACCGTCAACCTCGCCAGCGATCGACGGTCAAACCGGTCGGCGGCCAAGCCGGAAAAGGGCGTTAGGACAAACAGCGGCAGGAATTGCAGCAGGCCAATCAGCGCGAGTTGCCCCGACGCCTCGGCAATGCTCATGCCGCCATCGCGTGCAATATTGTACGTCTGCCAACCGATGATGAGCAGCATCGCGTACTGCGCGAGCGTCATCGCAAGGCGGCTGAGCCAGTAACAACGGAAATTGTGCACCTTGAACGGGTGCGTCTGGCTCGATGTTTCGGCGGTAGTCACGAAGCGCCCAATGACAGGCGCACCGCTCGCTGCCAAGCGAGGGCTGCTATTGTTTCGCGAAGAAGCGGTTTAGCTCAACGTCCCCGACGAAGCCGCGGATTGGGCTGAAGCGTGTCGATGATCGCGACAAAATCGTCGAGGCGGATGATCCGTTCGAACTGAAAACCGGCGCGCTCGTCGCGAGTCCAGATGACATAGGCCTCAATCCGTCCAACCACTGGAAGGCGGATTATCACGCGGTCGCCGCGGCTGAGCGAATGCGCATCGTCGACCATAAAGCCGTGCGCAGAGATGTTGCAGACATGAAGGTTGAGGTCGCCGCTTGAGAAATGTTCGACAATGACTGGAAAGTCGACAGGGTGCCGCGCCGCCCGGCGCAGATCAGTCACACTCAGATTAGCTCCTGCCGTCACAGTCGGCGCCCTCCATATTCTCAACTGCTCACCCTGCGTGAGCCATCACCCCTAATGCTGGGTAAAGGCTGACATTTGGTAAAGGCGGTCGAACTCTGGTTTGTCAAAGCGACTAACGAAGGCTGACAAAGCGATGGTTAGCGGCTGAGTAGCCCGTGCTTCTTCTTGCCAAGGCTGAGCTTGACGCTTGCGCCATCGGCTATCTCAATCAGAGAGCCCGGATCGCTGACTGGCTCGCCATCGAGTTTGACCGCGCCCTCCGCGATCTTGCGCTTGGCTTCGCCATTGCTGGCAGTGAAGCCAATCTGCGTCAGGATCGCTCCAATGCGCATGCCATCGTCGCCGACGCTGAGGGTAGGCAAGTCTTCACCCGCGCCGCCGCCAGCGAAGGTTGCCTTCGCCGTTTCTTCCGCAGTTCTGGCCGCGTCATCTCCGCGAATCATCGCGGTCACGGCATTGGCCAGAACGACCTTGGCGTCGTTGATTTCCGCGCCCTCAAGCTTTTCAAGGCGTGCGATCTCATCGAGCGAGATATCGGTGAACAGCCGCAGGAATTTACCAACGTCGCGATCGTCGGTGTTGCGCCAATATTGCCAGAAATCGTAGGCGGGCAGCGCGTCCTCATTCAGCCAGATCGCGCCATCCACCGACTTGCCCATCTTCGCGCCATCAGCGCGCGTAATGAGCGGGGCGGTGACACCGTAGACTTCGCGCTGGTCGATCCGGCGATTGAGTTCGATTCCATTGACGATGTTGCCCCACTGATCGCTGCCGCCAAGCTGCAGCTGGCAATCGTAGTCACGCGCCAGCACCAGAAAGTCGTAAGCCTGCATGATCATGTAGTTGAATTCGAGGAAGCTGAGGGGCTGCTCGCGATCGAGCCGCAGCTTCACCGAGTTGAATGTAAGCATCCGGTTGATCGTGAAGTGCGGTCCCACGTCTCGCAGCATTTCAATGTAGCCAAGCTCGCTCAGCCAATCGTCATTGTTGATCAGAAGTGCGCCGGTCTTGCTGTCATCGAAATCGAGGATCCGTTCAAAGCTGCCCTTGATCCCCTCGATATTGCTCGCGAGGCGTTCCTCGGTCAGCATCGTCCGGGTTTGATCCTTGCCTGAGGGATCACCGACCTTCGCAGTCCCGCCGCCCATGATGACGATGGGGCGGTGGCCTGCCTGCTGAAGACGCTTCAAAAGCATGATCGAGGCGAGGTTGCCGATATGCAGTGACGATGCCGTCGGGTCGAAGCCGACGTACCCCGTCACGACCTTCTTGGTGGCGAGCTGATCCAGCGCGCCGGGATCGGTGATCTGATGAAGGTGGCCGCGCTCTTCGAGCAGGCGCAGAAGGTCGGATTCGTAAGTCATGCGCCGCGCTTAACAGTGGGGAGGGTTGCTTGGAAGTGGCTTGCTCGCATGGTTGCAGTGAGCCATGGAAAAGCCATGCGACCACTCATGCTCCACCGTACCTGCGACCTTGGCCCGATCCGGGCTGTGACCGCCGATCTCAAGCCGACCAGTGTTGGCTGCGAGGCCGAATTCCGGCTCGAAGGGAACGTCGACGCCATCCGTCTTCCTGAACCGGGGCCGTCAGTGCGCACCGATGATCTATGGAAGACGACCTGCTTTGAGATCTTCTGGCAGCCAATTGGCGGAACATACTACCGCGAGTTCAACCTGTCGCCGTCGAGCCGCTGGGCTGCCTATGACTTCGATGCATTCCGCGAAGGGATGCGAGATGCACCCGTCGATGCGATTTCATTGAGCCATGCGAGGACAAGCGCAAATGGAGTAGGGGAGCTTGTACTCAAAGCGAGTATTGCGAGCGACCTTCCCACACCTGCCCAAGTGGCACTTAACGCTATCGTCGAGCACGAGGATGGCGCATTGCAATTCTGGGCACTGGCATTCCCACCTGGGAAGGCCGAGTTTCATTCAGAAGCCTGTCGCCAACTGATCGTGGACAGAGACTAGGCTTCTTCCGCGCGCCCACCAAAGGGGCCGTTCAGTCGGACGACTTCGTAATTGATCGCCTGCGCGAAACAGGTCCAGATGATGTAGGGCAGGATCAGCCAGGCAGCGAAACTCGATACCGGTTGTAGTACGAAGGCCAGCGCGATGCACGAGGCGATCAGCAGCCAGTTCTCGTAGAAGGACCAATCGGGACGCTTGAACTTGAAGAAAAGCGGTGACCACAGGAAATGCAGCATCGCGTTGACCGAAAACGCGGCTGCGACCGTATAATACTGTCCTGCGCTATCCGCTTCGGTGAGCCCGATGTACAGCGCCCAACCGGCTAATCCCAGGATGATCGTCCAGGCAGGACCAAATGCCCAACCGGGTGGCTGAAACCAAGGCTTGTCAAGATTGTGATACCACTCGCTCAGCTCGGTGAGCAGGCCGCCTGCTATGTTCAGGCCAAGGCCGTAGAGGATTGCGAAGGTGAGGGCGGTGTAGTCCATGATGATACAAGCGTTTCGATAGACGATACGTTCCGCGCAGACAAAGCGAGTTACGAGCGCTTGCCTTTGACAGAAGCCTGTTCCAACGCTTTCGCCATGGCCAATTCAGTCCAATTCGGCATCGACCGTTTGCTCGCATCTCCTGACCTGATCGCCCAACTCGGCGACCGCCGGGTCGCACTCGTCGCACATCCGGCGAGCGTCACCGCTGATCTCACGCACAGTCTGGATGCGCTTATAGCGGCAGGAGTGAATGTCAGCAGCGCCTTCGGGCCGCAGCATGGGCTGAAAGGCGACAAACAGGACAACATGGTCGAGACTGCCGATGAGATGGATGCACAATACGGCATCCCCATCTTCAGCCTTTACGGAGAAGTGCGCCGCCCCACAGGGCAGATGATGTCGAGCGCGGATGTATTTCTGTTTGATCTTCAGGACCTTGGCTGCCGCATCTACACTTTTGTCACAACGCTGCTCTACCTCCTTGAAGAAGCGGAAAGACACGGCAAGGAAGTGTGGGTTCTCGACCGCCCCAATCCAGCGGGCCGTCCGGTCGAGGGCACGTTGCTGGTGCCGGGGCAAGAAAGCTTTGTCGGTGCCGCACCCATGCCCATGCGCCATGGTCTCACCCTGGGTGAGATGGGTCTTTGGTTCGTGGAGCATTACAACCTCGACGTCGCGTACAAGGTGATCGCCATGGAAGGCTGGCAGCCTGACGCCGGCGATTGCTCGGTAGCAAGCGGCTTTGGCTGGCCGGCTTCACGCATCTGGATCAATCCGTCTCCCAATGCGGCAAGCGTCAATATGGCGCGCTGCTACGCGGGAACTGTCATGCTTGAAGGCACGACGCTGTCGGAAGGACGAGGCACAACCCGGCCACTTGAGGTCCTGTTTGGAGCGCCGGACGTCGACGCAAGAGCCGTGGCGGCTGAGATGCTCGCCTTCGCGCCTGACTGGTGCACTGGCGTCAGGATGCGCGATTGCTGGTTCGAGCCGACTTTTCACAAGCATGCGGGCAAGCTGTGCAATGCGCTGATGCTGCACGCCGAAGGGCCTGACTACGATCACGACGCCTTCAAGCCCTGGCGTATGCAGGCACTCGCCTTCAAAGCCATTCGGCGGTTGTACCCCGACTACGACCTATGGCGTGATTTCCCCTATGAGTACGAGCTCGACCGTCTAGCAATTGACGTGATCAATGGCGGCCCAGCCTTGCGCGAATGGGTCGACAACCCCGACGCCTCGCCGCACGATCTCGACAATGCAGCCTCACACGATGAAGCGGCATGGGTGCAGACCGTGCGCGGACACTTGCTTTATTGATCGGCTCTTGCCGGGATTTGCTGAAGGAGGGGGCCGTCCTGAGGCTTCGGAAGCGGCCGGATATCGTCCGGATCGCCCATCATGACCATAACGGAGCACCCATCCTGCTGCCTGTGCAATGCATAGATTGCGAGTGGTTTTTCAGGGGACGCAGGTTCACGTGAAAAGAATGGCGACTGCCCCGAAGCCTCACGCGCCTGAATGACGCGGTCGTTGCAGCTTTCGTCACGCTGCGAGCGCTGGAGGATCTGCGCGAGGTTGTTATCCTCCTCAAGCGCATCCTCAATTGTGCGCCAACGCTCAGGCGGAGTTGTGTAGGCTGGATTGTCGAGCGCAGCCGGTCTGGGAGCCGCAAATTCGGGTTGACCAGCACCTATCAAGGCGACCGCTACCATCGGAACAAGCACGATGCGCATCACAAATCTCCCTGTCCTGCCAGTGCTGTAGCAGAAAAGAGCCGTTCTCGCGAGTGCGACTCAATGACCCTGCTTGCGGCTGAGTTCGCGCATCGCACCGTCCAGCCCCTCAAGCGTCAGCGGGAACATGCGATCGTTGACCAGCTCTTTGAGGATCTTGGTCGACTGCGAATAGCCCCACTGCTTTTCGGGCACCGGGTTGAGCCAGACGGTCGCCGGATAGGTGTCGGTCACACGCTTCATCCAGATGCCGCCAGCTTCCTCGTTCATGTGCTCAACGCTGCCACCGGCATGTGTGATTTCATATGGGCTCATCGCGGCATCGCCGACGAAGACGACCTTGTAATCGTGGCCATATTTGTGAAGCACGTCCCAGGTCTTCGTACGCTCCTGCCAGCGGCGCTTGTTGTCCTTCCAGACGCCCTCGTAGAGGCAATTGTGGAAGTAGAAGAACTCAAGGTTCTTGAACTCCGCCGTCGCAGCGCTGAAGAGCTCTTCGACCAGCTTGATGAACGGGTCCATCGATCCGCCAACATCGAGAAACAGCAGCAGCTTTACCGCGTTGCGGCGTTCTGCTCGCATATGAATGTCGAGCCAGCCCTGCTTTGCGGTTCCTTCGATGGTCGCATCAAGATCGAGTTGATCTTGAGCTCCCTCACGCGCGAAACGGCGCAGGCGGCGGAGCGCCATCTTGATGTTGCGGGTGCCAAGCTCCTTGGTGTTGTCGAGGTTCTTGAACTCGCGCTTTTCCCAGACCTTGACCGCGCGCTTATGCCGGCTCTCGCCGCCAATCCGCACACCTTCCGGGTTGTAGCCTGAATTGCCGAAGGGTGACGTGCCGCCTGTGCCGATCCACTTGTTGCCACCCTCGTGGCGCTTTTCCTGTTCCTCGAGCCGCTTTTTCAGCGTCTCCATCAGCTCGTCCCAGTCGCCGAGCTTTTCGATCTCGGCCATCTCTTCCTCGGACAGGAATTTCTCAGCGACGGCTTTCAGCCAATCCTCGGGCACATCGACAGGGTTCTGACCATAGTCGGTCATGATGCCCTTGAAGACTTTGTGGAACACTTGGTCGAACTTATCGAGCATCCCTTCGTCCTTCACGAAGGTTGCGCGCGACAGGTAATAGAAAGCCTCAGGCGTCTGCTCAATCACGTCTTTGTCGAGCGCCTCAAGCAGCGTGAGGTGTTCCTTGAAGCTCGCGCCGATCCCGGCTTCGCGCAGTTCGTCCATGAAGTTGAAAAACATGGCCGTGGTCTAAACGCGATTTTTCCGCGTTTCCAGTCCCATGAATGCCATCCTCGGCCGATCCCTTAAACCTTCGCTAACCATATGGGAGTTAGGTCGGGTCCATACAGGGGACCGCACCACTATGAAGCCAGTAGAACTCGACACCGCAACCGCATCTGCGCTGGACAAGATTCCGGAGAAATGCGGGGCTGTCACCGTCGGATGCACCGACGTTGCAGGCATTGTCGAAAAGGTCATCACATCGTCTGAAACTCTTCGCGCCGAGCATGAGGCTTTGCGCGGGACGGTGACTGCGCTTGAAGCGGACCAAACCAAGGTTGCCGAAGCAAGCGATGAAGCGCGGCTTCTGTCCGAACGTGCGATTGAGCGTCTGGGCGAGGGTACTAGGTTGATCCAGTCGTCGCTGGGACAGATCGGTTCGCTCCTCGACCTTGTCGATGCGCTGGGCCAACACGTGACCAGCTTTTCGGCCGCAATGGAGCAGGTGCGCCGCAGCGCTCAGGATATCGACGATATCGCCGAGACCACCAACATCCTCGCGCTCAACGCGACGATCGAGGCGATGCGTGCGGGCGATGCAGGGCGTACATTTGCCGTCGTTGCGAGCGAAGTGAAAAGCCTTGCAAACGACACCCGTAAGGCAACCGAGGAAATCGCGCATACGATCGACGCGCTTGGCGATGAAGCATCGCAGGTCATCGGGCGCATCGAAGAAGGCTCGAAAGCCAGCTCCGAAGCAAAGGCTTCCGTGGCCCGCATCGAGAGCACGATTTCGAGCGTTGGCGACCTTGTTGAAGAGGTGGACAAACAGAACGATGTCATCGCCCGTTCGACGGGGACGATTTCGAGCCACGTGGATGCAGTGCAGCAGGTGCTGACCAGCTTCGACACCGCAGCTCGCGAAAATGAAAGCCAGCTCCAGGGCGCGCACAAGCGCATGGAAGATCTGGAAATGACCGCCAGCGATATGTTCGACAGCCTGGTTCAGGCCGGTCTGAGCCCGCAGGACAGCATCATGGTTGAGCGTGCGCAAGAAATCGCGCGCGAGGTGGCGAAGTCGACCGAAGACGCCATCGCCACTGGCGAAATCAGCATGGCGCAAGTCTTTGACCAGGATTACGAACTTATCGAAGGAAGCAATCCCAAGCGCTACCGCACCGGCCTCACTGATTGGGCGATGCGCCACTGGCAGCCCAAGCTCGACGCTACCAAGGCATCGCACGGCGACATCATCGCGGCAGCCTGCACTGACACCAAGGGCTATCTTCCGACGCACCTAAGCGAAATGTCGCGCGAGCCCACCGGCGATGTCGTTCACGACACCAAGTACTGCCGCAACGGGCGCCTGATGATGTACCCGATCGACCGCAAGGCGAAGGTCAGCACTGCGCCATATATGATGGCTGTCTATCGCCAGGAAGGCGACGGACGTGAATATCAGGTGGTCCGCAACGTCTATGTGCCGCTGATCATCAACGGCCGCCGCTGGGGCGATTTCGAGGTCGCTTACAGTTTTCGGTAAAGCTCCGGCCCGAGCTTAGCTCGGGTTACGGCGCGCCATGAATGCAAGGCGTTCGAACAGCATCACGTCCTGTTCGTTCTTGAGGAGGGCACCGTGCAGCGGCGGGATCGCGCTGTTCGGGTTCGCGTCCTGAAGGACTTCCAGCGGCATGTCTTCGTTCAACAGAAGTTTGAGCCAGTCGAGCAGCTCGCTGGTCGAGGGCTTCTTCTTCAGACCTGGCACTTCGCGCAGTTCGTAGAAGATATCCATCGCCTTCTTGACCAACGTCTTCTGGATGCCGGGATAGTGCACGTCGATGATCGACTGCATCGTCTCGCGATCGGGAAACTTGATATAGTGGAAGAAGCAGCGGCGCAGGAATGCGTCGGGCAGTTCCTTCTCGTTGTTCGAAGTGATCACGACGATCGGGCGTTCCTTGGCCTCGATCCGTTCCTGCGTTTCGTAAACGTCGAAGCTCATGCGATCGAGCTCCTGTAGAAGGTCATTCGGAAACTCGATGTCGGCCTTGTCGATCTCGTCGATCAGCAGGACGGGCAGCTCCTCTGAGGTGAAGGCTTCCCAGAGTTTGCCCTTTTTGATGTAGTTGCGGATATCGTGAACACGCTCTTCGCCGAGCTGGCCGTCGCGCAGGCGTGCAACCGCATCATATTCGTAGAGACCCTGCTGCGCCTTGGTGGTCGACTTGATGTTCCACTCAATAAGCGGGGCACCGATGGCCTTTGAGATCTCATGCGCGAGAACGGTCTTGCCGGTTCCCGGTTCACCTTTGACCAGCAGCGGACGGCGCAGCGTCACTGCGGCGTTGACGGCAACCTTCAGATCTTGGGTCGCGATATAGTCGCTGGTGCCTTCAAAACGCTGCTGCTCGGTGCTCTCTTCGGTCATCGGTTTCCCTTCAAAACGCATTTATTTGTGCGCCGCGATAAGAGACGTGGCCTCGGCGCGCAAGGGGGGAAGGGGACTGCCAGGCCCAGCGAGCAGTCCACGCATCCGGTATCGAGTGGTCAGGCTAGCGCCTCTATTTCATCGACTTTCTTCTTGAGCGCGCGTGCGCCGATCCAGTTGGCGAGAGCAACAAGAGCAAAGATCCCGAAGGTGATGGCTGCAGGTCCCGCAGCCCCTTCGATAGCGCGGAGCCAGCCCGTCACTTCGGCAACCCTTGATGTCACGGCATAGTAGAACAGGATAACTCCAGGCATCAGTGGCGCGAGATACCAGCGCGGCACATCGCGTAGTGCTTCATACTGACGCTGATACTGGCGGCGCAGGTGCACGAGGCACGCATCTTCCGGACGGCGATCCAGATTGCTCGCGCGGCGCGTAAGGCCGACCATAACCACGATTGCGCCGCCGACTGTGAGTAGGGCTGAAAGCGTGATCAGCAATTCATCGCGCATGAATGCGCCGATTGCCATTCCTGCGAACAGCAGGATCACCAGCGTGCCTGCAGCGTATTCGGTGATGTTGCGAAACCGGATCCGGCGCTCAAACTTGCCGATGCGAGCAGCGCAATCGGAAGGCGCGCTGAAAGATGCGTCGCTATTCTGGCTGTCCCAGCCGGGCATTGGTGGTCGGGTCATGAAGGATCTCCCAGTTCAAAATGGCCTGCAAGCAGCGTCTTGATGCGATGCACGCGTGTTGCGACCGCGCCTGAGGACAGGCCGGTGATTTCGGAAATGTCTGAAGCGCTCTCGCCTTCGAGCCACAGGACGATAACCTGGGCATCAAGCGCAGGGAGCCGCCGGATCAGTTCCGCGACTTGCACCAGAACGAGGTTTTGAGCGGCATCGGCTTCAGGGTTGGCCGCGTCCGGGAGAGCGTCGATTTCGTCGAGCGGGATTTTCGTCGGTCCGCGCATCGCCTTTGCGACATGATCGGCAGCGACATTGTGCGCGACGCGGTAGACCCAGGTCTTGAGGGTACAGTCGCCATTGAACCGGGCAAGGCTCGACCACAAGGCGCAGTGCATCTCTTGTTCGAGATCGCGCGCCTTGTCCGCATTGCGTTCGACAGCGCGAGCGAGGCGGGCAAGCGCTGGCGCAAATTCTTCGCCTGCTTTCCGGTAAAGAGTGTCTGCGTCTTGTGTCATACCCCCTTAGTCCTGCGGCACGCGGATTTCTTACATGCCGGGGGCAGATTTGGCTGATTGCCGGTCAGAGCCGCGCGCTTGCCCCCAGGCAAACGAATGCCAATTGCCCCACCAGCACGTGGATTGTCGCCACCTTCCAGCCCGTGCCCGCATCCTTCATCCCGCGCTCCCAAGTCCACATGCCAAGCGCGCCGGTGATCAGGCTAGATACCGCGATCGTGATCCAACCCGATTGCCCTGCGAGCACCACGAAAACCATTGTGAGCAGCAACAGCTGGATCAAGAATGCGGCCGCGAACCAAGCGATGGGTATTGGCCGATATTTCGCGTCGGGAATATGCCAGTCGGGAAGGGCGCTATCCGGGCGAGAGACGCGCCTGTCGCCCGCGTAAATGTCCTCTTCTCGAGGATTGGGATACTTACCCTTATCCGCCATCACGCATCGATCATGTCGCGGTCCATCTCGCCCGCGCGGTTCTGGATGAAATTGAAGCGGTGTTCGGGGTTCTTACCCATCAGTTGGTCGACGAGCACTTTGACGCCCGCTCTGTCCTCAAACTCCTGCGGGAGCGTGATTCGGACGAGGCTGCGCGTCTCTGGATGCATGGTGGTTTCGCGCAATTGCTGTGGGTTCATTTCGCCAAGACCCTTGAAGCGCGCGACATCGACTTTCTTGCCTTTGAACACCGTCTCTTCCAACTCCGCGCGGTGCGCATCGTCGCGAGCGTAGCGGCTCTCCTTGCCTGCGGTGAGGCGGTAAAGCGGAGGCTGAGCGAGGAAAAGGTGCCCCTTGCGAACGACTTCGGGCATCTCCTGGAAGAAGAACGTCATCAAGAGCGTCGCGATATGCGCGCCATCGACATCGGCGTCGGTCATGATGATGATACGGTCATACCGCAGGCTTTCCGCATCGCAGTCCTTGCGGGTGCCGCATCCCATGGCGAGCGTCAGATCGGCGATTTCAGAGTTCGCGCGGATCTTGTCGGCGGTTGCGGAAGCGACATTCAGGATCTTGCCGCGGATTGGGAGAATCGCCTGCGTTTTGCGGTCGCGTGCTTGCTTGGCGCTGCCGCCTGCCGAGTCCCCTTCGACGATGAAGAGTTCGGTCTCGCGCTCCCCTTCGCCCGAGCAATCGGTTAGCTTTCCGGGCAGGCGCAGCTTCTTCGCATTGGTCGCGGTCTTGCGCTTGATTTCGCGCTCTTGCTTGCGCTTGAGACGCTCATCCATGCGCTCCATCACCTCGCCCAGCAGCGCCTTACCCCGATCCATATTGTCGGTGAGGAAGTGATCAAAGTGATCGCGCACCGCCGCTTCGACGAGGCGAGAGGCTTCGGGCGATGTCAGGCGGTCCTTTGTCTGCGACTGAAACTGCGGATCGCGGATGAAGACGCTCAGCATCACCTCGGCGCCGGTCATCACGTCGTCAGCCGTAATGTCCTTGGCTTTCTTGGTGCCGGTCAGCTCTCCGAAAGCCCGCAGGCCCTTGGTCAGGGCCCCGCGAACGCCCTGCTCATGCGTTCCGCCATCAGGCGTCGGGACCGTATTACAATACCAGCTGGTCGAGCCATCCGAGTAGAGCGGCCACGCAATGGCCCACTCGACGCTGCCCTGACTGATGCCGTCCTTTTCGGGAAACTCCTGTTTTCCAGTAAAGGGCTGGGAGGTGACGCATTCGCGCTGTCCGACCTGTTCGGCAAGGTGGTCGGCGAGCCCGCCAGGAAACTTGAAGGTGGCCTCTGCCGGTACATCGTCGCTGGTAAGGCTTTCTGCGCATTTCCAACGGATTTCCACCCCAGCAAACAGATATGCCTTGGAGCGAGCGAGTTTGAAAAGGCGGTGCGGTTTGAACTGGCGGTCGCCGAAAATCTCGGTGTCTGGCGTAAATATGACTGTCGTCCCGCGGCGGTTCGGTGCTGCGCCGACTACCTCGATGGGACCTTGCGTGTGACCCTTTGCGAATTCCTGGGCGTACAGTTGCTTGTCGCGGGCGACTTCGACGCGGGTGTGTGAGGACAGCGCGTTGACCACACTGACGCCCACACCGTGAAGGCCGCCACTGGTGGCGTAGGCCTTTCCCGAGAATTTGCCCCCTGAGTGAAGGGTCGTCAGGATCACTTCGAGGGTCGATTTGCCCGGATACTTGGGGTGCTCGTCGACCGGAATACCGCGACCATTGTCCGAAATGCTGAGGCGATTGCCTTCCTCAAGCCGCACCTCGATCCGCGAGGCATGGCCTGCGACCGCTTCGTCCATCGAGTTGTCGAGGACTTCTGCCGCCAGGTGGTGCAGGGCGCGGTCGTCAGTGCCGCCGATATACATGCCAGGACGGCGCCGCACGGGCTCCAGTCCCTCAAGGACTTCGATGGAGGAAGAGTCGTAATCGCCAGAGGTGGTCGGCGTGTTTTCAAACAGGTCGTCGGACATGCTTCCGATATAGGGACGAGTGCCCACCGCTCACAAGCAGGGGCACACCCGTTTTGCGCCGCTTTTAGTTCCCAAAGCTGCGCGGAGCCGCATCGACAGCGATAACCTGGTTGCCGCGCACTTCTCGAACCTCGAGCGCGCGCTGTGCAACACCGCTACGAGCGAAGCGGAAAGGGCCGTCGACGCCGAGGAAGCCACCGCGATCATAGAGGCGATTGGTGGGGAAATCGTCGCCCACTTCCCAATCCTGAGCGATGCGCAGCGTAAGCAGCACGGCATCATAGCCGAGCGTCGCGATGCGATAGGGTTTTGCCCCGAAGCGCGCTTCGTAGCTGTCCGCAAATCGGCGGAACCGCGTGTCGGAAACGGCAGAAAATAGGGCTCCGTTCACGGTCGATGACTGAGTGATCGCGGCTTCACCGCTCCACAATTCAGTTCCGAGCAGGCGGGTGCCTTCGGCGCCCTGGCTGCGGATCTGACCTGCGGCCTGAATGGCGAGGCGCGCACCATCGGCGATCAGGACGGTGTCGTATCCACCCGACTGTCGCAGGCGCTGTGCAGCGCCGACAATTGAGGTGTTACCGCGAGCATAGCGTTCAAACCTGACCAGATTGCCGCCGTACTCGCGCAGGGAGTTCTGCAAGGCATTGTAGGAACGTTGCCCATAATCGCCCTCGGGCAACAGAGCTGCGAAGCTGTTTGATCCATTGCGGCGCGCATATTCAACCGAGCGACGGATCGATTGTTCGGGAATATGTCCCATCACGAAAACATCTGCGCTGGCAACGCTCGAATCGTTCGAGAACGCGATAGCGGGGACATTGGCTGGCCGCGCTGCAGACTGGACTGCGGGCACGTTGTCCGCGAGAAGAGGCCCGAGGATCAAGCGATTGCCATCGGCGATCGCCTGGCGCGCAGCGGCTGCCGCACCGCCAGAGGTGTCGTACGTGGTGATGCGCAAATTGTTTGCGTTGGTATCGATCAGAGCCATCGTGGTTGCGTTGGCAAGCGACTGTCCGACTTCCGAGGCGGACCCGCCCATTGGCACCAGCAAAGCGACACGGTGACGGGTTGCGTCGGTTGGCAGCGCGGTCTGGCTTGGCTGCGGGGTCGGAGTTGTCGATGGCGTTGTTGAAACCGTCTCGGTCTTGGGAATGACCTGACAGCCTGCAAGCAGCATCGCTGTAGCCACCATCGCGGCATTGCGACGGTTGAACGCCTTCAGGACCTTGCGTGATCCATCCGCAAGGAAATTGGTGCCAAACATACGCTTCATTCTTGCCGACCCCTCATCGCTTCTCCAAGGATGCGGCCCACATGAGCACGCATAATCCTGAATCAGCCAAAACCGAATTGCTTGATCCCGGTCTCTATATAGTCGCGACCCCGATTGGCAATCTTGGCGATATAACGATGCGTGCGCTCGACGTGTTGCGCCGGGTAGCCGTGATCGCCTGCGAAGACACGCGGGTGACCGGAAAATTGCTCAAGGCGTATGACATCAAGACCCGCATGCAGCGCTATGATGACCACGCCTCAGCCGAGGTGCGGGAGCGATTAATCGAACTGGCGCGAAGTGAACCGATTGCGCTTGTAAGCGATGCGGGAACGCCTCTGGTCTCCGACCCGGGTTATCGGCTTGTGCGTGAAGCTCGCGAAGCTGAGATCGAGGTCACAACGCTGCCAGGGGCCTGCGCTGCCATTGCCGGGCTTACGCTTTCGGGATTGCCTAACGATCGCTTCCTTTTCGCCGGTTTCCTGCCCGTCAAAGAGAAAGCGCGGGGTGATGTGCTTGCAGACCTCGCAAGCGTAAGCGCAACTTTGATCTTCTATGAAACCGGGCCTCGGCTTGAGCGGTCGTTGCGTGCGATTGCCGAGGTCTGGCCAACGCGCGAGGTGGTGGTGGCTCGCGAACTTACCAAGCTGCATGAAGAATGCCGGAGCGGCACTTCGGGCGAATTGGCCGAGCACTACGAAGCGCATCCTCCGAAGGGCGAAATTGTGCTGCTGGTGGGGCCGCCCGGTGAGACACTCAGCGATGCTGACCCCGACCAGCTCTTGCGCGACGCATTGAAGACCATGAGCGCCAGCAAAGCTGCCGGTATGGTTTCGAAGTCGACAGGGATTGATCGCCAATCGCTATACGCCCGCGCTGTGGAGCTCCGCGGCGAATGAATGAAAAGCGCGTAGTTGCCGACCGAAAGGGGCGTGAGGCGGAAGCACAGGCCGCGCAATGGCTGATGCAGCAAGGCTTCGAAGTGCTCGCCGAAAGGCGCAAGACCAAGCTCGGCGAGATTGACTTGATCGCCCGAAAGAAGGGCTTGGTTGCGTTTGTCGAGGTAAAGTGGCGAAAGCGCAGCAGTGATCTCGACACCGCCATCGATGAACGCCGCCTCGCGCGGGTCGCCGCGGCGGTCGAGATGGTCGCACACGAATACGCAATGCCAGAAGACGATATCCGCATTGACGTGATCCTGCTTGCGCCCGGAAGCAAGCCCCGCCACATCGAAAACGCCTGGATGCCTTAGGAAGTTTTATGAGCCTCAAAATCGCAGTCCAGATGGACCCAATCGAAAACATCAACATCAAGGGCGACAGCTCGTTTGCCCTGATGCTTGCGGCACAGGAGCGCGGGTACGAGGTTTTCGAGTATCATGTCGAAAGCCTGACGCTTGATGCGAATGACCGCCTTATCGCTGAAGGCTTTCCTGTGAAGGTGCAACGCGTCGAAGGCGACCACTTCGAAAAGGGCGAGGCCCAGCGCCTTGATCTCGGGCGCGACATCGACGTGGTGCTGATGCGGCAGGATCCGCCCTTCCACATGGGCTATATCACCGCGACACACATGCTCGAGCGCATTCAGGCAGAGACACTGGTCGTTAACGACCCTGCCAATGTTCGCAACGCCCCCGAAAAGGTGATGGTCCTCAACTATCGCCGCTTCATGCCGCCAACGCTGGTCACTCGCTCAGTCGACGAAGTGAAGCGCTTCATGAAGGAACACGGAGCGGTCGTGGTGAAGCCAATCCACGGTAATGGCGGCAAGGCCATTTTCCGCGTTCCGGAGAGCGGCGACAATGTCACCGCATTGTTCGAAGTTTTCAATCAGACCTGGCCCGAACCGCACATGGTCCAACCCTTCCTTCCCGAAGTGGCAGAAGGGGACAAGCGTATCGTCTTGATCGATGGCGAAATTGCCGGCGCAATCAACAGGATACCGGGGGAAGGTGAGTTCCGTTCGAATCTCGCAATGGGTGGAAGCGCGGAAGCAACAACGCTCACCGACCGAGAGGTCGAGATTTGCGAAGCCATGGGGCCCGAACTCAAGCGACTTGGCCTGACGTTTGTTGGCATTGACGTGATCGGCGGCAAGTATCTCACTGAGATCAACGTCACTTCACCCACCGGGATCGTCGCAATTTCCAACTTTGATGGGACCGATCTCGCCGGAATGATCTGGGACGCGATTGAAGCGCGCTTGGCGGCCCGGCGCACCTAGCCTTTTTTCGCGCGCGGGTGCGCGCCGCGATAGGTTTCCAGCAGGCTGGCCGCGTCAACCTTAGTATAGATTTGGGTCGAACCTAGCGAGGCATGGCCGAGCAATTCCTGCAGGCTTCGAAGATCCGCACCAGCTCCCAAAAGATGGGTGGCGAAGGAGTGACGTAGCGCGTGCGGAGTTGCTGTGTCGGGCAGGCCGAGAGCGCGCCGTGCTCTTGCCATCGCTTTCTGCACCATTCCTGCGGAAAGCGGTCCGCCCTTCGCTCCACGAAACAGCGGCTCGTCCGTGGGTAGGGGCCAAGGGCACGCTTTTGCATACTCTGCCACCGCCTCACGCGTGATTGGTAGGATCGGGACCAAGCGCTGCTTGCCGCCCTTGCCGGTGACTTGCAACGTTTTGCCCAGCAAAGCATCGCGGCCTTCCAATGACAACGCCTCGGCAATGCGCAGGCCGCTTCCATACATTAGGAGCAGGACCGCGCGGTCGCGTGCTCCGATCCAGTCTTCACTAGCGGTTCCGTCAATGAGATCAGCGATGTTGACCGCTTCATCCGGCGTTACGGGGCGAGGGAGCCCTTTCTTAAGGCGCGGCCCGCGAAGGCGCGGTGCCGAAGGGTCGGGATCACCGGCTTCGGAGCGCGCGTATGCGATCAGCGCCTTCAGGGCCGACAGTTCTCGCGCTGTGCTCGAATTGGAGAGCCCCTGCGCGCGCCGGCTAGCAAGGTGGCTGCGCAGGTCATGCGCCTCAATCGCCGCGACGTCGTGCCAAGTGGTAAGGTCTCTCGCTCTGAGCAACCGCCGCGCGGCGCTGACGTAAGCTCGCACAGTATGAGGACTTCTGCGCCTCGCATCAGCAAGGTGCGAGTGCCACTGACCGATTAGATCTGCCTCGCTCACGCCTGCACCAGCGCGTCGGCAAGCAATTCGCCCAGCACCGCGTCGAGAACCGGGCGCCCGGCATCGGTAAGGCCAATGCGCTCGTCTTCCTGCCAGATCAGGCCGATGTCCTTCAGGTGCTTGAGTTTGCCTGCATCGACTATTTTGCCGCGATCCTGCCGAAAACGCGCCTCCAACGCCGACAGGTCGACCCCTTCAACGAGCCTTAGCCCCATCATCAAGGCCTCGGACGCCGCTTCCTTCGGGTCCAGAAGACGCTGCTCCGAAATGCCGTGCGCTCTTTCGTTCACCGCCTTGAGAAAATTCTCCGGCTTTTTGTGCCTCACGGTTGCGAACCCGCCACGTCGGCCATGGGCACCTGGACCAACGCCTGCGTAATCCTGGTACCGCCAATAAGTGAGATTGTGGCGGCTTTCGTCACCTGGGCGCGCGTGATTGCTGGTTTCGTAAGCCGGCAATCCTGCAGCCGATGTGAGGGACTGCGTGAGTATAAACAGCTCAGCTGCCTCGTCATTGTCCAGCGGAGCAAATCGCCCAAGGCGAACGTCAGTTTCGAAACGCGTGCCGGGTTCAATCGTGAGCTGATAAAGCGACATATGCGAGGTGCCGAACGATAGTGCCCTCGTGAGCTGCGCTTCCCATTGCTTTGCCGATTGATCGGGCAGGGCATAGATCAGGTCAAAACTGACACGCGCAAAATGAGCCTGCGCAACGTCAAGCGCGCCGAGCGCCTCCTGCGCGCCATGCAATCGCCCAAGCCAGCTTAGGGTCCGGTCGTCAAGCGACTGCACTCCAAGCGACACGCGATTGATGCCAGCCGACGCAAGCGCGGCGAAGTTTGCCGCCTCTACCGATGAGGGGTTGGCTTCGAGCGTAATCTCAATCTCTGGCGAAAAGCCCCAGATTTTCTCTGCCTCGTTCAGCAAAGCTGCGACAAGCTTTGGCGGCATCAGCGACGGGGTCCCGCCTCCGAAAAAGATCGAAGTCAGGGTCTCATGGCCTGCTTCACGCGCCTCAGCGCGCAAGTCGGCAATGAGCGCGCGTTCCCACAGGTCTATGTCCACGCTCTCGCGAACATGCGAGTTGAAGTCGCAATAGGGGCATTTCTTCGCGCAGAAGGGCCAGTGGATATAAAGGGCGCGGGCCAAGGGTGTTGTCAGTCTTTCCGTAACGCTTGCAGGGCATTCTTTAGGCTATGAGAGTTCATGCGACAATTATCGGTCTTGCAAGTAGCCTTGGCATTATCGCCTCTGTGCCCGCCCAAGCGGATGAACGCAGTTGGCTGGACGCTCACAACGCTGAACGAGCCGAATTTGGCGTCGCGCCGCTCGAATGGTCACGCAGGCTAGAAGGCGAAGCGCTCGAATGGGCTCGAACGCTCGCAAGAGAAGGGCGGATTCGGCATTCGTCTTCGGACAAGAGGGGCGGCGCAGGCGAGAATCTCTGGATGGGAACGGCGGGCTACTTCACCCCGCAGCAGATGATCGCTCATTTTGCGGCGGAGAAGCAGCATTTCCGGGCGGGCGACTTCCCGCAGGTCTCGCGGACGGGAAACTGGGCCGATGTAGGGCACTATACCCAAATCGTCTGGGCCACCACGCGCGAGGTCGGCTGTGCCACCGCACGCGGCGCGCGTTTCGATGTGCTTGTTTGCCGCTATTGGCCAGCTGGAAATGTGATGGGTGCCCGTATTGTGCCGCGCGGCAACGTTGCCCGGCGCTAGACGCCGAACTGATCCGCAACCAGCTTGGCAAACGCGTCGGCGCGGTGAGAGATCGCGTGCTTTTCCGAAGGATCGATCTCAGCGAAGGTATTATCGCCATCGCGTGCCGACGGAACGAAGACCGGATCGTAGCCAAAGCCCATTTCGCCGCGCGGAGGCCAAGTAAGCGAGCCGGGGCATTTGCCCTCATAGACAGCATGCTCACCGTCCGGCCAAGCAACCGCTAAAACGCAGTGGAATGCGGCTGTGCGATCTGTGTCGGGGCCAAGCTGCTGCAACATTCCCTCGACCTTCCCCATCGCCATGTACCAGTCGCGGCCTGGATCGCCCTCGAACCATTGCTTCTCGGCCCAATCGGCGGTGTAAACGCCGGGGCGTCCGCCGAGTGCATCGACGCTGAGGCCGCTGTCGTCTGCCAAGGCCGCGAGCCCGGAGGCTTCGGCAGCTGAGCGCGCCTTGATCAGCGCGTTCTGGGCGAAGGTGGTGCCCGTCTCAGGCGGCTCCGGCAGACCCAGTGAGCCTGCCGATATGCACTTCATCCCGTACGGATCGAGCAACGCCGAAATCTCTTTCAGCTTGCCCGAATTGTGCGTCGCGATGACGAGCGATCCACCTCCGAGCTTGCGGCTCACTTCACCGCGTCCAACTGCGCCTTGAAGATCGCATCGCAACCGATATTGGCAAGACGCAAGAGGCGCAGCAGGCCTTCCTCATCATAGGTCGCGCCTTCAGCGGTGGCCTGAACTTCGGCGATCTGGCCGCCATCGATGAGTACGAAGTTGGCGTCTGCGTCGGCGCTCGAGTCTTCGTCATAATCGAGGTCGAGCACCGGGGTGCCTTCGAAGATGCCGCAGGAGATAGCAGCGACCTGCCCGGTGATCGGGTCTTCCTTGATCGCACCTTCAGCCATAAGCTTGCTGACTGCGAGGCGAAGGGCCACCCAAGCGCCCGAGATCGAGGCCGTGCGCGTGCCGCCATCGGCCTGGATCACGTCACAATCGAGAGTGATCTGACGCTCGCCGAGCTTCTGCAGGTCGACCACTGCGCGCAAGCTCCGTCCGATTAGGCGCTGGATTTCCTGCGTGCGGCCCGATTGCTTTCCGCGTGCCGCCTCGCGCGATCCGCGGGTGTGCGTGGCGCGTGGCAGCATCGAATACTCGCCCGTAACCCAGCCTTCGCCCTTGCCGCGCAGCCATGGCGGGATCCGTTCTTCGACGCTCGCGGTGCACAGCACCTTAGTGTCGCCGAAGCTGATGAGGCACGATCCTTCCGCATGCTTGGTGTAGCCGGTCTCGATCGTGATAGTGCGCATTTCGTCTGCGCTACGTCCTGAAGGGCGCATTAGGTACTCCGTATGTCTGTGTTGCGGGCCAAGTGGCACCGCAGGCTTGTCGCCGCAAGCGCAAAGACTAAGATTACCCCTATGGCATCCCCACCGATCACCGAATTGACGCAAAGAGCACGCGAGATTTTCAGGCGCGTGGTCGAAGGATACATCGACAGCGGGCAGCCGGTGGGCTCGAAGACGCTCGCAAGCGATGGAGCGCTCAACTTGTCGCCAGCCTCTATCCGCTCGGTGCTGGCCGAGCTTGAGGGGCTAGGTTTGCTCGCCGCGCCTCATACCAGTGCGGGCAGGATGCCGACCGATGCGGGACTTCGCATCTTTGTCGATGGGATGATGCGGGTAGCAGAACCGAGCGCTGAGGAACGCGCCCAGATCGAAGCCCGCCTCTCCGAAAGCGGGCCGGTTGAACAGGCGCTGCAAAAAACGAGCGCGCTCCTATCGGAATTGTCCGGAGCCGCAGGCATGGTGATGGTCCCGACCCGCGAGCAGCGGCTTGCCCAATTCAGCCTCGTCAGCCTTGGACAGGGCAGAGCGCTCGCAGTGCTGGTGGGCGAGGATGGCGGGGTCGAGAACCGTGTGCTCGACCTCGATCCGACAGCGACAGGCTCGCTCGAAGCGGCGAGCAACTACATTACTTCACGCCTTGCCGGTCGCACGCTCGCCGAAGCGGCGCAGGCGATGCGAGCCGAGATCAAGTCAGGGAAATCGCAACTCGATGACGCCAGCCGCGACCTGGTCGAGCGCGGTCTGGCCGTGTGGAGCGAAGATGCAGACGAACGGCCCGTATTGATCGTTCGCGGCGCAGCCAATCTCCTTGACGAGGCCGCGATGGGTGATATCGAGCGTGTCCGCTCGCTCCTTGATGACCTTGAAAACAAGCAATCGGTCGCACAGCTCCTTGAGAGCGCCCGCGAGGCGGACGCGACCCGCATTTTTATTGGTGCAGAGAATCGCTTGTTTGGTCTATCGGGCTCTTCCGTCATCGCTTCGCCCTATCGCGACATGGAAGGTCGCGTGGTCGGCGTGCTCGGTGTGATTGGGCCCACGCGCTTGAATTACGCGCGCGTGGTCCCCATGGTGGACCTAACGGCCCGTTCACTGGGCAAACTGATCGCCTAATCAGGAAAACCAAAAGACATGATGGACAACGATAAGCCGCAGGTGGATGCGGCAGCTGAAGAAGAATTGAAGGGTGTGCCCGAGGAATTCCTCGATGATGGCAGCGAGGATGAGAGCGAGGGCGAGGGCGCTCTGGGTGAGGCGCTTGAGGCGCTTCGCGGCGACCTCGAGGCCGCCAAGCAGGATGTCCTTTACGCGCGCGCTGAAACGCAGAATGTTCGCCGCCGGGCTGAGAAGGACATTGCCGATGCGCGCAACTATGCGGCGACAGGCTTTGCCCGCGATATCCTGAGCGTCTGGGACAATCTAAGCCGCGCGGTCGACGCGATACCTGACAGCTTGCGCGAAGACGGCAAGATGAAGGGTCTTGTCACCGGCATCGAGGCGACTCAGCGCGAGCTTGAAAAGGTTTTCAAGCAGCACGGCGTTGAGCGCGTTGCCGCTGTTGGCCTTCCGCTCGATCCCAACCAGCATCAGGCGATGATGGAAATCCCCTCGGCTGACCATGAGCCGGGGACGGTGATCCAGGAAATGCAGTCGGGTTGGATGATCAAGGACCGCCTGCTGCGACCCGCAATGGTAGGCGTCGCCAAAAAGGCGGACTGATCGATACTCAGATCGTCAATACCATCTGCAAATTGCACCGTGAGTAGGGCGTGGACCATTTGTCCTCGCTCGAAAGCGGGGTGAAACCCTTGCGTTTGTACAGCGCGGTCGCGGCCTGAAGCTTATCGTTCGTTTCGAGCCACAGGTGGTTCATGCCTCTCTCACGAGCGGCTTCGATCAGATGGTCGATAATCGCGCTGGCAATCCCGCGTCCCTGATGGTCGGGGTCTGTCGCCATCTTGATGATTTCTCCCCAACTGCCCTCGCCGGATGGCGGATGATGCGCGGGAATTAGCGCTCCTGTGCCGACAACTCTCCCATCGCATTCTGCGACCGCGATCGCGCCGCCCGGATCGATGATTGTTCCTTGCGGACGCTCCAGCTGGCGACGATCCTCGTCCTCGACGCCGAAGTCCGCCTCAATCCAGCGTAGATTGAGCGACGCAAACGCTCCAACATCTGTGGAGCGAAACTCGCGGATCAGGATGGCAGGCTCGCTCACCCGAAGTCCGGCAGCGGGCTTGCCTCGATATCGGCAATCAACTGCTTGTTCATGGCGGACTTGTTGGCGTGGAATGCGCCGGGATTGAGCTTTTTCAGTTCGGCCAATGTTTTGGCGAGGGTCTCTTCGACTTCGTCCGGGCCGACCACAAGGTCGAAGTAACCGACTTCGCGCGCTTCGGAAGGCGAGAACATCTGCGATGTGGCCACCGCCTTGCGCCCGGTCGAATTCAGTCGCGCGGCACCAAGGATCATCGGATAGATTGGGAGCGCCATCCCGATCGCACTCTCGTTCATGCCGGTCACGAAATCGCCTTCGGTCCCGATGGCGCGATCGCTTGCGAGCATCAGGAAGGCGCCCATCGGATAGGCATGCCCCTCGCAAAGGGTGACGACCGGGGCAGGGTGCCGCAAGATCGCAAGCAGAGCGTCCTTGCCCGCCTGAAGCTGCGCGGTTGCCGCTTCCGGTCCAGCAGCGAAACCCTTCAGGTCGAAGCCTGCGGAAAAAATCCCTACGCGCCCGCGAATGGCAACCGGTGCCTGATCCTGCGCACACTCGGCCAGCGCCTCAACGAGGGCGTCAAGCTTTTCCTTGTTGAGCGCATTCACCTTGCCATCGTCCATGGTCAGGACGTGCGAGCCATCAAGAGTGGAATGGGTGATCATGTCTGTGTGCTTTCTGCGTGTCGTTAGGTGGCGCCGAGGCGGGTTTTGATTTGCTCAGAATACGAGATAAAGCGCCAGGTACCGAATGTTGAGTGCGCTGAGAATTGCGATGTTTTGCCAGTCTTTCTTGCAGAATATTCCGGCTGCCATCAGGACGAGCAGGATTACAGTCAGGACGATGCTCACGGGGTTGCCAGCAATTGCTGCGAGGCCCGTCTGTGAGGTTATGTATGCCCATTGCACGATGACCAGCGCGATCAGGATGCCTAGGACCACACGGCGCACCCGGTAAAAGTGATCGTCGAGGTCGGTGAAGGCCTCAGGGTCCGAGGGGAAGACGAGCCGCGCTGCAAGATAATAGGACGATGCAAAAGCCGTTACGCCGACGATCGTTTCCGGCGAGACATCGATGAGTTCGCGGATCGCCCAAGCGAACATCCAGAAACTCATGAGGCCGAGCATAACAAACACCGCAAAAAGCGGAGTCAGCCAGCCTATAGTGAACCGCTCATGCGCCGCATCCCGCGCAAACTTGTACTCCATCGCCCGGCCAAGCCCTGCGAGCAACTCGACCATCGAGAGGCCAAGCACGAGCGCGTAGAGCACAAAGACGAACTCGAAGTCGTTCATCGCTAGAATTTTCAGTTTTGCGTTCTGACTGCGTGTTATTGCGCAGACGGCTTACTGGCCACCTAGCTCGGAGATATTGAGCTGCGCATCATGATATTGGCCCTGCTCGTATGAGCCGATCCAGATTTCATAATCGCCGCTCTGTGCTGGTCCGAAGACGACCGAGGGGTTTTGCCCTTCGCTGCCATCGTCGTTGCAGTACCAGTTGCCGTCCGGCGCATTGATCACGAGGACGGTGTCCTCATCGGAAGTCGCCGAAATGTAGAGTGGAAAGGCGTTGGGGCTCTCATCTGCGGTAAAGCTGAGGCGTACATCGGGATCTTCGGAAATGTAACCGACGCATCCGTCAATCGCTTCGCTTGCGTCGATGTCGCCGCCCGACGTGACGCTGACCGTGCGAGGGTCGTCCTCAAAGTTTGCCGACAAGGTGACCGTGCCCGAGTTAGGATCGCCGAAGATGTTCTGGGCGAGAGCCGTGCCGGACACGCCAAGTGCAACAGTCGCAAGAGCGATGGAAATGCGTTTCATGAAATTACCCCTCCAAAGCCGCGCCAATCGGGCGCAGCGTCATCCTGTTCATCTTAGCCCGATTAATGGGGGTTGGCCACTTGCTATCTCGGCAGCGTAGCCCCATCGAACTTGACAAGGACGTCGTAAGCTTCCTTGTCGGCAACGCCCGCCACCTTGACTCCGTGGCGCAGCCAAAAAGCGTGCTTCACAATCTCTGCCTGTTGTTCGATGCCGTACTTCTTGAAAGGCTGTCCTGGCTTCAGACTGTAGTCGTAGCGGCAAAACGGGTGCCGGTTGAGGATCAGGTACCAGTCGCCGCGCATCTGTGTCTGCCAGACATGCGTAAGTTCATGGATCAGTAGGCCCTGCCGCAGAATGTTCACCCTCGAAAAGTCGTCGCAATAGGCGCTGCCTTCCGGATGGAAGTGCACGTGCCCGCGCGGTGCCATCGTCACCTTCCTGGGCTGGAACGGAAACCACTTGCGCCGCCTGATCTGGACAGAGCCGTAGTCGATAGCGTCACCAAAAACGGTGCGCGCAATCTCGACTTCGCCGGAAGTCAGGTGACGCTCGCCGCCCACCGGGCAGGCGGGTAGCAGAGCGTCTCCGTTATCCAGCGAGGGCTGTTCGTTCAGCGCTCTTCCCCGGCGGCGCGAACTTCTGCGTCGAACTTATGGGTCTTGCCGCCCGAAACCGTAAGAGTGACTTCAGTGGTGTCACCCGGCTGAAGATCAGGCGATACGCCCATTGCCATGACGTGATAGTCGCCCGGTTTGAATTCGACCGTGGTCCCGTTCTTCACCGGGATCGGCAGCGCTTCCATCATCTGAACTTCGAAATCATATTCGCCGAACTGGTGCATGACTGCGCTTTCGGCCCCTTCGACCGACACGCGACCAAGCGAGAAGGCACGGTCGCCGTCATAGGAAAAATCGAAATAGATCGCTGCAGGATTGCCCGAAACAGGGGCGAGAACCATGCGCGGATTTTCAATCGTGACGCCTTCGATAACGCCTTCGGGCGCGGTTTCTTCGACGACTTCGGCTTCTCCGCCGCAAGCCGCAAGGGCCATGCTTCCTGCCAGTACAAGCCCGAATGCTGCCCGTTTCATCGCTACTCCCGTCATATTATTGCTCATTATTGTAATACCCCGTGAAACTGTTCCACCTTGTGGATGGTGCAAAAACTAGAGCGGTGCGGTTCTTGTGCCAAGCGAAACCGCACCTATATCGCCAGCATAATTCGAGCCGCCGAGCAGTCTCGCCGCTTTTGGGAGGCGCAAGGCGCGGTGTCCAACAAGACCTAAGAGATGGGAACAACATGGGTAAAGTAATCGGTATCGACCTCGGCACCACCAACAGCTGCGTTGCTGTCATGGATGGCGGTAAGCCCAAGGTTATCGAGAATTCGGAAGGCGCTCGCACGACGCCTTCGATCGTCGCCTTCACAAAGGATGGCGAACGTCTGATTGGCCAGCCTGCGAAGCGCCAGGCCGTCACCAACCCCGACAACACGCTTTTCGCGATCAAGCGCCTCATCGGCCGCCGCTTTGACGATCCTACCACCAAGAAGGATATGGACATCGTCCCCTACAACATCGTCAAGGGCAAGAACGGCGATGCATGGGTTTCGGCAGGCGGCGAAGAATATTCGCCTTCGCAGATTTCGGCTTTCATCCTCCAGAAGATGAAGGAAACCGCTGAAAGCTATCTCGGCGAAACAGTCGAGCAGGCCGTCATCACGGTCCCTGCCTACTTCAACGACGCTCAACGTCAGGCAACCAAGGATGCAGGGCAAATTGCCGGCCTTGAAGTCCTCCGCATTATCAACGAGCCGACGGCGGCTGCGCTCGCCTACGGCATGGACAAGGAAGACGGCAAGACCATCGCCGTGTACGACCTTGGCGGCGGTACGTTCGACGTCTCGATCCTCGAGATCGGCGACGGCGTCTTCGAAGTGAAGTCGACCAACGGTGACACCTTCCTTGGCGGTGAAGACTTCGACAATGCGATTGTCGAGCACCTCGCCGAAGCCTTCAAGAAGAAGGAAAACATGGACCTGAAGACCGACAAGCTCGCTCTTCAGCGCCTCAAGGAAGCGGCAGAAAAGGCCAAGATCGAGCTTTCGAGCTCGGCCACGACCGAAGTCAATCTGCCCTTCATCACCGCTCGTATGGAAGGTGGTTCGTCCACCCCGCTGCACCTCGTCGAGACGATCAGCCGCGCTGACCTCGAAAAGATGGTCGGCGACCTGATCAACCGCACTCTCGATCCGTGCAAGAAGGCGCTTGCCGATGCAGGCGTGTCGAAGGACGAGATCGACGAAGTGATCTTGGTTGGCGGCATGACCCGCATGCCCAAGGTTCGCGAAGTGGTCGAGAAATTCTTCGAAGCCAAGCCGCACACCGGCGTGAACCCGGACGAGGTTGTTGCGATGGGTGCTGCCATTCAGGCAGGCGTTCTTCAGGGCGACGTCAAGGACGTGCTGCTGCTCGACGTGACCCCGCTTTCGCTGGGTATCGAGACGCTGGGCGGTGTCTTCACTCGGATGATCGATCGTAACACGACGATCCCGACCAAGAAGACCCAGACCTACTCGACCGCCGAAGACAACCAGAACGCTGTGACGATCAAGGTCTTCCAGGGCGAGCGCGAGATGGCAGCAGACAACAAGCTGCTCGGCAATTTCGACCTCGTCGGCATCCCGCCTGCACCGCGCGGCGTGCCTCAGATCGAAGTGACCTTCGACATCGACGCGAACGGCATCGTGTCCGTCAGCGCGAAGGACAAGGGCACTGGCAAGGAGCAAACGATCAAGATCCAGGCTTCGGGCGGTCTGTCCGACAGCGACATTGATCAGATGGTCCAGGATGCCGAGAAGTTTGCCGAAGAAGACAAGAAGCGCCGCGCTGGCGCCGAGGCCCGCAACCAGGCCGACAGCCTTGTGCACGCAACCGAGAAGCAGCTCGAAGAAAACGGCGACAAGATCGACGCCGAAACCAAGACTGCCGTTGAGGAAGCGATTGCTGCAACCAAGACCGCTCTCGAAGGCGACGATGCCGACGAAATCAACGCCAAGGCCCAGGAACTGACGCAAGCTGCGATGAAGATGGGCGAGCAGATCTACAAGCAGGAGCAGGAAAACGCTGCACCTGAAGGTGGCGATGCTGGCGAAGAGGCCGCTGCTGAAGAAGAGAGCGACGAAGACGTCGTCGACGCCGAGTTCTCGGAAGTCGACGAAGACAAGAAGGGCTAAGTTAGTTCCTTGGGCGATTAACCCGCTAGACCCCCTCGCTCAGCCTGCCATGCGCGGGCCGGGCGAGGGCGGTTGGAAGGCAAACTAATGGCTACCCAAACAGATTATTACTCCCTGCTCGAAGTATCGCGAGACGCCGACGGCTCGACGATCAAGTCCGCCTACCGCAAGCTCGCGATGAAATGGCACCCGGACCGCAATCCGGGCAATGCTGAGGCTGAAGCAAAGTTCAAGGCCTGCAACGAGGCCTATGAATGCCTCAAGGACCCTCAAAAGCGCGCGGCCTATGACCGCTTCGGCCATGAAGCCTTCACGCAAGGCATGAATGGCGGTGGCGGCCCCGGCGGTGGGCACGGGCCTGATGGCTTTGCCGATATCGGCGACATATTTGAAACGATCTTCGGCAGCGCCTTTGGCGGCGGCGGGATGGGCGCACAGCGCCAACGCCAGCGTCGCGGCGCAGACCTGCGTTACGACATGCAGGTCACGCTCGATGAGGCCTTCCACGGCAAGTCGACCGAGATAGAGATCGAAGTCTCGCAAAGCTGCGACACCTGCGACGGTTCAGGCGCGGCTCCCGGCACGAGCGAGCGCACCTGCAACCTTTGCCATGGTCAGGGTTCGGTCCGCGCAAAGCAGGGCCTGTTCGTCGTTGAACGCCCATGTCCAACCTGCGGCGGGCGCGGCCAGGTCATCGAAGATCCGTGCGGCGATTGCCGCGGCGAAGGTCGCGTCGACAAGGCGCAGGCGCTTCAGGTCGATATCCCGCCGGGCGTCGACACCGGGACACGCATCCGCCTTTCCGGCAAGGGAGAGGCAGGCCAGCGCGGTGCGCCTCCGGGTGATCTCTACATCTTCGTGCATGTGAAAGAGCACCCGCTTTTCGAGCGCGAAGGGACGACGCTCGCCACGCGTGTGCCGATCAGCTTCACCACGGCGGCCCTCGGCGGCAGCGTCGATATTCCCGACCTCGACGGTTCGACAAACACGGTCGACATCCCGGTCGGCATTCAGTCGGGCAAACAGCTGCGCGTTCGCGGTGCCGGTATGCCGGTCCTGCAAGGGCGAGGTCGCGGCGATCTTGTGGTCGAGGTGAAGGTCGAAACTCCAACCAAGCTGAGCCGCAAGCAGCGCGAGATCCTCGAGCAATTCCGTGATACGGAAACCGGCGAGGAATGTCCTGAAAGCCGCAGTTTCTTCTCGAAGATCAAGGAAGCGTTCGGCGGCTGATGCTGCCGAGCTGTCGTTGACGCTCGACACAAAGGTCTGTCAGGCCTAGGCATTCTCTCGGAATTGGGAGACATGCCATGACAAAACTCGGCCGTATCGCCGCCGCACTCGGCGCTGGCACCATCCTCGCATCGCCGCTTACCGCGCAGACCAACTGGGACAGCGTCGAAGTCACCGCTGAAGAAGTCGCACCCGGTATCGCGGTGCTGTTCGGGCGAGGCGGCAATATCGGCGTCAGCCATGGCGAGGATGCGACGCTGATCATCGACGATCAATACGCACCGCTCAGCGAAAGGATCGAAGCCGCAATTGAAGGCCTCGGCGCGAGCCCTGTGCGCTACGTCGTCAACACCCACTGGCACGGCGACCATACCGGCGGAAACGAGCATTTCGGTGAAACCGGCGCGACTATCTTCGCCCATGACAATGTCCGCATCCGTCTAGCCGAACCACAGCAGCGCGGTGAGCGCACGATTGGCCCGTCTCCAAAGGAGGCTCTGCCCGTCGTCACCTATCCCCAAGGCATGCGCTTCCACCTCAATGGCGACACGATCAACGTCATGTATTTCGGCGGCGGCCACACCGACGGCGACAGCGTTGTGTTCTGGGAGGAGGATAATGTCGTCCACATGGGCGACCTTTATTTCAAGATCCCCGGCTTTCCCTTCATTGACGTGGCCTCTGGCGGAAACGTCCACAATGCGATGCGCACGCTCGACCTCGTCATCATGATGATCGACGACGAAACAAAGGTCATTCCCGGTCACGGCCCCATGTCTAACAAGGTTGAACTGGCTGCCTACCGCGCCATGATCGGCGAAGCGGTGACCCGTGTCGAAGCCTCGCGTGAGGAAGGCAACTCGCTTGAAGAGACGATTGCCGCACGCTTGCTTGACGATTTCGAGCGCGGTGAGGGTTTCATCGACGCCGACGGCTTTGTGACAGCTATCTGGAACAGCGACAGCTAAAGCAGATCAGGTTGCGGGCCCCATTCGCTCTTCGATCTCGCTGCGTATCTTCGCGATCATGTGACCCCGGCATCGACCGGCCGCGACCTCCTCGTCGAGGACCGCGAGGAATGCGGCGCGCTTGGCATGCTGGATCGTGCTGTTCTGCAGACCGCCATCGACGGTTGAAGCGACAAGGTCGATCATGCGCTCTGCCCCGTGCAGGCGCCCCCAAAGGTAATCGTTTTCGCGATAGGCGCGGCTGAAGAAGGCTCCGAAATTGTAGAACTCGATCCCGCGAAGGGTCGCGCGCGTGCCGCCGTCGCGGATCGAGGTCGCATCATCGGGCGAGATGCGATCGATCTTGACTGGATTGTATTCGTCCAGCCCCTCACTCTGGAGTAAGGGTAGCGTCGCAACATCATAGAACGGGAAGCCTAAATAGGTGAGCAGCATGCGCCGCTTCAGGTTCTTCGGCATCTCTGTAAGAGCATCGGCGAACTTGTGTTCGGCCATCAGATCCGTCTCGGGAAGCAAGCGCTGCGTTTCGAGGAAATCGAGCACTGCACCGGGCTTCTCGAGCACGTCCATTGCCAGTTCCTCGAAATGGTCGCCCAGCATCGAGTTGTCGTCGGCCGCGCGATAAAGCGCGAGAATGTCGTAAATTTTCTCTCGCGCCAGATCGAGCGCATCGTCCGGGATTTCAGGATCGATCTCCCAATCGCGTGACAGGCGCCTAGCGAGCAATTGCAGCCGCCGGATGCGAAACCCGATATCGTGCGCTCGGAAGAAACGAATGGCTTCCTCGCGCGCTCCGCCATGTTCCTGCGTCAGTTCTTCCAGTCCGCGCCGCGCCAATTCATCCCGTAATGCGGTGGCGATGGGACCGCAGTCTGGAAGCGCAAGGTTGAGGGCAGCTGCATGGGCTAGATGTGCAAGGCGGTCGACGATGGCGCTGAACTTGGTCTGCGCATAGGCACCAAACGCATAGCCCGCATTCTCGGCTGCAGCCTGCTGCGCCTTTGACCGCCAGTTGCCGAGCCGCTTGGGTGTCGGGGAATCGAGGAAGAAGGTGCGGCCGAATAGCTTTTCGACCGCGCGATCGATTTCAGGACGCAGCCCCATGACAATGCGCCGCAATCTGGCCGCGTCCTTGGACTGCAGTTCGATGCGTTCAAGGTCATCGCGAATTGGTTGCTCGCGAGGGATTGTTGAAAGCGAGCCGAAGATGGAGCTGAACCACCCAATGGGCTGGGGTTCGTCTGCCGCGCTTGGTTTGCGGCGGTCGGGACGCGGTTCGATGTAAACGAAACGGCGGTCCACCTCACGTTGAGACGTCCTCGCTGATAGCGCTTCGAAGGCTGCGCCAAAGGGCGCGTTGACCAGAACGGCTCCATCGATCAGCGCGACGTTATCGACGGTGTTTTGCCGCACATGCGTTGGCATGATCCGAGAAAGGAAGCTGCCACGGCTTTCCCACATGCGCCCTTCCTGAAGGGCAAGCCGGTCGATCTCATCAAGGATCAGCGGCGGGAAAGCGCCGGGAAAGCTGGCAGTCGCTCTGGCAGCGAAAACAAGCTCAAGCGGATTGGCAAGTTCGTCACCGCTATGCTCGACCGCGAGCGCGCGGAAATCGATCGGCATGCGGTGCTCCGTCTCTTCGACCAGCGGTGGTGAATTGAGCCGGAGCATTTCAGGATGGCCCCGAAAGTCGGTTGCCGTGACGAGCAGGTCGATCGGATGACCCGGCGGGAGCAATGGCGGTCCCGGTGCCTGATTCGCCATGCTCTCGAATGCTTCGAAAAGCATCGCGGAGAACCGGTCGCCTGAGAACGGAGGGCTGAACCAGCGTCCTCGCACAAGTTTGGAAACCTTGTCGCGCACCTCGTCGCGGGTTTCAGGCGAAACACTTTCGCTGACCGCGTTGCCGGGGCGCGAAAGGAACCAGTTTGCAATCGGTTGTGCCCAGAACTTGGCATAGCGCCACATGGGTTGAGCATCAGGATCGGTCAGCTCGCTTACATCGGCATTTTCGAGCCAGAGGTCGGTAAGCGGCTCAAGCGAATGGCCAGAATGCATCGCCTGCGCGAGAAAAATCGCGTTGATCCCGCCAGCGCTCGCCCCGGTGAGAATGTCGGGCAAAACGCGCAGGCGCAGTTGGTGTTCGCCTTCGATTTGCTGGAGGAAGTCGCGATAGACAGCCGCGACACCGTCAGGCTGCTCGAATTCGCCTTTCGAGTGATGAGCGCGGCTCGCCCTGGCGAGATGCCAGATCTCCTTCGTGACGCCGTGCATGTACACTGCAAGGCTGACGCCTCCATAGCAGACCAGAGCGAGGCGAAGTTCCTTTTGCCGCATGGCCTAATTGATGCCGTGGATAGCGGACAAAGGCAATTGCGTTCCACAAATGTTCTGGTTACAGATTGCACCATGGCTAAGACAAAGCGCCGATATGTATGCGCAAATTGTGGTGCGGTGAGCCCGCGTTGGCAGGGGCAATGCGCCGATTGCGGGGAGTGGAACACCCTCACCGAAGACGCACCAGCGACGGTCTTCTCGCAAAAGCATGACTTATCGAGTGGGGGCAGGGGCATCGAGTTTGTTCCGCTAAACCGCCCTGCCGAATTGCCGGTTCGCAAATCAACTGGACTGGCAGAATTCGATCGTGCGCTGGGCGGGGGGATCGTTCCAGGCTCAGCTGTGCTGATGGGCGGCGATCCAGGGATCGGGAAGTCCACTCTGCTACTTCAAACTGCGGCAACCATTGCACGCGGTGGCAATGATGTCGTCTATGTCAGCGGCGAAGAAGCGGCCGGCCAGGTCCGGCTGCGCGCTCAAAGGTTGGGCGTCGCCGACGCGCCGATCCGTCTCGCTTCGGAAACATCGGTCCGCGATATCCTGACGACGCTGGGGCAGGGCGATCCACCTGCGCTTTTGATAATCGATTCGATCCAGACCATGCACTCCGACACGATCGAAGGCGCGCCGGGCACGGTTAGCCAGGTTCGTGGCTGCGCGCTCGAATTGATCCGCTATGCGAAGTCATCAGGCGCTGCTCTGGTGTTGGTCGGACACGTCACGAAAGATGGCAACATCGCCGGGCCGCGCGTGCTCGAACACATGGTCGATGTCGTGATGAGTTTCGAGGGCGAGCGCAGCCATCAGTATCGCATTCTGCGCGCTCTCAAGAACCGCTTTGGTGCAGTCGACGAGATCGGCGTCTTTGCAATGGCCACTAGTGGGCTGGACGAAGTTTCCAACCCCTCGATGCTGTTTCTTTCCGGTCGCGACGCGCCTCTGGCCGGCAGTTCGGTCTTCCCCGCACTTGAAGGGACGCGGCCGGTGCTGGTCGAGATACAGGCGCTCATTGTGCGGCTTCAGTCCGGCGCGACGCCAAGGCGCGCCGTCGTCGGTTGGGATAATGGGCGAATGGCCATGCTGCTTGCCGTGCTTGAATTGCGCTGCGGGCTGAACTTCTCCAGTGCCGAAGTCTATCTCAACATCGCAGGTGGATATCGCTTGTCCGATCCCGCCGCCGATCTGGCGGTGGCCGCTGCGCTTGTTTCCGCGCTCGCCGACAAGCCATTGCCCGACAAGAGCGCCTGGTTTGGCGAAGTTTCACTGTCCGGTGAGATTCGCCCGGTTGCTCACTCCGAACTTAGATTGCGTGAGGCTGGCAAGCTCGGATTTGCTCGTGGATACGGCCCATCGGACGCTAAGACCGGTTCATCGACGGTGCAATATACCGGGTTGGGACAACTCGCGAACCTCGTTGACCAGGTGATGGGCAGCCAATAACTCGTCTTTCCCATGACGCTGTTCGATATCATCGTGCTTATTATGGTCGCTGTTGCGGCGATCGGTGGCTTCATGCGCGGGCTTGTGCAGGAAGTGCTCAGCCTTGCGGCATGGATCCTCGCGGCCTTCTCGGTCTACTACCTCCACACCCCGGTCACCGAACAGATGCGTCAGTATCTCGACGCAGAACCAGCGACGCCGCTGCTTGCATTCGTACTGTTGCTGCTCATCCCGTACGCAGCGATGAAAGTGATTGCGAGCAATGTGGGCGAGGCCTCGCGAGGGTCAATCCTTGGCCCGATTGACCGCGTGCTCGGCTTCGGGTTCGGTGCGCTGAAGGGCGCAATCATCGTGATTTTTGCTTTCTCGGTTCTGGTTCTCGGGTTCGATACCGTCTGGGGATACAAAGGCCGTCCCGACTGGATCACGCAGGCCCGGACTTACCCTGCCGCCGACGCTTTCTCGCGCGAGCTTGTCCAGATGATTGCTGATCGTCGTGCGCAACTGCTGGGCGAAGAAGAGGCTGAGGACGAAGCGTCCGCCGAGTGATGGCGAGTTCTTCGACCAAGCTTTACACACCGCGCCTTCTCGCATTGTCGGCTGAGCTTGCGCGCTTTCCGCTTTCGGGGGCATTTGATTACCAAGCAGAAGCGCGTTCGCGCACTTGCGGGAGCACCATCGAAGTAGGGGCCAATCTGGACGCAACCGGACGTGTCGCAAACACTGGCATGCAGGTAACGGCATGCGCCGTGGGTCAAAGCTCTGCTGCGATCATGGCTCTTTCTGCTGAGCGAGTTACAGCAGACGCGTTTACGACCGCCCTCGACGAAATAGAGGCTTGGCTTGCTGGCGAGGGCGGGCTCCCAACTTGGCCTGGTTTCGATGCGCTGGAGCCAGCGCTCGATTACAAGGGGCGTCATGGAGCGCTGCTGCTGCCGTGGAAGGCTATGGTCGATGCGCTTTCCTCAGCACCAACCCCAAGCTAAGGCAGAGCTTCTTCCCGGTCTGAGGGGGCCGGAGCAGATGCGACAGACATAACAATACGGGGAACCATGTCAGCAACCACCGCCACCAGCGAAGCCGGCGCACTTGCGGATCGCGAACCGAGCGCAAAGGAAATCCGGCTTGTCGTCGGCGCATCGAGCGCCGGTACGATCTTCGAATGGTACGATTTCTTCATCTATGGAACGCTGGCTTACATTCTGAAAGATGCGTTCTATGACGTGGATGACCCCACGCTCGGTCTGCTGCTGGTCTGGTCCACCTTTGCAGTGGGTTTCGCGTTCCGGCCAATCGGAGCGATCCTGTTCGGTTTTCTCGGCGACAGGCTGGGGCGCAAATACACGTTTCTTGTCACGGTTACCCTGATGGGGATCGCGACGGCAGGCGTCGGGTTCATCCCGACGGTCAGTTATCTCGAAGATAATTACGGCGAATCCTACGTCGTGATTGCGCCGTTGATCGTGATCTTCCTGCGCATCCTGCAGGGCCTCGCGCTTGGCGGAGAATATGGCGGCGCAGCGATCTATGTTGCCGAGCACGCCCCGCCCGACAAGCGCGGGTTCTACACCAGCTTCATTCAGGCGAGCGTTGTTGGTGGCTTTGTGCTTTCCATCATTGTGGTGCTTTCAACGAGCGCGCTGATGGATACCGAAAGCTTCGAGGCATGGGGCTGGCGCATACCCTTCCTGCTCTCGATTGCGCTCCTCGCGATCTCGCTTTGGATGCGCTTGATGCTTTCCGAGAGCCCGGTCTTCCAGGCGATGAAGGAGGCGGGGGAGACCTCTTCCAATCCGTTTGTCGAGAGCTTTACTTATCCCGGCAACAAGAGCCGTATCTTCATTGCGTTGTTCGGTGTGACCGGCATCCTGACGACGATCTGGTACACCGCGTTCTTCTCGTCGCTCAGCTTCCTTCGCGGGCCAATGAACATGGACCCGCTGACCGTAAACTGGGTGCTGCTGATCGCGGGCGCAATCTCGATGTCATTCTACATCGTCGTGGGTAAATGGTCCGACACGATTGGTCGGAAGCTACCGATTACCGTTGGCGCTGCGATTACCTTGCTTGCGCTATTCCCTGCGTTCTGGGGCCTGGGCGCTCTCGCTAATCCGGGGCTCTCGGATGCTGCCGAGCGCTCGCCCGTGGTGGTGAGCGGGCCGGGCTGTGTCACCGATCCCTTCGCTGAACTGTTCGACCGCGAGCAGACCGATTGCGGCAAGGTGCTTGAGACGCTGACGGCTTCGGGCGTGCCTTACACTCTCAGCGAGGGTGGTGAACTCAGCCTCTCGGCGGCGGGCAACGATATTCCTATCGCCGATGAGTGGATCGAAAGCGGCACGGCGCGCAGCGCCGGTATTCGCGAGGCGCTTAGCCAGTACGGTTTCGACTTCACTCCGCAACAGCCACCGATTGCAAACCTGATCGGCATCATCGCGATCCTGCTTGGCCTCGGCGTTTTGTCGGCGCTGACATACGGTTCGGTTGCCGCGCTGCTTTCCGAGATGTTTCCGCCCAAGATCCGCTACTCTTCGATGTCGATCCCGTATCACATCGGAGCGGGGTATCTCGGCGGCTTCCTGCCCTTGATCTCAGGGATCATCGTTGCGAGCACCGGCAACGTCTATTCGGGCCTTTGGTACACCTGGGTGGTTGTCGCGTTCGGCCTGGTAGTCGCGTGGTTCGGGCTGAAGGGCGGACCACCCACGGACTTTGAAGATAATGCAGCCTGACAAGGCCGACAGGTCTAGCCTTCCGCCAAGCAGCAATGAGCTCAGGGTCGATACTGAGGCTTTGAAGGACAATTGGCGCATGCTCGATGAAATGTCGGGCGATGCCGGCGCGGGGGCTGCGGTCAAAGCTGATTGCTATGGTCTCGGCGTGAGCATCTGCGTCCCCGCACTCATTGAGGCGGGGTGCCGCAGCTTCTTCGTTGCCAATTGGGACGAGGCGGAGGAGCTTTCGCATTATGTCGCACCTGAGCAAATTGCGGTCCTGCAAGGCCCGGTGACGTTGCAGGAAGCAAGTTTTGCGAAAGCCTCGGGCATCTTGCCCGTCATAAACTCGATCCATCAGGCGAAGCTCTGGACCAAGGCAGGGGGCGGCACCTGCCATCTGATGATCGACACCGGGATCAATCGTCTTGGCATCGCTCCATCCGACATTTCCGATCCCGCGATTACTGCGCTCGATATCGACGTCGCCATGAGCCATCTGGCGAGTGCCGACGAGGACGGCCCGATGAATGCACGGCAACTTGCGCTCTATCGCGAATGCCTCGGCTCGGTGCGACACAAGCGTGAGAGCCTTGCCAACAGTGCAGGCATCGCCCTCGGCATGGATTACGCGTTCGATCTGACCCGACCCGGCCTCGCTCTTTATGGAGGTATCGCTCGACCGGAGCTCGAAGGAAGGATCAAGCAGGTCGCTTACCTCAGAGCATGCGTTCTGCAGACCCGCTCGCTCAAGGCCGGCGACGCGGTGGGCTATAACGGCGAGTTCGTAGCGAGCGAGCCGATGCGGGTCGGTACGATCTCGATCGGCTACGCAGACGGGTTCCTGCGCGCTCGCGGGCCTGGTGAAGCGTTTATGTTCGAAGGGAAGCGCCTGCCGCTGCTGGGAAAGGTGTCGATGGACATGGTCGTCGTTGACCTCGGCGACGCTCCCGAGGTGAAAGATGGCGACTGGCTAGACGTGCCTTTCGACCTTGCGAATGCTGCGCAGCAAAGCTCTGTTTCTCAATATGAATTGCTCACCGTTCTCGGACGCCGCCTGCGACACTGGTCGTAGGCGTTCTTCGCAACTGCGAACATTCCTTGCGCTGTTATTGCGCTGCACATTGTGCAGATGCTAAGGCGAGGACTTCACGAGACGTCGCATTGGGATTTGAGAGATATGGCTCGCAAGGCAACCGAAGACGCCGCCGCTAACGCGGATGGCGCAATCGTCATCAAGAAATACGCAAACCGCCGCCTCTACAACACGGCGAGTTCGAGCTACATCACGCTCGATGACCTAGCCAAAATGGTGCGCGACAATGTCGACTTTGCAGTCTTCGATGCGAAGAGCGGAGAGGACATCACCCGCTCGATCCTCACCCAGATCATCATGGAAGAGGAATCGAATGGCGGTCAGATGCTGCCGGTCAGTTTCCTGCGCCAGCTGATCGGGATGTACGGCAATTCGATGCAGTCGATGATGCCGTCTTATCTCGAAGCGAGCATGCAAAACTTTCGCGACAATCAGACCAAGATCCGCGAAGCGTTTGAAAAGGGTATGGCCAACAATCCGCTTACCGCGATCCACGAAACCAATATGGCGATGATGCGCGCAGCGGCCGAAACGCTGATCCCGGGTGCCAAGGGCCTCGGCAAGACCGCCAAGCCAGAGCAGCCCGCCAACGACGGCTCGACCGAGGAAATCGCCGCGCTGCGCGAGCAGATGGCAGCGATGCAAAAGAAGCTGGACGATCTCGCCAAATAAGGCCACCAATCCGGCGACAAGCCCGCATGGGCTATAAAAGTACAAGTCTAAGCAGGAAAATCAGTGGCTAACATCAGGCACGCGCTCAACGTGAAGCGCGAAGACGACTTTGCCAAATGGTATCAGGAAGTGATTTCGGCAGCCGATCTCGCCGAGGAATCGGGCGTGCGCGGCTGCATGGTGATCAAGCCGTGGGGCTACGGCATCTGGGAGCGTGTTCAGCGCCTCATGGATGACCGGATCAAGGCGGCCGGTATCGCCAATGCCTATTTCCCGCTGTTCATCCCGCTCGCCAATTTCGAGCGTGAGGCTGACCACGTCGATGGCTTCGCCAAGGAAATGGCCGTCGTCACGCATCACCGCCTGATCGCGGACGGGAAGGGCGGGTTGATCCCCGATCCCGAAGCCAAGCTTGAAGAGCCGTTGGTGGTTCGCCCCACGTCTGAGACGATTATCGGCGATGCGATGGCGCGCTGGATCCAGTCGTGGCGTGATCTTCCGTTGATGCTGAACCAGTGGGCGAACGTGGTGCGCTGGGAAATGCGCACTCGCATGTTCCTGCGCACTTCGGAGTTTCTCTGGCAGGAAGGCCACACGGCACACGCCACTCGCGAAGAGGCTCTCGAAGAAACGCACCGCGCTCTCGAAATGTACCGCGCTTGTGTCGAGGAAGACCTCGCCATGCCGGTAATCGCAGGTGAGAAGCCCGAGAACGAACGCTTCCCCGGCGCGGATGAAACCTGGTCGATCGAGGCCATGATGCAGGACGGCAAGGCACTGCAAGCCGGCACGTCGCACTATCTCGGAACCAGTTTCGCCAGCGCTGCTGGCATCCAGTATCAGGACAAGGAAGGCACGCAGCAGCTGTGCCACACGACCAGCTGGGGGACCTCCACCCGCATGATCGGCGGCGTTGTCATGACCCACGGCGACGACGATGGCCTGCGCGTTCCGCCGCGGATCGCACCGCACCAGATCATCATTCTGCCGATGCTTCGTGAAAAGCCTGAGGACGAGGCAGTGCTGGCCTATTGCGAGGAAGTTCGCGCGGCTCTTGCAACTCAGTGGTCAATGGGTGAGCCCGTTCGCGTGTTGGTCGACAAGACGCCGGGCAAGGCGGCCGCAAAACGCTGGAGTTGGGTGCGCAAGGGTGCACCCGTCATCGTCGAGGTTGGCCCTCGTGACATGGACGAAGGCAAGGTCGCCGTTCTGCGCCGCGATGCGCTGTGGAACATGGACAACGGCAAACCCGCCATGGCCTTCACTCCCAAGGGCGAATTTATCGACGGTGCCGCCGCTCTCTTGGAAGACATCCAGAACAGCCTTTTCACCGAAGCCCGCGAGCGCCGCGATGCCAACATCACGCGCGGCCTAACCCAGTGGGGCGAGGTGCAGGACTTCTTCAAGTCGAACGGCAAGTATCCGGGCTGGGTCGAGGTCGAGTGGGCCAAGCCTACCGGCGCTGCGCTTGAAAAGGTCGTTGAGCAGTTGAAGGCCGAAAAGCTCACGCTTCGCAACGTCCCGCGCGACGCCGATGCAGCAGATGGTATCTGCATCTTCACCGGTGAGCCTGCGGTTGAGCGCGTGCTGGTCGCCCGCGCCTATTGACCGCTTCCGGTTGATCTGCGGGCCCGTGCGCGGCACAAGCTCGCACATGATCAAGCCCAGCCTCGCAATCGCCCTCGTTCTCGCCGCGCCCGCAGCGGCGACATCAATCACCGCCGACGAACTCGTCGAGTGGGAAGATCACCTGGCCGAGCAGGTTTCGGAAGATCGCATGCGCGCTGACATGGACACCATCGTCGGCTTCGGCACGCGCCATACGCTTTCGACCCAGACTGATCCGGAGCGCGGAATCGGGGCTGCGGTAAACTGGGCGCTCGACGAATTCCGCCGCATCTCCAGTGCCTGCAACGACTGTCTTGAAGTCTTGGCCGTCAGCGACACCGTAACGGGCGACCGTATTCCCACACCGACACTTGTTCGCAATGCCGTTGCCATCCAGCGAGGCACCGAGCGGCCCGATGAAGTCATCATCGTGCAGGCGCATTACGACAGCCGCGTGAGTAATGCCCTCAACGCGACCGAGGATGCGCCGGGCGCAAACGACGATGGCTCAGGAAGCGTCATGGTGCTCGAAGCTGCTCGCATCCTGAGCCAGCGCGAGCATCCCTCGACCATCATCTACGCGCTGCTCACCGGCGAGGAACAGGGGCTGTTCGGCGCCCGGATCCTTGCCGACTGGGTCGAGAGCGAGGGCATGACGGTCAAGGCTGTCCTCAATAATGACATGATCGGAAACTCATGCGGCTCGGATGGCTATTGCGATCCAGAGCATGTGCGTGTCTTTTCCGAGGGGCTGCGCGCCGACTCCACCGCTCGCCTGCGCGCTCGGCAACGCCGGTTCGGCGGCGAAAACGATTCTCCCGGCCGCAACCTTTCGCGCTGGCTCGGCGAAGTCGCCTCAAGCAATCCGGACGGGATGCAGGTCAGGCAAATCTGGCGCACCGACCGCATGGGTCGGGGCGGGGATCAAATCCCGTTCCTCGACAAGGGCTACCCGGCTGTCCGCATCACCGTCGCAGTCGAGGATTACGAACATCAGCATCAGGACCTGCGAACGGAAGACGGTATCAAATACGGCGATACGGTGGACGAGCTGGACTTCGATTACCTGACCAGAGCCGCGCAGCTAAACTTGCGCGCGCTTCACAATCTCGCCATGGCTCCGATGCCGCCCAGGGCGTCCGCTGATGCGGCGGTCAGGACCGATACGGAGATATCATGGCAGGCTGTGCCGGGGGCAAAACTCTATGTGGTTCATAGGCGCCGCACGGATGAACCGTACTGGGATTCTGATGAGACTGCCTTGGTCTATGCTGATGGCCCCGTCGAAGCGAACGCAGCGGCTGCTGATGAGGCACGCCGCTTCAGCCACATAGAAAACCTTCGCGGAGACGACTGGATCTTCGGGGTTCAGGCTTGCAACGGCCCCTATTGCTCGCCCGTAGCGAGCGCGGTTCCGGGCGGTGCATTCGAGCCCGTGGAGCAGCCTGAGGGTGACAGCGACTAGTCGCGTCTCCATATGGGGCGCATATGGCAAAACGCTCCCCTAAATTCGCACCCGGCCTTCCGACAAAGAAGCAGGTTCTCGAATTCGTCCAAACTTCTGATACGCCCGCCGGAAAGCGCGAAATTGCGCGCGCTTTCGGGCTCAAGGGTCAGGAGAAGATCGCGCTCAAGAAATTGCTTAAGGACATGGCCGAGGAAGGCCTGATCGACGGCAAGAAGACCGCTTACCACCGCATGGGAGGCGTGCCAAAGGTCACTGTTCTGCGCGTTGTCGAGATCGAGGATGGCGAAGCGATTGCGATACCGGACAATTGGTCGCCCGATGCGCCGGACAAGCCTCCGCGCCTTACCGTGCGCGAGTTGAAAGGGCGGGGCGGAAAACGTGCTGCGGCGCTCAAACGCGGTGATCGGGTGCTCTCGCGCACCGAAGAAACCGAGCGGGGCTGGGTCGCCTTTCCGATCAAGAAATTGCCTGCTCGGACCGAAGGCCTAATGGGCGTGGTCGAATTGGATGGCACCGGCAAGCCATGGCTCGCGCCCGTCGACAAGCGCATTCGCCGCTCCACTCCGATCAGCGATCTGGGCGGCGCGGAAGAGGGGCAGCTTGTGCTCGCTGAACGGGCAGGGCGATCGGAGCGCGCTGGCGTGCGCGTGGTCGAGGTGATCGGCGATCCGCTCGCACCCAAGAGTTTCAGCCTCATTGCGATTGCCAAACACGGCATCCCGCATGTCTTTCAGGAAGGCGTTCACGAGGAAGCCCAACGCGCAGCCAACCTTAAGCTGTCGGACAAGCATCGCGAGGACCTGCGCGATCTGCCAATCGTCGCCATCGACCCTGCTGATGCGCGCGATCATGACGACGCAATCTGGGCCGAGCCCGACGGCAGGGGCGGTTTTGACGCGAAGGTCGCGATTGCCGATGTGAGTTTCTATGTCCGCCCTGGCTCCGCGCTGGACAAGGAAGCGAGGAAGCGCGGCAATTCGGTTTATTTCCCCGATCGCGTGGTCCCGATGCTGCCCGAAATTCTGTCCGCCGATGTCTGCTCTTTGCGCGAAGGCGAAGACCGTGCGGCGATGGTCTGCCACTTCCACATCGATGGAGAGGGCAGGGTCGAAAATGTCCGCTTCTCCCGCGCGCTCGTGCGGATTGCTCATGTGATCCCGTACGAGGAAGCGCAGGCGACGGTGGACGCTGGGGATGCGCCCGCATTCCTCACCAACCTCTGGGGCGCATGGGAGTTGCTCGCCAAGGCGCGAGCAGCGCGCGATCCGCTCGAACTTGAACTGCCCGAGCGCCGCGTGGTCCTCAACGACGAGGGCCAGATTGCCGAGATCGCCGTGCGCGAAAGGCTCGATGCGCACCGCGTTGTCGAGGATTTCATGATCGCGGCCAATGTCGCTGCTGCAAAGGCGCTGGAGGCGAAGACCTCACCCGTTGTCTACCGCGTCCACGAACCGCCGAGCCGTGAGAAGCTGATTGCGCTGCGTGATTACATGGCGACGATGGGCAAGAAGCTGGCTCTGGGGCAGGTGGTGACGCCGGGTCTGTTCAATCGCATGCTCAAGGACGTCACCGACGAGAGCGAGAAGGCGCAGGTGATGGAAGCGGTGCTGCGCAGCCAGATGCAGGCCTACTACGGACCGGCCAATACGGGGCATTTCGGTCTGTCGCTTGGGTCCTATGCGCACTTTACCTCGCCGATCCGACGCTATGCCGACCTTCTAGTGCACCGCGCTCTCGTCGATGCCTACAAGCTGGAGCAGCCCAAACCGCCCGGTTCGCTGCCTGATACGACGGGGCTTTCGGACAAGGATCGTAAGAGCCTGCAAGAGGTCTCCGACGCGATCAGCCAGACCGAACGCCGCGCGATGGAGGCAGAGCGCGACACGATCGACCGCTATGTGGCAGCGTGGCTATCGGGACGTGTGGGCGAGAACTTCGAGACCCGGATTACAGGTGTGCAGGGCTTCGGCTTCTTCGCGACAATCGTGGGGCTGGGCGGCGACGGGCTGGTGCCCGTCTCGACACTGGGCGCAGAACACTTCCGCCATGACGAAGCCGCACAGACTCTCGTCGGAGAGCAGACCGGCACGACCTATTCGGCCGGCGACCGGCTGACACTGCAACTGGCGGAAGCCAACCCGCTCACAGGCGCGCTCAAATTCGTGCCGGTGGATGAGGATGGCAATGTCATCGAAGCGCGGGGGAGCAGGCCCGCACCGCGTTACGGCCGTCCTGGCAAGCCACCCAAGAAGGCGGGCAAGTTCCAGGTCGGGAAACGCGGAAGGCCCGGAAACATTCGCCATCAGGGAAGAAAGCGGAAATGAATGGCGAAACCTTTGCCTCGTTCAAACGTAAGCGAAGCAAAGGAGAACCATCATGATCAAGCCCGGAACCCAAGTCCCAGCTATCGACCTGCCGCTCACCATCGGTGCGCGCTATGACCTGTCGAAGCAACATCCTGACCATTTCACTCTCGTCGTGATGTATCGCGGCAAGCACTGCCCGATCTGCAAAGGGCAGCTGAAGGACCTCGCCTCGAAGCTCGACGAATTCACCAAGCGCGGCATCAACGTGGTCGCCGTCTCGATGGATTCGAAGGAGCGCGCGATGGTTGTCGACGAGGAATGGGATACGGGCGATGTCCCGCTCGCCTATGATATGAGCGAGGAGACCGCGCGCGAATGGGGGCTCTATATCTCGGAGAAGCGCGAAGGCAGCGATGAGCCTGACAAGTTCTCAGAACCCGGAATGTTCTTGGTGCGGCCCGATGGCACGCTTTACTTCGCCAGCATCCAGAACGCCCCGTTCACCCGTCCGCCGCTCGACGATCTGCTGCAGGGCATCGATTACATCACCAAGAACGATTATCCGACGCGAGGCACGCTGACCTGAGCGAGGCTCTCAATCGAACATCACTAAAGGCCGGTCACGCTTCGTGATCGGCCTTTGTTTCGTCATAGCCCTCAGGGATTACATAAAGGGGGCAGGGGAGTGATCCCGCATTGGCTGCGAAGTGTGTCACCAGCGGACCCGGCGCTCCGTTTGCGGCTGCTCCCAACACCAAGGCCGCGACTTCGCGGTGTCGTTCGAGGAACTCGCTGACGATCTGCGTGCCCTTGCCGATTTTCACTGAGATTGTCGGCATGATCCCGCTCTCGGCGAGCAGGTTGCCCGCTACACCGTGTGCGAGCACCTCTGCGCGGTCGCGTGCTTCTTGCTCGATCGTTGCCTGAACGCCTCCGAAGGCGCTGAAGTTTTGCTGTGCCACCAGCGCAAGAATATGAACCGCGCCGTCAACCTGGACAGCGCGCCGGGCTGCAAACCGCATCGCCGCGCGCGCTTCGTCGCTTTCGTCCATCACGATCAGGAATGTACGCATTCGTGTCTCAAGCCCACCCTCTCCAAGTGGCGTGGTATCCGGCCAATCGATCAGATTTGCAAGTCGGGGCATCTGGAGCATGCAGGGCTTGCGACCTGCGCATGAGGCACTAAACGGGTCGAACGCCCCTACGGCACCGCTGGCCGTGCGCGGCGCATGGGAGTCAAAACGCACACATGGCAATCGAACTGAAAATGCCCGCCCTTTCCCCCACGATGGAGGAGGGGACGCTTGCCCGCTGGTTGGTCAAGGTCGGAGACGAGATCGCGTCGGGCGATATCATGGCCGAGATCGAGACCGACAAGGCGACGATGGAGTTCGAAGCCGTCGATGAAGGCACGCTGGCGGCTATCCTCGTCGAGGAAGGCACAGAGAATGTGGCGGTCGGCACGGTCATCGCATTGCTTGCTGAAGAAGGCGAAGACGTGAGCGATGTCAGCGCGCCCTCCGGCGATGCGGCACCAGCGCCCACGCCCGCCCCGGCGCCAGCTCCAGCACCCACACCGGCTCCCGCATCCAGTGAAGGCGTCAGGGCAAGCCCGTTGGCCAAGCGCATTGCTGCCAACGAAGGCGTGGACCTTGCATCCGTCGAAGGCTCTGGCCCCAAGGGTCGCATAGTGAAAGCCGATGTCGAGGCTGCCGCTGGCGGTTCTTCATCGCAGCCACGTTCGGGCGACCGCGTCATTGCCTCGCCGCTTGCGAAAAAGATGGCGGGCGAGCAGGGCATCGATCTTGGCGATGTGTCGGGTACAGGTCCGGGTGGTCGGATCATCAAGGCCGATATCGACAATTACGAGCCTGCTCCCGCAGCTGCACCAGCTCCCGCGCCCGCTGCGAGCGAAGAAAAAACTGCGAAACCCGCGCCGCAGGTGCCCGAACACGGTGCTCCGTTTGAGGAAGAGAAGCTCTCCAACGTGCGCAAGGTCATTGCGCGCCGCCTGACCGAGAGCAAGCAGACCGTCCCGCACTACTATCTCACCATGGATATCGTGCTCGATCCACTGCTCAAGCTGCGCAAGGAACTGAACGCCAGTCTCGAACCCGATGGGGTCAAGCTGTCGGTCAACGACCTGCTGATCAAGGCGCTCGCCCGCGCGCTCATCCGCGTGCCGCAGTGCAATGTCAGCTATCACGGCGATACGATGCGCAAATACTCGCGCGCCGATATCTCGGTCGCGGTGGCAGCGCCTTCGGGTCTCATCACCCCGGTCATCACCGAGGCCGATACGAAGGGCCTCGCACAGATATCCAAGGAGATGAAGGAACTCGCCGGCAAGGCCCGCGACGGCAAGCTGCAACCGCACGAATACCAGGGAGGCACAGCAAGCCTGTCGAACCTCGGCATGTTCGGGATCAAGCAGTTCGATGCGGTCATCAACCCGCCGCAGGGCATGATCCTTGCCGTGGGTGCAGGCCAGCAAGTCCCATACGTAATTGACGGCGAGATCAAGCCTGCGACTGTGCTCCACGCAAGCGGCAGCTTCGACCACCGCGCCATCGACGGCGCAGAGGGCGCTCAGCTGATGGAAGCGATCAAGCAGCTGGTTGAAAACCCGATGGGGCTGGTGGTGTGAGATCGGATGGCTGGCGAACCAAATATCGTTGACTGGTTTACTCTAGCCGCTGCATCTTTCGCTGCAATTGCTAGCCCATTCATCGCGTTTTGGAGATTTAGAAGAGAGGACCGCGAGTTTCTTGATCTCACCATCCAATGGCGCGAGTTCCCGCCTAATGGTTACAGAGAGGATTCTGCTCCCTTTTTGCACGTATTGAACAAATCGGAGCATCCTGTCGGCATCACTGACATAGATTGTCTAGTTGGAGTGGTGAGACCTGAGCCAGTCCACGGTACACTGCTAGATTACGAGGATCCGATCGACATCCAATTTCCGTATGTCGTGGAACCGGGAAAAGTTCGCAAGTTCAAGCTCGATCACTATAGAGTTCGAACTCAATACCAAAAGGCCAGCGCGGCCAAAAAGTGGCTTGGCCGCCTGAGTCGATCATGCGTTTGGGTGGGAATTCAGACAGCTGCTGGCAACAGGTTCCGTGTTGGAGGAGAGGACGTATTACCTTGGGACATTCGGCCTGCGTGGCGGAAGAGAAAGGATGCATAGAGACCATGCAAAGGTTCTTGCCCTGATCGGCAAGGCGGTGATCATTGCACTTTGCGCTGCGGTAGCAGCGTGGGGCTATGTCGCCTTGCTGGGTCTTGTGCACACCATGATGACAGGCGAACAGCAATTCAGCACAGAGGCGGCATTGGCGACATTCGGCTTCTCGCTGCTCGGAAGCTTTGCAATCGGTCTTCCAACAGCATTGCTCACCTATTTCCTCTCATCGCGCCACCTGATCTACTCGCCCACGACCGTGATGATCACCGGATTGCTCTCCGGCGTGATGCTTGTCCTTGCAAGCTTTGTGCTCGGCGGGGAGGCGGGAATTGTCATGTTGGGCGTGCCCGCCCTAATCGCCGCGATCACCTTCGCGGTTCTGGGCTGGTGCTGGATCCTCAAACCCAAGCGCGAGGCGATCATCAACGAGGCTGCCCATGGCTGACCGCGAACTCATGATCCGCGCCACCGCAATGCCGACCGATCTCAATCCGTACGGCGGGGTGTTCGGCGGCTGGCTGATGGCGCAGATGGCCTTGGGCGCGGGCGCGCTGGCGAGCCGCGTGGGGAAGGGCAAGGCGGTGGTGGTCCACGCAACCGACTTCACCTTTCCGGGCGCAATGGTGGTGGGCGATGAACTCAGCGTCTATTGCGAGATTACGGCGCGCGGGACCACGTCACTGACCATCGAGGCTGAAGGGATCGGGCGCGAACGCGATGCGGAGGCGACCACCAAGGTGAGCGCCGGGACCTTCAAATTCGTGCTGCTCGACGAGAATGACCGCCCGCGCAAAGTGGATCGCACCAAATGACAAAAGGCTGTCCTACATATGGCGTCCTGTGGCATCGCGAGTGCCATGAATACGGCGAGTTCAAACCTCTTCTTTTCCCGCTTTTGTGCGGTTTTCAGAGCGTGTAGGGACGCTACACATATTTGCTCTTGGACCGTGTAACATGCGGTCCATGTTACACAGTTACATGAGGGATCGATGGCGGATACAGACTACGATGTGATCGTGCTTGGCTCGGGACCGGGCGGCTATGTGGCGGCAATTCGCGCATCGCAACTGGGCCTGAAGACCGCGATCGTGGAGCGCGAACTGCTCGGCGGGATATGCCTCAACTGGGGCTGCATACCGACAAAGGCGATGCTCCGTTCGGCGGAGGTCTATCACCAGATGCACCGCGCCAGCGAGTACGGGCTCAAAGTGGCGGGCGAGATCGAGGCTGACCTTGCCGCCATCGTAAAGCGTAGCCGGGGGGTCGCGAAACAGCTCAACCATGGCGTCACGCACCTGATGAAGAAGAACAAGATCACCGTCCACATGGGCGAGGGCGTTTTGACCGGCCCAACCTCGCTGACGGTGAAAGGCGGCGCCGATGGTTCTGGGGCAGAGGAGAAGCTGACAGCCAAGCACGTCATCGTCGCCACCGGCGCGCGCGCCCGCGACCTGCCGTTCGCTCCCGCTGACGGAAAGCGCGTCTGGACATACCGCCACGCGATGACTCCGCCCGAACAGCCGACCAAGCTGCTGGTGATCGGTTCGGGAGCCATCGGGATTGAGTTCGCGAGCTTCTACAACGACATCGGCGTCGATGTGACCGTGGTCGAGATGCTGGACCGCATCGTCCCGGTTGAGGACGAAGAGGTCTCCGCCTTCCTCGAAAAGAGCCTGACCAAGCAGGGCATCACGGTCATGACCGGGGCAGGGGTCGAAGATCTCAAGGTAACCGACAAGGGCGTTACCGCGACGATCAAGGACAAGGCGGGCAAGACCGAGACGACCGAATTCAGCCACTGCATCACCGCTATCGGGATCGTGCCCAACACCGAGGATATCGGCCTCGACGGTCTTGCCGAGATGGACCGCGGCTTCATCCAGATCGACGATTACGGCCGGACCAAGTCGGCTGGGCTATGGGCGATCGGAGACTGCACTCCGGGCCCGTGGCTTGCTCACAAGGCGAGCCATGAAGGGGTGACCGCTGCCGAGACGATCGCTCAGGAGCTTGGCAACACGGACGTCCATCCGCATCCGCTCAACCGCGATGCGATCCCGGGCTGCACCTACTGTCACCCGCAGATCGCCAGCGTCGGAATGACCGAAGCCAAGGCGAAGGAAGCGGGCTACGAGGTGAGGGTCGGCAACTTCCCCTTCATCGGCAACGGCAAGGCGATCGCGCTCGGAGAAGCGGAAGGCTTCATCAAGACCGTTTTCGACGCGAAGACCGGGGAGCTGCTCGGCGCTCACATGATCGGTGCAGAAGTCACCGAACTGATCCAGGGCTACACGGTCGGCATGACGCTGGAAACCACCGAGGAAGAGCTTATGCAGACCGTCTTCCCGCACCCGACGCTTTCAGAGATGATGCACGAAAGCGTCCTCGGCGCCTACAGCAAGGCGCTGCACATCTAGAGCCAGCGCTTGACCGCCTCGACTGTATCGGAAGGGGAGGAGTTGAAGGCGACCTTGGCTTGCGGGGCGTGTTCGAGGATGAGGTTGATCAGTTTCTCGAACAGGAGGAACTGGTCATCATCCTTGCGAACCCCCGCGCCGATCAGGACAAGATCGAAAGGCTTGCTGGCCAGGATTTCGGCAGCCTCTTCAGCGCCTTCGTCGCCGGTCCTGATGAAGCCGACAGTCATGTCGAAGCCTTCTGTTTCCAGCGCCTCGCGGGTCTTTTCGGTCCCTTCCATGAGCTTCTCCGGCGAGAGATCAGGCCACTTGTCCCAGTCCACCACATCGGGGTGAAGACCCATCAGGACGACCTGCTTGCTCATGATACACTCCTTGCAAAGAGTGGCGGACAGGGTGGGATTCGAACCCACGAAGGGCTTGCACCCTTGCCGGTTTTCAAGACCGGTGCATTCAACCGCTCTGCCACCTGTCCGCGCGGAAATGCTCGCTAGCGACGTGCGCGCCTATTGTCACGCCTTTGCTTGCGGCTAAGAACGATATTCATGGCTCAAGGCACTCATGACTTCGCACCGGACCCACGCAACGAGCGGATCCTGATCAACGTCAACGGTCAAATGGTGCCGCGCGCTGAGGCAAGTGTCTCGGTTTTCGACAGTGGTTTCATGCTGGGTGATGGCGTCTGGGAGGGCCTCAGGGTGCACCGCGGGAAGGTCGCGTTCCTGAACGCGCATCTGGACCGGCTCTACGAAGGCGCGAAAGCCATCGCGATGGACATTGGGCTTACCAGAGATAAACTTGTTCAGCGTCTGGATGAAACCATCGACGGAAATACCATGCGCGATGCTGAAGGTGTTCATATCCGTTTGATGGTGACACGCGGCATACGTTCAACACCGTATCAAGACCCGCGCGTTGTCATCTCTCCCGCGACGATCGTGATCATCCCGGAATTCAAGGCGCCGCTCCCTTCCACTATCGAGACCGGCATAAAGCTGTTCACCGTCCATGTGAGGCGCGGCGATCCTGCCGTGCAGGACCAGAAGCTCAATTCGCACAGCAAACTCAACTGCATCACTGCATGCATTCAGGCGACACAGGCGGGGGCCGACGAAGCGTTGATGCTTGATCCACATGGCTTCGTTGCGACCTGCAATTCCACTCACTTTTTCATCGTCCGCAATGGCGAGGTCTGGACATCGAGCGGCGATTACTGCCTTGGCGGGATCACGCGCTCGAACGTCATCCAGGTTTGCCGCGAGGAGGGCATTCCGGTTTTCGAGAAGAACTTCTCCCTTACCGATGTTTACGGAGCACAGGAGGCCTTTGTGACAGGCACTTTCGCCGGCGTAGTGCCCGTAACGGAAGTGGACGGAAGAGCTCTCACGCCTTCGCGCGGCCCCATTGTGGAGCGGCTCCAAGGACTTTACCGCGGTCTCATGGACAGGGATACCCAAGAATGACGATCCGCATCGCCATGTGGAGTGGGCCTCGCAATATTTCGACTGCGATGATGCGAAGCTTTGGTGCGCGCTCCGATTGCGCGGTTAGCGATGAGCCCTTCTACGGAGCCTTCCTCAAGGATAGCGGCGAACCTCATCCGATGGCGGCGGAAACCATCGCCGACATGGATTGCGATTGGGACAGCGTGCTCGCTTCTCAATCCGGCGAAGCACCTGACGGAAAGTCTTTCTGGTACCAAAAGCACATGCCGCATCATATGATCGCACACGTCGATATCGGCGACATGCCCGATCATACTCACGCCTTTCTGATCCGGGCCCCTGAGCGGGTGGTCGCGAGCTACCGCAATAAGAATGAGCTGAGAACGCCCGAAATGCTGGGGTTCGCTCAGGTGCGTTCCTACTTCGAACGCGAGGCAGACCGGACTGGCAAGGTACCTCCGGTTGTCGATTCCGATGCAATCCTCGCCAATCCTTCCCGGACATTAGAAGCGCTGTGCGACGCAATTGGGATAGCTTGGGACCCTGCCATGCTCAGCTGGGAAAAAGGCCCTCATCCAGAAGACGGCGTCTGGGGCGAGCATTGGTACGACAAGGTGAATGCGTCGACAGGCTTCGGGGCGCCCCGAGGAGATTTGCCCGGTCTCGACGGAGAGTATCGCAAAACAGCCGATGCGTGCCGCGAAGACTATGAGTTCATGCGCAAATATGCGATTGAGTGAACAGGATTTTGGCAGCGGACATCGCTGCGCAATCACCCCCGATTAATCTCGAAAGTGAGATACCTTACGCAATGACCTTCAAGCACCTCACTTCCCTTGCGATTTTGATCGCTGCATCTTTCGGCCTTTCGAGCACGAGTGCCCCTACACCTGCCCAGGCTCAAGTCGCACGCGACGGGATCGACTTTGACGCTTACCTTGAGCGGATCAAGGCGCGCGCACGCGGTGAAGGCGTGAGTCAGTCAACGATCGACCGCATGACCGCCGGCCTTACTCCCAATCCGCGCGTTATCCGGCTTGATCAGGGGCAGCCCGGTACACCGACACGCCGCGGCTATCCGGCCATGGCGCCCTACATCCGCACTCATGTAAACCCGACACGGATAGCAGGCGGACAGCGTGTCTATCGCGCTCACAGCGGCCAGCTGCGTGCGATTGAGCGTGAATATGGTGTCCCCGGCGAAATCATCGTCGCGATCTTCGGGCATGAAACCTCATACGGCGCGATCACAGGGAATTTCGATCTTTCACGGAGCCTTGCGACGCTTGCATGGGAAGGGCGCAGGCGCGAGCTTTTCGAAGGCGAGTGGGTCGCCTTGATGAAGGTTGCCGACAAAGGATATTCGCGAAGCACTTTGGTGGGAAGCTATGCTGGTGCATTCGGCAATCCGCAGTTCTTGCCCTCGGTCTACCTTCGCCTTGCAACTGACGGAGATGGCGATGGCCGCGCCGACATCTTCGATAACCGCGCCGATACGTTTGCCTCTATCGCAAATTACTTCCGCGATGCAGGATGGCGATCGGGACAGCCATGGGGCGTAAGGGCCGCAGTGCCACGCGGTTTCGACGTCGATGCCTACAAAACCGAGCTAGTGGCCCCCGTGTGTCCGCGTGTTCACGAGCGCCACAGTCAATGGAAAACAGTTGGCGAATGGCGCGCTCTCGGTGTGCAGCCGCAGCGTTTTCTTCCTGACGACACTTTGACGTCACTCTTTCAGCCCGATGGGCCCGGCGCGCCTGCCTATCTGCTCACGAGCAACTACCGAGTGATCCTCGAATACAATTGCTCGAACTATTATGCGATGAGCGTCGGCCTGCTCGCTGACGAAATCGTGAACTAGCACGCTTCGCTCCCTCGCAATGGTGAGCGGGCACGATTATGGCAGCACCGTGTTTGCTAGAAACCACATTATGAAAATCCAACGCGCGGTAGCGTCGCTGGTCATCCTTGCATTGGCCGCGGCCTCGCCTGCTAGCCGAGCGCAAGGTCCTCCTCCCGTTCCGGCACAGACTGAATTACCAATCGCGCTTCTGGTGGATGTTACCAGCGGGCAGGTGCTCTATTCGCGCAACGCTGACCGCCGGTTTGTGCCTGCATCCATCACCAAGGTCATGACCTTGTTCCACGCTTTCGAGTTAATTGAGGAGGGCGACCTCGATCCGCGCCAGACGCTCGTAATGAGTGACGAAGTCTGGGAAGAATGGGGCGGAGAAGGATCGACCATGTGGATCAACGCTGGCGACCGCGTGGCCGTTGATGACTTGCTGACAGGTATCGCCAATATCTCTGCCAATGACGGGTCAGCGATGCTCGCCGAAGGACAGGCCGGATCGATCTCGGTCTGGCTCGATGGCATGAACCTGAGGGCTCGCAGCCTGGAGATGGTCAATAGCCACTTCGGAACGCCCAATGGCTGGCCAGACGAAGGGCATACCTTCACGACGGCGAGCGACCTCGTGAAGCTGGCGCAGGCGTTGATTAGTCGTCATCCGCAAAAATATGCGCGTTATGTCGGGAAGCCCGGCTTCCGCTACAACGATATCGAGCAATTCAACCGCGACCCGATGATTGGTCGCGTTGCCGGAGCCGATGGCATCAAAACTGGTTACACGAACGAATCCGGTCTCGGCTATGTCGGCTCTGCAAAGCGCGATGGTCAACGGCTTGTCGTGGTGGTCGCTGGCATCTCGCGCGGGTCAATCAGAGCCAGAGCTGCACGCGATCTGATTGAATGGGGTTTCGACGCTTTCGACCGCGAGCGACTTTACGCAAACGGCGACGTGGTTGCTCGCGCGAGAGTGCAGGGCGGCAATTCGCGTTCCGTTGCTCTGCAGACAGAGCGCAATGTCTTCGTGAATGTGCCCAAAGGCCGATTGAGCGAGCTTTCCCTGCGCGTCGAATATGATGGGCCTCTTCGTGCTCCGTTTGACTCCGGAGACCAAGTCGCAACGTTGGTCGTCGACGTTCCGGGTATGGAGCCGGCGCATCTTCCGCTCCTTGCCGCCGAGAGCGTGGGTGAGGCGGGTTTCTTCTCCCGGATCTATAACGGGATTGCGGGGTGGTTCTCATGAGAGGCGAGACTAGGGGGCTATTCATCGCCTTTGAAGGCGGTGAAGGCACTGGAAAATCGACTCAGACACTCAAACTGGCGGACGCCCTACGTGCGCGCGGGAAAGTGGTCGAGGTAACGCGGGAACCGGGCGGCACTCCAGGTGCCGAGGCCATTCGGCAGTTGCTCTTGCACCCTCCGGGCGATGGATGGGGCGCACAGGCAGAAGCCCTGCTATTTGCCGCAGCACGCAGCGACCACGTGGCGCAGCACATAAGGCCATCGCTCGAAAAGGGTGTATGGGTCGTGACCGACCGTTTTGTCGATTCGAGCCGCGCTTATCAGGGCGGGGCGGGGGGGCTTGGCGACGAGGCGATTACTGCGCTTCATGCGTTCGGGAGCGATGGCCTGAGGCCTGATCTCACGTTCCTGCTCGAAGTTGACGAGGATCGTCTCACTCAAAGGCTTGCCGAGCGTGACGGTGGAACCAGCGATGCTATCGGCGGGCGAAGCCCCGATTATCATCGTGCGGTTGCTGCGCGTTTTCGAAAGCTCGCCGAAGCCGACCCGAATGGATTTCGCATAGTCGACGGCACAGGAACACCGGACGAGGTCCACAATCGCGTTCTCGATGCATTGGCCGACTTGCTCGGTCAGGATGGCAAATGACGAATTGGCCTAATCACGAGGGGCCATGGCGTGAATGGCGAGGCGCCATGTCCGGCGCACGGATGCATCACGGGTGGCTTCTCGCGGGGAAGAGTGGTCTGGGCAAACACGATTTCGCCACGGCTGCAGCGCGCGAACTCGTGGCGGAGGAAGGTATTCCGCAACCACCCGGCGACCACCCTGACATCATAGTGCTTACCTACGGTCCCAAGAACGACAAGGAAGCGCGCGTCGCCGCCGATGGAAAGGATTTCGAACGAGCGCGATCGATCCGCGTTGATCAAGTCCGCGCCATGCAGCGGCGACTGAACACACGGCCAACCCTTGGTTCGCGGCGTGTCGTTATCATCGATCCCGCCGATGACATGGAAGTCGCAGCTGCAAACGCGTTGCTCAAAAGTCTTGAGGAGCCTCCGCAAGGTACGTTCTTCATGCTTGTCACGCATCGCCCTTCACGGCTCCTCCCAACCATCCGGTCGCGCTGTCGCATCTTGCGCTTTCCGATCCTGAAAGATGTCCAGCTGGAAGAAATGCTCGACGCCTCAGGCATAGCTAGCGGGGGCGATGCGCGCCTTGCGGCAATTCGCGCTGCCGAGGGTTCGTATGGTGCAGCTTTGCGCTTCGCCGAGCAGAATCTTGGTCCTCTGGCCAACGCGATCAGTACCTTGCTTACGAAGGGCGATCCGCAGATGACGGGGCGCGCCGAACTGACACGTCTCATCGGGGGTAGGGCAGATCGGGTGCGATTGGATGCGGTGTTTGAGCTCGCACAGGCAATGGTTGCCGACCTTGCCCGCAGCTCGGATAATCCCGCTCAGCGCGCAAAGCTCGTCGACACACATCGCGATCTGGTGAAGCTGGCTGCGAAGGCCCCGACCTACAATTTTGACACGGGATTGCTGTCAGTCGAAATCGGCAGCTTGCTCACACGCGCTGCCCCGGCTAGCGAGCACGCCCATGTCCGATACTGAAAACGCACCCTACTACATCACCACTGCGATCAACTACCCCAACGGCCGTCCGCATATCGGTCACGCATACGAGGGTATCGCTGCTGACGTCATCGCACGATTCCAACGTCTCAAAGGGCGCGAGGTCCGGTTCCAGACCGGTACGGATGAACACGGGCTCAAGATGGCGCGAAAAGCGCAAGAGCAAGGCCGCACCCCGCGTGATCTGGCAGACGAAATGTCCGGCTACTTCCGCGAGATGGATGAAGCGCTGAACATCGATTTCGATCGCTTCATCCGCACAGTAGAACCCGAGCATCACCGCGCGAGCCAAGCGATCTGGGAGCGGATGGAAGCCGCCGGCGATCTTTACCTCGATCGTTACGAAGGCTGGTACTCGGTGCGCGACGAAGCGTACTATGACGAGAGTGAACTGGTTGAAGGTGAGGGCGAGCAGAAGCTCTCCCCGCAAGGTACTCCGGTCGAGTGGACCGTTGAAGAAAGCTGGTTCTTCCGCCTGTCGAAATACGAAAAACCGCTTCTGGAGCTGCTCAAGACGCCCGGTTTCCTTGAGCCTGCAAGCCGCCGCAACGAAATGATCGCTTTCGTCGAACAGGGCCTGCGCGATCTTTCGGTAAGCCGAACCAGCTTCGACTGGGGCGTGAAGGTGCCGGGTTCTGACAATCACGTGATGTATGTCTGGGTCGATGCGCTGACAAATTACCTCACCGGTCTTGGTTTCCCAGACGAAACGCCCGAGATGGAGAAGTTCTGGCCGGCCAGCTTGCATCTGATCGGCAAGGATATCGTGCGCTTCCACACGATCTACTGGCCGGCATTCTTGATGAGCGCGAACCTTCCTGTACCCCAGAAAGTGTTCGGCCACGGCTTCCTTCTCAATCGCGGACAGAAAGAATTGAAGTCGCTTGGCAATGTCACGGATCCGCTTGAGCTTGCGGAACAGTTCGGTGTCGACAACCTGCGCTATTTCCTCATGCGCGAAGTCGCGTTCGGCCAGGACGGTTCCTATTCACCTGAAGCGATTGTGACGCGCACAAATGCGGAACTGGCCAACAGCTTTGGCAACCTCGCGCAGCGCACGCTCTCGATGATTGCAAAGAATATGGATGGGGTGCTTGAACCGTTCGAGCGTGCAGAGGTTGACACCGCTTTGCTCGCCGCCGTGAAAACCGCTTGTGCTACCGATCTTCCGAGAGAATTCGAGCAGCTGGCCTTTTCGGTCGGGATCGAGGCTTGGATCAAGGCGGTGTATGCCTGCAATCAGTATGTCGACGAGCAGGCACCCTGGACGCTCAAGAAAACCGATCCGGAGCGCATGAAAGCGGTGCTCCAGACGCTTTTTTGCGCCATTCGCGATCTTGCCATCGCAATTCAGCCCATCGTGCCTGAAAAGGCCTCTGCAGTTCTCGACCAACTCGGTGTGTCGGAAAACGAGCGCCAGTTTGAACACCTTAATGACCGTTCGTGGTTCGACCGGCTGGCGACAAGCGGTCATTTGGTGGGCAAACCCACCCCGATCTTCCCACGCCTTGAATTGCCAGAGGCGGCCGAGGAGAAATCGTGATGCTCGTCGATAGCCACTGCCATCTTGAGTACAAAGGACTGGTTGAGGATCAGGTAGGCGTCCTATCTCGCGCTCGTGAGGCTGGCGTAGGCGCCTTTCTCAACATCTCGACCAAACAGCGCGAGTGGGAGCAGGTCGTCGGCACTGCGAACCGCGAGGCAGATGTTTATGCCAGCGTGGGCATCCATCCTCACGAGGCAGACGGTCATGAGGACTTGGGCCGCGAGGTGCTGCTTAAAGCGACCGAGAATGCCAAGGTTATCGGGATCGGTGAGACTGGGCTCGATTACTTCTACAAGCACTCGGATCGGGTGACGCAGGCTAAGCTGTTTCGAATGCATATCGACGTGGCACGTGAGACGGGACTGCCGGTCATCATTCACACGCGCGATGCAGAAGGCGACACGCTTGAAATTCTCGAAGACGAGCTGGGAAAGGGGGCTTTTCCGGCGCTCATCCACTGTTTCACCGCTTCATCAGAATTCGGGCGCAAGGTCCTCGACCTGGGTCTGACGATCTCGCTGTCAGGAATCGTAACATTCAAGAATGCCAAGGACTTGCAGGCCACAGCTCGCGAAGTTCCAGAAGACCGGCTGCTGGTTGAAACGGACAGCCCTTTCTTGGCGCCTGTGCCCAATCGCGGCAGGGTTTGTGAACCTGCATTTGTCGCCGACACAGCGCGTTTCGTGGCTGAACTCCGCGGAATAGAAGCTGAGCAATTGGCGCAGCAAACCACCGCCAACTTCACGAAACTGTTCAGCAAGGCTGACCTGTGAGGCAACAGGCGTGAAGTTCATCATGCTCGGCTCAGGCACGTCCACCGGCGTTCCGCGGATCGGCGGCGAAGATGGCGAGGGCGACTGGGGCGACTGCGACCCGACCGAACCACGCAATCGCCGCACGCGCGTATCGATCCTGGTGGAAAGCGATGAAGGCAGGCGTCTGCTTATCGACACGTCCTCTGATTGCCGTGCTCAACTTCTCGCAAACCGCATCAACAAGATCGACGCGGTGTTCTGGACGCACGACCACGCGGACCACTGCCACGGCATCGACGATCTCAGAGTGCTCCGATATGGGCGCGGTGGCCCAATTCCGGCCTATGCCAGTACGGAAACCGTCAGGCGTCTGCGCCAGCGGTTTGGATATGTTTTTGCCGGTCAGGACGGCTATCCGACCATTTGCTCGCTGGAAACGCTAGACAGGCTGAGGATCGTGGCCGGCTTCGGGGTCGAATGGTGCCAGATGGAACATGGACCTGGTGAGACGACCGGATATCGGTTCGAAGCTGACGGTAAATCAATTGCTTACGCGACAGACTTCAGTTCCATTTCGACAGAGATGGTTGAGCTTTATGACGGCGTCGACATCCTGGTGAGCGATTGTTTGCGGCGTGAGCCTCATCCAACTCATGCTCACCTAGCAATGGCTATCGAATTGGCCGAACGTTCTGGTGCCGGACAGCTTGTGCTAAGCCATCTCGACAAGAGTATGGATTACCGGACATTGGTCGACGAAGTGCCCGAAGGCGTAGTCGTTGGCTTTGACGGATTGGAGATGAGGGCATGAGCGAAGGTTCCATTATCTCAATTGTTGCTTTGCTTGGATGGCTGATCCTAGCCGGGAGTGCGATCGCGAGTTTCAGGCTGGGTTGGGCAAAGATTGCTCAGCTTGCACTGGTGTGGCTCGCCATTTTTGCGGGGTTGTTCGTCGCAGCCGATCTGTTGGGGGCTCGATTGCCCACCTAACGCCACCATCACATATTTAACATAATATATATTATCATTCTGACATTGAGGCCATTTGCTGAATGACCAAGGCCCCCAATTCGACCGAAATCGACCGCCTTCTCTCGATCATGGCGCGCCTGCGCGATCCAGAGCGCGGATGCGAATGGGACCTTGCCCAGAACTTCGAAACCATCGCTCCGTACACAATCGAAGAAGCGTACGAAGTGGCCGACGCAATCGAACGCAAGAACATGCCTGACCTCAAAGGAGAACTTGGCGATCTCCTTCTTCAAGTTGTCTTTCATGCGCGCATGGCGGAAGAATCCGGACATTTCACGTTCGAGGATGTCGCGCGTTCGATCAGCGACAAGATGGAAGCCCGCCATCCTCACATCTTCGGAAACGAAGGCGGCGCTATGACATCAGCCCGCTGGGAGGACCTCAAAGCTGCTGAACGCGAAGATATCGGCATGCAGAGCGCCATGGACGGCGTCGCCAATGCACTTCCTGCATTGCTGCGCAGCGAAAAACTGCAGAAGCGAGCCGCTCGCGTCGGTTTCGAGTGGCATGACATCAAAGGTCCTCAGGAAAAGCTCGATGAGGAACTGCGCGAGTTGGAGGAAGCGAGCGAGGATGAGCGTCTCGTTGAAGCCGGAGATGTCCTCTTCGTCGCAGTGAACATCATTCGGCGATATGGCGTTGATGCGGAAGCCGCGTTGAAAGCGTCAAACGCCAAGTTTGAGCGTCGTTTCAGGCAGATGGAAGAGCTTTCAGCAGCCGATGGCCACGCATTCGACCAGCTTTCTCTCGAACAGCAGGAATCGTATTGGCAGAAGGTCAAACGTGCTGAGAAATCAACGCTATAAGGATGCGTACTGACCCAGTTCCTTAGGGTTGAGCCTAACCGTCAACCGGCGTTCTGGACCGTGCTCCCCTTCCCCGGCATCGCAATCCTCGAGGACGTCTCCGTGCGCATGCAGCCATGCAAGTCGCCGGCCGTCCGATGCAGGCAACGTGATCGTCACTTCTTTGGCCGACGCGGTCAGCATATCGGCGATCTTGTCTGCGAAAGCTTCAACGCCTTCGCCGCTCGACGCTGAAAGCAGTACCGCGTCCTGTCCTGTTGCTGCCTCGCGCAGTTCCGTGAGGGTGTCTTCAGAAAGCAGGTCCGCCTTATTCCACACTTCAAGGATCGGGATTTCGCTCTCTCCGCTCTCCGCGTCGACGACACCCAGATCCGAAAGGACCTCCATGACCTGTTTTTTCTGCGCGGAATGCGCCGGGTTCGCCATGTCGCGAACATGACAAATGATGTCCGCGCCAGTCACCTCTTCGAGGGTGGCACGGAAAGCGGCGACCAACTGCGTGGGAAGATCTGAAATGAAACCGACAGTGTCAGAAAGGATGGCTTTTTCCACGCCGGGCAAGCTGATAGCCCGCATCGTTGGATCCAGCGTGGCGAAAAGGAGGTCTTCAGCCATGACCTCCGCACCGGTGAGGCGATTGAAGAGGGTCGATTTCCCGGCATTGGTGTATCCTACGAGGGCAATGACCGGCCAAGGCGCCCTTCCCCGCCTTTCACGGTGAAGCGTACGGGTCTTGCGCACCTGCTCAAGCTCTCGGCGCAATCGTCCCATACGCTGGCGGATCATCCGGCGGTCTGCTTCGATCTGGGTTTCACCGGGGCCGCCAAGGAAGCCGAAACCACCTCGCTGCCGTTCAAGGTGGGTCCAGCTGCGGACAAGCCGGCTCTGCTGATAGTCGAGGTGTGCCAGCTCAACCTGGAGCCGCCCTTCAGCCGTCGCAGCACGCTCACCGAAGATCTCGAGGATCAATCCCGTTCGATCAATTACCTTGCGCTTGAGCTTGTCTTCAAGATTGCGCTGCTGGATCGGCGTCAATGCACCATCAACAATCACGAGCTCGCATTCGTGCTGTTCGCACAAGATCTTGATGTTCTCGACCTGACCGGAGCCGAAAAGCGTGTTGGGTTGCATCTGACGGACGGGGAAGATTTCCGAATGCTCGATCACGACGCCAATTGCCAGCGCAAGGCCTTCGGCCTCCGCGAGACGCTCGGCGGCGTCAAGGTCGTAGCTGAAACTCCTGATATCCGGGCACAAGACAAGGGCCCGCGCACCGCGGGTGACTTCATCCATCAGGTCATCGTCGAAACTCAGTAATCGTCCCCGTAATCATCTTCCTCGCCGGCATCATCGGAGAGGTCGACTGGGCTTGCAGGCTGGATTGTTGAAACCGCGTGCTTATAGGCGAGTTGCACGGCCCCTTCCCGCTCCAGCAGCATGCAGAACAGATCGTATGCCGCGATCCGTCCCTGAAGCATCACGCCATTGACGAGGAACATCGTCACCTGAACGCCGGCATCACTCACACGGCTGAGGAACACATCCTGCAGCATGCGCTGCTTGCCGCCGGCACCGCGATTGCTGAACTGTTCAGCATCAACCGCGCCCGATGGCATAATCGTGGAAATGGCGTGCTTATAGACCAATTGCGATTGGCCATCACGGCGCAAAAGGATCGAGAAATTATCGAACCACGTGACAATCCCTTGAAGTTTAACGCCTTTTACAAGAAACATTGTGACCGGTGTCTTGTTCTTGCGCAGCAGGTTGAGAAAGGCATCTTGCAGGTTGCCTTGACGAGACCCGCTTGCAGTCGAACGCGACTGACTATCGCTTGTCTCGGAGGATCTCGCAGAAGGGCGCGGAGAGAGGGTTCGCCCGGTGGACATGTTATGCTCCTGTTGTTGGCGGCCGTTCATTCAGTCCGCATGACGCCGCCAGCCCCCCCGGACTGATTTGCAGCTCAACTCATATAATGGCGACTGCAATGCCTTGCCGCAATGGGATATTTCATCACATCGCAAATCTGGCCGTTCTTGGGGTCGGGTGGTCAGCCCTACCCCTTGCGCTCAGCATCGCGCCGGTCCGCCATTCCCAGAAGCTTGAGTTTGCGATGGAGCGCAGATCGTTCCATCCCGATGAAGGTGGCGGTTTTCGAGATGTTCCCCGAAAAGCGGCGTATCTGGATTGCAAGATATTCGCGCTCAAAGCTCTCGCGCGCTTCGCGCAAGGGCACACCCATCATGGTCGATAGACCCGGGCCCGACCCAGCGAGCCTCCCGCCGGTGATCTCACCAGGAAGCATATCAGTCTCGACGACATTGAGGCGTTCACGCGGCGTCATGATGATCGTTCGCTCGACGACGTTGCGAAGCTGGCGCACGTTACCAGGCCAATCATACGCCTGGAGGGCAGCCATTGCTTCTTCACTGATTTCGGGCGGAGGCAGTCCCTGATCGGTCGAATAACGCGTAAAGAAATGCTCGGCGAGTGCAGGAATGTCATCGCGCCGGTCGGCAAGCGAAGGGATAGATACTGGCACAACGTTCAATCGATAGAACAGGTCTTCGCGGAACCGCTTCTCCTCCATTTCGACTGCCAGATCGCGCGTGGTTGAAGAAACCACCCGTACATCGACGCCAATCTGACGCGTGCCCCCGACCCGGACGAAGCTCTGCTCTGTCAACACGCGAAGAATACGGGCCTGTGTCGAAAGCGGCATATCTGCGACTTCGTCGAGATAGAGCGTGCCACCATCGGCCAATTCGAGGAGACCGGGTCGGACCTGCTTTCCGTCGGATTCCTCGCCAAAGAGCTCTTGCTCAAAGCGCTCGGGCGTAATTCGCGCGGAGTTGACGAGCACAAAGGCATTGTCCGAACGGCTGCTCCAGGCATGGAGCATGCGCGCCGCGACTTCCTTGCCAGCTCCCGCCGGGCCAGTGATGAGCACCCGGCTACCGGTGTTCGCGACACGCTTGAGAGTTGCGCGGACAGCATTGATTGCGCTCGAATTGCCTGTGAAGTCCGTGCCGCCCCAGCTTGCGTCGCGAAGATTGGTGTTCTCGCGGCGCAAACGCTCGGTTTCCGTTGCACGCTCGACCAGGAGGAGCAATCGCTCAGCTTCAAACGGCTTTTCGATGAAGTCCATTGCCCCGCGACCGACCGCCGAGACTGCGGTGTCGATGTTGCCATGGCCCGAGAAGATGATCACGGGCACGTCAGGTTCCCGCTGTTTTATCGCGTCCAGTGTTTCGAGCCCGTCCAACTCGCTTCCGTGCAACCAGACATCAAGCAGGACGAGACTGGGCCGGCGCTCGTCTATGGCAGCGAGCGCGCTGGTGGAATCGGCAGCGGTTCGGCATTCATAGCCTTCATCGCCAAGTACGCCGGCAACAAGGTCGCGAATATCGCGTTCATCATCGACAATCAGGATATCGAGCGCCATGCGCTTCTCCTCACGGGGGTAGTCATCGGGGATTGAAACTGGGGTGTGTGCGAGATCATCATACGGCCTCGCTCGCATCTGGATCGGGGTGACGCGCGAAACGCAGCGTGACGCGCGTCCCGCCATCCTCGCCGTTGGCAAAACTCATGTCCCCGCCGTGCTCGTCAACAATCTTGTTCACGATTGCGAGGCCGAGACCTGTGCCTTTCTCGCGGGTTGTTACATATGGCTCGACGATACGATCGCGGTCCGTCGGAAGGCCGATCCCGTTATCTTCGACCACGATCGCGACCCATTCACCTTGATCGGCCATCGTCACGCCAATGCGTCCTGAAAACGCCTCGTCCGCGTTGGAGGCGCGCGCTTCGACCGCTTCGACAGCGTTCTTGAGCACGTTGGTCAGGGCTTGGCCCATCTGATGCCGGTCACACTGGATTTCGCGCTCGCTAAGATCATCGGCAGAAACAGCGAACGCGATATCGGAATGAGCGACCTCTTGCAGGAAGACCGCCTGCCGCACGAGATCAAGCGCGTCTTCTGATCGAAAAACAGGCTTGGGCAAACGGGCGAAGGATGAAAATTCGTCGACCATCTTCCTCAGATCGCCAACCTGCCTGACAATCGTACTGGTCAATTCGTCGAACAATTCTGCATCGCCACCCTCGACCTGTTTGCGATAGCGACGCTTGAGACGCTCTGTCGCGAGCTGGATCGGGGTGAGCGGATTTTTGATTTCATGCGCGATACGGCGAGCGACGTCGGACCAAGCCGCTTGTCTTTGGTCAATCAGTTGGCGCGTGATGTCCTCGAAAGTGATGACGTGACCGCTGGAACCGGGCGCTACTTTCACGGCGAGGGTCAAAAGGTCAGTGCCACGCGGCTGAGTGACAATTGCGCGCTCCTTACCTTCTCGCACCATCTGACAGATTTCAGGGGACAATTCGTCGAGGGATTTCCCAACGAGCGCAGCCGGCCCCTCTTCCGCGCTCTCGGCACTGTCTTCTGACAGTAGGCTGTATGCAGACTCGTTCATCAGCAGAACGCGGCTGCTCTCGTCGACTGAAATCACACCTGCGGTGACTGATTCCAGCACAGCTTCCATGAAGGCGCGCCGGTCATCGATTTGGCGGTTTGCACTCACCAAGGCATCGGTCTGTTTTTCGAGTTGCGCCGTCATTCGGTTGAATGCCCGGTTGAGCAGGCCAATTTCATCCGCCCCCGTTCTGCCTTCAACTCTAAGAGCGAAGTTGCCCTGCCCCACTTTTCGCGCGGCGCCTACGAGGTCTGTGAGCGGCTCAACCTGGCGATCTGCAAATCGCAGGGCGAACCAGACCGCGATGCCTACCAGCAAAAGACTCATTGCAACCAGAGCGATGTTGAAGCGAAGTTGCAGCGTGCGCGCATCGCTGGTCAGCGTGTCATAAGCGGTCGAAATGGCCTGCGCGCGCGACCAGGCATTGAACATAGTCTCTTCAGTGGTGCGAGCATTGTAGAGGTAGATGCCTGCCTCACGATCAATCGGTGCGACCGCAGCGATCCTCTCTGCGCTCCCCTCCACCACCACCAGTTCACCGGTGTCCAGCGTTGGCAGCGCAGCTTCACTGAAAACGCTGGGGTCATTGCCTTCCACTACGTTGAGCGCGGCGGCTGTGCGCAGCGAATCGTCGTCCATTCTCTGCAGGATCACGCTTTCCGAAATTTCACGCGCCTGCATCTGGTAGAAGTAGAGCTCGGGGAAATCGGGATCGGGGATAGGCACACGCAAGAGGATTTCCCGCATGTCTGTCGCCATCGTGATGGTCTGTTGTTCGACGTCTCTCTGATTGGAATCGTAGTAGCTTTGAGCAAGCTCGTTTGCATTCTCCAACAGGCCGCGAGATTCGTCAGAGAACCAGAACGTGACACCTGTTTGAAACAGGAACGCTGCAAATCCGGCCACGAGTAGCGTAGGGACAGCTGCGACCATCGAGAAGAAGAACACGAGCCTCACGTGAAGCCGCGCTGTGCTGCCTGCAGCTCGGCTCAACGCCATTCGGCGCCCGATCATGACCAACAGTGCCATTGCGGGCACCAACACTGCCACCAACAGCAAGGATACTTGCAGCGATGGGAGCCCGCCTGAGTCGGAAGGCTGGTTCGAATACGCGAGGTAATTGGCAATAATCGCGATGATCAGCGCGATGACCGCCAATGCTTCTAACCAGCGGAAGACATTGGCTCGCCGCGAACTCACCACGAATTGGCGCCACCACCGCGGGGATTGCCGCGGTTGCAAGCGGGTGGCCGCGCGATCTTGCGCGGTGCCATCATCAACAGGATTGGCGACTGAGCCTTCCATAGTTGCGCAGTTACAACGCTAGTGTTGTATCTGCGCAAGCCCAAAGTGACATTTTGGTCGCATAACTGCGTTAAAGCGGTCTTGCGAAGCGATCAGACTCTATCTCTAGCTCGCTGATACGCTTGCGCAGAGTGTTTCGATTGATCCCGAGAAGTTTGGCCGCGCGTAACTGGTTGCCGCCCGTTTCACCCAGAGCATGCTCGATGAGAGGCTTCTCAAATGCCGCAATCGCACTGGAGTATACAGAGCCCGGCGCAGGCTCCTCCTGAGCAAGCCAGACGTCGAGGGCCGCGGCAATGCCTCCCCTTCCAGCGCTCTCTGCAGGATAGAACGGAGCCTCCTCACCCAGAATGTCGCTCAAACTCGATGCGTCGATCGCATCCTCGCGGCTCATAAGGGCAAGCCGGTAGATCACGTTGCGAAGTTCGCGGACGTTCCCGCGCCAGTTTCGCGCTTCAAGCCGCTCGATCGCGGAAGTGGTGAGCTGGCGACGAGGCAAGCCATCTTCTACGGCCTGAGAAAGGAAGTGCTGCGAAAGCACTTCGACGTCCTCACGCCTTTCACGCAGCGGCGGCAATTCGATTGGCACCACATTGAGTCTGTAAAAAAGGTCCTCTCGAAATTTGCCCGCGGTGATCATCGGGGCAAGGTCACGATTGGTTGCCGCGATGATGCGAACGTCAACCGCGATCTCCTGGCGACCGCCGACCCGGCGAATTCTTCCCGACTGGAGCGCGCGCAAAAGCCGGGTCTGTGCTTCAGCCGGCATGTCGCCGATCTCATCGAGAAACAAAGTTCCGCCATTGGCCTGCTCAAACTTGCCGATGGCTTGCGCAACTGCCCCGGTAAAAGCGCCCTTCTCGTGACCGAAAAGCTCGCTTTCAACGAGGTCATGCGGGATGGCTGCGGTGTTCACCGCCACGAACGGTCCGGTTCGACGGCTTCCGAGCTGGTGGATTGCTTCTGCGACCAGCTCCTTGCCGGTCCCGCTCTCGCCGGTCACCAGGACGGTCAGATCATTGCGAAGGACGCGGGTGATCATCCGGTAGACGCCTTGCATGGCAGGGCTGCGTCCAACCAGGGGCATGCCGTCGCCTTCGCTATCCGGTATCGCGGTTGCGACATTTGTTCCGGTCCCAACCGCCTGGAGCACAGCGCGCACCAGTTCATCGAGGTCGAAGGGCTTGGGGAAATATTCGAAGGCATCGCTGTCACTTGCACGCACGGCGGTATCGAGCGTGTTCTGTGCAGACAGCACGATGACAGGCATGTCGGGCGCGGCTTCACGCACCGAAGAAAGGCTCGCAAGGCCATCCCCGTCGGTGAGCATCACATCGGTCAGCATTAGGTCGAAAGAGCGCGCCGCCAACTGCTGATCTCTTTCCCGGATGGAAGAGCACCGCTGGATTTCGAAGCCTTCATCCTCCAGCGCAGCCGTAATCACCGTGGCAATTGCGCTGTCATCTTCGACGAGGAGGAGCGTACCTGACATTGCTTTAGAGGATTCCTATTCCTGTGGTGTCTTGGCCAAGGGCAGATGAAGCCGGAAATGCGTAAGGCCGCGCTTCGCGTCACGCTCATGCGAGATCGATCCGTTCATGTCGCGAACAAGTTTTCGCACGAGAGCCAGCCCCAGCCCCTGGCCGGACTGTTTTGACGATACAAACGGCTCGAACACATGGTCGCGCATAGCCGGATCGATGCCGGGCCCGTTGTCGGAAACGGTGATCTCAACCGGCAGGCGCACCGCTCGTCCCAACCGGATCGCGCTGAAGGCAAGGCCGGATACGAACCGGGTTCTCACTGTGATCTCGCCGCGTGCACCAGAGCAGGCGGCATCTCGCGCATTCGAGATGAGGTTGATCAGTACCTGCTCCAAAGCGTCGCGATTGGCGTATGCCGGTGGAATTGAGGGATCGAACTCTTCCTTGATTTCCACCGGCTTCGCGCCGCCAGCTGCGCGGACCGTGGCAATCGCCGAACGGATCGCCTCGTGCGGATTGCAGGCCTCTGCCACCTCTGCCGTGCGCGAGCCGAGCTGCTGCATCCGGTCAATCAGCCTCGCGATCCGGTCGACCTCATCCGTAATCATCCGCGCCAGCTTTTTGTCCTTCAGCGGAAGCTTGCGAGCCGCCAGCTGCCCTGCACCCCGGATAGCCGCGAGAGGGTTCTTGATCTCGTGGGCCAAAATAGAAGGCGCACCGAGCGATGAGCCAAGATCGTCGTCGCTTCCCGTCTCTTCGTGGCCAATTTCGGAGAATGTCACCACTCTCCAGCCCTGAAAGCCGCCAAGCGGACTGACGGTCAAATTGACGCGCTTTTCGGCCTCGCTCGCATTGATCAGGATATCGCGAGCAACAAGCGCCTCGTCGGTGTTTGTCAGGCGATTTTCGACCCTTGGATCAAGCGGCCCAATGGCCTCAAGCAATGGTTTGCCCACTAGACGCTTGGCGCTGCGGCCAAGCAAGTTCTCGGCTGCATGATTGACCTCGGCAATCGCCGAAGTCGGATCGATCAGGACGAGCGCAAACAAGAGGCCAGAAAGCTGATCACGAGCATCAGGCCTGGAAGGATCGAAACTCGCTATATCGGACCTGCCCGCCTCAGGTTTGACCGACATGTCAGGCAGCTTTGGCAGTGCGGCCAAGGAAGGGCTCGTAGAACCGTTCGATCTCGCCCAGTACTTCGTCGGGATCATCGATAAAGTTTGCACGGTTTCTAAATTCAGCCGAGCCGTGCATGCCCTTGGTATACCAGCCAAGATGCTTGCGAGCGATCTTGGTGCCAACATTGCGACCATAATGATCGAGCATGCGGTGATAGTGTTCAACCAGGACCGAATATTGCTCGTCAAAGCTGGGCGTCGGAATCCTTTCGCCCGTGCGCCACCAATGCATAACCTGACCGAGAAGCCATGGCTTGCCGTACGCGCCGCGTCCGATCATCAAGCCGTCTGCGCCAGACTGCTCAAGCGCGGTGGCCGCATCCTGAATGGTGCAGATATCGCCGTTGACGATCACCGGGATGTTTACCGCCTCTTTCACCTTCCGGATAAAGGACCAGTCCGCACTGCCCTTGTACATCTGGTTACGGGTGCGCCCGTGAACAGTGATCATCTTGACGCCAAGGTCCTCGGCGATGCGTGCCATTTCGGGTGCGTTGAGGCTCTGGTGGTCCCAGCCCATACGCATTTTGACGGTCACGGGCACATCGACGGCCTTGACCGTGGCCTCCATCAATTTGGTCGCAAGCGGCACTTCTCGCATCAGCGCGCTACCGGCGAACTGGCCGACAACCTTGCGCACCGGACAGCCGAAATTGATGTCGATGATTGCAGCGCCGTTGCCTTCCTGAAGCTTGGCTGCCTCAGCCATGCTTGAAGGATCGCAGCCGACCAGCTGCATGGAAACGGGTTCTTCGATCTTGTCCCATTCCGCCTTCTGGACAGACTGCCGCGTCTCGCGAATCGCGGCCTCGCTCGCGATCATCTCTGTAACGTTGAGGCCCGACCCATAGCGGCGCACCAAGGTGCGAAACGGCATGTCGGTCACACCAGTCATTGGCGCGAGCAGCACAGGCTCTGCGATCGTCACGGGACCAATATCGATCGGCTTCAGCGCCGGAGGAGTGGGTATATCTGTCATGGGTTGGAGAGAGTATGCCTAAATATTGGGCAGCCGCATAGTGGATTGCGAAACTTGCGTCCAGACCTTAAGCGCTGGCGCCACCATGGACCAAGTCACCACCCTCCCCTCATTTGCCGCTATCGTCGTTGCTGCGGGAAAAGGATTGAGGGTCGGCGGAGACACTCCCAAGCAATATCGCAGCTGGCGCGGCAAGCCTCTTATCCGCCATTCAGTCGAGACACTTCGCGCCGCTGGTGCGGATCCTCTTTTGGTGGTGATCGCAGCTGGAGCCGAGGTTGATGCCGAAGACGCTTTGAAGGGTCTTACCGGGTTTCGATTTGTGGAAGGCGGCGCATCACGACAGGATTCCGTGCGAGCCGGGCTTGAAGCATTGGCGGAAGAACCGCCGGCAAAAGTCCTCATCCATGATGCAGCTCGCCCGGACCTGCCCTTGGAAGTGATCCAGCGGCTCCTGGCAGCTCTGGATGAGCATCAAGGTGCGATCCCGACCCTTCCCGTCGTCGACAGCCTCGCGGTCGCCGGTGACGCCAGCACCATGGCGGGCAAGGCCGATCGGGAGACGCTTCGAAGAGTGCAGACACCGCAGGCATTCCGGTTTGAGGACATTCTCGCTGCTCACCGCGAATGGAATTCACAAACCGATGCCGGAGATGACGCGCAGGTCCTCGCAGCCATGCAAGGTTCAGTCGCACTGGTTCAGGGTGATGAACGCCTCAAGAAGATCACTTTTGAAGAAGACCTGATGGACACAGCCAGTATTGCGCCATTCCGCATCGGACAAGGATATGACGTCCACCGCCTGGCAGAAGGCGAAGAGCTGTGGTTGTGCGGTGTAAAGCTCGAACACACCCATGGCTTGGCTGGCCATTCCGATGCCGACGTGGCGCTTCATGCGATAACCGATGCGGTGCTGGGCGCCATCGGCAAGGGCGATATCGGAACGCATTTTCCACCAAGCGATGACCAATGGGCAGGAGCACGCTCAGGTCAATTCCTAGAACATGCTGTTAAGCTTGCCGAAGAAGCAGGTTACGCGCTCGGAAACATCGACCTCACGCTTATCTGTGAGGCCCCGAAGATCGGCCCCCATCGCCCCGCCATGAGGGCTGAAGTGGCAAGGATTACCGGCCTTGGTGAAGATGCTGTTAGTATCAAGGCAACGACGACAGAAAGGCTGGGTTTTACCGGCCGAGGTGAAGGTATCGCTGCACAGGCGATTGTCGCGCTTCACGCGGCAAACTGAGAAGAGAAAAGGACGGACCTTTCGACATGAAACACACCATCAACGCTACAAAACTCGCTTTTGTATCGCTCGCCGCAGCCGCCACTCTCAGCGTTTCACCTGCCGCTGCGCAGCCAAGCAATCTCGACCCCGCAGCAGTTGCGGCGGCATCGCGCTATGCGCTCCCGATTGCGTTCGACAGCTTCGTGACCAAGTGCTCGGCCAGTCTTGACCAGGGCGGTTACGCGCTCAGCAATTCTGACCGGCTTATGGCCAAGTTTTCCGATGGAATGGATGATGCGTGGCCTGCCGCAAAAGACGCGATGATCATGATGGCAAGCGGTGATGAGGATGCGCGTGAGATGACCGCCGTCTTCGCCATGCTGGGAGATGACGAACTGCGTCCATTCGTCGACGGGCTGGTCGGCGGATTGATTGGTCAGGAAATCAAGACGGACGACTGCGAGGTTATCGAGCGCGGCCTGGAGATCCTTGATCCGCTTCCGGCAGACAATATCGCACAGATGGTGGGCCTGATCGTAGAGCTGGGTGCGCGCGAGGATGAAGAACAGGCTGCGAGCGAAAGCACGGCAGAGTGAGCAATTACATCCTCCCAGAAGACATCACCGACCTCGCCGCACGGGTGGTCGCAGAGAATGAAGCCGCTGGGCGCAAGGTCGTCACCGCAGAAAGCTGCACTGGAGGTCTCGTCTCTGGCGCGATCACAGAGATTGCGGGCTCTTCCGCCGTGCTCGACCGTGCCTTCATCACCTATTCGAACGAAGCGAAAATGGAATCGCTGGGTGTGGCCCAGGATATCATCGAAACCTTTGGCGCCGTTTCGATTGCATGCGTTTGGGCTATGGCCACCGGCGCGCTGGAACGCTCAAATGCCGATGTCGCGGTCGCAATCAGCGGGGTAGCAGGCCCCGGCGGTGGAACCCAGCTAAAGCCGGTTGGAACGGTGGTCTTTGCCAGAGCCTATCGCAACCAGGACGGTGAGCCCGAGGGTGAACTCAAGCACTTCGAAGGCGGCGAAGGACCAGGCGGCCGCGCCGCGATCCGGCATCAGGCGACGATCTGCGCGCTCGAGTTGTTGTTACCGTAAAGCTCGTGCGCGCGCGCTTCGAAAGCCGCGACCATCTTGCGGAAAGCACGGTCGAAATACTGGCCAGCAAGCGCCTGAAACACCCGGTTCTTGAATTCAAAATCAACGCAAAAGTCGATCTCGCACGTGTTTTCGTCAATCGGCCTGAAGGTCCAGACGTTGTCGAGATCGGACAAGGGGCCATCGACGTAGTGGACCGCGATCTCGCGAGGGCGATCCTTGGATACGCGCGACGTGAATGTCTCACGGATTGATTTGAAGCCGACCACCATGTCCGCAACCATTTCGGTCTCGCTATTCGAGCGGACGCGTGTCGCGATGACCCATGGCAGGAACTCACGATAGCGAGCGACATCGGCGACCAGATCGAACATCTGCTCGGCGCTATACGGCAACCTGCGGGTTTCGCGGATACCGACCATCAGACGCTCAGCCGATCCTTTTTGCGGAGCTTTTCCTCGCGCGCCTTTCGCATCTGAGCAAAGTCATCGCCAGCATGGTAGCTCGAACGCGTCAGGGGACTGGAAGCAACCTGCAAAAAGCCTTTGGCTCGAGCGATAGAACCGTACGCTCCGAACGCCTTTGGCGTGACGAATTCTTCCACCTTCGCATGTCTGGGCGTTGGCTGCAGGTACTGGCCCATCGTGATGAAATCGACATCGGCGCTGCGCATGTCATCCATAACCTGGTGCACTTCAAGGCGCTCCTCACCAAGGCCGAGCATGATGCCTGACTTTGTAAAGATCAGCGGGTTGTGCGCCTTTACCTCTTCGAGAAGGCGAAGTGATGCGTAATAGCGCGCTCCGGGCCTAATCGTCGGATAAAGCCTCGGGACCGTTTCGAGGTTGTGGTTGTAGACATCGGGCCCAGCTTCACAGATTGCCTCAACTGCAGGGCGCATCTTGCCGCGAAAGTCCGGTGTCAGAATTTCAATGGTGGTGTCGGGCGTATTGCGACGCAGCGCCTCGATCACTTTAACGAACTGCCCTGCCCCTCCGTCGGGAAGGTCATCGCGATCGACGCTGGTGATGACGATGTGTTCAAGGCCCATCTTTGCCGCAGCCGCGGCCGTATTCTCGGGCTCCATCGGGTCGACGGGGCGTGGCATGCCGGTCTTGACGTTGCAGAACGCGCAGGCGCGGGTGCACACATCTCCGAGGATCATGACCGTCGCGTGCTTCTTCGACCAGCACTCACCAATGTTGGGGCAAGCGGCCTCTTCACAAACCGTGTTGAGGTTGAGCTCGCGCATGAGTTTGCGCGTCTCATTGTAGCCTTGGCTCACCGGCGCGCGGACGCGAATCCAGTCAGGCTTGCGCTGACGTTGTGGGCGCTCTTCGCTCTTGGCTGCCTCAGGCGGATTGGACAGGTCGTTCATGCGGGTCCATTTAGGCCCCACGCGGCGATGCTGCAAGCGTAGCCAATCGGCTTAGTTCGTTGAGCGGGCGTGACTTGCAGAAAACCGAAAAGCCGTTACCTCCAACGCCATGTTCGAGACAGCAATTCAGACCTTCACTTCGCCGGTCGTGCTGTTCTTCGTGCTTGGCCTGTTTGCGGCATTCGCGCGCTCCGACCTTGCGATCCCGGAACCGATTGCGAAAGCAATGTCGCTCTACCTCATGGCGGCAATCGGCCTGAAAGGCGGTGTTGCGGTTTCGAAGTCGGGCGTTGATGTTACCGTCGTCTCCGCACTCGGAGCAGGCATTGCTGCAGGCTTCATCCTGCCATTCTTTGCCTATGGCGTTCTCAAGACATTCGGCAAGCTGGACCGCATCAATTCAGGCGCGGTCGCAGCGCACTATGGATCGATCAGCGTCGTCACCTTTGTCACAGCGGTTGAGATCCTGACCGGACAATCGCGCGAGCCCGGAGGCTATATGGTTGCTGTCATGGCCGCGATGGAAGCGCCAGCAATCCTTAGCGGCCTCCTGCTCGCGCGTGGCATGGGGAGCAAGGCGGGCACCCAGTCGACAGGCGAGATGCTGCATGAAGTCTTCACGAACTCCTCGATCATGTTGCTGCTGGGCGCTTTCGTGATTGGGATGGTTGGAGGAGAAGTAGGTTTTGCACCTGTCAGCCCGTTCTTCGAGGCAGGGTTCAAGGGCGTGCTGTGTATCTTCCTTCTCGACATGGGCCTGATCGCGATGCGGCGGATCATGGAGTCGCGCTCGATCACATGGAGGCTCGGTGCCATCGCCATATTTCTGCCTATCGTGAATGGCGCAGTCGGCACGACTCTTGGCGTGGTTATTGGACTCGATGCAGGCTCTGCTGCGGCGCTGGGCGTTTTGTGTGCCAGCGCAAGCTACATCGCGGTCCCTGCCGCGATGAGGCTAGCCCTCCCCGAAGCTGATCCGGGCATCTACCTCACCATGTCGCTCAGCATCACCTTTCCGTTCAATGTGCTGATCAATATCGGCCTGATAAGCGCGCTCGCGGCATCTTTGACCGGCGCCAATGGAGCGATGCCATGATTGAAACCGTTACGCGCAAGCGCATAGAAATCCTCGCCGACAAGGCGCTGCAGCGCCGGGTTACTAACGCAATCGACCGGATCGGGATTACCGGTTGGACAATCGTTCCCGTCACGAGCGGCAAAGGCCGTGAAGGTGTCTGGCGCGAAGAGAGCGTGATGGGCACAGACAAGGTGCTGGTGCTGACAATTGCTGCGGAAGACAAGGCGATGGCGCTTGCAGAAGAGCTTGCTCCCATGCTTACACATCTCGGCTTCGTCCTGAGTATGTGGGACGTGCAGGTTATCCGCGGCGAGCGTTTCTAAGGGAGAAAAGCGCCGACGCGTAGGGAGGCATCGTTGCCTGAATTTGCTGAGCTCTTGAAGGGCTATCGTCGCTTTCGCGAGGATACGTATCCGCGCCAGAAAGCTCGTTTCGATGAGACCGTAGCTGAAGGTCAGCACCCAAAGCTCATGATTATCGGCTGCTCGGACAGCCGCGTCGATCCTGCACAGATTTTCGACGTTGATCCGGGCGAGATCTTTGTTGTCCGCAATGTGGCTGCGCTCGTCCCTCCATTTGAACAGAAGCCCGGTCTTCACGGCGTTTCTGCAGCGGTCGAATTTGCGGTTCAGATGCTCGAGGTGAAGCAGATCCTCGTCATGGGGCATGGTCGCTGCGGCGGATGCAAGGCGGCGCTGAGCGGCAGTTATCTCGAGAAGGAGCCTGGCGAAGGCGGCTTTATCGCCAACTGGATTGACCTGCTCAGCGAAGCGCGGTTACCCGTAGAGCGCAAACACGGAACGACGGGCCGCAAGGCTGAGTTGGCCATGGAGTTTGCCGCGATACGCCAAAGCCTTGCGAACTTGCGCACCTTTCCGTGGGTCGCGGACAAGGAAGCAGTGGGCGAGATAAAGCTGCGGGGCGCTCACTTCTCGATCAAGGAAGGTGTGCTCTACTCGCTCGACGAGGAAACGGGCGAGTTCCTGCCTGAAGACTGATCCAGCGCAAGAATATTCGCTTGCCCTAGTTTGGCCGCACCGTCATTGAGCGCTGCATGCCTGACGCAGAACTCAAGAATATCGCCCTTCTGATAGACGCGGACAACACGACGCCCGAAGGTATCGACCCCGTCCTTACCGTGATGGCGGAGCTCGGACAGGTGAATATTCGCCGCGCTTACGGGAACTTCGCGAAGGACAATCTTGCGCGTTGGGATAAGATCACCAACCGTTTCGGCATTCGCCCACAGCAGCAGTTCGACGTCTCCAAAGGCAAGAACGCGACAGACATGGCGATGACGATCGACGCGATTGACCTCCTGTATCAGGGCAAGGTCGACGGCTTTGGCATCATGACCTCGGACAGCGACTTCACTCCGCTCGTTACTCGGCTTCGGCAGGATGGAATCATCGTCTATGGCTTCGGCGAGGCGAAAACTCCGCAAGCATTCAAGTCAGTGTGCACCCGCTTCATCGATATCAAGCAGCTGATCGCGACAAACGCAGCGGACACACCCAATGCAAGAAAGAGCAGCAAGAAAGACGCATCTTCTGTCGACGATGAACTCGATGACCTGATCCTTGCCGCCTATTCCGAGGCCAAGAAAGACGGCGGTTTTGCCCGCCTCTCACAGGTTGGCCAGATTGCCGGCAACCGTTCGAGTTTCGATGTGCGCAACCACGGTTTCAAGAGCCTCAAGGAGATGTTCGAAAGCTTCGACAACTTCGTGCTCGAACACCGCGATGACAACCAGGTGTATGTGAAACGCCTGCGCTGATTGTCGCGCTTAGGGCCGAACGAAAAAGGGCGCCGGGATCAGCTCCCGGCGCCCTTTTCTTTTCCCGTTTTTGGGTGCTTACATCGTTTCGACAGATGCTGCCGACTGAGCCGCAGCACCGCCAGTGTTCTTCTCAAGCTCGTTCGCATAAGCGATCCAGAGCTTGGCGATCGATGCGCGGTTGCCCGACACGCGAGCAAAGGTGCTGCGTGCCTCGTCATACTTGCCAAGACCAAGCTTCGCGATGCCCAGTCGGGTCAGCGCTTCGTTGGTGTTGACGCCAGCCATACCGAGCGCCTTTTCGTAAAAGGTCTCTGCCTTGCCAAATTCATCGTAGCTCAGGAACGCACTACCGGCCGCAACAACGGTGCGAAGGCCAGCATCGGATGCCAGTGCATCGCGCTCAAGAGCCGGAAGATCGGCGCGGTCGCTTTCAATGCGCCCTGTGGCGGTTTCAAGAGCCTCGGTGATGAAGAGGTTGCCCGAGCTGACGATGCCAGCGGCCATACCCTCGTCGATCACATCCTTGACCTCACGCGGCAGACGCCGTGCGTCGGCTGCTTCCACGTAATAGTCGTAGTCCGATGCGTCACTAAGCGCACCGACGCGGCGGCTGAGACGGAAGAGGTCGAGAATCTCGGGACCTTCATAGGTATTGAGATTGCGAGCCACATTGATCGCATCACGCCAGTTTGTGGCCGACGGATAATCGCTAATCCACATCGTGACAAAATCGTAGACGGTCGGCACGACTTCATTCTCGTAGGCGACGGTGACACCGCGACGATACCACTGTTCATCGACCGGCTGGCCCGACGCCTTCTGATCGGCAATCGCCTGCTGAAGGTAATCGAATCCTGAAGTCAGATCGTTGTCGGCAAAGAAGCTCTCGGCCATCGCAATACGCAGCGAGGACGCACTGATCGTTTCAGTGGTGAAGTTGTTGTCAATCGCACCCTGAAGATAGCGGCGCGCCTTGGCGTAGTCGCGTGCTTCATTCGAAAGCTGATAAGCGATGAAGTTGTAGCGACCAACCTGCTCAGCCGGGACCTTGCCGCTTGCCAGCATGTTTTCCATGCCGAGCAGCTGCAGCGGGCGATCCTGCAGACGGATGCCTGCGTTAAAGATCAGGCCACCGCCGGCGATCTTCTCGTCGTTGGTATTCAGCACGCCAGCGAGCTGCTGGAACTGGGCGCGCATGCTGGTGATGTCGCCGCCCTCAGCCTTCATGGCTTCGTCGAGCGGTACGTAGGCAGCGCGGAATGCGTCGCTGTAGCCGCCACCATCAGATTCCTGCTGCTGGTCGCGATCCCGGTCACGGTCGCGGCGCTGAGCGCTTGCTTCGGTCGGGAATACGGCAGTTGCGATGACAGCCGTGCCAGTCGCAAGCGAAATCGCGAGTGCGAACGACGAAGCACGCTTGCGCGAAATAAGTGTAAGCATTGGGGGGTTCCTCCAGCGAGTGATGTTGTTGCCGCGCGGCTTCCAGTCGTCGCGGTCTTTATGAATGTCTGCGCCGCTCATTTAGCGAGAGCCTCGACATTTGCAATTCTAACTAGACGAACCGGGCTGAACGGCGATTGAATGGATCGCACGAATAGAAAAGAAGCGCGCAACAATCGTTCAGCAAGCGGTAAGGTGAGCGCAGGCTACCGCGTGTCGGTCACCAAGTGTGGAAAAAGGTGTGTCTGTACCCTTTGTGTTCCGCTGTGGCCATGGCGAAACCGCGCCCCAGCACCTACATCTGACCAACAGAACTTCTTTCCGAAAACAACAACTAGAAACGGGCTTTCGCTTTGAGCGACGAAACCGACATTATCGACCCTGCATCCCCTGCCCCCGCAGACGGATATGACCGCATCGACATCGTCGATGAAATGAAGACCAGCTACCTCGATTACGCGATGAGCGTGATCGTCAGCCGCGCGCTTCCCGATGTGCGCGACGGCTTGAAACCGGTTCACCGCCGCATCCTTTATGCGTCCAAGCTCGGCAACTTTGTCGCCGGACGGCCTTACGTGAAGAGCGCGAAGATCGTCGGCGACGTGATGGGTGATTTTCACCCTCACGGCGACGGCGCAATCTACGATGCGCTCGCTCGCTTGACGCAGCCATGGTCGATGCGTGTGCCGCTGGTCGACGGTCAGGGGAACTTCGGCTCTCCCGATCCCGATCCGCCCGCCTCGATGCGCTACACAGAGGCGCGGCTTGCGCGTGTGTCAGACACGCTGCTCGACGACCTCGATAAGGACACTGTCGATTTCGTCGACAATTACGATGGCCGAAAGCAAGAGCCTTCGGTGCTCCCAGCGCGCTTCCCCAACCTGCTGGTCAACGGTGCAGGGGGTATCGCTGTCGGCATGGCCACCAATGTGCCCCCGCACAATCTGGGCGAAGTGATTGACGGTTGCCTGGCCTTCATGGAAAACCCGGCGATCACGTCGGAAGAGCTGATTGAATACATCCCCGGACCCGACTTCCCCACTGCTCCGCTGATCCTCGGCACGAGCGGCGCGAAAGCTGCTTACACTACCGGGCGCGGTTCAATCCTGATGCGTTGCCGTCACGAGATCGAGCCGCTACGCGGCGACCGCGAAAGCATCGTCTTCACCTCGATCCCCTACCAAGTCGGCCGTGCCGGCCTGGTCGAGAAGATCGCTGAGGCCGCCAAGGACAAGCGGATCGAAGGCATTTCCGACATCCGCGACGAGAGCAACCGCGACGGCACGCGCATCGTCATCGACCTTAAGCGTGATGCCACCGCCGAAGTCGTGCTCAACCAGATCTGGCGGCACACGCCAGCGCAATCTGGTTTCCCGGCAAACATGCTCGCCATTCGCGGCGGACGGCCTGAAACGCTCATGCTGCGTGACTTCATCCAGGCCTTCATCTCCTTCCGCGAAGAAGTCATCACGCGCCGCACCAAATTCGAGCTCAACAAGGCCCGCGAACGCGCGCACATCTTGCTCGGCCTCGTGGTCGCGGTATCGAACCTCGATGAAGTGGTCGCGATCATTCGCGGCGCACCCAACCCGGCCACCGCTCGTGAGCGCCTGCTCACCAAGGAATGGCCGATCGGCGACATCGCCCAGTATATCCGGCTGATCGAAGCGATCGAGCCGAGCTCGGATCAGGAGGGCGGCACCTACCGGCTTTCGACCCGCCAGGTGAAAGCCATTCTCGACCTGCGCCTCCACCGTCTTACCGCGCTGGGCCGCGACGAGATTGGTGATGAGCTGAAGGAGCTCGCCGAGAAGATCGAGGAATTCCTCGCCATCCTCGCCGACCGCGTGAAGCTTTACGAGGTCATGCGCGAGGAGCTCGAAGAAATTCGTGCGACCTATGCGACGCCGCGTATCTCCGAAATCGCACCCGCATGGGACGGCCTCGACGACGAAGACCTGATTGAACGCGACGACATGGTCGTGACGGTTACGCTCGACGGCTACATCAAGCGAACCCCGCTCTCGACCTTCCGCGCGCAAAACCGCGGCGGCAAGGGCCGCGCAGGGATGAGTACGAAGGACGAGGACGCCATCGCTGAAATGTTCGTCACCTCGACGCACAACCCGGTGCTGTTCTTCTCGACCGCGGGCAAGGTTTACCGCCTGAAGGTCTGGAAGCTCCCAGAAGGCGGTCCGGCAACGCGTGGTCGTCCGATCATCAATCTGCTTCCCGCCTTGGATACCGACGAAACGATCCAGACCGTGCTTCCCCTCCCCGAGGATGAGGACGAATGGGGCGCACTGTCGGTCGTATTTGCGACCGCGAAAGGCAATGTGCGTCGCAACTCGATGGACGCCTTCACCAACATCCCGTCGAACGGGAAGTTCGCGATGAAGTTCGACGAAGAGAGCGAAGATCGCTTGATCGGCGTTCGCCTTGTTGCACCTAGCGACGATGTCATGCTCGCATCCAAGTCGGGCAAGGCGATCCGCTTTGCGGCCGAGGATGTCCGTGAATTCACCTCCCGCACTTCGACCGGCGTACGCGGCATGAAACTCGCCGACGGAGACGAAGTCGTTTCGCTCTCTACGCTGGGCGCTACCGGCACCACCCCCGAAGAGCGCGAGCAATACATCAAGTTTGCTCCGTGGAAGGGTGAGAAGGAAGGCGATCCAGACCTTACGCCTGAACGCTACGACGCGCTCAAGGAGAAGGAGCAGTTCATCCTCACCGTTTGCGCCAATGGCTACGGCAAGGTTTCAAGCTCTTACGAATACCGCAAGACCGGACGCGGCGGTCAGGGTGTGGTCAATATCGACAATATCGACCGCAACGGCTCAGTCGTCGCGAGTTTCGTTGTTCAAAAAGGCGAGCAGCTCATGCTCGTCACCGATCAGGCCAAGCTCATCCGCATCGGGCTCGAATCCCTGCGAGTAATGGGTCGCAACACCGCCGGTGTTCGCCTGTTCACTGTCGGTAAGAACGAGCACGTTGTCAGCGCCGTCAAGATCGACGAGACCGAGGAACCCGAGAACGAGGCTGAAGAAGCCATTGTCGAGGAGATGGTCGAACGTCGCGGTGGCGGCGACGAGACCACGCCTGACACCACGGTCCATTCCGACGACAATCTGGGCGAAAACCCGCCCGAGTAAGCACCGTTGTGAAACTTGCCATACCCGACCTCTCCAGTATGTTTGGAAGACAGACTTTGGGAGAGGTCGGGAATGCATATCGAAGCATCAGGTGCGGCCTGCGGGGCGCGGGTCAGCGGCATCGACTTGTCAGTCGCGCTAGACGATGCAGACATTTCTGCCATTCGGTCTGCGTGGCTTGAGCACAAGGTCCTCGCAATTGCCGATCAGCAGATGGACGACGATGCGCTGGAGCGATTCACCTTAGCAATGGGTGGGTTTGGCGAAGATCCGTTCTTCGATCCAATTTACGGTCACGAACACATCGCCGCGATCAAGCGCGAAGCGGACGAGACGTCGACACTCTTTGCCGAAAACTGGCACAGCGACTGGAGCTTTCTGCGCAAACCACCATCCGGCACTTGCTTGATGGCAGTCGAAATTCCGCCCGTCGGAGGAGACACTCTTTTCTCGGATCAGGTTGCTGCATTCGCTGCGCTTCCTGACAAGCGCAAGGACGAGCTTCGCGCAGTAACTGCGGTCCATTCGGCTAGCCGCGGCTACGCGCCCGATGGGTTGTATGGCGACAACGACGAAGGACGCTCAATGTCGATCCGACCCGGCGAAGCTGCCCTCGCCCGGCAATCACACCCGCTCGTAAAACTGCACCCCGAAACTGGCGAAGAAGCGCTCTTCTGCTCGATCAGCTATACGGTCGGGATCGAGGGCATGGACGACATGGACGCCCTCCAACTCATCATGGAATTGCACCAGTGGTGCGAGCAGGACCGCTTTGTCTATCGCCACAAGTGGGAACCCGGCATGCTGGTCATCTGGGATAATCGAAGCGTCAATCACAAGGCGACCGGTGGCTACGAAGGCCACAGGCGCGAATTGCACCGTTCAACAATTGCCGCAGTCTAGGCGCTCTATCTGACGGGATGCTCGCCGCGCAAGGTCTGGACGACCCCGGTTGCGATCATCAACTGGCCTGCGAAATAGAGCGGCCAGATAAGCGTGTCGGGCAACGGGGCCAGGTTGAATGCGCCTTCACGGCTAAAGATCAACCAGTCGCTCAACACGAAAAGCACAGCGCCAAGACCCACGCGATAACGCGGGAAACGGCTCATCCAAGCGCTTGCTGCCATCACGCCAAGAATCGCCGCGTAAGCCGCGATATCTGCTCTTGAGCTCAGCAGATAGGAGACGGCTGGAACGCCGATCAGCAATACGATTGCGAGCAAGCGCTGGCTCCCTGCGGTCTGATCACGGCGGTTTCGCAGGTAGAGAACAATCGCTGCCAGATGCGACGCGGCAAACAGCGCCCCGCCAATTTCGAACCACAATTCCAGGGCCATATCCGCCGCCGCGGAAAGGACGAGGGTAATGGTAAGGATCGTCCCGTCCAGGCCTGGCGCGCGGCGCCACGCGTAGATGGCGAGGAGCCCGACCGCCGAACCTTTCAGAAGTATCAACCAGATACCGCCGATCGGGTTGTTCCAGAGGAAGTAGTAAGCCAGCGCCGCAATCACGCCTGCAAGCAGCCAGGGACGATGGTTCACCAATGCGCGCTTCGACATCGTGTGCTCCCTTCCCCCTTTGCGGCCTTGAAGGTGAGCTAGCACAGGGCTACCTCGCGTGACCATGACCAAGACCACTTCGAATTATGATGTCCACATTATCGGCGGCGGGCTCGCCGGGAGCGAGGCCGCGTGGCAGCTTGCCCGTCGCGGCGCAAAAGTCCGCCTGTCCGAAATGCGCGGCAGCGGGGAGATGACTCCTGCCCACCAGACCGATGGGCTGGCAGAGCTGGTGTGTTCAAATTCCTTCCGCTCGGACGATGATACCAAAAACGCTGTCGGGCTGCTTCACCACGAAATGCGTGAGCTCGACTCCATCGTCATGCGCGCCGGTGAAGTCGCTCGCGTTCCTGCTGGGAGCGCAATGGCCGTGGACCGCGATGTGTTCAGCGCCGAGGTTGAGAAAACACTCAGCGAGCACCCCAATGTCGAAATCGTCCGCGAGCGTGTCGATACGTTGCCCGAAGCGGGGCTGACGATTGTCGCCACCGGCCCCCTAACCGCGCAGTTGCTTGCACAAAGCATCGTGGGAGCAACCGGCGAAGAACGCCTTGCCTTCTTCGACGCGATCGCACCGATCGTCCACCGCGACAGCATCGACATGTCGAAATGCTGGATCCAGTCTCGCTGGAACAAACGGACCGAGGCATCGAATGAAGATGGCGATTACATAAACTGCCCGATGACCAAAGAGCAGTACCTCGCCTTTCACAAGGGCTTGGTCGAAGGTGAAAAAACCGAGTTCAAGGAATGGGAAAAGGACACCCCCTATTTCGACGGCTGTATGCCAATCGAAGTCATGGCTGCTCGCGGGGTCGAAACGCTGCGCTATGGTCCGATGAAAGGTGTCGGGCTCGATAACCCTTACGATACGACGGAAGAGCATCCGCAGGGCCGTTGGCCATACGCGGTGGTCCAGCTGCGTCAGGACAACAAGCTCGGCACGCTGTGGAACATGGTCGGCTTTCAGACCAAGCTCAAATATGGCGCACAGGTTGAGCTGTTCCGCACCATTCCTGGCCTTGAGAATGCCGAATTTGCGCGGCTTGGCGGGCTTCACCGCAACACTTTCCTGAACTCTCCCCGCGTTCTGGATCGTCAGCTGCGCCTTCGTGCTGCACCGCATATCCGGTTCGCCGGGCAGGTCACTGGCTGCGAGGGGTATGTTGAAAGCGCGGCTATTGGTCTTGTCTCGGGAATGATGACGGCAGCAGAACTCTCTGGCCGCGATTGGCGCCCGCTGCCACCATCGACCGCGCTGGGCGCGCTACTCAGCCACATTACTGGCGATGCAGATGCAGACACATTCCAGCCAATGAATGTCAATTTCGGCCTCTTCCCGCCTCTTCACGAGGTCAAGAAGAAGCAGAGGAAGGAAGCGTACACCTCGCGCGCCAAGGTCGATCTGCGCGAATGGCTAGATGCGAGCGAAGAAGCCGTTCCAGCCTAGCAATCGCACGACGCTCTTCGCGGTCTGCGCCGCGGAGCGGAGGTTGCGAATTCGGCCTGCGTGAGTTCCAGGTCTTTGTTCTCGTCCATCTTCTCAAACCGCTCGGACGTCGTCACGGCCCACTCTTCGAAAGTGAGCAGATTATTGCCGTCGACATCGAGCGCGCGAAATGCATCGCTGCGACTTGAGAGCATTTCCTGCCGCGTAATGATCCGATCACGGTTGCGGTCGTAACGGAAAAAGCGCCTCTCTTCGCGTGTGAGTTCGCTCGCTTCGGGAGGTGCGGGACCAACCATGTCGCCCGGATCGCTTTCGGGTAGCTCGTTCGGATCCATTTCTACGAGCTCCTCAGGCTCCGGCGGAGGCGGCGCATAGAGCTCAACTTGGGCACGGCCCTGCCACCAGAACACCCCGACCCCTGCAAGGATCAAACCGACGAAAACCCCGATTACTGTCTGACGCATGTCATTTCCCGCGACCCATAAGTGCCGGGAGGATAACACATATTCATCACCCGAGCATAGCGGCTCTTATGGCGGTGAGCGCAGCGCCGCGACCTTCCATGAGTGGGCGTCCACCCTTGCGAACCGAACGTTCTGCCAAGGCTGAAAGGATACGTAGCCCTTTTAGCGATCTGGGATAGCTCGCACGTTCCCGCAATTGCGCAGTTGCCTGTTGAAGCAGGATCTCCCGCTCTTCCGAATTGCTGATATTCACTGCCGCTTCTGCCAATGCCCAGCGGATCATGCCCCGCCCCGCCGCGTGCGATTGTTCGGCGTTGGAGCTAGCCATCTCTGCGAGGGCCTCCGCAGGACGTGCGCGATTGGTCCCGAATTCCAGCGCTGCCGCAGCGTCAAGATTTTCTGCGAGCATGATCTCCCAAGCATCGACCAGAGCGGACAGGGCAGCTTCATGCCCGGCCCAGTGATCGCCAATCCCATCCAAAACAGCATCACCTTGCGGACGCTCTTCGCGCGGTTTGGCCAGCATATCACGCCACCACGCTAGCCGCATTTGTCCGAGCATGGGCTCATTTGTGGCCGCTACAATGCGGGCAAGGCGCGCATCTAGTTCAAGAAACACGGTTAACGGTCGGCGCATCGCTGGCGCGGTATGAGCGATCGCAAGTTGCGCTTCATCTGGCAGATTTTCGGTCGATTGAGGGGTCATTTGCGGCGCTGCTAGGCGCAGTTTTTCGAGGATTGTCAAGCACGGGGAACCACCCGCCCGCGGTCACCGATATGGGTTAAACCTCCGCACGAGAATTAGGGTTTCATTTACCACGCCACTTTGGAAATCGATTACCACCGATGCGCTAAACCTTCGGGAAGATATCAGAAATCCCGCACTATTCCCGTGCTCGATTGACCTGAAGGACGCGCAACCTATGGGCCAGTATACACAAACCCACCCCACTTTCTTCCGCCGGTTGGCGAAGGATGTCACGGCGAATACCATCGTTATATCAGCGGCTTCGCTGGTGCCATTGATGGCAATGGTCGGTGGCGGCGTCGATGCTAGCCGCTACTACATGGCGGAAACGCGACTCCAGGCTGCATGTGACGCCGGTGCGCTCGCCGCGCGCCGTGCAATGGCCGATGATAACTTCAGCCGCGCCGACAGGATAACCGGCGAGAAATTCTTCGATGAGAACTATCCCGACGGTACGTTCGGCCTCGAAGACCTTGAACGTAGCTACACAGCTACTGAGTCAGGGCAGGTGAATGGCGAGGCCTCGGGAACCTTGCCGACCGCGATCATGGCGCCGTTCGGGTATGATGAGTTTTCACTCTCGGTGACATGCGAGGCCGACGTCAACATCTCGAACACCGACGTGCTGTTCGTGGTCGACGTTACCGGTTCGATGAATTGTGCTCCCGACAACCCCGGCGGCGGTAGCTGCGGCAACACCGAAGATCCAGGCGCAAAGATCAAAGGCCTGCGTAGTGCCGTGCTTAAGTTCTACGACACGGTCGAAACTTCGACTTCGCCGAGCGCTCAGGTGCGCTACGGTATGGTGCCCTATGCGTCGAACGTGAATGTCGGCGCTGCACTGATGGCAACCGAACCGGCTTGGATGGCGCAGACGCACACCTATCAGTCGCGCGAAGCCAACTTTGAGACGACGGCTGAATGGGGCAATGAACGCGTCGAGGTCGTTCGCTTCGAAGATTACGATTACGACGACGAGGAATATCTCGGCGTCATCATCGATGGTACTCAGTATGGACTGAGTTCATCTCAGTGTGCCGCATTGCAGCCCGACGACATCGAATTCGACGTGCGAAGCGACCTTGGTACACACGAAGGCCAAAGCGGTCAGTCGGTCAACGGCGACGAGCGGCGTACCCGCTACCGCGATGGTAATGAGATCCTCTGGCGCCTTCAGGGTGGTCGCGGATACCGTTCTTCGGACGGTCGCTGTCGCTATGGCTGGCTGGTTTACGAATTGCGCGGCGACGTGTTTTTCGACATTGTCGAAGACAGAGAAGGCGAATCCGAGACGTTCCAGAACTGGACCTACAAGCCAGTTACCTACAACCTTGCGTCGCTTTATGATGACAATGTTATCAGCCTCCCAATCGGAACCAATGGCACGAACACCAACGTCACATGGGACGGCTGCGTCGAGGAAGCGAACACTGTTGCGACCGCAGATTTCGATCCCGTCCCTGAGGGCGCACATGACCTGAAGATCAACCTGACACCCACCAACGTAAACGAGTTTTGGAAGCCGGTTCTTCGCAACGCCACCTGGAAGCGTGAAGACAGCAGCGGAAATGTGCTCGGCAACATCACTCAGACGGGCGACGAAAACCGTCCCGGCTACAGCTGCCCGGCAGCAGCCTTCAAACTGACCGACATTTCCCGGACTGATCTGGAGACTTATGTCGATGGCTTGACGCCGCGCAGCAACACCTATCATGACTTCGGTATGATCTGGGGTGCGCGTTTCGTCTCGCCCAACGGGATTTTCGCTGCTTCGAACGCAGCGGCTCCGAACGGCGATGCAATCTCGCGTCACATTGTCTTCATGACCGACGGTCTGCTTGTCCCGAACCAAGAGATTTACTCGATGTACGGTATCGAGTGGTGGGATCGCCGCATCACGAATGACGGCTCTGGCGGCCAGGCAAGCGATCGTCACGCAACGCGTTTCCAGGTTGCCTGCCGCGCTGCTCGCCAGGAGAACATCTCGGTATGGGTAATCGCCTTTGGTACCACCCTCACGCAGAACCTGATCGACTGTGCAACGCCGGGCCGTGCCTTCCAGGCCAATGACACGGCAGCGCTCGAAACCCGCTTCGAACAGATCGCGCAGGAAATCGCTGCACTGAGGCTCACGCAATGATCCGCAGCAAATTCACACGACACCTGCGTGATGATCAGACAGGTGCGACGCTGACCGAGTTCGGGCTCGTCGCACCGATCCTGATCCTCATGATCATGGGTATCTTCGACCTCGCGCATACGCAGTACACGACGTCGCTCGTCAACGGAGCGCTTCAGAAAGCAGGCCGTGACCTGACGCTCGAGACGGCAGGCAGCCAGGAGAGCACGATTGACGGCTACGTGATCTCCCAGATCAGCAACGTTGTGCCTTCGACCGCCACGATCGAACTCAACAAGCTGTCGCACTTCGACTTCGAAGATATCGGTGAAGAAGAAGAGTACGACGACATCAACCTCAACGGCGTTTGCGACAACAACGAGGTCTTCATCGATGCCAACCGCAACGGTCAGTGGGATGCTGATCGCGGTGAGGAAGGTATCGGCGGCGCTCGCGATGCGGTTCTTTACACCGCCATTGTGACCTATCCGCGCGTCTTTCCGATGTATGGCCTCGCTGGCCTGCCGCAGGAAGTGCAGGTCACCGCCTCCACTGTGCTGCGCAACCAGCCCTACGACCAACAAGACACCAGTGTAGAATCCGGGAATTGCCTGTGATGACAAAGAACCCTGAGAAACCCGCCAAGACCTTCGCGAACCGCATGCGCTCTTTGTGGAAGGACAATTCGGCTGTCGCCATGGTCGAGTTTGCCTTCACCGCGCCGCTCGTTCTGGGTCTCGGCATGATGGGTACCGAAACCGCATACTTCACCATCACGCATATGCAGGTCAGCCAGATCGCCATGCAGGTGGCTGATAACGCCTCGCGCGTCGGTGAGAACGACGTGCTCGTTGCGCGCAAGGTGTTTGAGGATGACATCAACGGCACGCTTGTCGGCGCGGAAAAACTGGGTGCGCGCTACTCGATTTACGAGAACGGCCGGATCATCATCTCGAGCCTTCAGGACAATGAACTGAACGACGGCAGCAGCCCGAATGGTCAGACCATCCGCTGGCAACGCTGTCGCGGCGCGAAAGTGATCGATTCGCAGTATGGCGAAGAGGGCATCGGCGCTGACGACAACAGCTTCCCCGGCATGGGCGGCGGTCCGCGTCGTCGTGACAAGATCAAGGCCGAATCCGGCACTGCCGTGATTTTCGTTGAGGTGTATTACACCTACGAGTCTGTGACGCCGTTCGAGATGTTCGACGGAACGGAGCTCGAGTATTCGGCTGCGTTCAATGTCCGCGACAAGCGCGACATCAGCCAAATCTATAATCGGGAAGACGACCCCGCGCCGGTTGCTCGTTGCAACGTCTATTCGGCTAACCGCCCAAGCTGAGGGTGAGAGGGCGCTTCAGGCGCCCTCCCCACATCACTTTCAAACGTAGCAAACCTTCTTGACCGCCTCGACTATGCGAGGCGCGTCAATCAGCGCGAGCTTTTCAAGGTTCGCGGCATAGGGAAGCGGCACGTCTTCGTTGCAGACCCGGAGAACTGGCGCGTCGAGATCGTCGAAGCCTTCCTCCATGCAGATCGAAATGATCTCGCTCGCGATGGAGCAAGTCGGCCAGCCCTCTTCGGCAACAACCAGGCGGTTTGTCTTGGCGAGAGATTTGAGAACCGTCTCCTTGTCGAGCGGGCGCAGCGTGCGAAGGTCGATAACCTCGGCATCGATCCCCTGCCCTGCCAACTCTTCCGCTGCGTCCAAGGCGAGACCCACGCCAATCGAATAGGTCACGATCGTCGCATCCTTGCCCTTGCGCACGATCCGCGCCTTGCCGATCGGTAGGACGTGGTCGTCGAGGTCGGGAACTTCGAATGAGCGCCCGTAAACAAGCTCGTTCTCGAGGAAGACAACAGGATCCTCTGAAAGGATCGCGGCCTTCATGAGGCCCTTGGCATCCGAGCTGTCATAGGGGGCAATCACGATCAGGCCCGGTACGCTCGCATACCAGGGGCCGTAGTTTTGCGAGTGCTGCGCCGCGACGCGGCTTGCAGCGCCGTTCGGACCGCGGAACACGATCGGACAGCGCATCTGGCCGCCTGACATATAATTGGTCTTGGCTGCCGAGTTCACGATGTGGTCGATTGCCTGCATCGCGAAGTTGAACGTCATGAATTCAACGATCGGCTTGAGGCCGCCCATAGCAGCGCCCGAACCGATGCCGGCAAAACCGTACTCGGTGATCGGCGTGTCGATGACGCGCTTGGGACCGAATTCATCGAGGAGGCCCTGCGTTACCTTGTAGGCGCCCTGGTATTCGGCGACTTCCTCACCCATCACGAAAACGCGCTTATCTGCGCGCATTTCTTCAGCCATCGCATCGCGAAGAGCCTCGCGCACGGTGGTCGAGGTGAAGCTCGTACCTTCCGGGATCTCCGGATCGCTTGGCGTTGCCTTGACCTCTGGCTTGGTCGCCACAGGAGGCGAAGTTGGCGCAGGCGCAGGTTCTTCTTTCGCGGCAGGCGCGGGAGCAGGCGATGCCTCTTCGCCCTCGCCTTCCATCTCGGCAATCACGGTGCCAACGGCGACATTCTCGGTGCCTTCTGCAACGAGTATCTTGGCAAGCACGCCCTCGTCGATGGCTTCGAATTCCATTGTTGCTTTGTCGGTTTCGATCTCGGCGATGATGTCACCGGGTTCAATCGTGTCGCCTTCGGATTTGAGCCATTTGGCGAGCGTGCCTTCTTCCATGGTCGGCGAAAGCGCTGGCATTTTGAGTTCGATAGCCATGGATCAATACTCCTCCACCAGAACATCGGTGTAGAGTTCGTCCGGGCCCGGTTCGGGTGAACTTTCCGCGAAATCAGCCGCTTCGGTCACGATCTTGCGAATATCCTTGTCGATAGCCTTGAGGTCTTCCTCGGCATGGCCGCCTTCGATCAACGACTTCTTGAGCCGCTCGATCGGGTCGTGGTGATCGCGTTGTTCCTGCACCTCTTCGCGCGTGCGATATTTGGCAGGGTCGGACATCGAGTGGCCGCGATAGCGATAAGTGTTGCATTCCATCAGCACCGGGCCCTTGCCCTCGCGGACGTGCTTGAATGCGACCTCTGCAGCGGCGCGCACTTCGAGCACATCCATTCCGTTCACTTCCATACCCGGAATGCGGAATGCAGTGCCGCGGCGGTGGAAGCGGGTTTCAGCCGAGGAGCGCGAGGAGGCGGTACCCATCGCGTACTGGTTGTCCTCGACCACGAAAACGATGGGCAGGTTCCAGAGGGCAGCCATGTTGAAGGTCTCGTAAACCTGGCCCTGGTTTGCTGCACCGTCACCGAAATAAGCAAGGCACAGGCCGCCATCTTCATTGTACTGGTGAGCGAGCGCGAGCCCGCCGCCGAGCGCGACCTGCGCGCCGACGATGCCGTGGCCACCATAGAATTTGTGCTCGGTCGAGAACATGTGCATCGACCCGCCCTTGCCCTTCGAGATGCCGGCCTCGCGGCCGGTCAGTTCCGCCATGATCACCTTGGGATCGATACCGTAGGCGAGCATGTGGCCGTGATCGCGGTAACCGGTGATGACGCTGTCGCGGTCGTTGTCGAGCGCGGACTGAAGGCCAATCGCAACCGCTTCCTGACCGATATAAAGGTGGCAGAAACCGCCGATGAGGCCGAGGCCGTAAAGCTGGCCCGCCTTTTCCTCGAAACGTCGAATGAGGAGCATCTGGCGGTAGAATTCGAGCAATTGTTCGTCGCTCGCAGCGTAGCTCTTTGCCGCTTCGAATTCTTCCTGAAGCGAGTGGAGGATGAAGTCCGGATCGTCGGACGGAGCGAGCGTTTCGGGCGCTGCTGCTTTCTTTGCGGCAGGCTTTTTCGCGGCGGGTTTCTTGGCCAAGTGTGATCCCTTCCCTCACTTGCAGCGCGCTTCGCGTGAACCCACGGTGCGCGCCTCTGGTGTTGAAGGGCTGCTATAGGCATCGCAATTGGCCTTACGCAACGTAAGTCGACCCGAAGTACCTACAAATTACCGATGTGGTTAAACTGGCCAATTTCGCAAACCAAGAAGGCTGCGATCTGGCTATTCGTCTTCGAGCGTAATGACGATCTCGTCCGGGTGAATCACTCCCAGATCCTCACGCACCAACTCGCTCACCAGATCAGGGTCAGCGCCCTCTGGATCAAGCAGTTCCACGCGGTTCTTCAGCGCGTCTCGCTTTTCCTTGAGCAGGGCGATGCGAAACTGACGCTGTTCGAGCACCTCGCCATTTTCCGCCCATGCAAGGAGACCCGTGGGACCAGCGATTGCGGAGACGGTCAGGACGACAAGCAGCACGAGCGCAAGGCCCTGCTTGATATGCTCCTGTGGTGGTCTGCGCATTGTCCCAATCCCTCGATCCGCCGTCCACAGAATCATAGTTAACCACAGACCGCAAGAGAAATGCGCTCTAGGCCACTCAATTCACGAGAAAACGAGTTAGAATTGCCACGTATCGGTAAGATCGCTGATCAGTACGAGCGCGGCAGCCCCAAGACGTGTTCGGCGAGGTAGGACAGGATCAAGTTCGTCGAGATTGGCGCCACCGTGTAAAGCCGCGCCTCGCGGAACTTGCGCTCGACGTCGTATTCCTCAGCGAAACCGAACCCGCCGAACGTCTGCACACACATGTCTGCGGCCGCCCAGCTGGCTTCGGATGCTAGGAGCTTTGCCATATTGGCTTCTGCACCCGGATTACCGCCTTCGTCGTAAACCTGTGCCGCGTGATGCACCATGAGCTCTGCCGCGCGCATCTGGGCGTAGCAACGCGCGATCGGGAATTGCACTCCCTGATTCTGCCCGATCGGACGGGCAAACACGTTACGGTCGCCCGCATAATCCTTGGCCTGCTTGATGAACCACTTGGCGTCCCCGATACATTCAGCAGCGATAAGAATGCGTTCGGCGTTCATGCCGGACAGGATGTAGCGGAAGCCCTTCCCTTCCTCGCCAACAAGCGAGCTGGCCGGAATACGCAGGTCATCGAAGAACACCTCGCACGAAGAGTGGTTCATCATTGTGCGGATCGGCTTGATGCTCATGCCGTTCTTGAGCGCTTCCTGCATGTCGACGAGAAAGATCGAGAGGCCATCGGTCTTCTTCTCGACCTGGTCACGCGGCGTTGTGCGAGCGAGGAGAAGCATGAGGTCGGAATGCTCGGCGCGGCTCGTCCATATCTTCTGACCAGATACGACATATTCATCGCCCTCGCGCACCGCACGGGTCTTTAAGCTGAGCGTATCGGTGCCGCTGGTGGGCTCGGAAACGCCGAAAGCTTGTAGTCGCAACTCTCCCCGCGCAATCTTCGGCAGGTACTCCGCTTTCTGATCGTCAGACCCGTATTTGAGCAGCGTGTTCATAATGTACATCTGCGCATGAGCGGACGATCCGTTGCAACCGGTTGCCTGGATTTCCTCCATGATGACGGCCGCCGCGTCGAGCGAAAGGCCGCTGCCGCCGAATTCCTCGGGGATGAGGGCAGCCAGAAAACCGGCCTGTGTGAGCGCGTCGACGAACTCGCCCGGATATTCGCGGGCAGCGTCCTTTGCGCGCCAGTACTCTCCCGGAAAGTCATCGCACAAAGCGCGCACGGCGCGGCGGATTTCGGCGAGTTCTTCGCTTTCGTTCGTCATCGGCATTGTCATGGCTGCATCCCTTGCCGCGACACGGCGCTCGCGTCCAGCACCCGTAAGCGCACACCCCCTGCAAATCCGGAACTATCGCGCACACACAATCGTTGGGTAGCTAACAGAGTTACAACACGAGGTAATATGCTAAGCACTTTGATGGACCAACTGAACGAGATGGGCACGGAATTCGTGCGCCTTCTTCCCTCACTCGGTATCGCCTTAGTCATCGTCATCATCACCGCGATTATCGCGGGTTTCGCGACGTCGATCGCAGACAGGATCACAGGCAAGACCGATCTGCGGCCTTCACTGCGCCAGCTGATCGAAACCATCGTCAAGCTTGCCGTCTGGATCATCGGTATGCTCATCGCGATGATTGTGGTCTTTCCCGGCCTTACGGTCGGCAGTCTTATCGCGGGCCTCGGCATCGGTGCCGTGGCCATCGGGTTCGCGTTTCAGGACATCTTTGAGAACTTCCTCGCCGGCGTACTCATCATGGTGCGCGAGAAAATGCGCATCGGCGATGTGATTGAATGCGAAGGCATGATAGGCAAGGTCGAGCATATCACCCTCCGCGAAACGCATATCCGCAAGCTGTCGGGCGAAGTGACGGTCGTGCCCAACTCGATCCTGTTCAAGAACCCGGTCGAGATCCTCACCGACAAGGACCAGCGTCGTCACGATGTAGTGATAGGCGTTTCCTACGACACCGATCTCGACGAAGCTGCCGAAGTCATCCGCAAGGCTGTCACCGGCGTTGAAGAGGTCGACGAGGACAAAGGCATCGATATCTTCGCACAGGAGTTCAACTCGTCATCGGTCGATTTCCTCGTGCGCTGGTGGTCGGGTTCGACCCCGCGTGCTGGCTGGGAATCGAAGGACAAAGTTGTCCGCGCGATCAAGCGTTCGCTCGACGATGCCGGTATCGAGATCCCGTTCCCCTACATCACGCATACCTTCAAGGAGCGCGTGCCCATGGGTGAGAAGCCGGGCGAAGAGGCTTAGTCCTTTCCGATCAGTTTTTTCGTGCTACTGATCTTCTCGAGCGAGAGGAGACAGACATGAAAATTCTGACATCGGATCCCGCGCGGTTCGCAAATCTGCCCGACTACGACTTCCAAGAGCATTGGATCACTATCGATCTGGGCGAAGGCTATTCGGGCCGGATGCATTACATTGACGAGGGCCCGAAGGATGCGCCGCCGGTTCTCCTGTTCCATGGTGAACCCAGCTGGAGCTTCCTTTATCGCAAGATGATCCCGGTGCTGCTTGACGCCGGTTTCCGCTGCTTGGCGCCCGACCTCATCGGCTTTGGCAAGAGCGACAAGCCGGACGATATCGCGTTCTACACCTATGACCGCCACATCTTTTGGTTGCGCCAGTGGCGCGACGCGGTCGTGCCTGCGCCCGCTGCCCTTTTCTGCCAGGACTGGGGCGGACTGCTTGGCCTTCGCCTCGTCGGAGAAGAGCCAGACAGGTTCGCTTGTGTGGTCGCGAGCAACACATTTCTACCGACCGGCGGGACGCCCTCACCCGCATTCCTTGCATGGCGCCAGTTTGCCAAGAGCTCGCCCGAGTTTCAGATCGGCGAACTGCTCCAGCGCGCGACCGCTACTGAGCGGACGCCGGAAGAGGTGGCAGCCTATGATGCCCCCTTCCCCGACGAAGCCTCCAAAGCTGGCGCGCGCGCCTTCCCGCAGCTTGTGCCGGTTGAAGACGGCATGGATGGGATCGAGCAAAATACCGAGGCATGGGTAGGACTCGCAGCATTCGACAAACCATTCCTGACACTGTTCGGTGCCGACGATCCTGTGACTGGCGGGCTTGGCAAGACCCTAAGCGAACGCATCAAGGGTGCCGAGGGAATGCCTCACGAGATCCTGAGCACTTGCGGACATTTCTGCCAGGAAGACCGTCCTAACGAACTGGCCGAAGGCGTTGTCTTCGCCGCCAAGAAAGCGGGCGTGCTCTGAGCGAGACCCACGCGCAGTCCAACCCAGCCTATCTTACACGCGGCCAGGAATTCGCTCTGGCCGTGACTGCGGCTGTGGTCATCGCAAATGCATATTACATCCACCCGATCATCGGAGAAGTCGCCGCACACTTTGGCGTGAGTGAAGCGCGGATTGGCATCGTACCAGCGCTTAACCAGTTGGCGCTGGCACTCGGTATTCTGCTGCTTCTGCCGCTGGGCGATATCTACTCAAACCGGTCGCTCTGCATCATCTTCGTAAGCGCGCAGAGCCTGTTCATGCTCGGCATGGTGATGGCGGAAAGTTTTGCCTTGTTTACGCTGTCCTCGACCCTGCTGGGCTTTGTGACCATCGCACCATATCTCATTCCCGCTTTCGCTTCGAAGCGTGTGTCGCCTGACAGGCTGGGCCAGGTCACTGCACTTCTTACGGTGGGGGTGATCTTCGGAATACTCGTAGCGCGCGTGGGTGCAGGTGTCGTGGCCGAGCAATTTGGCTGGCGCGCGGTTTATTGGTGCGCTTTCATCTTGATGGCGGCAACGACTGCCCTGCTCCCGATCACATTCCGCAGCGAAGGGAGCTCTGCCAAACAGCCGCGCACTGGCTATGGCGCGCTCTTGGCGTCAGTGTTCACACTCGCAAAATCCAACAAGGACATGCTGATTTCAGGCTTGATCCAAGGCCTGAACTTCGCCGCATTTACTGCGACATGGCTGGCGCTGGCACTTCACCTGACAAGTGACGAGCTGGGCTACGGGGTCGATACGGTGGGCTATCTCGCAGGGGTTTCCGCGATAAGCCTTTTCACCACTGCACGGCTCGGCAAGATCGCCGACAGGATCGGGGCGCGCCGAGCCCGATTGCTCGCAGCAGTGGTGCAGATGGTTGGCATTGCCCTTATGTACCCGCTCGGGTGGAATGCCTGGGCGGTCATGGTGCCGCTGGTCATCACGAACATCGTCGGGCCAAGCATCGATGTAACGGGTCGCATGACCTATCTCAGCCTTGAGCCGGCCATCCGCACGCGGCTGACCACGACATATATCGTGATCATGTTCATTGGCGGAGCGCTTGGCAGTGTTCTTGGAACATCGATTTATGATTATGGCGGTTGGCTTGGAACGTGCGTGCTGCTCCTCGCGATTTCCTCAGGCGTCGTAGCCCTCTCATACTATGCCCAATTCGCTTGGGACCGGCGTTCGCAGTCAGCTGGCGACACTAGGTAACAGTGCCTAGGAACCTTTTGTTGTTAACCGAAACTTAGCCAACTAGAGAGGCTTAGCGCGCACACGCACTCAGGTGTTTACCGATGATCTTCAGCGTGACCTGATCATCTCCGGTCTTACCGAATGCAAAGTGTGGTCGGCCCGATCTCCCACTGGACGGGAGATAAAAAAGACGCTGAGGCTTCATCCCGAATGGCTTTTCGCAGAAGCCTCTTCCGGGTTGGCCGAGCGTCTTTTTTATCGCGCCCTTGTGCTGCATTTCATTGTTGCCACTGCGCCGCGCATTGCCCAAGCTGAGCACTCGGATTCTTCAAAGGAAAAGGTGCTCGATGCAACGAATTCTGGCCATGGCGATCTTCGCCGCAGGTCTCGCCACACCAGCGCTCGCAGATGATCACAGTGAAGAATTGAAGCTGTTTTCAGCTCAAGACGTGTTTGAGCTCGAATGGGCAGACGACCCACAGGTATCACCTAATGGCAGCCAGGCGATTTACGTGCGCCGCTTCAACGACATCATGACCGATCGCACGCGTTCGCATGTCTGGATCGTCAATCTGGATGGCAGCGCGCACGAACCGCTCTTGGCTGACGGCGGCTCGTACCGCTCGCCGCGCTGGTCCCCCGATGGCTCGCGCATCGCCTACATGACCTCCGAGAATGGCCGGACGGCGCTGTATGTTCATTACCTCGCATCTGGCCGAAGCGCGCTGATTGGCAGCTTCGAGCGTGGCCCATCGAGCATCACCTGGTCGCCTGATGGAACTATGATCGCCTTTGCGATGTCAGTTGAGGCGAAGAGCGACAAGCTGCTGAGCCCCCCGTCCCGCCCCGAAGGCGCGAACTGGGCGAAAGCACCGGTCGTGATCGACCGCGCGCGCTATCGCACCAACGGCGCAGGCTTTGTCGAACTGGCCTACGATCACATCTTCGTAATCCCGGCAGAAGGCGGCACACAGCGACAGCTTACCTCTGGTGACTTCAACCACGGCGGCCCGCTCTCTTTCACCCCCGATGGCGAGCAGATCATCTTCTCGGCCAATCGCAATGAAGGATGGGAATTGCAGAGCCGCGAGGCGGATGTCTTCTCGGTGCATGTTTCATCAGGCGAGCTGACGCAGCTGACCGAGATGCCGGGTACGGAAACGAGCCCGCAAGTCTCTCCCGATGGCGGGTCGATAGCGTTTCTCGGCACCGGCAACGCGCGCGAACCCTTCTTGCCAACCAACGTGTTCGTGATGAGCCTCGATGGCGGTGATGCGCGAAACCTGACTGAGAGCCTCGATCGGCGCGCAGGCGATGTCCAGTGGCTCTCCAATTCGGAAATAGCTTTCACGTTCCAGAACCGGGGCGAAAACAACATCGGAGTTGTCGACACGCGGGGCAATCGCCGCACAGCGGTCGAGGGGATCGGCGGAACCACCATCGGTCGTCCCTATGTCAGCGGATCGTATGACGCAGGCGCGCGCAGCACCCTTCTCTATACCAAGGGAAGCGCGCAGCGGCCCGCTGACCTTTACGCGTTTCGATCAGGCCGCGATACGCGTCTGACCTCTCTGAATGAAGACCTCCTCGCACACCGGGATCTGGGTGAAGTCACCAGCTTCACCTACAATTCGGAGCTCGACGGGCTCGAAATCCAAGGCTGGATGATCACGCCGCCAGGCTATGAGCAAGGCAAGACTTACCCCCTCATTATCGAAATTCATGGCGGTCCTCACCTTGCTTATGGCCCGCATTTCTCGGCCGAGCTTCAGCGGATGGCGGCGGAAGGATACGTGGTGATCTATGACAATCATCGCGGATCAATTGGCTATGGAAGCGAGTTCGCGAACCTGCTGAAATACAAGTATTCGAGCCCCGACGATTTTGCCGACCACAATTCCGCTGTCGATTGGGCGATCGACAACGGCTTTGCTGACCCGGAAAACCTCTTCATCGCCGGGGGATCGGCGGGCGGTATCGCGACCGCTTACGCCATTGGCCTCACGGACCGTTTCAATGCCGCAATGGCCGCAAAACCGGTCATCAACTGGGTCTCCAAAGTGCTGACCGCAGACAGCTACATCGGCCAGATCGCAAACCAGTTTCCCGGACCGCCATGGGAGCATCTCGATCACTATTGGGAGCGCTCCCCGCTCAGCCTTGTCGGCAATGTGACGACCCCAACCATGCTGATCACTGGCGAGGTGGATTACCGCACGCCGATCTCGGAAACCGAGCAGTTCTATCAGGCGCTGCAACTGCGCGGCGTGCCCAGTGTCATGGTGCGCGTACCGGGTACCAATCACGGCATCGCCTCGCGGCCTTCACTGCTGAACGCCAAGACGGACTACACCATCGCATGGTTCGAGCGCTATCGAACCGACCGCGATGGGGAGGAGTAACCAGTTTGTCGATGAGGGTGGTGCCTCGCGCTATCCTCCTCGCTAGCCAACGATGATTATGCGAGGGGCTGTCGCATCCCCTCGCGCAACAGGGGACTGAATTCATGAAGCCACTTCGTCGGCGCACTCTTGCGCTTGCCGCTGTTCTTTTAACCTCAACGGCTGCGCCTGTGATGGCCGAAGAAGGGTTCTACCAATACCCTGCTGCGCGCGGCGATGTTCTGGTTTTTGCGAGTGAAGGCGACATCTGGCGCGCATCTCGAGATGGTGGGACTGCAGTTCGCCTCACAAACCATGAGGGCGAGGAGCGCAACCTCCATATCTCGCCCGACGGATCGATGGTCGCATTCAATGCCGGCTATGACAGCGGCGATGATATCTATGTGATGCCGGTCGCAGGAGGGCGTCCCACTCGCCTCACATATGAGGGCGGCGGCATGACCACCGTGGGGTGGACGCCCGACGGACAGGTTATCTTCTCATCGCGTCTGCGCGGAAGCGGTCAGGGCGAAGTCCTTCACACAATCGCTGCCACCGGCGGCCAGCCAAGCGCAATCCCGCTTTGGCGCGCCAACAGCGCCACTTACGGATCGGACGGCAGGCTCTTCTTTAATCGCCGCGGCCTCTACGCGCGGGCGCGTGATAATGCGGTGCTCTATCGCGGCGGCGGAATGGCCCAGTTATGGAGTTGGATGCCCGGATCAACCGACGAAGCGACGCAGCTTCTCGCCGATTTCGGTGCCCCCATCCGGATGCCGATGGCGCATGGCGGGCGGATCTATTTCATCTCGGACAAAAGCGGTGGCGACGCAATTTGGTCCGTCAGTGAAGACGGCAGCGGCGTCACACAACACAGCGAAGAATTTGCTTTTCCAGTGCTGCAAGCGGCAATCGATGGCGGTGCCATTTTCGTTCAGAACGGCGCCGACCTGCATGTCTTCTTGCTTGCATCAAACACGCTTTCGACGCTCGCCATCGACCTCGTAACCGACCGTGAGCAGACGCGTCCGCGCACACTCGACAACCCGATGGAGCAGATCGAGGCAGCGCGCGTCTCGCCAACTGGCGATGCAATCGCGGTGACTGCCCGTGGTCAGGTGGCGCTCGCCTCCCCCCTCGCGCGCAGGCGAGTCGAGTTCAACGTGCCCGATGGTGCGCGCGCCCGTGAGGCCGTCGCAGGGCCCGAGGGCGACAATCTCTTCCTCATTCTGGATAGAGGCGCAACGCGCGACCTCGTTCGCATGGATGCCGATGGTTCCGGTGAACCCAATGTCATCACCGCCAATTACGACGCGCACATTTGGTCGTTCGTCGTCTCGCCCGATGGCAAAACTCTGGTCGTACGCGACAAGCTCGCGCGACTGCAAAAGGTCGATGTCGAGAGCGGTGCAGTGACGCTCCTCGCACAAAACACGACCGGCAACGACAACGCCTTCGTCAACATCGTATTCTCGCCCGACAGCAAGTTCATTGCATATTCCGAAACCGGCCCTGAGCAGTTCTCCAACACCGCCAACATCCAGGTTCAGAACCTCTCAACCGGTGAGCGGGTGCAGGCGAGCTCCGGCAAGTTCAACGACTTCGTCCCCGCCTTCTCGCCGGATGGAAAGTGGCTCTACTTCGTATCGGAACGCAACTTTTCGCCGGAACCGGGTAGCCCCTGGGGCGACCGCAACATGGGCGTGTCGTTCCCCGATCGCGGCGAGATTCACGCGCTGAAACTCGACCCCGAAGCCGAATTCCCATTCCGCGAAGACAATGAGCTGACGCTCGCAGGCGAAGACGAGGATGAAAGCTCGGACAGCGATAGCGATGATGAAGGTGAAAAGGACGAAGCAGAGGACGAAAAGCCATCGGCCAACATCGTTCTCGATGGGCTCGCAGATCGTCTCTACAAACTCCCCGTAAAAGCGGGCGCAAGTCGCGAACTGTTCGCCACGAAGTCGCATCTTTTCACCCGGATCGGCGATGAGTGGGTTTCCATCGCGATCGACAAGAATGATCCCAAGGTTGAAACGTTCTCGGGCAACGCTCTGGCAATTGAGCTGGCGGCCGACCGGGAGACAATAGCGGTGGCGCTGCCGGGTCCCAATGGCCCTCGCCTTGCTCTGGTTCCGGCAGGTCCAAAGATGCCCGACAAGCTCGATGGCAAAATGGTCCGTCTGGACGATTGGAGCCTGACCATCGATCCGGTCTCCGAGTGGCAGCAGATGTTCCACGATGCGTGGCGTCTGCACCGTGACTTTGCCTATGACCCGGCCCTTCGCGGCATCGACTGGGAGGCGGTTCGCGATCAGCATGAACCGCTGGTCAGCCGCATTGGTCACCGCGCAGAGCTGAACACGATCCTCGGCCAGATGGCCTCGCAACTTGGCATCCTCCACAGCCAGGTTCGTTCAGGCGACCTGCCGGAGGACGACGAGAACAGCGACATGGCGTTCTTGGGTGCCGAGTATTCATCCGTCTCGGGAGGCCTGAGAATCGACCGTATCTATCAGGGCGAAGCCGATCTTGTATCACTTCGTCCGCCGCTGCGGCGCCCCGACGTTGATGTGCGCGAAGGTGACATCATCCGCCGCGTCGACGGGCGTTCCATCACATCGCTGGCTGACCTGAGGCTCGCCCTTGCCTCCAAGGCCGGGCAACAAGTGCGTCTGGACCTTACTCGCGGTTCAAGCGAGGTTTCACAAATCGTGTCGCCCATGAATGCGCAAGGGCGTGCGATGGCCGAGTATTACGACTTCACCGAAGACCGCAAAGCGGCAGCTGAGCGCCTGTCCGGCGGCGAGATTGGCTATCTCAAGCTGCGCGCAATGGGCGGCAGAGACATTGCCAGCTTCGCCCGCGATTACTTTGCGCAGTTGGACAAACCAGGCCTGATTATCGACGTGCGCAACAACAGCGGCGGCAACATTGATTCCATCCTGATTGCGCAACTGATGCGCAAGGCGTGGGCATTCTGGGGCGCTCCCGATGGGACTGGCCAACAGACCACCAACATGCAAAACGCCTATCGCGGACACATCGCCGTGCTGATCGATGAGCGCACCTATTCAGATGGCGAGACTTTCGCAGCTGCTGTCAAATCGCTCGGCCTCGGGCCGCTGATCGGCACGCGCACGGCAGGCGCAGGCATCTGGCTCTCCGATCGCAATCGTCTTGTCGATAACGGTGCGGTTCGGATTGCCGAATATGCCCAATACGACATCGACGGAAACTGGATCGTCGAAGGCTACGGAGTTGCCCCTGATTACGTGGTCGAGAACGGACCGGTGGCGACCTATCAGGGAAGCGACGCTCAGCTAGAGGCGGCAATCGGGCTTCTCCAGCAACGCATCGCCGAAGAACCGGTCATGCCGCTGAGCCCGCGTTCGCTTAGTCCGCTGGGAACACCTGCAAGGGACGTGTCGCCGCTCTCGGACTGAGCGGCGACAACCCTCACTTACTCGGCAGAATCGCTCGGCTCCCAACCTTCAGCATAGCGCTCGAACCATGCGAGGATCGCGGAGGCTTTCGCAGCGCTCTGCGAAGGCCGTGCGGTGATCGCATGACTGGCTCCGGGCACGCGGATGAGCGTGGTCGGCACGCCGGCCAGTTGAAGCGCGGAATAGTACTGCACCGCCTCACTAACCGGGGTGCGATAGTCCTCGCCTCCGACAACCACCAGCGTCGGTGTCTGCACATTGCCGATGAGGGAAAGCGGTGATTGATCCCAGAACTTTTGCGGGTCTTCCCATGGGCGCGACCCGATCCAGTAAAGTCCGAAATAGCCCGTCCCATCGGCGGTCAGCGCCTGCGTGGTCCAGTTGATCACGGGCTTCTGTGTCGCGGCCGCCTTGAAGCGATTGGTCTTGCCCACGATCCACGAAGTGAGCACTCCGCCGCCTGAGCCGCCAGTCACGTACAGCTTGTCAGGATCTGCAATGCCGAGCTCGATTGCCCGGTCCACGATGCTGATCAGGTCGTCATAGTCCTGGCTTGGGTAAGCCTTGTCGATTTCCTGCGCGAACCCCTCGCCATAGCTGGTCGACCCGCGCGGATTGGCCGACAGGACCGCATATCCGCTCGCAGCATACAGCTGGTTGTCGGTCGAGAAATGCGGACCGTAAGCCGCGAATGGTCCCCCGTGGATCTCCAGGATCAGCGGCACCCACGAACCTTCGGTGTAATCAGGCGGAAGCGTAAGCCAGCCCTGCACTTCCTTTCCGTCATGGCTCGACGGGGTTGTGATCGCGCGCACTTCGCCAAGGCGCTTGGTCGTGAGCAGGCTTGAATTGAGATGCGTCAGATAGCGCGCATTGCCGCGTTGCGCGACTTTGACTTCGGGCGGCCGAGTCGCTGTTCCGCCTGTAAATGCGATCGTCCCGTTGTCAGCCACAGAGAAGCTGCCGCCGGTGTAGGGTCGATCGAGCCCACCGCCCGAAACGCCTTCGACGACATCGCGAACAGAGCCATCGAGCGACATGCGCGCCACGAAAGTCTGACCGCGCTTATCGTATTGGACGTAGAGCGCGCGCGAATTCGCATCCCATTCCATCGCATCGGGGCTAAAGTCCCAGTCGCCGGTCAGAAGCCGCGAATTGCTGCCATCGGCGTCCATCACATAGATTTCGGTCTGCTCGTAAGCTCGGCCCTCGTCGTCAAATCCGACATAGGCGATCATTGATCCATCAGGTGAAACCAGCGGTCCGCCGTCCGGCCCGTTACGCATGGTCAGCTGCGCAAGGGCAAGCGTGCGCGTGTCGACCGACCAAATGTCCGCTTCAACCGGGTCAGTCTGCCAATCGGGGTTGCGGTTGGACGTGAAGAACACCTTGGTCCCGTCGGCCGACCAGCTGAGCGCGCCTCCATCGTGATTGGGCCCAAAAGTCAGCTGACGCGGCGCGCCGCCGGTTGCTGAAATGACGAAAATCTTCTCGAATCCCGGAGCAATCTCGCCAGCACCATCTGCTCGGAAATTCACAAGGTCGGTGATCTGCAACGCATCGGCCCATGTCGCGCCTTCTGGGCGGTTCGACGGTGCAGACCCAAGTGACGGTGCGTTGTCGTCGACCATCATGACGTAAGCGATCTGCGTGCCATCGGGTGACCAGGTGATGCTCATCGGCGAATTCGGGAGACCGGTCAGCTTGACCGCCTCGCCGCTATCCATCCACTTGACCCACAATTGTGCGCCGCCGTTCTCGGTAGACACGTAAGCGACACGCGATCCGTCTGGCGACCAGCGGGCCCCGAAGGCAGCCCCGTCATTGCCCGCGAAAGGGCGCTCCTCACCGCTTGCGACATCGATCGACCACAGACTGCTGACAACCCGGTCCGTCATGATATCGCTCTGACGGCGAGTGTAGATGATGGTCGATCCGTCAGGGCTGATCTGCGGGTCAGATGCGTATGCAATGGTGAACAGGTCTTCGCCCGTCAGACGCGAGTTGGGCCCGGTCCTTTCCGATCCCTTGCCGGTGACAGACATTTCTGATGAGGGTTCGCTTGTCTGCGCATTCAGAACCGCTGGCGGAACGGCGATCAGGGCAAACGCGCCGAGCGCTGCAAAGGTCGATTTCATTGTCGTGAACCTCTCTCTCAGAAATGATTGCCTCCGTGTGATAACGTCACGCGGCATGGGGTCAATCTGGACTTGAGAAGCTGATGTGGTGTCCCCGACAGGATTCGAACCTGTGGCCTTTGGATTAGGAATCCAACGCTCTATCCACCTGAGCTACGGGGACTCTCGGCAGAGGGCCTCCCATAGCAGGAGCCTCTTTCCAATCAATTGAGTTCGTCAGGTGGGGCCACAGGAAATGGCAGAGGGGCAACTGGTACGCCTTCATCGACGAGCGCCTTCGCCTCTTCGATGCTGGCCTGCCCGTGTATCGGCGCTTCGTCGCGCTCGCCATAGTGCATTTCGCGCGACTGGCTAGCGAAATCCTTACCGACCCAGGTGCTGTTTTTGAGAGCCTTTTCCTGCGCCTTTGCGAGAGCTGTCAGCGCCTTTTGGACCTCGGGAGTTATCGGCGTGTTGGAAACAGGCTGCGCATCTTCGTGTGCCGCCGTGGCAGGAACCAGCATGCGCGTTTCGGGCGCGGTGTTGCCCTTCGCGCCTACTGCCGGAGCCATGGGCGCCTTGCCGACGACGTCGGAGCCACAATGCGGGCAACTGACAAGGCCGCTCGCCTTTTGCTCTTCATAGTCGGAGGATGAGCCAAACCAGCCCTCGAACCGGTGGCCAGCATCACAGTGGAGGTCGAAAACGATCATAACACTCTTCTAATTGGGAATTTCGCACCGGTTGGCAAGGCTCGGCACCTGCGAGCGGACTTCTTCGATCCGGGCAAGGTCGATCTCGCAAAAAGCGAGACCCGGTGCCTCTCCGCCCATATCCAGCAGCACCTCGCCCCACGGATCGACCACGAGGCTGTGACCATAGGTTTCGCGTCCGTCTTCGTGTTTGCCTACCTGTGCGGCGGCGATGACGAAAGCGGAGGCTTCAATTGCACGGGCGCGCAGAAGGGTATGCCAGTGCGCCTTGCCGGTCGGAATGGTGAAAGCAGCCGGGATAGCGATGGCGTCGCATCGACGCTTGCCAAGCGCCTCGAACAGCGCGGGGAAGCGCATATCGTAGCAGATTGAGAGCCCAAGCGTGCCGAGAGGCGTATCGTCCAAAGTCACGACTTCGCGTCCTGCCTCGTATGCATTGCTTTCACGCCAAGTTTCGCCGGTCGATAGCTCCACGTCGAACATATGAATCTTGTCGTAGGTGACGGGCGCCGCGCCATTTGCAGCGAAATAGAACGAGCGATTGGCGAACTTCGCGCTGTTGTCTGCCTCGACAGGGATTGATCCCACGGCGATGTCGATGCCGCGGTCAACTGCCGCTCTCGCCAGCCTGTCGACGATCTTCATGGGCGCATTGCTCACGATCCACGGAGAAGCCCGTTTGCGGTCACGGTCGAGCAGGATCGACATTTCAGGAGTAAACAGGATCGCCGCCCCGGCCTCGCTTGCCTCCTTCGCGGCGCGCTCGACAGCTGCGCAATTGGCCTCCGGATCGATCCCCGAAGTCATCTGCAGGACAGCGATTTTGACCATTCAGCCCGCCAGCAGCGCGTCGAGTTTGCCTGCCTCTTCAAGCGCGGCAAGGTCATCAGAGCCGCCAACATGGACATCGCCGATGAAAATCTGCGGTACAGTACGCGCGAGCGGCGCACGCTCCATCATCTCTTCACGCTTGGGCCCGCCCATCGTGATGTCGTACTCGTTAAACTCTACGCCCTTTTTCTGAAGCAGATGCTTTGCCCGCACGCAGAACGGGCATGCGAACTTGGTGTACATATCGATTTGCGGTGTGCTCATAATTCAATCCCATTGGGCCTGGCTGAAGGCCCTTGAAAGCGTTTTCGCCTCACTTAACTAGGATGTGTCGCCCGGTTCCGCCAGTCTCGGGGAACATCAGCGGGTGACATTGGCAGGTGCTGCACGAGGCAGGCCTGCTTCAAGAACCAAATTGCTCAAAACAAGAGGATTTGAAATATGTCACGTCTTGATTTTACCCCCTATCGCCGCTCGACCGTTGGCTTCGATCGTCTTTTCGACATGATCGAGAATCAGGCCCGGCTGAACTCCGGCGACAACTACCCCCCCTTTAACATCGCGAAGAACGGCGAAGACAACTACCGCATCACGCTCGCCGTGGCCGGTTTCCGTCCGCAGGATATCGACATCACCGCTCAGGCGAACCTGATGGTTGTTCAGGGGAAGAAGCGCGAAGATGCCGACGATGGCTCCGAGCTTCTTCACGTCGGTATTGCGAATCGCGGGTTCGAGCGCCGATTCGAACTGGCTGACTACGTTCGCGTCGATGACGCGCAGCTTGCCGATGGCCTTCTCATAATCGACCTGGTGCGCGAAGTGCCAGACGCGATGAAGCCGAAGAAGATCGCCGTTAATGGCGCTACCACGCTCACAGCTGTTCCTTCGGACAATGCGGCGGACGAAGACGACAAGTCAGCTGACGCAGCCTGATCGGACAGGCTCAAATCAGCTTACCGCGATTGAAGGCTGTCAAAGATTGCCTTGAATTCAAAAGCTTCGTGATCAATTGAAAAGAAGTGGGGGCGGCCTTGAAAGGTCCGCCCCCGCGACACTGAAGTCGCCCCGTACGACAATGATCATCCGGGTCGCAGAAGATGATCAATCCCGACACGAGCTCGGTGTAGCCAAACCTCCGTTCCATGATGGACGGGGCAAAGCTCTAACTGTTCCTAGTCCCTCCAGACCCGAACCATGGCAATGAACACCGCCGTGATCCGGAGCCTACCCCTTCAGAAAAGCTGTAGGCTGGTCACAGTGGTAGTGCGCAAAATGGGAGGCACGCAAGGATTAATTACCCAGCTTGTACGAACGCGACAGATACCGGCCCATTAATGGTCATTTCGGGACAATTACCCCAAAAATCGCCTTAAAAAGCAGCAGACTTCCGCCATCGGGCGAATGTCGGACAATTCTGGAACCCGGCGGGATTCTGAGACAGAATAACATGCCTCAAGGTTCGATACGTCAGACCAACCGCGATTGCTCGAGCGCTGCAGCAATGAAGCCTGCGAAGAGCGGATGGGGGTCGAACGGCTTTGATTTCAGTTCAGGATGAAACTGAACTCCGACAAACCAGGGGTGATCCGGTCGCTCGACGATTTCAGGGAGCAGCCCGTCGGGTGACATCCCTGCAAACACCAGACCCTGCTTTTCCAGCGGCTCGATGTACGCGCTGTTGACCTCGTAGCGGTGACGATGCCGTTCAGAAATTTCCTCGGCACCGCCATAGATCGACGAGGTGTGGCTGTTGCCCGCAAGCTTGGCCTCGTAAGCGCCAAGCCGCATCGTACCACCAAGGTCACCGCCTTCTTCGCGCTGCTGGAGGCCTTCTTCGCTCATCCATTCGCTGATGATGCCGACAACGGGTTCTTTCGTTTCGCCAAACTCGGTCGATGACGCATTCTCGAAGCCTGCGGCACGCGCTCCCTCGATGCAGGCCATCTGCATCCCCAGACAAATGCCGAAGAACGGAACCTTACGCTGGCGCGCGAACCTCACGCTCGAGATTTTTCCCTCGCTGCCGCGCTCGCCAAAGCCGCCGGGCACAAGGATGCCGTGCATCGGCTCAAGTGCGGAAACGATCTCCGCCTCGTCTTCGCCTTCGAAGATTTCAGCATCGATCCACTTGATGTTGACCTTCACGCGGTTGGCCAGGCCACCATGGACGAGCGCTTCGTTGAGGCTCTTATAAGCATCGGGGAGGCCGACATATTTGCCAACCACGCCAATCGTGACTTCGCCTTCAGGATTGAAATAGCGGTCGGTCACGTCGTTCCAGCGCGCAAGGTCAGGCGCAGGCGCGTCCGTGATACCGAAGCCGCGCAGAACCTCTGCGTCGAGCCCTTCCTCATGATATTGCAGCGGGACCGAGTAGATCGAAGGCGCATCGAGCGCGGGGATCACGGCTTCCTTGCGCACGTTGCAGAAGTTCGCGATCTTCTGACGCTCGCCATCGGGGATCGGATGCTCTGCGCGGCACAGCAGTACGTCCGGCTTGATGCCAAGCGATGCCAGTTCGCGCACCGAGTGCTGGGTTGGCTTCGTCTTCAGCTCGCCCGCCGCCGCGATATACGGCACGAGCGTCACGTGGACGCTCAAGGTCTGGAACGGCTCAAGCTCGTTTCGGATCTGGCGGATCGCTTCCATGAATGGCAGCGATTCAATATCGCCGACCGTCCCGCCAATCTCGCACAGGATAAAATCGTGATCGTCCTGATCAGCGAGCGCGAACTCCTTGATCGCGTCGGTCACGTGCGGGATCACCTGCACGGTCGCACCGAGATAGTCGCCGCGACGTTCCTTGGCGATGATGTCGCGATAGACACGCCCGCTCGTGATGTTGTCGCTCTGCCGCGCAGACACGCCGGTAAAGCGTTCATAGTGACCAAGGTCGAGATCGGTTTCCGCCCCGTCGTCAGTGACATAGACCTCACCGTGCTGATACGGGCTCATCGTGCCCGGATCGACGTTGAGATAGGGGTCGAACTTACGAATGCGGACCTTGTAGCCGCGCGCTTGGAGGAGGGCAGCAAGCGATGCTGCCATGAGACCTTTGCCAAGCGAGGAGACCACGCCGCCGGTGATAAAAATGTACCGCGCCATGGGAGTTGGGCCTTAATCGTGATGAGGGATTCGAGGCAAGCGAATTGATCGGGTGAAGCCCGTCCAATCCACAAAGCTGTGAGGAAAATTCGAAAACGAGCGCGCTTATTCGGCGAGCGGATCGTCGTTTGCAGGCTCTGTGTTTGCCGGGTTTTCGCCCAGCAAATCTTCAAGATCGGCCGGGTCCGACGCCGCGCCATCTGGCGAAACGCCTGCGGGCGCGCCCTCGCCCAGCAGATCGGCAGCGCTCGGAGCGTTCACATCGCGCTCGAGATCCGTACTGACGTCGCCCATGCTCAATTCGCTCACGGCCAGAGCAGCCAGGAAGATCGAAAGCGCGACAAAAGCGATAGCCAGCCAGCGGGTCGATTTGGTCAGGAAGTCAGCCGCACCGCGCGCACCGAGGGCACCGGAAGGATTGCCGCCAATACCCAAGCCGCCGCCTTCTGAACGCTGCATAAGGACAACGCCCACGAGCGCAGCAGCCACGATGGCCTGAATGACAGTGAAGATGATAAAGAGCGACATGATCCCGGCTGTGTTCTTCTATGTGAAATCGTAACGGATGAATGCATTTCCACCGCGCATCTAGGGATGCGCGCGCGTCTCGGCAAGTGCGGCGCGAATGCTCGCCTTCGCGGCCTTACCCTTCGTCGGCTTCGCCTGCAGCCAGAGCGATCCCCATGAAGCTGTCGGCAGCAAGGCTTGCCCCGCCCACCAATGCGCCGCCGACTTCGGCAGTGGAGAGAATTTCGCCAGCATTTTCAGGCTTCACCGAGCCGCCGTACAAGATGCGGACTTCCGCGCCCGCTTCTTCGCCGTACATCTTCACCAGCAAGGCACGGATTTCAGCGTGCATCTCTGCGATATCTTCGACCGTTGCGGTCTTGCCGGTTCCGATCGCCCAGATCGGCTCATATGCGACGGTGAGCTTCTCGGCGACGTCTTCGATGGTTTTGGGAAGCGAGGCTATTAGCTGCTTACTCACAAAGGCCACCGCTTTGCCCGCATCGCGGGTCTCTTCGCTCTCACCGCAGCACAAGATGATGCGAAGGCCGGCAGCAAGCGCCAATTCGGCCTTTGCCCGCACGACCGCGTCTTTCTCGCCATGGTTTTGGCGACGCTCGGAGTGGCCGAGGATCACGAACTTCGCGCCGGCATCGGCAACCATCGCTGCTGAGATGTCGCCGGTATGCGCGCCGCCCTCTTCGTGATGACAATCCTGTGCGCCCACAGCGATCTGCTCCGCCTCCCGGTGGATTGGGTGGATCAGCGTGTAAGGCGGCGCAAGCGCCACTTCGACCTTCATATGTCGCTGAGCCGCGCGGTCGATCGCGCGCGCTTCGGAGAGCATGGCGCGGGTGCCGTGCATCTTCCAGTTTCCAACGATGTATGGCCGCTGGGACATCAAGTAATCCTGTCTATCGTGAAGCTTGAATTCGAATCTTGGTTGACCCGATTTAGGGTCAGGGGGTTGGGTCGGCTAGCGGAGGCGCAAGATTTAGTCAAAAGCTCCGCCAACCTGTTGCCGGGAGGTCGCAGGGCCGATAAAGCGCTGAACTTCCCGGTCGAGGTTTGGGTTAGCGCACGCCAGCCCCCTCCCCGCACCGAAACACAATTGCTTTATCCACCGCCAGAAGGGCAAGTATCGCGCGCAATTCTGCCAACGCGATCATAGAAAACCGGAAGCCACCAAGAAATGATTTCGCTGTTCCGCAACTTCTTCCAGTCGAAAATTGGTCTGCCGATCTTCATTGGATTTCTCGTTCTGGTTGCCCTCGCCTTCGCGGCGTCGGACATCTCGGGATCAGCGACTTTTGGTGGTCTGACCGGCGACGACAAGGTCGCAGTTGTGGGCGGCGAACCGATCACCAGCAACGAGATGAGCGGCGCAATGAACAACGCGCTTGACCGTGCTCGCGATCAAAACCCGACCATTACGATGCCGCAATTGGTCGCAAATGATGGCCTTAATCGCGAACTTGAACTGCTTATCGACCGCTTTGCAATTGGACAGTTTGCACAAGAATACGGCCTTCGCGCTGGCGAAAATCTCGTGAACAGCGAGATCCTCCAGATTGGTGCATTCCGCAATGTCACCGGTGAGTTTGATCAGGCCACATATCAGGCGGCGCTTCGCCGTCAGGGGATTACCGATGCGATCCTGCGCAAAGACATCGCGGACGGCCTCCTCGCCCAGCAGCTCCTGCGCCCGGCCTTTGCCGCGCCGCAACTGCCGCGCGCAGCCGCTCGTCAGTATGCCGCATTGGTGCTTGAGCGACGTCAGGGGCGCATCGGCTTGGTTCCGAGCAGTGAATATGCACCCGATGGCGATCCCACGGATGAGCAACTCAACACATTCTACAGCGAAAACCGCGCAAACTTCATTCTGCCTGAGCGCCGCACGATCCGTTTCGCACGGTTCGGGGCTGACAGCGTTCAAACCGTAGCAGAGCCGACCGATGCCCAGATCGCGGCCCGTTACGAGGCAGACGCTGCACAGTACGCAGCGCAGGAACGCCGCGCGATCAGCACTTTCGTCGTGCCAACCGAAGCGGCAGCACAAGCCCTAGTAGAGCGCATTCGTGCCGGTCTCAGCCTTGAAGCTGCGGCGCAGCAGGCAGGGTTCAACGTTTCGTCAGGCGAGCTCCTCGACCGCGAAAGCATGTCATCCTCAACCAGTTTTGCGCTTGCAGAGGCAGTCTTTGCCGCCGGCGAAGGCGATGTCATCACCCCTCAGCGGTCTCAGCTGGGCTGGTACGTAGCGCGGGTAGACGATGTGGAAAACACGCCGGCTCGCTCGCTTGCAGATGTTCGCGGCGAGATCGCTGCGCAAATCCGCAGAGAAGCGGTCGCAGCGCAGCTGATTGACCTCAGCTCACAGATCGAAGAACTGGTCGACACCGGCACTTCGCTGATGGATGCTGCGACCCAGTTCGGTCTTGAAGTCACTGCCGTTCCGGGTGTTTTGGCTGACGGGCGCATCTTTGGAACGCCTGGGCAGACCCTCAATCAAGCGGTCCGTCCGGTACTCGAGACTGCTTTCCAGATGGACGAAGGCGAGCCGCAACTTGCAGAACTCGTGGCTGGCGAGCAATTCCTAATCTTCGACGTCTCGGACATCACCGAAAGCGCCGCGCCTCCGATCGCGGAAGTGCGCGAAGAAGTGACTGCCGCGTGGCGCCGCAGCGAGGGCAACCGCATTGCGCAACAGGCAGCCAACCGCATTCTTGAAGCCGTGCGTAGCGGAACTCCGCTGGCAGAGGCGATGCGTGCGGAAAACCCGTCTCTGACCCAGGTCGAACGGATCGACCTTGAACGCCGCGAGCTGCTGGCAAATCCAAACCAGCGCGTGCCCACTGCACTGATCCTCATGTTCTCGATGGCGCAAGGATCGACCAAGATTCTTGAAGAAGAAAATGACCTTGGCTGGTTCCTTGTTGACCTTGACGAGATCGTTGTTCCCGAAGTCGCTAACGACAATCCGATCCTCGATCAGACACAGAACTCGCTCGCGCAGGCTCTGGCTGGCGAATACAACGCGCAGTTCGCTGCCGCAGTGCGCGAGGAAGTGGGCGTGGAACGCAATGAAGAAGCGGTCGAAGCGCTGCGTCGTCAGCTTGCTGGCGAAATCTGAGCAGGGACACACGCGAAACCACCGTGAACGCATCCCCCGCATCCTTTCCGATCGGGCTCGAAAACGCTGCCGGAGCCGCCAAGGCTCTCGAAAGCGGCGCGCCTGCGCTCGTGTGGCGCAAGGTCGTTGCCGACAGCGACACACCGGTTGGAGCAGCGCGGCGACTTATCGTGCCTGGTCGCGGCGACTTCCTGCTGGAATCGGTCGAAGGTGGTGAGGTTCGCGGGCGCTATTCACTCCTCGGCCTCGATCCCGACCTCGTTTTCCGCGCTAGCGCTAGCGAGGCGGCGATCAACCGTGCCTGGAAATCCGACCGTGAGGCGTTTGAGCCTTGTTCGGGCGACGCCCTGAGCGAACTGCGCGCGCTCGCCGACGCGTGCCGCGTCGATTTGCCCGAGGGCGCCGAGAACCCATTGCCCCCTGCCCTTGCCTGCCTTGTTGGCTATTTCGGGTACGAGACGATCGGGCTTGTCGAAACGCTTCCGCGCGCGCCGCAGAGCGAGTTGGCGCTGCCAGACATGCTGTTCGTTCGCCCGACTGTCATCCTCGTGTTCGACGGATTGAGCGATGCGCTGTTTTGCGTGGCCCCCATCTGGGAAGCCGACAATGCCCGCGCCGCTATCGAAGCGGCAGGCGAGCGGATCGACGAAACCCTGCGTGCCCTCGTCCAGCCTCGTCCCGAAGCGCCACGTGCGGCCGCTGACACGCTCGAGCCTGAACTCACGCCTGTGATGGACGGGGAGGACTACAAGGCGCTCGCCCTGCGCGCGAAAGAGTACATCCTTGCCGGCGACATCTTCCAGGTCGTGCTGGCCCAGCGCTTCACCTGTCCCTTCGAATTGCCGCCGCTGGAACTCTACCGCAGTCTGCGCCGGGTGAACCCGTCGCCCTTCCTCTATTTCCTCGACCTGCCCGGTTTCGCCATCGTCGGTTCGAGCCCTGAGATACTCGTCCGCGTCCGAAACGGAGAGGTCACGATCCGACCCATCGCCGGGACACGCCCTCGCGGCGAAACTCCTTCTCTGGACCGCGAAAACGAAGCAAGCCTGCTTGCCGATCCGAAGGAACGCGCGGAGCATCTCATGCTGCTCGACCTTGGACGGAACGACGTTGGCCGGGTGGCAGCGCGCGGGACTGTCGAAGTCACAGACAGCTTCACCATCGAACGCTACAGCCATGTCATGCACATCGTCAGCAACGTCGTAGGCCGCCTCGCAAGCGACAAGGACGCGCTCGACGCACTTTTCGCAGGCTTCCCAGCAGGCACAGTCTCGGGAGCACCGAAGGTGCGCGCCTGCGAGATCATTGCTGAACTCGAGCCCGAAACGCGCGGGGCCTATGCGGGCGGGGTCGGCTATTTCGCGCCGGACGGGTCAGTGAATTCGTGCATCGTCCTGCGCACCGCTGTCGTGAAAGACGGAACCCTGCATGTGCAAGCAGGCGCTGGCATCGTCGCAGACAGCGATCCCGATTACGAACTGGCAGAATGCCGCGCCAAGGCGGGCGCGCTAATAGCGGCGGCAAAAGAGGCCGTGCGCGTCGCCAGCGAGCCGGGGTTCGGACAATGAAGCGCGCAGCAATCATCATCGCCGCCATCGCCCTCTCGGCATGCGAACAGCAACCCGCTGGCGAGCCGGTCGTGCGAGCGGAGTTGAGCGAAGCGGTCGCGGGCGAAGAACTCGCCGCGCTTGAGGAAATCGTGCCCGATGCAGGCGGGGTTCCCGATGCGAACTCTGCTTGTGTGCCGGTGACGTTTGAGGAGACTTCCCTCACCCACTGCATCGCCGATCCGGCGACCCACCGCATCCGCACGAGCCTCGCCCCATCGAGCGGCGATGACTTCGGCACGATCCGCGCCTGGGCCGCTGGCCGCAACGAAAGCGGTATTGCCTTCGTAATGAATGCCGGGATGTACGGCGACGACCTGCGCCCGCTCGGCTACTTCGTCGAGGACGGCGAGCGCCTTGCCGAGCTCGACCGTGGAGATGGCAGCGGTAACTTCTACATGAAGCCCAACGGCGTGTTTTTTGGCACGGGCGGCAACTGGAATATCATCGAAACAGGCGTCTTCCTGCGCACCATCGGAACACGCCCCGCATTCGGCACCCAATCAGGCCCGATGCTGGTCGTGAATGGCGAGTTGCACCCGGACTTCCAGGAAAACGGTCCCTCGCGCGCCATCCGCAATGGCGTGGGCATCGACGAGGATGGTCGCGCGCATTTCGTGATTTCGAACGAAGCGATCAGCTTCGGACGCTTCGCCCGTTTCTTCCGCGACGAATTGCAGACCCCCAACGCGCTGTTCCTCGACGGCAACATTTCCTCGCTCTGGAACCCGGCATCCGGGCGTATGGACGAGCGCCGAGTAGGCCCACTTTTGGTGGTGGAGAAAATTGATGAGTAACTCGAACATGCTCGACTACACCCGCACGCTTTATCCCGAGATCGAGCCGTATGAGACCGGGATGCTTGACGTGGGCGAAGGCCACCAGCTCTATTACGAGCGAGTTGGCACTCCGGGCGCGAAGCCTGCGGTGTTCTTGCATGGCGGCCCTGGCGGCGGGATGGCACCGTCGCATCGACGTCAATGGGACCCGCAAGCTTACGACGTGCTGCTGTTCGACCAGCGCGGCTGCGGCAAATCGCTGCCCTTCGCGGAAATAGAGAACAATGACACCTGGCGCATCGTCGCGGACGTTGATCGTCTGCGCGAGATGTGCGGGCATGAGAAATGGCAAGTCTTTGGCGGCAGCTGGGGCGCTACTCTCGCGCTGGCCTATGCGCAGAAACATCCTGAGCGCACCTCCGAGATCGTCCTGCGCGGCGTATTTCTCGCCCGCCAGAAGGAAAAGGCGTGGCTCTATGAGTACGGAGCGAGCGAAATCATGTCCGAGCAGTGGGACCAGTTCACCGGTCTCATTCCCGAAGATGAGCGTGGCAACCTCGTAAAAGCCTATCACGACCGCCTGACCAGCGATGACGAGGCCACGCGCCTCGCCGCCGCCAAGGAATGGTCGCTGTGGGAAGGCACGGTCGCAACGCTTTTGCCCAATGACGAATTGCTCGCCGATTTCGAGGACCCCGCAAGGGCCGTCCCCTTCGCCCGCATCTGCGCGCGCTTCTTCCTCAACGATTTCTACCTCGAGGAAGCCCAGCTGCTGCGCGACGTCGACAAAATCCGCGATATCCCCACGATCATCGTGCAGGGCCGCCACGACATATGCACCCCCCCCACAAGCGCATGGGAGCTGAAAAAGGCGATGCCCGAGGCCGAGCTCTGGATGGTTCATGACGCTGGCCACTCTGCCGGTGAGCCGGGCATCATCGACGGACTGGTCCGCGCAACCGACAAGCTGGCGGGCAAAACGTCATGAGTCAGATACTCGTCATCGACAATTACGACAGCTTCACCTTCAACCTTGTCCATTACCTGATGGAACTGGGCGCGGATGTGCAAGTGGAGCGTAATGACGCGATCAGCGCGAGCGAGGCTTTGGCAACCAATGCGAACGGTTTCCTGATCTCGCCCGGCCCATGCACTCCCAACGAGGCCGGGATCAGTCTCGACCTTGTCGCGGCCTGCGCAGATGCCGAAAAGCCGCTGCTCGGCGTTTGTCTTGGCCATCAGGCTATCGGGCAGCATTTCGGCGGTACAGTCACGCGCGGCGGTTTGATGCATGGCAAAACCTCGCCGGTGACACATGACGGAACGGGCGTTTTCGAAGGCCTGCCCTCGCCCTTCACCGCGACGCGCTATCACTCGCTCATCGTCGAGAACCTTCCCGATGCGCTCGAGGTCAACGCGAACTCCGATGATGGATATGTCCAGGGCTTCCGCCACAAGGACTTGCCGATCCACGGCGTGCAGTTCCACCCCGAAAGCATCGCCACCGAGCACGGTCACGACCTGCTCGCAAACTTCCTGCGCCTGTGCGGGATAGAGACGCCAAAGAACGAGGACATGCCCGCATGAAGACGCTCCCCCTCGCCGTCCCTCACATGAGCGAAACCGAGGCCGAGGAGGTGTTCGGCTGGATCCTCGATGGTGAAGCGACCGACGAGGAAATTGCCCGGTTCCTGCTCGCCATGACCGAGCGCAGCGAAACGGCGGACGAAATCGCAGGGGCCGCGCGTGCCCTTCGCGCTCGCCTAATCCCGATCGACGCGCCCGAAGATGCAGTCGATTGCTGCGGCACGGGCGGCGATGGACACCACACGCTGAATGTCTCAACTGCCGTGAGCCTCGTGGTCGCAGCATGCGGCGTGCCCGTTGCCAAGCACGGCAATCGCGCGGCCTCGTCCAAATCGGGCGCGGCGGATACGCTCGAAGCGCTGGGGCTGGACATGGATGCTGCTGGGCGCACGGCGGAAAAGACGCTCGCTGAGCTCGGCATCTGCTTCCTCTTCGCCAAGAACCACCACCCGGCGATGGGCAGGATCCAGCCAATTCGCCTCCAAATCGGCAAGCGCACGATCTTCAATCTGATGGGCCCGCTTTCGAACCCGGCAGGCGTGACGCGCCAGCTGATCGGCATCGCGCGCCCCGGCTATGTGCCGATCTACGCCGAGGCAAAGGCCAAGCTTGGCACGAAGCGCACCTTCATCGTCTCAGGCGACGAAGGGCTCGACGAGCTTAGCCTTGCGGGCGGAAACGAGCTTGCCGATGTCACCGGAAACGATTTCGAGATGCGCCGTGTCGATGCCTCGACCGTGAACCTCTCGCACGCTCCGGTCGAAGCCATTCGCGGCGGCGATGCACAGCACAATGCGAAGGCGCTCAAGGCGCTGCTTGAAGGCACGCCAGGCCCCTATCGCGACGCGGTTGTGCTGAACGCTGCGGCGACGTTGGTAGTCTCTGGCAAGGTCGATGAATGGGCCGATGGTGCCGCAATGGCAGCTGAGGCGCTCGATAAAGGTGCAGCGGCGAAGCTGCTTGCCGACTGGATCGAGATGGCGGCCTGACGCGCATGAACAAGCTCGAAGAAATCTGCGCCGCCAAGCGCGAAGTCGTCGCCGCCCGCAAAAGCGCGGTGCCGCTGAGCCAGCTCGAACAGGCCGCCGCAATCCAGACTGCGCCGCGCGGGTTTGAGGCGGCCTTGCGCACCCGGGCCAAAACCGGCTTTGCGCTGATCGCCGAGATCAAGAAAGCCAGCCCCTCCAAAGGACTGATCCGCGAGGATTTTCAGCCCGCACTTCACGCTGCCGACTATGAAGCAGGCGGCGCGGCATGCCTCTCGGTCCTGACCGATGCGCCATACTTCCAGGGACATGAGGACTACCTCATTGCTGCCCGCGCGGCATGCAAGCTGCCGGTTCTGCGCAAGGACTTCATGGTCGATCCGTGGCAATGCCTCGAAGCGCGCGCGATCGGAGCCGATGCAATCCTCATCATCGTCGCGGCGCTAGACAATGCACAGATGGCTGAGATCGAGGCGGCAGCGTCCGAGCACAAGATGGATGTGCTTATTGAGGTTCACGACGAGGAGGAGCTTGAGCGAGCAGCAACAACTCTCGAAAGCCGATTGCTCGGAGTAAACAACCGCGATCTGAAGACCTTCACGACCTCGCTCGAAGTGACAGAACGCCTTGCACCGCTGGCCCCGAAGGGGTCGCTGCTGGTCGGTGAAAGCGGGATCAACAGCCATGCCGATCTCGAACGCTTGGCAGAAAGCGGCGTCCGCACGTTCCTCGTCGGCGAAAGCCTGATGCGGGCTGACGACGTTGCCGCCGCGACGCGGTCGCTCCTCGAAGGCTGAGCGCGCTCTGTCCTACATGCCGCCGTCGTGGCATCAGGTGGGCATGAGCAGCGCAGCACGTATCCTTAGTGATCGAGACTGGCGATCAAAAGGCGCTTTCGTGATCGGTCCACTATTTGCCTCTGGACCGTGTAACATGCGGTCCACTTCTCAGCTAAGGCACTGAACATGAACGGTTTGACGCATCTCGATTCGCAAGGCTCCGCGCACATGGTGGATGTGGGTGGAAAGCCCGAAACGCAGCGTGTCGCAGTCGCCTCGGGACGGATCACGATGTCGTCCGAGGCGCTGGAAGCGATACGCCTGGGCGATGCCCCCAAAGGCGACGTCCTCGGCACGGCCCGCATCGCAGCGATCATGGCGGCGAAACGCACTGACGAGTTGATCCCGCTGTGTCATCCGCTCGGACTTGAAGCGGTGAATGTCGACTTCGCACTCGAAGACAACTCTATCCTCGCCACCGCTACCGCATCGCTTACGGGCAAGACCGGGGTCGAGATGGAAGCGATGGTCGCTGTCTCTACCGCGCTTCTCACCATCTACGACATGGCGAAGGCCATCGATAAGGGGATGGTGATCGGCGAGGTGCGCCTTACCGAAAAACGCGGCGGCAAGTCAGGCGACTGGAAAGCGCCTGCTGCGTGAGCGGATTGCTCGACCTTTCCGATGCGCAAGAACGGCTACTCGCGCTCGCGCCGCAGTTGGGCGAGGAAACTGTCGCGATCGAGGAGGCACTTGGGCGGGTCCTCGCACATGACCTGAAAGCAAACCGAACCCAGCCCCCTGCGGACCTGTCGGCAATGGACGGCTATGCGGTGTCCGGCGCTGGTCCTTGGACACTTGTGGGAGAAAGCCGCGCCGGTGCACCATTCGAAGGCAAGCTTGCGCCAAGCGAAGCCGTGCGCATCTCGACCGGCGCGCACATGCCGGATGGCGCGGAGAGCGTGCTCATTCAGGAGAATGCGAGCGTATCTGACGCAACGATCAGCGCTGATCAGCGCCCGACCGCGGGCAAGCATGTGCGCAAACGCGGTTTCGACTTCTCCTCGGGCGATATCGTGCTTGAAGGCGGAACCCGGCTAGGACCTGCACAGCTTGCACTCGCCATCGCGGCGGGACATGCGAAACTCACTGTCCGCAACCGGCCAAGAGTGGCCGTGCTGGATAGCGGCGATGAACTGAGCTTAGACCCCGAAAACTGCGGCCCGAACCAGATCCCTGCATCGAATGGAGCGATGATCGCTGCCATGCTGCAACCGCTCGTTGGTCGCTGCGAACCTATTGGCCCGGTGGGCGATGACATGGATGCGCTTGCGGCTGCCCTCGCCCAGGCTGAGGACTGCGATATCCTGATCACATCCGGTGGGGCCTCGGTCGGCGATCATGATCTTGTGCAAGCCGCGCTGCGCGAATGGGGCGCGGAAATCGCCTTTTGGAAAGTCGCAATTCGCCCAGGAAAGCCGCTCATGGTCGCAAAGCGCGGCGCGCAAGTGGTTCTCGGTTTGCCGGGAAATCCTGTCTCGAGCTTTGTGACCGCGTTCCTCTTCGCCCTGCCCTTGATACGCGCTGCGATGGGGATGCGCGCACCTATTCCGGCCTCGCAGACAGTGATGGCAGTCGAGGCAATGCCCGCAACCGGCGGACGCCGCGAATTCGTGCGAGGTGTCTTCGATGGCCAGCGCGTGCGCCGTGCAGCCTCGCAAGATTCCAGCGCCATCCGCTCACTCGCCGCAGCCAATTGCCTGATCGAACGCCCTGCCGGATCGGGTGAAGTCGCACCGGGCGAGATGCTTCGCATCTACAACCTCGAAAATGGCTGAAATGCTTGGCTTTGTGGATTTAGCCCGCTTGACTTGAAATCCGAAGTTGCCTACTTGTTCCACATTCGTTCACCATATTGGTGCGCGGTTAGTGCTCTGTATCGCACCTGTTCCGTTTTAGCGGGCGGTGCCTCTGAGAGTGCGCGAGTTTGGCATTGCGTTTGGACCGGTCCTGGTCCGGGCGCTCATAATGCGGCTTTTACGGAGCTTGCCAATGTTGACGGCAAAACAGCATGAACTGATCCGCTTTATCCAGCAGCGGCTCGAAGAAACCGGTATTTCGCCCAGCTTTGAGGAAATGAAAGAGGCGCTCGACTTGAAGAGCAAGTCAGGCGTCCACCGCCTGATTTCGGCTCTTGAAGAACGCGGCTTCATCCGCCGCCTGCCCAACAGGGCGCGCGCGCTTGAGGTCATCAAAGTTCCCGAAGACGCGGTCACCTCTCCGCGTTCGCAGGCTGCTCCTGCGGCACTGGCAGCCAATGACGCGGTGGCCTCAGCCTCCAGCGTTATGGCAAGGGCGCCAGAGCCAGCCAATGACGTCATCGAAATCCCGCTACACGGCCGAATTGCGGCCGGTGCCCCGATTGAGGCGCTTGAAGGCCAGAATTCCCTGCCTGTTCCCGCTGCGCTGCTTGGCCCGGGCGAGCATTATGCTCTCGAGGTATCGGGAGATTCGATGATCGAAGCCGGTATCTTTGACGGGGACTTCGCACTCGTCCGCCGGACAAACACCGCGCGCGATGGCGAAATCGTCGTGGCGCTTGTCCGCGGAGAGGAAGCAACGCTGAAGTATCTGCACAAGGAAGGCGCAATGGTCCGGCTCGACCCGGCCAATGCGACCTATGACGCGCAGGTCTACGGCCCTGATGAAGTCGAAGTACAGGGCAAGCTTGCAGGCTTGCTTCGTCGCTATCACTGATTGATCGGTCGGCGGGGGAATGCCTAATCGCCTTCCCCTTGCCACCATCCATGTGAGCCCTGGCTTTCAGCCACGCTAACGATTTGCTGGCCCTTGAGGTTGAGTGCCAATCCACCGCTTTGCAGAAGCAGGCTGCGATCTGCTTTGAGCCAACGCGGCTTGCAAGACCTCGGCAGGAATCGGTCGGCAACTACAATATCGGCTCGCTCACAGGCAGCGGCTAGAGCGCGTTCCTCGATCAGATCACGGTTGCGCGCAAGCAGGAGCGACCATTCGCGATCCCCACGCTCGAGGTTGATCGTGCAGAACTCGGTCGAACAGCGAGCGCCTTCCCACTCGGCCAATGGGATGGGTTCGCTCTGAACGCTTGCCAATTCCAGCAAGTTGTCACGCGAGTAGGACGAGCGGCTGTCCCTGAGCGAGAGCAGACTTCGGCTCCCATCTTCGCCCTTGATCGTGATACCAACGTGCCTTCCTTCCCGGCCGATGAGAACGTCAGGTATCGGGGTTGTCATGAGCAGGATCGTAGCAAGCGCCGCAGGCACAAACCCGAGCAACCTTGCCTTACCGCTCCACAGAGCGAGCCAAAGGCCTCCTCCTACGAAAAGAGCAATGGTCGCACCGCTCATCTGAGGCATCAGCTTCACCGCTCCGGGCTGCGATGCGGTGAAGTGAGCTATCGAAAGGAGCAGGTTGAGAGAGCGCTCGACGAGCCACCAGAACGGTGCGCCCAGCCCTACCAGATCGAATGCCAACGCAAACGCAATCAGCGGCATCGAAATGAACGTGACCAGGGGAATGGCCAGCACGTTGGCAAACGCGCCGTAGACACCAGCACGGTGGAAGTGGAACAGCACGATAGGCATCAGCGCTATCTCGATGACGAGACCCGTGAAGAACAACATGAAGACTCGCCTTCCCGCACGGCTCGTCCAGCTCTCTTCACGCGGCGCTAGAAATGCTTTCACCGGAACTGACGAATGCAACGCGACAATGGCGAGCACCGCCGCAAAGCTCATCTGAAAACTCGGCCCGATGACGCTCTCTGGCCAAAGCAGCAATACAAACACAGCAGCAGCTGCGACCATCCTAAGCGAGAGAGCCTCGCGCCCCAGAGCAAGGGCAATCAGCACTAGCATCGCCGCTGCGCAGCTTCGAACGGTCGGAACCTGCGCGCCTGTCAGCAAGGTGTATGCGATGCCCGCAAGCGCTCCGATCGCGGCAGCTGCAACCGGAAGCCTCACTCTAAGCGCAATCGCCGGAAACAATGCCAAGAGCTTCAGTGCAATGAAATAAGCAGCGGCAATCACTGCGCTCACGTGCAGGCCGCTGATCGCGAGCAAGTGCGTGAGCCCTGCATCGCGCATCGCGTCTTCGTCCGTCTCGGCGATTGCACCACGGTCGCCGCTCGCGAACGCCGCCGCGATGGTGCCGGCCGACCCGTCAACCCGGTCGCGAACGTGCGCCGACAAGGCACGTTGCATCGCGGCGATGCCGCTTGTCTGCGGCGCGGGCTCAACAATCTCGATATCGCCCAACACGCTGCCAGTACCGCTCAACCCCTTAAACCATGCGGCGCGCGCAAAGTCGTATGCGCCGGGCAGCATGGGGCTTGCCGGAGGCATGAGACGCACGCGCATGCGAACAACCGCGCCTTCGGACAGCGCTCCCGCAGCCTGACCGTCGCTTGCACGTGCCGCCACGTCGAGCGGTACATTGACCCTTATCTTGCGGCCCTGACCACTGGCCGCGTCACGAACAGCCAATGTCAGGCGAATGCGGTCTTGAGAGGGTTGGTCGTCCCGTTCGAGGACATATCCCTGCACCCGCTCAATCATAGGGCGTTCGATTGGCTGGGCTCCGACCATTTCGGAGCGCAGCCAGATGACGCTGACCCCGGCGGCAAACACCAATCCGCAAGCTATTACTGCGGTTCGAACATGATCGCGCTCAGGCCGGTCTCTCCATGCAGCGACAGCGAACAGAACCAGAAACAGGGAGAGCGCGATGGCGCCAATCCATTGCCACTCGTTCCGCAAGGCGAACCAACTCAGGATCCCTGATACGAATACAACCGCCAGCCATGGCGCGCGGTCAAAGCCAGCGCCGGCCAAAAAGGCTTCGACCTTGGTCGCAACCGCGCTCGCAGCGCTGGACAATCCGCCGCCCCTTTGCCACAGGCGCGCAGCGGCCTTTCGAGGCGTGGACGGACCGGTTCGCGCCGCTTCGACGCTGCTGTCGGGCTCGCCCGCAATCGGAATGATCGGCGTATTGGCCAAGGGCCCATTTCCCCCCTCGGGTTCGGCCATACTCAATGCGCCTGAATGAATAGGAATATCAAGCCCATGGCAAGTCCAGTTGTCACCCGCTTTGCACCTTCGCCGACCGGCTTCCTCCACATCGGTGGAGCTCGCACGGCGCTCTTCAACTGGCTTTATGCCCGCCATCACGGCGGCAAGGCGCTTTTGCGGATTGAGGACACAGACAAGAAGCGTTCCACACAGGAAGCGATCGACGCAATCCTGGACGGACTGGATTGGCTTGGACTTGATTACGACGAGGAGCCCACGTTCCAGTCACAGCGCGCAGAACGCCACGCCGAGGTTGCTCACAAGTTGCTGGAGGCAGGCCATGCCTACAAGTGCTTTGCGACGCCTGAAGAACTTGAAGCCATGCGCGCAGAGCAGCGCGCCAACAAACAACCGATGCGGTATGACGGACGCTGGCGCGACCGGGATCCTTCGGAGGCTTCCGAAGGCGCACCTTACGCGGTCCGCCTCAAGACCCCTCTCGAGGGCGAAGCCACCATTGAAGACCAGGTCCAGGGCAAAGTCTCGGTGCGAAATGAAGAGCTTGATGACTACATCATCCTTCGCGCCGACGGGACCCCGACCTACATGCTCGCCGTAGTGGTGGACGATCATGACATGGGCGTCACTCATGTAATTCGGGGCGACGATCACCTCAACAACGCCTTTCGCCAGTTGCCGATCTATCGCGCAATGGATGCAATCGAAGGGGGTTGGCCCGATCCGATCTACGCGCATGTCCCTTTGATCCACGGGTCCGACGGGGCGAAGCTTTCGAAGCGTCACGGCGCTCTGGGGGCAGAGACCTATCGCGACGAATTCGGCATTCTGCCCGAAGCGCTGTTCAACTACTTGCTGCGTCTTGGCTGGGGTCACGGTGACCGTGAGGAGATCACCCGCGAAGAGGCGATCGAGCTGTTCGACTTGTCTGGCGTCGGTAAAAGTCCGTCGCGCTTCGACATGAAGAAGCTTGAAAACCTGAATGGACATTACATCCGCGAGGCTGAGAACGCGCGTCTCGCTGAGTTGGTCGCAGCCAAGATCGGCGAAGGAGCGGATGCGGCGATTCTCACCGAAGCCATGCCTGTACTGAAAACGCGCGCGAAGAATGTCGACGAACTCGCTGAAGGCGCTGGATTTTTGTTCGCAAAGCGACCCTTGGAAATGACGGAAAAAGCCGCCAAGCTGCTCGACGATGATGGCCGCGCTCGACTTGCACTGGTTTCAACGGCTCTTGCAAAGGAAAATAGCTGGACAATCGAGGCACTCGAAGCCACTACCAAATCGCTTGCGGAGCAACAGGGATTGGGGCTTGGCAAGCTGGCGCAGCCAATGCGCGCCGCACTGACCGGGACGACCACATCGCCCGGTATTTTCGATGTTCTGGTCCTGTTGGGACGGGAAGAATCCCTGGCACGGATCGACGCGCAGGCTTCTTGAAGTCTGGGTGATCACGCTGAATAGAAATACGGCAGGAGACTTAACTTGGCAGACAAGCAGGCGAAACTCGAACTAGGCGGGCAAACTTACGAGTTTCCCGTGCTCGAAGGCAGCACCGGCCCTGATGTGGTCGATATTCGGAAGCTGTATGGTTCAACCGGCGCCTTCACCTTTGACCCCGGCTACAAGTCGACTGCAAGCTGCGAAAGCGCGCTGACATATATCGACGGCCAGGAAGGTGTCCTTCTTCACCGCGGCTATCCGATCGGCCAACTGGCCGAGCATTCGAGTTTCATGGAAACCGCCTATCTGCTTCTTAATGGCGAACTGCCGAGCCAGCAGGAGTACGAGGACTTCAATTACACGATCACGCGGCACACCATGCTGCACGATCAGCTGAACACGTTCTACCAGGGCTTCCGCCGTGACGCGCACCCGATGGCAATCATGTGCGGCGTTGTTGGTGCTCTGTCGGCCTTCTATCACGACAGCACCGATATCTCGGACCCCGAGCACCGCAAGATCAGTTCGCACCGATTGATCGCGAAGATGCCGACCATCGCAGCGATGGCTTATAAATATTCGGTCGGGCAGCCCTTCATGCAGCCTAAAAACGACCTGAGCTACACGGGCAACTTTCTGCGTATGACCTTCGGCGTGCCTGCTGAAGAGTATGAGGTCATTCCCGCGGTCGAAAAGGCAATGGACCGGATCTTCATACTCCACGCTGACCACGAACAGAACGCATCGACCTCGACCGTTCGCCTCGCCGGCTCGTCGGGCGCGAACCCGTTCGCCTGTATCGCAGCTGGCATTGCCTGCCTGTGGGGTCCGGCTCACGGCGGCGCAAACGAAGCGGCCCTCAACATGCTGCGCGAGATTGGCACGCCTGACCGCATCCCGCACTATATCGAGCGCGCCAAAGACAAGAACGATCCGTTCCGCCTGATGGGCTTTGGTCACCGCGTCTACAAGAACTACGATCCGCGCGCGACTGTGATGCAGTCGACCGTGCGCGAAGTTTTCGATGCACTGAACGTCAAGGATCCGGTGTTCGAAACCGCCCTTCAGCTCGAAGAAATCGCTCTCAACGATCCGTATTTCAAGGAAAAGAAGCTGTTCCCGAACGTCGACTTCTATTCGGGTATCATTCTTTCGGCGATCGGTTTCCCGACCACGATGTTCACCGCTCTGTTTGCCCTTGCACGCACCGTTGGCTGGGTCGCGCAGTGGAATGAAATGATCTCCGATCCAGCACAGGTCATCGGACGTCCTCGCCAGCTTTACACCGGTCCGGTTGAGCGCGACTACGTGCCGCTGAGCGAACGCTGAGGCTCGCCCTAAAGAGCAACGCATTTGAAGAAAGGCCTGCCCCTCACCGGGCGGGCCTTTTTGCTAGGACTTGGAGGTATCGGCTGCAGCGAGCGTAAGCTTGAACTGCGCCCCAGCGCTCTCTTCGTCCTGGCTCGGTTGAACGACTTCGAGATCGCCTCCCATCGCCAGTGCCAGCTTGCGCGAGATGTAGAGGCCGAGACCCGAGCCTGTATCGTTGCCGCCGTCACTGTCGCGGCCAAGGCGCTCAAATTTGTCGAAGATCTTCTGAGCCTGCTCGGCATCCACGCCCGGCCCTTCATCGCGCACACTTGCGCTGACCAATCCCTCACCTGCTTTGTCTGCCGTCACGGTCACGGTGCTGCCCTCGGGCGAATAAGCAATCGCGTTTCCGATCAGGTTGATGAAGATTTGGAGGACGCGGCGAAATTCGCCCATCGCAATCACAGGCTCATCACCGCATTCGATCGCGAAATCGATCTTGCGATCACGGGCTCTGACCCCAAGTATTCCCGTCGCGCGCCTTGCGACGTCAGCGAGATCAACCCGCTCGCTTGCGGTAGAGAAGCCCGGAGCCTCGACCACTTCAAGGTCAGCAAGGTCATCGAGCATGCCCGACAAGTGCTGACCGGCAGCTGCGATATTGCCGGCATACTCGCTGTATTCGTCGCGCAAGGGCCCGGCGAGCCGTGTGCGGATGGTTTCGGCATTGGCGATGATGCGCGCGATCGGTTGGCGCAGAACCGGGGTGAGCGCGCTACCGATTATGCGGGAATGCGCGCCCTCGATCTCTGCTGGCTCAGTCCCTGCGCCATCAACACCCAGCGGTTCATTCGCGAGCAAGAGCAGCTCGAAACCGCGCGGCGCCGCTCTATTGGGACCCAAGGGTATTAGCCTCACACGCCAATTACGAGGCGAGCCGGGTATGCTGGCGCTCGCGCCGTCTAGTAGGCGCCAATGAAGGGGCTGCTGGTGCGAGATCCCTTGCAACTCGACATGATCGGACCACGCGCTGCCCGGAATTGCCTCGACAGCATCTTTGAAGCTGGTCGCATCACCAGCGCAGTCGGTGACGATTTGGACCTGTTGGCGAGCATCCAGACGGGCGCGGACCTCCGCCGTTGCGCGGTCGACTTCATCGATCCTCTGCGCATCGTCATGTGAGCTGGTTTCGCTCTGAACGGCCCGGTGCCAGTTCTCGACGATCACCTCGCATCCGCCGAGCTCATCATCGTCAATTGGCTGAATTCGAGCAAATCCGCTCACGATCTCTTCGCCATCAAATGCACTGAATTCCCTCGCGATGCGAAGGCCCATCCCCCGTGAGCGGCGCACGAGCGCCAACAGCTCAGGAATGGCTAGCGTTCCAGGTAGAGTGCCACCGCATGCCTCGTGCAGTTCTGCCAAGGGCTCATCGGCAGTCAGCAACCGGTCTTGAGCATCGGTCAAACCGCGGGCGGCCGTGATGGATTGTTGCCGGTTCACGCGAGCCCTCCGCGAGATGCCTTGAGCAACTCCTTGGCGACCTCAGGCGGCATTGACGTAATTCCGTCGGGCGGCGACTGGCTCTGATCGAGCAGGCCGAACTGCGTTTCGATCTCTTCTGCATCCAGTCCGGCGGCCCGGAGGCTGATGGTCAACCGCGCCGATTGGCGATCATGGCAGGCACAAATGGCATGGTCACGGCTTTGCATGGTAAGCGCCGCTAGCGAGCTTGCGAACAGAGCAAGCCCGGCGTGTTCAAGGTTCAGCCCCGCAATCGCCCCTCCACGCATGGTCGATGTCACCCTTGCCAGCAGGCCAAGCCGCGTTGCCGCCTCGTCATAGTTCGCTTTTAGCTGCGCCATTGCTCGATCAAGCTGTGCAGGTTCGCAATCCTGCGCGGCGTTGCAAAAGCGCTCGATCACAGCCGAGAACAACTCCGAGGGAAGCTCTCCGAGCGGCAATTCCATGCGTCTTTGACACAGGTTGAAGCGCGATTGAGCCGCCATCGCACTCATCGCGAGTTCGGCAGTATCGGGATGATTGGACGCAATCAGCTCCTGCATCAGCGGGCTGAGGACAGGATCGATCCCGAACCGGCTTTCCAACCGGTCCGCCAAGTGCCCCTCCATCGCGAGCGCATAGAGGTGGTCAATCAGGGCGCTATCATTCGAAAGTTCATCGACAATGCGGTCGATTTCCTCATCGCTCGCCGCGCTGGATGTGACAGATTCAAGCAACTGCCGCGCGATATCGCTTAGCATGCCGCGCAGCCTCGCGACTGCCGCGTCGCTGACAAGTGATCCGCCACCTGTGTCGAGCATGTGCGAAATGACCGGCGCAACCGAACGCAGCGCGCGATCTTCACGCTCCAGCTCATCCTTCAGGATGGCTTCCACAAAGGTGGTTTCAGTCCGGTCCATACCCATTTCGCCCATCCGGCACCCCATACAGCGCCTATGGTTAAGGCGGGGTTAGCTCAATATGCTCGCTCACGCAGCATCAATTGCACTGCGGCCGCGAGTGCAAAGATAGCAAGCGCTTCCGGCAACACTCCAAAACCCGCAGCGCCTGCGAAGATAGCCATATGCAATGCGCGGTCCCGCCAGATGGCTGTAACGAGCGGAGGTCTATTAGGCGCACGACCTTTCCCGACTATCTGCGACAAAACCAGTGCAAGAATAGTCAATGATATCAACGGTAAAGAGATGGAAGTTGAGGCGATCGTCAAGCCAAGGGCAGCAACGCACAGCAAGTCCGTGACAATCGATAGCCCACGTTCAAGCCGCGCACTCGCCCCGCGCGACCAAAGCGCAGAGCGCATGCGTGCCCAAGAACCGCTCAGCTGACCAACAAAGGCACCAATTGCGGCGACACCCAAGCCCCACGGTCCCAGACCAAGTCCCGCAAGCAGCGCGCCAATACCAAGCATCGCGATGGCGCCGACCGCGCTCATCTCTGCGCCTTTTTCAAGCCAGCGCGGTGCTGTTTCGCGAACAATCGCATCAGCGACGGCTTGGAATGGTGCGCTTGCTGGTGCCGCTGGCGCACTTGAGGTGATCAACGCACGCTCACGCTCTTCCAAAGCTGCCTGCGACGCCGCCAGCAGCCAGCGATCTTCCTCTAGACTGTCCGAGGAAACAGCAAGGCACTCCGTCCTTGCTTGCAGTGCAAGCCGCAACAGGAGAGAAGTTGCATCGCCGTCTTGTGGAAGATCGGCGAGCTCTTGGACCTTCCCGGCCCGCATGATCGCAAGACCAGCCCAGTGCCGATCCCGGTCGATCCTTTCAAAATCCTCCGGGAAAGCTTCGGCCAGTTCGTGGCCTGAGGCGATGGTCCAGATCCCCTTTTTCAGCTGGGCTTGATCGCTCATCAAGCCAAGAACAGCCCCGCGGTTCGGCACAAGCCCGTCGGCAATCAGCACCAGATCGTCATCAGCCCGCACGATGCCGGTCAGCTGGATGTTTCCCCGCACCACATGAAACTCATGGCCATCGCTCTCGACCCATTTTTGCTGGGCCAGCACCTCTTCGGAAGGGCTTTCGCACATGCATACGACACGTTCACAACCGAGCGCTTGAGCAAGCTCGATTTGCCACGCCAAGACGCTGCGCCCACCAAGCGTCAGCTCAGCCCGCAGATTGCCAGAAGATGTGCGTTTGATCGCGGCGACAAGAGCGGTGCGCAATTTGGGACTTTCCAGTAGAGAACGTCCGCGAGGCTAGGCGTAGCAATCGCCCCTCATCAACCGGCGAGCGCAGGCAAACCCCATCATTTTGCGGTGAGTGGCAGTGAAAACCGCCCGCGTCGTTACTGGAAGCCCACGCCCCGGCCATCGAAGCGGTCGAGAACCGTCTCGATCTGGCGAATGGCCGCAGGCTCACCGGGCGCAGACGACAGTGCATTTTCTGCAGCGAGCAGCAGTTCCTCGGCATGAAAACTGGCAGCGAGGCCCTTCAATCGCATCGCGGCTACATTCCAGTTGCCATCACAACGCGAACGTTTGAGCAGGTCGAGCTGCTTGGTGGCGCTTTCTACAAATGCCGAGCGCAATTCGCCGAGCAGTGCCGGATCGTCTCCGGCAGCTGCCGCTAATGTCGCGTCGAGTGCTCCGCTTTCATAGGCCATGACTGGGATGGATAAGCACTTGGAGTTAATGCGGGGTTTATCCCAGCCTAAGCTGTGGTATCTTCACGCAATGTCAGGCGGACACCATATCCGGGCCGTGGGCCCCAACGCCGCGCAAGATGCGCAATCCAAAACCGAATCGGGCGAAGCTACGCCTGACGAGATCGCTGCCAGCGATGGCGAGCTCGATCTTTCGGATTACACTGAGGAGTATGCCGACGAGGCTGCCTTTGAGGACGATGGTTACGTAACCGCGTCGCGTTTCGGTTGGGTCGCCCCTGCCCTCGCCTTCAGTGTCGTTGCCGTATGGACCGGTCTCTACGTTTGGGCGATGCAGGATCAGTTGCTGAACGCTGCGAGCGCACAGCCGGCGCAATGGACACGCTGGATCATCGACTGGTCAGTGCCGGTTCTTCTTGTTTGCGTTGTCTGGTTACTGACCATGCGGCACTCGCGTGCCGAAGCGAAGCGCTTTGCCGAAACCGCGGCGCTCCTTTCGCAGGAAAGCCGTGAGATTGAAGATCGACTGACCGTCGTGAACCGGGAACTCAGCCTTGCTCGCGAGTTTCTCGGTGCACAATCGCGCGAGCTTGAATCGCTCGGAAGGATCGCGAGTGAGAAGCTCTCGACCCACGCTGCCGAACTCCAGTCTCTAATCAAGACGAACGGCGCGCAGGTCGATGCGATCGGTAGCGCCAGCGAAACTGCGCTTGGCAACATGAACCGCCTTCGTGACGACCTGCCAGTGGTTGCCAACTCTGCGCGCGATGTGTCGAACCAGGTTGGCGCGGCCGGGCGCACGGCTCAGGAGCAGTTGGACAAGCTTATCACAGGGTTTGAACGCCTGAACCAGTTTGGCAAGGCGAGCGAGAACCAGGTTACCGCGCTCGATAACCGGGTTGGAGAGATACTCAGCAGCTTCGGGGCACAGATCGCCGCGGTCGAAGAAACGGTCGGCAAACGTCTCGAAGCGGTCAAGACCTTGGCGGCAGAATATCGGACCGAGGTTCAAGCCGCCGAAGAGCAAGCCATCGCTGCAATTGGTAAGCGGATCACCACCCTCGAAAGCGAAACGGAAGCGGTCTCGATTAAGCTCCGCGATGCAGAAACGGGTGCGCTCAACCAGTTGCTCGCCTCGAAAAAGCGCTTCGAAGAAGAGGTGGGCAAGACGGTCGAGTCGCTCGACCGCCTTGATGCCCACGCCTTGGCTGCATCGCAGAAACGGATTCACGAGCTCAATCAGGAAGCAATCCGCTTCGATGAACGCCTCGGCATTCGTGACCGCAAGTTCCTTGAGGAAATGACCCGCCGCCAAGAGGAGTTCGAGACCCGTGAAGCGCAGGCCAGCGAAGTTCTGGCGCAGCGCCTGGCCGATCTCGACGATGCTCTTGCGGAACGCCGCGTTGCACAGACGCAGGAAACCGAGAAGCTCGTTGCCCATTCGGCTGCCATTGGCGAGCAACTTGAAAAACTTTCGACACTCATCGGATCGATTGACCAGCAAGGCGAAACAACACGAACGAACCTCACCGCAGGACTCAGCGATCTCGACAAACAGCTGACCGACAAGCGCGCTGCGCTCAGTGAAACAGAGGCGCAGCTTGCTGAATTGACGGAATCAGGCATCAGGCTGCTCGAGATCATTCAATCTGGTGCCAAGCATAGCCGCGAAGAATTGCCTGAAGCGATAGAAACGGCGCTCGGATCTCTAGGGTCGGTCGAGGAGCGAGCGGACAAGCTTTCCAGCATCATGTTCAGCACTCGCGAGAATGCCGAAGGCTTGGCCGAATACCTGATCACCACGCAGGGAAAGATCAGCGATACGGAAAGCCAGGTTGCAGACCTTCAAGCCAAGCTCACCGAACAATCCGAAGAAGCGCTTGCGCGTTTGCAGGGCCTTCGTGGCGGCTTTACCCGCCTGAGCCTTGAAAGCAGCGAGTTCGCCGAAGGGACGCAGGATACGCTTCGGCTCGCGCTCAACACGCTTGAGAGCGCCACGAAGTCCGCATTCGCTGCGCTCGAGGACGGGGCACGCGAGAAGGTCGGGACGCTGGCGCAGACTATATCGAAAGAGGCAGCTCAGGAGATTGAGCGCGCTCTACGCAATGACACCGCAGAAACCGTCGGGAAGCTTGAACAGGCGGCAAGCCATGCCGCTGGCGTAGGCCGTGAAGCCACCGCACAGCTGCGCGATCAACTCGCCAAGGTGAACGAGTTGACCGTCAACCTGGAGCAGCGCGTCTCGCGGGCGCGCGAATTGGCCGAAGAGCAAGTCGGGAACGACTTCGCGCGGCGCATGGCTTTGATCACAGACAGTCTCAACTCGAATGCCATCGATATCGCTTCGTCACTGTCGAGCGAAGTCACCGACACCCAGTGGGATGCATATCTTAAGGGTGACCGCGGTATCTTCACACGGCGAGCGGTTCGCCTTGTGAACAGCGGAGAGGCCAAGGAAATCGCTGAACTGTATCAGCGAGACGATGCGTTCAAGGCCAATGTCAGTCGTTACATCCACGATTTCGAAGCGATGCTGCGCTCGATGTTGTCCACACGCGATGGCAACGCACTGGGCGTCACGATCCTGGGATCGGACATGGGCAAGCTCTATGTCGTCCTTGCTCAGGCAATCGAGCGTTTCCGCCAATAGGTACGCCTAGTCGCGCGGTCCGATCTGGGCCGGTGGTTCAGGAAATATGTCGAGATCTTCGGCAGACAGCCAGCCATACTCAAAATTGAGCACGAACAGTGTGGTCAACACGCTCGCGATGATCGTGGCCTTGATCACCAGCGGTCCCGGCCTGAAGTTGGTCGGAGCGCTTTCAGCCTGTCCGGGCACCTTCTCGATGCCTTCCTCATCCGCCGTACGCACGCCGAATGGGAGGAGCATGAAAGCGCTCATCACCCAGAACAGGAAGTAGATCGCAAGGATCGAGGTCAACTGCATCAATTCGCCTCCGGCGCGCCGAGACCTGGCATGATCACGCGAACCTGCGGGTTCTTGCCAGACCATCGACGGGCTGCGCGCCGTGCAGCAAGACGAGCCGCTTCGTGAACTGCGGCAGGGTCGTTGGCGTCGCGGCCTTTGAGCTTCCCGATTGCCTTGAGGATATCTTCCTGCGTCTCCTTGATAAACTCAGGCAGGTCCTCGTCGAGAGGCAGACCGATTGGTTCGACCACCGGCACCTGTCCGCGAGCGAGTACCACAACCACCAGCCCTTCAAAGGATAAGCGGCGTCGCGTGGTGACTGCCTCTCCGTCGGCGGGCGCAATGATATCTCCGTCAAGCACAAGGCGTCCACTGAGCACTTCAGCAATCTTTCCCGGCTGGCCCGGAGCAAGACGAACCACATCGCCATTCTTCTGGACGACGCCTGCGGGGATGCCGCAAGCTTTTCCAAGACGAGCTTGTTCAGCCATGTGGCGAATTTCACCGTGCACCGGTACCAAGACTTCTGGCTTGAGCCAGTCATAAAGCGCCTCAAGCTCAGGGCGTCCCGGATGGCCAGAGACATGAATGAGGCTCTGCCGATCAGTGATCATCGTGATCCCTTTGGCAGCCAACTGGTTCTGCATCTTGCCGATGGCGATTTCATTGCCGGGGATCTGGCGAGATGAGAAAAGCACCACGTCGCCAGGCACCAGTTCTAGCGGGTGGTTGTCATCCGCAATCCGGGCCAAGGCGGCACGCGGTTCTCCCTGTCCCCCGGTTGCGAGGATCAGGACCTCGCCCCGCGGCAGGCTCATGGCGGTGTCGAAGTCGACGGTTTCCGGAAAGTCCTGAAGATAGCCGTTGTCTTGAGCGACCTCGATAATGCGATCGAGCGAGCGGCCAGCAACGCACACTTGTCGGCCCGTCTCGCGCGCCACTTCGCCAAGCGTCTGCAACCGCGCGACATTGCTTGCAAAGGTCGTGACGAGCACGCGCTTGCCTTTGTGAACCGCGATTTCCTCCATGAGCCCCTTGTGCACGGCGCCTTCGGAACCTGACGGCTTGGGATTGAACACATTGGTGGAATCGCAGACCAATGCGAGCACGCCCTCTTCACCGATCGCACGCAATTCTGCTTCGGTGGTCGGTTCTCCGATGATTGGGTCCTCGTCGAGCTTCCAGTCGCCAGTGTGAAACACGCGGCCATACGGCGTGTCGATCAGCAGCGCGTTGCCTTCCGCGATTGAATGGGCAAGCGGGAGGTAAGTGACAGAGAAAGGTCCGATGTCGAACTGACCGTGGTCTTCCTCGATGATGTTGAGTTCGACCTTGCCGAGCAAGCCTGCTTCTTCAAGCTTTCGCGCAACCAGATCAGCCGTGAACGGCGTCGCATAGAGCGGCACACCCAACTCGCCAGCAAAGTATGGAACAGCGCCAATGTGATCCTCATGCGCGTGCGTAAGGACGATCCCAAGCAAGTCCTTGGTGCGCTCTTCAATGAATTCCAGATCAGCAAAAACAAGGTCGACGCCCGGATACTCGCCGCCTGAAAAGGTCATCCCCAGATCAACCATCAGCCACTTGCCGTCGCAGCCATAAAGGTTGACGTTCATCCCAATCTCACCGGACCCACCAAGGGCCAGGAAAAGCAGTTCCTTTTCAGGAGTGTAGTTCTTTTTCACGAATTCTCTTTGTTATCTGGAAAGGGAGCTTATTCGCTCGCCTGCTGGGCGAGGATGGCGAGCCCTTCGATTGTGAGATCAGCGTCAACGATATCGAAGATGTCGGTCGCTTCGTCGAACAAGATAGCGAGCCCGCCGGTCGCTACAACCTTGGTCGGGCGGCCAATCTCTTTCTTCATACGCGCGACAATCCCCTCCATCATCGCAACATAGCCCCAGAAAACGCCGATCAGCATCTGGTCTTCGGTGTTGCGGCCGATGACGCTGGTGCTTTCGGGCGAGCGGATGGCGATACGGGGAAGCTTTGCGGTCTTCCCGACGAGCGCATCCAGCGAGAGATTGATGCCGGGCGCGATCGAACCGCCCTTGTAAGTGCCGTTGAAATCAATCGCTTCGAATTTGGTCGCGGTGCCGAAGTCGATTGCAATGATATCACCGCCATATTTCTGGTGCGCAGCAAGGATGTTGAGCGCCCGGTCCGCACCCAGCGAACTGGGCTGATCGACGTCTATCTCAAACTTCCAGGCAGCATCGCCCTCGCCTGCCTTGAGCGGGGTTATGCCAAAGTACTTCTGCGACAGCACGCTGAGATTATGGTCGGCGCGCGGTACGACCGATGCGTAAACGATCTGAGTGATGTTATCGCGGCTCACGCCCTCGATGGTGAGCAATTGCAGCAACCAGACAGCATATTCATCGCCGGTGCGCCGCGGATCGGTCGCAATCCTCCATCGAGCGCGCGGCGGGCAGACGTAACCACCCTCCCCGTCCGTCTCAAAAAGGGCGAAAACAACATTGGTGTTTCCGACATCGGCCGCCAACAGCATGGGCCCTGCTCTCCTCTAGGTAATGTCGCCCGCCCGAATGACACGTTCGGAGCCATCCGCCAAGTTCAGCTTGAGCGCGCCGTCCGATGGGTCAAGCCCGGCGAAGGCGCCTTCGATCCGTGAACCATCGGCATCATGCACTCGGACATGATCGCCGCTTTGGTGGATCGAGGCATCAGTGAATGCGCGCAGGACTGCTCCAAGGCCGGTGGCGCGCCAGATTGTAACATAGAGAGCGAAACGACTAGCGAGCTCGGCGGCAAAGGCTTCGACGGTTGGTGCTCGCCCAAAATCTGCAAGAGCCGCAGTCTCACGGTCCGGCAGGCTAGGAGCTCTTGCAAGGTTGACCCCGATGCCGACGACAACGCTCCGTTCGACCATTTCAAGCAAGATGCCAGACGCCTTCGCGCGGTTCACCAACACGTCATTGGGCCACTTGAGCTCGGCGCGGACTGTGCCCTCAACACTTTCATGGATGGCATCAGCCACGGCGAGCGCCGCAACAAAGCTGAGCGAGGCCGGTGGAGGATCGCCATCGCGAATGGGGACAACGGTCGAGCCCATGAAATTGCCCGCTCCATCGAACCACTCACGTCCCTGGCGCCCCTTGCCCGCCGTCTGTCGACGCGCGACCAACCAATGCCCCTCTGCGGGTGTAGACGCAGAACGCAAGGAGGCTGCGAGATCGGCGTTTGTAGAGCCGGTTTCCTCGATGAATCGGATCAAACCAGCCTGTCCGATCAGACCGCCATGAAGAGCGCGCGCGCAGCCTTGTCCGCAAGATCGGTCAGCGACGGCGTCAGCAGATAGCCGAGCGGCGAGATAATCAAAGCGGTGATGGCTAGCAGGACCCAGTGCGCGTTTCCGCTTTTCCCGGTGACGACGCCGGCAGGCTCATCAAAGAACATCACCTTGACGAACTTGATGTAGTAGAACGCCCCGATCACGCTTGCTGCGATAGCGATGGCTGCGAAGACCACCAGACCGGCCTCCACAGTCGCCTGAAAGACCACGAACTTGCTGTAGAAGCCAAGCAGCGGCGGAATGCCGGCAAGGCTGAACATCAGTAGCAAGAGGCACCACGCAATCGCAGGACGCGTGACGGCGAGGCCTGCAATGTCTCCAAATGTCTCGAACAGGGTCCCGTCTTCGCTACGCAGCATGAGCAGAGCAACGAAGCTGCCAAGGCTCATCGCGACATAGATGAAAAGATAGATCAGCATCGCGCTAGCCCCCGCTGGCGATGCCACGGCAAGGCCAAGCAGGATGAAGCCGACATTGTTGATCGAAGAATAGGCGAGCAGGCGCTTCAAGTTTTCCTGACCGATGGCGCCGAGCGCGCCGAACACGATCGAGGCCAGCGCTGCAAACATCACGATCTGCTGCCACGCGAGCACCTGGCCGCCGAACACTTCGAACACCACGCGAGCCGTCAGGGCTAATGCGGCGACCTTAGGAGCGGTGGCAAAGAACGCCGTAACGGGAGTCGGTGCGCCCTCGTAAACGTCAGGCGTCCACATATGGAAAGGCACAGCAGCGATCTTGAAAGCGAGGCCTGCCATCACGAAGATCAGGCCGAACAGCTGCCCGGTTGAAAGCTCACCTTCGAGGCCAGCACGAACGCTTGCGAAGTCGGTGCCGCCGGTGAAGCCGTAGAGAAGGCTCATTCCATAAAGCAGGATGCCCGAGGCAAGCGCGCCGAGAACGAAGTATTTGAGGCCCGCTTCGGCCGAACGCTGGTCCGCGCGAAGGATCGACGCCAGCACATAAGCTGCGAGCGAATTGAGCTCGAGCCCAAGATACAGCGTCATGAAATCGCTGGCAGACACCATGATGCTCATGCCGAGCGTCGCGAACAGGACCAGCACCGGATACTCGGCGCGAAGACCGCGCTCCGCCCCAGCTGCGGCTGAATTGAAGAATGCAGGAGCGACAATCAGACAGCCGATGGCCGCCAGATAGATCAGCGCCTTCGAGAACAGCGCGAAACTGTCGACCTTCATCAGCGTGCCGAAGGCGTATGAGTCCGCCCCGTCGACGCCGAAGTGAAGGCCGGGAACCGTCATAACTCCAGCACCGAACAGCGCGGAGACAGCAAGGATCGTGACCGGGCGAGCAAGCTTGTCCCCGCCCCAAGCCGCAACCAGCAAGAGGATGAGCCCTGCTGCCGTCAGCAGCAGTTCGGGCATGACCAGCGCGAAAGAGGATGCAAAGTCGATCATCAGTGACCCTCCCCTTCGCCGTGATCGTACTCGATGGCGTTGGCTGCCTCCGCACGCGGATCGCCAGCGGCTAGGTCAGCATCACTCGCCGGTGCCGCCACAGCAATCTGCGCATCGAGCGCGGCAATGTCGGCGCGCATCGGTGCAAGGAAGCTCTCAGGGTAGACGCCCATCCACAGAACCACGGCGGCAATCGGTGCCATCATGGCCCACTCGCGCACGGTAATGTCGGACATGGCAGCCGCATCGGGGTTCTTCTGCCCCCCGAAAGCGACGCGGCGATAAAGGTAAAGCATGTAGGCAGCGCCAAGGATGATGCCGGTGGTGCAGATCAGCGCCACAAGGCTGGAAGTCTGATAGATGCCCGCAAGCGAGAGGAACTCGCCGACAAAGCCGCTCGTGCCCGGCAGGCCGATCGAGGCCATGGTGAACAGCAGGAAGAAGATCGCGTAATACGGCATGTTGATCGACAGGCCGCCGTAACGCTCGATCTCGCGGGTGTGCAGACGGTCGTAGATCACGCCTACGCACAGGAACAGCGCGCCCGACACTAGGCCATGCGAAAGCATGACGATCATCGCGCCCTCAAGCCCCTGAACATTGAATGCGAACAGGCCGACGGTCACGATCGCCATGTGAGCGACCGAGGAATAGGCGATAAGCTTCTTCATGTCCGCCTGAACCAGCGCGACGAGCGAGGTGTAGACCACTGCGATCATCGACAAGATGAAGACGAACCATGCGAAATCAGCGCTGGCTTCCGGGAACATCGGGAGGCTGAAACGGATGAAACCGTACCCGCCAAGCTTCAAAAGCACGCCGGCAAGGATCACCGACCCCGCGGTCGGCGCCTGAACGTGAGCATCGGGAAGCCAGGTGTGGAACGGCCACATCGGCACTTTCACCGCAAAGCTCGCGAAGAATGCTAGCCATAGCCAAGTCTGCGCTCCGCCCGGGAACGGATACTCCATGAGTGCCGGAATGTAGGACGTGCCCGCTTCGGCAACCATCCAAAACATCGCGACCAGCATCAGCACAGAGCCAAGCAGCGTGTAGAGGAAGAACTTATACGACGCGTAGATCCGGTTATCGCCGCCCCAGACACCGATGATCAGGTACATCGGGATCAGGCCCGCCTCGAACATGATGTAGAACAGGAAGATATCCTGCGCAGCGAATGTCCCGATCATGAGGACTTCCATGAACAGGAAGGCGGCCATGTATTCGCCAACGCGCTTCGTGATGCCTTCCCAGCTTGCAAGGATGCAGATCGGCATCAGGAAGACGCTGAGCATGATGAGCATCAAGGCGATGCCGTCGATCCCGAGCGCGTAGGAGAAGCCGGCGACAAGCTCGTAGCTTTCCTGAAACTGCCACTGAGCGCCGCCGATCTCGTAGTTGGCCCACAGCATCACGCCCAGACCAAAGGTCACGAGCGTTGCGCCGAGCGCGATCACGCGGGAAGCATTTCCTGCAAACAAGCAGGCAATCGCTCCAGCGAGCGGCACCAGCATCATGGTGGTGAGGATGGGAAAATCCATTGCTCTCAATGACCCCTAGAGCAGCACGTAAGTGACAGCGGCGATCAGGCCGAGAAGCATGATCAGCGCGTAAGTGTAGAGATAGCCCGACTGGATCGACTTGGCGGCGACAGAGCCGCGCTGGACGACGGCGGCAATGCCGTTGGGCCCGAAACGATCAATCGTGCCGACATCGCCGAGTTTCCAGAACTGGCGTCCGAACCAGAAGGAAGGCTTGACGAAGATCGCGTGGTAGAGCTCGTCGAAGTACCACTTGCGGAACACGAAGTTGTGCAGCGCACCGAACGTGCCGACAAATTTCGCGGGAATGTCGGGCTTTGCGATGTAAGCGACATAGGCGCCGATGAAGCCGACAATCATCACGACCGTCGCGGTCAGCTTGACCCACAGCGGTACGGCATGAAGCGCGTGGACGAGGTTTTCGTTGAAGTAGATCGATCCACCCCAGAACGCGCCGTTCACAGCGTCTGATGCTCCGTCGATGAACGGATACTTGAAAACATAGCCAGCAAACACTGCACCTACAGTCAGCAGACCGAGCGGAACGAGCATGGTGATCGGGCTTTCATGAGGATGATAGCCACCGGTGGTGTCTTCGCCAGCTTCCTCAGGCGTCTTGTGTACCGAGTGCTGAATATGCTCGCTCTCGATCCAGCGCGGCTTGCCCCAGAAGGTGAGGAACATGAGACGCCAGCTGTAGAAGCTTGTCAGCAGAGCTGCGATCGCGCCTGCCCAGAATGCGAACTGTGCAACGCCAGTACCGCGCGCCCAGGCCGCCTCAAGGATGGCGTCCTTCGAATAGAAACCTGCGAAACCGAAAACGCCGAGCACACCGACACCGGTAATCGCGAGAGTGCCCGCCATCATCGCCCAAAAAGTGACCGGGATCTCTTTCCGCAGGTTGCCGTAATAGCGCATGTCCTGCTCATGATGCATCGCGTGGATGACCGAGCCTGCACCAAGGAACAGTAGCGCTTTGAAGAAGGCGTGCGTGAACAGGTGGAACATGGCGACGCCATATGCGCCGACGCCCGCTGCAAAGAACATGTATCCCAGCTGCGAACAGGTCGAATAAGCGATGACCCGCTTGATGTCCCACTGCGTCGTGCCGATCGTGGCTGCGAAGAAGCAGGTGGCGGCACCGATCACGGTAACGATCATTAGAGCGGTCGGCGCGGTTTCAAACATCGGCGAAAGGCGGCAGACCATGAACACGCCCGCGGTGACCATGGTAGCTGCGTGGATCAGCGCCGACACCGGGGTCGGACCTTCCATCGCATCAGGCAACCAGGTGTGCAGGCCAAGCTGTGCTGACTTGCCCATCGCACCGATGAACAGCAGGATACACAGGATATCCATCGTATAGAGGCGCATGCCAAGGAAGGTGATGGTCGTCCCGCTCATCGCGGGCGCTGCATCGAGAATCTCAGGGATCGAAGTGGTGTTGAATACCAGGAAGGTCCCGAAGATGCCGAGCATGAAGCCAAGGTCGCCCACACGGTTGACCACAAAAGCCTTGATCGCAGCGGCGTTGGCGGACGGCTTCTTGAACCAGAAACCGATCAGTAGGTAACTCGCAAGGCCAACCCCTTCCCATCCGAAGAACATCTGGACAAGGTTGTCGGCAGTCACGAGCATCAGCATCGCGAAGGTGAAGAGCGACAGATATGCGAAGAACCGCGGCTGATCCGGCTCTTCCTCCATGTAGCCCCAGGAATAAAGGTGCACGAGGGCGGAGACGCTGTTGATGACCACGAGCATGACGGTGGTCAGCGCATCGACGCGCAGCGCCCAGTCGAAGCTCATGTCGCCCGACTGCACCCATTGTAGGACGGGTACGACTTCGGCTGTCTGCGTGCCGGTCAGAAAACCGATGAAGATCGGCCAGCTCAGGATCGCGGAAAGGAACAGCGCACCGGTCGTGATCGACTTGGTTACGGTGTTGCCCAGCGCGCGGTTGCCCAGCCCTGTGATAATCGACGCCAGCAACGGCGCGAAAACGATGATGAGGATTTGCGTTGCCACCGGTGCTTATCCCTTCATCCGGTTCACGTCGTCGACCGCGATGGTGCCGCGTCCGCGATAGTAGATGACAAGGATTGCGAGCCCGATCGCCGCTTCTGCCGCAGCGACTGTCAGAACCATCATTGCGAAGACCTGACCCACGAGATCGCCCATGAACGCGCTGAACGCGACAAGGTTGATGTTGACGCTTAGAAGGATCAGTTCGACCGCCATCAGGATGACGATCACGTTTTTGCGGTTGAGAAAAATACCCAGCACGCCGAGCACGAACAGGATCGCGCCTACGACTAGGTAATGTTCGATGCCGATGCTCACAGCTCGACCCCCTTCCCGTATTCGGGATTTTTCATGACGGTTGCCTCTTCGGGGCGGCGGCGGATCTGCTTGCCGATGTCCTGACGACCGCGCGCACCCGGCTTGGCTTCGCGGTGGGTGAGGACGATCGCGCCGATCATCGCAACCAGCAGGATGATCCCCGCGATTTCGAACAGCACGATGTAGCGCCCGTAAAGCAGAGCACCGATAGCCTGAATGTTGCTGACATCGCCGCGCTCCGCTGCGGTTCCGTCAGGCGTGCCAAGCTCGATACCGCCTGCGCCATAAGCGCCAAGGCCAAGGAAAAGCTCAGCCAGCAGGATCAGCGCAACCGCAATTCCCAAAGGGAAATTCTTGATGAAACCAGCGCGCATTGCAGCAAAGTCGATGTCGAGCATCATCACCACGAACAGGAACAAAACCGCGACCGCGCCGACGTAAACGATCACCAGCAGCATCGCGATAAACTCGGCACCGACGAGCACCATGAGGCCTGCCGCGTTGAAGAACGAGAGGATGAGCCACAGGACGCTGTGCACCGGGTTACGGGCCATGATGACCATGACCGCACTCGCGATGACGAGCCCTGCGAACAGGTAGAAGGCAAGAACTTGAATCATGATCCCCGTTTTCCGCTGAGCGCGCCCTTAACGATAGGGTGCGTCGGCTTCAAGATTGGCCGCGATGGCCCGTTCCCATTTGTCACCATTCGCGAGCAGCTTCGCCTTGTCGTAAAGCAGCTCTTCGCGAGTTTCGGTGGCATATTCGAAATTCGGACCCTCGACGATGGCATCGACCGGGCAGGCTTCCTGGCAAAAGCCGCAATAGATGCATTTCGTCATGTCGATGTCGTAGCGCGTGGTGCGGCGGCTGCCGTCTTCGCGCGGCTCTGCTTCAATCGTGATTGCCTGCGCGGGGCACACCGCTTCGCACAGCTTACAAGCGATGCAACGCTCTTCGCCGTTAGGGTAACGACGCAGCGCGTGCTCACCGCGAAAACGCGGGCTGAGCGGCGACTTCTCGAAAGGATAATTGATCGTCACCTTGGGCTTGAAGAAGTACTTCAAGGTCAAGCTGTGAGCCTTGAGGAACTCCCACAGGGTGAACGATTTGAGGAGCTGTGTTGCGGTACTCATGATGCTTCACTCGCAGCAATTGGTTGTGCTGCCGGTTGGGTTTCGACGAAATCAGCAGGTGCAACGCTGGCCGGGTCGACAAGCGGTGCCGGACCGGTGAAGTGGCCGGTCGCCATCAGGTATCCGCTGATCGCCGCCACGAAGAGCAGGCTCATCGGCAGGAACACTTTCCAGCCAAGCCGCATCAGCTGGTCATAGCGGTAACGCGGCACGGTCGCCCAGATCCAGCTGAACAGCAGGAAGAAGAAGAAGGTCTTGAGCAAGAACCACACGATGCCCGGCACGTAATAGAGCGGTGCCCACTCAATCGGGGGCAGCCATCCGCCCATGAAGAGCAGCGTGCACAGCGAGCACATCAGCAGGATGTTCGCATATTCGCCCAGCCAGAACAGGGCGAAGGCCATGCTCGAATACTCGGTCTGGTAGCCGGCAACGAGCTCGGATTCCGCCTCGGTCAGGTCGAAGGGTGCGCGTGCTGTTTCGGCCAGTGCCGAGATGAAGAACACAACGAACATCGGGAACAACAGCAGGTTGAAGAAGAACCCGTTGACGATCCCGAAGCCGTGCCCACGCTGCGCCTCGACAATGCCGGTCATGTTGAACGTTCCCGCCCACAGCACGACGCATACGAGGATAAAACCGATGGAGACCTCGTAAGAGATCATCTGCGCAGCTGCGCGCATCGCGGAGAAGAACGGATACTTTGAGTTGGAAGCCCATCCGCTCATCACCACGCCGTAAACGCCAAGCGACGAGATCGCGAGGATGTATAGAAGGCCGACATTGATATCCGCCAGCACCACGCCCGCATCGAACGGGATCACCGCCCATGCGGCGAGCGCAACGGTAAACGTGATGATCGGCGCAAGCAGGAAGATGCCCTTGTTCGCGGCGCTCGGGATGATGGTTTCCTGCAGGAACACCTTGAGCCCGTCGGCAAACGACTGCAGCAACCCGAACGGACCGACCACGTTGGGCCCGCGGCGCAGCATGATCGCGCCGAGCACCTTGCGGTCGACATAGATCACCATCGCGACCGAGAACATCACGATCAGCGAAATCGCGAGGATGCCGACGAGCGTGGCGACGGTCCATGCCCACTCATAGGACATGCCAAAGCTTTGGAAGAATTCGGTCATTCCGCAGCCTCCTTGATCTCATCGGCGTGGAGCAGTTCAGCCGAGCATTGCTGCATGACCGCGCTCGCACGGGCGATGGGGTTGGTGAGGTAGAAATCCTTGATCGGATAGGCGCTGATCGTGCCTTCCGCCTTGGCGCTGCTGTCAGCCTTGGGAAGCGCGCCGTAATCAGCGAGGCTTTCCTCGCCGAACTCAGGCACTTCGGCGATCATAGCGCCCTGAAGTTCGGTGAAGCTGTCGAAGCCGACGCTTACGCCCAGCGCATCGGCGAGCGCACGAAGGATCGTCCAATCTTCGCGGGCATCGCCCGGCGCGAAGACGGCTTTTTCTGCATACTGCACGCGGCCCTCGGTGTTGACGTAGGTTCCGTCCTTCTCGGCATAGCTTGCCGCCGGAAGGATAATGTCCGCCGCATGCGCGCCTTTGTCGCCGTGATGGCCGATATAGACCTTGAGGCTGTCGGCGAACGGTTCGTGATCCATCTCGTCCGCACCGAGGCTCAAGACGACCTTGGGCCTGGCTGCGGCGATGTCTGCCATCCCGCCCTCGACCGTAAAGTCGAGCATCAGCGAACCCATGCGAGCCGCACTCATGTGCAACACGTTGAACCCGTTCCAACCGTCTTTCACGAGCCCGAACTTATCGACGAGCTTGAGCGCAGGTGCGAGCGCCCCTGCCGCCAATGCCGCGCCGCCGAGGATCACAGCCGGGCGTTCCGCAGTCTTCATCGCATCGCCAAGAGCCTTGGGTACGCGATTGAGAACCTTCAGATCTTCGCCAAGGAATTCTGCAGGATAAGTGGTTTCCCATTCAGGACCGACCACGAACACTTTCCCGCCATGCTTCACCGCCTTGCGGATCCGCGCGTTGACCAGCGCCGCTTCCCAGCGAATGTGCGAGCCGACGATCAGGATCGCATCGGCGGTCTCGATCCCGGCGAGCGTCGAATTGAAGTTGACCGCCGCAATGTTCGACACATCGTAGGTCATGCCGGTCTGACGTGCTTCGACGAGGTCCGAGCCACAAGCCTTCAAAAGCGACTTGGCTGCGAACATCGTCTCGCAATCGACCATGTCACCAGCGACCGCCGCAATTGAGCTCTTGTCGCTGCCGAGGTGGCTTGCGATCGTCTCGAAAGCCTCGCTCCAGCCTGAGGCCTGAAGTTTGCCGCCCTTGCGGATAAAGACCTTGTCGAGGCGGCGCTTCATCAGGCCATCAACCTGATAGCGGCCCTTGTCCGACAGCCACTCTTCGTTGACGCCATCATTGATGCGCGGAAGTGCGCGCATGACTTCGCGGCCCTTCGAGTGCAGCGAGATATTCGCGCCCACAGCATCCGACACGTCGATCGAAAGCGTGCGCTTCAACTCCCATGGACGCGCCTCGAAGGCGTAGGGACGCGAAGTCAGAGCACCAACCGGGCACAGATCGATCACGTTGGCAGAAAGCTCATGCTTTGCAGCCTGCTCCAGATAGGTCGTGATCTGCATGTCCTCGCCGCGATAAAGTGCGCCGATTTCGTCGACGCCAGCGATCTCTTCCGAGAAGCGAACGCAGCGGGTGCAATGGATGCAGCGGGTCATGATCGTCTTGATCAGCGGGCCCATGTATTTTTCGGTGACCGCGCGCTTGTTTTCCTTGGTGCGCGATCCGCCGCGGCCATAGGCGACAGCCTGATCCTGCAAGTCGCACTCACCACCCTGGTCGCAGATCGGACAGTCGAGCGGATGGTTGATGAGCAGGAACTCCATCACCCCTTCGCGGGCCTTTTTGACCATCGGCGTATCGGTGCGGATTTCTTGGCCGTCGGCAGCCGGAAGTGCGCAGGACGCCTGCGGCTTGGGCGGTCCAGGCTTAACCTCGACCAGACACATGCGGCAATTGCCCGCAATCGAAAGGCGTTCGTGATAGCAGAAGCGCGGGATTTCCTTACCCGCAATCTCGCATGCCTGCAGGACGGTAGCGCCTGCCGGGACTTCGAGTTCTTCGCCGTCTACGGTGACTTTAGGCATGGTTACTCCGCTGCCTCAGCAAATTTGTCGTTGTGTTCTTCGATCCGGCGCTCAAGTTCCGGGCGGAAGTGACGGATCAGGCCCTGGATGGGCCACGCTGCTGCGTCACCCAGAGCGCAGATGGTGTGGCCTTCGACCTGCTTGGTCACTTCGTGCAGCATGTCGATTTCCTCGATTGCCGCATCGCCGGTGCGAAGACGCTCCATCACGCGCCACATCCAGCCCGTTCCTTCGCGGCACGGCGTGCACTGGCCGCAACTTTCGTGCTTGTAGAAGTAGGACAGGCGACTGATCGCGCGCACGATGTCGGTGGACTTATCCATCACGATGACAGCTGCCGTGCCGAGCCCCGAGCCAAGATCCTTGAGCCCGTCAAAATCCATCGGCGCGTTACGGATCTGCTCTGCCGGAACCAGCGGAACCGAGGAACCCCCGGGAATAACCGCCAGCAGGTTGTCCCACCCGCCGCGAATACCGCCGCAATGCTTTTCGATCAGTTCCTCGAAAGGAATGCTCATCGCTTCTTCGACAACGCAGGGCTTTTCGACATGGCCGCTGATCTGGAAGAGCTTGGTGCCCTTGTTATTCTCACGCCCAAAGCTTGAGAACCAATTGGCGCTGCGACGCAGAATCGTGGGCACGACGGCGATAGATTCCACGTTATTCACCGTGGTCGGGCAGCCATAAAGGCCAGCGCCTGCCGGGAAAGGCGGCTTGAGACGTGGCTGGCCCTTCTTGCCCTCAAGGCTCTCGATCATCGCGGTCTCTTCGCCGCAGATATAGGCGCCCGCACCGCGGTGCATGAAAACGTCGAAATCGAAGCCTGAACCGCTGGCATTCTTTCCGATCAGGCCTGCGTCATAAGCTTCGTCGATGGCAGCCTGCAGCACCTGCGCTTCGCGAATGTATTCGCCGCGAATGTAGATATAGGCGGCACGCGCGCGCATCGCGAAACCGGCGACGAGTGCGCCTTCGACCAGCTTGTGCGGATCGTGACGGATGATCTCGCGATCCTTGCACGAACCGGGCTCGGATTCGTCGGCGTTGATGACGAGGAAGCTCGGACGACCGTCCTTCGATTCCTTTGGCATGAACGACCATTTGAGGCCGGTAGGGAAGCCTGCACCGCCCCGCCCGCGAAGGCCAGATGCCTTGATCTCTTCGATGATCGCGTCCTGGCCCCGCTCGATCAGGGCCTTGGTATTGTCCCAATCGCCGCGCGCCTGCGCAGCCTTGAGCCCGGCATCCTGGAAGCCGTAAACGTTGGTGAAGATGCGGTCCTTGTCAGCCAGCATCGCCTTGATCCTTCACTTTAGAAATTCTCAGCTGGCGCAGCGTCAGCGCCTGAAACAGAAGGCCCATACCCATCAGTGCGATACCAACGGAACGCTCACCAGTGGCGGCGAGATACGCGCCGGCACCAAAGCCCACGAGGCCTGCAATCATCAGTGCGAGCGTGCCGCCGGTCATTACCAGTCACCCCGGTAATCATGGTTGGCGTCGACCATTTCCTTAAGCGTGGTCGGGCCACCGCTCGGTTCAGAGGTGTGACGGCCTGGCTCCTGCGTACCCGTCTTGGGCTGCTCGCCAGCAGCGAGCGCATCGAGCACGGCGTCGAGACGTTCAACGGTCAGGTCTTCGTAATTGTCGTCGTTGATCTGGACCATCGGTGCGGTCGCGCAATTGCCCATGCATTCAACTTCGGTGAGGGTCCAAAGGCCATCTTCTGACACCTTGCCGAACGCCATGCCGCGCTTCTTGCACGCGCTGATAATGTCGTCCGATCCGCGAAGCATGCACGGCGTCGTCCCGCAAACCTGCACGTGGTACTTACCCACCGGCTTCATGTTGTACATGAAATAGAACGTCGCGACTTCGAGCACGCGGATCACCGGCATGTCGAGATAGTCGGCGATGTATTCGATCACCGGAAGCGGCAGCCAGCCCTGCGTGTCGGTCTCTTCGCCGACCTGACGCTGGCCGAGATCGAGCAGCGCCATGACGGCCGATTTCTGGCGGCCTTCGGGATACTTGGCGATCTCGCGATCGGCCTTCTTCTTGTTCTCTTTCGACCACTCGAAAGAGCCCCAACGCGCGCGCAGCTCGGGCGTATCGGGTGCAGGTGTACGGTCAGCCATTAGCGATCACACTCCCCAAACACGACATCAATCGCGCCGAGAATGGCGGTGGCGTCTGCCAGCATGTGTCCCTTGCTCATCATATCCATGGCTTGAAGGTGGCTGAAGGCGGTTGGGCGGATCTTGCAGCGGTACGGCTTGTTAGTGCCGTCGCTGACGAGATAGACGCCGAACTCGCCTTTGGGGCTTTCGGTCGCGACGTAAACTTCGCCTGCGGGGACGTGGAAGCCCTCGGTGTAGAGCTTGAAGTGGTGGATCAGGCTTTCCATCGACTGCTTCATCTCGCCGCGCTTGGGAGGCGAAACCTTGCCGTCGGTGCTCGCGATCGGGCCTTCAGGCATATCGCGCAGGCACTGCTTGATTATCTTGGCGCTCTCGCGAACTTCCTGCACGCGGACCATGAAGCGGTCATAGCAATCGGAGTTAGTGCCGACGGGAATGTCGAATTCCATGCGGTCATAGACGTCGTAAGGCTGCGACTTGCGAAGGTCCCATGGGATGCCCGCAGCACGGATCATCGGGCCGGAGAAGCCCCACGCGACCGCGTCATCACGGCTTACGACGGCGATATCGACGTTGCGCTGCTTGAAGATGCGGTTGTCCATGACGAGGCTCATCGCGTCGTCGAACAGCTGGAAGAAACGATTGTCGAGCCAGTCGCCGATATCAACGAGCAGCTTTTCCGGAACATCCTGATGCACACCGCCGGGGCGGAACCATGCAGAGTGCATGCGTGCGCCCGATGCGCGTTCGAAGAAGTTGAGGCAGTCCTCGCGCAGCTCGAAGACCCACAGGTTCGGCGTCATCGCGCCAACGTCCATGACGTGCGCGCCGATGTTGAGCATGTGGTTACAGATGCGGGTAAGCTCGGCGAACAGCACGCGCAGGTACTGCGCGCGCTCTGGCACTTCGATGTTCAGCAGCTTCTCGATCGCGAGCACGTAGGAGTGCTCCTGACAAAGCGGCGAGCAGTAATCGAGGCGGTCGAAATACGGCAGAGCCTGAAGATAGGTCTTCTGCTCGATCAGCTTCTCGGTGCCGCGGTGGAGCAGGCCGACATGCGGATCGACACGCTCGATCACTTCGCCGTCAAGCTCCATCACCATGCGAAGAACGCCGTGCGCCGCGGGGTGCTGCGGGCCGAAGTTCAACGTGTAGTTGGTGATGACTTCGCCGTCGGTGGTCGGCGATTCTTCGATCTGGACGCTCATTCGTCGCCCTCCTTCACTTCGTCGTCATCGCCGATCTCGACCTCGATCATGTCGGGCGGAACGGCGTCAGTGCCTTCAGCGGCAGCTTCCGTGGCTTTGGGGCCAGCGCCGGTGTCGGCAGGTTTTTCGGTAACCTTGGGCTTGTCGACTTGCGGCGGACCATCGGCTTTTTCATCGCCAGGAAGCACGTAATCCGAGCCCTCCCAAGGCGATAGGAAGTCGAAGGTGCGCATGTCCTGCGGGAGTTCGACAGGCTCGTAAACGACTCGCTTTTCGTCTTCCGAATAGCGCAACTCGGTGTAGCCGGTCATCGGGAAGTCCTTGCGGAAAGGATGTCCTTCGAAACCGTAGTCGGTGAGGATGCGGCGCAGGTCCGAATTGCCCTCGAACACGACACCGTAAAGGTCGAACACCTCACGCTCGAGCCAGCCCGCATTAGGCCACAGCGAAGTCACGCTGGGGACCGGCGTCGTCTCGTCGGTCGAGCATTTCACCATGATCCGGTGGTTCTTGGTGAGGCTCAGAAGCATGTAGACGACTTCGAAACGCTCATCGCGGTCGGGATAATCGGCCCCGGCGATTTCCATCATCTGCTGATAGGCGTGATCGTCGCGAAGGATGCGCAGCACCTCGGCAATGCTTTCGCGCTTGGCGGTCAGAATGATCTCGCCGTGCTGTTCCTCGGCACGGTCAAGCCACACGCTGACGCTTTCGCTCAGAGCATCGAGAACGCCTTCGTTCGAGGCGAATTTGGGGGCGGAATGGAGAACGGCCATCAGTGTACAGCCTCGTCAATATCGCTGCCGAAGCAGATCAGGTGCCCATCGAGATCGCGGACATAGATCTCGCGGATGCCATAGGCACGGTCGGTCGGCTTTTCGGTGATGTCCGCGCCGTTCGCGCTGAACTCTTCGTAAAGAGCATCGACGCCGCGGACCCAGAAGTAGGCGCTGAACATGCCGAAATCGGTCGAATTGGCATGAAGCGGTTTGCCGTCATTGGCGCGCGCCAGCATGATCGATACGTCGTCGCGCTGCGGAATGGCGAAGGTCGGCTCATCATCACCCCACAGCTGCGGAGCGACGAAGCCGAGCTTGTCCGCATAGTACTGTGCCGAGGCGCGAACATCGCGCACCAGCAGGCAGGCAGCCGTCGAACCGATCTGGCGAGGAGCGTTGGTCACCGTTCGATCGTCCCCGAACGGCGGATCTTCCGCTGCAACTGCATCACGCCGTAAAGAAGCGCTTCGGCAGTCGGAGGGCAGCCAGGCACATAGATGTCTACCGGTACGATCCGGTCGCAGCCGCGCACGACGCTGTAGGAATAGTGGTAATAGCCACCGCCATTGGCGCACGAACCCATGCTGATCACGTATTTGGGATCGGACATCTGGTCGTAGACCTTGCGCAGCGCCGGAGCCATCTTGTTGCAGAGCGTTCCTGCGACGATCATCACGTCCGACTGACGCGGCGAGGCGCGCGGGGCGATGCCGAAACGCTCCATGTCATAGCGCGGCATATTGACGTGGATCATCTCGACCGCGCAGCACGCAAGGCCAAAGGTCATCCACCACAGCGAACCGGTACGCGCCCACTGAAACAGGTCTTCGGTCGAAGTGACGACGAAACCCTTGTCATTCACCTCTGTCTGAAGCGAGCGGAAGTAATCTTCGTCAGGCTGGCGCACCTCGCCCGCTTTCGCGGTTTCGAGTGCGCTCACATCCGGCAAATTGTTCGGAGGGGTGATCCCTACTGTTTGTTCGGGCGTGCTCATTCCCAGTCCAGAGCTCCCTTCTTCCATTCATAAGCAAGGCCGATCGCGAGTATGCCCAGAAAGGTCATCATGCCGATCCAGCCTACCCAGCCCGTTTCGCCAAGGCTCACCGCCCACGGAAACAGGAATGCGGCTTCGAGGTCGAAGATGATGAAGCTGATCGCGACCAGGTAGAACCGGACATCGAACTGGCTGCGCGCGTCTTCGAATGCGGGGAAGCCGCACTCATACTCCGACAGTTTTTCCGCGTCAGGATTGTGCGCACCGGTCAGGCGCGAAACGCCCATCGGCAAAAACACGAAAAGCACGGAAAGCCCGAAGGCGATGAAGATGAAGAGCAGTATCGGAAGATACTGAGCGAGATCTATCACAGCGATGTCCAGACGTTATTTATCCCAGTGGGCTGCCTCTAGGCGCGTCGTCACCGCCGCGCAAGGGCGCGACTCGGTCAAATGGGCACATATCTGTTGCAGAAAATCGAACTGTGGGTCGTGCGGATGTCAATCCTGCCCGGGCGCAAGCGGTAGGCGGCGAATATCGGTCGGGATGGGAGGCTTGTCCTGAGCCGGTTCACCCTTGACGAAGCGATCCCATTGGCCGGTGGCAACATAGACGAGAGCATCGCCCGAAATGCTCCCACCCAGCGGCTCAGTCCAACCAGGATGTGCTTGCTCAAGTGTTTCAACCGCAGTGATCCTGAGACCATCTTCCGACAAGGTGAATGCGCTGATCCGCATCGGCGATGTCCCATTCTGCATCGCGATGAGCCGGTCACCATGCCGCCACAGGCCATCAACCCCGTCAAGGATCGCGGGCACATCGGATTGCAGGCGCGAAATAGAGCCATCCTCAAGATTGATCATCGCCAATCCATATCGATAGTCGGCGACATAAAGCCGAGACTGATCTGCGCTGATCGCTAGGCCTTGCGGTGATCGAAAGGTGCCCGGAGCAACTAGCACTTCCAACTCGGTTCCGCCCACGGGCTTGAAATAGATCCCTCCCCCGATCGGATCGCTTGCGTACACCGTCGCATCGGGGCTGATCGTTAGGTCAGATACTGCTTTCGCGCCCTCTGGAGCCGGGACCAGCACTGGGTTCTGAAAATCACCGCGGAGTCCGATCAGACCGGTGAAGAATTCCTCAGCGTCCTCAAATTCGTCGAGATTGGCAGAAGCGGCCCAACCCATGGAATCGTCCGGCTCGCCCACGATGCCCGACAGGTCGTTAGCTCCCGGTATCGCGATCGAAGTCCAGCTTTGATCGCCTGTGTAGATGTGGACCGAATTGCCGGTCACCGAAGTCGCCACCATCAGGGGCGTGCTTTCAGGGGCAAAGACGCTTTCGATCAGACCTGCCTCAGCAGGAACTGTCGCCGCGACTTCGCTAGCCTCGATTACTTCAACCTCGCGGGTAAGCAGTGCCGCAACATCTCCAGCATGTTCTTCACCGACGAGTTTCGGGATCTGATCGCGCGCGACCTCGCTGAAGACGTAGCCGCGATCCATGAGCCAGCGCAGCGTTTGCTTCAGGCCATCGAAATCCTCGGCTTCAAGCTGAGCGTTCAGAAGCCGCAGCCGTACCGACGAGCTGTCAGGAAAAGCTTCTGCCAGCGCGGTGAGCTCATCAAGGTCACGAATCTGCCCGGTCTGTGCATCGACGCTGCGCCAAGCGGCGTTCTCTTGGGCCAACAACGGCGAAGTAGCCGTCAGCGCAAGCGCCGCCAGTAGGATCCTCATCGCTGGAGTGCCTTACGCGCTCTGCTTGGCCTTGCCGTAGGGAGGCTTCATCTTGGCGAGCTTCGCGACGTCAATCTTGGGCTGCTGATAGACAGCGCGTGCGTGGCTGAACTCCTTGAAGCCCTCGATCGCGTGATAGCTGCCCATCCCAGATGGACCGATACCACCGAACGGCAGGTCCTCCATTGAGACATGGAAGATCACGTCATTGGTGGTCACGCCGCCGGAAACGGTGCGCGACAGGACGCGCTCTTGTTCGTCCTTGTCCTCGCCGAAATAGTATAGGCCAAGCGGGCGGTCGTTCTCGTTGATGTAATCGACCGCCTCATCGACCGCTTTGTAGGTTTTCACCGGCAGGACCGGCCCGAAAATCTCCTCCTGCATCACGGTCATGTCATCATTGACCCCGCGCAGCACGGTGAGAGGCAACTTGCGCTGGTTGGCGCTGGCAAAGTTCTCGCCCGCCGGATTGACTTCGATTACTTCCGCACCCTTGTCACGCGCGTCTTCGACCAGGCCTTGAAGCCGCTCGAAATGGCGGTCGGAAACGATGGACGCGTAATCGTCGTTTTCCAGCACGGTCGGATACATGGTCGATGCGGCGTTGGTCACGCCGGCAATCGCTTCGTCTTCGCTCTCCTCCGGAACATACATGTAGTCGGGCGCGAGGCAGATCTGGCCCGCATTCATCATCTTGCCGAGCGCGATCCGCTCACCCGCCTTGGCGAAGTCAGCGCTGCGCCCAAGGACGACCGGAGATTTTCCGCCTAGCTCAAGTGTGACAGGCACGAGGTTTTCTGCGGCGGCCTGCATCACCCGGCGTCCGGTAGCCGTCGAGCCGGTGAAGATCAAATGATCGAATGGAAGCGACGAAAACGCAGCGGCCACTTCCGGTCCGCCGGTCACAACGACGCATTCGTCCGGAGTGAAGTACTCCTCGACCAGTTCCGCCATCAGCAGCGACGTGCGCTCGGTAAACTCGCTGGGCTTGATCATTGCGCGGTTGCCGGCCGCAAAGACCTGCATCAACGGCGAGAAAGCGAGGTTCACCGGGAAATTCCACGGCGACAGGATACCAATCACACCCTTGGGTTCGTAGCGAACCTCCGCCTTTGCTCCCATGAGCCCGAGCGGGAACTGGACCTTGCGTTTTTCAGGCTTGGCCCATTTGTCCATGTTCGACAGTGCGTTTTTCCCTGCGTTGATCGTGCCATCGATATCGGTGATCATTGACTGGTGCATCGCGCGATTGCCGAAATCCGCGCTCATCGCCTTGCACAAGTTTTCGCCATGATCCTTGAGCAAGGCCATCGCGCGGCGGATGCGATCCTTGCGCATCTTCATGCTTTCGGGGCGCGATGCGGTGAAGGCGCTGCGCTGCAGGTCAAGCAGGCGTTCGAGTTCTTCGCGTTTGTCGTCGGCCATTTTGGTCTCTCTCCGGCAAATTTGGTTTCGCTTTGCCACGCTTTGTGCGGGAAAGCACTCGCGCCCGCAAGTTAATACCAATTGCCGATGGCAAAGCTGATCTCGCGTTGCCATGAGACAGGCGCAACACTAAATCGGGAGCCAAATCTCCCCCTCGTTTCTCAAGGAAGTGAATCATGGCCCAGTTTTCTGCCAACGATCCGATCGTCATCCTCTCTTATGCGCGCACGCCCATGGGCGGGATGCAGGGGGCGCTTTCCGACGTGTCGGCAACTGACCTTGGCGCGACCGCGGTGAAGGCTGCGGTGGAACGATCGGGCGTTCCGGGCGAAAAGTTCGACCGAACCTACATGGGCTGCGTCCTTCCCGCAGGCCTCGGTCAGGCACCAGCCCGCCAGGCGACGATAAAGGCAGGCCTTCCCGAAAGCGTGCAGGCTACCACCGTCAACAAGGTCTGCGGCAGCGGCATGCAGACCGTGATCATGGGCGCAGAGGCACTCGCCAGCGGCACTGTCGATTATGTCGTCGCAGGCGGTATGGAGAGCATGACCAACGCGCCGTATCTTCTGAAGAAGCACCGCTCGGGCGCGCGCATCGGACACGACACCACCTACGATCACATGTTCCTCGACGGGCTTGAAGACGCTTACGAAGAAGGCCGCGCAATGGGCACCTTCGCTCAGGACACCGCGAATGAGTATCAGCTCACTCGCGAGGACATGGACGAATACTCGATCACCTCGCTCGACCGCGCGAACAAAGCTATCGAAAGCGGCGCGTTTGCGGATGAAGTGGTCCCTGTGACTTTCGCAACCCGCAAGGGTGAAGTCACCGTCGACACTGACGAACAGCCCGGCAAGGGCCGCCCCGACAAGATCCCGACGCTTCGCGCTGCCTTCGCCAAGGACGGCACGATTACTGCGGCTACGTCGAGCTCGATCTCGGACGGCGCTGCGGCTGTCGTTCTCACCCGTGAAAGTGTCGCCAAGGAAAACGGTCAGCAGCCGGTCGCCAAGGTTGTGGCGATGGCCGCCCATGCCCGCATGCCCAAGGATTTCACTGTCGCACCTGTCGGAGCGATTGAGAAAGTCCTCGAAAAAGCAGGCTGGAGCGTCGACGACGTCGATCTTTGGGAAGTGAACGAGGCCTTTGCCTGTGTCGCCATGTTCGCGATGCGCGACATCGGGATCGACCATGCCAAGATCAACGTGAACGGCGGCGCGACCGCTCTCGGTCACCCGATCGGTGCATCGGGCACGCGTATCATCGTGACGCTGATCAATGCGCTCAAGACGCAAGAGAAGACAAAGGGTGTCGCCTCGCTGTGCATTGGCGGAGGTGAAGCAACCGCAGTGGCTGTCGAACTGGTTTGATGAATTAAGGGGCGTCGGGTTCCATTGAACCCACGCCCCACAGCCGCTCCATCGCGACCCAGCCAATCCTGCCATCGACGTCGATTTCGCAGAAATTGTCGCGGCACTCGATGAGCTCGCCGACGACTCCCGGCTCCGCGCGCCAGCGCATGGCGGAGTTGGCAGCGGGCTCTTCGCGCAGCTCGGTCAGCCCTTCACCGATGATCAGGACGCCAAGCTTGGGGTTGAGCTGGCTTCTCTCGACCCACCCCTGCGTGCCTTCATGGTCCTGCACGAGCCGCCAGCTTTCGCGCACGCGCACGACTTTCACCGGCAGCCCCTTGCGCTTGTAGACCCAGTCGATCTTGTATTCCTGGCTGGGCCCAACACGCATGTTGACTTCGTCGAAGCGCAGGGTCGCCCAATATGGCACTTCCCGGTTCTGGGCGCGCAGAGCATCGGTGAAGATCGCGCTTGCAAGCACGAGGCACAAGCCGAGGACGGCAAAAAATCGAAGCGCGGTCATGGCATCCTGATAACCTTTTCATCACTAGCCCATCAAGGACCAAGAGGCCGCTTGACGCTTGGTTGCGAAACCCCGTAGCGCTTAGCTCATGGCTAACAGCGAGACCCCTCCGAAATTCTCATCCGGCAAGCCCCGCGTGGTGGTCACACGCCATCTCGCCCCGGCGGTCGAGGCGCGCATGAGCGAGCTTTACGAGGCTGTCCTCAATGAGAGCGACAAGCCGATGAGCCGCGAGCAGTTGGTCGAGGCGATGGCAAGCTGCGACGTGCTGGTCCCGACAGTCACCGACCGGATTGATGCCGAAATGATCCAAGGTGCGGGCGAGAACCTGCGATTGATCGCCAATTTTGGCGCGGGGACAGAACATATCGATCTGGCGGCAGCCGCGAAGCGCAAGATCATCGTCACCAACACGCCCGGCGTCTTTACCGACGACACGGCCGACCTCGCAATGGCGGGCATTATCGGCGTCCCTCGCCGCATTCGCGAAGGCGTCGAGTTGGTGCGCAGCGGCAAGTGGACCGGCTGGGCACCGACCGGAATGCTCGGCCGCAAAATTGGCGGCAAGGTACTCGGCATTGTCGGTATGGGCCGGATTGGACAAGCGGTCGCGCACCGTGCTCGGGCGTTCGGGCTCGAAGTGGCCTACCATAGCCGCAGGCCGCTTCCCGCAGCGCTCGAACAGATGCTGGGAGTGCGCTTCGTCGACAATCTCGACGACCTCGTCGCCGAGGCCGACATCCTCACCCTTCACTGCCCACTGACCGATGAAACCCGCGGCATGATTGATGCTCGCCGCATCGCGCTGATGAAGCCGGGTTCCAGCATCGTGAACACCGCCCGCGGCGAATTGATTGACGAAGAAGCGCTGATCGAGGCCTTGCAGTCGGGCCACCTCGCAGGAGCAGGCCTTGACGTCTATCCGGACGAACCCAAGGTGGACCGGCGCCTCATCACCAATCCCAACGTGATGACCCTCCCGCATATCGGCAGCGCCACGGTCGAAGGGCGCGAGGCATCGGGTGAAAAGGTGATCGCCAACATCCGCTTCTGGGCCGACGGGCACCGTCCGCCGGACCAAGTTCTGACCGCGTTGGTCTGACGCTAGATCTTCAGTGAATAGAGCTTGTTGAACTCGCCCGGCGTGTAGCCCGCAAAGGCCTCGCACGGTTCAAAGCCAAAGCTTCGGTATAGCCGCGTCGCCGGCTCGAACAACTCGCCCGATCCGGTCTCAAGCTTGATCTCGGGATAGCCAAGTTCCTTCGCCCGATCGATCAAGGCCGTCAGGATCGCCTTGCCCGCGCCCGTGCCACGCGCTTCTGGGTGCGCGCGCATCGACTTTATCTCGGCAAAATCATCATGCTTGCGGATGGCGCCAATCGAAAGAAGAAGCTCGCCGTCCCATGCCGCAAACACCTCGATGTCAGGCGTTTTCAAGCCAGACTGATCGAGCGCGTGATTGGTGCCGGGCGGCGAGCCTTCGAACATCTCGCGCGTATGCAGGTCGATCAGCGCCGCGACTTCAGGCTCACTGAGGTCGGTGCGCCGGATCTCCATCGTCACAAGTTATCGTGCTGAGGCATGCCGAGGACGTGGAAGCCGCCATCGACACGGATAATCTCACCGGTCGTGCATGCGCCCGCGTCGGAGCACAGATACACAGCCGTTCCGCCCACCGCCTCAAGCGTCGCATTAGCGCGCAGGGGAGCGTTGGCCTCCGTGTGCTTGTAGGTTTTGCGCGCGCCGCCAATCGCCGACCCCGCAAGCGTCTTCATCGGGCCCGGACTGATCGCGTTCACGCGAATGCCCTCAGGGCCCAGATCATTGGCGAGATAGCGAACGCCCGCTTCCAGCGCGGCCTTGGCAACACCCATAACATTGTAATTCGGGGTCACGCGGTTCGAACCCATGTAGCTCAGCGTCAGGATCGTGCCGCCATTCTCCTTCATCATCGGATGCGCGCGCCGCGCAACTTCGATGAAGCTGTAGGCGGAGATGTCCATCGAGTTTTTGAAGTTCGCCCGGCTGGTGTCGAGGATCCGGCCTGTCAGCTCCGACTTGTCCGAGTACGCAACCGCGTGAATGACGAAATCAAGCGTTTCCCACTTGTCCTGCAGCGCGCCAAATGCCGCGTCGAGCGAGGCGTCGTCAGTAACATCGACGTCGAGCATCGTGTCAGAGCCGACACTCTCAGCCAGCGGTGCAAGCCGCTTGCCGAACGCTTCGCCCTGATAGGTAAAGGCAAGCTCCGCGCCTGCTTCGGCGCAGGCCTTGGCGATGCCCCAAGCGATCGAGCGATCGTTGGCGACACCCATTACGAGCCCTCGTTTTCCAGCAAGCACGCCCATAGCTACCTCACTTTATCCGTGAAACTTCGACAACAGCATCGACCCGTTGGTCCCACCAAACCCGAAGCTGTTGGTCATGACCGTGTCGAGCCCGGCGTTCTCCACCAGCTCAGTCGCGATCTCTTCCGGTTTGAGCGCCGGATCGAGCGTTTCGACATTGATCGACGGGATGATGAAATCGTTCTCGAGCGCGAGCAGGCAGTAGACCGCTTCCTGAGCGCCGGTAGCGCCCTGGCTGTGACCGGTCATCGACTTGGTCGAGCTGACCGGCGGGGTCGAGCCCTCTCCGAAGACGCGGCGCACCGCTTCGATCTCGCCGACATCGCCGACCGGGGTCGAAGTGCCGTGCGCGTTGATGTAGCTTACCTTGCGGTCTTCGCCGAGCGTGCGGATTGCGCCGCGCATCGCACGCTCCCCGCCCTCGCCCGACGGTGCAACCATGTCAGCGCCGTCCGAAGTCGCCGCAAAGCCAGTGACTTCGGCATAGATTTTCGCCCCGCGTGCCTGCGCGTGTTCGAGGCTTTCCAGCACCACCATTGCGCCGCCGCCGCCGATAACGAAACCGTCGCGGTCGGCATCGAAAGCTCGTGATGCGCGCTCGGGCGTGTCGTTATACTTGCTCGACATCGCGCCCATGGCGTCGAACAGGCACGAGAGCGTCCAGTCGAGCTCTTCTCCGCCACCGCCGAACATGACGTCCTGCTGGCCAAGCGCAATCTGCTGTGCGGCCATGCCGATGCAATGGAGCGAGGTCGAGCACGCGGACGTGATCGAGAAGTTCATACCCTTGATCTGGAACGCCGTCGCAAGGTTCGCGCTGACCGTCGACGACATGGTCTTGGGCACTGCAAACGGGCCGATCCGCTTGGTCCCGCCGGTCTTGAGCACCGATTGATGCGCAGCCAGCATCGCCGAGGTCGAAGGACCTCCGGAACCGGCAATCACACCCGTCATCGGGTTGATGACGTCCTTCTCTTCAAGCCCGGCATCGGCAATCGCCTGACCCATCGCGATGTGCGCGTAGGCTGCGCCCGGCCCCATGAAGCGAAGCGTGCGCTTGTCGACGTGCTCTTTGACGTCGAGATCAATTGCACCCGCGATCTGCGAGCGGAACCCGTGCTCGGCCATTTCCTCATTGAACGAGATGCCGGATTTGCCAGCCTTCAGCGAGGCAAGCACTTCATCTGCATTGTTTCCAATCGAGGATACGATCCCCAACCCGGTGATAACGACGCGGCGCATAAATCCCCTTTTCGCCCCAGTTGATCCAGTCTTTGGCCCCGATCAGGCCTCGGACAGGGCGACTTTCATGTCTTTGACTTGATAGATGACTTCGCCATCGGCTTCGACCCGGCCATCAGCGACACCCATGGTGAGGCGGCGGGTCTGAACGGCTTTGGTAAAATCGACAAAATATTTTAGCATCTTGCGATCCGGGCGCACCATTCCGGTAAGCTTCACCTCGCCCACTCCAAGTGCATAACCGCGACCCTTCCAGCCACGCCAGCCAAGGTTGAAACCGGTCAGCTGCCAAAGGCCATCGAGGCCAAGGCAGCCAGGCATGATCGGGTTGCCGGGGAAGTGGCAATCGAAGAACCACAGGTCAGGCTTGATATCGAATTCGGCAACAACATGGCCCTTGCCATGCTCTCCGCCATCGCCGGAAATGTCGGTGATACGGTCCATCATCAGCATCGGCGGTTCGGGCAATTGCGCATTGCCTGGCCCGAACAGTTCACCGCGTGCGCATTTGAGCAAATCTTCGCGGTCGAAATGGGTTGGGAAATCAGTCATCCCCGGCGACTCTCCTCTAAGTCTTGGCCTTTCTCATAGGCCGATTTTTATGGTCGCAGCGCCTAGCACCGCGCATCGGTGCTGGAAAGGGCGCTTGGACAGGTGTTGAAAAACGTGGATTTGGTCAGCTGTTGGCGCAGACCGAAATGGCTTCGGGTTCGGGGCGCTCGTCGCCTCGCTCGAACCGAGCGAAATAGCTGCGAAGGTCGGGGCGTTCGACGAACTCGACAAGCTTGTATCCGATCGATTTGAATTCGCAGAACAGCAGCGCGGGCGGTATCCCGTGGCGACCCGTGGGGCGATCTACATCGACCACAATGATTTGCCCCTCGTCGGCCAGCGCAGGCCACATGCGCCAGAGAAACGCGTAGGGTTCCTCGACTTCGTGATACATGTGAACGAGGAAAATCCGGTCGAAACTGTCGACCGGCAGCTGCGGATCGTCCGCGCGGCCCAATTTGATCGAGATGTTTTCGAGCCGCTCACGCTCAACACGTCGACCGAGCCGCTGCAGCGCTTCGCGATCGATGTCCTGAGCGAGCACGCGCCCATCTTCGCCCACACGGTTGGCGAGACGGACCGTATAATAGCCTTCGCCCGCCCCGATATCGGCGACTGTCATGCCGGGCGAGATATTGGCAAGGTCCATGACCGCCGTCGCCTCGCCGCGCTCATCGCGGGCGTCTTCGTTTGAGAACTGGTTGGAAACCGTCTGAGCGACGTCGCGTGCTGGCTGCGGAAACTCAAGCGCGGTGTCGAGCCTGTCACTCGGCGGCTGCGAGAAAGCGTCGCACCCGCCAAGGGCCGCCGCAGCAAGGCCCAGCATGCCGAGCCTTGCCAACATCATTCGACGTCCTCCACCTCGACCTTCTCGCCGGTTACACGCTGGGCAAGCGCGGCGGAGATGTAGTCGTCGATATCGCCATCGAGCACGCGGTCAGGCGAGCTTGAAGTGACGCCGGTGCGAAGGTCTTTCACCATCTGGTACGGCTGGAGCACGTAAGAGCGGATCTGGTGGCCCCACCCGATCTCGCTCTTTTCCTGATACTCGCCCGAAGCGGCAGCTTCGCGCTCGGCCATCTCGCGCTCGAACAACCGCGCTTTCAGCATGTTCATCGCGGTGGCGCGGTTTTTGTGCTGCGAACGGTCGTTTTGCGAAGCAACCACGATGCCGGTGGGCTGGTGCGTGATGCGAACCGCGGAATCAGTGGTGTTGACGTGCTGACCACCCGCACCCGATGCGCGGTAGGTGTCGATCTTGAGGTCAGCCGGGTTGATCTCAATGTCGATATCGTCGTCGATTACCGGATAGACCCAGACGCTCGAAAAGCTCGTGTGACGCTTTGCCGCACTGTCATAGGGGCTGATGCGGACAAGGCGGTGAACGCCGCTCTCGGTCTTGGCGTAGCCGTAGGCGTTGTCGCCTTTCAGCAGCAGCGTCGCCGACTTGATCCCGGCCTGATCGCCCGCCTGATATTCGACCGTTTCGACCTTGAAGCCGCGCCGTTCGGCCCAGCGGCCATACATGCGGAAGAGCATTTCCGCCCAGTCCTGCGATTCCGTTCCGCCAGCGCCTGCATGGATTTCAAGATAGGTGTCGTTTCCGTCCGCTTCACCGGACAGGAGCGCCTGCACCTTGTCGGCGTCGGCGCGCGCGGCGAGCTTTTCGAGGCTTTTGAGGCCGTCGTTGACGATGCTTTCCTCGCCCTCGGCCTCACCCATTTCGATGAATTCGACCGCGTCGCCCATTTCAGCGCTGATATCGCTGACTGTGTTGACCGCATCTTCGAGCTGCTTTTGCTCGCGGCTGATCTTTTGCGCTTCCTTGGGATCGTCCCAAAGCGTCGGATCCTGGACGCGCGCATTCAGCTCGTCGAGGCGATGCAGGGCGCGCTCCCAATCGAGCGATTGCCGGACGAGAGCGAGCGCCGCTTCGATCCGGTCGATATTTGCCTGGGCCTCGGCCCGCATAATTATTCCTTACGTATCAGTTCAGAAGGCCCGCTTAGCGTCGGTTAGCCGATTGTAAAGCGCGCGGCGCGCCTCAGTTCGAGAGCGCCTTTACCGCAGCCAAGGTTTCGCGCACATGACCGCGCCAGTCGCTGCTCGAATAGACGTGAGCGATGCGTCCGTTCTGGCCGATGACATAGGAGGTGCGGCTGGCGAAGCCCGAATTGCCAGCGGCTACGTCATAGGCGTCGATCAGGCGGCGGCTTGCGACACCGACCGGGAAAGCATCGCGGCATTCCTCGCGGCTGAAGCGCTTGAGCGTTTCAATATCGTCGTTCGACATGCCGAGGACCGATGCCCCCGCAGCTTCGAATTCGGGCATCGCTTCGGCGAAGGCGTTCGCTTCGAGCGTGCATCCGCTGGTGAATGCCTTGGGGTAGAAATAGAGGACAACCGGCCCATCGCGCAGCATTGCGGTGAGAATGACATTCATCCCCTCTCCGGCAAGCGCTGCATTGGTGGAGAATACCGGGGCAGGATCGCCTACCTTGAGCTCTGCCTTGGCGCTCGTCGCCGTGCCCATTGCGAGGAGACCGATCAAGGCCGCAATAGCGGTAAACAGCTGACGCATCAGTAGATTCCTCCCTGCTCTTCAGCAAAGTTCGTAGGCTCGCCCTCACGGCGCCCGCCGCGCGTATCGCCAGCGCGGCCAGCAGCGATCAGCGCGAGGATTTCGTCACGCTTGGCCGCAATCTCGTCCTGGCGGGTGCGGCGGTCTGGTTCGGTGTCGGGTTTGAAGGCTTCCCAGATTACGTCACCACGCGGATCGCCGGTGGGCCAGCCATCGAGGACGCGCTTGCCGGTGCGCCGATCGACGCGGACCATGCGGATACCCTCAGGTGCAACAGGAGGCACGGTTTCCCAGCGCTCCTTCGAATTCTGGATCAAGTCCTTGATGATAGGCGCAGCAATCGTCCCGCCATAGGCATAGCCGCCCATGTTGCGCGGATTGTCAAAGCCGACATACGCGCCCGCAATCAGGCGCTGCGTCCCGCCAACGAACCACACGTCCTTGGGTCCAGTGGTGGTTCCGGTCTTGCCGAAGAGCGGCAGGTCAAGGTCGCGCAGGATCGTCGCGGTTCCGCGCGTCACAACGCCTTCAAGCATGTGCATCGTCTGATAGGCAGTGCGCGCATCCATCGCCTGCTCGCCCTTAATGCCGAAGCGAGGCATTGGGCTGCCGTCATACTCGGCCATGTTACAGCCAGTGCAGGCACGCTCATCCGCGCGCCAGATCACGCGGCCATTGCGGTCCTGCACGTAGTCGATGACGGTGGGCTGGTTCAGTCGGCCATGATTGGCAAGCGCGGCATAAGCAGCGACCATCTTGCCAACGGTCGTCTCTTCCGAACCCAGCGCGGTTGCTGCGTAGGGATCAGGGTCCTCGGAGATGCCGAGCGTCTCGATCGTGTCGACCACATTCTCCATGCCCGCTTGCATACCGATCTGAACGGTCATGATGTTCTGCGACTGCTCAAGCCCGTACCGCATGGGGAACTGGCCCGCGCGCCCGCCGCGTATGCACTTCTCGCCGAGATTGCGACCCTGATAGTAACAGTACCGCGTGTTATCGACCTCGGTCGAAGGCGTCATGCCGTTGTCGAGGCCGGTTGCGTAGACGAATGGCTTGATGGTCGATCCCGGCTGGCGCATCGCCTGCGTTGCGCGGTTGAAGTCCGACAGGCGATGATCGAACCCGCCCTGCATGGCGAGCACGCGTCCGGTCTGCGCGTCCTGCACGACCACCCCGCCCTGCGCTTCTGGAATTGTCTCGACCCGGAAACCGTTGCCTGCTGGACTTACGGCAATCACGTCGCCGGCTTTCAATGCGTTAGGCAGGTTCGAAAGCGGAGCCTCATCGCCGTTCGAGAAACCGACTGTAGCCGACGACCCGCTACGCTGCGTGACGACACCTACGCGCCAGTCTTTATAGCGCACGCCGAGGTAAGAGCTTGCGAGCTGGCTCGCCCAATTGCCTTGGCTCACATCAATGGTGGCGATCGCGCCCGACCAGCCACGGCGGCCGTGGTATCGCACAAGCCCCCGGCGCAGCGCATCGCGCGAAGCTTCCTGAAGCTCGGTGTCGAGCGACGTGCGCACCCAAAGCCCGCCAGCATAGACACTGTTCTCGCCATCCTCTGCCGTTTCGCCGAATTTCTCGATCAACTCGCGGCGCACTTCCTCGAGGAAGTACCCAGCATCTGCGCTGCGCTGACTGCGCTGCGACACGAGACCAAGCGGCTGCGCTGCTGCAGCGGCACGTTCGGCTTCGGTGATGAAGCCATTTTCTTCCATCTGTGCGAGCACGAAATCGCGGCGGGTCATCGCTGCTTCTTCCTGGCCGCTGCGGCCATAGCGCTCGGGTGCCTTGGGAAGGATTGCAAGGAAGGCTGCCTCGTGCAGCTCAAGCTCGCCCACATCCTTATCGAAATAAGCCCGCGAAGCCGCCTGCACCCCGAAGGAGCGGCGTCCCAGCGGAATTTCGTTCAGGTATAGCTCGAGGATCTCTTCCTTCGAAAGCACCTGCTCGATGCGGCCGGCAAGGATCATCTCCTTGAGCTTGCGCGTGACCGAATATTCGTCGCCGAGCAGGAGAATCTTCGCAAGCTGCTGCGTAATGGTCGAACCACCCACTGCGCGCCTCGTTCGGCTGGGATTGAGATAGTCGATCACTGCATTGGCCGTGCCCGTATAGTCGACACCGCCATGGCTGAAGAACGTCTTGTCCTCAGCGGAAAGATAAGCATCGATCAGCAGATCGGGAAAATCATTATACTGCAGCTGCACGCGCCGTTCGCGCGCGTAGGAGTGCACGATTTCGCCATCGATCCCGCGCACCACGGTCGGTAGCGGCGTCTGGTATTCGGTCAGGCTTTCCGCTTCGGGAAGGTCGCTCGCCAGCCAACCCCACGCCGCGATCCAGAGAAGCGCAAAGGCTCCAACCGCGAATGCGCCAAGCTTGAACAGCAGGCTTTCGCTCCACTTGGCAGAAAACCACGCGAGCGCGCCCGTCGAATCGCGGTTGAAGCGATAGCGGGCATAATCGACGAAATTGAGAGCTTGGGGGTCTGCTTCAGTCATTGATTTTGCGATTTATAGTGGTTCGGCGCGGAATGCCAGAGCGGCATTCAAGTGTCCGCCTATGGCTCGGCCCGCCGTGCGAAATAGACGCGGATCGCCTGCGCGAGCACTTCGGCATAGGCCCGCTGCCCTTCCTCGGTGGTAAGCCGTGCCCGGTCGGCCTCATTTGTGACGAAGCCGCTTTCGAACAAAACACCCGGCACATCGGGTGCACGCAGCACAGCAAGGACAGCCGAACGCCGCGCCTGAGGGTGAAAGCGGATCACCTCGGCGCCTTCCCTAGCGATAAGCGAGGCGAACTCGGTCGCATCATCCTGCGTACGCTGCTGCGACAATTCGACCAGGATCGCGCTGACTTCGGCGCTCTGCCCTTCGATCGTAATGCCATTCAAACTGTCGGCGGCATTCTCGCGCTCTGCAAATCGGGCCGCAGCCTCGGAGGACGCCTCGTTCGACAAGGTGTAGATGCTCGCCCCGGCAACGTCGCTGCGGCCGCCTGCGGAATCCGCGTGGATCGAGAGGAACAGGTCGGCGTCCAGCTGGCGAGCAATTTCAGGACGCTGTGCAAGCGGGATGATCGTGTCGTCGCCCCGCGTAAGGGCGACCCTGATCCCGCCCTCTTCGAGCAACCTGTCGCGGAGAGCCATCGTCAGCGCGAAGACGATATCCTTTTCAAGCACCTCTTCGCCTGAAGCATCGCGCCCGATCGACCCAGGATCGCGCCCACCATGTCCTGCATCGAGCACAACCAGTGGCCTCGTCGGATCGTCAGGCCCCATGATATCGGGCAAATCGACCTGCTCTGGCGCAGGATCGAGAAGGAAGCGCATCACGTATTCGCGACCCCATTCCGGCACCGGAATAGTCACGCCCAATGCCATGGCGCCGCCCAAAACAAGGGCGGGCACAGCGAGGATAAGCAACAGAAGCGTTCGGATGCTCATTGTCTTAACGGCTTAGAATGTTGCGTTGTGTATGCGCAATAGAGTTGCGGCGCTTAACCACCGGTGCTAGCGCTTGTAATCGAAACGGGGCGGCTCGCGATCAATTGTTGACGCGCACGCCTCCGGCTTCATTCGCAAGGCCGAACAGCGCTTTACCCGGCGCAAAGACCGGCCACATGACAGGTTGATGCAGTGACGAGACGCTTCTCCTCGCAGGAACACACTATCCGCACCGGCGGCATGGGTGAGTTCGCGAGTCGCAGCGCGGACATGATCCGCACTCTCGTTTCAGCAGACACGATCACTGCCCGCTTCCCGCACATGCAGAAGCGCGCATTTACCACTACCGGCCCGACCATCGAACCTGCCTTTGCAGGCGCGGTGCAGCGGGCCGATTACCCCAACAAGACACGCCCTTCCCGCCATTCGCTGGCGCAGCGACGGGGCGTTTGGAGAATATTACATGGCAACGCGCATGCTAATCGATGCGCGCCACTCGGAAGAAACCCGGGTGGCGGTACTCAAAGGCAATCGGATTGAGGAATTCGATTTTGAATCTGCTGAACACAAGCAGATCAAAGGAAACATCTATCTAGCCAAGGTCACGCGGGTCGAACCCTCGTTGCAGGCGGCTTTTGTGGATTTCGGCGGCAATCGCCACGGTTTCCTCGCCTTCAACGAAATCCACCCGGACTACTACCAGATTCCGCAAAGCGACCGCGAAGCGCTGCTCGCTGAAGAGGCGGAGGCCGCTGAAGAAGAAGCGCGGCTTCGCGACGAGGAAGAGGAAGAAGGCATCACTCCTGGCGAGGAGTACGATGCAGAAGACGAAAGCGCGGAAGCGCTTGCCGAAGACCTTGCAGAGGACGGCCTCGAGGAAATCGACACCTCGGACAAGGACAAGGTTTCGACCATCGAAGACGGCGCATCGGATGATGACGACGACGATGATCAGGACGACGACGATAGCGAAGACGAGGGCGAAGAATCCTCCGAAGACGGCGAAGACGGTGACGATGGCGAGAAAAAGCCGCGCCGCGGTCGCCGGGGTCGCGGTCGCCGTCGTCAGGGCGGCAAGAAAGGCCAGCAAAAAGGCCGCAGCCGCGCCAAGGAAGTCGATGAAGTGCGCGCAAAGCGCATGGCTCTTCGCCGCCGCTACAAAATACAGGACGTCATCCAGCGCCGCCAGGTGTTGCTCGTTCAGGTCGTCAAGGAAGAGCGCGGCAACAAGGGTGCTGCACTCACCACTTACCTGAGCCTTGCCGGGCGCTACACGGTCCTGATGCCGAACTCGTCGCATGGCGGCGGGATCAGCCGCAAGATCAACTCGGCCAGCGACCGCAAGCGCCTGAAGCAGGTCGTCTCCGACTTGTCGCTGCCCAAGTCCATGGGCCTGATCGTTCGCACCGCGGGCCTCAGCCGCACCAAGACAGAAATCAAGCGCGATTTCGATTACCTTGCAAGGCTGTGGGACGATATCCGCCAGACCACGCTGGCATCGACCGCACCCAGCCTGATCCATTCTGACAGTGACCTCATCAAGCGCGCGATCCGCGACATCTACAATCGCGAGATCGAGGAAGTCGTGGTCGAGGGCGAGGATGGCTACAAGTCGGCCAAGGCCTTCATGAAGATGCTGATGCCCAGCCATGCGCGTCGGGTGAAGGCCTACTCGGACCCCGTGCCCCTCTTTCAGCGTTATGGCGCCGAGGATCAGCTGCGTGCGATGTATGATCCGATGGTTCAGCTCAAATCGGGCGGCTATCTAATCATCAACCCGACCGAAGCGCTGGTTTCGATCGACATCAACTCCGGGCGCTCGACCAAGGAGCACGGGATCGAGCAGACCGCGCTTCACACCAACCTTGAGGCAGCACGCGAAATCGCGCGCCAGCTGCGCCTGCGCGATATGGCGGGCCTTGTCGTCATCGACTTCATCGACATGGAATACAATTCCAACGTCCGCAAAGTCGAAAAGGCGATGAAAGAGGCGCTCAAGAACGACCGCGCGCGCATTCAGGTTGGCCGCATTTCGGGCTTCGGTCTGATGGAAATGAGCCGCCAGCGCCTGCGCACCGGCGTGCTCGAAGCAACGACGCGCGAATGTCCGCACTGCGATGGCACGGGTCTCGTTCGTACGGCATCGTCCGCCGGTCTTTCCGCACTGCGCCTGATCGAGGACGAAGCGGCCAAGGGCAAAGGCAGCAAGATCTGCCTTGAAGCAAGCACCGAGGCAGCGGTCTATCTCCTCAACGAGAAGCGCCACGAACTGGTCGAGATCGAGCAACGCTATGGCGTCATCGTCGAGGTAATGCCCGAAGGCGAGGACGAAGGCGCGAAGATGAAAGTCTCGAGCCAGGGCCCGCGCCCGACCGAGGCTCCGAAATTCGAACCGATCGTCGACGACGACGAGGACGAGGACGACATCCCCGAGGATGACGGCTCCGACGAGGACGACGACGCGCCCAAGAAGAAAAAGCGCCGCCGCCGTCGTGGTGGTCGCGGTCGCGGCAAGAAGCGTCAGGACACCGGTTCGTCGGAAGACGGCGAAGACAACAGCGACGACAGCGACGAAAGCGATGCATCGGACGGTAACGAGGCTTCGGAAGAGACCTCGGACGATGGCGAAGAGAAGCCCAAGCGCCGCCGCCGCCGCGGTGGTCGCGGTCGTCGCAAGAAGACCGACGAAACGGTGACGTCTGAAGACGCGGAAAACCTCGAGGAGGTATCCGAACAGGTCAAGGAAGACATGACCGTTGTCGCAGGGCCAGACGATGCTCCCGAAACCGCCCAGGCCATGGCTGCCGAAGCGGACGCCAAAGCGGACGGGGAGACCGAAGAAGCTCCCAAGGGAGAAAAGCCCAAGCGTAAGCGCGCACCTCGCAAGAAAAAGGTCGAGGAAGCGCCTGCCGAGGAAGAAGCTCCTGCTGAGGAAGCCAAGGTCGAGGAAGCTCCCACAGAGGAGGAGCCCAAGAAGAAACCTGCTCGCAAGCGCGCCCCTCGCAAGAAGAAGGTCGAGGAAGCGCCTGCCGACGAGGCCCCGACCGAGGAGGCCAAGACTGAGGCCGCAGCTCCCGCCGAAACGGCAGAGGAGCCTGCCTCCGACGACAAGGCTGAAGAGCAAGCCGATGGCGGCAAGAAGCGCGGTGGCTGGTGGCAACGCACTTTCGGCGAGTAATCATCGCAAATTGCTGACAATAAAGGGGCCGGGAGAACGCACTCTCCCGGCCCCTTTCTTATTCGTGCTGCGTCACAAACCCGCCTTGCGTGCGATCCCCCACTCGTTCCACATGGCAAACTTCGGCGCCTTGGGCAGATACCCTTGCCCCAGCGGTTCGACCTCGAACCCGCTCCCGCGAAACGCCGAGCCGATCGGGCGCGTCAGATGGCATCCCCCCGCCATGCGCTTCCAAACGGGCTCAATCCGGTCCTGCCACTTCGCGACGCCGTGATCGGGAGCCCGTCCATGCTCGAGGAACAGCGCCTGACCACCGGGCCGCAGGATACGCCGCATTTCCGAGAGAACCTTCGCCGGGTCCTGCACCGAGCACAGGGTAAAGGTGCACACCACCGTATCGAAGGAGCCGGTCGGAAACGGAATATCTTCGCCTATCCCCTGGCGGATGTCGGCAGGCCAGCCCTTGGCCTCAGCCGCCGCCCGCGCCTTGTCCAGAAGGCCCTCATGCGGATCGATCCCGGCATAGGAAGACACGGCCTCGACGTCGTAAAATTCCTGGTTGATCCCGCCGCCGCAGCCAAGCTCGAACACGTCGCCTTTCGCGAGCGGCACCACCATTGCACGCCGCTTCATCACCTGCCCGGTGCTGCATGCGCATCGAATGAGGCGCGGCATTACATGCGCGTCGTACCAGTCTCCCAAGCCCACCGATCCCTCCTGAGCCCGATTGCCGAGCGGTAAGTTTCCCTCATATCCGCCCATTTGCCAAATGATTTTGTGTGCAACCCGTCACGCCGCTTCAGCAAGGGGCTGGCGCGTAAGGCAAAGGCCGACTAATGCGCGAGGGAGACGGGGCGCATTGTAAAGACCGGAAGAAGTATGAGCGAGACCCTGACCCCGCTGCGCATCGCTGCAGAAGATAAAGAGCGTGTGCGGCTTTTGTTCATGGCAAAGCACGCCAATTGGGGCGGCGGGATGCATCCCGAAGACGGCAATCACGCAATCTACCATCACGAAGTGCGCACCAGCCTCGAACAGCTTGGCCTGAACCTGCATCTTGCCGACAGCTATGATGTGCTTTTCACGCGGCCCGATGTCGATTTCGTGTTCCCGCTGCTTAATCGCGGCGGCTTCGTGAACTCTGAAATGCTGATCCCGGTCCTGTGCAACATGCACCGCTTGCCTTATCTGGGCGCGATGCCGTTCCTGCGCGGGCTTGGCGATGACAAGTCGGTTTCCAAGCTGGTCGCGACCCACGCGGGCGTTCCGACCGCGCCCTGGTTCTGTTATCGCAGAGGCGCTCCAGTACAGGAAAGCGACCTGCCCCCTTCCCCCGACGGGCGCTGGGTGATCAAGCCCAATGCAAGCTCAGCCAGCTGGGGCATTTCCGATGCCTATGACTGGAATGGCGTGACCAATTCCATCGCTGACATCCACGGTCAGGGCCACGACGCGATCGTTGAGCCATACCTCGACGGATACGATGTCCAGTGCGCTTTCATCACGATGCACGGCAAGCCGGTTGCGCTGCCGATGCTGTGGTATGAGCGTGAAAACACACAGAAACTCTGGACCTATTACGAGAAACGTGACCTGGTTCCTAACACGGAAAAGGCCGCCCTCAAGAGGTTCGACCACGCCGAGTTCGCGCCGAGAATCGAAGAAATGGCGCACAAGTTCGCCCGCGAATTCCTGCCGTTCGATTATGGCCGGATCGAGTTTCGGGTCGACCTGAAGACCGGCGACATCAACTTCATCGAGATCAACCTCAACTGCAATCTGTGGTCGGAAAAGGTGATGGCGAAGGCGGCAAAGGAAGCGGGCTTCAGCCATGGCGATCTGCTTGAAACACTGCTCGCCGAGGCGTGGCGTCGCAACGCATTGATCGCGGCGTAAGCGCACGCGGCACTTGCCAATAATGGCGAGGCAGGTCCATAATCCGCTTCGGAGGCATACACCCAAACCAATGGGAGCATGAATCATGTCCGCCGCACTTTCGACCAACCCCAATTTTCGATCCTATAGGATCGCTTTTGGCGCGCTCTCCTGCACGCTGTTGGCGATCCCGCTCCTGGCGATGCAGTTAACGGGCGAGGTCAATTGGCAGATCGGCGATTTCGTCGTTGCGGCACTGATGTTGCTGACGTTGGGAGCGGTGATTGAGCTGGTCGCCCGCTTTGTTTCAGGACGCGCACTCAGGGCAACGGCAATCGCGATTGCGCTGGCCGGTTTTGTCTTCGTGTGGGCGATGCTGGCAACCGGTTAGGCCGGCACTTCCTTACCCGCAAAATCGAAAACCTTGCCGCTGTCATCAGCGTCGAGGCCGCTCATCACATCGAGCAGCATGGCAGCTGCCTCGTCGGGCGTGGTGAGTTGGCCTTCGGGTAGATTGGTTTGGAATGGCTCGGACAGCTGCGTGTCCACGGTGCCGGGGTGCAGTCCGACAACAACGCCCTGCTTGTGCGTGCGGCCAGTCTCCAGCGCAAAGTTGCGGAGCAGCATATTGAGCGCAGCCTTGGAAGCACGATAGGAATGCCAACCGCCCAGCCCATTGTCGCTGATCGAACCGACGCGCGCGCTCAGAGCTGCGAACACGAGACGCTGGTCGCGCGGCATGAGCGCGAGCATGTGCTTTGCGATGATCGCCGGGCCGATCGTGTTGATGGCGAAAACCTGCGCCATCTTCTCGGGATCGAGCCGCTTGTAGGTGCGCTCCGGCCCGGTTCCGTCCGATAGGGTGAGAACCCCGCTGGCAACGAGCACCAATTCGGGCGGCGCGTCCTTCATGCTTCTCGCAGCCTCGGCAATGCTGTTCTCATCGGTGAGGTCGAACGTGAAAGGCCGAAATGCGCCGCCTTCAGGTGCGCTGCCGCTGCGCGATCCGACATGGACGACCTCGCATCCACGGGCTGCCAGTGTCTCGGCAATTGCTCGCCCGATGCCGCCGCTCGCACCAAATATCGCAGCGCCGCGGGGCCATTTTCCTACTTCGTCCATGTCCGGTAGAGCGAGCGAGCCTGCGAAAAGTTCCGGCTTGGGTGAGGCGTAACGGTGAGAAGGAGGCGGAGAAATCGGAAAGTCACACATCCTACAGCCGGAACCGGCATATTATCCCTATGTATCAGCATCTTGAACGAATGACACATTCTTTCAAAAGGGTGCTTGTCCGGTCCACACTGGCAGGAGAAACCAGAAATCGGGGGAGCCACTTGAACAACTGGCAACACGCATCGCACAGCTCGCAAGCTTTGCCGCCTTGCCTCCCATGCCACAGGCGTTAAGTAGGACACTGATAGACAGGGACATCTACATCATGGCGACATTCACCCTTCCGAAGAACTCGAAGATCAAGCCAAGCGGCAAAGTGCATAAAGCCGATGGCGCGAAACGGGTGAAGTCGTTCAAGGTTTATCGCTACGATCCCGACAGTGGTGAGAACCCGCGATACGACAAGTTCGAGATAGACCTCGACGATTGCGGCCCGATGGTTCTCGACGCGCTGCTCAAGATCAAGAACGAGATCGACCCGACACTGACCTTCCGCCGTTCGTGCCGCGAAGGCATCTGCGGATCGTGCTCGATGAACCTCAACGGCGCGAATGGGCTTGCCTGCACCACCGCGATCGAAGACCTGAAGGGCGAGATCCGCATCACGCCCCTGCCGCACATGGACGTGATCAAGGACCTCGTGCCCGACTTCACGCACTTCTACGCGCAATACGCCTCGATCCGTCCCTGGCTGCAAACCGTCAGCCCCACGCCTTCGGGCAAAGAGCGTCTGCAGACGCCCGAACAGCGCGAGAAGCTGGATGGTCTGTACGAGTGCATCCTGTGCGCGTGCTGCTCGACCTCGTGCCCGAGCTACTGGTGGAATTCGGACAAGTTCCTCGGCCCGGCAATCCTGCTTCAAGCCTATCGTTGGCTAGCCGACAGCCGCGACGAGATGACGGGTGAACGCCTGAACGAGCTGGAAGACCCCTTCCGCCTCTATCGGTGCCACACGATCATGAACTGCGCGAATGTCTGTCCCAAGGGCCTCTCGCCCGCCAAGGCAATCGCAGAAACCAAGAAGATGATGGCCGAACGCGCCATCTGATCGCGCTGCCATGACATCGGGACCAAAAGGTCTGGGCGAAGACGTCTTTGAGCACGGGCCCGATCCGGACAATCCGGGCTGGAGGCACTGGAACCTCAAGGACCAGTCGCTGTTCAACGGCGCCGTCATGGGGCGCCTCATCACGCGCGTCGATGAGGATGGGAAAGCGCGGCTGCGCATGTTCCCCGAACGCCGCCATGAGAACCTGCAGGGCATCATCCACGGTGCCGTAACGCTCGCGCTGATCGACATCTCGATGTTCACGACGATGCACACGATCGGCAGCGGCAATGCCGGGCCGTCGGTGACGCTGGAGCTCTCGACCCAGTTCGTGGGCGGCGGTGATCCGAACCGCCCACTAGACGCCGTAAACGAGATCGTGCGCGAGACCGGGAAGCTCGTCTTCGTGCGAGGGCAGGTGATGCAGGATGACGATGTGGTCGCGTCCTATTCCGGAATCGTGCGCAAGATGAAGCCGCGTCCTCAGCAGGCCAGCTGATGACCCGCATGCGCGCCCGCTACGAGCAGCTAATCGCCAACGGAGAGTTGCGCGAGGATCCCGATCAAAGGCGCGCAGTCGAGCGGTTGAATGCGCTGCAAAAGGAGCTTGAGGCCGAGAAGCCAGGTGGCTTGCTCGCCCAGCTGTTCGCGCGAAAGCAAGAGCGGCCGCAAGGCGTCTACATGTGGGGCGGTGTCGGGCGCGGCAAGTCGATGCTGATGGATCTGTTCCACGACACGCTCGCCATTCCTGAAAAGCGCCGCGCTCACTTCCATGCCTTCATGCAGGAGGTGCACGAGGAAATGCGGATCGCTCGCCAGCGTCACGAGGGCGACCCGATCCCGCCAGTGGCAGCCAAGCTCTCGGAGGGCCTGAGAGTGCTCGCCTTCGACGAGATGGTGGTGAACAATTCAGCCGACGCGATGATCATGAGCCGCCTGTTTACGCAGCTGATCCGCGAACAGGACGTGTGCATCGTCACCACCTCGAACCGTCCACCAGAAGATCTCTACAAGGACGGCCTCAATCGCGAGCACTTCCTGCCCTTCATCGACCTCATCAATGAGGAGTTGGATGTGGTTGGGTTGAACGGCCCTACGGACTACCGCCTCGATCGCATTGGCGACATGGCCACCTGGTACTCACCGTTTAGCGACGAAGCGACCGCGAAAGTGCGCGAGGTGTTCTTCCGCCTCACCGATTTTGACCCGCAGGATGCAGCCAACGTTCCCACCGGCGTGCTCGACATCAGCTCAAAGCGTGACATGCACGTGCCCAAGGCGCTGAAAGGGGTGGCGGCGATCAGTTTCAAGCGCCTGTGCGGAGAGGCACGCGGCGCCTCGGACTACCTCGCCCTCGCCCGCGCATTCCACACGATCATCCTTGTCGGGATCCCCAAAATGGGCCCCGATCAACGCAACGAAGCTGCGCGCTTCGTCACCTTGATCGATGCGCTGTACGAGCACAGGGTGAAGCTGTTTGTGACCGCCGAGGCTCCGCCCGAAGAACTCTACACCGCAGGCGACGGAAGCTTCGAGTTCGAGCGGACGGTTAGCCGCCTGAATGAAATGCAGAGCGATGAATACATGGCGCTAGGCCACGGAGCCGAGACCTGATCGCGTGCCTTAGGCCGCTGCGGTGGCAATCCGTTCGGCAAGACGTGCTTGCGCCGCAACCAGCCTGCTCATGACTTTCAGATCGGTCTCAGTGAGCTGCAAGGCTGTGTCAGCCCACATCTCGGTGATCTCGTTGAGCTCCTGGAGATGGAGCTGCCAAACCCGCTTGGTGGCAAGACGCGCACCGACAAGTCCTGCGTGACGACGCTCGGACTTCTTGATGAACTCGCGCACTGCGTTCGCACCGTCACCAGGTTCGGCCAGCTGGTTGACGATCCCAAACTCGTACATCTGTTCGGCCGTGAAGGTCTCGTTCGAAACGATGATCTTGTCTGCCAGCGCCGATCCCAGTTTGCGAACCAGCAAGGCATGAGCGCCCATCCCGGGATAAAGCCCGAACATCACCTCAGGCAGCCCGAATGTCGCGTGCCGCTCAGCTATGATGTAATCGAAGGACAAGAGCGCCTCGAAACCACCGCCCAGAGCGGTACCCTGCACCAGTCCGACCGTAAGCATCGGAATGTCGAGAGTGCGGATATTGCGATCCAGGATCCTGCAGCAACGATGTCCATACTCGACGAGCGCATCGCGATCCCGGTCCCTGATGAGACGCTGAAACAGATCGAGGTCACCGCCAAAGCAAAAGACGTCGGGGGATCGGCTACCTAAAATCAGATAGCGCAGTGGCACCTTATCGGGACCAAAACCGCTTTCGATCAGATCCTGCCAATTCTCGAAGTCGCCAAGCATGGTTGGTGTGAAAGACGGTCGTCCTTCGGGGCTCATATAGGTCCACAATGCCGCGCTGCGATCGTCATACAGGACATCGAGTTCCTGCAGTGCAAACAGTTCTTCCGGGATTGAATTGTGGATTGCGCTCTCGGCGATTAATTGCTCATCGCCTGTCCATGGAATTGCCTTGCCGACGCTGCTGTCCATTGCGCGTAACTCCAATTCGACCCTAGTGCGCCTGACATCTTGATCGAGCGCGAATGCGGCCTTTTAGCCTGCTTTAACGCATTGCTAACCCACCACTTGGCAAATAGGCAAACATTTATTTCAGCTCATGAGACGAGACGAGTCTCTATTTGGGCCAAATATGTGCAAACGAGACATTTTATTCCCTTGCACTGGGGATAAGTACGCCTCAGCGCTGATTTCTATCCCGAAACATTCAAATGCTTCAGTGAGCGCTCCAGCATGAGCAGTTGCCAAAGGACGCGTGAATGATCGCTGCGCCCTGAAATGTGATCGTCGGCGAGACGCCGGATCTCGTTGGGCTTGAACCAACCCAATCCCGACAGGGTTGAGCTCGAGGCAATCATTCGTGTTTCAGAGTTTAATGGTCCACGCAGCCATTGAGCAATGGGGGTCACAAACCCTTGCTTTGGGCGATAGAGGATATCGTTCGGAAGATACCGCTCCATACATTTCTTCAGCAGGTGCTTGCCTGTCGTGCCTTTCACCCTCATCCCCTCCGGCAACCGGGCAGCAAACTCGACGAGGCGATGGTCTAGCAACGGTTCACGGGCTTCCAGGCTCACCGCCATGCTCGTACGATCCACCTTCGTCAGAATATCGCCGGGCAACCAGAAGGTGAGGTCTGCATATTGAGCACGGTCGAGACCGCTTCTCGCTGGCGCAGATTTCATGAGCGAAATGAGTTCATCTTCGGCGCGAAAGCCACTCAATTTTCTCGTGAATTCCGGATCGTAAAGCGATACGCGCTGATCGTGCGTCGCAACTGAAAGGCCGCGCGCATAGCCGCTCTCTCCACTTTCGGCGAGCGCCAGCAGTGTCGCTTTCGCTCGCAATGGGCGCGGTGCCCAGTCGGCCTTAGGCCAATATCGCCCAAGTGCTCCGAAAAGCGGCCGGCGCAAGCCGGCGGGCAAGAGCGAGCGCACCTTCTCCTCGTTGTGGTGAAAGACCTGGCGGCGATATCCTGCAAACGCTTCGTCAGCGCCATCCCCAGACAAGGCGACCGTCACCTTCTCGCGAGCCAATTGGCAAACCCGCCATGTCGGCAACGCCGAAGCGTCTGCGAATGGCTCGTCGAACATCGCCGAGATCTGATTGATTGCCCCAAAGTCATCGCTGGCAACCGTGCGACTGTCATGATCTGTGCTGAATCTTTGCGCTATCCGAGACGCGTAGTTTGTCTCGTCCAGCGCCGCGACATCGAACCCAATAGAGCAAGTGCGAACTGGTTCAGCGCTCGCCTCGCTCATCAATGCAACGACACTCGATGAGTCCACTCCACCTGAAAGAAATGCTCCAAGCGGCACGTCCGATACCATGCGTGACTGGACAGCTTCACGCATCAAATGGACCAGTTCAGCTGACAGGTCCGCTTCGCTCCCCTTCGCGCGATCGGCAAAACTGATGTCCCACCACCTGCGCTGGGCCGCAATGGGCCGACCCTGTTCGAGGAGCAGGAAGTGACCGGCCTGTAGTTTCTCCACCCCGGAAAGGATTGAGTGCGTGTCCGGAACATAGCCCCAAGTGAGGTACGCATCCACGGCTTGCGGATTGACGCGGCGACGCATCTGCGGATGCGCGAGCAGCCCTTTGAGCTCGGAGGAAAATGCCAGGCCGCCATCGGCCAGACGGGTCATGAACAATGGCTTCACGCCGAACCGGTCGCGGGCCAGAAACAATTGCCGTTTGTCTAGGTCGTAAAGCGCGAAGGCGAACATGCCATGGAGCTTTTCGAGGCAATCTACGCCCCAGCGTTGCCATGCGGCCAGGATGACCTCGGTGTCGCCGGACGTCCGAAACTTCGCGCCTTGGCTCTCAAGCTCCTGGCGCAGCTCGCGGAAGTTGTAAATCTCGCCATTGAACGCGACGACTGCGCGGCCATCGGCGGAAAGCATAGGTTGCGGAGAGCCTTCAAGATCGATGATCGAAAGGCGGCGATGGCCAAGCCCTACCCCTAGGTCGGTCCAAACACCGGCACCATCGGGCCCGCGATGAGCCATTGCGTCGCACATCCGCTCGATCCGCCTGGGATCGACCGGCTTTGGCGTTTCAGCATGAAAGATTCCGGCGATCCCGCACATGGCTGATTGAGCGGTTAGCCCAATGCTCCTGCATCGACAATGCTCGCTGCGATTGCTGCAAGGATCACCATCGCGGCAAGGGCAGCAAACACGACGATTGCGCTGGACTGCCCTCGTCCCAGCGAGTGAATGAAATTAAACCGCGCGACGGCATCGGCAGTCCACCCATAGTCTTCGGGTTCACGATCGAAGTACCGCCACGCGGCGGACAGGATCAGAGCGACGACGATCGCAAAGAATATCCAACCATAGAAGATGTGATCAAATCCCGCTGCGAACTCCACCCCCTGGCTCTGCGCGATGAAGATGGTGCCCCAGGCGCGGATGCCGTTTGCGAGGATCGGGACTACGATCGATGCAACCATGAAAAGAGCGCGATGCGACCAGCGTTCGAACCGAGTGAAGCAGACAAGCACAGCTAGCGTCACCATGGCGATCAGAAACTTCACGCCAGAACACGCTTCGGCAACGACGAAAAGGCCTGCGGGAGTATCGATGTAAATGCCGTCGATTTGAGCCGGGACAGCGCTCCAGAGTGTAAGCGCGATTGCGATCTCGGCGGTGATTGCCTGAAGCGGCGGAATGATCTCATCACCAAATGGAACGAGGAACACGGCGAAAGCAATTGGCAGAGCGATAACCAGTGATGCTCTCGGACCGATTGCCGCGACCACCATGCCCTGAAGCATACCGACCGCTCCCGCGTGAGCAATCAAGTTGATCCCGCTCGCCCTGCCTACGAGCCATAGTCCAAGCCCCCCCACCACAATCGCGATACCGGGCACCCATGGCCGCGGAGAAATCTTTGCCAGTTCGCCAAGCTTGATCGCCACAAGCCAACCGATGATCAGCGGGACCAAAACGATGTGCGAATATGTGTCGATGTTCCACCACTGGTGCAGCATCTCGCCCCACTCGCGCGCCGCCAGAGCGATCAACGCTAACGACGAAGCAGCCAGAAGGCTGAGCGCCTTTCGCCACTCGACCGAAATCGTTGCTCCGCTCGCAGATGGATTGTTCGAATGGGAGAGAGCCTCAGGCGGCATCGCGCGCGTCCTCGCCCTTGCCCTTTACGAGAGCTTCCAGTGGCGAAAGCATCGCATCCCAGGAATGGTTCTCCAAAACGAACTGCCGCGCCGCCTTGCCGATCTTCTCAGCCACAGCGGGGGCTTCAACAATCTGGGAAGCGCGAGCGGCCATTGATGCTGCATTCGCCTCGCACACGAGCCAGTCGCTGCCATCCTGGGCGTCGATCCCTGCCGCAGCCTGCGGGGTAAGCAGCACGGGCCGCGCCATCGCCATCGCTTCCAGAACTTTGTTTTGGACTCCCCTTGCGATGGCGAGGGGGGCTACAACGCAGGTAGCGGCGGCAAGAAACGGTCGAACGTCCGGCACTTCACCCCAGACCTTCGCCCCATTTACGCCATCGCGCGCCAGCAATGCCCTAGTCGGATTGCGGCCGACCACATGGAATTGCGCTCTTGGTTGAAGTTGCTGGATTGCAGGCAGTAACTCAGCGATCGCCCACAGAGAGGCTGCTTCATTGGGCGGATAGTCCATCTGGCCCGTGAAGACGAAAGTGGGTCCCTCGGCACCTGACAACTCTTTATGCGGGACGACTTTCGCAGCATCGAAAGCATGCGCGTCGATCCCATTGCCGATGACCTTCACCCTCGCCATCGAAGGGGACTGCAAGCGCGAGCAGAAAAGCTCAGCCTCATTGTCGCTGATAAGGACTGTCGCCTCAGCACGGCGTGCCAGCCTTTCTTCTTCGCGCGCCAGCAATCGGCCTTCGCGTTCGTTCAGCCAGACGCGCTGTCCGGATGCCGCATAACTTTCAAATTTCGCGCTGTCGACATCGCACAGATCGACGATTACCCGGCCGGAAAAATCAGCTGGAATGTATTGTCCCATCTGCCCCGAAAACACGACGATGGTATCTATCGCTTGCGATGAGATCGAATCACGAACCCATCTCTCCAGTTTCGGGCTATGGAACGCGGTAAGGCTTACCGGCTTTCCCGAAAGCACCGCTTCCACGCCCGCAAGAACGAGCGGCTTGCTGCGATTGGCAATGAAGTGTGATTTAGCCAGTGCTTCGAGTTCGGCAACCCCATCCCAATCCTCCTCACTCTCAGAGAAGGCGCCGACATGAACCGGCGCAATTTCCGCGAGCTTCCAGAGCAGGTTCGCGCTGCGGATCTTGTCGCCTCGATTGGGCGGAAACGGGACCCGGTGTGCAAGGAAGAGAATATCGCCCATCACGGCACTCCCATCACGCCAGATCGCGCGCGATCAGCGGGCCGACGCTGTTCGTAATGGGTAGAGGGAGTTTCTTCCAAATCGCGATTTTGCGTGCATAGGCATCGCTCGTCGGATCGACATCGCGCGCTTCCTCCCCCGGCGCTGTCCAGGTCGAATATGTCAGGGGTTCAGGCTCAAATCCCCAGTTCTTCTTGAACCGATAAGGACCACTGCCCGTTTTGGAGCGGCCAAAATCGAAGCGATGCATACCCTTGCGCCGGGCGTTGAGCATCAGCTCGTAATACATCAGCTCATTGGCTCTTGCATCGCGAGCACGGTGCTTGCCGCCGCCCCAGAAAGGCAGGACCGCGCCATCGTGATAAAATGACAGAACGCTGGAAATTGGTTTGCCGTCTTGTTGGACGGTAAGAACATCGCTGCTGTCTGGAAAGGCGTCGAGCATCGCCCGGAAGAGCCGCTTTGGGAAAACCGGCGTTCCAAGGTTTCGCACACTTTCGGAGTAAACAGAATAATGAGCGGCCAAATCCTTCGGGCCCCGACCGATGTTGACCTCAAGCCCGTTCTTCAGACCCTTGCGAACCTCGGCCCGTGCTTTGCGAGGGATGGCCAGCAATTGTGCCTCATCGTCATCAGCCAGAGCACGTTCGAACCCGCAGTGCTTGTCGGAAACTGGTTCCCAGCCTGACGGAACCGGACCACCACGCATCTCGGCGCTCGCAAAGCCGTAAAGCAGAGCGTGGTTTTCGACCGCACGCGCCAGAACTCGTGCCGCTTCGTCGCTTTCGGCGAGAATTCCCCCGCCGACCCCAAATCCACTTGAGACAAGCGCCTGCCCAAACAAAAGCGAGCGAACCTCGGTTAGCGGAACCCAGCCCGTTATGGCGCCCAATTGCTCAGTGATGAAACCACTCGCCCGGTGTCCTGAGGCGCCTTCTGCTGCTTTCAACCACTGCGGCAAATGAAAGACGCTTCCTCCTTGCTCACGCACGAAGCCGTCAATTCGCCGCGACAATCGGTCGTCAGACAATTCGACTAGCGATGCAGAAACGGACATATTGAGCGGCGCGTTCACGGAGCCGCTCCAGCTGTGTCGGAATCCTTCGTGAAGGGTACTGCCCGTCGAGCCTCACGGCGCGCAAGCTCGTCCATGCGCCCCCAGTTGAATTCCGCGACAAGGTTGGAAAGCTTGCCGGCCATCTTGTCGAGGTTGGTGTAGTGGCGCAGCTTTGAACGGATCGGCGCGTTGTCTACGCGCGGCTGATCAGGATCGACCTCCCATGGATGGAAGTAGAAAACCGCGGGACGTTGATCCACAAGGTTGACCTGCCGGATGGCCCAGCGCGAGAATGCGTAAGGCAGCACACGGAAGAACCCCCCTCCCCCCGCACCAACGCGGCGCTTGCCTAACATGGCTGTGGTGACTGGAATCTCCACGAGTTCCGACCCTTCAACAGGACGAAATGCAAAACGAGGCGCCTCGCGCCAACCATAATGGTCGTGCGTGACCGGCGCGACGCTCGACGAATAAGCGTAGCCTTGCTCCGCAAGTTCGTCGAAGGCCCAGAGCGAACGTTGATCGATCGAAAAGCTTGGTGCGCGATATCCGGTCACCTTTTGGCCAGAGCAATCCTCAAGGATCTCGCGCGCCTTGCGAATGTCGTCGGCAAACGCTTTGCGCTCAAAGGTGAAGACGCGCGCATGGTCGTAACCGTGGCTGGCAATCTCGTGTCCGGCGTCGACAATTTGCTTGATCATCGATGGATGGCGCTCAGCGATCCAACCAAGCGTGAAAAACGTACCTTTGACCCCGGCCTCGCCAAAAAGGTCGAGAATTCGTGCGATGTTGCCTTCGACCCGCGTGGCGATCGAGCTCCAATCTGCGCGGTCAATGACAGTTTCGAATGCGCCCACCTGAAACCAGTCTTCGACATCGACTGACAGGCCATTCGCTATTGCGCGGCCCTCGATCTTGTCGCTCTCTGAAAACGGATTAGGCGCGTTCATAGGTCAGGCGGCCTCGCGTGACGTATCGTCCTCAAGCCATTCGATGAGCATGGTCAGCACGTGCCGAAACGAGCGTTCCTGCTCCTCAAGGCGCGATTCAATCCGCTCAAGCGCCGCGCCCAGTTCAGCTTCAGCCTCCTGCGCTCCGGACAATGGCGATGCATCCGCCGCCTGCAAATCGCTGATTGCGGCCTCAAGCTCGGCAGTGCGAGCGTCCCGCTGAGCAAGGAGAGCCGCAACTTCGGTCGCCGGCACGCTGTCGATGTCCTGCTCCTGAGCAGGCTGCACTGATTGACCTGACACGGCAGGCTCAATGCTCAAGGGGCTCGGTTCAGCGCTGGATCCGCGCGCCTGGTCAGCGTTCATCTCGGCCATGACCGCTTCGAGCATCTCGCTTCCAACCATGTCCTTTTCTTCAATCGCGCCCAGCAGCAGCAGGCGGTTCATGACCTGGTTCACGCGGCGCGGGATACCGTCAGTCGCCTTGTAAAGCGCCTCAAGCAGCCCCTCTTCGAACGGTGGCCGTTCGTCCCAGCCAACGTGCCGCAGGCGGTGCAAGATATAGTCTTCGACTTCATCTTCATCGAGTGCTTCGAGGTGGTGCGAGGCGATGATACGCTGGCGCAGCTGGTCAAGGTCAGGATGATGCGCCAGCGTGCGGCGAAACTCTGGCTGCCCTAGCAACAGGCTCTGCAGGAGCGGATGCGCGCCCAGCTGGAAGTTGGAGAGCATGCGCAGCTCTTCAAGAGCGGTGAAATCGAGGTTCTGACATTCATCGACGACGAGTAGGCAGCGACGCCCCTCGCGGGCCTCGTCCTGAAGGAAACGCTCTATCGCGCCCAGTGCGCCTGCCTTGTCGCGCCCTTCGACAGCAAGGCCGAAAGCTTGCGCGATAACGTGGATCAATTCTTCGCCATCGAGAGCGCTGGTGACGACCTGTGCAACGGTGAGTGCTTCTGGGTCGATGCGCTCCATCAGGTGAGCGACCAGCGTCGACTTACCAGCACCAACCTCACCGGTGATGACGATGAAGCCCTCACCCTGGTTCATGCCATAGCCGAGATAGCTCATGGCTTTCTTATGGCTTGCGCTCTCAAAATAGAATTGCGGGTCCGGCGTTAGCTGGAATGGGCGTCCGCTGAAGCCGTAATATTGGTCGTACATTTCAGGTCAGCTCCGTGGGCTTAGAAATTGTAGCGCAGGCCAAGCAGCGCGGTTGCGGTGGCAAAGTCTTCGGCGGTGAATTCGCTATCGAAATAGTCGACTGCCAAAGCAGCGCGCGCAGACAGACGCTCGCTAATGGAGCGATTGTATGCGGCTGAGGCGCCGATAGCGGTCAGATCGTTGCCGGGCGTGCCAGCCTCGAACCAGTTCACGTAAGCATTTGCCTGGAGGTTCGCGTTGCGGCCAAGCTGCCGCGTGAGCGCTCCGGTGACGTAATAGCTTTCATCGCGCAGGCCATCGGCAGCTTCGAGCGCGCTTCCAGCAGCGGCGATGAAAGTGCGACGGTCATAACCTGCGCCAAAAGCTGCGGTGAGACGGCCCATCTGGCGCTGATACGTTGCGTTCACGCCGCGACCTCGGAAAGCTGCGGAGCGAACCGAGCCGAACGAGTTGACGAGACCCGGAGTCTCCCCGCCGGAAACCAGCCCACCAAAGTCACCCGTGACCGGATTACGATTAGCCACAAAATCGCTCGAAAGGCCGGACAACGCATTGTTGAGCACGCCGCCAAAGCCGCTGATCCCGTCATAGACCGAAATGCTCAGAGCACTGCGACGGCTGGGGATGTAGGTGAAATTGCCGTAATAGGTGGTGCTGTCATAGCGTTCGCCTACACGCGCCTCCAGCGACGTGCGTGTCGAAGGACGCCAAAGAACGCCGACGTCCCAGAGCAACCCATCGACATCAAAGGCGACCAATCGCGGCGAAGTCCGGTCGGTGACAACTCGGCCATCTGATCCGATGACCGGATTGCCTGCAGCATCACGCAGTGCGTCGCGGCTCGAAACCTCAACATCCTCGTAGCCAACGCCGCCCACCAGCGCGAGGCTGGGCGACACCGGTATGGTCACGTCTCCGCGAACGAAGGTGTCGCGCACGCGCTGGTCGAGATTCGATATGTCTTCCTGGAACCCGCCAGCAGTCACTGCAAGGCCAATGGGGAGCGGATCGCCGACACGTGTGCCCGCACGGATCTGGCCCTGGTAGGTCACAGAATCGTCAAAGATATCAACCGGATTGCCAGCCTGATCGATCACCGCGTCGTTGGCTTCGAACCGGTTGTAGCCAACACGCGCAAACCCCGAGACGTCGACAGCGCCGAGGCGTGTCGCGATCGTCGGTCCTGCATAGAGGCTGTAGATCTGGCTGGTCGCATCATCGCTCACCAATGGGTTGGGCGAGACGGCACCTCCGGTGTCGACGCGGGTGCGACTGGCGAGTGCGCCAGCTTCAAGCGTCAGCGCACGCGGAATGACCGAAAGATAGCCGCGCGCGATCCCGCTGATCGTATCTGTGTCGACCGCGTCGCCGTAGCCGATATTGCGCTCGTAACGGACCGATACCGAAGCGCCGCTGTTGCGCCCCTGTGCGTTGACATCCACCCCGGCTGCGATCTGCGTAAAGGTGAGGACTTCATCGCCCGGAGACAGCTCGGCAGTGAGGATCTGGCTCACTTCGATATATGGCTGGATAGTCACCGCTCGGCCGTCACCGGCCGGTTGCTCAGATTGGGCATGCGCCGGCATTGCAGCCGAGAAAGCCGCGCATCCGACAAGGAGCTTTCCTCGGAAGAACCGCATGATCATTCCTCCCCTTCGCCATAGTCGCCAAAGCGGCGACCTGACGGGCTGAATTGCGCTGCGTTGAGCAGCAGCTTGATATCTGGGCAGGCCGAAAGGAGCTGACGTGCATCGTCGAGCGCAGCGCGGCTCGTTTCGTCCGCGCGGACGACAAGAAGCGCTTGCCCGACATAAGCTGCAAGTTCCGCTGCCGGAGACGCGGCAAGCGCAGGCGGCGTATCGAAAATCAGGAAACGGTTGGGCGCGCCGCGCGTGAGGCGATCAAGCACCTCGCCGGTGCGAGCGCTTGTCAGGTATTCGGCATCACGGGCGCTGCCAGTCCCTGCCTGCATGACGAAAAGCCCATCAATATCAGTCGGCGAAACAAGGTCCTCTGGATTGATAGAGGCATCTGCCAGCGCATCCATTAATCCTGCGCCCTGTTCGATACCAAGGCGGCGCGAGACAGATGGATTGATCACGTCGGCGTCGACGAGCACCACTTCGATATCGCGCTCGGCAGAAAGAGCGAGCGCAAGGTTGGTCGCGCAATAAGTCTTGCCCTCACCGGAATGCGGCGAGCATACTAAAACTCGTCGCGACGGGTCGTCATTGGCTGCGCGTGCGTCGGCGAGCAGCTCTCTTTTCACGATCCGGAACTCTTCAAGCAGGCCGGTAACGGGTTCTTCTGGAACGATAAGGCCTGCATCGCGCAGTTTGTCGCGCTCAATTGAAAGGCGCTGCCCCTTAAACGAGACGGACTTCTCAATCTTGGGCGCGTGCGGAGCTGCGGCTTGCGTTGGTGCAGAACCGGGCGATGTAGGACGCGTTTCTGGCGCTCGCTGAAGCCGCTGCGGTGGGCGTTTCGCTTTCGGCAGATTGCCTGGCACTGCAGCTGGCCCGATCTGGTCGAGGCCAAAAGCCGCATCGGCACGCTCGAACAACGAAGCGCTTTTGTGAGCGCGCTCGGCTGACTTGCGATCGATCTTGCTATGCTCTGTCATGCCTGCCTCCTCACGCGATCGTTCCGACCGAGACAATCTCGATCGCCAATAGAACAACAAGCACGCCGAACAGGCCGGCGCTCGCACCTGCAAACTGCTTGAGACGGCGGCGGCGAAGTGCCTTGGCGGTTTCGGACAGTGTCAGCGAAATGGACCCGATGACCGGTAGCCCCATTGACCGTTCCAAGCTCTGCGAGGTTGAATAGCTAGAGCGCAGCTGACCGATGACATAGGCAACCCCGGCACCAACTCCCACGCCTACAAACAGCACTGCGATCAGCAGCAGCGGGCGGTTGGGTGCGGAGGGTGATTGCGGGACGACTGGCGGGTCGACCAAATCGAACTTGAATTGGCTTGTCTCGTCGATCACGTCGCCGCGCGTGCGGAGTTTTTCGCGATCTTCCAGAAGCCGCTCGTAGTTTGTGCGCAGCACATCATAGTCGCGACTGATGCGGTTTGCCTCTGCTGCAACGGCTGGCTCAGTCGCTTGGCTTGCCGCAAGCGACGCGAGATTGGATTGGACAGCGGCCCGGCGCGCTTGCAGCGAATCGATGGTCGCCTGGCGATCGGCGCGAAGAGCCACCAGCTGAGAGTAAGCAGGGTTTGGCGAACCCGTGACGTCGCCCGGACCAGCGGCCGCTACCTGGCGGCTCAAGATATCGACCTGTCGACTGGTCGAGACCACATCGGGATGTTGGTCGGTAAGGCCACGAGACCGCAATTCAGCCAGTTGTGATTGTGCCTGCAAAAGCGCGGCTTGCGGGCCAACCGCCCCCGGACCACCTGCGATAGTGCGCGGGGTTGAGGCGATCTGCGAATTCATTTGTGCCAGCGCGCTAGATGCCGCCGCAAGGTCTGCGTCTATATCGCGAAGCTCTGCTCGGGCCTGCTGTACGCGCGATGAGAGCGAAGCCGAACCACCCGCAAGATCGGGGTATTGCGCTTCGAAAGCGAGGCGGCGTTCCTCGGCCTGCTCAAGCTCAAGCTTGCGCTCTTCAAGTTGGTCGTTGAGGTCAGCAATGGCTCCGCTAACCTGTGCGCGGTTGCCTGAGATGTGCTCCTCGCGAAAGATGTCGAGCAGCTTCTGGACGACATTGCGAGCCAATACGGCGTTTTCCGCATCGCTAAGACTGCGAACGCCAACCTCGGCGGTGATCGAGAACAGATTGTCCTCTTCACTTTCAACCTTCACATTCTCAGCAAGGCGAGCAATCGCGGTATCCATCTCGCTTCGCTGTGTGATGTTCTCGCCAAGCTTGGTCGCAGTGATGACTTTTTCCAAATTGACCGAGCCCAGCAGCGTCTGGCGCACTTCGCGGATTTCCTCCTGACCATCACCAGCAATGCCGAGTTGTTCGGATAGGACATCGTCCACGTCGACGTAGATGCGCGCTTTGAATTCGTATGAATTGGGGATCAGAGCCACCACAAGCCAACCCAGGAGGCACACACCCCAAGCCACGGCCAACGCCAGCCAACGGCGATGCCAGACCGAATAGAGCGCTGTGCGCAGTTCGTCGAAGAGTTCGTTCATCCTCCCGTCCGAGCTCCCTTAGAACCGGCTTTCAGGGATGATGATGGTATCGCCCGGACGCAGCATGACGTTGGCAGTACTGTCACCGCGCTTCAAAAGGTCGGAAAGGCGCAGGCGGTATTCCTTCTGCGTCCCAGCGTCCCGATCGATACGCAGCAGCTTGGCGCGATTGCCAGCAGCAAATTCACCCAGACCGCCGACAGCGATCATTGCATCCAGAACCGTCATGTTGGCGCGGTAAGGCAGCGATGCTGGCTGCTCGGTCGAGCCGACAACACGGATCTGTTGGTCAAAGGTCGAGTTGAACTGGTTCACAATCACCGAGACGATTGGCTGCTCAATATATTGAACGAGCTCGTCTCTGATGTCGTTCTGCAGCTGGGTCGCTGTCTTGCCAACAGCAGGCATGTCGCGAACAAGCGGGATCGTGATCCGGCCGTCGGGACGAACCTGAATTTTCTCAGCGCTCAGTTCGGGATTTCGCCAGACGTGGATCGTCACCTCGTCGAGCGGGCCAATGATGTACTCTTCGCTAGGTTCGCTTTGTCCGGCAGCATAACTGGCCGATGGCAGCTCTGGCCCACCAGCGCCGCAGGCCGCGACAGCGAGGGATGCAAGAGAGATTCCCGCGAAACGGGCGAGAGACAGCGAATTGGGCATCGATACGTATCCTTGGCCAGATGTTGCGGCCCCGGATCGTCATGGCAGGAGCGACCTGCCTCACCCGGGTACGCGAATGACCCGGAACTTCTCGCCGATAATGGTGAACATATTGTTAGTGATACGCGCCAGATTGGCCCCCTATCCCGTTTCGGGACAGGCGTCTGGCGAACCCTAAACGAGCATTTCCGCTGCCGGTCCGTGGCCCAGAAAGTTCTCCGGACTCGCCGTAGCTCCGTAGGCTCCAGCGCAAAAGACAGCTACTAGGTCCCCGACCTCAGCCCGCGGCAACAGCGCTGCATCGGCCAGTCGATCAAGCGGTGTGCAAAGGCAGCCAACGACGTTAACCACGTCGTCGCCTTCGCACCCAAAACGGTTAGCGATGGCGACCGGATAATTGCGCCTCACCACGGTTCCGAAATTGCCGGACGCGGCCAATTGATGGTGCAGTCCGCCATCAGTGACGAGATAAGTCACGCCGTGGCTAACCTTCCGATCGATCACACGGCACAGATAAACTCCCGCCTCACCAACGAGATAGCGGCCAAGCTCAAGGCATAGCTCTGTGTCACTGAGGCTTTCTGGAAGATCGGCTGTCCGTTCTTTGAGCGCATTGCCGACCGCAGGTAAGTCGAGCGGCTCATCGCCAGGAAAATATGGGATACCGAAGCCACCACCCATATTGAGCTTTGGCAGGCCTTCGCCGATATCATTGCTGATCCGTGCAGCGAGGTCGATGACGTTACCTTGCGCTTCGATAATTGCATCGGCGCTAAGAGCCTGACTGCCTGTGAAAATGTGCAAGCCGCGCCACTCGGCACCACCATCGATCAGCGTCTGAGCGAGAGCGGGCACACGTTCCGCGTCAACACCAAATGGCTTTGCTCCCCCGCCCATCTTCATGCCCGAGCCCTTGAGCTCGAAATCCGGATTTACGCGTATCGCGATCCGGGGCGCTTTACCGACACGCTGAGCAATCGCGAGAGCGCGCTCGCCCTCACCCTCGGATTCGCAGTTGAGCGTTGCGCCTGCGACGATCGCCGCTTCAAGCTCATCATCGCGTTTGCCTGGTCCTGCAAAGCTCACACGAGACGGATCGATGCCCGCTTCCTGAAGCTTGGCCAACTCTCCAGAAGAGGCGACGTCGAAACCATCGACCAGTGGAGCCATGTGAGCAATAACAGCAGGGTGGGGGTTTGCCTTGACGGCAAAGTTTACTCCGATGCGCTTCGGCAATGCGGCGCGCAGTTCGGCCATGCGCAGATCAAGATGCGACCTGGAGTATACAAACAGCGGGGTCCGACCGGCTGCCTCGACGAGGTCGGACGCGGTATGCCCACCAATGACAAGCTCGCCGTCAATGGCATCGTATCCTTTCGGTATGGGGCCAACCGGCTTGGTCTTCATCACGCGCTCTCCCCAACCAGCTCGCGATAAAGCGCGGTTCTGTCGATCTTGCCGTTCGGATTGAGCGGCATTACCTCAAGCCAATGGATCGCCTGTGGCTGCATGAAATTTGGTAGCTCCTTGAGCAGCAGCTTTGAGAGAGACGCTTGCTCTGCATCGTCTGTGGTTCCCCGCACAACAAGATGGACCGCATGGCCCAAACGGTCATCGGGAATGCCAAGCGCGACCGCTTCGGCCACCAGATCTGTCGCGATTGCCGCTTCTTCAATCTCCTGAGGGCTGATCCGGTTGCCAGCGCTCTTGATCATCGCATCACGCCGACCGACGAAGTAGAGAAGGCCGTTCTGCGCCCTCTTCACACGGTCCCCCGACCAGACGGCAACGCCTCCATACTCTGATTGCGCAGGAGCGGGTTTGAAACGCTCTGCTGTACGTTGGGGGTCTTGCCAGTACCCTTGAGCCACCAACGGCCCGCAATGCACTAGCTCACCTTCTTCCTCGGGCGCCGCGAGAGTGCCAGCGTCATCAATCACCATGATCTCCGCGAATGGAATGGCGGTCCCCATCGAAGTCGGGTGCTGATCGACGAGCGAAGGCTCGAGAAAGGTCGAGCGAAACGCCTCGGTAAGGCCGTACATCGGGAAAAGATCAGCAGTTGGGAATATCCTGCGCAAGTCGCTCACCAAGTCAGTGGTCAGCGCGCCCCCACTGTTGGTGAGACGGCGCAGCGAAGAGCTGGCTTCTTCGGGCCAATCCAGCTCGGTCAATTGGACCCACAACGGGGGAACGGCCGCCAGTGTCGTGATCTTATGCTTGGCGCATGCTTTCGCGACGTCGCGGGGGAACAGAAAGTCCAGCGGAACGACGCAGCCACCTGCATACCAAGTCGAGAGGAGTTGGTTCTGCCCGTAATCGAAGGAAAGCGGCAACACGGCCAAAGTCACGTCGTCAGATACCATGCCAAGATAACCGGCCACACTCACCGCGCCGAGCCAGAGATTGGCGTGGCTGAGCATCACTCCCTTAGGCCTGCCGGTCGAACCGGAGGTGTACAAGATCGCACAAAGATCGTCCGTATCCGCATCCGAAGGACCGAGCTTGGCGCCTGTGGCATAGGCCGCTTCCAAAGCTGCCTTCTCTTCAAGCAGCGAACAGCTGTCAGGGCTGTCTCCCGCTTCCAGCGATTTCAGTCGTGAGCCCGTCCCGATCAGCATCTTCGCGCCGCTATCGGACAGGATGTGTGCCACTTGAGCGCGTTTCAGCAACGGGTTGATCGGGACGTGAACCTTGCCCGCTCTCGCAGCAGCGAGCGGCAAAAGGCACGTCAGCTCGCCCTTGGAAGCCCAACTTGCGACCCGTGCCCCTGGCTCGGTGACTTCTTGCGCAATCCAACCGGCTAACAGTTCGACACGCTGTCTTAACTGATCGTGGTTAAGCACAGCCTCGCGAAGCACCAGTGCTGGGGCATCGCCTTTACCAATCGCAGCTGCCCTCTGGGTGAGGTGATCGATCGGATAAGGTGTTGAATCGAGGGTTTCGTGCATCGGTGTCCAGAAGGATTGAATACGAGTGATCGAAGCGCGGTATCACGACAGGGTTAACGTCTTGCAAGAGGTCTTTGCAAAAGGATCTCTCGCGCCGAGCGCCCCTTTTGATCGTGCAGAATGGTACTCCCTTCTCGCCGAGACAGGCCTGACCCCGCTGATTGCCATCGCGTCAGACGCAGATAAGTCAGCTGCCCTGGCGCTCACTGAAAATGATGGCCGGATCACACCATTGCGTAACTGGTACAGTTTCACTTGGCGTCAGCTCGCGCCTCAAGGAAGCGATGGTGACCGCCTTCTCGCCGAAATTGCCAAGCAGCTAAGGCAGCGCGCGCACCGCGTTACGCTGGATCCTGTGCCTGACGAGGACGGCTCAGCGACCAGGCTCGCAAAAGCATTTTCAAAGGCTGGCTGGAGAGTAGAGGTCACGCATCAGGACACCAACCACGTCCTTCATGTGAACGGTCAGACTTTCGACGAATACTGGGAAGGCCGGCCTGGCATGTTGCGGACAACGCTCAAGCGCAAGGCGAAGAAGGTTGAAACTCAGGTTTTTACGCATTTCGATAAGAACCTTTGGGCGCATTATGAGGCGATCTACGATTCCAGTTGGAAACCAACTGAAGACCAACCCTCAATGCTCCGCCAGTTCGCTCGCGAAGAAGCCTCAGCGGGTCGGCTTCGCTTTGGCATCGCCCATCATGACGGTCAGCCTGTAGCAGCTCAATGCTGGACCGTGGAAAATCGGACAGCGTACATCCACAAGCTCGCGCATCTCGAAAGTGCGCGCAATCTTTCCGCGGGGACAACGTTAACAGCAGCATTGTTCAGGCAAGTGATTGACATTGACGGCGTCGATCTCGTCGATTTCGGTACCGGCGATCAAGCCTACAAAGCCGATTGGATGAACGCCGTGAGACCGCGTTACCGGATAGATTGTCTGGATCTATCAAGCCTGCACGGCTGGCTCGATCTTGCCCGCCAGACCGCGCGCCGCCTCACTGAACCAGAAGTCCCTGCGCTTGCGCCGTACCCGCCGCACGGTTAAGGGCGCGGGCCAAGAGTTATGCAAACCGCCCAACAGCCAGCGGCGCCCCAGTAGGATCGATCAGAAATGAGCACTTCTTCTGCGACCGGAGAAACTCCTGAAAAGGCCGCAACTGGCCTTGCGATGAGCCGCGCAGCGCTCGACACTGAACTCAAGTCAATCATTTCCGATGTTCTGGGGATAGACGAAGAAACCGCGAGCGCTCTCGAGGATGAAAGCGGCCTGTTCGGTCATCTGCCCGAACTCGATTCCATGGCAGTTGCCGGTCTTCTGACCGAGATGGAAGACCGGCTCGATATCGTGATCGAAGACGACGATGTCGATGGCGAGATGCTGGAGACCTATGGCGGGCTCTTGGCTTTTGCGGAAGGCAAGCTGGCAGAGCGCTGACGCACGCCCCAAGCGACACAGCGCATGATATCAAACTGGAAAGCCCCCCTGCCTAGCGGAAAAGTCTCGGAAGAGATGCTGCTCTCCATGGATCAGGGACGCGCGAAACGTGTGCTGATCTTACCCGCATGGTTTGACGAAGCCAACAAGCTGCGCCGCTTTACTGTCGAGGCAATGCGGGCGCTCGACGAGGCTGGAGTTGACAGTTTCCTGCCCGATTTGCCCGGGACAAATGAAAGCCTAGCTCCCTTGGAAGCGCAAACGATCGCAAGTTGGCAAGCGGCAGCAAAGGAAGCGGCGCTGCACGCGTGCGCGACAAACGTCCTCGCAATCCGCGCTGGCGCGATTATCGCCCCGGAGGACCTCCCCGGATGGCATTACGCACCTCAATCCGGTCCAAAGCAGCTTCGTGCCATGCTGCGCGCACGAATAATCGCGTCGCGCGAAGCTGGGATCGATGAAAACAGCGAAGGGCTCATAGAGACTGGCCGAAGCGAGGGGCTGGTTCTTGCTGGATGGCGAATTGGCGCTGAGATGCTGCGCGAAATGGAAACGGCTGAACCCAGAGCAGTTGAGGCTCAGAAAACGATTGTGCAGAAAGAACTCGGCGGCCCGGGATTGTGGCTGAGGGCAGAACCTGGCGAGGACGAAGCACAGTCAGCAGCGCTCGCCGCAATCGTGTCAGGCGGCAGGAATGAGTGCGCATGAGCCGGCTGCAATTCCAGTTCGGCTGCGGGAGCCTCAAGCTTGCAGGAACGCTCGATACCGCTCCGGGAAGCACTGGTTTGTTGCTGGTGAGCGGCGGCAACGAAATCCGCTCGGGCGCTTTCTCGGGCCAGTCTCATCTTGCAGCGGCAATCGCTTCAAAAGGCTTCCCCGTTTTCCGCTTCGACCGGCGCGGCATCGGAGCGAGCGAAGGCGAAAACCGCGGCTTTCGGTCATCGGCCAAGGATATCCGCGCAGCGCTTGAGGCTTTTCGCGGCATGGTCCCGCAAATGGACCGCGTGTTCGCTTTCGGAAACTGTGATGCCGCCTCTGCCTTGATGCTTACACAAGGCGAAGGGCTAGAGGGCCTAGTTCTTTCCAATCCGTGGACCATCGAGAGCGACGAGCACGAAGGCGAATACGCCCCTACTCACACGCCGGATGCTATCCGCGCGAGATATGCTGAAAAGCTCAAGAACCCACGAGAGATAGCGCGCCTGCTGCGCGGCGGCGTTGATCTCAAGAAACTTGGAAAAGGTCTTGTGTCATCCTTGCGGCCTGCCCCTGCGCCGACGACACTCGCGCAGGAAATGCAAGCGGGCCTCAGCGCGTTCGAAGGGCATGTCACCATCCTTCTCGCGACAGCAGACCGAACCGCACAACTGTTCGAAGCGGCATGGGACGAAACCGACCGCCGAATCCAACGGTGTGAAGGCGCGGGACACTCCTATGTCGATGACGAGCACCGCGACTGGCTCGAGGCGCAGATCCTCGCCGCTTTGCGCAGTTAGCGTCTAAAAACACTCACGAGTTCGACATGCGTCGACCAGCGAAACTGACCGACTGGCCGCAGCGTTTCGAGCTGGTAACCAGCCTCACACAACACCGCTGCATCGCGCGCCCAGCTCGACGGGTTACAGCTTATATAGACGGCACGCGGGCAATCGCTCTTGGCAAGTTGAGCTATCTGCGCCTTCGCCCCTGCCCTTGGTGGATCCAGCAGCACTCCGTCAAACCGGCTAAGCTCCTCTGCCTGAAGCGGGTTTCGGAAGAGGTCACGGTGCGTAGTCAGAACGCGGCCGCCTGACCTCGCTGCGGATGCTTTGCACGCCAGATGAGCCGATCGATCCGCCTCGACAGCCAGAACCTTGCGCCCCTCAGGCCCGCTTCTCGCGAGACCAAAAGCGAATGTTCCGAGACCAGCGAAAAGATCAGCCACGATCCGCGCGCCGCCCAAAGCGATCCGTGCGTCGGATACCATCAGATCTTCGGCATCCTGAGTCGCTTGGAGAAATGCCCCTGCGGGCAACGCAACGGGTATGCCTGACAGCGAAACCGTTGCCGGTTCTGGTTCCCACACCGTCTCGGGACCATAGCCCTGATCGATGGTGAGCCGCGCGAGAGCATGCTCGCGCGCCAAATCCAGCGCTCCTTCAGTCGCCGCAAGCCCCTCCAACGGGAAATGAGACAGTCCCACATCGACGCCCTGATCGCAAAGGGTCAAAGTGATATCGACGTTCCCCTTGGGACCATGCTTCGCGATGAAACCTCGCATTGCTGGAATGAGTGACGCGAGTTCAGGCCTAAGCACCGGACACTCAGCCAGATCGACAAGCCGATGTGAACCTGCTTCACGAAAACCAAGGACCGCGCCGTTTGCGGTCCTAAGGCCATGAAGCGAAGCCCTGCGTCGGCTTTGAACAGAAGAGAGATGTTCGGTCAGAACTTCGTCGACCTCTACGCCCTGCCCTAGCGCTGCATTGATGACCCGATCGCGAACAAAAGCCCGCAACATCTGCTCATCCGCATGTTGAAGCTGGCAGCCTCCGCAGACTGCAAAGTGGCGGCACGGAGGATCAACATGATGATCGCCCCGCTCAATCGCTCCATCGGCTAAGATCGTATCGCCTGGTACGGCGAAAGCGACGTGCTGCCCTGAGGCAGTCACGCCATCTCCTTTTGCTGCGAGGCGAACGATCTCGTTCACAGGCACTCCGCCAGCGCGCCAGGGACGGCATGAGCAAGCTCGAGCGGTGTGAAAGCAGCGCCGCATCGTTCGGCAGCCCTGCCGTGCAGCCAAGCCGCTTCGCAGGCTGCATCGAATGGCGTGGCACCTGACGCTATACGGCTTACCGCGATCCCCGCCAAAACATCTCCAGTTCCTGCAACCGAGAGCCATGACGGCGCGGGCGGCAACAAGGCGATCCGACCGTCTGGCGCAGCGATCACGCTATCTGGGCCCTTGGCCAGAACCACCATTCCGCTTGATCTTGCCAGAGCCATGGCCCGGTCGCGCTGGCTTTCTGCAATGACGCTGAAAGCCCTGAATAGTGCTTCAAGTTCTCCATCATGAGGCGTGGCGAGAACCGGCAAATTTTCTGGCAACATCTCTGGTCGGAGTAGCACCAAGGCGTCAGCGTCGAGGACCATTGGTTTTCCTGCCGACAAAACGCTCGAAAGTCGATCACGCGCTTCCTCGTCGCGTCCCAAGCCTGGGCCCAACAGAACGGCGTCTATCCGCTCGTCAACCATTGCATCAGCCAATGGCGAAGTATCGACTACCAATCCGGGGTCGGTGCGCTGCTGAGCCTGTGTACCAAGCAATTTCACGTAACCAGCGCCGCTCCGCATGGCGGCTTCTGTAGCGAGAATGGCAGCGCCGGGCATTTTGCCACCCACAATTGCCGCAAGGCCCCTGCGATATTTATGCGCGTCAACAGCGGGCGGTGATAGTCGAGGCTTTGTCACTACCTGCGCCGCGCCCTCGACAGGCTCGACGCCAATTGGAACCAGGCGTCTCGCCCCCATTTTCGGGCGTCCTGGAAGCAGCCAGTGTGCGAATTTCCACGCGCCAAGTGCGAGGGTGACGTCGAAATCTGGCAGCTTGTCATTGAGAAGCGCGCCAGTATCGCTCGCAGTGCCCGATGGCACGTCGATTGCGACGTTGAAGGCGTGACGCTCTGCCAGGTCGCGGAGAAGAAGAGCATGTTCGCCTGACAGCGGGCGGGATAAGCCTGAGCCAAACAAGCTATCAACAAAGACGTCCGCACCCCGACCCCTGCCAGAGGTTTGAACAGCGCCTCCCCACAGGTTGCGCGCCTGTTTTGCTGCGTCGGTCTTCGGTTCTACCGGCGCAATCACGGTCACCTCGTTGCCCGCCTCACGCAGATGGTGAGCGATGACATAGCCATCGCCGCCATTGTTGCCAGGGCCGCAAAGGACGGTAACGCTGCGACCGGCAGCCAACCGCCTGATCCATTCAGCGGCCCCTCCTGCGGCGACTTCCATCAATTCGAACACGCTTGTGCCGGTGTCGAAAATCCGTTGCTCGGCGGCCCGCATCTCAGAGGCAGAAAGAACCTGCGCGTTACTCATTATTCGCACCAAAAATCAGCGCCTTGTCGACACGATATACGTCATTCTCGACAGCGAATTCCAGCGGATCGCCTTGGCTGATGATTGCGACTTCGGCAGACCCATCGATAGATACAACCGCGCCTCCCTCCTCGCCGTGCTCGATCTCAAAGCGACGGAAACCGCCATTTGGCCCGTGAATGACAAATCGCTGCGAATTCAGGCGCTCAAGCACGCATTCGTTCGAATAATCCGCACCGGACCCTATCGCGCAATCCACCAAATCTCCTTGTGGCGCAGGACTCCCGGTGCCGCAGGCGGCAAGAGCGAACGTGCTCAAGGCTATACTAGATATCCGCAAACACATGGGTCTCAGACTTGGCGCCCGGATGGGTGAGCGCTCCGTTTCGCGCGGACCCGACGTTCTGCGCATAGCGCCACAGCGCGCCCGACTGATAGTCGTTTGTGCGCGGCTTCCATGCTTTTCGGCGTTCTTCAAGCACGCTTTGGTCGACCTCCAGGTCGATCGTGCCAAGCTCGGCATCGATGCTGATCGTGTCGCCATCCTCGACGAGAGCGATCGGTCCGCCATCCGCGGCTTCAGGGCCGACATGACCGATACAGAAACCACGCGTAGCGCCTGAGAACCGCCCATCTGTGATGAGGGCGACTTTCTCTCCCATACCCTGGCCGTAAAGCGCAGCGGTGGTGGCGAGCATTTCGCGCATTCCGGGCCCGCCCTTGGGACCTTCGTAGCGGATGACGATGACGCTGCCTTCGACTATGGCGCGCTTCTCGACCGCCTCGAAGGCATCTTCCTCGCATTCGAATACGCGAGCCGTGCCGGTAAATTGCAAACGTTCCATCCCGGCAACCTTTACGATCGCACCTTCGGGCGCGAGCGAGCCCTTAAGCCCAACCACACCGCCGGTCGGGGTGATCGGGTTCCTTACGTCGTAGAATACCTTCTGATCGGGATTCCACGTGATTTCCTCGAGGTTTTCGCCCAGCGTCTTGCCGGTCACAGTCATCGGCTCGGGATCGAGGAACCCTCCTTCGAGCAGTGTCTTCATACCCATGTAAACGCCGCCTGCTTCATGCATGTCCTTTGCGACGTACTTACCGCCGGGCTTCAGGTCGGCGATATAGGGGGTGGACTTGAAAATCTCGGCGACGTCGAACAGGTCGAAGTCGATGCCCGCCTCGCTCGCCATAGCAGGCAGATGCAGAGCGGCATTGGTGGAACCGCCAGTCGCTGCGACCACGCGCGCGGCATTCTCGAAAGCGGCGCGCGTGCAGATGTCGCGGGGGCGCAGGTTGCGCTCAAGTAGAACCATCACCTGCTCGCCCGCGGCGCGAGCGATTTCTTCACGCGACCTGTAAGGAGCAGGAGCCATGTTGCTGTTCGGTAATGACAATCCGATTGCCTCACCCACGCAGGCCATCGTGTTGGCCGTGAACTGGCCGCCACAGGCTCCGTGTCCGGGGCACGCAACCTTTTCGAGCTCGATCAGCTCCTGAAGCGGGCAATTTCCTGCCGCGTGCTGGCCCACGGCCTCGAACACATCGACGACGGTCACGTCCTTGCCGCGATGAGTGCCTGGCAGGATCGAGCCACCATAGACAAAAATGCTCGGCACGTTGAGCCTCAGCATGGCCATCATCATTCCGGGCAGGCTCTTGTCGCATCCGGCAAATCCGACAAGCGCATCGTAACAGTGACCGCGCACCGAAAGCTCGACGGAGTCCGCAATGACCTCACGGCTTACCAGCGAGCTCTTCATGCCCTGATGGCCCATCGCGATCCCATCTGTAACCGTGATGGTGTTGAAGCGGCGCGGGGTCCCTCCCCCCGCAATGACGCCTTCGCGGCAGATGTTCGCCTGCGGATCGAGCGTTGTGTTGCAAGGCGCGGAATTGTTACCAGCACTGGCCACGGCAACGAAGGGGCGTGCGATTTCTTCCTCGGTCATGCCCATCGCGTAATAGTAGGAACGGTGGGGCGCGCGTTCAGACCCGACCGAGACGTGGCGGCTTGGCAATTTGGACTTGTCGAAGGACATTTTGTTTCCCGTAGAGTTCGATCCGGGTAACAGCCTGTGCCGCTAGTCGAGCGCGAGCGCAACCCTTCCACACACATCGGCGATCATGGCAGCCCAGCGCGCCTGGTCTGCGCGGTTCGAAATCAGATCCTGTCTGACTTCGACAGCGCAATAGGGTCGCCCGTGCGCCTCCGCATGCCGGTTCATCGTCGCGTTGAGTTCCTTGCCCGAGTAAGGCTCGTTATCGCCTACATTCAGGCCCAGTTCTCCGAACAGTCGGATGGCATGGCGAGCGGCGCGGTCGTCTTCATTGTAGAGAAGGCCAACTTCCCAAGGACGTTCCTCAGTGCTGGTCTCCAGTCGAGGCGTGAAGCTGTGAAGCGAGATGATGAGCTCGGGGGCCGCCTCGTCCAACCACTTGGCCAAGGCTTCGTGATAGGGCCGGTGATATCGATCCAGACGCGCTTCTACGTCCGCGCCAATATTGCCAGGGATCAAGTGCCCATCACTTTCGGTCGGTACGACCTTGGGATGGTCTTCCTCACGGTGCAGATCCACCACCAGACGGCTGATAAGCGCCATGTGAGCCGGAATACCGTGCCGCCGAGCCATTCGTGCGGCAACACCGGCGACGCCGATGTCCACTCCGATATGCGTTTCCACCTGATCGGCAGGAATTCCAAGCGGAAGGTCATCGGGCACGAAGCTCGACGCATGGTCTGCCACACACACCAGCCCGCCTCGCTTCAAGTCGCCGATTTGCTTGAACACCTGTCCGTCGATCATCTCAATTTCCCTGTTAGCAGCCACCAGTCGGGGCGCTTTTTTCTAAGCCGCTCGGCAGCGTGATCACGCGCGGCTTCGTCGTCATACAACGCAAAACAGGTGGCTCCTGATCCCGACATGCGGGAGAGCCATGCTTCGCCATTCGCAAGTGCGTCTAGCACATCGCTGATGGGAGGGCACAATTCGAGCGCGGGCGTGGTGAGATCATTGCGCCCTTCGAGGGCGATCTCACGGGCCGAGCCTTCAGGCAAGGCGCCACGGTCGCGGCCATCCCACGCCTTGAAAACTGGGCCAGTGGCTAGTGGAACACGCGGATTGACCAAGAGCACCGGCGTACCTGCCAGATCCTGTGGAGCGCGCTCCAGTTCGGTCCCGGTGCCTCGCCCAACCACCGTTTCACTTCGTACACAGCACGGCACGTCGGCGCCGAGCTTTGCCGCGCGAGACTGCCAATCGTCAGGCAAGCCATGCATTTGCTCCACCAACCTGAAGACAGCGCCCGCATCGGCAGATCCGCCACCGAGACCCGCCGCGACAGGCAGGTTCTTCTCGAGGGTCATATCGAGCCACTGAGCTCGGGGAAGCACCGCGAGCGTTTTGGCAACGAGGTTGTCGAGCGGGTCGTCGATCCCGCCTGCAAACTCACCCAGCGTGGTCACCCGGTCCTGGTCAGACACTCGCGCACTAAGCACATCGCCTGCATCGACGAAGGCGAACAACGTCTCAAGCTCATGATAGCCATCCTCGCGCCGCCTGCGGACATGCAGCGCGAGGTTGATCTTGGCATATGCGGTTTCGCTGATCGCCAAGAGGCGCGTCACATGTTCGGGTAGTTAGGCCCGCCCCCGCCTTCCGGGGTCACCCAGTTGATGTTCTGGTTAGGGTCCTTGATGTCGCACGTCTTGCAGTGGACGCAGTTCTGAGAGTTGATCTGGAACTTGGGCTCTTTGCCCTCCTCTTCGATCCACTCATAGACACCCGCCGGACAGTAACGCGCAGAGGGGCCGCCGAAGACCTTAAGCTCGCTTTCGCGCTGCAAGTCGCGGTCGCCGACCTGCAGGTGGACCGGTTGGTCCTCCGCATGGTTGGTGAAGCTGAAAGCGACGTTGGTGAGGCGATCGAAGCTGATTTCACCATCAGGCTTGGGATAGTCGATCTTTGGGTAGAGATCGGCCCGGCCCGTCATAGTGTGGTCCTTGTGGTGCTTCATGCTTATCGGCAGGCCGATCTTGAGCGTGCGCATCCACATATCGATCCCGGCAAGTGCGGTGCCGATATCGCCGCCATACTTGGCAACGGCGGGCTGAGCGTTCTGAACCTTCTTGAGTTCGTCGGCGATCCAGCTGGAACGCACCGCGCTGTCGTAATCCATCAGCTCGGTCTTTTCGTCGCCAGCCGCAATCGCAGCGGCAATGCTCTCGGCTGCCAGCATGCCGCTCTTCATCGCGGTGTGGCTACCCTTGATGCGCGGCACGTTGACGAAGCCAGCCGCGCAACCAATCAAGGCGCCCCCCGGGAAGGCAAGCTTCGGCACTGACTGCCAGCCGCCCTCGTTGATAGCGCGCGCGCCATAAGCGACGCGCGTCCCGCCCTCGAGGTATTCGCGGATCGCAGGATGCTGCTTCCAGCGCTGAAACTCTTGGTAAGGCGAAACCCACGGGTTCTTGTAATCAAGCGCGGTCACGAAGCCGAGCGCAACCTGACCGTTCGCCTGGTGGTAGAGGAAGCCCCCACCCCAGCTATCGCTTTCGGTGAGCGGCCAGCCTTGCGTGTGGATCACGCGGCCCGGCACATGCTTGCTCGGATCGATGTCCCACAGCTCCTTGATGCCAAGGCCGTAGACCTGCGGCTGACAATCGGCCTCAAGGTCGTACTTCGCCTTCATCAACTTGGTGAGCGATCCGCGCGCGCCCTCGGCAAAAAGCGTGTACTTGGCGTGGATCTCCATGCCCGGCTGGTAATCGGGCTTGTGCGAACCATCGGCGGCAACGCCCATGTCCTGTGTGATAACGCCGGAGACGCGGCCCTGCTCATCGAAGATCGGAGCGGAAGCCGGGAAGCCGGGGAACACCATCACGCCGAGAGCTTCGGCCTGTTCACCAAGCCAGCGGGTCATGTTGCCGAGCGATCCGGTGTAACAGCCGTGGTTGCTCATCAGCGGAGGCATTATCGCGTGCGGGAGCGAAGTCTTGCCGCTCTTTGAAAGCACCCAGTGCCAGTTATCGGTCACCGGCGTTTCTGCCATCGGGCAATCCATGTCGCGCCAATCGGGGAACAGCTCGTTCAGCGCCTTGGGATCGACGACCGCGCCTGAGAGAATGTGCGCTCCGATCTCGGAGCCTTTCTCCAATACGACAACCTCAAGCTCTTCATTGATCTGCTTGAGTTTGATCGCAGCTGACAGGCCGGCCGGCCCGCCACCCACAATCACGACGTCGCATGGCATTGATTCGCGTTCGCTCATCAGCTTTTTTACCCCAATGTAGTTGTGCGCACCCGTTTGCGCATATCTGTCGCAATGCACTTGCTAACGAGGGGTCCGACAGTCAAGGCCTGCCTTCAAGACTATGAAAGCACCTGCATCCTCCCTGAAAGACCAACTCGATGCCACTTTGGACTGGTGGCGAATGGCAGGTGTCGATTGCGACTTCGCCGAGGACGCTACGTCATGGCTTGGTAGCATGGATGCAGTTCCAGAGGCTGACACTGCGCCAACAGCGTCGCCAAGCGCGAAATCTGCGTCGTCAGAACCTGTCCCGGCACCTAGTCCCAAAATTCAGCTAAGTGATCTTCTTGGGCCCAATCCACCAGCAGATCTTGATGGTTTCCGCCAGTTCTGGCTCGAGGCACCCGGCCTAGACACCATTGGGCCGCGTGGTCGGGTTCCGCCGCGAGGCGCTGCGAGGCCCGAGTTGATGGTACTGGTCCTCGATCCCGAAGAGCGAGACAGCGACAGGCTCCTGAACGGCACGTGCGGCCAATTGCTCGACCGCATCCTGACGGCGATGGGATTGTCCGAAGATGCCGTCTATCTTGCATCCGCTCTGCCCCGTCACACGCCGATGGCCGATGCCGCCACCATTGCCGCCGCGGGAATGGACGCTGTCACGCTCCACCACATCAGCCTCGTCGCCCCTAAGCGCCTGATTGCCTTCGGTTCGAGCATCCCGCCGTTATTGGGGCACGAGTTAACGAAAGACGTATCGTCTTTACGCGAAATCAACCATGAGAAGCGAAGTGTACCGCTGATGGTGAGCGAGGGGCTCGATGCCATGATGGCAATGCCCCGCCTCAAGGCCAGGTTTTGGCGGAGATGGATGGAATGGTCAGCCGATCTATGACGACTTACGGTTTGCGAGCCTCAATTGTTGGGTTCGCTGCGGCTTCCACTCTCGCACTTGCTCCTGCTGCCTTTGCGCAATCCTCTAACATGGTGGCGCAATATGAGCGCGCCCACGCAGCAAGGGCCGCAGTACCTCAAGTCCTGAGCGACGAGGAACGCGCGCATTACCGCTCGCTTTTTGCCGCGATCGATAGCCAGCAATGGGACGACGTCCGTGCGCTGCTAGAACGCCGTGACAATGGCCTCCTCAATCAGCTCGCATTGGCTGAATTCTATACCCACGCTAACAGCCCGCGAGTTTCATCTGTGCAAGTTGAGCAGTGGTTCGAGGACGGCGTCGAGCTTCCGCAGGCAGAGCAATTGGGCCGGATCGGCGCCAATCGCGGGCTTGAGTGGCTTCCTCAATTTCCCGAAGCGCAGAGCTTTGCGCGGCAGCCCTCCGCCACCAAGCGCATTCGCCCGCGCACCGTCGACGACGGTTCGATCACACCGCGCTCCAAGGATGCGATCCTCAGCGCAATCCGCAATGATGACCCGGTCGGCGCGCATGCACAGCTTGTCGAGATCGATCCATACCTCAGCGCAGAAGCGCGCGCCGAGTGGCGGCAGCGTGTGGCGTGGAGCTACTATATCGAGAACGACGACCGGAACGCGCTCATGCTGGCGCAGACGGTTTCCGAAGGTTCGGGTGCCTGGGTTGCAGAAGGCGAATGGGTCGCAGGCCTTGCATCGTGGCGCCTTGGCGATTGCTCGATCGCGGCGGATGCCTTCGAGCGTGCCGCGTACCAATCGACCAATGTCGAACTCACATCTGCTGCCCATTACTGGGCTTACCGCTCGCTTGTACGGTGCGGTGACCCAGATCGTGCGCAGCGCCACATCGATGCCGCGTCCCGCTATGACGAGACGCTGTACGGAATGCTCGCAATCGACCAGCTGGGCATCGAGGTTCCGACAGCGGCACCGGCTGAGCCTTTTGACAGTGCAGACTGGAACGCGATCTCCGACCGCAAGAACGTGCGCATCGCTGCTGCCCTGATCGAGATCGGTCGCCCGGGCCTTGCCGACGAGGTTCTTCGCCATGAAGCGCGGATCGGACGGGCGCAGGACTATCCTGCGATAGCGCGACTTGCTCGAACGCTTGGCCTGCCATCGACGCAGCTGTTCATGGCTCACTACACCCCATACGGAGTGCGAGCGGATCGTTCCTTGCTCTATCCAGTAGCCGGATGGCAGCCACGCACCGGATGGCGCGTCGATCCTTCGCTTGCCTTCGCACATGCCCTCCAGGAGTCAGGCTTTCGCACCCGCGCAGTCAGCCCCGCCAATGCGCGCGGTCTCATGCAGATCACTCCGATCACCGTGCGGCAGCACGCCCCGCGCCTCAACATGAGCGCATCCTACGTCGACCTCAACGATCCCGAGGTGAACCTCGCATTCGGGCAGCGCAACCTTGAGATGCTTCGCGACAATCCGGCGACGCAAGGGCTGCTCCCCAAGATCATGGCCGCTTACAATGCAGGCCTCACTCCGGTCAGCCGCTGGAATTCTGAGATCAACGATCAGGGCGATCCGCTGCTCTGGATGGAGTCGATCCCCTATTGGGAGACGCGCGGCTATGTCTCGATCGTAATGCGCAACTACTGGATGTACGAGCGCGCCGCCGGCGTTACCTCGCCCAGTCGCCGCGCCCTTGCACAAGGTGAGTGGCCTGTGTTCCCCGGCGCATACCATTCGCGCTCCGCGAGCCTCGAGCGATAGGGACGGATCGACGCGATGGCGATTGACGAGACCTTACCCTTCACTCCGATCAACATCGCTGTCCTGACCGTCTCTGACACGCGCACCCGCGATAACGACACCTCCGGCGACATTCTTGCAGCAAGGATCGAAGCCGCCGGTCACACCATCGCCGAACGCGCCATTATCAAGGATGATGCGATCCTGCTGGTGGACGAGATCGAAAGCTGGATCGACAATCCCAACATCGACGCGATCATCTCGACCGGAGGCACTGGCCTCACCGGCCGCGACGTCACCCCTGAAGCGCTCTCGCGTATCGACGGCGGGCGCGACATTCCCGGCTTTGGCGAGCTGTTTCGCTGGATCAGCTACAAGTCCATCGGCACCAGCACCGTGCAGTCGCGCGCCTGCGCCATCGTCGCAAGGGGCACTTACATCTTTGCACTTCCCGGCTCTAATGGAGCGGTCAAGGATGGCTGGGACGGCATCCTTGCCGAGCAGCTCGACAGCCGCAACAGGCCCTGCAATTTCGTCGAACTGATGCCGCGACTTCGCGAATCCTGAATCCTAGCGTTTTCAGCGCCTTACCTGAGAAGTGGACCGCATGTTACACGGTCCTAGGGCTAAAATCCGTCCTCCTCTCAAATGGCAATTTCGAGGGTCTGCCCCATGCCCTTTCGCGCACCATGTAGGAAAGCGAAATCGGGTGACAAACGCGTGTATGTTCTTTATATGTTCCACCCATGCGTTACCCCGACCATCCCGATTTCGAGCGCGGTCGAGGTGCCGCCTCTGGCGGTGTCTCGACACGCTTTGGCCTCGCCACGCGTGAGCTGGATGGAGACTGGCGCGACCATATGGAATCGCTTGATGGACCGCCGGTAAAGTTGCGCACGACTGTGACCGAGGAGCGACCTCAAACGATCCTCACCTTCAACAAATCGCCGGATGTCCCCTTCGACCGTTCTATCAACGCCTATCGCGGTTGCGAACATGGCTGCATCTATTGCTTTGCGCGCCCTACCCACGCCTATCACGATCTCTCACCCGGCCTGGACTTTGAAACACAGCTGTTCGCAAAGCCCAATGCAGCTGAACTGCTTCGAGAAACGCTGGCGAAACGCAAATACAAGCCACAACCGATTGCGCTGGGGACCAACACCGATCCGTATCAGCCAATAGAGAAGCGTTACCGCATCACCCGCGACATTCTCGAAGTGTGTTTGGAAGCGCGGCATCCGGTCACAATCACGACGAAGTCCGACCGAGTAACGCGGGACGCTGACCTGCTTGAGGAGATGGCGAGCCGCAACCTTGTAGCCGTCGCGATTTCGGTCACGACGCTAGACCCGGTTCTGTCAGGCAAGCTCGAACCGCGCTGCCCTGCCCCAGCGAAACGCGTGGCGGCGCTTGGCAAGCTGGTCGAGATTGGGGTGCCGGTGCATTGCTCTATCTCCCCGATCATCCCGGCGATTACCGATGAGTTCATGGAGAGCATTATCGAGCGGGTTGCGGCGCTCGGCGTCAAAAGCGTTGGATGGATCCCCTTGCGCCTTCCGCATGAAGTCTCACCATTGTTTCGCGAGTGGCTCGATGTTCATTACCCGGATCGTGCAGGCAAGGTGATGAGCATTGTGCGATCCATCAGGAATGGTCGCGATAACGATCCCGACTTTTTCACGCGGATGAAGCCAACCGGCGTCTGGGCTGACCTTCTGCGAACCCGCTTCCGCGTGGCGTGCAAGCGAGCCGGAATAGGCAAGGGCAAGGCGCAATTCGATCTCGATTGCTCTAGGTTCAGACCGCCGGAATTGGGCGGTCAATTGCGACTATTCTAACACTGCGTGATTGTCGCTATTTGGAATTATACTGTATTTTTACGGGCCTTTTACGCAAGATTAACTTAATTCGGTTTCTAATTGCCACCGTCAAATAACTTTGGTGCAATTGGGAAGTAGACGATGACAACGAACCACAATTCCAGCAACGCTAGCGCATCTGACCGTCGCAGCTCCGATCGCCGTTCGGGCGATCGCCGCAAGGCAGACACCGCTTATGAGGGCCCGGATCGTCGCAAGCATGTCCGGCGCTCGGGCGAAGAACGCCGCGTGTAGTGTTCTTTTCGCAGACTAGCGCCCTCGTCTGTTGAGGCGTCGCTACTCTGCGTCTGCAGAATTGATTACCAGTGTATCGGCTTCGAGATATCGCAAGAGGTCGCTGGTAACGCTGCCGATAGTTGCCTGCCTGAAGCCGCTTGTCCCGTGGCTGCCAAGAACCACTAGCGCGTTCGGGTTTACCTCGAGCCCCTTTCGAAGCGCATCGCACGCATCGCCGCGGTTCGTTTCGCTAGTCGCGTCGGCAAGGCGCCCTTCCCGCTCTGCAAGTCCAGCCATGAATTCAGCGAGCTTGTTTTTGTGATCGCGCTCGACCTCTTCGGCAGCGTAGGCGTCCTTGTTGAACGCCTGAAACGGCACTTGCCACGCGTTGACAACATGCACCTTGGCGTTGGGAAGCATTCGCGCTGCGGTAAGTATCGCGTGCGCTGAGCCGGGAGAGAAGTCGGTGCCAGCCACGATCTCGCGATAATCTGTGTGGGCGCGCATCTTGACCACGAGAACGGGTTTGGTGGTCGATCGAAGGATGTAGTCGACAGCGGTACCAAGAAAGTAGTCGCCGAGCGTATTGTACCGCGCCGGTCCAAGGACCAGCAGGTCCACGTCATGCTTGTCGCACGAATGAGCAATCGCCTTGGTCGGCGTTCCGCTTGGGAACAGAAACTGCACGTCGCCATCTGCAGCCTCAAGCCCGGTCGAAAGGCGCATTTTGCGAGTGAGGTCATCCATGTCCGGCTGATCGTCTGCCGCCTGATTGGTCGCGTGAACGACCAGCAATTTGCCGCCCATCTGCTTTTGCAAAAGCTTTGCCCGATCGACCGCCCTGTCTGCTCTGGGGCTGAAATCGGTGGCGACGGCAACGGTTGGCATCGTGTTTTCTCCGCTAGCTTTGAGTTTCAACAAGCCTAGCCAAGAGCGCGATGTCGGGCAATTTCGATCCGCTAGCGCCAGATGGCTTAGGCCGCCGGTTCGTCACGCCGACGCGATATCAGGCAGAAAGACAGCGTAAGATCTGATCAAGAAGCGACAAAACAAATTGAAATGTAGTTTAGTTAATATAACTGTAAACTAACGATCCACGGTCAATAACCTGACAATTGTCGATTCTATACCATCTTCCCTTAATGCAAAAACGTAGTATCCGAGTCGGTCATTTGAAAAGCATTGAACTTAAAGTCCCATATATTTTGGGATTGATGACCTATGCGTGATTGCAACGAGAGGGAACAATAAAGGTCGCTCAATCACTTGTTCTACAAAACTAAAAACAGGAACAGGATCATGAGCTTAGTAAAACTTCTAATCGAAATGGAAGAGGATCGCGGCCTCGCGGCAGCTTCCACAGGCAAATTCGAAGCCGGTGCCGCCACCGAAAAGGCGATGAAGAAATCAAAGACGGTCACCGCTGCAGACGATGTCTCCAGCATCACTTTGGATACCGACTTCGGCGTGACGGAAATGACCGATCTTGCCGGCGGAGCAGGCGAAGCGCGCTTTGCTGCCTTCGACGACGATTTCGGCTTCGACATGGCTTCCGAAGAGGACGGCGAGAACATTTCCATGGAAGACGACGGGTTTGATGCTCAACCCTCGGTCGAAACCACCTACCTCATGCGCTGCAACGTCGATTCCGACGATGCTGAAAAGGCGGCGAAGGAGCTGATGAAGAAGCCAGGTGTTCGGGGCGTCTATTCCGACGTCACGATCGAGCCATGCCTCATTTGTCCCGGATCGCCTCCGCAGGGAAACGACCGGACGGTTGAGCGGCTGCTTTGCACCAGCACCCTGCACCGCATGGGAGCGGACGGTGAAGGCGTGCTCGTCGCGATTGTCGATAGCGGCATCAACATGGCGCATATCCGCTCGAAGGGGAAAAATCCCGGTTTCGATGCGGCCCGCAGCTGGGTTCCGCGCGCCGGTTTAACGCCGGGCAATCTGCCAGTCGGACACGGCACGATGTGCGCTTTCGACGCGTGTATTGCGGCGCCCAAATGCACCCTGCTCGACATCGCACTGCTTCAAACGCGGGCAACCGGCGGCACGGTGATGGAAGGCTTCCTGTCCGATGCCGTGCGCGCATACCAGCACCTTATCCGCGTGATGCGCGCTCCGCGTCGCCCTGGTGAGACACGCTCGCTGGTGGTCAACAACAGCTGGGGCATGTTCCATCCATCGTGGGATTACCCCGTCGGTCATCCGGGCAATTACAGCGACAACCCCGGTCACCCGTTCAACCGGATCGTGACCACCCTGGCCCGCCACGGCGCAGACATCCTGTTTGCGGCAGGCAATTGCGGAAGCGACTGCCCCGATGGTCGCTGCAGAGGTGTGACTACTCGCGCAATCTATGGCGCGAACAGCCACCCGCAGGTGCTCTCGGTCGCTGGTGTCGACACCACGAAGACCCGCGTCGGCTATTCGAGCAAGGGCCCGGGCCGTCTTGTGCGCAACAAGCCGGATATCTCCGGATACACGCACTTTCAGGGTTCGGGCGTCTATGCCGCCGATGGGGGAACCTCAGCAGCTTGCCCCGTTGTTGCGGGCGTGGTTGCGGCGGTCCGTTCGAAGCGGCCTTATGTCGCAGGAAACGCATCGCGAACCCCGGCAGCCATTCGTCAGCTGATTACCAACACCGCGCAGGATCTTGGTACGCGAGGATATGATTTCTCGCACGGTTATGGCGTGGTCAACGGGTGCGCGATCGCGCGGCGCTTGCGGCCGATCATCATCGACATATGCCGCACTCATCCGCACATCTGTCGCCCGATCCCGCTGCCGCGCGACATCTGCCGCCGTTTCCCGCGGCTGTGTCGTCCGCGTCTGCCGATCCCGCGGCCACCGCGTCCCATCCCCATCCCGCCGATCCCGCCGCGCCCGCCGCGTCCTCGTCAGGAAGCTGAGTTCGATTTCTTCGACGAGTACGATGGCGATGCGCAGAGCGGCGATATGGGCATGCTCGACCTAAGCGACGGCAGTGCGCTAGAAGAGCTGAGCGTGGAAGAAATGGCCGAACTGTTCTACTATGTCGGCCAATACCAAGCGCTTGTAGGCTCAGACGGCGCCGCGCCGCCCGCGCCTGCCGGCGGCAAATCCGGAGGCGGTGACTGCGGCTGTGGTGGCTAGCATTCACCCCTGAAAGAGAGACGATCGGTCATGGCTCAGGATCAACCCAAGGTGATGGTGCAGTTCCATTTCGATGGAGACCCGCCCGATCCTGACGCCGTGGCCGAACGTTTCGGCATCCCGCGCGATGCCATCGATGAAGATTTCGGCGTGATTGTCACCGACGAAGTCGAAAAGCTGTGCACCGTGCTCGTCCCGGCGGACGTGGCCGAGAAAATGAACGAGCAACTCGGCCGCTCGACACCCGACGCGTCACCGGACGAAGGATCGTTCTCTAACCCGCGCATCGCCCCATTCGGCCTGCCGGAAGACGATTGCGAGAGCGGCTCGGACTAGCCGAATCCTCCGCCGACTTCGCCCGGTTTGAAACGCATCAGGCGGCTGTCCACCAGCGCGGCAGTGCGATTGATGACGGCTTTCTGGTAGCCGGGGTCCTTGATCATCTCGAAGAAAGCGCCCGCATTGGGGTATTGCGCGACAAAGCCGTCGTGCCAGACCTTTTCGTCAGGCTCCGGCCCTGTCACCATCGTCTGGAAAGCACCGCGCCAGACGATTTCGCCGCCCACGCGGTTGAAGATCGGGCCAGAGGTTACGCCGTACTCCTCGTAAGCGCGCCTGCCGCTCCAGCCATTGCCATGATGCTGGTGGCCCTCGGGATATTCGGCCAGCTCGCGGTATCGCAGCAGGTTGAGCATGTGGATCGGCTCGTCGCGCGGGAGATCCTTGAACGCCTGAAAATTGGCAGGCGACGGGTCGATGTAGCTCTTCGCCATGAGACTGCGCTCCTTCAGGTTCAGGACTGCGAGGGGCCGTGGGTGGACCACACCCGGTGGCGTCCATCGGCCATAATCAGCACGACCTGATAGCGGTCAACGCGGCTGCCCCGCTCCATTCCGGGCGAGCCGACTGGCATTCCGGGAACGCTGAGGCCGACCGCGTCGGGCCGCTTTTCGAGCAGGCGCTTAATGTCCTCTGCGGGAACATGTCCTTCGATCACGTAGCCTTCGACCATGGCGGTGTGGCAGCCGCGCAGGTTGCGCGGAACGCCCGCCTCATCGGCTATCGGATTGAGGTCCTCGACATTGCGCACGTCGAGCGTAAAGCCAGCGGCTTCCATCCGCTCGACCCACACAGCGCAGCACCCGCACCACGGGGTCTTGGCCACGTCGATGACGGATGCCGCTGCCGAAGAGGTGCACGCAAGCAGCGCAAGGGGTGCGAACAGGGTTGCGATGCGGTTCTTCATCATGGCCCTCACGCCTCCAGCTTGTAATCCGAGAACCGGTCGCGCAGATCTTTCTTCGAGATCTTGCCGGTCGCGGTGTGCGGGATATCGTCGACGAACTCGACCGCGTCGGGCAGCCACCACTTCGCCACGAGCGGCTTCAAGTGCTCAATGATATCATCACCAGTGCATTCGGCCCCTTCGTTCTTGATAACGAACAGCACCGGGCGTTCGTCCCACTTGGGGTGGAACATGCCGACGCACGCCGCCTCGGCGACGGCAGGGTGACCGACGGCTGCGTTTTCCAGCTCGACCGAGCTGATCCATTCCCCGCCCGACTTGATCACGTCCTTGGTCCGGTCGGTAAGCTGCAGCGTGCCGTCCGGGTGCAGGATGCCGACGTCACCAGTGTCGAACCAGCCTTCGTTGTTCACTGCATCCTGTTCCGCCTTGAAGTAGCGCTTGATGATCCATGGTCCCCGGATCTGGAGCGCGCCGGAAGTCATTCCGTCTCGCGGCAATTCGGTCGCCATGTCGTCGAGGTCCACGGTGCGCAGCTCGACGCCGAAAACGGGGCGGCCCTGCATGGCGCACTTGTCGACCTTCTCATCAAGCGTGAGCGTATCCCAGTCCCAGGTCGGGCCACCGACCGTGCCGATGGGACTGGTCTCGGTCATGCCCCAGGCGTGCTGCACGCGCGTGCCATTTTCAAGGAGGCGCTTGATCATGAACTTGGGAGCAGCCGAACCGCCAATAGTCGCGGCTTTCAAGGGCGGCAGGTCGAGGCCCTCCTTGTCGCAATACTGGAAGTGAGCGAGCCAGACGGTCGGCACGCCCGCGCTGTCGGTGACACCCTCCTTGATCATCATCTCGTGCAGCACAGCCGGGTCGTTTACCGCCGAGAACACGAACTTGATGCCAGCCATCGCGCCTGCGTAGGGTAGCCCCCAGCTGGCCGCGTGGAACATCGGGACCACGGGGAGCATCACCGACGCGCTCGAGAAGTTGAAAGCGGCAGGCTGAAGCCCGCTGATGGCGTGCATCACGGTGGAGCGGTGTTCGTACTGGACGCCCTTGGGATTGCCGGTAGTGCCGCTGGTGTAACAGATCATGCACGGATCGCGCTCGTCTCCGGCGAACCATTCGGTCTCGCCATTCTGTTCGCCGATCCAATCCTCGAAGCTGGTCGTGTGCTCGCCGGAATCGTAGCAGATGTAGTGCTCGACCGTGGGCCAGCGGTCCTTCATCGCATCGACGATCGGCTGAAATGCTGCATCGTAAAGCAGCACGCGGTCTTCGGCGTGGGTGACGATGTACTCGAGCTGATCTTCGAACAGACGCGGGTTTACCGTGTGGAGCACCCCGCCCATGCCAGCAACGCCGTACCAGCTTACGAGGTGACGCGAATGGTTCATCGCAAGGCTCGCAACGCGTTCGCCCGGCTTGATGCCAAGAGCCTTCAATGCCTGCGCCATCTTCAGCGCATCTTCGCGGATACCGGCCCAGTTGGTGCGGGTTTCGCTGCCGTCGGCCCAGCGCGTCACGATTTCCCGCGCTCCGGCTTCGCGTGCGGCATGGTCGATCACCGACGTGATCCGCATGCTCCAGTCCTGCATGGCACCCAGGTTCTGCGTCTGCATGGTTGTTTCTCTCTCTCCTGAAAAATAATCGGCCGCAAAAAGCAGCCTCTCTCCGGTGGGGATCATGGCGCGCAGACCCGCGCATTGCAATCGGCGATCCTCGCATCGGACAGATGTATGACAAGGTGAAGGAATGCGTCACGTACCTGCCATAGGCGCAGCTTACCCGCCCAAGAGAGTTCAAAACTCAGTGAGGGTTACAATGAAAAGAACAGCACTTTTGCTTGCTACCACTGCGGTAGCAATTGCCGCACCTGCGCAAGCGCGCGAGGGGCAGGCATATGTCGGTCTCGAAGCGGGCATCAACGATGGCAACCAGATCGACATCGATCTCGCCGATACCGATCCGCAGACCAACGCGGCCTTTGCCGATCCGAACCTCGGTTTCGATGCCGACGTGATCTTCGGATACGATTTCGGTTGGTTCCGGATTGAAGCCGAGGGTTCCTACAAGAACAACGGCATCGACGATGTCACCCTGCTCAACCCGACCTTCACTGCGGGCGGTCAGACAACTCCGGTCAGCTTCGTAAGCTCGTCTGCCGACATCAACATCATCAGCGGCATGGTGAATGCTCTGGTCGAGTTCGGCAATGACGACGGCATCCAGGTCTATGCCGGGGGCGGTGCCGGTATCGCGCGGGTCGACCTTTCGATCGAACCTGCCAATTTCGGCAGCCTCATCGACGACTCCAGCAGCGACTTCGCTTACCAGGCAATCGCCGGTTTCCGGGTTCCCGTGAACGATCGGATGGATGTCGGCCTCAAGTATCGCTACTTTGTCGTGGACGAGTTTGAGCTCGACGCATCGAACGGCAACCCGATTGAGGTCGACTATCAATCGCACTCGGTTATGGCGAGCGTCATCTGGAACCTCGGTGGTCAGGCTGCGCCCCCGCCGCCTCCTCCGCCCCCGCCGCCTCCTCCTCCGCCTCCCCCACCGCCGCCACCGCCGCCTGCTCCTCCGCCCCCGCCGCCTGCTCCGGCTTGCAACACGGGGCCCTACATCGTGTTTTTCGATTTCGATGAGAGCGCGATCACGGCGGACGCTGCGACGATCCTCGACAATGCCATCACCGCCTATGCGAATTGCGGCACGGCGCGCGTGATGCTCGCCGGTCATACAGACCGGTCGGGCAGCGTGAGCTACAACATGGCTCTGGCCGAGCGCCGAAATATGAGCGTCATGGAATACATGACCGCACGCGGTGTCCCTTCGGCCCGTATCGCAAGCGAAGCCTTCGGGGAATCGCAGCCGCGCGTTCCCACCGCTGACGGTGTGCGCGAACTGCAAAACCGCCGTGTCGAAGTCACCTACGGCCCCGGTTCGGGCATGTAAGAAGCACCATCAATAGAATTCGCTAGAGGGGCCGGAGCAATCCGGCCCCTTCTTTTTTCGGTGGGCGCAAACGCGCCTGACCCAAGTAATTGTCCTCATTGCGATTGCCTGAGCCGATGCCATTGGTCGCAAGAATGAGGCTGACGACCGACTATTTCACACAGTGCGAAGAAATTTTGGAACCTTGAACAAAGTCACGGATTATTGTCACAACCACCACGATCCCCCTTTTGCGTGGTTGGTCAAATACATAGTGAGGACAAAAATGAGAAAAACAGCGATTCTGCTCGCCAGCACGGCGGCAATCATCGCAGTCCCCGCGCAAGCGCGCGAGGGACAGGTCTACGCCGGTATCGGCGGGGGCATCATCTTTGAAGACCAGATCGAGATCGAAAGCGAACCCTTCCAGGGCACCCCGCCGCTGAACGAATCATTCGTCAACACCGGTACCGGGATCGAACTGGAAGCCGTGGTCGGTTACGACTTTGGCATGTTCCGTCTCGAGGCAGAGGCAACTTACAAGGCGCAGGACCATGACACCTTCGTCGTGACCAGCCCGAACAACACTCTCGGTGTCCCCGGTGGATTCCGCACCGGTCCCGACAGCACTCAAGACACCCTGACCGCAATGCTCAACGGCATGATCGACATCGGCGACGATGACGGCCTGCAGTTCTTCGTCGGTGCCGGCGCTGGTTTTGCCAATGTCACCTTCGAACTGAGCGACCCTGTCAACGGCACCTTTGCTGATGATAGCGACACGACCTTTGCATATCAGGGCATTGCTGGTGCGCGCTATCCGATCGCGGACAATGCCGATATCGGCATCAAGTATCGCTACTTCCGCGCTGACAACGTCGAAGTCGAAGGCTTCGGTGGCAACGGTCTTGAGCTATTTCAGGAATCGCACTCGATTCTCGGCACGCTGACATTCAACTTCGGTGGTCAGGATGCGCCGCCTCCGCCGCCTCCTCCCCCGCCGCCGCCACCGCCGCCGCCTCCCCCGCCACCGCCGCCGCCACCGCCGCCGCCCGCTCCTGAGCTGGCACCGTGTAACACCGGCCCCTACATCGTTTTCTTCGACTTTGATGAAAGCACGATCACAGCGGATGCAGCGACGATCCTCGACAATGCGGTTACCGCATACTCGAACTGCGGCACGGCGCGCGTCATGCTTGCCGGTCACACCGACCGTTCGGGCAGCGTGAGCTACAACATGGCTCTGGCCGAGCGTCGCAACATGAGCGTCATGGAATACATGACCGCACGCGGTGTGCCTTCGGGCCGCATTGCAAGCGAGGCATTCGGCGAATCGCAGCCGCGCGTTCCCACCGCTGACGGTGTGCGCGAACTGCAAAACCGCCGCGTCGAAATCACTTACGGTCCGGGTTCGGGCATGTAAGCGAAGTTCGAAGCTTGAATTGCGAAAGGGGCCGGAGGGATCCGGCCCCTTTTTCGTTACCGGTCGCCTTCTAGCGGGGTGATCTTGTAATCGACCACCTGCCACTCCGATCCCACGCGTTCTAGAACGACCCGCTCGATCTGACGGTTTTCGTATTCAAACAGCGAGTTGAACACGACGATTTCGTACTCACCGCCTTCCCGGCCCTTGAACTCGTCCGTGCGCGTAACGGTGGCTAGCGAGCGGTCCTGAATGTCGCCCTTCGTCATGCGAAGCGTCAGCCCGAACTTCCATTTGCCGAGCGAATACTGGTCGCGCAGCGTCTCTCCCGCCTCTTCGTAGCTTTCGTCAAATTTGCCAAAGTCGATGAGGCCGAGCCAGCGCCGCGCCTGTAGTTCGGATTGGGATGGCCGCGGTGCCACCGATGCGCTCTCGGTTGAAGGCGCTTGCGAGGGGACGACCGCCAAGATTGCGAGCGATAAAGCCAGAGTAAATGACATGATCAGAATACCTTTCCGCCGCGCTGCGAACTGGAAAATTCCGGTTTCGCTTCGATCCGCGGCAGATGGATCATCCTGATTTTCTTGGTTTTCCTGTACCCCCAAAGGATTGTGCACAAGGGATTTGGGGTCCGACGCGTTCGATCCATTCTCGGCGCTGGCGAGTAGCCTTGCGGCTTCCTTGCTTGTGGTAACGCCCAGTTTGCGCCGCGCGCTGCGCAGGCGATCGTTGAGCGTGTGCACCGAAATATCGAGCTCATTGGCCGACGATTTTGCATCGTACCCCGCCAACAGCAGCCGCAGCGCCTCCTTCTCCTTGTCGGTGAGCTCCGCGACCGGATCGGACATCAGGCCACCAGCTTGAGGTTCGCCCGTCCTCGAAGCGGTTCGAGCGCGACGTTCTCGATACCCTCCGCCTGTGCAAGCCGCTCGGCAAGCTCGCCATCGAGAACAAAGTTAGAGCCGAGCCGCATATGCGCTTCGTCGTCAGGTCCGAGGATAAGCCGAACAAGCACTTCGCCAGGTGCCTTCTGGTCGTGGGTCAATTCCAGTTTCAGCTCTGCCAGCCCATCGAGGCTGGTCACATCCATCTTGAGGATCATCGGTGTGCTGCCCGTTACCGAGGAAAGCGGCCTTGCTCCGCGTACTGTGAGACGGGGAGGCTCACCAGGATTGGGAGAATCGAGCTCAACCGTGAGTAGCACGCATTCGCCGCTATCGGCCCAGTTCTGGAAGCTGGAGACGAGCGACTCCTCGAAACACGCCGCCGAGAATTGGCCCGAGGAGTCCGAGAACTGTCCGCGCACGAACTCCGCCCCGCGCTTGGTGCGGCCCTTGCCAGCGCTCTCGACCATGGCCGCGATCACGGCGGTCCCTCGACCACCGGGAGGCGCGCCAGCATCCATCAGACTTTGATAGGTGCGCGCGCCCTGTGCGGAGGCGACCTCGCGATATTGCTGGACCGGGTGAGCGGAGAAATAGAAGCCGAAGTTCTCGCGCTCCTTCGCCATCTGATCGGGCCGCGACCAGCTTTCAGCAGGTTGCAGGCGCAAGTCCTCCTGCGGAGCATTCTCGCCGCCAAAGAGACCGCCCTGCCCGCTCGACCGCTCCCGTGCCGCCGCATCGGCGGTGGCGAGTAGCAGGTCGGCGTTGGCGAACAATTCTCCACGGTTGGGGTAGAGCCCGTCTAGCGCACCTGCGCAGATCAACCCTTCGAGCTGACGCCGATTCATCGCGCCTTGCGGCATGCGTTCGAACAGATCCTTGAGGCTCTCAAATGGTCCATTGGCGCGGCGTTCGGAAACAATCGCCTCCATCGCCTTCTCACCGACATTGCGAATGCCTGCAAGCGCATAGCGGACCGCGTAGCCATCGTCGGTCTGCTCGACCGTGAAGCGCGCTTCGGAATGGTTTACGTCTGGCGGAAGCACCTCGACGCCCGACCCGTTTGCCCGTTCCGCCGGATAGCGGCGAGCATCATCGACGAAGATGTTGAGCTTTTCCGACTGGTGAAGGTCGAAGCACATCGACGCGGCGTAGAATTCTTCGGGGTAATGCGCCTTCATCCAAGCGGTCTGATAGGCGAGCAATGCGTAAGCGGCAGCGTGCGACTTGTTGAAACCGTAGCCTGCGAACTTGTCGATCAAGTCGAACAGCTCGTTCGCCTGCTTGGCCTCGATACCTGAGACGTCCTTGCAGCCTTCGACGAAGCGGCCGCGCTGGATGTCCATCTCGGCCTGGACCTTCTTGCCCATCGCGCGCCGCAAGAGGTCAGCATCGCCGAGCGAGTATCCCGCAAGGATCTGCGCGGCCTGCATGACCTGTTCCTGGTAGACGAAGATGCCGTAGGTTTCGGCGAGAATCCCCTCAAGCTTGGGATGCGGGTATTCAATCGCCACCTCGCCCGCCTTGCGCTGTCCAAACAGAGGGATGTTGTCCATCGGGCCCGGACGATAAAGCGAGACGAGCGCGATGATGTCGCCGAAATTGGATGGCTTCACCGCCTTCAGCGTACGGCGCATGCCTTCCGATTCCAACTGGAACACACCGACCGTGTTACCCATCTGCATGAGATCGTAGACCGCCGTGTCATCCAGCGGAAGCGCGCCGAGATCGATCTCGATCCCGCGCATATCGAGCAGGTCCACCGCCTTGCGCAGCACCGACAGCGTCTTTAGCCCGAGAAAGTCGAACTTCACGAGGCCGGAGCTTTCGACATTCTTCATGTCGTATTGCGTCACCGGCATATCCGAACGCGGATCGCGGTAAAGCGGAACAAGCTGCGCCAGTGGCCGGTCCCCGATCACGACACCGGCCGCGTGGGTCGAGGAGTTTCGCGGCAAACCTTCAAGCTGAAGTGCCAGATCGACGAGGCGCTTCACCTCGTTGTCGTTGTCGTATTCCTTTTTGAAATCCGCCGCTCCATTGAGAGCGCGGGGCAGCGTCCACGGATCGGTCGGATGGTTGGGCACCATCTTGCACAGGCGATCGACCTGCCCGTAGCTCATCTGCAGGATGCGCCCGCAATCGCGCAGCACCGCGCGGGCCTTCATCTTACCGAAGGTGATGATCTGAGCGACGTGGTCATGGCCATATTTCTTCTGCACGTAGCGGATGACTTCACCGCGCCGCGTTTCGCAGAAGTCGATGTCGAAGTCGGGCATCGACACACGTTCGGGGTTGAGGAAACGCTCGAACAGCAGTCCCAGCTGGATCGGGTCGAGGTCGGTAATGGTCAGCGCCCAGGCGACGATCGAGCCAGCACCCGAACCACGTCCTGGCCCGACAGGAATGCCTTGGTCCTTTGCCCATTGGATAAAGTCGGCAACGATCAGGAAGTATCCGGGAAAGCCCATCCCGACGATGATATCGATCTCGTAATCGAGGCGGTCGAAATAGACCTTGCGATCCTCGTCGGAGAGGTCCTCATAGGATGAAAGCCGCTCTTCCAGACCTGCCTTCGATTGCTCCGCCAGCATCTTTGCCTCGCCCTCGAGGTCACCGGCGAGGCTCGGCAGGATCGGGTCGCGATATGGCGGCGCGTAAGCACAGCGCTGCGCGATAACGAGGGTGTTGGCGGTTGCCTCAGGAAGATCGGCGAACAGCTCTTCCATCATGTTCGAAGACTTAACGAAGGCAGCGTGATTGGTTCGCGGGCGATCCTCGTTCTCGATGTAAGTCGAGTTTGCGATGCATAGCATGGCGTCATGCGCCTTGTGCATGTGGGGCTCGGCGAAGTTGGCGGGATTTGTCGCGACGAGCGGCAGCGCGCGATTATACGCCATTTCGATCAGCGCATCTTCTGCCCGCTCGCAAACTGGATCGCCGTGGCGTGCAAGCTCGATATAGAGGCGGTTCACGAACAGCTTGTCGAGCCGCTCGACAAAAGCGGTCGCAGTGTCGACCTGCCCCTCTGCAAGCAGACGCGTCAAAGCCCCCTCGCCCGCGCCAGTCAGCGCGATCAGGCCGTCTGTATGGCCTTCCAAATCGTCCATGACGACATGCGGCTCCAGCTCAAGCGGGCGATCAAGGTGTGCCTTCGAAACGAGATGACACAGATTGTCGTAGCCTGCCTCATCCTGCGCGAGCAGCGGCAGGTAATCGACAAGCTTGCCTTCGCTACCCTCGCGAGCAACACCCAGCAGCGTGCCGATGATCGGCTGCACGCCCTCGCTCTTGCAGGCATTGGCGAACATGACTGCACCGTAAAGGCCGTTGCGGTCACAGATCGAAATTGCCGGAAAGCCGCGCTCCTTCGCCAGCTTGGCGATCGCCTTGGGATCGATCGCTCCTTCAAGCATCGAATAGGAAGACAAAACGCGTAGCGGGACGAAGGGAGCGAAAGGCATACCCTAATCTAGGAAAATTGCCTGAAATCGGAAGCGCTGGCCTGCGCTAATTCTCCACAGATCGTGGACAATTCTCAGATCAGCTTTTCGATATCCTTTGCGATCATGCGCGGCGTGTCCTGTGGGCCGTAACGCTTTACGACATTGCCTTCGCGGTCGATCAGGAACTTGGTGAAGTTCCACTTGATCGATTTGGAGCCCATCACGCCCTTCTTCTCGCTCTTCATCCAGTCGTAGAGCGGTGATGCATCTGGCCCGTTCACGTCGATCTTGGCCATCAGTGGGAAAGTGACACCGAAATTGACCTTGCAGAATTCGGCGATCTCGTCGGCATTGCCGGGCTCCTGTGCGCCGAACTGGTTGCAGGGGAAGCCGAGAACTTCGAAATCCTTGTCCTTGAAGTCCTGATAGAGCTTTTCCAGCCCATCATACTGCGGGGTGAAACCGCATTTGGACGCGGTGTTCACCACCAGCAGGACCTTGCCCTTCTTGGTCGCAAGATCGAGCGTTTCGCCCCGGTTGGTGGTTACTTCAAAATCGGCAATCGTGGTCATTGGTCGGCTTGGTCCTTCGCCCGGTAGATGAAATCGAAGCTCGTTTGCCACGAAAGCCCATGGTCCGTCGAGGCCTCTCCGTGCTGGCGCACAGATCCGTCATCAAGTTTCGAGTAGGTCATACGCACCAAGGCGTCCTGCCCGGGCCCTGCGACATCATCCCAATAGCCGGTCAGCACCATTGCGCCATCCACGACGCCGCCCTCGAAATCGACGCGTTTGCCATCGGCGCCGACCCAGGTCTGCTCCCAGCGGTCAGTCGTGTGGTTGAGCATCGACATGCTCTGCCCGCCGGAGCCGCGAAAGGGCATCCACATTTCGCGGATCGAGCACCCGCCTGAAAGCCTTTCGATCCGGCTGTTTGCGACTTGAGTGTCGCTGCCGTTGGGGAATACGTCCCACTCGCCGACCCATAGGTCAAAGCCGCCATGCGCCTCGCTTGCGCAGGCGGGCGGCGGAGGTGCTGGCGGCGTTGGTGGAGCATCGGCTGTCGCCTGAAGCAGCGCGAGCGGAAGAACGAGTGCGATCATGTGGTACCCTCCCTGTTGGCGCGAGGGTGACCGCGGGCCAGCGAAAGCGCCACCCCTGATCTGCAAAAAGCCCACACGCACGGATCGCTGCGCGTGGGCTCTTGACCCTTATGCCTTGGGAAAGTCTTCGCGGGAGGAGAGCGCGATCGCCTCCTCGGCCGAGTACTCGCGATCGCCCTTCTTTTCGATCACGTAGTCGCCGCGCTCGCCCTCAGGCAGCATGGCGATGTGACGGATCATCTCGGCAAAGGTGCCACGGCGAAGCGCGTTACCGCCTGAAATGACACCGTCGCTGCTCGCCTTGTTATGGAGAGCCGCGCGGTCTTCCCATGCGTCTTCGTCGGTGTCGAGCGGGGTGCCTTCGAATGTGCTGGGATGGTCTGCCATGATAAATCTCCTTTGACTGAATAACCAGCCAAGGGCGCAATGGTTCACGGGTTTTTGACGCGTTCTGGCGTGCTAGCCCAGCACACCGTCATGCAATCGGACGACGCGGTCCATGCGCGCTGCGAGGCGTTCGTTATGCGTCGCAACCAACGCGGCGCTGCCCTCGCCGCGCACCAGATCGAGGAACTGTCCGAGGACCACGTCGGACGTCGCCTCGTCGAGATTGCCGGTTGGCTCATCCGCGAGCACCAAGGTCGGTTGATTGGCCAGCGCACGCGCCACGGCAACGCGCTGTTGCTCACCGCCCGAAAGCTGGCTGGGCCGGTGCGTCAGGCGGTGGCCAAGGCCGAGGCTGGACAACAGGCTTTCAGCGCGTGTCGTCGCGGTCGCCTTGTCAGTGCCAGCCACCATCTGCGGCATCACCACGTTCTCTGTCGCGTTGAAGTCGGGCAGAAGGTGGTGGAACTGATAGACAAACCCCAGATGTTCGCGCCGAACGCGCGTGCGCTGATCCGAGGCGAGCTTTTCAGCGCGCTCACCGGCAATCGTGATCGAACCTTCAAAACCGCCTTCTAGTAGTCCGACAGCCTGAAGCATGGTCGATTTGCCCGAACCAGACGGGCCTAGCAGCGCGACGATTTCGCCCGGCATGATATCCAGATCGACGCCGCGCAGCACATCAATGCGCTGACCGCCCTGTTCGAAACTGCGCTTCACATCGCGCAATGAGACAATCGGATCACTCATAACGCAGCACCTGGACCGGATCGGTGTTCGACGCCTTGAGCGCAGGATAAAGCGTTGCGAGGAAGCTGAGGCCGATGGCCAGAGCGACTACCCCGATCACTTCCCACGCATCGATGCGGACCGGCAGGCTGGTGAGAAACCGGACCTCCGGATCCCATATCTGTGCTCCAGTGACATAAGCGATGCCGTCGACGATCTCGTTGCGGAACAGGAGCAGCACGAAGCCCAGAACCAGACCGGCAATCGTACCGATCGCTCCGATAGTAGTGCCGGTCGTGACGAAGATCTTGAGCAGCGAGCGCCGCGTTGCGCCCATCGTTCGCATGATCGCGATGTCCCGCGTTTTCGCGCGAACCAGCATCACGAGGCTCGACAGGATGTTGAAGCTGGCGACCAGAACCATGAAGCTCAGCACGAAAGCCATCGCAACACGCTCGATCTCGAGCGCCTCGAACAAGGTCGAATTGATCTGCTTCCAGTCGGCGATCTGAGCGCGGCCGGTTAAATTCTGCTCCACCGCGCCGAGAATACCGCTCACATTGTCAGGGTCGGTCACGTTCACGCGAATAAGGCCGATCGTGTCGCCCATCAGGAGGAGCGTCTGCGCATCGCTCATCGGCATGACTACGAACTTTTCGTCAAAGTCGTAGAGCCCAAACTCAACAATCGCGCCAACCTCATAAGGGACCTGGCGGAAGGTGGTGCCAAACGGAGTTGTGCGGCCCGACGGATTTATCAGCGTAACCGTATCGCCAACGCGGGCGCCCATATTGGCGGCCAAGCGTGAGCCTATCGCAACCCGCCCTGCATCGGGCTGAAGCGAAGAGATATCGCCGAACAGGACCTTGTCGCTGATCAGCGCGAGATCTTCGGGAGTGTTGCCGCGAACGAAGACTGGGTTCAGCCGCCCGTTGACGCTTGCGACCAGCGGCTGTTCAATCAGCGGGGATGCATCGGTGACGCCTTCGGTGGCGCGCACTTCCTCAACAACACGCTCCCACCCATCAAGCTCGCCGCCATAGGCCTGAATAATCGCGTGACCGTTCAGCCCTGAGAACTTTTCGAGCATTTCGGTGCGAAAGCCGCCCATCACGCTCATCACGAGAACGAGCATGGCGACCGACAGCATCACCACGCCGACCGAGATTCCGGCGACGAGCGCGATAAAGCCCTCGCCCTTGCCCGGCCACAGGTAGCGCTTGGCGATCATTCTTTCGAAGGGAGTGAGCATTCAGGTCCGGTGAAGTGGAGCAGTTGAGATGAATGCTGCCTTTAAGACGCGATCGGTGTGCGCACAAGCAGACCTCATGCGAAAACCGGTACGCTTCAGCCACGTAGCAAAAAAGACCGGTGACGGTCCGTGATCCGACCTTGTAATTGATCGGTAACATCGCCATTGAGCGCACAACATTCGGGGGCAGCGCAGCGGACAGTACGAGCGATGGCAAACACCGATACTGAGGGCGTCGCAGGCAACCTCACTCATCCATTTCTGGACCCGGACGGCGACAAGCTTCGCGAAGAGTGCGGCGTGTTCGGCGCGATCAATGCAGAAAAAGCCGCGGCCGCGACCGCTCTGGGTCTCCACGCGCTTCAGCATCGCGGACAGGAAGCGGTCGGCATAACCAGCTTCGACGGCAAGGATTTCATCTCTCGCCGCGCGCTTGGCCATGTTGCCGACAGTTTTTCCTCACAAGAAGCAATCGACGAACTGCCCGGCTCGATGGCGGCAGGCCATGTGCGCTATTCGACGACCGGCGGCGCGGGCCTTCGCAATGTGCAGCCGCTCTATGCCGAGCTTGCAAGCGGCGGTTTTGCCATTGCGCATAACGGAAATATCTCAAACTCGCTTGCGCTGAGGAAAGACCTCGTTGGCAAAGGGTCGATCTTCCAGTCGACCTCCGACACCGAAGTTATCATCCACCTTGTCGCCACCTCGCGTTATCCAACGGTCGCCGACCGGCTGATCGACGCGCTGCGCCTTGTCGAAGGGGCCTATGCGCTGATCGTGATGACGCCCGAAGGCATGATCGCCTGCCGCGACCCGCTGGGCATCCGTCCGCTGGTAATGGGCAAGCTTGGCGATTCGATCCTGTTCGCCAGCGAAAGCGTCGCCTTCGACGTGGTCGGTGCCGAATTTGTACGTGAAGTTGAAGCAGGCGAGATGATCCAGGTCGGCTTCGACGGCGAGATCAAGAGCCTGCATCCCTTCGGCAACCAAAAGGCGCGGCCCTGCATCTTCGAGCACGTCTATTTCAGCCGTCCAGACAGCACCTTTGCCGGGCACAGTGTCTATGAGGCGCGCAAGGCGATCGGTCGCGAACTCGCTATCGAAGCGCCATGCGATGTCGATCTGGTCGTGCCGGTTCCGGATAGCGGCGTGCCTGCGGCAATTGGATATGCTCAGGAATTGGGCGTGCCGTTCGAGCTTGGCATAATCCGCTCGCATTATGTTGGGCGCACCTTCATCCAGCCATCGGACAGCGCGCGCCATTCAAGCGTTAAGCGCAAGCACAACGCCAATCGCGGCCTTGTCGCCGGAAAGCGGATCGTGCTCATCGACGATTCGATCGTGCGCGGCACCACCAGCCTCAAGATCGTCGAGATGATGCGCGAGGCAGGTGCGAGCGAAGTGCATTTCCGCGTGGCCAGTCCGCCAACCGCGCATTCGTGCTTCTACGGTGTCGACACGCCCGAACGCTCGAAACTGCTCGCAGCGCGCATGGAAATCGAGCCGATGCGCGAATTCATCAAGGCCGACAGCCTCGCCTTCATCTCCATCGACGGCCTTTACCGCGCCGTCGGCTCGAAGAGTTGCGACAAGGCCTGTCCGCAATTCTGCGACGCCTGCTTCACCGGCGATTACCCCACCAGCCTGACCGACCTCGCGATGAGCGAAGAGGGGACAGGCGAGCTCCCTTTTGTTGATCCCAAAGCGGCCTGAACTTCCATGACAGACACAAAACCTCTCGCAGGGCGCACCGCCCTGGTTACCGGCGCGAGCAAAGGCATTGGCGCCGCGACCGCTATCGCACTTGCCGAGGCGGGTGCGCATGTGATCCTCACCGCGCGCAAGGTGAAAGCGCTCGAAGCCATCGAGGACCGGATCCACGATGCGGGCGGCACTTCGACCATTGCGCCGGTCGACCTGACCGAGCCCGATGCTGTTTCGCGGCTTGCCTCCGCGATTGCGGGGCGCTGGGAAACGCTTGATGTTCTCGTGATTTCAGCGGCCTATTTGCCAGAGCTCACACCGCTTCCGCAGATTGATCCCAAGCAGTTCAACACGGCGATCATGACCAATGTGGTCGCGACACAGGCATTGCTTGCCGCTTTCGACCCGCTGCTCCGCCGTGCAGAGGCTGGCCGCATCATCGGCCTCACCAGCAGCGTCGGTGCCAATCCGCGCTCGTTCTGGTCGGCCTACGGCTCGACCAAGGCAGCCTTCGACAACCTGCTCGACAGCTATGCCGCAGAGGTTGAGAAGCTCAGTCCGCTCCGCGTTGCCATCGTCGATCCGGGCGCGACCCGCACCGATATGCGTGCCCGCGCCTATCCCGGAGAGAAGCCTGAAAGCGTCAAACCACCCGAAGTGGTGGCAAAGCGCATTGTCGCCCTGCTTGCTGAAGACTTCACGACAGGCCATCGCGAGCGCGTAGATTAAGAGGCCCTGCGAGTTCCTGCGGCGTAGCATCGTGACGTCATTGCATCGCTTCACCGCAAAATACGGGCATGACGGCACAGAAATCTGCCTCTTACCAACCTGTTAACCTTCCTGTGCAACAGTCTGGCAAGCGAAACCGGTGGATGAGGGTCGAACCCGTTCCACCGGCACAGAGACCACCAAGCTGACTGGAGAAGGTAGCAGGCCCATGCCTACCGACCAAAAACGATACGAAATGGCAGCGCAGGAAGATCGCTGCTCACCGCGCACGCGCCTGACAATCCCGGCTACCCTTCGGGCGTCGGGTGGCCGCGCATTTCAGAGCGTGGTTCATGACCTGTCGATCTCGGGGTTCTCCGCTGCATCGATCAATCGCATGCACGAAGGCCAGATGTGCTGGCTCACCCTTCCCGGCCTCGAATTGCTTCAGGCCGAGGTGGTATGGTGGGACAACTGCATAGTCGGCTGCGCATTCACCGAGCTCTTGAGCCCGATCGTGCACGACAACATTCTTCAGCGATACAGCAACACCGGCGTTTACCGCCCGATGTGATGCCACGTCGCGGCAGTCCGATTACTCGGCTGCCGCGATCTTTCCGACCATCTGGAACCACTTGCCCCGGTTCGCACCGGTGGCCGTGGGCCAATTGCTGACAATCGAAACGACGAGGTTGTCGCCGGGCACGATGGTGATCGACTGACCGAAGATGCCTTGCGCGCCATAGCTGCCGGGATAAGTCCACCATTGGTAGCCGTAACCAAAGCCAGGTCGACCTTCGAAATCAACCAGCGAATTGCCTGCTTCCGCAAACCAACCCTCGGGCACGGGGTCGCCTCCGCCCTCAAGCGCGAAGACGCCCATTCGGGTGTAGTCCCCGAGCGTGAGTGACAGGCAGCAGCCGCCAATATTGCCTCCGCGCGGATCAGTCATCCAGAAGAGGCCGCCTTCGAAACCCGCTGGTTCGACAATCTTTTCCTGAGCATACTCAGCGAGCGACAATCCAACTGCGTTTTCGACAACCAGTCCGATAAGATTGGTCTCGCCGGTCTTGTAGACCCACTTCTCGCCCGGCTCGGCCTCGCGTTCGAGCCCTTTCAGCTGCTCAACGATGGCGTCAGGGCCATATTCGACCACGAAGCGATTCATGGCGGCCACGTCGCTGTTGGGATCGGTGTAATCCTCGTTCCAGGCGACGCCGCTGGTCATCGTCGCAATCTGGCGCACACTGACCCCGTCATAGGCTGAGCCTGCCAGACCGGGGACATACTGGGTGACCGGGTCATCCAGGCTACCGATAAAGCCATCCTTCACAGCGGCTCCCAACAGGGTCGAAGTAAAGCTCTTGGCTACCGAAAAGCTGGTCCAGCGTTGATCGGGGCCAAAACCGAGCGCGTAGTCTTCGAATTGCACGCCCCCATCTTCCCAGACCATCACGCCAGCAGCGCCTGTTTCGAGCATCAGGGAGCGGATTTCCTGTGCGAGCTCGGCCGGGAGCGGCGTTCCCTCTTCGAGCGCGCGCGGATTTGATGCGGCCGGGACTTCGTGGCCTGCGAACCAGCTTTCCATGTCGCGAAAACGGGCAGAGCGTTGCTCGTCGTTCCAGAACAGCACCTGAAGCTCCGACGGATCGCGCTCGGGCGGCATAACCATCTCTACCGAAGCCAGCGGCGCTGGCGCGGCCTCGACGCCCTCCGCGGCGCCATAGCTGCATCCTGCCAGCGCAAGTGTGCTCACCGCGCCCATGATCCCCAATAGCTTCTTCATCGAAGTCCCTCTCTCTTCTCTTATGTCTTAACCAGCGTGACCTGGTGAACGTCGATATTGCCCGAGCGGAACCCGCCTTCGCAATAGCTGAGGTAAAAGCGCCAGAGCCTCACGAAGCGATCATCGAAGCCCGCGGGCAGTCGGCCATGCTCGAAAGCGACATCAAAACGTTCGCGCCAGATCTTGAGCGTTTCAGCATAATCGAGCCCGAAATCGCTCTGATCGCACCATTCGAGGCCCCTCTCTTCAGCGAGCGCACGAAATTCGCTCGACTTGATGAGTAATCCGCCGGGGAAGATGTATGCCTGGATAAAATCGACCGTCCCTGCATAGGCCTCGAACAAATCGTCTGCCATTGAGATGTATTGGACACCGGCACGTCCTCCGGGAGCGAGACTGCGAGCAATGCAGTCCATGAATGTCGGCCAGTATTCGCGCCCCAGAGCCTCGACCATCTCGACGCTCGCAATCGCATCGAATGTCCCCCTGACATCGCGGTAATCCTGCTTGAGATAGCGGATGTCAGAAGATGTATTCGCCCGCGCATAGGCGAGTTGCTCGTCGGAGAGGCTGATCGCCGTCACATCAGCGCCCCTGCCTGCAAGATGCTGCGCCAGCGAACCCCAGCCGCATCCGATCTCAAGAACAGTCTTTGGATTGCCAAGCCGGGCCGACAAAGCCTCGTGCTTGCGTTTCTGCGCCGCCGTAAGGCCGTCTTCGCCAAGGCCGAGCGCGCTCGAATACGTCATCGTCGGGTCGAGCCACTCGCGGTAGAAATCGTTGCCGAGGTCGTAATGCGCAGCGATGTTTCGCTGCGAACCCGCGCGGTTGTTTCGATTGAGCCAGTGAGCCATGCGCCCCGCCCACTTGAACGGTCCTGAGCTGCGCGCCGTATCCCCCAACGTCCTCACATTGCCTGAGAATAATGCGAACAGCATCGTGAGATCGGGCGTCTCCCACTCATCAGCCTCGTACGCCTGGTAGAAACCGATCACCCCACCTGTCGCAAGTCGCAACAGCGCTCGCCAGTCCTTGAGCGTGATCTGCGCATCGAAACCCGGAGCATTACCGCCAAGCACCCGGGTCGTTCCATCGGGGAGGTGCGCAAGCAGCGACCCTTTCGCCAGCCCTGCATCAATCCGGTCGAGGATCTTGCCGAAGCCGGGAGCGATCAGGCGCGAAAACAGCCCCGGACGCGAGGCAAAACGCTCACCCGAACTGAGCAGTTGCTCTCCTCTGACCCCTTGCGCTGACATGGCGCTTTCTTAAGCGCGAGCCATATGGGGCCGCAAGAGCGCCCTCACCCGTTCTTCATATCCTTGTATGCCGATAAGGCCCGCTCGCGCCCTTCCTTGTGAGCGATCATCTTGGCTGGATAGGCCTTGGGCAAACAGCCGTGCTCTTCGGGATCGTGGATGTAGGGCTCATCGAGATCGGCAAGCTCGGGCACATATTCGCGAATGTAGGCAGCCGCATCGAACTTTTCCGATTGGGTCAGCGGAGCCATGATCCGGCTGAACATGTTTGAATCGACGCCCGTGCCCGCGTTCCATTGCCAGTTGACCGCATTCGACGAGTAGTCGGCATCGACCAGGCAATCCCAGAACCACTGCTCGCCCTTTCGCCAGTCGATCAGGAGGTGCTTGATGAGGAAGCTGGCGGTGATCATGCGCACCCGATTGTGCATCCAACCGGTCTGCCAAAGCTGGCGCATCCCTGCATCGACGATCGGATAGCCGGTCTTGCCCTCTTGCCACTTCTTGAGGTCCTTGGCGGCCTTTTCGTCGCTATCGGGATCGCGCCATTCGAGCTTGTCGTAATCTTCGCGATAGTTCTCGCTTGCATAAGCTGGGTATTCGCAAATCACGTTGGCCGCATAGTCGCGCCAGATCAGTTCGCTCTCGAAGCTGTTCCAGCCATTGGAGCGTTTGTGCTTGAGCGCGTGCCAGACCTGCACCGGGGAAATCTCGCCGAAGTGCAGGTGCGGCGACAGGCGCGATGTCTTGTCTACGCTCGGAAAATTGCGCTTGTCTTCGTAGTCGGCGACATGATCTTCCCATTCAGACAGACGCTCATGCGCTGCGTCCTCGCCCACCTCCCAGAAGTCTGCGATGCCTCCCGACCAATCGGGCTTGGTGGGGAGAAGGTTCCAGTCGGCAAGCTCGTCGCTCGCGGGCCAGTCATCTGGCGAGGAGAGCGTTTCCGGCTCGGGCAGCACGTCGCGCGGGGGCAATTCCTGTCGCAACGCTTTGTAAAACGGCGTGTAGATCTTGTACGGATCGCCCGAGCCCGTCGTAACGTGGCCAGCGGGGAACAAGTAAACACCGTCGTAGAGCTGGACGTCGATCTCGTCCTTCAGCTTCTTCTGCGCTTTCCTCCACCACGGCTCGTAATGCGTGTTCGCATGGATCGTGTCGGCCCCCACCGCATTCGCGACGGTGGTGAGTTCCTCAACCGCATCGCCACGGCGCAAGATCAACTTCGCGTTTCGGGTGCCCAGGCTCTTGCTCAGACTTTCAAGCGAATGGTGAAGCCACCAACGCGAAGCGCCGCCCATCCTGTGATGTTCGGGGGCTTCGTCGTCGAGGACATAAACGCAAACGACCGGACCAGCCTTGGCAGCGTGATAGAGAGCGGGATTGTCGGCCATGCGCAGATCGCGCCTCAGCCAGAGGATTTGCGGTTTGGTCATGGTACTCAAGCGTTTTAGTCGGGTACCAGTTCCATGCATTTCACGTCGGGGAGCACCAGCGCGAACCTGTCTCGCGCCAGCGGATCATAAAAGCGAGCATCGCGAAGAATGAGAGAACCATCGCGATTGGCCTCTCCAAAAGGCGCGCGTGACCAGAACAGGAAAGCATCGAGCTGCGAATTGGTCTTTCGCTCTTCGCTAAAGTCGGGAAGCTCGCATTGCTGGCTGATCGAGTGACTGTAACCATAGCCGAACGCCACGCCGTCCCAGCTGCTCGAAATCCAGCGCCCGCTTTCGAGCCTCGCGATTTGCTCACGCTCCCAGAAATAGAACGGCACGGGTGATGAAATGTACTCGGCCGGATAGGGCTCGCGATACTTGCCGCCCGCATTGTAATCGAACCACGTGATCGCCCCGTTGAGTGCGATGTAGAGCAGCCCGACGACGCTTCCGATCCACGCAGTCCGCGTCCAGTTGCCGCCGCGCTTTTCCTGCCGCAGCGACCACCAGATCGTCACCGACAAAAGCGCCCACAGCCACAGGTCGATGATGAATAGCGTGTCGCCATGGAACCATTGTGACGAGAACGGCTCGAGCAGACGAATGCCGTAAACGTTGAGCCAGTCGAGCGCCGGGTGCGAAAGGCAACCGAGAAAGCTCAAGCCATAGAGCCAACCGAAATGCACCGGAAGGCGCCCCTCGGGCCGTTTGCCCCGCTTTGCCTGCCACCGGTCGAACGCCCAAAGAAGACCAGCGAGGATCAAGGGCAGGATCACCCAGGCGGGCGGCCCATGCGTGATCCCGCGCCGGAAGCCGAGGTGTTCTGTCCCTTCAAGCCAGAAGAAGCACGCAGCATCGACATCGGGAAGGTTCGCTCCGATCACAAGAGCGGGCATTGCAAGGCCGGTTTTCCGCTTGAGACCCGTCTGCGCCATCACCGCGCCGACAAGGCTGTGCGTGAGATTGTCCATGAAGCGATGCCTACCGTCACACACGCCTCTTTGCGAGTGGAAATGCGCGGGCCAAGCCTCTATCGCTTCACGCAAAGAGAGACGGGAGAGAGCCAAGAATGTCCGACACCACACCCTTCATCCGCCCTGACATGAAGATGTTCCTCGATGCGCTTGCGGCGATGGAGGGACCAGCCCTGGCTGACATGACGCTTGAGGAAGCTCGCGCGTCTTATGTTGCGCTGCATGGCATGGCGGACCGTCCTGCGCGCGAGCTTGCGGTGATCCGTGACCTCACCTGCCCCGGCCCAGCGGGCGACATCCCGCTGCGCCTCTACGATGCGCGCGAGACGCGTGAACCGGGTCCGGTCATCACCTTTTACCATGGTGGCGGCTTCGTGATCGGCGACCTTGAAACACACCACGCGCTATGCACCGAGATCGCTGCTCTGATGGATTTGCCTCTCGTCGCGGTAGATTATCGCCGCGCTCCTGAAGCGCCCTTCCCCGCCGCAATTGAGGACTGCGAAGCCGCGACGCGATGGATCGCTTCATCTCCGCACGAACTCGGACGCGAGGCAACCGGGCTCGTCACGATCGGAGACAGCGCCGGGGGCAATGCGACGATCGTCATTGGGCAATTGCTCGCCGAGAAGCCCGCCGATGTGCCGGTCGCGTTGCAAGTCCCGATCTTTCCGCTCGCAAGCGCGGTCGAAGGCTCTGCAAGCTTTAAGGCATTTGCGGACGGCTTTGTTCTTACCCGGGCTGCCATCGAATTCTTCGATGCTGCCTATGGCGCAGTGCGCGAGGATGCGCGCGGATTTCCGATCCACGGCGATCACGCCAAGGCCCCGCCCACCATCGTGGTCACGGCAAGCCTCGATCCGATCCGCGATTCTGGCCGCGACTATGCCTCTGCCCTCTCTCAGGCTGGAGCAGACGTGACCTTTATCGAGATGAAGGGCGTCACCCATTCCTTCACCAACCTGCGCCAGGCCGTGCCGAGCACGCAGGGCGATCTGGAGCGGATCGTCGCGCATATGAAATTCCTCTTGGAGAACCCCTCTTGAACGACCTCCCCTATCGCCCCTGTGCCGGATTCATGCTTGCAAACGAGGACGGCAACGTCTTCGTCGGCGAACGCATCGACCCTAGCGCTCACGGCTTCTGGCAAATGCCACAGGGCGGAATTGACAAGGGCGAAGACCCTCAAACCGCTGCCTTACGCGAATTGGAGGAAGAAACGGGTGTCGGCGGCAGTTTGGTCAATGTGATTGCGCCTGCCTCGCGGCAGTTCCGCTACGACCTCCCGCCCGAGCTTCTAGGCAAAGTCTGGAAGGGCAAGTATCGCGGCCAGATCCAGCATTGGTATCTCGGCCGTTTTCTCGGGAGCGATGCCGACATCAATCTTCAAGCACACAACCCGCCCGAGTTTCACGCTTTTCGCTGGGTGAAGCCGCGTGATTTGCCGGACCTGATCGTCCCGTTCAAACGCGAAGTCTATGAAGAGCTGGTCGCGGAATTTGCGCAGCTGATCTGAGCAACTTCAGAAGCTGAAGGTGATCTTGTCGCGCTTGTCCTTCGCGCGGGCAGACTGGAACGAGGGCAATTCCTCGATCCTCTCGAACCACTGAGTCACCTGCGGGTAGCCATCAAGCTGACCCCGTTCACGCGCAGCGAACATTGAATACACCAGCGTGATATCGGCAGCGGTCAGATTGTCGCCGCCGAAAAACGGTTGCTTGGCGAGGTCATTTTCCATCAGGTCGAACAGCGCATCGAAGCGCGGACCGAGAAAGAGCTTGTGCACCTGGCCAAACACCGACTTGAGCAGGGCGCTGATAGGCCAGGGCGCGCGGCTTTCAAGCAGCCCGAGGATCATCGCAACGCTCTGCAGGTTCATGAACGATGCGCCCGACGCGTGATACCAGAACAGATGGCGCGCGCGGTCCTTGTGCCCTGCACCCGGACGCAGATCGCTGTCGGGATAGGAATCTAGAATATAGTCGATAATCGCGTTGCTCTCTGCGAGCACGAGGTCGCCCTCGGTCACGACCGGAGCCGTGCCGAGAGGCGAAAGCGCCTTGTATTCGGCAGGCGCAAGATTGGTCTCGGGATCGCGATTATAGCTCTTGAGCTCATACTCGGCGCCCAGGGCTTCAAGCAGCCACAGGATGCGGAAGCTCTGCGAGTATTCGAGGTGGTGAAGTGTCAGCATTCGAGTGCGCGCCAAGCTCAGTTGGCAGCCGTGCCGTCCTCGGCGGTTTCGACGGCAAAGCGCGCAGGAGGCCCTGCCGCGATGCGAGCCTGAAGCGCCTGCGTTTCAGGACAGCTTTGACCGCACATGCTTTCGAGCCGGGCGAGATTGCGCTGCGCCTTGTCGACCGCGCCCTTCTCTACCAGTGCCTCGCCTTCACCCGAGATTGCGGCGAAGTAATCAGGATTGCGGGCCAGTGCCTCGCGATAATAGCGGATCGCCTTGCCTTGAAGGCCGTCCTGACGGGCAGCTTCTGCAAGGTTCAACAGGATCGGAGTGTAGCCCGGATCGACCGCAAGCGCAGCTTCGAATGCATCGATTGCGCCCTGCGTATCGCCAGCCTCCAGCGCAGCTTCCCCTTGAGTGATAAGAGCCTGCGCGCGCGGATCGGCTTCGAGCTGGCCAGCGCTCGACACACTCGCCACGGTCGCGAACATGAGTGAGAGGGCAGCGGCAGCGGGCGCGAAACGCATGAACAGCTCCTTGAAGTCAGCAAGCCGAGAAGATGAAGGCTTCGCCATAGTCGTTAACGGCTAGCACGGGAAACGTAAGTTTGCGACAAAAAAGCCGTCCGTACCGTCGTGATACGGAGTAAGGCGAATGCCTTTCCCGCGCCTTCGTCCGACAGGAAGTTCGAGACCCTCGGCCTCCCATCCTGAATGCCGGTCAAGGAATGCATCGACCTGCCCTGATCCTTCTTCGTCAAGCAGCGAGCAGGTGACGAATGTGATACTGCCTCCGGGACGAACCAGCTTCGCTGCGATATCATGCACATGAGCCTGAAGCTTCGTAAGTCGGACAAGTTCTGCTTCATCCAGACGCCAACGGCTTTCAGGATTACGACGCCAAGTTCCGCTACCTGAGCAAGGTGCGTCGACAAGCACGTGATCGGCTTTACCTGCCCAAGGCTCAAGCGCTTCAATTTCACGGCCCGGATCGAGCAAGACAGTGTGATCGACCTGTGCCCCTGCCCTCGCAGCTCGTGGCGCAAGATTGCCAAGGCGTCGCTTGTCGGTGTCAGCGGCGATGAGGCTGACCGCGTTTCCAAACCTTGCGGCCAATGCAAGTGTCTTGCCACCTGCGCCTGCACAAAGGTCGATGACGGTGTCGCCGGGCTGCGCATGTACAGCCTCGCAAACCCACTGGCTGCCGTGGTCCTGTATCTCGACCAGCCCATCACGCCATTCTCGCCATTGCTCGACCTGCGTCCCCGATGCGAACCGGAGGCCCTGCGAAGCGATGAGTGGTTCGCCCTCTTCAGGCAACTCGATCGTGCCACGGTCGGCCTTGAGTGCGTTCACACGGATGTCGAGCGGCGCCCTGTCCAGGAGCGCCATGGCTTCGTCGCTCTCGATGCCAGAGGTTGAAAGCCGCTCTATCAACCAGTGAGGTGCGACCCCTGTCTCTGCTGACGTTTCGTTAGGAGCAATCGTTTGCGGCCCATGGGTCGAGCCGTCAAACAATGGCAAGAGGCTCTCATCCGTATTCGAGAGCGCAAGCATCGCTGAGCGGCCATCGGCAGGGACCGGACCGCACAGTCTCACCGCGCGGTAGACGAGTTCGCGAACCGCGCGCCGGTCCTTTGACCCGGCATAGCGCCGCGCTTTGAAATACTCGGAGATCAATCGGTCAGCAGGCGCGCCTTTGTTGCGAGCGCCCTCAATGATTGCATCGAGCAATTCGATTGCCGCCTGAACGCGGGCGGCGGGGGTCATTGGTCCCGCGCTTCGCTGGAACGCTGCCGTTTTTCGCTGAGGGTGTTGAACAGCTTTTCAAACTCCTCGCGGTCCGGCACGGGCTCGCAGAAAATCTGGAAGAGCGTGGCGTTTTCGTGTTCTATCGTGACACGGGCACGTACAACGCGCTCACCATAGTCGCGGCACTCCTCCTCGGTTTCGAACAGGGCAGGATAGCGCGTAAGTTCAATCTCACCCGGCCCGTCATCGGGAATGGCGAGGAGGAACAGCATCAGGGGAACGATTTCGATCACAGAAGTGCCCTATCGCGTCGGATAGTTGGGTGCCTCACGCGTGATGGCGACGTCGTGGACGTGGCTTTCCGAAAGACCTGCATTGGTAATCCGGACGAATTGCGCACGAGTCTTGAGGTCTTCGATAGTGGCAGAGCCGGTATAGCCCATCGCCGCCTTGATACCGCCGACGAGCTGGTGGATCACATCAGCCGCAGGGCCCTTGAACGGGACTTGCCCTTCGATGCCTTCGGGAACAAGCTTCATCGCCGACACGTCTTGCTGGAAATAGCGATCCGCGCTGCCTCGAGCCATCGCGCCAACGCTGCCCATGCCGCGATAAGCCTTGTAGGAACGGCCCTGATACAGAAAAACCTCGCCCGGGCTCTCAGCCGTGCCTGCAAGCATTGAGCCGACCATCACGGTCGACGCGCCAGCAGCCAGCGCTTTGGCAGCATCGCCCGAGGTGCGAAGGCCGCCATCAGCGATGACAGGGACGCCCGATTTGGCGGCTTCTTCAGCGCTGCCCATGATCGCGGTGAGCTGCGGAACGCCGACGCCTGCGACGACGCGTGTGGTGCAGATTGAGCCGGGCCCGATGCCGACCTTCACTGCATCTGCGCCTGCATCGATAAGCGCGCGGGTGGCTTCAGCGGTGGCGACGTTACCCGCAATGACCTGCACCGAGTTGGAAAGGTTCTTCACGCGCTCAACGGCCTTGGACACGTCCTTGTTGTGGCCGTGGGCGGTGTCGATAACGACGACGTCGACTTCGGCATCGACCAGCGCCTCGGTCCGCGCAAAGCCAGCATCGCCCACGGTCGTTGCTGCCGCCACGCGCAGGCGGCCCGCGGTGTCCTTGGTCGCATTGGGATAGGTGACCGCCTTCTCGATATCCTTGACCGTAATAAGGCCGATGCAGCGATAGTCGCCGTCGACCACCAGAAGCTTCTCGATCCGACGTTGGTGCAGAAGGCGGCGCGCGTCTTCCTGGCTGGTGCCAAGCGGAACGGTCGCAAGGTTTTCAGTGGTCATCAGCTCGCGCACTGGCTGCTGTGGGTTCTCGGCAAAGCGCACATCCCGGTTTGTGAGGATGCCGCACAGCTTGCCTTCGCTGTCGGTTACGGGAATCCCACTGATCCGGTTGGCTTCCATCAACGCCTGAGCATCGCCCAGAACCGCATCAGGCGAGATAGTGATAGGGTTAACGACCATCCCGCTTTCAAAGCGTTTGACGGCGCGCACGGCCGCACATTGCTCTTCGACGTCAAGGTTGCGGTGAAGCACACCGATACCGCCCAGCTGCGCCATGACGATCGCCATGTCGGCTTCGGTAACGGTGTCCATTGCGCTCGAAAGCACGGGGATGTTGAGGCCGATTTCGCGCGTCAGCTTGGTCTGCGTGTTTGCCATGCTTGGCAACACATTGCTTTCCGCAGGTCGCAGAAGAACGTCGTCAAAGGTAAGGCCGAGGGGAATATCCATGTGCACGTGCTGCTTTTTTCCGTGTGTGAAGCGAATCGTGCACGCCCATGTAGGGCGGCTTTGTGAAAGGCGCTAGGCCTGCCAGCGCGCTTTAGACGTTATTGTGAAGCAGCTGGGGTGTAAGCGCTTGTACTTGCTACCCTGCGCACCAGTTCCTCGTGCAGCAGAAGGTCATCAATCGCGCCGCCAAGCTCGATGCCTTCGATCGTATCACCCGGGCGGTGATACCTCTCGGCAAGGTAGGGACCAAGAACGATCTCCGAGGCAAAGGCACTAGAAAGGAAGACAGCAGGCACTCCTGCCTCGAGGAAGGCCCAGCCGTCCTGACGGCGCACGAACTGTTCGGCAAACTCCTTGTTGCCGAGCTCGCGGCGCGCCTCGGCAGCGGTCTGCCTGATCGTTTCGTCAAGCGCGGTGCGGCCTTCTCCTACGAACCCCAGCGCCGTGCCAGCAGGCGCGATAGCCACGGTGTCGAAATTGAAGGCTGCTACGATATCGTCGAGCGGGACCGAAGGCTGGTCGATAAATGCCTTGGCTCCCAACAATCCTGACTCCTCGGCGCTGGTGGCAAGGACGTAAATATCCCGATCGTAGGGGCCATTTGCAGCGAGCCTGCGCGTAAGCTCAAGCATCACCGCTATCCCGCTCGCATTGTCGACTGCGCCAGTGCATAGGGGCTCGGGCGTGTCCGGGGCACAATCGCCAAGGTGATCCCAGTGGCCGAGTAACATCACCGCACCTGCACCACGCAATGATCCCGGCAACAGGCCAATCACATTATAGCTGGTAAATTCCCGCCGCTGGCTTTGGGCATCGAGCGACGTTTTCGCCGAAAGCGGCACGGGGACGAAGTTCTCATCCTCTGCTGCGCCAAGCAGCGATTGCCAGCGATCTTCGCCCAGCAATTGCAGCATGACATCGTTGGTGACGAATGCGGTCACTCTGTTCTGCTCTTCACTCGCAAGCCCGATCCGCTCGCGGCCATAGGCGCGGCTGACGGCTTCGATGGAAGAGTTGTCCTCTACCACCGTAATGATCGCGGCCGGCGAGTTTTCGAACAGGGTCGCACGGCGGCGCGGGCTTACACCTGGCTCGCCGAGCATGACCACGACCTTGCCCGCAATATCCTCAGCAACGATGCTTTCTGCCTCCTTGCCGACGAAGACGAGTTCGCCGTCCTGGATCAATCCACGCCTGCCTGAAGTAAGGACAGCCGCCTGGCCTTCGCCCGGAGTGATGTCCCGCTCTCCAGCGGTGAACTCGATCGTGCCCGATAGCGGTGTACTCGCGACCAATTCCACAGGGGCCCGCCATGCGCTGCCCGGATCGTTCGTACCGGAAACAAGACCGGCACTTTGCATCTCGTTGATGAGGAATTCGACAGTCCGCACCTCGCCATCGGTTCCGGGCTTGCGGCCGCCGAATTCTTCGCTCGCAAGCACTTCGATGTCGCGCATCAGGTTGGCAGCAATCACATCGCGCTCAGCCGCTGGCACACTCGCAATCGGAGCGCGAGCACATGCGGCAAGGCACAAGCTGACAAAACACACTAGGAAAAGCCGCCCCCGGCCCGGCATACGCCCCATCATTCGGCCGTCCATCCCCCGTCAATGCTCCAATTAGCGCCCGTCACGTTACCCGCAGCATCGCTGCAGAGGAAGACCGCCATCGCGCCGACTTCTTCTGGCTGCACGAACTTCTTCGTCGGCTGCTTGGCAAGCAGAACATCGTTCATCACCTGCTCGCGCGTCATACCCCGCGCAGCCATCGTGTCAGGGATCTGGTTCTCGACCAAAGGCGTCCAGACATATCCCGGGCTAATGCAATTCGCGGTCACGCCATCCTGAGCCAATTCAAGTGCAATCGTTTTGGTGAACCCAGCGATCGCGTGCTTGCTGGCGACATAAGCGCTCTTGAACGGTGAGGCGGCGAGCGAGTGTGCGCTCGCGGTGTTGATGATACGGCCCCAGCCTTTAGCCTTCATGCCCGGCACGGCGAGCCGCGTTGTATGGAAAACGGCTGAAAGGTTAAGCGCAATCACTGCGTCCCATTTTTCCGGCGGGAAGTCTTCCACCGGTGAGACGTGCTGCATGCCGGCGTTGTTGACGAGAATGTCTACCGGGCCGACTTCTTCCATCATCACTTCGATAGCGGCTGGATCCATGAGGTTCGCCCCGCTGAAGGTCGCGCCCATTTCCTCGCACAATTTCGCGATCTCGCCCTCGTCGCCCAGACCGTTGAGGATAATCTCAGCCCCTTCGGCACGAAGTGCGCGTGCAACCGCAAGACCTATTCCCGACGTCGATCCTGTGACCAGCGCGCGTTTTTCCGAAAGCATCGGGCACAATCCACCGTTTCAGCCATTGAATTGACAAGCGTCTTTGCCGCACTGATTGCTGGTGTCCAGCAAAAGCTGAGCGACCAAGACATAGCTATAATAGATTCGATTGGGAGGACACGAGGATGCGCCTGAACCCCTTCAACACTAATAAGATCAATGTCGGCACGACTGGCGGTGCACGGCGAGCTGGCGGTGTTGGGTGCGTCGGGATCGTTATTGCCTTGGTCGGCGCAGTCGTCTTCGGTGTCGACCCACGCCAGACCCTCGGCCTGATTGAAGGTGTGCAGCAAACGTCGGGTTCATCGCAGGCACCTCAGAACGAGGATGAGACTGCGATCTGTTCCTCGAATGCCTACGCGAATGAGACTTGCGCGGCGCTCACCTCACTCAACGAGACATGGGCGCAGACTTTCGCCCAACAAAACGTTGAGTTTCGCCAGCCTTCCTTGAGGTTTGCGACCAGCCAGCGCTTCGACACCGCTTGTGGCCCCGCTTCGACCGGCATGGGACCGTTCTACTGCCCCGCGAACGAAACGATCTACATCGACACAGGCTTTTACGATCAATTGGCGCGTATGTCCGGAGAGCGCGGAGATTTTGCGCGGCTTTACGTGGTCGCTCACGAATTTGGTCACCATATCCAGACGATTACCGGCATCAGCGGTCAGATCCGCAGTCTTCAGGCATCGAACCCGCGTTCGGCAAACCAGCTGAGCGTGCTCATGGAGTTGCAGGCGGATTGCTATGCTGGAGTTTGGGCAGGCAAGAACCGGAACCTGCTTGAACCGGGTGACATGCAAGAGGGCTTGCGCGCAGCCAGTGCAATCGGCGATGATACCTTGCAGCAACGATCAGGACGCCGGGCGAATCCCGAGACTTTCACTCATGGGACCAGTCGCCAGCGTCAGGAAGCCTTGCAATTGGGACTTAGGGGGGACGACCGTGCATGTGATGAGATTACGCAGCTTCGTTAAACCGATCGGATCGGCAGGAATGGCCATGGGCCTTGCCCTTGCCGCCGCATCGCCAGGCGTTGCCCAGCAGCGCGACGAACCTGATGCCATGGACGTGGCGCGCACTCCGCTTGAAGACTTCAACATCGACAGCGACGATCTGCCTCCTGTTCTCGTCGATGCCGCGGCCGATCCGTACGACGTGGAAGGGCTGCTGAACTGCAACCACCTAATGGCCGAGATCGCAGCGCTCGATAACGCGTTGGGTGACGACTTCGATATCTTCGTTGAGGAAGAGGGACGCCGGATAAGCGGTGGCAGAGTGGCACAAAGCGTTGTCGGCTCATTCATCCCCTTCCGCGGCCTTGTTCGCGAAGTTTCCGGCGCGAACAAGCGTCGGCGCGAGTTCAATCGCGCAGTGACCGCAGGGATGGTGCGGCGTGGCTTCCTTAAAGGCGTCGGCCGCGAACGCGGATGCAACTACCCTGCGCGTCCCCGCACCGAACGCCCTGTCCTGCCAACGCAGGAGCAGGACGGACAGTAGGCCGAATACGAGCCCAAAAAAGATAGGCCGGCGCGCAACTTGGTTGCTCGCCGGCCTTCTTTTGCGCGAGGGAAAGGGTCCTCGCACATGCGCCTGTTCAATCGGCCTTAATTAGCGGGCGTTTGCTTCCCACCGCTCGATCTGCTGGTCGAGTTCACGCACGACACGCTCGCGCATTTCGGCCGTCATGTCGCGGCTGCGAGCAATTTCTGCACGCGCCTGCTTCAATCCTTCGAGAGCCGATGCCATCACTCGCGCCTGGCACAATTTGACGACGCGAGTGCCATCGGCGTTCTCAACCGTCGTAGCAACTTCGTCGCTCGATGAATTGCAGCTCATGCGAATAACGGTCCGGACCTCGGCTTCGGCTGCTTCCACGTCGGCCATGGCTTCTTCAAGGATTTCGGGCAGCTCATCGAGCTCCTTCTTGGCCTCTGCGAGTTCTTCGCGCATCTCGATGATGATGCGTTCGCGCTCCTCTTCGCTCATGCCTTCGCTGGTCCACTCGTTCTTTTCGACCCAGCGTTGGACATGAACGCGGCTGTCGCCATCGCTCTCAGTCCGGATAACGAACACGTTTTCGCTGCGAGTGCCGTCCTCGGAAACGTCGACGTCGACATCCACATCCGGATCAACTTCTTCGATCTCTTGAACCAGCGGCGCAGCAGGAGCGATCGGAGCGGCTGGCGGTGCCGGCGGCGCGACAGACACGCTTGGCGGAGCAGGCGGTGCCGGCGGCAGCGGCGCTTCGCTTGCAGCGTAGGAGATGGATGCGGTCAAAGGCAGAGCCACAACCGCCGCGCCCAGCATCAGTCGACCGGCCAGTCGGCGGCTCTTTGGAGTGTCGTTCATCTTTAGGCTCCTCAAACGATGAATTATCGATTTTTCTCCCAGCACCGGGCACGCCATCGGCGCGGTGAGGGCATGGTTGGGCGCGACACCAGGGCTTGCGGCAAAGCTTACGATCAGATTCGCATAGGCTTCGCGCGCTTCGGATAGAGTTTCAGGCGGACGCTGCGCCATGACACGCGCATCGCAAGCCGCTTCCTGATCGCGCCGCAGCGCAAGCCAGCCATAGCGGCCTAGCGGATTGAACCAGTGCATGGCGAACAAAGGCTGCACGAGAACGTTGACAAGGAGGTCGCGGCCTTTGTGGTGCGCCAGCTCGTGAGCCAGCGCGAGATCGCGGGCCTGCCGATCTGGCTGCGCCAGAAAGCCGGGCGGGAGAGCCACGACCTTGTCGATCACGCCAAATGCAAGCGGCGCATTCGTGCCATGCGTTTCGACAAGGCGAACCTTGCCATCTCGGCCGACTTCGCTCGCACCGTCGAGCAAGTCATCGCGAAGTGCGAAGTAGGCGTTGAAGCGCATGTAAAGGAAAATGGCGGCGCCGATCAGCCACACTGCGATGCCAGCTTCGATTAAGGGTCCAAAATCGAAGCTATGCGTCGGGGTAAGCTGTGTGGCGAGACCGGACGCCGCCGCCTCAGACTGCCCTGCTCCATCTTGTGTCGCAACTGGAGTGACGGGGTCGAGGATTAGGTATTGGGTGCCGCCCTCGATCACCGGCTCTGCGGTTGCCGTTGCGTCAACTGGACGCATCGAGGCAGGCAGTTCAATCGGGGGCATGACGAGCCTGAGCGCAGGCAATGCCCACAAGGCGTAAGCGAATTGGGGGCCGAACCAGCGGGTAACCGGACGGCGAAGGACAAGAACCAGTGCGATCAGCGCAGCGGTCCACGCGAGCGTTTCTAGGAGCCAGCTGGTCATTGCTTCAACTCCTTCAGAAGTGCCTCGATTTCGCTGAGGTCGTCCTCACTCAGCGCCTCGGTCTCGGCCAGGTGAGCAACCAGCGAAGCCGCCTTTCCGCCAAACAGGCGGTCGACAAGACGGCGCGATTCCCCGCCGACATATTCGGCGCGGGCGATCAGCGGGCTGTAAAGGAAACGGCGACCATCCGGACGGGTTTCAATCGCACCTTTCTGAACAAGACGAGATAGCAGCGTCTTGACCGTGGCAAGGCTCCACTCGCGCTTTTGGCATACGACTTCGCACACCTGCGCGGCGCTGGCGGTGCCGCGATCCCAAAGGACTTCCATGACCGCATGTTCAGCTTCGCTGATGCGTTCAGGCTTTTCAGCATTGTTATCAGGGGACTTGGTCAAGCGTGCCTCCCTCTTCCACCGGTGGCTTGATTACGTCTGTAGTCACAACGATTACGCTTGTAAACATTGCTGCTTGATGAATGACGCGCCCCCCCGCTTGCTCTTCTGCAAAGGGTTCACCAGAACGGACGAATGACTTGGAAGACAGCCATTTGCGCAAGCTTCGCCATGCTGGTGAGCGCACCCAGCCTCGCCCAAGACGAGATTTTCGCGATCACAGAGCCAGTTGAGCTCGACCCGAATGACCCTGAAATCTCCGAAGTAGGTGAACTCATTTATCGCGGCGGTGTCATGATCGAGCCGGGCGAGGAGGAAATCGGAGGCATTTCGGGCCTCGAATGGCACGATGGCCTGCTCTATACGGTCAGCGATGACGGCAAGTGGCTCACCATCGAGCCAGACGAGTTCGATGGACGGCTGATCGACGTGCTGGCAATCATGCGCGGCGATCTGAACGACGAACGCGGCAGGCGTTTGCGCGACAAGGAAGACGCCGATGCCGAAGCCATCACCCGCGATGCGGCGGGTAACTGGCTCGTCAGCTTCGAACGTCGCCACCGGGTCTGGCGCTATGACGACCTTGCCGAGGGCGCGGGAGTAGATCTCGAATACCCACCGTCCATCCTCTTTGGCGCGCAAGGCAATTTCGGCATCGAGACACTTGCGCAGGCTGGCGATAAGCTGCTCGTTTGCGGAGAATGGGCCGGGACCGAACGGGAAAACTGCTCGCTGATCGTCGACGGCGGTGAAGTCGCATTCGAAGTCGCGCCTCCCCCGGACCTTGCAGAACAAGGCGGCGTTCCAACGGATGCCGCCTGCGGAGCCGATGGCACCTGCTACATCCTGTTTCGCAGCTACGTGCAGGGACAAGGCAACCGCGCAGCGATCGTCGCCGTGCTTGCCGAGGGTGGGAACGAGACAGTTGCAACGCTGTTGCCACCGCTGACCCTCGACAATTTCGAAGGCCTCGCGCTGCGCGAACAGTTCGGCAAGACATTCTTATATCTCGCCTCGGACGACAATTTCTCCGAGAACCAGCGCACTTTGCTGATGAAGTTCGAGATCAAGCAGACCGAGCCTCTGATCGCCGAAACGCCCGAGCCGGAGGTCAACTACGAAACCACCGACGTCGTTCTCGAGACCGAGATGGGAGAGATCACCATCCGCCTCGAGACCGAACGCGCTCCAATCACCGCTGCCAATTTCCTGCGCTACGTCGATGAGGACAGGTTCGACGGCACGGTCTTCTACCGCGCGATGAAACTGGAGCGCGAGCCTATGCCCAATGGCCTGATCCAGGGCGGCACACAGTTTGATCCAAACCGCATCCTGCCGGGCATCCCACATGAGCCGACCACCAAAACGGGCCTAAGCCACACCAACGGGGCACTGTCGATGGCGATGGGCGAACCGGGTACGGCGAATGGCGATTTCTCGATCATGCTCGCCGATCAGGTCGGCCTCGATGCTCAGCCCGATTCAGACGACCCTATCTGGAAGAATGGCTACGCCGTCTTCGGCTACGTCATCGATGGGATGGATGTCGTCTCCGCGATCCATGCCTTGCCTGCCGATCCCAACAAGGGCGAAGGCATGATGGTCGGACAGATTCTCGCCGATCCGGTGACTATCCTAGATGCGCGCCGCGTCGAGGAGCCTGACGAATAATCACTCGCCGACCGCTGGCCTGCCCACCGGAGCGCTCGCCACTTGCGGCATGCCTGCCTCCAGCGTTGGAAGCCAGGCTGAAACGCCAGCGCCGAACGCGCTTTGGGGCAGCGAAGCGAGCAGGCGCCGCTCGCTTTCCCAACCAGCAATGGTTCGACCTGCCGCCCGCACGGCTTCGGTTAGCGGCTGCGGTTCGCGAAGCGCGCGGTTGACCAGCGCATCGCCATAGAAGGTCCAGTCGTTCTCCGGCTCGCAACCGAAGGAATTACGCGTCGAAGCGGCGGCGGTCAGAATTGCGGTGTCGCGGCCCGAAAGGGCGGGCACGAAGACGCCGGAATAGCACGCCGAGATGATGAGGATGCGCCGCTCGATTCCGAGCTCCTCGAACGCGTCGGCAAGCCGCGTGGGCGACAATACGCCGTAGCCGGTGTCGCCATAATGATAGGCCAGACCGAGTTCGTTGCCATGGCTCGTCGTATAGAGCACCAGCACGTCTTCATCGGTGTCCATCAGCTCTGCGATGTGTGCGAGGCTGACCAGTAGGCTTTCGATCGAACCGCGCGGCAGATCATCGCGCGTACCATCCGGCCCTGCGAGCGTAAGGACCCGTCCGTTCGCTCCATAACGGCGAGCCAAGACGCGGCCAGCTTCGCGAGCCTCGCGGGCAAACACTGGGTCGCTGTCGAGCGCAATGCTCACGACATAAGCGTCAATCGATCCGGACCGCTGAGGCGCAAGCGCGTCGAGCGAACGAGCAAGACGGCGGCGCTGGTCGAGCAGAACGCGCGCAGGCTCGCCGCGCTTGAGTTGCGGTGCCTCTGCAAAGCTCTCCAGCATCTCCGCACGCGTTTGTCCTATCCCGATATTTGGAAAAGGCTCAGTGTGTTCGGGAGGCTGGTTGGGATTGTCCTGTGCCCCGGCCGGTAGTGAAAGCGGCGCGGCGCAAAGCGCAGTGATCACGGCGAGACGGTAGAGGGTGCGCAAAACCATTGCTGCTTGTTTCAGGGAGGCTGGCGGAAGCGTCAAGCGCCATTGTATCCATCCGACAATTGTTGCCGGCTGACGGATCACTACAATTCAGTAGCGCCAGATCGAAGGTAATTACGACTCATCAAGCGACCCGCACTTCCTTCGGATCGCCGCTATGCACGAAGGACCAAAAGATGAGTAAGACTGACAAACCCGATCCCGCTGACCGCGTCGTCAAGATCCCCGCCAATCCGGCTGCAGGCCTGTTTGGCCGCCGGATGACCCCGGCCTCGAACTTCCCGCGCCCGGTCGACAACGGACCCACTCACCGCGCGGCCTGATCCGCTACCTCGTTTTCAATGATTACGCGGTAGACCTTGGTCTCGCCGATGCCTTTCAAGGTCTGAAGCTCTGCCGGAGTGAAATCGACCTGCGAGCACGCCGCGAAATAGGTGCTTTCCGACACAGCAATGCCGCCCGGCTCTGCAACGCCTTCGAGCCTTGCAGCTGTATTCATCGTGTCACCCCAATAATCGTAAGCCATTCGCTGTTGGCCGATCACTCCGCCGACGACAGGGCCGGTATGAATGCCGACCCTGATGGCAACGTCGATCCGGGTGTCGCGGGCATAATCGGTGACTGCTGCGATCATTTGCTCGGCGAACCGAATGGCTGAAACTGCATCGTTCTCGGTGCTGGTGGTACCGCCTGCGACTGCGAGATAGGCATCGCCGATCGTTTTTACCTTCTCCACGCCAGCGTTCTTCGCGCATTCGTCTGCGAGGCCGAAAATGGCGTTGAGCAGCTTGACGAGATGACCGGGCGAGAGCTTTCGAGCCAGTTTCGAGAAACCGACAATATCGACGAACACCACAGAGACATCGGAGAAGCTGTCCGCCACGACCTCGCCGCGGCGCAGGCGGTTCGCGACGTTCTTGGGCAGGACATTGAAAAGCATCTCTTCGGTCTTGGCGCGCTCGTCTTCGAGGGCCATCCACGCCTTGTAGCTGCGGCGCGCGCGGCGATCGATGTCCCAGTTCACGAAGCAGGCAAAGGTGAAGAAGGTCGTGAAGTTGGTGAATGAATAGACCACGTTGACGATGTTGCGGTCCACGATGAGCAGGAAAGTGGCATAAGTCAGCAGCAGCACCACTGCCCAGCTGAAGAAATACCGGGTGGTCGCGACAAAGCCGACACTCGCAAACACAACGAGAATGCCGAAATTGATAATCCCCATCCCGAACCGGCTGATCTCGGTTATGTCGGATTGTTCGCCCAGCGCCTCGATCAGCAGAACCATCACGACCGTCATCGCAATGAAGATGACGAGGTCGATCCAGCTCTGCTCGATGTAGAAGCGCGTGAATGTCAGCCCGACAATGCAGGTAAGCACCAGCATGAAGGGGATCGCCGCCATGTTGTAGGCGATCACCCCCTCGGGCGGGAAATGCATCGGGTTGAACCCGATATACGAGATCAGCGTGACGATTCCGATCCCGGCGAGGAAACGCGTCGCAGGGACGCGCGCCTCGCGCTCGCTCATCACGTAGGCCTTTTCGACCGCTGGATCATCGAATCTGGCGAGCATGCGAACCCTCTTGCCAGCTTTATCAGAGAACTAGCCTTGGCCCGCAAGCGGCCGAATTAAGCATAGATCAGTACACGCGTGCCTTTGGCTTGATGTACTCGGCGTCCTCGGTGAGCGTGTATTCGTGCACCGGGCGGTAATCGATCTTGATGTCGCCGCCATTGCCGCCCCAGCCCTCGAACCAGGCGATGGTGTGCTTCATCCACTCAGCATCGTTGCGATCGGGGAAGTCCTCGTGCGCGTGTGCACCGCGACTTTCCTTGCGATTCGCTGCCGATGCGATGGTGACGTTGGCCTGGCTCATCAAGTTGTCGAGCTCGAGCGTCTCAATCAGATCAGAGTTCCAGATCAGCGATTTGTCGGTAACGTGGATGTCTTCCATCCGTTTGTTCTGCTCGGCAAGAATTTTGACGCCTTCGTCCATCAGAGCGGTGTCGCGGAAGACGGCTGCGTGCTTCTGCATCGCCTTCTGCATGTCCGCCCGGATCGCCGCTGTAGGCGAGCCGCCTTCCGAATAGCGGAAGTGATCGACGCGAGAGAGCGCGAAGTCCGCGCTGTCAGCCGCGAGTTCGGGCTGACTCACGCCGGGCTTAAGCGTGTCCTTGAGGTGCAGGCCGGTTGCGCGGCCAAACACAACGAGGTCGATAAGCGAGTTGGAGCCCAGACGGTTTGCGCCGTGGACCGACACACAGGCCGCCTCGCCCACAGCATACAAACCAGGGACAACTGTGTCCGGGCCGTCCTTGCCGAGGGTCACGACCTGGCCATGATAATTACAAGGGATACCGCCCATGTTGTAGTGAACGGTAGGCGTCACAGGCAGAGCTTCGCGCGTCAGGTCGACGCCAGCGAAAATCTTGCCGCTTTCAGTGATCCCCGGAAGGCGTTCTGCAAGAACCTTGGGGTCGATATGGTCGAGGTGCAGGTGAATGTGGTCGCCATCTGCGCCGTGCCCGCGCCCCTCGCGCATTTCGAGAGCCATCGAACGCGACACGACGTCGCGCGATGCGAGGTCCTTCGCGCTCGGAGCGTAGCGTTCCATGAAACGCTCGCCCTCGGAATTGGTGAGATACCCGCCCTCGCCGCGTGCGCCTTCGGTGATGAGGACGCCTGCGCCGTAGATGCCGGTCGGGTGGAACTGGACGAACTCCATGTCCTGAAGCGGCAGACCAGCGCGCAGCACCATGCCGCCGCCATCGCCAGTGCAGGTGTGTGCGGAAGTCGCAGTGTAGTAGCAGCGGCCATAACCGCCGGTTGCCAGCACAACGCTTTGCGCACGGAAACGGTGGATCGTGCCATCATCGAGGCACATCGCCATCACGCCGACGCACTGCTTCACGCCGTCGACTTCCGCCATGATCAGGTCGAGCGCGAAGTATTCGATGAAAAAGTCGGCGTCATACTTCAGGCTCTGCTGATAGAGCGCGTGGAGCATGGCGTGACCGGTGCGGTCGGCTGCGGCGCAGGTGCGCTGCACCGGAGGGCCTTCGCCCATGTTCTGCATGTGCCCGCCGAACGGACGCTGGTAGATCGTGCCGTCTTCGTTGCGGCTGAAAGGCACGCCTGCGTGCTCCAGCTCGTAAACCGCCTGAGGGGCTTCGCGGACAAGATATTCGATCGCGTCCTGATCGCCCAGCCAGTCGGACCCCTTGACGGTGTCGTACATGTGCCACTGCCAGTGGTCGGGCGAGTTGTTGCCGAGGCTTGCCGCAATGCCGCCTTGTGCAGCTACAGTGTGCGAGCGGGTCGGGAAAACCTTCGAGATGTTCGCGGTGCGCAGGCCTGCTTCGGCAGCGCCGGTCGTTGCGCGAAGGCCTGAGCCGCCCGCGCCCACGACCACCACGTCGTACATATGGTCAATAATCTTGTAGTCGCCCTTCAAAGAGGCGCCAGATGCGGGAGTGCTGGCCATCAGGCTGCTCCTGTGAGTGCGAGGCTGGCAACGCTGAAGATCGCGAAAGCGCCGCCGCCGAATGCTGCAAGGTTGAGCGCTGAGAGCAGCGCGAATTTCGAACCGGGTTCGTGGATGTAATCCTCGATCACGACCTGGAGGCCGAGCCGGGCGTGGTAGAACACGCTGATAATCAGAAGGATCATCGGGACAGCGGCAATTGGCTGTGAAAGCCACCCAGACACGCTTTGATAGCTGAAATCAGGCAGCAGAACGAAGCTGAGGATCAGCCAGGTCATCAGGACAAGATTGCCGATCGCAGTGGTGCGAGCCGCAAGCCAGTGATGCGCGCCGTGATGCGAAGAGCCGAGACCCCGGACTTTACCGATGGAAGTGCCGTTACCCATGGCTCAAGCTCCCTTCACGAAAAGGAGGTAGCCCCACAGGACAACCGTGAGAGCGATTGCGATGATCGGCGAGACGATCGACCAGAACCGGTTTGTGTCGAGCTCGTAGCCCGCTCCGATATCCAGCACAAAGTGGCGCAGCCCGCTCATCATGTGGGTGAAGAAAGCCCAGGTCAGACCAATCAGCACCACATATCCGAGCGGCGAAGCGGCGGCCCAAAGAAACGTCTCGTAAGCTTCTGGCCCGCTTGCAAGCGCGCCTAGCCACCAGACGAGGACGGCAAGGCCGACCAATGCCATCCCATCGCCGCTCACACGGTGAAGGATTGATACCAGCATATGCGGTCCCCACCGCCATATCTGGAGGTGCGGAGAAAGCGGTCTTTGGCTCATGATGATCCCATATGTCTTGATTGCCCCCAACCCCACTTAACGAACCTCACGAATGAGGCAAGGGCGGAAGCGCTCGACACTGCTTGCAAAAATTCGGATAGGGGATTGCATGAATTGGCATAAAAGCTTGCAGACAAGGGGTCACAAATGACCGCAATTCTCGTCACAGGATCGAGCCGGGGGATTGGCGCGGCTGCTGCAGCCGCCCTGGAAGCGCGCGGTTTCGAGGTGATCGGTCACCAAACGCGCTCTGGGGACCCTGAACGCATCGCTGCGGATTTCTCCGACCCACGCGCGGCTCAGATGCTTTGGGAAGAGGCGATGGATCGCAGCGGCGGCAACATCGCGGCAGTCGTCAACAATGCCGGACTGTTCGAGAAAAACCGGCTCGAACGCTCCGACATCGAATGGTTGGATGCATGGGAAGACACGATCCGCATCAACCTCACTGCAGCAGCCCAAATCAGCCGTTTCGCTGTACGGCATTGGCAGGAGTGTATAGCGGGCGAAGACGGTGTCAGGGGGCGGCTTGTTCATGTCGCAAGCCGCGCTGCTTATCGTGGGGATTCGCCTGGCCATTGGCATTATGCCGCTGCCAAGGGTGGGATGATCGCCATGCACAAGACGATCGCCCGCGCTTACGCAGCCGAGGGCATCTTGAGCTACGCCATCACGCCGGGCTTTACCGACACAAGCATGGCGGGAGACTACCTTGAAAGTCGCGGCGGAGCTGGCTTACTGGCCGACATCCCGCTGGGACGCGTCGCGACTCCAGAGGAAATCGCCCGCATCATCACCTTCTGCGTGCTCGACGCCCCGCCCAGCATGACCGGAGCGGTGATCGACGCCAACGGAGCCAGCTTTGTTCGCTAAACTCGCTTCTGCATGCGCGCTAATGGCGCTCGCCAGTTCTACTCAAGCATTGGCGGAAGAGCCGGTAACCGAAGCTGAAAGGAAACAAGCCGAGATCGTCCGCTTCTCGCAAGAATGCGAGAAATGGGACGATTGGGACAAGCCCGCCCATCCTTACCGCATCCATGCCAACACCTATTATGTCGGGACATGCGGTATCGCTGCGATCCTCATCACTTCGGACGACGGCCACGTCCTGATCGACAGCGGGACCGAAGCGGGCGCGCAGATCGTTCTCGACAATATCGAGAGCCTGGGCTTCGCGCTCGAAGACGTCGAAATCCTGCTGCACAGCCACGAGCACTTCGACCACGTCGGCGGACACGCACTGGTTGCGGAGAGAACCGGCGCGCGCGTAGGTGCGAGCCCACTTGCAGGGCCCGTACTCGAAACTGGAAAAGTTGCCGACAACGATCCGCAACAAGCCATGCACCCTGCAATGGCCCCGGTCGCGGTCGACTTTACGCTGGAGTCTGGCAGATCGGTCTCGTTCGGCCATCTACGAGTCTATCCCTTTACCACCGCTGGTCACACGCCGGGTTCACGGTCCTACTTCTGGCGCTCCTGCGAGGGTCGCGACTGTAAGGCGATAGTGTTCGCCGACAGCATGTCACCGGTCAGCAGCGACGATTACCGTTTCTCTGAACACCCCGACTATCTCTCCGAGTATCGTGCAGGAATTGAACGCGTTGCGGGAATGAACTGGCGGTGCGACATCCTGCTCACACCCCATCCCTCACACAGCAAGATGATCGAACGCGCCGCAGCGGGCAGGCTCGACAATGGCATGTCGTGCGAAGCCTTTGCCGCAGGCAAGACAGAAGACCTAAACGCGCGTCTCGAGCGAGAGGCAGGAGCAAACTAGTGAGCAGCTGGAAGCTCTCGGCGTTCGCACCCAAGCCCCAGGTGCAGAGTGCCTTGCTCGCGCATGACGAGTTGGAGGACTGGGACTTCGACCTCGTCATTTCGGGACGAGAGATCTCAGAGGATCGACCACAGGACTGGGTGCTCGAAGCGTGGTATCCCAAGAAGCCGGGCGCCACACAGAAGCACGCTCTCGCCTCGCTGTTTGCTGGAAAGGCACCCGACATCTCGGTTGAGAAGCTTGCAGACGAGGATTGGCTAACGCTCAGCCAACAGGGCGTCGAGCCGATCCGTGCAGGGCGGTTCTATGTCCACACGGCCGAGTTTCCCGACGATCCTGATGCCGTCAATTTCGTGATCCCGGCTGCACAGGCATTTGGCACCGGGCAACATGAAACGACCGCCGGCTGTCTGGAAGTTCTCTCGGCCATGAAGTCACGTGGCATCGTCGCGCGCAACATTGCGGATATTGGCACCGGCACTGGATTGCTGGGCTTTGCGGCAATGAAGTTATGGCCCGGAGCCAAGGCGACCGCATCGGACATCGACGCCATCTGTGCAGAGGTAGTCGATGTGAATGCGGGGCTGAACGGCGTAAACATGGACAGTGGCCGCGGCGAAATGACGATGGTCATCGCGGACGGCATGGATGACGAGTTGCTCCAGATGCGCGGGCCGTATGATCTGTTGATCGCCAACATCCTTGCAGGACCATTGGTCGAGCTTGCGCCCGACTTTGCAGCAGCCACAGCACAAGGTGGATCGGTTCTGCTCGCAGGGCTACTGGCGGGCGACCAGGAACGGGCCGTTCGTCGAGCGTATCGCCAATCGGGTTTTCGCCATGTCGCGCGCACTCAGCGCGGGGATTGGGCGATTTTGTGGTTCCGAAAGCGCAAGGTCTGGCGTGCAAGCCTCCGATAAAGGCACGGGCGCGAAGACTGTTCTGAAGGCCCTGTGCTGGGCTGGCCTCGTGTTCGTTGGTTTCGCGGCACTTTTCGCGCTGTCGGGCTGGATCGGTTCATCCATTTCTCGCAACTCGGGCTGGACCGAGCCGAATCCATCGACCGAGCGTACGATCGCGATCCTTATCGGCACCAACGGCATTCACACCGAAATCGCCATGCCCATCCTCACGCCTGAACAAGACTGGCGCCACATTTTTCCCGCAAGCGACATCATCGCGTCCTCCCGCGACTACACACACGTCGCGGTGAGCTGGGGAGAGCGGAAGTTTTTCCTCGAAACACCGACATGGTCTGATGTGAACCCGATCACGGTCGTTACGGCTATGACGGGCGGCGAAGGGGTGCTGCATGTGGCGCATTACGTCCGCCCTGCCCCTTCCGACGATTATCGCGTCATGCATCTGCGGCCAGTCGAATACCGAGCTCTCGCCGCTTCGATTAAAGGGCAAGTCGCTCCTTCCGAAACCCGCGAAGTCCTTCCCGGCTATGAAGCGCACGACGTGTTCTACACGGCGAGCGGCACATACCACCTGGGCAACACCTGCAATCAATGGACGAGCGATCAACTGGCCAGCGCTGGTGTTGAGATAGGCGTCTGGTCACCTTTCCCCGGCGGGGTCATGAAGTGGGTCGATGATTTTGACGCAGCTCCTTGAGCTTGCGTTTGAGAAAGAGGCGTTCGGCACGCGGCACATCCTGATCCAGCGCTTGCTCCAGTTCGCACCGCGCGGCGTCCCATTGCCCTAGACCCGAATACATCTGAGCCCGCGCCACCCGATAAGGCCGTGACGAACGAATGCGCGACGCCTCAATGGCATCCAGAGCCTCAAGTCCCGCCTTTGCGCCTTCGACCTTCTCCAAGGCCACCGCCCGATTTAAGCCAACCATCGGCGCCGGCCGCATACCCACAAGCACATCATACAGCGCCAGTACTGCGGCCCAGTCGGTCTTACCGTCGTAGGCGCGGCGGGCATGCGTGAGCTGAATTGCCGCCATCACCTGATACGGACCGGATGCGCCAATCGTCGCAGCAGCATCTAGCCATAAGCGCGCTTGCCCGATGGCAGCGCGGTCCCACTTGCGCACGTCCTGCTGCGACAGTGGAACCATCGCGCCGTCTGCATCCACCCTTGCCGCCTCGCGCGATCTCGCAAGCCAGACCAATGCCGCAAGCCCCAGCGCCTCAGGCTCTTCGGGCAAAAGCTCGGCAACCATGGCGGCGAGCCGGGCCACCTCTCCAGACAATTCGGGGTCCAGTTCACCCGCGGCGTCCTGATAGGCGGCTGTGTAGGCAAGCTCCAAGGTTAGCAGCACTGCTTCCAGACGCTCGCCCCATGCCTTTCGCTCAGGCAGTTCAAAGGCAATTCCGGCATCACGCACCTTTGCCTTGGCCCGGGTGATGCGCTGGTACATCGTCGCCTCACTGCTCACGAAGAGCCGCGCGATCACACCCACAGGCAACCCGCAGATAACCTTCAGCGCAAGCGCCGTTCTCGCCTCAAGGGCAATCGCTGGATGGCAGCAGATGAAGATCAGGCGCAGCCGTTCGTCCGCGATTGGTTCTGGCAAGGTGAGAATGTCCGCCATCTCTTCCACCGGTGCACTTTTTTGAAGAGCCCTGTCCTGTGCTGCGCGCCTTCGCATCGCATCCAGCGCCTTGCGTTTGGCGACGACAAACAGCCAATTGGTAAGTCGGTCGGGAACCTCATCGCCCTCGATCAGCTTCTCAGCTGCGTCGGCAAAAGCGTCTTCAACAAGGTCGAGATCGCGCAGTTGCACGGCCAGGGCGGAAATCACTCTAGGCCGTGCATCGGCAATCTCGCGCGCTAGGCTCACCCTTCCATTGGCCAAATCGGGCGAACCTCAACCGCGCCCTTGCCGGGAACAGGGATTTGCTTGGCCCATTCAAGCGCTTCGTCGAGCGAGGCAACGTCGATGATGTAGAAGCCGCCGAGTTCCTCGTGCGTCTCGGCAAAGGGGCCATCGTGCAGTGTGTGCGACCCGGCATTCCACTTGATCGTGGTGGCAGTTGATCCGGGCTTCAGTCGCTCACCTGAAAAAGCGACACCTTTCTCGGCCCATGCCTGAGCCAGAGCCATGTGGCCGGCAAGCGTTTCTTCCATCAGCTTGGCACCATCGTCGCCCTCGTAGATGCTCTCATCTTCGTTGATCAGCAGCATGTATTGCATGTCACGTCCTCTTCTCATTCAGCCGCGCCACCATGGCGAAGCTCTGACACGAAGACGCGGCGCACAAGCCGGATTCGACATTTGCGCGAAAATTTTTCTGGGAACGCGAGGGCGCATCCTTCCATTGTTCAGGCAAAAGCAATTCAAATCCGAAGGAATTCCCCATGAGCAAGACCCTCCTTATCACTGGTGCATCTTCAGGCATCGGCGCTGCCACGGCGAAAGCGGCGGCAGATGCTGGCTGGAACGTTGCGCTTTGTGCCCGCTCGGCTGACAAGATTGAGGAGTTGGCACGCGAAATTGGCGATGCCGCCCTTTCTCTGCCATGCGATGTGACGAAGCGAGAAGACATCAGCGAAGCGCTGGAGAATACGAAGGCTAAGTTCGGGCAGATTGACGCTGTTTTTGCCAATGCGGGGACCGGAGTGGAAAAGCCGGGCATCGAGAACGGCGACCCGGATGAGTGGCACGACATGATCCACGTCAACGTGCTCGCGCCTTTGTTACTCGCTCACTATGCGACGCCTTATCTTAAGGAGACGAAGGGGCACTACGTTGTGACCGGCTCGAAGGCAGGACGCGACAGCTTCAAGGGGTCAGTCTACTCGGCGACCAAGCACTTCGTACATGGCTTTGGCGAAAACCTCGCCGAGGAAATGCGTGAATGGGGTGGTAGGGCGACAGTGATCGCACCTGGCATGGTCGATACGCCCTTTTTCGATGAGCCCAAGCCCACAAAAATCCAGCCCAAAGATGTCGCAAATGCGGTGGTCTACGCCCTATCGCAACCGAAGACGGCAGCGGTGCGCGAAATCTACATCATGCCGAACGACTAAGCGGTTGAGATCGACGCAAGGCTACGAATTCTTTGCGAATTTGGCTTAGCGCCTTTCCGGATCGGTGTTCGAAGGAATGCTGAGTTCAGGAGGGCGCTTAGTTGATGTCGCAATATTTCGAGTATTTCTACATTGGGGCCTTTGCGCTCGCGATGCTACCATTGCTGATCGGTGAGCTGCGCAAAAACACCCTTTCCAATGCGGCCAATGTCACCCTGCTATTGGTCGGTTGCATGGCCAACGCGGCCGGTGTTTGGCTTGGGGTGTTCGAGTTTGCGCTAAGTGTAATTGGCTTTGATGTGATGATTTCGCTGGCCATGATCGGCCTGTTCGCAGCGGGAGCTATTCCAGGGGGAACCGCGAAGCTGCTAATCGCCGTACTGCCTTGGCTCGGCATTTCGGGTTTCTTGGCTGCCTTCGCAATCTCGATGCTATTCACGGGTGTGGCAGCGCTCACCAGGGCGAGCAAGTCAGCGCCCGTATCACCTGCACTGGCGATCACGACAATTGGTGTACTGAGCTACCCGCTGCTGAGCGTTTGAAGCGTTGACCCCGCCAAACCAAGCGCGTTGCTGGTGAAGGCGTGCATGTTGGCGATCCGGCCGTCGCTTTGCGTTTCAAGCACCGCGGTGAATTCTCCGCCCGGTCCAACCAGCGCTGCAACACTGCGGCCTGCAGCTGCGCCGGTGGGATGATTTGAACTGCCTCCTACCGAGCCGCTTTCCGCCAGGCCCCAATCTGCGCCGAAATTGTCGCGGATCGCGCGGGCCTGCAACAAGGCGTAATCCTCGGTTGCCCCGCGCATGCCCTTGTACGCTTCGCGCGGGAGGTCGAACAGGACGTCTCTGGCACGGAACGAGTAGACCACACCTCCTCCGACGAAGAAGTCGAGCGCTCCGGAAACAGTGAGGAGACTTGCGGCGATAAGCCCACCAGTCGCGCCATCGGCCACCGCAAGCTTTTCGCCGCGAGCGCGCAGTAGCCGGGCCACATCCAGCGCTTGTGTGTGAAACTGCTCAAGCTCGCTCAACTGTCCGCTCCTGCCAGCATTGGCTCGCCTGCTGCATCTTTGCGATCCTCGTGAAACTGGGCGGTGGCTGACGTCACTTGCTGCATCATCTCCATTCGCGCAGGTGTTGGCTCGCTGGTTCTACCAATGAGCACCGCGATCGCATATTCGCGGCCGTCGGGCGATGTGAGAATGCCAACATCATTATAGCCACTTTGCTCATTGCCGTAGACCTGTCCGGTCCCGGTCTTGTGTTCGACCCGCCAACCCTCAGGGGCGCCGCCTTTCAAACGCCTCGGTCCGCTTCGCGTCTGCTCGAGCGTGTCTCTCAACAATCTGGTCGTATCCGTATCGAGCAAATTGCCTCTCGCCAGTTTCGTGAGAGCGGAAGCGATGGCATTCGCGCTCGCTCCATCGATCGGGTCGGCGAGGTATCCTTCGAACGCGGCTCGCCTCATAGCGTCGGGCACTCGGTCACGCGCTTCGTAGAACTGCCGACCGATCGAATAGAAAGGCGACCAATCTAGCCCTGCAATTGCGCTTTGCTTGGAGCGCTCATCGGTGCCGAAGCGGATGCCGGTCAATTCATTGTCATCGAGCCATTGCTGCACAACACTCGGCCCGCCGATGCGGCGCAAGAGCCGATCATTGGCGGTGTTGTCGCTGCGCGTGATCGACCTTTCGAAAAGATCGCGGTAGTTCGTGTCGTAGCTCCCGCGAGCCTTCACGATCTCTCTGATCGGCTGATGGAAAAGGGTCAGATCACCGCGCCCGATGCGCACCCTCTCGGTTAGATTCAGGTCGCCCTGATCCACCTGAGACAGCGCCGCCATCGCAACCCACAATTTGGTCACACTTTGCTGGGGCAGCAGTTCGTCGCCGTTGAACTCGTAGAGCTCGCCCGTCTCTACGTCCTGCACCGCGATGCCGACGGTTCCGGTGAGAGATGCCCCAATCTCTTCCAGCCTTTGCTCGAACGCTCGCTCCTCCGGGGTTGCCACGGCAATAGCGATGGAGGGAGCATCAAGTGCCACAATCGTGCTTGGTTGCCCTTCGCCCTCTGCGCTCGCGGCAATCCATACGACGAGCGCCAAGATGGGGAGAAATAGCGCGAGAAATCGAAAGCCGGTCATTTTGCTCATGCTGATACTACACGTTGAAGCGAAGAGGTTTCCAAAGAACTTGCTGAAATCTGATGGACCTAGCCCGCGTTTGCGACGATCTCAGCCCAGCCTGCTTCGTCGACGACTTCGATACCCAGCTGCTCTGCCTTCTTTAGTTTCGATCCCGCTCCGGGTCCGGCAACGAGCAGATCGGTCTTTGCGCTCACAGAGCCTGCTGCTTTTGCGCCCAGACGTTCGGCCTGCGCTTTGGCCTCGTCGCGGCTCATCGTCTCGAGCTTGCCCGTGAAGACCACCGTTTTGCCCGCAACAGGACTATCGAGGGTTTCGACTTCATAACGCGGCGGGGTGACTTCAGACAGGATGTCTTCCCACACTGCGACATTATGAGGCTCGTGGAAGAAGTCACCCAAAGCCTCGACAACGCTAGGGCCGATGCCGTCAATCGCAGTCAGTTCGCTGGCCGCCTCGTCATCGCCTGCGCGCGCCTTCTCGGCGATTGTGCGAAGAGCAGGCAGTTCGTGAACATGCTTCAACAAGTCCCGCGCGGTGACCTCGCCGACATGTCGGATGCCAAGTCCGAACAAGAGGCGCGCTGCGTCAGGCTCGCGGCGGTTCTCCACAGAGGCCAACAGGTTATCCACAGACTTGTCCTGCCATCCCTCAAGCGCGAGGATGTCATCACGGCGATGCTTGAGCCGGAAGATATCAGCGGGACTTTCGAGCCATCCCAGCGCGAAGAATTGCGCGATGGTTTTCGACCCAAAACCGTCGATGTCGAGGGCTTTCCGGCTGACAAAATGCTCAAGCCTTTGAGTGCGTTGCGCCGGACAGATGAGACCACCTGTGCAGCGCACATCGACCTCGCCTTCCTCAGCCACAGCCTCGCTGTCGCACTCGGGACAGTAATCAGGGAAGACGAAGGGCTCGCGCTCTTCATCGCCTGTAAGGTTTTCCACAACTTGCGGGATCACGTCGCCCGCGCGCTGGATCACGATCCGGTCGCCCGGACGCACGCCGAGACGCTCGATCTCGTCGCGATTGTGGAGCGTCACGTTGGTGACTGTCACCCCGCCGACCAGCACCGGCGCAAGCCTGCCCACGGGTGTCAGCTTGCCCGTGCGCCCGACCTGGATATCAATCGCCTCAAGCGTTGTCTGAGCCTTCTCCGCCGGGAATTTGTGCGCGAGTGCCCAGCGCGGAGCTTTGGCGACGAAGCCGAGGCGTTGCTGCCAGTCGAGCCGGTCGACCTTGTAGACCACCCCGTCGATCTCATAGGGTAGTTCCGGGCGCTGTCGCCCGATCTCCTCGTAATGGGCCAGCATTGCTTCGACACTTTCAACCCGTCGCAACAACGAAGACACCTGAAGTCCGAAATCTTCGATTACCCGCATCACTTCATACTGGGTTTCACCGAGTGGGTCACTCATCACGCCCCAGCCGTGTGCCATGAATTTAAGGCCTCTAGATGCCGTTTTGTTGGCGTCCTTCTGGCGAAGCGATCCAGCAGCAGCATTCCTCGGATTCGCGAAGGTTTTACCTCCCGTAATCGCCGATAGCCTATTGAATTCATCAAAGAAGTCCTTCTCCATGAAGACTTCACCGCGAATCTCACAGACCTTTGGAACTATGAAGTTGCCGCGCTTATGACCAACGTGGTCGAGGGATTCGGGAACACCAGCTACATGTACAATATTTGCTGTAACGTTCTCTCCCGTCTGCCCATCGCCACGGGTCGCCGCTTGAACCAGTTTGCCATCCTCGTATCGCAACGCACAGGATAGGCCATCGACCTTATCCTCCGCAGTCAAGGCAACAACCTCGTCTCCGGCCAACGCGAGGAACCTACGAACCCGTCCGATGAATTCGCGGACCTCAAACGCATCGAACGCATTGTCGAGGCTCATCATGCGAACTTCGTGAGTCACTTTGGAGAGCGGCGAGGCGGCGACCGCGTGCCCTACCCGTTTCGACGGGGAATCTTCCCGCACCAGTTTGGGAAACGCTTCCTCCAGCTCGCGATTGCGCCTGACCAGCGCATCGTATTCCTGGTCGGATATCTCAGGGTCGTCGTCAGCGTGATACAATCGATCATGATGCGCGATCTGCTTGGCAAGCCGCATCAATTCGTTCGCAGCATCAGCTTCAGACATTTGCGAGACGGGATTGGCTGACACCTCAGCGCTCTCCTTGATGATGATTCAAACAGTGTTGGGGACGGCAAAGAACAGCACGCCCGCGACAACGCTCAGAGCGGACAGCAAGAGCCAGCGCTTCCAGCCACCTTCGACGAAATCCCGGCCGCGTGTCGCAACCATGAGGTTGAGAACTCCGCACATGGTGATCACCACGGTCAGCACAAAGTGCAACAGCGTCAGATAAGGCGCGCAGTCAGCGAGCATTTGAGGACCATCCCCCGAGACCGGGAACATCATGTCGAAGGCGCGGATGCCCCACATGAGGAGGCCCGCCAGTCCCACGAGCGTGCCGAGAAGCGAGAGGATGGCTGCTCCGGCCACCATAGCGGTTTCGCCGGAAGAGAGGCCTTCAAAGTCCTCGCCGCTATCCATCACACGCCTTCCAGCAAGCGATCCGCCTGCGCGCGCGCCTCCGGTGTCACTTCCGCACCCGATAGCATGCGAGCGATCTCTTCCTGGCGACCGTTTTCGTCGAGCAGCACCACGCTGGTCTTGGTTACGGTGCCACTCGATGCCTTGGCGATGAGGTAATGGGTTTGCCCCCGCGCGGCGACTTGCGGCGAGTGCGTGACGGCAAGCAACTGGCCTTCGTCCGAAGCAAGCCGAGCAAGCCTTTCGCCGATTGCGCTCGCGACTGCACCACCCACGCCGCGGTCGATTTCGTCGAAGATGATCGTCGCTGCCCCGCCTTTTTCTGCCAAGGCAACCTTCAAGGCGAGGATGAAGCGCGAAAGCTCTCCGCCCGAGGCGATCTTGGCAAGCGGCGCAAAGTCAGCACCGGGATTGGTCGCGATCAGGAACTCAGCAGAGTCCATGCCGAGCCTGCCCCATTTGTCTGGCGGCAGTTTGCCGATGGCAGTCAGGAAGCGCGCCGCATCAAGTTTGAGCGGTGCGAGTTCCGCTGCGACCGCTTGGTCGAGGCGCTTGGCAGCCGCAATGCGGACCTCATGCGCCATGCCTGCGGCCTCGCCATAGGCCTCGCGAGCCTCCTTCGCAGCGGCTTCCAGCGCGTCAAGCTCAGCCTCTCCGCTCTCGATCGAGTCGAGCTTGCCACGCATATCGCGCATCAATTCTGGCAATTCGTCGACTTCGCAGCGGTGCTTTCGAGCCAGCGCGCGCAATTCGAACAGCCGCGTCTCTGCCGCATCGAGCGCCTGCGGGTCATGCACCAGCGCCTCGGCTGCGGATTCGAGTTTCTCCTCCGCTTCGCCCGCTTCGATGACGGCACGGTCTAGCGCGGCCAAAGCTTCTGCAAGCAGAGGGTGTTGCTCGGCTATTCGGTCAAGTTTGCGAGCGGCCACCCTGAGCGAGGCAAGCGGCGAATCCGAGCCTTCCCAGACGTGGCGCAGCTCTTCCAGCTCGCCTGACAGCTTCTCACCCTTTTGCATGTCTGCCCGCGTTGCAGCGAGCCTTGCCTCTTCGCCGGCCTGCGGTTCAAGCGCAGTCAGTTCAGCCAGATGCGCGATCAGCAGATCTTGGTCAGCCTTGGCCTGTTCAACCGCATCGCGTGCTTCGGAGAGCTGCGCTTCTGCCTTGGCCCAGCTTGCAAAGCGCCTTTCAAGAAGTGCAAGATCAGTCCCCGCGAACCTGTCCAGCAGCGCGAGGTGCCCGCGCGGGTTTACGAGGCCGCGATCGTCGTGCTGGCCGTGCAGTTCGACCAGTGCCGGTGCGAGCGCGCGAAGCAGAGCCACGCTGGTCGGCTGATCGTTGACATAGGCCTTTGAGCCGCCATCGGCCTTCACTTGCCGCCGGATGATCAGCGGTTCGCCAGGCTCAAGCTCAAGGTCGGCATCGTCCAGTGCTTCGGCAATCGCGGACGGGAGCGTGGCAAACTCGAAGCTGGCCGTGACGCTCGCCTTGGCTTCACCGGCACGCACCAGCGCCGTCTCCGCACGGTCGCCCAGAATCAGTCCGAGGGCGTCCAGCAGGATCGACTTGCCCGCCCCGGTCTCCCCCGTAAGCACGCCAAGCCCTCGCCCGAAATCGAGGTCGAGCGCTTCGATAAGAACGATGTTTCGGATCGACAGACGGGTCAGCATCGTGGCCCCGCTCTAACCCAATCACACTCGCCCGTCATCAGGCGACAAGCTCTTAGCTGGGGGTGACGCCGCTTGCGTGGTCGCCGACCAGTTCGAACGCCTTGTCGTACCACTCGGTGCCGGGATAGTTCGCGCCGAGCACGGCTGCGTATTTCACCGCTTCTTCGCGGATGCCGAGTGCAAGGCTGCTTTCGGTAAGGCGATAAAGGGCCTCAGGCGTGTGGCTGGTCGTCTCGTACGTTTCGACCACGTTGCGGAAGCGCAGCTGAGCAGCAAGCCAACGGCCCGAGCGCTGATAGAAGCGCCCGATTTCCATCTCCTTGCCCGCAAGGTGATCGGCCACAAGGTCAAGCTTCAAACGCGCGTCGGCAGCGTATTCGGTCTGCGGGAAACGGCGGTTCACTTCGCGAAGCGCGATCTGCGCCTGCTCGGTGATCGACTGGTCGCGGTTCACGTCACTGATCTGCTCGTAATAGGAGAGCGCAATCAGATAGTACGCATAGGGCGCGTCCTTGTTACCCGGGTGAATCGACAGGAAGCGCTGCGAGTTCTGGATCGCCTTGTTGTAATCGCGCGCGATGTAATAGCAGAATGCGCTCATCAGCTGCGCACGGCGAGCCCATGGCGAATAGGGATGCTGACGCTCAACCTCGTCGAACAATGCAGCGGCAAGTGTGGTGTTGCCGCGATCGAGACGGCGCTGCGCTTCGGCGTAGAGCGATTCGACGTCGCGCGCGACATAAGCCACGTCTTCTTCTGCAGAACCGCCGCCACAGGCAGCAAGGGTGGCAAATCCGGCGCCGATCAGGACGGCGCGCGTGAGGCGGGTACGCATGGTGAGCTTGGTGGTCATGACAGGAGCGTATAGCCAGCGCGAAAGTGAACGCCAAGTGAAGCCTGCGGCTTTTCCTGTGGGGCGTGCACAATGAGAAGTGGACCGCATGTTACACGGTCCAGAGCGAGATAGTTCAACCTCCCGGCTGAGCGGCCATCACACACCGGCGAAGTTCGCATGAAATGATGTCTGAGCATGGCGTTTCCATCGCACAAAACGGCGCGTGTAGGAAAGTGAACCACGCCGCTACGGTGCTGAACTTAAGGCAGGCGCCTGCGCTGAAAGCGCCTTGCGTTGGCGGCGTCGGAGTCCTTCTCGATGAAGGTCACGAGATTTCCCGGTTCGATATCCGAGGTATCGTTGTCGCCATCGACTTCGGCCACGGCATCGTTGTCGCTCGCCGAAACAACACGGTAGCGGATCGAGCCGATCCCGCGCGTTTTCTTCACATCGAGCCTGTCGCCAAGCTCCACCAGCGGGCGGCCGTAATTAATCTCGATCCGGTCGCCTTCAGCCGCGATCACCCTTGCCGGTTCGATCGTGAAGGTCACTTCGCGTGCGATTGCCAGCGCGACCTCGTTCTGCATCAGGTTGTACACCGCAGCGCCCGGCTCGCTAACAGAAACGCTCATGCGATTGGTGTCGATCGTCCGCGACATCTCGATCCGCTTGGTGATCGCACCGCCATCAACGCTGTCGCCATTGCGATCGCGCAGGATGTAATCGGCTGTCACCAAAGCGGTGCCCCAGCTGGTGCGATACGATGCATCGCCGCGCACCGGTTGACGCGTAGCAGGCGGGGTCGAGGAAATGTTCGAGATGCGAATGTCGAGCGTGTAGCCCCCTCGCCCAACGGTCAGCCTGCCGGTTGAGGCAAGCGAGGCTTCGACTGTGTCGCGCAGGCTGGTGAAATTGTCCTGGCAGTCCTTCACGACCCAGCTGCGCCATGTCGTGTGCGACAGATAGTAACGCCGCGCCGCCGCTGCGCCCCACCACCGGGCATATTCAGCCTCTGAATAGGTCAGGCGGCTGCCTTCGTAATTGCGCCATGTCGTGCAGGATTGCCCTGCGGTGATGGTCCCGACGCGCACCCGCGTCTCGCCTTGAGCGCTGGCCGATGTCGCTGACAGGGCGAACAGCCCGCCGAGCAATCCCAAAGCGAACGCTATGCGTGCAAGAAAAGCCTTCATCGTGTTCCCCCCTTGGGATGCACCGTGATCGATGAGGCACAGCAACCCTGCCAGCCTCGTGCCGCGTCAATCAGCGGCGACGCCTTTGTGCGCGTTCAAGATCGCGCACCGTGTCGCTGTCGGTCGGGCGCGCAATAGCGCCGACCTGCAACGGCTGACTGAATTGAGTCACCTGCACGGCGCGGCTGAAGCCGGTCTGGACATCAGTCACCTGGATCGCTCCGAACTGTTCTCCGTCGATCTTGATCGTGCCGGTTCCCGAAGGATCGGGGATCTCGGTCGCTTCGCCATAGATCATGAGGAAGTCGCCGCGCTGCACCGCACCTTGACCAAAGTTGAGGATGATCGTGCCGTCGCCCTGAACCGCTGCCACCTGGATCGGGAAGATCGCGGTGACGAGGCCGGTTGCGATCTGGTCAGCCGACGAGCGCAGCAGAGCCGCAGAATCGATCTGGCTTCCGCCGCCGCAAACGGTGGCGGAGTCCTGTTCCTCGCTGATGCGGGTCGCGTAACGCACTTCGCCAGTGTTCGTGTCGGTAATGCGGATGTCCGCTTCCATGCGAACGCGCGTCTTGTAACAATCGGGCCGATTGCGGCTGCCACCAAGCAGCCCGCGCAGCATGCTTCCACCGATATCCGAGCGGTTCGTCGCGGAAATCGACGAGATCGTGCCGTAAACGAGGTAATCCACCCCTTCAAAGCCGCCAACCTGGCCGGGGCGATTGGTGGTGGTCGTGCCGCTGAGCGCCAGTCCCTGCTCTTCCATCAGCGTCGCAAGGCGCGCGCGTTCGATGATCCGAAACTTGCCCGAACCGATGATCGCGGTTTCGATCATGGCGACAAAGTTTTCTGCGTTGCCGCCGCCGGTCAGGTCTTCCATCTGCGCTATGCCGACAATCGGGCGATTGTCGTCCTGCGCTGCCGCTGGCGAAATGCCTGCAAAGCCCAAAGCCAGAATTGCCGCGAATACAGCAAACAGCCGTTCGAATTTCATGATTGCCCCCATCGAATTCCCCGATTCGATGAGGATTAAAGCGACAAGCCGCCAGATTGTCACCCTCTTATCTAACCAATGTTAGCCTCGTCTTGAGGATAACAAAGTTGACCACAGCCGTTCGCGCAACTTTCTTGCAGAACGACTTTGTGATTAGGTCGCAGCTAAGACTAGGCTTTCGCGGCTTGGTGGCCTGACGGCGGCTTTACCGCTTGGGCTTGAACGGTTTCTTTGGGCCGTTGCCTTTGTTCGGCTTGCCATGCTTTGACTTGAAGCCCGCGCCCTTTTCACGCGGTTTGCCCTCCCTCGGGCTGGCGTTCTTGCCTTTCCCGAACGGCTTCACGAAAGGCTTGCCCGAGTGGTTCTTTCGGTTGTTCCGAGCCTCGATCCGGGGTCCTTCTGCCGATTCCTCGATCAGGATCGCGTCCTGGTCATCCTTGTCCGAAAAGGTCTGCTCAAGCGTATCGGCAAACTTGGCAGCGATGGGACGCGGTATCTGAAACCAGCTTTCGTTCTGCCCGACCCGGATCGCTCCGATTTCGTTGCGAGTGATGTGCCCACGGCGACAGATCAGCGGCAAAAGCCAGCGCGGCTCTGCATTGTGCCTGCGCCCAACACCGATCTTGAACCACACGGTGTCTTCAAAGCCGGGGCGCTGGCGCTCTTTCTTCGCCTTCTCGCGCGCCTCGGGCGTGTTGGCGAGCATCTCTTCGGGTTCGGGCAGCTCTGCCCTATGCGCTTTCACCAGAGCAGCCGCGATGTCTTCTGGCGACATGCGAGCGAGCAGTTCGCTGGCGATCGCGCGATCGTCTGCCTCGTACTCGGCCGGCTGGGTGAGCTTTTCCATGAGGCGTGCGTGATCCTTCTTGCGGATCGCCTCGGGACTGGGTGCGTCGAGCCACTGCGCCTTGATCTTCGCTCCGTTCAGCATTGCATCGACGCGCCTGCGCCGATTGTACGGCACGATGATCGCCGCCGTGCCCTTCTTGCCCGCACGGCCCGTGCGGCCCGAACGGTGCTGAAGCGTCTCGGCATCGCGCGGTGTTTCAACGTGGATAACAAGGCTGAGTGTCGGCAGGTCGATCCCGCGCGCAGCCACGTCGGTCGCAACGCATACCCGCGCACGCCGGTCGCGCATGGCCTGCAGCGCCTGGTTGCGTTCGGATTGCGAGTTCTCGCCGGAAAGCGAAACGACGCCAAAGCCCCTGTTCTGAAGCGCCGAATGAAGCCGCCGCACGCTTTCGCGCGTGGCGCAGAAACAGATTGCCGATTCCGCCTCGTGGAAGCGCAGCAGGTTCACAACCGCGTTCTCGATTTCGGACGGAGCAACGGTGATCGCCTGATAGTCGATATCGCCATGACCGCGATCCTTGCCGCCCAGCGACAGACGCAGCGCGTCCGACTGGTATTTCTGGGCAAGGCGAACGATCGCCTGAGGCATGGTGGCTGAGAACAGCAACGTGCGGCGCGTATCCGGCGTTGCGTCGAGGATTTCCTCAAGGTCCTCGCGAAAGCCCATGTCGAGCATCTCGTCGGCCTCGTCGAGAACAACGCCAATAAGCCCCGACAGGTCCAGCGCGCCGCGCTCTAGGTGATCGCGCAGACGGCCCGGCGTGCCGACAACGATGGCAGGCCCGGACCGAAGCGCGCGGCGCTCCTTGCTTGCGTCCATGCCGCCGACGCAGGTCGCGATGCGCAGGCCCGCCTTGGCGTAAAGCCAGCCAAGCTCGCGGCTCACCTGCAAGGCAAGTTCGCGGGTCGGCGCGATTGCCAGGACCAGCGGCCTCTCTTGCAGCGGCGTTCCGCTGATCTGGTCAAGAATGTCCTGCGCCAGCGCGATCCCGAAGGCGACAGTCTTGCCCGAGCCGGTCTGAGCCGAAACGATCAGGTCGCGTCCGGCGGAATCAGGGGCCATTGCGGCTGCCTGCACAGGAGTGGGTTCGGAATAGCCGCGTTCGGCCAAGGCCTCGCCAATGGCGGGCGGGAGAGTTTCAAATGACATGGTATTTCGCTTGAGTATGAGCGCGGAGTCTCGCGCTCGAAAATGGAACGAGCCGGCGCGCTCTTGGCGCTCGACTCGATTGGGCAACAGCCAGTCAGGCTCGCCCGTGAACGGGCATTGATAGCGCAAAATTGCGCGCTTGGCTTGTTTTATTTCGCAGGTGCAAAAAAGCGCCCGCTATCAACACCTTGGGTGAGCGATTTATTCCTCACCCATCCGCAGCGCGGCGATAAAGGCTTCCTGCGGGATGCTCACGTTCCCATACTCGCGCATCCGCGCCTTGCCCTTCTTCTGCTTTTCGAGAAGCTTCTTCTTACGCGTGATATCGCCGCCATAGCACTTGGCGGTGACGTCCTTGCGCAGAGCTGCGATGGTTTCGCGAGCGATGATCTTGCCGCCGATTGCAGCCTGGATCGGGATCTTGAACAGGTGCCGCGGGATGAGGTCTTTGAGGCGCTCGCACATGCCGCGGCCGCGTTCTTCAGCGACCGAACGGTGGACGATCAGCGAGAGCGCGTCGACCGGCTCATTGTTGACGAGGATGTTCATCTTCACGAGGTCGCCTTCGCGAAGGCCGATCTGCTCGTAGTCGAAGCTCGCATAGCCGCGGCTGATCGACTTCAGGCGATCGTAAAAGTCGAACACCACCTCATTGAGCGGAAGTTCATACGTCACCTGCGCGCGTCCGCCGACATAGGTGAGGTCGGTCTGGATGCCGCGGCGCTCCTGGCACAGCTTGAGGATCGAGCCGAGATAGTCATCGGGCGTGTAAATGACGGCCTTGATCCACGGTTCCTCGATGGTCGCGATGCGGGTGACATCGGGCCAGTCGGCGGGGTTGTGAATGTCGATCGTGGTCGCGTCCTCGGTCTTCGACTTGTTGAGGTGGACGCGGTAGACCACCGATGGCGCGGTGGTGATGAGGTCGAGATCGTATTCGCGCGAAAGGCGCTCCTGAATGATCTCGAGGTGAAGGAGCCCGAGAAAACCACAGCGGAAGCCGAAACCAAGCGCGGCAGAGCTTTCCATCTCAAACGAGAACGACGCATCGTTAAGGCGCAGCTTTCCGATGCTTTCGCGCAGCTTTTCAAAGTCGGCGGCATCGACCGGGAACAGGCCGCAGAACACCACCGGCTGAACTTCCTTGTAGCCCGGCAGCGCTTCGGTCGCGCCGTTCTTTACGGTGGTGATCGTGTCACCCACGCGCGCCTGTTCGACTTCCTTGATCTGAGCGGTGATGAAGCCAATCTCGCCCGGCCCCAGCTCCGGCAAATCGGTGCGCTTGGGGGTAAAGCATCCTACGCGGTCGACGAGGTGCTGCGTGCCGCCCTGCATGAACTTGATGTTCTGGCTCTTGGTCAGAACGCCTTCGATAACGCGCACCAAGATGACGACGCCGAGATACGGATCGTACCAGCTGTCGACGAGGCTCGCCTTTAAAGGCTTGTCACGTTCGCCCTTGGGAGGCGGGATCTTTGCGACCACCGCTTCGAGCACTTCTTCGATGCCGATCCCGGTCTTGGCGGACGTGAGGACCGCGTCGGACGCGTCGAGCCCGATAACTTCCTCGATCTCTTCCTTCACGCGCTCAGGTTCTGCGGCGGGAAGGTCGACCTTGTTGATGACGGATACGATCTCGTGATCGTGCTCGATCGACTGGTAGACATTGGCGAGGGTCTGGGCCTCGACTCCTTGCGCCGCATCGACCACCAGCAGCGCGCCCTCACACGCGGCAAGGCTGCGGCTGACTTCATAGGCGAAATCGACGTGGCCGGGCGTGTCCATCAGGTTGAGCTGATAGGTCTCGCCATCCTTGGCGGTGTAATTAAGGCGCACGGTCTGCGCCTTGATGGTGATGCCGCGCTCCTTCTCGATGTCCATGTTGTCGAGCACCTGCTCGGACATCTCGCGCTCAGTCAGACCGCCGGTGAATTGGATCAGCCGGTCTGCGAGCGTGGACTTGCCGTGGTCGATATGCGCGATAATCGAGAAATTGCGGATTTTTGAGAGGTCAGTCATTTGGATGCGCGTTTAGCGATCCGCTGCCTCAATGTCATTCGCGAAAATTGCAACCTGTCTGGTGGACGTCTCAGGCCGCTTCGTTTCGCGGCGGCGGGGCATAGGCGAACTGCGGGACGCTGCCCGATTGGCCAAGGCCGCCGCCCGGCATTGCCTTGTAGTCGCCCTGAGCCAAGGCTTCGAGCGGGCGCCCTGCCGAAGCGAGCGCGTAGGGGCTGACACGGTAACGGGTGCACAGTCCGCCCGAACCATCGTCGATCAGCGACTGCTCGAATTCGAGGCCTTGGATATCGCCATTGGTACGGATCACGGTTGCCACGGCCAGCTGGCCGGCACCAAGGTCGACCACGAATTGCGTGCCCTTCGGGACATTGGCGAGGCCTTGAATGAGTGCGCCGGTCTTCGAAAGATTGCGCAGCGTGACTTCGTAAGAGTGATCGTCGTGGATGATCTGGATCTTGCGGAAGACCGTGCGACGGCGTGCGCGCTTGGTGCGATCGCCGCTTGGAGCGATCTTCCACGCTTCGCCTGCAAGCTCGGCATCGACAACATCGCGGTTTACCGGCTCGGAATAGATCGGGCCTTCCATGAACTTGACGCCGCATTCCTTGAGGCGATCGAAAAGCTCTACGGATTCGATTCCGTTTGCGATCGTATCCATCTCGAGCGCTCCGGCGAGCGCGACGATTGCGCGGATAAGGCCGAGTTCTCGGCTGTCATGCTCCTCGGCCTCGGTGACCAGTTTCTCATCAATCTTGATGGTGTCAAACGGAGCGCGGCGCAGGTATGCGAGCGAGGAATAGCCTGAACCAAACTCATCGAGCGTGAGGCGAATGCCGCGCTTGAACAGGGCTGCGAGAACGCGGTCGACCACGTCGGTATCGCCGAAGAACACCGCCTCGCTGATTTCAAGCTCGAGCCGGTTGGCAGGAAGGTCAGCGTCTTCGAGCGCCTCGGACACGGCATCGACGAAGCCTTCCGATGTGAAGAGAGGAACCGGCACATTGACCGCGACGCGAATGCTGTCAGGCCATGTACTCGCCTGCTGGCACGCCTCGCGAATGGCCCAAAGGCCGACCTCGCCAACCTGACTTGAGCCGTCGAGGATCGATGCAAACTCGATCTCGTCGATCTCACCGCGCTGCTCGTGGTTCCAACAGATATGCGCTTCGAGGGCGCGAACGGTCTGGGTCGCGGCATCGACCATTGGTTCGTATTTGAGGAAAAGCTGCTCTTCGCGAACCGCTTCGCCGAGATTCTCTTCGAGCCTGCGACGGAAGATGGCTTCGTTCTCAAGCTCGCCGGAGAAGAAGCGGTACTGCCCTCGCCCACCATTCTTGGCCGCGTAAAGCGCAAGGTCGGCGTTGCGGACGATCTCGTCCATCGTCACGCCGTCATGCGGGGCAATCGCGATACCGACAGAACAGCCAATGATCGCGCGGCCTTCGTCGAGCGAATAAGGCTGCTTGAGCATCGTGATGATCTTCATCGCGATTTCGCTCAGCACGCCGCGGTCGTCCTGATCGGGGATCATCACCTGGAATTCGTCGCCGCCAAGACGTCCGATCTCGCATTCGACCTCAATCGAACGCTGAAGCCGGTCGGACACCTGACGCAGCAGCTCATCGCCTGCCGAGTGGCCGAGCGTGTCGTTGACGTGCTTAAACTTGTCGAGATCGAGCATCAGGATCGCGCAATTGCGCTTTGCCGCCTGAAATGCGGTGAGCGTCGTCTCGATCTGGTGCTTCATGCGGTGGCGGTTCGAAAGGCCGGTGAGCGAATCGTACTTCGCCAGCCGCTCGGTCTCTTCCTCGCGGTGATATTCGTCGGTTATGTCGGAACCGGTTCCCCGAAACCCAACAAAAGTCTTGCCGTTGAAGGAAGGCTGGCCCGACAGTCTGAGAACTGCGCCTTCGGGTCGCTTTTCGGCGCGCACCGCGAAGCCACTGAACGATTTGTGAGCGCCCAGCATAAGCGAAAGCGACTTGGTGCGCCCTTCCCGGTCAGCGGAAACGAACACACTGGCGAGCGGTTGGCCGATAATTTCGGAGAGCGGGAGTTCGAGGCGCTCGGCAATCGCGCTGCTCATGTAAGTGACCTTGCCGTCCTTGTCGCTTGCCCAGAACCAGCCGAGGCCGGACCTCTCAAGCTCATCAAGCATGGACAGCTTCTCGGCATCAGACAGGGCACTGGCCGCACTGCCTGCGCTAGTTTTCCTCGATGACAAGAAACCCTTGAGGGGCACCTGGCGACTTCCCTTCCCTTGCGCCCGGAATTGGACGCATTACCGTTCTTGCCCAGCCGTAAATCCGGTTGGTTATTATTAGCCTAATGACCTTAGTTAACGTGTAAAAAATCCTGACAGCTAACGCAGAAAGTGACCTGCTGCTGCGTCAGAGACCGTATTTTGTGATGTCGACTTCGAGGAAGGTCTTCGAACCGCCAGAACCACCTGTCACCGCAGCAACGTCGTTGTCGTCGATGGCCCCAAAAGCACGGCCAGCTGCTTCGATCTGATAGGGCGACACACGGTGACGCGTGCAAAGGCCACTGGAGCCATTGCTGATGAGCGGAGTTTCGAACTCAACCCCCTGGATCGACCCATCCGAACGCTTCACGGTCGCAACCGCCAGCTGGCCTCCGCCCAGATCAAGCACCACGTCCGTATCAACAGGAACATCAAGCAGCCCGTCGATCATGGCGCCGGTCTTTGAGATGTTGCGAAGGATGACATTGTAGCGCGCATCGCCGTGTACCAGGCCGATCTTGCGGAACTCGGTGTGGCGTTCGGCGCGGTATTTTTCTGGCCCGCGCGGTTTGAATTCGATTTCGCCTGTGTCGAAACGCTCCATGAGCTGTTCGAATGTCAGCGCGCCGGAGAACAAATAGCCCTGAAGAAGCCCGGCGCCATGCTGGACAACCATATTGTATTCGTCCTTGGCCTCGACCCCTTCCGCCACGGTTTCCATTCCCATCGCGGACGCCATCGAAACGATCGCTGCGACGAGAATGCCGTTATTTGCGTCCTCGGACGCGCAGCCGCGAACAAAGCTCTGGTCGATCTTGAGCTTGTCGAAAGGCGCGTTCTGCAGATAGCTCAGTGACGAATAGCCTGTTCCGAAATCGTCGAGTGCAAGGCGGATGCCGATGCGCTTCAGTTTCTTGAACTGCGCAATAGTCTCTTCCAGATCGCCGACGAATACGCTCTCGGTGATTTCGAGCTCGATACGAGACGGTTTGATCCCGGTGTCCTGAATGACCTCCTTGACCATTCCGACAAAGTTTTCGCCCTGGAACTGGATGGGAGAAACATTGACCGCCGCCCTGATTTCAGACGGACAGTGTGCCAGATCATCACAGACCTTACGCAGGACCCATTCGCCGATCTCGCCGATCATTCCCTGCTCTTCGGCGACAGGAATGAAATCCGCGGGCGAAACAAAGCCGCGATGTGGGTGTTCCCAGCGAAGCAGGGCTTCAAGGCACGACACCTTGTGCGTTCGGGCATCGACAATCGGCTGATAGTGAACCGCGAGCTCGTCATTTGCGATCGCGTCGCGAAGGTCGTCTTCGATGCGCTGGCGAAAATCGGCCTCTGCGCTCAATTCTGCCGAGTAGAACTTGAACTGGCCCCGCCCTCCGTCCTTGGCCGAGTACAGCGCCAGGTCGGCAGACTTGATCAGTTCGCTTGCGTCGATCCCGTCATATGGCGCCACCGCAATGCCGATTGAGCATCCGATAATCGCGCGTGTCCCCGCGATTGTGTATGGCTGTGAGACCATCTGGACCATTTTGTTGGCAAGATCGGCCAGTTCACCGCGATCGTCCATATCGGGAATGATGACCTGGAATTCGTCGCCCCCAAGTCGCCCAATTTCGCCGCCGCGCTGCTCATAGATGCGACCAAGCCGCTCAGCCACCTGCACCAGCAGTTCATCGCCAGCCGGGTGTCCGAGCGTGTCGTTCACCTTCTTGAACCGGTCGAGGTCCATCAGCATGATCGCCACCGAACGCTGGGACTGCTTGAAAGCGGTCAGCGTGGAGTCGAGCATGTGAGTCATGCGCGCACGGTTGGCGAGGCCTGTGAGGGAATCGAACTGCGCCGCGTGCTCCGCCTCGCGGGCTTCGGCCAGCGCCTTCGTTACATCGCGCGCAGTGCCATGAAGGCCACGAAATTCGCCTTGCGCATCAAGGCGCGGGCCGGCTGATATTTCCCACCAGACTTCCTTGTTAGCCGCCGTTATCTCGACATTGAGGCGCGAGATCGGGCTGCGTGATTTCAGGCGGAATTTGAGCGGACGCGATGTGCTTCCGGTGGCGCCCGAATTGTCGGTCGCCATGAATTCGGTCAGTTCCTTGCCGAGAAGCTCCTCGGCCTCCAACCCCAGCGTTCTGCATGCCTTTGGTGAAAGGTAAGTCAGTTGGCCCGAAGCGTCCGTTTCCCAGAACCAGCCAAGATCAGCCTTCTCCAGTCCTGCAAGCAGGTCCGCACGCCGACTGTGATCATTTGCGTCACCCGGCGAACCCTTTCGGTTGGCAGAGTCGCTCCCGCCTCCGCCGGCGAGTTTCGAAAACAATGAAGCCATTTTCCCTAACCGTAATTTCTAATGCACCAAATTCCAGTAACCATGAACTGGTGAAGGAATGGCTAACCCGGACAAACGCACGGGCCGCACTGACGCAGCGACGAGCCGACTTGCCTCTCGCCCAAAGGCACGCCATCTAGGCGCGTGACACGCGCTATATGCTTAAGCATAAGCTGCCGAAAACAAGGGGACTAGGATGTCGGAAGCCAAGGTAACGCTCGAGAACGAAGCCGCACAATCGACCAATGCGCTGGGGCCGCTGATCGGCGTTGCGCGTGAAGATTTCGTCGGCGCGGTCGCTTTGCTTCTGCGCGAGACCGCTTCCGATCCGAGCCGCGCCATGCGCCATGCGCGCACGATGGGCGAAGACATGGTCAAGATCATGACCGGCCAGAGCGACCTTGCCCCTCACCCCAAGGACAAGCGTTTCATGGACCCGGCGTGGCAGTACAACCCGTTCTTTCGGGCTGGCGCGCAGTATTATCTCGCGATCCAGAAGGGGATGAGCAATTGGCTGAAAGAGCTTGAGCTCGATGAGCTGGAGCGCAACCGCGCGAACTTCATCGCCAACATCATCCTAGACGGCATTGCGCCGACCAACACGCTCGCAGGCAACCCTGCGGCGCAAAAGCAGATCATCAATTCAGGCGGGCTTAGCCTCATCAAGGGTCTGCAGAACGCCTATAACGATCTCGTCCATAACAAGGGCATGGTCAGCCAAGTCGACAAGCGTCCGTTTAAGCTGGGCGAGAATGTCGCGACCTCGAAGGGCAACGTCGTCTACCGCGACGAGATCATGGAGCTGATCCAGTACGCGCCGACCACGGACGAAGTTTACGAAACCCCGCAGCTCACTATCCCGCCGCAGATCAACAAGATGTACATCAACGACCTCTCGCCCGAGAAGTCGGTGATCAAGTGGCAGGTCGATAACGGCATCCAGACCTTCGTGATCTCGTGGCGCAACCCGTCCAAGGAACAGGGCCACTGGGGCATGGACGACTACATCGCCGCTTGTGAGAAGGCTCTCGAAGTCACTTCCGAAATCACCGGATCGCCCAAGGTCAACGTGTCTTCGGGCTGCTCGGGCGGTCAGACGGCGGCGGTGCTCGCATCGAAGCTGGCAGCGCAGGGCAACGATATCCTCGGCACGCTGACGATGATGGTTTGCGTGCTTCACCCGAAGGCAACGGACATCGAGGCAGGCTCGCTCGTCAGTGAAAACGGCATGCAGATTGCCCGCCAGCGTGCGGAAAAGGCCGGGATCATCAAGGCCGATGATCTTGCGCGCGGTTTTGCATGGCTGCGCCCGAACGATCTCATCTGGAACTACGTCATCAACAACTACCTGCTTGGCATGGACCCGCCGGCATTCGACGTGCTGTTCTGGAACGCCGATGCGACCAACCTGTCCGCCAGCCTGATGGGCGACTTCCTGACGATTTACGAAACGCTCGCCTTCACCAAGAAGGGCGAGGTCGAGATGGCCGGACACAAGATCGACCTGTCGAAGGTGACTAGCGACCTGTTCATCCTTGGCGGCGTGACTGACCACATCACTCCGTGGAAGGCGACCTATCGCTCAACGCAGCTGTTTGGTTCGAAGGACGTCACCTACGTCCTTTCGCAGTCGGGCCACATGCAGGCGATCCTCAACCCGCCCAGCAATCCCAAAGCCAAGTACTTTGTCCAGAAGAAGAAGGGCAAGCTCCCCGCGACCGCCGATGAATGGCTGCAGGGCACCGAAGAGGTAAAGGGCAGCTGGTGGCCGCTGTGGATGGAATGGATCCAGAAACGCTCGGGGAAGAAGGTCGCAGCGCCCGAAACTGTGGGCAGCGACGCGCATCCGGCGATGGAAAGCGCTCCGGGACTCTACGTAATCGAAGAAGTCTGATAAGGCCCGTTTCAGATAACAACTAAAGAGCTTATGGGAGGCACGTTTCGCAAGGGATCTGCGATGCGTGCCTCCCACCCAAGACAGGCGCTCGGGATCACGCGCGCATCAAAAGGACGGTACGATAGTGAGCGAAACCAAGGACGACCCCATGCACGGGGCGGTCGTTTCGATGGAACAGGTGGGCGGACGCACTCTCAGGGTTGCACGCTGGCGGCTCGATGAGCCTTCCGACCATCTGCCAGTCCTTTTCTTCAACGGCATTGGCGCGAATATAGAAGCGGTCGCTCCTCTGGCAGAGGCCCTGCCAGAGCGTCCCTTCATTATGTTCGACATGCCGGGCGTTGGCGGCTCACCAGATCCGCTCATGCCGTACAACCCGTTCACGATGAGCTGGACCGCAGCGCAGCTGCTTGATCATCTCAGCGTTGGCGATGTCGATGTCATGGGCATAAGCTGGGGCGGCGGCATGGCACAGCATTTCGCGATGCAGCATGCGGGCCGCGTTCGCCGTCTGGTCCTGATCGCGACCAGCGCAGGCATGTTGATGATGCCGGGAAGCCCCAAGGCTCTGACCAAGATGGCCAACCCGCGCCGCTACGTCGACACCGACTACATGATGCAGAATTTCGAGACGCTCTATGGTGAGGGTCTTGGCGCAGGTCCGGGCAAGAAGGGGCATATGTCGCGCCTCAAGCCGCCCAGCCCGCGCGGCTACATGTACCAGCTGCTCTGCATGATCGGCTGGACCAGCGCGCCTGCCCTGCCCTTCCTGCTTAATCAGGAAACTCTGATCATGATGGGCGATGAAGATGCCATCGTGCCGCTGGCGAACGGCAAGTTCCTGAACGCGCTAATCCCCAACAGCGAGCTCAAGATCATGCTTGGCGGCGGGCACCTTTTCTTGCTGAGCCACAAGGACGAGAGCGTGGACTCGATCCGCGAATTCCTCGACCGGCCCGCAACCGAGAACGAAAGCGCCGAAGCCGCCTAGACGTCAGGAAGCCATTCGCTCAGGGCCTCGTTTATCTCGTCTGGAATGTCCTGCTGCACCCAGTGCGACGCGTGCGGGTAGCGGCGCACGGTGAGGTCGCTCACATACTCCTCCATCCCGTCGAGCACATGGATGTCGATCGCGACGTCCTGCTCGCCCCACAGGACCAGTGTCGGCACATCGACCAAGCCAGCGCCGGTATCGCGCGCATCGGGTCGGCGCAGCAGTGCGCGGTAATAGTTGAACATCGCGGTCAGAGCGCCCGGCTGCGCCGCTGCCTCGCGATAGGGCGCGACTTCTTCGCGAGTGAAGAGCGACTTGTTCACCGCTGAATCGCGGAATATCCGCCCGATCGGAGCGGCCCGGCCCCGCCCGAGCAACCATTCGGGTATCCAGGGCAGCTGGAAGAAGAATATGTACCAGCTTTTCCTGAGCTGCCGCCAATGCTTGAGCTCACGCCGCGCGCAACGCGGATGCGGCACGTTGAGGATGACGAGACGGGTGAGCGGGCGAACCTTCAGGATCGCAAAATACCACGCGATGATCGCTCCCCAGTCATGCGCGATGAGCGTGACCTCCTTTGCGCCGCTTGCATCGATGAGCGCCGCCACATCCTGCGCGAGCGTGCGCAAACGATAAGCGTCGGTCCCCACAGGCCGATCCGTCGCGCCATAGCCGCGCAGGTTCGGGGCCCAGACGCGGTAGCCCTTATCAGCCAGAACAGGCATCTGGTGCCGCCACGAATAATGCAGTTCGGGGAAGCCATGCAGGCAAAGCGCCAGATGCTCGCCCTCACCCGTCTCGGCAACTTCGAAAGTCAGCCCGTTCGCCTCCACCCAGTGAATTGCAATGCCGCTGTCTGCGGGCGGGTTCCAGCTTGGTTTTCTCTCCATGCCGCATGGCTAACACCGGTGCGCGCATCGGGCCAGTCCGAGGCCGCGCTCGTTCTGGACAAGCAGGTTTCATTGTGAGACCTTCCATGACTGAGAGAGGAGACATTTCATGCCAGCATTCGACCTCATCATCAGAGGCGGAACCATCGTCGATGGAACGGGCGCAGAGCGTTTCACCGGAGACGTCGCGGTCAAGGACGGGCTGATCGCTCAGGTCGGGACAGTAACCGGGGACGCAGCGCGCGAGATCGACGCGAGTGGCAAGATCGTGGCACCCGGCTTCGTTGACATTCACACGCATTACGATGGGCAGGCAACCTGGGATCAGGAGATGGCTCCCTCAAGCTGGCACGGCGTCACCACGGTCGTCATGGGCAATTGCGGCGTGGGCTTCGCGCCCGCCAAGCCCGACCGCCACGAATGGCTGATCAGTCTGATGGAAGGGGTCGAGGACATCCCCGGCACCGCTCTTGCCGAGGGGATTACCTGGGATTGGGAGACCTTCCCTGAGTATCTCGACGCGCTCGAAAAGCTGCCTCGCACGGTCGATATCGGCACGCATGTCCCGCATGGCGCGGTGCGCGCCTATGTGCTCGGCGACCGCGAGCAGCCGGGCGCTGTCCCGACTACCGAAGACATCGCCGAAATGAGTGCAATCGTCGAAGAGGGCGTTCGCGCCGGTGCGCTGGGTTTCTCCACCTCACGCACCGTGCTGCACAAGTCTGTCGATGGAGAGCTCGTCCCCGGCACCACCGCAACGCCGGAAGAACTGGTCGCCATCGGCCACGCCATGGGCCGCGCCAAGGATGCAGGCGGCCATGCCGTGTTCGAAATGGCAAGCGACCTCCAGCGCGACTGGAACGAGTTTGAATGGATGGGAAAATTGAGCCGCGAAGCTGGCATTCCGGTAACCTTTGCCGCGCTCGAAAGCATCGCCAAGGAAATGCCGCTCAAGGAGCAGATCGAGACGATGCGCGCCGAGAATGACAACGGCGCCAACATCGTTGCCCAGATCGCGCTTCGCGGAAACGGCATCATCATGGCGTGGCAGGGCACGGTAAATCCCTTCGTGTACCGCCCCAGCTGGCAGGCCATCGCAGAGCTTCCCTGGGAGGAGCAGAAAGCCAAGCTCCTCGATCCTGCCTTCAAGAAACAGCTGCTTTCCGAAGCCAACGACTATTCCGAAGCGCCGATGGACATCATCGGTGTTGTCATGGTCATCACCCAAGGCTGGGCGCTGCAATATGAGATGGACCCGGATTTCGATTACGAACCGGACGAAACCGCCAGCGTGAATGCGCGCGCCAAGGCCGCTGGCGTGGACCCGCAGGAATACGCCTACGACATGCTCTGCCGCGAGGATGGGACCGGCTTCATTTACCTGCCGATCCTCAACTATGCGGAAGGGAACCTCGACTTTCTTCACCCGCTCCAGCACGCCGATGACACAGTCAATTCGCTGTCCGATGGCGGCGCGCATTGCGGGACGATCTGCGACGCAGCCTCGCCCACCTTCATGCTCGAACACTGGGTTCGCGATCGCAAGCGCGGGGATCGCATCACGCTCGAAAATGCGATCAAGCGCCAGTGCCGCGACACCGCCATGCTTTATGGCCTTGAAGATCGGGGGGTCATTGCGCCGGGCTATCTCGCCGACATCAATGTGATCGACATGGAGCGCCTCAAACTGGGCCGCCCATGGCTCGCCTTCGACCTTCCCGCAGGTGGCAAGCGCCTGCTGCAAAAGGCCGACGGTTACGCCTGCACGATCAAGAACGGCGTGGTCACGTTTGAGGAAGGCAAGTGGACCGGTGAGACGCCCGGCGGCTTGATCCGAGGCCCGCAGCGCGCCGAACTGGCGGAAGCGGCCGAGTGAGCGCATTTGAACCAAAGCCCGGCGACTGGGCCGTCATCACCGGCGCTGGCCGAGGTATTGGGCGATGGCTCGCCCAGCACTTCGCCGCCAAGGGGATGAGAATCTGCGCGCTCGATATCGATGCTTACGAGGCAGAGGAAACTGCGCGCATGTGCGGCGATGCGTCGGTCGCGCATGGATGCGATGTGTCGGACGCGAAGGAAACGCAGCGCGTTGCCGAAAAGCTGATCGCGCAAGGGATCGAACCCTCGCTCCTATGGATCAATGCGGGCGTTGGCAGCGCGGATACTGTCAGCGGCGCAAAGGCGCGCACGCTCGACTGGCTCATTGGTGTGAACGTGATGGGGCCGATGCACACAGCACGCGCCTGGTTGCCCTCACTCAAGGCCCGCGACGGCGCGCGCCATGTCGGGATCACCGCGAGCTCGGCTTCGGTGACACCGGTGAGCGGACCCTTCACGCTCTACGCCACCACCAAGCAAATGGCCGCCGCCATCGGTGAAGCGCTGACCGCAGAGCTTGCCGAAGACGATATCGGGGTCACGATCCTGTGCCCCGGTATCCTCAACACTCAGATCTGGAACGCCGCGCAGGCGAGGCCCGAACGCTTCGGCGGGGCGCGGCAGAGCCCCGACGAGGTCGGCGACCACTGGCGCGCTCAGCCCGGCCCCGAGGTGCTCGCAAAGGGACTCGACGCTAATCTAGCCATGGGCGGCGGCTGGTGCATCATCCCGACGGAGCCTGACACGCAGCAGAAAATGGTCGAGCGCCACGCTGCGCAGCGCTCGGGATTGTTCAACTATGCGGTTGTAGAGCCCGATTGAGCCCTACGGCTCGACCACGATCCCCTTGGCCGGATCGACGTTGCCGCCGACCATTTCGAGATAGGTCTCACGCGCTGCGTCAATACCGGAGAGCTTGACGATCTCGACCGCTCCTTCGACCGATTGCAGGAATTGGTGCCAGGTCGCCGCCACGAGCTTGCCACCTTCGACAGGGCCGTGCTCCTTGAAGAACGCGACCGCATGGTCGGGCGCAAAGAACAAGGTTGGCTTGGGTCCGGGAAGCTCGCCATCCTCGTTGAAGCTCGAACGCGCCTCGATATGGGTTGCCCCGACGAGACACGAATATTTGAGCATGGCATTGAAGTGCTCGTGCAGTTTGCCAAGCACCTCGGCATTGCCGGCGAAGTCGACCGTGACGCAGTCGTTCAGCGAAAGCGTGCCAATCTCCGCGTAGGTGTAGACCGCGTCATAAAGACCTGTTTTTTCGACAAATTCGACATTGCCTTCGGACGTCAGGCCAACGCGCTTCACATCGGGAGAATTCTGCTTGGCAACGCTTGCAAGCCCCATCGCCGTTTTCGACGAGGCGCTTGTCAGGATCACTTCCTTCGCGCCGAACCAGCCTTCCTTGCGCATGAAGTATTCGATCAGGAAGCCGGTTTTGAACAGTGGGCCGTAAATCATGCGCTCTGCTTCACGCGCAGGGTCATGCTCCGGATCGGCGGCAAGCCGCGAGTACTGATTGTAGATCGGGCTCATCGGCTGGCGATGGTCCGCCATATCCATGAAGCCGCTGTCCGACACCTTTCCGGGAATGACATCGAGATGCGTTGCCATCGGGAGGTAACCGTAGACGCGCTCGCCAACGGCAATTTCGTCAGAGTTGCTCTCAACCACCTTGGCGTGTCCCCACATGGGGACAATGCCCTTACCCTCGGTGTCGCCGCCGGTCGGTGGGAAGAAGTTCCAGTAGCCAAATCCATCGCCCACCACTGCGTAGGTGATGTTGTTAGCCGTTACCGAAAAGCTCTCGACTTCGAGCCGGATCGCGCCGTTTGCGAGCGCGCCTGCCTCGGTTTCAACGGTTTCGGCATCGGTCAGCGCATCTTTGCGGACTTGGACTTGAGAAAGGGTCATGCGTCGGTGTCTCCTCTTTGACGAGCAGCCTTAACCGATCAAACCTCGCTTTCCCACCGTGTAGCGACGATCGAGGGGCGTTTTTCGCACGAAGCGAGCCAGCTATGCAGGCGCTCGCATTGTTCGATCCCGACCCGGCCCTGCGGGGTGAGCTGGACCGACCTGACGATCGGGTAGAGAAACACATCGGCCAGCGTAAAACCGAGCGACGTCCAGGCGCCATCTTCGCTCAATTCGCCTTCAATGTAGCCGAGCGCGCGGCTGACGGTGGGAAGCGCGCGCTGGACCTTGTCTTCGTCCAGCGGAAAGCCGCCGACGCGGTGCATGATCCACGGCACAACAAGGCCGTTCTCAAAGATCGGGAAGAGGTAGTTGTTCGCAAGCGCGATCCACTTGTCCATGACCGCCCTTGCAGCAGGTTGTGTCGGCTGAAGCGTTGAGTCGTTGTGTGCATTGTCGAGATATTGCGCGATTGCGACGCTCTCGATCAGTTCCAGCCCATCGACCTCGACCACCGGAACCTTGCCGAATGGATGGCGGTTTTGCTGAGACTGAGCGGCGGTTGCGATAGTCTCATGCGAAAGACCAGCTTCCTCGCACGTGATCTCGACGATCCGCGTATAGGTCGAAATGACCGTCCCGAAAATGCGGACTTGCGGCGGCGAGGTGTCGCCCATGGAAAGATTATCCCGCTGGCTGGCTGTCAGCCGGTGCCTCTGTTTCAGACGGCATCATCTCCGCCATCGCCCGCCCGGCACGTTCCAACCGCGCTCCGAAGGCGCGCATGCGGACCGAGCAGGTCTGCGCGATCTGTTGCGGGTCGGAAGCGGCATAGGCGGGGTAGCGGGCGGTGAAGGCCTCGGTCAATCCGGTGCCGCGCAAGGCTTCGTATCGCCCGGTAAAATAAGTGAACGCGCTGGTCAGCGCCGCACGGCTTTCCGGGGTCATCTCGGCCTGCGATTCGGCCATCAGCGCGCCGACATACATCGCGCAATCGAGGTCATCCTCGGGCGTGAAAGCGGTGTTTTCTTCCTCGCTCTGCGCGAAGCTCGCGCTTGCAAGGATGAGCAGCCCCGATCCGGCGAAAATTCCCCCCAGAAGCCTCATCACACGCGCATCGGCATGAGAACGTAGAGAGCCGGGCTCGTATCGCTTTCACGGATCAGCGTCGGTGCGCCCGCATCGGCAAGGTGAAGCTCGATCTCTTCAGCGTCGAACTGGCCAAGGATGTCCTTGAGGTAGTTCGCGTTGAAGCCGATTTCGAAACCGTCGCTCTTGTAATCGGCCATCAGCTCTTCGGCTGCGTTGCCGTTGTCAGGCGAGGTCACCGAGAGCGTCACCTTGTCCGCATCAAGCCCCATCTTGACCGCGCGGGTCTTCTCCGTTGCTATAGTCGCGACGCGGTCGACGCCTTCGAAGAACAGCTTGGGATCGACCTTCAGCAGCTTGTCGTTCCCGGTCGGAATGACGCGGCTGTAGTCAGGGAATGTGCCGTCGATCAGCTTGCTGGTCAGGACCACCCCGCCCTCACCACCAAGCGTGAAGCGGATCTTGGAAGCCGAAAGGTCGACCTGGACTGCCCCGTCGAGCGCTTCTTCGAGTAGCTTGCGAAGTTCGGCGACGGCTTTGCGTGGTACGATCACGTCAGGCATACCCTGGGCGCCATCGGGACGCGCAAGCGTGAAGCGCGCAAGGCGGTGGCCATCGGTGGCCGCAGCCTTGAGTACCGGCTCGTCTTCATCGGTCACGTGCAGGAAGATGCCGTTGAGGTAGTAACGCGTTTCCTCGGTCGAGATCGCGAAACGGGTTGCATCGATCATCTGCGCCAGCGTGCGCGCAGGGATTTCGAAGCTGGTTGGAAGGTCGCCCTCAACGATCACAGGGAAATCGTCGCGCGGCAGCGTCGGCAGCTTGAAGCGTGCGCGCCCGGCCTTGATCTCCATCCGGTTCTCGGCGGTTTCGAGGCTGACCTGAGCGCCGTCGGGGAGCTTGCGAGCGATGTCGAACAGCAAGTGCGCCGACACAGTGATAGCGCCCGGGCTTTCGACCGAAGAGGCGCTCATCGTTTCGACAACCTGCAGGTCGAGGTCGGTCGCCATGACCTTCACGCTTCCGCCGTCCGATGCATCGATCAGGACGTTGGACAGGATCGGAATGGTGTTGCGGCGCTCAACCACCGATTGAACATGAGAGAGACAACGCAGGAGCGTCGCGCGTTCGATCGTAGCCTTCATCAGCTTTCAACCTATCGTTGTTTTGTCTGCGGCCCTCAACGGATGCGGAATCGCTTCCGAAAGCGCCCTTGGTCCTGAAAACCTTAGCGCGGCTGTCACCACGGGCAAGTTTGTCGCTTTAACTGTAAGGAATGGGCTGGGGATAAGGGGGCGTTCGTCACTTCTGAGGGTCGAGGATGTCGCCAATCATGCCGATAAGATAGGCGGCGAGAGTGGTTTCCACCTTCGTTCCCTCGATCCCGCTCGCCTCGATCAAATCGTTGAATCGCTCTTCCGCTTCGGTTTCCAGCTCTTCCGGCAAGGAAAGGTTGTTGTTGAGCAGCTTCTTGACCGGGACTTGCTTCATGATCGGAAGCATGACCGCGTCTACCTGGGCAAGATCAAGCCCCATGCCTTCCAGTCGCCCGGCGGCCTCGTCCTTGAGCGCGGCGGAGATCACGATCAGCGCCGCCCGCTCCATGGCGGCTCTGTCCCCAATATCGCCGTCAAAGCATTGGAGTACGATGAGCAGGAAACCGCGCTCATCGATCTCGATCTCGGCGTCCTTCTCGTAGCTTGCGATCCACGAGCGGAAGAGGTTCGACTGGAACCCCTCCGGAGCTTCAGCGACGGCACATTCGGCGAGAGAGCCTTCCTTGGCCGATACAGCGGGCGCCGTGAAGGCAGCTGCCAGCAATCCGGCAGCGAGGAGCGTGATCCTCTTCATCAGACCATCGCCATGCCGCCGTTCACGTGGATCGTTTCGCCGGTGATATAGCCGGCCTCGCGGCTGGCGAGGAAGCTCACGGCCGCACCGATATCGTCGCCTGCGCCCATCTTGCCCATCGGAATGCGCGCGTTGATCGTCTCGGTCTGCTTTTCATCGAGCGCGGTGGTCATCGCGGTCCGGATAAAGCCAGGAGCGACGCAATTGGCGGTGATGCCGCGGCTTGCGACTTCCTGCGCGAAGCTCTTAGTCATCCCGGTCAGGCCTGCCTTCGCTGCGCAATAGTTCATCTGGCCCGGATTGCCGGTGTGTCCAACTACGCTGGTGATGTTGATGATGCGGCCAAAGCGCGCTTTCATCATGGGTCGAGCGCTGGCGCGCATCAGGCGGAAAGCGGCTTCGAGGTTGATCGAGACGACCTGGTGCCAGTCCTCATCCTTCATCCGCATGGCGAGGCCATCGCGCGTGATGCCGGCATTGTTTACGAGAATGTCGATCCCGCCCAGCGTATCGAGCGTTGCGGGGATCAATTCCTCGACCTGCTCGGTGTTGGAAAGATCGCAGGTGATCTCGACATGCTCGCCGCCATGCTCTTCATGCAGTTGCTCGCGGAAGGCGCGCAGTTTCTGGCCATTCGAGCCCGACAGCGCCACCCTCGCGCCCTGCTTCGCCAATGCAATCGCGATTGCCGAACCTATCCCGCCGCTTGCGCCGGTGACCAGCGCGTTCATTCCATCAAGCCTAAACATATCTCTCTCCTCACCAGTCGAGGTAATAAATCACTGCATCTTCGCGCGTGTGGCCGAAACTTTCATAGAGGCCGCGCGCAGGCACGTTGTCGGTTTCAGTCCCCAACCAAATCTCATCAATGCCCTCGGCATCGGCGCGTTCGAAGAGTTTCTCGATCAAGGCGCGCGCAATACCCTTACGTCGCCAATCGTCGCCTGTGCCGATCTCGTCAAGGAACAGTTCGGTCGGTTTGTCGGGATGGTCGTGGATGACTGCCATGAGCATGCCTACCACCAGCGCCTCATGCATCGCGACCGCCATCCAGTTGGCGGGGCCTGCGAGATACCGGGCTAGGCGCTCTGGATCGATGGCGTGGTCGAATGTGCCCGGCGCGACACGCGTGAGCAGGTGCGCGTTTTCCCGGTTGATCCAGTGGGTGGAGAAATCGAGCTTGCTCAAAGCGTCTTGGCGAACCCCTCCAGGTCATCCATTGAAATCAGGCTGTCGGTGGCCGCTTCCTTGTCGATCCGGCCGATCATGGGGCCAAGCACCTTGCCGCCCAGTTCGACGAAACGCTCAACACCGTCGGCGCGCATGGCGATCACGCTCTCGCGCCAGCGCACGCGGCCTGTGACCTGCTCGACCAGCAGATTGCGCTCTTCTTCCGGGTCCGACACCTTCGTCGCGGTGACATTGGCGTAGACCGGCAGGGCCAGTTCTCCCGGAGGCGTTTCGGCGAGCGCTTCGGCCATTCGGTCGGCGGCTGGCTGCATGAGCGAGCAATGGAAAGGTGCGGAAACCGGCAGAGCGATGCCGCGCTTGATGCCGTGGTCCTTCGCCATCGCGATGGCTCGGTCGATGGCGCTCTTGTGGCCCGAGATGACGACCTGAGTGGGATCGTTGTCATTCGCGACCTCGCACACGTCCTGTTCGGAAGCGGCGGCAGCAAGCGCTGCGGCTTTCTCGACGTCAGCACCGAGAAGCGCAGCCATGCCGCCCTCACCCACAGGCACGGCCGCCTGCATCGCGCTTCCGCGGAGCTTCAGCAGGCGCGCGGTGGTCGCAAGGTCGAAAGCGCCGACAGCGCAAAGCGCGCTGTATTCGCCGAGCGAGTGGCCGGCGACGCAAGATCCGGTCTCCGCCAGCTTCTTGCCGAAATCATTCTCAAGCACGCGCAGGGTCGCAATCGCATTAGCCATGATTGCAGGCTGTGCGTTTTCGGTGAGGGTGAGCTGGTCCTCGGGTCCGTCGCGCATGATGGCCGAGAGTTTCATGCCAAGCGAATCGTCGACCTCTTCGAAAACCTCGCGCGCGGCGGCGCTGGCGGCGGCGAGCTCGGTGCCCATGCCTACCTTTTGGCTGCCCTGCCCCGGAAAAACGAATGCAATCATGTGAGTATCCCCGTCATTACATCAGGGCTCTTGCGGCCCCGTTTTGAGTTAGCCCCGCGCCGTTAGGAGCCTCGCGCAGGCCCTGCAAGTCCGAACGGCACAACCCTGTTGGCAGCGGTGTGTCCGATCTCGGCGCGGCCAAGGTAGGGCACGCCCATGCGGTCGCACCAGTATTTCGCAATCTCCTCCTCGTTCTGACCGAACTCGACATAGTTTTCGGGCACCGCTGTCACCGCCCCCAGCCTGATCCCGGCGATACGCGGCAGGCTGCCTGCCAGAGCGAAGAACATGCGGTCGATGGCGTAGAGGTGCTCGGCGACTTCCTCGACCATTACGACATGACCGGTGAGGTCGGGCATGGCAGGCGTCTTGGCGAGCATGGCAAGCGTGATGAGATTGAAGGCCGCAGCTGGCGTGACGCCATCTAGGCTCGGTTCTAACCCTGAATTGTCTCCGCCGAACCAGCGCAGCACACGCCGAACCGCCTCGCGACCTGTCTCGGACCTTGCGCTTACCGGCATCGAACCATGCGCGCACTGGCCGATGCCTGCCTTGTAGAGCGCGCCGAGAAGGTAGCCGCAGTCGGAAAAGCCGACATACGTTTTCTGCCGCGCGTTTGCGTTCATCTGGGCGACGGCGGCCTCGGCGATGCGGTTCGAGCCATATCCCCCCTTGGCGAACCACACGGCGTCGAATTGCGGATCGTTCGCGCAATCGAGCAATGCCGACAGGCGCGTCAGGTCATCGCCTGCAAAATGACCTTGTTCGGCAAAGCATTGCTCGTGAAAGGTGACGCTGACACCGGGAAACTCATCGGCGACCAACTGCCTCAGCGCATCGGCATGGTCGCGGGTAATCGGCGTTGCGGGCGCACAAATGGCGATATTCGTCATGTGGGGAGCCTATGGCGCTTGTCAGTCACTGTGCAAGCCCATAACCTTTGCAATCATGGATCGCGACAATGTTGATGCGCCGGATGCGCACCCTCTGTTTTTCTGCGGAATCGGTGGATCGGGCATGCTCCCGCTCGCCCAGATTGCGCATGGGCTAGGTATTGAAGTGGCCGGGTCCGACCGGTCATACGATCAGGGCCGCACGCCCGAAAAGTTCGCTTGGCTGGCAGACAACGGCTTCGAACTCTTCCCACAAGATGGGAGCGGGATCACATCGGGAAAGCAGATCCTGATCGCCTCCGCTGCGGTCGAGGACACAGTACCCGAAGTGCGCCTTGCGAAGGAACTTGGCTGCGAGCGCATGAGCCGCGCCGAATTGCTCTCCAACCTGTTCAACCGCGCCGAGCATTCGGTTGCTGTCGGCGGGACGTCGGGCAAGTCGACCGTCACCGGAATGATCGCATGGATCATGGCCGAAGCTGGCCGCGACCCAACGGTCATGAACGGCGCGGTGATGAAGAACTTCGCCGACGGCTCCAATCCTTTCGCGTCGGCGCGGATGGGCTCGGGCAGGAGTTTCGTCAGTGAGGTCGACGAAAGCGACGGCTCGATTGCGCTCTATCGTCCCAGCGTCGGGGTTCTTCTGAACGTGAGCCTCGACCACAAAAGCATCGAGGAACTGCGCCAGCTATTCGGCGATTATGTCGCGATATCTGATCGTGCGGTCATCAATTTCGACAACGAGGAAGCCCGCTTCCTTGCCGAGCGCGCAAAGAACGTCGTCAGCTTCGCGGTGCACGATCAGAGCGCGGATATCACGGTCGAACCGGAATCGATCGAGCAGGACGCGCTCGGCATCAGGGCAGCGGTGATCGACAACCGCACGCGCGAAGTGTTCCCGCTAATCCTGCCGATGCCGGGAATGCACAACCTCTCGAACGCGCTTGCAGCTATCGCGGCGGCGAGTGCCTCGGGGATCGAGGTGCGCTCAGCTGTCTACGTGCTCAAGGATTTTGCAGGCCTTGCCCGGCGTTTCGACGTGGTCGGGACGAGCGCCTCCGGCATTACTGTGATTGACGATTTCGGCCATAATCCGGAGAAATGCGCCGCGACCCTGCGCACGCTGAAGGCCACCGAGGGCCGCGTGATCGCTTTCTTCCAGCCGCATGGATATGGTCCGCTCAAGCAGATGGGTCATGAGCTCGCGGAGACCTTCGCGAAGGAGCTAGGCGCGGACGACATCACGATCATGTGCGATCCCGTGTATTTCGGCGGCACCGTCGACCGAAGCGAAGGGACAGAGCGGATCATCGCCCTGATCGAGGAGCATGGCGGAACAGCCGAGCATATCCCCGAACGCGAGGCTTGCGGCGACCGGATCATCGAAATCGCCAGGCCCGGCGACCGCATCGTCATCATGGGCGCGCGCGACGACACGCTCAGCACCTTTGCGCGCAGCATATTCGAGCGGCTCGCATGAGCATCTACGAACGGGCTCGCCAGCACGCATGGTTCATGGCCGGGGCGCTCGTGCTGTCAGTGCTGTTCGTGATGTTGGTTGAACGCACCTTCGGCCATTCGAGCATCGCTTTCGGCATTGCGATTATCGGCCTCGTCTTCGCCAATCGGCGGATGCTCACCTACAATTGCCCGAGCTGCGGGAAGAACCTGTTCTTTCGCGGGATATTTGCGGTTCCGTGGCCGAACAAGACCTGCGGCAAATGCGGAACGCAGCTCGCACCTTCTTCCGATACCTAATCAGGCCGAAAGCGCCTTCAACCCCGCCTCTTCGCGAGCCACTGCCCGCTTGTAGGCCTCTCGCTGCGTCAAGCGCTCGCGATAAGCCTTGAGGCTGTCGGGCACGCGCTCGTCCAGACCTACCCTGCCCGCCAGCACCAGCGCGTAACCAACGCAGATATCGGCCACGGTGAAACGATCTGCGCACAGATATTCGCGCCCATCCAGGCGCCGCTCTACTTTCACCAAGCGCTTCTCGAACCACTTGGCATAAGCAACGCCAGCATCGCCCCAGCCTTTTGCCTTCTCGAAGATCGCAAAGCGCATGTAGACCGTCTGCGGGAAGGTGATCGTCGCATCGGCGTGGTAGGTGTAGTCCAGATATTCAGCATAGTCGGCTTCACCCGGAGCGACGACGAGATCGTCAGAGCCGCCCTTCACCGCCAGATAATGCGCGATGGCGCAGCTCTCGGTCATCTGCACCTCGCCTTCGACCAGCATCGGGACTGTGCCAAGCGGGTTGATGTCGAGGTATTCGGGCGCGAGGTGGCGCGGTGGGAACGGCAGCACCTTGAGATCGAGATCTACTCCCGCTTCCTCCGCCGCCCAGGTCGCCCGCAGCCCGCGCGAACCGGCGCAGGTGTAAAGCGTCAGCCCGCCTGCCATCAGTGAGCACCCTCATAACCGATGACTTTGTGGAGCAGGATCGCGATCACGAAACCCAGACCAAGCCCCAGCACCGCCGAAACGCCAGCATAAGTCACCCACCCGGCCACACCGGAGATCGCTGTCAGCGCGCCAGCCGCGGCATATTCTGCACCGTGTGCAATTTCGTAGAACAGATCGAAGCCGATCTCGTGCGTGCCGTGGATGATGATCCCGCCGCCGACCCATAGCATCGCGATAGTGCCGATGAAGGAAAGCGCGATCAGCAATTTGGGAACGAAAGCCACCAGCCCCTCGCCGAAACTGCGCGTCGCGGCGCTGTCTGACTTGGTAAGAGACAGGCCGATATCGTCCAGCTTCACGATGATCGCGACTGTACCGTAGACGAGAACCGTAACAGCCACCGCGACGAGAGCCAGCGCCAGCCCGCGCTCCCACCACGTCGGCAGATCGAGTTCATTCAACACGATCGCCATGATTTCGGCAGATAGGATCAGGTCAGTGCGAATAGCGCCAGAAATGCGCTGCTTCTCGAACTCGACCGGGTCCTCAATCACATCCTCGACCGTCTTGCCGTGTTTGTCACCGCCAAGCTTCTCCATGACCTTTTCGGCGCCCTCGTAACAAAGGAAGGCGCCGCCCAGCATCAGGATGTAGATGATCAGCCAGGGCAGGAACTCTGAAAGCAGGATCGCGCCGGGTAAGAGAATCACCAACTTGTTGAACAAGCTGCCCTTGGTGATCGCCCAGATGATCGGCAATTCACGCGCCGGGGAAAGACCCGTGACGTAGCTCGGCGTGACGGCGGCATCGTCTATGACCACCCCCGCAGTCTTCGAGCCCGCCTTACCGGCTGCAGCAGCGATATCGTCGGCCGATGCAGCCGCAGCGCGCGCAATGACTGCAACGTCGTCGAATAAAGCGACCAGACCTGATGGCATTCATGTTCCCCTTTATATGTGCCTTCCCAACTGCCGCTTGGCCCCGCTGTTCCCGGCGCACAAGACTTGCATTACCGGCGAAAACCGTTATGTGCGCGCATCCGCTTCTTCCGGGAGGCGGTGCTAAAGAAAGCCGGAGGGGCCCCGCAATGGTGCGGACAAGCCAGCGATCGGCATTGCAATTGAAGGAACGCGAGATGGCTCTTTACGAGCATATCTTCCTCGCGCGTCAGGACCTCTCGCAGGCCCAGGTTGACGCGCTGGCGGCCACGGCGACCGAAATCGTCGAAGCGAACGAAGGCAAGGTCACCAAGACCGAGACCTGGGGCCTCAAGTCCCTCGCCTACAAGATCGACCGCAACCGCAAGGCGCATTTCGTCATGCTCAACATCGACGCCCCCGGCTCGGTGGTTGAAGAGCTCGAGCGCCAGACCCGTATCAACGAAGACGTCATTCGCTACATGACCATCCGTGTCGAAGAGCACGAAGAAGGTCCCAGCGTGATGATGCGCAAGAACGAGCGCGACAAGAAGCGCCGTTCCGACCGTGAGGAGCGCGACTGATGGCCCGCCCGTTTTTCCGCCGCCGCAAGTCCTGCCCGTTCAGCGGCAAGGACGCCCCCAAGATCGATTACAAGGACGTGCGCCTGCTTCAGGGCTTCATGTCCGAGCGTGGCAAGATCGTACCTTCGCGCATCACCGCCGTTTCTGCAAAGAAGCAGCGTGAACTGGCCAAGGCCATCAAGCGCGCGCGTCACATCGGCCTACTGCCGTACATCGTGAAGTAAGGAGAAAGAGACATGGATATCATTCTCCTCGAACGTATCGAGAAGCTCGGCACGATTGGCGACGTCGTCACCGTCAAGGACGGCTATGCCCGCAACTTCCTTCTTCCGCAGAAGAAGGCCCTGCGCGCAAACGAAGCCAACAAGGCCGTGTTCGAAGCCAACCGTGAGCGTCTCGAAAAAGAGAACGCCGAGAAGCGTACCGAAGCTGAAAAGCTCGGCGAAAAGGTTGCAGGCGCAGAGGTTGTCCTCATTCGTGCCGCTTCCAACGCTGGCCAGCTTTACGGTTCGGTCAATGTTCGCGACATGGTTGCTGGCCTCAATGACAAGGGCCACGACATCGACAAGAAGCAGGTCATCATGGGCGCGCCCATCAAGACCATCGGCATGCACGACGTGACCGTCGCCCTCCACCCCGAGGTGCACGTGACCGTCAAGGCCAACGTCGCCCGCTCGGACGACGAAGCCGAACTGCAGTCGCAGGGTGTCGACGTTCTTGCACAGCTGTTCGAAGAAGAGCAGCGCGAGATCGAAGAAGCTGCTGCCGATACGCGCATCGACAATGCAGGCCTCGAACCGGGCGAAATCCCTGAGGAACTGTTCGAAGACGGTGTCGCCAAGCCGGAAGGCGTGAGCGAAACCGAAGCTTTGATCGAAGCAACGGATCACAAGAACGAAGACGAAGCCTAAGCGCTTTCTCTCTTCGAGCGAAAATTGGGCGCGAGGGTCAAACGACCTTCGCGCCCTTTTTGTAAAAGACCTGCAAAGGTCCTAAATTAAAGCCAAGAACAACAAAGAGGACAGCTGAATGACCCCAATCCCCACCATCCTGAAACAATTGCAGCAGCACTACAGCGACGCCGTCGCAACCCTTCGCGCGGACGTTATCGCGTTTGGCCAGAACGGCACCATCCCTCCGCAGCGAAAGCGCGAAGATGGAAGTTACGCATATCCCCAGCTGACATTGCATTATTCAGGAGTGGGCGATCCCCAGGATCGCAGCCGCGCCTTTGGCCGGTTGGAAATGCCCGGGACGTATACGACGACGATCACCCGGCCCGACCTGTTCGGCCCCTACCTTGCCGAGCAACTCGAACTGATCTCTGCCGAATATGAGATCGACGTCACGGTCAGCCGCTCGCGCCAGGAAATCCCGTTTCCCTATGTGCTCGACGGTGAAGCCGGTGCGGCGATGCAGGGCACTCCGCCCTATGAAATCGCGCAGTATTTCCCTTCGACCGATCTGTCGCTGATCGGAGACGAGCTGGCGGACGGCATCGAGTTCGACGACGATGCGGACATGCCGCTGTCGCTGTTCGATGGTCTGCGCACCGACTATTCGCTTGCCCGCCTCGCGCACTACACCGGCACCAAGGTCGAGGATTTTCAGGACTTTATCCTGTTCACCAATTACCATCGCTATGTCGATGAATTCGTGAACTGGGGGGCGCAGCAGATTTGCGAAAGCGAAGATGGCAGCGGCTACATGGCTCTCAAGGGTGCAGCTGGCCTCGACATCTCCGAATGCACTGACAACGCTCAAGAGCAGCTCAACGATACCGCCTGGCGCAAACACCAGATGCCTGCCTATCACCTCATTCGCGAGGACGGCAAAGGCATTACCCTCGTAAATATCGGCGTCGGCCCATCCAACGCCAAGACGATCTGCGATCACCTCGCCGTGCTGCGTCCGCATGCCTGGATGATGATCGGACACTGCGGCGGCGTGCGCTCTAGCCAGAAGATCGGCGACTTCGTGCTCGCTCACGCTTATCTGCGCGACGATCATGTGCTGGATCAGGTGCTTCCGCCCGAAATCCCGATCCCGCCGATTGCTGAGGTTCAGCTGGCGCTAGCAGGCGCGGCGGAAGCCGTCTCGGGCGTTCAGGGCGCGAACATCAAGGAGCGCATGCGCACCGGCACGGTCGTCACCACCGACGACCGCAACTGGGAGTTGCACTACGCGTCGAGCGCCAAGCGCTTCTCGCAAAGCCGCGCAATCGCGGTCGAGATGGAGAGCGCGACCATTGCCGCGCAGGGTTATCGCTTCCGCGTCCCTTACGGCACGCTTCTGTGCGTTTCGGACAAGCCGCTGCATGGTGAGATCAAGCTGCCCGGGCAGGCCAACAAGTTCTACGAGGAAGCGATTGCCGCTCACTTGCAGATAGGCCTCGAAGCCGCGGCGCGCCTGCGCGATGAAGGCGACCGCCTGCATAGCCGCAAGCTGCGCGCGTTTAACGAGCCGCCCTTCCGGTAAAAACGCTACCGGGCAATACTGAGCGGGCATTTACGTGGCGAACCGCAGATGGTGCGCTAACCAAAATTCGCGATGTACCCGGTATGCAATGTGCCCTTGAAATCGCGCCAAGACGATTTGTCCGGTCGATCGTCCTTGCGCTTCACGGACTGATTGCCACTTCGGGTGTCCTGCTCGTTGCCATCTTTCCGCGCAGTGGCCAGGCTGCGACGCTCATACCTCTGACCCCGGCAGCCCAGCAGGCGGTAGCGAAGATGATTTCGCAGCCCGACACACAAATTATGGCGCGTGGCCAATTCGAAGGATCGCTTGTCATTCGCGGCAAGCGAACGTCTTTCTTCAGCGCGCTCGCAAGTGACGGTGTGCTCATCGTGAATGTATCGGTGTCTGGCTGCGCAGGCGCCGCTTCAAGGGCGGTCCGGTGATTTCGGGCATCGATGACCTTCGCCGGCGTGGGATTTTCCTCGCAACGGCATTCGGATGGGCAGCGGCCCTCATTTTTCTTGCCTTGTCTTTCCACATGGGTGAGGCCGCTCTTGTCGCCGCCTCAGTAAGCGCCGTCGCCAATCTACTCCCAAGTTGGTACGTGGTGAAACGTCGCAACGATAGCGTCGCGCGCCTCGCAGTCGGGCTGATGGCTGCAATCCAGCCAGCGCTCCTTGTCTTCGCCATGCAGGGCTTCGTCTGGCAGATTGATTTCCACCTCTATTTCTTCGTAGCGCTTGCCTCCCTCACCCTGCTTTGTGACACGCGGCCGATAATTCTGGCGTGCCTGCTGATAATTGTACATCACGTGGTCCTGAGCATGTGGGCGTATACATGGGCCTTCCCGGACGAGACCAGGCTCTTGCGCGTCGAAATCCACGCCATCGCGGTCATTATGATCGGGTCGATCCTGTGCTGGATCAGTGTGTGCTTTCGCAAGCTGTTTGAAAACATCGAGGCAGCGCGCGGCGAGAGTGCAGAGCGCGCTGAAGAGTTGCGGTTTGCCAGCGAATCCCTCGAAGCGGCCCTTGATACGATTCAGGCCGAACAAGCGGCCAAACAGGCCGTTGAAGAGAAGGCAAAGGTTTCTCGGCGGGAGTCTCGCGAGAGCATCGCCGCCGACATCGAGCATTCGGTGAGCGCGGTCACTCATGCAGTCGCGGCTACGGCCACGGTACTCGCCAATTCCTCGCGCGAATTGCGCATCCTGTCCAAAGAAGCTGGGACTGAGGCCAAGCGCACCGCAGCGAATGCAGAAGCAGCCCGCAAGGCTTCCAACATGGTCGCAGCCGGTCTTTCGGAAATATCGATGTCGATCGCGAACATCGCGGTCAGCGCCGAACAACAGAACAGATTGACCAGCCAAGCCATCGAGCGAGCGCGCACAGTCGGCGAAGCAATCGAGCACCTGTCGGAGCAAAAACGCACAATTGGCGAAACCAATCGCCAAATCGCAAGGATCGCCGATCGCACCGATCTTCTTTCGCTGAACGCCTCGATCGAAGCGGCCTCGGCATCACAAAACGGGCGCGGCTTCTCGGTGGTGGCACAGGAGATTAAAGCACTCGCAAGGCAGGCAACTCTTGCTGCTGGCGACATCGAAACCTTCCTGAAAGGGGTGGGAGAAGGGACTGAGGAGGCCGAAAGTGGCTTCAGGGCGATCAGCGACGCGGTGGCAGAGCTTGCACAGGCTGCCGAATTGATCCGCGTCGATGTCGACAGCCAGCGGCAGGCTGCAGACACAATTTCACGCTTCGCTCGGGACGCAGCTCAGGAGGCGGATGCCCTTTTCGAGCGAAACAATGCGCTCGCCAAAAGGACTGATGCCGGACACAAACTGTCAGAAGAACTCGAAGACGCGGCGCAGGCGCTGGTCACAACCATTCGCGATCTCGAAGAATCGACAAACGGTTTCATTTCCAGCCTGAAAGCCGCCTGAAATCTTGGGTTTGAGTGCCAACGGGTGCTTTTTGAAAAACGCCTATTGAGTTTGTTCGAGTTCGATCAGCTCGCGGCTCAGAGTGGTGATGTTCTGCCCAAACACGACCATCTGCGCGAGCAGATTGCGATAGGTGATGCCGTTGGCCGCGTTGATGTAGGCCTGGAGAGCAACCATTCCCTGCGGATCGCGCATGACCTTTGCCGTCGGCTGGCGGTCGTTGAATGAATTGATGAACGCATCAAGTCGAGCAGCGTTGTTGACATTGACGTCGTTGAACAAGGCGATGACAACCAGTCCGACGCAGCCATTTTGGTCCTCACACGAACGCGGCACGGCGACAAAGTTGATCCCGCCCTCGGCGCTCGCGCGGTAGGTGGTCAGGCCTTCAGCAGACTGCTCCACGGTCCAGGTCGCGCGCAAATCCTGCATCAGCATCCGCATCAGCTGATCGTCAAAACGGCCGACCCAGTCGGGTCGCGCTGATTGCGCCTGTGTCTGGGCGGGAGCCTGCTGCGCTGCGGCTGGCGTTGAGGTTACAGCCAAGGCAAGGGCTGCAAGCGAAGTCGAAATGATCGAGCGAATAAGCATGCGCGAAGGGATAGCCAGTTTGCACGACGCCGCAAAGGGCCTGCTCATACTTCTTTGCAGGCTGTTCCGGATCAGCCACGCCCCTTGGTCTTGGTCGCGCCGACCTTCGCGTTCGCCTTCATGAAGTCGATGATCTGGCCCGCAACGTCCTTTCCAGTTGCGGTTTCGATGCCCTCGAGACCGGGCGAGGAATTAACCTCCATGATCACTGGTCCGTGGTTCGAACGCAGCATGTCGACGCCGCAGACATTCAGACCCATGTGCTTTGCTGCCCGAACGGCGGTCGAACGTTCTTCAGGCGTGATTTTGATAACCTCAGCACTTCCCCCGCGGTGAAGGTTGGAGCGGAAATCGTCTGCCGCGCCGGTGCGCTTCATTGCGGCGACGACCTTGCCGCCGACAACCAGCGCGCGAATGTCGGTGCCGCCCGCTTCCTTGATGAATTCCTGCACGAGGATGTTGACGTTCGCCCCGCGAAAAGCCTCGATCACCGACTTTGCGCTCGACATGGTTTCTGCAAGCACGACACCGATGCCTTGCGTACCTTCGAGCAGCTTAATAACCACCGGCGGCCCATTGACCGCCTTGATGATCTCTTCAGCCTGCTTAGGGTCGTTGGCGTAGGCGGTGAGAGGCAGACCAAGACCATACTTGGCGAGGATCTGCATGGAGCGCAGTTTGTCGCGGCTGCGTCCGATCGCAACGCTTTCGTTGAGCGGCCACACCCCAGCCATCTCGAATTGTCGCAACACCGCAAGGCCATAATTGGTGATCGATGCCCCGATACGCGGGATCACTGCGTCATAGCCTGCCAGCGTCTCACCATTATAGGTCAGCGTGGGCCGATGACTGGCGATGTTCACGGTGCAGCGCGTGGTGTTTAGAATATCGAGTTCATGACCCCGTTGCTCTGCTGCCTCTTTCAGACGTTTGTGTGAATAGAGATTCGGATTGCGAGCCAGCATGGCGATTTTCATAAAGGGGGTGTTCCTTGGAAAGGCGTGGGCGTGTCTAGTTATCAGGGCGTATGGGCGATTGCAGCCACGAATGTCCGCTATCGACTACGAAGCGTCGTCGCAGAGCCGTCCGCCCGATCAACATCGGAAACTTCATGTCCGAACGGTCAGCAAGACTGAATTCAGCGCGAAATTCGACATCCCCGATGCGCAACGGGGTCTTGATTACGAACCTGTACTGCGTCTCTCCATTCGAACTTGTTATGCCCCTCCTGTCAACCTGAACCGCCACGCCCTCGTGAGCGATATTGTCCCAGTCTACGGCAAAGCGCACGAAGGATTTACCGTCGCGCTCGAACTGCTCGAGCACACGGGCATGGAGCGATGACGTACGCGCGCCTGTGTCGATTTTCGCCGGGATGGCGGTAAGGCCGATATCGGGCAAATCGACCAATTCCCGCCACCCAACCGCGGGCAGCAGTTTGCGCGGCTTCTTCTGGCTCACGGCAGGATAGCGAGTCCGTCCCCGCCCTCACCGCCTGGCAGTCGCCTTAGGACTTCGCCGGTCGCGTAGTCGACCTCGGCCACCGTGTTGCTGGCGGTTTCGGCGACGTAGATACGTGTCCCATCGTCGGACCACAGGATAGTCACCTGAAAGCGCTGCTGTGCATTCGAAGCCTCGTCGACGGATATCTGCCGGGTAACCTCGGCCATCTCGAGATCGATCACCGACAAACCGCTGTCCATCAGATCGGAGGTGACCGCGACATCGCCCTGTGGGCGGATGGCGAGGCGTAGCGGAAACGCACCGGTCTCAACCGTGCTGCGAACTTCCATGCTCTCAGAATCGAGAGCGAAAGCCTGATTGGAGCCGCGCGCCGATACCCACAGCGTCTCGCCGTTGGGCGTCAGCGCGATGCCTTCGGGTTCCTCTCCTACCGTAACCGAAAGCGGTGCTCGGCGAGTAAGCAGGTCCACGCGCGTTACTGTTCGCGATCCAAGATCAGTGGTCCATGCGGTGCGCGCATCGGGAGCGACGACCAGCATGTGGCTGCCGCGCTTGCCGGTCGCGTACTCGAACACGTCGGGCATCTGGCTCAGTGGACTGCGGATCCAGAAGATCGACTGACGCCCCTCGGCGGTCGAGTAGATGTGCCCGTTTTCATGCCACACGATGCCGTGCGGGCGGGCGTTCTCGCCAAGCTCGACGCTGTGCGTGCGCTCAAGCGTGTCGGTATTGAAAATGTCGATCGTCGTCCCGCCATAGCAAGCGAGTGCGACATGCCGGCCATTGGGAGAGGTCGCCAGTTCGTGCGGGTTGGTGCAGCTGTCCCGGCGCAGAACCTCTTCACCGCTCGTAAGATCGACCTTGGTGATCGTGTTGCCGCGCTTTTGCGCAACGAACAGCGTGCCGGTCACATCGGATGCGACCGGCGCGCTCGCCTCCGGCTCCTGCGCCGAAGCACAGGAGGCCAAAAGCGGCGCTATTGCGGCAAAGGCGGCTGCGTATTTCACCAGCCTTCTTCCTGGCCCTCGTTCTGCTCTTCGAGCCACGCCATCAGCGGCGCGAAATACTCGACCATCGCGGTGCCGTTCATCTGACGCTCGCCGGTGAAGGCTTCGAGCGCTTCAGGCCACGGCTCGCTAGCGCCGAGTTCGAGCATGGCGTTGAGGTTTTTGCCCACTTCCTCATTGCCGTAGAAGGAGCAGCGGTGAAGCGGCCCTTCCCAACCGGCCTGATCGCAGGCGGCCTTGAAGAACTGGAACTGAAGGAGGCGCGCAAGGAAGTAGCGCGTGTAGCTGACATTGCCCGGCACGTGGTACTTCGCACCCGGATCGAAGCCATCGGCTGGGCGCTCGACCGGCGGGGTGATGCCCTGATATTCGAGGCGGATATCGTTCCAGGCCTTGTTGTAATCCTCAGGCGCGACACTGCCGTCAAACAGGCTCCAGCGATAGCGGTCGATCAGAAGGCCGAATGGCAGGAACGCCACCTTGTCCATCGCCTGACGCAGGAGAAGGCCAATATCCTTGTCAGCGCTCGGCACCTGTTCGGGTTCAAGCATGCCGATCTGGACCAGATATTCGGGCGTGATCGACAGCGCGATCATATCTCCGATCGCCTCGTGGAATCCGTCATTGGCACCGCCGAGGTGCATGAAGTCCTGCTGATTGTAGGCGCGCTGATAGTAGTTGTGGCCAAGCTCGTGGTGGATCGTAATGAAATCGTCCGCATTCTGCTTGATGCACATCTTGATCCGCAGATCGTCGACATTGTCGAGGTTCCACGCAGAAGCATGGCACACGACTTCGCGGTCAGCGGGCTTGGTGAACTGGCTGCGCTCCCAGAATGTCTGGGGCAGCGGCTCAAAACCCAATGAGGAGAAGAACTGCTCACCCACGCGGGTCATCTCAACCGCGTCGAGGTCCTTTTCGACGATCAGGTCGGTGAGATCATAGCCGATATCGCCAGCGCCCTCGGGTGCGACGAGCGGGTAGATGTTGCCCCATTCCTGCGCCCACATATTGCCGAGCAGGTCAGCGCGGATCGGGCCGGTCGCGGGCTGGACCTCGTCACCGTAATGCTCGTTCAATTTGCGGCGGACATAGGTGTGAAGTGCGACGTAGAGCGGCTTCACTTCCTGCCACATACGCTCGGTGTCGGCGGCGAATTCTTCCGGGCTCATGTCGTAGCCAGAGCGCCACATCGTGCCGAGATCGTCGAAACCAAGCTCGGCAGCACCTTCGTTGGCGAGGCTCACATATTGCGCGTAATCCTCGCGCATCGGGGCGCCGACGTTGTCGTGCCAGCTCGCCCACATTTCGGCGAGTTCCTCGGGCGTGCGATCAAGATTGCCCATTTCGGCCTCGATATCCGAGCCGCCGATTTCCTCGCCATTCAGAGTGCCTCGCCCCGCCCCGTAGGCTGCACGAAGACGGGTGGCGATGTCGGACAGTTCCTCAGCCGCGCCGTCGCGTGCCGGAGCTGGCAGACCGATCGAATAGCGCAGCATACCAAGCTTGCGCTCAACCTCGGGGTCCAGCCCTTCGACGGCGGCATACTTGGCCGCTTCGTTGGCAAAGCCGACGCTCATCGTGGTGAGCTGCGCGCCATATTGCGAGGCGAGCGCGTTGGAATCGGTGTTGATGTAGGTCGCATTGAGCCAAGACACGCGCGCATACGGCTCGGAGAAGGCACGCATCTCGTCCTCGACACTGGCGACGAACTGCGCCGCGCCTTCAGGCGTAAGCGGGAATTGCGTACCGGCATCCTGCATTTCGGCGCTGTCCTGATGCGCCTCTGCCAATGCAGGCACCGAGGTGGCGGCGAGCGACACGGCCAGCGCAGCCGCCGATGCCTTGAGCGAAAGTTTGGTGAATTTCATGGTGGAGTGACCCTCTTCTCTAGTCTTTTCCAGTCAATGTCCTCAGGCCAGCGTGATTGCGCGGCTTTGAGGCGATTATCAAGATGCTCTCGACGAAAGGCGTTCCGCCAAAAGCGCGCCGATTACGGCCAATGTCGCTGCTATAAAGGCGAACACCTTTACCGGGCGCAACGTGGCGGCGAATCCGGCCAGATCATCATCGCCTTGCAATTCCATCAGCTGGATGAACTGCGCGATGGTCTCGCCATAATCGGTGGCGAGAAACAGCACGCCCGCGACGAGGGCCGTGAGACCGAAGACCTTGAGAACGATCTGCGGGCGCGAGCGGTAATAGAACCCGGCAAGCACGCAGCCGATGCCGTAGATGCCGATGAAAACGAGATCGCCTGCCATCGCGATCCTTGCAAGATCCAAGACGCCGCCAGCAAGCCATTGCTGCTGTATCTCGTCCACCCGCGCCGCCGTGCCAGCAGCCTGGTGGTCGAGGATGCCGAGGGTGACTTCGCCCCCGGTAATCCCGCTTCCCAGCCAGATGACGATGCCGAACGCGACGAGGCCGCCGATCCACCAGAGCAGGAAGGCGCGCTTGGAAACGGTCATGCGGTCAGAAACTCCACCAGAGCCTCGCCAAGCTCGGGCTTGGTGACGGAATTGAGGTGGCTGCCGGGCACCTCATAATAAGTCGCGTTGGGAAGCAGCGCGGTCAGCTCTTCGGCAGAGCCATTGTCGTTGTCCTCGTCGCCGCAGATTACCCCTGTCGGCATGGTGATGCTCGCCAGACGCGCGAGGTCGAAATCCTCCATTGCATCGAGCAAGAGCCGCGCCGCAACCCGGTCGACCCCCTGCGACTTGAGGAAAGTGCGCGCCACATAGGCCGGATCACCCGGCTTGATCGTGTCAAACTCGTCGATCACCCTCTTGAAGTGCGCCGCACGCCGCTCCCATTCGGCCAGACCGGCCACGCCCATACCGCAGATCGCCAGCTTGCGCGGCTCCAGAATCCCGTGCGCAACCGCATGGATCGCGGTCCTCGCGCCAAGCGAAAAGCCGACAAGGTCGAACTCGCCCGGCTCCAGCGCCAGATGCTCCACGAGCGCCGCCGCATCGCGCACCAGCACGCCCTTAGGATAAGAGGCGGGATCATGCGGCGCGTCGCTGTCGCCGTGAACGCGGAAATCGAGCATGATCGCCTCAAACCCGGCATCGGCAAGCCGCGTGTGATGGCCCCACTTGGTCCAGTTCATGAAAGCGCTCGAGAACAGGCCATGCAAGAGCACCACGGGGCGTCCTTCACCCGCGCGGTGGACCGCGAGGCGCGTGCCGTCGAAGGATATGAAACTGTTCTCAGCCAAAGATCATGCTCTCTTCAGTGAATTCTGGACGACCAAATATTCGATATCGGCTCAGATGCGGCAGAAAAATGAGCTTGGCTGCGTATGGTGTTGACCAAACCGTTGCCGAAACACGCCCCCACCCTACGCCAAATGTTCGCGGTTCGGTCCCACGAAACCAACCGACAAGTCTTTGTTCAAACTGCGATAGCCCGAACGCCACAACAGTTGTTGACGTCTTCAGATTGGCAAGCGTCCAGCCGAGTAGGCCAAATCCGACATCGACAGCCCTATTGCGCTGATCGTCAGCAAGCTCGTGCCAGCTCGGGCTTCGGAAGGGGATTAACTGGAAACTGAGTATCTGGTCAGTTGGAATATCATCAAAGTGCCTAGACTTCATGGCTCGAATTTGAGTTTGCAGAGGAGTGGGTTGATCGTTTTCGCCCCACCTCTGATCGAAATAGGCGTTTGCGTGCTTATCGTCGTCTTCGAAAATCAGCCGTTTATCCGCACTCCAATCGTAGTCGCCCCGACCGCCACCGGGGTTGAGGCCAATTGTCACCAATCTCGGATTTCGACGACTGGACTGATTGCTGTAGATGTAAGACCAGCCCGATTTATGTTTTCCTCTTACATATTCCGCATCGATATGCGCGCGCACTTCCTGATCTGTCGCGTCCGGATGAATTATCACCGCTTCGTCAGACCCTTCTGCTCCATGCGCCACTTCGCCATCTCGACCCGGTCCTGGCCGAAGAACGGCTCCCCGTCGAAGACAAGCGTGGGCACGCCCCAATGACCTGCGGCTTCCAGCGCTTTCTGATTGTCGGCGATCTCGGCGTCGAGCGCTTCAGCGTCGCTCTCGGCCTCCGCGTCGATCTCGGCAAGGTCGAGGCCAGCGCGTTCAGATGCGCGCGCGAGGTGATCGCCTTCATTCCAGCCATCGACGCTGCCGTCCCATATGATCGGAGCGACTTCGGCGGCAAACTCCAATCCCTTGCCGCGTCGTGTAGCCGCCTGTCCAAGGCGGCAGAGACGGTGAATGTAAGGTTGTTCCTCAGCAATCTCGCGGGTCATCAAATTCTGCACCACCGGATCGGGCCTGGGCCAGCTGATCGGAATGCCCAGAAACTGCCCTGCGCGCATGCAATCCATCACGATGTAACGCGGCGCCGCAGGGTTGCCGGTGAACAGAATATCAGGATCGCGGATCGCAATGGGCCATACGGTGCGAAGCGTGATGTCCAGATCGTATTCGCGCGCCATATCGCGGTACCGGCCCACGGCGAGGTAGGAATAAGGCGAGCGGAAGCTGAAGAACAGATCGGCTGATAATGTCATGACGCGAGCCTAGCGCGCTTCAGCGGAAAAAACACTGCGTCCCTGAATAAAGCATGGAAACCGCATCATCCTCGATGAAGCCCGCAAACCTGTCGCCAAGCATGAATTCCTCGCCCAGCGTACTGCCTTCGATCAGGGCAAAGCCAGGCATGGCTTCCAGATCAGAGCGCGGGGTGCCGACGGGCAGGCCTTCTACTCCGATTGAGTCCGACGGCTCGTTGACCAGCCAGCCGACAAGGATTCCGTCCTGGTAATTGACTGTCAGCCCGCCCGGATAGGTAGAGCTCTCCATTGGCCCCGCGCCGCATTCGGGCATGTCCATGATCTCACCCGGCTCGCCGATTGCGCGTGTGAGTGCGGCTTCGACTTCGCTTTGTCCGGCAGCAAAGAAGAACGCGTCAGGGCCAGCAACGAGGCCTTCGGACTTAAGAGTGACCTGGCCCGGATCGATGATCTCGGCGACCGCCCCGCCCTCGCGTTGTTCAAGCCGTTCGGCTGGCGACGGTACATCCGACCCGCCACAGGCAGCTAGTGCCAGGCAAGAGGCTGCGATCACCAGTGCCCGCATCGCTTCAGCCTTTCTTCAGATGACGTCGACCGAGCAGTTCTGCGATCTGCACCGCGTTCAATGCCGCGCCCTTACGCAGATTGTCGGACACACACCACAAGGTGATGCCATTCTCGACCGTCGGGTCCTCACGCACGCGGCTGATATAGGTCGCGCTGTCGCCGGCGCTTTCGACCGGGGTCACGTAGCCTTCGTCCTCGCGCTTATCGACCAGCATGATGCCGGGAGCCTCGCGCAGGATATCCTGTGCCTGCTCTGCCGAAAGCTCGTTCTCGAACTCGATGTTCACCGCCTCGGAGTGGCCGACGAAGACCGGCACGCGCACGCAGGTCGCGTTCAGTTTGATCTTGGGGTCGAGGATCTTCTTGGTCTCGACCATCATCTTCCACTCTTCCTTAGTCGAACCATCGTCGAGGAAGACGTCGATATGCGGGATCACGTTGAAGGCGATCTGCTTGGTGAACTTGGACGGCTGGACCGGATCGCCCACGAAAATCGCGCGTGATTGTTCGAAGAGCTCGTCCATCCCCGCCTTGCCCGCGCCGGAAACCGACTGGTAGGTGGAGACAACGACGCGCTTGATCGTCGCCGCCTTGTGCAACGGAGCGAGCGCCACAACCAGTTGCGCAGTCGAGCAGTTGGGGTTCGCGATGATGTTTCGCTTGGAATAATCGTCGATCGCATCGGGGTTCACCTCCGGCACGATCAGAGGCACGTCTGGTTCCATCCGATAGAGTGAGGAATTGTCGATCACTACGCAGCCCGCAGCCGCCGCTTTGGGCGCGTACTCCTTGGCAGGTCCGCTTCCGGCGGCGAACAGCGCGATGTCCCAGCCCGACCAGTCGAAATGCTCGATATTCTTGCATTTGAGCATCTTGCCGGTGTCGCCGAATTCAACCTCTGATCCCTGGCTGCGCCCGCTGGCGACCGCCGCGATTTCCTCAATCGGGAATTCGCGCTCGGCCAGCACCTGCATCATTTCGCGTCCGACATTGCCCGTCGCGCCGACGATAGCCACCCGGTAACCCAATTCACATTCTCCGATTAAGTTTCTTGCGCCGTGAGGTGGCGACACTATGCCCCCTTGGCAAGGGGAAAGACGTGACGCTGACTACGCGAGACTGGCACAATCGGGCCAAGCAATTCCACTTTGATGGGCACAAGATCGCCTATTGGGCAGGCGGCGATCCCGAAGCGAGGCCGGTGTTGCTTGTGCATGGGTTTCCGACCTGCGCGTGGGACTGGGTTCCCGTGTGGGAAATGCTGGCGGAGAAACACCATCTGATCGCTTCCGACATGCTGGGGTTCGGCCTGTCGGACAAGCCGCGCTCAGGCTATTCGATCCATCGCCAGACCGATCTTCAGGAAGCGCTTCTGAGCGAGCTTGGCGTGGGCGACTTCGATGCGCTGGTGCACGATTACGGCGTATCGGTCGGACAGGAATTGCTGGCGCGGCAGCAGGATGGCTCAGGCGCGAAGGGCCTTGGCAAAATGGTGTTCCTCAATGGCGGCATCTTCCCCGACCAGCACCGCCCTCGCCCGATGCAGAAACTCGGCGATTCGCCTTTCGGGTTCCTGCTGGGGCTGCTGATGAGCCGAAAGGGGTTCGGCAAGAGCTTTTCCGAAGTGTTCGGCCCCGACACCCAGCCTAGCGAGCAGGAACTCGACGAGTTCTGGGAGTTCATCAGCTACAAGGGCGGCAACCGGATCACGCACAAGCTGCTCCACTACATCGCCGACCGGGTCGAGCATAAGGAGCGGTGGGAAGCGGCTCTGGTCGCAGCGCAAGGCAAGATCGGCCTCATCAACGGCGCGCTCGACCCGGTTTCGGGCAAGCACGCCTATGACAAATGGCGCGAAGTGGTGCCGGACGCGAGGCACCACCTGATCGAGACTGTCGGCCACTACCCTCAGGTCGAAGCGCCTGACGAAGTCGCCGCCAAGGCGCTGGAGTGGCTCGCCTGAATTACTCCGGCGGCGTCACTCCGTGGCTTTCGAGAAAGCGGAACATCGTGTTCCACAGATGCGGGCTGACCTGTTCGCCGCCGACGCGGTGCGTGTAGCCGGGATAAAGCATCATCTCAAACGGGACATTGTTTTCCTGAAGCACGCTGATGAGCTCTGAGGAGTTCTCGAACACCACGTTATCGTCCGCCATGCCGTGGATCAGCAGCAGCGGATCGCTGATCTTGGTCGCGTTGGGAATGGCGCTCGCGGCTTCATAGGCTTCCGGCACCTCGCGAGGGTCGCCCATGAAGCGTTCGGTATAGTGCGTATCGTACAGGCCCCAGCGGGTCACGGGCGCGCCTGAGATACCGGCTGCATAAAGCCCCGGATCAGCCTGCAACTGCTTCAGCGTCATGTAGCCACCATAGGACCAGCCGTAGATCGCGATCTTCTCTGCATCGACGTAATCGAGCGTCTTGAGAAACTCGGCACCGGTCTTCTGATCGCGCACTTCGACCCCGCCCATGGCGCGGTAGAGCGGTTGCTCGAAATCGACGCCGCGATTGGCTGAGCCGCGATTGTCGAGCGCGAACCAGATATAGCCCTTGTCGACGACCGCCTGCGCCAGAGCGCCGCCCCAGCCCTTGTCCACGACCTGCGGACCCGGCCCGGAATAGTGATAGTAGAACACTGGATACTGCTTGCCCGGCTCCATCTCAGGCTTGAGCATCATGTAATGCAGCGGCGTGCCGTCCTCGGCGGGGATCGTGCCGTATTCGGGCGGCGTGTGGCTCAGCAGAAACGGCGTGTAGGGATGATCCGCGTCGAGCGCGTTTTCCTCGACCCAGACAAGCCGTTCGCCTCTCGTATCCGCGATGTAGCTTTGGGTCGGCTGATCGGTCGCCGAACGGCTGATGAGCAGGCCCTTGCCCGTTGGGTCCATGCTGGCCGAGTTCGTGTAGTCGGGATCGGTGAGCAGCGTCGGTTCGCTTTCGGCGGACAGGCTGGAGACGTAGACCTGCTCGGTCAGAACGTCGGTCACTGCACGATAATACAGCTTGTCCCCGTCCTGATCCACTCCGACCAGCGCGGTGACAGGCTCCTTGCGGCTCGTAAGCTGCGTCCAGTTCTCTCCGTCGAAGCGGTAGAAATTGCCGAAGCCATCCCGCTCCGACCACCACAAGAGGCTGCCATCTTTAAGGAAGCGGTAATTATCCGACAGGTTGATCCAATAGTCGTCGCGCGCGGCGGTTTCGGTGAACCAGACCTCGCTCTCGCCCGTCGAAGGATCGACCTTGAGCATGTCGAGCACGGTCTGTTCGCGGTTCTGGCGCTGGACGTAGAGGTAGTCGTCCGGCCCCCAGTTCACACGGGCGATGTAGATGTCGGTGTTATCGCCAAGGTCCACCTTCACACGGTTCCCGCCATCGGGGTCCATCACATAAAGTTCGACAATCGCGTTGTCCGAGCCAGCCACCGGATAGCGTTGGTCGAAGACCTGCGTGCCGGTTGCACCGATAGCTGCGCGAGTGACGATACCGACCGGGCTTTCATCGGTGCGCTGAACGGCGATGCGCTGGTCGTTCGGTCCCCACCAATACCCTGTGAGACGGCTCATCTCTTCCTGCGCGACGAATTCGGCTTCGCCCCAGCGGATCGTGTCTTCTTCCTTGGGCGTGATCGGAGCCGCTTCGCTTCCCACTTCCCCGACCCACAGCTGGCGATCGCGCACGAAGGAAACGTAGCCCGCCTTGTTCGAAAGCTTGGGGTTGAGTTCGCTTTCCTCAGTATCGGTCAAGCGCTGAACCGTCCCGTCGAGCTTGGCGAAATAAAGGTCGCCGTCGATGGGCACGAGAACGCCCGAGCCATCGCTTGCCCATTGGTAGGAGATGATACCCTTGAGGCTGCCGACGCGCGCACGCTCTCGCTGCATCTTTTCATCTTCGGATAGCTCACGGCCCGAACCGATCGCCTCGCTGTCGACCAGCATGCGCCATTCGCGCGTGGCGAAGTCATATCCCCACAGGTCGTAGCGCGAGGAATCCTCCTCGCGGTTGCGCAGCAGGGTCAGGTACTTGCCATCGGGCGAGAACTTGACCGCGCGCGGGGTCGGTCCGTTAAGCGATGGGGAGGCAAAGACGCGTTCGAATGTGAGTTCAGGAGAGCTCTCGGTCATGTGCGCGTCCGCGAAAGCAGTGGTCGGCAAAAGGATTGCGGCGGCGGCAGCAAGCAAAGCAGTTCGCATCTCAAGGAAAGCCCCTTCGTTGTCATTCGGGTCAGGCTCTCGCAATCGCGGACAATCTTTGCAACCCCGCAACGAAAAAGGGCGGCCCTTGCAAGGACCGCCCTTTACGAATTTCGCTATGCCAGCGAGGCTTATGCCTTAGCGACGTTCTCGCGACGCTCGGCGATACGCGCACGCTTACCGGTGCGGCCACGCAGGTAGTACAGCTTCGCACGACGCACGACACCGCGACGAACGACGGTGATCGAATCGACGATCGGCGAGTACAGCGGGAACACACGCTCCACGCCTTCGCCGAAGCTGATCTTGCGGACGGTGAAGTTGGAGCCCATGCCGCGGTTCGAACGCGCAATCACAACGCCTTCGAAGTTCTGCACACGCTCGCGGTTGCCTTCCTTCACCTTGACGCCCACGCGAACGGTGTCGCCTGCGCGGAAGTCGGGAATTTCACGTTCGACCTTGCCGATTTCTTCGGCTTCGATTTGCTGGATCAGGTTCACTGGTCCGTATCCTTGTTCTTTCGCCGCGCGCCAGAGGCAGACTGGTCCCGAACGCCCTCATGACGTTCCCAAAGGTCCGGTCTGCGTAACCGTGTAATCTCTTCGCTTTTTGACTTTCGCCAAGCAGCGATCTTCGCATGATCCCCCGATCGCAGCACTTCGGGGATCGTGCGCCCTTCCCATTCGTAAGGTCGGGTATATTGCGGGTATTCAAGAAGGCCGTCCTCAAACGACTCCTCGGTCCCGCTAGAAGCCGCGCCCATTACTCCGGGAAGCAGCCGAATGCAAGCGTCAAGTATGGCAATCGCCGCCGTTTCTCCGCCCGAAAGGACGATGTCGGCGAGGCTGACTTCCTCGATCTGCGGGCGCGCTTCGAACAGTCGCTCATCGAACCCCTCGAACCGGCCACAGATGATGGTGACGCCGGGACCGTCCGCGATCTCGCGAATGCGGGCCTGGGTGATAGGCTTGCCGCGCGGTGTCATCGCAAGAATCGGACGCTCATCCGCGACGCTGTCGACCGCTGCGCCGAGGATGTCCGCCTTGAGGACCATTCCCGCCCCGCCGCCTGCGGGCGTATCGTCGACGGTGCGGTGCTTGTCAGTGGCGAAGTCGCGCGGGTTAACGGTCGCGCAAGCCCAGTTTCCGCGCTCAAGCGCCTTTCCCGCAAGCGACGTGCCCAGCGGTCCGGGAAACATCTCCGGGTAGAGCGTGAGGATGGTGGCAGCGAAGGTCATGCGAGGTTTCGCGACCGCCGCATCCGTTCGTATGCTCGTAGGATTAGTGCACTCCCAGCTGAACCTACAAGGAAGGCCCCTAGTATCGCGGAACTGGACGTCTGATTACTGAGACTTTCCGAGAGGAGATCGACCACTGGTTGCCCGTGGCGATCCGAGAGAGCGAGGAACGCGATTAGCAACGTGGCGGTAACTGCCAGCGAAGATATGAGCGCGATCAAGATATAGTGAAGCGAATGCACCGAGCGTCGCAACACTAGCGATATCGCCCCGGTCAGTACGATATGTCCGATCGCCAAGATGATAAGTTCAACGATCATCCGACCAATTCACCCCGTCCTTCGCCCGAGTATCGACATTCAGTTCAAACACATCTGGCCGCGAGTAGTGCCCGTCGATGTCGAGGCTCGCGAGGCCCTGTCCGATCTCGCTCAGGTCCAGTTCGGCGTGGAGAACCTCCTCGCCTTCGCCGGCTTGCGCTAGCACCCGGGCATCGGGCGCGATGATCATCGAACCGCCGCGGTTGAGCATGTCGCCTTCGATAGCTTCGAACAGCGCTTTCACGTCGGCATCCCCGCCGACCCGCTCCAGCCCCTCGAACAGGTCGCCACGCCGTTGCACCAGCCCAGCCGCCAGCACGAAGCAGCGCCCCTCCATCGCGTAGTGCCGCGAGGCAATCGCATATTCCTCACGCACCGTCGGCCAGGCCGCCACATGCACGCTTTCGCCCAGATTGTGCATCGCCGCGCGGGCTAGCGGCATCCAGTGCTCCCAGCAGATAAGGTTGCCCGCCCGGCCCCATTCGGCCTGATGCACGCCCAGCGTCGAGCCATCGCCGCGCATCCAGATCAGCCGCTCACCATGGGTCGGCACCAGCTTGCGGTGGTCGAGCGGAGCTTCGCCTGGGCGGAAGAGCAGTTGGTTGTTGTAAAGGCTCTGCCGCAGCCGCTCATGCGCGCCGAGGCTGATAACCGCGCCGCTCGTATCGCACAGTTCTTGCAACGGCAGCAGCCGCTCGTCACCCGGCACAATAGCATTGTCGAGCATGATCTGGTGACACGCCTTGGTCCCCGGATGGTCCCATAAAGCCGCGCCCGGAGCCTCGTCGAGCCACAGCGGATAGCCACCCAGGAAGGTCTCTCCGAAAGCCACCATCTGCGCGCCCGCATCGATGGCTTCCTTGGCAAGGCGCGTTGCTTTCTCGATACCGCCATCAAAGTCGAGCGGTATCGGTGCCGCCTGGCAGATCGCTACGTTGAGTTTGGTCATGCCACGCGCCCTACTCACGCGGGCTAGCCCCCGCAACCGCCGCATCCTCCGCCGCAGCCGCCTCCACCATCGCCGCTATCGCTCGATCCGCCGCCATCGCCGCCTGTACCGGACTGGCGCGCGGCATGGACTGGCTCCCACGGCGTGCCAACCAATACGCCTGTACCGAAGATTGCAACGGCATAGCCCGCTTCGTTCGCCTGCGGTGCGCGCCGCAAACGGCTGCCATTCTGCTCAAGCGAGCGGACAACTTCGTTCCCGGCCATCGTTCGCGGATTGCCCATCGCGAAGCGGAAAAGGCCGAGGACCAGGGTGATGATGATGAGAGCCACGAGGAACCCGGTCGGCTCCCCGATCGCAGCCCCTGCTTGTTGGCGGTAAAGCCCGATGGCGAGCAGCGCAGCATAGGGCGCAGCCGACAGTGCGCGCAGCTTCCACCTATCGCCCTCGTCCATCATAAGGCCGCGCCGGATCAGCCGCGTCTCCACCGCCGCCGCCTGCACTTTGATCGAGCGGCCCGCTTCGGCTGGGCGAAAGCCGCCAACCTTGGCGAGGATCGCGCGCTCGCTGTCATTCTCCGCCACCCCGGTCTGCCGGACCGCGAGTCTTTTCTTCTCATCCACGTCGAGAGCACCCTTGGCAAAGAGCGAGGAAAGCACCGCTACACTCAGCCGGTCGGCTCCGCCGGTTAGGACTGCGACTTCCTCGAGATCCTCGACCTCGCCGCGCCTCCCTTCAGGGCGCAGGTTTGCAGGGATCCACAAGCCTGCGAAGATGCAGGTGACGAGCATGATACAGTAGAAAACGAGAAAATCGCCGCCGGTGTAAGACGCGAAAAGCTCCATCAGAATATCACTCCTACTACGACCGCGATACCCACACCCAGCGCGATCCAGCCAAACGCGCCGAGGATAGCGACGCGTCTTTCCAGCACCATAACATCATCGGGGTTAACGCGTATGCCCTTGGGATCGCGGCCAAAGCGGCGCTGAGCAGCGGGCCAGATATCGGGCGGTGCGGCCTCACCAAAAGCGTCCTCGTAGAGTTCGAGCGTCTCGGCATATTGATCGTAGAACCGCGACTTTTCCGCCGCTCCGCCAGCGGTCGGACCGTGGTGGAGGTCGCATTGCAGGATCTCCTCGCAATACTCGCCCCAATAATCACGGCTGTAGGTGAGGTGCAGGTGCCACGCCTGGTCGACCGCATCCGACGGGGTCACTTCCTGGCCGGCGGTCACGGCGAGGTAGCAGAAACGCTTATATTCGCAGATCACTCGGCTGGTGAAGTCGGCTTCCCAGCGGTTTTCGCGCGCCAGTCGTGCGGGGAAGGAGAGCGTGGCGGTTTCCGGGCCGATCACATAGCTGTCGAGCCGCTTCCACAGCTCTGTGGAAGTCGCGTATTCGATAGAGGGATCGGACGCGCTCATAGGCGCTATTGGTCGGCGAAATCCTGCGAAATGACAAGCCGGTCCGCGTCCCATTCAATCACGGCAGCCTTGGTCATGGGAACCATGATCGCTTTCAGGCCCTTTTCAGGCGGCGGGTCGAGTGCGATTTCAATGATGTCGGTTGCGCCGAAATTCTGGACAGCAGTAACCTTGCCGATCACATTTCCAGCGTTGGTTTCGACCGCGAGCCCGATCAGGTCGGCGTGGTAGTACTCGCCCTCTTCGAGCTCGGGCAAAGCCTCGCGCTGAACGGTCAGCACCGTGCCGCGCAACCTTTCAGCCTCGCCCCGCCCCTGCACCTCGGCAAAGCGGGCGATGGCGCCGCCCTTGTTATCGGAACGGACTTTCTTGAGGGTCAGTGCGCCCTCGTTAAAGCTCTTGTGCTGGCGTAGGGCATCGAGCCCCTCGCCAAACAGCTTCAAGCGGACCTCGCCCGCCACGCCGTGCGCGCCGGTGATAGCGGCCAATTCCACCAGACCGGGCGCAGCTTGCGTGTCGGACGTGTCCGCCAAGGCGAGGCTTAGCCTTCTGCCTTGTCTTCAGCAGCGTCTTCGGCAGCTTCTTCCGCCGGAGCTTCTTCAGCCGTTGCTTCTTCAGCAGGAGCCTCTTCAGCGGGCGCTTCTTCTTCTGCCGGAGCTTCGGCTGCTGCCTTGGCTTCCTCTTCGGCGGCCTTGGCTGCTTCTTCGGCTTCCTTCAGCTTCTCAGCCTTTTCCTCGGCGCGTTCCTTGGCCTTTTCGCCCGGTTCTGCCTTCTGAGGGTTGTTGCGGGCCGGACGTTCCATGATGCCGGCGGCATCGAGGAAACGCATGACGCGGTCGGACGGCGTAGCGCCAACGCCGAGCCAGTACTTGGCGCGGTCTTCGTTGAGCTTGACGCGGTTCTCGTCATCCTTGGCGAGCAGCGGGTTGTAGGTGCCGATCTGCTCGAGATACTTGCCGTCACGCGGGCTGCGCGAGTCCGAGACGACGATGCGGTAGTAAGGACGCTTCTTCGCGCCACCGCGCGACAGACGGATTGCAACTGCCATTGTAGATTACCTTTCGAGTTTAAATATCTGAATTCGTTTAATTTGTGAGTTTACTTTTTCTTCGGTCCGCCAAGACCGGGAAGTCCGGGTGGAAGGCCGCCAGCGCCGCCGAGGCCAGGCAAGCCGCCCCCGCCGCCGGGGCCGCCCATGCCAGGCGGCATTCCGCCGGGAAGGCCACCGCCGCCGCCAAACATGCCAGCCAGCGCCTTGAGCCCGCCCATCTTGCGAAGCTGCTTCATTGCGCGGCTCATTTCCTGGTGCATCTTGAGGAGTTTGTTGACCGTCTGAACGTCGGTCCCGCTGCCCGCGGCCACGCGCTTCTTGCGCTTGGCGTTCATCAGTTCGGGACGCTCGCGCTCCTTGTTGGTCATCGAGGAGATGATCGCATCCATGTGAACGAGCACCTTGTCATCCATATTCGACGCGGCCATCGCCTGCTTGGCCTTCTTCATGCCCGGCATCATGCCGGCAAGCATTCCAAGACCGCCCATGTTCTGCATCTGCTTGAGCTGCATGCGCAGGTCGTTGAGGTCGAATTTGCCCTTCTCGAAATTCTCGGCGAGCTTTGCGGCCTCTTCTTCCTTGATCGTCGCAGCCGCCTTTTCGACGAGGCTCACAACGTCGCCCATGCCGAGGATGCGGTCGGCCACCGAGCCGGGGCGGAAGGTTTCGATCGCGTCGAGCTTTTCGCCCGTCCCTGCAAACTTGATCGGCTTGCCCGTGACTGCGCGCATCGAAAGCGCCGCACCGCCGCGCGCATCGCCGTCCATCCGGGTGAGAACCACGCCGGTGAGCGGGACTTCGCCGCTAAAGCTCTGCGCGACGTTAACTGCGTCCTGACCCGTCAGGGAGTCGACGACCAGCAGCACTTCGGTCGGGGCCGATACCTGCGAGACGGCTTTCATCTCGGCCATCAGCGCTTCGTCGACATGCAGGCGGCCCGCGGTGTCGAGCAACAGCACGTCGAAATTCTGGAGACGAGCCGACTCCATCGCGCGCCGCGCGATGTCGACCGGCTGCTGGCCCGCGATAACCGGCAGGGTCGCGACTTGCGTCTGCTCGCCCAGCACCGCCAGCTGTTCCTGCGCTGCCGGACGGTTGACGTCGAGCGAGGCCATCATGGCTTTCTTGCCATAGCGTTCGCGGATCAGCTTGCCGAGCTTCGCTGTGGTGGTTGTCTTACCAGAGCCCTGAAGACCGACCATCATGATGACGACCGGAGGCTTTGCATCGAGGTTCAGGCCTTCAGTAGCCTCTTCGCCTTCCTCGCCCGAAAGCATCGCCACGAGCTCGTCGTGGACGATCTTGACGACCTGCTGCCCCGGCTTGACCGCCTTGAGAACTTCCTGGCCAATCGCTTTTTCGGTTACGGAATCGATGAAACGCTTCGCAACCGGAAGCGCAACGTCGGCCTCAAGCAGCGCCACGCGCACTTCGCGCATCGCGTCGCGAACGTCCTGTTCGCTCAGCGCACCGCGACCCGTGAGGCGATCAAAGACGCCGCCAAGGCGGTCGGACAGATTGTCGAACATCGTCTTCAAACTCCTCTCGGACCTGCGAAGTCCGATAAACGCGAAAAACGCCGGCGGACGAAACCTCGTCGGCCAGCGTGCGGAGCCATCACAACGGACAACTCACTGAATATGGTTCGATGGTGGAGCCTAGCGGGATCGAACCGCTGACCTCAACACTGCCAGTGTTGCGCTCTCCCAGCTGAGCTAAGGCCCCAATTCATCGATGTCGTGACCCTATCGAAGATAAGGCCGCACCCCTGCATTCGCAAGGGAGCGCTCCTCTAAGACCGCCCCTCGCGAAACGCAAGAGCAAAATCAGGTATCGTCGTCTTCGTCGTCGCCTTTGCCCTTGGCCACGCCAAGGTCATCGTCGCCGCCAAGGTCAACGTCGTTGTCGGGCGAATCATCGTCGTCGTCAATGTTCTCGATGTCCTTCAGTTCATCATCATCGTCGCCGCTCAGATCGCTGTCGGCTTCCTGATCCTTCTTCTTGGGATCGTCGATCGGGATCGGCTGCTTCGACTTCAGCACGGGTTCCGGTTCCCAAGTGTTGCCGCATTCGATGCAGGTGACCGGATCGTCCTTGCCCAGGTCATAGAAGCGGGTTCCGCAGTCGGGGCAGGAACGCTTGGTTCCCCATTCAGGCTTCGCCATTTCGATAGTGTCCTTAGTCTTGCCGCGAGTGCGACTGCGGCACGGGTAGTTTGTAAGCTTGTGTGGGACCGGATCGCCTCTTTATCAAGGTATCGGTCCGAAAGTGCGGCGCGCCTTGCCAGATGGTAGAGCCGCTGTCAAAGACCTGCGCGCCATGGGATCGTACACATTCACCTCATCAGCGCCGCTAAAGGGTCGCCTTCGCGTGCCCGGCGACAAGTCGATCAGCCACCGCGCGCTGATGTTTGCAGGGCTTGCCGTGGGTGAAAGCCGGATCACCGGATTGCTCGAAGGCGAAGACGTGCTCGCCACCGCCGCCGCGATGCGCCAGCTCGGAGCGCGGATCGTGCGCGAGGATGACGGCACCTGGCGCGTGAACGGCGCGGGCCTTGGCAGCCTGATCGAGCCGCGCACCGCGCTCGACATGGGCAATTCGGGCACTTCGACCCGACTGATGATGGGACTGCTCGCCAGCCATGGGCTCACCGCGACCTTCATCGGGGATGCGAGCCTGTCAGGCCGTCCGATGAACCGCGTGATCGAACCGCTGAGCCAGATGGGCGCGAGTTTCGAGGCATCGCGAGGAGGCACCCTGCCATGCATGCTGCGCGGCGCGTCTCCCGCCGTGCCGATTACCTATCGCCTGCCCGTGGCAAGCGCGCAGGTGAAAAGCGCCGTGCTTCTCGCAGGGCTTAACACGCCGGGCATCACCCGCATCATCGAACCGGTCGCCACCCGCGACCATACCGAGCGCATGCTCAGAGGGTTCGGCGCGAACCTCGAAGTCAGCGAAGAAAACGGAGAACGCGTCATCGCGATCCACGGCGAGGCCGACCTTCAGCCGATGGACGTCACCGTCCCCGGCGACCCGTCCTCTGCTGCCTTCTTTCTGGTTGCCGCCAGCATCGTACCGGGAAGCGACCTTGTGGTCGAGAATGTCGGCCTCAACCCGACGCGCGCTGGGATTGTCACCGTGCTCAAGCAGATGGGCGCGGATATCGAGGAACTGAACCGGCGCGAGGTCGGAGGCGAGCCTGTGGCCGATCTGCGCGTGCGCCATGCTCCGCTCAAAGGCATTGAGGTCGACCCGGCCATCGTGCCGAGCATGGTCGATGAATTCCCTGTTCTGTTTGTCGCCGCCGCGATGGCGGAAGGGACCACCACAACCACCGGCCTAGAAGAACTGCGCGTCAAGGAAAGCGACCGCATCTCGGTCATGGCCGCCGCCCTCACCGCAGCAGGCGCGCGGGTCGAGGAACATGAAGACGGCCTCACCATTTACGGCACTGGCGGAGAACCGCTTCGGGGCACGTCCAACGCGCGGGTCAAAACCCATCTCGACCACCGCATCGCGATGAGCATGGCAGTCGCTGGTCTCGCAAGCCGCGACGGGGTCGAAATCGACGACACCGACCCGATCGCGACCAGCTTTCCCACCTTCGTGCAGGTGCTTGAAAGCGCGGCGCAATGAAGGAAAAAATCGCACTCTACTCGCTTGGCATCGGCATCTTCGTGCTCGGGTCGGTCATCTACGACCACCTCGTTCACGGCGAGGCGATCCAGCTCGGCAGGCTGTGGCTGGCGGTGCTGTTGCTGCCGGTCTTAAGCTATTTCATCTGGCTGCGCTGGGATTGGGCCCCGAATGAAGGCCGCGAACGCTCCAAGCGCGAAAGGCACGCCGCAAAGGAATTTCGCGAAAAGGTCGACGCGGAGAAAGCCGCTGCCGCCGCAAAGGACATACAATGACGACCCCGCTCGATATCTATTCGATGATCGGCTTTGTCGGCACGGCCTGCATCATCGGAGCCTATGCCTATCTCACCTATGTCGAGAAACCGAACCCCTTCATCCTGCACGGCACCAACCTGACCGGAGCGGGCCTGCTGACGATCAGCCTGCTGGTCCACACCAACTGGCCGAGCCTCGTGCTCGAAGGGTTCTGGGCAGCCATCGCGATCTTCGGGCTGGTAAAGGCATTTCAGAAAAGGAAATCCGCTCAATGATCATCGCCGTCGATGGCCCTACCGCATCGGGAAAAGGTACGATTGCCCGCCGGCTTGCCGAGCATTTCGGCGTGCCGCATCTCGATACGGGACTTCTCTATCGCGCGGTCGGGCGGCAGGTCGCGATCAATGGCGGCAATCCCGACGACCCGGCCGATGCGCTGGCGGCCTGCGACTTTCCCGATGAGCTGATGCAGGACGACGTGCTGCGCGCGGAGGAAACGGGCGGGCTGGCAAGCCGCGTCTCGGTCCATCCGGCGGTGCGCGAGGCTTTGTTCAAGCGCCAGCGCGCCTTTGCCGAGCAGCCGGGCGGCGCGGTGCTCGATGGACGCGATATCGGGACGGTCATTGCTCCCGATGCCGACGTGAAGCTCTTCATTACCGCCAGCGTGCAGGAGCGCGCCCGCCGCCGCTGGCTCGAAATGGTCGACAAGAAAATGGACCACGAGGAGGAAATCCCCCTCTCCGAGATCGAGAAGGACATCGTCGCCCGCGACGCCCGCGACATCAATCGCAAGGACGCGCCGCTCAAGGCCGCATCTGATGCACTGGTGATCGACACCACCGCCTTCGACCGCGAGCAGGCGTTTGAGACGGTGCTGGAGGCTGTGCAAGAGGCGCTCGCAGCACGGTAAGAGCTCTCCGCAATTTGCTTGCTTTCCAGCGTGCTTTGGCCTAAGCGCGCGGCCGTTCTCGCAATCCCCAAACATAATGGCGCGATTGAAAGGACCTCTGCGACAGCATCCGGCTGCGTGGAGCAATCGGCCTCTTGCCCCGCTAGCCCTCGCAATGGTGCGTGGGAGGCGGTTTAAGACCCCGGTAAAACCGGTGGCCGGTAGCAAACGTTAAACAGGAAACGCACGCCTTATGGCAACTGCACCCAACCCAACGCGCGACGATTTCGAAGCGCTACTCAACGAACAACTCGGCGGCGCCGACGACGGTGGCTTTGAAGGCCGCGTCGTAAAGGGCACCGTGACCGCGATCGAAGCTGGTCACGCCGTCATCGACGTAGGCCTCAAGAGCGAAGGCCGCGTCAACCTTAAGGAATTCGCACGCGGCGAAGACGATCACGGCCTGTCGGTCGGTGATGAAGTCGAAGTCTACGTGGACCGCGTCGAAAACGCCGACGGCGAAGCCATGCTGTCGCGCGATCGCGCCCGCCGCGAAGCTGCCTGGGACAAGCTCGAAAACGAGTTTGGCGAAGGCAAGCGCGTCGAAGGCCGCATCTTCGGCCGCGTCAAGGGCGGCTTCACCGTCGACCTCGACGGCGCCGTGGCCTTCCTTCCGGGCTCGCAGGTAGACATCCGCCCCGTGCGCGACGTCACCCCGCTCATGGAAGTGCCGCAGCCCTTCCAGATCCTCAAGATGGACCGTCGCCGTGGCAACATCGTTGTCTCACGCCGCGCCGTGCTTGAAGAAACCCGCGCAGAACAGCGCAGCGAGCTGATCGACAAGCTGGCCGAAGGTCAGGTGATCGACGGCGTGGTCAAGAACATCACCGACTACGGTGCGTTCGTAGACCTCGGCGGCATCGACGGCCTGCTCCACGTCACCGACATGAGCTACAAGCGCGTCAACCACCCGAGCGAAGTGATCGCCATCGGCGACACCGTGACCGTGCAGATCGTGCGCATCAACGCCGAAACGCAGCGCATCAGCCTCGGCATGAAGCAGCTTGAAAGCGATCCCTGGGATGGCGTTGCTGCCAAGTATCCGGTCAACATGAAGCTGACCGGCCAGGTCACCAACATCACCGAATACGGCGCATTCGTCGAACTCGAGCCGGGCATCGAAGGCCTGGTCCACGTCAGCGAAATGAGCTGGACCAAGAAGAACGTCCATCCGGGCAAGATCGTCTCGACCTCGCAGGAAGTCGAAGTCATGGTCCTCGAAGTCGACAGCGAAAAGCGTCGCATCAGCCTCGGCCTCAAGCAGGCTCAGCGCAACCCGTGGGACGAGTTCGCCGAGAAGCACCCGGTCGGCGCCGAAGTCGAAGGCGAAGTCAAGAACGCTACCGAGTTTGGCCTGTTCATCGGTCTCGACGGCGACGTCGACGGCATGGTCCACATGTCGGACATCGCATGGGGTATTTCGGGCGAAGACGCTCTGGCGCTCCACCGCAAGGGCGAGCAGGTCAAGGCCGTGGTTCTGGACGTCGATGTCGACAAGGAACGCATCAGCCTCGGCATGAAGCAGCTTGAAAAGGGCGCTCCGACCGAAGCAGGCGCAGCCGCAGCCGGTTCGCTCCGCAAGGGCCAGACCGTCACCGTCACCGTTCTCGAAGTCCGCGATGGCGGCCTCGAAGTTCAGGTTGGCGACGATGGCGCAACCGGCTTCATCAAGCGCAGCGACCTTGGCCGTGACCGCGACGAACAGCGTCCCGACCGCTTCCAGGTCGGTTCGAAGGTCGACGCGATGGTCACCGGTTTCGACCGTTCGAAGAAGCCGAACTTCTCGATCAAGGCGCGTCAGATCGCCGAAGAGAAGGAAGCGGTTCAGCAGTTCGGTTCGTCGGACTCGGGCGCATCGCTCGGCGACATCTTGGGCGAAGCGCTCAAGAAGTCGGACGACTAAGCCAAACGCCTTTCAAGGCATTCGGAAAGGCCCGTTCTCCAAACCGGAGAGCGGGCCTTTCCTACATCTGCGGATGGGCGTAGACTGGGGTCCTCAAACCGCGAAGCGATAGGACAGCCAAACAGTCTCATGCTCACAGTTCACCAGTTCCCCTGCCTGTCCGACAATTACGGCTTCCTGCTGCACAACAGCGTGACCGACGAAACTGCCGCGATCGATACACCGGATGCGAAGGAGTATCTGAAGCAGGCGGAGGCCAAGGGCTGGACGATCACGCATATCTGGAACACCCACTGGCATCCCGATCATGCCGGCGGGAACGTCGAGATTGTAGAGAAGACCGGTGCGCGTGTGCTGGCTCCCAAGGAGGTTGAGAAGCTCTCGCCGATCGACCGCGTGGTCGCACACGGCGACACCGTAAACCTCGGCGAACACCGCGCCGACGTTATCGACGTGTCGGGCCATACCAACGGCCACATCGCTTATCACGTGGTCGAGGAAGGCATGGCCTTCGTCGGCGACAGCGTGTTCGCGCTGGGCTGCGGGCGGATGTTCGAAGGCGAGCCCGAACAGTTCTGGCGCAGCCTTGAGCGTATCAAGCGCCTCTCGACCGGCACGGTGCTCTATTGCGCGCACGAATACACGCAGGCGAACGCGAAGTTTGCGCTTCACGCCGACCCCGACAACGAAGCACTCCAGGAATACGCCCGCGAGATCGACGAGAAGCGCGCGCGCGGCGAATGGACCGTTCCGACCGTGCTCAAACGTGAGCTTGAGACCAACCCCTTTCTGCGCGCCGACGATCCTGCGCTGATGGAGCGCTGGGGCGGCAATGCTCCGCACGAGACCTTCGCGGCGCTCAGGGCGGCCAAGGACAATTTCTGATGACCATGAAGGGTCTGAGGGTTGAAAGCCTGTCGGACGACCTGTCCGGCGTCACGCTTGCCGACATGGCGGAGCCGGAGCGAAGGCCGGGCGAAGCTCTGGTACGTGTGCGCGCCGCCTCATTGAACTTTCCCGACCTGTTGATGACCAAGGGGAAGTACCAGTTCAAACCTGAGCTGCCTTTTACAAGCGGTCTCGAATGCGCTGGCGAGGTGATCGAAGCGGATACGGATAGCGGCTTTGCGCGCGGCGACCGGGTAATGGGCGGCAACAAAACCGGAGCCTTCGCAGAGATCGCGAGCATTCCTGAGCGCGGACTGTCGCGCTTGCCCGAAGGCTTCGACTTCGCGCAGGGAGCCGCAATGGGCGCGGCCTATTCGACAGCCTATACCGGCCTTGTTGAGCTATGCGGGCTGGCGGCCGGACAAACCGTGCTGGTGCACGGTGCAAGCGGCGGCGTCGGACTGGCCGCCTGCGATTTGGCCAAAGCGCTTGGGGCGAAGGTGATCGCCGCGACGGGCGTTGCGGGCAAACGCGCTGCAATCGAAGCGGCATGCTCGCCTGACGCCGTCATCACCGCCGAGGGACGTTTCCGCGAGCAGGTCGCCGAACTCACCGACGGCCGCCTGTGCGACATTGTCTTCGATCCGGTCGGTGGAGACATCTTCGACGAATCCACCCGCTGCGTGACCTTTGGGGGCAAGCTGGTCGTGGTCGGCTTCACCAGCGGAAGAATCGCCGAAGTCGCAACCAACATCCCGCTCATTAAGGGATTCTCGATCATCGGCCTGCGCGCCGGCGAATACGCACGCCGCTTTCCCGAGCGAGGCGCAGCAATCAACGCTGCGATTGCGCAGCTTGCGGAGGCTGGCCGGATTAGCCCCGCAATCGACCGCACCCTTCCCCTGTCTCGCTGGCGGGAAGGGTTCGAAGCGATGGCACGGCGTGAGTTGGTCGGGAAGGTCGTGTTCGAGCCCGGAGCCTGAATTAGAAAGGGCGGCCCCCAAAGGACCGCCCTCTCAAATCCCGGATCGGCAAAGCCATCAGAGCGAGGCGATGACCTCGTCAGCCAGAGCCTTGTCAGCCTCGGCGTCGTGCTTGCTGGCGATGATCGTACGCGATGCAGCGGCAGCGGCGTTGGCAGCGCTGGCGCGGACACCATCGACCGCTTCGCGCTCCGCGGCTGCGATCTTGTCTTCGGCCATACGCTGACGGCGAGCGACCATCGCTTCGCTGTCGGCTTCGGCTTTGGCGAGGATCGCGTCGGCTTCGCGCTGAGCGCCTTCCATCATAGCTTCGGCGTCTTTCTCAGCACCGGCGATCTTGGCGGCGTACTCGTCGCGTAGCTTCTCGGCCTCGGCGCGAAGCGATTTTGCTTCGTCGAGCTGCTGCTTGATCTCGGCGATCTTGTTGTCGAGCCCGCCGGCGATCGCGCCGGGGACCTTCTTCCAAAGGACGACACCGATCAGGACAGCCATCGCAAGGCTGACCCACTGGTAGTCCTGAAGACCGAATGCCGCCGGACCTTCGCCGGCAGCGATCATGGTGAGAACGAGGTTAGCCATTGGCGAGAGCCTTCTTCACGGCGGACCGTGCGGTCCGCTTGTCGACCTTGGCACCGGCGAGACGAGCCACGATGTCCTGCGTTGCTTCGGCAGCCACGTCCTCGACCTCGGCCATCGCGCTGGTGCGCGCGGCTTCGATCTCGGTTTCGGCGGCTTCGAGCTTTGCATCAAGGCGCTTCTGCGCGTCAGCCAGCTTGGCTTCGGACGAAGCGGCACCCTTGGCCTTGGCGTCTGCAATCAGGCCCTGCGCCTTGGCACGATTGGCGTTCTCACGCTCGCGCCATGCATCTTCCTGCTCGTCAGCGGCGTCGCGGGCGGCCTGCGCAGCGGCGAGGTCGTCAGCGATCTGTTGGTCGCGCATACCCACGGTCTCCATCACCTTGGGGACCATGCCCCGACCGATGAGGAAGAAAGTGATGCCGAAAAAGACCAGCAACCAGAATACCTGGCTGGAATAGGTCTCGGCGAGCTGGGCTATCTGAGGCATGTCAGTTGGCTTTGCCTTGAAGGTCGAATGAAATCAGGTGGTCACCGGGCAAGCCAGATCACTGGCCTGCCCGGGAACCGAAAGTCGATTAGGCGACGAAGATCAGGATCATCGCGACGACGAACGCCAGCAGGCCGAGAAGTTCGGCTGCGGCGAAGCCGATGAACAGGCGACCCTGCTGGCCGTCTGCTGCACCCGGGTTGCGAAGGGCGCTTTCGAGGAACGAACCAAAGACGTTACCCACGCCGATGGCTGCCATACCGGCACCGATAGCTGCGAGGCCTGCGCCGATGAGCTTGGCTGCTTCTGCTTCCATTGTACTTAAACTCCTTGAGAAAATCGAAATGTTGGAATGGAAAAAGGTGAACTTAGTGAAGGTGCTCTGCGTCGTTGATGTACAGCGACGTGAGCAGTGCAAATACGTATGCCTGAATGCCTGCGACAAGGATCTCCAGTGCGGAAATGCCGATCATAAGCAGGAAGCTCGGCAGGCTGACCATCAGGCCGAAGCCGACGCCCGCATTGATGCCGTCCATGACGAAGGACGAGAGAACCTTGAGCAGCACATGCCCGGCCATCATCGCAACGAACAGACGAAGCGCGAGGCTGAACGGACGCACGAGGAACGAGATCAGCTCGATCGGGAAAATGATCGGGATCATCGGTAGCGGCGTACCGTGCGGCACGAACAGGGTGAAAAACTTGATGCCATGCTTCCAGAAGCCGACGATCAGAACGATCGAGAAGCTGATCACCGCAAGCACGCCGGTCACTGTAAAATGGCTGGTGAAGGTGAACGGGTGTAGGAATGCAAGACCGATCGGCAAAAGGCCAAGCAGGTTGCCGAACAGGATGAACATGAACAGGCTGAAAATGTAGGGAAGGTACTTGCGGCCTTCCTTGCCGATGTTGGCCTCCAGCATGTCGTCGATGAAGCCCGTGAAGGTCTCGACCGCCATTTGCCAGCGACCGGGGACCAGCTCACGCTTCATGCCGCCAAAGACAAACGCCCACAGCAGAACCGTGGTGATCGCCATCCAGAGAGCGGAATTGGTGAATGCGATGTTGAAGCCAGCGATTTCCCAGGATTGGCCGATAAGCGGCTCAATCTGGAATTGCTTCATCGGATCGACTTTGCCTGCTTCGGCTGCCACGACCTTGTTGTATCCCTGATACCTGTAAAAACGCGGCCCCTTTTGTCAGGACCTATTCCGGGTCCTTGGGGGCCGTGTTTGCCGCACGAATAATGTTCCTGAAGGCAACGCCAATTCCGAGGAAAAGGCCGACCAACAGACCCCATGGGAGCGTTCCGAATATGGCATCGACTGCCCATCCGATGACGCTGCCTCCGAGAATTCCGCCGAGCAGATCTGCAAGGACCCGGTTGCCGCTGCGATAATTCGCATCAGCTCCCTGGACCTTCGACCGGTTGCGTTCGTCTTCGCGCTCGCGTGCGGCCTTGAGCCGCTCTTCGAGCGCGTCGATCCGCGCATCCTCAGCGATGGGTTCTCGGGCGGGTTTCTCGTCGCTCATGCTGCTTTCCAAATTGAGGCAAGCGAGGCACGCGACAACGAGGTGCCCGCCAAGGGCGTGTGCCCCCTAGAAGAGGGCAAAACCCGAGTCAATGGTAGGGTGTTGCGCTTTCCTCACGCATTGAAGCGTGGAGTGGAAAATCACGGACAGGCAGGAAGCCGCTGCGGAGGTGCATCGGTGCGCGTTTGCCAGCTTCCATCAGGCGCTTCGTACTTTTCGCCGGGCACCGTGCGCGCGATTGCCTGACACCCTGCGGTGGTCGCATATTGTTCAAGCGTCGCGTTGTTTTCCTTGGCCTTTTCAGCATAAACGGCGCGGCGACGGATATTGATGTCGTCCACCATCCGCTGAAGTGCAGGTGTGGCATTGCCAACAACGCCCAGATAGCCGTCCATCTTTTCGCCCACGGAACCATTGGCACGAGCGGCGGCGTAGGCAGGATCGCGCTGGGCCGAAGCCGGGGCGAAAACACCGGTGACGGCAATAAGGCCGGCAGCGGCAGCAAGCATGGTGTTGCGGATCAGGGTCATTGGTCTCTCGTTCCTCCAATCTTCGGCAGGCATCAAAGCCTGTCAGAAGATATCTGCATTTTCTTCAATCGTATTGCTGGCATCCTCTGCCAGCCGGTACAGCACTTCGGCGCGGATATTGACGTTCAGTTCGATAACGATGGGCTCTTCGGGTGCGGAAACATTGATGCACCCGGTAAGCGCCATCGCGCCCAAAACTGCCAGTCCGGTCCCGTTTGTCCGGGTCCTCGCCATAACTCTTCCCCTGCTGCGCCCTTTGCCTTGTGTTTCACACGATGTGGCATCCGGGTGCACCGGGGTCAATTTACGCATCTTCATGGCAGATTATCGCTTTCTGGAGGTTGAACGGTCGATTCATCGCGCAGGAGCGCTTCGGTAGTCTGGTCACGCCTTTGGATGATGTTCTCAACAGGAGGCGGGAGATCCGGGTCTGGCGTGGGTTCTGGCTCGGCCTCGATCGGAGCAAATTCTCCAATTCCAAGAGATTCGCGCATCGCGGGCGTGTCGAAGATTGTCGGGTCGAAGATTCCGCGCACGATCGTCGCGAGCAGGTAGAAATTCTCAGAACGTACATTAACGTTGAAACGGATCGGCAGGTCGGCAAGCTGACGGGTGATGAAGTTGCGGCTCGCCCCCTCGCCCTGCCTCACGCCGTCGATCTTGAAATTGGTGACGATTTCACCGGCAAGATCGCCATTCAATTCGACCGCCATCTGGTTGTAGTCGAGCGAACGAAGCGAGTTGAACGCATAATTGGCGATCGCGCCGAGGTCCTCATATGTAAGCTCGCCTACATAGGAGACATTGCCGCCCGGCGACCGCGAGATCAGCAAGCCGCCATTGATTGAGCCATTACCGTCGGCATCGAAGAAGATCGGGATCGTGCCGTCGAATGTGCCCGTCGCGCCGATATTCGACAGCTCCATCTGGGTAACGAAGGTGGCTGCGTCGAGCGCGATCAGCTCGAAGACGTAGCTCTGCCCCTCGCCACCGCCGAAATTGATCTTGGTTGGACGAAGGATCAGCGTGCCGCCCATAAACGGCCAGCGTCCTTCCTCGACGCCGACCAGCGTGCCACCGGTGAGCGAATAGGTGACCTGTCCGTCGAGCGCCTCGATACCGGGATTGACCGAGCCGATGTTGAGCACCTGTCCCGGCGCGGTCGTCAGTTCGAGGAGGTCGGTGAATTCGATCTCCCCGCTGACCCGTTGCACTGGACCGAAGGCAGCAGCAAAGTCGAAGTCGTCGGTGCGGAAGGTGCCTGAGCTGTCGATCCCGTCGGGCGTCCAAGTGATCACGCCCTCGCCAGTGACCACCCCTTCGGCTGCAGCCACCACGCCTCGCGCGAGGATGGATAGATCGTCGGGCTGCAGGTTCTCGCCAAAGCGGACGCCCGGAACATCAAGGTCCGCCCTACCCGTCCCCTCAGACAAGTCGTGCCGGATCGAAACACTGGTGATGAGCGCCTGGCTCGCTGGATGGCGCAGAGCGGCTTCGGCGATGATCGTGTTGTCCGCCAGAACGAGCGAGGCACCTTGCGCGGTCAATGGCTGGAACCGCGGGTCGGGACCGTTTGCCGGATCGATCCTTTCCGTCAGCCTGAATGCGCCCTCATCGACAAGCAGCGCACCGTCCTCGTAACTCCAGTTGCCCGACATCTGGCTGAGGTCGAGCGGAACGATGTCGAGCGCCGCGCTTGCGCTCGCAAATGTGCCCGCGATCCCATCGTCAAACCGCCCTTCCAATGTCTCCGCTGCGAAACGCACTGCATTGTCGGGATCGCCAATCACCGCTTCCAGCCCTGTAAGCGCGAATGGCCCCGGATAGCGCAGCAAAGCCGAGGAGGCGGACAGGCGGGCGCGCGATTCGCCGAGGGAGCCTGCAAGATCAATCGCCTCGCTCGCGATCGAGAGGTCGAGCGCATCGCGGTAGCGCACCATCGCGGAGGCTCCCGTCTGCGGACAGAGCGTCACGCGCCGTTCGGTCAGCGAAAGCTGATATAGCTCGAGGCCGCGCACCGCGATGTCGGTGCAGCGCCGCCCAACCGCGAGACCAGCTGCCGAGGAATAGCTTCCCTCAACCGGAACCAGCAGCCCGCGCACCTTACCGCCGGGCAATGCGCCTTGAGCCTCGACCAGCCCATTGAACGAAAGCGCGCCGCTCGAACTTTGCAACAGCGTCAATCGCGGAACCGCCAGCGAATCTGCACCGGCTCTGTATTCCGCCATCGTCATGCGAATAGCGAGGTCGCCATTGCCCCGTCGGTCCATTCGCCCGGTGATGAGCGGCAGATCGGTGCCGCCCGTGATGAAATTGCCGGCTAGCTGATCTCCCGCCGCTTCGGATTGTGAATAGCTGACCCTCGACAGCGCCAGCAGGGTCTCGCCACTATCGCTGCGAAGGCGTGCTTCCGGGATGATTACCCTCAGACCCTGGGGATTGGTCCGCACGGTGACGTCACCTGCAAGCCGCGCATCGCTGAGGCCCCGCGAAAGGCCGCGCTCGGCCTTTGCCAGCAAACTAGCAAGGAACGTCCCCTCGCTCGTTTCCTGCGCGTCTGTGAGGGCGCTGGTCGCATCGAGTGCGAGTTCGGCTCCGCGGCCATTGAACCGTGTGCTCCATTCGCCGCGCGACATGTTGTCGGTGAGGCGCAGTTGCCCTTCTGCTCCAAGCTCACCAATATCGGCGTAAGCGGTCGTGACGCCCGAAGCGGTCAGGTCGTGCCGTACGCTCAGATCACCCATCGCAACAGCTTCGCTGCCTGCAAACCGCCAGAGCAGACCGACTTCTCCGTCGAGCGAGGACGCACCGTTTTCACCGTAGTCGATGTCAACCGCGGCGATGCTGAGATTGCTGTCGAGCGAATCGAAGCCTTCGGACAATTCGACCCGCGCGGCGATATCGGCGCTCGCAAACGAGGCGCCCTCGCACTTGAATTCTCGCAGCCGCACGGGACCATCAAAGATCGGCCTTCCGCCATCGACAGACACCTCACCGTAGATGGTTGCCTCTTGCGCGCTGCAATTCTCCGTCCCGAAGCCCGGAGCGGTCGCTGCGATGATCCCCTCAAATCCTCCATCGAGCCTCCCCGCCCCTTCGAGCTTTGCACCTATCACGCCATAGTCGCTGTCGATCCGTGCCCGTCCATCGACAATAGCGACATCGAACGCGGGCAGTCCCGGTGACGCATCGCTTTCGGCATAGAGCACCGGGTCAAGCGCACCGAGGCTGAGGCGGCCATCGCGAAATGCACCGTACAGCCGGGGCCGGACAAGTTCGACCCGTCCGATCTGCGGAGTGCCGAGGGTCAGGACGACATCGACATTGACTTGCTCGACGGTGAGGTCGGGGGAAAGCGGGTCGCCCACCACCACGTTTTTGATTACCTGTCGCTGCGGTCCGATTTCGGAGATCTCGTAAGTCGCCTCGATCCCGTTGGTCTCAAGTGCGTCATCGATCAGGTTGGCCGCGATGCGATCTCGCTCGATCCATGCAGCCGATCCGAAAACAATCAGGAAAATCAATGTCAGCAGACTGAAGCGCCAGCGCCAGCGATCAGGCCACATTCCCCTCAGAAGCGATCGGCGCTCCATTGTGGAATCGAAAGGCGAAGGGGCATCTGACATCTTTCTCTTCACTTGCGCGACGCGGCTGCCAAAGGCAATTATGGCTTTGACAGATCGCACACTTTTTACGTGACGGGACCCGGATTGCCTCAACCTGAAGACAGTTTTGATTTCGGCCAGACCTCCGCCTCTGAGGCTGCTTATGTCTCCGATTCGGGCAAGATGGCTGGCAAGGGCCACCGCGAAAGACTTCGCGAAAGGCTCCTGAAAGGCGGGGCCGAGGCGCTCGCAGATTATGAGGTTTTGGAATACCTGCTGTTTGCCGCAATCAAGCAAGGCGACACAAAGCCGGTGGCGAAGGCTCTGATCGAACGTTTCGGATCGCTTGCCGGAGTGCTTAACGCTGATCCAGCGGCGATGCAGCGTGTGAAAGGCGTTGGACGAACCAGCGCAGCCGCCCTCAAGAGCGTCGCACTCGCTTCACGCCGCATGGCCCGCAGCGAGATTGTCCAGAAGCCCTTGCTCGGAAGTTGGCAGGCACTGATCGACTATCTCACGACCGACATGGCGCATCTGACGGTCGAGCGCGTGCGCGTGCTCTATCTCGATGCGAAAAACCGGCTGATCGACGATCATCATGTGGGCGATGGTTCGATCGACGAGGCCGCGATCCACCCGCGCGAGGTGATCCGGCGTGCGATGGATGTAGGCGCGAGCGCTCTCATCCTGGTTCACAATCACCCATCCGGCAGCCCTGAGCCAAGCCGGGCAGATGTTCAGATCACACAGAAAATCGCCGAGGCTGGAAGGCTGCTCGGGGTGACGCTGCACGACCACGTGATCGTGGGCCGCGAAGGTCATGTGAGCCTGCGCGCGAAGGGGCTGATCTAGACCTGCTTTTCGGTGATGAGCCTGACGCCCGAATGTTTGGCAAAAAAGCTCCATGCCCAATTTACTGTCACCGTGACTCGATTGCGCGCTCCCGTGAGAAAACCAACGTGGACCAGCCCCCAGAGCCACCAGGCCAGCGCGCCCGACATCTTGAAGATACCGAAATCCGCGACGGCAGACTTGCGGCCGATGGTCGCGAGACTTCCCTGATGTTTGTAAGCGAATGGCCCTGGGCACGGTTTGCCGAGCAGTTCGGCCTCAATGACGCGGCTGACATGCACACCTGCCTGCTTCGCAGCAGGTGCCAGACCTGGAACGGGCTTGCCATCCCACGCCATGCTGCCAGCGGTGTCACCAATGGCGAACACATCCTCTATCGCTGCGCCGTTTGGCCTAAGCACGCGAAGATTGTGGTTCACCTCGATCCGGCCCGCTCTGTCTGCCTTGGCATCGAGCCATTTGGCAGCAGGGGATGCAGCCACGCCCGCGGCCCAGAGAACGGTTTCGGTCTCGATCACCGTGTCCTCGCCAATCCTCACATGACGCTCCGCAATTTCGGTCACGCGCCCACCTAGCCGCACTTCGACGCCCAGTTTCTCGAGCGAAGCCATTGCCTCGGTTGACAGCTCTTCAGGGAATGCGGGCAGTACTCGGTCGCCTGACTGGACTAGGATGACCTGCGCGGTCGAAGGATCGCAAGTGCGAAACTCGCGCTCGACGCTGACGCGGGCGAGTTCCGCGATTGCACCGGCCAGTTCGACACCGGTAGGACCAGCACCGACGATCACGAAAGTCAGCAGCCGCTTGATCCTTTCCGGATCGCCCGAAGCCTCGGCCTCTTCGAAGGCGTTTAGGATCGATGCCCGTACGGCAACACCGTCTTCGATGGTCTTTAGGCCGGGCGCATACGGCCCCCACTCGTCTTTACCAAAGTACGAGTGGGTCGCGCCGGTGGCGAGCACCAGCTTGTCGAATGTCAGGTGCTGCTCGTGATCCGTCTCGCTCGTGCAGTAGCTGATCGTGCGCGCTTCCTTATCCACGCCCTTCACCTCGCCTTTGATGACACGCACATTGCCGTCAGCCTTGAACAGGCTTCTGATAGGGGTCGCGATGTCAGCCGGGTTCAGGGTCGCGGTGGCGATTTGGTAGAGTAGCGGCTGAAACAGGTGGTAGTTGCGCTTGTCGATCAGCGTGATGCGCACCGGTAAGCGCTTGAGGCGCTCAACAGCGGCCAATCCGCCAAACCCTGCGCCGACGACCACCACATGCGGCCAGCGATCGGGAATTTCCGCATAATCTCGGTCGAACAGGATGTTCTTCTCGAGCCACTTGAGGATAGCCCGGTCAACCGAAAGCCAGCCTGCCCCCTTCGCTTCGTAAATCGCGAGGAAGAGAAACGGGAACAGCGTGATGTTCGGGTGAGCGCCTGCAATCATGAAGAATGCGATGAGGAAGAAGAGAGCGTAGGACACGATCACCGCGCCGAACCCGGTGAAGAAGAACGCTGCCCACAGGATCGAGAGCCACGCCGGGAAGCCTGAGAAAATGCTGATGGGAAGCCATGTCTGAACAACGACCGGTGGCTCAAACAGTCCCGCTGCGACAAGCAAGGTCACTGCGAACCAGACACGGATCGCGGCCATCACGACCGGGGCGATGTGTTCGCGCGAGAACTCCCAAGCGTTGACGGTCGGACGGGCGAACGGGAGCGCGCTCGCCTTGAAACCCGATGCCAGCACCCGGTCCATCGATAGCGCGCCGGGCCCGTGAAACACGTACCAGACCAGCATCGCGCTCACGATGAGGTTGGTGGTGGTCGGGATGTATACCGCCTGGCTCACAATCGTCAGCGCGGCCATCGCCAAAGCGGCGGGGCGCGTGAAGAAGCCAGCGATCAGCAGGATCGGCCCGATCAGCTCGATCGCAAGCCCAGTCATCGCCGCATTGGTCGGGCTCATCCAGCTAACGGGGTACTCGTTCGCGGCAAGGTAAAGCGCGGTCTCCCAGTCGGCGGCCTTGACCAGTCCCGAACGCAGGAACCACATGCCGATGAAGAAGCGAATGACGACATCGCTGAATGGCCAGAAGGTCTCGGTCCCTTCGAGGTACCACTTCGTCCAGCGGCGCACCGTCACTCGCAGGAAAGGCGGAAAGCGCTCTTCCTGCAGCTTGTCTGCGTGAGCCACGCCCACAGCCGAGGGCGGCACGCTTACAGGCGATGCGTTGGTCATGAATGTTCCTCCTGCCCTACATTCGCGCCGGGCGCGTCCCCGGTTACAGGTGATACCGCGAAGGCGGCTCTTGCCAAACAGCGCGTCGCGGCATAGCCGCGCCGGGAAAGCCGCCGATCCACTCTTTTCGAAAGAAAGCCTCCGCTCATGGTCCCCCGTTACGCCCGCCCAGAGATGTCCGCCCTGTGGGAGCCTGAAGCCAAGTACCGCATCTGGTTCGAGATCGAGGCGCACGCGACCCAAAAGCTGGGCGAGATGGGCGTCGTCCCTGCAAGTGCCGGTAAAGCGCTGTGGGACTGGTGGGCGACCAATCCTGAGATCGACGTCGAAGCCATCGACGCGATCGAGGCAGTTACCAAGCACGACGTGATCGCGTTCCTCACCTGGGTGGCAGAGCAGGTCGGCGAAGAAGCGCGTTTCATGCACCAGGGCATGACCAGCTCTGACGTGCTCGACACGACGCTTGCGGTCCAGCTAGCTCGCGCTTCGGATATCCTGCTCGCCGATCTCGACGCACTGCTTGCCGCGATCAAGACCCGCGCCGAAGAGCACAAATACACCCCGACCATCGGCCGCAGCCATGGTATCCATGCAGAGCCGGTGACCTTCGGCCTCAAGCTCGCGCAGGCCTATGCCGAGTTCGACCGGTGCAAGCAGCGCCTCATCGCCGCACGCGAGGAAATCGCCACCTGCGCGATCTCGGGCGCGGTGGGCACGTTTGCGAATATCGACCCCGAAGTTGAAGCCTACGTCGCCGAGAAACTGGGCCTGAGCGTCGAGCCAGTTTCCACTCAGGTCATCCCGCGCGACCGCCACGCGATGTATTTCTCGACCCTCGCCGTCATCGCCGGCAGCATCGAGCGGCTCGCGGTTGAGGTGCGCCATCTCCAGCGCACCGAAGTGCTCGAAGCCGAGGAGTTCTTCTCCAAGGGCCAGAAGGGTTCGAGCGCGATGCCGCACAAGCGCAACCCGATCCTCACCGAAAACCTGACCGGCCAAGCGCGCATGATCCGGGCCTATGCCCTCCCCGCGCTCGAGAACGTGGCGCTATGGCACGAGCGCGATATCTCGCATTCGTCGGTCGAGCGGTTCATCGGCCCTGACGCGACGATTACGCTCGACTTCGCGCTCGCGCGCCTGACCGGGGTCGTCGAAAAGCTGCTCGTCTATCCTGAACGCATGCAGGCCAATCTCGATTCGATGGGCGGGCTTGTCCATTCCCAGCGTGTGCTGCTTGCGCTCACGCAGGCTGGCGTCAGCCGCGAGGACGCCTACCGCCTCGTCCAGCGCAATGCGATGAAAGTGTGGGAATTGTCGGGCGCGCTTTCGCTTCTCGAACTGCTGAAGGCTGACGATGAAGTGGCCGCAGCTCTGTCGAACGAAGAGCTCGAGGAAAAGTTCGACCTCGAATACCACTTCAAGCATGTGGACACGATTTTCGCTCGCGTCTTCGGGTAAGCCGATTGCCAACTGGCGATACTTGTCACACCGCTAGACTCGCGCGCCAAATCGCCTAGGTTTGCGTCAACACAAAATGCCCGGAAAACACGGGTCGCGAAATCAAGGGGATCGAACACGTGCAGATCGTGCGTACAATTCTGTGGGTCTTGCTGGCGATATTCATCGTCGTCTTCGTTATGCTCAATTACGGAGAGCCGCAGCGCGTTCGCATCTGGCTGTCGGAAGACCCGGTTGGGTTCGACTGGCCTGTGGGTATCATCGCCCTCGTATTCTGGTTGCTCGGAGTTATCCCCACCTGGCTCTATCATCGCAGCGTCAAATGGAGCCTTGGTCGCCGCATCCGTAGCCTTGAAAACTCCATCAAATCCAACGCCTTGTCACAGCGTCATCAGCCGGATGCGACTGTCGATAAGCCTGCGGATATCCCGGCAAAGCCTGCGGAAACACTCTCCCCGACACCAAGCTCACCCCAGAAGGACGACACCGCTGAATGAGCAATCCGGTCTATCTTGCGCTCGACGTACCTCAGATCGAGCCTGCCAAGGCGCTTATATCGAAGGTAAAAGCGCATATTGGCGGGATCAAGCTGGGGCTTGAGTTCTTCTGCGCGCATGGTGGCCACGGCGTTCACGAGATCGCGCATATGGGGCTGCCGATCTTCCTCGACCTTAAGTTCCACGACATCCCCAACACGGTCGCAGGCGCGATGCAGGCGATCCACGTTTACGAGCCATCCATCGTCACCGTTCACGCAAGCGGCGGGCGCGCAATGATGGAGGATGCGAAGGCGGCTGCTGCAGAAGGCTGCAAGGTCGTCGGCGTTACCATGCTCACCAGCCTCGACGAACGCGACCTTCGCGCCACGGGCACCGAAGGCACGCCGCACGATCACGTGATGCGCCTTGCTGAACTTGCGCATTCCTCTGGCCTCGACGGCATAGTCTGTTCCGGTCAGGAAGTCGGACAGGTCCGCAAACAGTGGAAGGACGGCTTCTTCGTCGTCCCCGGCCTTCGCCCCGCAGGCTCGCTCACCGGCGACCAGAAACGCACTGTTACTCCGCGACAGGCGCGCGACGATGGCGCGAGCGTGCTTGTAATTGGCCGCCCGATCAGCCGCGCCGAAGACCCCGAAGCCGCCGCGCGCGCGATCGAGGCAACACTTTGACGAAGGTGACGAATGCCCGATCTGGCCACGCCTAACCTGCCGTCGCGCGATTTTGATGCGACGGTCCAGTTTTTCGCCAAGCTCGGCTTCGAATGCGGTTACCGGGCTGATAACTGGATGATCCTCCATCGCGGCCCAAAGGGGTCTCGCGTGGTTCTAGAATTCTTTCCGTATCCCGACCTCAATCCCCTCGAGAGCTCGTTTGGTGCGTGTATTCGGCTCGACGATCTGGCCGAGATGGTCGCACAAATTGAGGTAGCAGGCGTACCCGATACGCGCACTGGTTATCCACGAATTCATCCTCCTCAAAAAGAAGCCAGCGGGCTAACGATCGCGTATCTGACTGACCCGGACGGATCGCTGTTCAGATTGATCCAGAACGACTGAAGCTCGAAACCTTTGGCATGACCATCCAAATCAAGATTTGCGGGCTCTCGACGCCCGAGACGATTGCCGCTTCCGCTGATGCGGGGGCGAGCCATATCGGTTTCAATTTCTACCCGCCCTCACCGCGTTTTGTCGCGCCTGAGCTTGCGGGCGAACTGGCTGCGACAACGCCAACCTCGCTCCTGAAGGTTGGCGTGTTCGTGAACCCCGAGGATACCCTGCTCAACGAGGCAGTCCGGCACGGCGCGCTCGACGCGATCCAGCTTCATGGAAAGGAAACTCCGGCCCGCGTCCAAGAGGTCAAGGCCAGCTTAAACCTGCCGGTCTGGAAAGTCCTGAGCGTCGAAACAGCCGAGGATATCGCCGCTGCCGACGCCTATTCGAGCGTTGCCGACCTGATCCTGTTTGACACCAAAACGCCCAAGGGTGCGCTGCCGGGCGGCATGGGAATTGGCTTTGACTGGTCGCTGCTCGATGCGTTCGACAAGTCCATCCCTTGGGGCCTTGCGGGCGGACTCAATTCCGACAATGTGGCCGACGCCATCCGGGCAACCGGCGCCCCATTGGTCGACACTTCGTCAGGTGTGGAAAGCGCGCCGGGCCTCAAGGACGTGGACAGAATCGCCGCCTTCTGCAAAGCCGCGCTCGACCATGACTGAGAACACCCCCAATTCTTTCCGCACCCAGCCCGACGATCGCGGGCATTTTGGCGAGTTTGGTGGCCGCTACGTCGCCGAGACGCTTATGCCGCTGATCCTCGATCTGGAGCGTGAATATCGCGCTGCCCGGGCCGATCCTGCGTTTCAGGCTGAGTTCGACGACCTGCTCGAACACTATGTGGGCCGCCCCTCGCCGCTGTATTTTGCCGAGCGACTGACCGAGGCGCTGGGCGGAGCGCAGGTGTGGTTCAAGCGCGACGAGCTCAATCACACCGGCGCGCACAAGATCAACAATTGCATCGGCCAGATCCTGCTGGCGAAGCGTATGGGCAAGACGCGCATCATCGCTGAAACGGGCGCTGGCCAGCACGGTGTTGCCACCGCGACCGTGTGCGCGCGCTTTGGACTGCCCTGCGTCATCTACATGGGCGCAGAAGACGTGGCCCGGCAGTCTCCGAACGTCTTCCGCATGAAGCTCCTTGGCGCCGAGGTCGTTCCCGTCACCAGCGGCGGTGCGACGCTCAAGGACGCCATGAATGAAGGGCTGCGCGACTGGGTCGCGAATGTCCACGACACCTTCTACATCATCGGCACGGCGGCAGGCCCGCACCCCTATCCCGAGCTTGTGCGCAATTTCCAGAGCGTGATCGGCACCGAGGCGCGCGCGCAGATGCTCGCCCGCACCGGTCGCCTGCCCGACCTGCTCGTCGCCTGCATCGGCGGCGGATCGAATGCGCTGGGCCTTTTCCACCCGTTCCTCGACGATCCGGACGTGAAGATGCTCGGCGTCGAAGCGGCGGGTCACGGGCTGGATGGTGACGAACACGCGGCGAGCCTCCTTGGCGGCGTCCCCGGTGTGCTCCACGGCAACAAGACTTATCTGCTTCAGGACGAAGACGGACAGATCACCGAAGGCCACTCGATCAGCGCCGGCCTAGACTATCCCGGCATCGGACCCGAGCACGCTTGGCTCAAGGAAACAGGCCGCGTCGAATACAACGCTGTGACCGATGAAGAGGCGCTTGAAGGCTTTAAGCTGCTTTGCCGTACCGAGGGAATCATTCCCGCGCTTGAGCCGAGCCACGCTATTCACGCGGTCGCCGAACGCGCTAAGCAGATGAGCGATGACCAGATCATCCTGATGAATCTGTGCGGACGCGGAGACAAAGATATCTTCACCGTAGCGGAGAAGCTTGGGGTGGAAATGTGAGACGCGGCGATGATGGCCCAGTACTGGGCAAGAAACCGCCCCTGATTGAACGTGTTTTCGCAAGCTTCAGCTTGATGAGGGGATTAAAGGGGTTCGTAATCGGTTTACTGATCTCACCGATCCTGATCCTTCTCAAGTCGATGAGTGCAGAAGAAATCCACTGGGATGGCGTGCCAATTTTCATGTTGATAGTCGCCACCGTATGCGGCCTTTGGGGCTTGTTGACGAAGAAGGACTTACCACTGTGAGCCGCCTCTCCAACGCCTTCTCCAAACCGCACCCCGCTTTCGTCGCCTTCATCACGGCTGGCGATGGCGACACAGCGGCAAATCTCGATGCACTCGTCGCAGGCGGCGCGGATGTGATCGAGCTTGGCATGCCCTTTACCGATCCGATGGCTGACGGCCCCGCGATTCAGAGCGCCAACCTGCGCTCGCTCGGCAAGGGCACGACTACCGCAGACGTGCTGCAAATGGCGACCGACTTCCGCAAACGCCATCCCGACACGCCGCTGGTCCTGATGGGTTATGCCAACCCGATGATCCGGCGCGGCGCTGAATGGTTTGCGCTCGCAGCCTCGAACGCCGGCGTTGACGGCGTCATTTGCGTCGACATTCCGCCAGAGGAGGACGGCGAGCTTGGCCCGGCCCTGCGCGAAAAAGGTATCGCCCCGATCCGCCTAGCTACGCCAACCACCGACGCAGCGCGCCTTCCCGCAGTAATCGAGGGCAGCGAGGGCTTTCTCTATTACGTCTCGGTCGCAGGCATCACCGGCAAGCAGCAGGCCGCAATCGACTCGATCGAAGCCAATGTCAGCCGCATCAAGCAATCGACCGACCTGCCCGTCGCCGTCGGCTTCGGGGTGCGCACGCCCGAGCAGGCCGCCGAAATCGCTAAGGTCGCGGACGGCGTCGTCGTCGGCTCCGCCTTCGTCGATCTGGTCGGAGAATTTGGCGATGCGGCCCCTGCCAAGCTACAAGCACTGACCAGCGCCATGACCTCGGCCATGCGCGCCGCACGTTCCTAAGGGATACGAGAAATGAACTGGTTCACCCGCGTCCGCAATTCGCTCGGTTTCGGCACCGAGAAAACGAGCACCGAGAAAGACCTTTGGGTCAAATGCAAGAATTGCCAGGAAATGCTTTTCGTGCAGGAGTTCGAGGAGAACCTCTCGGTCTGCCCGAAATGCGCGCATCACGGGCGTATCGATGCAGACACGCGGCTGGCGCTCTTGCTCGATCCGGGTTTCGAGCTTTTGCCTATCCCGCAGGTCACCGAAGACCCGCTCAAGTTCAAGGATTCGAAGAAGTACACCGACCGCATCAAGGCGGCGCGCGCCAAAAGCACGCACGAAGACGCCTTTGTCGCAGGCTCGGGCGCGATTGATGGACGACCCGCCGTTGTTGGCGTGCAGGACTTCACCTTCATGGGCGGCTCGATGGGCATGGCGGTGGGTGAAGCCTTCTGTCAGGCAGCGCAGAAAGCCATCGACCGCCGCTGCGCCTTTGTGGTCGTCACTGCGGCAGGCGGCGCGCGCATGCAGGAAGGCATCTTGAGCTTGATGCAAATGCCGCGCGCAACCGTGATGACGCGCCGCCTCAAGGCCGCTGGCCTGCCATACATCGTCGTCCTCACCGACCCGACCACGGGCGGAGTGACGGCGAGTTACGCGATGCTTGGCGATGTCCATATCGCAGAGCCCGGCGCGCTCATCGGTTTTGCCGGACAGCGCGTGATCCAGGACACGATCCGCGAGCAATTGCCCGAAGGATTCCAGCGCGCCGAATACCTGCACAAGCACGGGATGGTCGACATGGTGGTTCACCGCAAGGACCTGAAAGAGCGGCTTTCGCAGGTGCTCGACTATCTGCAGCCCAAAGCGGCTGCGTAGGCACTCCCATGAAATCCGGTCAGCTCGACTTCGGGCAGTCCGATGACCCGCGCGTTCAGGCGCAACTGGACCGGCTTTCGGCGCTGAGCGTCCCGCAAGGGCGGCTCGGGCTGGAGACGATCCGCGCGCTGATGGATAAGCTCGGCAATCCGCACCGCAAGCTTCCGCCCGTGTTTCACGTCGCGGGGACCAACGGCAAGGGCTCAGTCTGCGCGTTCCTGCGCGCGATGCTCGAAGCAGATGGCAAGCGAGTGCATGTGACAACCTCCCCGCATCTGGTGCGCTACAATGAGCGGATCAGGATTGCGGGAAAGTTGATCGAAGACGGCCCGCTGGCGGAGCTTGTTGAGGAAGTCTTGGACGCAGGCGTGGATATCTCCCCAAGCTTCTTCGAAGTCACCATCGCCGCCGCAATCCTAGCCTTCAGCCGCACGCCTGCCGACGCCTGCGTGGTCGAAGTGGGTCTGGGCGGACGCTTCGATGCGACCAATGTGCTGGAGCCGGAAGCGGTCGCGGCGTGCGGGATCGCGGCGCTGGGACTGGACCACGAACGCTTTCTGCTCGCGCCTGAGGAAGGCGTACCGACAGAGCCGATGGCGCGGATTGCGTTCGAGAAGGCGGGAATTGCGAAGAGGGGTGTGCCGTTGGTGACGTTTGGGAGAAGCGAGTATGCGCCCGAAGCTTCGAATGCGATAGCTGACGTTGCCGCCAAATCTGGAGCGAAATTCCGATTAATGGGTGACCACTGGGATTGCTCACCAACCGAGAATGGGATGTATTACCGAGACCACCGAACTGACGGTGCTCCAGAATATCTCCCGCGACCTGACATGCTTGGTGACCATCAGGTTCTAAACGCAGGTCTTGCGATGGCCATGCTCAGGGCGCAGCGGGGTATTGAATTCTCAATGTGTAGCCTTGAAAAGGGAATTGTCTTAGCCAACTGGCCAGCAAGGCTGCAGCTGCTTGCTAGCGGGCCCCTTGTTTCTCTTGGAAACGGTGGGCGCATCTGGCTCGATGGCGGTCACAACCCAAATGCCGGAGAAGCGCTGGCAAGTGCAGTGGCCGACGAGCCATGCTCGCTCCACCTCATCATCGGCATGCTCGACAACAAAGATCCGCGCGCTATCATCGAGCCGCTCGGCGACCGTATCCGCACGCTCCAAGTTGTTCCGGTGCCCGACCACGATTGTCACCACGCAAGCGCCTTCGGTCCAAATGCAGTTCCTCGCGCCGACCTTGAAGAGGCAATGCTCAATCTGCCCAATGACGGGAATCCCGTCCTCATCGCCGGCTCGCTCTACCTCGCGGGCGAAGCTTTGAAGCTGAACGACGAGGTTCCGACCTAGCTCGGCTCCACCCGCGGTTTGCCGTTCACCGCCTCAGGTGGATCATCGACCTCTTCCTTCCCCGTCTGCCGCACACTTTCGACCACGAAACCCTTACGCCACAGAAGCCACAAGAGCGTCATGCCGGGGATCGCGACGATGACGGTGAAGGTCCAGAAACCGACCCACCCCAGGTTCTCGGCAAGGTAACCCGAGGGGGTCGCCAACCAAGTCCGCCCGACGGCTGCGAAACTCGACAGCAGCGCAAATTGCGTCGCGGTGTAAGCGAGGTTCGAAAGACCGGAGAGATACGTCACGAAGACGGTAAGGCCGATCCCGCTCGTCAGGTTCTCGGTCCCAACGGCCAGCGCCAGCATGATGTTGTTGTCACCAACGATGGCGAGCAGGACGAACATGAAGTTCGACAGCATCATCAACAGGCCCGAGACGATAAGCGCGCGCCCCATACCGAGCCAGGCGATGAACGGGCCGCCCAGCGCAGAGCCAACGATCAGCGCGCCGAAACCGACGAACTTGTTGATCGTGATGAATTCGGTGTCGGAGAAACCAAGCTCGACAATCATCGGGTTGAGCATGCCCTGCCCCATCGCGTCGCCAACCTTGTAGATCAGGACGAACAACAAGATCAGCACCGCGCCCTTACGGCCGAGGAATTCCTTGAACGGATTGACCACGGTTTCCATCAGCCAGGTCGAGAACTTCTGCCCGGCCGCGCGCGCGCTGGAAGGATCATAGCGCCCCGCCCCTGCCCACAAGGCACCCAGCGCTGCGGGTAGGATAAGGAAGCTCGTGATCCCGTAAGCCATTGCCCAACCGACATCGTAACCCTCGGTCGAGGCAAGGTAGATCGTGCCCGCTCCAGCGAGCAGGTTGCCGGTGCGATAGCCGAACTGGTTCATCGCGGTACCGTGCGCCATCTCCTCGTCGGAGAGGATCTCGATCCGATAGGCGTCGATCACGATATCCTGCGTCGCGGAAAGGAAGGCCACCACGATCGCCCAGAACGCGAAGAGGCCGATGTTTTCATTCGTAGGGTTGCTGCTGCCAAGCTGCCAGAGCGCAAGCACAAGTGCGCCCTGAACCAGATAGAGCCACGCCCGGCGCTGCCCGAGCATGTCGGACAGGATCGGAATGCGGGTCTTGTCGATCAACGGCGCCCACAGGAACTTGAGGGTGTAGGGTGTCGTCAGGCCGATGGCGAAACCGATTGTCGACTTCTCGATGCCGACCTTCGAAAGCCAGAAGGTCATCGTCCCCAGCAGGAGCGTCAGCGGAAAACCCGAAGAAATGCCGAGCAGAAATGCCACGAATGGCATTTTTCGGCGATAGGGGGCGAAGGACGGGACGACGTATGCGAGCCCGACCATGGCCGCGATCACCCCGAAAAGAATTGCCGTGCTCCAGTCCATTCCGATGTCGTCGTCCTTTTGCTTCCCAGGAATTTCGTGCAACACTAGCCTTTGAGAAGAGAGATAGGGAAGCCGCGATGAACGCGCCGACAACAGATTTACCCAAGGATTCATCGAAGATGCAGCCGACACCGGGGCAATTGGCCTTGGCGCAGGCTGTTGGCGAGGGGGTGACGCGGGAGGCCGAGGCCGGTCAGACGGTACCCGCGAGCCGTTACACCGACCCCGATCACTTCGCTCGCGAGAAAGCGGCGCTCTTTGATAGGCTGCCGCAGGTTCTCATTCCTGGCGCGCTGATCCCGGATGCAGGCATGGCTGTGCCTCACGATGCGACGGGTCGCCCACTGCTCATCACGCGCGACAGCGACGGGACGGCGCATGTATTCCTCAATGTCTGCCGACATCGAGGCACGAGGCTGGTCGAGGGGCAAAAGGTCCAATGCGCCAAGCGGCTTGTTTGCCCTTACCACGCCTGGACCTACAAGCTCGACGGCAAGCTCCTTGCCTTACCCCGGCCTGAAACCTTCCCCCGCCTCGATAAGAGCGAGCACGGCCTCGTCGAGCTGCCGAGCCTTGAGGCGGGAGGCCTCATCTGGTTCGCGCCTGAAGAAGGCGCGGATTTCAGCGACGCGAAGGCGGTGAGCGCCGATTTCGATGCCTTCGGAATGGGCGATGCCTACCTGTTCCGCCGCAAGACCCATACGGTCAAAGGCAACTGGAAGCTCATCATGGATGCCTTCCTCGAAAGCTACCACGTGACCCGCCTTCACGCCAACACCATCGGCCCATTCTTCAAGGATGGTGTCACAGCAGGCGACAGCGTCGGTCCACACCTGCGCAGCGCGGTTGGGCGGCTCGAAGAGATGGAAGGCGTCGACCTCACCGACATGGAGGCGATGCGGCGGGTCATCACCTTCGCCTACCAATTGCTGCCAGCGACCGTCATCGTGCCCAGCCCCGATTACGTCAACGTCATGGTGCTGATGCCTCAGCGCCATGATCTCACGCTCGTCGAGGACTTCATGCTGATCCCCGAAGAGCCGAAGACCGACAAGGCGCGCGACCACTGGGAGCGGTCTTGGAAACTGCTCGATGGAGGTGTTTTTGCGAGCGAGGACTTCCGCGCCGCTGAACTGGGTCAGCAAGGTCTTGAAAGCGGAGCGGTGACAGAGTTGACGCTCGGTACGCTCGAAGGCGGGATCGCGCGCTTCGATGCGATTGTGCAGGACGCCTTGAACGCCTAAGGGGCGCGGGCAAAGGAACATAATGCCCACCAACCCCAAACAATCCGAAGACCGCCCCGAGGGCGACCGTATCGCGAAACTGCTCGCCCGCGCAGGTGTGGCCAGCCGCCGCGAGATCGAGCGCATGATTGCCGACGGTCGCATCACGCTGAACGACAAGGTCGTCGAAACGCCTGCAACCTTCGTGACCAGCCTCCGGGGCGTGGCAGTCGACGGCAAGCCGGTCGCGAAGCCCGAAGCTGCGCAGCTTTACGCGTTTCACAAGCCCACCGGCCTGATAACGGCGGAGCGCGATCCGGCGGGGCGCGCCACGATCTACGCCGCGCTTCGCAATGCACTGCCCAAGGATACGCCGCGGCTGATGCCGATCGGCAGGCTCGACCTCAACACCGAGGGGCTGCTGCTGCTGACCAATGATGGCGGCCTCAAGCGACAGATGGAATTGCCTTCCTCAGGCATTCCGCGCACCTATCGCGCGCGCGCTTTCGGAGACGTTTCTCAGGAACAGCTCGAAGCGCTGATCGAAGGCGTCGAAATTGACGGCGTGCGCTACGGCTCGATCGACGCAAATCTCGAGCGCGGGGGCGCTGGGGGCAAGAACCAATGGGTCGAGATGACAATCACCGAAGGCAAGAACCGCGAGGTGCGCCGCGTGCTCGAATATCTCGGGCTGAAAGTGAACCGGCTGATCCGTACCGCTTACGGCCCGTTTGGGCTTGGCGACCTGCCGCGCGGACAGGCCGTGCGCATCCGCAAGGGCGATCTTGATCGCTTTGTCAGCACATTGAAGAGGCCACCCAAGTAATGCGCGTGATTGCTGGCGAATGGCGCGGGCGAAAACTTGTCGCGCCCAAGGGCGACGCGACGCGTCCCACGGCCGACCGAACACGGGAGACGTTGTTCTCCATGCTCACCAGCCGCCTTGGAAGCTTCGAAGACCTACGCGTCGCTGACCTATTCGCTGGATCGGGCGCGCTCGGTCTCGAGGCGCTCTCCAGAGGCGCTGCTCATTGCCTGTTCGTCGAACAGGAACGCGGCGCGCTGGACGCCATCCGGTCAAATATTTCAGCGCTGGAATGCCGCACCCGAACTCAGGTCGACGCAGGCTCGGTCATGAGCCTGCGCGCTGCAAAAGAGCCCTGTGACCTGATCCTTGCCGACCCACCCTATCGCACCGGCGCGGGCGAGGTTGCGCTCGACCGTTTGCTGCGGCTCGGGTGGATTGGCGATGCGACTTGGATCGCGCTCGAAACGGCTTTCGACGAAGAGCCCGAGATCAAGGGTCTCTCGGTGGACGTGTCGCGCAAGGTCGGCAAAGCGCGCCTTACGCTGCTGCAGGCATCGCAAGAGGCGCGTTGAACCAGGATAGGGAGATCGCGACAAGGCTGACAATGACCACGCCCCAATGCGCAGCCATGCGCTTGGTGAAGATCAGTCCGATGCAAAGGAACATCCAGACGATGTTTGCGATGCCCCGCTGGAAATACTGCATCGCCTCCCATCCCTCGCGCCAGCCGTCATAGAATCCAGAGGCGGTCACTATCGCCAGATAGAATGCGAAGAGCCCCCAGAACTGGACGCGGTTCGCGAGGTAGTATTCGCGCAGAGAGCTTCCTTGCTCCAGCTTCTCGTCAGGCAGGACAGCCGCCGCCAGCAGGAACAGGGTCAGCAGTGTGAAAACGACGGGAAGGAACTCGATGAATTGTATCTGCTCGAGCTCCGAAAAGCCGCGATAGAGACCCCACCAGATGTTGAGGATAAGGCAAAGGACGATGAAGGCCGTCACCGGGACGATCGGGTCCCATCGAATGGCGCGTCCCTGCCGCATGAGGCGATGAAGGCTGAGAGCGAGATCGGCCACTGACAAGCCGATCAGGATCGCTGCGAAGATAATCAGATACTCGCCGACACCCATGCACTGTCCCCCGCCACGAAAACCGAACGAGTTGCGAGGCTAGTGACGGGTGAACAATGCGAGCAAGTGATGCCCGCTCAATCTTCCCCAACTGAAAAAGGTGGCAGGCCCGCGCTCTTGGCACGAAGACCTGCCATCAGTCATGGATCGGGCTGCTCAGCCCTCGCTTGGGCCCGGGTCGGCAAAGGCGTTCTCGATCTGAGTCCATGCCGCCTCGCGTTCCGGGCCGGTCATCGCGGTGATTGCGATCTTGTCGCCGTCCTCAAGTCTCCAGAACATTGTCTGGCGTTCGGGTGTCAGCGTCCAGTAATAGCCCTGCGTTTCCGCAGGCCAGACGTCGTACTCGGCCTGCTTTTCCGCCGGCCAGCCGTCATATTCAGCCTTCGCCTCCGGAGCCATCGGGTCCGGTGTTGCAGGCGGCGCTGGCTCCTCGATGTCCTGTGCCATGCCGGGGGCTGAGGCAACGACTCCAAATGTGACGACAGCGACGGCGCCTAGGATGAGATGGGATTTGCGCATGAGTGGTCTCCTGATGATCGAACACGTTTGCGCGACGAATGCTAATGCGACCCGGACGAGTGATCCCCTTCGATCCGGACGAGCCCTATGTGGCATGGCCGCAGTCATTCGCGAAGCCCGCCGAAGCGCCCAGACCTCTGCGCGCGCACGGATAAACGAAACCTGTGGCGCAAACAGGCTGAGGCGAACAGCGAACGTCAGAAGCGGACATGAAAAAAGGCGGCTATCAGCGCCGCCTTCCTTCAAATTTGGTTGGAGTCGAAGCTCTTACTTCGAGCTCGCCGGCTTTCCAGGCCAATAATCGAGCGGGCGATTGCCCCAATCGAGGCCAGCGGCGCGGGGGTTGATGCAGCCGTCCTGATCGTCGTTCATGCACACGTCGTAAACCTGGCCATCGATGCGCACCTTCGTGGCTTTACCGGCATCGTTGCGCTCCACCACTACTGGCAATTCGGCCTTCGTCGAGCCGTCGTTGTCGGTAGTCGCATCATTCTGCGCAATGACCGGGGCCACAGCAAAAAGAGTGGCGGCCGAAATTGAGGTGATCGAGGCTGAGATAAGGTTCTTCATCGTGTGTAATCCTTTGTTGTTTCCCGTCTTCCTTTGTCAGTTCCCATGATGCCCTTCCAAATGCACTCGCCCGTCCCATGGTTCCGAAAAAGATGAAAACGCAGCTTAGCGCGCTTGCCGAGCGCGCATTCGTTCCCTACCTGTTCGCACAGCGCCTCTAAAAAGAAGTCATGAGCTCGAACCTTCCCCTTCCCCCTGACGACAACGTCCCCGATGGGCCGGTGCCGCCTTATGCTCAGCGGCTGAACCCGCCGCAGCGAGAGGCCGTTTTGACGACTGAGGGGCCGGTGCTGATGCTGGCGGGTGCGGGCACAGGGAAAACCGCGGCGCTGACCTCGCGCCTTGCTCACCTCGTTGCAACACGCCGCGCATGGCCGAGCCAGATCCTGTGCGTGACCTTCACCAACAAGGCCGCGCGGGAAATGCGGGAGCGTGTTGCAGGCCATCTGGGTCCGGGTGCTGAGGGCATCCCCTGGCTCGGCACTTTCCACTCGATCTGCGCCAAGATGCTTCGCCGCCATGCCGAGCTAGTCGGGCTTGAGCAGAACTACACGATCATCGACACCGACGATCAATTGCGACTGTTAAAGCAGCTGATCAACGACAACGGCGTCGATGAAAAACGCTGGCCTGCGCGCCAGCTTGCGGGGCTCATCGACCGCTGGAAGAACCGCGGACTCAATCCCGAAGACCTCGACCCCGCGGAGTGCGAGGCCTACGTCAACGGGCGGGGAGCGGAGTTTTATCGCCTTTATCAGGATCGCCTGAAAGCGCTGAACGCCTGTGATTTTGGCGACCTTATGCTTCACATGCTGAACATCTTCCGCAAGCACACCGATGTGCTTGCCGATTACCAGCAGCGCTTCAAATACATCCTCGTCGATGAGTATCAGGACACCAATGCGGTCCAGTATCTGTGGCTGAGGCTGCTTGCTCAGACCCACAAAAACATCTGCGTGGTCGGCGACGATGACCAGTCGATCTATTCCTGGCGCGGGGCCGAGGTCGCGAACATCTTGCGGTTTGAAAAGGACTTCCCCGGCGCGCATGTCGTGCGGCTCGAACAGAACTACCGCTCGACCCCGCATATCCTTGGTGCAGCATCGGGCTTGATCCGCGCGAACTCGCAGCGTCACGAAAAGACGCTGTGGACCGAGGTGAATGGCGGCGACAAGGTCCGCGTCATCGGGGTGTGGGACGCGCCCGAAGAAGCGCGGCGGGTCAGCGAAGAAATCGAACGCCTCGAACGCGAGGGCGCTCCGTTGGACCAGGTCGCGATCCTAGTGCGGGCGCAATACCAGACCCGCGAGTTTGAAGACCGCTTCATTCAGACCGGCATCAATTATCGCATCATCGGCGGTTTCCGTTTCTACGAGCGCGCCGAAATACGTGATGCGCTCGCCTATCTGCGGGTGATTGCGCAGCCGCAGGACGACCTTGCATTTGAGCGCATCTACAACCAGCCCAAGCGCGGGCTTGGCGCAAAGACGCTTGAGAAAATGCACCAGCATGCCCGCCGCGTCGGCATGCCGCTCGCCGCCGCATCGCTTGAGCTTGCCGACAGCGACGAACTGCCAAAGCGCGCCGCGAATACGATTGGCTCGCTGATGCGGTCGTTCCTCGCCTGGCGCGAGGCTTCGGAGCAGATGACGCCGTCCGACCTCCTGCGGCTTGTTCTGGACGAAAGCGGCTACAACGACATGCTCGCCGCCGACCGCTCTGCCGAAAGCGCTGGGCGCGCGGAAAACCTCTCCGAACTCGCCCGTGCGATGGAAGAGTATGAAACGCTCGGCGACTTCCTCGAACATGTGAGCCTCGTCATGGACAATGATCGCGGCGATGAGGAAGACACCGTCACCATCATGACGATCCACGCGGCCAAGGGCCTCGAATTCGACCACGTGTTCTGCGTCGGTTGGGAAGAAGGCGTCTTTCCCTCGCAGCGCGCGATCGACGAAGGCGGGCTCGCAAGCCTCGAGGAAGAGCGCCGCCTCGCCTATGTCGCGATAACCCGCGCGCGGCGGCGCTGCATGATCCTGCATGCGGCCAACCGCCGCATTTACGGCCAGTGGACCAGTTCCATCCCCTCGCGCTTCATCGAGGAGTTGCCCGAAGAGCATATCGAGCAGGAAACCACGATGACCGGCGGCGCCTCGCTATGGCGAGCAAACTGGTCGGAAAACGAAGACCCCTTCGCCCACGTCGCACGCGACCGCCCTGACCGCGCACAGGCGCGCGGTCCCGGATGGCAACGCGCGGTCGCAACCGGTTACGAACCGCGGCAGAAGCGCGTCGCCGAACCGGGCCGTTCAGCGGCAAGCTTCGCAGCCAAGCCGCGCTCCGATATCGCCATCGGCGCGATGGTCGAACACAAGAAATTCGGCACAGGCTGCGTGATCGATCAGGAAGGCAACAAGCTGACGATCAACTTTGAGGAAGCGGGCGAAAAGCGCGTGATCGACAGTTTCGTGACTGTGGTGGGTTAGGTCGCGGGCTAAGCTCAGCGGCCAAGATCTAAACCACGCCAGCGACGGCCATCCAGATCGCCACGAAGAACGACGTTCCGCCGAGCGTTCCGAAAGCGTGCCAGATCGGGTAGCGGAATCGCATGATCTTGTTGCGGTAGAACAGCGTACCCACCGTGTAGAACAGGCCCCCGGCAGCGATTGCGGCGGTCGAGTATGCAGGAAGCGCGTTCCAGAAGCTTGGTAAAGCGATCAGCGCCGTCCAGCCGAGAGCCAGATACGAGATCAGCGACCAGCGTGAATTGCCATTGTCGGCCATTAGCTTGAAGGCCACCCCTGCCATCGCTGCCAGCCAAATGACGCCGAGCACGGCATGTGCCATCGTCGACCCCGCAATGATCAGAAGCGGGCTGAAAGTGCCAGCAATGACTACGTAAATTGCGGCATGGTCCAAGCGCCGCAATGCTGGGCGCCATTCGTGGCGCGGGTGAAGATGGTATGCGAAGGAGACCATGATCGAAAGCAGCCCCGCCGCGACATAGATGATCGCGGCACTGGTCAGCCAGATGTCATCGGTCGCGGAACTCTTCTGGATGAGGAACCCGGCTGCAATCGCAAAACCTGCAAGGCTCACCGCATGGATGAGCCCGTCGGCAAGGCGCTCAGGGGCGGTTTTGCTGGGATACATCGAAGACCGGCGCTTGCCTCAGGCCGCCGTCTCGCGCTTCTTCGCCGCGCTTTCGATCGCCTTCTTGATGTCCTGCACAAAGCGCGAATTGCGCACACCCAACAGGAACAGGTTCTGGATCGCGTTACCCTTCCAACGGCACGGGCGCTTGATCTGGATAAGAAGGACGTAGCGATCCTCTTCGGTCTCGTTCCAGACCTCGTGGTTGAACATGTCGTCGAACACGAAGCTTTCGCCATCGCGCCAGTTGAGGACATGCGTGGTCTCGCCTTCCTCAAGGTGCATGCGGCACTTCTCGGTCTCAGCCGGAGATTTCAGCGCGAGGTGATAGGTAAGCATCCCCTTGGTCATGCCCCAGTGACGCGGAATATGACCGCCTGCTTCGAGCACAGAGAAATTCGCCGTCACCAGCCCCGGCACCTCGTCGAGCAGCTTCGACGTGATCGGAGCGCGCGCGGCGTTGGTTTCCATCGTGTAGCCATAGCCCTTGAGGAAGAACGCGCGCCAGCGCTTGTCCTTGCCAATCCTGCCATGATCGAACGAAATCTCGCCAAGTGAGGGAATGTCCTGTGCTCGGATGCGCACGGCTTCGTCGCGGATATCCGTCCAGCGCGCCTCTAGCTTTTCCATCCAGGGAAAGTGCTTCTTGTCCTGGATCGCGGCGTCGGGAATCTTGGAGTTTTCCATGATGATCGCGTCGATCTTCGGGCGCAGTTCCTTGCCGATCTGGAACAGCGACTTGCCCACGAACGGGATTTTCCATCCGCGCGCGTTGAGGGTGTCTTGCCAGGCCAAGGGTGTTCTCCAAAAGGTGTTTCAAACGGGGGCAGCGCGGCCTTTAGGCGATCAGTTCGATTGGTGAAAGGGGCACAATTTGCCATTGCCCACAAGGAGGATGGGAGGAGCTTGCGCAACGCACTTGAAAAGCAGGACCCACTCCGTACGGTGGCGCTAGAGAAGATTTGGGGACGGGGTCGCACCTTTATGATTTCGAGAATTTTGCTTACAGGCGCTGCCTGTGTTGCCTTGGCTGCGTGTGGCGGAGGTGGCAGCGGGCCTCCCCCAAGCTCGGGACCAAGCCCGACCCCGACACCCACACCCACGCCCTCCCCGACACCCACCGGATCGACTGCGCGTGTGCTAGGCCTCGCCTCAGGCCCGTCGTTCTGGCGCTTCTTTGACGATAGCGATTTCGATGACGAATCCGAGTTCGTCGCAGGTGGATACGGCAACCGCGAAGGTGAGTACTTTCCAAACTTCTCGGGACGTGACGGTTTGCCCAGTAGGGTTTCGGGCCAACGAGAAGGAGATCTTTCCGACCTCGGCAAGGCTCCGCTCTTCATTGACGCGCAATCGAGTCTTCGAACGGTACTGAGAGCGCCGGGTGATGCGACTGTTGTGTCACCACTCACCTCGCTTCTACCGAATGGGCCAGACCAGGATAAGCTCAAGCGTCAGTTGGGCGTGACAGAAAACGTTTTCCGCCTGCAAACGCTCGACCCTGATATCCGCACATTCGACCCGCTCAAGGAGGCACTGAGCGATGACGCGGAAGTGGCCGCCGATGCGGAGCGCCTGCTTGCGGCAAATGCACGGGCGCTTGGGTTGCTATCGCTGCAGATATCTCCGTTCGTTCGCAGTGTGTTTCCCGAGGATACTAATTCGCTATCTGCGTCGCTAGATGCGGCGCCAGACGCGTTCTTGTTCAATGACAACGCGGCGATGAGCGCACTTGTCGCGCGGTTGCCGCTATATTCTGACCTTCAAAGTGACGTGCAAAGCGCAATCGCTCACTTGATCAATGCATATGCAGCCACGGTACCCCTTCGGATTGAAACACCTGAACAGGCTGCTCAATTCCAGATGGCGGTGGTCGGTTTTCTCGTTCCGCGAATCTCGGAATTGGAGCAGACCAATTCAAGCGAGATTGCCGCCGAAGTCCTGGCTCTCAACACGGAAGATATCAGGGATGCGATCGCAAGATTTGCAGAGCTTATCCCGATAACCGAGACAGGATTTTTCTTTCCAAGCCCCGATTACTACGAAACGGAGGCCGGCATCGGACTAACCTTGGTCGATGACGGTGTCGATGAGGACCACCCCATCGAAAACGACTTCACCGCCGTCGATGATGGGTTTTTGATCCCGGACGGAATAACGGTCTCGCAGGTCGCGGTGCCCAGCAGCAACGTGTCCGAGGTTTCCGCATCCCTTGGCGAGAATAACCTCATCACGATCATGCCAGCCTCCGGTTTCACCGGTCTGACTTACGTAGATTACACTGTCACTGACGGGAACGGCGAGACGCAAACGGCACGAATTTTCGTGCGCGTAAAGTAGCAAGCCTCAGGTCGCGCCTACGTCGAGGAAGCCGGGCTTGGGCCCGTTCCATTCGCCTGCAGGGACCGGATCGTCGCTCTCATCGTCGCGGCGTCGGGAGCGGCTTTTGCGTGCAGGCTTGTCCTCGGCGCTTTCGCGGCGCGGTTTACGAGGCGCATCGCCTTCATCGTCGCGCTTGCGACTGCGAGAGCGGCTCTTCTTCTCGGCGGGCTTTTCGTCCTTCGCCTCGTCATCACCGCTGGTGTTCTTGGCTGAACCATCCGCCAGTTCGACGCGCACGTCTTCCTTGCCGAAGACCTTGATCTTCGCACCAGTCAGCTTCTCGACATTGGCGATGGCTTCGGCGTCTTCATCGGCAACCAATGTGAAAGCGCGCCCCTTCGCCCCTGCGCGGCCCGTCCGGCCGATGCGGTGCACGTAGTCGTCCGGGTGCCACGGTGTGTCGAAGTTGAAGACGTGGGACACGCCCTTGATGTCGAGCCCGCGCGCCGCAACGTCTGACGCGACGAGGATGTTGACGTCGCCCGACTTGAACCGGTCGAGTTCTTTCAGACGGGAACTCTGGTCCATATCGCCATGGATCTCACCGCTGGCGAAACCCTGGCGTTGAAGGTGTTTGTTGAGCTCTCGCACAGTAGTCTTGCGATTGGCGAAGATGATCGCCGTTTCAACCTGGTCGTTAGCCAACAGCCATTCGAGCGTATCGCGTTTCTGGCGGGCCTTGACCGGAACCTTGAACGCAGTGATGTCCTTATTCGTGGTCGCTGCGCGCGTCGTCTCGATCCGCTTGGGATTGCTGAGAAATTTCTTTGCGAGCTTCTCGATCGGCGCAGGCATGGTGGCCGAGAAAAGCATCGTTTGCCGCGTTTCAGGCAGCTTGTCGCAGATGAACTCGATATCGGGGATAAAGCCCATGTCGAGCATCCGGTCGGCCTCGTCGATGACGAGCAATTCACAACCGTTGAGCAGGATCTTGCCACGCTCGAACAGGTCCATCAGACGGCCCGGCGTTGCGATCAGGACATCGACGCCCTCGTCTAGCGTCTTCAGCTGGTCGCCCATCTGAACGCCGCCGATCAGCAGCGCCATCTTGAGATCGTGGTTCGCGCCGTACTTCTCGAAGTTCTCGGCAACCTGCGCAGCAAGCTCGCGCGTTGGCTCAAGGATGAGCGAGCGCGGCATCAGCGCCCGCCTGCGGCCAGCGGCCATCACGTCGATCATGGGAAGCACGAAGCTGGCGGTTTTGCCGGTCCCGGTTTGCGCGATGCCGATGAGGTCTTTCATCATCAACACGGCAGGGATGGCTTCGGCCTGGATCGCGGTCGGCTCGGTGTAGCCGGCGTCCTCGACGGCTTTCAGCAATTCGGGAGATAGGCCGAGATCGGCAAAGGTCATGCGGTTCAAAATGTCCGGATAGCGGGCAGCGAGGCTGCCGGATTGGGCGCTGCCTATAAGGTTACCCTCAAGCAGCGCCGCTGCGATTGGCGAAAAAGGCCGCAAAAGTCAAGAATTGGACAGGGTTGGGGAAGCTTGTGCCGCCGGGGCGGCATCAAAGCCGAGCAGCAGTTACTCTTGCACCACCACCAATTGGCGCATTGCCTCGACCTCGCACTTGGCACCGCTGCGCGATTGCAGCTGGTCTCGCTCAACGCAAAGTTGGCCGTCCTCGCTGCGCTCGATGTAGAAACCGGCGTAGAAATCGCGGGCGCGGCACGCGCGCTCAAGATTGACGCTGAAGATACGATTGTCGCGAAGGAACAGGAGCAAGCGATTGCCGGTTCCCGTCTGAACGCCCGAGATACGCGCCATCGGCACGCAGCGCTCGCTATCGCGCTCTTCGTAAGCAAGGCTCATTCCGCGTTGTGGCAAGCGTGCCAGCAAGCTGTTGCGCGGGCTTTCCCGGCGCGGCGTAATGCGGATCGTGACCCGGCGGTCAATCCTGACCTGACGTGCGACCTGCCCACCATAAAACGCATCGAGCGGCGTCGCGGCGGTATTCGCGGGCGAGTAAGGTGCCTCGGGTCGCTCTTCAAAATCGGGAGCGGTGGATTGCGTCTTGGCAGCCTCTTCCCCGTTATTCACCCCGCTTTCAGCCTGCAAAAACCCCTGCCCCAAAACGGGCAAGATCAGCGCAAACGGCGCTGCAAGGGCGAGCAAGCTCGGCATGGGTTTCTCGGGGGTTCCTCCAGTATTCGAAGGCCGTTTGCTTTTAGTCCTGGCCTCTGACGCGATCCGAAATGCGCACTAGCATGAGCGATTGAACGCTGGCTTAACTAAGCGGACTGCTCGGGGCAAAGCACTAGTACAATCGCGGCGGAGTGTGGCATAGCAGCCACAATGACGACACTGACTCGAACCAAAGACACGTTCCTTGCCGAAGCAGCGGAATTGCTCGGACCCAAGGGGTTCACTCAGCTCGCCGAGGATATCGAGCCGTGGGAAACCGACTGGCGCGGGCGCTACACCGGAAGCGCGCTGGCTCTCGCCTCGCCCGCATCGACCGAGGAAGTCTCGGCACTGGTGAAGCTGTGCGCCAAGCACGGCGTCCCGATTGTGCCGCAAGGCGGGAACAGCGGCATGGCCGGCGGTGCGACGCCGGACGAAACCGGTGCATCGATCCTCTTGTCGCTGCGGCGCATGAACGCGATCCGCTCGATCGATTCGGGCGCAGGTCATGCCGTGTGCGATGCGGGCGTGATCCTGCAGACCTTTCACGAAGCGGCGGAGGCTGAGGGCTTGAGGTTCCCACTTACGCTCGGCGGCAAGGGTTCAGCAACGATTGGCGGCCTGATCTCTACCAATGCAGGTGGCACTCAGGTGCTGCGTCACGGCACGATGCGCGCACAGGTTCTGGGGATCGAGGCGGTGCTGGCCGATGGCAGCATTTTCGATGCGCTCACCGTGCTCAAGAAGGACAATCGCGGTTTCGACCTCAAGCAATTGCTGATCGGGTCGGAGGGCACACTCGGCATCGTCACCGGCGCAACGCTTCGATTGCTCCCCGCCCCGCAGGCCCGCGCAACCGCCTGGGTCGGCCTGTCCTCCATCACCGATGCGCGCGCGCTCTTGAGGCGTGTCGACCGCGCGCTCGGCGATACGCTGGAGGGGTTCGAGGTCGTCCCAGCGCACTGCCTCGACAGCGTGCTCGCGCATTTGCCCGACGCGCGATCACCGCTTGGGCAGCGTCACGCTTGGAACGCGCTCGTCGAATGCGTGGCGCTCGATGGAGACGATGCTGAGCTTCGAGAGAGGTTGGAAGAGGCGCTTGCCGATGCTGCCGAAGCCGAGCTGTTGGCCGATGCTGTGATCGCGTCGAACGAGCGGCAGGCAGAGGATTTCTGGACCTTGCGCGATTCGATCTCGGCAGCAGAGCGGGCGCTTGGCCCTGCGATGCAGCACGATATCTCGGTTCCCGTTGAACGCATGCCCGAATTCATCCTCGCCGCCTCACCTGCGATCGAGGAAGCGCATCCGGGCACCTCAGCCGTTGCGTTCGGGCATCTGGGCGATGGCAATGTCCACTTCCACGTTCTCGCTCCCAAGGGCGCCGAGCCGGGCGTCTGGGAAGAGACACAAGGGAAGGCTGTCAGCGCGCAAGTGTATGATCTCGTTACCGAATGGGGCGGGTCAATCAGCGCGGAACACGGCATCGGCCAGATGAAGGTCAGCGATCTCGGCAGGCTCGGCGATCCGGTTGCGCTAGCGATGATGCGCAGCGTCAAACAGGCGCTAGATCCACAAAATCTGCTGAATCCGGGTAAACTGGTGCCGCCGCAGGGTAATTGATCCCCCTCGCGCTTGCGCCTGCCCACGCGAACGCCTAAAGCGCCGCAATCGCGGCCTTGTGGGAGGGGCCTCTTTTCCGCTGACAGCCGCGAACAGATTTCCAATAGCTTCTCGGAGAGATTTCCATGGCGACCGCGCCGCAGCCGCAACTTCCGCTGTTTTACAAAGACCTGCTTCCGCTCAACAGCCGCGATCATGGCGACTGGAAAGTCAGCCCGTTCGCAGACGCATCGTTCCTGGCGAACACGCACGCGATCCCGCTGACCGTCGACGAATTCGTTGATGCGCAGCGTCACTTCCCGATCGTGTTCACCGCCGGCGACAACCCGCTGCCGATCGCGCTCATGGGCCTCAATGACGGCGTCAACTGCTACATCGGCGAAGACGGCAAGCTCGAAGCCGGTGTCTACGTACCCGCTTATGTTCGCCGCTACCCGTTCATGCTCGCCAAGCTCAACCGCGACAGCGACGATATGTCGCTGTGCTTCGACCCGCAGGCGGGCGTTGTTGGCGCAAGCGAAGAAGGCCAGGCGCTGTTCCAGCCGGGCGAAGGCGACGAGCCGCGCAAGCCGACCGAATACACCGACGGCGTTCTCGAGTTCTGCCGCCGCTTTGAACAGTCGGGCCAGCGCACCCGCGCATTCCTCGAAGAGCTCAAGAAGCTCGACGTTCTGATGGAAGGCCGCATCGACATCACTCGCAACGACATGCCTGACAAGCCGTTCGTCTACACCGGCTTCCAGATGGTCAACGAAGAGAAGCTGCGCGAGCTCGACAAGGACGTGCTCGACGGTCTGAACAAGAACGGCATGCTGATGCTGATGCACGCGCACCTGTTCTCGATGAACCTGATGCGCATGCTGTTCGAACGCCAGAGCGCACAGGGCAAGGTTCCCATGCCTGAAGGCGGTACGCCTGCCGTTCCTGCCGGCGGCACGATGTAAGATATGCCGAAGCGAGGACGCTCCAAAAGCGTCCCTCGTTTTTCGCCAAAAGCGATCTTTTTCTGGGGGCTCCGTGTCTTGAACACGGGGCCCTCAGTTCTTATTTGCAACCTACGGACGGCACCCCCCTCATGAGCCGTCCGGGACGCGCCCTTTTGGGCGTTTTCCTCCCTGAACCTGGCCGCCTCGTGTTACCCCCCCTTAAAAACGCGAGGCGGTCTTTTTCTTCAGTTTTTCAATAATTTGCAAGGCGGACTTACTCAGCCGCCTGAGCTGTCTGCCCGCCTGCCCCCAACCCGGCAGTTTCGGCGCCCAGTTCGCGCACCAGGCCCGCAATCATGTTGGCGAGCGGTTTGACCGCAGCCGTAGTGTGCGAAAGCGTCGCATCGAGATAGGTCGAACGGCACAGTTCAATCTGAATGCCATGGATACCGCGCGCGGGGGCCGCGTGACGATCAAGCACGTAACCACCTGAATAAGGGCGATTATGCGCCGCTGCGCAGCCGTGGCGATCAAGGTAACTGAGCGCGCGAGCAGCAAGGGTGTTGTGGCAGGAAGCTCCAAACCGATCACCAATCACGATCTGCGGCGCGCGCTCTTCCCCACTGGGTCGGCGCAGCGGAGGCATCGAGTGCAGATCGATTAGCAGAGCAGCCCCCCAGACGTCGCGGATGCGCTCAAGCTCCTTGGCTAGAAATTCGTGATAGGGGCGATGAATGCGGTCGATGCGCCGCGCGAGCTCCTGGGCGGAAAGACGCTCGCGCCAGATCTCGCCAAAACCGGGCAGGCGGCGCGGCACCAGCCCCAGACCGCTCCGAGCGCGAGAATTGGGCATCGCGCGACCGCGCCGATGCGAACGCGAAGGAGAACGGATCTCCTCAGGCGCTCCGACAATCATTTCCCAGTCGATATCGTCTGCCGAGCGGTTGAGGTCCAACATTGCCCGCGGCGCCTGCGCGACCAGAAGCCCGGTTCCTGTCGCCTTCGCAATCTCAACTCCGACAGCATCGACATGACGATCTTCGAGCCGCAGCTGGCTCAGCCCCGCATCGCGCATCGTCGCGAGCACATTGCCGGGATAGACGCGCCCTGCATGCGGAACGGCGATCAGGACCGGCAGCGGCATCGCGCGTGGACTGACGTGAACGTAAGCTGCGTTAGTCACGTCCTTTTCCGCTGGATTGTGAGCGTCATGGCCCTCGGCCATAGGCGCAATCGCGCCGCCGCTTGACGTGGTGCTTTGACCACTTTTGCCAGCAGGAACAGGGCGCAACGGGGACTTTCGGGAAAACCGGTTCATTGAGGTCTTTTGCTGCCCAATTTGAACATCTGAGTCAAAGCCTCGTTTGCCCCCCTACTCGCGACCACTGCGATGTGCCGGTCACGTTAAGCTTGTGTGGTAACCCGATTAGGTTGCCCGTCTCAAATGAGGGCACGCGGCAATCATGCCAAGGACTTCTTAAGCGAAATGCGGTAAAGGGCTTCGCCATGACCACAAATCTTGCTCCGCGAATCCTTCTTGCCGAAGACGAAGACGCAATGCGCACATACCTGGAGCGTGCGCTCACCAAGGCCGGTTATGAAGTCACCAGCGTCGATCGCGGCACCGAAGCACTGCCCCTTCTTGAGGAAGGCGAATTCGACCTGCTTCTTTCGGACATTGTCATGCCCGAAATGGATGGAATTGAACTCGCGCAGCGTTGCGCGGAAGTTAGCCCGCGCACCAAGGTCATGTTCATCACGGGCTTTGCCGCCGTCTCGCTTCGCGCCAGCCGTGAGCAGCCACATGCCAAGGTTTTGTCAAAGCCGTTTCACCTGCGCGACCTCGTGCTTGAGGTGGAGCGCGTCTTCGAAGAGCAGGCGCAAGCCCAGGTCTGACATAAAATCGTATCAGCGCTGCGCGAATCGCTTGCACTGGCGACGCGCTCTCGCTAATGCGCCGCTTCCCGCAACGGGCTTCGGCCGATTTCGGGATATGATGATAGTGTGGGCGTATAGCTCAGTGGTAGAGCACTGTGTTGACATCGCAGGGGTCGGAAGTTCAACTCTTCCTACGCCCACCATCTTCTCCCCTTCGATCCGCTGAAACCACGGAAGCGCCAAGTTTCTTGGCACTTTTCGCGCTCTCGTGAATTGGCAAGAGCATGAGCAACATACTTCTATTCGGATCGACCGGCGACACTGGCAAACCCCTTCTCGAACAAGCATTGGACGCAGGCCATTCGGTACGTGGCGCTGAACGCGATTGGCCGGGAAATTTCATCGAGCACGAACGCTTCGAGAAATGCGAAGCCGACCTGCTCGATGGCGACCTTGCGCATCTGATGGACGGCATCGATGTCGTCATCTCGGCTGTTGGTCTGGGCCGCGATCCGCAGACGTTGATCAACCCTCCCCCCTTTACACCGAAGGCGCGGTCAACATGGTTGAGGCCATGCGCAAGACCGGCAAGAAGCGCCTTGTCGTCATCTCCGCAGCCTTTGCCGATCCGAAAGCCACCGTACCGCTCTGGTTCAAGGGCGCGACGGCTGCGCTTGATCGCATCTTTCGCCAGATGGGAGAGATGGAGCGAGTATTGCACGTGTGCGAAGATATCGACTGGACGGCAGTGCGTCCCGGTTGGTTGCTCAACCGCAAGCTTACCGGCGATTATGAGGTTTCGTTGGACGACATGCCCCGGGGCACACTGCGCACTCGGCGCCCCGACCTTGCGCAATTCATGCTCGAATGCGCGCTTGAGGACAAACACGTCCGTGAGCGTCCCTTCATCGCGCGCAAGGAAGACGTGAAGCTAGAGACACCGCCAGCCCTCATCGAGGAACTCTGGCCGTTCTGAGCCGGCGCGCCGTTGATGCGCGCCGCCCAACTCCCGTTTCCGCTTTTGCATGTCGGTTGCAACAAGTCGGGTCGCATTAGACCTTCGACACCTTGCGCCCTGCGCAGCCTCTGCTAGAGCGCTCGCAAGGGATCACATCAGACATCCTAACGCTCACAGACATTCCACAAGGATGAGGCGCTAGCCATGCAGAAAATTCAGGTCAAAAACCCGGTTGTCGAACTCGACGGCGACGAGATGACGAAGATCATCTGGCAGTGGATCCGCGAAAGGCTGATCCTGCCCTATCTCGACGTTGACCTGAAGTATTACGACCTCTCGGTCGAAAAGCGCGACGAAACCGACGACCAGATCACCATCGATGCAGCCAACGCGATCAAGGAGTACGGCGTTGGCGTGAAATGCGCGACGATCACCCCTGACGAAGCGCGCGTCGAGGAGTTTGACCTCAAGAAAATGTGGAAGTCGCCCAACGGCACCATCCGCAACATCCTTGGCGGCGTGGTGTTCCGTGAACCGATCGTCATCGACAACGTCCCGCGCCTCGTACCGGGCTGGACTCACCCGATCGTTGTCGGCCGCCACGCATTTGGCGACCAGTATCGCGCCACCGACACGCTGATCCCGGGACCGGGCAAGCTGCGCATGGTCTACCATGGTGATGACGGAACCGAGATCGACCTCAACGTTTTCGACTTCCCGAGCGCCGGCATTGCCATGTCGATGTATAACCTCGACGATTCGATCCGCGACTTCGCTCGCGCTTCGATGAATTACGGCCTCGACCGCAAATGGCCGGTCTACCTGTCGACCAAGAACACGATCATGAAAGCCTATGATGGCCGCTTCAAGGATCTGTTCCAGGAAGTGTTCGACGCCGAATTCGCCGACAAGTTCAAGGAAGCCGGCATCACCTACGAGCACCGCCTGATCGACGACATGGTCGCTTCGGCGCTCAAGTGGTCGGGCAAGTTCGTCTGGGCCTGTAAGAACTATGACGGCGACGTTCAGTCCGACACCGTTGCGCAAGGGTTCGGCTCGCTCGGCCTGATGACTTCGGTCCTGATGACACCCGATGGCAAGACCGTTGAGGCAGAAGCCGCGCACGGCACCGTCACCCGCCACTATCGCCAGCACCAGCAGGGGAAGGCGACTTCGACCAACCCGATCGCCTCGATCTTCGCGTGGACCCGCGGCCTCATGTATCGCGGCAAGTTCGACGACACTCCCGATGTGGTTCGCTTTGCCGAAACGCTTGAGCGCGTCTGCATCGAAACGGTCGAGAACGGCCAGATGACCAAGGACCTCGCTCTGCTCATCGGTCCGAGCCAGAACTGGCTCACTACCGAGCAGTTCTTCGAGGCAATCGTGCAGAACCTCGAAAAGGAAATGCAGAGCTGGGCCTGATCCGCTTTCTAAGGCGGAACAACGCCCGCACTACGGCGTAGCATCAGGGCGGCCTCTCTTTTGGAGCAGGCCGCCCTTTGTGCATTTGGAGACAAGCCTAAATGACCCAGACCCGCAGCAAGGCCCGGCTTGAAGTCCGGCAGGCCAAGCTCAAGGACGTGCGCGCCATCGGCGATCTTGTGCGCCGCGCCTATGATGACCTGCCCGCTTACACGCAGGGTGAGATCCGCGGGCAGATCAACAACTACGCTGAGGGATGTTTCGTCGCGAAGCTCGATGGCAAGATCGTCGGCTACTGCGCTTCGATGCGGCTCGACGAGAAGGTCGCACTCTCTGATCACACCTGGGACGAGGTGACCGGCAACGGCTTTGGCTCTCGCCACGATCCGACTGGCGACTGGCTCTATGGCTATGAATTGTGCGTCGATCCCAATGTGCGTGGAAGCCGTCTCGGGCGAAGGCTTTACGAAGAACGGCGCGCGCTTGCCGAGCGGCTTGACCTCACCGGCATTGTCTTTGGCGGACGCATGCCGGGCTATGCACGGGCCAAGCGTCGCAAGAACAACCGGGCCGAGAACCCGCAGGAATATCTCGACCTGATCCTCGAGGGTAAGGTCCACGATCCGGTCCTGCGCTTCCAGCTTGCCAACGGGTTCGAGCCTGCGGGCATCCTCCCCAAGTATCTGCCCGAAGACAAGGCGAGCCGCGGCAATGCGGTGCGCATGGTCTGGCGCAACCCCTATGTCGATGCCGATGCGCCAAAGAAGCACCGTCTGCCGCGCGATGTCGAGGGCGTTCGCATTGCCACCTGTCAGCTACAGGCGCGCGCGGTCGCGGACTTCGACGAATTCATGAAGCAGGTCGAATATTTCGTCGATGTCGCTGCCGACTATGAAAGCGACTTCATCGTTTTTCCCGAGCTCTTCACGCTGATGCTGCTGAGCGCAGAGGAGGACGAACTCAGCCCATTGGAAGCGATCGAGTGCCTGTCCGAATACACGCCGAGAATCCGCACCAAGCTTTCGGAAATGGCGCTCGCCTACAACATCAACATCATCGGCGGCTCGCACCCCACCCGCATGCCCGATGGCGACATCCACAACGTCGCCTATGTCTGCCTTCGCGACGGGTCGATCTACGCGCAGGAGAAGATTCACCCCACGCCTAACGAGGCGTACTGGTGGAACATCAAGGGCGGTGACAGCATCGATGCCATTCCGACCGATTGCGGCCCTATCGGCGTCCTCATCTGTTACGACAGCGAGTTTCCAGAGCTTGCCCGCCGCCTTGTCGATGAAGGCGCGCGGATCATTTTCGTGCCCTTCTGCACCGACAGCCGCCAGGGTTACATGCGGGTGCGCTACTGCGCGCAGGCCCGCGCGATCGAGAACCAGTGCTATGTCGTGATGAGCGGCAATGTCGGCAATCTGCCCAATGTCGCGAACATGGACATCCAGTACGCGCAAAGCTGCATCCTGACCCCGTGCGACTTCCCCTTCGCCCGCGACGGTATCGCAGCTGAGGCATCGGAGAACGTGGAAACGCTAACCATCAGCGACGTCAATCTCTCAGACCTGCAATGGGCCCGCGCAGAGGGCACGGTGCAGAACCTCGCCGATCGCCGCTTCGATCTCTACCGAATCGAGTGGGACAGGCGCGTGGGCAACATTTCCGATCCGCTCGGAGAAAAAGTCGACACGCCTGCTGCTTCTGCGAGCGGGTCAAGAGGGCACGGTGGCGGATGACAGCACCTTTTGACACAGGTAAGTCCTAGCCATGGCAGGCGAACTTACCATGTCCCCGGTGATGCAGGATGCGCTGGTGATCCTCGGATCGGCAGGCATCGTCATCCCCGTTTTCGCTCGCTTTCGGATCACGCCGATCATCGGGTTCATCCTGATCGGCATCCTGGTTGGCCCATATGGGCTCGGGTCGCTGGTCGATCAGTTTGAGTGGCTGCGATATGTCACGATATCGGACCCTGACCGATTAACACCCTTCGCCGACTTCGGCATAATCCTGCTGCTGTTTGCGATCGGGCTTGAGCTGTCGTTCAATCGCCTGTGGCAATTGCGAAGGCTCGTCTTCGGGCTCGGCAGCCTCGAACTGCTAATCATCGGCAGCATCTCGGCTGGTTTCTTCGGCTATGCGAGCGGCATGGCGACCGAGGCCGCACTCGCGCTTGGTTTTGCCCTCGCTTTTTCTTCGACCGCCATCGTGTTGCCGATTTCCGGGACCAAGAGCCCGGTCGGACGCGCAGCCCTGTCGATGTTGCTGTTCGAGGACATCATGATCGTCCCGATCATCTTCATCCTCGGCGCGCTCGCTCCGACCGCATCGGGCGACAGCGTGAGCGACCTCACGAACACCCTGATCCAGGGCGGTATCGTGATCCTCGTCCTCCTCGTCGCGGGGCGTTTCGCCCTGCCAAGCCTGTTCAGCCAGGCGGCGCGAACAAAGAGCCCGGAGCTGTTTCTCGCCGCATCCATGCTGGTCGTGATCGGCGCGAGCCTAGCGACCGCCGCCACCGGCCTTTCACCCATCGTCGGTGCGCTCATTGCAGGCCTTCTGATCGCGGAGACCGAGTACCACGGCGAAGTCGAAAGCATCATGGAGCCATTCAAGGGCCTAGCACTCGGCGTGTTCCTCATCACCATCGGCATGAGCATCGACCTGCGCGTGATCTGGGCCGATCTTGGCACCATCATGGGAGCGGTCGTCGGTGTGCTGGTGTTCAAGGCGGTCGTAACCGGTGCCCTGCTGCGCATGATGGGCGCGCGGCGCTCTACGGCGGCAGAGACTGGCGTGCTGATGGCGAGCCCATCGGAAACCACCCTGATCGTGCTCGCAGCAGCGACGAGCGCGCTTGTTGTCGACACCGAAACCGCACAGTTCTGGCAGATCGTTACGGCAATCGGTCTCACGATCACACCGCTTCTTGCCAAGCTCGGTAGAGCTATCGCTCGCCGGGTCGAGGCCGTTCCAGACCTACCCGACGATGACGACGGCGAACCGCGCACCATCATCGTTGGCGCAGGACGTGTAGGAAGGCTGATTGCCGATATGATGACAGCGCATGACCAACCCCATGTGCTGATCGATTCCGATCCCGACGTAGTCGATGCGGCCAAGCGCAAGGGTTATCGCGTCATGTTCGGTGACGCGGCCCGCGGCGATGTGCTTGCGCGGGTCGGTATCGCGGAGGCACCAGCGCTTGTGTTCACCATGGACGAGCCGGTGCTGGCACAACGCCTCGTAGCCAGGCTGCGTGCCGACCATTCCGAGTTGCTCATCGTCGTGCGCGCCCGCGATACCGACCATGCAGCGCAGCTTTACCGAGCAGGCGCTAGCCACGCCGTGCCCGAAAATCTCGAAAGCTCGTTGCAGCTCTCAGAAGCTGTTCTGGTCGATATCGGCGTCGCCATGGGCCCGGTGATCGCCTCGATCCATGAAAAGCGTGACGAGTTTCGAGAACAGCTGGAGGTCGACGGAGGGCTCAAGTCCCCTCCGAAACTGAGGACGTCAACGGTCGAAAATTGAACCAAGTGGGCAGCTTGCGGGTAATCCTTTTAGACAAAGGAGAAACCCATGACCAAGGATGTCGACCCTACCAAGCCCACGCCGAACGACGAAAAGTTCAAGCCGCAAAACGTACAGGACCCGCTGAAAGACCAGGCGCCGACCGATCAGGGTCGCGGCCACCCCGGTGATACCGGCGGCAACGATGTCGAACAGGGCAGCAGCGGCGTGACGAAGCAGACGCCCGCCGCGTAACGCTTACGCGCTTTCAAGCACGGATTTGACCGAAGCGATGGCCTCGGCGGCTTTTGAGCCGTCGGGGCCGCCGCCTTGTGCCATGTCGGGGCGGCCACCCCCACCCTTGCCACCAAGCGCCTCGACACCTGCGCGAACAAGATCAACCGCGCTGAACTTGTCGGTGAGGTCATCGGTCACGGCAGCAGCAATGCTCGCCTTGCCATCATTGACGGCAACGATTGCGGCAACGCCCGTGCCAAGCCGCGCTTTCGCTTCATCAAGCAGCGGGCGAAGCTCTTTGGGGTTAAGCCCTTCGAGGACCTGTCCGCTGAACGCGACCCCGGCAACCTGCTCATCAGCCGAAGTCGCCGGGCCGCCGCCTGAACCGCCGCCGCCAAGCGCGAGGGCTCTCTTGGCTTCTGCCAGTTCCTTCTCAAGCCGCTTGCGCTCATCGAGAAGTGCGGCAACGCGCGCCGGGACTTCCTCCGGTGTTGCGCGGATTGCGCCGGCAGCGGATTTGAGCGCCTCTTCGCGCGCGACGAGCCAGTTGCGCGCAGCATCGCCAGTCAACGCCTCGATCCGGCGAACGCCCGAAGATACGGCACCTTCGGAGACTATGCGGAAAAGGCCGATATCGCCTGTCGCGCTGACATGGGTGCCGCCGCACAGCTCGACCGAGTAGTTGCGGCCGCTGCCGCCGGAGCGCCCCATCGAGAGCACGCGGACCTCGTCGCCATATTTCTCACCAAACAAAGCGAGCGCGCCAGCCTCGACCGCGTCGTCAGGGCTCATCAGGCGCGTGCCGACCGGCTCGTTGGCGAGGATCTCGGCGTTCACCTCATCTTCGATCGCAACGATGTCCTCTGCCGAGAGCGGCTTGGGATGGGAAAAGTCGAAGCGCAGCCGCTCCTGCGAAACAAGCGAGCCTTTCTGCGTAACATGATCACCGAGCTGATTTCGTAGAGCTGCATGGACAAGGTGCGTCGCCGAGTGATTGGCGCGGATCTGTGTGCGTCGCTCTGCGTCCACGTCGAGCTGAACGTTGTCGCCGACTTTGACCTCGCCAGCAGTGATCCTGGCCTGATGCGCGTGCAAGCGGCCGAGCGGTTTGCTCGTGTCGGTGACGTCCGCTGCCAATCCGGCAGGCGTGCTAATTGTTCCGGTGTCGCCGGTCTGGCCGCCACTTTCGCCATAAAACGGCGTCTGGTTCGTCAGCACCATGACCTCATCGCCTGCCGACGCGCTGTCGACTTCGGCGCCATCCTTGACGAGAGCGACTACGGTGCCCTCACCCGAAGTGGTCGAATAGCCTGTGAACTCGGTTGCCCCTTCGCGTTCGGCGATGTCGAACCAGATTTCGTCCGATGCGGCTTCGCCCGAGCCTTTCCAGGCTGCGCGGGCGGCAGCCTTCTGTCGCGCCATTGCGTCATCGAAACCGCCGCGATCGACGCTGATGCCGCGGGCGCGTAAAGCGTCTTCGGTCAGATCGTAAGGGAAGCCGTATGTGTCGTAGAGCTTGAAAGCGGTTTCGCCATCGAGTTCGCCACCTTCAGACATCGAGCCGGTGGCTTCGTCGAGGAGCTTGAGGCCCTTATCGAGCGTCTTGCGGAACTGCGTTTCTTCGCGAAGCAGCACTTCCTCGATCAGTGACTGCCCGCGCTGAAGTCCGGGATAAGCCTGGCCCATCTCGGATACGAGTGCAGGTACAAGGCGATGCATGAGGGGCTCGCTCGCGCCGAGCAGGTGCGCATGCCGCATGGCGCGCCGCATGATGCGGCGAAGGACGTAACCGCGGCCTTCGTTAGAGGGCAGCACGCCGTCAGCCATCAGGAAAGATGTCGAACGCAGATGGTCGGCAATCACGCGGTGTGAGGCAGTGTTCTCACCGCTCGCAGGGACTTCAGTCAGGTTTTCCGATGCCGCGATCAGCGCCTTGAACGTATCGGTGTCGTAGTTGTCGTGGACACCCTGCATGACAGCAGCGATGCGTTCGAGGCCCATTCCGGTGTCGATCGACGGGCTCGGCAGATCGCGTCGCGTACCATCGGCCGCCTGGTCGAACTGCATGAAAACGAGGTTCCAGATCTCGATGAAGCGGTCGCCATCCTCGTCCGGACTTCCGGGAGGGCCGCCGGGAATATGATCGCCGTGATCGTAGAAAATCTCGGAGCACGGACCGCATGGACCCGTATCGCCCATCGACCAGAAATTGTCGGCGGTCGCGATGCGGATGATGCGTTCTTCAGGGAGGCCGGAGATCTTGCGCCACAGATCGAAGGCTTCGTCATCCGTGTGATAGATGGTCGCCGTCAGTTTTTCGGGCGCAAGCCCCCATTCCTTGGTCAGCAGGGTCCAGGCGTTGAGGATCGCCTGTTCCTTGAAATAGTCGCCGAACGAGAAGTTGCCGAGCATCTCAAAGAAAGTGTGGTGACGCGCGGTGTACCCAACATTGTCGAGGTCATTGTGCTTGCCACCGGCGCGAACGCATTTCTGCGAGGACGTGGCGCGCGGCCCCGGAGGTGTTTCGAGACCAGTAAAGACGTTCTTGAACGGAACCATGCCCGCATTGACGAACATGAGCGTCGGATCGTTGTGCGGGACAAGCGGCGCGCTTTGCACCTCGACATGATCTTCACTTGCGAAGAAGTCGAGAAAGGAGCGGCGAATATCGTTGGTCGAAGTCATGGATTGGCAGTTAGGCAATGCTTGCGGAAGCGACAAGCGAAAGGAGCGGTTCTTGCCCCATTCGGATCACCCCTGTTGCAGCACCGCCTATCCCAGCAATCGGCCGGTCCCAGCGCGCGGTCTTTGCGCAACGAAAAACCGGCGCGGACCTGTCGCTCCTGAATAAAGGGAGCAAGGTACGCGCCGCTGTTCCGTTTCTCCGGGCGGCGGACCCTGAAAGGCCCGCACTTTGATCCGCCCCTCCCTCGTCAAAAGACGAGGTTTCAGCAGGGCGCCCGCTTGAGGATCAGCTGTCGGTATCCGCGTCCGGGCCCGTCATCATTTCCTCGGCGACCTCGTCGGTTTTACCGCGAATGGCGGCTTCCAACTTGTCGCAAACTTCAGGATTTTCCTTGAGGTAGGTTTTCGCATTCTCGCGGCCCTGGCCGATGCGGACGCTGTCATAGGAATACCAGCTGCCCGACTTCTCGACGATGCCGGCCTTCACGCCGAGATCGAGAATCTCGCCGATCTTGGAGATGCCTTCGCCATACATGATGTCGAATTCGACCTGCTTGAACGGCGGGGCGACCTTGTTCTTGACCACTTTCACGCGGGTCGAGTTGCCGATCACCTCGTCGCGGTCCTTGATCTGGCCGGTGCGGCGAATGTCGAGGCGAACCGAAGCGTAGAACTTGAGCGCGTTACCGCCGGTCGTAGTTTCGGGGTTGCCGTACATGACGCCGATCTTCATCCGCAGCTGGTTGATGAAGATCACCATGCATTTGGAACGATTGATCGACCCGGTCAGCTTGCGCAGAGATTGGGACATCAGGCGCGCTTGCAGGCCGACGTGGGAATCGCCCATCTCGCCTTCGATTTCTGCGCGCGGGACAAGCGCCGCGACCGAGTCGACCACCAGCACGTCAACCGCGTTCGAGCGGACCAGCGTGTCGGTAATTTCGAGTGCCTGCTCGCCCGTGTCGGGCTGCGAGACGACCAGTTCGTCGATGTCGACGCCCAGCTTCTTCGCATAGACCGGATCAAGCGCATGCTCGGCATCGACGAAGGCCGCCGTACCGCCGGCTTTCTGAGCCTCTGCAATGCAGTGCAGTGCGAGCGTCGTCTTACCCGAGCTTTCCGGGCCATAGACTTCGATCACGCGGCCTTTGGGCAGGCCGCCAATGCCAAGAGCAATATCGAGGCCCAGCGACCCGGTCGAAATCGATTCAACCTGCATCGCCTCTTTCGAGCCGAGCTTCATCGCCGAACCCTTGCCGAAAGCGCGATCAATCTGTGCAAGAGCGGCGTCGAGCGCCTTTTGACGGTCCACGTCTTTTTCCTTCTCTACGAGCTTGAGATTGGTAGCCATCGCATGCACTCCTTCGCTTGCCTAGGGCTGATTAGCGAGTTTTAACCAGCCGGTTGGAGATGCCCGTCGAGCGCCCCCTGTTGGAGCGGATGTATACGGTTTGTTCCATAAGAACAAGAGTAGAACAAAACTTTTTTCACACGCCCTGTGAATGAGCAATAAATCAGGCGTCCTGCGCTGCCTTGGCTGCACGCATGACTTCGCCGACCTTGTCGCTGATTGCAGCGACGCTGAAAGGTTTGGGAATGAAGTGCATGTCGGGAATGTCGATATCCTTGCGCAAAGATTCTTCGGCATATCCCGACATGAAGAGCACCGGGATCTTTGGATGCGCTTTGCGGATTTCGCGCACCATGGCGGGCCCGTCCATTCCGGGCATCACGACATCGCTGACAACGAGGTCGAAATCGCCGTCACCTTCGATGGCGGCAAGCCCTTCCTCCCCGCCAGCACAAGGCGTGACCTGATATCCGGCGCGCGACAAGGCGCGTTCGGCGACGGCGCGGACCATGTCCTCGTCTTCGACCAGCAGTATCTTGCCGCCCACCGACCAATCGGAGGACGCCTCGCTCACAGGGGCCACCTGCTTGCGCGGGACCACGCCCTTGTGGACCGGGAAGTAGATCGTGAAGCGCGCTCCCTTGGGCCGCCCGCTCGCATCGGTGGCGTTGTCAGCAAAGATAAAGCCGCCCGATTGCTTGACGATCCCGTAGACGGTCGAAAGGCCGAGCCCTGTGCCCTTGCCCTGTTCCTTGGTGGTGAAGAAGGGTTCGAAAAGCTTGGGCAGGACCTCGGTCGGGATACCGCCGCCATTATCCTCCACGATAAGCACAGTGTAGTCGGCAGGCGGCAGGATTTCGGAGCCGAGCTTAACCACCTGGTTCGATTCCAGGCTGCGCGTGAGGAGCGATATCCGTCCCTGCCGCTTACCGCCCATCGCTCGCCCGTGACCGGTATTGGAATTGATCGCATCGCGCGCATTTACGGCAAGGTTCATGATGACCTGCTCAAGCTGCTGCGGGTCGGCGCGCACCGCACCGAGGTTGCGGTCATGCTGGACGTAATAGTCGATCTTCTCGCCGAGCAGCCGTTTGATCAGCGGGCTCACTTCGCTGACTACGTCAGGCAATTGCAGGATTTCAGGACGCAGGGTCTGCTGGCGCGAAAACGCGAGCAATTGCCGTGTCAGTGAGGCTGCGCGGTTGGAGTTGGCGCGGATTTGCTGGATGTCGTCATAGTCGCTGTCACCCGGCGTGTGGCGCAGCAGCATGAGGTCGCACGTCCCGATAATCGCGGTGAGCACGTTGTTGAAGTCGTGCGCAACACCGCCAGCAAGCTGGCCCACCGCCTGCATCTTGGTCGCCTGTGCAACCTGCCGCTTGAGCTGATTTTCCTCGCTGGAATCGGCAAGGCTTAGGAGCACCGCCGCTTCGCCCAGCCCGCGCACACCGGCAAGTCCCATCGAGACCGGTTCTTCCGGGCTCGAGGTCAGGCGCACGGCCATGTCGCCGCTTGTCGCAGGCCCGCGTCCGTGGCGGCGCACGGCGTCGGACAGTGCACCCTTGTCCTCTCGCACGACAAGGTCGGTCGGAAATGGCGGAAGTCCCCTTCCCTCGCGATCGACCGAGCGCAGGAATGCTTCGTTTCCAAACAGGAACCGTCCGTCGCGGTCTGCCATTGCGAGGCCGAGCGGCAATTGCGAAAGCAGCGCTTCGAGCTGCGCGACGCCCGCTTGCGACGCTCCGTCCCAGCCGGTTCCGATGCCGACGCCGCTGTCGACCAGGAGCATCATTGAAAGCCCTTCGTCCGGGCCCGGAGTGATCCCTGCAAGACCCGGTTCGCTGAGCGGCACGTCGATCAGCGTCTGCGGCGTTCCGCTGCGCCCCTCGCGTGCGAAGAAGATGCGATCGCGTTGGTCGGCGCGCAGCAGTGAAACGAATTCCTGCCCGGCAAGCGTCGCAGCCTCGTCACCCGAAGCGCGCTCGGCAAACCCTGCGCTGACCGAGCGGATAATGCCGTCAGGTCCGGTGATGGCCGCCTCGATCCCTGCGCGGCTCAACATCGCGCCAAAAGGTCCGGAGAGGTCGATCTTGGCGAGCGGATCGCTTGTCGCAGCGATGATCGGAGTAAAGCGCCAGATGAGGTGGTCGTCGCCGCGCCCGGCGCGCGCCGCGCTGACCGACCATTCCCTGCCCCCCTGACTATCAAGCGAAGCAAGGCTTGCATCGCCATCGCGCCACGCTTCGCGCGCGAGTTTGCTCATGGCTTCGAGTTCGGGGCGATCCAGATCAAGCGCCGGCGGGGCGCTTTCAGCGCCAAAAGCGTTGGTGAAAGGCGTGTTCGCGCAGACCAGCCTGTTTGCCCTGTCGGTGATGGCGATGGCTTCCGCCGCGCGATCATCCGATGCGCCGCCACTTGCCTCGATCGCTGCGACGGTTACCGACCAATCGGCTGCGGCGACCTCCGCCTGCGATGGTTCGGCGGTGTAGCGTTCAAAGGCGAAGGCTGCGGCCAGCAGCACGATCAGGCCCGCCGCATAAGCGACACCGACGATCCAGTCCCCGCTTACCAGGAACACCGCGAGCGCGCTCAACAGCAGCCCTGCCCCCACCCCTGTCAAAAGCAGCGATGGCGAGGATTTTGAAGAAGTGTCGGTGCTGGGGGCTTTCACGCTGGGTACGGCTCTTCGTCGATTGTCGGCTGCAAGGTGAGCGCACGAACGCCCGTCTAGAAAGGCCTTCCAGCCTAGTTTGCGTCAGCGCTCAGGTCGAGCCGCTTGCCCATCACTTTCAGCCGTTTTGCCCGCTTGCGTGCAACGATAAGTCGCCAGATCGCGCCGGAGATGAGATAACCGATTGCCGACGAGACGACGGCGAGGACGACAAAGCCCACCACGGTCACCCCGGCAAGTTCGAAGAAGTCGACGAAGGACGCCCACCAGGTAGAGCCCGCCTTGGCGCTGGCGACCTGCGCGGCGGCCGCATCGATCTTGAGAATGAAGGTTCCCACCCGGTTTGCGACCACTGCCCAAAATGCAATGGTGAACGGGTTGGTCACGAAGGTGACAGCAGCAGCGAGCGGCACATTGGCCCGTGCAGGAAGCGCGAGAAAGGCGGCGAGGAATATCTGTCCCACCGGCAGGATGAATGCACTGAACAGCCCCAGAGCAACCCCGCGCGGAACCGAGCGACGCGTGAAGCGCCAAAGCTCAGGCGACAGGAACCGGTGCGCAATTGGTGCGAGATACTTGCTGCGAGCCATTTCCTCTCGGCTCGGCATGTAGCGCGCCAAGGCGTGTCCCATCCAGCGGAACGGGCTCTGGAAGAAACTGGGAGAAGAGGTGCGCTGGCTGCTCATGACGACGGGCGCGCCTTGGCCTGCGTCTTCACGCAGTGCAAGCGTCCTTCGTTCAAGTGCCGATTAACCACCATGACCGCCATATGGGTAGCGAATGGCATCTGACCAATGGGTGAATTGACCCAAGCGAAAATTAACCGCGAAGCTTTGCTCTCAACGGCGATTACGCCCGGTCGCGCATGATCCGTGCCTTGTCGCGCTTCCAGTCGCGCTCCTTGATGCTGGCGCGCTTGTCATGCGCCTGCTTGCCCTTGGCTAGAGCGAGTTCGACCTTCGCGCGCCCCTGCGCGTTAAAGTAGATCGACAAAGGCACGAGCGTCATGCCCTTCCTCTCGACCGCGCCGAACAGCTTGTTGATCTCGCGCCCATTCAGCAGCAATTTGCGCGGGCGGCGCGGTTCGTGGTTCAGGCGGTTGCCGTGGCTGTATTCGGGGATGTTCGAATTGATTAGCCACACCTCGCCATCGCGCACTTCGGCATAACTTTCGGCAATCGTCGCCTCGCCAGCGCGCAAGGCTTTCACCTCGGTCCCCTGCAACGCGAGACCGGCTTCGAACTTTTCCTCGATCGCATAGTCGAAGCGCGCACGGCGATTTTCCGCGACGGTTTTCTGCTTGTCGAAAATTTTGGGTTTGGGCCGTGCCATGGTGGCAGGCGAGATAGGCGCGCAACTTCCGCTTGCCAAGCGCGCGTTTTGAGGCGCAATCTCGCTCACCACGGGGATTTACTCAAAGATGCACGCGCCAAAACCATCCAATTTCGAGATCGGCGGAGAGACCATCGCGCCGGGGACCGAGGCCGATATCGGCCTGCCCATCACCACGATGGCGACCGGATATTCTTCGCAGCTTGCCGTGCGCGTTCTTCATGGAGCCAAGCCGGGGCCGACTGTGTTCGTAAGCGGCGCAATCCATGGTGACGAGATCATGGGAACCGCGATCATCCAGCGCATCGCCAACCAGCTTTCCGCCGAGGAACTGTCAGGCACGCTCATGTTGGTGCCGGTCGCCAACATCTTTGGCTTCTTGAGTCACACCCGCTACCTGCCTGACAGGCGCGATCTCAACCGCTCCTTTCCCGGCAACGCGTCGGGTTCGCTTGCCGGGCAGGTCGCCAACGTATTCTTCAGCGAAGTGGTAAGCCGCGCTTCGCTCGGCATCGACATCCACACCGCTGCCGTTCACCGCTACAACCTGCCGCAAATTCGCATCGCCGCCAGAAACAAGAAGCTGGTTGAACTTGCGATGGCATTCGGCGCGCCAGTGATCATCGAAAGCCCGCTTCGCGACGGGTCGCTGCGCGCGCTCGCCGCCAAGGAAGGGGTCGAGATGCTGCTGATGGAAACCGGCGAGGCGCTGCGCTTTGACCGCTTTTCCATCGAGACCGGCGTTGCGGGGGTGAGCCGCGTGCTTGCCCATCTTGGCATGATTGAAGCCGATGATGGACTTGCGGAAGTCGGCGTGCCCGCTCGCTCGAACAAGACGCAATGGGTCCGCTCCCCCCGAGGCGGCGTCACGCACCGGATGCGCAAGTCGGGCGATGCGGTGAAGAAAGGCGATCTGCTCGCGGCTGTCGCGGGTCTGTTCGGCGAAGAGCCGCTCGAAATCCTCAGCCCGACCGATGGCATCATTATCGGCCATGCAACCCTGCCTGTGGTTCACCAGGGCGATGCGCTGTTCCACATCGCCCATGTCGACCACCCTGAACGAGTCGGCGCCCGGATCGAGAGCCTCGCAGACGCGATCTATACCAGCGAACCCGAAGGCTTTGCCGAAACGCTGCTCGACGAAGACGAGGTGCTTTAGATCAGCCCCGCATGTTCAAGCGCGTCGTCGACTGCTTTGCGCGATGCCTCGCTCGCCTCGACAATCGGCAGGCGCACGGCAGGTGAGAACCAGTCGTGCACGCGGCTCAGTGCGTACTTCACAGGAGCAGGCGATGCGTCTGAGAACATCGCGTAGTGTAGCGGGAACAGGCGGTCATTCAGCTCACGCGCTTTCTTGAGGTCGTTGGCTGCAATTGCTGCATGGAATTCAGAGCAGAGTGCAGGCGCGACATTGGCCGTCACCGAAATCGCCCCTCTGCCCCCAGCAGCCGAGTGCGGCAGCCAGAGCTCATCATTGCCCGAAAGCTGGCAAAACTCGCGTCCGATCCCCATGCGATGATCGGCAACCCGCGATAAGTCGCCCGATGCATCCTTGATCGCGATGATCTTGTCTGGAAAGCGGTTGACCAGTTCGACCACGGTTTCGTCTTCGAGGTCGGTCACCGTGCGGCTCGGCACATTGTAGAGAACGATCGGAAGGTCGCAGCTCTCGGCGAGATAGCTGAAATGCGCGATCAGTCCGGCCTGGCTTGGCCGGTTGTAATAAGGCGCAACGCAAAGCCCAGCAGCCGCGCCCGCCTTCTTGGCAAAATTCATATGAAGCGCGGCGTTGCGCGTGTCGTTCGACCCGCAACCGGCGATCACCGGCACGCGTCCAGCGGCCTGTTCGATGCACACTTCGATCACCCGGTGGTGCTCGGCATTGGAAAGCGTAGAGGCCTCTCCGGTCGTGCCGCAGGGAACAAGTCCCGAGCTGCCGTTTTCTATTTGCCAGTCAACAAGTTTGCGAAACGCGCTTTCATCAAACGATCCGTCGCGAAAAGGAGTCGCCAGAGCCGGAATGGAGCCGCTGAACATTGCAATCTTCCTGTATGACACAATAACTTAAGGCTGGGGCAATCTTCATCACCCGAGTAATCCTGTTAAGCGCCTGATAAGGAGCCAATCCGCACTATGTCCAGCATGGTCAGAAATTTGCTTTCCCGCCCTATTGCCATCGCGGCCCTCGCCGCAGCTTCCGTGGGAGCGCTTTCGACCCCTGGCTCGGCCATGAAAGAGAGCGCGCAAGCGAGCAGCGTTCCCCAGCGCAGCAACCTCGTGGCGCGGGCTCCCGGTGAGATCGGGGCGGCGATTTCTCAATGGGAGCGTCTGACCGGAAACGGCGAGTATTCCTTCGCCGATTATGCAGGCTTCGCGCTGCGCTATCCCGAATTTCCGCGCATGGAGATGATCCGCATCCGCGCCGAGCGCACGCTCGACGATGAAGTGCCCGAGCAGGCCGATGCGCTCGCTTTCTTTGACGCGCACCCACCGCTTACCAACCATGGCCGCGCGCTTTACGCGCTAACCCTGGTAGCCGCGAACCGCGACGAAGCCTTCGACATGGCGCGCGAAGCGTGGCGAGGCGGTGACATGAGCGCCACGGCAGAGGCCTACATCCTTGGCCTGTTTGGCTCGCAGTTCTCCGATGAAGATCACGCGGCGCGCATGGATGCTCTGCTGTGGCAAGGCGATGCCGAAGCTGCCGAGCGTCACCTCGTTAACCTCGCAGCGCCGCAGCGTGACCTTGCGACTGCGCGCATCGCGCTGGTTCGCGGAACCCTGCCGTCTGAAGCGGGCGTGCCGGTCCCTGCCGATGCGCAGCGCGATGCGGGCTATGTTTTCAACCTCGTGAATTACTATCGCTCGCGCCGGATGACCGATGCGGCGATCAATCTCCTTTCAAACCGTCCTGACTTCGACGCACCTGCTTTTGATTCGGCGGAATTCGTCGGCGACATGCTCGCGATTGCCAAGGCGGCAGGCGCGACCAGTTCGGTGCGCATCGCGAGCAAGATCGATGACCTGTTCGAAGAGGGAGAGGACATCTCGCAAGGCTCCTTCTCGCTGCGTGATCGCTACACCGACCTCATGTGGCTGGGCGGCACGAACGCGCTCTGGCAGCTTGGCAATGGCGCGGCAGCTGCTCCGCTGTTCCTTCGATATGGCGAGGCGGCTCGCACGCCGCTGACCCGCGCGAAAGGTTTCTACTGGGCAGGCCGTGCGGCGCGTCAGGCGGGTCTTTCCGAAGATGCGGCGCGCTACTTCGAAATGGCTGCCGAATATCCGCATTACTATTACGGCCAGCTCTCGCTTCAAGCGCTTGGCCGCCCGATGCCTGAATTCGCCGAACTTCCCCAATTGCAGATCGACGCGACCACCCGCGCCGAATTCGAGGCGCGCCCGCTGGTTCGCGCGATCCGCACGCTTGCCGGCAATCGCCGCGACTGGCGGACCGAGCGCCGCTTTTTCCAGGCGATCGGTGAAAGCGCGAAGACGCCTGAAGAGCTCCTGATGGTGAACCAGCTCGCCGCTGAAACGGGCCTTGAAGAAATGGCGGTCGTCGTTGGAATGGAAGCGGGCGCAAACGGGCTTTCGGGCTTCGAACGGATCGGGTTCCCGACCGTCCCCACTCCGCGCGTCAACGACTGGACGATGGTTCACGCCATCGCCCGGCAGGAGAGCGAATTCGACCGCACCCGTCGCAGCCACGCAAACGCGATCGGCATGATGCAGCTTCTGCGCAGCACCGCTCGCGAAGAAGCGGGCATTCTCGGCATTCAATATATGAGCGCGAACCTCACCGAGGATCCGCAATACAATATCCGCCTTGGCGATGCGCACTTTGCCCGCCGGATGGACCTGTATGGCGGCGCCTATCCGCTTGCTATTGCGTCCTACAATGCAGGGCCGGGGCGCGTGCGTCAGTGGCTCGCGCTGAATGGCGACCCGCGCCGGGGCGAGATCGACTGGGTCGAATGGATCGAGAAGATCCCCGCCAATTTCGAGACGCGCTATTACGTCATGCGCGTGATCGGCAATGCGGTTAGCTATTCGCACATGTATCCAGAGCAAGCGGGGCTGCCGCGCACGGTCGACACTTTTCTTCCGTAAAGCCTTCGCGCTAAAAGTGGCGTCATGGCTTCAAAACCCGGCCCTCCGATAACGCCCGCTGGCATGGCTGCGCTCAAGGCGCGCTATGACCATTTGCTCGGCACCGAACGCCCTGAGATCGTCGAGATCGTCAGCTGGGCGGCGGGCAATGGCGACCGCTCGGAAAACGGCGATTACATCTATGGCCGCAAGCGCATGCGCGAGATCGACCGCGAACTGGGCTACCTTTCGCGCCGGATGAAAGCGTGCCGCGTGGTCGATCCGTCCAACCAGCCGGACCGCAGCCGCGTATTCTTCGGCGCACGAGTCGAGCTTGCCGACGAGGACGACGAGCGCCGCACGGTGACTATCGTTGGGGACGATGAACAGGACGCGGGCAAGGGGCTTGTCGGGTGGTCTTCTCCGATCGCCAAGGCACTGAAAGGCGCATCTGTCGGGGATTTGCGCATCGTAAAGCTTCCCGGCGGGCTCAAGGAGTGGGAAGTCATGGGAATAGACTATGACTAGGTTTGCCCTCCCCCTGCTAGCCTTCGGCCTCATCGCATCGCCTCTCGCAGCGAAAGACAGCCTCGGCGTCTATTCCAGCTGGGCCGCGTTTCGCGATGACAGCCCTGCGCGCTGTTACGCCATCGCCAAGCCGACTCGCAGCAACGAAGCGGGGCCCTTCGCCAGTATCGCAAGCTGGCCGCGCCAGAACATCCGCACGCAGCTCCACATCCAGCTTTCACGCGCCGCGCGCGATGGCAGCGATGTGCGCCTCACCATCGGGTCCGAGCGCTTCACCCTCGCCGCCAATGGCCGCAACGCATGGGCGCAGGATCCGCGCATGGATGCAAGCGTCGTTGCAGCCCTTCGCTCCGCTACCCGCATGAGCGTGTCGGCGCGTGACGACCAAGGTCGCCGCTTCACCGACCGATACGACCTTGCAGGCGTCGCGACCGCTATCGATGCCGCCGTCGTCGGATGCGCGTCGCGGTGAGCGAGAAGCCTTCGATCACCGGCATGAGCTTCGTGCTCGCCGTACCCGACGCGATGGCGACTGCGCGCTGGTGGGTCGACGTGATGAAGTTCGACGCCCTGCGCGATCTTGGCGGTTGGGTTTTCGTGAAGCGCGGGCCTTGCATGATCATGCTCGGTTCCTGCCCCGATGCGCACCCGATCCCCGACCTCGGCGACCACCAGTATTTCGGCTATATCGAGTTCGACGACATCGACGCCTATTTCGCCGAGATCGACCGAGAAAAGGTCGACATCCTGAAAGAGCCGCGCACCGAGGAATGGGACATGCGCGAATTTGCCGTGCGCACGCCTGACGGGCACCGCGTCATGTTCGGACAGGACCTTACCAGTCACCCGATCAGCTGACTGGTCAAATCGCACTCGCGCCCTTATATGCGCGCTCAATCATGGCAGACACGACACTCATGACCATCCCCGGGCAGGTGGACCCGGTTCCCGTCGCGCGTGACATCACGCCGCGCGCCGATGGTCGTATCGACCTTATCGGCCTCCCCCGCCCGCGCATCCGCGAGTTGTTCGCCGAAGCGGGTCTTGAGGAGCGCCAGGCGAAGCTGCGCGCGAAACAAGTGTTCCACTGGCTCTACCATCGCGGCGTCACCGACTTCGAGGCGATGACCGACATCTCGAAAACCATGCGCCCGTGGCTTGCCGAGCGGTTCGTGATCGGTCGTCCCAACGTCGTCGAAGCTCAGCATTCCTCTGACGGCACGCGCAAGTGGCTGCTCCAGACCGATGACGGCCACGATTTCGAGATGGTCTTCATCCCGGACGCCGACCGCGGCACGCTGTGCGTGTCGAGCCAGGTCGGCTGCACATTGAACTGCACCTTCTGCCACACGGGCACGATGCGCCTCGTTCGCAACCTCACGCCGGGTGAGATCGTAGGGCAGGTCATGCTTGCTCGCGATGCCCTTGGCGAGTGGCCCAAGGGTGTGATGGACGGTTTGGACGATGCAGAAGACGTCGGTCACTACACCGCCGATGGCCGCCTGCTTACCAACATCGTGATGATGGGCATGGGCGAGCCGCTCTACAATTTCGACCATGTGCGCGATGCGCTTAACCTCGTGATGGACGGCGACGGGCTTGCCCTGTCGAAGCGCCGCATCACGCTTTCCACTAGCGGCGTTGTCCCGGCGATGGAGCGCTGCGGCGAGGAGATCGGGGTCAATCTCGCGGTTTCGCTCCACGCCGTGACCAAGGACGTGCGCGACGAGATCGTGCCGCTCAACAAGAAGTACGGCATCGAAGAACTGCTGCAGGCCTGCGCCGATTATCCCGGCGCCTCCAACGCGCGGCGCATCACGTTTGAATACGTCATGCTCAAGGACAAGAACGATTCGGACGAAGACGCGCGCGAGCTTGTCCGCTTGCTCAAAAAGTTCGACCTGCCCGCAAAGGTCAACCTCATCCCGTTCAATCCGTGGCCGGGCGCGAATTACGAATGTTCGACGCCTGAACGGATCAAGGCATTTTCGAACATCGTCTTCGAAGGCGGCATCAGCGCGCCTGTCCGCACTCCGCGTGGCCGCGATATTGACGCGGCTTGCGGGCAGCTGAAAACCGCTGCGCAGAAGAAGAGCCGCGCCGAGCGCGACCGCGAGGCCGCAGCCGCCGCGCTCGCGAGCGAGGACTGAACCGCATCTCAATGTGGTTCTCCCTCGTAGCTTTGCCCGGTGAGGGATGAAGGAGAGAGCCGACATGACTATCCGCACTGCTGTCTATGGTTTTGCACTCGCGGCCGCTGCGTTGCCCCTGACGCTGCCGCTTGGTTCAGCGCTCGCGCAGGACGCCGCGCCTACCGGTGAGCTTCCCGAGATTGCCGTGGGCGACTCGATGCCCGGCTCGTTCTTCATCGCACCCGAAGGCGAAGGCCCCTTCCCCGCGATCATCCTGCTTGGCGGGAGCGAAGGCGGCGACCGCGCCGCGCGCAACCTTGCACCGCGCTTCCTCGCCGAAGGATACGCGGTCTTCGGCATGCCCTATTACTCGCCCGCCTGGGGCGACAATCCGCAGCAATTCCCCGGCCTGCCTCGCGCATTTGCCGACATCCCCGTCGACCGTGCAGAAACAGCGCTGCAATGGCTTGCCGAACGAGACGATGTGCGCGCCGACGATATCGGCATCTACGGCGTCTCGAAGGGTGCGGAATTAGCCCTCCTCGCGGGAAGCTATATCGACGGCTTTGCTGCCATCGCAGCCATCGTACCCAGCGATGTAGTCTGGGAAGGATGGGGCACAGGCGATGGCACCCGCCCAAGCTCCTTCAGCTGGCAGGGCGAGCCGCTTCCTTTCGTGCCGTATGAAGGCATGGGAGAGGAATTCGCCAATCCGACCGGTCCCGATGGCAACCCTCGTATCCGGTTGCCGCACGACAAGGGCCGCAACGCCAATCCCGACCGTGTGGTCAAAGCGCGCATCGCGGTGGAGCAGATCGACGAGCCAGTGCTAGTCGCAGGCGGCGATGCCGATCTCGTTTGGAACTCAGGCGAAATGGCCCAGTTCATCGCAGAGCGGCGCGCCGAAGCTGGCTTGCCGACCGTCAGCCTGATCTTCACCGATGCCGGTCATTACCTGTCGGGCGATGGCAGCCGCGAAACCGGCAATCCCGCCAATGGCGAGGCGCAGAAGATCATCTGGCCCGCCACCCTCCAATTCTTCGAGCGCAGTCTCAAGGATTGATCCGCAGCCTCCTGGCGGGCACGACATCCGCCATGAGCACCGATCAGCCGACCATCGACCACTACGAAGCGAGCGTGCCCTATTACACGCTCGCATTCGACCGCTCGCACAGCCGGTTTCTCGACCGTTTTCTCGACCGGCTCGGTTCCGGTGCGCGTGTTCTTGAACTGGGCTGCGGAACGGGGCGCGATGCGGCGCGCATGATCGAACGCGGCTTTGCGGTCGACGCAACCGATGGCACCGCCGCAATGGTCGCCAAGGCAAACGAACGGCACGGCGTCAATGCACGGCAGATGCGGTTCGAGGAACTGGCGGCGTCGGCCGAATATGACGCGGTATGGGCGCATGCCTGCTTGATGCATGTGCCCACTGATGCGCTGAGCGATATCGTCGGAGCGACCCATTTAGCGCTGGTCCCCGGCGGACTTCACTTTGCAAGCTACAAGCAGGGCGATGATGAAATTCGCGACGATCGCGGACGCCTCAATTCGCGGGTCACGCAAGGTTATGTGGAGGAGCTTTACTCCGCTGCCGGCTTTGAAATCCTCGAACTTGCCCCGTGGCGGGGAAAGGGTGCTGACGGCGTCATGCGCGAGTGGCTCGCGATCACCGCGCAGCGTCCCGAATAGGGCGTTACACTTTCCTACAGGCGCGCTTTGTGCTGCAAGGCTGGCATGCATAATCGCCGCTGGATCAACCTCAAAACAGCCTCAAATCCGCGTAAATCGACCCGTCCAGTATTTGCGCCTGGACCGTGTAACATGCGGTCCACTTCTCATGCTTCGCCCCAGAAGGAACAGCCATGAAACGCACGCTCGAAGCGATCTGCACCGGGACCGCTCGCCCCTTCAACGGCGCGGAATTGAGCGCCTTTGCCAAGTACCCACGCGAGGGCGCCGTGCAGATCCTCGAAGAAGGACTTGCCCCCGACGAACAAGCCGACCGGCGCGTTCATGGCGGGCCGGAAATGGCGCTGCATCTCTACCCGCTCGACCACCACGCATTCTGGCGAGAGACGCTCGGCGATATCGACCTGCTCGACCATCCCGGTGCGTTCGGGTCGAACCTTGCGGTGAGCGACCTCACTGAAAGCGAGGTGCATATCGGCGACCGCTTCCGGCTCGGCAGCGCGCTGATCGAAGTAAGCCAGCCGCGCCAGCCTTGCTGGAAGATCGAGCACCGTTTCGGCGAGCATTGCGATTCGACAGGCATGGTGAAGACCATCATCGAAAGCGGGCGTTCGGGCTGGTACTTCCGCGTGCTCAAAATCGGGGAAGCGTGCGCTGGCGACGTACTCGAGCGGACCGAGACGGGCGAGAGCGACTGGACGGTCGCGCGCACTTTCGCGGCGTTGGTCGCGGGCAAGGCTTCGAAAGACGAGCTTGAGGAGCTCGCTGAAATGGAACGACTCGCCCCCAAGCTGCGCGAAAAGGCGCGGGCGAAGTTGATCTGAGATTCGATCCGCTCGTCGCAGTAAGAATGCATCTCGTCTCCCTGACTCGTATTCCAACATTTCGTTCATCCAGCGTTCGGTGAAGATGAACGAAATAGGGCGTGCCTTCACGAACAAGGCCGCAAAGGAACACGACGATGAAAATGATCGCACTGCTTGCCGCCACCGGCTCCCTCGCCGCCATCAGCGCTCCCGCCCAGGCCGCCGAGATCACTCCCGCCCCCGCTCCTGCTATGGATATACAACTGTCATTCGACACCGGCCTCGAGCACGTCGCCTCCTACGGCGACCCGCCGCGTCATGCCCGCGCCTACGGCCGTCGCTACCGTGACCGCTACGATGATGACGATGACGACTATTACGAGGATCGCCGCGACCGGCGTTACGACCGCAGGTACAATCGCCGCGTCTATGACGACCGTGGCCGCTACTACGAACCGCGACGACTGCGCCGCGGGGACCGCGTCTGGCGCGGCCGTGACGGACGCTACTACTGCGAGCGCGACAACGGCACGACCGGTCTTGTGATCGGTGCGGGCGTCGGCGCCCTTCTGGGCCGCACGATCGACACACGCGGTGACCGCACGGTCGGCACGTTGCTCGGCGGTGCGCTGGGCGCGGTCCTGGGCCGCGAGATCGACCGCAGCGACGCACGCTGCCGCTAACCCTCTAAACGCCAACCAGATAAGCGCCGTCCGCAAGTCCCAGCGGGCGGCGCTTTGCTGTGTGCAAAGCGGGTGAGCGCTGATAGGGCTCTGCGTCATGGCAGATGACGCACCCCTCCCCGCCATCCTCATCACCGGAGGCGCCACGCGCATCGGCGCCGAGATCGCGCGCGGCTTTGCTGGCAGGGGTTGGCACGTCGTCATCCACTACCTGAGCTCAGGCGACCAGGCCGAGGCGCTTGCAGGCGAATTGCCGTCCGCTGAGACCGTCCAATGCGACTTGTCGGACGATAACGCCGCCGCCTCTATGATCGAGCGAGCAGCAGCCCGTCTCCCCGGCCTTCGCTGCCTCGTCAACTCCGCGTCAGTCTTTCGCTACGACGATGCAACCAAACTCGATCCCGCTACGAATAGAGAAGCGATGCAAGTCAACGCTCTCTCCCCTGCCCGCATGGCGCAGGCCTTTGTCGCACGTGCGCAAGGCGACGAACCGCGCTGCGTCATCAACGTCACCGACATGAAGATCGAGAACCCTAACCCCGACTTCTTCAGCTACACGATGTCTAAACACGCGCTTGCCTCGACAATCCCGATGATGGCGATGACCTCTCCCGCAGATGCCCGCGTCTACGGCATTGCGCCCGGAGCGATCCTTGCCAGCCACGATCAGAGCGAGGATGAAACCGATGTCTCGCATCGATTGAACCTGCTGGAGCGCAAGACATCGCCGCAAGAGATCGTCGATGCCGCGTTGTTCCTCGCGACCGGCACCTTGAAGAGCGGCACCACACTGTTCATCGACAGCGGTCAGCACCTGATGGACCAGCCGCGCGACGTTATCTACCTCGCCCGCGAAGAAGCGATGCGGCGAAGGGACAGGGCATGAAGCGCCACGCGCTCTCGACGCGGATCTGGCACTGGATCAACGCGGTCGCTTTCATCGTGCTGTTCGGGTCCGGCCTCACCATCTCGAATGCCCACCGCTACCTCTACTGGGGCGACTATGGCTTCGACCCGGCCGATGCGTGGCTTAGGGTCATGCGCTTCCCGTCCTGGATGACGATCCCCCAACGCTACGACCTTGCCGAGGCGCGTGACTGGCACAACCTGTCGGCATGGATCTTCGCGCTCGCGCTGCTCTTCATGTGGATCGCAAGTCTGATCAACCGCCACTTCTGGCGCGATATGGCAACAAGCCCCGGCGACTGGTCACCGCGCCGCTGGCTCGAAGTCATCAAATCGCACACTTCGGGCGATCACGAAGAGCCTTCGAAGTTCAACCCGCTGCAACGCATCATGTACGGCGTCGTGCTCGGCATCCTCTTGCCGCTCATGGTCTTCACCGGCCTTGCCATGAGCCCCGGTTTCGAGCCCATCGCGCCGTGGCTGGTCGACCTGCTCGGCGGTCGTCAGAGCGCGCGCAGCCTGCACTTCCTCGCCGCCTGGGCGCTGGCGGGCTTCGCGGTGCTTCATATCCTCCTCGCTCTGATGCCCAGCCAGTGGAAGGAGCTTGGTGCGATGATCACCGGGGGCAAGAAGGAGAGCCGACATGGCTGACACCACACGCCGCGCGATGCTTGCCGGGATGGCCGCGCTTCCCGCCGCCGCCTGCACCGAGCTTGCCGAAACCGGGCCCGCAGGCGATCTGTTCGACGCTGCCGAGGACTGGCACCGCGCCGCGCACCGCGCGCTCGCCAATCGGCAGGCGCTCGCTCCCGAATACGCGCCGGCCGAACGCTCCCCCGACATTCGCGGCAACGGATCGCTCACGGTCGACACGCCTGAATATCGCGAGCAATTGGCGAACGGCTTTGCCGACTGGCGGCTCGAAGTCGGCGGGCTGGTCGCAAATCCGCTGAGCCTGAGCCTTGCCGATCTCAAGGCCCTGCCTCAGCGTACCCAGATCACCCGCCATGATTGCGTCGAGGGTTGGAGCGCGATTACCGAATGGACCGGACCGCAGCTTTCGCGCCTGCTCGACGAGGCCAGGGTACGCGAGGAAGCCAACTTCATCGTCTTCCGATGCGCCGACACGCTCTATGGCCGCGCCTATTACGAGAGCGTCGACATGGTCGATGCCTATCATCCGCAGACAATCATCGCGCACAGGCTCAACGGCGAACCCATCCCCGAGAAGAACGGCGCGCCGCTAAGAATGAGGATCGAGCGGCAGCTGGGCTACAAGCACGCCAAGTACCTGACCGGCATCGAAGCGGTGGCCAGCTTCGAGGACATCCACGGAGGCAAAGGCGGCTTCTGGGAGGATGTCGGCGACTACCAGTGGTATGCCGGCATCTAGGTCGCACTACTCCGGGTAGATGCGGTTCATTGCCTCCCAATCGGCAGCGATCATGTCTTCAAGCACTTCGAGATCAACGTCCGCCAACTTGTTGATGTAAAGGCAGGATTTTCCGGTCTTGTGCTTGCCAAGCCGCCCAAGCGCTTCCTCGCGCCGCTTGGCGGCGATCTCGTCGCAATAGCCGCCCATGAGATAAAGCGAGTGCTTCGCTTTGCGCGGGCTGAAACCTGCCCGCATCCAATGTACATCGCGCCCGCTCGCATAGGTCGTCTTGTACTCGCCAAAGCCGATGATGCTGTCGCCCCACATGCGGCCTTTCTCGCCTGTCACCCTCTCGAACAGTTGCAGTAAAGCCTGTGCATCTTCCTGCTTCGAAGGCGGCTCAACCGCGGCGATAAAGTCCTCTACCGGCGCATCGTTCACTTGTGTCTTGGCTTCGCTCATCCCCGTCTCCCCTGACGACACTTTCCTACTCCCGATTGACAGCATAACACAAAGCCAGCCAAACCGGTGTTTGGAGAGACTTTCTTGCTCGTACGGCGCACACTGTTTTCGGGGGATCAATCAGACATATGTGGCTACTCGACAAATTCCTGACCAAGGCAATTCAGCTTGGCCAGCTTATCGTGACGGATCACGATGGCAAAGAGTACACCTACGGACCTGGCGGCGAATACGATCCGCTCGTTGGCGGGCGTGCCGGTCCAATCCGCATCAAGCTGACCAACAAGAAAGCGGCGAACCACATCGTTCGCTATCCGCAGATGGGCGCTGGCGAGGCGTTCATGTGGGGCTGGCTCGTGGTCGAGGAGCCGCACGATATCCGCGACATGATCCTGATGGTGACCATGAACGCCAAACGGCTGGGCGCATCGTCGCTCAAGGCCAAGGGGCCAGTTCGCAAGGCGGTGCAGAAGGTCAAGGCCGCAGTCGACGGCATCAACCTGCGCAGTTCGGCGAGAGCCAATGCCGAGCACACGTACAACCTTACGCGCCAGCTCTATGAGCGTTTCCTCGACGAGGATCGCCAATACACGATGGCCTATTATCGCGAGGATGATCCCACCCGCACCAGCCTCGAACAAGCGCAGATGGACAAGAAGGCGCACCTTGCCTCCAAGCTCTATCTCAAGCGGCCCGAAGATAATGGCGGCAAGCGCATGCGCGTGCTCGACATCGGCTGCGGCTGGGGCGGCTTCGCGCTCTACCTGCACAAGATGTACGACTGCGAAGTGCTCGGCGTGGCCCTAGCGCCCGACCAGATCGCCTTCTCGAACGAGCGGGCGAAAGAGCTGGGCGTGGACGAACACGTCAAGTTTGAGCTGATGGACTACCGCGACGTGACCGGCGAATTCGACCGTATCTCAAGCGTCGGCCTGCTCGAACATGTCGGCACGATCCACTACCCGCAATTCTTCGAGCACACGAACCGCCTGCTCAAGAGAGACGGCGTGATGATCTCGCATTGCTGCGGTCGATCGGGCGCGCCGGGTTACACCGATGCCTGGACCCGCAAGTACATCTTCCCCGGCGGCTACATCCCGGCGCTCAGCGAGCTCGTGACCGAGAGCGAGAAGAACGGCTGGCAGGTGATGGACGTCGAAGCGATGCGCTTTCACTACAGCCACACGCTTCAAGAATGGTACGCGCGCACCGTCATGCATCAGGCCGAGATCACCGAGATGTATGATGAGGTGTTCTATCGCATGTGGCTGTTCTACCTCGCGGGCGCTGAGCAGAGCTTCCGCAACGGGACGATGGTCAACTGGCAACTGCAATATGTGAAAGACCGGAGCGCCATCCCGATGACTCGCGAATATATGGAGCGCGAAAGTGCACGCCTGCGCGAGATCGGCGAGATCCCGAGCTGGCGCTTCGATCCAGAGCTTAAGGAAGCGGCGGAGTAGCATTCCGCCGCTCGCAATGGTCAGCGGCGGGCGAGCTGCTCTTTGCTGACCATCTTGACCGGGCCGTGATCGTCGAAGTGGTCGCCATACATGTGATGCAGGCGGTCTGCGTGAACGAAGTCCCTGTGCGAGCCCTGCTGGTTCATCGCATCATGGCCGCAATCCGCTCCTTGAGCATGATCAGCGTGGTCGGCGTGCAGGATTTCGTGGGCATACGCCCCGCTGGCGGCGAAAGCGGTCAGGGTGGCGGCGGCGAGCACACTCTTCATCAGTTGTCTTCAGTCCGTGATCCCGCACCGCGCATACTAATGACAAACCAGACTGTTACCCCGAATGTCGCGATACGTTAAGACATTGCTCCGCGTTACCCGAGACTTACGCGACTGGATTGCTTCCACCCTCTGCGCTCGGTAAAGCGCCGCATTCCGATTATCCACACGCCGCAAGGCCGCCCATCCGAGTACCTCGACCATGTCCGACATCAAGCGCGTAGTCCTCGCCTATTCCGGCGGCCTCGACACTTCCGTCATCGCCAAATGGCTGAGCGTCGAGCGCAGGCTCGAGGTGGTCACCTTCACCGCCGACCTTGGTCAGGGCGAGGAAATCGAGCCCGCCCGCGAAAAGGCGCGCGCCATGGGCATCCCGGACGAGCACATCTTCATCGAGGACCTGCGCGAGGAGTTCGTGCGCGATTTCGTCTTCCCGATGATGCGCGCAAACGCCCGGTATGAGGGCGACTACCTGCTCGGCACCAGCATCGCCCGTCCGCTCATTTCCAAGCGTCTAGTCGAGATCGCGCATGAGACGGGCGCCGATGCGATCGCTCACGGCGCGACCGGCAAGGGCAACGACCAGGTCCGCTTTGAACTCTCCGCCTACGCGCTCGACCCGAGCATCAAGGTCATCGCCCCCTGGCGCGAATGGGACCTTACCAGCCGCACCGCTCTCATCGCATGGGCCGAAGCGCATCAGATCGCCGTGCCCAAGGACAAGCGCGGGGAAGCCCCCTTCTCCACCGACGCCAACCTGTTGCACACCTCGTCCGAGGGCAAGGTGCTGGAGGACCCGTGGGAGGAGACCCCGGACTACGTCTATTCGCGCACCGAACACCCAGAGAATGCACCCGACACGCCTGAGTACATCGAGATCGGTTTCGAGCGCGGCGATGGTGTGTCGTTGAATGGCGAGGCGATGAGCCCTGCGACCCTCCTCACCGCTCTGAACGACCTTGGCCGCAAGCACGGTATCGGCCGGCTCGACCTCGTCGAGAACCGCTTCGTCGGTATGAAGTCGCGCGGCATGTACGAGACCCCAGGCGGCGAAATCTACGCCCGCGCCCATCGCGGCATCGAGCAGATCACTCTCGACCGCGGCGCTGCTCATCTCAAGGACGAGCTGATGCCGAAATATGCGGAGCTCATCTACAATGGCTTCTGGTTCGCGCCCGAGCGCGAGATGCTGCAGGCGGCAATCGACCTCAGCCAGGAGAAGGTGACCGGCACCGTCCGCCTCAAGCTCTACAAGGGGCAGGCCAGCGTCGTGGGCCGCAAGTCGCCGCATTCGCTCTATTCCGAAGCGCACGTGACGTTCGAGGATGATGCGGGCGCATACGACCAGCACGATGCCGAAGGCTTCATTAAGCTCAATGCGCTGCGCCTCAAGCTGCTGGCTGGCCGGGATCGCAAGCGGGACTGACATCGCGAATCGCAGCGACTCGCCCATCACCGATTCGCTGTTGCGGCGAGTCGCACCGAGTCGCTCCGAAGCGCGTTTCACAGAAGCGTAACATTCGAAAAGCTGCGCTTGCGCGTTCCTGCAAGCGCAACGCTTCGCTGCCTCACTGGTTCCCGCTCAAAGCTGTCCAATGCGATGAACCGTTGAGTTGTCCACCGCTCTCCACAGCTGATCTGGTGAAAAGTGGATAACCCGCTCTTGCATGGCTTGCGAACCAAGCGATTCGGGCGCAGTTTCAAGTTGTCTTCGGAACACAGAAGGCACTGATTGAAGAGCCGCAAGGCACTGAAAACCAGAGCAATTTGGGTTGCGAAGATACGGTGGCTGCTGTCCACGCACTGTCTGAGAGACGGTATGCAGAATGCTCACGCAGGAAGCAAACCGGCTTGTTTGAGGAAAGTGCGAATGCGTTGTCATCGTTAAGGCTGCGATACCGGCAGGCGATAGCTGTAGGAAAGTGCTTTCGAGCACGGAACTGGAGTGTTTGAACCGTCAGCCATTAAGGGATTGCAGCCACGGCCTTCGTCAAGGGGCTGTTAGCGCAAGGAGAAGGCTTCGGCCGGACCCATAGCGGGACAGTCACGAAACAAGGTCGGATGCCGGTGCGAGCGCCGGTGACGAACCGCGAAGCAAGGCGGTGCAAGAACGGAAGAGCCCGCAAGGGCCCTGAAGAGACAGCACAGCTGGACGCGGATGAGAAACCGGGCGCCAAGTGCGCAAACGGATGCTGAAGGGGAGGTTCGCCAAACCGGACGCAAAACCGATGCGACCACGCGCTGGTAAGAGTGGGGTCGGCAGCAATGCCGGCCCCATTTGCTTTGTGCCCTCCCCGGCTCTGTCCCTCGATTCCCACTCACATCCCGCGTCTTTCGGCTTGTCGCAAATGTGCCCCAGATCGCGCCAGTCGGAGGCCCGCTAGCGCCGCTTGGAACGGCGCAGATTTGCCTTGTCAGGCTCCTGTCGTGTATCTGACGCCTCCCATGAGACAGCCAGATCGCCTCTTGGACCCGCAACACCGCAGGGCACGCACGCCGCGTGCAGCATCGCAATTCGTGCTCGCCATCTGCCTTGCGAGCCTTCCGCTGGGGGCCTCGACCGCGCAGCAGACGCTCTACTCTGCGACCAGTTCCGACGCCGCAGCCAGCTACGAAGAGTCCGCCGAGATCGTGCCTTTCGCCGCCCAGTTCACCGACGTGATCGAGCCGCTTGGCCCTGATCTTCAGGACATCGACCTGATGGTACCGCCCGACGCCGTCGATCTCGACACCTTCGAGCCTCCGCGTGGCCCGACAATTCTTCGTGACCTCGGTAGGGGCGTTGCTTCCTATTACGGCCGCCGCTTCCATGGCCGTCGCACCGCCAATGGCGAACGCTTCGACATGGGCGCGATGACCGCCGCGCATAAGACCCTGCCCTTCGGCAGTCTCGTTCGCGTCACCAACACCCGCAACGGCAAGAGCGTCACGGTGCGCATCAACGATCGCGGGCCCTTCATACGAGGGCGCACGATCGACCTCAGCCGCGCCGCAGCGCGCGAGATCGGCATGATCTCGCGCGGCCATGCCAGCGTCGAGATGGAGCTGCTGGCGCCCTAACGCCCGACGCCCTCCGTAGCTCCCACTTAGCTTCCCAGCTGCCCGCGTATAGCGCCCGCCGGAAACTCGGACGTGTGCACGTTGACGTAGTAGTCTTGGTGTTCGCTCGCGATTGCGGCCAGCACCTCGCCATCGACTTGCGTGCAGGTCTCGTCGCCATCCTCTCCGGTCAGTTCGAGCACCACAACGGGCGGCCCGTTTTTGCCTTCCTTGCCCTTGTGGATGTGAGCTGCGGTGAATCCATCCAGTTCCTCGATCTCGAGGAAGTAGCACAGCGTGCCCGCCTCCATGTCGATCTCGCCTTCGAAGTTGCCGCTGGCATCCTCGCCCGCGCCTTGGTGGCCGACCTCGTTCTCGCCGAAAAGCGACGCGCCAAGCGCGTGTGCATGCCCGTCGGCGAGCGCTGCCGGTACGCCGACTATCCCTGCGCCGATCAAGCCTGCGCTGCAGACCGCTGCAATCCGTGCGTTACGCGTGAGTTTCATCGTCCCTCTCCTTGTCTAAGGAGCCTTCAAAATACGCCTCTCTTCTGAGTCGCGAAAGCCGGATTCGCTTTTGCCGCCCGCGCCAGCTTCTGCGCCCGTTTTGCTCAGCATCCACCACTCGGCTTCGCCCGCTTCGAAGGCGGCGAGATGCAGCGCCTCGATCTCCCCTATCTCGTCAGAGGTTTGCGCCAGTTCGCTCAATGGCGGAGCGTCGGCGGGGCGTGCATCCTCCATCGCGCACAGCCGCTCTTCGAGCCGTTCAACCGGGAACTCCTCGACCTCCTCACCAAGCGGTGTTTCCGCCTCATCCTCTTCACTTGAAGCGCAAGAAGTGGACCGCATGTTACACGGTCCTGGCGCAAAATCGGAAAGGGCTTCCTCGCTCTCATCTTCGGCGGTTTCGAACGCTTCGATCAGCTCATCGAAGGAACCTGCAACCACCGCCACGTCTTCACGCTCAGCCAGCCGGTCGAGCCGCGCAAGGTGTGCAAGCAGCAGCCGGTCCGAATAGCGCCGCCGCGTGGCGACGACCTCGCCGTGGTAGTAGACCTCTTCCTCGATCCCGTTCATCGCCCGGCTTGCGAGCAAGTCTTCGGCCAGTTCGCGAGCGATCATCATCGCTGCGTCCATGCCGGCGCGAAAGGCGGGCGATGCGCGACGCATGCGGTAGACCGTCTGATGCGATACCGCCGAGGCTTTCGCTGCCGCGCGCACCTCTCCGCAATCGGCAAGCTTGCGCAGGAAATCCGCCTGTCGACCCCGCGCAAACCGCAATTGGCCCGAAAACTCGCTGTCAGGCGGCAACATCTCGATGATGGCGGGAAGCGCCTCGGCTGCGGGGATGAACGGGCGCGGGCTTTGTGCTGACATTTCTCTTGGCTCCTTGAAGCGGAGCCAGACCAGCTACACAGATTTGCGCGAGTAGGAAAATGGCGCGTGTCGCTCGCTTGACAAGACGAGGGTCGCCAAGGAAGCATCGCACGTATGAAAACAGCCTTGCGCACGCTCTCGCCTGTCGCCCTCGCGGTGCTCCTCGTCTCCTGCGCCCCCGAAGCGGAAGGGCAGACAACCGAAGAAACGGAGCCCGGCGCACTCATTTCGCAAAGCGCCGTTGCCGAAGCATCGCTCATCCCCGGCGCGGCAAGCGGGGCGAATTTCACCTATGCCTCGACCAATGGCCTTGATGGGGAAAGCCCGATCACGGTCACCGGCTCGATCTACCTGCCCGAAGGCGAAGCGCCCGAAGGCGGCTGGCCTCTGATCGCATGGTCGCATGGAACGGTGGGCGTAGCCGATGCCTGCGCTCCGTCGACCAATGGCCAGTCTCAGCGCGATCTCACCTACCTCTCCGGCTGGCTTGTGAAAGGCTATGCCGTGGTCGCAAGCGACTATCAGGGATTGGGGAGCGAGGGCGTCCACCCCTACATGGCCGCCGCGCCGATGGCCTACAGCAATCTCGACGCGATCCGCGCGGTGCAGTCGGGCGATTTCGCTGTGAGCGATGCGGTGGTCGTGACCGGCCAGTCACAAGGCGCAGCGGGCGCGATTGCGACCGCAGGCTTTGCCGCCCAATATGCGCCAGAGATCGACCTGCGCGCGATCTCGGCTACCGGCGTTCCGTTCTTCCCGCCTGCCATCCGCGAGATGATGCTGAGCGCGGACCCGAACACGCCGACGCCGCAGAATACCTACACGCTCTACCTGATGATCCTCGCCGAGGAGCTCGACCCCACCTTCTCGCTTGAGGAATTTGTCGACGCGGATGTGTGGCCGACGGTTGCAAAAGCCTATGACCAGTGCGTGTTCGAACTGACCGAGACGGTGATGGAAGAAGGGCTCACCCCCTCAGACATCAACACGCCCGAGGTGCTCAAGCGTCAGCCGATGGTGTTTGAAGCGCTCGAATACCCAACGCTCGTGCTCGGCGTGCCCGTTTTCGTTGGCACGGGCGAGGTCGACACCGTGACCCCGCTCCCGATGCAGCAGGCCTTCGTCCAGGCATCATGCGCTGCGGGCTCGACCATCGAGGCACGCACATATGCCGGGGCCGACCATTCGGGCGGGCTGCTGCAATCGATGGACGATGCCGCCGCCTTCGTCGCCAAGGCCTTTGCCGGGGAAGAGATCGCGGGCAACTGCCCTACCGGCTAAGCGCCTGTCCTACGTGACCTTGCGTGGCGTGAACGCCACCATCGCTTTGAGATTGCCCGGGTAATGCGTCGTTCTCGGACGACCCACACCATGCCGATCGCAAAGCAGGCACCATGAACCAGCACTTTCCACCCCCAAGCATCGTCCCGAGCGAGCTGGCACCCGGCGCGGGCCAGCAGGATGAGGCATTCAGTCTCATCTTCAACAACTCGCCCTACGGCAAGATCATCATCGGGGATGACGGCCTGATCACCGCCGTCAACGATATGGCGGTCGCGCTGTTCGGCTATGACAAGACCGAGTTGATCGGCACCAGCATCGACCAGCTCCTGCCCGAGCGGTACCGCGACCAACACCCAGACCAGCGGAAGCGTTTCGACGCTGCCCCGACCGCCCGCGTCATGGGTCAGGGCCGCGACCTAACCGGCCTGCGCAAGGACGGGGTCGAATTCCCGCTCGAGATCGGCCTCACGCCGTTCGAGACCAGCGAAGGCCCGATGACCTGCGCGGCCATCGTCGACATCACCGAACGCCAGCGCACCGAGCGCCGCCTGCGCGAAGTCAACGCTCAGCTCGAAGAGTTCACCTATGTCGCCTCCCACGACCTGCGCTCTCCGATCCGCGGCATCTCCAACCTTATCGAGTTTATCCGCGAGGATTTCGAGGACGGCCAGCTCGACGGGGTCCTCAAGAACATCGACCGCATGGAAGCCCGCGTCCACTCGGTCGAGAAGCTCATCGACGACCTGCTCACCTATGCCCGCGCCGGCAACCGCGCGGTGCAGCTCGAACCCACCAGCTTGTCCGAGATCCTCTCCGACATCATCGCGATCGAGGACATCCCGGACGGTTTCGCGGTCAGGGTCGAGGCATCGGACGAACCCTTCGATGCTGCGCGCACCCCGCTCACCACTGTGCTGCGCAATCTCATCTCCAACGCGATCAAGCACCATGACAAGGACCAGGGCACCATCACCGTAACCGCCCAGTTGCGCGAGCACGAGTGCCAGATCGACATCGCCGACGACGGCCCCGGCATCCCCGAGAACGCGCGCGAGCGAGTGTTCCGCCTGTTCCAGACGCTCAAGGCATCGGAGCGCGGCTCATCCGGCCTTGGCCTCGCCGTCGCCCAGCGGCTCGCCACCGGGCACGGCGGGCAGCTCGACCTCCTCCCTCTCGGCGCCGGGCGTGGCACCACCTTCCGCCTCACCTGGCCCCGTTTCACAAGGACCGACCTCAATGCATGACACCCTGACGCAAGCGCCCCACACCCGCGAACCGCGCATCCTCATCATCGACGACGACGACATTTACTCCGAGCTGGTCGAGCGCGCCCTGCGCAAGGCCGCCCCTGACATCAGCGTCGTCGCCGCAGAGGACGGTCAGGAGGGCATCGAGGTGCTCACCGGACGCGCCGCCAATCCGTGCGAGAAGCCGCTTGTTATCCTGCTCGACATCAACATGCCGCGCATGAATGGCTTCGAGTTCCTCGAGGAGATCCGCGCCAAGCCCGAACTGCGCAACCACGTCGTCTTCATGTTCACCACCTCCGAGGCCGAGGAAGACCGCGACCGCGCCTACGACTTCGGCGTCGCGGGCTACATCGCCAAGTCGCGCGTGGGCCCGCAAATGGCCGGCATGACCGAGCTCTTGAAGTCCTACGCCTCGACGGTGATCCTGCCGGGGTAGCGAGAACCCTCGCGGCGCGCGCGATCCTTGCGCTCAGCCCGCTTCGATGCCGAGGTCAGCGGCACAGCGCAGCAAGGCGCGCTGCGTCTCGCTGCGACCGACCGTGCCGTTGGCAATCGGCTGTTCGGTCCCTTCGGCGATGCGCTCGTTGAGGCAGGTGCACATACTCGCCGCCTCTTCGCGGGTAATCGAAGGGTTGTCCTTCTCGGTGCGCGTGACGCACTGGGCGAAGACCCGCCCCTCGGCCCCGCCCCCGTAATCGCGCGGATCGGCAAGGTCGCTGCACCCGGCAGCAAGCATCAGCACCCCCGCGCCAAGCGCCATGCAGACAGCCCGGCGAGGCGATAGAGCAAGGACGCGCGGGTCCGGGCGACAGGGGTTCGATTTGAAAGCCATCACCCGCCCTACATCATTGCAGGGATTATGATAGCGCCCATGACAGCAAGAGCACCCGCAGAGCTTCGAGCCAGCCCGGGTCCGCACCCCCCCTCCCCAACCCCGCAGAAACCGGAGAAGTGGACCGCATGTTACACGGTCCTGAGGGTAAAGTGAGCGGTGGTGGTCAGGGCCATGCGGTGGCCTCGGGAGGACGTTGTTGTGGTGTCGGTGAGAGGCAGGTGTTCGGCGATGGTGGGGGCGTGGTCGGCGTGGTGTGCGCAGTGGGTCAAGGCGGGGAGCAGTTCTTTGATAGCGGGCCAAAAGGGACGCCCAAGCGGAGAAGATCCTGCTCAGTTAGCGGCTTTGGGGGATGTAGGAAAATGCGGCGCAATCAGCCGGTGATCTCGATCCCGGCATCCGTTGCACAGCGTCGCAAAGTGCTTTCCATCGATCTGCGGTTCATCCCGCCACCGCTAAGCGCGCTCGCCGTCTTGGTGGTGAGGCAAGTGCACATCTCTTCGGCCTGCGGACGCGTAACCGCGCTGTCAGCACGCTCAGTGCGCGAAATGCATTTGGCAATCGCCGCGCCCTCGGCCCCGCCCCCATAATCGTCCGGATCGGGCGCATCACACGCAGCCAGCGTGGCGACAAAGGTGAGCGGCAAGGCGAAAGAGAGGAAGCGGTGCGACATGAGTATTGTCCTACCGCGCAGGTAGTTAAGATCACGTAAGGGTGCGAGTGTGCTTTCCTTGCGCACGCCTTCCGGCGTGCGATTTGACCTTCGGTCAGCTGCGCTTCCCTCGCTCACACGGCCTGAAGGCCGGGTGGCGCACGGCGCCGTCTTCGACCCCGCTGCGGGCGCGCAGTCGCGCTTGCGGCCCTGCGGGCCGGTTGGACTCTTTCAGTTAGCGGGTTTGTGGGGAGTAGGAAAATGGGGAATGTTCGCGACACTGGCAACTTGACGCACGCGAGCTGGGATCGACAGCGGCCTTGCCGATGAATGCGGGTCCGCTCAGTTTGCACAGACAGCAAATTTGCAGGGGTTGCAAATTTGCAGATTTCTGCTAATTAAAGGAAGTCCGATGGACCGGTGGGCTCCCGACGAGCCTTGAAGAGGAGACAGACAATGACCCCACTAGGACAGTTTCTTCGCCGCGAGCGCGAGGAGCGGGGGCAGTTGCTAGGTCAGTTGGCGAAGCGGCTCAAGATGAGTTCGCCATACCTAAGCCAGATCGAAAGGGGGAAGCGTGCAATACCAGATGGATTTGAAGCTAAGGTCTCACGAGCGCTGAGCTTGAGTGCTTCGGAAAAGAACGAGCTGATGCGTGCAGCGGCATTATCGCGAAGCCAATTCAGCATTGATCTCGAAGGCGACGCGTCTGAAGAGGATCGTGCTCTCGCTTTCGATTTGACAGCAAGCTTCGCAAGGCTTTCGGTCGATGAAAAGCGTCGCATCTACCGAATCGTAAGGGGAACTGATGATGCGTGAATATCGCGTAGCCCCCCCACTCACAGCCGCAGAAATTGAGACCCTCGCCATGGAGGCCCGTACCGCGATCGGGATGAAGCCCGGCCAGCGGGTTCCGGTCGCTCATGTGTTGGAGCATATCCTGCCCTCACTTATTCAGGGGTACGAGTTCCACGTTGAGGAGGGCGCCAAACTCGGCAAGGCGGAGGCCATTACAGATGGCTTCCGCCCTATTATTACTTTTGGACCGTCCGCATACGCAGAGCTTGTCAAAGATCGCCCGCGAGCACGGATGACCGGCGCTCACGAGTTGGGCCACTTGCTCATGCACACTGGCCGAACTGGTTTCGCCTTCCTCCGGAAACGAGACGCGCGTCTAGATCCTGAGAGGCAAGCGGACATCTTCGCAGCGGCATTTCTTATGCCTGCGCAGGAATTTCGGGGCGTAAAATCAATTCGACAAGCGATGCAGATTTTTGGTGTGAGCCGCGCAGCTGCTCTCTGTCGAGCGAGGCACCTGCGGCTATGGCATCTCTTGAGTGGTCACCGTGATCGGCAATACCAGCGGCGCAAGAAAAAGGGGCACGGTATGACCCGCACCCCTTAGAAAGCCTGGATCAGACAGCGGCCCCTGAAAAAGGTGAGCTATCCGATACCGGCACTTGAACACTGCCCGCCTAGGCGGAATCGGTTAAGGAAGCAAGAACGCGTGGCCGCACAGGAAGGAGACACACGACGTGTCAAACTACCAGCGGCCGGCTCCGCCCGGCAAAAAGTGGATTTGCCGCCCGTGGGTTACGCGGAACGGAAAGCGCATCTACGCTCGTCATTATGGCAAGCAAGCTTTCTGCTTTCTCGTGCCTGCATAAGGCCCGCTTAGCTCCAAACGAATCGCTGACCGAATAGCGATCGTGGCTTTTTATGGGCCAAGTTCGGTGTAGGAAACCTGAATAGGAATCCCTTGGTACCGCATGAAATTGTCGGCGACCATTCGCGGTCGCCGACACACTCTTCCGTCAACTGATACCAAGGAAACAAACAATGAGCTTGGAACTCATCAATTTGAACAAACTCCTTCGAATTTGCATGCTCGATGATGATCGAGCGCGATCTGCTCTGAAGCGTGAAGCCTACCAGGATCGTCGCAGGGAAGAGCGGCCCGGAGAAGGAGGCGGCGACTTCTATGGGCCATTCTGGAGCGATGCGAAATCATATGCCACCGATGGTACCGACCTCGAACTTGCTACATCGATGCGCATTGAGAGGCACGGGCCTCGCGACCGTCTCTATTCGGTCGTGTGTCCGCAGTTTATCGAATGGTGGCACCGCTTCGAAGGTTCAATGAACGAAGAAATCGCGCCGCTTGATGAAAATGTGCACGCACGCCGCGAGATTGACGGGTTGGGAATTACCGTGAAAGTCGATAACCTGTTGTGCTTCCAGATCGACCCAGATCGTCACCGCCTGATCTACCCATATTTCAGCGAAGGACCAGCGCTTGCGCCTCGCTGGGCGAGAGTCGGTATTTGGGTGATGAGTGAGGTCCTCGACAACTTTCGCGTTCAGGACATGGTTATCCTTGACGTACACCGCGCTGAATCTTTCTCTGTCCGTGAAATCGACCTAAACGGTGATGAAGGGCAGATACTCTCAAACCGGGTTTTGGAACTACGCGAGATCTGGGAAGAGATTCTCGAAGAAGCACGGTGAGCTTCCAATGGGAGCTGGCGAAAGCTATTCCGCCGCCTCCCGCGCCCCGCTTGCCTTCTCCAACATCGGCTTCAAGTACGCCCCGGTAAACGAGCGCTCCACCTGCGCCACCTCTTCCGGCGTGCCCTCTGCCACAATCTCGCCGCCGCGCACGCCGCCGTCCGGGCCGAGGTCCACGATCCAGTCGGCGGTCTTGATGACGTCGAGATTGTGCTCGATCACCACCACGCTGTTGCCCTGCTCCACCAGCCGGTGCAGCACCTCCAACAACTTGCGCACGTCCTCAAAGTGCAGGCCGGTGGTCGGCTCGTCCAGAATGTAGAGCGTTTGTCCGGTGGATCGCTTGGCAAGCTCCTTGGCGAGCTTCACGCGCTGCGCTTCGCCGCCGGATAGCGTCGTCGCCTGCTGGCCGACCTTGACGTAGCCCAGCCCCACCTCGTTCAGCATCCGCATCTTGTCGCGGATCGGGGGGACCGCCTTGAAGAACTCCTCCGCATCCTCGATCGTCATGTCGAGCACGTCGGCGATGGAATGCCCCTTGAACTTCACTTCCAGCGTCTCGCGATTGTAGCGCTTGCCGCCGCATGTCTCGCACGTGACGTAGACGTCGGGGAGGAAGTGCATCTCGATCTTGATGAGGCCGTCGCCGGTGCATTGCTCGCAGCGCCCGCCCTTGACGTTGAAGGAGAAGCGGCCCGGCTTGTACCCGCGCGCCTGGCTTTCGGGGAGGCCGGCGAACCAGTCGCGGATCTGGGTGAAGGCGCCGGTATAGGTCGCGGGGTTCGAGCGCGGGGTGCGGCCGATGGGGGACTGGTCGATCTCGATGACCTTGTCGCAATATTCGAGGCCGGTGACCTTGTCGTGCTTGCCCGCGATGACGCGCGCGCCGTTCAATGTGCGCGCGGCGGAGGCGTAGAGCGTGTCGATGGTGAAGGACGACTTGCCCGACCCGCTGACCCCGGTGATGCAGGTGAAGGTGCCGAGCGGGATGGCGGCGGTGACGTCCTTCAGGTTGTTCGCCTTCGCGCCGTGGACGGTGAGCATGTGCCCGTTGCCCTTGCGCCGGGTTTGCGGGACCGCGATCTCGCGCCTGCCGGTGAGATAGTCGGCGGTGAGCGATTTCTTCGCGCGCATGATCTGCTTGAGCGTGCCCTGCGCGACCACCTCGCCCCCGCGAACCCCTGCGCCCGGGCCAAGGTCGACGATATGGTCGGCGGTGCGGATGGCGTCCTCGTCATGCTCGACCACGATCACGGTGTTGCCAAGATCGCGCAGCCGCTTGAGCGTTTCGAGCAGCCGGTCATTGTCGCGCTGATGCAGGCCGATGCTTGGCTCGTCGAGGACGTAGAGCACGCCTGACAGGCCGCTGCCGATCTGCGAGGCGAGCCGGATGCGCTGGCTCTCCCCACCCGACAGCGTGCCGCTGGTGCGGTCGAGGTTGAGGTAGTCGAGCCCGACATTGTCGAGGAAGCCCAGCCGCTCGTTGATCTCTTTCAGGATCGGGCGGGCGATCTGGGCCTGCTGGTCGGTGAGATGCCGATCGAGGTCAAGGAACCACGCCTTGGCATCCGCGACGCTCATAACCGTGGGTTCCGCAATATCCGTGGGGCCTTTGGCGCTCGGGATTTTCACCGCGAGCGACTTTTCATTGAGGCGTTTGCCCCCGCAGGTCTCGCACGGCTGCGCGGTCTGGAACTTGCCCAGCTCCTCCTGCATCCACGCGCTCTCGGTCTGCATCATGCGGCGGTTGAGGTTGCCGATGACGCCTTCGAACGCCTTGTTGACTGTGTACTGCTTGCGCCCGTCCTTGAAGGTGAGCGCGACCGGCATGCCGCCCGTGCCGTGGAGAATGATCATGCGCTGGTCAGGCTCAAGGTCCTTCCACGGCGTCGTGATCGTGAAGTCATACGCCTTCGCAAGGCTGGTGAGCACCTGCATGTAATAAGGAGACGGCGGGTTCGACTTCGCCCACGGAGCAATCGCGCCTTGCTTGAGCGTCAGCTCCTCATTCGGGACCACGAGCTGCTCGTCGAACAGCTGCTTCTCGCCAATCCCGTCGCAGGTCGGGCACGCGCCCTGCGGCGAGTTGAACGAGAACAGGCGCGGCTCGATCTCCTCGATAGTGAAACCGCTGACCGGGCAGGCGAACTTTTCGGAGAACACGATACGGTTCGCAGGGATGCCGGCGCCTTTCATCGCGCCGCCCTGATCCGCCTCATCCTCGCGCCCCGGCACCACGCCATCGGCGAGGTCAACATAGGCGAGGCCCTCGGCAAGCTTCAGCGCAGTTTCGAACGAATCCGCAAGACGCGTCTCCAGCCCTTCCTTCACCGCGAGGCGATCGACCACTACTTCAATGTCGTGCTTGAACTTCTTGTCGAGCGCAGGCGCTTCCTCGATCGGGTAAAGTTCCCCGTCGATCCGCACGCGGGTGAAACCGGCCTTCTGCCATTCGGCGAGCTCCTTGCGGTACTCACCCTTGCGCCCGCGCACCACCGGCGCGAGCAGGTAAAGCCGTGTGCCCTCAGGCAGAGCCATCACCCGGTCGACCATCTGCGACACGCTCTGCGCAGTGATCGGCTCGCCCGTCGCAGGCGAATACGGCACGCCAACCCTCGCCCACAAGAGGCGCATGTAGTCGTAGATCTCGGTCACGGTTGCCACGGTCGAGCGCGGGTTGCGGCTGGTCGTCTTCTGCTCGATCGAGATTGCAGGAGAAAGCCCGTCAATATGCTCGACATCGGGCTTTTGCATCATCTCCAAGAACTGGCGCGCATAGGCCGAAAGGCTCTCGACATAGCGCCGCTGCCCTTCGGCATAGATCGTGTCGAAGGCGAGGCTCGACTTGCCCGAGCCCGACAGCCCCGTCACCACGATCAGGCTATCGCGCGGCAGGTCGATATCGACGCCTTTGAGGTTGTGCTCACGGGCACCACGGACGCTTATTTTTGTCAGCATGTGACAGGCCAATGCTTCTGAATTTTCGTAAGGCTCATAAGGGGCGTTTGTTCCGCAAATGTTCGCTGATGTAAAGGGGGAGCGCAGAGGGCTGTGCCCGCTTGGGTGAGAGGTGGCGACGAGGCTTACCGATTACAACGCCCGAGGCGCGACTTGGTGCCGCCTTGCAACAATCGAATGCCGCATCGACGGGCCGACCCTGGGCGGCGGCGATCCGAGCGGCTCGGGTAAGGCTTTCTTCGGCTTTCGCGCTATGATCGTGGCTGGTGGAAAAACAACAACTTGATCGCTTCACGTCGCGAAGGAACCCACCATGCGCATCCCCAACGCCTTCCCCGCCCCTCTGGCCGCAACCGCCGCTCTCGTGATCACCGCGCTAGCCGCAAGCGCACCCGCACCCGCCTATGCCTGCTCCGACCCCGACGATTGCAAAGGCCTCTCACGCGAAGAACTCGCCCGAGACCGCGCCGAGATCCGCCGCCTCAACCGCGAGCAGCTGCGCTACGTCGAACGCCGCGACGCCGAATATGCGCGCGGCTGGGAAGCCTACGACCGCCACGCTCAGGACATGGACGACTACGAAAGAAGCCGCGCCGACTACCAACGCCGCATGCGCGAATGGCGCGAAGCCGTGCGGCGGTGTCGGGGTGGGGATTGGCGGTATTGCGGGGGGTGATGGGTTGGCGGGTTCGAACAACCCTTAATGGGCTTGAGCTTCAAGCTTCAAATTGCAATTTGATACAAGCTTCTTGAAGATGAGCGATACGGTCATCGAATTGTTTGATTAGTCGGTCAATTCGGGCACCATCAGCGTCGGTGTTCGCGCCCTCATTTAATCCTGACCCTAAAACTTGAGCCATTTCGCTGGAGTTTTCTTTCAATTCGGCGAAAACCGAGGTCAAGATTTCAGCTTCTGAAACACGTCCGTTTTCATAGAGTTGTTCGATAAAACTTTGGAGTAATGTGACTGCCTCGATAGATGCAAAAGCCCGCCCTCTAAAGACTCCAACGACTTGAACCAAACTCAAAAACAGGAAGTATGAGTGAGTGTACTCATGCCCCACCGTAGAAACTCTCTTCTGCATCTCAAAGAGCCAATTCAATACGTTACGGGCGCTAACTCTGTCAAAGAAGGGGCCGTTGCGATCAAATTCCTCTTCGTAGGATTGAAAATTAGCTTCGCAATTCCGCACCCTCTCTGCATCATTGGGCCTGCGAAGAACGAGATAGAAATCTACCCATTGAGCATTTAGCCAACCCAAAACTTGCCTATGCGATTTCTCGAAATCTTTGTCCTCGCCGTTTGCGGCCAGTTTCTCCTCAAGTGCTCCAGCCAAAAATGTCAGCGATGAAATCTTCGTCAGATGGAGATGGACCTCAAGCCAATCTCCTATATTTATCAGTGCCTTTACCGTGCTCTCAATTTCCCCTTTGCAAGAGCTGATGTTGCCGGACGCAAGACCATCGGCCGCCTCACATTCGAGTTCATGAACCTTCTTCCAGCGGCGAAGCGTGTTCAAGAGATGATCTGGCGTACATGGCGCGCTGTATCGCCACGAGCTTGGATAATCCCTCATTTTGTAGGCGGCCTCCCACGAACAATTCGCAGCGATCCGAGCATCAAAAGGCACCAACGCGCCTATTCCATCCTCCCAAGCAAGGTCGGCTTCGCGCCATTTTCCATCGATGAGCAACGCGTCAGCTTCAGCAAATGCTAGATCACTTACTACTCGCGCGCCCTGGAGCATTTTGGCCTTCATCTGCGAACGAGCCCGAGAATACAGAGCAGCAGCGTTACTGTGCTCATAGCTCTCGAGAGCACTTTCTGCCTGCGCCCTCAAATCTGCCACTTCGTTGTCGATTATCGGAATATTTGCGACCTTCTCCAGTAGGTCATCATGTTGCTTCTTGAGCTTCGCTACTGCCCTTGCAAGCTCTGCATCGCTTGCGCCGGGCTGTACGCTAAGCTGCATCAGCACGGTGTCACGCAAGACCGGGCTAGGTATATTGAAATCTCTGAGGCGGCCATCGATCCGGTCGATGAATTCGTCTACCCGCGTCTCAAGCCGCTGAAGTCGCAAGTTCGCCTCGGCAATCCCCTCGTTGATTGCCACGAAGAACCAAGTGTGCAGCTTTTGTGCGTATTCCGGAATCTCGAGAGCGGCCTCCAGTGACGCTTCGACCACGACAAGGGCAAATCTCCGCGCGGTGTCGCTCGAACCTTCCTGCCCTCCTTCACGAAAAATCTTGCAATCCTTGCGCTCAGAAAGCCTGTCGACGATCGCCAGCGCGGCACGCCCGGGATAAGGCTCGCCATCGCGGATTGAGAGGCCCAGTTCCTTGATGGAAGGAATCGCATCGGCGAGATGCTTTGCTAGCCTTTCATCGGCTGCGGCGAGGTCAGCCTCTACGACCCAGCTTTCACCAGCCTGCGCTTCCCATTGCGCCTTGATCCGCTGTTGCTGTCGTTTGATGACCTTGGCACTGTCAAGCCCGACCTTTTGCTTTGCCTCTCCCCAAATACGCATAAGCGCAGAGCCGCCGACGATTGCGCCCGCAGTCAATCCACCGTCCAGCACACCAACTGCATAGGCTCCCCACCCACAGCCGATAGCCGTCAATGGCTCAATACATTTCCATTTGATCCCCATCGCGACTTTGAAAGCTACTGAATTTCAGCGCCTTCGCAAGAGGGCGCACGTCGGATGTCTAACATCGGCGCTCCACATCCTGTGCCTCAGCTACGCCGAACCGTGGATCGAACTTGCGGCCCTGCTTGTAACTAAGATGAACACAACAACGACCTCGAACATTTCAGCGAGCAACCGCCGCGCCCAGGTCGTGCAGACATTTCGGGAAGGATCCCAAGCAGTGCCTCTTTGATGCCGCACTCACGTGCCGAGGCTCGCTCGCCGTCACAGAATTCGTGACGAAGCGCCCGGTCCTTTCCCTCGAAAGGACAACTTTATCTTTAGTTCAACGCGCAACACACTTCTCACATCTGGTCCTGCGGGTCGCAAACCCGCTTTTACGATCAACGCTGCCTCTGGCGGCGAAAAGGGGTCGCGGCTCACTTCGCCTAACACGTCGCATTTGACGCAGGCACCCGATCTGCCTTCCGTCAAGAAGGCGGCGCGGCGCAGTTTTGCGAAATCGTTCCGCAAGCGCTGGAAGGACCGTCGCGAGCGCAGCAGACAGAGGCGAGCGAACACCTTCTCGCCGCTCCAGAACGTCCGCATGCGCGGCAAGCGCCGCAAGCGAACGGCGTTTGCGCTGGGTGTCAGTGCGCTGGGGCTTTCGGGGACGTCGAATCTTGCGCTTTCGGCTGATCCTATCGCAGCGGAAAACCTCATGGAGAAAGTCGAAAAGTCGGACGCTTTTGAACTCGTCGACCCGTCCGAGCGCCGCGATGCCCGCAAGTTGGGCGTCAGCGACCGGCTGATCGAGGCGATGATCGAGGAAGAAGGCGTGCGCTATGATGTCTACCGCGATGTGGCGGGCTATCCGACGGTCGGCGTCGGGCACCTCGTACTGCCCAAGGACCGGTTGAAGGTAGGCGATACCATCTCGCACAGACGCGCCCTCGCCTTTCTCGAAAAGGACCTCGCAAAGGCCGAAAAGGGCGTGCGCAAACTCGTCGGTGATCTTCCGCTCAACCAGAACGAATTCGACGCGCTTGTCGACCTTGTCTTCAATGTCGGCATTGGGACGGTCGGGCCGGAGAAAAGCCCGAAGCTCAACGCAGCCATCGAAGCGGGTGACTATGAAGGCATTGCCGAAGAACTCGAATATCATCACGCGGCGAACAGGGTCGCAAAGGGCCTAGTTTATCGCAGCGAGAGGCGCACCAACATCTTCCTGAATGCCGACTATTCCGACCCGCGCGAGGCCTGATCGCAAGTCGGGCAGCTGGTCGGGACGCGGCTAAAACAGCGTCTGTTTGATCGGCACCGTGAGCCCGGCCTGGCCCGCGATCATGGCGATCCATTCTTCGAGCTTTGCCATCTCATCCTCGACCACCGCGCTGCTCGTGGCCTTTGCGTCGCGGGCCGCTTTGGTCGCGTAATCCTCGCCGGTCTTGGCATCGCTGGTAAAGACGGGGCCGCTTGCGATTGCCTCGGCTTTTTGCTGAGTGATCGGAACTCCCGTGAAGGCTCCAATGGCCGCGAGTGTTTCAGCCGGCTCTTCACCAAAACGATCTCCGTCGAGCACTCTGACCCGCTCGCCGAACCGGTTCACCATCCCATGCATGAAACGCTGGTTCAGGAACCAAGCCAGCGCGCCCGCTTGCAGGTCAGTCATGGAGAACTGCTCTCGGCCATCCATGCCGAGGTCCATTCCGGCATAGCCCATCATCTCGAGGTACAACTGCCGAGCCCACCTACGCCCGAGCATCCCCTTGCGAACCACGGCAGCGAGGAAGGATGGCAGCGGGTTGGTCATCACCACTGCCCTTGCCCCCGGTACCGCTTCCATAAGCGCGGGCGCGATGGCGTTGGCGTGGTTGGTCGGTTTTACGAAAACAGCCTCGTCCACACCCCAGCTGCGGCTCAGCAATGCCATGACGGGCGCGATTGCAGGCTTTGCCTGAGGCCCTGCATTTACCAGGCTGGCGATGATTCCCGGCTCGCTGAGACCGGCGCTGATGCCGGGTTGTTCTAGCGCTCTTGCCAGCAGGGTCGAGCGACAGAACGCAGTGTGAAAGATGAAATGGAGCGGACCTTGAGCGATTTGAGCCTGAGCGATCTCGGCCAAAAGCACGCTCGCAATCTCGCGCCCTTCCTCGCTGCCTGCGTCTGCAAGAAAGCGCGATGCCGATAGTCGCTCACGCTCCAGCTTGATGAAGGTGATCGCCCCTGTTGCCGGATCGAATGCGTGAGGGAGCCAGCGGGAATCTGAGAGGATCTGGTCGGAACTGGCCATTAAAACGGCTTAGTCGGCCTCGCAATCGGGTGCCAGCGAAACTCTTTATTTCGCTCCAAACCCGCAGAAAACCGCGGTTAGCGAAGGGGTACAGAAAATATGAAGTCGCCAAAATGGCGGCAATTGGTGATGAAGCAATCCTCTTTGTAGGTCTTTGCACTCCTGCCCTTCGGGTCGCGCCTTGGGCTTTTTGGATCGCAACAAACATTGAGATGCGGCGCACCCTAACCCGCCGCACCGGGTCGGTATGCGCAGGTCACCTGTGGTATTCAGCGGCACTGCACCTGCCGCTAAGGACGGCGAATGACCAGCGCATGCTGGCCCGGTTTACCCAACCAGTCAGCATCCACTCCCCACACGCGCTTGATCGTCTCTTGCCTCAGGGCATCGGCTGGGGTGCCGGTGGCCACGCATTTGCCTTCGCTCAGGACGATGACGCGGTCGGCACAGTTCATTGCCACGGCAAGATCGTGAACCACGATCACGACGCCAGAGCCGCTATCCGCGATCTCGCGAAAGTGCGCGGTCAGCGCCTTCGCATGGGCGAGGTCAAGTGCGGCGAGCGGTTCATCGGCGAGCACCCACTCAGGCGTCCCAGCCAGCACCCGGCCGAGCAGGACGCGCGCCTTCTCTCCGCCCGACAGACGGCTCGCCGGGCGATGGCGCAAGTCCTCAAGCGCGAGCATCGAAATGGCAGCCTCAACCTCTTCGCGACCCCGGTCGCCATGCGGAAGGCGGCCAAGCGCCACCAGCTGTTCGACCGCGACGTCCCAGGCGATGTCGGTGTCCTGCGGGAGATAGCCGATCGTGCGCGCGCGCTCTCGCGGCGGCAGTGCATGGATCGAGCGTCCATCAAGCCTCACAGCGCCGCTCGCCGGATCGAGCAGCCCTGCGAGCGCGAGGACGAGGCTCGACTTGCCAGCTCCGTTTGGCCCGACAATCGCGGTGATCTCACCGGCTGCAAACGCAGCGCTGACATCGCTCAGGACCGGTCGACCGCCGCGCTCAATGGAAAGGTTGTTTGCCTCCAGCATCACAGCCGCCCCTTGCGCATGCGGATGAGCAGCCACAGGAAGAATGGCGCTCCGATCAGAGACAAGGCTATGCCGAGCCGAAGCTCGGTCACCAGCGGCAGGACGCGCACAACGCTGTCTGCCAGCAGCACGAGACATGCCCCTGCAAGAGCGCTTGGAAGAAGGAGCGAGGATGGCAGGCGGTCGGTGAGCGGGCGCACGAGATGGGGCACGATTAATCCGACGAAACCGATAATTCCAGCTACCGCGACCCCTGACCCCACGGTGAGCGCCGTTCCCACCACCAGCAGGAAGAGCAGCCGCTTAGGGTCAACGCCGAGCGAACGTGCCGCCTCTTCGCCGAGCGTCAGCGCATCAAGGCTTCGCGATGCCAGCATCAGCACCGCGATCCCGGCAAGAGTAAGCGGCGCTGCGATCCAGACCTCCGCCCATGAGCGGTCGGTGATCGCGCCGTTGAGCCACATGACGATCTGGCTCATCGCAAAGGCGCTGGGCGCCATGGTGATAGCAAGCGCGGTGAGAGCGCCGGCAAGGCTGGCGATCATCAGACCGGCAAGCGTGAAGAGCGCGATCCCTCCGCCCGCGCCCGCGCGGCCATCCGAGACGCTTCTTCCCGCAATCGCGGCAAGCAGCGCCATCGCGAGAGCGGCTCCGGCCAGCGCAAAGACGGGAACGCCCCAGGAAGACGAGGCGAGCCCGAACCAAAAGCTCGCCACCGCGCCGAGCGCTGCCATGGGCGCAATGCCGAACAGGCCCGGATCGGCCAAAGGGTTGCGCAGATAGCCCTGCATCGCAGCGCCAGCCGCGCCAAGCCCCGCCCCGATGACAATCGCGAGGACTGCGCGCGGCAGGCGCAATTCCATCAGGATCAGCGCCGCGTTCGCCGTGCCATCTGCTGCGAAAGGGCTGATCCACACCCGCCCTGCGAGCAGGGAAAGCGGCACCAAAACCACGAGCAACGCCGCGAAGATTATGACAGCGCGGTTCACTCGCTCGCCCCCTCAAGCTGTGCGCGAATATCGACAAGACGTTCGCGCGCCTGCGCAATCGAGGGGCCACCGCAATAGAAAAGGTTCGGGTCAAAACGCGCGACATGGGTGCCCTCAAGCGAACCAAGCACCGGATGCCCCTGCCCTGCCGCATCGCCTGCGATCAGAAGCAGGTCCGGCGGCTCGGTCAGCACCGCTTCGAGCGTCACGAAATCGGCCTGCCCCAACCCCTGCGCTGCACTGTGGTTTGAGAAACCAGCCCAGCGCAGGTGCTCCGCCACCAGCGAGCTTTCGCCTGCCACGATCTGTCCAGCCTGCCACACCATGGCTGAACCCGCATCGCCTTCCGGCTTGCCGACGCTGAAGCGGATTTCCTGCACCAACTCGTCACCCCTCGCTGGGTGCTCGGCAAGGTTGGAGATCCGGAAAATCTGGTCGAAGCTCGCCTCACTGCTGAAGGGGCTGTCGAAGGTCTCGACCCGCAAGCCTGCGCGTTCGAGCGCGTTCAGCGTGGCAGGCGCGATGAAGCGGCTGGCAAGGACGATCTCAGGCGAAAGCGCGATGATCTCCTCAGCCGTCCCGCCCGTGACGCCGAATGTGCGAGCGCGGTCAACATCCATCGAACTGGCTGCGGGATCGCGGCTGTAATGCGACAGGGCAAGGATTTGCTCTGGCGCGGCCACTTCGACGAGGATTGCATCGAGGCATGGATTGAGGCTTACGAATGTGGGGCCGATATCCACGGAGCGCTCGACCTTGGCGGGCTGGCAGCCCGTAAGGACCGCGAGCGCACTTGCCGCGCCGAGCCAACGTGCCGCCCGATTGATCGCCGAAACTCCCATCCCTGCCAGCCGATAGGGCCGCGACGGGCTCACCACAAGCACGCTAGCGCAGCGTTAACGAATTGATGACCTGTGTCGCCTTTCGGGACGCCACCTGTCAGCAAGCTCGTGAAAGCGCCTCACGATCGTTACGCGCTTGAGGCGCGCCATGAGTTTCCTTCGCAGCCTTTCAGCCCCCAGGGCCAAATACGCCTCGTCGCAGGTAATCCGCCTGCCCGACGCGAGCGCCTCTGCGCCACAACCGCGAGCGCAGGGCGGCAATCTGCGCGCGCGGCTGATGGTCCTGCTCGCCGCAATTGCGGTGCCCGCCATGGCCGCCCCCGGCGAGTTCGGAGCGCTTGCAGGCAATGCTCCGACCGAAGCCGAGATGGTGAGCGCGAAGCTGTCTGCCGAGCTCAAAGCCAATCCCGCGATGCCGTTTGAGCGTCCGGGGCAGAGTTTCCCAGGCTCTGCTTTCTTCTTCCTTGCCGCGCCTTCAGCCGACGATGCGCTGATCGCGCTGCCAACAACGGACGCTTACGATACAGGCGCAGAGGCCGGACGCGAGCTGGGACAGGTGATCGACGCTGGCCCTGCTGCGCAGCCATTCTTCAGCGCCGGAGGAGCAAGCCACCTGCGCGCTGCTGAATGTCTTGCGCAGGCGATCTGGTATGAAGCGGCGAGCGAAAGCGAAGCGGGACAGCGCGCCGTTGCGCAGGTCGTGCTGAACCGCGTCTCCCATCGCAGCTGGCCGGGAAGCGTGTGCGGCGTGGTCTATCAGGGCTCTCAGCGCAGGACCGGTTGCCAGTTCACGTTTACTTGCGATGGCAGCCTTTCGCGCCGCGCTGGCGGGCGGTCGTGGGACCGGGCAAAACAGATCGCTGACGAGGCGTTGGCGGGCAGCGTTTACGCGCCCGTCGGGCACGCGACGCATTACCACACGCTCTGGGTCAATCCTTACTGGGCGTCCAGCCTCGACCACATCGGCACGATCGGCGCACACCGCTTCTACCGCTCCAAAGGCGCGGCTGGCGCGAGCGGCGCGTTCACCGCGCGCTATGCGGGTGAGGAACCGGGGGCCGCAAACCGGGGCAGAACAGCGCGTATCGAGAGCTTGCCAGCCTCGCGGGCTCAAGGCGGCGCGGTGGCCAGTCCGCGCAGCGCAGCAGAGCCTTCCTCGCCGCCGGCAGCGATTGCAGCACCGGAGCCCGTGCTTGCCGATCCCGCTTACGCAGGCGTTGGCCAGGTTCGCGAGGACTATGCGAGCGCAGGGCAATGGAAGAGCGACGCCGCGCGCGCCGCGCTGGAACAGGAACAGCGTTCGATAGCGGGCGAGAAAGCCGCCGCCCCTCCCTCTTCCCAGCGGTGAAATCCCACGGATTAGCGATCCGGTTAACGCGATCTCAACCTTAGCTCCACACCAAGCCTTAGCGCGTCAGGCTTATTGCGGCTGACATCGCTGAAACCCTTTTCTGCGCCCGACAGCAACGCCGCGACCATGTTGGCAGCGAATTGCACGCGGGCGCCAAAACGAGAGACCAAGACGCCCGATGTCCCTTCGCTTCGCACCCGCTAATCGCCTCGCTCACGCCCCAGCCTGCACTCCGATTGCCAAGGCTCTGGCGGTGCGTGCGCAAGAACGCGTGGCCAACGACAACAACCCGAAATCGGGAACCAAGGGGCCGGTGAAGCGCACAAACGCTGGCGATCACAAGCCGGCGAATGACCATATGCTTCGCGCAGCCCTTCGGCACTTTGCGGAGCACGGCCTCGGTGCCGCTCGCCAGGCACGCGCACAGGCCGAGAAGGCGTTCTTCGAGGGCGACCGTCAGGCCTATGACTGGTGGCTTGGCATCACCCGCACGCTCGATCGCAGGCTTGCGGCGGAAGCGGCCAAACTCGGACCGCATGGCGCGCTCAGCTAAGGCTTTGCCTCGCACGTCCCTTTCGCCATCGAGCCGACCAGTTCCCCCTCCCCGGGTCCGCTCGATTTCCTGCGGCGGTAAACGATCGATTCAAATTGAATTCGAAGGTTTGCGTCCACCGACCGTGGATAAAGCCGCCGCCGCGTTAACCACCCCTTGACCTGTATTGCGTAGGGCCAGAGCGTTATGGGAGTGACCAGTGAAATAAGCCGCCTGAAAGGGCGGTTCGGCAAGCAACAGTCGTCGGACCAATTGTCCGAACGCGTGCGCCGCCTGCTGGTCACCACACTTTACGCTCAACCTTCCAGTCTTGCGATTGGCGCGCTGTGCATCGTGTGCGCGGCATCGGTATCGGCATGGATTGCCGAAATGCCCGAACTTTACGTCGCAGCTGCAGTGCTGACCGTGATCGCGGCAGCTCGCGTCGCAGCGGCACTGGCGCTCGATGCCGAAGCCGATGGCAACAGCACGGCCACGCTTGAATTCGTTTACGAGATCGGCGCGTTCAGCTTCGCTCTCGCGCTTGGCTGCACCGCTGCATTCGTCATCGTAGACGGCAGCAGTGTGCAGGTCGAAGTGCTGATGGTGTGCAATGCGGTCGGCTATGGGATCGGGGTGAGCGCCCGCAATGCGGGTCGTCTGACGATCGCGATGGGCCAGCTTGGCCTCACCTGCGTTCCGATCGCGCTGGCAAGTTTCTGGACTGCGAAGCCGGGCTTCATCGCGTTGGGCATCACGATCCTTCTGCTGATCCCGGCGATGATCTCGATTTGCGGCAACATCTTCACGGTGTTGCGCGACTCGATTGCTTCTGCCGAAACCAGCGCGCGGCTGGCTGACAAGATGCAGGTCCTTGCTCGCACCGACGTGGTGACCGGCCTTGCGAACCGCGCCGGTCTCAATCACGCGATGGTCGAAACGATGATGGGCGTGAATGACGACAGCCGCCTGGCTCTCATTTGGGTCGACCTTGATCGCTTCAAGGAAGTGAACGACCTGCTCGGCCACCCGGTCGGCGACCGCGTTCTGACCGGCGTTGCCAAGCGATTGAAGGAAGTTTCGCCTGAAGGGTCGACCGTCGCTCGCTTTGGCGGCGATGAGTTCATCATTTTCTGCCCGATCGTAAGCCGCCAGGACGCCGAACGCCTAGCGAGCGAAATCCATGCAGAGATCATGCGCCCGTTCCGCATCGACGGAGAACGCCTCGAAGTGCGCGCTTCGCTGGGCGTTTCGCTGCTGCCGGAGAACGGCAACGATGCCGACACGCTGATGCAGAGCGCAGACCTTGCGCTTTATCATGCAAAGGTCGGCGGACGCAGCCGGACATGTTTCTACGATTCTTCGATGTCGCGCGACCTCGCGCGCCGCCGCGAGATCGAGGACGAGCTTCGGGCCGCAATCCAGCGCGACGAGCTGTCGATCTACTTCCAGCCGATCGTCGATCTGGAAACAGGCCGCATCAAGACGTTCGAAGCGCTCGTTCGCTGGTTCCACCCGCACAAGGGCGAGCTGCGGCCTGACGAATTCATTCCGGTGGCGGAAGAAACCGGCGTGATCGTGACGCTTGGCAACTGGATCACGGCGCAGGCCGCGCGCGTTGCTGCGACATGGCCCGATGATGTGACCGTCGCCGTCAATTTATCTCCGCTTCAGATCCGCGCTCCGGGCGCGGCTTTGGGTATCAAGAGCGCGCTTCGTGAAGCAGGGCTCGACCCGAGGCGTCTTGAACTTGAAGTCACCGAGAGCCTCTTCATCGAAGACAACCACTCGACCGCTGCCTTTATCGAGGAACTGTCGGAAATCGGCGTGCGCTTTGCTCTCGACGATTTCGGAACGGGGTATTCCTCGCTCGGCTACATCAACACCTTCCCGTTCTCGAAGATCAAGGTCGACCGTTCCTTTGTCTCGGGCGCGCAGGTTGGCCGCAAGAGCGATGCGATCATCCGTGCCGTGGCCGAAATGGGAACGACGCTTGGCATGGATATCGTTGCCGAGGGTCTGGAGACGATTGACCAGGTGCAGGTCGTCCGCGATGCGGGCTGCAACCTTGGCCAGGGCTATTACTTCAGCCGCGCCGTCCCCGACTACCTTGCCGCCATGCTGCTGGCACAGGAACGCGAGCAGGACGGCCGCCGCGCGACCGCCTGATCTGGCGCCCTCGCCAAGCGCTATGCTTTTCTCAGACCAAGCCTGATTCACGCCCCGTTCTCCGGAGCGCCGAAAACTCGACCTTCCCCCGCTTAATGCAATTGCGAACTATTTGCGAAGATAGTTGGCATATGCGACCTTTTGACGGTTGCAATCGCCCTTCCCCGGGCCTACCCCGCCGCCAGAAGCGGGTGCCCGGCCATTTGGGACGAAAGCCGGGCTATTAAGCCTCGCTTGGATTATTCGTCCCGAAGATTTTGGGAAGGATACACATGGCCCGCAAGAAGATCGCGCTCATCGGCTCCGGCATGATTGGCGGCACGCTCGCCCACCTCGCAGCGAAAAAAGAAATGGGCGACATCGTCCTCTTCGACATCGCCGAAGGTATGCCACAGGGCAAGGCGCTCGACCTTAGCCAGTGCGGCCCGATCGAAGGCTTCGACGCCAAGATCACCGGCTCGAACGACTATGCTGACATTGCCGGTTCCGACGTCGTAATCGTCACCGCAGGCGTCCCGCGCAAGCCCGGCATGAGCCGCGACGATCTGCTCGGCATCAACCTCAAGGTGATGAAGGCTGTTGGCGAAGGCATCAAGAATAACTGCCCCGACGCATTTGTGATCTGCATCACAAACCCATTGGACGCGATGGTGTGGGCGCTGCGCGAATTCTCGGGCCTTCCCCACAACAAGGTGGTCGGCATGGCCGGCGTTCTCGACAGCGCGCGCTTTGCGACCTTCCTTGCATGGGAATTCGATTGCTCGGTGAAGGACGTCAACGCCTTCGTCCTCGGCGGCCACGGCGATACGATGGTTCCGGTCAAGAGCTACACCACGATCAACGGCATCCCGGTTGACGACTACGCCAAGATCAAGGGCGTTCCGGCAGAGCGTCTCGACGAAATCGTTGACCGCACGCGTAAGGGCGGCGGCGAGATCGTCGGCCTGCTCGGCAACGGCTCGGCTTACTACGCCCCCGCCACCAGCGCGATCAGCATGGCCGAAGCCTATCTGGGCGACCAGAAGCGCATCCTGCCATGTGCCTCCTACGTCGAAGGCAAGTACGGTCTCGACGGGCTGTATGTCGGCGTCCCGACCGTGATCGGCGCGGGCGGTACCGAGGAAGTGGTCGAGATCGAACTGTCGGACGAGGAAAAGTCCAACCTCAAGGTCTCGACCGATGCGGTCGAGGAACTGCTCGAGGCGTGTAAGGGGCTGGACGAGAGCCTTAAATGAGCGTCGACCTGGTCGTATTCGATCCAGCCGTTGCTCCGCGGGATGGCAAAGCTTTTCGCGATTGGTATCACAGGCTTTCGCAAACCGACTTTCCCGAGGAAGGAGAGCTAGAACGGCTCAGCCCGCCATTGCGGCGTTGGTATGATGCAATGACTGAGCAATTTCCCGATTTCATACGGACCGACACCGACGATCCATTGGGGATAGATTACGACCTTTTGCCCGGCGCCATACATTGGGGGATGCCTCGCGGTCACAGTGATCGCGACGCTGGCGAGAGAATTGGTCTTGCGAAAGCCAAGGAGCTACAGCTGGGCATCTACGATATGATGTCAGATGACGGCCGCCTCGGGCGACACATTGTATTTCCGGACGGCCCTCTTCCCGACTTACCCAAACCACCGTCATTCTTCTCGAAACTCTTCGGCAAAGCGAAGGACTAAAATGAGCATCCTCGTAAACAAAGACACCAAGGTCATCACGCAAGGGATGACCGGCAACACCGGCACGTTCCATACGCAGCAGGCTCTCGATTACGGAACCAAGATGGTTGCGGGCGTCACGCCGGGCAAAGGCGGCACGGAACATATCGGTCTGCCGCAGTTCAATACCGTGCGCGAGGCTAAGGCCGAAACTGGCGCGACCGCTTCGTGCATCTACGTGCCCCCGCCCTTTGCCGCTGATGCGATTTGCGAAGCTATCGATGCGGAGATGGAACTCATCATCTGCATCACCGAGGGCATCCCTGTGCTCGACATGGTGCGCGCCAAGGCTGCGCTTGAAGGCTCGAAGTCGCGCCTGATCGGCCCGAACTGCCCCGGTGTGCTGACGCCGGAAGAATGCAAGATCGGCATCATGCCCGGCTCCATCTTCAAGAAGGGCAGCGTCGGCGTTGTCTCGCGCTCGGGCACGCTCACTTACGAAGCCGTCCACCAGACCACACAGGTCGGCCTTGGCCAGACCACGGCAGTCGGCATCGGCGGCGACCCGGTCAACGGCACGAACTTCATCGACGTGCTCGACCTCTTCCTCGACGATCCGGAAACCAAGTCGATCATCATGATCGGCGAAATCGGCGGGTCGGCTGAAGAAGAAGCCGCTGAGTTCTTGAAGCAAGAGGCTGCAAAAGGCCGCTCGAAGCCAACGGTCGGCTTTATCGCAGGCCGCACAGCGCCTCCGGGCCGCCGTATGGGTCACGCCGGCGCGATTGTATCGGGCGGCAAAGGCGGCGCAGAAGACAAGATCGCGGCGATGGAAGATGCGGGCATCCGCGTCTCGCCTTCGCCGTCAGAACTCGGCACCACCTTGGACGCCATGCTGAAAGAAATGGCGTAACCCTACCCTCCCCGGAGAACCCTCATGGGCGAAGAACCGCAAAATTTTCTCCCCGAAATGACCGACCAGGAAGGCCCGCAGCCGGGCCCTTCCTGGGGCAATCCCAAGTGGCTTGCCGAGGTAGCGGACGCAGACGCGGGCCTGGCGAGCGCCATGGACCCGACGCAGATGCTGCTCGGGGCGAAGGAGGCGGTCGGCAAGGCTGCGAAAGCGGCTGGCAAGGCGGCTGACCCGGCCTCGATCGAGAAGGCGGCCAGCCTTTCGATCGCGGCGATGACGCTTGTGAGGCTATACCGTGTTCGCGGACACCTCGCTGCGCAGCTCGACCCACTGGGCACGTCTACGAAGCGCAGCGAGACCCCGCCCGACCTTACGCTCGAATTCCATGGCCTTGCGGGCAAGGAGAACGAGGAAGTCTATGTCGGCGGCGTGCTGGGCATGGAATGGACGACCGTGGGCGCGCTGTATGAGCGGCTGCGCGTCGTTTATTGCGGCAAGGTCGGCCTTGAATACATGCATATCGCCGACACCGAAGAGCGGCGCTTCCTCCAGGACAAATTCGAAAGCCCGGGCGACACGATCCAATTCTCGCCTGAAGGCAAGAAGGCGATCCTCGCCGCCGTTCTTCGCGGCGAACAGTACGAGGAATTCCTCGGCAAGAAATATGTCGGCACCAAGCGCTTCGGCCTTGATGGCGGCGAATCCATGATCCCGGCGCTGGAAGCTGTCATCAAGCATGGCGGCAGCGCGGGCGTGCGCGAGATAATTTACGGCATGGCCCACCGCGGCCGTCTCAACGTTCTCGCGAACGTGATGGAAAAGCCTTACAAGGTGATCTTCCACGAATTCTCCGGCGGCTCGGCCAACCCCGAAGATGTCGGCGGATCGGGCGATGTGAAGTATCACCTCGGCACCAGCACCGACCGCGAGTTCGACGGCATCAGCGTTCACATGAGCCTGGTCCCCAACCCCTCGCACCTCGAAACGGTGAACCCTGTCGTGCTCGGCAAGACCCGCGCGCAGCAATTCATCCGCGACGATCTCGATGACAAGGGTCAGGTGCTCCCCGTCCTCATCCACGGCGATGCGGCCTTTGCTGGCCAGGGCGTTGTCTGGGAAAGCCTCTCGCTTTCGGGCGTGCCGGGCTACGACACCGGCGGCTGCCTGCACTTCATCATCAACAACCAGATCGGCTTCACCACTTCGCCGATGTTCGCGCGTTCCTCGCCTTATCCGAGCGACGTGGCGAAGGGCGTGATGGCGCCAATCCTGCACGTCAACGGCGATGATCCCGAAGCCGTGACCTTCGCGTGCAAGCTCGCCGTCGAATACCGCCAGCGCTTCCACCGCGACGTCGTGATCGACATGTGGTGCTATCGACGCTTCGGCCACAACGAAGGTGACGAGCCCAAGTTCACCCAGCCGATCATGTATGACGTGATCTCGAAGCACCCGAAGGTCAGCCGTGTTTATGAAGAGCGTCTGATTGCAGAAGGTGTGATCGATGACGGCGAGCGCCAGAAGATGGCCGACGAATTCGTCTCTCATCTCGAAGACGAGTTCGAAGCCGCCAAGAGCTACAAGCCGAACGAGGCCGACTGGTTTGGCGGGCGCTGGGCGGGTCTGCACCGCCCTGCCGACGACGAGACCGCGCGGCGCAACGTCGACACCGCAATCGAGCGCAAGATGTTCGATTCGCTTGGCCGCACGCTCACCGAAGTGCCCGACGATGTGAACATCCACCGCACCCTTGGCCGCGTGCTCAAGGCGAAGGCGCAGATGTTCGAAACCGGCGAAGGCTTCGACTGGGCCACCGCCGAAGCGCTCGCTTTCGGCAGCCTCGTGATGGAAGGCTACAATGTGCGCCTGTCGGGTCAGGATTCCGGGCGCGGCACCTTCTCTCAGCGCCACGCCGTCTGGGTCGACCAGAAGACCGAAGACAAATATGTGCCGCTGAACACGCTGCCGCACGGCAAGTTCGAAGTGCACGATTCCACGCTGTCGGAATATGGCGTGCTCGGTTTCGAGTACGGCTATGCGATGGCCGATCCCAAGACGCTGACGCTCTGGGAAGCGCAGTTTGGCGACTTTGCCAACGGCGCACAAATCATGATCGACCAGTACATCGCGTCGGGCGAGGTAAAGTGGCTGCGCGCCAACGGCCTCGTGATGCTGCTGCCGCACGGATATGAGGGACAGGGGCCAGAGCACTCCTCGGCGCGCCTTGAACGCTTCCTGCAATTGTGCGCGAACGACAACATTCAGGTCTGCAACATCACGACGCCGTCGAACTACTTCCACGTGCTACGCCGCCAGATGCTCAGGTCTTTCCGCAAGCCGCTTGTTATCATGTCGCCGAAGTCGCTTCTGCGTCACCCGATGGCGAAAAGCCCGCGCGAGGAATTCCTCGGCGACTGGCAGTTCAAGCGGATCAAGTCGGATCCCTCGATGGAACCGGCGACGGCTGACGACAAGAAGATCAAGCGCCTCGTCCTGTGCTCGGGCAAGGTCGCCTATGACCTCATCGAGAAACGCGACGCGGAGAAACTGAAAGACGTCTCGATCGTGCGGATCGAGCAGCTTTATCCCTTCCCCGGCGACCCGCTCGCCGTGCGTCTCAAGCGCATGACCAACCTCGAAGAGGTTATCTGGTGTCAGGAAGAGCCCAAGAACAACGGTTCCTGGTTCTTCGTCCAGAACCAGATCGAGGACGCTCTCACCGCGGCAGGCCACGAGGGCAAGCGCCCGCAATATGCCGGACGCGAGGCAGCTGCATCGCCCGCAACCGGCCTCGCCAAGCGGCACGTCGAACAACAAGAGAAGCTGGTCGCCGACGCGCTCGGCCTCACCAAGTAATTCGCCAAGACAAGAAACTCGAGGATCACGAGAAATGGCTACTGAAATCACTGTCCCTCAGCTCGGGGAATCGGTCACCGAAGGCTCGATCGGCGAATGGCTCAAGCAGCCGGGCGACGCGGTCGCGGTCGATGAGCCGATTGCGAGCCTCGAAACCGACAAGGTCGCGGTCGACGTGCCCTCACCTGTGGCTGGCGTGCTGTCCGAACACCGCGCCGCGGTTGGCGACACGGTCGAGGTTGGCGCTGTCATCGCGGTGATCGAGGAAGGCGCGACCGGCGCTGCGACCAAGGGCGAAGAGCCTGCGCGTGCACAGGAAATGCGCGAGGAAGGCGAAGAGAAGCGTGAAGACCAAGAGGTCACTCAGACGCTCTCGCCAGCCGTGCGCCGTGCCGTGCTCGAACACGGGGTCGATCCCTCGACCATCAAGGGCACCGGCAAGGATGGCCGCCTGACCAAGGAAGACGTGATCGCTGCTGCGAAAGCCAAGGGCGACAGTCCCGCGCCTTCGCCTACGCCCACCCCTGCTCCGGCACCGACCGCGACAGCCTCCGGTGAAGGCCGCAACGAAGAGCGCGTCAAGATGACCCGCATGCGCCAGACCATCGCCCGCCGCCTGAAGGGCGCGCAGGACAACGCGGCGCTGCTCACCACCTTCAACGATGTCGACATGAGTGCCGTCATCGAGGCGCGCACCAAGTACAAGGACCTCTTCGCCAAGAAGCACGACATCCGCCTCGGCTTCATGGGCTTCTTCGCGAAAGCCGCCTGCCTTGCGTTGAAGGACGTGCCGAGCGTCAACGCCTATATCGAGGGCGACGAGATCGTGTACCACGACTATGTCGACATCTCGGTTGCGGTCTCGGCTCCCAACGGCCTTGTCGTTCCGGTCGTGCGCGATTGCGACAAGAAGGGCTTTGCCCAAATCGAGAAGGACATCGCCGATTATGGCAAGCGCGCCAAGGACGGCACGCTCACCATGGCCGACATGACCGGCGGCACCTTCACGATCTCGAATGGCGGCGTGTTCGGCTCGCTCATGTCGACCCCGATCATCAACCCGCCGCAAAGCGCCGTTCTCGGCCTTCACCGGATCGAGGACCGTCCGGTTGCGATCAATGGCGAGGTCAAGATCCGTCCGATGATGTATATCGCGCTTTCCTACGACCACCGCCTGATCGACGGGCGTGAGGCGGTGACTGCGCTCAAGATCATCAAGGAAGCGATCGAAGATCCCACCCGGATGCTGATCGACCTTTAAGTCAGCCCCACCCCCACCAAGGAACCTGCCCATGCGCGCGCTTACCCTCATATCGCTTCCCCTTGCGGCTCTCGCCCTGACCGCGTGCGATGCGGCAACCGAAATGGCTGGCAACGCGATCAAGGACCAGATCCGCACCGAGGTGGTTTCGCAATGCGAGCAGATTGCCCAGGACAACGGGATCACCTCAGAAAACGTCACGCCTGCCTGCGAATGCGCGGCTGACAGGCTGGCCGAAGATGCTTCGGACGGGTCGCTGGACATCAACCGCGAGACGATCGAGGAGCTCCTGCGCACTTGCAGCGCGAGCGCCAGCGGCGGAGCCGAGAGCGCACCTGCGGACGGGGCCGAGAGCACGCCTGCGGAAACACCACCCGCAAGCTGACGCAGCGAAGCGGCTCTTTGGTTGCGCACCGAACCTTAAGCGGAGGGACAAGCCATGCTGACTGCGATCCGCAAACGCCTCTACCTCGCTTTCGCCGCGATCCGCCGCCAGTATCTGCGCAGTGTCTGGGGCATGGATATCGGAAAGGGCGTGCTGATCTCGGGCAAGGCGTTCCTCGATTACACTCACCCCAAGGGCATCCATATCGGCGATCACACGATCATCACGCCGGGCGCTCGCATCTTTGCGCATGACTTTGTCGGCGCGCATCACGACGACACGCGGATTGGCAGGTGCTGTTTCATCGGAGCGAACGCGGTTGTTACGGCGGGCGTTAGCATCGGCGATCACTGCGTCATCGCAGCCGGGAGCATCGTGAACGGCCACGTGCCCGACCGCTCGATGGTGGCGGGAAATCCGGCCAAAATCGTGAAGACCGGCATCAACACCGGCCATCACGGCCGCATGGTCGCATGGGCCGAAGGTCGTATTGATGAACCAGCGCAAACTTTGCATGGCACAACGGCACCCAAGCCACTAAATGGGCCTCAACACACTCAAACGTCAGACTGAACGGGATCATTCGAAACATGGCTGACCACCCCTACGATTACGATTGCCTTATCATTGGCGCTGGCCCCGGCGGCTATGTCGCTGCCATTCGCGCAGCGCAGCTTGAACTCAAGACCGCCTGTATCGAATCGCGCGAAACGCTGGGTGGCACCTGCCTCAACGTGGGATGCATTCCGTCGAAGGCATTGCTGCACGCATCGGAGCTTTTCGAAGAGGCCGAAGGCGGTCACTTCGCGACCTGGGGCATCGACGCCAATGCAACGTTCGATCTTTCCAAGATGATGGCGGAGAAGACCAGCGCGGTCGGCGATCTCACCAAGGGGATCGAATTCCTGTTCAAGAAGAACAAGGTCACCTGGCTCAAGGGCCACGGCGCATTCGAAGATGCGCACACGGTCAAGGTCGGCGATGAAACCATCACCGCCAAGGACATCGTGATCGCAACCGGTTCTTCGGTCACCCCGCTTCCCGGCGTCGAAGTCGACAATGAGGCAAAGCGCATCGTCGATTCGACCGGCGCGCTCGAACTCGAAGAAGTGCCAGAGCACCTCGTCGTCATCGGCGGCGGCGTGATCGGTCTTGAGCTCGGCAGCGTGTGGCGCCGCCTTGGCGCGAAGGTCACCGTGGTCGAATTCCTGCCGCAGATCCTTCCCGGCATGGACGAGGAAGTGCGCAAGGAAGCGAACAAGATCTTCAAGAAGCAGGGCATGGAAATGATGCTCGGCCACAAGGTCACCGGCGCCGAGGTCAAGGGCAAGAAGGTGACGCTTGCCATCGAGAAAGCCGAAGGCGGCGACGAGCAGAAGCTCGAAGCCAGCCACGTTCTCGTATCGATCGGGCGTCGCCCCAACACCGATGGCCTCGCGCTCGAAAAGGCAGGGCTTCAGGTCAATAATCGCGGTCAGATTGAAATCGATCACGCATTCCGCACGGGCGTTGAAGGCGTTTGGGCCATCGGCGATGTGGTCCCTGGCCCGATGCTCGCGCACAAGGCCGAGGATGAAGGCGTCGCGGTGGCAGAGAACATCGCAGGCCAGACCGGCATCGTAAACCACGACGTGATCCCGAACGTGGTCTACACCACTCCCGAAATCGCTGGCGTCGGCCTCACGCAGGAACAAGCGATCGAAAAGGCGGGCGGCGACAAGAAGGCGATCAAGGTCGGCAAGTTCCCAATGATGGCGAACAGCCGCGCAAAGGCAAACCGCGACACCGATGGCTTCGTCAAGGTGATTGCGGACGCTAAGACCGACCGTGTTCTAGGCGTGTGGATGATCAACACGCTGGCGGGGACGATGATTGCGCAGGCGGCACAGGCGATGGAATTCGGCGCGACGAGCGAAGACATCGCCTACACCTGCCACGCTCACCCCACTCACGCCGAAGCCTTCAAAGAAGCGGCGATGGCGGTTCAGGGCAAGCCGATCCACATGTGATCGGGAGCAATCGCGATGGGCCGTTCAGTCGCGATAATCGGTGCAGGCCAGATCGGTTACGCCGCGGCATACAACTTCGCGTTCCACGGCTGGGACGTGCACATTCACGCTCGCACAAAGCCCGCCTGGAAGCTGAGCGAAAAGGAGAGCTTCGTCCCCTACACCGCAGGCGAAGATCCTGCTCCGCATGCCGACGTGGTGCTCGACACCATCGCTTTCGATGAAGAGGATGTCGCCCTCTATGATCCTGACGCGGTCGGCAGGCTGATCGTGGTCTCCTCGGCGAGCGTCTATTGCGATGACGAAGGCCGAACGCTCGATGAGGCCGCCACCAACGGCTTTCCCAAATTCGACGGCCCTGTCACGGAAAGGCAGTCCACCGTCGCACCCGGGCCGGACACCTATTCGACCCGCAAGGTCCGCATGGAGAACAAGGCGCTCGACCTGTTCGGCAAACGCGCGACCATCCTGCGGCCCTGCGCGTTGTTCGGCAAATACAGCCGCCACCCGCGCGAGTGGTGGTTCGTCAAACGGTTCCTCGACGGACGCACGCGCATCCCGCTCGCTTTCGGGGGTGAGAGCCAGTTCAGCACGACCAGCTCGTTCTGCCTCGGTTCCAATGCGCGCAAGATGGCTGCCGACGATGCGGGCGGCGTCTTCAACATGGCCGACGACCCCGCGCGCACGGTTGCGGAAATCGGACGAGTGCTGGCCGAATGGCTGGGATACGATGTCGGCTTCCACCTCATGGATGGCCCGCCCCAAGGCAGCGTAGGCCGCACGCCTTGGTCGGTGCCTGAACCTTTTGTCGTCTCGAACGCCAAGGCCGACAAGGCGGGCTATTTCTGCGTGGCATCCGAGCTCTTGAGCAGCGCGCAATGGCTCGTCGATCTGAACCCCGCCGACTGGCGCAAGGCTTTCCCTCAGCTCGCCGCTTATCCGTGGGACATGTTCGACTACGAGGCCGAAGACCGCTTTTTCGCATCGCTCTGAAGGGCTTGCCTCATATCCCTTCTTGCACCGCGCACGAGTGTGTGTATTACTTAACTAATACACGCTCGGGAGGAATTCACATGCTCATCACGCGCCGCTTCGCGCTCGCCCTTTCCCCATTCGCTATCGCTTTCGCAGTGCCAGCCGCCGCGCAGGATACCGAGCGCATGGTTGAACTCGCTTCGGAAGAGGCGGAATCAGGCGCGTTCATGGGAGCGGTGATCGTTGCGAAGGACGACGCGGTGCTGCTCGAACGCGCATGGGGATCGGCCAATCTTGAATGGGATATCCCCAACACGCCCGACACGAAGTTCCGCATCGGTTCGGTGACCAAACAGTTCACTTCGGTCGCGATCATGAAGCTGGCCGAGCAAGGGCTGATCGACCTCGACGCGCCGATTTCGACCTATCTCGAAAGCACACCAGAGAGCTGGAGCGCGATCACGGTGCGCAATCTGATGCGTCATACGGCGGGCCTGCCCAACGTCACCTCGCTCGATGGGTTTGGCGATCTCAGCCGCCTTGAAACCTCGCAGGATGACCTGATCGCCTTCTTCCGCGACCTTCCGCTCGAATTCGAGCCGGGCAGCAAATGGTCCTACTCGAATTCGGGCTATGTCCTTCTCTCGCGTATCGTCGAACGGGTCAGCGAACAGGATATCGCCACCTACTTCGATGAGCAGTTCTTTACACCGCTCGGCATGGAAAACAGCGGCTTCGACGTAAACGCCGAAATCCTGCCCAAGCGCGCGGCTGGCTATTCTCCGGGCGGCGAAGGCCGGGTGAATGCGGGCTATGTCTATATGGGCATCCCCACCGGCGCGGGCGCGATGTATTCGACTGTGAGCGACCTGCACCGCTGGAACACGGCGCTGTATTCCGGCGAAATCCTGTCGCCCGAAAGCGTCGCCGAGTTTGTCGAGCCCGCCCCGCATGATGCGATCGGCGAAGCAAAATATGCGCACGGCGTGGTCGTCAGCGACGGTGAGAACGGCCAATACATCTGGCACGGCGGCGGCATTCAGGGGTTCAACGCCTGGCTTGGCTATGACCGCGCGAAGAGCACGACGGTAGCCGTCCTCGCCAACCTCAATGGCGGATCGGCCGAGAATATCGGACGCCAGCTCATGACATTGGCGCAGGGCGGCGAAATCCCGACGACGGCTGACCGCGTTGCGGTTGAGGTCCCGGCGGAGGCGCTGGCCGAATATGAGGGCGTCTATGCCCTCGCCCCGACCTTCAAGATCACGACTTTCGTCGAAGACGGAAAGCTGATGGCGCAGGCGACCGGGCAAGGCGCTAACGAGATCTTCCGCGAGGAAGGGGACATGTTCTTCCTCAAGGTCGTCGATGCACAGGTCCGCTTCAACCGCGATGACAGCGGCACGATCACCGGCCTCACCCTGTTCCAGGGCGGGCGCGAAATGCCCGCAACCAAGGAATAAGCGAGCACGCAAAGTTGCCCCGCGCACTTTGCTGGATTAACCCTCTGCGCCGAGGGGAAAACTGACGATGGCTTATCCGCAACTGACCGACAAACCCGGCGCGCTCGAAACCGCAGCGGCTATCAGGGCGGGCGAGATGAGCGTTTCCGAAGCGGTCGATGCTGCGGTCACGCGGATCGAGCATCTCGATGCGGAGATTGACGCGCTGGCCGTTCCTGATTTCGAGCGTGCGCACGAAGCGGCGATGGCTCTCGACAAGGCAGGACCACGCGAGGACCAGCCGCTCTTCGGCGTGCCGATGACGGTCAAGGAAAGCTTTGACGTAGAGGGCCTGCAAAGCTGCTGGGGGCACAAGCGCCTGACCGACTATATCGCTCCGCGCGACAGCGAGCTCGTGCGGCGGTTGAAGGCGGCGGGCGCGGTGATCCTTGGCAAGACAAACGTGCCGACCGACCTCACCGACTGGCAGAGCTTCAACCCGGTCTATGGCCGCACCAACAATCCGCACGACGTCACACGCTCGCCCGGCGGATCATCCGGCGGCAGCGCGGCTGCGGTGGCGAGCGGCATGGTGGCGTGCGAATTCGGGACCGACATCGGCGGTTCAGTCCGCGTGCCAGCGCATTTCTGCGGCGTTTACGGGCACAAGCCGAGCTGGGGCCTGATCTCGAAACGCGGCCACGACCACCCGCAAATGGCGCGGCGAAAGGGCTTTGTCGCGGCCCATGATGGCGCGCTGTCTGTCGCCGGTCCATTGGCCCGCAATGCAGAAGACCTCGCCGCGCTGACTGCAATCGCCGGACAATACGCGCTCACCCGCTCCGGCAAACCGCTCAAGCAGTGCCGGGTGCTTGCAATCACCGAATATCCCGGCGCACCGGTCGATGCCTCGGTTACGGAGCCGATCGAGAACGCGATCGAGGCGCTTCTGGCAGCTGGCATCACCATCGATCGCGCAAGTACGCTGATCCCCGATCTCGAAGCGCAGCAGGGCCATTACATGCGGATGCTCAACACCGCGATGGCGCGCGGCGCGCCTGCGCCAAGCGGCAAGCGCGCGACAGCAACCGACTGGTTCGACCTGCTCGACGCGCAGGCGGCCAACATTGCCGAATGGGAGACCCTGTTCGACACCTACGACTTCGTCCTCGCCCCGCCCGCGCCTGTGCTGGCGGTCCCGCACAATGAAGAGCGCGTGTTCGATTCGACGATCCGAGTGAACGGACAGGATATTCCGGGCGCAAGCGGGCTTGCCTGGGCGGGCATCGCGACCTTCCCCAATCTGCCCTCCACTATCGTGCCTGTGGGAAGCGGTATGTACGAAGGCTCTGAACTTCCTTGCGGAATGCAGGTCATGGGGCGGTTTATGTCCGACCTCGACTGCATTGATGCGGCAGGCGCGATCGGGAAAATCTTGCACAGCTGATGCAGCTTCTCCAAGGGCGCGAGACTATGGCGAAAACATCGATCATGCGCCGCCTTGCGAAGTGGCATATCTGGCTCGGCTGGCTGGTCGGCGTTCCTATCGTCATGTGGACCGCGACGGGCCTGTTCATGGTCGCCAAACCGATTGAGGAAGTGCGCGGCGAACACTTGCGAATGGAAAGCGAGGAAGCCGCTTTGCCACCGGGCAATCCTGCCCCGATAGCTTTTCAGCTTACCGGCACACCGCCTGTTCGATCCTTCGAGACGCGCATGGAATCGGGCCGGGCGATTACCCGCGTGACCTATATGGATGGTCGCATAGAGCGCTTTGATGCAGTCAGCGGAGACGCGCTGGACCCGCTTGGCGAAGCCGAAGCGCGCGAACTGGTGGCATCGCAGATTGTCGGCGGCGACATGGTAGCCAGCGTCACGGCGTTCGACGCCGACAACGTGCCCTTCGATTTCCGCCGTCCCCTGCCCGTCTGGCAAGTCGCTCTCGAAGACGGCACGCATGTCTATGTCGGGCGCGACACGGGCCGGATCGAGGCGGTGCGCACGCGTTGGTGGCGCTGGTTCGATTTCATGTGGGGGCTTCACATCATGGACCTGTCCGAGCGCGAGGATACGAGCCACCCGATCCTGATCGCCTTTGCCGCGCTCTCTCTGACAGGAGCGATCTTCGGCTGCATCCTGATGTTCCGCCGCCGCAAGGCCCGCGCTAAGACCGCCGGAGCATGAACGAGACCGTCCTCACCCCGATCCTCGACCTGCTCGACATCGCAGGCATTGCGATCTTTGCGCTGTCGGGAGCGCTGGTCGCCGCGCGCGAGCGGCAGACCTTCGTCACCATGGCATTTTTCGCGCTGGTGACAGGTGTTGGCGGGGGAACCGTGCGCGATCTTCTGATCGATGCGCCCGTTTTCTGGATGACCGATCCGTGGGTCGCGGTCGTGTGCTTGGGCACCGCGCTGATCGCGTGGTTTACGCCGATGCGTTTGTGGGAGGGCAAGCTGCTCGACTATGCCGATGCTCTTGGTCTTGCAGCTTACGCCGTGCTCGGCGCTGCCAAGGCGATGGCTTACGGTATCCCGCCGGTACCTGCCGCGCTGATGGGGATCATTACGGGATGCGTTGGCGGGATCATCCGCGACGTGGTCGCCGGGCGTCCTTCAATCATCATGCAGCCAGAACTATACGTGACTGCCGCCGCACTTAGCGCAACGCTGACCGTGGGCGGAGCGATTGCGGCGGTACTGATCGGTGTGCCGACCCAGTGGGCCTGGGCGCTGGCATTCGTCGCAGGCTTTATCCTGCGCGCGGCTGCCATCCATTTCGAGCTGGGGCTGCCAAGCTACGGACGCTCTAGCCCCAAAGAAGAAGGGGCGGACCCACGGCCCGCCCCATCATCGAAAGATCACTCTTCGGGATAACCCTCTTCGCCGGGAAGCGGGCCTCCGGGATAGGCCGGCTGCGCATCGTTTGCGCTCGCGGCATTGAGTGGCTGAGCGTTTGTCTCGGCCCCTTCGGCGAAAGCCAGCGTGGTTGTCTGCGTGGGCGTCTGCTCGCCCGTCTGCGCACGCGCTTCACGATAGCGGTCGTCGGACCATTGGCCCGAGGCGGGCTGAACGGTTTCGCCGCTCTCAAAGTTCACTCCGCTGAAGTCCGAATAGTCGACGCCTGACACACGGCCATTGTTATCGATGCGGCAGTTAAAGCCAGCGCCGTTGAACAAGGTCCCGCTGACCACCCAGCCGCTTGGTGTGCGGCTCGCATTGTTGACGGCATCGACGCGCACGTCGCGCTCGATCTCGTCGAGGCAGATGGATACGGCATTATCGAGGCCCGAGCCTGACGAGGCGCGCGGGTTCGAGCGGCGGTCATCATAGCGGCGGTCGTCGCGGTCGCGCACGCGGTCACGCTCGACGATCACGACATCGCGGTCACGGCGGCGGTTGTTGCTGGCCGCGCTTGCAATCGCAGCGATCCCGCCGAGGACGAGCACGCCTGCCAGCACATCGCCCCCGCGAATGCCGCGCCGGCCACGCCAGCCGCGACGCCAACCGCGCCGCCAGCGGCGATATTCAAGCGGCTCTGCGCCTGGCGCATACCAGTCGCCGCTCATCGCGTCGGTTTCGGAAAAGACGAGGCCGAACGCGCTACCGGTTGCCTCGGTCGAGGCGAGCGGCATTTCGGCTGCGTATGCGGGTGAAGCGGCCATCGAAACGGCTGCGACCATGCCGGTCAGCGCGCCAATGCGAAAAGCCTTCGTGTGTTGAGCCATGGAAGCTCCCTCCTGTTTGTTGTCACCAATGGTGCAGGCGAGCGGCCACCAATCGCTCATGATTAGACCATAGTTAGGCGGCCCAGGCTTGCGCAAGCCTGAACCGCCCCGGTGGTCACCGCCCCGTCCGAGCAGTGTTGGTTATGAGTTAGCGAAGCCCGGCGATGCCGCGGAAGCGGACTTCCGGACGCGCGCCGCGTTCGACGTAGCAAGTGAAGCGGCCACGATCGAAGCCCTGGTTGCCGTAGCCATAACCGCGGCCACGCAGGCCCTCGACTTCCATACGGCCACGGATACGCCATCCGAAGCGGGTGCGATCGACGTCGCGGATCTGGGTTACGTCGGCGAAGCGGTAGCCACCGAAACGGCGGGCTTGACGCTCTGCGGTGCGGACACAGCGCTCGATTGCGCGTTGACCACCACCGCGACCACGGAAGCCTACGCGGTCGTTATAGCCACGGAAGCGCCGATCACGATAACGCCGATCGCGGTCGCCATCGAAGGCACCTGCCAGCGCGGCAATGCCGCCGATGACCACGGCCCCTGCAATCACGTCGCCGGCACTGATCCCACGATCGCGGTGGCGATCGCTTGCAGCAGCGGGAGTTGCGGACGCCAGGGCCATCGCGCCAGCCGCGACAGTCCCGAGCGCGCCCTTGGTGATGGTCTTGGTAAGATCAGTCATGTGGGTTCATCCTCGGGTTACCAGCGACGGAGGAATTTCCGTTCACCGTGAGGGCCTTCTAGATGAACAAAACTGAGGCGATTCTGAGCGGGACTTACAGTTGGCGTTCAGGTAAACGACGACTTATCTGAATGGATGCACTACTGAGCCAAGGCCGCCAGCACGTCGCGGGTGAAGCCCGCAATGTCGGAGCGCGTGCCCAACATATTCTCACCGCGCCGCACTATAACGACATCGCGGCTGGGGACGACAACGACGTACTGACCGCGATTGCCAAATGCCGTCCTAAAGATAGAGCTGACCCAATCGCGCCAGATCGCGCGATGTCGACCATACCTGCGAGGACAAAACATAATTTCCCTGAGAGTCGGTCTCCGCTACCGTGTTCGTCATATCCAGCTTGCGAAAGAGCGCTGCGGGCGGATTGTCCGAAAACGTGTCCTCGATAGCCATAATGGCGGCCAGCGTATCGTTATTGGCACAGCGATAGACCGTCCCCGGTGCGTCGAGCAGCGGCCAGCCTTGGGCGCGCTTGTCGACCGTGGTGCCTCCCCAATAGAGGGGATCGGTGCGGTTACCACGCGTATCCGAGTAGCGCCCCGATGCCATTCTAAGCGCGTGATCAATCGTGATCGCACGTCGCGGATCGTTGCCATCCGCACCCAGCCCAGCCGAGGCCATGACATCGGCCTCCCCGCGTTGAACCGCGGCTCCGATGATCGTTGCGCCGATGCTTTTGGCGACTGACCATGTGCGTTGCGGGGTGTTGGCATCGAAGCCCTCAGCATATTGCTCACCGACTAAAGCCCCGCCCTGCAATACCGTCACAGCAGTCGTGCGTCCCCCTCCATAACTCCCGTCGAACGCGCCGCTAACATCCACGCGATTTTCGCCGACATTCTCCGTCAGCGGGTCGATTCGGCGCGAGCCTGTTGTGACTGACGCTGATGCTGGTGATGCGCGGTCCGCATCTGGTGTAAACCCGATCGGTTGCACCGCGCAGCCGTGCCCGGCTGTGTAAAGCGCATACCGGGTTCCGCCATCTTCATATGGCACCGCGACGTGGTTGATGATCGCCCCTTCGCCATACCGGACGATCTCAAACGGCAAATCGCGAATGATCGGATCGAGCGCCGGATAAATGCCGCTCAGTTCCCACTCATGAACACTTTCGGGGCTGCGTCGGACACCATTCGCTTCGGCGTTGGCTATCGCGCTGCACAGGAACAAAGCCTTGTAGCCACCGGCAAGAGCGCGGGCATATCGATCGTTCAGCTGATCCTGATCCGATTGCGGCGAAACCGACCGTGGCGGGTTTTGCGCTGGTGCGGATTGCAGGCGCTGGTCGAGAGGGCTAGCGCTGCGCCTGCGGCAAGTGTGAGAAGTTTCATCATGAGCTGGGACGGTACACGCAGGCCAACAAAAGAAAAGGGCCGGCGGATCGCTCCGCCAGCCCTTCTCTTGTCTCTTGTGCGAGGACTTACGCGTCGGCGTATTCGTCCTGCTCGCTCATGTCCGGACCGGAGTCCTGACCGCGTGCATCTTCGTCGCGCTCGACGAATTCGATGATCGCCATCGCGGCGCTGTCGCTGTCGCGGTAGCCGGCCTTGATGATGCGAGTATAGCCGCCATCACGGTCCGAGTAACGCTCGGCCAGAACGTCGAACAGCTTCTTGAGCTGCGTTTCGTCCTGAAGGCGGGTCATGGCGAGACGACGGTTCGAAAGACCGCCGCGCTTTGCCAGCGTGACCAGCTTTTCGACGTAAGGACGCAGTTCCTTCGCCTTGGGCAGCGTGGTGACGATCTGCTCGTGCTTGATCAGGGCCGCAGCCATGTTGCGGAACAGAGCCGTACGGTGGCCCGACTTGCGCGAAAGCTTACGCTGAGAAATTCCGTGACGCATTTGTATTTCCTTCGTTTGAAAAGGGCCCGTGTGAGGTAGCCCAGTGCTGGCGGCGCTTAAGGTGCGCCGCCGGAACCTGGTTAGCCGAGCAGCTCTTGTTCGAGCTTCTTGGCCATTTCTTCAATGTTCTCAGGCGGCCATCCGGGGATGTCCATGCCAAGGCGCAGGCCCATGCTGGAGAGCACTTCCTTGATCTCGTTGAGCGACTTGCGGCCGAAGTTCGGCGTACGCAGCATCTCGGCTTCGGTCTTCTGAACGAGGTCGCCGATATAGATGATGTTGTCGTTCTTGAGGCAGTTGGCCGAACGCACCGACAGCTCGAGCTCGTCGACCTTCTTGAGGAGGTAACGGTTGAGCTGGTTGGCGTCGTCTTCCTGCGGCGTAGCAGCCTGACCGATCATGGCCGACTGCGGCTGCGGGATGCCGTCTTCGAAGTGGACGAACAGCGTCAGCTGGTCCTGAAGGATGCGCGCAGCGTATGCCACGGCGTCTTCCGGGGTGACGGTGCCATCGGTCTCGACTGTCAGCGAAAGCTTGTCGTAGTCAAGCTCCTGGCCGACACGGGCGTTCTCGACCTTGTAGCTCACCTGGCGAACCGGGCTGTAGAGCGAGTCGACCGGGATCAGGCCGATCGGCGCATCGGCCGGGCGGTTCTGAACGGCGGGCGAGTAGCCCTTACCCACGTCAGCGGTCAGCTCCATGTTGAGCGTCGCGCCTTCGTCGAGGTGGCAAAGGACGAGGTCCTTGTTCATGACTTCGATGTCGCCGGTGACAGCAATGTCGCCAGCGGTGACTTCAGCCGGACCGGTCATCGAAAGCTGCAGGCGCTTGGGGCCTTCGCCTTCCATCTTGAGCGCGATCTGCTTCACGTTGAGAACGATGTCGGTCACGTCTTCGCGAACGCCGGCAAGCGACGAGAATTCGTGAAGGACGTTTTCAATCTTGATCGAGGTGATCGCTGCGCCCTGAAGCGAGCTCAGCAGCACCCGGCGCAGCGCATTGCCGAGCGTCAGGCCGAAACCGCGTTCAAGCGGTTCTGCGACGAAGGTGGTCTTGCGCTGTTTGTCGCCGCCTTCCTTGATTTCGAGAGCGTTGGGTTTCTTTAGTTCCTGCCAGTTCTTCATGTTGACGGACATGGATTTCCCCTAATTCGCTTACGTAAGCGGGTTCTGGAATTGTGAGGCGGGTCTGAAACGCTCGTCAGCGAACCAGACCCGGTTGGTTGGCGGCAGTCCCGAAAGACCGCCACCACCCAAATTCGGATCAAACGCGGCGGCGCTTGGAAGGACGCACACCGTTGTGCGGGATCGGGGTCACGTCACGGATCGAGGTGATGTTGAAGCCCACTGCGGCGAGACCGCGAAGTGCGCTTTCACGGCCCGAGCCCGGACCCTTCACTTCAACCTCGAGGGTGCGAACCCCGTGTTCAGCAGCCTTCTTGCCCGCGTCATCGGCAGCAACCTGTGCTGCATACGGGGTCGACTTACGGCTGCCCTTGAAGCCCATCATGCCGGCGCTGGACCAGCTGATCGCATTGCCCTGCGCATCGGTGATGGTGATCATGGTGTTGTTGAAGCTGGCGTTGATGTGCGCAACGCCGCTCGTGATGTTCTTTCTGTCGCGGCGCCTTACTTTGCCGGGTTCGCGTGCCATTGTTCGGTTATCCTTATTCTACGGGAGAAGGAAAAAGCGTGCTGGAAGGACCAGCAGCTTACTTCTTCTTGCCGGCGATCGGCTTGGCCTTGCCCTTGCGGGTGCGGGCGTTGGTGTGCGTACGCTGACCGCGAACGGGCAGCTGGTTACGATGGCGCAGGCCGCGATACGAACGCAGGTCCATGAGACGCTTGATGTTCATCGCGGTGTTGCGGCGAAGGTCACCTTCAACGGTGTAGGCTTCGTCGATCGTTTCGCGAATGCGCAGCACTTCCTCATCGGTGAGGTCCTGCACACGGGCGGTGTGCGGAATGCCAAGCTTGTCTGCGATCTGGACTGCCGTCGTGCGGCCAATTCCGTGAATGTAGGTCAGCGCAATGATTACGCGCTTATTTGTGGGGATGTTTACCCCGGCAATACGAGCCACTTAATTCTCCATGCTCCACAGGGGTTTGCGGGTATGGGCCGCTGCCCCCTATCTCAACGCTCAATTCATTCGATGGTGTCGAACCATGCCCAAATGGCAAAAGTCCGGTTGGTGCACCAAAGCCATGGTGCCCGCCGGACTGGACTCGAACCTGTCGAATGAAGGGCGCGCTTACGGTGATTCGAGCGATACGTCAACCGGGCAAACGCGCAGGCGTCAATCGAGCGGCCCATATGGGTCGCCGAGACGTTGTTTCAAGCCCCTGATACTACCAAACGCGGCGCGACGCAAAACCCGGCTTGTGGAACGCGCATTTCGATGGGGACGCTCGCCCGATCTTGACACGAACGACTCATTTCAATAGTTCTTGAATTATGAAAATGACAATCGCTCTCGCCTGCTTTGCCGCGCTTTCACAGAAGACGCGGCTCGAAACGGTCAAGCTGCTGGTGCGGGCCGGTGATGACGGTTTGCCTGCAGGGGAGATCGCGCGCCAGCTCGATATCGGCAGCACGCTGCTATCGGCGCACCTTTCCAAGCTCAGTAATGCCGGGCTTGTCACCTCGCGCCGCGACGGGCGCTCGATCATCTACCGCGCCGATTACGACACCCTGCGCGAACTGATCCAATTTCTGATGGCCGATTGCTGCAGCGGCAGCCCCGCGATTGTCGGCGATCTCGATCTCACCGCGCTTACTCAAGGAGCATCTCAATGAAACGACTGCACGTCCATGTGAGCGTCGCCGCGCTCGAACCCGCCATCGCGTTCTATTCTGCGCTCTTCGACCAGAAGCCGAGCGTCACCAAGGGCGACTACGCCAAATGGGAGGTCGAGGATCCGCGCGTCAACTTCGCAATCAGCACCCGCGAGGGCGCGTCGGTCGGGGTCAACCATCTCGGCATTCAGGCTGGCGATGCGGGCGAGTTGGCGGAACTCGAAGCGCGGCTCGCCAAGGCCGATATCGCGTCCAAGCCAGAAGAAGGCGCGCATTGCTGCTATGCTCGCAGCGACAAGCACTGGGCCGCCGACCCGAGCTCTGTCGTCTGGGAAATGTTCCACACGATGGATGCAGCCGCCACCTATGGCGAAGACAAAGCGCCTATCGCTGCGGTCACCGAAAAAGCGGCCAGGGAAAGCAGCCGCTGCTGCTGACAATCAGCCCGGACCGCCGAGGTCGCCGAAAGCCTCGTCGACCGCGCTGGGGCCTTCGGGCTCGTCTTCTTCGATCACGGCTTCCGGGTCGATCATCGCCGCGCCATCTTCATCTGCGGGAGCTTCAGCCTCCGGCTCGCCCTCTTCCTCAGGCTCCGGCAATTCGCCCCCTTGAGTCGGAGCAGTAACCGTGCCGAGCATGTCGGCGAGCCGCGTCAGTTGCAGCGTCATCACCCCGTCGACCGCAGGCGCGATCACTTCGATCGGATAGCGCATCTTGCCGCCGACATTGTATTCCCAGACGATCCGCGTCCCTTCATCGACTTCGCTGATCGCGACGGTGAGGATGCCTGTCACCGGTTCGCTTTGCAGCGGGCCGAGCGCGCCTTCCATGCGAAGCGCGACTTCGGGATAAGCCTGGATCACGCGCATATGCTCGACGCTTCCCTCAAGCGTGATGCGTTCGGCGTCTTCGACTTCGGGAATCTTCTCGCAAAAGCATCCGCCTGCCTGCGGCATAAGCGTCAGGTTCGCGGCATCGGCGGACCAGGTGTGCTCACCCGACCACCAGCGCGCCGGGCTGATGAGCGCGAGCCATGTCGCCTTGGGATCAGCTTCCACCACCGCCTGGTTGCGGGTGACGAAGTGATCTTCTTTAGACTCGACCACTTCGGCCATGGCAGGGGCCGCGAGCCCCATGGCAAGCGCCAGTCCGCTTACGGTTTTCAGAACAATGCGCACGAAAAATCCTCCCTCAGTCGAAGCGAGGTTAGAGCGAGCCCCGGTCGGTGGAAAGTGCGAAGGTCAGCTCAGGCAAGAATTGCGTCGACGGCGCTAGCCACTTCAGCGATTTCCGCCATGCCGTCGACGCGCGAGACGATGCCGCGCTCTTCATAGCCCGGAAGGATCGGCGCGGTCTTGGCGCGGTATTCCTCCATGCGGGTACGCACGGTTTCCTCGTTGTCGTCAGGGCGGCGCTTGAACTCGGTCGAGTGGCACACGTCGCACACGCCCTCTTTCGCGGGCGGGTTCGCGGTATCGTGATAAAGCGCGCCGCAATTTGCGCAGGAAAAGCGCCCCGTGATGCGTTCAACCAGAGCGTCAACGTTCACTTCAAGCTCGATCACGCAATCGAGGCTGCGGCCATTCTTTGCAAGGATGCGGTCGAGGTCGCCTGCTTGCGCGGCGGTGCGTGGATAGCCGTCGAAGATGGCGCCCTGGTCAGCGGGCATGGCGGCAAGGTTCTCGTCGATCAGGTTCGAGACGATCTCGTCCGAAACCAGCTCGCCGCGATCCATGACCGCTTTTGCCTGAAGCCCGACCGGAGTGCCGGCCTTGACCGCTGCGCGGAGCATGTCGCCGGTTGAAAGCTGCTTCATGCCGTGGCGCTCTACCAAGCCAGCGCTTTGCGTGCCCTTGCCCGCGCCCGGAGGGCCAAGAAGAATGATGTTCACGAGCGCAAATCCCCTTTTATCGCGCCGGGCACTACGCCCGTACGCATTTGTGTCGCGTGATCATGCCACCATGCGTCAGCGCATGCGGCCTTTCAACTTAGCTTTTTTGATGAGATCGCCATACTGGTGAGCCAGCAGATGCGACTGGACCTGGCTGATCGTATCGACGGTCACGTTGACGACAATCAGGAGACTGGTGCCGCCAAGGAACAGCGGGATGCCGGTCTGGGCGATCATGTATTCGGGGATCACGCAGACGAGCGTCAGGTAGATCGCGCCGACCACGGTGATGCGGGTGAGCACATACTCAAGATAGTCGGCGGTGCGCTTGCCCGGACGGATGCCCGGAATGAAGCCGCCATTGCGCTTGAGGTTGTCCGCCGTCTCTTCCGGGTCGAACACGACCGCGGTGTAGAAGAAGCAGAAGAAGATGATGCCGATGGCGTAGAGCGCCATGTAGATCGGCTGACCATGCGCAAGATACTGGTTCAGCCACACGATGGTCGAACCAAAGCCGCTGGTCGTGTCGACCGAGTTGCCAGCGAACGAGCTGATCGTCAGCGGCAGCAGCAGCAGCGAGCTTGCGAAGATCGGGGGGATAACGCCAGCGGTGTTGAGCTTGAGCGGAAGGTGCGAGCGATCCGCCTGCATCATTCCGCGCTGCGTCGCGCGCTTGGGATACTGGATCAGCAGGCGGCGCTGTGCACGTTCGACAAAGCTGATGAGCAGGATGAGGACCACGACCATCAGCAGGAAGGCGATGATGATCGTCGGAGCGATCGAGCCCGTGCGGCCGCCTTCGAACATGTTCATCGCGAAGGTCGGGAACTGGGCGACAATGCCCGCCATGATGATGAGCGAGACGCCGTTGCCGATACCGCGGCTGGTGATCTGCTCACCCAGCCACAGCAGGAACATGGTGCCGCCGACAAGGCTGATCACCGCACCGATGCGGAAGCCGTAGCCGGGATTGACCACTGCCTCGATGCCCTGCGCGCTGGCATAGCTTTCGAGACCGGTTGCAAGGAAATAGCCCTGGATCGCGCACAGGAAGACCGTGCCGTAACGGGTGTACTGATTCAGTTTCTGACGGCCCGACGCGCCCTCTTTCTTGAGAGCGGCCAGCGTAGGGTGAAGCGCCGATGCCATCTGCACCACGATCGACGCGGTGATGTAGGGCATCACACCAAGAGCGACGAGGCTCATATTCGCAAGCGCACCGCCCGTGAACATGTTGAACATGTCGAGAATGGTGCCCTGATTCTGCTGCGCCAGCAGGTCGAGCGCCAGCGGGTTGACACCCGGAAGCGGCACGAAGCTGAGGAAGCGGAAGACGATCAGCGCGCCGATCGTGAACCAGATGCGCTGGCGAAGCTCTGTTGCCTGGGCAAAGTTGCCGAGGTTCAGGTTGCTGGCGATATTGTCGGCGCGTGAAGCCATGTTTCTATGTCGATCCTAACATTTTCCGGTCCGGACGATCCCTGCCCTGCCCCGGTCATGCGGGCCTAAATAGGAACGGCAGGGCGACTTGTCGAACCCTGCCGCCAGATTTTGGGCCACTTTTCGTCAGCCCGGAGCATCTTCGCGACACCCCGGGCTGATGAGAGATACCAATTATTCGGCGTCAGCCTTGGCAGGAGCCTTGGTCTCGACGCTGCCGCCAGCCTTTTCGACCGCTGCAATCGCGCCCTTGGTCGCGCCGGTGACGACGAACTTGACCTTGGCCTTGAGCTCGCCCTTGCCGAGCAAACGAACACCGTCCTTGCCGCCACGTGCAAGGCCAGCCTCGCGCAGGGCTTCTTCGGTGATGTCCTTCTTGCCGTCGAGCTTCTTGGCGTCGATGAACTTCTGGACCATGCCGATGTTCACTTCCGCGTAGTCCTTGCCGAACGGGTTGTTGAAGCCGCGCTTGGGAAGACGCATGTGAAGCGGCATCTGGCCGCCTTCAAAGCCCTTGATCGCTACGCCCGAACGGCTCTTCTGGCCCTTCTGACCGCGTGCGGCAGTCTTGCCCTTGCCCGAGCCGATACCACGGCCCACACGCATGCGACCCTTACGGGCGCCTTCGTTGTCACGGATGTCGTTGAGTTTCATGTGTGCACTCGCTTTCGCTTTTGTTCGCGCTGAAAGGATGAGGCCCCGCACCATGCGGGGCCTCATGAGATTGGTTTAGTCCACGATCTCTACAAGATGCGGGATCTTTGCGACCGCGCCGCGAACTTCAGGGGTGTCCTGACGCTCGACGACCTTGTGCATCTTGTTGAGCCCAAGACCGATGAGGATCTTGCGCTGGCTTTCGGGACGACGGATCGGCGAACCGATCTGCTTGATCTTGATGGTAGCCATCAGGTGTTACTCCACAATAGCTGCAGCGTCGGCTTCCGCCTCGGCTGCGCTGGCACCGCCACGACCCAGGAGGTCGGCAACCTTCTTGCCGCGACGCTGCGCAACCGACTTCGGCGAAGTCTGGTCGGCAAGCGCGTCGAAGGTAGCGCGGATCATGTTGTACGGGTTCGAAGTGCCGACCGACTTGGTGACAACGTCAGCAACGCCGAGGCTTTCGAACACGGCACGCATCGGACCACCGGCGATGATGCCGGTACCCGGAGGCGCGGTGCGAACGGTGACCTTGCCTGCACCGAAACGGCCATTGCCGTCGTGGTGAAGCGTGCGGCCTTCCTTGAGCGGGACGCGGATCATCTTCTTGCGTGCAGCAGCGGTTGCCTTGGTGATGGCTTCAGGCACTTCGCGTGCCTTGCCGTGACCAAAGCCGACGCGGCCCTGACCGTCGCCGACGACGACGAGAGCTGCAAAGCCGAAGCGCTTACCACCCTTAACCGTCTTCGAGACTCGGTTGATGTGCACGAGCTTCTCGATGATGCCATCATCTTCTTCTTCGCGCTTGCCACGACGGTTGTCGCGACCACCACGACCACGGCCACCACCGTCACGACCACCACGGCCACGACCACGGCCCTGGCGTTCTTCCGCCTTGGGCTGTTCGGTCGGCTGAGCGCTGGGCTCTTGAGCCGGGTTCTGGTTGTCGGCAGCTTCCGACGGCGTTTCTGCAGCAGCAGGAACCTCGGCGTTGGCCTTTGCAGCCGCTGCTTCGGGAGTTTCCGTCACTTCGGGAGTTTCGTTCTTGTTTTCGTCAGCCATCATCAGAACTCCAGCCCGCCTTCGCGAGCGGCATCGGCCAGCGCCTTGACGCGGCCATGGAACAGGAACCCGCCGCGATCGAACACGACAGTGGTCACGCCAGCCTTCTTGGCAGCGGCAGCGATATCCTTGCCGACCTTTGCGGCGGCATCGACATTCGCACCCGAAGCCTTGGCACCAAGCGTCGATGCGGCGGCAACGGTCTTACCTTCTGCATCGTCGATGATCTGGGCGTAGATGTGCCGACCGGTGCGGTGCACCGAGAGACGCGGCTTGCCACCGGCACGCGACCGCAGAGCGGTGCGCACACGACGACGGCGACGTTCAAAGAGGGAAAGTTTTGCCATCTTACTTCTTCTTCCCTTCCTTGCGGAAGATATACTCGCCGCGATACTTGATACCCTTGCCCTTGTACGGCTCAGGCTTGCGATATTCGCGGATTTCGGCGGCAAACTGGCCAACGGCCTGCTTGTCGATACCGCTGATTTCGACCGTGGTCTGGTCCGGGGTCTTCACTTCGAGACCTTCGGGCACGTCGAGCAGCACGTCGTGGCTGAAACCAAGCTCGAGCTTGAGCTTCTTGCCCTGCGCGTTTGCACGATAACCAACACCCGAAATCTCGAGCGTCTTGGAGAAACCTTCGGTCACACCTTCAACCAGGTTCGCAACCAGCGTGCGCTGCATGCCCCAGTAGGAGCGCGCCTGCTTGGTGTCGTTGGCCGGGTTCACCTGGATCTCTTCGCCCTCGACCTTGTAGTCGATGAGGTCGGAAAGACCCATGCTCAGCGTGCCCTTGGGGCCCTTTACCGTCAGCGTGTCGCCTTCGATGTTGGCCGTCACCCCACCGGGGATCGGGACTGCCTTTTTACCAATGCGGCTCATCAGAACACCTCCGCGAGCACTTCGCCGCCGACATTGCTCTCGCGTGCTTCAGCATCCGAAAGGACACCGCGCGGAGTCGAGACGATGGTGATGCCAAGGCCGTTGCGCACGTTCGGCAGTTCTTTCGAACCCGAATAGATGCGGCGGCCCGGCTTGGAGACGCGAGCGACGTGCTTGATCGCCGGCTCGCCTTCGAAATACTTCAGTTCGATGCGCAGCGCAGCGTGCTTGCCCGAGCTGTCTTCGCTGTAGCCACGGATGTAGCCTTCGCGCTGAAGCACTTCGAGAACGTTTGCACGCAGCTTGGAAGCGGGCGAAAGGACGCTGTCCTTTTTCGCCTGCTGGCCGTTGCGGATGCGGGTGAGCATATCACCCAGAGGATCGGTCATAGCCATGTGTCAGTTCCTCACCAGCTCGACTTGGTCAGACCGGGGATCATGCCACGGTTGCCGAGTTGACGCAGTTCGATACGGTTGATGCCGAACTTGCGGTAATAGCCGCGCGGGCGGCCGGTGGTGGCGCAGCGGTTGCGCACGCGGGTCGGATTCGCATTACGCGGAATCTCGGCCATCTTCAGGCGCGCAATCAGACGCTCGCTTTCATCAAGCGATTCATCGTTAGCGATAGCCTTCAGCTTCTCGTACTTCGCTGCGTACTTCTTAACGAGCTGCTTGCGGCGCTCGTTCTTGTTGATCGAACTCAGTTTCGCCATTGGACTTAAGCTCTCTTTCCTAGTGTCTTGTCCAAGGCTCGCCCTCAGGCGGCCTTCTTGTCTTCGCCTGCTTCGCCCTGGAAGGGGAAGCCGAACAGACGCAGCAGCTCACGGGCTTCTTCGTCGGTCTTGGCGGTGGTGGTCGCGATGATGTCCATGCCCCGAACCTTCTCGATCTTGTCGTACGAGATTTCAGGGAAGACGATCTGTTCCTTGAGGCCCATCGCGTAGTTGCCACGGCCGTCGAACGACTTGTCGTTCACACCGCGGAAGTCGCGGATGCGAGGCATTGCGATGGTCACGAGGCGGTCGAGGAATTCGAACATGCGGTCACGGCGCAGGGTCACCTTGCAACCGATCGGCATGCCTTCGCGCAGCTTGAACTGTGCGATCGACTTCTTCGCCTTGGTGATGACCGGCTTCTGACCAGCGATCAGAGCCATTTCCTCAGCTGCGGTCTGGACCTTCTTCTTGTCCTGGCTCGCTTCGCCCACGCCCATGTTGAGCGTGATCTTTTCGAGACGCGGGACTTCGAGACGGTTCTTGTAACCGAACTTTTCGGTCATCGCCTTGACGATTTCGTCTTCGTAACGGGCCTTGAGGCGCGGAGTGTAATCAGCCATCGATGGTCTCCCCACTCTTCACGGCAACGCGAACCTTCTTGCCGTCCTTTTCTTCGAAACGGACGCGGGTCGGCTTGCCATCCTTGGGATCGGCCAGAGCAACCTTCGAGATGTTCATCGGAGCCGGAGTACGGTCGATGCCACCCTGCGGGTTTACCTGGCTCGGCTTGCGGTGACGGGTTGCGACGTTGATACCCTCGACGATGATCTTGCCTTCTTTCGGCAGGACCTGCTGGACTTTGCCGGTACGGCCCTTGTCCTTGCCCGAGAGAACGACGACTTCGTCACCCTTTTTGATCTTTGCAGCACCCATCTTAGAGCACCTCCGGAGCGAGCGAGATAATCTTCATGAAGCCGCGGCCACGAAGCTCGCGAACCACCGGCCCGAAGATACGGGTGCCGATCGGCTCGTTCGACTTGTTGACCAGGACAGCGGAGTTGCTGTCGAAGCGGATTACGCTGCCGTCGGGGCGGCGCACATCCTTGCGGGTGCGCACGATGACGGCGCGGTGAACGTCGCCCTTCTTCACCTTTGCGCGCGGCTGGGCTTCCTTGACGGAAACCACGATCACGTCGCCAACGGAGGCAAAACGACGCTTCGACCCGCCCAGCACCTTAATGCACTGGACGCGCTTCGCGCCGCTATTGTCCGCGACGTCGAGATTGGATTGCATCTGGATCATTGATCCGGTTCCTTCTCTTGGCTTGCCAAGTCACCCGACAGTAACCGGGGCCTGGCAGTTCCTTGCTACGTCTTACTCTGCGCCGGTCGGGGTCGCTTCCGCGACGTCCAGATCGGCTTCGATTGCCTGCACTCCGCCGGCCACGACACGGTCCTTGACGGCCCAGGTCTTGGTCTTGGAGATCGGCTTCGTCTCTTCGATACGAACGACGTCACCCAGGGTGTATTCGTTCTTCTCGTCGTGAGCGTGATACTTCTTCGAGCGACGGATGATCTTCCCGTAAAGCGGGTGCTTCACCTTGCGCTCGACCAGTACGGTCACGGTTTTGTCGGTCTTGTCGGAGGTGACAGTCCCGACGAGGATACGTTTCGGCATTGTCTACTCCTTACGCCTTGGCTGCCGCAGCAGCCCGCTCGTTCTGCAGCGTCTTGATCTGAGCGATCGTGCGACGCACTTCGCGGATGCGCGAAGGCTTCTCGAGCTGATTGGTCGCAGCCTGGAACCGCAGGTTGAACTGCTCGCGCTTGAGCTCGGTGAGTTCGGCGGACAGCTGGTCGTCGGTCTTGGTGCGAAGGTCTTCGGTGTTAGCCATTATTCGCCTCCCAGGTGCGAGGTGTCGCCGAAGCGGGCAACGACCTTGGTCTTGATTGGCAGCTTCATCGCGGCGCGTTCGAAAGCGAGAGCGGCCACCTGGCCGTCAACGCCGTCGAGTTCGAACAGGATGCGGCCCGGCTTTACGCGAGCAGCCCAGTATTCGACCGAGCCCTTACCCTTACCCTGACGAACTTCAGCCGGCTTCTTCGAAACTGGCACGTCGGGGAAGACGCGGATCCACAGGCGGCCCTGACGCTTCATGGCGCGGGTGATCGCACGGCGAGCCGCTTCGATCTGACGCGCGGTGATACGCTCGGGCTCAAGAGCTTTCAGACCGTAGGAGCCGAAGTTCAGCGTGGTGCCGCCCTTCGCGTCGCCCTTGATCTTGCCCTTGAAGGCCTTGCGATACTTGGTTTTCTTTGGTTGCAGCATGGTTCTTTCCTAATCCTGCAATCAGCGAGCCGGACGCACGCCGGAAGTCTGAGCTTCCATCATGAGACGGTCCTGCGCGGTCGGATCGTGGGCCAGAATCTCGCCCTTGAAGATCCAGACCTTGATTCCGATGATGCCGTAAGCGGTGAGCGCTTCGGTTTCAGCGTAGTCGATGTTCGCACGCAGGGTGTGAAGCGGCACGCGGCCTTCGCGGTACCATTCGACGCGAGCGATTTCAGCGCCGCCGAGACGGCCACCGCACACGATCTTGATACCTTCAGCGCCAAGACGCAGTGCCGACTGAACCGCACGCTTCATCGCGCGGCGGAAAGCGACACGGCGAACCAGCTGGTCAGCCACGCCCTGAGCGACGAGCTTGGCGTCGATTTCCGGCTTGCGGATCTCAACGATGTTCAGCTTCACTTCGCTCGAAGTCATGGTCGACAGCTTGGCGCGCAGCTTTTCAATGTCTGCGCCCTTCTTGCCGATGATGACGCCCGGACGCGCAGCATAAATCGAAACGCGGCACAGCTTGGCCGGACGCTCGATCACAACCTTCGAGATCGCTGCCTGGGGCAGGCTCTCAAGGATGTACTTGCGCATCTTGATGTCTTCCGCGAGCAGGCCGGCGTAGTCGCGCCCTTCGGCGTACCAGCGGCTGTCCCACGTGCGGTTGATCTGGAGACGCAGACCGATTGGGTTACTCTTCTGACCCATGGTTTAGGCCTCCTCTACTTCGCGAACGACGATGCGCAGCTTGCTGAAGGGCTTCAGGATGCGAGTCGACTTGCCGCGGCCACGGGTGTGGAAACGCTTCATCGTGATCGACTTGCCAACCGAAGCCTCTGCAACGACGAGAGCGTCGACGTCGAGATCGTGGTTGTTTTCCGCATTGGCAATCGCGGATGCGAGCACCTTGCTGGCGTCTTTCGCCATCGCCTTCTTGGAGAAGGAGAGGATGTTCATGGCCTCTTCGGCCTTCTTGCCACGGATCAGCTCGGCAACGAGGTTGAGCTTCTGCGCCGAACCACGGATCGTGGTGCCGACGGCAAGCGCCTCATTCTCTGCAACGCGGCGGGGGGACTTTGCCTTGCCCATTATCGCTTACCCTTCTTGTCAGCCGCGTGGCCGGGGAAGTTGCGCGTCGGAGCGAACTCGCCAAGCTTGTGGCCAACCATTTCTTCCGAAACGGAAACCGGGATGAACTTCTGACCGTTGTAGACGTTGAACGTGAGCCCAACGAACTGCGGCAGGATGGTGGAGCGACGCGACCAGGTCTTGATCGGCTTGTTGCTGCTCGCTTCCTGTGCGTCCTCGGCCTTCTTGAGAAGGCTGAGTTCGACGAACGGACCTTTCCAGACGGAACGTGCCATGTCTGCTTACCTCTTCTTCTTCGCGTGCCGCGAACGGATGATCATCTTGTCCGTCTGCTTGTTCTTGCGGGTACGGGCGCCCTTGGTCGGCTTGCCCCACGGAGTTACCGGGTGACGGCCACCGCTGGTGCGGCCTTCACCACCACCGTGCGGGTGATCGACCGGGTTCTTGGCGACACCGCGAGTGAGCGGGCGACGGCCCTTCCAACGGGTGCGACCGGCCTTGCCGAAGTTCTGGTTCTGGTTGTCGGGGTTCGAAACCGCGCCAACCGTACCCATGCAATCGGCACGCAGGTAACGCTGCTCGCCCGAGTTCAGGCGAACGATGACCATGCCGCGGTCACGACCAACGAGCTGGACGTAGGCACCGGCAGAGCGGGCGATCTGACCACCCTTGCCCGGCTTCATCTCAACGTTGTGGCAGATCGTGCCAACCGGCATCTGGCCCAGAAGCATGGCGTTGCCAGGCTTCGTGTCGGTCTTTTCGCCAGCGACAACCGTGTCACCCACAGCAAGACGCTGCGGAGCGATGATGTAAGCCAGTTCGCCGTCTTCGTACTTCAGAAGTGCGATGAAAGCGGTGCGGTTGGGGTCGTATTCGATCCGCTCGACGGTCGCGGGGACATCCCACTTGCGACGCTTGAAGTCGATGAAGCGATACTTCTGCTTGTGACCGCCGGCGATACCGCGCGAGGTCACGTGACCCTTGTTGTTACGGCCACCGGTCTTGCGCTTGCCTTCGGTGAGCGACTTGACCGGGCCACCTTTGTGGAGGCCCGACTTGTCGACCAGGATAAGGCCGCGACGTGCGGGGCTTGTCGGTTTGTAGTTCTTGAGTGCCATGATCCGCCTCAGATACCGCTGGTGATGTCGATCATCTCGCCTTCAGCGAGACGTACGACAGCCTTTTTGAAATCCGAGCGCTTGTAGGGCTTGCCCTTCCAGCGCTTGGTCTTGCCTTTGGTCAGGATGGTGTTCACCGATACGACCTTCTTGTCGTAGATGGCTTCCACCGCTTCCTTGATCTGCGGCTTGGTCGCGTCGTTCGCCACCTTGAACACCACCGCATTCTGTTCCGACGCCATGGTCGACTTTTCGGTGATGTGAGGTGCGAGGATCACGTCGTAGTGCCGCGCGTCGATGCCGTCCTTCTTAGCCATTGAAGCGCGCCTCCAGCTTTTCGACCGCATCCTTGGTGAGGATCAGCGTGTCGTGGTTGAGGATGTCGTAGACGTTCGCGCCAGCGGCCGGCAAGACGTTGACGCCCTTGAGGTTGCCTGCAGCCTGCTTGAAGCCGTCGTTCACGCTCTCGCCGTCGATCACGAGGACCTTGCCGGCGAAACCGTGCTTGTCGAAGTGACCCTTGAGAGCCTGGGTCTTCGCTTCCTTCAGCTCAAGGCTGTCGAGAACGACGAGGCCGTCCTTCGCCTTGGTCGAAAGAGCCATCTTGAGACCGAGAGCGCGGATCTTCTTGTTCAGCGACTGGTTGAAGTCACGCTTGCGAGCACCGTGAGCCTTACCACCGCCGATAAAGATCGGAGCGCCGCGATCGCCGTGGCGAGCGCCGCCCGAACCCTTCTGGGCGCCGAACTTCTTGCCGGTGCGTGCCACGTCCGAACGCTCACGCGTGGGACGAGCGGTGGCACGGCGGTTCTCGAGCTGCCAGGTCACGACCCGGTGCAGGATGTCAGCGCGCGGCTCGACACCGAACACGTCATCCGACAGTTCGATATCACCCGACGCCTTCCCGTCGATTTTCTGGACCTTCACCTTCATGGCTTAGTCTTCCTTCTTTTCTTCAGCCGCGCCATCGGTGGCGGGGGCGTCAGTCGTGCCGCCGTTGTCGGCAGCAGCTTCTTCAGCCGGGGTCGGCACGTCGGTGGCATCCTGCTCGGGTGCTGAAGCTTCGTCCTGCGGCTTCGCGGTCTCGAGGACAGCGCCGGGGAACGGAAGATCTTCAGGCATGTCGAGCTTGATCGCGTCGCGAACCAGCAGCCAGCCATTCTTCGAGCCAGGGACCGAGCCCTTGATGAAGAGAAGGCCGCGGTCGGCGTCGGTGCGAACCACTTCGAGGTTCATCTGGGTGCGCTGACGGTCGCCCATGTGGCCGGCCATCTTCTTGCCCTTGAAAACGCGGCCCGGATCCTGACGGTTACCCGTCGAACCGTGCGAACGGTGCGAGATCGAAACACCGTGGGTGGCGCGAAGACCGCCGAAGCCCCAGCGCTTCATAGCACCGGCAAAGCCCTTACCCTGGGTGTGACCCGTAATGTCGACCTTCTGGCCTGCGACGAAGTGGTCGGCGCTGATCAGCGAACCGACGGGCACGAGACCCTCTTCGTTTTCGACACGGAATTCCGCGACGCGCTTCTTGAGGCCAACACCGGCCTGACCGAAGTGCTCACGCTGCGGCTTCGCAACGTTTTTCTGTTTCGCTTCGCCTGCACCCAGCTGAACGGCGAAGTAGCCGTCGTTGTCTGCGGTGCGGTGCGAGACGACCTGGCAATCTTCCAGAGCGAGCACGGTAACGGGCACGTGCCGTCCGTCCTCCTGGAAGAGGCGGGTCATCCCAACCTTCTTTGCGATCACGCCTGTGCGCATCGTCTATACTCCTTACAGAGGCACCCAAGGGACCATCCCAAAGGTGCGTGCGGATCACCTTGTTTCCTTGGCAATCCATTCGGCCCAATTTGTTTATGCTACGAGCCCCGTCCGGGCTTATGCCTCCCCTCGCCTTCATGGCGCCGGTTTGGCGAGACGGAGGACGCAGCCCGAGCATGCTCGGCGGTATCCAGATGTCTTGCGAGTCGTTTCCGACCAGCGGGGCCATCGGGGGCCCAAATTCTCAGACCAGCTTTACGTCCTGTCTGATGGACGGTGAAATCGAGCGGTGATTAGGCCAGCTTGATTTCGACGTTCACGCCTGCAGCGAGGTCCAGCTTCATCAGAGCGTCGACCGTCTGGGCGTTGGGCTGCACGATGTCGAGCAGCCGCTTGTAGGTGCGCACCTCGAACTGCTCGCGCGACTTCTTGTCGATGTGCGGGCCGCGGTTCACGGTGAACTTCTCGATACGCGTCGGCATGGGAATGGGGCCACGAATAAGAGCACCCGTACGACGCGCCGTGTCAGCGATTTCGCCAGTCGCCTGGTCGAGAACGCGGTGGTCAAATGCCTTGAGGCGAATACGGATATTCTGTGCTTCCATTACCTATACCAATGCGAAAGAGCCGAAGAACGCCACTGTGGTGGGCGACGCCCTCAAAAACAAAAGGCCAGCCCCGCTTCTCGTTGCCGTTCTGCGGGCGGCCTTACCTAATTTCGTTACAACGGAAACGAATCTCCGTCTAAGTTGGCGCGCGTATATCGGGTGAGCCGGATTCTGGCAACCCATAAGTGTCACGAAAAGTACACGCAGCCGGTGAGGTGTTCTCCCGGCACGTTCGCCGAAACTCACCTCACATAAATTGGGGGCCGGCTCATATTTGTGAACCGGCCCCCGAATTTGGTGCGTTGCCCTGAGGGCAGCGGCTTACTTGGTGATCTTCGAGACCACGCCCGAGCCGACGGTGCGGCCGCCTTCGCGGATTGCGAAGCGCAGACCTTCGTCCATGGCGATCGGTGCGATCAGCTTGACGCCGATGGTCACGTTGTCGCCCGGCATAACCATCTCGGTGCCTTCGGGAAGGATCACTTCGCCGGTCACGTCGGTGGTGCGGAAGTAGAACTGCGGACGGTAGTTAGCGAAGAACGGCGTGTGACGGCCACCTTCGTCCTTCGAAAGGACGTAGACTTCTGCGCTGAACTCGGTGTGCGGCGTAACCGAACCCGGCTTCGCGAGAACCTGGCCACGCTCAACTTCTTCACGGCCAACGCCGCGGATCAGGGCACCGATGTTGTCGCCAGCTTCACCCGAATCGAGCAGCTTGCGGAACATTTCAACGCCGGTCACGGTCGTCTTGGTGGTGTCCTTGATGCCGACGATTTCAACTTCGTCGCCAACGTTCACAACGCCGGTTTCAACACGGCCGGTAACAACCGTACCACGACCCGAGATCGAGAACACGTCTTCGATCGGCATCAGGAAGTCCTTGTCGACCGGACGGTCGGGCTGCGGGATGTTTTCGTCCACAGCGTCCATGAGTTCCTTGATCGAGTTCGCGCCGATCTCGTCGTCACGACCTTCGAGAGCGGCCAGAGCCGAACCCTTCACGATGGCGATGTTGTCGCCGTCGAAGCCGTACTCGCTGAGGAGTTCGCGGACTTCCAGTTCGACGAGCTCGAGGATTTCCTCGTCGTCAACCTGGTCGACCTTGTTCATGTAAACGACCAGAGCCGGAACGCCGACCTGACGGGCAAGCAGGATGTGCTCGCGGGTCTGCGGCATGGGGCCGTCAGCTGCGTTCACAACCAGAATAGCGCCGTCCATCTGCGCTGCGCCGGTGATCATGTTCTTCACGTAGTCAGCGTGACCCGGGCAGTCGACGTGAGCGTAGTGACGTGCGTCGGTTTCATATTCGACGTGTGCGGTCGAAATGGTGATGCCGCGCTCGCGCTCTTCGGGAGCCTTGTCGATGTTTGCGAAATCGACAGCCGAACCCAGGACCTTGGTGATCGCTGCGGTCAGCGTGGTCTTACCGTGGTCAACGTGACCGATGGTGCCGACGTTAACGTGCGGCTTGTTACGCTCAAACTTTTCCTTCGCCATTTCTCTAATAACCTTCTTTTTGAAATTGATTGCTTCGCGGGAGAAAGGGCGGGCCCGCTGAATCAGGCGCCGCCCCTAGCGTTTAGCGCTTGCTTACGCAAGCTTCTCCTTAACCTCTTGCGCCACAGCCTGCGGCACTTCGTCGTAGTGGCTGAACTGCATCGTGTACTGTGCGCGTCCCTGAGTGAACGAGCGCAGTTCGTTGACGTAGCCGAACATGTTGGCCAGCGGGACAAAGGCTTCGACGGCCTGTGCGTTGCCGCGGCTGTCGGTGCCCTGGATCTGACCACGACGAGAGTTGAGGTCGCCGATCACGTCGCCGAGGTAGTCCTCGGGAGTGACGACTTCAACCTTCATCACCGGCTCAAGCAGCTTGATACCGGCCTTCTGAGCGGCTTCACGCATCGCACCGCGACCAGTGATTTCAAACGCCACCGTCGAACTGTCGACATCGTGGTACTTGCCGTCGATCAGGCGGATCGTGAAGTCGATGATCGGGAAGCCGACCAGGTGACCACTTTCAGCCTGCTCGCGCATGCCCTTTTCAACCGACGGGATGTATTCGCGCGGAATGTTACCGCCCTTGATCTCGTCTTCGAAGATGATGCCCTGGCCGCGTTCACCGGGGGTGACGACAACCTTGGCTTCACCGAACTGACCCGAACCACCCGACTGCTTCTTGTGGGTGTAGGTGAGCTCGACTTCGCGGGCGAGCGATTCGCGGTATGCCACCTGCGGCGCACCGACGTTTGCTTCGACCTTGAACTCGCGCTTCATGCGATCGACGAGAATGTCGAGGTGAAGCTCGCCCATGCCCTTGATGATCGTCTGACCGCTTTCGTGGTCGGTCGACACGCGGAAGCTGGGATCCTCGGCAGCCAGGCGGTTGAGCGCAACGCCCATCTTTTCCTGGTCGGCCTTGGTCTTGGGTTCCACCGACAGTTCGATGACCGGATCGGGGAATTCCATACGCTCCAGGATGATCGGTGCGGAAGGCGCACAAAGGGTATCACCGGTGGTGGTTTCCTTCAGGCCTGCGATTGCAACGATGTCGCCAGCGAACGCTTCATCAATGTCTTCACGCTCGTTGGAGTGCATCAGCAGCATACGGCCGATCTTTTCCTTCTTGTCCTTCACCGAGTTCAGGACCGAGCCCTTTTCGAGCTTGCCCGAATAGATGCGCGTGAAGGTGAGCGAGCCGACGAACGGGTCGTTCATGATCTTGAATGCGAGCGCGCTAAACGGCTCGTCATCCGAAGACGGACGCGATGCTTCTTCCTCGCTGTCGGGCAGAACGCCCTTAATCGCGGGAACGTCGAGCGGCGACGGCATGTAGTCGATGACCGCGTCGAGAAGCGGCTGAACGCCCTTGTTCTTGAACGCCGAACCACACAGGACGGGGACGAATTTCTGCTCAAGCGTGCCCTGGCGGATCAGGCGCTTGAGCGTCTGAGCGTCAGGCTCGTTGCCTTCGAGATAGGCTTCCATGACATCATCGTCCTGCTCAACAGCAAGCTCGATCAGCTTCTCGCGGTATTCTGCCGCTTCGTCAGCCATGTCGTCAGGGATCGGGCCGAAGGTGTATTCAGCGCCGAGGTCTTCGTTCTTCCAGGTGATAGCACGCTGGTTGACGAGGTCGACGAGGCCTTCAAGGCTCGATTCGATGCCGATCGGCAGGTACAGGACAGCCGGGGTCGCACCGAGGCGGTCGATGATCGACTGCACGCAGTACTTGAAGTCGGCGCCGGTGCGGTCGAGCTTGTTGATGAAGCACATCCGCGGAACCTTGTACTTGTCGGCCTGACGCCAGACAGTCTCGGACTGCGGCTCAACGCCGGCAACGCCGTCGAAGCATGCAACCGCGCCGTCGAGCACGCGCAGCGAACGCTCGACTTCAATGGTGAAGTCAACGTGGCCGGGGGTGTCGATGATGTTGATGCGGTGCTTGGGCGTGTTCGCGCGCAGTTCCTTGGGATCGCCCATCGGATCCATGTCAGGATCTTCCGGGTTCCAGAAACAAGTGGTCGCAGCGGACGTGATCGTGATCCCGCGCTCCTGCTCCTGCTCCATCCAGTCCATCGTCGCAGCACCATCGTGCACTTCGCCGATCTTGTAGGACTTGCCGGTGTAATAGAGGATACGCTCGGTCGTGGTGGTCTTGCCGGCATCGATGTGCGCCATGATGCCGATATTGCGATAGCGCTCCAGCGGATAATCGCGGGCCATAATATCTTCCTTAAGGTCTTCAGGGGGCCGCCGTTAGCGGATCGGCCCCCATATAGTGACGATTGTGACAGGCGAAAGACGTGTCCCTCGCCCGTTCCACAATCCTTACCAGCGGTAGTGCGAGAAGGCGCGGTTCGCGTCCGCCATGCGGTGCGTGTCTTCGCGCTTCTTGACGGCGTTACCGCGGTTGTTGGCGGCATCCATCAGCTCACCCGAGAGACGGGCGCTCATGGTGGTTTCGGGGCGACCGCGAGCCGCACCGATCAGCCAGCGGATCGCGAGAGCCTGGGCACGCTCGGGGCGAACCTCGACCGGCACCTGGTAGGTCGCACCACCGACACGGCGCGAGCGAACCTCGACCTGCGGCTTCACGTTGTTGAGCGCATCGTGGAACAGCTGCACCGGATCGGCCTTGGCCTTGGCTTCGACCGTTTCGAGCGCCGAGTACACGATACCTTCTGCAACGGCCTTCTTACCGTCGAGCATCAGGTTGTTCATGAACTTCGAGAGAACCTGATCACCAAACTTGGGATCGGGCAGGATGACCCGCTTTTCGGGACGACGACGACGTGACATGTTTAAAACTCCTTTGGAGAGCCGCTCGCATCCGCGAGCGTCTTGGCGGCGCCGGCCCTCTCCCCCGCCCTTCCACCCGGATCGTATCCGTATGGGTGGAACGGCGCGGGAGAGGCCCGTCACCGCGTCTCAATTACTTCGGACGCTTGGCGCCGTACTTCGAGCGGGACTGCTTGCGGTCCTTGACGCCCTGCGTATCGAGCACGCCGCGAAGGACGTGGTAGCGAACGCCGGGAAGGTCGCGAACACGGCCGCCGCGGATGAGCACAACCGAGTGCTCCTGCAGGTTGTGGCCTTCGCCCGGAATGTAGGAGATGACTTCGCGCTGGTTCGTCAGGCGCACCTTGGCGACCTTACGAAGTGCGGAGTTCGGCTTCTTCGGCGTCGTGGTGTAGACGCGGGTGCAGACACCGCGCTTCTGCGGATTCTGCTCCATTGCAGGGACCTTCGACTTGGCCTTCTGCGGAGTGCGGCCCTTGCGGACCAGCTGGTTGATCGTCGGCATAAGTTACTCTTCACCATGCTTGTTGCCGACCCTTCCGGGCGGGAAACCGGTTCCCACTTTCCCTGAAGGGATCGGCGCGGAGGTGGAACTTGCGGACGGTTATGTGTGGAAGGTTAGACTTGCGCCTGCCGCCAGCGACCAAGGCCGCCAAGGCTTTGCGAGAAAGAGCCACCGCAAGAGCGGCGATCCTTTCGCAAAAGGCACAAGCTGAAAACGCTCCACCCAGAACCGGCCACGTGGCCACCGGGTTACTTTGACAGCCGCCCCACACCCGCTTTGATCGTGAAGATCATGCGCAAGCCCAATAGAAAAGGCCTTACTCCACCCTGAACGCATCAGGAGCGAGCGAGGCCTGCGGGACGAACCGGCAATGTTCAGCTCTATTGTTCGAAGACGAGACTCGCACATGGCAAGCCGGTCACCGGATGGGCGGGCACATAGTGGGATGTGGGCGGGGGGTCAAGTGCGTTGAGATTAGGTCGAGGAATTGAACAATTTTGCAATTCGGCTATGGGTTGCCTCATGCAAACCACGAAAATCTCTTGGCTTTCTGGGCGATCGACAATTTCTGTGCAGTATGTGCATAAGCCGGACCATCGAGATCAGACCCCGGGTAAATCTCAATGGGACATCTCAGAAACCGAAGAAAGAGCCAGCTTTCGTGGAGCGATGAGTGAGGGCTGGATCGCAAAGAAGTGGGCGTGGGGCCTCCATCTAGTGGAATCTTCGCCAAGTAGCCTAGGGAGAGATAGGGATCATCGCACATCTCTGTTCATTGCAAGGTTTGACGAGCATGCGAATGACGAATGGCATGGCTACCCGGTGAACCATCGAAATACTCAGCAAAGACCACCGAGACCGGTTATCAATGATTGGCTTGAAAAAAGTCTGCTATCAAAGTCCCAAGTGCGAAAGATAGTCTGCGGCCAGCCATGCAAAATCTAACTCTTAAAATTTCCGGGGAGTGGTGGGACACCTTGCTTTACAAGGGGCGCCTACACCTCCTGCATATGGATGGCTCAATCAAAGTATACGATTGGGAAGCCATCATAAACGAGTTGGCTTCAAAGGTTCACCCTGGCAGTCACGATGCGTTTCGCTTCTCATTCTCCGAGAGTAATGCGCTTTACAGAAATACGATCCCTCAAGAGCGTCTCGAAAGTGCTTTTGCAGCCTTACCAAATAGCATTTTCGAGATCGAACAATCCTTTCTCGAGAATTTCTTAGTATTTGAGAACGGCATAAAATTCCCGTTCCCGAGTGCGACCAGCGCCATGTATTTCGATCGGATGGTCATTGCGTCTCCAGACGGAATCTATTCGGGCATTTATTCTGTCGACGAAGACCATTACACACCAATTGAGAGGATATCTGACATCCCGGCCAACCAAGCGTGGCCCGCTTATGGGGTTGCTGCAATCGCGGGCGGTACGGAAGGCCTATTTGAGCTCGACTTAAACATCTTCAGCGAGGAGTTAATCCCGACCGGCCACAATCAAATCTCTCGTCGAACTGCCGACGCATGCGATTGGATGTTTCATAACATTGTTGCGACCTCGATTGATGGTGGAAGCTACCTCGCCGAATACAAGATTAAGCCAATTGAATCCGACAGCGACGCTAAGCCTCAAAACAATGAGCAATCGACCGGAGACTTACCGCCAGTGTTTAGGCAATCAGCCGGAGATACGCGTGACCTAAGCAGCGAGTTTAAGAAATTTGAAGGGAGCGGAGATTCGTTTGCTTGGGGTAGTCAAGACAAACTTTATCTTTTCGTGGATGATGAGATCAGATCATATCGGCTTTTAAGGGACGGTAGAATTATTGACACAGGATTGAAGGTTCGGCTGGAGTTCCGCGTCAATTCCCTCGTCTCAGCTCAAACCGCCTTGTTCGGGGTGGTTCTCGAATTCGATGATGGCGTGATTGTCATCCAGAGTGACGAAACCGTGCATCAATATGGGGGGGAACCTGTTCGCGTGAAAACGTTCCCTAGGTCAAAGAGATATGAAAACCACCTTCATCTAATCCGCGACGACGCAATCGAGATCCACTCAATCAATGGGGACTTCGCCGCCGACCAATACCAAAAGCGAATTGGTTCAAAGTACTATGGCAATTAGCCTGCGGTACCTTTGCGTATCTTAGCGCGCCAAACCTGTCAGATCACCCGCTCCAGCACCCGCCCTACGCCAAGCACGCCTTGCTTGGTCAGGCTCAGCAGCTTGACCCGTGCGTCCGTTGGCGAGGCTTCGCGTACGATCAGGCCTTGCTCTTCGAGTTGACCGATGTGGCGCAGGGCCGTGGTGGTCGGGCAATAGGCCGCGATTGACAGGCTGGTGATCGACACCTTTGCCCCGCCCGCAAACTGCACGAACAGGTCCAGCAGCATGTACCACGACGGATCGCCGAATAGTTCGCCAGGAAGGTATTTCTCGCGTAGCTTGCGATGCTCAAGCAGCATCATCGCGCGTTTCGCCAATTCGACGGAATTGCGCTCAATCCGGGCTGCGCGTGACGGCCAGCGATACTGCGCCTGTACGCGATGCGGCGACCAATTCTGCTCCATGGAATCGGCAAGCTTCAGCAGTGCCGCAGCGACATCGCGAAGCTCGGCAGGAGAGAACTTTTTCTGAAGCGTCCCAAGGATCGAAAGCATCCTCGATTGGAACCTCCCCTTATCGTCAAAACCGCCCATCTCGTCATCGTTGGTCGCAAACTTGCTGCCGGTCGATGCCTGCCAATCCTCAAGCAAAGCAAGGTAATCATCGACAAGATCATCATTCGCCCCGAAAGCAAAACGCGCACGGTGAACGAGGTTTTCCACGCTGCTTTGCGGCAGGCCCATGCGCTCAATGATTTTTTCAAGCGGTGTACGCTTCACTATGAGATCGACTAGGTCGCGCTCTTGGTTTTGCAGATACGGCAATAGATGCTCCGCATCCGCTCGTTCCTGATCCATAATACCCCCATCTTATCGAAGCAGTTTCAGTACGTCCCAAGAAACTGATCTTCTGAATCGATCCCCGAATTTCTACCGTTCGGTAAACCATTGCTTCCCTTTTCATGTTCGAGAATAAAAACAATACTTTCCTGCTACTTATCCGATTAAAACAGTGTCACATGGCTGTAATTGTCTCGTTTCAGAACAGTTTTCCTACACGCCCAAATTCTGCCAAGTCACCCGGTCCTCCCCTCCCCACAAAAGGACCACGCGATGAAAACCCCTCCTTACGATCCCACACAGCCGCTTCCTCCCGGTCGCCCGGATGCTGGCTGGCAGCCGCACGGCGACACCGATCAGCATGCGCACAATTCCGGCTGGGCGGCTCATGTGGCGGTGGAGAATATCGGGGGGAACCCGCCCTGCCCTCCCGAAGTTGCGGCTCGGCGGGAGGCGAATGAGGGGGTTTTGCGCGCGCATTTGCGGTGGCTCAGGAGTTTGCGCTAGGACCGTGTAACATGCGGTCCACTTCTCGGTTTTCTGCGGGTTTGCGCTGGCGTTGGAGCGCGTCCCGCGATCAAGCCCGAGCGCCCTATTCGCCGCCGTCCCACTCGCTCTTGAGCAGGCCGTAGAGGTAGATGTCGCATAGGCCCGCATGGGTGGTCTCGTGCTCGCGCAAGTGGGCCTCGCGGGTGAAGCCTAGCGCTTCGAGCAGGCGGACCGAGGCGGCGTTGCGGGTGTCGACTTCGGCGGTGAGCTTGCGTGCGCCTGCGTCCTCGATTGCGGCGGTGAACAGGTGGCGGATCAGCGCCTCCATGCATTCGCGCGCGACGCCCTCGCGGGTGCGGTGAATGGCGGTGATGTAGCCGACCTCCTCGACGCCCTTCTCATGCGCGGGGAACGCGACGAAGCGGCCTGCGACGTCTCCGCCCGCATCCTCGGCGATCCAGGTGCGCCCGATCCAGTCGGGATCGGCGAACCAGCCCCACAGCTCCTCTTCCGAGGTGAAGGCGGGCCGGGTGAGGTATAGGCTGACATCGTCGTCCGACATGGTCGGAAAGAGCGCGGCTGCATCCTCGCGCCGGAACGCGCGCAGGGTGAAGCGGGGCGTGGTGAGGGTTTGGACGGCTCTCATGCCTCGCGCTGATACGCGAGGCGAAGCCGAGTGCAAGCCCGACCGGGCGCCCGCAGCGACGCGACCTTCAGGTCGTGTGAGCGAGGACACCGCACCCCGGATGGGGTGCGTCAGTCAGGAAGTGAGGTACTCGACGAGCGCCTTGACCTTCTTGGAGCGCCATTGCGGGACCGGGGCGACCAGCCAGTAGGCGCGGCGGCTCTCCACCGGCTCGTCCAGCGCGGTCAGCTGCCCGCGCTCGATCGCGCCCGCCACCAGCGGCAGCGGAAGGACGGTGCGGCCCATGCCGGCAAGCGCGCTCGCCAGAGCCTGTCCGGCAGAGCCCGCCTTGATGCAGGGGCGCACGCCTTCGGGCAGAGCGGCTCCGGGCCAGTCGATCCAGGAATCGCGGGCCTTTGGAGCTTCGACCGTAACGCGGCGAGCCTCGGCAAGCTGAGTGCCTTCGAGCTCGCCGGGACCGTCGACCAGCCGGATGGCAAGGTCGAGGTTCGCCTCGGTGAAGTCGGCGCCCTCATCGGCGAGGATGGTGTAGACTACACCGGGGGTGCCCGCCTGGAACTCGGCAAGGCGCGGGCTGAGCCACTCGGCGTAGAATTCGCGCGGGGCGGCGATAGTGTAGCGGTCGGAGGATTGCCCCGCCTGCATCGCGGCAACGCTCTCCTCGAAGCGCAGGAAGCCTTCGCGAAGCGCATCGAGACCAGCCTCGCCTTCGGGTGTGAGCTCCAGCCCCTTGGACGTGCGGCGGAACAGGACCACGCCGAGGTGATCCTCAAGCGCGCGGATCTGCTGGCCGACAGCGGCAGGCGTCACCGCAAGCTCGTCAGCCGCGCGGGTGAACGACAGGTGGCGCGCGGCAGCGTCGTAGACGCGCAGGGCGTTCAAGGGGAGGTGCGTGCGTTTCACGATGGCCCGCTTAGAAGCGAGCGCGTTCTATCGCAAGATCAATGCAAATTGTGCGCTTGAAACGCGTTCTATCAGGCGCGCGACTGTCCGTCCGCAGTCTCAGGCGCGGCGAGCGGGAAGAACGGGATGCGCACTTCCATCGGCGAGCCGTCCGGCTTGTGGAAGGTGTAGAAGCCTTCCATCGAGCCGTGCGTTGTCGTCAGCGGACAGCCGGAGACGTAATCGTGGCTTTCACCCGGAGCGAGGACAGGCTGTTCGCCAACGACGCCCTCGCCATCTACATGGTTCACCATCCCGCGTGCATCGGTGATGCGCCAGTGGCGGGTGATGAGCTGAATCTGCTCATGCGATCCGTTCTCGATGCGGATATGATAGACCCAGAACCACTTGCCCGCGTCGGGGTGTGATTGCTCGGGCAGGAAGTTGACCGCGACGCGCACGGTGATGCCTTCGGTGACGGCTGCGTGTTGGAAAAGTTCCTTCATACGAATCTATACGTAGCAATTCTCGTTCTGGCCTCAAGAGCGGGAGTGCCCTTAATCCACCTGCGAATAACGCAAGCCTTGTACCGCACAGCGCCACAATGGACGATGAATGAACGGCTGCGGACTTCACCGGTTCCTTTGCGACAGCCGGTTTGACCCGGATTGCTGCGGGTCTGCACTTGCCGCGCGCGCAGCGACTGGGCTAGGTGAACGCCGACTGCACGGCGTGGACGGTTCATCGCTGCGCCGGCGCACTTTTACCATCCTGCGAGCCACCAAGCCCGATCATGCCCCACCTCACCTGCGTGCTGCACCATCACATCGGGGAGGAAGGCGCCTTCGAAAGAGGGCTTGGCCTGACCAGTTCGCGAGAAGCCTTTGAGCGTCACCTCGCGTGGCTGCATGAGCGCTATACGTTCGTGTCGCTCGATCAAGTCCTGAGCGGGGATTTGCCGAACAATTCCTTGCTGCTGACTTTTGACGACGCCTGGTACTCGGTGCTTGGCATTGCCCGCGAAGTGTTGGGCCCGCGCGGGATACCTGCCGTCTACTTCATCAATCCCGGCATGGTTCAGGAAGGTGCGATCTCGCTCGATTCCATGCTGGCCTATGCCGTGAATACGTTCGGGATCGAGAAGGTCTGCGGCGTGCTTGGTATCCCGTCCCGCGATGCGGTGCATTCGCTGATCGTGAACGACATGGCGCGTCTTGGCTCGGCCGAACGTCAGGACGTGGTCGCCAAGTTGATCGCCGAGTTCGGTCCCATTGACCTCGGCGAACGCGCTCCGCTGTTGTCGGCACGTGACCTGAAAGAGCTCGTTTCCCTTGGTATCGAGATCGGCAATCACACCAAGACCCATGTGCACTGCCGCAGCCTGTCCGCAGAAGAGATGCAGGAAGAGATCGCTGGCTCAAAGGCAATGCTGGAAGAGCTGTCGCAGAGCCGCGTGCGTTCGCTTTCGATACCCTATGGGCATGAGCTTGACCTGACCGAAGAGGTACACGCGCATGCACGGGAGAGCGGTCACGAGGCGATCTTTCTTGTCCATGCCCGCGCCAACTGGCTGCGCCCGGCCAAGGACGTCTGGTATCGCCGCTCACTGACGAACCAGTCCAATCGCGAACTGGCATCCGAATTTCGGGTGAAGCAGCATTTGCGCTCCCTCAAGAAGGCGGTGCTGGGGTGAAGCGGCTGGTCATCATCACGGGCGACGGGCGCGAGCATAAATACGTGACCAATGCGCTTTGCGAAGCCTACGACGTGGCTGCGATCCTCGTGTGCGATCCACCAGCCAAGAGGTCCTGGAAGAAGGTCCTCAAGCGCAATCCGGACCAGTTCTTGGGCAAGGCTTTGCGCAGCGTCTTTCTCAAGGTTACGAGCGACCGGGGCAAGCGCGAGGCCAGCCTTGCGCGGGTGCTTGGCAAGACATCTGCGCAATTTGCTCGCGAAGACCTCGTGCAGCGGGTCGGGAGGCCAAAAGCTGGCCGCCTGCTCAAGACAGTCGAAGCGCTCCAGCCGGACGTGCTCGCAATCTACGGAACCAGCATGATCCCTGACGATGTGCTGGAGAGCGCGAGTGATATCGCGCTCAACATGCACACCGGAATTTCGCCGCATTATCGCGGGGTCAGCTGCGCAATGTGGCCAATCCTCGACGAGCGGCCCGACATGGTCGGAGCGACCGTCCACGAATGCACCTCTGCGGTTGACGGCGGCAAGGTGTTCTTCACCGGGCGCGCGAGCTTGCAGTCACACGACGACCTGCACGCCGTGTTTGGCCGCGCTGTCGAGGTGGGCGCGCAGGGCTATGTGAAAGTCGTCGGAGAGGTTCTCGACGGCACAGCCGAGGGCGCCGAGCAAGACCACTCGATTGGCACCGAATATCGCGGCAAGGATCTCAACATCTGGACCGAGCTAGGGTCGCGAAGGGCGCTCAAACGGTTGCGCAAAGCCGGACGACTGGCGACCTAGCCGCTACCCCTTTTCGAGCTCTTCCTCGATCTGGCCGAGACGTTCCTTGCCGAAGAACATTTCCTGCGGTCCGTCCTTGGGGCCAACATATAGCGTCGGAATACCGAACGCGCCGCGTTCGACCGCGCTGTCGGTGTTGGCGACAAGACCCTGTTTCACCTCGTCGGTCTGAGTCCGCTCGAACAGGTCCTTCGCATCGAAGCCCGCTGCTGCAACCGCTGCGCCGAGGGCTTCGGGGTCGGTGACATCGACGCCTTGTTCCCAGATTGCAGGCAGCATTCCCTCGACGAATTGCACGCCGCGGCCGTCCTGATCGGCGGCAAACAGCATCCGCTGAAGCGTGATCGAGTTGAACGGGAAGTTGGGGTGCAGCTTGTATTTGCTCAGCTGATGCTTTTCGATGAAGCGGCGCATTTCGAGCATCGAATATTCGACTTTGCCCTTCACATCGGCATCGCGGATCATCGGAGGCGCGTTGCCGGTGAGCTTGTGCATCCCGCCAAGGAACACCGGCGTGACGTCGAGCTCTGCCCCGGTCCGCTTGACGAGATCGCGCAGCGGCCACCAGATCATGTAGGCATTGGGACTGACGAAATCGAAGATCAGCTCGACGCGGCTTGCCATGGGAACTCTCCTGATAAGGTTTTCCGATGGCTCGCACGACGCGGCGCGCGTTTCAAGTCTGTTTTTCAGACGTTATGCTTTCGGCCCTCAGGCGCCGAGCGCGCTCACGACGCCGATTGCGCTGGCTAGCCCGTCGGAGAGAGACCCAATTCCACCCCGGTTCTGTCTTCCAGCGCAAAGCGATCAAACAGGTCGGCGCTTGCCGCGTTCAGTCCGACCACGCGCGTGTGACGGCCATTGCGACGCATGCGCTCGATGACTTTCTCAAGCGCACCGATGGCAGAGATGTCCCAGAAATGCGCCTGGCTCACGTCGATGACGACGTGGTGAGCGGCGTCTTCGTATTGGCTTTCCGGGCCGAGCAGGTCGACGAAGCGGTCGACGCTGGCGAAGAATATCTCGCCCCTCACATGATAGACAGCCGAATGCGGTCGGCGCACACGCTCGACGGTGAACATGTTCTTCACCTTCTGCGCGAAGAAGATGCCCGACAGCAGCACGCCGACAAGCACCCCAAGCGCCAGGTCGTGCGTCCACACAACCGTGACAACCGTCGCGATCATCACGATCGAGCTGGTCGGCGGATGGCGGCGCAGGTTGGGGATCGAGTTCCAGCTGAACGTCCCGATGCTGACCATGATCATAACTGCGACCAGAGCCGGCATCGGCACCTGTCCGACCCACGGGCCAAGAACGGTGAGGAGGAACAGCAGGAACGCGCCAGCGGTAAAGGTCGACAGTCGCCCGCGCCCGCCCGAGGTCACGTTGATGACCGACTGCCCGATCATGGCGCAGCCACCCATGCCGCCAAAGCAGGCAGCGACCACGTTGGCGATGCCCTGCCCCGCGCTCTCGCGGCGCTTGTCGCTTTCAGTGTGGGTCATGTCATCGACGATCTGCGCGGTGAGCAGGCTTTCGAGCAGACCGACCGCCGCCATCGTAAGCGAGTACGGCGCGATGATCTGCAAAGTCTCCCACGTCAGCGGCACGTCGGGCAGCGCAAAGGTTGGCAGGCCATCGGGCAAAGTGCCCTCGCCCGCGACATTGTTGACGGGCAGGCCCCAGTAAATTGCCGCAGCGGTCAGCAAGACGATGGCGACAAGCGGGCTCGGCACCGACTTGGTGATGCGCGGGAAGCCGTAAATAATGCCAAGGCCGACCGCGACCATCGCCCAGGTCCACGGGCCCACGCCCTCGTTACCCGGCATGAGCTGAGGGATCTGCGCCATGAAAATGAGGATCGCGAGCGCGTTCACGAAGCCCGTGATGACGCTGCGCGAGACGAATTGCATAAGCAGGTCGAGCCGCAGCACCGCCGCAATACCTTGAAACACGCCCATCAGGATCGTCGCTGCAAAGAGGTAGTCGACCCCGTAATCGCGCACGAGCGGGATAACCACGACCGCGACCGCAGCGGTCGCCGCCGAGATCATGCCCGGACGCCCGCCAGTGAACGCGATCACCATCGCAATCGCGACGCTCGCATAAAGGCCAACGCTCGGGTCGACGCCTGCGATCAGCGCAAAGCCGATGGCCTCAGGGATCAGCGCGAGGGCGACAACGATCCCTGCAAGAATGTCTGCGCGAGGCTGAGCGAACCAGTCACGGCGGAAGGTTTCCGCGAAGGAGCGGGTCTGGGTCATGGTCGGATCTATCCGGAAATGTCTATGAGCCGGACAGGTGGAGAGAGTGCGCCCGGACTGGAGAAGTGATGGAGCCACATAGGCAATCATGCTGCATTGCACAACCGCGCTGTCCGTGTATGACGTGGTTAAATTGGCGTTAGCGTCGTTCGCTCCTGAATTGTTAGGAGCCGTGAGGCAATACCGACTGTGTCTTGGCATGCACGCGTGTATGCCCTGACTTGGCGAAGGCCACACGAAAGGTCGTTCCAACCGCTGCGTAAGTGACCATCGAACCGCAGCGGATGTGCTTAGAAGCCGGGGTGGCGCGTCATGCGCGTTGCCCCGGCTTTTTGCGTGAGCGCTCTCGATCCCTCGCCCGTTTTATTCTCAGAAGGATTTCGTGCTATCTAAAGGTATGTCCAAGGCACGTTACCTTCCTGCTGCTATCGCATCGGCCTTCGCGGCAACTCTTGGCCTCTTGGCCATTCCGGTCGCAGCGCATCCGGGTGGGCTCAACGCGCAAGGGTGCCATAACGATCGCAAGAACGGCACCTATCATTGCCACCGCAATTCTCGCGCCACCCGACCGGTAGAAAGGGCGCAGTCCATCGAGGGTGACGTCTATTATCGCAATTGCGATGCCGTACGCGCTGCCGGTGCTGCGCCGATTTATCGCGGCCAGCCAGGCTATCGGCCTGCGCTTGACCGGGATAACGACGGAGTTGCCTGCGAACCAAGTCGCCGTCGGCGCTAAATTCCCGCCGCGCTGAGCGCCCGGTCCATGTCCTCGGTGAGGTCGGCTATGTCCTCAAGCCCAACATTGATGCGAAGGAGGCCTTCGGAAACGCCCATTTCCTCGCGCGCTTCCTCGCCCATGTTTGCGTGCGTGGTGCTCGCCGGGTGGCACATCAGGCTGCGCGCATCGCCGATATTGTTGGAGATATCGACAAGCTCCAGCCCGTTGAGGATCTGAAAGGCGCGTTCGCGCGTGCCGACGTCGAAGGCAAAAATCGGACCCGTCGCTTCCATTTGCGAGAGAGCGAGATTGTGGCGCGCATGGCTCGGCAGGCCGGGATGCCGCATGTGGCCGCCCGGCTTGGTCACGCGCGGTTCGAGAAACTCACCCAGCGCCACTGCATTGCGGCTCTGCTGGTGAGCGCGCAGGCTCAGCGTCTCGAGCCCCTTGTGAACGACCCAGGCGTTGAATGCGCTGATCGTGGGTCCGGTGTTGCGCTGAAACGGCATGAGTGTCTCGTTCACCCACTCCTCACTCCCGCAGATCGCGCCGGCGAGCACCCTGCCCTGCCCGTCCATCAGCTTGGTCGCGCTGTAAGCGACGACGTCCGCGCCAAACTCCATCGGGCGCTGCAAGGCGGGCGAGGCAAAGGCGTTGTCGACAACCGTGGTGATCCCGTGCGCCTTGGCGAGGTCGCAGACGTGCTTGAGATCAACGATATCGAGCGTCGGGTTGGCCGGAGTCTCGAAGAAGAAAACCTTCGTATTGGGCCGGATCGCCGCTTCCCATGCCGCATCGTCGGCGCTGTCGATCACTGAGGTTTCGATCCCGAAACGCGGGAGCAGATGGTCGACCAGCCAGCGGCACGAACCGAACGCGGCGCGCGCGGCGACAACATGGTCACCGGTGGACAGCTGGCAGAGCAATGCAGCGGTCATGGCCGCCATCCCGCTCGCCTGAGCGCGGCAGGCCTCGGCCCCTTCCATCAAGGCGATCCGCTCTTCCAGCATCGCGACGGTCGGGTTCTGAAGGCGCGAATAGGTCATGCCCTCGGCTTCGCCCGCAAACCGGTCCGCCACCGTCTGCGCATCGTCATAGGTGTAGCCCGAGGTGAGGAACAGCGCCTCGCTCGTCTCGCCATGTTCCGAGCGCCACGTCCCGCCGCGCACGGCCTGTGTCGCGGGTCGCCAGTTGCGCGTCGTCGCGCGGTCCATTCCGGTGGTCTTCTTCATCGTGCAGCCCGATTAGTCGCCAGAAAGGTCGCCCGCAAGCAGTCCTTCACGCGCTGTTCGCGCGTGGCCGACGGTGCTCAGCATCTGCGCCCCCTCGATCAGCGTGAGAAGGTACCGCGCGCCGCCAACCGGATCGGGGTCGTTCTCGGGCATCTGGGTTTCCAGCCACTCGAGCAACCGAGCCATGACCGCCTCGGCGGCCTCGTGATAGCCAGGCACACCGCGAGCCGAGCCCGCCACGATCTCCCACCAAAGGGTTTGGAAGGGCTGCATGGCTGGCTCCCTCACCTGAGCGAGGATGCGCGAGACTACCTCCTGCCTGCTCTGCGCGCGCTCACCACCCACGGCGGCATCAAGCGCCAGCGAATAGGTGTCGGCAATGTGCGCGAGGATGTCTGCAAGCAACTGCACCTTGTTGCCGAAATGGTAGATCAGCATGCGGTCGCTTGTCGCTGCTGCCTTGGCGAGTGGCCGAAGGCTGGCAGCGGCGAGCCCGTGCTCAAGGACATGGGCCGCAAGAAGCGGAAGAAGCGTCTCGCGGTTCATTTGAGATCTGTTGGATGCGCTGGACATAGGGCCTTGTAGCGATTGCTACATTACGCTACAAGCTTTTGTAGCACTCGCTACAACAATGAGGAAAATCGTCATGAGTCCCACTGAAATCCTGTTCATCGCTGGCATTGCAGGCGGGCTCGTCGCATTCGCCTCGATCCTGGCGCGCCATCAAAAAACCGGAAGTGCCCTTATGGCCGCGATGCTTGGAGCAGGCTTTGCTGGCTACACCACGATCCAGTTGTGGCAGGAAGGGCCGGTGATGTTCTGGGTGAACCACTCGCAGAACCTCACCGGCATTCAGGTTTGGTGGGACCTGATCGCGGCGGTTCTGATTGCCTTCTTCTTCATTGCACCGCGAGCGCGCGCAGTGGGAATGAATGTCGCGCTTTGGGGGCTATTCGTAATATCGACCGCCAGCATCGGACTTCTCGCCATGTGCGCGCGGCTGTTTTACCTCGAATGCGCGCAGGCAGACACGCCAACCGCCTGATCATGAATGCCTAACAAGCTTGCAGGGGCCTGAGTGCTTGCCTAAGCGCTCGGGTCCATGACCGAGGCCCAAGCCCAGAGTGTCGACGACGCACCAGAGCCGCTTCATCGCGCTCACGAAAGCGCGCCAGAGCACCCCAGCGATCCCTGGATCTGGTGCCTCGTCATCCCGGCGATCTTCGCGCTGATAGCAGGCTTCCGGCTTACGACCCCTTCTGCGCCCTATTTCGACGAGGTTCACTACCTTCCGGCAGCGCGCGAATTCCTAAACGCATGGGCGGGCGTGACCGGGGAATACGTGAACCGCGAACATCCCCTTCTCGGCAAGGAGCTGATTGCGCTTGGCATGTACCTGTTCGGCGACAATCCGCTGGGCTGGCGGATCATGCCGCTCATTGCAGGGATCGTGGCCGTGGGCGCGAGCATGCGGGCGATGTGGCACACGAGCGAGGACAGGTTCGCGACGGTCGCGTTTGGTATCCTGCTAGTGACCGGTTTTCACCTGCTGATCCATGCCCGGATCGCGATGCTCGACATCTTCATGGCGGCGTTCCTGTCGCTCGCCGCATGGCAATTCGCTGCCGCCATTCGCGAACCGGAAACGGGGCGCACCCGCCTTATTCTCACCGGCATTTCCATCGGATGCGCTCTGGGGAGCAAATGGAACGCGGTGCCGCTGGCGATGGTGCCGGGCCTGACCTTCTTCGCCGCGCGCCTGTCGGCAGGCCGCCGCCGCTTCTTCACGAGCCGCCGCGGTGTTCCGATACCCGGGACCAGCCTGATCGAAGCGTTTCTGTGGCTCGGCATCCTGCCGCTTGCGATCTACGCGCTGACTTTTATGCCGGGACATTGGCTGGGCAGCGAGCTTCGCCCCTCGCCGATCTCAGAGCTTGGCCTGTTCGGGCTTCACGCCGATATGCTCGCGCTTCAGCAGCAGGTGCTCGCCCCACATTCCTATCAGAGCAATTGGCCGCAATGGGTGATGAACACGCGCGGCATCTGGTATCTTTACGAATTCGTCGACGAAGCGCAGCGCGGGGTTCTGCTGATCGGCAATCCGCTGACCATGCTGATCGGCCTTCCTGCGTTGGTGTGGTGCCTTGTCGCGGGGCTTTACCGCGGCGACTGGGCCAAGATCGCGATGGTCGTCGGCTACGGCGTCAGCCTCGGCCTGTGGCTCATCGCGCCCAAGCCTGTGCAGTTCTATTATCACTACGTCATGCCGAGCATGTTCCTGCTCGGCGCACTGGCCTTGTCGCTGAGCGATTTGAGGCAAGCGGGATGGAGCAGGCTGGCTTACGGCGTTTTTTTGGCGAGCGCGGGTCTGTTCGGGGTGTTCTACAAGATCCTGACCGCCGCGCCGCTCGACGGGCCCATGAGCTTTGCCGATTGGACCTGGATCGCGGGCTGGAGGTAGCTTTTTTGCGCCCTCAGACGCCGGGCGCAGGCCATCCGGCCTGCTTGGCTTCGCGCCATAAGGCGCGGCGGCCAGTCGGCCTTGCGGCTGCTGCGCAGCCGGTTTGCCTAGAACCGCCCCCACACGAAGCGGCTGGATAGCGCGTAATTCCATACAGAGCCGATGAGGATGCCCGCCAGTGCGGCGAGCGCCCAGAATAGCCCCTGAGACTGCAACAGTGTCGCCACTGCGACATTCGCGAAGCCGCCCACCGCGCAAGTCAGGCAGAACCCCGCCCAGCCCCGCAGAAACTCGCCCCAGCCCTTCAAGCGGCGGTCGCGATAGGTCAGCCAGTTGTTGAGCCAGAAGTTGAAGCTCATCGCGGTGAGTACGGCTGCGGTCTGCGAAAGCGTAAAGGCTTCCTCGAACACGAAAAGAAGGCTCGCAAGCACCGCCATGTGCACGATCACACCGAGCGCCCCGACCGTGCCGAACAGCGCAAAGCGAGTCGGGATCAGGCGGCCCAGCGTCTTGTCATAAATCCCGGCGAGGAAATCGAACAGGATCGCCCGGTCAAGCTTGCTCTCGCCCTCGCGGCGCTTGGCGAATTTCAGCGGAAACTCCTTCACTTTCATCGGCGCATCGGCGGTGGCGAGCAGATCGAGAAGGATCTTGAAGCCGATCCCCGACAATCGCGGTACAAGCGCCCGAGCCGTGGCGGTCGGGAGCATGAAATAGCCGCTCATCGGGTCGGTGAGTTCAACCCCGGTTATCCCGCGTGCGATCCGGTTGGCGAGGTTGGAAAGTCTTTCGCGCTCAGGCTGTTCCCAGGCCGCGGTGCTCGCCCCTTGCGCAAAGCGGCTGGCAACGCAGATTTCAGCCTCGCCCCCTTTCAGCGCATCGAGCATTCCAGCGAGAAGCGCCGGGTCGTGCTGGTGGTCGGCGTCCATGACGGCCACATACGGCGCAGCGGTCGCGCAGAACCCCTCGATCGCCGCACTCGCAAGCCCGCGCCTGCCGATCCGCTGGATCACCCGGACCCGGCGATCGGTCCGCGCAAGATCGCGGCCCTCGTCTGCTGTCCCATCCTTGCTGTCATCGTCAACGATGAGCACTTCCCAGCCCCCCTCCCCCACGAGACTCCCGAGCGCCGCTTCGATGCGCTCGACAAGCGGCGCAAGGTTGCCGCGCTCGTTGAGCGTCGGGAGAATTATCGCAAGCTCGAGGCTCATCGCTGGATGCTGGCTAGAGCCGCTCCCTCACCGCAGCGCCGATCGCCTCGGTCCCGTGCTCTCCGCCAAGGTCGCCGCCGAGGAAACCGTCTGCCAGCGCCTTTTCGACCGCCGCCTCGATCCGCGCTGCTTCGCACTCTAGGCCAAAGGAATGGCGCAGCATCATGGCGGCTGACAGGATCGTCGCCATCGGATTGGCGATGCCCTTGCCAGCAATGTCGGGCGCGCTGCCGTGGATCGGTTCATAGAGGCCGAAAATGCCATGGTCGGTGCGGCGTTCGCCCATCGAGGCGCTGGCTAGCAGGCCGATCGAACCCACCGCCGCGCTGGCAAGGTCGGACAGGATATCGCCGAACAGGTTGCCGGTCAGGATCACGCCGAAGCTGCCCGGATTGCTGATGATCTGCATCGCGGCGTTGTCGACATACATGTGGCTAAGTTCGATATCGGGATGTGCGCCTGCGGCCGCGTTGACCGTGTCGCGCCACACCTGGCTGGTTTCGAGCACGTTTGCCTTGTCGACGCTGGTCACGCGGTACTTGTCATCGCCTGCGCGCGCGGTTCGAAAAGCGACGCGAGCAATGCGGCTGACCTCGGTTTCGGAGTAGGACATCATGTCCCACCCCTCGCGCGTGCCGTCGATGGCGACGCGCTCGCCCTTGTCGCCGAAATAGACGTCTCCCGTCAGCTCGCGCACGATCATCATGTCGAGCTGGCTCGCGATCTCCGGCTTCAGGGGCGAGAGGTGCTCCAGCCCCTCATAGACTTTGGCCGGGCGCAGATTGGCGAACAGGTCGAGCTCCTTGCGAAGCCCCAGAATCGCCTGCTCCGGGCGCAGATGCCGGTCGAGCCTGTCACAATCGGGATCGCCGACAGCGCCGAACAGCACTGCATCGCAGGACTTGGCAATCGTCAGCGTTTCGGGCGGAAGCGGATGGCCGTGGCGTCTGTAGGCGATGCCGCCGACGTCGCCTTCGAACAGGACCAGGCCCGGCAGGTTCACCGCCTCAAGCACTTTCACCGCCTCGCGGGTGACTTCGGGGCCGATCCCGTCGCCTGGCAGAATTGCGATCTTCATAACCTCGCCCTCACTCGATCATGCGCTTCAGGCGCTCCCCCAGCGCATTCCTCGCGGCCATAACATCGCGGGGGTTTCCCGCAAGAAGGTAGTCGCGGATCGGGCGATGAAGCTGGCGGAAGGCTTCGAACTGGGTATCGAGGTCAGCGGCCATGTCAGGCTTCTCGCCGCCATAGCCAAGCTCGCGCAGCAGCATCGCCTCGAACGCCACCATCGCGGCAAGCCAACCGCGCGCGCTGGGTGCGTGGCAGATTGCCTCCAGCAACGCTTCGAACGCGGAGTAGAGCGATGGGTACGGATTGCGCTCGGGCAAGGTCGAGGCGGTGAGCGCACAGGCCCAACCGATCGCGGCTGCGGGCAGCGGCTCGGTCATCCACGGTGCACGGCTGATTGCCAGTTCGATCCGGGCGAAAGGCAGTTGGCTGTCAGACTTGGAGCGAATCTCCGCCTCGAGCGAATTGCCCGGAATGACCACGGGGCGCAGCTGCCGCCCCCGTCCACCTGCGACATAGGCGGCGACGAGGCCGTGGTCTTCGGTCAAAAGCCGCGCGATCACCGCCGTCTCGCCATGCGGACGCGCGGCGACGAGGATCGCGGGAGCGCGGATATTCATGCTTAATGGGTCACTCGGCTTCGGTCAGACCCAGCTGCTCTTCGATGAATTCCGCCTGCTTGCGATAGTAGAACAGCTGGTTCGAAAGTTTGCGCCAGCCATGCCCTTCGTCGGGAATGCGCACGAAGGGAGCCTCGACGCCGTTCTCGCGAAGGGTCTTCACCATCACCTCGGTCTCGTAGATGTCGATGCGCGGGTCCATCACGCCGTGTGAGTAGAGCACCGGCACGCGAATCTGGTCGGCTTTGCGGATCGGCGAATTGACGCGGTAAAACTCGCGCCAGCGATCCTCTGTGATGTCGCCATATTCGATCCTGTCCGACGCCTTGAGCGCGGGCGATGCGACCTCGAGCGCGGTGATCCAGTCGGCAACTCCGAACAGCGACACTCCGGCAGCAAACTCACCTGGGTATTCGGCCAGCACCGCGTTCACGGCGTAGCCGCCGTATGATCCGCCCATCACCGCAGCTCGATCACCGTCAATCAGGCCATCGGCGGCAAGCGCGTTCTTGAGGTCGACAAGGTCGCTGATCGAGTTCAAGCGGTTCTCCCGGTCGTCGAGCGTCGCATAGGTGCGCCCGAGACCGGTGCTGCCGCGCACATTGGGCTCGAACACCGCGACGCCCCTTGCGACGTGGTACTGCGCAATCGGGTCGAAGCTCGCCTGCGACTGGCCCGAGGGTCCGCCGTGAACGGAGAAGACCACCGGCGGCGCGTCGTCGCCCGTACCGGCTCCTTCGGGAAGATAAAGCAGGCCCTGCAATTCCACCCCGTCGCGCGCAGGATAGCGCACGACCTGCGGGCGGATGAGGCGGTCGGGATCAAGGCCGGCATAGTTTGCCGCGAACACCTTTTCGGCGGTGCCTGCGACCGGGTTCGTCATCCACAATTCGCCGGGCGTCTGCCAGCCGCTGACGCGGATCAGAAGATCGCCTTCTGCCTCGCAGTCCAGCGAATAAGTGCCTTCGGGCATTTCGGGCATACTGATTGGGCGCTTCTCGACCACCTGCCAGCCGCGAAGGCGGTCAAAGCCATCGTCATTCTCGGTCCAGTAGAGGTAGGAGCCACCCTCACCCGCGCCGCACAGTTCGAGGTTTTCGACGTCGCGGTCCGATCCGAAGACCATCTCGAAACTGCCGCTTTCGACATCGTAGAAGGAGAGCGCGCCATATTCGCGGCCAAGGTTGGTCGAGAAATAGAAGCCGCGCGAATTGGGCCACCATTCGAAGCCGCCCAGCGTATGGCTCGCACGGTCCTCGACCGGAGGCTTGGAGATCGTGGTCATCTCCTTCGTGGCAAGGTCGAGGAGGTAGAGATTGTCAGCATCCTCGCCCACGGTTTCGGTCACGATGGCATATTTGCCATCGGGCGAGATCGAGCGAGCGGCAAGACCAAGCTCGCTTTCGACCAGCAACTTGGACGCGCCGTCCATCGTGCCGCGATAGATGTCGAACACCCCTGCCCCGCGCGCGGTCGACGCGTAGATGAAGCTGCCATCCTCGGCAAAGCCGCCAAAGATGCGGAAGTCGCCGCGCGCTGCCGGGAGGATTTCGGTCTCGCTCATCCCGTCAGGCGTGAGCGCAAAGTAGCCGGGTTGCTCATTTCCGTCGCGGTCTGCGGAATAAAACAGGCTCGATCCGTCCGGCGTCCAGACTGGTGCACCCACGCCGGTTTCGAACGTCACCTGCTGCGGCACGCCGCCGCTTGCCGGCATGACCCAAAGCTCGCTCTGGCCGGTGATGTCCCATGAAAACGCGATGGTTTCGCCATCGGGCGAGAGGTTGGCTGCTCCCGGACCGCCAGCAAGCAGATAGCGCGCAATGTCTGCGGGGTACTCGCCCGCGCGGCCAAGCGTGACGCCGCTGCCATCAGGCTCCATCGCCTCGATCGAAAGGTCGGCGCCCTTCGCGCCGCCGAAGGTTTCTTCGGCGTCCTGGGCGAAAGCGGCTGAGGAAAGCGAAAGCGCCGTTGCGGCGAGCAGGATGGATCGGATCATGGATGCCTCTTGGGATGCCTCTCGAAACAAGAAGTTCGCGAGCCAGCCTAGAGGATCATGATGCGGGTGCAATCCTGCGATTGGCAGGGAAGTGCTTGGAGATTATTTCGCGGCGAGCTTCTTTTCGAGCTCGGCCACCTTAGCTTCGAGAGCGTCGGCTTGTTCGCGGGCCTTCTGAGCCATCGCCTTGACCGTATCGAATTCCTCGCGACTGACGAAGTCCATGCCGCCCATCGCCTCGCGCATACGTTCACGGGCGCTCTCGCGCGCTTCACGCGTCATGCCGGCCATGGTGCCAGCAGCGCTGTTAGCGAGTTTGACGAAATCGGCGATGATCGGGTTCTGGCTTTGCATGGCTCGCTATGTGGCGATGAGCGTTGCGATTGTCCAGAAGCAACCCATCAAAACTCGATGCGCTCTACCGCCCCTTCGCCGGCATCTGCACCGCCATCGGGGTTGGCTTCGATAAACTGGTAATTGAGAACCGCAGCAAAGCACACCCACGCAAGGTAAGGCAGCATCATCAGCGCAGCGATCCGCCGCACCCGCCAGAACGCGGCGATGACAAGCAGCAGGCTGACCGCGACATAGATCAGGACATAAAGCCCAAGCGTCATCTCCTGCATTCCGAAGAACACCGGCGTCCATGCAAGGTTGCCGATGAAATGGAGCGCGAACAGCACGATCGCGAGCCCCCTGCCCGCAGCGCCCCAGGCACTGACCACGAGCGCAAGCGCAAGGCCGATGATGACGTAGAGAATGCCCCACACAATCCCGAAAGCCGCGGTCGGCGGGAAGATCGTGGGCTTCGTCAGGCTTTGGAACCAGACGGTGTCGGGACTTCCCAATTGTCCGGCGGTAAAACCAAGCAGCACGATAAGCGGGACCAGAAACAACGCCCAGCGCAGGAAACTTGCCCGCAGCTGAGCTTTCGAAGCCAGAAAATTCATCTCTTCTCCCAACATAGTCGAGCCGCTTTCGCGCAACTCGCTGTGCCCTGTTTCCGCGTCCCCGATAGCGCGCCTCGATTCGCATCCGCTGCGCGCCTTGGGGGCGATACACGAGCGAATAAGGCACGCCAAACCCTGCCCTTGCGGCTCATGGCAGACCTGCCCCAATCCGGCACATTGTTACCCTGAATCAATGTCTTGGTGACAGCCGATTGCGCGCAGAAAGTCGGCAGCGAAATTAACAGCGTTCGCGCTTTCGCCACATTGTGATAGCTTCGCCACATTCTTGCCGTGATTCGGGGCGCCGTTCGGCAGGAATTTCCACTCGCGCGCCTCACCTTTGCCAACTGGGCCTTAGTCGGGGGGAGGAAACCCGTCCAAGGTTCGATGAGGGGACGACTTAATGAAAAAGACCAACTTCGCATCGATGCTCGCCGTCGCTGGTGGCCTCGCAATCTCGACCGCAGCCTGCACCCCGCCGGCTGAAGAGGGCGACACCGCTGCTGACGAGACTTCGGTTGAAGAAACCGCATCGTGCTGTGCAGCTGGCTGCTGTGCTGCCGAAGGCTGCTGTGCAGCTGAAGGTTGCTGTGCAGCTGGTTGCTGCGCCGCTGAAGGCTGCTGTGCAGCTGGCTGCTGCGCCGCAGAAGGCTGCTGTGCAGCTGAAGGCTAATCGCCTTCGCGCTTACGCAACTGCGTAACCACAATCCGGCCGGCGATAACGAGAGTTGTCGCCGGCCGTTTTGCATTCTAGTCTCAGGAACATGGCCAGCGCTCCAGACACAACTTCTGCCCCGCCCTCCAAGCCCCTGACGACGGTTGAGGCCGCGCATGTCGTGATCGAAACGATCACCCAGATGGCGCAGGAGCAGAAACCGCTGATGCTGCGCGTCGTGCCCGAAGTGGGCGCGAATTTCTGGAAGCATTACCCGATCAAGGATGCGCGCGACAAATACTGCAAGTCGCGCTGGTACTATCATGTCCACGCTCCCGGCAGCCGCGACAAGGATGAGCACGGGCACTTTCACCTGTTCCTCCACCGCACGCAGCTGCCCGAAGGGCTGGAGCCGAAGGTTTGGCCGCCTCAGGGAGAGGACTGCCGCGCTCACGTCACACATGTCATCGGCCTGTCGATCGACACGAACGGCATTCCGCGCGCATGGTTCACGGTGAACCGCTTCGTGACCAACGAATTCCTGTTCCCCGCCGACGTGATGATCGAGCACCTGCCCGACTTCAACACCGACCACACGCCCGAAGACGACCTCGTGAACCGCTTCGTCACCGCAATGGTCGCGCTCTACCGCGACGAGATCGCGCAGCTGCTGCGCGAACGCGACGAGAAGCACGCGGAACTCGTCGCAGAGCACGGTGAAGAGGCAGCGTATGAGAAAGAGAGCGGTATCGAAGTGCTCTCGCAAATCCCGATCGACCTTGATGCGAAGCTGGGGTCGCTGGACCTGGAGTAATCGCCAACCGGCTTAAGATCGCCGCGCTGAGATCAGGAATTCGACGTTACCCTGCGGACCGGTGATCGGGCTTTCGACTATTCCTTCAATGTCCCAACCGAGCCCCTCCAACCATTTACGCACTTCGTTGCAGACCCGTTCGTGCAGGGCCGGGTCGCGGACCACGCCGCCTTTGCCTACCTCGTGCTTTTCAACTTCGAATTGCGGCTTGATCAGCGCGACCAGCTGGCACCCTTGCGCCGCCAGTTCTAGGGGGCGCTCAAGCACCTTTGCGAGGCCAATAAAACTCGCGTCGCACACCACCCAGTTGCAGTCGCGGTCAATCTGATCGCGGGTCAGGATCCGCGCACTCGTCTGTTCGAGCACGGTGACGCGTTCATCCTGGCGCAGCTTCCATGCGAGCTGGTTGGTCCCGCTGTCGACCGCAAAGACGTGCGCCGCGCCATTGGACAGAAGAACGTCGGTGAAGCCGCCGGTTGAGCTGCCAACGTCGATCGCCACTGCGCCGGTTGGATCGAGTTCAAAGTGTTCGATCGCGTGAGCCAGCTTGATCCCGCCCCGGCTCACCCAGGGATGATCGCGTCCGCGCACTTCGAGCGCCGCATCCTCGGCAACCTGCTGACCGGGCTTTGCGACCTTCTCTTCGCCGACAAAAACGACGCCCGCCATCACCAGCGCCTGAGCGCGCGTGCGGCTCTCGGCCAGTTCACGTTCGACCAGCAGATGATCGACGCGCTTCTTTGCGCGCTTCTTCTGAGGATTTTTCTTATCAGTCATGGACCTGAATGCCGTTAGCGCGCATTGAGTGGGCATGAAAGCTTGTCTCTTGCACACCGTCGGCGCCATTGCCCTCACCTTCGGAATTGCAGCCTGTGTTCCCAGCGCAGAGCCACCTCCCCCTCCTCCGCCGCCGCCAGCGCCGGTATCGACGCCATCGCCGATGCCCACACCTACACCGACGCCCCCGCCGCTCGTTCAGGAGCCGCAATACGACAACTACCTCGATGCGCCGCAGACGCAGGGCATGTGGAGCTATGTGGATGAGCCGGGTGAAAGCCTCGCGATCTTTACGGAAGGATCAGGAGAGCCCGTCTTCATCCTGCGATGCGCTGCCGGGATCGTCGCATTGGGTCGCCCGACCGGGAATGCTTCGCCGCAGCCACGTGCCATGAGCGTCACGACCGAGACGACGACGCGCCAGCTTGTCGCTCAGCCGATTCCGGATAGCGGCATAGTCGCCGTGGGCCTGCAGCCCAGAGATCCGTTGCTCGATGCGATGGCGATCACCAAGGGTCGCTTTGCTATCGGCACCGAGGGCGAGCGCACGCTGTACCTACCCGCATGGGCCGAGGTGACGCGTGTGATCGAGGATTGCAGGTAGATCTTTCTTTAGCGAAGCCCCATCCGGGGCTTCGTCCTCGCTAGACGCCCTTCGCTTCGCTGCGGGCCCGCTGCGGGCGGGCGCCCACGTCTCTTTGGCGCCCTTGCGACCCTGCGGGCCGTATGCAGCAATTTTTGAGTAAACTTCTCATGTGGCTTGTGATCGACGCTGCAGGCGTCGCGAGCGCACGCGCGCGAGCCGCAGATGCCCGACTGAACACAGTGAAGGAGGAACAGCATCGAGGACGTGGCCGCGGATGGGGTCACGCAAACCAAACCGATTCTATCCGTTAATATCCACAGCTTCTCGACAGGCTACCCACAAACCTGTCCCGGATACACAAAACGCCCCAGGTTTCCCCAAGGCGCCGTTTGTTACGTCAGTTACGCAACAATGTTCTATTCTGACGTGGGAAAAACTTTTTTCAAGTCTTGCCTGAACAATTCACATGATTCACAACAGTGATTGAGGCCAGCGGCGAACGCGGCTCTCGGCCCCCGGTGATACGGTTTGGGTCTTGGCTTACAAGCGCGAAAGGAGGTGATCCGATGTCTCATGGTTCAGTAGAGAGGTCGGCAAGTTTCCGCGCGAGGTATATTCGGTAACCTAACGACCGAGTAAGACTTCGTGAGCGGCGCTTACCGCCGCTGACCATGAAAGGGCGTTTCCTCCTACGGGCGAGGAAGCGCCCTTTTCATTGGGCGGTGTTGGCGAAGGGTGCTGCCCGTTTTCCTACTTGCAGAGCAGACGTTATGGATCGCGTTTATGGAAAGCCTGACACTCTCCAAGATGATCAAGCCCGCGACCGCCTCGATGGCCCGCCAACGGAAAGTCACACATCCTACACGCCAATCCACTCAAAACCCGCTATTTAACAGGCACATGCTCCGAACCGCCGTATTTTCGAAAGCACCCCTTCGACGGTCCATCGCAGCCTTCCAAAAGCCACAGCGCGCACACACCGCTTGCCCCCGGCCTCGCCCGACATTATCCGCATGACCTATGCAATTCGAGACTATTCCTCACCCCTCACCCACGCCTGACGCGGCCCGCGAAGCCGCGATTGCCGACCCCGGTTTTGGCAAGGTCTTCACCGATCACATGGTCACAATCGACTATGACGAGGACAAGGGCGGCTGGCATTCCGCGCGCATCGGTCCGCGCGAAGCCATCGCTCTCGATCCGGCGGCCTCGGTCCTGCACTATGCGCAAGAGATCTTCGAGGGAATGAAGGCGTTCCGCCACGCAGATGGCGGCCTCGCCATGTTTCGTCCCGAGCAGAACGCGCGCCGCTTCAACGAAAGCGCCAAGCGCATGGCGATGCCCGAAATCCCCGAGGACGTGTTCCTCGACGCGGTGAAACTCGCGGTGAAGACCGACGCCGACTGGATGCCATCAGTCGAAGGCGGCTCGCTCTACATCCGCCCCTTCATGTTCGCCTCCGAAGCGTTCCTGGGCGTGCGTCCGGCCAAGCAGTACAAGTTCGTCGTGATCCTCGTCTCCAGCGGCAACTACTTCAAGGGCGGCGTGAACCCGGTGAAGATCTGGGTCAGCCAAGACTACGTGCGTGCAGCCCCCGGCGGAACGGGCGCGGCCAAGACCGGCGGCAACTACGCAGCCAGCCTCGTCCCGCAGGCCGAAGCCATCGCGCATGGCTGCGATCAGGTCGTCTTCCTCGATGCAGTCGAGAAGAAGTGGATTGAGGAACTGGGCGGCATGAACCTGTTCTTCGTGCGCAGCGACGGCAGCGTCATCACCCCGCCGCTCACCGGCACGATCCTGCCCGGCATCACCCGCGACAGCCTGATCGCGATGCTGCGCGAGGAAGGCCTCGACGTGCGCGAGGAGCCCTACTCCATCGCCCAATGGCGCGAGGAAGCCGAGAGCGGCAAACTGCTCGAAACGCTCGCATGCGGAACCGCTGCGGTCGTGACTCCGGTCGGCACCGTCGCTTCCCCGGCTGGCGAGTTCACCATCGGCACCGGCGGCATCGGCCAGATGGCCGAGAAGATGCGCACCAAACTCGTCGGCATTCAGAGCGGCGCGATCGAAGACAAGCACGGCTGGGTGATGCGGGTATAAATGATGATGGGCATACTCAACTTTCTCGCAAACCTGGTCGCCTCTGCTTCGCTGCTCGCGGGCGCTGGCACGGTCGAGTGGATCGACGAAACCAGGGTGAAGACCACGATGACACACGTCTATGAGCGCGGCTTCGAGATCGATGATACCGGCCTGGATGAACTTGCAGTCAAAGCCTGTCTGGAGCGGGGCAAGAGCGACGCCACCAAGGAAGGCGAAACCATGGTCCTGACGAAGACCATCGGCACGACCCCGGAAGGCAATGTGAAAGTCGACATCACGGCGACGTATGTCTGCACCTGAACCTTTCCCGGCCTCTGTCCAAGTCGCCGCGCTCTACCGCTTCACGCCCTTCGATGACCCCGCCGACCTTCGCGAGCCGCTGCTGGCTGCCTGTCAGGCGGTCGGGGTCAAGGGGACGCTGCTCCTCGCGCATGAGGGGATCAATGGCACGCTTGCCGGGACCGACAATGCGATAGCCGCCGTGCTCGGCCACATCCGCTCGCTGCCCGGCTGTGCTGAGCTCGACGTCAAGTTCTCGTCCGCTGCCGAGATGCCCTTCAACCGCATGAAGGTGAGGCTCAAGCGCGAGATTGTCACGATGGGAGAGCCCGACATCGACCCGCGCGAAAGCGTTGGGCGCTATGTCGATCCGCAAGACTGGAACGCGCTCATCTCAGATCCCGACACGCTCGTGATCGACACGCGAAACGACTACGAGGTCGCGGTAGGCACGTTCGAGGGCGCGGTCGATCCCGCGACACCCAGCTTCCGCGACTTCCCCGCTTGGTTCCGCGATCACCGCGAGGAACTGCTCGTAGGCAAGACGAAGGTCGCGATGTTCTGCACGGGCGGCATTCGCTGCGAGAAGTCGACCAGCTTTCTGCGCGCCGAGGGGATTGAGGACGTGTTCCACCTGAAAGGCGGCATCCTCAAGTATCTCGAAGAGGTGCCAGAAGAAGAGAGCAGGTGGCAGGGCGACTGCTTCGTCTTCGATGAGCGCGTGACGGTGAAGCATGGCCTCGAAACCGGGGAATACGGGCTGTGCCGCGCCTGTCGCCGCCCGGTGAGCCTGTCGGACTGCGCCTCGCCCGCTTTCGAGGAAGGCGTGTCGTGCCCTGCCTGCTTCAACGAGCGCACTGAAGAACAGCGCGCACGCTACCGCGAACGTCAGCGGCAGGAAGCGATCGCCAAGGCGCGCGGAACCGCGCATGTGGGTGCGGAGTTCTCAGACAAGGATGACTGAATCGACGCGTCCCCTCCCTGTCCTCTACTCGTTCCGCCGCTGCCCCTATGCGATGCGCGCACGCATGGCGCTGTGGATCGCAGGCGAGACGGTGGAACTGCGCGAGGTGAAGCTTGCTGACAAGCCGCCCGAACTGATCGAAGCCTCGCCCAAGGCGACCGTCCCAGTGCTCGACTTTCGCGATGGATCGGTCATCGAGGAAAGCATCGCGATCATGCGCTGGGCGCTTCATCGCAACGATCCTGAAGGCTGGCTCGAAGGCGATGATACGGCACTGATCGCCGAGGCTGATGGAACGTTCAAGCACCATCTTGACCGCTACAAATACCCCAACCGCTACGAGGACGAGCCGGACCACGGCGAAGTCGACCACCGCGCGGAAGGGCTGGCGATCCTCGCGCGCTGGGATGAGCGGGTCGCGGCTCAGGGTCAGCTTTGCGCAGAGCGGCGCACGCTCGCCGATATCGCCCTATTCCCCTTCATCCGCCAATTCGCCAACCACGACCGCGCCTGGTTCGACGCACAGGACTTGCCGCATCTGCAACCTTGGCTCAAAGGGCACCTAGAAAGCGAGCTCTTCGCCAGCATAATGCCCAAATTCACGCCGTGGAAAGCGGGCGATGAAACGGTCCTCTTCGGGCCAGAAAAGACAGTGGCTTAGGGCAATCTTTACCCACTTCCGCTACGGCAAGTGGTATGCAGACGCTTGACCCATCATTCTCCGTCATAGCCGATCTGGACCGGCACGAGGTGCATTTCTCGGCCGCCGGTTTCTGGAACCAGAATACCCTCGCCGACTTCTCGCGCGAGCTTCTGGAGAAGGCCAAGCCGTTCTATTCGCAGGGGCGCAAAATGTACGTGCTCGGCGATCTCACCGGCTTCGTCACGCAAACCCGCGAGATCGCAGAAGGCATCCGTCTGGTCGTCAGCGAATCTGCGAGGCTTGGGGTGGTCCGCACTGCCATCGTGACTGACTCGCAATTGGCAGCGATGCAATACAAGCGCATCAACGACGGCATCAATCTCGAGATCTTCGAGACGAAAGCCGATGCCCTCGACTGGCTGCGCAGCAAGGAAGCCGCCTAGGCAGGACTTAACGCATGGAGCAGCTCGAACGCACTCAGGAAATCCGCGCAGACAGGGCTCACAGCGAGCTGCACTTTGCGATTGGCGGCTTCTGGACGCTCGAAACAATGCGCGCGTTTCTCGACGAACTTGCGAAGGCAGCGACACCCTTCATCAAGGCCCGCGAGACCTTCAGTGCGCTTGGCGACCTGAGGCACTTTGTCCCGCAGGATCGCGAAACCGCCGACGCAATCCGCCAAAGTTTACTGCTCGCTCAGACCAACGGACTGACACGCTTTGCGGTCGTATCGGAGAGCTCACTCGTGCGCATGCAGTACCGCCGGATCACAAGCGGGCTTGATGTCGAGTTCTTCGACACGCCGAGCGACGCCGAAGAGTGGCTCCGCACCGCACGTGCGGCTTAAGCTCCCAATCGCTCCCTGAAAGCATCGATCAGCCAGCTCGTGGCTGGTCCAAGCCGCGTGTCGCGCCGCCACAGCGCGTAAAGCGTGTAATTGTCGCCCGGCTTCTCAGGCAAATCGAGCTCCACAAGGCGCCCTGCCTCCAGATCGACAGCGACCATTTCGCGCGGCATGTTACCCCAGCCCAGCCCTTCCTTCAGCAGCGAATGCTTTGCTGCCAAATCACCCAGCCGCCACGTTAGTGGACTGAGCACCGAGAACTCGCGGCCCTCGGTCCGGCTCGAGCGATCGGAGAGGACAAGCTGCAAGTGCTTGCGGCTTTCGCCGGGCTGGACACCTTTCTGCGCAAGCGGGTGGGATGGTGCGGCAACCGGTATTAGCTCGACTTGACCGATGGCTTGGCGCTCCAGCAGCGGGTCCTCGCCCACAATCGGGCCTCCTATGGCAAGTTGCCCCTCTTCGTCGATCAGGCACGATGCAACCGCTCCCAAACCTTCGACGCGAAGCCGCAGGGCCACGGTCGGGAAGGTCTCGCGAAAATCTCGCAGGACGCCTGCCGTAACATCGCCGGGCACCATCACGTCGAGTACCAAGCCGAGATTGCTTTCAAGCCCCGCATGCAGGCTGCGTGTCTTGGCAAGCAATGCGTCGACTCCGTCGGCAACACCCCGCGCTTCGGCCAGCAGCCCCTCGCCAGCAGGCGTGAGTACTGGTTTTCGCGATCCCTCACGTTCGAACAGGGTCACCGCAAGCTGCGCTTCAAGCTGCGCAATGCCGTAGCTGATTGCCGAAACCGCACGGTTCATGCGCCGCGCGGCACCGCCGAAGCTGCCCGCATCAACAACTTCGAGGAAAATGCGCAACTGGTCGAGACTGGGATCGCCGAGCTTCATATGCACTATGTTCAGATAATCTGAACATCTTGGCAAGTTTTATCGCAGTTATCTGGTTGAACAATCCTCCCTATCTCCCGTTTCAACATAGCGACACGCTCGATCCGAACAGGAGATACGACATGATCGAACTTCGTCCCTTCAACAGCCTCGGCTCCGCCAATCACGGTTGGCTCGATGCCCACCACCACTTCTCGTTTGCCGGCTATCACGATCCGGCACGCGTCCACTGGGGCAGCCTGCGCGTCTGGAATGACGACACGATCGCTCCCGGAACGGGTTTCCCCACTCACCCGCACAACGACATGGAAATCATCACCTATGTCCGCAAAGGCGCCATCACCCACCGCGACAGCATGGGCAATGAGGGCCGAACCGAAGCGGGCGATGTCCAGGTGATGAGCGCTGGCAACGGTGTGCGCCACTCGGAATACAATCTCGAGGACACCGACACGCAGATCTTCCAGATCTGGATCATTCCCGAGGAGCGCGGCGGTGAACCCAGCTGGGGTGCCCGCGAGTTTCCGAAGGGCGACCGCGCCGGATCGTTCGTCCCCCTCGCAAGCGGCTCCGCAAACGACAATGACGCGCTGCTCATTCGGACAGATGCCCGCGTACTGGGTGCAACGATCAAGGCCGGTGAAAGCGTGACTTACACGCCATCAGCGGCAGATCGTCACCTTTACCTCGTCCCTGCCACAGGCAAGGTCCGGGTCGAGGACGTCGAAGCCAATGCCCGCGACGGCGTCGCGATCACCCGGCTCGAAAGCGTGACCATCACCGCGCTTGAAGACAGCGAAGTGGTCCTCGTCGACGCGGCCTGATCCAAGTCCCTCCGGGGCCGACCGCCCCTTGCGGTCGGCCCCTCCATGTTTCTCACTCCAAAGGAGCACATCCCAATGTCCAACATCCTTCATATCACTGCCAGCATCCGCGACGAGGAAAGCGTCTCGCGCACTCTGGGAGACAAGCTGGTTCACCGCCTCGCCGAGAAGAACGGCGCAAGCGTCACGAAGCGCGATCTTGCCAAGAACGACATCCCGTTTCAAAGCTGGGAGCTGTTCAACGCAGGCCTGACCGACAAAACCGAGCGCACTGCAGAGCAGCAGGAACTCGCCGCGATCGCAGACACGCTCATCGATGAGCTGATGGCTGCCGATATGATCGTCATTGCGACGCCCGTCTACAATTTCGGTGTGCCCGCAACGCTGAAGGCATGGGCCGACCTCGTCGCCCGCGCCGGGACCACCTTCAAGTACACTGAGACCGGTCCGGTCGGCCTGCTCGAAGGCAAGAAGGCCTACATCGCGGGTGCTTCGGGCGGCACACCAATCGGTTCAGGCATGGATTTCATGTCGAGCTGGCTCAAGTTCTTCCTCGGCTTTCTCGGCATCAGCGACGTCGAGATCGTTGCAGCTGACGGCATCATGGGCCGCGACGGCCCTGAAAAGATCGAAGCGGCCAAGGCCCGCATCGAAGAGATGGTCTGACCATCTCGCCCCTCCATCAAGGAGACTACCCATGTCCACGATTGCAAAAACAACCTCCCCCGTCCCAGCGACTTCCTCGACCGCGCGTCAGGACGCACTTGCTCTGGTCGCAGAGACTCCTCCTTGCGCTGCTCTTCGTCCTCGCCGGGATCAACAAGATCGGCGCGATGGAAGGGACTGTCGGGTATATCGGATCCGTCGGCCTTCCGTTTCCCGAGTTGGTCTACTTCGGCACGGTAGCGCTCGAAATCGGCGGGGGTCTTTTGCTCGCCATCGGTTTCAAGGCACGGCAAGTCGCTTTGGCGATGGGCATCTTCACAGTCCTGACCGCAGTCATCTTTCACAATGACTTCTCGCAGCAGCTTGAGGTGACCATGTTCCTCAAGAACCTCGCCATCTCGGGGGGCATGTTCGCCATCGCTGCCTTCGGTGCGGGCAGGTACTCGCTCGATCGCGGCTGATCCTCGCGATCGAGCCCCAAAAAAGGCCGGAGTGTCCTGCGACGCTCCGGCCTTTTTGCGATCACAACTTGTCAGGCAAGCTCGCTTTCAATTCATCGAGCCATACATCGGCAACTGCATCGCTCGGTGCTCTCCAGTCTCCGCGCGGCGAAAGCGCACCTTGGGAGGAGACTTTCGGCCCATTGGGGAGCGCGCTGCGCTTGAATTGCGAGAAGCCGAAGAAACGCTTGAGAAAGCTTTTCAGCCACTCAGCGATTTCGCCGAGCGTGTATTCGTTCTTGCGTTCTTCGGGGAAGCCAGCGGGCCAGTCTCCTGCCTTGGCATCGCGCCATGCGTGCCAAGCGAGGAACGCGATAGTGCCCGGTCGCTGACCGAACCGTACGCAGTGGTGCAGAAAGAAGTCGTTGAGCTCGTAAGGCCCAATATGCGCCTCGGTATCCTGAATCGCGCCGTCTTCTCCTGCGGGGACAAGTTCGGGTGAGATGACCGTGTCGTAGACGCTCATCAGCACTTCGCTGCAGACCGGGAGGAACTGCTCGGTCTGGACGGTCCAGCGGATCAGGTACCGGATCAGCGTCTTGGGCACCCCAGAATTGACGCCGTAATGGCTCATATGATCGCCAACACCGTAGGTGCACCAGCCAAGTGCCAATTCGGACAGATCGCCGGTCCCGATGACGAAGCCATTGTGCTGCCCTGCGAGACGGAAGAGGTAGTCGGTGCGAAGGCCCGCCTGCACGTTTTCGAACGTTACGTCATAGGCCGGCTCTCCCTTGGCGAAGGGGTGGCCCATGTCTTCGAGCATGCGCTGCGCAGCGGGCTTGATGTCGATCTCTTCGGCGGTGATGTCAAAGACTTCCATCAGCTTCCAAGCATTGCTCTTCGTACCATCCGACGTACCGAAGCCGGGCATGGTGTAGCCACGAATGATGCTGCGTGGCAGCCCGAGCCGATCACAGGCCTTCGCCGCCACGATGAGCGCGTGCGTGCTGTCGAGACCGCCTGAAATGCCTATGACCAGCGACTTTGCCTTGGTGGCCTGGATCCGGCGCATGAGCGCGTCGACCTGGATGTTGAAAGCCTCGTAGCAATCCTCGTCCAGCGTTTTGGGATTGTTGGGCACGAATGGGAACCGGCGCACGGGCCGTTCGAGCCCTATTTCGCCTTCTTCGTATTCGTGATCGAACACCACGCGGCGAAAACTGTCCTCCGGGCGTCCATGCGCTTCGGCTGCGTCGCTGAAGGTCTGGTTGCGCATCCTCTCACCCGCGATGCGATTGGTGTCGACGTCGACCACGCAAAGCTCTGGATCGAGATCGAAGCGCTCGCTTTCGGCGAGCAGTCCGCCAAGCTCGTAGATCACTCCCTGCCCGTCCCAAGCTAGATCCGTCGTACTCTCGCCGTGACCGCTTGCCGAATAGACATAGGCGCAGATCGAGCGCGAGGAGGACGAGCGGCAGTGCAGGTGGCGATCATCCGCGCGCCCGATGGTGATTGGCGAAGCAGAAAGGTTGCAAAGGATATGCGCCCCAGCGAGCGCCGCCAGCGTACCGGGAGGGTTCGGAGCCCAGAAGTCTTCGCAAATCTCGACCCCGAAGGTGAAGCCCGGCAGGTTCGAGGCGGAGAAGACGAGGTCCGTACCAAACGGCACCTCTTCGCCATTCACGCCGATCCATAAATCCTGACAGTTGCGGCCATGGGCGAAGTACCGCTTCTCGTAGAACTCGCGATAATTGGGCAGATAGCTCTTTGGGATGACGCCGAGCACTTCGCCGCGCGCGATGACGATGGCGCAGTTGTAGATCTTCGAATTGCGCCGCAGCGGCGCACCGACAACAAGCACCGGGGTCAGGTCGCGGCTTTCCTCAGCAATCGTCCCGAGCGCCGCTTCGGACGCATCGAGCATCGCGTTCTGAAGATGCAGGTCGTCGATGGCGTAGGACGAAACGCACAGTTCGGGGTAAACGACGAGATCGACGTTCTGCTCATGCGCTTTGCGCGCCTCGGCAAGGATGCCCTTCACATTGTAAACCACATCCCCCGTCCGCATGCACGGCGTCGCGGTCGCCACACGGACAAAACCGTGCGCATGCATGTCGTAAAAGGGGTGAGATGTATCGGCCATAAAGCCCTGCTCCCGCTGCAATTCCCGTGTGCTCTAGCCGCTATCGCCAAGAGACTCTAGGCAGTTAGCAGTTCGGCGGCCTGCGGGCTTTGTTCGAGGAGCTCCAAGAGGCCGCGCTCATGGCCTGTCAGGTACTTTGTAGCTCGCGGGATTGAGAGGGTCGCCTGCCACTCCTCCCATCCGCGCTCTCTTGAAGGAATGTCGATCACCGCAGGGTGGATATAGCTGTTACGCGCAACCGCCGGAGTGTTGCCGAGCTTGTCGGATACCTCCTCAAGGATTGTGGTGATCGTCGGACGCTCTGCTGCTTCGGCAATCTTCGCAAACGCAAGCACACTCGCGTGCCATGTGCGGAAGTTCTTGGCCGAGAATTCCTCGCCCATCACGGAACGCAGATAGTCGTTCACATCGCTGCTGCCGAGCGCGTGACGATCTCCGTCTTCATCGTAATACTGGAAGAGATGAGGTCCGGGAACATCGCGCGCATCTTCCACCGCGCGTGCCAGCGCTTCGTCTTCGAGCAGAACACGCCGATCCTTGCCGCCCTTTCCGGTATAGCAAAGCTCGACCCTGCTGCCGGTAATCGTCGCATGCTCGTCGCGCAAAGTGGAGGCGCCGAAGGACTGGTTGGTTTTCTTGTAGACCTCGTTGCCGATCCGCACGAAGCCCATGTCGAGCAGCCGTACGATTGCCGCCAGCACTCTCTCGCGCGTAGCGACATCGCCTTCGATCTCGCTTGCGACCCGCTTTCTGATCAGGGGCAGGCGTTTGCCGAATTCCTCGCAGCGGTCGAACTTGTCGCCTTCGCGCATCAGCCTGAAATGCGGGTGGTAGCGATATTGCTTGCGCCCTGCATCATCATAGCCGGTGGCTAGGATATGCCCGTTGCTCTCCGGGCAGAACCACGCATCGCGATAGGCAGGAGGTAGAGCGATCGCGTTCAAGCGTTTGCGCTCACCCCGGTCGCGGATCAGGTCGCCTGCGGGAGAATAATAAGCGAAGCCGCGCCCTGCGCCCTTGCGCGTGATGCCCGGCAGGGCGTCATCGACATAGATAAGCTTCTCCATGCCAAAGGAAATGCGCCGCAAGCACGCTTGGTTCCACCTTGCGGTGACCGCGCTAAGCCTCCAATTGATCCGCCAGAGGAACGCATCGCAATTTTCTTCCTTGAGAAAAGGAGTACGACATGGCCGATCCCACTTACACCCCGCCCGAAGTCTGGACTTATGACAGCGAAAGCGGCGGCAAGTTTGCAAACATCAACCGCCCCACAGCAGGCGCGCGCGAAGAAGCAGCGCTGCCGCGCGGCGACAATCCCTTCCAGCTCTACTCGCTTGCAACGCCCAACGGCGTGAAGGCGACCATCATGCTCGAGGAGCTGATAGAAAAGGGGCATGCGGGCGCTGAGTATGACGCCTACACCGTCAATATCGGCGAAGGCGTCCAGTTCACCAGCGGCTTTGTCGGCATAAATCCGAACTCGAAAATCCCTGCGATGGTCGACGCGAGCGGCGAAGACGATATTCGCGTGTTCGAATCCGGCGCGATCCTGGTCTACCTCGCCGAGAAGTTCGGCGAGTTTCTGCCGACCGATCCCGCTGCGCGCGCTGAAGTGCTTTCGTGGCTGTTTTGGCAGGTAGGGACCGGGCCATTTATCGGTGGCGGCTTCGGCCATTTCTATGCTTATGCGCCTGAAAAATACGAATATCCGATCAATCGCTACGCGATGGAAACGAAGCGCATTTTCGATGTCGCCGACCAGCAGCTTGGCAAGACGCGCTTCCTTGCGGGCGACGAATACACCATCGCCGATATCGCGAACTTCCCTTGGCTGGCTCCTTTCGTGGCAGGCACAATCTACAACGAAGCCAAGACTTTCCTCTCGATCGATGATTATAAGAACGTAGGCCGCTGGGCCCGAGAGATTGCTCAGCGTCCAGGCGTTCAGCGCGGTCGCCTCGTGAACAAGGTCTGGGGCGACGAAGACCAGCAATTGGCCGAGCGCCACTCGCCCGCGGACTTCAAAGGCAAGAACCTCGACTTCACCTTCTGACGGGCACGCATCGAAACTCGTCGAACAACTGCACAAATGGGCTGGAAGTCACCGCGCTTCCGGCCCATTGTCGCATGCGTGAGTGAGAGAATGTTTTGAGCGCACAGGCGCATGAACGAATCCGCCTGAGCGAGAAGCTCGGCTACGGCGTGGGCGATTTGCCCTCTGGCCTCTATCTCAATTTCTTCGGCGCCTATCTGCTCTATTTCTTCGTCGACCTTGGCGGGATTGCGCCTGCTGCGATGGCACTGATGCTTCTCCTGTCGCGCGTTTTCGATGCGGTCACTGATCCGGTCATGGGCGTCATCGCCGACCGTACGCGCACGCGGTGGGGACGATACCGTCCTTACCTCTTGTTCGGAGCCCTGCCCTTTGGCCTCACCGGCTTTGCGATCTTCGCCGCACCGGAGATGTCGACCGGGTGGCTGCTGGTGTGGGCCTACGTGACCTATGGTTTGACCATGCTGGCTTTCACGGCAGTCAACGTTCCGTATTCGGGGCTGCTGGGAGTGATCTCACCCTCGGCCAAGCAGCGCGCCAACGTCACTGCATACCGAATGTTCTTCTCGGGCCTTGCCGGGATCGTTGTGGGCGTGCTTGCCACGACCTTGATCCGCGAGCTCGGCGGTGAGGACGAGCGCACGGGGATCATGCTGACGATGGGCGTCTTCGCCGCAGTCTCCGTCGTGATCTACGTCGTAACTTTCGCTACGACGAAAGAGCGGATACCCGCCGTCCCGACGAACACGGCGATCAGGCGCGACCTTGCGACGCTGTTCAGGACAGGCGCATGGATCTGCGTGGTCATCGCGGCAGTCTTCGGAGTGCTCTCGATCGCGAGCCGTGCATCAACGGCTCGCTTCTTCTTCAAGTACGTGGCGGGAGACGACGGAACGCCAGTCTTCCTGTTCCTCGACCGCTTCGGTCTGTTCCTCACCGCACTTGCCGTGGGTCAGGTCAGCGGCGTCATCCTTGGATTTTTGCTCCAGCGAAGGTTTGAAAAGTCGCATCTGATCCTCGCCGGAGGAGCGATGAAGGTGATTGGTATTACCGCTTTTGCGATGATGCCACTTGATGCGATCTGGCCCCAGACGCTCGCGCAGTATTTCGTCGGCTTGGGCTTTGGCTTTCTGATGGTTTTGTCCTTCTCGATGTTCACCGATATTGCCGAATATATCGACTGGAAATCGGGGCAGCAGATGACGGGGCTGACGGTTTCAGCGTCGATTTTCGGAGTGAAAGTTGGCACAGGCCTCGGCGCATTTGCCCCCGGCATCGCCCTCGAACTGACGGGCTTTGTACCCCAGGGCGAACAAAGCGCAGAGGCGCTTGCGGGTATTAACTTTGCCTTTGCAATCCTGCCAGCGCTCGCGCTCTTGCCTGCAGGCGTGGCGATGCTTTTTTACAAACTCAGCCACTCAGTAATGGACCAGGTTGAGCGCGATTTGGCCGTGCGGCGCCAGCGGTCGCAATAACCTTCCAAAAGCCCTTCACATTTGTGTCCGGGGCGCTATATCCGCGCCTCCTGCTGGGGTGTAGCCAAGTGGTAAGGCAGCGGTTTTTGGTACCGCCATTCGCAGGTTCGATCCCTGCCACCCCAGCCAGGCCTTCCTGAAATCGCTAAATGAAAATCACTGCCATTCAGGCGGTACGTTTTCGTGTCCGTAGGGACAGTGGCGGCAGGCAGAACCGCAGCATTCGCCGCGCTCCAGATGAGCAAGCCTCGTAAAGACGACGTAGCCGGTTTCTGGGTCGATATACTTGCGCTTGCCTTGGGCGCAGGCGGCTTCGTGCAGGGCATACCATGCCGGCTTCGATCCTGTTTCAGGAGCCTCAGCCATTCTCTATTCCGCTAGCACTTTATCGGCCAACGCACGGCCTGATATCCATGCTCCCTCGACCCGCGGAGAATGCAGATAGTCGCCAGCAATCCCGATGCTGCGATCACGATCGTATCGCGCCGCTTCACCATCAACTGGCTTTGGCATGGCATAAAGCCAGCGATGAGCGGCGAGGTGGATGGGCGCAACGCATGGTGCGCCGGTCTGATCGAAAAAATCGTCCAGCAGAAGCGGTCCGACCTCCTCCTTTGGAAGATCGACAAGTTCGCGGCTGCGCTTGGGCGAGGCGTGCAGGACCCAGGTCTCACGCCCGGCGCGATCGGGCTTCGCACTGTTTCGCGCTGCCCATGAGATGGATGCGCTTTCATCCCGAATGCTGTCCGCTTCGACATCCAGCTTCTGTGAAAAGGCGGCCATGACCGCCCAGCAGGGCTCGGACTGAACGCTCGCCGCAACCTTTGCAAAGTCCGGCACTGTGACTGCGAGAATGTCAGCCGCCTGTTCGGCAGGGACGGCGACGAGGACATTGTCGGCAGTGAAGTTTTCGCCGCCTGCATCGACATGCCATTCCTTCCCCATGCGTGTGAGCGTCTCCGCTCTCGTGCTCCAGCGAACGTCGAGCGGATGAGCGAGCGCGCGGATTGGGCCGTTCATTCCGGGAACGCCTACGAAGGCCGGGTCGCTCGACCCCGCACCGTCCCAGCGTGCAACCACGCCGAGCCGCTCCCATTTCTTGACGACTTCGACAAAGCGTGGATCGCGAGCGGTGAAGTATTGCGCGCCATGATCGAAGGAAACAACGTCACCAGCAATCTCTGCGCGTCGCGCAGCCATCCGGCCACCGGGCCCCCTGCCCTTGTCAAGGACAGTGACTTTGCGGCCAGCCTCGGACAGCGCCTGTGCGCAGGTCAGGCCAGCCATGCCCGCGCCGATAATCAGAATATCGCAATGCTGTGTGCTCATGCGCCCCTAACGCCCGAAAGCGTCGGCGGTTTCAAGCGTTAAACGACTAAGGCGCGGATCGGGGTGCTCTGGCCTCAGCCAGCAGCAGAGAGAAGCGCCCTTGATCGTCCAGCCAGCGCTTGGTTGGCTCCCACCCTCCAGCAAGAAGCAGCATGTTCGAGGTGCGACGATTGAACTTGTGGCTGTTCTCAGTGTGGATGCTCTCTCCCTCGGCCATGGCGAAGCTCTTGCCATCGACTTCGAAGGCAATGTCACGGGTCGCGACAAGGTGCATTTCGATACGAGCAAAATCGTCGTTCCACCGCGCCTCGTGCTTGAGAGCATCTAGGGGAATTGTCCCGCCAAGCTCGCGATTTATTCGGGTCACGAGGTTCAGATTGAAGGCCGCAGTCACACCGGCTGCATCGTCGTAGGCCGAAACCAGAACGTCCTCGTTCTTGATCTGGTCCATCCCGATAAGCAGCTGTGCGCCCACGCCCAATGTCTCACGCATTGAACGAAGCAGATCGACCGCGGTGCGGGCGACCATGTTGCCTATTGTAGAACCAGGGAAAAAACCAAGCTTGGGGAGGTCGGCAACTGCGTCAGGTAACTCCACCTGCCGCATGAAGTCAGCTTCAACCGGGTAGACGGGAAGGCCCGGAAATTTCTCCGCCAGATCAGCAGCGCTCGCCCGAAGGAAGTCGCCTGAAATATCAAGCGGCACGTAAGCCGACGGCTCAATCGCGGATAAGAGTACCGGTGTCTTGACCGACGAGCCAGATCCAAACTCCACCACTGTAGAGCCGGGCCGGATCAGCTTTGCAAACTCGGCCCCCCGATCTCTCAAAATCTCCGTTTCCGCCCGGGTCGGATAATACTCTGGCAGCTGAGTGATTTTCTCGAACAGCTTCGAGCCCGCTTCGTCATAGAACCAGCGCGCCGGAACAGCTTTCGGTTCCTGCGAGAGCCCTGCGAGCACATCAGCCCTGAAAGCATTGTCGACCCCGGCTTCATCGAGGTCGACGAGCTTGAGCCCTTGGCTTGTGGTCATGGGAACTAGATGTCCTTTGCCAGCCTTAGTCCAGTGAACTGCCAGCGTTGGTGGGGGTAGAAAAAGTTGCGGTAGGATGCGCGCGAATGGCCGCGAACAGTGGCGCAGCTTGCACCTTTCAGGACGCACTGACCGCTCATGAACTTGCCATTGTATTCGCCGACCGCGCCCGATGCGGGTTTGAAGCGCGGATAGGGAAGATAGGCCGATTGAGTGAATTGCCAGCAATCACCGAACAGCTCGCTCCCACCCGACGGCAAAGGTGCTTCAGCCTGATCGAGCTGATTGCCTGCTGCTGCATCGTGCGCCTGTGGCGAACCTTGCTGGTCTTGTCCGCGCGCGATGGCCTCCCATTCGAATTCGGTCGGCAATCTCGCACCAGCCCATGTCGCAAATGCATCGGCCTCGTAATATGAGATGTGCGTAACCGGAGCGTCCGGATCGCGGCCTTGCCACCCGGTGTGCGTGAACTGCTCGGCTCCGCGCCAATATAGCGGTGCGGTGATCCCGTTCTCTCTCACCCATGCGAGGCCATCTGATAGCCACAGCGAGGCATCCTTGTAGCCACCGTCGGAGATAAACTGCGACCACTCGCGATTGGTGACCAGACGGTCTGCAACAGCGAACGGTTCAAGTAGCACTCGGTGACGCGGCCCCTCATTGTCGAAAGCGAAAGCGTCGCCGTCGTGACCGATAAGAGCGACCCCGCCGGGGTGTTCATGCCACCCCAAGTCCTCGCTGGATGGAGATCGCTCACGATCCGTATCACACATTGCTGGGCCGAGTGGGTTCTGAAACAGAGCGTGCTTTATGTCGGTCAGCAGCAATTCGATATGCTGTTGTTCGTGCGCGATACCCAGCGCGATCAAATCAACAAGCTCCTCGCGATCAAATAGAGGCTCCATCGCCGCATCGACCGCAGCGCGCCAGTCGAGAATCTCTTGCACACTGGGACGCGACAGCATCCCCCGAGCCGCACGCGCAATCCGGGCACCTTCGGCTTCGTAATAGGAGTTGAAAAGGAACGGCCATTCTGCGTCGTGCAGCCTGTATCCCCGCACATGCTCTCTCAGAAGAAACGTCTCCCAGAACCACGTCGTGTGCGCCAGATGCCATTTTGCAGGCGAGGCATCAGGCATTGACTGGATGCTCGCGTCAGCGTCGCTGAGCGGCTGCGCGAGCGCTTTCATAAGTGAGCGCGTGCGCGCAAAAGCCTGCGCGATACCGCCAGGCGTATCGATCGATGTCGCTTCCTGATGCCGGCCTTGAGCCAACGTTCCTCTCCCTCTCGGGTCCGTCCGCGCACCTCCATGGCGCATAGCGAAGCCAAAGAAAAGCGTTGAGTGACTGGTTTCGTGACACTTTTAGGCGTCGTATCAGGCTGACACTCTCGGCGATACTTCGACTTTGATAGTCTCAGGATGGTTCACGCAATTCATGGCATCATCAGCGCGAGCAATGAGGGAAAGCGCGCTATCGCCGGGCTGAAGACCGGCGACGCCTATGCTGAAATGCACGCCGTCACACCGATATTCGCTCTCTATCGCCCGGCGCAGGGCATTTGCGTGAACTCTTGCCGCATTCTCTGATATCTCCGGAAGAAGCCAAACGAACTGCTCTTCGCCCAGCCTTCCGACAAGTTCATCGGATCGCGAGCGCCATCGAGAAATGCGGGCGACCTGCGCAGCCACTTCAGACGTTGAGATTAAGCGCGGGGCTTCCTCTGATGCAGGCCGAATTCTGACGTCGAACATCACCATTGTGAGGGAATGCTTTCCCGCTCGTGCGCTTACCACCAGTCGATCCAAAGTGCGCATGATCGCGCCCCGATCACGGCTGTCGGCACAAGTTTCCGGCGTCCTTAGGCCGTTGATCGCTTTTGATGACGAGATTTGCGGATTCGCGCCTGCGACCGGCTTGCTGCTCTTGCCCTCTTTCACCACCGCCACAACGCGCTGCACAGTTCCATCGGCACCACGAAGATTGCAGGCCTGGATTAGCAAAGTGCGTTCAACGCCGTCGAACCCGTAAATGCTCAGCGTCAAATTGTACGGTTCGACCTCGTCGCCCTTAGCTCTAATCTGACCGACCAGATCCGCGCCGTTCGCGAACAACAAAGTCTCTGCATCGCCCGGCGTGAACTCGGCATCCGCGCTGATGCCGAACAGGCGCTTGAGACCGTCAGACCAATGCTGGACACCAACCTCATAGTCATATTCCCACACTCCGATCCCGGCTATGCACTCCGCCATCCTCATCGTGCGAAGCAATTCGCGCATTGTCTCGGATCGGGACCGAGCCTCGCGGGCGATAAAGCGCATCTCGCGTCGGTTCACTATCGTGCTCGATAAAGCGACCAATGCGATGACGGTCAGAATGAGGCACGCGATCAAGAGCGAAGTGGCATCGGTCGATCCCACATACGCTTGGAGCCATTCCAAACCGCGTGCATCGGACGCAGACGCGCCAAAAGTCGGCGCTGTTCCCAGTTGGTGACCGGGCAAGGAAGGTGATACGGCCAGCATCGCAAGCATGGCCTCTAGGCAAAGACTTGCGAAGTTCAGGAAACGCAGCCCCTCGTGCGGCTACGTACCGAATTGCTGTCAGGCTGCGTCTGCTGTGCGCTGCGTATTCGCTTCCTCGTTGAGCATCTCCGCGAGGGTAAATGCGAGCTCAAGCGACTGCTCCGCATTAAGACGCGGGTCGCAGTGGGTGTGGTACCGGTCGCCCAGCGCATCGTCGGTGATTGCGACAGCCCCGCCGACGCATTCGGTCACGTCCTGCCCCGTCATCTCGACATGGATGCCGCCCGGATGCGTGCCCTCGGCGCGGTGAACGGCGAAGAAGCCCTTCACTTCAGATAGGATGCGGTCGAAGGGCCGGGTCTTGTAGCCGCTCTCCGACTTGATCACATTGCCGTGCATAGGGTCGCACGACCACACGACGGGGTGCCGTTCACGCTTCACGGCACGAACGAGCTTGGGCAGGCCGTCTTCCACCTTGTCGTGGCCATAGCGGCTGATGAGCGTGATGCGTCCAGCTTCGCGCGCCGGGTTCAATTCGTCGAGCAGCTTCAGAAGCGCATCAGGTTCAAGGCTTGGTCCGCACTTCATTCCAAGCGGGTTGCCGATACCGCGAGCAAATTCGATGTGCGCGCTGCCTTCAAAGCGCGTGCGGTCGCCGATCCACAGCATGTGCGCGGACGTTGCGTACCAATCGCCGGTGAGCGAATCCTGACGGGTCAGCGCCTGCTCGTAAGGCAGCAGCAAGCCTTCGTGACTGGTGTAAAAGCTGGTGCCCTGAAGTTGCGGGACCGTGGCGGGGTCGACGCCGCAGGCTTCCATGAAGTCGAGCGCTTCGCCGATGCGATCTGCGGTCTCGGAGAACTTTTCAGCCCAGGGAGTGCGTCCCATGAAATCGAGCGTCCACTGGTGCACTTGCCGCAGGTTCGCATAACCGCCGCCCGCAAAGGCGCGCAGCAGGTTGAGGGTTGCAGCGGCCTGCGAGTAGGCGCGAACCATGCGGCCCGGATCATTACGACGCTGCACGGGGTCGAACTCGATCCCGTTGATGTTGTCGCCGAAATAGCTCGGCAGCGTGAGGTCGCCCTTGGTTTCAGTCGACGAGGAGCGGGGCTTGGCGAACTGGCCAGCCATGCGGCCGACTTTCACGACAGGACGCTTGCTCGCGAAGGTCATGACGACCGCCATCTGCAGAATCACGCGGAACGTGTCGCGGATGTTGTTTGGATGGAACTCGGCAAAGCTCTCAGCGCAATCGCCGCCTTGGAGCAGGAAGGCGTGGCCGTTGGCGACATCTGCAAGGTCGGCCTTCAGAGCACGCGCTTCACCGGCAAAGACGAGCGGCGGATAGGCAGCAAGCGTCGCCTCGGCCTCGGCCAGTTCGGCGGCGTCTTCATAATGCGGCAGATGCCGCGCTTCGTGCTCTTTCCAGCTTTCAGGCTTCCAGTTCTGGGCCACGGATATTCTCGATTCTTCTCTAACGTCTGCGGGCGCGCGGACTAGGCGCGCTGGTTCTATATGTAAAGCCGTGAAGCTGTTTGCGACAACTTTGTTTCACGGCATCAGTGATCGGATAGGCCGATCATTGCAATTTCTACCTGCCAAAAGTCTGCACCGCGCGCACTGCCGGAGCCGCGGTGTCGACCGGTCCTTGAACAGGCGCCGGACCTTCGGCCAGCTCCTGACCCTCTGGGATGACGGCCAGCTTGAGCGGCGCGCCATTGGCGAAATAGCGATCGGCGAGGAACTGCATGATCTGAGGCGTCGTCTGAGAGTAATCGCTCAGCAGCGAGCGCAGCAGCTCGACACGGCTGGGATCACGGCTCGCGCCTTCGAGGTTGTAGAGCCAGAACTGGTTGCCGGTCGATGCACGGCGGATGCGCTGGCTGAGCGGTTCGGTCACGCGGTTGATTTCGTCTGCGCTCGGTGGGCTGGCGGCAAGGTCGCTTGCGATCCGGTCGGCCTCAGCAAAAAACACAGGCACGAAGTCCGGCTCAAGCTGAGCGAGCGCCACGATCCGACCGCCGCCCGAAATGTCGGTCGGCCAATCTGAAAAGACCTGCGGAGAATAGCTCGCGCCGGCCTGTTCGCGCAGCGCTTCGAGCATACGATTGTTGAAGACCTGGATCAGGATTTCGAGCTGGCGTGCCTCGCGAATGCTCGCCATCCCGCCGCCGCTTGGCCATGCGACCACGGCTGCGGCCTGGTTATCATCACCGCGGTGTGTGAGCACTCTCGGAGCGTTCGAAGCATCTGGGAACCCGGGGACGCGCGCTGCAACTTCAGGAGCGATGGGTGCACGCTCCGGCAATGCGCCGAAGGTGACACGCAGCTTTTCGATGATCGCATCACGGTCGAACTCGCCGAAGACCAGCACTTCGATCTGCCCTTGTTGAAGCAGCGGCTCCCAAACCTCGCGGAAACCTTCGGGCGTGACCTGCTCGAGCATCTCGGGCGTCGGCGTCGCAAAGCGCGGATCGTTGTCGGTCGAGATGTATTCGAGGTCGCGATTGAGTACTGCACCCGGACTTGTCGAATAGGTGTTGTAGGCAAGCTCCGCAGCCGCCTTGGCGCGGATCACCGGATCGGCATCCCAGCGTGGCATGCCGAGTTTCGCTGCAAACAGATACAGCTGGTCGGCCACATCGTCCGAGCGGGTCTGCGCCGTGAAGGTGAAGACCGCATCGTCGATACCAAAGTCGAAGCCGAGCTTGCGGCCCGTGGCCAGCCTGTCGATCTCGTTCTGGCCGAGCTCTCCAAGGCCCGACCCGACCAGAGCCATCTGACCGATTGGCGCATAAACCGCGCTGTCCTGATCGAACGCGCGGTAGCCAGCACCGAAGCGGACCTTGACGGTCACGCGGCCCGGCTCTGCGTCATTGGACCAAAGAAGCGCGCGCACGCCATTGTCGAAATTGACCTGCTCGACTTCCAGAATGCCAAGCGGACCAATTTCAGTGACCGCTCCCGGTTCACCAATCGGCGGGAGTTCGTCAAAGGAGATGCTCTCGGCGGCAAGCCGCGCACCTGAATCGACCAGCGCCTCGCTTGCGAGCGCCAGCTGGAGCGCACTTTCATCGGCCTCACCGATGGCAGGCGTCACATATACCGAGCGGACGACATTACCGCTGAAGAGGCCGCGCGTGCGCTCCTGAATCTCTTCCGGGTTCATTCGTGCGCGCATTCCGCGAAACACGTCGAGCACGACTTGCGGGCTCGCCACCGTTTCACGGATGTCGACCGCGTTGACGAGATTGTCGGCAAGATCACGCCCAGCCTGAACCGGGGCCTGTTCGACCGAGTTCACGAAAGCAATGTCGAACTCCGCCGCCTCGCGGTCAATCTCTTCCTGTGTCGGCGGGTTCTCGATTGCATCGGCAATTACGCCGCGCACGTCAGCGAGAGCGGCCCGCCAGTCTTCGGTCAGTGGACGGAAGCTCACAAAGGTCGCATCGCTCGAGCGCGAGACGTAATCCTGCTGGACCTGCGCAAAGAGGTATGAGCCCCCTGCCCGCGCCCGAGTCTCCAACCGGCGATTGATGATCGACTGGGCAAGCGCGTCGAGCAAGCGGCCTTCGTTGTAGACGATGGTGTCATCGACTTTGCGCCAAGGACGCATGATCGCATAGGTGAACGTGCGCGCAAGATCGGCCTCGATGGCTGCGCTGACTTCGCCAATCGGAAGGTCTGTACCGGCTGTTACCGGAGCGCCTTCTGGTGGGAGCGGGTCGCCGAAATCGGGTGCATTGCCGGGATTGCCCGTTCCTTCCCAATCTCCGAACCATTTTTCCACGAGGCCAGCGAGCACCAAAGGATCTGCATCACCTGCGACGACGATCACTGTCTTTTCAGGGCGATACCAGCGGTCGTAGAACGCCTGCACCGCATCACCGCGCGCGGCTTCGAGTGTTTCGACGGTGCCGATCGGGTTGCGGGTCGCGAGCCTTTGTCCTGCGAAGAATGTGCGGCGGGTGATGTCGCCCACACGCTCCGCTGCGCCGCCACGCTCGCGCTTTTCGGCAAGCACGATGGGCAGTTCAGCGGCGACGTTAGCGTCGTTCAGGACCGGCTCCCGGATCATGCCGGAAAGAAGCTTGAAGCTCTCATCCAGCTTGGCGCGGTTTATGTCTGGAATGTCGAGTTTGTAAGCCGTGTGCGTCGGGCTCGTTTCCGCGTTAGCATCGGCACCAAAGGTCGCGCCGAGGCGTTGCCACGCGGCGATGGCTTCGGCCTGTCCCAGATACTTGCTCTCACGGAAGAGCAGGTGTTCGAGAAGGTGAGCAAAGCCCTGCTCACTGTCGGTCTCGTGGAGCGAGCCCGCATCGACGCGCACCCGGATCGCGATCTGGCGCGGCGGCACGCCGTTGCGGCGCACGGCGTAACGCAGTCCGTTGTCCATCACGCCCCAATACCATTCCTCGTCGACGGGAACGTTGCTGCCCTCGTAGAGCCAGGGAACCTCACCCTCGGGCTGCAGCGCTTGCGGTGCGGGGATTTCCGGCTCGGCAGGCGCTTCTTGCGCAAATGCCGGAGCGACAAGCGTGGTGGGAACAGCGATCAGGGAAAAGGCGGCGAGCGCCCGGACAAACTTCTTCATGGCTACTCTATAGAGAGGCTGCGGGTGAAGGACCAGTGAATGTGACCAAACTATCGCTTGCTTGTAGCGAAGCGCGCCTAAGCTTATTTAGGGCTTATGTTCATCGAAACCGAAACCACGCCGAACCCCTCGAGCCTCAAGTTCCTCCCCGGGCGCACCGTCATGCCGTCAGGAACGCGCGAGTTTGCCTCCCCCGAAGCCGCCGAAGCAAGCCCGCTTGCCCAGGCGATCTTTGACACGGGCGAGGTCGTCAATGTTTTCTATGGCTGGGACTTCGTGACGGTCACCGCTGCGCCAGGCGTCAATTGGAGCGCACTCAAACCTCAGGTTCACGCGATCCTGCTCGACCATTTCGTGTCGGAAGCTCCGCTGTTCGTCGGCGGCACGGCTGACGGGATCAGCGTCCCCCCGGAAGAGGCAGAGATGGTAGTCGAGGATCGCGAGGAAGACGCCGAGATCATCGCCTCGATCAACGAGCTCCTTGAAACGCGCGTGCGCCCAGCAGTCGCAGGCGATGGCGGCGACATTGCTTATCGCGGTTTTTCGGATGGTGTTGTCTATCTCACGTTGCAGGGCGCCTGCGCTGGCTGCCCATCGAGCACCGCCACGCTCAAGCACGGCATCGAAAGTCTTTTGAAACATTATGTGCCCGAAGTTGTTGAAGTGAGAGCAGCTTAACCTCTCAATTCTCAAGGACACCCATGCCTACCCAATATCACGACAACGTTCTGTCCGCCGACGTTCTTGGCCAACTGTTCAACGATGCGCGCACTTATAATGGTTGGCTCGACAAGCCCGTCTCGGACGCGCAGCTGAAGGCTATCTGGGACCTTATGAAGATGGCGCCGACCTCTGCGAATATGCAGCCGGTTCGGATCATCTGGGTAAAGAGCCAGGAAGAGAAGGACCGCCTCGCCGGTCTCGCTTCGGAAGGCAACCGCGACAAGATCAAGGCCGCGCCTGTTACCGCGATCATCGGCTACGACATCGATTTTCACGAGGAATTGCCCTGGCTGTTCCCGCACACTGATGCAAAGAGCTGGTTTGAAGGCGACGAGGAAGGCCGCAAGGAAGGCGCATTCCGGAATTCCTCGCTGCAGGGTGCGTACCTCATACTCGCAGCACGCGCTGTTGGCCTCGATTGCGGCCCGATGTCGGGCTTCGATGCCGACAAGGTCAACGAGGCTTATTTCGGAGACAATCCGCGTCACCGTGTGAATTTCCTGTGCTCGATTGGCTATGGCAATCCCGAAAGCATTTTCGACCGTTCGCCGCGCCCCGACTTCGAGAAGTGCAACTCGATCGTCTGATATTGGCGTGAACGACTTGCAGCGTGGCTCGCCCTGAGGCAGGGCGAAGCCGCATGCAGGATCTCTCGCGCACCCTTGCCATTGAAACCGCCAGTGAGGCGTGTTCGATCGCTCTCTTTGCGGGCGATGAATTGATAGCGCGCGACCACCGAGTGCTTGGTCGCGGCCATGCGGAACGCCTTATCCCCATGATTGAAGCGGTGCCCGATCGTGGCCGCGCGTCACGTATTCTTGTTTCGCTTGGTCCGGGCAGCTTCACTGGTGTCCGGATCGGGATTGCCGCAGCACGGGCGCTCGGTTTTGCCTGGGGCGCTGACGTACAGGGTTATCCGACGCTGGCATTGGTGGCAGCGCGTGCCATGCAGGATGAGCCGAGGCCCGTCACCGTATGCATGAATGGCGGCCATGGCGAATGGTTCATCGCCGACTTTAGCAGGGACTCAAAAGCTAAAGTCCGTTCGCTGACCCCAGAGCAGGCGGCCGAACGCGGGGCGCATCGGAAAATTGCGGGCAATCGTGCACAAGATTTCGCCGCCCTTCTTGAAGGCGATCACGAGGCTGTCGAGCTGCTTCCGGATGCTGGCAACGTGAAACTCTTGCCGGACAATTGGCTCACGAGCGATCTGACACCGATCTATGGCCGCGCGCCCGACGCCAAGCCTCAAAGGCAGGCCGCAACGTGACGCGCTGCCCCCTAACGATCGATCGCATAATGACGGTCATGGAGGCTGCGTTCGACCCGGCTTACGGAGAAGCGTGGAACCGCCGTCAGGTAAACGACGCTCTCGCCATGCCATCGACCCACGCGCTCGTGCTCAACGCGAACGGTGAGCCAATTGAAGGCAGCTCGCACAACGGCCGAGATTCTATTCCGGCAGGATTTGTGCTCACGCGTTTCGCGGCTGATGAAGAAGAGTTGCTTCTGATTGCTGTGGCGCCTGAAATGAGAGGGCGCGGCCTCGGCGAAAAACTGATGCAGCACTTTTTCGACATGGCGAAGTCTCGCGGCGTCAACCGAATTTTCCTTGAGATGCGGCGCGGCAACCCTGCCGTCCACCTGTACCGCAAGGTCGGGTTCGAACCCATCGGCCAGCGTCCCAACTATTACCGTCTTTCAAATGGTGAACGCATTGATGCGATTACTTTTGGTCGTTCGCTGTAAAGTATTGTCATTGACCAAATAAACATCCAGTTCCGCTCATAAAAGGGACACTTCGTCACAGCGTGACTTGCAAAGGCTGTCCTCGTGCGCCATGCGCCTGTTATCGGAAAAATCCGAAAACAAGAAAAACGAGGAACTCATGCAAGACCTGGACATGGAGATGAAAGAGACGCTCATCACTCTGACCAGCGACATCGTCGCTGCTCACCTGAGTAACAACAACGTCGAAGTCGATGCCGTCCCCGGACTGATCACCAACGTTTACGGTGCTTTGTCCGGCCTTGGCGACGAAAGCGAACCGGAAGAAGAACGGCCGGAGCCTGCCGTATCCATTCGCGCTTCGGTCAAGCCAGATTACATCGTCTGCCTTGAAGACGGCAAGAAGCTGAAGATGCTCAAGCGTTATCTTCGCACCAATTTCGATATGACGCCCGAAGAATATCGGGCGCGCTGGGGACTTCCATCAGACTATCCGATGGTGGCACCCAACTACGCCGAAAAGCGCCGTGATCTGGCAAAGAAGATCGGCCTTGGCCGCAAGCCGGGTGCCGGCCGCGGGCGCAAGAAGACCAAGTAAATCCGGAGTTCGGAGCGGCCTTACGGGTCGCGGTCGCGATGGACCTGGACGCACACATCATGTCCCCCGTTTGAGAGATCAAGCGGGGGACTTCGCTTTTCTGCCAGCTTGAGCAATCCGCCCTCGCCCGGTAAAGCATGCAGTGACCATTAGTCGGCCCCGCCCGACGCCGTGCCAAGGAACACCCGCTTGAGCCAGAAAATCGATCTTGAACAATTGTGCGCGGAGAAGGGTCTGCGCATTACAGAACAGCGCCGAGTGATAGCGAAAGTCCTCTCGGACAGCGACGATCATCCCGACGTGGAATTGCTGCATCAACGCGCCTCCGCAATCGACAGCAAGATCTCGATCGCGACCGTTTACCGCACGGTTCGTCTGTTTGAAGAAGCCGGTATTCTTGATCGCCATGACTTCGGCGATGGCCGCTCGCGCTACGAGCCCGTTCCCGAAGCGCATCACGATCACCTGATCGACGTCGAGACCGGCGCGGTTGTCGAATTTGTCGACCCCGAAGTTGAAGCGCTCCAGCGCCAGATTGCAGAGAAGCTTGGCTATCGCCTCGTCGACCACCGGATGGAGCTGTACGGCGTCCGGCTTTCGCGCGAAGACTGACTTCGCGAACATGACAGACGAAGCGGCCATCACCGGCACCGATGCCCCGACCGAGGACAAGGCCTGGGCCTTGAGGGTCGCGGCTGCGCGCGGCGAGACGACCCCGATTTCGATCATGGGATGGGTGCGCATCATTACCCGCTCGCTCATGCTGCTCGCGCTCATCATCGTGATGGTGCCGTTGCATTTTCTGTTTCGGCTCGTCGCCTACGGTTCGCCGTTCCCCATGTGGTTTCTGCGCTTCGCCGCGCGCATTTCGGGCGCCAAGGTCAGGGTCGAAGGTACGCACCTCAAGCGCGACGTGTTCTACATCGCCAACCACGTCTCGTGGATCGATATCCTCAGTCTGTCGGGCGCGTGTGGCACGGCGTTCGTCGCCAAGGCAGAGCTTGCAAAAGCACCTCTCGTGGGCTGGCTCGCCGACATGAACCGCACCGTCTATGTGAAGCGTGAGCACCGCATGGGCGTCGCGCAGCAGATCAATGCCCTCAAGGAAGCGCTCGCCGACAACTGGTCTGTCACCGTCTTTCCGGAAGGAACGACAACCGACGGGCAATCTCTCCTGCCCTTCAAGACCAGCATGCTCTCAGTCCTCGAACCGCCCCCGCCCGGCGTCCTGGTGCAGCCAGTCCTGCTCGATTACGGCCCCGTCGCGGAATGGATCGGATGGATCGGTGAAGAAGGCGGGCTCAACAATGCCAAGCGGGTGCTTGCGCGTAAAGGTACGTTCGATCTGCGCATCGTGTTCCTCGAACCCTTCAGCCCGGCAGACTATGTTGGGCGCAAGGCCATCAGCGTGGAAGCGCGGCGCCGGATCGAGGAAGCTCTGCTGGAGGCGCTGGGAAAGCCGCTGCGTGATTTCGCGCATGACGTGCCGCCTGTGCGCTATTCGGCGGTCAAGGACGATCCGGTCCCCGATGAGACCGCCGCGTAGTCGGACCTAAAGGCCTGCGCGCACCAACCAATCGTGGAACAGGCGAACGGGACGTGTCTCAAGCGCGGTGGGCTTGCACACGAACCAGTAGCTGTACGGGCTCTGCACGTCCGGACCGTTGAGGTTGGTCAGGCGGCTGTCCGCTGCGCGCCGGAGGTGGTCGTCATGCATGATCGCGATGCCCAGACCCTGCGCTGCTGCCTCAAGCATCAGCGCGCCTAAATCGTAGTGATCGATCGCGGCGGGCTCGACCTCTTCAAGATCGTTGGCCTTCCTCCAGGCAACGAAGCTCTCAGGCAATTCGTTGTGGATGAGGAAGGTCTGCTTTTCCATGTTCGACTGAGTGACGTTGTCGCCCATCGCAGCGGCGAGCTCGTTCGAGCAGATCGCGTGGACGAGGTTGTGATCCAGCCGCACCGCGTGAAGGCCGCTCGCAGGCCCTCGTGAGAGGATGATCGCTGCGTCGAGCGTATCGCCCACCCGGTCCTCGAGATGCGGGGCGGTATCGATGTCGATATGCAGCAGCGGATGCCGCTTGCGCAATTCGCCGAGCCGCGGGAACAGACGCTGGCTTCCGAACATCGGCAGCACACCGAGCCGCAGACGCAGAACGGAGATATTGTCCGACTGGCTTTCAACCGCGCGGGTGAGCGATTCGAGGTGCGGGTTCACCGCCTCGTAGAACGCCTGACCTTCATCGGTCAGTTGCATCGACTGGCGCGCCCTTGTGAAGAGCTTCTTGCCGACAAACTCCTCGAGGTTCGTGATCCGGCGCGACAGGGCTGACGGGCTCAGGCCAATCTCTTCCGCTGCCGCGCGCGCCGATCCCAGACGCACCGTGCGCATGAAGGCTTCGAGAGCTCGCAAGGGGGGCAGGCGGCGTGATGGCATATCGAGTGGCTCCTGTTTTCAGGTAGATACGTTTCAATGCCGTATTGGATGCAGAAAATCGAAGCCTGAGTGCGAAAATCGCCCTGTGCGTGCGATTATTGCACCTCTTGCAAGTCGCCTTCGGGTTGAGGTGCATGGAGGCGCAGGCGTTTGACGTGGGTTTCATCGCCCGCCGTCACCTCGATCTTCCAGCCGCTCGAATGGTCGAGCATCGTTCCCACCGGTGGGACCTGTTCAGCCAGCACAAAGGCAAGACCGCCCAGCGTGTCGACCGCCTCAGACACCTCTGCAAGGCGCGGGTCGACCAGTTCGGCAACGTCCTCAAGCTCGGCGCGGGCGTCGCAATCCCACATGCCTTCGCCGATCGGCACGATCAGAGCCTCGGGCGTCTCGTCGTGTTCGTCCTCGATCTCGCCGACGATTTCCTCAACGAGGTCTTCGATCGTGATGAGGCCGTCCGTGCCGCTGAACTCGTCGAGCACAATCGCAAGGTGCACGCGGCGCGCGCGCATGTCGGCGAGCACATCCAGAGCGCCGCGAGCCTGCGGCACATAGAGCGGCTGACGCATCAGCACCGTCCAGTCGCGTGGGCCCGTTTTGCCCTTGGCGAGGTAGGTGAAGACGTCCTTGATGTGAATCATCCCGATCACGTCGTCGAGCGTCTCGCGATAGACCGGCATGCGCGAATGGCCGTGCTGCGAGAATTGCGCAACCAGATCATCCCAGCTGATCGACGCATCGACCGCGACGATCTCTCCGCGCGGAACCGCTACGTCATCCGCGTCGTGTTCTGAGAAGTGCAGCAGGTTGCGCAGCATCTGCCGCTCGACCGGCGACAGATCGCCGTTGCCGCTGCCATTCTCGTCGTGCGTTTCGTCGTCGTTTTCGCCTTCGTGCTCGTCGATCTTCTCTTCGAGTTGCGCGCGAAGCGAGCGGTCGCCGTCGCCGCCGCCGACCATCTTCTTGAGGAGGGGCCAAAGCCCGCTGCTACTCTCCGCGTCTCCCGCGGTAGGACTACTGGAATCGGGCATGGCCCTTTGCTGATTACTCCTGGTGTCAGTCAGTGTCGTTATATGGGTCTGCAATCCCCATATTTGCAAGTGCCGAGCGCTCCAGATTCTCCATCACCTGCGCTTCTTCGTCGCAATGCACGTGGTCATGGCCTGCAAGGTGGAGCAATCCGTGGACGATCAGGTGCGCTGCGTGATGATCAAGCGGTATGCCCTTCTCCGCTGCCTCGCGTGCGCAAGTCTCGTAAGCGAGCGCGATATCGCCCAGCATTGCCGGTGGTCCCTCTGCGCCCAATTCAAGCAGCTCTGCGCGCTCCATCATCGGGAAGCTGAGCACATTCGTAGGCTTGTCGCGATCACGCCATTCGCGGTTGAGCGTGTGCACCTCACCATCGCTGGTGAACAGGATGCTGACCGAGAGGCGATCGCTGGCAAGCGCTGGTTCGGCACCTGCGGCGGCGTCTGCAGCGCGCTGTGCGAGCGCCTCCCACTCGCCGCCATTGTCTATGGGTGGCCAGTCTTCGAGGTCGATTTCAAGCTCCACACGAAACCTCGTAATTCCAGTGACTTATCCGAGAAGTGGACCGCATGTTACACGGTCCAGGCACAAAAACGGTGCGCTGTACGTGCTCGACCTTAAGTCCGCATGCGAGGGTAAGAAAATGCGAAATCATTCCCCGCGCCCTAGCGCGAAAATGGCTGCGTAGGAAAGCGGTCCGTTTCGCTGCGCGCCTTGGCGAAGGGTTTAACGCCGAGCCCCAAACAAGAACGGGCCGCGATTCCCCCGATCGCGGCCCGAAACGTGTTCGAAACGTGTTCGAAACGTAATGCATGAGTGTTATCAGGGAACGCTCTGATTGACCGTCGCAACGTTGCTGGTCCCGGTCTGCATAACGCCCGAATAGTCCATCATGCCGCCCTGCGTTACAACAGCGCTGTTCAAGGTGCCGTCCTGCGTGATGACAGATTCGTTGAACGTACCGCCTTGGATCAGCTGCGCAAAGTTGTCGTCACCCGTCTGCGTGATGGTCGAAATGCCGTCCGAGGCGTTCTGATCGACATCCGCAATGTTCCGGTTGCTGCCGGCATTTTGCGTGATGGTCGAACGGTTGCGCTCGCCGATCTGGTCAACGAATGCGAGGTCATCATTGCCCGACTGGGTCGTTGTCGAGGTGTTGTTGTTGCCGTTCTGATTGATAAGCGACAGCGGACGTCCAAAGGCAGCGATGAGACCTCCGCCATCCTGTGTCACAATCGCGGTGTTGGTATTGCCTAATTGTGTGATGTTCGCATCGGAAATGCCAGCGTAAACGCCCGACTGATCCACCGTGATGACATTGTCGTCACCGGTCGTGACCGAGCGGCCAGCCGTGTTAGTTCCGGATTGCATGTAAGTCGCACGGTTGCGGTCGCCGTTCTGAATGGCCCGAGCCGCGTTGCTGAGGCCGGTCTGCGTGATGGTCCCCGTGTTACCGACGCCGTCTTGGTCTATTTCACCAAGTTGAGAATGATCTGCCGGGAACAGGCCGGGATTGGCCGAGCTGCCAAATCTGACGCCCCCCAGATCGCCGCTTTGATCGATCGTACCGCTGTTGTCAGCGCCTTCCTGACGTACCAGCGCGCCTGCGAATGTAGGGATGGTGCCGAACTGAAGCGTCGTTGGCACATCCTGCGTGATCATCGCAGTCTGGTTATCGCCGCCCTGTTCAACGAAAGCGCGGCTGCCCTCACCCGACTGGGTCACGGTCGAGCGACTGTTGGTCGCATTGGCGAACTGGTCGACATCGGCAAAGTTGTTGAGATTTGACTGAGTGACGGTCGAAGTGTTGACCGTGCCCAGCTGCGTAACAAGCGCCTCGTTGCCTTCCCCCGACTGAGTAAGGTTCGACAGGTGCTCATCACCATCCTGAATGATCGTCGCGGTCTGTAGCGTACCGCTCTGCGAGGCAAAGCTTTCATTCGTCGGCGAATTTGCTGGCGGCGCCAAGTTCTCTCCGGTCTGCGTGACTTCGATGGTCGAGTCCGTCGCAGACTGGATCACGCCCGATACGTTGCGCGCGTGCCCACCACCTTGCACGACATCAGCCGAAGAGCCATCGCCCGACTGGTTGACGAACGAGCTGTTGAAGACACCTGTTTGCGAAACCTCGACAATCGCGCGGTTGGCGATGCTGTCGCTTGATGACTGGACAACGTTCGAGCGGTTGATCTGGCCATTCTGCGAAACAATGATTTCTGCATCGAGGCCAGACTGCGTCACGAGCGAGACGTTGTTGTCATACGCTGTGCCCGAATTTGCATTCGTGGCTGTCCCATCCCATGAGCGTGGTCCAAACGGGTTTGGAGCGCCGCTTTGCGTGACGAAGACCGTCGATGAGCCAGTTTGATCCACTTCGGAATGGTTGTCGTCACTGGTCTGAGTGATGTCGGCCGAACCGCCTGTCTGGACGCCTTGGGAAATGCGCGAGAAGTTGCTGTTGGCGAACTGGCGCACATCGGCGTTCTGGTTTTCGCCATTCTGGGTGATCTGCGAAACGTTGTCGTTTCCGACCTGGAAGACGCCGATGAGCGCATCGGCGGTTCCGAGCGGAGCGGAGTCAGGATCGTCGGGATCGCCGACCTGTCCATTTATACCCGTCTGCACAACGCTGGAGGTGTTGCCGTCCCCCTCCTGACGAACGCCGGCGGTATGGAAGCGGCCGGTTTGCAGAATGGTCGAGGTGCTCGATCCATCCTGAAAGACCTCGGCTTTCATCGCGGCGTCCTGCTGGGTGATGCTGGAATCGGCAGCGCCGCTGATCTGGAATACCTCTGCGCGCTGGCTGCCCGAGGTGTTACCGCTCTGCGAGATCGTGCTCACTGCATCGGTGGTGAATTCGCCTTGATCGACAAAGGCAACGCCGCGCGTGCCCGTTTGCGTGACGAAAGAACCGGTTGCAGAGCCCTCGCCGAGGCCCGCGCCGCGCTGAATGATTGTAGCGGTGTTGCTGTCGCCGCCTGCGAGGTTGGATTGAGTGACAACCGATTGCATACCATCGCTGGTACCGGTCTGGTTGACATCAGCGATATTGTCGCCGGTCTGGACCACGCGGGAGAAGCCGCCCGCTCCTTCCTGAAGAATGATCGCTTCACTGGCGATGCCATCGACGCTTACCGCGGTGCCGTCTTGCTCGACCTCGGAGACATTGGTTGCACCGGTCTGCGTGACATCAGCGTCGTCATCGCTGCCGGTCTGCGTGATGGTGCTGGAATTGTTCTGCGCGAACGCAGCCGTCGACAAAGTGAGCGCCATGCACGAGGCGCCAGCCCACAACAATTTCTTCATTGGATATTTCCCCCCGGGTGGCCAAACGGCCAGACAAACAAGCGCGGCCCAAAGCGCCTTGTCCACCAGCAGGTCTACGCCCGCTTGGTCGCCGACACACCACATTGCACGATGGTGAGTCGGTGTTAACTAACGGCGTTCTAGCCGTGTTTCTTCGAGAGAGTCAAAGTTTAAGCCCGGATGGGCCTTCCTGATGCGCGGTGACAACCATAGCGGAAGACGCCGGGAAACTCGTCAAAGCGGGACCGTCGTATCGAACTTCACCCGCGAATAGACGACATGGCTGGTGCATCGCTTGACCGCCGGATCTTCGATGATGTTGGCCTGTATCCAGCTCTCGAAACTGGCCATGTCTGGCATGTGTACATGCAGGATGAGGTCGGCGTCGCCAGTCACGCTGTAGCACTGCGAAATTTGCGGAGAGGCGCGGTAGAGGCGCTTGAGGCGATCATATTCAGGCCCACGTTCATCGACCAGGCTGACCATGACAATGATGTCGATGCCGAGCTGTCCCGGATTGACCAGCGCCACCTCGCGTTCGATCACCCCGGCCTCGCGCAGGCGCTTTAGCCTTCTGCGGTAGCTAGAGACCGAAAGACCTGCCGCATCGGCGATGGTTTGAGGAGAGCGGCGAATATCGCGTTGTATCTCTCTCAAGATACGTCGATCCGCCGCGTCGAGGACAGCTTGAGCTAATTCGGTCATCGAAAGGTTATATATGATCGAATGCAATCATCCTACGCCCTTTTTCGATCACATTAACGTTTAAGCGCCTGATAGAACTCAGTGCCGGGATCAGAAGACACAAGCCAAGGATTATGATCCCATGAACTTCCTCACCTCTCTGTTGTCCGGTCTCCTCATATCGCTTGGCCTTGCCGAGCCTGCCGCGCATGCCCCCGCGTCCCCGGCCGCTTCGTCAGGTGCTAGCCTCTTTGCACCTGAGGACCTGCAACAAAGTGGGCGCATAACGCTTTCACCCGCCTTCGCGCCTGATGGAAATACGATCTACTTCGCGCAGGCTGATTGCGAACGGATCTGGAACTGTCCTCAATTGCTGATGCGATCAACGCGCACGCCTTTCGGTTGGAGCCGCCCGCAAGAAGTCACCCTCCCCCAACGCGCCCGCGTCGATTGGCCCAGCGTCTCTCCCGATGGCCGCACGCTTTACTTCTCATGGGCCCCAGAGCGTGAACGGCATGAGGGCGAGGATGTCTATGAAGACTTTGACCTTTTCCGCCTCGACCTGACCGACACCGACGCTGTCCCCCAGGCGATCGACGATCCTGATATCAACCGAATTCGCGGCGGGGGAATTCGCAAGACGCGCTTCGTCAACAACGAAACCGCTCCGGTTCTTACTCTCGATGGCGACCTTTATTTCTGGTCGGAACGCCTCGACGGGGCGGGCCTGCGCGATATCTATGTCGCCAGAAGCAATGGGTCAGGCGGTTTCGAGCGTCCCGAGATCCTGCCAGCGCCGATTAACAATGATGGCGAGAATGATGGTTCGTGGGTTTCTGCAGATGGCCGCCTCATGCTGCTCACCACCACCGCACGCGGCAGCAGCGATCCTGCAAACCTGCATGTCTCGACACTTGAAAACGGGACATGGAGCACACCGCGTCCGCTTGGTAGAAGCGTAAACACGCGGTTCTCCGAATTCGCCGGGCGGATCACGCCTGATGGCAAAACCCTCGTCTTCACCTCGGACCGCCCCGTCAACGGCGGCGAAGCGGGTCTGCTGCAAGTCTGGCAAATCGCGGTCTCCGAAGTACCGGAATTGCTCGAAGCGATTGAAAAGGTGAGCGAATAGAGACACAGATCGCTTCGCATGATGACCTCAACAATCCATTGGACAAGCAGCGCGGCAGGCAAATTTGCCGCGCTGCTTTTCTTCTGGGCACTGGTTCTGGCCGGTCCCGTGATTTTCCTGCACGAAGCAGGGCACTTCCTTGCAGGCCTCGCCTATGGGGAGGATGTCCGCATGACCGCATCGAGCGTGATCTCGAACACGCCCGCTACCGACTATCCGCCGCTGCAGCGCGTGGTGCAAACCGGCATGGGGCCAATTGTGAGCGTCGTGCTCACCTTGATCGGTATCGCCTTGATCGGGCGATTTCGCGCCTTTGGATTGGCGCTCGCCATCACGGCGCCCGCGCGCTTCATCTTCTCGGTCGGGTTTCTGGGCGTCCTCGCCTACCGCGCCCTGTCCGGACTACCGCCACCCTCGCCATCCTTCGACGAGCATACCGTTATGACCGCCATTGCTCTGCCACTTTGGCCCCTGCTGGTTGGCGAACTGATTTTCCTGATCTGGGTCTGGCGCACAGTGCACCGGGCGATGCCGGATAAGCGGCGATGGCTGGCGTGGGGCGCATTGATAGCAGGCACGGTTGCGGGGATTTTCGCCTGGCTTGGCCTGGTTGGACCGGCCTTGCTCGGCTAGGCATCAGGCCCTTCATACGCCTCGACTATGCGGCCCACGATTGGGTGGCGCACGACGTCGGCGGCTGTGAAGCGGATTGTGCCAAAGCCGTCGACCCCTTCAAGCTTGTCGACCGCATCGGCCAGCCCGCTCATCCGGTCGCCGCCGGGAATGTCGACCTGGCGCGGATCGCCGCAGATCACCATCCGGCTATTCTGGCCAAAGCGGGTGAGGAACATCTTCATCTGCTCACGCGTGGTGTTTTGCGCCTCGTCGAGGATCACGAAAGCATCGGCGAGCGTGCGCCCGCGCATGAAGGCAATCGGTGCAATCTCGATCTCGCCGGATGCGATCCGCCGCTCGACCTGTTCGGGCGGCATGCAATCGTAAAGCGCATCGTAAAGCGGGCGCAGATAGGGATCGACCTTGTCCTTCATGTCGCCGGGCAGAAAGCCGAGCTTTTCCCCTGCCTCCACCGCCGGACGAGAGAGGATCAGGCGCTGGACGCTTCCCGACATGAGCTGGGCCACCGCCTGCGCCACCGCGAGATAGGTCTTACCCGTCCCTGCAGGCCCAAGCGCGAAGATGATGTCGTCGCGCACGAGGCTACGCATATATGTGATCTGCGTTGCCGAGCGCGGTACGATGGTCTTGCGCCGCGTGCGGATCATGATCGGCGGCTCTTCCTTGTCGCCGGAGATGATCCCTTCAAGCGTCGGCTCGTTCGACATGGCAATGAGCGATTCAATCGCGCCGCTGTCGAGGTCCTGCCCCAGCGCCAGCCTGTCATACATGGTGGTGAGCGTATCGCGGGCCCGCCCAACCGCGTCTTCGGGCCCCTCGATCAAGATCTGGTCGCCGCGAGCGTGGATATAGACGCCAAGCCGGTTTTCGACCTGCACCAGGTTTGCATCGAACTCGCCAAACAGCGGGCCAAGCAGCGACTGGTTCTCGAAGGACAGTTCAGCCCGCGCTTGCCCGTGGCCGATTGGCGCATCTGCGCGTGTTTTGGGATTGATGGCTTCGGGGATAACCGAAGGATCGATTGCGCTGGTCGGTCTGCGGCCCATGGGTAGCTACGCTCATCTCCTGTGCGAGTGTTTCCGAGTCGGAAAGGTAAGCGCGTTGCGAGGCAAAGCAAGCACAGCCCGCATCCAAGGTTGGGGAAAGTCACGCTGCCGACATGGCGTCACACAGGTGCAATGAGCTGCGTGATCAGGCGCTCAGGAGGCCCTCGATCGAGTTTGGTCCGGCTTCAACGAGGGTTGCCTCGACCAGATCGCCTATCTGCGCATCGCCTTCGAACCAGACGCTGGTGAGCCATGGCGACTTGCCGAGCCATTGCCCCGGGTGCTTGCCCTTACGCTCGACGAGGACCGTGCAGGTCTTGCCGACAAGCCCCTCGTTGAAGGCAAGCTGGTCGCGGTTGAGGCGAGCTTGCAAGCGCTGGAGGCGGTCGTCCATGATCTCTTTTGCGATCTGGTTATCCATCGTCGCAGCAGGGGTGCCGGGGCGCGGCGAGTATTTGAAGCTGAACGCCTGCGAATACCGCACTTCGTCGACCAGCTTGAGCGTGTCTTCAAACTCCGCCTCGGTCTCGCCGGGAAAGCCGACGATGAAGTCGCCTGAGAGCGCGATATCCGGGCGCACTGTGCGAAAGCGTTCGAGGAGCTTGAGATAGCTTTCGGCGGTGTGCGAACGGTTCATCGCCTTAAGCACGCGGTCATTGCCCGACTGCACCGGCAAGTGGAGATACGGCATCAGCTTGTCGCAAGTGCCGTGCGCCTCGATCAGTGCGTCGTCCATATCGTTGGGATGGCTGGTCGTGTAACGAATGCGCTCAAGCCCATCGAGTTCGGCAAGCGCGTGGATCAGCTGGCCGAGACCGACACTGCGACCCTTCTCGTCCTCACCGGACCATGCGTTGACGTTCTGGCCCAGTAGCGTGATTTCGCGCGCGCCTGCTTCAATCAGCTTGCGAGCTTCGTCGATCAAATCACTGTAGGGGCGCGATATTTCAGCGCCGCGCGTATAAGGTACAACGCAATAGGTGCAGAACTTGTCGCACCCTTCCTGCACAGTCAGGAAAGCGGTGGGCGAACGACGCTTGCGCTTGGGCAGGCTATCGAACTTCGCAATCGCGGGCATGTCAGTGTCGGTCGCGCGCTCACCCGCAACCGCCTTGTCCAGCATGTCGGGAAGGCGGTGATAGGCCTGCGGACCGACGACCATGCTCACCGCCGGAGCGCGCGCCATGATCTCCTCGCCTTCGGCCTGCGCAACGCAGCCTGCGACCGCGATCATCGGCGCCTTCTCCTGCGTCTTGCCTTTGGTCAGACGGCCAATGTCGGAGTAAATCTTCTCCGCCGCCTTCTCGCGGATATGACAGGTGTTCAGCACCACCAGGTCAGCGTCCTCACCCTCGGGCGCAGGCGTGATGCCTTTTTCGGCCAACAGCTCGCCCATACGCTCGCCATCATAGACGTTCATCTGACAGCCGAAGGACTTGACCCGGTAGGTCTTGGGAGGAGTTTGCGGTTTCATGATTGGCGGCGCTTTACCCGCAACTTCGCGCCACTTCAATTGTCAGCTTCATCCTTCGGTTTGCGACCGGAATGAACGCAGGGTTCGACCTCTTGCCAGCCCGTACCCGGATGGTCGTCGTTATCGCGCTGGCATTCAACCATCGGCTTTCGGATGCCTTGTGCGCGCACGATCTTGAGCGCGTCGCTGTTGGAGTATGCTGCGATCCAAACAAGACAATCGGACAGCAGGCGAATGCTGTGTTTTGTGAACTGACCGTTCCGCGGTCCGCAGTTGAGCGTGTACACGTCAGCGGCCGGCGCATCGTCGAAACGAGCGAACCTGCGCAGGACTTCACCTCGCTCGTTGAATACCGTGCGCTGCACGTCGTTGGTCATCGCCTCGCCGCGATAGAATGGCGAGGTGTTGAACATGTAAGCTTTCACTTCCGGATAGCGGATCGAGACCTCGGTCGCGAGCGCCCCTCCCAGCGAGTGGCCCGCAACGATCCATGGCAAGTCGTCGTCAAAGCGCGCCATCTCCGCCTCGAAAGTGCTGACAGCAATGTCGATCTGATCGCGGCGCAATGTGCCGTAGAAGATATCGGTGAAGCCGTCGAAATCGGTCCCGCGAAAAGCCAGAATGCGCGCAACAGGCTTTCTGGCAGGATCGCCTTCAGAACCGGTCTCGAACTGTTCGAAGATCTGGTAACCGAAGCCGCGTTCACGGTCCTCTTCGGCAATCGGCAAACGCTCCAGCCGCTCAAGTGTGGGGAGCGGATAGGCGTATATGTCGTCATCACCGACATAGGCCTGTGTCGAGGCAACCGCGAAAGGATAAGCCTGCACGGCGGCGGCACGCATAAAGCCGCACCAGCCACCAGGCTCAGTCCGGCATGGTGACCGCGATTGCGAAATGTCGGGAAAGGTGGCGCAGGCCGAAACTGCCAACAGGCAAATCGCAAGTGCGACCCGGCGCAGCGTCACCTTTTTACTCCCATCAGTTTAGGCGACAGTCGCCTTCACGATCTTGCCCGGCTGTGCGGGCGGCTCGCCCTTGGGCAGAGCATCGATGTGTTCCATGCCCTCTTCGACCTGGCCCCAGACGGTGTACTGGCCGTCGAGGAATTCGGCATCGTCGAAGCAGATGAAGAACTGCGAGTTGGCGCTGTCGGGGACCTGCGTACGGGCCATCGAGCAGGTGCCGCGCGTGTGCGGCTCGCTGTTGAACTCGGCCTTGAGGTCAGGCTTGTCGCTGCCGCCCATGCCGGTGCCGGTCGGATCGCCGCCCTGAGCCATGAAGCCCGGGATCACGCGGTGGAAGACGACTCCGTCATAAAAGCCTTCGCCGGCGAGCGTGGTGATGCGCTCGACGTGGCCGGGTGCGAGGTCCGGGCGCAGCTTGATGACAACGTCTTTTGCTTCGCCGTCGCCGGTGTCGAGCGTGAAAGTGAGCTTTTCGGCCATTTGTCAGAATCTCCTGATTGATTTGCCCGTGCGCCTAACGGTTTTGGTTCGCCATGTCACCCGTGCGGGTAAGCGGTTGCTTTTCGAGGGGCCGCATCTAAACCCGCTCCCATGGTCGATCCCGCAGCCCTTGATGATGAAGTGCTGACCGCCGAGGCGGAAGAGGAAGAAGTGCGTCCTGACGACCGCATCGACGATGAGCGGCACGACGAGGAAAACCGGCTGAAACCGGAATATGTGCGCGAGGTCGAGGAAGCGCTCGAGGCGGGCGATACGGGCGCGGTCTATGACCTTGTCGAGCCGCTCCACCCTGCTGACATCGCCGACTTGCTCGAACTGTTCGACCGCGACGATCGCGCGATTCTCGCCGCTTCGATCACTGACCTGATGAGCGCGGAAGTGATCGCGGAACTGAACGATCACGTCCGCGAACTGATGATGGAGGCGCTCGAGCCTCAGGACGTCGCCGCGATTACCGAACAGCTGGAGACCGACGATGCGGTCCAGCTGCTCGAAGACCTCGACGAGGACGACCAGAAGGCGATTATCGCCGAGCTGGAGCCTGAGACGCAGGCTGCGGTCAATTCCGCGCTGGCCTATCCCGAGGAGACCGCCGGACGTCTGATGAACCGCACCGTGATGGCGGTTCCCGAGCACCTGACCGTGGGCGATCTTATCGATTACCTTCGCGAGGAAGGCGACCTCACGCACGATTTCTTCGAGGTTTTCGTGGTCGATGCCGCCTTCCATCCGGTCGGCACCTGCGCGCTCAACTGGATTTTGACGACCCCGCGCAACATCAAGCTTACCGACGTGATGAAGCGCGACCAGACCCTGATCCCGGTCGATACCGATCAGGAAGAAGTCGCGCTGATGTTCCAGAAATATGCGCTGATTTCTGCTGCGGTGGTGGACGAGAGCGGGCGGCTGGTCGGTCAGATGACGGTCGACGACATTGTTCACATTATCTCCGAGGAGGCGGGCGAGGATGCGCTGCTTCTCTCAGGTGCGGGCGATGGCGACATCAACGAGCCGATCCGTGAGGCCTATTCCAGCCGCGTGCGCTGGCTGGTCGCGAACCTTGGGACGGCTGTGGTGGCTTCCGCGATCATCGCGTTCTTTGGCGCCGCGATCGAGCAACTCGTGGCGCTAGCCGTCTTGATGCCAATCGTGGCTAGCATTGGCGGCAATGCGGGCACGCAGACCATGGCAGTCGCGGTTCGCGCAATTGCGACCAATCAGCTGACGCGAGCGAACACGTGGAAGATCGTGTGGCGCGAATTGCGCGTGGCGATCCTCAATGGCTTCACGGTTGCAGTGCTGATCGGGATCGCCGCTGGCATCTTGTTCGGCTGGCAGATGGGCGTGGTCATCGCCCTTGCTATGGTCATCAACATTGCGGTCTCGGGCCTTGCAGGTGTGCTGGTCCCCGTTGCGTTCGAGCGCATGGGCCAGGACCCTGCGGTCGCCTCCAGCGTGTTCGTCACGATGATCACCGATTCGATGGGCTTCTTCGCCTTCCTCGGCCTTGCGGTCGCGGCTGGCCTTGCACCGCTCTAGCGCGCTCTACTTGATCGCCAGCGGATTGATCACCGCCTGCACCGATCCGGCAAAACGCGGCTGCCCCAGCACGAAGAAGAACTCGTAAGTCTCGTCCGCCGCAAGCGGCCCTGTGTTCATCGTTTCCAGAATGTAGATGCCGTGATCGACAAGTAGGGCCGCGTGGACTGGAAAGACGATCCCGTCCTCGAAACTCATTGTCTCCAACGCAGCGCTGTCCGCACCGACTGCCACAACGCCGAGGCCAGCGAGGTATTCCGCGCCATCGGCATTGATGCCGGGTTGCTGGGCGATGAAAGCTTCCGGGTCTTCCTCTGCCATCGAGAGCCATCCGGAATGAAGGAGCACCACGTCCCCTGCTCTGATATCGACCCCTTGCGCCTCGGCTGCGGCAGCGATGTCCTCGCCGCCAAAGCTCGCCATCGGTTCCAGTCGGTCGGTGCCGAAATGCTTCGCCATGTCGATCAGTACGCCGCGCGTCGCGATGGGCGGGATCTGGTCGGTACCGAACTTGGTGAGGCCGTTGGGCGTCAGGAATTCCTCGGCGCGCACACCGCCATAATGCACTCCGTCGCGCCCGATATGGCCAAGTCCGTCGATCTGGCTGCCGATCCCGACATGCGTCACGAGGCGATCATCGTGCCCCGTGATGCGGTTCGCGCCCATCGCGTCGCCGGCGGCGAAGGTCTCGATCAAGAAGCTGCGCCCCGGATACGGCACGCTGTCCGGTCCGGTGACTACGCCAAGCGGATAGACCTTGCCTTCTGTCACGAGACCGGCGGCGTTCGCGGTCATCGCTTCGGTGATGGTGCTCGCCATGCCGTATTCGGGATGGGGCTCGCCGGGTGTGAGGTCGGCTTGATCCGCCTGTTCGCCCGCCTGTCCTGAACACGCGGCAAGCGCCACCAGCACGCCAGCCACGAGTGCATTTTTCGCACCGTTTACCATCGAAATTCCCCCTGTTTTCCTCTCTCGGCCGGTTCAAAAACCGCTCCTGACCCGCCATATGAATACACATGCCTCTCCACCTGACCAAGATCGCGTTCGGCGCGCAGAGCTATGGCGATATCGAAAGCTGGTATGCAGGACGCCGCAGCCCGCACCTGACAACCAAGTATCGTCCGACAAAATGGGAGGAATGCATCGGCGGCTCGCTGTACTGGATCCACCAGCACAGCATCGTCGCTCGCTCCGAAATTCTTGGCTTTTCGCAGACCGATAGCGGGCGCTGGCTAATCGAGCTGAAGCCCGAACTGGTCCGGGTCTCCCCGCGTCCCAAGCGCGCCCATCAGGGCTGGCGCTATCTCAAGGGAGAGCCCCCTCGCGACCTTGCTCCGGGTGAAGACATCGGCGACGCGCTACCCGGCAAACTTGCGGCGAAGCTGGAGAAGTTGGGACTGGTTTAGGTCAGCGGCATCTAAGTCAAAGGCGGGGCGCCAAGGTAGATCCACAGCGCGATCCCAGCCGCAACCGCGAAGGCGCCTAGTGCCCTGCCCCAAGGGGTCGGCGAGTTGTCGGCCACAACGAGCTTTTTTTCGCCCTTGCCACCGATCATCGCGCCGATCAGATTTTCCGCGCGAACTGCGCCGTAAATGCCGATTGCGGTAATGTGCAGGCCGATCATTCCGACAACGACCCACCAGAACCATTCATGCGTATCGGTTAGCGTGTCGGCGGTGCCAACTCCGACCAGAGGGTTCAGTGGACCAGTCGCTCCATCGAATGGATCGCCTGCGAACAGCCCCATTGCGACTTGCGCCAGAGTGAAGCCAAGAAGGCCGAGCACTGCGAGAGCGGCCAGCGGGCTGTGCCCCTTGTTCGCCTTCTCGTCATACCCGCCGCGAAGGTAGGCGAGCACTTTCCCCGGCCCCTTCACAAAATTGCCAAACCGCGCCGTATCCGTGCCGACAAAGCCCCAGAATATGCGGAACAGCAGCACCGCGAGCAGCACATGGCCAAGCCTTATATGCCAGCCCCATTCGGAATTGTCGGCTGTCACCCACATGGCCGGGACCAGCACGGCCAGCGACCAGTGGGTGAGCCTGACCGGCAAGTCCCAAATGCGAACGGGCTGAGTGGGTTCGGCCATGCGCTATGCGACCTCGCGCTGGATCAGTCGTCGTCCTTGCGGAAGCTATCGTGGCAGTTCTTGCAGCCATTCTTGCCGAGATTGCCGACCTGCGCGCCGACGGCCTCGGGATCGCCGGTTGCCGCAGCCGCCATCATTTCCTCGCTCAATCCGACAGCGGTCTGGATCGCTTCGTTGAAGCCGTCGGGGTCTTCCCAGATCGCGGCAAGCGCTTCGGTGTCGTAGCCCGCTTCCATGCTGGTTCCTTCGGGGAACAGGTCTGGCAGGCGCTGGAGCCTTGTGTTGATGTCGGCAGCAGCCGGTTCGATCACCGTAAAATCGGGAGCGTCGGTTTCAAGCTGTTCGCGGATCGCCTTGAAGCTGTCGCCGATGGCTTCGAAATTGTCCTGACGTTCGGCAATTTCGGCTGGCGCATCGCCGGCGGGCTCTGGCGCTTCGGCGTCTGTCGGTTCGCCGCCGCATGCTACGAGCAAGGCAATGAGCGGGGTGGCAGCGATCAGGCGAAAAGTGGAATTGCGGGTCATTGGGTCGGGTCCTTAATGCGAGAAGTGACGGCGCTCTTTGATCCCGGATGCGACACTACAGATTGCTGGCCCTTGCGCAAATATCGAATTTTGCGAGCGCTTTTTGGGAACGCGGGCGGGTCCTTCCCGGTAAGCGAGGTAAAGGAGAAACAACATGCCAGAGCGTCAATCGCTTCACCCCGACAACGAACTCATCGAAGAAATCACCAAGGAAGCCACCCCGTCGCATCAGGGCAGCGCCGATGGGACGGTCAATGTGCGCGTGGGCAAACGCGCCGAGCTGAACCGCGCGACCGATCCCGACAATCGCGAACCGGTGGTCGGCTCGGACAACCCCGAAGATGATGCTCGCAAGGGCCCCAAGACGATGGAAGCCATCAAGAAGGGCGAAGCAAACTAAGTCAGGCTATCGAACTCCTGCCCCCGCCCGCATCAACCTTGTGCGGCGGGAGGCTTGGGAAAGAGCACTGGGGTCTTTCGGCGATATTCCTGATACTCGGGGTCGTCGCCCCAGCGCTCTTTTGCCTGTTCTTCCTGCAGGTTGATCCCGCTGATCCGGGTCAGCAACAGGTAGACGAAGATCGGCGAGATCACGACCAGCCAGCTCATCCCTGAAAGCACCGGGATGGCGATCACGAAGATACCGGTCCACAGCGTGATTTCGCCAAAGTAATTGGGGTGGCGCGACCACCTCCACAATCCGACATTGATGAAATCGCCGTCGTTCTCGTCCTTTGACTTGAACGCGCTTTTTTGTGCGTCGGCGATGGTCTCAAATGCCATGCCGATGACCCAGATCGCTGCGCCGACCCAGAAGAAAATACCGATCGGCTCGCGCGTTTCATTGGTGATGATCGCGAGCGCGGCGGAAGCAGTCAGTATCACCCAGAGCGCCTGAAGCGTCCAAGCTGCAAGGAAGCGCGGCGGGTTCTTCTTGATCTTCTCGAACCGGCTGTCGCTGCCGCCCTTCGCCTGGATGCGAATGAAGAGGAACGTGCCGAGCCGGATGCACCAGATCGCGACCATCGCGGCCACGACAATACCGCGAGTGTCGAGAGAGCCCATCGTGGTGACGGCAGCGTAGCAGGCAAGCGCCGTAACGCTGAGATAGGTGATCGCTCCAAAACTGTCGTAGAACTTGTCCGATTGCGCCGCAGCGGAGGGGATGAAGGCAAGCCAGTTGATCACCAGCGCCAGCCACGCGCACCAGTACATGGTGGGCGCGTCGTAGACCTGAACGCTGTTTGCGCCTGCGAAAAACGCGAATGCGAGCGCGAAAATCGTGACAAATGCCACGACGGTAAAGCTCTTGATTGCCTTGCTCATTGAGCCCCTGTCCCCTGTTTCTTGTATTGGCGGATGTTTTGGCGCTGTTTAGGCCTACTGCTTTTCGGCGGCTTGTGAAGCTTTACGGATTTGCTCGACGACCAGACGCACATCGTGGCGCGCATCCTGCTCCGGCGGTAGCGCATATTCGGCAAAACTCGCCGAGAGTTCGCTCATGCGTTCGCCTATCCGCACCTCGTTATAGCCATGGCTGACCACGAAGCGGCGGCGCTGCATGACTTGCGGCAGGATGCGGTCGACATAGTCCTCGACATTCATGCCGAGCTTCATGAATTGTTCGGGCCCGAGCGGGGTGAAGACCCAGCCGGGGACGATCAGGCCCGCGTGGACGTGTTCGGGCAGATCACCGCGCAGGCTTTCGGTCAGGCCCAGAACGGCATGTTTCGCGCTTATGTACGCAGCGGATTGCTCGATCGCGCAGAACCAGCTGTTCTCACTGCCCGTGTTGTAGATTGCGCTCGGATTGTCCTGAGCGATCAGCCTCGGAGCGAAAGCGCGGCAGCCGTTCCACACGCCCCAGTAATTGACGTTAAAATGCGCGCGGGCACGGGCTGGGTCGACTTCCCACAGCTTGCCTCGAGGCCCTCTTTCACCGGCATTGTTGAAGACGAGATCGACGGTCTCGAAAGTGTCGAAAGCCGCGTCGGCAAGCGCCTCAACCGCTTTCAGGTCGCTCACATCGCAGGCCATCGCGGTGATACCGTCGATTGCAGCGGCACGGTCGAGGGCAGGCCCGGGCAAATCGGCGACCATCACGCCCAGCGCTCGTCCCGCCAGTCTTTGTGCGAGCGTCAGCCCGATCCCGCTTGCGCCGCCCGTTATGACCGCGCTCTTGGGAGCGAATTCGCTCACTCAGCAGAAGCCCGCGTCTTCTCGACCACGCGGCGCAGTGCATTGACGTAGACATCAGGAGCCTGTGCGCCGGGTATCATGAACTTGCCTTCAACGATCATGGCGGGAACGCCTGAGATGTTGAGATCCCACGCCTGGCGCTCCTCTGCGAGTACGCGCGCTTCAAGATCGGCGTCATCAAGCGCAGCTTTGGAGGCTTCGCGGTGGAGACCGACTTCGCTCGCGATGCCCAGCAGCACGTCGCGATCGGACAAATCCTTGCGATGGTTGAAATGGGCCTCGAACAAAGCAAGCTTGAGCCTCGTCTGGACTTCCGGCCCCATCTGCTCAAGCGCGAGGCCCAGCAGCTTGTGGCAATCGCGCGTGTTCCACATCATCGCTGGCGGCGCCTCGCCCTCGCCTTCGTAACTAAGCGATACACCGGCGCTGTCAGCGATTTCGCGCATCTTGCCGCGCACCGCAGCGCCCTCTTCGGCGGAGCGGCCATATTTGCGGCTGAGATGCGCTTCCTGCTCCTCGCCCTCTTTGGGCATGTCGGGATTGAGTTCGAACGGCCGCCAGCGCACCTGCGCCTCGATCTCGCCCTCAAGCTCATCCAATGCCTTGGTCAGCTGGCCGTAGCCGATCACGCACCATGGGCAAAGGACGTCGGAATAGATGTCGATCGTGAGCTTTTCCGGAGCACTCATTCGGTCTTCTCCAGCCACCATTTCATCAGCGTATGCGCAATTGCGTGAGGCGGCGGCGCGTGGAACGGGCCATTGCCTGCGAGAGCCGATGCTACTTCCTCGCGGGTGAACCAGATAATCTCGGCCATCTCGGTCTCGTCGATGGTGAGCGCATCGTCATCCGCATAGGAATGGCATCCTACCATAAGCTGACTTGGAAAGGGCCATGGCTGGCTGGCGATGTAGGAAACGTCGCGAACGCGCACGCCCGATTCCTCGAACACCTCGCGCGCGGCAGCCTCTTCAATGGTTTCGCCCGGTTCGACAAATCCTGCGAGCGCGGAGAAGCGCCCTTCAGGCCAACCCTTCCCTCGTCCCAGCATCAAACGGCCTTCATGCTCTGCCAGCATGATCGTGACCGGATCGGTGCGCGGGAAATGCTGTGAACCGCAATTGTCGCAGTTTCTCTGCCAGCCACCCTTCGTGATATTTGTGGGTGCGCCGCAATTCGCGCAGAAGCGGTGGCGAGCGTGCCAGTCGATCAGGCTGCGCGCCCCGCCGTAAAGCGCCAGATCAGCCGGATCGAGCGTCGCCATCAGCGACCACAGGCGCGGGTTCGCCATGCGCGGGCTTGCGTCGCCCTCTGGCGGAACCGCGGCAAAGCACGGTTTCTCGCCGCCATCGCTGCGATCGAGGCCAAGGAACACCAGCTCCGCATCCTCAGCAGCGTCGGCCAAAGTGCCCCAGGCAAGCCGCCCGGTTTCGTCGAGTTCCGGCATCAGCGCGTCGAGCTTCAGCAGCCGCGCCTTCCAGTTCATCATGCCGGCCAGAGCATCGCGGTCCGCGCGAAGATTATCCGCGCGGTCGAGAGGCGATCCGGCGAAGGCGATGGGTCCGTTTGCGAGCGCCATTACGAGGCGTGGTTTGCGTGACCCGCATGCATCGCCGCGACATCCGCCTCAAGCGCGGCGAGATATTCGTCGCGGATCGGATAGGCGTCTGAGGGCATATACTGGGTGTAAAGGCCGGTGCGCAGGCCCAGCTTGTAATCAACCGCAGCAAGCGTGCCAGCCGCACCGCCCCAGCCGAACGTGCCATTGAGCGAACGACCGCCAGCGCCGTGACCCTGACCGACCATCCATGACCCTGCAAGATCGACGGTTTCGGGGATGAGGTCTGAAGTGCCGACGCGCACGGCTTCCTCGCTCATGATTCGCTCATCGCCAAGCTTGCCGTAACCAAGCAGCATGCGCAGGAAGCGATCATAGTCCTTGGGCGAGGAAACAAGGCCGCCGCCGCCAGCGGGCACCTTGGGCTCGTCGAGGAAGATCGAGTTTGCACCCGGATCGAGCGGCAGGAGCGTTTCGCCAAGGATGCCATAATTGTCGGTGAGGCGGCCCTTCTCGCTTTCGGGCACCGTCATCCAGGTGCTGTTCATGCCGAGCGGTTCGAACATCCGGGTCTTGAGGAAAGCCTCGAAATCCATCCCGCTCGCAACTTCGATCACGCGGCCAAGCAGGTCGATCGAGTTCGAATAGCTCCACTTGGTCGCAGGCTGATAAGCGAGCGGCAGACTGGCGAGCCTGTCGGTCCACACTTCAAGACCCGGTGCAGGCGTTGGGTTCGGAACGCCAGGGATCGGGAAGCGGCTGACGCGTCCGCCGACAATACCGTTCTCGACATAAGCGTCGAGCAGCGGGCCCTTGGACGTAATCGTATAACCGATGCCTGCGGTGTGGGTGAGCAGCTGGCGGATCGTGATCGGACGCTCGGGCGCGACGGTGTTGTCGAGCGGACCTTCGGGATCGACCAGAACCTGCGTGTCGCGGAATGCGGGGATGATGTCGTAAAGCGGCGTGTCGAGCTCGAACGCGCCATCGTCGATCAGCATCATCGTCGCCATACCGGTAATCGGCTTCGACATCGAGTAGATGCGATAGAGCGAGTTTTCGTCGACCTCGGTGCTGCCATTTAGCGCCAGCGTGCCGCCACCGACCGTGTGAGCGTGGTCGTCCTGCCCCCATCCGAAGGTGAGCAACATGTTGGCGACCTTGCCTTCGCTCACATACTTGTTCGCCATCGCAGCAACATTGGGCCAGCTTTCGCTTACATCATGGGCAAGAAGCGCGCGCCCGAACGGCAGCGATGCGAGCGTGGCACCTGCCATCGCATAGGCTCCTCCGCGGAAAAGCGAGCGGCGCGAAAGGCTTGGATGTTCGAAAGTGCGAAAGGCCATTGTGGGTTTTCTCCCGGGTGGGTCAGTTTCGTTTGACGACTGTTTGAGCGAGCGAGGCTTAACCGTCAATTGCAAGTGCACAGACGCTGCCTACTTGAGGCTTGATTCTGCAAGGTGCTATACCCATATAACACACATGGGAAACATACTCGCATACCTCATCGGGCTCATCAGCCTTGTTATCGTCATCCCCGCGCAGATCCCATTTCTGGGCTGGGCCAACTGGCTCGCGCTGCCGCTGATTGCGCTTGGTGTGGTGATCGGGGCGCTGTCCTCGAGAACAGGCGGGCGTAATTTCTGCCTGATCGTGGGCCTGATCGCTGCGGTTCGCCTGACTTTGGGTGGCGGCTTCGTTTAATTTCTGGCCAGCGCCAACCGCGCGGCTTTGACGAAAAGCGTCGGCAGGCCTGCCTTTTCAATCTCACCAATCGGCCACCATTCGCCATCACCCGGCGGGGCGGTGGTCGCCTCAATGCGCACCACTCTAAGAGTCAGGTGAGCATGGGTAAAAGTGTGCCGCACTGCGCCCAATTCCTGCACTTCGCCAGCAATCGGGGCCTCGCCTGAACCGTCTTCGCGCGCGCTCCAGCCGTCATCGGGCAGCGCGCGCATGCCGCCAAGCATCCCTGTGCCGGGGCGCGTCACGAGCCAGACTTTACCCTCCCGCTCGATCCAGTAGGCGGTGCCGCGTCGCTCGGGCTTGGCCTTCTTGGGCGGTTTGACCGGTAGCCGCTCGGGCTCGCCCGCCTTGCGGCCTTCGCATTCTTCGGACAGCGGACACAGCAGACAGCGCGGCGACTTGGTGGTGCATATTTGAGAGCCGAGGTCCATCATCGCCTGCGCGAAGTCCCCGGCGCGGTGCTCGGGAGTAATCTCGTCGGCTCGCTGACGGATCGCCTTGCGCGCGCCCGGCAGAGGCTCCTCGATATCGAACAGCCGCGCCACCACCCGCTCAACATTGGCATCGACCACCACGGCGCGCTCGCCAAAGGCAATCGCAGCAATCGCCGCTGCGGTGTACGCGCCAAGGCCGGGAAGCTCACGAAGTTCCGTCTCTGTCGAGGGAAAGCCGCCGCGAGACGCCACTTCGCGCGCACATTTAACGAGATTGCGAGCGCGCGAATAATATCCGAGCCCCGCCCAGGCCGCCATCACCTCATCATCGCTCGCCCCGGCAAGATCAAAGACGGTCGGCCAGATGGTCGTGAATTTGGCAAAGTAGGGCTTCACCGCAGCAACCGTGGTCTGTTGCAGCATCACCTCGGACAGCCACACGCGATAAGGCCACGCAGGATCGTTCGGCACAGGCTCTCCGGGCGGATTGCGCCATGGAAGCTCGCGGGCGTGTTTGTCGTACCAGTCGAGAAGCTTGTCTGAAGCGCTAGCAGTCACGGCGCGCCTATGGCATGGCTGGAAGCGAAATGGGAAGCGACAAGACCACGAATTCGGGCAAACCGAAGCCCAGCGCCAGGGGACGTCCGCGCAAGGCCGCCAAACCGTATGAGCGACCACGCGGGCGCGGCCCCAAGGCTATTGGCGATCTGATGCCCGAAATCGGGCGCACCGCCTTTCGCCGCTTTGGCTTCGTACAAAGCTCGGTCGTCACTCGCTGGCCCGAAATTGTCGGGCCGGTCCATGCGCGCGTCTGCTCACCCGAAGCGATCCGCTTTCCGCCGGGAGAGAAGTCCGAGGGCATCCTGCAGCTTGTCGTCACACCCGCCCACGCACCGCTGATCCAGCAGGTGCTCCCGGAAATCATCGAGCGGGTGAACCGCTTTTTCGGCTACAACGCCGTCGCGCGCGCGAAAATTCGGCAAGGCGCGGTTAAGCCGCCAAATGCTCAAGAGAAACCCAAAGCGCCGCCGTCGCTCAAGCCGATCCCGATGGAACTGGGAGACAGCCTGCGCGACATCGGCGATCCCGAGCTGCGCACCGTGCTGGAAAGCCTCGCGCGCAGTATGGGCGACGGGGACAAGACAAAGAGAGACGACGAGACGTGAGAAGATCGATTTTGGCAGGAGTGGCAGCCGCCACCTTGCTTGCCCTTCCCGCTGGAGCGCAGCAGGCGCCGCTTTCGCAGGACAACCAACTTTCCAATCCGGGAAGCGCCTTTGTTGGCGATGGTCGCCGCGCCGCATGGCATGCCGAGATCGAGCGCACCGAGCGTGGTTTTCGCATCGGCAACCCCAACGCCGAGGCGAGCCTGATCGAATTCATCAGCTACACGTGCGGCCACTGCGCCACCTTTGCCAAGGAAGGCGAAGGCGCGCTTGACCTGACCGTGCTTGCGCCCGGCCACATGAACCTCGAGATCCGCCCGGTGATCCGAAACGCGATCGACCTCACCGTCTCGCTGCTGGTGCAGTGCGGCGATGTGTCGGGCATGAAGGATCGCCACCGCATGTTCCTCACCCGTCAGGACAGCTGGATGGCGAAAGCGCAGCGAGCCCCGCAATCGCAAATGCAGAGCTGGGCTAGAGGCGACAGAGCATCGCGCGCCAACATGGCGGCGGCGCTCGATTTCGACGACATGCTTGCCAATACCGGCATGAGCCGGGTCAAGATCAGTGCATGCCTTGCCGATGATGAGGCCGCGCTTGCGCTGATCCGCAATGGTGATGCTGACCGCGAAGAATTCGCCGTTCCCGGCACGCCGAGCTTTGCGCTCGATGGCGAGCTGTTGGAGCAGGTTCATTCGTGGGACGCGCTTTATCCGGTATTGAGCGAACATTTCCGTCCCGGAAACGCACAGGATTGATCAATTCAGGCGTCTAATTCACAGTTTCAGCACATTTTTGCACAAGCCCTTCCCCCGGAGCGCTTGGGCTCTACAACCCACCGCGATAGTCTTTCCCTTCGATTCCAAGGATACGTCCGACCATGAATACGATCCGCACTTCTCTCAAGCTTGCTTTCGCAGCGCCGCTCGCGCTTGCTGTTGCCGCGTGCGGCGGCGAGGAAGGCGATGTCGCCTCGAGTGAAGCGATCGAGCCGATTGCGGCCCCAGACGGCACCAACTGGACCGAGACAGTGACGGTCAGCGAGGAAGACGGATACATCCTCGGCAATCCCGATGCGCCGATCAAGCTGGTCGAATATGCCTCGCATACCTGCGGCGGCTGTGCGCAGTTCGCTGCCACCGCCAAGGAACCGATCAAGGAATATGTCGCAACCGGCGTGGTCAGCTTCGAACAGCGCAACCTCGTTCGCGACCCGATCGATCTCACCATCGCGACCCTGGTGCGGTGCGGCGCTGATGAGAACATGCAGACCCTGTCCGACATGGCCTGGGCACAGTTGCCTGCCTTCTTCAACAACGTGAACAGCAACAACGCTGCATATCAGGCCGCTGGCAACGCTCCGCCCGAACAGCGTTTTATCGGCATTGCGCAGGCCGCCGGGCTGGTCGAATTCTTCGCGGCACGCGGGATTTCCGCTGACCAGCAACGCGCTTGCCTTTCTGATGTCAGCACGATCGAGAGCATAGCCAACAATTCGTCCGAGCAGGCGAATGAGCTTGGCATCAACTCGACGCCGACCTTCCTCCTGAACGGTCGCAAGCTCGATGTGATCGGCTGGGGCGAGCTAGAGCCGCTGATCCAGCGCGCCGGTGCGCGGCAGGAATAAGCGGGGCTAAACAGACACGCATATGCAGATCAGCCGGCTCAAACTCTCTGGTTTCAAGAGCTTTGTAGAGCCGGCCGAACTGCGCATCGAACCGGGCCTGACCGGGGTCGTCGGCCCCAATGGCTGCGGCAAGTCCAACCTGCTCGAAGCGATCCGCTGGGTCATGGGCGAAAACTCGCCCAAATCGATGCGCTCTGGCGGGATGGAAGACGTGATCTTCGCAGGCACGTCGACCCGCCCTGCCCGCGCTTTTGCCGAAGTCGTCCTACATGCGAGCGACGAACATGACGAAGAACTCGTCGTTACCCGTCGCATCGAACGAGGCGCCGGTTCCGCGTATCGCGTGAACGGTCGCGATGTTCGTGCAAAGGACGTCGCGCTTACCTTCGCAGACGCCGCGACAGGCGCGCACAGCCCGGCACTGGTCAGTCAGGGCAAGATCGCGCAGGTCATCGCCGCCAAACCTGCCGAGCGGCGCATGATGCTCGAAGAGGCCGCCGGGATCGCCGGGCTTCACGTGCGGCGCAAGGATGCCGAAAGCAAACTGCGCTCGACCGAGAAGAACCTCGAGCGGCTCGAAGACCTGATGGCGGGTCTCGATTCGCAGATGGCGTCCCTGAAGCGCCAGGCGAAGCAGGCCGAACGCTACACCAAGCTCACCGAACAGATCAGTCATGCCGAAGCGCGGCTCGTCTTCGCCCGCTGGCGCGATGCGGCGGCGTCCGCAAAGGAGGCACGCGCGGCTGCCGAAGCGTCGGAAGCCAAGGTTGCCGACGCCAACCGACTGACCGCGGAGGCGCAGAAGCAACAGGCTGAAGCAGCGGCAAAACTTGCCGAAGCGCGCGACGAACTCGCCGACCGCCGCGACGATGCCAGCGCGCATGGGCACCGCATGGCGGCCTTGTCGGAAAAGCTGGAAGCAGCCGAAACGCGGCTTGCCGACCTTGAGCGTCAACGCGAACGGCTTGAAGAAGATCGGGTGGCAGCGGACCGCCTCACCAACGACGCTGCCGAAGCGCTGAAGAAGCTTGAGCGCGAACTCGAAGCCTCGCGCACACGCGTTACCGAAGCCGAGGCAGAGCGTCCGGCACTCGCCGACAAGTCGGAAAAGACCGAGCGCGCCAGCCGAACCGCCGAACTCGACCTTGCCAAGGCCACCGCCGATCATGCGGGTGTCGAAGCCGAATGGCGCGTTGCCGAGGCCGCGATCGAACAGGCGCAGACGCGGTTTTCCCGGCTGGAACGCGAAGGCGAACGCATTGCGGCAGCGCGTGCAGAGCTATCTGGCGGTGAAGACCCGGAGGTCGCCGTAACCGAAGCGCGCGAAGCCGCTGACGACGCCGCTGCCGAAGTCAGCCGCTTGCGCACCCGGCTTGAAGAAGAACAGGCGCGCAAGGGCGATCTTCAGACTGCGCGTGACGAAGCATCGGCCGCACTCTCCACGGCGCGCGCCGAACTCGCCGGGATCGAACGCGAATACACCGCTCTTGCCCGCGACCGCGATGCGCGTGCAAAGCGCGAAGCCGGTCGCAAGGGCCTGCCCGCTGCGCTCGACAAGGTAGCGGTCGAAAAAGGCTACGAACGCGCCATCGCTGCCGTGCTGGGCCGCGATGCAAAATCGCCGATTGGCGCAGCTCCCGATGGATCTGACGGACGGTACTGGACCGGCAGCGACGCGCCGTCGCAAGTGACCGACAGCCTGCTCGATTATGTACGCGATTGCCCCGAGGAACTGCGCGCCCGCCTCGCGCTGGTGCATGTGGCCGACAGTGACGATGGCCGCGCCCTTGGTGCCGGCGAATGGCTGGTGACGACAGGAGGGCATCTGCGTCGCTGGGACGGCTTTATCGCCCGCGGCGAAGGTTCAGCTGAGGCTGCGCGGCTCGAAGCTGCGAACCGACTGGCCGAGCTCGAATTGCAGCTTCCCGATTTGCGCGGCGCGGCTGAAATCGCACAGGCGAACGAGACAACGGCTCGCGAAGAATTGTCGGCTTTGCAAACCGCTCTCGTCGCGCAGGAACGCGAGCTCGCAGGCGCTATCGAAACTGAACGCGCGAGCCTGCGCCGTCTCGATTCTGCGGAAGCAGCAAAGGAACGCGTTGCCGCTCGGCTCGAAGAACTTGCCGCATCTGCAAGCGATCTCGACGAGCAACTGGACGGCGCTCGCAGCGAATTGAAGGCCGCTCAAGACGCGCGCGCTGCCTTGCCGCCGCCTGATGCGGGCCGAGCAGCGCTCGACGCGGCGCGCGCCCGGCACGAGGCCGCGAAAACCGGTGTGCAAGCCGCGCTTGCCGAACTCGCCGCGCATGATCAGGGCCTTGCAGTCTCACGCGAACGCCTTGCCGCACAGCAGGCTGATCAATCGAGCTGGAAAGCGCGTTCGGGCGAAGCAGCCTCACGCGTTGCCGAAGCCGGGCGCAGGCTTGAAGAAATCGAGGAAGAGCGCGCAGTCATCGCTGCCAAGCCAGCCGCCCTCATGCGCGAAATCGAGCAAGGCGATCAGGTTCGCGCGCGCCTGACCAAGGAACTTGAAGAAGCGCAATCGGTCATGGATGCGTGCCAGGACGCCTGCCGCACCATCGAACGCGCACTTGCAGAAGCGCAGGAAGCGCTCGCCGTTGCGCGCGAAGGTCGCGCCACGTTGGTCGCGCGCGCCGAGAACGAGGAAGCCCGCCGCAGCGAAATGGCGCGTGTGTCGGGCGAACGGTTCCAGTGCCCTCCCCCGCTGCTGGCCGAACGCTTCGAATTCGACGAAGCGGACGTGAAGCCGGCGACGGTGGAATCGGAAGAGATGGACCGCCTCACCGCCAGCCGCGAGCGGATTGGCCCTGTAAACCTTGTCGCTGCCGAAGAACTCGCCCGGATCGAGGAAGAGCACGGCGCGAATGCCAGCGAGCAGGCTGAACTGACCGAAGCTGTCGCGCGCCTTCGCGCTTCCATCGGCAATCTCAACCGCGAAGGCCGTGAGCGCCTGCGCGCGGCATTCGAAGAGGTGGACGGGCACTTTCGGGTGCTCTTCACGCGCCTGTTCCAAGGCGGCCAGGCGCATCTCGCGCTGGTCGATAGCGATGATCCACTGGAAGCGGGCCTTGAGATTTACGCCCAGCCACCGGGCAAGCGTTTGCAATCGCTCTCGCTGCTATCGGGCGGCGAACAAGCGCTGACCGCGACCGCACTGATTTTCGCGCTGTTCCTGACCAACCCCGCGCCGATCTGCGTGCTCGACGAGGTCGATGCGCCGCTCGATGATGCCAATGTCGAACGCTTCTGCGATCTGCTCGACTCCATGGTTCGCACGACCAAGACGCGCTATCTCATTGTCACCCACAACGCGGTGACAATGAGCCGGATGCACCGCTTGTTTGGTGTGACGATGGCGGAAAAAGGCGTCTCGCGCCTCGTCAGCGTTGATCTGGGCGAAGCGGCGTTGATGGCGGCCGAGTAAGCGCCGCAATCTCTTCGAGAAACTAGGCTTCGATCGCCTTTGCCAAGCGATTGCGCAGCGTCTTGAGCTGCGCAATGGTTTCCTCAACCGCTGGGGTCAGCACCTGTTCGGGCGAGACGCTCAGACTGACAGGTTCGCCCACTTCGTCCGCGTCGGCGCGCCTGTCGCCAATGCGACGATCTTCGCCGGTGCGACGGTTGGCGCCAGAGCCCTTGGGTCCACCGCCCGAACGAAGCACCGCTTCGGCGCCCTTGAGCGTGTAACCTTCCTCATTGATGAGCCGGTCAATCGCTTCGACCATTTCAATGTCGGTGGGCCGATAATAACGCCGTCCGCCGCTGCGCTTCATCGGCTTGAGCAAAGCGAATTGCTGTTCCCAATAGCGAAGAACGTGGGGCTTGATACCCAGCGCTTCGCTGACCTCTCCGATGGTTCGGAGCGCCGACTTGTCCTTGCCGTCGTTGAAGTCGACCATGCCGCCAGACGCCCTTAGGCGCCTTTCGCGATCTGCTCCTTGAGGAGCTGGCTTGCACGGAAAGTAAGGACGCGGCGCGGAGTGATCGGTACTTCCACCCCGGTTTTGGGATTGCGGCCAATGCGCTCATTCTTGTCGCGAAGGACGAAACTGCCGAACCCGGAAATTTTCACATTCTCGCCGTTAGCCAGAGCGTCTGACATCTTGGTCAGAATAGACTCAACCAAATCGAGCGATTTAGCCCGGCTCAGGCCCATCTTGCGATTGATTGTCTCGGCCAGATCGGCCCGGGTCAAAGTGCCCACTGAACGCATGCTGTTCCCCTCCTTAAAGAGAACGCGACCCCTGTTAATGTGACAATCCTATTGAAAAACGGGGTATTGCGCAACTGCACTGCGCGAAGTCGGACGAGTTTTGCCCTGTGCGGTTAAGCCAATCGGCTTTGTCGTGACTACATGCGGACGAGACTTGCACCCCATGTGAAGCCGCCGCCCATGGCCTCGAACATCACCAGATCGCCAGCTTTGATCCGCCCGTCCTTGCGCGCAACATCGAAGGCTAACGGTACAGATGCAGCCGAAGTGTTGGCGTGCTTGTCGACCGTCACGACAACCTTTTCGTCGGAAACTCCGAGCTTTCTGGCGGTCGCATCGAGGATGCGCTTGTTCGCCTGATGAGGGACGATCCAGTCGATATCGGACGCAGAAACGTCTGCGTCTTCAATCACTTCCTTCAGAACGCTGGAGAGATTGACAACCGCGTGGCGGAAGACTTCGGGGCCTTTCATGCGCAAATGTCCGACAGTCTGCGTACTTGACGGACCACCGTCGACATAAAGCAGATCATGCTGCGCGCCATCGGCGTGAAGCCGGCTTGCGAGAACGCCCGGACCACCGGTCTTTGCTGGGTTCGCTGCATCAGGTGCTTCAAGCACAACCGCGCCTGCGCCGTCTCCGAAAAGAACGCAGGTCGTTCGATCCTCCCAATCAAGAATTCTGCTGAAAGTTTCGGCGCCTATCACCAATGCACGGTTCGCAGAGCCGGTTGCGAGCAGCGAATCGGCTGTTGTGAGCGCATAGAGAAAACCCGAACACACCGCACCGACATCGAATGCAGGGCCGTTCTTGCAGCCGAGAGCATGCTGCACCTTTGTTGCGGTTGCAGGAAAGGTGTTGTCGGGAGTTGCCGTAGCAAGAACGATGAGGTCGATATCGCCAGCTTCCAGCCCAGCATCGGCAAGCGCGGCGCGTGCCGCGTCGGTTGCAAGCGTGGCCGTGGTCTCACCTTCGCCGGCAATGTGACGCTGGCGGATGCCGGTGCGCTCGATTATCCATTCGTCCGAGGTGTCGACCCGCTCTGCCAGTTCGTTGTTGGTGACGATGCGCTGAGGTAGCGCAGAGCCCGATCCAACAATTCTCGAGCCTGTCACGCTGCGGCTCCGCTTTCCTCGGATGGTCCGGTCGATGCGCCATTCCCGCCCTTGCGAAGCGCGTCCTCGCCCAGTTCGGCAAGGTCGTGAGCGATGCGCTGTGTCAGCTTGTTCTCGAGCAGACGGGCCGCGACGGTAACCGCGTTCGCTACGCCCTTGGCGTTCGCGCTGCCGTGGCTTTTGACGACCACGCCGTTGAGGCCAAGGAAGACCGCGCCGTTGTGGTTGTTCGGATCAAGGTGATGGCGAAGAAGCTCGGTCGCAGGCCGCGACACGAGGAAGCCGATCTTCGAACGAAGCGAGGATGTAAAGGCCTGGCGCAAGAGGTCCGTCACGAAGCGCGCCGATCCCTCGATCGCTTTCAGAGCGATGTTGCCGGAAAATCCGTCCGTCACGACCACATGGGTTTCGCCGCGGTTGATCTTGTCGCTTTCGACGAAGCCGTCGAACTGAAGGGCGAGGCTGGAATTGCCGTTGGCGGTTGCTGCAGTCAGCTGCGCGGCAGCATCGCGCAGGGCTTCTGTACCCTTGATCTCTTCGGTGCCGATATTGAGCAATCGCACGCTCGGGCTCTCAAACCCGTTGACGATGCGCGAATAGGCCGCGCCCATCACCGCAAACTGGACGAGGTTACGCGCGTCGGCTTCGGTGTTTGCGCCAAGGTCGAGCATCACGACGTCGTGCGGCTCGAGCGTCGGCAAGAGAGCGGCGAGTGCCGGACGGTCGATGCCGGGAAGCGTGCGCAGAGCGATCTTGCTCATCGCCATCAGCGCGCCGGTGTTGCCGGCGCTGACCGCAGCGCCTGCGCGGCCATCTTTCACCGCGTTCACGGCAAGGCCCATGCTGGTGGTCTTGGCACGTCGGATAGCGCGCGAGGGCAGTTCGTCGCCGCTGATCACGTCATCGCAATGGAGGATCTCGCTGGCGCCGGCCATGCCGGGATGCGTATCGAGCGCACGTTCAATGCGCTGCTGGTCACCGACCAACAGGAACTTGAAGTCGTCATATTCACGCCGCGCAAGCGCAGCGCCTTCGACCATGACGCGCACGCCTTCATCGCCGCCCATCGCATCAACAGCGATACGCGGGAGAGTCATGCGCCTGGTCCTTCTTTAATGACGGCTTAGATGCCCTTGGGCACCATCACTTCGCGGCCGTTGTAGAAGCCGCATGCCGAGCACACGTGGTGCGGGCGCTTGAGTTCACCGCAGTTCGAGCATTCCTGGAATGCTTCGACCTTCAGCGAATCGTGTGCGCGGCGATTGCCACGACGATGCGGGGATACTTTTCTCTTGGGGACTGCCATGGCTAAGCCACTTCCTCAATTAATGCGTTGTTTGCGCCGATTAGGCGCAGCGTGTTTCGTAAAATGCCCGAAGGGCGTGTCGGTGTTGCCCTTAGGGCGTATTCTCGTTGCCCTTAGGGCAAGGCCGCGATGCGCACAAGGCATATACCCTGAAGGCATATGTCCCAGGCGAAAGCGTCCGAGCCGGTCTGGCGGGAAGGCGCGCGATATAGCGCAAAACTCAAAGGTTGCAAGCCATCTGCGTGAGGGCCAAGCAGGGGACTTGATAATTAAACGCGAGGGGATCGTTCAATGGCACTGCTTCCTGTGACGCTGGCCGCGGCTGCGGCGGCGGCAATTCTCAATGTCTGGCTCATGCTGCGGATCGGCGCGGTGCGCAACGCCGAGAAAGTCTATGTCGGCGATGAGGATTGCGAACCGCTGATCCGGCGCATGCGCGCGCAGGCAAACTTCGTCGAGAGTACGCCGTTTGTGCTCGCGCTGATTCTCGTGATCGAACTTTCCGGGACAGGCCAGGCTTGGCTGCAATATGTGGCTGCGCTCTACTTCATCGCCCGCATCGCGCATGCATTCGGCATGGATGGCGGCTCGTTCAAGATGGGGCGCCTGATCGGGACGATCGTGACCCTGCTGACGCTGCTCGGCCTTGCTATTGTGGCTGCGCTGATTGCGGCACGGGTGCTTTGACGGTAGGATCGACCTCTACCAGTTTCGTCGCTCTGCCAGCCATGTGCTCTGGCAGACAGATGTTCCAGGCAAGCCCCAGTTTCTCCAGCACCTGGATGAAGCGATAGCCCCAGTCGCTCTGACCGGGTTTGAGGCCAATGCGCGCGCTGCCGGGGTATGCGTGGTGGTTGTTGTGCCACGCCTCGCCCATCGTGGGGATACCCGCCCAAGGCACGTCATGGGCTTGCACCCCTGCCCCGCGCACTTCCCAGCTTTGCGGCCCGCGCCGATGCGCGAGGTGGCCGACAAACCAGTGACCGTGCACGGTCAGGGTGACGCGCACTAACCCGCCCCAAACAACGAACGGCCAGCCGCCTAGCCAGTATAGCAGCGCCGCTATCGGCAATTGCTGGAGCATCCATGTACGTTCGAGCCAGCGAATGAAGCGGCTCTCTTCGAACCTTGCGACGTTGTAGCGCGGTGGATTGTCGAGCTTCAGGGTGCAGTGCAGCTGCCACCATGCGTCCTGCAGCATCGGCCTGCGGTGCGCGAGGTAGTCGTGGCAGTCATCCTGCCGCTGCGCCCAATCGCGCAGGTCGTGGGTTTTGACGATCCAGATCGGCCCGCTCATTCCCGCAACCGCGCCGCACCAGATGAGGAAGCGCCGCAGGACGGGCGTGGTCTCGAAGCTGCCGTGGATCAGAAGTCTATGAAACCCCACCGAGTGGCCGAGCAGCACCATCGCTCCCGTCAGTCCCAGCCCCACCGCCACCGCTGTGGGCGTAGTGAAGAACGGAATGAGGGCGAGCGATGCCAGCAACATCCCGCCGTTCCATGCACTGTGGACCGGATCCCATCGCACTTCGCCCTTGGAAGGGTCCGCGCCGGGAGTGTCGACGATCCAGTTCACCTCGCAGCGGTCGCGGCTTTGCGCGCCTTCGCTTGCCTGCTCATCCTCGGAACGAATCATCGGCAACTCCATAGGTAATTAATGTATCACTTAAATACCTATGCGCACTGGTAAGCGATTAAGCAAGCGCTTATATACCCAGCTATCATGCAGAAAGTTTTCGAAGCCCTAGCCTCGACCGTGCGCCGCAAGATCCTGGCGTACCTCTCGGAGTCCGAACTGACCGCCGGCCAGATTGCCGAGCGGTTCGACATCTCCAAGCCAGCCGTCTCGCAGCACCTCACCGTGCTCCAGAACGCAGGTCTCGTGGAAAGCGAGAAGCGCGGGCAATACGTGCATTACCGGCTGGTTCGCGAGAACCTCACCAACACGCTCAACGGCTATGTGCAGGAAGTCTGCCCCGTTTCACGGCCTCTAAAGCGAGAGAGCCGGGCGATGGCAAAGGGCGATCAGGACAACGCGTAGTCCGAAACGAACGCATTGGTCTTGCGCTCGCGGCCAAAAGTGCTCGTCGGTCCGTGTCCCGGAATGAACATCACGTCTTCACCCAGCGGCCACAGGCGCTGCGTGATCGAAATCGATCAGGTCCTGATGATTGCCACGCGGGAAATCGGTGCGTCCGATTGATCCCTGGAACAGCACGTCGCCCACGATCGCAAAGCGGCTCGGCGCGTGGAAGAACACCACATGGCCGGGCGTGTGGCCGGGGCAGTGGATCACGTCGAGCGTGAGGTCGCCCACCGTCACCGTGTCATTGTTCTCAAGCCAGCGGTCGGGCGTAAAGCTCTGCGCCGTCATGCCATAGCGCGCACCGTCGCTGTCGAGCTGCTCGATCCAGAACAGATCGTCCTTGTGCGGCCCTTCGATGGAGAGACCCAGTTCCTCAGCGAGCATGCCTGCCTGACCGCAATGGTCGAGGTGGCCGTGAGTGATGAGGATTTTCTCCATCTCGACCCCGGCCTTGGCGATGCCGTCTTTCAGCTTGTCGAGATCGCCGCCCGGATCGATCAGTGCAGCCTTGTTCGTCTTGGTGCACCAGATAAGCGAGCAGTTCTGCTGCAGCGGCGTCACCGGGATAATCGCGGCTTTCATCGGGGGAATGGGCGTATCGGTCATGCGCGGTGAAATGGCGGGTCGCTCTACCAATTGCAAGTTGTGGACGAGCAAGGTGCGCGATCGCCACCGCCGCGCTATCGGTAACAAGTTGAAACCGGGAGAGCGACAAACATGGCCTTGGACACCACTCTAAACCTTCCCTGCGGCGCGACCATTCCCAACCGCCTCGCAAAGGCTGCCATGACCGAAGGGCTTGCGGACACCGATGGCCTGCCAACGCCGGAGCTTGAGCGACTCTATCGCATCTGGTCCGAAGGTGGTGCGGGGATGCTCTTATCGGGCAATATCCAGATCGACGCCCAACACCTCGAACGCCCCGGCAATGTCATCATCGACCGCGAATTGAGCGAAGACGAGCTGACGGCATTCCGCAAATGGACTGCTGCCGGCACTTCCAATGGCAATCACTTCTGGGCGCAGATCAGCCATGCTGGGCGGCAGACGATGGCCATCGTCAATCCGCATCCGAAGGCGCCATCGGCGGTCAAGCTCGACCTGCCCGGTGGCCAGTTCGGCGAACCTGTCGCGCTTGAGGCTGACGAGATCGAGGCCGTGATCGAAGGCTTCGTCCGCGCTGCCGAAACTTGCAAGAAAGTTGGCTTCACCGGGATACAGGTCCATGCGGCGCACGGATACCTGATCTCGCAATTCCTCAGCCCCAAGACCAACCAGCGCAGCGACGAATGGGGCGGCAGCCTCGAAAACCGCGCGCGGCTTTTGACCGAGGTCGTGCGCCGCTCACGCGAGGCAGTGGGTTTGGCATTCCCCATCGCAGTGAAACTCAACAGCGCGGATTTCCAGAAAGGGGGCTTTGCCTTCGAGGACAGCCTCAGGGTCGTAAAGTGGCTTGAAGAACTTGGCGTCGACCTGATCGAGATTTCAGGGGGCACATACGAACAGCCCAAGCTGCTGGGGATCGAGGGGACCGAACCGGCCGACAACCCGAAAGTCGCAGCATCCACGCTCAAGCGCGAAGCCTATTTCGTCGACTTTGCCAAGGCGATGAAGGATGCCGTATCGGTCCCGCTGATGGTCACCGGCGGCTTTCGCACCCGCGCAGCGATGGAGCAGGCGCTGGATGAAGGCGCAGCCGACCTTATCGGGCTTGGCCGTCCGTTGTGTGCCCAACCCGATGGCCCCAACCACCTGCTGGCCGGCGAGGAGGACCTCCCGCGCTTCGAGGACGAGCTTTCGCTGCTGCCCGGTCCGCTTTCATTCCTCACCCGGATCAAGCTCGTGCGGACCATGGCCGGATTTGCCACGCAATTCTGGTTTTACGAGCAGATCTATTCGCTGGGCCGCAAGGGCGCTCCTGAAGAGGGCCTCTCGGTCTTCGGCGCTTGGCGCCGGGTCGAGGACGAGCACGCCACCTGGATTGCAAAGCGCAAGAGCGAGCGCGGCGGCGTGCTCTAGATACGGCCGCTCTTCCAGACCACGCGGCCAATGATCTCCAGTTCGTCGGCGGCCACTTCGACCGGCGGGTAAGCCAGGTTTTGACTTAGCAAGGCGAACCGCCCTGCCCCCGCACGGGCAACGCGCTTGACCATCAGCGTTTCGCCAAGCCGCACGACGTGCACACCGTCGCGAAACGCACGCTCAGTGCGGTCGATGAGGATCTCATCACCATCATTGAGCAAAGGCTCCATCGAATCCCCCTCGACCGTGATTGCCGACAGCTTCGCATTACTGAGTCCCTGCTCGGCCAGCCAACGGCGCGAGAAACGGAATGTATCGAACGCAGCCTCCTCCGTTGGCAAGGCGCCTGGTCCCGCTGATGCGCCGATAGCAAGGCGTTGAACCTCCACCCACTGAGCCGAATCGGCACTGCCAGATCCAGTTTCGTAGGATATTTCCTGCGTCACGCTCTCAGTTCCGCCAAGCTCGATTTCCGAAATCCCGAAGAACTGCGCGAGCACTTTCCGGTCTCCTTCCTCGAGCTTTCGCGGGGAACCTTTCTTAATGAATTGTTGGAGATAACTCGCATTTCTGCCGATCAGCACCGAAAGGCTCGCGAGGCTGGCGCCGCGCTCCTGCGCCAGATCAAGCAGGCGCTGTCGAGGTGCGTCGAGTGAGGTGTCGGAGGCGTTTGTCATGAATTCTTCCTACACAAAGGATTTTTCCTAGACAAGTAGGATTTGAGGTGGAACGTTTAGTGAACATTGAGCAATTCGCGGTGCAGGCGTCCCAGCTTCTTCAAGTCCGGAATGACCAGGAAAGGGATCAAAAATGCTGCTTCGGAAAGTCGAGCAATTCCTCAGGGCTCACGAAATGCCTGCAACCAAGTTCGGTCGGCTCGCCGCGGGTGATCCGCGCTTCGTCCTCGACTTGCGGATGGGCCGCATCCCGCGTCCGCGAACCGAAGCGCGTACGCTCAACTGGATGGCCGAGTTTGCCGCAGCGTCAGCGGCTTCACACACCGATACTCTCGAAACCAAGGACCTTGCCCATGCTGTATGACCCTTCCCTGCTTGCCGCGCCGCTTGCCTGCGTCAGCGCGGCGCTTGAAACCAAGTCCGCCGCCACAGCTGAAGTCCCTGCTCGGCCCGCAGGTCGCCGCTATCGCCCGCGTCGAACGACAGCTGACCGGGTGCGCGAGGCGCTCTTGATGCTGGCCGAGGGGCGCGCCGACCTGCTCACACACGAGGAGAAGGCGTGGAGTTCGATCACCTTCGCGGGTACGCGGCACGAAGTGATGCTCGACTTCAACGGTGCGGATGCTGTCGCGGTTGGTGAAGAGTTCATCGCCAACCTGCCCGAGCACGAATTCACTATCCCCGGCCAGCTTGTCGCGGATGCCACCATCAGAGAGGTCGACCACCGCTTCGGCGAAGACGAGCGCATGGTGGTAACAGCAGTGCTGCTGCTTCTGGAGGAAAGCTGAGTTAAGGAATAGCGCCGAGGACGAGGGCCCGAGTGGGCCCTCGCAACCGGCTACGCCTTGATGACGATCATCTTCTCGATGGTCATTTCATGCATAGTGTAGGGAATGCCGCCAACGCCGTGGCCCGAATGCTTGAGCCCTGCGAACGGCATCCAGTCGACGCGGAATGCTGAGTGGTCGTTCACCATCACCGCGGCTGCGTCGATGTTGCGATAGGTGTGCATCGTGTTCGCAAGGTCGTTCGAGAAGATCGCCGCCTGGAACGCAACGTCGAGCGAGTTGGCTTGCGCGATCGCCTCGTCCACGTCGGTGTAGGTGTAGATGCAGACCACCGGCCCGAAGACCTCCTGCGTGGAAACCTTGGCATCCTTGGGCGGGTCGAGCAGCACGGTGGGCGCGTATGTCGTGTCGCCGAGCCGCTCACCGCCGCACAGGACCTTGGCCCCGCCGTCGCGCGCTTCGCTCACCCATTCTTCGACCCGGTCAACCTCCTTGGGCCGGATCAGCGGGCCGCATTCGACGTCTTCCTCGATCGCGTTGCCGACCTTCAGAGCCTTGGCAGCATCGGCCATCTTCGATGAAAGCTCATCGACAATGTCTGCATGCGCGAAGACACGTTGAACTGAGACGCAGACTTGGCCTGAATGGTAGAAGCCGCCCTTGATAAGCGAGCCGACCGCCGCGTCGATATCCGCGCTGGGATCGACGATCACCGGGGCAACCCCGCCATGTTCGAGCGCGCAGCGCGTGCCCGGTGAGAGCTTGGAGCGAAGCCCCCAGCCCACGCCTGCCGAACCGATGAAGGTGAAGAAGGCGACGCGGTTATCGGTGACCATCTTCTCCGACGCATCGCGCGACGGAAGGACGGCGCGTGCCCAATCCTCCGGCAAGCCAGCCTCGTGCAGGATCGAGACGAACTCGAAGCACGAAAGCGGCGTGTCACTGGCCGGTTTGACGATCACCGGGCAGCCGGTCGCAACCGCAGGACAGACCTGGTGCACGATCAGATTGAGCGGGTGATTGAACGCCGACACAGCCACAACCGGGCCAATCGGCTCACGCGAAGTCCAGGCAAGGCGACCGTCGCCCGAGGAGCTCAATCCCATCGGAATCTCGGTTCCGCGCACATTGCCCAGATCCTCGATGCACAGCTCGACGCCCTTGATCGCGCGGTCCGCCTCGACGCGCGCATCGATCAGCGGCTTGCCGCCTTCGTCCGCAATCTGCATCGCGAGGTGATCGCGGCGATCCTTCATGATCTCGACGACCTTTTCGAGGATCGCGGCGCGCTCATGCGTTTTGAGCCAGCCATCGCGGTTCTTGTGCAGGGCCTCGGCCTTGGCGAGATACCCGTCGATGGTCTCCCAATCGTGCGTCGGAACCTCACCGATCTTCTGACGGTCGAACGGATTGACGACTTCGTGCATGGTCTTCCCCTGAGAGCGAGGTTGTGAGCTTATCGAATGAAGTGCGCGAGCGCTAAACTTAAAGCTCGGCGCTCAGCTTCTTGATGTCGATGTTTAGGATCTGGTCGTTTTCCGAATAATCGACCGGGCAGTCGATCAGGTGGACGCCCGGCGTCTCGTTGCAGTGCTTCAGCAGCTCGGCCAGATGCGCGGAGGATTCCACCCGGTGACCTTTCGCGCCGTAGCTTTCAGCGTACTGGACAAAATCCGGGTTTCCATAGGTCAGACCGAAATCGTCAAAGCCCATATTGGCCTGCTTCCAGCGGATCATTCCGTATGCATCATCGCGCAGGATCAGCACGGTGAGATTGAGGCCGAGGCGCACCGCGGTTTCCATCTCCTGGCTGTTCATCATGAAACCGCCATCGCCGCAGATCGCCATGACCTTGCGGTCGGGGTAAAGCATCGCGCTCATCATCGCTGAGGGAAGCCCTGCACCCATCGTCGCCAGCGCATTGTCGAGCAGCACGGTGTTGGGAAGGTAAGCGGTGTATCCACGCGCGAACCATATCTTGTAGACCCCGTTATCGAGGCAGATGATCCCATCGCGCGGCATCGCGTCGCGGACCTGCTGAACAAGGTGCGGCGGGAAGATCGGGAAGCGATCGTCGGCTGCAAGCTTGCCGGTGTGTTCAAGCTCAGCCTTGTGGTAGCCGAGCATCTGTTCGAAATCCCAGTCGCGGTTGGGCGAGATGTCTTCCTTGATCTGCCAGACCGCGTTGGCGATGTCCCCGATGACCTCGATCTGCGGGAAGTAGACCGGGTCGACCTCAGCCGTCTTGGTCGAGACGTAAATCACGGTGACACCGTTGTCCTTCATGAAGAAAGGCGGCTTTTCGATCACGTCGTGGCCGACATTGATAATGCAATCGGAGGCTTCGACCGCGCGGTGAACGAAGTCGCCAGCCGAAAGCGCCGCACAGCCGAGGAATTTCGGGTGCCGCTCGTCGATCACGCCCTTGCCCATCTGGGTGGTCAGGAACGGGATGCCGGTCTTCTCGACAAATTGTTCGAGCATCCGGCCACACAGTTTGCGGTTGGCGCCCGCTCCGATGACGAGAACCGGGTTCTTTGCATCTTCTATCGCCTTCACCGCAGCGCGAACCGCTTTGGGCTCAGCCGAAGGACGACGCGCAACGCTCTTGGGAAGCGGCTTGAAGTCGGTGGCCTGTTCCTCGGCAATGTCCTCGGGCAGTTCGATCAGCGTCGCGCCCGGCTTTTCCTCTTCGGCGAGGCGATAGGCTTCGCGCACGCGGCTGGGAATGTTGTCGCCGGCTGCAATCTGGATCGAATACTTTGTGACCGGCTCCATCAGCGAGACGATGTCGACGATCTGGAAGCGGCCCTGCTTAGATTTCTTGATCGGTTTCTGACCGGTGATCATCAGCACCGGCATTCCGCCAAGCTGCGCGTAAGCTGCGCTGGTCACGAAATTGGTTGCACCCGGTCCGAGCGTTGCAACACACACGCCGGTCTTGCCGGTGTGGCGGCCATACGTCGCGGCCATGAAGCCTGCGCCCTGTTCATGGCGGGTGAGGATCAGCTTGATTTTGTCCGACTTGCCCAGAGAGTCGAGAAAGTCGAGATTCTCTTCACCCGGCACACCGAAGATATACTCGCAGCCCTCGGCCTCGAGACAGTCGATAAAGACGTCAGACGCTTTTTTGGTATCGCTCATTTTCGTATTCCCCCCAATACTTCGCAAAAGGCCGTCGCTTGCCTTTCGCCGTGACCGTAAAATGCTCGCGCAAGGACGCCTCTACGTGGAGGCTGCACCCCATGTCCTCGCGGTACGTGTCGTGTGTGTCGCAGCCTTGATGGCCGGACGTCAGAGCCATGTATTGCAGGATTCCGCCAGAATCCAAGGGCGAAGCGGAAATTCCCGGAAAATTAGCAGCCTAGATCAGTAGCCCAGATGCGGATCGAAGATCGGCGCGACGGGCTTTCCGGCCAAGTAATTTTGCAGGTTCTCAAGAAAGCGCGTGGCAGAGCGGATGAACATCTTATCCTGCGCACGACCTGACAGGTGCATCGAGATGTGCGCGTTATCGAGCGTCCAAAGCTCGTGATCTTCGGGAAGCGGTTCGGGCGTCGTCACATCGAGAAACGCGCCGCCGATAGCCTTGCTGCGAAGCGCCTCGACAAGCGCCGGCTGGTCAACCACTTCGCCGCGCGCGATGTTCACGACTACTGCGTCCGATTTCATTGCTGCAAGCTCGTCCGCGCCAATCATGTTCTCGGTCTCGGGGGTGGAAGGCACGGCGAGGATGACCCAGTCGAAATCGCCCAGTTTCCCGCGCCATTCGTCAGGCGTCAGCACGCCCTCTCCGCCCGAACGGCGAACCACGGTTACGTCAACATCGAAGGCTTCGAGCCGGGGCTTGATGAGCTTGCCGATTGCGCCGTAGCCGAGCAGCAGCGCTTTCGAGCCCGCGAGCTCGCGCTTTCCCGGAGAATCGAGCAGCCACTCGCGGCGTTCCTGCGCGCGGACAACGTCGCGGTAACCCTTGGCGATGTTGAGCATGCCCATCACAACATATTCGGCAATGGTGATCGCGTTGATGCCGACGCCGTTGGTGACGGTGATGTCGCGTTCGATTAGCACGTCCATCGGCAGGAAATCGAGGCCCGCATAGATCGAGTTCAGCCATTTGAGATCAGTCGCGGCGTGTAGCGCCTTCGCCATCGCCTCCTTATCGTTCATGTCGAACCAACCGATCTCCGCGCCCTTCACCGCGTCGATGGCTTCCTCGGCGGTCATGAACCATCGGACATCCAGCCCTTCTGGCAGCTGCGGTTCGAGAAGCGGACGGATGAGGCCGGATATTGCGAGTGTGGTCATGTGAGCCTTGTTAGGGCCGGAATGCGAGCCACGCTACCCCGGCAAGCACTGGCAGACCGGCAAGGTCGACCATCGCGATTGTCTTGAGCGGTGCCGGGCTACCCGCGCTCCAGTACAGAACCAGAAAGCTCACCATGCTGGTTCCAACCACCAGCGTCGCAAGCCGCCTTCCCTCGGGCACAAAGGCTGCGAACACGCAGGCGACGAAGACCGCGAAGAACAGGGCTGCACGGTGCTGCATCAGGAGGAACAGAGGGTTGTCGGGCGCAATACGGTAGAGCGTTGTCAGGGTCACGGGACGAAACAGCGCAAGCGCTGGCATAGCGTGTATCGCAGCTAGGATGAGCCAGAGGATAGGTTGCAGCATGCAACCATTGTAGCGCTCGCTACACTAGTGTCAATTGTTACGATCATCGTCATTGCGAGGAGCGCAGCGACGCGGCAATCCATGGACCTGAGACTTCAACTCAGTGTTCGGTCCATAGATTGCTTCGCTCCGCTCGCACTGACGAATCAGGAAAGCGTCCAGTCCCAGCCCAGCGCGTCGCCGTCCATCACTTCCACGCCCTTGGCCGTGAGTTCGTCGCGGATCGCGTCGGAGGTTGCGAAGTCCTTCTCAGCGCGCGCGGCCTTGCGGCGAGCGAGCGCGTCTTCGATCTCTTCCTCGGCGATTTCGGCTGAGGCGGGGCGAATGCGCAAGTCTGCTCTGGAAAGGTTGAAAAGGTCGAGACCCAGCACCGCATCCATATGTTCAACCACAGCGCGTTTGATGCCTGCATCGACCTTCTTGGTCGCAAGCGCGTCTTCCAGCGCAGTCAGAGCAATTGCGGTGTTGAGATCGTCCAACATCGCCTCTTCGAACTTTACAAGCGGAGCAGCAAACTTGGGGTGTTCGGCAACCGGCTGCGACGGCGCATCGGCAAGCCGCTCAACCGCCATGACCATCCGCTTCAACCGCGTCAGCGCCGCTTCCAGCCCTTCCCAGCTGAACTCGAGCTCGCTGCGATAATGCGCTTGCAGGCACATCATCCGATAGGCGAGCGGGTGGAAGCCCTTGTCGACCAGCAGTTGCAGCCGCAGGAATTCTCCGGACGACTTCGACATCTTGCCCGAACGCTCGACCAGGAAGTTGTTGTGCATCCAGATGCGCGCGCCAGAATTGGTCGCATCGGAAAGCCCGCCCGAGCAGCAATAGGCTTGGTTCTGCGCGATCTCGTTGGGGTGGTGGATTTCGCGGTGGTCGATCCCGCCGGTGTGAATGTCGAAGGGAAAGCCGAGCAGCGCCTCGCCCATCACCGAGCATTCAAGGTGCCAACCCGGAGCGCCCTTGCCCCATGGGCTGTCCCATTCCATTTGTCGCGTCTCGCCAGCAGGGGTCTTGCGCCAGATCGCGAAATCGGCCGCGTTGCGCTTGCCCTCAAGCCGCTCAATCCTGCCTTCACCCTCTTCGGTGACGGCGCGGGCCAGCTTGCCGTAATCCGCGACCGTCGAGACGTCGAAATAGAGCCCGCTCTCAAGCTCATAGCAGTGCTTGTCCGCCACGCGCTTGCCCCACGCGATCATTTCTTCGACATATTCGGTCGCGCGCGGGTGCTGTTTCTTCTGAACGTTCAGCCGCGCCAGATCGCGCTCGAAGTCTTCCTGATAGAAGCGAGCGATGTCCCAAGCGCTCTTGCCCTGGCTCGCCGCCATCTTCTCCATCTTGTCCTCACCCTCATCAGCGTCGGACGTAAGGTGGCCTACATCGGTGATGTTGATGACGTGAGTGAGTTTTAGCCCCTTGAACTGAAGCGTGCGGCCAAGCGTATCGGCGAACACGTATGCACGCATATTGCCGATATGCTGGTAGTTATAGACCGTCGGCCCGCAGGTGTAGACGCGCGCCTCGCCCTCGTGAATTGGAACGAACTCCTCGATCTGCCTGTTGAGAGAGTTGAACAGTCTAAGCGGTGTCTGGGCCATGCCAGCGCCCATGCGACAAACCGCCACCCAGTGCAACAGGAACCAACGATCAGCAAAGATTCCGGAACCGATACGACCTCGCGCGTGCTGGGAGGCATCGCGATTGGCGGATGCCTGATCTCGGTCATCATGGACTTCATCGGCGCAGGAATGTCCGAGCAGGTCGGCATCATGCGCGACACGATCAGCGACCTTGCTGCATCCAAAGACGAAGGCACGCCTGCAGACGAGCTTGCCGACCTTGGCATCTACGCGTTCGTCGCGTCGGTGCTGGCGACGACCGCCGGATTGCTGCGATGGCGGATCGATCGGCTGGACTGGAAGATCGGGTCATGGCTGCTGGTGATCGTGGCGGCCTGCGTTGTGCTGATCGCTGGATACGAGGCTTACACGACCGGCGAAGGCCCGGTGATCCATTACCGGCTGGTCTATGTGCTGGGCTTAGCCTTCCCGCTGACCGTCCTGCTGACCGCCGGACAATTCTGGGAAATCAACAAGTGGCTTGGCCGATCGCTTTATCTCGGCGGAGTGGCATGGGCTGTACTGGGTCCGCTCTTTTTCTTCGTACCAACCGACTATGACGGCGCTTATGAGCGGATGCTGGCGGGCGGAATGCTCGCATGGTTCATCACCATGGGGGTCATGATCTGGGACGACCCCGACGTCGTACGGCAGGTGTCAGAGGACCAGCGCGGGCACGATTGATGCAGGCTTAGTCGAAGCCGAGGAACTTCACCGCATCGTCGAGCGGCTCACGCTCACGCTCGAAATTGTTCACCGGCGCATCCGGGTCGCGATAGCCAATCGCCATGCCGCAAAAGAACATGTAGCGATCATGGTCGATGCCAATGTGATCGCGGATGACGTTGGCATAGTAGGCCATGAATTCCTGGAAGCAGCTATCCAGCCCTTCCTCGCGAAGGAGCAGCGCAACCGTGGCGAGCCACATGCCGGTGTCCGACCATTGCGGGGACTTCATCAGACGCGGGAAATATACGAACATCACTGCCGGCGCATCAAAGCTGGTGGCGTTGCGGCCCATAGCCGCCATCCGCGCCGCGCCATCGTCACGCGCAACTCCCATCGAATCGAACATACCTTCAGCAAGGCTGTAAAGCCGCTGTTTGTAGGCCTCCTCTTGCTTGGGCGCGTCCCAGTCGTATTCCAGTTTCTGCGGCGGGGTTGAGGTGATCTTCGCCTGAAGCTCTTTGAGCGGCTCGCCGGTCAGGATTGTAGCTTCCCAGGGCTGATAATTGCAGCCCGAAGCGGCCCAGCGCGCCTTGTCCATGACACGGCGAATGGTTTCAAGATTGACCGGCTTGTCGAGAAACTCACGGATCGAGCGGCGGGTGGTGACGGCTTCGGTTACGTTCATCTTCTCTTGGGCCCCTTCTCATCTTCGAACAACTCCGCAAGCTGCTCCATGATCGTGCCGCCGAGTTGTTCGACGTCCATGATCGTCACCGCTCGGCGGTAGTACCGGGTCACATCGTGACCGATGCCGATAGCGACCAGCTGGACGGGTGACACGTTCTCGATCCAGTCGATCACCCCGCGAAGGTGAGCTTCAAGGTAGCCTGCCGAATTCACGCTCAATGTGCTGTCGTCCACCGGCGCGCCGTCGGAAATCACCATCAGGATGCGGCGTTCCTCGGGGCGGTAGATCAGACGGCTGTGCGCCCAGAGCAGCGCTTCGCCGTCAATGTTTTCCTTAAGCAGCCCTTCGCGCATCATCAGGCCAAGATTGCGGCGCGCACGGCGCCATGGTTCGTCGGCCTGCTTGTAGATGATGTGACGCAGATCGTTGAGGCGACCCGGACCCTGCGGCTTGCCATCGGCCAACCATGCTTCGCGGCTCTGCCCGCCCTTCCAGGCGCGCGTGGTGAAGCCGAGGATCTCGGTCTTGACCCCGCAGCGTTCCAGCGTGCGCGCGAGAATGTCGGCGCTGATCGCTGCGATGGAAATCGGACGCCCGCGCATCGAACCCGAATTGTCGATCAGCAGCGTGACGATCGTGTCCTTGAAGTCGATGTCGCGCTCGACCTTGTAGGACAGCGCCGTGCCCGGAGAAACAACGACGCGCGAAAGGCGCGCTGCATCCAGAACGCCCTCTTCCTGGTCGAAGTCCCAGCTGCGGTTCTGCTGCGCCATCAGGCGGCGTTGCAGACGGTTTGCAAGGCGGGTCACCACGCCCTGAAGCCCTGTCAGTTGGCTATCGAGATAGGCGCGCAGCCGGTCGAGCTCTTCGGCATCACACAGTTCGGGCGCTTCGATTTCCTCGTCGAAACGCTCTGTGAAAGCCTTGTAGTCGAGACCATCTGGGATGTCGGCCTGCGGGCGGTTCGGGCGCACAGGCGCGTTGGAGGCGTCACCCTCTTCGCCCGGCTCGCCTTCCTGCATCTCGTCGTCGGCGGACATTTCGCTGTCGGCTTCGCCGTCGGCGTCGCCTTTGGCCATTTCGCCGGCCATCTCGGCGCTTTGCGGGTCGGCGTCGCCTTCATTCTGTTCGTCGCCGGTCTGGTCGTCGTCCTCGCCCTCGTCCTCTTCGCTGTCGTCGTTCTCAGTCTCTTCGGGCGTTTCGGTCGGACGCGTGAGGTCGAGGTCACGCAGCAGGTCGAGCGTGAGTTTCTGAAAGGCTTCCTGATCGCTCAATTGTTCGGCGAGCGAGACAAAATCGTCGCCCACCGCGTCTTCGATGAATTCGCGAACCAGACCCACGCCTGCCTGAGCGCGGTCAGGAATGGCCTCACCGGTAAGCTGTTCGCGCAGCATCAGCGAGAGCGCGGTCTGGAGCGGCACCTCGGAAGCGTTTTGCGCACGAGCAATCGGATCGCCCGCGGTGCGCATTTCTGTGGCCGAATCGAGGTTCGATTTAATCCCGCCAAACCGATTTGCGCCCAGCGCTTCGTAGCGGACCTGCTCGATCGCATCGTAGCAGGCGCGCGCCACCGGCTCGGGCGGCGCGGCCCTCGCGTGAAGCCCTGCATCGTGGTGGCGCAATTTGAGCGCAAAACTGTCTGCAAAGCCGCGCGCCTCGGTCACTTGATCGGCCGGCAGATCGCGTCCGGGCAGAGGTACCCGGAAACGATTGCCCGACGCGCCGGGCACGTCTGCACTCCACGCAACCTCGACCTCGGCATCACGCGCAATCGCGCGCGCTGCTCCGGTCAAGGCGTGTTTGAAGCGGTCGAGGGGGGATTCTTCGGACATTCTCTTGGTTCAGATAGGGATACGGCTTGCAGCGATCAAATGATGCCCAGATCAGATAATGCTTTGCCCGGTCGCTTCCCAATCTTTGAGGAAGCCCTCGATCCCCTTGTCAGTCAGCACATGCTTGAACAGCGCGTGTATCACCTTTGGCGGCGCAGTCATGACGTCGGCGCCGATCTTCGCGCTTTCGAGCACGTGATTGGTGTGACGCACCGATGCGACAAGGATTTCAGTGTCGAACAGGTAGTTGTCGTAGATCAGGCGGATGTCACGGATAAGGTCCATCCCGTCAAAGCCGTTGTCATCGTGACGGCCAACGAAAGGCGAGATGAAGGTCGCACCGGCCTTGGCCGCAAGGAGCGCCTGATTGGCCGAGAAGCACAGTGTCACGTTGACCATGGTGCCGTCGCTCGAAAGCGCCTTGCAGGTCTTGAGCCCGTCGACCGTCAGCGGAACCTTGATGCAGACATTGTCCGCAATCTTGCGCAGCACTTCAGCCTCTTTCATCATCGTTTCATGGTCGAGAGCGACGACTTCGGCGCTGACCGGGCCATCGACGATGCCGCAGATTTCCTTGGTCACTTCCATGAAGTCGCGGCCCGACTTGTGGATGAGCGAGGGGTTCGTGGTAACCCCGTCGAGCAGCCCGGTTGCAGCGAGTTCCTTGATCGGATCGATCTCGGCGGTGTCGACGAAGAATTTCATGCGGTTGTTCTCCTCAGCCTATCGGGCGTGACGGGTGGCAATCAGAGGCTTGCGCCTATACCCTTATCGCCATGATGAGGGGGCTAAGCCGATTTGCCAGCGTGATTGCCTGTGCGTGGGCGGCTTGGCAACCGTCTCTTGCCTCTGCCGCCGAAGAAGATGTGCAGGCGTGGGTTTACGCGGTCGCGCGCGGGGACTTTGACGAGGACACGTCATGGACGCTCGACGGGTCGGCGCGCTGGCGCGAACAAGTGCGCGGGGATGAGCAACAGACGCTCAGGCTCAATATCGACCAGCAGGTTGATGACGGCGTGCGGATCGGCGGCGGCTTTGGAGTGTTCGAGACCGAGGGCGGCATTACCGAGCTTCGCCCGCACCAGCAGGTGACGCTATCCAAAGGGCGCTTTTCGGCTCGCACGCGGGTCGAGCAGCGCTTCTTCGACGGCGCAGACCGGATGGAGCTGCGTCTGCGGCAGATGGTGCGCTACACCCAGCCGCTTGGCCAAGGATGGCGCGCGAGCATTGACGGCGAGTTCCTTCACCTCGCCCAGCGGCGCAATCGACTGAGTAACGCGCCGCGCGATCAATGGCGGGCACGCACCATCGTGACGCGGGAGGTGAGCGAAAGTCTGTCACTCGGCGTCGGCTACATGCTGATCTACAATCCGCGAGAAGCCCGCACCGACCGGATCAACCACGTACCCCAGCTTTACGTGACGAAACGCTTTTGAGGATCGGCGAAGGTGCCTTGATCGCACGGTTGAATGGATTAGGTATGCAGCGGGACTGATTACAACTGTAGTCGAAAAAGGATATCCGCAATGCCAGTCACCCCGCGCCCCTTCGCCATTTGCCTCGCCGCGATGGTCGCGCTTTCCACGCCGACGCTCGGGCACGCGCAAGAAACGGAGGCTCCAGGCGTCGAGCTTACGAGGGCTGACCTCGATGCACAGCTCGATGCGATCATGACGCAGGGCGGCTTTTCCGGCGTTGTCTACGTTCAAATCGATGGAGAGCCCGTGGTCGAAAAAGCCTATGGCCTCGCCAACCCGGGAAGCGGACGGGTCAATGAAGTCGATACGATCTTCGGCATAGGCTCACGGCCAATCGAATTCACCAAGGCGGCGATTTTCCTCCTCGCAGACGAAGGCAAGCTGTCGCTCGATGACAGGCTCGACAAATACTATCCCGACGCGCCAGCCGACCGCGCGGAGATGACGATCCGCCACATGCTGACAGGCCAGTCGGGCCTCCCCGATTTTCCCGCCCAGCCCGGCGATGCGGATGCGGACCTGACCTGGATTGATCGCACCGAGTTCGAACGGCGCACGATGCAGACACCGCTGCTGTTCGCTCCAGGCGAAGGCGAGGCGCATTCGCATTGGGCCTTCGGGCTTGCCTCGGCGATTATCGAACGGGTGAGCGGAGAGCCTTACGCACAATTTCTTCGCTCGCGCTTCTTCGAACCGGCCGGGATGACGCGCACCGGCGATTATGGCGAGCGCGGAGAGCACCAACTCGAAGATTTCGCAGTGGGCGGCGGCAAGCAGGTGGGCCTTCCCAACATCCCGCCAAACTGGGGTCCGACAAGCTGGCTCGTGCTCGGCAGCGGCGGGATGTATTCAAACCTCTCCGACCTTCGAAAGTTTTACGCCTATGTCACCGACGGCGGCGTTCTCAGTGCGGAACACGCCGCGCATTTTCGGCAGATCAACGCGAGCGTCGACGGGTCCGAGCGCGGCTTCGAGCTCTTCAGCTTCAACGACGAAGGACGGCGAAACGAGACTTTCGTCTTCCTCAACAGTGGTGGGCAGCAGGCGGTAGAGGCCCTCGCAGGTCCACTAATCGCGCTGCTGCGAGGCCAGTAAGATCAGATCCGCGCCGCAGCTCCAAAGACGCCGATCAGGACGGGATCGCGGGTGGTTTCGGGGTTGGCACGGATCGCGGCTTCCTCGCGGCCAATCTCGCTCCAGATCGCGCTGTCGATCGTGTCGGCCATGCGGCCTGCGATCCCGCCAATATCGGTGCCCGTGGCGGCGTTGAGCAGCTCGGCCACCAGCGGATCGTTGGCAATGCGGATCGCCTCGCCAAGCTCGGGGACCATTTCGTCGATGAGCCGCCCACCCAGCTCTCCGCGAAGCGCCTGCGTGGCAGCCTGCGGTCCACCGCGCACAAGCTCGACCGCGGCTGCCGGGCCGATGATGTCGACCGCATCGCGCACGATCGGGGCGGCGACGTAGGAACCCTCGATCGCGATGTCGGCGAAAACGCCTTCGAGGCGGTCCTTGAACAGGGTCGAAGTAAGGATACGAGTAAGCGCATCGCCGCGCGTGCCCAGAAGGCTGCCCAGCCCAATGCGCGCGACCTGTTCGTCCCAATAGCCATCTGGCGCTGTCAGCCGCGCAAAGGCGTTCTCACTCGCGCGCAAGAGCAGGCGGCGGATCACTTCGGTCATGCTGATGCCGCCCGGGTAAGAAGCGCAGGCGGGGAGCGCCAGCAGGGCTGCACCGGCGAGACCGGTTCCGAGGAAGCGCCGCCGGTTGAGCGTGTTGGGGTCAATTGCGTTCATATCTGCGAACCTCGCGTTTTTATTCGTAACCACCCTCCCTATGTTCAGGTTCCGATGAACCGCGTCCGACTCCTTGTTTTGAATGCCGCATTGGGCGCGCTCGACTACAAGCTTGCAGAAGGCATGGAGGTCGAGCCGGGCAGCGTCGTGGTCGCACCGCTGGGCCCGCGCACCGTGACGGGAATTGTCTGGGATGAAGGGCGCCTGCCGGGGGCGGAGGTGGACGCATCGAAGCTGCGCGCATTGCGCGAGGTGGTGCCGGTGCCGCCTCTGTCGGAGCCTCTGCGCCGCCTCATCGAATGGACCGCCGACTATTACTGCGCTCCGCTTGCAAGCGTCGCGCGCATGGTGCTGTCCAGCGGGGGTGCATTGGGCGGCCCGACCACCACGACCGAATATCGCCTGTCTGGCGGAACGCCCGAACGCATGACACCGCAGCGCGCTGCAGCGATTGAGGCGCTCGAAGGCGAGCAAGGCACGATCCGTGAGCTTTCAGGCATCGCAGAAGTATCCGAAGGGGTTCTGCGCGGGCTGGTCAATCAGGGAGTGATCGAGCCGGTGACGGTTTCCATCGACCGCCCCTATGAACGCGCAGACGCAGATCACCACCAGCCGGCTTTGTCCGACGACCAGATGCGCGTGGCGAAACACTTGGTGAAGGCAGTCGAAGCACGCAAATTCGAACCCTTCCTGCTCGACGGAGTGACCGGATCGGGCAAGACTGAAACATATTTCGAGCCGGTCGCCGAAGCGCTGCGCATGGGGCGGCAGGTGCTCGTCCTGCTTCCCGAAATCGCGCTGACCGAGAACTTCCTGACCCGCTTCGAGGACCGCTTTGGAGCGGCGCCCGTCCAATGGCACTCCTCGCTCAAATCGACCGAACGCCGCCGAGCCTGGCGCGCGATCAGCACGGGCGAAGCACAGGTCATTGTCGGAGCGCGTTCGGCGCTGTTCCTGCCTTATGCCGACCTTGGCCTGATCGTCGTCGACGAAGCGCACGAGATCAGCTTCAAGCAGGATGACGGCGTGCGCTACAACGCCCGCGACGTCTCGGTAATGCGCGCCCGGTTCGAGGAAATCCCTGTGGTCTTGGCGAGCGCAACGCCCGCACTCGAAAGCCTGCATATGGCGAATACGGGCACTTACACAAAGCTTGAGCTACCCAACCGTTTTGGCGGTGCGCAGCTGCCCGAGATCAAGCTGGTTGACCTCACGATAGAGAAACCCGCGAGCGGTCGCTGGCTCGCTGCGCCGCTGATCGAAGGGCTCGAAGCGCGGCTGGAAGCAGGTGAGCAATCGCTCCTCTTCCTCAACCGCCGGGGATATGCACCGCTCACCTTGTGCCGCAATTGCGGGCATCGCTTCCAGTGCCCCAATTGCAGCGCCTGGCTGGTCGAACATCGGCTCTCCGCGCGCCTCGCCTGCCACCATTGCGGCTTGGAGACGCGTCCGCCGGATGCCTGCCCCGAATGCGGCGAGGCCGATTGCCTCGTGGCCTGCGGTCCCGGCGTCGAGCGGATCGCGGACGAGGTGAGCGAGCTTTTCCCAGAGGCGCGTGTCGCGGTAGCCACGTCAGACACGCTCGGCTCCCCTGCTCGTGCCGCGGAATTCCTCGCACAGGTCGAAGCCAGGGCGATCGACGTGATCGTCGGCACGCAGCTCGTCACCAAGGGCTTCCATTTCCCCGAGCTGACCCTCGTTGGCGTGGTCGATGCCGATCTCGGCCTTGAGGGCGGCGACTTGCGCGCGGCCGAGCGCACCTATCAACAAGTCGCGCAAGTTGCCGGTCGCGCAGGACGCGGCGCGAAGCCGGGCGAAGTACTGATCCAAACCCGCCATCCCGACGCTGCGGTAATCGCAGCCCTCGCCAACGGCGACCGTGATGCCTTTTACGAGGCCGAAACCGATGCGAGGCGCGATGCCGGTGCGCCGCCCTTCGGTCGCTGGGCCTCGATCATCCTGTCTTCGGAAGACGAACGCGAAGCGCGCGAGGCGGCCGCCCGGCTCGGCGACACTCGCCCACATCTCGACGACCTCATGATCCTTGGCCCCGCGCCTGCCCCACTTGCGCTCCTGAGGAACCGATATCGCTACCGCTTCCTAATCAACGCTCGGCGCAGCGCCAACTTGCAAGGCATGCTCCGCGACTGGATCGGCAGGCAGGACTTCGCCCCCGGCATCCGCGTCGGCGTTGACATTGACCCCTACAGCTTCGTCTAGGCACGATTGCCCTTAAGCCTCTGGTTACGCCCACCTGTCATGCTGCGAGCGTGACTGATGGGAGCCGACTGTGAGCAAATTGGTGAACCTGACTGCCGCCGCCCTCGCTTTTGCGAGCGCAGGCGCATTTGCGCAGACGCCTGACCCTGCTCCGGCTGAGACTCCGCAGGCCGCCGAAAAGCCGACCAAGACCTGGTACGTGATGATCGCGATCCAGCAGGCGCTTGGCCCTCGAGGCTGCGATGTCTGGCGCTACAAGGTCAGCACGAAAGCGCCATTCGCCGTTGAAGGCCCCCAGCAGCTGACAGGCTTTCACGCCGACGAGGTGGTTGGTGCCTGGATGGCCCATTTGAGTGAGCGGTCACCCACGGTCTATCGCTGGCTGAACGGTCCAACCGGCCATAACCGACCTGAAATCTACTTCCGCGATTCCCCGGAAGCCGCAATCGAAGCCTTTCGCAAGGATGGCCATCTGGAGCATGATCGCAGCTGCAAGGGCTCGGCGCTGGTGAAATCCCCGACGGTCAATTTCACCTTCGCTCCTCCCGAAGGCTTTGTAAGTAGTGACTTCGGATACACACCACCGCCTGCCGATGCAGTGGTCGTGAACGAGCTTGCGAAGATACCCGGAATGTAACTTGCACCGGCAACCTTTCGCGGCCCCGCGCGTAGCTAAGGCATGCCTTCCGAAAATCCTGTTCTCGTACCGGTCCTCGGCGACCAGCTGACCCGCACCCTTGCCTCGCTTCGCGGGCAGACCAAGGACAACACCGTCATCCTGATGATGGAGGTCTGGGACGAGGCGACCTACGTCAAGCACCATAAGCAAAAGATCACGCTGATCTTTTCCGCCATGCGCCACTTCGCCGCCGAGCTTGAGGACGCTGGCTGGAGCGTCGACTACGTCAAGCTCACCGACGAAGACAATGCGGGCAGCTTCACCGGCGAGGTCGCGCGCGCGGTCGAGCGGCACGATCCATCGAAGATCCGCGTGGTCGAGGCGGGCGAATGGCGCGTGCAGCAGGCTATCGAGGAATGGCCGGACAAGTTCGCCTGCGAGGTTGAAATCCTTCCTGACGACCGCTTCATCGCCACTCACGCCGAGTTCCGCGACTGGGCCGAGGGTCGCAAGCACCTCACGATGGAGCATTTCTACCGCGAGATGCGCCGCAAGACCGGCCTGCTGATGACCGATGACGGCAAGCCCAAAGGCGGCGACTGGAACTACGACAAGGACAATCGCGAACCACCAAAAGACGAGATGGACCCGCCACCCGTCCCAAAGTTCGAGCCCGACGACATCACGCGCGAAGTCATGGAACTGGTCGATGACAAGTTCGGCGACCATTTCGGCAGTCTCGAGAAGTTCGAATGGCCCGTGACGAGCGATGAAGCTGAGAGAGCCGCCGATGCCTTCTTTGCGGAGAGGATCGAGAAATTCGGACCCTATCAGGACGCGATGGTCCATGGCTCCGATGATATGTATCACTCGATGCTCTCGACGAGCATCAACCTTGGCCTTCTCGACCCCGTCGAACTCTGCAAACGCGCCGAGCAGGCCTACGTAGACGGCAAAGCCCCGATCAATTCGGTCGAGGGCTTCATTCGTCAGATCATTGGCTGGCGCGAATACATCCGCGGGTTTTACTGGCTGCACATGCCGGGCCTCGAAAGCGACAACAAGCTGAACGCCCAGCGCGCTCTTCCAGAGTTCTTCTGGACCGGCGAGACCGATATGCGCTGCCTTGCCGACTGTATCCGTTCAACCCATGACAACGCGCACGCGCACCACATCCAGCGCCTGATGGTGCTAGGCAATTTCTGCCTACTCGCAGGGATCAATCCGCGCGACGTGCAAGACTGGTATCTGGCGGTCTATGCCGATGCGTATGAGTGGGTGGAATTGCCAAATGTCTCGGGCATGATCCTCTACGCCGACGGCGGAAATCTCGCGACCAAGCCTTATGCGGCGAGCGGGAATTACATCAACAAGATGTCCGACTACTGCAAAGAATGCAGCTACTCGGTCAGCAAGAAAACCGGCGAAGGCGCCTGCCCCTTCAACCCGCTGTACTGGCACTTCATGGACCGCCACCGCGACCGGTTGGAAAGCAATCACCGGATAGGGCGCATCTATTCGAACTGGGACCGGATGAATGATGCGAAGAAGTCCGATTACCTTGAGAGCGCGCAGAAATTCCTCGACACGCTGACCCCTGCCGATAGTAGCTGGGCGAGAAACGAATAACGCCAAGTCTTGAGGGGAATTTCGCGGCCATGCTGACCATCCACCACCTGCGCATTTCGCAGTCCGAACGCATCGTCTGGTTGTGCGAGGAACTAGGGCTCGAATACGACCTCAAGCTCTACAATCGCGATCCAGAAACGCGCCTTGCCCCGCCAGAGCTCAAAGCTCTTCACCCGATGGAGATCGCGCCGGTCATCACCGACGGTGATCTCGTGCTGGGCGAGAGCGGCGCGATCATGGATTACATCGTGGGCAAGTATGCTCCCGATACGGATCTAGTCCCCGGCCCCGATCACCCGGACTTTGCCGACCACCTGTACTGGTACCATTTCGCCAACGCGACTTTGATGACCAACGGCATGATGACGATTGCGGTGAATGCCGTCGGCGCTGAAATGCCCCCGCCTTTGATGAAGCGGGTCACGAACGCATGGGCGCATATCGAGAAGCGCCTGGGTGAAGCTGATTATTTCGGCGGCTCGGCGCTGACCACCGCTGACATCATGCTTGGCTTCTCGCTGACGACGGCGCGCGCTTTCAATGACATGAGTGTCGATCACATGCCTAACCTCAAGGCGTGGCTGCAGCGCATCGGTTCGCGCGATGCCTATCAGCGCGCAATGGCCAAGGCCGAGCCTGGCTTTCCGCCCAAGCTCGATTGATCGGAAGGGCGAAAATGGAGCCGTACAAGCCTCTCAGCCGCTCAATCGCAGGTCACAGGGCTCTAATCACCGGCGCTGCCAGCGGAATGGGCCGCGCGACCGCTCACCTGTTTGCCTCAGAAGGCGCGCACGTCGCGGTGACCGATCTCGATCAGTCTAAATGCGATGCGGTGGCGAACGAGATTGCGGAGGCGGGCTATCCCGGCAGCGCATTTCCACTAGCGCTGGATGTGATGGATGCCGATGCGATCGAGACACGCGTGGCCGAGATCGCGGAGCAATCCGGCGGGCTCGACATCGTCATCAACAATGCTGGCTTCTCGCTTCATGCGATGATCGAGGATGACGAATATCCCGATTACTGGGACAAGAGCATCGCAGGGCTGCTCACCGCCCATCAGCGGATCATCCGCGCAGCCATGCCGCATCTTCGCAAGAGCGAGCATCCGCGCATCGTCAACATCGCCTCGACCGAGGGACTGGGCGCAACGCCCACCAATTCGCCCTATGTCGCTGCCAAGCACGGTGTGATTGGCCTCACACGCGGGATGGCGGTGGACCTCGGACGCGACGGAATTACGGTCAACGCGATCTGCCCCGGCCCGATCCGCACCGGCATCACCGAGCGCATTCCAGAAGAGCACAAGGAAATCTACGCCAAGCGCCGTGTTCCCCTGCGCCGATATGGTCACCCCGAGGAGGTCGCTCACATGACCTTGTCGCTCGTCCTGCCTTCAGCGAGCTTCATCACCGGCGCAGTCATTCCCGTCGATGGCGGGCTGACGATCAAGAACGGTTAGCGCTGCAGCGCCTCGAGAAAACCGGCGCTGTCATCGAGCCGCAGTGCAACGCCCTCACAATTCGGTTTTGCGCAACACCTGCCGCACGCGAGGCAGTGTTAGTAGAACGCAAGCTGGTTGGAGATCGCGAGCAGTTTCCGGCTCGCGGACCAGATGCGTGTCGTTGCGGAAAAGCGCCCGGAATAGACCCGGTCGCTGGTCGCTTCGATCAGCAGGAAATCGCTGCCCTGCTCGGCCAGGTCGGCGCGCGTACAGAACACTTGCAGATCGTATGTCACCGTCGCTCCAAAGCGCGGTGTGGGATCAAGGAAAAAGGTCCGCGGCATCGGCGTATCCGATACGGCCAGCAGCGCCTTTTCATCCCAAGGTCGACCCGCAGCGTCGCGCACCCAGAACGCTGAATGCGGGCGCTCCTGCGCAAAAAACGGTTTGCCCAGTGCCACGCGCTGTTCGTAGCGGCTCAGGAACTTCGGTCCCGGCGTATCGGGAAGACGCGGTGCGTCCTCGGGCGCCAGAACCTCGGGAAATTCGCAGGCGTAATCGAGCGCCTTTTCCTTCATGTCCGAAAACACGTAGTCGGCTGCGAAGATTGGCTCATCAAAGGCGTCGCCCTTCGCCATTTCAGCGCGAAGGAAGCTGGTGCGCCTCCCCTGTCGCAACTGTCTGACATCGACCATCAGACCCTCGTGCGGAAGAGGCTTCAGGAAGTTTGCAGTGACGCTCGCCAGCATCGCCTCCTGCGGGCGCGCTTGCTCGACAGCACTGTATCCGAGCGCGAGCGCCCAACCGCCGAAAGCGGACTGGAAATTCCAATAGGCCTCGCCGCCCTCAGCCTTGAGACGTGTGTCGGAAATGCTGGTGAGTTGTGTGGCGAGATCGAGGGGGAAATCGGTCATGCCCGCGCCCGTAGAGGTACTGTTTCGATCACGCAATGAAATAATGAACGCATCGGTTCATTATATTATCAGCCCGCGAGCGCCTTCGCCAAACCAACTGCTCCTGCGCTATCGAGATACTCGCGCAGCTCGGTGATCTGGCCACCCTCGACTGTCCCGACGACGCAAAGCCGCAGGTCGAGGACGCCGCCATCGGGCAATTGCCCTCGAACCGTATGTTCTTCGACGAAGCCGCTGGGTGTCGCCTCGCACATGATCTCCTCATATCGGAAATTCGCGACTTTGGCGTAAACCGCACCCGAGAACGCGAGCAAGGTGTCAGCGTCCATTTGCGGGCCGCCATTTTGAGAGCCTTTGAATTCTGGCGACAGCAAAGCGCGTGCTGCGGCGGTGTCGCCGGAATGAAATGCGTCGAACAGGGCGCGGGCCAAGAAAGTGTTGTCGCTCATCATTGCTCCTCCAAGCGGGCGGCGAAAATATCGAGCGGCATCAGAAGCGCAAGAGTTCAGCCATTCTCAGAGCCCGAACGCGGCCAGATTTCAGTGTGTTGCTCGAAAGGTCGCGGACCTTCTCGCATTTCAACTCAAGATCAGGTATGTAAATCTATCTTGACGCTTCAAGCCGTAAGGAATTCTGGACATGCCCCCTGAGTTTGCAGAGGCTCGCCTTGGCGAAGCAATCGCCAAGCTTCCTTTCTCCATGGTGCTTGCAAGCGCGACGCTTGAAGATCAACCGATCCTCTACATCAATGAGCGATTTACAGCTGTCACCGGATACAGCGCAGAGATGACGGTGGGGCGCAATTGCCGCTTCCTGCAAGGCGATGACACCGACCCCAGGTCGGTCGCAAAAATCCGACAGGCCCTCGAAGACGGCGAAGATATCACGGTAGATCTGGCGAACTACAAGGCCGACGGAACGAAGTTCACAAACCGGCTTCTCATCTCGCCAATCCGAAACGATGTAGGCGACATCGTCTCGTTCCTGGGCATCCAGCGCGACCTGACTGGTCAGGAAGAGGAATTGCCCGACCCTTCGCAGGACGTCTTGCTGTCCGAGCTTCAGCACCGCGTCAAAAACCACCTCGCGATGATCGTCGGTCTGATCCGCATGCATGAAAGCAGCGAAGCCTCAAAGGAAGCGCTCGCAGCATTGTCCAGCCGAGTTCAAAGTCTGGCTCTGCTTTACGAAGAACTGTCCGGCAGCGGGGTCGCGACAATCTCCGACGACGAGATTGCAGCAGGCGCCTATATCAGCCGGGTCGCTGCCGCGCTGGCCGCGATCGATGGGCGCAAGGCAATCCGCATGAATGTCGAGTGCGATCAGGTGAATCTTCCCGTCAACACCGCGACCACGCTTGGCCTGCTTGTCACCGAGTTCCTCACCAACAGCCTCGAGCACGCTTTTGTCGGCCGCGATCTTGGCATGATCCGCGTGCGGCTCGAAAACCTTGCAGGCGGGCTCGTTCGGCTGACCGTTGAGGATGACGGCGTCGGCTTGCCCGAGGGACTTAACTGGCCGAAGGATAGCGTGTCTTTGCGAGATCGTCGCAAGGCCATGCGCGAGGAAGGAGAAAGCAACCGGCGAGGCTTGGGCGGTGCGATGGTCAATTCGCTCGTTGATTCCATCGGCGGGAAGCTGTCGGTCGGAGGGACCGACCACGGCACCATCATCGTGCTCGACTTGCCGCCCAGCCCGACCAACGACCCCGAGTAAGGTCTGGCCCGCTCGCGCAAAGCCGCTGGCATACGATCAGCTAGGCAAACGCTTCTTTCGCAGCCGCCTCGACGCTTGCCATCGCGTCGCGCCATGGGGCGCCGCCATAGCTGATGCGGGCAACACCAAGATTGGCCAGCTCGTGATTGCTCACCATGCCCGGCATGCGCATGACGTTTACCGGAAGCGCGACCTTGTCGCAGACCTGCGCGATCAGGTCGGGGTCGCTCAGTCCGGGAATGAAGAAACTGCCCGCCCCTGCGAAACGATAGGCTGAACCGCGCTCAATGGCGGCATAGACAAGCTCGATCTGGTTGGCGTCCTTGCCCTCCATCAGCGGGTTCAGGAATACGTCGGTGCGGGCGTTCACGAACAGACCTTCCGCATTGACCGTGGCGATGCGCTCTGCCTGCTCGTCGATGGCGCGCAGGCCTCCGGCACGTATCAGGCGGTCTTCAATGTTGCAGCCGATGACGCCCGCATGCGTGAGCGCGTCGGCGTTGTGGGCAAGGTCGGCAAGATTGGTCGCATAGCCTGCTTCCATGTCGATGGTGATTGGCAGGTCCACCGCGTCAGCGATCTGCTTGGCGGTTTCGACAAGGCGCGAGAACGGGATGTGCTCGCCGTCGTCATAGCCTTGCGCGCCAGCGAGCGAATGGCTGCCTGTAGCAATCGCCCTCGCCCCTGCCCGCGCGACCGCAACGGCGCTTCCTGCATCCCAGACATTGAAGAGCACCAGCGGATCGCCCGCCCGGTGAAGCGCTGCAAACTCGGTCTTGGTCATCTCAGAACAACTCCTCTTACATGGCGCCTTCCCGCTTGAGCAATTCCGCCTTGATGTCCGGCCCATAGGCATAACCGCCAATCGACCCGTCAGCCTGCACGACGCGGTGGCACGGGATCAGCACCGCGATGTTGTTTGCGCCATTCGCGCTGCCCACGGCGCGGCTGGCCTTGGGATTTCCGAGCATTGCGGCCTGTTCGCCATAACTGCGCGTCTCGCCCGCAGGGATCCTGCGCAAGGCCTCCCAGCAGCGCTGCTGGAATGCGGTGCCTTTCACGTCGAGCGGAATGTGCGAGTTGTCGCTGCCCGGCTGTTCGACCGCCTGTGTGACCTGCTCGAAGAGCTCGCGGAATTGGTTGCTGCCTTCTACCAGTTCTGCCTTGGGAAAGCGGGCGCGCAATTCTTCTTCGCCCTCGCCGAAGCTGAGACAGCACACGCCCTTGTCGGTCGCAGCAACCAGCATTTCGCCGAGAGAGGTTTCGATCACGCTCCAGTGGATGCGAATGCCGTCGCCGCCCTTGCTCCAGTCGCTTGCCGTCATGCCCAGCCTGTCCTTTGTATCGTCATAGAAGCGCGAGGCGCTCGCATAGCCCGCCTCGTAAAGTGCATCGGTGACGCTCGCCCCGCTTTCCAGCGCGCCGCGCACGCGTTCTTCGCGAAGCGCACGTGCGAAAGCGGCGGGAGACAATCCGACGGTGCGCTTGAACAACCGCTGGAAATGGGTGGGCGAATAGCCGGTGAGGTCCGCCAACCGGTCCAGCGTTTGCGCGCCATCAGCCCGGATCGCGGCAATTGCGGCGAGCACGCAGGCTTCCTCGGCGCTTTGCGTGTTCGGTGAACAACGTTTGCAGGCGCGAAGGCCCGCTGCCTCGGCATCTGCAGGACCAGCATAAAAGCGCACATTCTTTCGCAAGGGTGCGCGCGCCGGGCATGAGGGGCGGCAATAAATGCCGGTCGAATGGACGCCTGTTACAAAGGCTCCGTCATAGCGGCGGTCCTTGGCCAGCGCGATTTGCCAGCGCTGATCGTCGGTCAATGTGTGTTCGTGTGCCATGGCGCCTTTGTCGCAGCACCCCCAACTAAGCGCATCCCGAAGCTTGCGGTCAATGTTCGCGCCTGCATAAGAGTGGGCGTGATGATAGCACTTTTCCGCAAAGCTCTGGCGATTATCGCCCTCGCATTGATTGCCGCGCCCGCCTCCGCCGATCCGGGCGATATCGACGCGGCTGCACGCGGGGTCGTGCGCGTTGTCCTGATCGACCGCAGCGGGGACGAGGTCGTGCCCGTGACGCATGGCAGCGGATTTGCGGTCTCGCCCACGCAGATCGTTACCAATGCCCACGTTATCCGCGAGGCCTTGCTCGACGACACCTTGCGCATTGGCATCGTGCCGAGCGAAGGCGATGCGGCGACATTTGCAACGCCGATTGCGGTGAGCCCGCGCAACGACCTTGCCTTACTCGAGATAACCGACGGTTCGCTTCGTCTAGAGCCGCTTACGCTGGCAGGCGCGGGATTGGGCGCCAGGGGGGGCGACATGGGCGAGGTCTCGGCGGTCGGCTACCCGATGAATGTCGACCTCGCGCAAGGGCTGGAGATGAGCGATATCTTCCGCGCGCAGCCCCCGGTTAAAAGTCGCGGGTTCCTCTCGGGCGAGCGACCGAGCCGACAATTCGACACGATACTCCACACCGCTCCGATTGCGCGCGGCAATTCGGGCGGCCCGCTGCTCGATGGTTGCGGACGCGTGCTGGGCGTGAACAGCTTCGGTGCCGATTCGGACGGGTCGGATGCCGAGTTCTACTTCGCGGTATCGCTGCGCGAGTTGATGCCGTTCCTGCGCGAGAACGAAATCCAACCGCGCGTCAATTCGCTCCCATGCCGCTCGATTGACGAGCTCAACGCCGCCGAACGTGCTCGCTTTGAACAACAACGCGCCGAGGCGCAGGAACGCATCGCAGCGCGTGAGACCGCTTTGCGCGAGGCTCGCGACGCGGCGCGACTGCAGGCACAGATCGAGGTTATGGAGCGCCGCGACAACGCAATGGCTATCGCGATGGTGCTACTTCTGGTGGCGATTGGAGCTGCATACACAGCGGGCCAGCTACGGACTTCACTCGCCGACAAGCCGGAGCTGAGAAACCGCGCGATGATCGCCGCTGGTGTCGCAGGCGCGGCTCTGATCGCGACGGTGATCGTGTGGGTCACTCGCCCCGGCTATTCCGAGATCGAGGAACGCACCGCAGCGCTTTTGGGAGAGGACGATCCCGCGCCAACCGATGCGGGCGATCCGGGTGCGAGCATCGCAGGTGACGGCACGCTAATTTGCACGCTCGACACCGACCGAAGCCGCGTGACAGGCGCGCGTACTGACGACGTGGAGTTCGACTGGGCCGCAACCGGCTGCGTCAACGAGCGCACACAGTACGGAATGATGAACGGCGACTGGACACGCGTGCTTGTGCCGGGCGACGAAGCAGCGGTCTCGATCAGCACCTACAATCCTGACACGCGCACCTTCCGCACCGACCGTTATCTGCTCGGACGCCAGGAGATGGATGCCGCGCGCGAGGCTCGCAGCGCCTACGACCCGCCCGCCTGCGGTGTCACCGATGCGGCTAGCACCGTGGCTGAACAGCAAAGCGCCCTCATCGCGCAACTGCCCGACCGCCCGAACGAGCGGCTGGTCTATTCATGCGAGACAAAGCGCGCCGATGGTGGAGCGGCCGCCCTCGCGGCGGAGCAATAGAACGTGGAACAAGCGCTCGTCCTCGCCTCGATCGTGCTCGGTGTCGCGATCGCGTTCGAGCTTGAGCATTTGAACAATGTGCTGCGTTCGAAGGCGGTCAAATGGCACTGGGCGCAGCCGATTTTCGCGCTTTTCGTGTTGCTGACGATCATTGCCTATTGGTGGGGCGCGGCGAAGAACAGCGAGGGCGCGATCACGCTCGGCGAATTTCTGCCGATCATGTTCCAGCTGGTGATGCTGGCACTGCTCGCGGCGGTGTCATTTCCCGGCCAGATCGACGACGATGGCGTGGATCTTGCGCAGTATTATCAGGATAACCGCCGGTATCAGTGGATACTGATGTCACTGTTCTTCTGGTCGGTAAACGCGCGCTGGTTCTGGACCCTGTGGCAAAGAGGACCGTCCCTGCCGGATTTCCTCGCGGCTATCTCGGGCGATGTCATTGCGGGATTTGTCATCTTTGCGATGATCTTCGCGAGCCGATGGTGGCAGGTCGCGCTCGGCTTCGCGATCCTCTCGCTCGCACCGGTCATCTGGGTGGGCCGCTCGCTAGGGTAGACTACCGCTATGCCGGTCAGCCTATTTTGCCCGGCGCTCCAATGCGTTATGCTGACGTCCCCGAAACGAGCGGAGTTCGCAGATGCGCTTGTCTTTTCCTACCCTCCTCAGCACCGCCGCACTGGCGATCGCAGCCGCCTCGCCCGTGGCGCTTCAGGCGCAAGACAGCTCCGAAACCGTAAGTATCCGCACTGCGGAGCCCGAGATCGAGGTCACGGCAGAGCGTCCCTTGCGCGAAGAGGAAGTCAGGCAGGGCGTCAAAGACATCGCTCACAGCCGCCGGCCCAAGGAGGCAATCCCGCGCTTCATTGACCCGCTGTGCCTGACTGTGGTCGGGCTGGGCGCCGAATTGAGCGAGCGCGTGGCGCAGCGGGTCCGCACGAATGCGCAGGATGCGGGGCTAGAACTTGGGGAGCCTGATTGCACCGCCAACGCCGTTATCATGGTTGTCGATCGCCCCGGCGTCCTCGTCGACCGCCTGCGCCGCGAGCGCCCCCAAATCTTCAACGCCGCTGCCGTCCGCGATATTCGCACCGAGATCAATCGCGGCCTGCCGTTCGTTGCGTGGAATATCGAGGGCGTCCAGTCGCGCCTGGCTCGCTCAGCGAACGAACAAAACACCGGAGCGGTTGCCGGGGCCGGTTTCCTTTTCGACGATGCGGGCGCCAATGTTGCGCAGGAGAGGGAATATGGCGCTTCGCGGTTCAGAGCATCGCTCCCGCGCACCCGGAGCAGCAGCTTCATCGTGTTCGATGTGCGGCAATTGGAAAACGTGCACCTCAATCAACTCGCGGACTTCGCCACGCTACAATTGCTTGGATCACCGCGCAGGAATTACGACGCGGACAATCTGGCTGCGGCGTCGATCCTGACTCTGTTTGATGGCGATGTGCTCACCGGACCTCAGTCGCTTACGCAGCTCGACAAGGCCTATCTGCGCGGCCTTTACACGATGCCGCCGGGCACGTGGGGAAGCCGCCTCGAGACGTACTCGAAGCGGGCCTACGAGGAGATCGCCGGGGCCGAGGCGGCTGGCGAACAAGCCGTCCCGTAGCAGAACGGCTCAAGCAGCCAGCGCCTCACCCGACAGCGTGATGCGGTGCATCTCGCGATAGTGGCCCTGATAATCGTTCATTGCATTGTGCCACGTCGTGCGATTGTCCCAGATCGCTATCGTTCCGGGCTTCCACTGCAGGCGGCACTGGTTGTCGTCCGTAAGCGCAGCATCATACAGGCGCTGCAACAGCGGCATGCTTTCCTCGCGCGTGCGACCGACGAAGTTAATCGTGAAGGCGCGGTTTACATAGAGCAGCTTTCGCCCGGTATGCGGGTGACGGATCACGACCGGGTGGACTGCTCCGGTCTTGAGATCATGCCCGCGAAGGCTCCTACCCATGTCGGTCTGCGCATACAGCCCATCGGCCTTGTAGATGTGGTCGGCGGTGTGAAACGCTTCAAGGCCTTCGATCTCGTCCTTGAGGTCCTGCGGTAACGCATCATAGGCCGCTCCCATATGCGCCCACATCGTGTCACCGCCCTGAGGGGGCAGTTCGCGCGCGACCAGCACCGATCCCATCGCAGGTATCTGGTCATACGAATGGTCGGTGTGCCAATCCCCGCCGATATTGGTCTGCTGATCGGGGTCCTTTTTGACCACCGCGATCTCGGCATAGTCTTCGGTCAGCGGGAAATAGTTGTTCACATCGATCCCGCCCCAGCGCTTACCGAAGGTGATATGGTCTTGCTTCGAGAATTCCTGATCGCGGAACACGGCAACACCGTGCTCGTAAATCGCATTCTTGATGTCCTGCATTTCCGCGTCGCTGCACGAAGCCAGCGAGACACCGGAAACCTCGACACCGCATTTGGGTGCCATCGGGGTCATTTGCATAAGTTCCTCTCCCACTTTTGCTGGCTGATTACCACGCCTTCACCAGCATTGCACGCGTCTTACTTACCGATCGGTAAACAAATTGTCCAGCACTTTGGCAGTATGCAAAGCGGCGCGGTTAAGGCGTGGACAGGTCAGCCAATCTGACCACCCGGCTTGCGGAATCAGAATTGAATTGCTAGGCGCGCGCCAGCTTCGGCGCAGAGGCCCCTTGCCCCCTGCAGATTCCCCGAGAGCGTCAGTTGTTTTCTTCACTCCTCAAAGAGGATCTAAACGCGTGGATAATTCCGCCGGTATTCAGGCTAGCCTCGCAGGCCGTTATGCCTCGGCCCTGTTCGATCTGGCTTCCGAAAACGGAACCGTCACTTCGGTCGAATCCGATCTCGAAACGCTCGGCGCTGCGCTGAGTGAGTTGGACGATCTGGCCGCTGCAACCACCAACCCGGAACTCTCGCGCACACAACAAGGCGCCGCAGTTTCCGCAGTGGCCAAGCACCTCGAGCTGAGCGAGCTCACCACGAAGTTTCTCGGCGTGCTCGCCGGCAATCGCCGTCTGTCGAAGCTGCCCGAAATGATCGCCGCATTCAAAACCATCGCCGCGGCACAGCGCGGTGAGGTGTCGGCAAATGTCACCAGCGCGCACAAGCTGACCGATGCTCAGCTTGCAACGCTCAAGGACAAGCTCACGGCCCGCGTTGGCCGCACTGTCATGCTTACAGCCGACGAAGATCCTGACCTTCTGGGCGGGCTCGTCGTCACCATTGGATCGCAGCGCATTGATGCCTCGATCCGCACTCGCCTTAATTCTCTCGCCCAGGCCATGAAGGCTTAAAGGACTACGAACATGGAAATCCGCGCCGCAGAAATCTCGAAGGTCATCAAGGACCAGATCGCCAATTTCGGCACCGAAGCACAGGTCAGCGAAGTCGGCACCGTGCTTAGCGTTGGTGACGGCATCGCCCGCATCCACGGCCTCGACAAGGTCCAGGCCGGTGAAATGGTCGAATTTGCCAATGGCGTTCAGGGCATGGCCCTCAACCTCGAAGCTGACAATGTCGGCGTCGTGATCTTCGGCTCGGACGCCGAGATCAAGGAAGGCGACACCGTCAAGCGTACCGAGACCATCGTGGACGTCCCCGTGGGCAAGGCTCTGCTGGGCCGCGTGGTCGACGCGCTGGGCAACCCGATCGACGGCAAGGGCCCGATTGAAACGACCGAGCGTAGCCGCGTTGAAGTTAAGGCACCGGGCATCATCCCGCGCGAATCGGTTTCGGAGCCGGTGCAGTCGGGCCTCAAGGCCATCGACGCCCTCGTCCCCGTTGGCCGTGGTCAGCGCGAACTTATCATTGGCGACCGTCAGACCGGTAAAACCGCCGTCGCAATCGACACCTTCATCAACCAGAAGGGCGTCAACGCATCGGATGACGAAGGCAAGAAGCTCTACTGCGTCTATGTCGCCGTGGGTCAGAAGCGTTCGACCGTCGCGCAGATCGTGAAGCAGCTCGAAGAAAACGGCGCGATGGAATATTCCATCGTCGTTGCCGCGACCGCTTCGGAGCCTGCACCGCTTCAGTATCTCGCGCCGTACACCGGCTGCGCGATGGGTGAATTCTTCCGCGACAACGGCATGCACGCCGTGATCGTGTACGATGACCTTTCCAAGCAGGCCGTTGCCTATCGTCAGATGTCGCTCCTGCTGCGTCGTCCTCCGGGCCGCGAAGCGTATCCGGGTGACGTTTTCTATCTCCACAGCCGCCTGCTTGAGCGCGCTGCAAAGATGAACAAGGCAGAAGGCGGCGGCTCGCTCACCGCGCTTCCGATCATTGAAACGCAGGCAGGCGACGTGTCGGCATATATTCCGACCAACGTGATTTCGATCACCGACGGCCAGATCTTCCTCGAAACCGACCTGTTCTATCAGGGTATCCGTCCTGCAATTAACGTGGGTCTGTCGGTTAGCCGTGTGGGCGGTGCCGCTCAGACCAAGGCGATGAAGAAGGTTTCGGGCTCGATGAAGCTCGACCTTGCCCAGTACCGTGAAATGGCTGCATTCGCGCAGTTCGGTTCGGACCTCGACGCTGCTACGCAGAAGCTTTTGAACCGCGGCGCTCGTCTGACCGAGCTTCTGAAGCAGAAGCAGTTCAACCCGATGCCGTTCGAAGAGCAGACCGTATCGATCTTTGCCGGCACCAACGGGTTTATCGATTCGATCGCTGTCGACCGCGTCAACGAATACGAAGAGCAAATGCTCGCCTTCTTCCGCAGCGAGCACGCCGACGTCCTCGAAACGATCCGCACCACCGGAAAGTTCGAAGACGACACCAAGGCTGCTGTGGTTGCGGGCCTCGAAGCCTTCGCCAAGCAGTTCGCATAAGGAGCAAGGGTAAGTGCCCTCACTCAAGGAACTCAAAGGTCGGATCAACTCGGTCAAGTCGACCCAGAAGATCACCAAGGCCAAGCAGATGGTCGCCGCGGCCAAGCTGCGCCGTGCGCAGGCCGCTGCCGAAGCCGCACGCCCGTATCAGGAACGCCTGGCAGCTGTCATGGCGAGCCTTGCGGGCAAGGTTTCGGGCGACAGCGCGCCCAAGCTTCTCGCAGGCACCGGCTCAGACCAGCGCAACCTTTTGGTTGTGGTGAACACCGACAAGGGCCTGTGCGGCGGTCTCAACTCCAACCTCGTCAAGGCTGCCAAGGCCAAGGCGCAGGCGCTTCTTGCTGAAGGCAAGTCGGTCGAGTTCTACCTCGTCGGCAAAAAGGGCCGCGCGCCGCTCAAGCGCGAATATCCCGAGCGCATCGGCAACCACTTCGACACCTCGAATGTGAAGACGCCGGGCTTTGAAGAGGCCGATGCCATCGCTGCAGAACTCATCCAGATGTTCGAAGACGGCAAGTATGACGTTGCACACCTGATCTACCCGACCTTCCAGTCGGCACTGGTTCAGAACCCGACCGTCAACCAGCTGATCCCCGTCCCTTCACCGGAAACGGCTGAGGAAACCGACGCCGTGGTCGAATACGAGCCGGGTGAAGAGGAAATCCTCGAAGAGCTCCTTCCGCGTTACGTGAAGACGCAGCTGTTCGGCTCGCTGCTTGAGCGTGAGGCATCGGAGCAAGGCGCTTCGATGACCGCGATGGACAACGCCACGCGCAACGCAGGCGACCTCATCAACAAGCTGACGATCCAGTACAACCGCAGCCGTCAGGCCGCGATTACCACCGAGCTGATCGAAATCATCGCAGGAGCCGAAGCACTATGAAGACCCTCAAGACTTTTGCAGCCTGCACTGTCATCCTCGGTCTTGCTGCCTGCGCAGCTCCCGCTGAAGAAGAAGGCGCCGGCGATGACGTCGATGTGGCGACCGTCAGCACCGCCAACGATGACACGGTCGGCGATGCGGGAGATCCGCCCAGCATGGAAACCGTCAGCATGGCGCTCGGCGAAGCCTGCACCGGCTTTGGCACCGAGGTCCGCTCGGCAACCTGCGTCGCGACCGACCTTGCACAGAGCTTCACCTGCGATTTCGCGCTGGCCGGTGACCCGGAAGGCGTGACCCGCGAACTTACACTCACCCAGTCCGATGACGCATGGGCCGTCGAACAGGAGCCGCAATTCTGCTCCTCGCTCGAACGCGCCGACGCGATGGCCGATCAACCGGCAAGCGCGAACGTCCCTACCCAGCCCGAATAACGCTCACGATTTAACGGCCCAAAAGGCCGAACATCACAGGAAACGAAAATGGCAACCGCACCAGTCCTCAACCAGACCACCAACGGCACCATCGCCCAGGTCATCGGCGCTGTCGTCGACGTGCAGTTCCCCGGTGAACTGCCCGCAATTCTGACCGCGCTCGAAACCAAAAACGACGGCAAGACGCTCGTCCTCGAAGTCGCGCAGCACCTTGGCGAAAACACCGTCCGCACGATCGCGATGGATGCGACCGAAGGCCTTGTTCGCGGTCAGGAAGTCATCAACACCGGCGCGCAGATCAGCGTTCCGGTTGGCCCCAAGACGCTCGGCCGCATCATGAACGTCGTCGGCGAAGCCATCGACGAGCGTGGCCCGGTTGGCGCTGACATGACCAGCCCGATCCACGCAGAGGCTCCTGCCTTTGTCGACCAGTCGACCGAAGCCGACATTCTCGTCACCGGCATCAAGGTAATCGACCTTCTCGCTCCTTACGCAAAGGGCGGCAAGATCGGCCTGTTCGGCGGCGCTGGCGTGGGCAAGACCGTTCTCATTCAGGAACTCATCAACAACATCGCAAAGGGTCACGGCGGCGTGTCCGTGTTCGCAGGCGTTGGTGAGCGTACCCGTGAAGGTAACGACCTCTACCACGAATTCCTCGACGCTGGCGTTATCGCCAAGGACGAAGACGGCAACGCTATCTCGGAAGGCTCCAAGGTTGCGCTCGTCTTCGGTCAGATGAATGAGCCTCCGGGCGCACGTGCACGCGTTGCTCTGTCGGGTCTGACCATGGCAGAATACTTCCGCGACCAAGAAGGCCAGGACGTCCTGTTCTTCGTCGACAACATCTTCCGCTTTACGCAGGCGGGTTCGGAAGTGTCCGCGCTTCTCGGCCGTATTCCTTCGGCGGTGGGCTACCAGCCGACCCTGTCGACCGACATGGGTAACCTGCAGGAACGCATTACCTCGACCACCAAGGGCTCGATCACCTCGGTGCAGGCCATCTACGTTCCCGCAGATGACTTGACCGACCCTGCCCCGGCAACCTCGTTTGCTCACCTTGACGCAACGACCACTCTGTCGCGCGCCATCTCGGAGCTCGGCATCTATCCGGCGGTGGACCCGCTGGACTCGACCAGCCGCGTTCTCGAACCGCGCGTTGTCGGTCAGGAGCACTACGAGACCGCTCGCCGCGTTCAGGAAACGCTGCAGAAGTACAAGAGCCTTCAGGACATCATCGCCATTCTCGGCATGGACGAGCTTTCGGAAGAAGATAAGCTCACCGTTGCCCGTGCGCGCAAGATCCAGAAGTTCCTTTCGCAGCCGTTCCACGTGGCTGAGGTCTTCACCAACATCCCGGGCCTGTTCGTGCAGCTCGAAGACACGATCAAGTCGTTCAAGGCTGTGGTCGACGGTGAATACGATCACCTCCCCGAAGCGGCCTTCTACATGGTTGGCGGCATCGATATGGTGGTCGAAAAGGCAGCCAAGCTCGCCGAGGAAAGCTAAGGAATATGTCGGAAACGCTTGACCTGGCAAACTGCGTCAATGCGGTTTGTCCATGGTCGGGCGATCCGGTCTCAGGTGACAGCCTGACCCTTTATCGCGGCAAGGTCGTCGGATTCTGCAATCCGGGCTGCCGCGACAAATTTGAGAAGGCCACATCGGCATTCGATGCGGCGATTGACGGAAACTGATCGATGGCACTCCACTTCGAACTCGTAACCCCTGCCAAGCTGGTCCGCAGCGAAGACGTCCACATGGTCGTCGTCCCCGGCACCGAAGGCGAATTCGGCGTTCTCGAAGGCCACGCGCCTTTCATGAGCACGATCCGCGACGGCGCGGTGCAGGTCTACAAGACCGAAGGCGCTGCGCCCGAAACCATCGAAGTGCGCGGCGGCTTTGCTGAAGTCGGAGACGCTGGCCTGACTGTTCTCGCCGAGCATGTCGGCGAGTAACGGGGGCCTGACTGTTCTCGCCGAGCATGTCGGCGAGTAACGGGGCCTGACTGTGCTCGCGGAGCACGTCGAAGGGTAAGTAAATCTTTACCAAGAATTGCGATGTGATTGGGGCGGCCTGCGGGTCGCCCTTTTCTTTTGGGATTTCAGGCGGGAACGGGATCAAATGTCCCAGCCCCGGTGAGGGAGCCAGGTAGTCATCGCATGAAAATTCGCGGCATCAGCATTGGCTATCTGACGGTTGTAGCGGTCGCGCTGATCGCGTTGCTGGCACCGGTGCCAGACAACAATCGCGGTAATGCGTTTATCAATCTCGTCCTTCTCCTGACGCCGGTCTTCGCGATTTTCTTTCTTCTCCGCCCGGTGATCGCTCGCAATCCCAATCCGGTGTCGCAACTCGCCGCCGATTTTCGCGCACATTGGCCGAAGGTGGTTTGGGCCGGTGCACTCTATCTTTCACTGGCGATGTCGCTCGAAGTGTTCAGCGGGATCAAGAAATCGATCCCCTTTGTGATGCCGTTCTACCTCGACCCGTTCCTTGTCGAACTGGACCGCAAGATCTTCTTCGGCACCGACCCATGGCGTATCACCCATGCGCTGTTCGGGTGGGCCACCGGACAGATCGTCTGGCTCTACAATGCGTGGCACATGGTCCATATCGGGCTAGCGGTGTGGGTCGCCTTCTCCTTCAACGAAGCGCAGAAAATCCGCTTTGCCCTCGTCCTGCAATTCACCTGGCTTTTCCTGGGTGGCGGGCTCGCCATGCTGATGGCATCGGTCGGACCGGTGATGGTCGGAGACTTCTTCGGCGACCGCAGTTTCGATCCGATGCTCGCAGTGCTGTCTGATCAAGCGCCGTCGGTCATCATGGTGAAAGATACGCTGATCGACACCATGGACAATCCCCTGCTCATCAGCGGTATCTCGGCCATGCCGTCGATCCACGTCGCGATTTCGGTAGCGGCTGCTCTATGGCTCCAGCAACAAGGGTCGAGAGTGCTGACGGTGATCGGTTGGGCCTATGCGGCGGTGATCTACATCGGCTCGATCCACCTCGGCTGGCATTATGCGACAGACGGCATGGTGTCCGCACCTCTGGTTATCCTCGTGTGGTGGCTGGCCGGAAAATACGTCGACTGGCTCCAAGGACGAGAGTTTGCGATCGCCTTGCCTGCTCCCGTAGCCGAACAAGAACCCGGCTGAGCTACGGCGACGGGCGCCTATCGGGCCTCACGAGCTCTGGCGCTGAACCCACCCGGCAATCTCCATCATATGCTCAGGCGTCGAGTTCATTGCCGCTTCTTGCATGATCGAGGCGAGCGTCTTCGACTCAAGCGCGCTGCGATAGGCCTGTTCGGCAAGCGCGAAGGCCGCTGCAATCTCGCAGGGGCGTTTGCATTCGGAGCGCTTGAGCCCGCATGGCCCGTTTTGACGGATCTCGGTGCACCGAAAGGCGGGCGACGGTCCTTCGATGGCAATGACGATGTCGAGAAGAGTTATGGCATCCGGCGAACGCGCAAGTCGATAGCCGCCGCCCTTCCCGCGAACCGATTGCGCAATCCCTGCACGGCGAAGCGCCTGCATCTGTTTCGATAAATAAGCGGCAGGAAGCTCAAAAAATTCGGCAAGTGCATCGACGCTGAGGCCCTTTCCCTCGGGCAACAGCGCGATGATGGTGCAAACATGCGTCGTCCACTCGATGCCTTTGGCCAGTTGCACTCTTGACTCCTTAATTGGATATTCTTTATCCGGGTAATAGATATCCGATTAAGGAGCGATGCCATGCGAGTTGAAGCGAAGCAAGCCCACCGCCGCCTTGCACTTTTCATAGGGCTCTTTCTCGCAGTGCATTTCGCAGCGCATTTCAGCGCGGTAGGCTCGATCGCGGCTCAGGATCTCGTCCTGCAATGGGGCCGCGCTGTCTATCGAGTTCCTGTGATAGAAGCTGCTCTGGCGCTTGCGCTCGCCGTGCAGGTCGGCCTGGGGATAGGTCTCCTGCGTCGCATAACCAAGCGCTCTCGCAAGGATTTCTGGCACTGGGTCCAGTTCGCCAGCGGATGCTATCTCGTCTATTTCATCGTGATGCATACCAGCGCGGCGCTCATCACGCGCCTTGGATTTGGTCTCGACACCAATTTCTACTGGGCGGCGGGGACGCTCGTTCTCGATCCGCTTCGGTACGGCTTTGCACCCTATTACGTGCTCGCCGTCATGGCGATCACCGGCCACCTGTTAGCCGCGCTCCACTTTCGCAAGGCGCGCCGCTGGCACAAGCCTGCGCTGACGCTTGGTCCGCTCGCAGGTGTCGTGATCGTCCTGGCCTATGGCGGCGCATTCTACGCAATCGAATTACCCGCCGAGCACAATGCCTATTTCGAATATTATCCGGGAGTGTCCTGACCGCATTTAGCCCTTCACAATCAAAGGCTCTCCATGCACAAACATTCCTGAAACCCCCAAGGAGAGGACCTTTGAAACTTGTTTCCACGAATACCATCGCTCTGGCTCTTGCAGCTGCCATGACCATGGGCGTTGCGACTTCCGCATCCGCAGATGCGCATATGGACGAAAGCCCAATGGATGAAAGCGGCGTCCCTGGTCCTAACGAAGACCCTTACATCTGGCTCGAAGAAGCCCGCAGCGACGAAGCGCTGGACTGGGTCCGGGCAGAGAATGAGCGCACACTCGCCTCGTTGGAGAACGACCCGCGCTTTGAAACGCTGAAAGCTGAGGCGCTTGCCATCTATGACAGCGAAGATCGCATTCCGTTCGTGAGCTTCCGCCCGGACGGTCTCTACAACTTCTGGCAGGACAAGGAGAACCCCAAGGGTATCCTGCGCCGCACGACGCTGGAAAGCTACCAGACCGACAATCCGGAATGGGAAACCGTGCTCGACATCGACGCGCTGGCCGCGGCTGAGGGCAAGGAATGGGTTTACAAGGGCTCGACCTGCCTGCCGCCCGCGATGGAAATGTGCATGATCGCGCTCAGCGATGGAGGCGAGGATGCCACTATCATGCGCGAGTTTAACATGACCACCGGTGAGTTCGTCGAAGGTGGCTTTGAACTGGCCGAGAAGAGCCAGGGCGGCATCCAGTGGTTCGACGAGGATACGCTGCTCGTCGGCCGCAACTTTGGCGAAGGCACGCTCACTGACAGCGAATACCCCTTCACCACCCGCCTTTGGGAACGCGGCACCGATCTTGCCGATGCGCCCGAACTGTTCCGTGGACAGGCCGACGATGTGTGGGCCGGTGCAAGCCTGATGCGCGATGCGAGCGGCGAAATGCAGGCCATGACCGCGTTTCGCGGCGTGAGCTTCCACGAAAGCGAATACTTTCTCTACGACGATGACAGCGAGGAATGGATCAAGCTCGACATCCCGAAAAAGGCGTCGCCTTACGGGATCGTCGATGGCCAGGTGCTGCTTTCGACCGATGTTGACTGGGAAGTCGACGGCCAGACCTTCCCGGCTGACAGCCTGGTCGCGATGGACCTTGAAGAGTGGAAGGCGAACCCGAACGGCGCGGCCAAGACGCTCGTCTGGGCTCCGGCAGAGCGCCAGACCAAGCGCGGCGGTGCGATCACCGCAGGCGCTTTGTATGTCGGCATGCTCGACAACGTTGTCGGCAAGGTGCTCAAATTCAACTACGAGGACGGCGCCTGGACCAGCGAAGAAGTGGCCCTGCCCGACAATGCGACGGTCGGCATCGCGGCAAGCTCGAATGAGAGTGAACAAATCATGTTCACTGTCACCGACTTCCTCAACCCGACGACGCTCTACTACACCGACGGTTCGACCGACCCGATGCCGCTCAAGACCTCGCCTGCACGCTTCGACGCTGCTGGTATGGACGTTGAGCAGCACGAGGCGACCAGCGCCGACGGAACCAAGATTCCCTACTTCATCGTCAAGCCTGCCGGCATGGAGATGAACGGCGAAACGGCGATCCTGATGAGCGGCTATGGCGGCTTCCAGATCCCGCGCCTGCCGAGCTATATGGGTTCGACCGGCAAGATGTGGCTTGAGCGCGGCGGAGCCTATGTGCTCGCAAACCTTCGCGGTGGCGGTGAATTCGGCCCCGGCTGGCACCAGACCGCGATCCGCGAGAACAAGCAGCGCACCTGGGACGATTTCATCGCAGTCGGACAGGACTTGGTGGATCGCGGTTTCACTTCGCCTGAGCACCTCGGCATCCAGGGCGGCTCGCAGGGCGGCCTGCTTGTCGGAACGGCCTTCACGCAGCGTCCTGACCTGTTTGGAGCGGCTATCGTGCAAATTCCGCTGTTCGACATGCTCCGCTATCACCTGATCGGTCGCGGCGCTTCATGGATCGGCGAGTATGGTGATCCGCGTATCCCCGAACAGCGCGCATGGATCGAAGGGTATTCGCCCTATCAGAAGATCGTTGAAGGCGTGGACTACCCCACCCCATTCCTTTGGGCTTCGACCGCAGACGATCGCACGCATCCTGCGCACGCCCGAAAGGGTGCGGCGCGTCTCAAGGAACTGGGGCAGCCATACTACTACTACGAGGATATGACCGGCGGACACTCAGGCGGCGTCGATAACGAACAGCGCGCCAAGCTTCAGGCGCTGCAATATGTCTACCTGATGCAGCAGCTGATGGACGAACAGACCGGCGGTTGACCTTCGCGCAAAGCCGAAGCGAATCCTAAAAGATGAGCGTATCGAAAAGGGGCGGTTTCCTGCGGGGTACCGCCCCTTTTTGTCGACCGCATGGTCAGTTGTAAAGCAGTCCGACAGTTTTCACTCGGTTCGTCGCAGGCCGCGCACGGGGGGGTTCGTCAACGCGAAATTAACCATGTCTGGCAGGCCCTCGTTAAGTGCGAAAACACACCTTTGATCTCGCCGGGATACAAAGGAGTACTTAGGAAATGGCTTACCCCCGCGATATTTCGATTGCCGACGCAATTAAGCGTTATGGCCTCCCGCGCTCTCATCGCGTCCACTGGTCCGCTTCGCGCAAGGCTGATGTGGTGCGCGCCGTGCATGACCGTGCCATCAGCTTTCACGAAGCGCGCGAGCGCTATCTGCTGAGCCGCAGCGAGTTCGAGGAATGGGAACGTGAATATTCCCGCTCGGCTCCTGTACGCACGGAGTATCTCGAGAGCGCCTGAGTTGCGAGCGATAGAGGTCGTAGGCGTACCCGCGAGTTCCCCCCTACTCGGCCGCGACCTCTATCAGCACCTCATTGCGCCGCATGGGACCTGGCACCATCGGCGCGTCGTAAAAAGCGTACTCGAAGTCTCCGACCGGTGTGAGGTTCTGGTCTTCAACCCACTCGGTCAACCTGGCTTCCATTTTGGCAAGGTCGGCGTTTGAACCGTTGCCACTGAAGCGTACGGCAGCGATCCGGCGAGCGGGCACCTTGGTCAAGGTGATATCCGAAGGCGGCGTGGGCAGCGTGTCCATCGTGAAGCGCGAAGGCATGACGAAGCGCATCCGCCATTCGCCGGTGGCTGTTTCTTCCTGAAGGACGGGAGACGTCATCGCGATCGGCTCGGCCTGATCGATCCGTTCCTGGATTACCGGAGCGGTCATGGCGATCCGCTCGCGGTCCCCACCCGGCCGGTCCTGAGCAAAGATGTAAGCGGCAAGGCGGCGGAAACTCGCCCCGCTCGCGCGGCGACGGTCGCCCATGTGAGTGACCTCGGCAACGATTATCGGTTCGTATTCGCGCAGCTCGAAGGCGTCGTCCTTGGCGATGCTGCGATAGGCAGGTTCCTCGCTGTCACCGCGATATTGCGCGACGGCTGCGACGCCTGCGATGGCGGCCAAGCCTGCTCCTGCCAGAACCCATTTTGCCACACCCATCTCGCGCTCACTCCTTTGCTTTTGCTGTTACCTCTACAGTTACGAGAGGCAGCAGTTCCCGGATGGCACGGCCCTAGCGGCGGGTCGGCGCGTGAAAGTCGGGCGGCTTGTTCGCGATCCAGCCAAGGAACTTCGCGATGGCGGGCTTGTCGGAAAGGGCTTCCGGGTCATCGCCGATCCGGGCAAGCTCGGCATTGGTGAAGTTTGCGTGGATGGTCTTGTGGCAGATCGGATGAACCGGGACGGTCGCGCGGCCCTTCTTCGACTTGGGCACTGGGTGGTGCCACTGGAGGCGATTTTCGATCGCGCGCCGGCATAGCCAGCAGGTCAGTGCCTCTTCGCTCACTCCGGCCACTGGGTAAGCGACAGCGTGTTGCCGTCCTGGTCGCGGAACCAGCACACCTGCGCGCCATCGGGCGTCGTCCAGATGCCGCGCTTGTCCTGCTCCATCCATTCGAACCGGGCGAATTCGACGCCTCGCTCTGACAGGCGGTCGCATTCGGCAGCGATATCCTCGACCCGCCAGCCTAGCTGGGTGAAGGGATGCGGCTCAAAGCTCTCGACTTTTTGAACGCGGAGCATCGTGCCACCAGCATCGAATTCGAGAGAGAACGGATTGTCGTCGGTCAGAGTGAAACCCATGACGTCGCAATAGAAGACCCGCGCCTCTTCTGGCTTTGTGGTGGCACTGAAGAGGATAGGCGTCATGCTCACTTGTCCTTTTGCGCTGCCTTCTTCTTCTTCATCGTATCGTGAAAGCGATCGGCCCAGCCCGGCTTCACGGCCTGCTCGCCGCGCACCATGCGAAGGTCGCCGGCGCCGACGTCACGGCTAACAGCGGAGCCTGCCGCCACGATTGCATCTGCACCAATAGTGACCGGCGCGATAAGGGCGCTGTTCGAGCCGATGAAAGCGCGATCCCCAATAGTGGTGTGGTACTTGAAATAGCCATCGTAATTGCAGGTGATCGTGCCTGCGCCGATATTGGCTTTGGCGCCCACCGTCGCATCGCCGAGATAAGTGAGGTGGCTGGCCTTTGCGCCGGGGCCAAGTGTTGCCTTCTTCATTTCGACGAAATTGCCGACGAAACTGTCTTCTTCCATCACCGCGCCCGGACGCAGGCGCGCGAACGGCCCGACCGCCGCGCCGCTCGCGATGGTTGCGCCTTCGATGTGGCAGAACGCTTTGATGTGGACGTCATCGGCGATGCTCACGCCGGGACCGAAGACTACGTTGGGCTCGATCAGGACATCGCGGCCAATCTTCGTATCCCAGCTGAAGAACACGGTCTCAGGAGCACGCAATGTCGCCCCATCCGCCATCGCCTCTTCGCGGCGGACTGCCTGCCAGCGCTGCTCAGCCTCGGCGAGTTCGGCGCGGCTGTTGATGCCGGCAACCTCGTCCGCATCGGTTTCGACCACGACGACCTTGTCGCCGCGCGAGATGGCTCCGGTGGCGACGTCAGGGAGGTAATATTCGCCTTGCGCGTTATCGTTGTCGACCGCGTCGAGCAATGGCCACATATCGTCCGAATGCGCGACGATCAGGCCCGAATTGCACAGGCGCGTGCGCTTCTCGCGCTCGGTCGCGTCCTTGAATTCGACCATCTTGCGCACCGTGCCATCATCGTCGGCAATGATCCGGCCATAGGCGAGCGCATCTTCGGGCCGGAAGCCTAGCACCGCGACCTTTGCCCCGTCCTCAAGCGCAGCAATCAGGCGCTGCACCGTCTCGGCGCGGACCATCGGCACATCGCCGAAGCAAACAAGATGGTATCCCGAAAAGCCCGAGAGCGCCTCACGCGCCTGCAAGGCTGCATGAGCAGTGCCATGCTGCGGGTCTTGCAGCGCAGTCGAGACATCGCGCCCTTCAAGTACAGCGTCCACCTGTTCGCGCCTGTCGCCCACCACCACGACCGTGCGCTGGGGCGCGAGCTCGGCAAAGCTGTCGAGCAGGTGCAGCAGCATCGGTTTGCCCGCAATCGGGTGGAGCACCTTGTGGAGCTCGCTCTTCATGCGGGTGCCCTTGCCAGCGGCAAGGATGATGGCGGCAAAATCAGTCATGCTCTCTCCTGTAGGCCCGGCAGCGCTTGCCATCAAATGCTTGCAGATTGAAGTCGGTTCCTTCACGCGATGCCGCCTATGGCCAATTTCCCTTTCGATGCCGTGGGTTTCGACCTTGATGGCACACTTCTCGACACATTCCGCGACCTTGGCGAAGCGGTGAACCATGCGCTCAAGCTTGGTGGGTTCGATACGGTGCCGGTCGACAGCTCAAAAGACCTGATCGGAGGCGGAGCAAAGATCATGCTGGCCCGCGCCATCGAGGCGCAAGGCGGCTTGCCGCCGGAGGAATTCAAGCCGCTCTACAAGGCGATGCTGGCATTTTACTCGGAAAACAACGCCGTTCATTCCGCGCCCTACCCCCACGCCCGCGAGGTGGTGGACGAACTCGCGACGCGCGGTGTGAAGATGGTTGTCGTCACCAACAAGTTTGAGGAATTCGCGCGCTCCATCCTGACGCAGATCGACTTCATCGCACCCTTCGAAACGGTCATCGGCGGCAACAGCCTTGGCAAGGGACCCGACGGCAAGTTCCTCGCCAAACCTGACCCCGCTCCGGTCTTAAAAGCGCGTGAGATTGGCGGCGGTGGCCGCTTCGCATTCGTGGGCGATTCGACCTATGACGTTAAGGCTGCGCGTGGAGCGGGCGTTCCGGTTATCGGCGCGGCTTATGGCTATTGTGACAAGCCGCCTCACGAATTGGGCGCGGATGCGGTAATTGATTCGCTCGAAGGCCTCATTCCCGCCCTCGAAGCGCTATAGAATAACAATCTTACGCTACGGCAGCGCAACTTCGCAGCGCACGGTGTTGCAACGCAGCACGATTCCTGCCACGCAGCGCCGCATAAGAGTTTACGCGAGCGTAAAGCACGCCCGCTCACAGACCAGATAAACAAACCCCACGGAAAGGATCGTTCCCCATGACCATCGACTTCAAGGACAAGGTAGCCCTCGTCACCGGCGCAGGCGGCGGACTGGGCCGCGAATACGCGCTCGAACTCGCCCGCCGCGGCGCGAAGGTCGTCGTGAACGACCTCGGCGGTTCACGCGACGGCACCGGCCACTCGGACATGGCCCTGAAGGTCGTTGAAGAGATCGAAGCCATGGGCGGCGAAGCCATGTCAAACGGCGGATCGGTCACCGAATACGAGCAGATGGAAAAGATGGTCGCCGACGCCAAGCAGAAGTGGGGCGGTGTGCACGTCCTCATCAACAATGCTGGCGTCCTTCGCGACAAGACGTTCCACAAGATGACCCCGGACGATTTCGAATTCGTCCTCAAGGTCCACCTCACCGGTTCGGCTTTCGTCACGAAGGCTTGCTGGGAAACCTTCCGTGAGCAGGCCTATGGCCGCGTTCTCATGACAGCATCGTCGACCGGCCTGTTCGGCAACTTCGGCCAGGCAAACTACGGCGCGGCCAAGCTCGGCCTCGCAGGCCTCACCAAAACGCTCCAGCTCGAAGGCGCGAAGTACAACATTCGCGTCAACACGCTGTCGCCGGTTGCCGGCACGCGCATGACCGAAGACCTCTTCCCTGAAGAAGCCTTCAAGCTGTTCGATCCGGTGAACGTGGTCCCGGCAGCGCTGTTCCTCGTCAGTGAAGACTCGCCCACCAACGCGATCGTCGGTGCAGGCGCCGGCGGTTTCCACTCTTCGTGGACCGTTATGAACGACGCCGTCTGGCTAAAGGACGAAGACCGTACCGTCGAAGGCTTCGCCGCACGCTGGGACGAGATCAACGACTTCTCGAACCTCGTCGCCCCGCAGTCGGGTTCCGAGCAGTCGGGCAACATCCTCAAGGCCATGCAGAAGGTCACCGGCACCGGTCCCGCCAGCGCGCGCGGCTAATCCGCACCACTGTATTGACTACTTAATACACCGGGCCTAGCTTCCCTCGCTATTCAGCAGGGGAGGCTGGGCCCGAAATGTATTCAGAAGACGACATCAATTCCGCCGTCGCGGCAGGCGCGCTGAGCGCCGAAGCCGCCGAGAGCTTCCGCGCTCACATGACGAGAGTGCGCGAATTGCCACGCGGGTCGGAAGAAAACTTTCGACTGATCAACAGCTTCAACGACATATTCGTCAGCATCGGCATCGTCATCTTGCTGCTCGCGGTCGGTGCGATTGGTCAGGCTCTCGCCGCAATGTTCGTACCCGCCGAAGCCTGGCTTGAGACAATTCCAAGCAGGATGAGCGCGGCTCAGCTGGAGGCGAGGGCCGACGCCCGAAACCTCAAGACCGCGCTTGATCTTTGCCTGCCCGGCTTGCTGGTGGCCGTAACCGCATGGCCGCTGGCAGAGTTCTTTACGCGCAAACGCCGGATGGCGCTGCCCTCGATCCTGGTGCTGCTCGCCTTCGTCGGCGGGGTCTTCTTCGCAGTTCTCGGTGCAGGGTTCACCATCATCCTGAATGGCAGCGACCGCATCGGAGCCGTGATCGCCGCGCTCGCAGCCTTTGCTGGAGCGGGCGCCGCCTACTTTCATTGGCGACGCTTCATGGTGCCGATCACGGTCGCAGCCGGTGCTGCGGGTGTCGCAGGCACGGCCATCGCCCTGATGCTGGCCGCTGTCGGTCCCGGGCTGATTACGCCCGATATCCTGCTCGTCCTCGTCTTCATCGCAGGTCTTGCGGTGTTCGGCTTTGCCATGCGCTGGGACATTTCAGATCGCGAGCGTATCACGCGTCGCAGCGACGTTGCCTTCTGGCTGCACCTGCTGGCAGCGCCAATGATCGCTCACCCGATCTTCGCCCTGCTTGGCGTGACCGAGGGTGACAATTTGGGCGTGGGAGCGGCTGTGGGTGTGCTCGGCGTCTATATCGCGTTTGGCCTGCTAGCGTTGGCGATTGACCGGCGCGCGCTGCTGGTCTCCGCCCTCGCCTATGTGCTGTTCGCGCTGACATTCCTGTTCCGCGAGTTTGGAGCTGTCGAATTGAATTTTGCACTTACCGCGTTGGTGATCGGATCGGCTCTCTTGAGCCTCTCAGCCTTCTGGCAGCCGATCCGACGTTCGGTGGTTGCGGCGCTTCCGCGAAATGTTCAGGCGAGCCTTCCCGCGACCGAGGATCCGGCCCTGTCGATGGCAGCGACGGCCTAGTCGTCGACCGCCTTCATCAGCCGCCTCTCGACCGGGGCAAGCACGTTTACGAGTTCAGAGCCGCGCTTGAGGATCTGTCCGTGCTCGCCGAACAGCGTGTACATGCCCTGTTTGCCTCGAAGGCTCGGGCGTTTCTCGATGCGCGTTTGCGGGCGCTCGGCGGTGCGGCGGAATGCGGCGAACGTCGCTGCGTGGAGGTCGAAATCCATCGCGTAGTCACGCCATTCGCCCGCGGCGACCATACGGCCATAAAGGTCGAGAATGCGCTGCAGTTCCTCGCGGTCAAACCCGACTTGGTTTGCAGCCTGCTTACTCGGAAACGCAACAACCTGGCCGGAATTCCCGGCTCCTAGACCTGCACTCATCAGGCGCCGGTCCCGCTTTTCTTGGTGAGGTCGAGATCGCCCTGAACCGGTTCATCGACCTGACGATCTGCCTTCAGAGCGGCGATCTCAGCTTTCATTGCGATCAGTTCGCTTTCGAGCTTCTCAATGCAGTCGACGCGGTTACCCTCTGCATCTTCGCACGGCGTGCCGTAGGGGATGAAGTCCTTGATCCACTCTTCGGCAGGAACGAGTGTCGAGCGCGCCTTGAAACCGACCATCGTCGCGCCCTCGGGCACTTCCTCGGTCACCACGGCGTTGGCGCCGATGCGTGCACGCTCGCCCACGGTGATGGGGCCAATAACCTGCGCGCCTGAGCCGATGATCACGTTGTCCTGAATGGTCGGGTGGCGCTTGCCGCCCATGCCATTTGTCGGATTGGTCCCGCCCAACGTCACGCACTGATAGATCGTAACGTTGTCGCCGATCTCTGCGGTTTCGCCGATCACGGTGAAGCCGTGATCGATGAAGAAGTTCTTCCCGATCCTGGCGCCCGGATGGATATCGATCGCGGTCAGCAGGCGGCTGAGATGATTGACGAACCGGGCGAGGAAAAACAGCTTCGCATCGAAGAGCCAATGCGCGATCCGGTGGAAGCCAAGTGCCCAAACCCCCGGATACAAAAGGATTTCCCACCGCGACCGAGGAGCTGGATCGCGCGCCTGGACCGAGTCCAGATAAGCCTTGAGCTTGTCGAACATGGTGCTGATTCTCCCACCAAACGGGCCGAAAGGCAAATCCGCGCTACAACAGTTTTTGTTGGTCGGGCCCATGCAAAGCTTCGAGCGCCGCTCTCCACACAGACATGGTAGCGGGTGCTGCACGTTCAAGGCTGATACGGTCGATGGTCCGCACGAGCGCCTCGATATCTGCAAAGGAGCGCCGCGTGCGCGGGACGAGATAGTCCGCTGCCCCCTCTGCCAAGGTGAGACCGCGCGCCTCTGCATGCGCTTCGATCAGCTGCGCCGCCATGGCGTCATCGGGATCGCCAATCGCGAGTTGCAGCGATCCGCCGAGGCGCGACTTGAGGTCAGGCAGGCTTATCTCCCAAGGCGTGCTGTCGGCGATCAGCAGCAACTTCGTTCCTGCGCGCGAGCCGCCCTCCTGCACCGCGTTCCACCGGTGGAACACCTGCGCTTCGTCCAGCGTATCGGCTCCGTCGATGACTTCGATCCCCTGCCCTGCGGCCCAATTGCCGAGCAGGGTCTTTCCCGAGCGCGGCGGGCCGGTCAGGACGGCGGTGTTGAATGGCCAGCTGGCTGGGTTCTGCAGGGCCTCGACCACCTGCAGATTGGCGTTCCCCACTACGATCCGGCGTGGGGCGCCTTCGCCGGCTGGAGCCAGCGGGAGAGCTATTTGGGAATGCGATGAACCAGCCACGGCAGCACCACTGGCGGTCTAGCGGCTGATGGCGAGCGCGTTGTTGCCCTCGCGCACGGCAAAGCCGCGCTCGCGCAGCGCCGCCGCCAGCGCAGAAAGGTCGCCGCCGTAGCTTACGCTCATGACCGAAGTGCCGCCCATCGCGGTGCTCGTAACCGCTAATCCGCGCACTCCCGGAACCTGACGGACGGTCGAAAGGGCCGAATCGAAAGCCATCGGATCGGGGCTTGCGAACTGGACGGCATAAGCGCGCACGACGGCGGGGGCCTGAGTCGGCTGCGCGACGGGTGCCTCACCGGCCGGGAATTCGGAAGCCGTCGCAGCCGCCTCAGCAGCGGCGGCATCGCGGGCCCGGATAGCGCGCCCAATCTCGATCAAGCGAGCAAGCGCCGGATCGACCTGCCCCGAACCGCCGAGGCGCAGGGTCGGGTCGGGCTGCAATTTCCCATCGGCCAACGCCTCTTCGTAGATCGCGTCCATGCGCTCAACCGCTTCACCGAGCATGGCCTGCAACTGCGCCGGACCGTTCGCTTCCATCTCGAATGTCTCGAGGAACTTGCTATCCGGTCCATAGCGTGCGGTGAAGGTCCCGGTGATCGGGCCCCCTGGGAATTGGTGATCGAGCTTGGCAATCGGCACGAGAGCATCGGCAGCGCCAAACTGGTCGAGCGTGCTCGCCCACCATGCGCGGCTGCGTCGACCCGCCTGCCCGTATGTCAGCAAAAGCGAATCGCCCCCTGCGCCGGACGGGCGGACATAGTCGATGCGACTTCCGCCCGGATTGAATTCGGCCCAAGCGCGCTGCCACGGATTGCGAACCTCGAAGGTCGTATAAGCTCCCCCGCTCACCGTCACCGGAATAAGCAACATCGGTGCGGACGAACGCGCACTGCGAGCGCCACCTAGGAAACGCCCTGCGCGCTGGCGGTCGAAGGTCACTCCAAGCGTTGCGACATAGCGTTTTGGCCCGATCCGCTCGCGCTGGATGACAATGGCCGAGACCATGCCTGCAAGCTGGCTGTCATTGATCGCAGGCCCACCGACCTGCTCCCACGCCTCACGCTGCGCACGCCGCCACGCCTCATCGCGCGCCTCCTCGCCCGTATCAGCGCGCACATCAACCTCGATTCCGCGCACCTCGATGTCCGCGCTCGAAGCGGTGGGAGCGATACCGCGGTCGCCCGACACCTGCGCCAGTACGAGCGCATAGCCGCCGCCCAACAGAGCAAGCGCCAACAGCGCTGCGGCGATCCAGCGCGGCGCTGGCAGGGCTCTCAAATTCGGGCCGGAAAGGGTGGATGACATACTCATCGGGGAAATCTGATGCGTCTTTGCCCAATGCGAAGTGGAAATCCAAGCCTGAAAGGCTAAAGCCTTGCGCATGAGTGGCAAGAACTCCCCATATACATACGCCGATGCAGGCGTTTCGATCGATGCCGGCAACGCGCTGGTGAAGGCTATTGCACCACTGGCAAAGGCCACAGCGAGGCCGGGAGCAACCAGCGATCTGGGAGGCTTTGGCGGCTTCTTCGATCCGAAGGCTGCCGGGTATGAAGACCCGCTGCTCGTCGCGGCGAATGACGGGGTCGGAACCAAGCTGAAGCTCGCGATCGACTTTGACCGGCACGACACCGTCGGGATCGACCTAGTCGCGATGTGCGTCAATGACCTGATCGTGCAGGGTGCTGAGCCGCTGTTCTTCCTCGATTATTTCGCCACAGGAATGCTGGAGAACGGCATAGCCGAGCGGGTGGTCGCGGGCATCGCCGAGGGGTGCAAACAAGCGGGCTGCGCGCTCATCGGCGGCGAAACAGCCGAGATGCCGGGGATGTACGGCGATGGCGATTATGACCTTGCTGGTTTCTGTGTCGGCGCGGTCGAGCGCGGGGAGCAGCTGACGGGCGAAAAAGTCGCCCCCGGAGATGTGCTGCTGGGCCTTGCAAGTTCAGGTGTCCACTCGAACGGCTATTCGCTCGTACGGCGGCTTGCAGCGGACAAGGGTTGGAAACTCGACCGCCCTGCCCTGTTCGATCCCGAGCAGCTATTGATCGACGCGCTTATCGAACCCACGCGCATTTATGTGGCGAGCCTTCTTCCGCTGCTTCGCGATGGGCTCATCCACGGTCTTGCACACATCACCGGCGGTGGTTTGCTCGAAAACATTCCGCGCATCCTGCCAGACGGCGCGCATGCTCAGGTCGATGCCGACCTTTGGGAGCAACCGCGCCTGATGGCCTACCTGCAGGGGCAGGGCGCGATTGAGCCTGAGGAAATGGCGCGCACTTTCAATTGCGGCGTGGGCATGGTTCTCGCAGTGGCCGAGACCGATGTCGACACGGTCACCAAACGGCTCGAAGAGGCTGGCGAGACGGTGCTGCGCGTCGGGACAATCGCGCAAGGCGAGCGCGGCTGCACGGTTCGCGGATCGCAGGGTACATGGAGCGCGCTCGGCGACTGGAGCGCAACACACACGGCTTGAGGCAAACTGCCGCGCCTGCCTTGTCCAGACCGGACTTTCGCAGCAGGATCGCGCCAGACTATCGGAGGGATCTATGCTGAGACGGGATCAGCATGACTCATAAAGCGAAGATCGCGGTCTTCATTTCGGGCACGGGCACCAACCTTGCCGCGCTGCTTTACGCCAGCCGCCTAGACGATGCGGCCTACGAGATCGTGCTTGTTGCGAGCAATGTCGCGGACGCAGCCGGGCTCGCGCTCGCGCAGCTTGAACGCATCGCGACATTCACGCACTCGCACAAAGGCATCAGCCGCGCAGAGCAGGACGCCGCGATGGAAGCGGCGGTGGTCGAGGCGGGCGCGGACTTCATCGTGCTTGCCGGATACATGCGTATTCTTTCCGACAGCTTTGTCGAGCGTTGGGAGGGTCGGATCCTCAACATTCACCCCTCGCTTCTGCCTAAATACAAGGGACTCGACACCTTCGCGCGCGCCATCGAGGCTGGCGACAGCCATGCGGGATCGAGCGTTCATATCGTCACGCCTGAACTCGATGCCGGCGAGGTCTTGGCGCAGGTCAGGGTCGCCATTGCGCCCGACGACACACCAGAAGCACTCGCCGCGCGGGTCAAACCGGCCGAGCATCAGCTCTATCCGCGCGCAGTCGCGGATTATGTCTCGCGAGGCTACGATCCCGAATATCTGTATGCGAAGGTGCGCGAGTTAGCGCTTGCCCTGCCCGAAACGCACGAACGCGACAGCCACGGTTCGCCCGGCTTTCGCGTTGGAACGGAGAAATCGGGCAAGTTCTTCGCGCATTTCAACGATCAGCATCACGGCTCGCAGCACATCGCCGTTCTCGTGAAGACGGGTAGCATAGACGAGCTGCTGGACCTCGTCGAAGCGCAGCCCGAAGCCTATTTCAAACCCGCCTATTACGGCGCCAGCGGATGGATCGGCGTGATCCTCAACCGCCCTGGCGTCGATTGGGAGCATGTCGGCGAATGGCTCCATCGAAGCTGGCGCAGCGTTGCACCTGCGCGCCTGACCAAGCTGCTCGATGCGGCGGACCAGTTCTGATGCCGCAATTTCCGAGAAAGAAGCCCGCGCGCGAGCATCCTCTTGCGAGAGGACGCCTCGCCGATCGCGCCAACACATTGCTTGGCACGGCGTGGGCCAAAGGCTGGCTGCCCACGCCCGATCTTAGCGCCGACGCGCTCTGGGACGTCGCCACCAACGCCGCCAACGCGCATGGCGAAACCGGTGGACGCTCAGGCGAGGATGTGGTCGATTTCCGCGAGCGGCTGGAGCGGCTTTGCAATGCCGTGATCGAAGAGGCCAACCTCAACCCGCTGGGCAAGGCGATGGCGTGGGGTCAGCTGAGCCGCGTGGTCAAGAACCGCCTCGCCTTCGGCAAGCTGTGGAGCGACCGGCCTGAACTTGCCGAAACCGAGCTCGCCCCGCCCATCATAGTGATCGGGCATATGCGTTCGGGCACGACACGCATTCACAAGCTGCTCGCCGCAGACCCCGCGCATTCGCACACGCGCTATTGCGATGCCTATCACCCCGTCCCTGCGGCCAAGGGGGTCAACCGAGTCCGAAGCGCGCTTGACCTGGTGATGCTCAACGCGCTCAATCCCTGGCTGCAATCAATCCATCCGATGGCGCCGGGCGATGTGGAGGAGGAGCTCGCCTGGATTTCGGCGGCATTGCACCACTCGATCTACGAATCGCAGTGGCATATTCCGAGTTATTCAATCTGGAGTGAGGCTGCCGACGCCGCACCGATCTACCGCGAGTTCGCGCGCATACTGAGAACCGACGCCGCCCACCGCGGGATCGCCGACAAGCCGCGCGTGCTCAAGGTGCCCGCTTTCGCCGAAGACCTTCCCGCCTTGCTCGACCTGTTCCCCGATGCGCGACTGGTCGTGGCCGAGCGCGACAGTGAGAAGGTCCTTCGCAGCGCAGTGTCACTTTGCGCAAACCAGATGGCGATCCAGTCCGACACCTGCGATCTCGACACGATCGAGGCGCTTTGGCGGCACAAGATCGTGCTGCGCGAGGAGCGTATGGCGAAAACCCTGACGCAATGGGACGGCAAGATCGCGCGGCTCCATTTCGACGCGCTGGGCGGAGACTGGGAGGGTGCGATCGCGCGCTGCTATGCAGATCTCGATCTCGAACTGACGCCGGAAGCCCTTTTTGCAATGCACGCGCAGATGGAAGACAGCGCATCGGGCCATCACCATGCACATTCACAGCAGTTGGAGCGCTTCGCAGAGGAGCGCTGATACGAAAAGGGCCGCCCAACCGGACGGCCCTCTTCAAGATAGCTGCACGGTAAGTGCTTAGCCGACGATCTCGTCGTCGTTGAAGAAGAACGCGATTTCGATCGCTGCGTTTTCTTCGCTGTCCGAACCGTGGACGCTGTTTTCGCCGATCGACAGCGCGTATTCCTTGCGGATCGTGCCTTCTTCAGCTTCAGCCGGGTTGGTTGCGCCCATGACGTCGCGGTTGCGCTTCACAGCGTCTTCGCCTTCGAGAACCTGCACGACAACCGGCTCGCTCATCATGAATTCGACGAGTTCACCGAAGAAGGGGCGTTCCTTGTGAACCGCGTAGAAGCCTTCGGCCTGCTCGCGGGTCATGTGGATGCGCTTCGAAGCGACGACGCGAAGGCCAGCGTCTTCGAGCTTCTTGGTGACGGCACCAGTCAGGTTGCGCTTGGTGGCGTCGGGCTTGATGATCGAAAAGGTGCGGGTGACCGCCATGGTATTCGTCCTTGTTTTGAAAAATCGCACGCCACGCGGCGCGCCAGAGAGGATTGCGCGCGCCCCTAGCGCCAGCGCAGGCGCAATTCAAGCTTTTGGTCGTTTGGCGCTTGACGAGTGCGAAATCAGCCGGGGTCTTCACCCACAGTGAGCTGGCCCAATGTCATGCCGTCGCCGTCTGGATAGGCGGTCACCGAAAAGGTGAGCCCGGTCGCCTCGTTCTCACCGCCGATCATCCGGCCACCATTCATGTTGGTTTCGATCTGGATCTTCACGCCCGCGTCTTCGGCTTGCGAGCGATAGAATTCGGCGATCTCATTAGGCGACTTGCTGGTGCGGAAGCTGAGCAGCGAGCCCTTGGTTCCGCCCTGGTCGAACACCGTATTGCTGACCACGTCTGCGCCCGAGATGAGCGAGAAACCGCTTGGCAGATCGACCGCCACCGTGGACCCGGTGCGCACGTTGACCTCGCCATCGGAAGTGGTGATGGTCATGGTCGATTCACCGCCATCATTGTCGATGACGTATTCGCCGGTGTCGCCTTCATCGGTCGTGAATGTGCCTTCGGTCTCGGACCCGCACGCCGTCAAGGCGAGCGCACTCACGGCAGGCAGGACGAGTGTCGAGATTCGCATGCTGATTCTCCCCATTGCGCCTCGCAGTTTCGGCTATCGGGGCACGGCTCGCAAGCCTTCAGGCGACCTTGGTCCACTTGCCGCCATCCTGACGGAAAAACGCGCGTTCAAGGCCATCGCTGCTCTCTAGGCTCTTCCACGTCCCGCGAGCCGCCTCAACGGTTTCGTCGTCAAACAGGAGAAAGGCGCGCTCGAACCCGGTCGGTTCCCGATATTCGCCATCGGCAAAGATCACATGGCTGGCCGCGTTCGCAGCCTCGCAGCTGTCGGACAGCAGGATTGGCTGCCTGTCCGCGCCAGCCGCGCTGGCCTCGCCATTGGCGAGAAAGCTCTCAGGCTCCGCCTTCCAGAGAGTGCGCGAGATCGCGTCGCGCTGCTGGGAATTCTTGCTGACGACCAACAGCCGCTCGCCGCTATCCAGCACGCGCTGCGCGATGAGGGCGACCACCTTGTCGACCGGATCGCGCGAGAGTTGCCAGAAATCGACTTTCATCAGGCCTTATTCTTATTCCGCTTGCAGCGCTCCGAACAATAGCGAACGTTGTCCCAGTCGCGCTCCCACTTCTTGCGCCACGTAAAGGGAAGCCCGCAAGTCTCGCAGATCTTTGACGGAAGATCGGATTTCTTCCGCATCTTCGCCATGGGGCAAATTACTCCACGTTGTCCGCGATGAACTGGTTGATAAGGCGCGCGCCGTAGCCGGTTGCGCCCTTGTCATGCGCGTGGCCGGGCTTGTCGGACCAGACCATGCCCGCGATGTCGCAGTGCGCCCACTTGGTATCTTTCTTGATGAAGCGCTTAAGGAACTGCGCCGCCGTGATCGAGCCTGCGCCGCGCCCGCCGATATTCTTCATGTCGGCGATCGGGGAATCGATGAGTTTGTCGTAAGCCGGGCCAAGCGGCATCTGCCAAAGCTTGTCGTTCACCGACTTGCCTGCGCTTACCAGCTGGCTGGCGAGATCGTCGTCATTGGCAAAAACGCCGCCATGCTCGTTGCCAAGCGCAATGATCATCGCGCCGGTCAAGGTTGCGAAGTCGACGATGTGTTCAGGCTCGTACTGTTCCTGTGCCCAGTGCAGCGCGTCGCACAGGACCAGGCGGCCTTCGGCATCGGTGTTGAGCACTTCGATCGTTTGACCACTCATCGAGGTAAGCACGTCGCCCGGGCGGATTGCGTTCCCATCGGGCATGTTCTCGACAAGGCCGACAACGCCAACGACGTTGGCCTTCGCCTTGCGCCCGACCAGCGCGAGCATGCCGCCCGCGACGGCACCTGCACCGCCCATGTCCCACTTCATGTCTTCCATACCGGGTCCGGGCTTCAAGGAGATACCGCCAGTATCGAAGGTCACGCCCTTGCCCACGAAAACGGTTGGCTTCTCGCCCTCTTTGCCGCCGTTCCAGCGGATCGCGAGCAGGCGCAATTCGCGCACTGAGCCCTGACCCACGCCAAGCAGCGCGCCCATGCCGAGCTCTTCCATCTGCGCCTCGTCCAGAACGGTCAGCTCAGCGCCGGTGTCCTTGAACATCTTCTGGCAAACTTCAACGAAGCTTTCCGGGTAAAGAAGGTTCGCAGGCTGGGTGACGAGCATGCGGGTGAAATCGACGCCCTTGGTGATCGCCAGTTCGCGGTCCCAAGCGGCGAGTGTGCCTTCGGGTGCATTGATGACGTGCACAGTCTCGAGCGAGACCTTCTTTTCCTTCGAAAGCTTGGTGCGATAATCGTCCATCGACCAGCTGCGCATGCACAGGCCTGCGAGGGCAGCGCCAGCTTCCTCGGCGTCCTCTACTGCACTCGCAAGGTCGAGCACCATGTCGGTTTCGCCCGAACGAAGATACTTCGCCGTCAGCGCAGCGCCTGCCCGTTCAAGATTGAGGCGGCGATTGTCTGCGCCCGCTTCACCAGCTCCCGAAATGGCCAGACGACGAAGCTCCCCGTCGATCTTGGCGAAGCCTTCGAACACCTGTCCAGGCTTGCCTCGGAAACGCGCGGTCGGCGCGCCTTCAGCGAGCACTTCATCGATGCCTTCGAGCCCGTCGCCCTCATTGACGATCTGCACATGAAGGCGAACATTGTCGGGTGCGCTGTCGGTGAAATTGATCTGCATGAGGGCTCCGATTGTGATTTGTCGCGAATGGCTCTGCCAAGTTGGCCGTTACTAGGGCGTTTGCGACACGTTTGATCCTGCTTTCAAAAGCAGTTCTGGAATGGCGATTGCGATTAGGCCGCAGCGGTGCAATAGGCAAGCCATGTCCGAGGGTTCGAGGGTCTGCGTAGGCATGAGGCCGTTTACAGTGTCGCGCAACATGACCAGCCCTCTGGCGCTGGCAGCTTCGGCTGCGTGTTTCTCGGCGCTGTTTGTCGCGGTGCCAGCACTGGCACAGGACGATGCGCCGCTGCCCGGCCAGGCGATTTCGCAGGCCGATCCCGATGCACCGCCTCCTCCGCCTACGTTCGAGGACGAAGATCCTCCCAGCATCGAGCCTGACCTTCCCGAGGAAGGCGACCAGATCGCCTTCGAGGCAGAGCAGGTCGAATACGATAACGAAGCCGATATCCTCACCGCTCGCGGCAATGTAATCCTGCGTTCCGACCGCGCATCGGTCCGCGCGAACGAGGTTACTTGGGATCGTGGCAGTGGGGAGATCGTGGCGCGCGGGAATGTTCGTTTCGTCGACGATTCGGGCAATCAGATCTTCACAGAGACAATCGAGCTCAACGATCAGTTCGAAGCGGGCGCGATGGACGACCTGCTTCTTGCCCTTCGCGCAGGCGGACGGCTAGCGGCAAGGTCGGCAACGCGGGCGCAGGATGGCACCGTGCTGCTTACGGACGCCGCCTACAGCGCCTGCGCTGTCAGCGATGAGGCAGGCTGCGACAAGGACCCGTCCTGGCGCATCACCGCAGAGCGCGTCACTTACGACCCGGAGGAGGCACGCGTCAGTTTCGATGGCGCCATGCTGGAGCTGTTCGGCGCGCGCATCCTGCCGCTGCCCGGGCTTGCCATCCGCACCGATGGCCGCGCAGAAAGCGGGTTTCTGGTCCCCAACGTCCGCTTCGATCAGGTCAACGGACTTGAGCTCTCGGGCGAGTATTACTGGCGGCTGGCCGACAACAAGGACCTGACGCTGGGTGCGCGGGTCTATTCCGACGTGGCGCCGATGGCGACGGGCCAGTTCCGGCACCTCACCGAAAAGGGCGCATACCAGATCACCGGCTATGCGACGTCGAGCCGCCGCGTGTCGAACTTCGGAGCGACCCCGACAACGCAAAGCGATCCGCGCGGGCACCTGTTTGCCAATGGCCGCTTTCAGTTTTCGCCCGAATGGAGCATCACCGGCTCGGTCCGTGTGGCAAGCGACCGCACTTTCCTTCGCCGCTATGACATCAGCCGCGACGACCGGTTGCGCTCGACCATCAATCTCGAGCGGATCGATGATCGGTCCTATTTAAGCGTGGCCGGCTGGGCGACGCAGACCTTGCGCATCAATGCCGAGCAAGGTCAGGTTCCGCTCGCTGTCCCGGCGATCGATTATCGCTACAATATCGAGGACCCGCTGCTTGGCGGTAACCTGCAATTGCAGGCCAATTCCCTCAGCCTCATCCGCAACGAGGGACAAGATACGCAGCGCGCCTTTGCAGGTGCTCGCTGGGATTTGCGCCAACTGACCGGGCTTGGGCAGGTCGTCACCTTCACCGGCCTCGTTCGCGGCGATGTCTACAACACGAATGACACGCTCTCGACGCTCACCGCGGCCTATCGCGGGAACGAGGGCTGGACCACGCGCGGCGTTGCCACGGCGGCGGTCGATATCGAATGGCCTTTCGTGGGCGAGGCTTTCGGCGGCACGCAGGTCCTGAAACCCCGGTTGCAACTCGTCGCAGCCCCATCGATCCGCAACCTCGCGGTCCCCAACGAAGACGCGCGCGCGATCGATCTTGAGGATTCCAACCTCTTCGCGCTCAACCGCTTCTCAGGATATGACCGGGTCGAGGAAGGCTCGCGCGTCACGTGGGGCGTCGATTGGGAACTGACCAAGCCGGGGTGGCGGGTCAAAACCAATATCGGCCAGTCCTTCCGCCTTACCGAAACGCAGCAGGCGATCTTCCCCGACGGTACGGGCCTGTCTGAGCGCGTTTCCGACTTCGTGGGCCGGACGGAGGTTCGCTACCGCAACTTCCTCGCCTTCACCCACCGGTTCCGCATCGACAAGGACAATCTCGCGGTCCGCCGCAACGAGATCGACGCGACCATCGGATCGCAGCGCAATTATGTCGAAGTTGGCTACCTTCGCCTCAACCGCGACATTCAGACCGTCGAGGATTTGCGCGACCGCGAGGAAATCCGGGCTGCCGGGCGCTTCACCATCGGTCGGCACTGGTCGGTGTTCGGCTCGGGCGTTTTCAACCTAACCGGCGCGGATGAAGACCCGATCTTCTCGCCTGACGGTTTCGAGCCGATCCGCACGCGCCTTGGCATCGCCTACCGAGACGACTGCATCGAGTTCGGCGCGACCTGGCGGCGTGACTTCATCACGGCGGGCGACGCGGAGCGCGGCAACTCGTTCCAGTTATTCTTCGCGTTGCGCAATCTTGGCTTCAACTAAGCCGCCGAAAGCCCCCTCCCCGATTACTCACACCGCGCGAATTGGCAGCGCGCAAAAAACGGGTTAAAGGGCGCCACGACTAACCTCACTCAGCTAGCGTTAAGCCGGGAGCGTGCAACGGTTTGGCCAAGCTGACGCTGCATTACCTGCGGCAACAGACTTGAAGGTCGCGAGCGAAACGGGACGCATGACGACCGCACGCATGAGAACAATTCGGGATTACGGGACGTGACGTTGAAGGTATTTGCTTCCATTCGAAATTCAGTAGCTGCGCTTGCTCTTGCCGGGCTGGTGACAGCACCCGCCGCTGCGCAGACGACCGCTGTTCCTACGGCTGACAACCCGCTTGGGATTCCTGAAAACTTCACTGTCTACGGCAGCGAGAACCCGAACGAGCGTGCGCCTACCGCAGTCGTCAACGGTTTCGTCATCACGGGCACCGACATTGATCAGCGCGTGGCTCTCGTCACCAACGCTTCCGAAGTCGAAGTGTCCGATGCAGAGCGCCAGCGTCTGCGCGTTCAGGTGCTTCGCAACCTGATCGACGAAACGCTCAAGATTCAGGCCGCCCGCGCACAGGAAATCGGTGTCGAACGCGCTGAGGTCGAACAGACCTATCAGCAGCTCGCCGCGCAGAACTTCGGACAGAACCCGGAGCGCATGGACGAATACCTCGCCTCGATCGGTTCCTCGCCTGCCGCGCTCAAGCGCCAGATCGAAGGCGAAATCGCGTGGGAGAACCTGATCCGTCGCAACATTTCGCCCTTCGTCAACGTCTCCGCTGAAGAAGTCACGGGCGTTCTCGAGCGACTTGAAGAAGCGCGCGGCACCGAGGAATACCGCCTTGGCGAAATCTACATGAACGCGACCGAGGAAAACCGCGAGGCGGTGATCCAGAACATGCAGCGCATCATGGAACAACTCGAAGCGGGCGGCAGTTTCGTCGCCTATGCTCGCCAGTTCTCCGAAGCATCAACCGCAGTTCAGGGCGGCGACACCGGCTTCCTACGCCTTGCGACCCTGCCCGGCCCGATGGCCGACGCAGCCCGTCAGATGCAGCCGGGCCAGCTTGTCGGCCCGATCGCCATCCCGGGCGGCTACACGATCATTTACATGATCGACCGTCGCCAGGTCCTGACCGCGGACCCGCGCGATTCGGTGCTGAGTCTGAAGCAAATTTCGATTGCATTCGATCAGGGCACGAGCGAGGCCGAAGCAAATGCGAAGATCGAAGAATTCGGCCTTTTCATTCAATCGCTGCGCAGTTGTAACGAAGCGGAAACCGCTCGTTCGGTGCTCGGCGCGACCGTTGTTACCAATGACCAGATCCAAGCACGGCAGCTTCCCGAGCAGCTTCAGAACATCCTTCTGAACATGCAGGTCGGTCAGACCACTCCGCCCTTTGGTAGCGCTGAAGAAGGTGTGCGTGTGCTGATGCTGTGCGGCCGTGATGAGCCTGAAGATTCCGGTACTCCGACCTTCCAGACGGTCATGACCAACATCGAGAGTGAGCGCATCAACAAGCGCGCTCAGCGTTACCTGCGCGACCTGCGCAACGACGCTTACATCGAGTACAACTAAGCCGGCGGCGGGGGCACGAGGTTTGGATCAGGCTCCACTGGCGATCTCGCTGGGTGATCCGGCAGGCATCGGTCCCGAGATCATCCTTGCCAGTTACCAGCGTCTAAGAGGTGCCGGGCGTCCTTTCTTCGTCGTGGGCGGCGCGGATGTCCTGCGTGGTGCCATCAGCAAGGCCGGGCTCGATTTCGCGGTGGTCGCGATCGAGGAGCCCGGCGAGGCTGCCGATGCCTTCGCCAAGGGCCTTCCAGTGATTGCAGGCGCGGATGCGCGCTACACGCCCGGTGCGCCCGATGATGACGGTGCCGCCCTCGCACTGCACTCCCTTGCCGAAGCGACGCGCTGCGTGCTTTTGGGGCAGGCCGCCGCGCTGGTGACCGCGCCTGTCAGCAAATCACAGCTTGGCAGGGTAGGTTTCGAATACCCCGGCCAGACCGAATTTCTAGCCGAGGTCTGCGGCCTTGCGCCCGAAGACGCCGTCATGATGCTCGCCGGACCTTCGCTTCGCACGGTCCCCCTGACGGTCCACTGCGCACTCGCCTCTGTGCCTGGGCTGCTCTCGCAGGAGCTCATCACGCACAAAGCGCGGATCGTGGCCGAGGGGTTGCGGCGCGATTTTGGCATCGAAAACCCGCGTATCGCAGTCGCCGGTCTTAACCCCCACTCGGGCGAAAACGGCCAGTTCGGTGACGAGGAAAGCCGCATCATCGCTCCTGCGCTCACCGCGTTGCAATCGGACGGCCTCGATGTGACCGGCCCTGTTCCGGGCGATGCGCTCTTCACCCCCGTCATGCGCCGCCACTACGATGTGGCGCTGTGCATGTATCACGACCAGGCCTTGATCCCGCTGAAGGCGCTCGAGTTCGACCAGGGCGTCAACGTGACGCTTGGTCTGCCGATCATCCGCACCTCGCCCGATCATGGCACCGCCTTCGACATCGCAGGGACCGGCAAGGCCAATCCCGACGCGATGATCGCCGCGATCCTGATGGCAAGCGACTGCGCGAACGCTCGCTCAGCGAAACAGACCACCGGTGCCTGACCTCCCTCCAATTCGGGAGACAATCGCGAAGCATGGCCTCTCCGCGTCCAAGGCGCTGGGTCAGAATTTCCTACTCGACGAGCAATTGCTTGACCGCATTGCAGCGCTTCCGGGCGATCTCTCCGAGGCGCGCGTGCTTGAAGTTGGACCGGGTCCCGGCGGCCTTACTCGCGCCCTGCTGCGCGCCGGTGCCCGCGTCACGGCGATCGAGATGGACCGCCGATGCCTGCCCGCACTCGACGAATTGAGCGAGGCCTTTCCCGGTCAGCTCACCGTGATCGAAGGCGATGCGATGAAGCTCGATCACGGCGCGATCATGGACGGCGAGCCGTTCCACGTCCTGTCAAACCTGCCCTACAATGTGGGAACAGCCCTGTTCGTGAAGTGGCTGTCGGGCCAAGACTGGCCGCCGCAATGGCTCTCTCTCACGCTCATGTTCCAACGCGAAGTGGCCGAGCGGATCGTCGCGCAGTCGGGTGGCAGCGCCTATGGTCGCCTCGCGGTCCTCGCGCAGTGGCGCGCGAAGGCGAAGCTGGCAATGAAAGTGCACCGCAGCGCTTTCACCCCGCCGCCCAAGGTGATGAGCGCCATCGTTCACGTGACGCCGACCGATGCCCCAGCAGATGTCTCCGCAAAAACGCTCGAACGCCTCACCGAAGCCGCCTTCGGACAGCGCCGCAAGATGCTGCGTCAGAGCCTGAAGAGCGTGCCGGGCGCGCTCGACGCTTTGCAAAGTGTCGGGATCGAGGAAACGCGCCGCGCCGAAACGGTGAGCGTTGCCGAATTCGTGGCGCTCGCCCGGGCCGTCGGTTCGCCCTGACAGGCGTGCTCCAAACCCTGCCGGTTTGGTTAAATCTCTGGTTAAAATGAGGTAATCACGCTCGAATACCCCTTGGTGGGGAATGATGGCGCAATCCTTCAACTTCGGTGTCGTGCGAGGTCGCCCAGATAGCTCCTCGCCTTGCAGGAGAAGCCCATGAATAGCCTCGCCAACAATCAGCAAGCCGTCGAAATCGAACGCCGCCGAACAAGCCGAACGCTGGTCGATGTTCCCATCGGACTGCGAACGGTCAGCGGCGTGCGCGAATGCAGGATCACCAACATCTCCGATGCGGGCGCGAAACTCGAGCTTGAAAATCCGCCGCCGGAGGGCGTGACGGGATGGCTCGTAATGGGCGAGGACGAGGTCTACTGCACCATCGCCTGGTCGAGCGAGGGCACCTGCGGCGTTGAATTCGAGTTCGTCCTTCGCCCGGGCATGATGGCGAGGATCGCGGGCGAGCGACGCAAGGACGTTGGCCCGGCAGCGGACCGCGGCAACATCCAGATGGGACGCAAACGCTCGGCGCTGGTGTCGCGCTAAACGTCTTCGCGGCGACCGAATCCTACCCCATTTGCGCTAACCCGATTGTCCAAATCTCGTGGCGACGCTTGGATACGTTCGAGTTGTTCTAGAAGTAGTTGGCGTCGGAAGGTCCGCTTGAATACGAGTTCGGTGTCGATGGTGGCCGCCTCGGCCCAAAGCTCGCTGCAAAAGCTCAAGCTTCAAGCTGAACTCGGGTCCGAGGATGCGAAAGCGCAGAAAAATAACACTGTCCTCTAGGCGTCAGCTTGCCTTCTTCACCTGTCGCCACTGGTGCAGCAGCGGTTCGGTGTATCCGCTCGGCTGCTCGACGCCCTTGAAGATCAGATCCTTCGCTGCGCTGAAAGCGGGCTTGTCCTCGTTGCCGATCAGCGGCTCGTAGAAGGGGTCGCCCGCATTCTGTTCGTCTACCTTGGCGGCCATGCGGGTGAGCGAATCCATCACCTGATCCTCGGTCACGACGCCGTGGAGCAGCCAGTTGGCGATGTGCTGGGAGGAAATGCGCAAGGTGGCGCGGTCTTCCATCAGGCCGACATCGTTGATGTCCGGTACTTTCGAACACCCAACACCTGCATCGACCCAGCGCACCACGTAGCCAAGGAGGCCCTGGCAATTGTTGTCGAGTTCATCGCGAAGCTCGTCCTGCGACCAGTTTGCGCCCTCGGCGAGCGGAATCGTCAGCAGCGTGTCGAGGCTCGGAATTTCGCCCAGCCCCTTCTGGATCACGAACACGTTTTCCTGGTGGTAATGCAGCGCGTGGAGCGTCGCTGCAGTGGGTGACGGCACCCATGCGGTGTTCGCGCCTGCGCGCAAGTGGCCGATCTTCTGTTGCATCATGTCGGCCATCATGTCGGGCGCGGCCCACATGCCCTTGCCGATCTGCGCTTTGCCGGAAAGGCCGTGCTTCAGACCAATTGCGACGTTGCGCGCCTCGTAAGCGGCGAGCCAGTCAGAACCCTTCATGGCGCCCTTGCGCATCATCGGCCCGGCGTGCATCGACGTGTGGATTTCGTCGCCCGTGCGGTCGAGGAAGCCGGTATTGATGAAGACAATCCGGTCGCGCACGGCGTGGATGCAGGCGCCAAGGTTCGCGCTGGTGCGGCGCTCTTCGTCCATGACGCCGACCTTGATCGTGTGGCGAGGCAGGCCGAGCAGGTCCTCCACCGCATCGAACAAGTCGTTGGTGAAGGCGCATTCTTCGGGCCCGTGCATCTTAGGTTTCACGATATAGATGCTGCCGTGCTTCGAATTGCCGTATTTGGCGTGGCCTTCGACATCAAGCGCGCTGATCGCGCCGGTGAAGACGGCGTCCATGATGCCCTCGGGGATTTCGCTGCCATCGGGCAGGCGGATCGCCGGGTTAGTCATCAGGTGCCCGACATTGCGCACGAACATCAGGCTGCGACCTGGAAGACTGTGCTCGTTTCCAGCATTGTCCTTGTAGGTCTTGTCGCGGGCGAGCTTGCGGGTCAGCGTCCTGCCGCCCTTTTCGAAGCTTTCTTCAAGGTCGCCGCGAATGATGCCGAGCCAGTTGGTGTAGGCGGTGAGCTTGTCCTCGCCATCGACCGCCGCGACCGAGTCCTCGCAATCGGCAATCGTGGTGAGTGCCGCTTCGACATTGATGTCAGCGATGCCCGCTTTGTCGGTTTTTCCGACAGGGTGATCGCGGTCGAACACAACCTCAATATGGAGGCCATTGTTCTTGAAGAGCAGGCCCTTGTCAGTATGCCCGACCCACTGGCTTTCGTCCTTGAGCTTTCCGTCGTGCTCGTCTGCAAGGTCCGCCCAGCGCTGGTCAACCAGCGGAAGCGCCTGATCCAGAAATTCGCGTCCGCGCGCGATCACGGCGGCTCCGCGTTCCTCGTCATAGCCGCCCGGTCGCGCTGGCGGTGCATCGAGCGCATCGGTGCCATAAAAGGCGTCGTAGAGGCTGCCCCAGCGCGCGTTTGCGGCGTTCAGCAGGAAGCGCGCGTTGAGGATCGGCACCACCAACTGCGGGCCTGCCATGGTCGCGATCTCGGCATCGACATTCTGCGTGCCGATCGTGAAGTCGCCCGGTTCGGGTACGAGATAGCCGATCTTTTCGAGGAAGGCGCGATACTCGCCCGCTTCATGCGGTTTGCCAGCGCGCTCGGTGTGCCACGCATCGATCTTCGCCTGCAGTCCTTCGCGCTTTTCGAGCAGAGCCTTGTTGCGCGGAGCGAAGTCGGCGAGCAGCTGAGCAAAGCCTTCCCAGAATGCACTCGGATCGCGGCCGAGCGCGGGAAACACTTCCCGCTCAAGCAGATCGGCAAGCCGCTGGTCGACCTCAAGGCCGGCGCGCGTGGTTGTATCGCTCATAAATGTCCTCGTGACTTGAAGAGAGGTTAGCCAAGTCCGGGGGAGGAGAACGCGGCTGCATATGACGCGGGGACGAGCGTTTTGCAACGCCTTGGACTTAGAGATTTCCGCCGCTAGAGGTGGTTTCCAATGAAACCTCAAAATTCCGATCAAATCGACGCCCGAATTGACGCAGGGGCAATGCTGGATCAGGTCCGGTCGTGGTGCGAAATCAACACCGGAACCGCAAATGTGGATGGCCTTGCAAAACAGGCCGAAGTGCTGGCTGAAGCCTTCTCTGCGTTGCCGGGAGAGGTCGAACTGGTCGATCCTGCGCCGGTTACCGCGATTGCGGCAGATGGCAGCGAGTTTGAAAAGGCGCACGGACAGCACCTCGTGCTGCGCGTGCGTCCGACCGCGAACCGCCGCATCCTTCTGACCGGTCACATGGACACCGTGTTCCCTGCCGATCATCACTTCCAGAAGCTCACCTGGCTCGAAGACGGAGTGCTGAACGGCCCCGGCGTTGCCGACATGAAGGGCGGGATCGCGGTGATGCTGCACGCTCTGATGGCGTTCGAAGAGACTGCCTCGGCAGGTTCGCTCGGATATGACGTGTTGCTCAATTCGGACGAGGAAACCGGTTCGCTGGCCAGCGCGGACCTCATCGCCGAAATGGCGCGCGGAAAGCTGGCTGCGCTAACCTATGAGCCCGCCGCTCTGCCAGACGGCACACTTGCCCATGCGCGCGGCGGGACGGGGAATTACTCGATAACCTTCACCGGCAAGAGCGCGCATGCAGGCCGCAATCCGCATGAGGGGCGCAATGCCATCGTCGCGGCTGCGGACCTGATCCTGAAGCTCAAGGGGCTTGAGCGCGAGGACATCACGATCAATCCGGCCAAACTCGAGGGCGGCGGCCCGAACAACGTCGTGCCCGATCATGCGGTGCTGCGCTTCAACATTCGGCCCAAGAGCACCGAGGCCATGGAAGGCTTCGACAAGGATTTGAATGGCTTGCTCAATGTTATTGAGCGAGACTATGAGATCTCAACGCATCGTCACGGCGGCGTCACCCGCCCGCCAAAGCCGGTCGATGAAAAAGCGCAAAAGCTGTTCGATCTCGTTCGCGAATGCGGGGCGGAGCTTGGCCATGACATAAAGTGGCAATCAACCGGCGGCGTTTGCGATGGAAACAACATCGCTGCCTGCGGCGTGCCAGTGGTCGACACAATGGGCGTGCGCGGTGGCTCGATCCACTCTGCCGACGAATTTCTGATAACCGACAGTCTGGCCGAACGCGCCGCGCTCTCAGCGCGCGTGATCGAACGACTTTCCCAGGGGGCCCTGAATTGACCTATCGCTTGCGCGCTGCGCGTACATCGGATCTCGAACATCTTTACGAGATGGCAAAGCTGACCGGCGGAGGATTCACCAACCTGCCACCAGACCGCCCTGCCCTCACCGCCAAGCTTGAGCGCGCCGCCGAGGCCTTTGCCAACACCGAGAACGAACTGGCCGACGAACAGTTCGTGCTGGTCCTAGAGAACCTCTCGACCCGCAAGGTGGTGGGGACGTGCCAGCTGATGACCAAGGTCGGGCAGCAATGGCCGTTCTACTCCTATCGGCTCAACACGCTGACCCAGTACAGCGCCGAACTTGACCGCACGGTCCGCGCTGAACTCCTCAGCCTGGTTACCGACCTTGAGGGATCGAGCGAGGTTGGCGGTCTCTTCCTCCACCCCAACGAACGAGCCGGGGGCCTTGGCCTGCTTCTCGCACGCAGCCGCTATCTCTTCGTCGCGATGCACCGCAAGCGCTTCGCCGATCGCATCCTGGCAGAGCTTCGCGGGATCATCGACGAACGCGGCGGCTCGCCTTTCTGGGACGGCGTTGCGGGGCGCTTTTTCGGCATGAGCTTTCAGGAAGCCGACTATTTCAACGCGATCAACGGCAACCAGTTCATCGCCGACCTGATGCCCAAGCACCCGGTCTATGTCTCGATGCTTTCCGAGGACGCGCGCAGCGTTATCGGTGTCCCTCACCCGACCGGGCGCGCCGCGATGCGTATGCTCGAAAACGAGAACTTCCACTATGACGGCTATGTCGACATCTTCGACGGCGGGCCGAGCATGGTCGCGCGCACCGACGATGTGACCAGCGTCAAGAACTCGGTCGAAGCCAAGCTGGTCAGTTGCGACCTTGGCGAAGGCGAGCGCGCGATCCTTGCAACCGGACGGCTTGAGACGTTCCGCGCCTGTTACGGCGCGCGCCAGCTCGACGGTGAAGGCGGCGTGGCCATCGATGCGGCGGCTGCCGATGCGCTCGACGTGAGCGAAGGCGACACGGTGTGGAGCGTGGCGCGATGAGCCCCAAAGAACTCAATCTGCGCGAAATCAATTTCGACGGGATCGTCGGTCCTTCGCACAATTATGCAGGCCTCAGCCTCGGCAACATCGCGAGTGCGAGCCACAAGGGCGATCCGTCCTATCCGCGTGCCGCTGCGCTTCAGGGTGTAGGGAAAATGCGCGGCAATTTGGCGCGGCTTGGTGTTCAGGGTTTCCTGCTGCCGTTGCCCCGCCCCAATGCGCTGCTTGAAAATGTGCTCGCCTATGACGGGACCGAAGCGCCGCAATTGCGCGCCGCGCCGTGGTCCGCGTCGAGCATGTGGACGGCAAACGCCGCAACCGTATCGCCTGCACCTGATACGAAGGACGGCAAGTGCCACCTGACCGTCGCCAACCTCATCACGATACTCCACCGCGCGCAGGAATGGCCGGACACGCTGCGCCAGCTCGATATCGCCTTTGGCGACCCCGATCATTTCGTCGTCCACGGCCCCGTTCCGCCCACATTCGGCGATGAAGGCGCAGCCAATCACGGACGCTTTTGCGAGGGACATGGCAGCGAAGGCGTCGAATTGTTCGTCTATGGGAAGCCCGGCGGCCGCTTCCCCGCACGGCAGCACGAGCAGGCCAGCCGCCTTGTCGCGCGCAGCCACGGTCTCGATCCCGCAAAATGCGTCTTCGTCGAGCAGAACCCGGCGGCAATTGAAGCGGGCGCGTTTCACAACGACGTCGTCTCGGTCGTCAACGAGCGTGTTCTCTTCACGCACGAGGAAGCATTTGCTGATCAGCAGGCCGCCTATGCCGCGATCCGCGCAGCGTTCCCCGCTCTCGAGGTGGTCGAAGTGCCATCCAGCGCCGTCAGCCTCAAAGAAGCGATCCGGACATACCTTTTCAATGCACAGCTTCTGACGCTACCCGATGGTGGGATGGTGCTGATCGTGCCCGAGGAATGCCGCGAGAGCGCCAGCGTCTGGTCCTATTGCGAGCAGATGATGGCCTCAAACGGCCCGATCCGTGAGGTGATCCCAGTCGATGTGCGCCAGTCGATGGCCAATGGTGGCGGTCCCGCCTGTCTGCGGCTTCGCGTGGTGTGCGATCCGGCGGCGGTCGATCCGCGTTTCATGCTGGACGAGGCCAAGGCGGACCTGCTCGAACAAGTCATCTCCGAGACGTGGCCTGAGCAGATTGACCCGGCCGATCTGGGGAGCGACGCGTTAACCTCGCAGGTGGTCGCCGCTCGCGAAGCACTGCTCACCGCGCTCGACCTCGGTGAGCTCAAGTAATCAACGTTAACGCGTTTGCGCGGCCGCGTCGGATGCGCTTACACTTCTGATCACGTTAACCAATGACATGCGCCCGGTTTGGAACTTGGCACACGGTTTGCTGGTTATCGGATTAACGATTGGAGATGTGATGCTGCGCAAAATCGGAAGGCTGTTCGTGATCAAGAATCGCTTCGAAGCGTTCGTGATCATCTACGCCTTGGCGCTTGGCGCAACCGCGCGCGGTTCGGCGTACCTCGATCAATATCCAAGCTACTGGGGCGAGGCGCTATTTCTCGCTGCCTGCACCGCGGTCCTGCTGGCGGGCGCGGCCATTCTGGATTCGCTCAAGGCGAAGAAAGAGCTGGAAGAACTGAAGGCGCAGATTGAGGCGCAGAACGCTTCTGCTCCGCCCTCACCGCCCACGCGATAGCGCACAATCACTCAGCCGAATCGAAAACCGGCTCGCCATCATCGTCATATCGCGGCAGCAGCACGACATCGTCGGGGTTGTCGACCACCAGCGTTACCTGTTTGCGCCGAAAATCGCGTCGCGCGCCGATGAAGACCGCTTCGAGCTCGGGCTGGCCGCGTACAACGACGCGGCGATTGCGGAAATAGGTGCGCAGCGTCGTGAGCGAAGGTTCGACGAGTTCCTTCTCGCGCGTGCCTTCCACAACGATGCCTTCGCCCTCTTCGCGCCGGATTTCACCCTGCACCAGCGGGGTGGCGACGTTGAGGATGTCGGAAAAGGTCTGCTGATCCAGCTGGACGATAATGAGGTTGGGATTGGTCCCCCCGCGCCGCGCGCTGGGAAGACCGCCGACGCCGTTGCGGCTCGACGTGTTGATGCCGGCCGACCCCAGGATCGCGAGCTCTTCCAGCGGCGAGTATTGCAGGTCCATGCTGAGCAGCTCGTACTTCTCGCCATTCAGCCGAACAGCGGCGACATCCATGATGAGCGCCATGTCCGCCTCCTCACCCGAACCGCGCTTGCGGGCGGCAAGCTGGAACTGGCGCGGCTGCATGCACTCAGCCGAACACACATCGCGTAGGCGCGAGAGATATTCCTGATAGGTTTCAGCGATGGCTGGGGAAGGCGCTGCAAGCGCTGTCAAAGCGGCAATACCGAGAGCCGGCAGCCCGATTTTGGCAAACACATTCTTCACGGCAGCGACCCTTCCAAAAATGTGAGTGGGGGTTTCTGTTGCTAGCTACCCCCGGAGCCCCGGAATCCGCTTCTGTTGCCCGGTGGGTCCAACCGCGCTTTAGCTTTGTAAATTCAGACCGTTAAGCCTTAAAATTACGCTGCAACTGCGAGTGCTTCGTTATCGTTGGCACTTATGAGAATGAGCCTATTACGGGTTACTCAGCCCGAGCAAAAACTACGCTTTTCAGCCCACGTCGATCCTAGTTCGGCCCCGTCAAAAATCCCGTGAAAACCGGGGTTTATGGTGGAGCCGCCGGGTACTGCCCCCGGGTCCGTTGTGCCTATTGCACGCAGCAATTTATCGCCATAGTCCGCCGAAGCGAACTCCGTTGATATAGGCGTCGCGCGGGCAAAAGAAAAGGGGCAGACCACCTAAGGCCTGCCCCTTTTCGTTAACGTTTCGAACGCCCTTGCGGCGTTGCAGTGTGCGTTAGCCGATGGTGTCGACTTCGTCCGCCGCTTCGTCGATGGCGTCTGCCTTGTCTTCCATCATGTCTTCGCCGGCTTCGGTCGGCATGTCTTCAGCCATGTCGTCAACCGCGTCAGCCTGGTCTTCCATCATGTCCGACTGTTCTTCGTTCGGAGCTTCGGCGCAGGCGCCAAGAGCAAAAGTGGCCGCAGCGGCTGCAAAAATGAGAGTACGCATCGTCAATTCCTTCAAAAACAAATCGCCAGGACCGCGCTTTTTCCAGCGCGTTCAAGGGGATCAATCCTCAAAGGACGCCGATGGTTCCATAATTTCGGCGAAAATGTGGCCTATTTTTTCAGGCTGTCGCGAATTTCGGTGAGCAGCTCGATCTCGGTCGGGCCTGCGGGCTCTTCTGGAGCCGCTTCCTCTTCCTTTTTCTCCATCTGCTCCATCACTCTCAATGTGTAGCGAACCAGCAGGAAGATGATGAAAGCGAGGATCACGAAGTTGATCACCGCCGTGATGAACGCGCCGTATCCGATCATCGCCGCGCCTGCTTCTTTGAGCGCTGCATAATCGTCCATCGCGCCTTCATAGCCCGCTGGTACATCGAGCAAGATGAAGTAGCGTGAGAAATCAGCGCCGCCGAAGATCGCGCCGACAACCGGCATTATGACCTCGTCAGTAAGCGACTTGACGATCGTGGCAAATGCGCCGCCGATAATGACAGCAACCGCCAACTGCATGACGTTGCCCTTGGCGATGAATTCCTTGAAGTCTGACAGCATCCCTGATCCCCTCAAAAGTGCGGTTCGCAAATCGGTTGTTGCAAGATGTATCGACTTTGCCAAGCGCACGGCCCAAGCTGTACCCGGCTTGAAAGCGGGCCGAGGTGCGCTATATCACTAACACAGGACATGTCGCGCCAACTCATCCCCATCCCCGGCGCGAACCTAGGAGGGACACAGATGAAATTTGCACACTTTGGGCGCGCCTTCGTGGTGGCCGCCGTTTCGTTGACGCTGGCCGCTTGCGGGATCAACTCGGTCCCCGCTGCCGAGGAAGAGGCAAAGGCCAAGTGGGCCGATGTCGAAGCCCAGTTCCAGCGCCGCGCCAACCTCATCCCCAACCTTGCAGAGATCGTTCAGGGTGCAGCCGAGAATGAGCGCGCAATCCTGACCGAAGTGACCGAAGCGCGCGCCCGCGCCACCAGCGTCAACATCTCCGCCGACAACCTTGGCGATGCCGAGGCGATGCAGGAATATGCCGCTGCGCAGGGCCAGATCAGCCAGGGCATCGGACGTCTGCTCGCAAGTTTCGAAGCCTATCCGAACATCCAGTCGAACCAGAACTATCTCGCTTTCCAGAGCCAGTTCGAGGGCACCGAGAACCGGATCGCGGTTGCCATTCGCGACTACAACGAGGCGGTTCGTCAGTATAACACCACGATCCGCACCTTCCCCGACACGATCGGCGCGAACATCATCCACGGCGCAGAGCCGCTTGAGCCCTACACTTCGGTAACCGAAGGCGCAGAGGTTGCACCGCAACTCGACATGACGTCGAATTGATCGGGGGTAGCCCGGTGGGCTTTCTACGCCAGATCCTGTTGATCATCGCGGGTGTGGGGGCGCTGATTGCGTCCCCCGCCCTCGCTCAGCCTGAGTTTCCCGCGCTGACGGGCCGCGTGGTCGACAATGCCGACCTGCTCTCGCCTGCGCAGGAAGCGGACCTCACCGCCAAGCTCGAAGCGCTGGAGACGCAGTCGCAGCGCCAGCTGGTGGTCGCGACGGTTCCTGACCTTCAGGGCTATGACATTTCCGATTACGGCTATCAGCTGGGCCGCGAATGGGGCCTTGGCGATGCGGAGCGCAATGACGGCGCATTGCTGCTGGTCGCGCCTAATGAACGCAAGGTCCGGATCGAGGTCGGCTACGGCCTTGAAGGCTACCTTACAGACGCGCTTTCGGCGCTGATCATCCAGAACCAGATCCTCCCGCGTTTCCGCGACGGCGACATGCCAGGCGGGATTGTTGCGGGCACCGACGCCATCGTTGCACAGTTGCAGTTACCACCCGACGAGGCCGCACGCATCGCCCAAGAGGCGGGAGAGGCCCGCAAGAGCGATGGCGGCTTCCCGATCGGCGCGCTGATCTGGATGGGCTTCCTCTTTTTCTTCTTTATCCTCCCCATTATCCGCGGCTCGCGCAGGCGGCGCAAATATCGCTCGAAGGGCAAAGGCCCCTGGGGCAAGCGCCGCGACGATGACGACGACGACAGCGGCTTTGGCGATGCAGTCGGCAATATCATCCTGTGGGAGATCGGCAGCGCGATTGCACGCGGCGCCATGTCCGGCGGCGGCGGTGGAGGCGGCGGCTGGAGCGGCGGCGGAGGCTTCTCCGGCGGTGGCGGCTCTTTCGGAGGCGGCGGCGCCTCGGGAGGCTGGTGAACCATGGCCTATTTGAACGACGCAGAACGCAAGCAAATCTCCGACGCGGTAGGGGCCGCAGAGCTCACCACGGCGGGCGAAATCGTCACCGTGCTCGCCGACCGCAGCGACGGGTACAGCGACGTCGCGCTTTGGTGGGCAGTGGGCGCAAGCTTTACCGCGATGAGCCTGTTTGCCGCCCTCCCCACCCCGTTCCTCGACCTTTACGACGCGCTGATCGGCGGGTGGAGCCATGAGTGGACGACGGGCGAACTCGCCAGTATGACCATCGCGCTCGGCCTGATCACCTTCATCGCGGTGCTCGCTATCCAGCAGTGGCAGGCGCTCAAATTCTGGTTGATCCCCAACCCGGTCAAGACCGCGCGTTGTCATGCGCAGGCGATCAAGCACTTCAAGGTCGGCGCAGAACGCCGCACGCATGGCCGCACGGGCGTGCTCATCTACCTGTCAATGAGCGAACACCGCGCCGAGATTGTCGCCGACGATTCCATCGCGGAACTGGTCAATGCAGAGGTCTGGGGCGAGGCGATGGGCGACATGCTGAGCCACATCAAGCGCGGCCACATCGCCGATGGCATGGCCGCTGGCGTGCGCGACGTGGGCTTTGTTCTCTCGCAACACTTTCCGCGCGGGGAAGACGATGAAAACGAGCTTCCCGACAGGCTGATCGAAGTCTAAGCCTTCTCGGCAATGACTGATATCCCGACACCCGACTTTGATGCGCTGGTGCGCGACAAGGACGCCGACGCCAGCGAGGAAGCCGTCTGGGAAGGCCGCTTCATCACCACCAAGACCCGCGGTCGCTGGGAATATGTCGGGCGCTCGCGCGGCATCCGCGCCGCTGCCATCATGGCCATCGACGAGGATGCGGACGGCACGCGCTACGTGTTGCTGGTCGGACAATACCGCGTGCCGCTGGGCCGGTTTTGCCTCGAAATTCCCGCTGGCCTTGTCGGAGACGACGACGGCAGCGAAGACGAACACGCCATCGAAGCCGCCAAGCGCGAACTGGAAGAGGAAACCGGCTACGCCGCGTCCGACTGGACCAATCTTGGCGAGTATTACTCCTCACCCGGCATGGTGACGGAAAGCTTCACCCTCCTGCGCGCGCGCGGCCTTACCAAGGTCAGCGAGGGCGGCGGGATTTCGGAAGAGAATATCGAGGTGTACCGCGTGCCGATTGACCGCCTTGCCGAATTTGTCGCCAGGTGGCGCGAGGCGGGGCACGGTGTCGACGTGCGCGTGGCGATGCTGATGACGCCCGGTTTCCTCAGTTAGGACTTCTGGGGCTAAGAAATTTTTGGGAGAGACAATCACATGACTAAACGCTGCGAAGGCAAACTCGCCCTCGTCACCGGCGGTGCGCAGGGCCTTGGCCGCGCGCATTGCATCCGGCTTGCACAAGAAGGCGCGCGCGTGCTCGCCACTGACATCAACGGCGACGGCGCGGCCGAAACCGCCGAGATCGTAAACGCCGAAATGGGCGAAGGCACCGCGTTCAGCATCGCGCATGACGTGACCGACCCCGATCAGTGGGAAGCCGCCGTCGATGCCGCACGCGAGCAGATGGGCGGGCTCAACGTGCTCGTGAACAATGCCGGGATCGGTGTTCCGGGCAATATCGAGGAATGCGACTTTGGCGACTGGCAGCGGTGTTTTTCGATCAACGTCGATTCGATCTTTCACGGGTGCCAGAAGGCCCTGCCGCTGATGCGCGAACATGCGCCAGGCTCGATCATCAACATCTCGAGCATCGCCGGCCTGATCGCGAGCGACACGATGCCCGCCTACAACGCTTCAAAAGCGGCGGTGTGGATGCTGTCGAAGTCGATCGCGCTGCACTGTGCGAAGAAGAACATGCAGATCCGCTCGAACTCGGTTCACCCGACCTTTGTCGACACACCGATCCTCGACGGCACCGCCAAGGCGCACCAGCTCGACAAGAATGTGCTGATGGAAAAGCTTGCACGGCAGATCCCGCTCAAATTCGTGGGCGAGCCCAACGATATCGCCAATGCAGTGGTGTACCTCGCGAGCGACGAAAGCCGCTTCATGACCGGCGCCGAGATCAAACTCGATGGCGGTATCAGCGCGATGTGAGTTTGCGCGGACCCATCCGGGCCCGCGTCCTCGCTAGACGTGCTCCGCTTCGCTTCGCACCCGCTGCGGGCGGCCGGTCGGCCTTGCGACGCCTGCGGCGTCGAATTTTCAGGATGGTAGCGACAATAACAAAAGGGGCCCATGAAGGCCCCTTCCGGTTTTCTCAGATTGTTGGGCGTGGCTGGCCCGAAAACCGGGTTCAGCTTTGCGGTGCCACGCTCGTCAGTCCGCGATCAGTGCGATAGCGAGATAGATCAGGATCGGGAAGCCGATACCCAGAAGGGTGCAGACGACAAATCCCAGACGCCAGACCAGCGCATCAACACCCGACCAGTTGGCAAGGCCTGAGCACACGCCGAAGAGTTTGCCATTGTGCTTGTCGAGGCGAAACTTGGTGGACGGCGGACCAGCGTTGTTGTTGGTCAGATTGCTCATGCGAGGACTCCTGTTGCGAGAGTGAGAACGGCGGGGCTTGCGGGTTGAAAAGCGCCGGAAACGGTCGGCAGCATCAGAACCGCGGTGATGATCAACGAACCGACAGCGGCAACGGCGCTACGCACACCCTGGCTGCCGGAAAGTTCGAAGAAAGAGTACATTCGTGTTGGTCCTTTTGTAAGCGTGAATTTCTTGTCGCGCTATCGCTGCGCTACTTGAGCGCTCAAGCGATCGCGGGGCTTCCGGGGATGATCGCGTATGCAAAGACGCCGGTGGAAATCACGACCGAAAAAACGGCGGCGAAAATGCGGGTGGCGGTGTCACTGGTAAACATGATGAGGGGGTCCTTTATGTTTACGCTTGGCCGGAACTAATCAGGCAAGCGAAGGGGTGGCGGGAACGATTGCGTATGCGAACATCGCGGCGGTCACGATCAGCGAGAAAGCGGCTGCGGCGAAACGGTTCGAGAAGTCGGTTGCGGTCATTGGTAGTCTCCTGTTTGTGTTTCCCGGGACCATCCCGGGGTTGCCAAACACATTGCAGGAGGTGTGCCAAACTCGAAAAATGGCGGAATTCAGCCATTCTTAACTCTGGCGAAGCTGAACTCCTCGTTCATCAATCCGAAAGGTTGGGAAATTTCCCCACTGTTTGGGATTGGGGATTTGAGCATTGCTTTTGATGGCCTTTTCGCACCCGCATGCTACCCGCGTTCGAACCTATGGCGCTCGCAAAGATCACCCTGCAGAACTTCCGCAACCATGCGGCGAGCGAGCTTGCCGAGACGGCGCATTTCAACTTGCTCGTGGGCGAGAATGGCGCGGGCAAAACCAATGTGCTCGAAGCGATCTCGCTGCTCAGTCCGGGCCGGGGCCTGCGCCGTGCAAACCTTGCTGACCTTGCTCGCAAGGCCCCCGGCGACACGCAGCCCGGAGCCTTCGCCATCGGGGCGAGCCTGATCGAGCAGGGACAGGTCTCCGCCCGCATCGGCACCTATACCGAAGCAGAGCGCCCTACCCGCCGCCTTGTTCGCATCAACGGAGCCGATGCGAGCGCCAGCGCACTTTCCGAATGGCACGCGGTCTCGTGGCTCACCCCGGCAATGGATGGCCTATTCACCGACAGCGCAGGTGCACGCAGGCGCTTTGTCGACCGGATGGCGCTCGCGATCGAGCCGGGGCACGCAAAAGCGGTGAACCAGCTTGAGATTGCACTACGGGAGCGCAACCGTCTGCTCGAAGAGCATGGCGATGCCCGCTGGCTCGACGCAATCGAAGCGCAAGCCGCGCAGCATGGCAGTATCGTGGCGGCCAATCGCTCGCGCCTGATTGCGATGCTGAGCGATGAATTGTCGGCCTTCCCGCCCGAACCCTTTGCCCGCCCCATCCTGACCTATCGCCCCGGCGGCCCGCTCGCGCCAGAAGAACTCCTCGCCGAATTTGCCCGCGCACGCCCACGCGACCGCGCCGCAGGACGGGCGCTCACCGGACCAAACCGCGACGAACTGGAGGTGTTGATGATGGGAACCGGCCAGCCTGCCGCGTCGTGCTCCACGGGCGAGCAGAAGGCGATGTTGATAGCGATCACCCTCGCCCACGGCGTCCTCGCCTCCTCAGGCCGACCAAGCGTGCTTCTGCTCGACGAGGTCGCGGCCCACCTAGATCCCGTGCGCCGCAAGGCGCTGTTCGACCGCCTGCGTGCAGGCAGGGCTCAGGTCTGGATGACCGGAACCGAACTCGCACCTTTCGCAGAGATCGAGGAAGAAGCCGCCGTCTGGCGGGTCAGCGGCGGCTCGCTCGAGCGGCTTTAGCCCTCGCTCACATCAGAAGGCAGCGCCGCCTGCACATCGTCGAGCGTCGATGCCACCAGCGCCTCGATCCCTTCGGCTGTGGGATGAATGCGGTCGTTCTGGAACAGGCTCTGGTCCTCGTAGATGTCCTCAAGCCAGAACGGGATGAGCGCGGTGTCGTATTCCTGCGCAAGCTCGCCATACATAGCGTCAAACTGCGCCTGGTATTCCGGCCCGTAATTGGGCGGCGCGCGCATTCCCATCAACAGGACCGGGATCCCGCGCTCACGCAAGGTGCTGAGCATCGCGTCAAAATTCGCGCGCGTTTCATCAGGCGAAAGTCCGCGCAGCAGGTCGTTGCCGCCTAGCTCAAGGATAAACAGGTCAGGCGTCTCGCTTTGCCCATTGAGCACGAATTCAAGCCGATCGCGCCCAGCCGCGCTGGTATCGCCCGACACGCCCGCATCGATCACGCGCGCGTTGATCCCGCGCCCACGCAGCGCCGCTTCGAGCCGTTCGGGGTAGCCTTCTGGCTCGGCCAGATTGTAGCCCGCAAACAGGCTGTCACCGAATGCAAGGATGCGCACTTCCTCGCCCATGACGGGCACCGCCAGCTCGCCTTCGGCTATCGCGCCGGGCTCAGTACGGGGCGCGTCTACTGGTGCTTCAGAACCGCAGGCGGCGAGCAAAAGCGCGCCTGCGAAACCAAAAGCGAGGGAAAAACGTTTCTGCAAGGGGGCCATAGCGATCTGCGAACCTTCCATTTCGATCTTGTTTGAAAACCGTTCCTATCCCATCTGAGCCTAGTGACAAACCCAGCAACACACGCCGATATGGCGATCTCCGCCCGAAATCTAACCCTCACACTGGGCAGCAATGCTGCGCCGGTGGATATCCTGAAGGGGATCGACCTCGACATCGCTCACGGCGAAGTCGTCGCGCTGCTTGGCCCTTCCGGATCTGGCAAGAGCTCGCTGATGGCGGTGCTCTCGGGCCTCGAACGCGCGAGCGGAGGCGAGTTGACCGTCGCCGGACAGAATTTTGCCAAGCTCGACGAAGACGGCCTGGCCGCTGCACGCCGGGGGCGGATCGGGATCGTGCTTCAGGCATTCCACCTGCTGCCGACCATGACCGCGGCTGAAAACGTCGCGACCCCGATGGAACTCGCCGGAAGCGACGACGCGACCCCGCGCGCAGAAGCCGAACTGACCGCCGTGGGTCTTGGACACCGTATCGACCACTACCCAACCCAGCTTTCGGGCGGCGAGCAACAGCGCGTTGCCATCGCCCGCGCCATTGCGCCGCGCCCCAGCCTCATCTTTGCAGATGAGCCCACGGGCAACCTCGACGTCGCAACCGGCGAGGAAATCGTGGAGCTGCTGTTTGCGCGCCGCGCGGAAACCGGCGCGACGCTGCTCATCATTACGCACGACCCGCTGCTCGCCGAAAAGTGCGACCGGGTTCTAACCATGGCCGACGGCGTTATCGTCTCCGACACGCGCACCGACATCGCTCCGGCTAGCGAGGCTGCGGAGTGAGCGCCAAGGTCGACGCGAAGGGCCTCGGCGCACACGGTCTCAGTTGGGGCGGCGCGTGGCACATCGCCCGGCGCGACCTCAATGCGCGCTTCAAGGGATTGCGCCTGCTGCTGGTCTGCATTTTCCTTGGCACCGCCGCGCTTGCCGCGATTGGCACCCTCACTGCTTCGATCGAACGCGAGCTGCAATCGTCGGGACAGGCGCTGCTTGGCGGCGACCTCGAAGTCGAGGTGTGGCAGCGTGACCTGACCGAAGACGAACTTACCGCGCTCGGCGAATATGGCGAACTATCGGGCGGCTACCGTCTGCAAGCCATGGCGAGCACCGATGACGCCGCCGCTCCGGTCGAACTCAAGGCAATCGACGATGCCTGGCCGCTCTACGGCGACTTCACCCTCGTCGATGGCAGCGAACCGGGCGCCCCCACTGCAAACGATGCGTATCTCGCGCAAGGTGCGCTCGACCGGCTCGACATTGCCGTAGGCGAGGAATTCCGCGTTGGCACCATGACCCTGCGCGCAGCGGGCGTGATCGAGGACGAACCCGACCGCCTGTCCGAAGGCTTCCAACTCGGCCCGACCGTGCTCGTGGCCAAGGACATTCCTGCCGCTGCGGGCCTGCTGCAGCCCGGATCGCTCTACCAGAGCAAGTACCGCATCGCGTTCGAGAACGAGAGCGACGATCCCGAAGCGATCGAGGACGCGCTGACCGAGGCATTCCCCAACGCAGGCTTCGATTTCCGCAGCCGCGACCGCGCTTCACCCGGAGCAGATCGCTTCGTAAGGCAGATGAGCGACTTCCTGACGCTGGTTGGCCTCGCTGCGCTGGTGATCGCGGGGATCGGCATTGCCGGCGGCGTCTCGTCCTATCTCGATCAGCGCCGCGCGAGCATTGCGACCCTGAAGGTTCTGGGTGCATCCTCGCGCGACATCGTTCGCGTCTATGCGCTCCAGATCGCTGTCGCGGCCATAGCGGGCAGCGCACTCGGCCTTGCGACCGGGGTGCTGGTCACGCCATTGCTCGGTGCGGCGTTGGAGGGCCTCCTCCCGGTCGAAAGCGGCTTCGTGATCGAGCCTGCTCCGCTCCTCCTCGCTGGCGCTTACGGCCTGCTGGTTGCGTTTGCCTTCGCTGCAGCGCCGCTGCTTCGTGCCCGTTCTTTCCCGGCAATGGCACTGATGCGCAGCCGGATCGTGCCGCTTGCGCGCGACAAGCGGGCGCTGATTGCCACCGGCGTTGGTATCGCCGCAATCTGCGCGCTCGCGCTCATCACCACGGCGCAGCCCTGGCTTTCGGGCGGTTTCCTGCTTGGTGCTGGCGGAGCGCTGGTTTTGCTCGCGGCGCTGGGTCTCGGTCTGCAATGGGTGGCGCGCAAGCTGCCGCGGCCGTCCAACCCGCTCCTTCGCAGCGCGCTTGCCAATATCCACCGCCCCGGCGCGCCCACCTCAGCGCTTGTCACCGCGCTGGGCTTCGGGCTTGCCGCCTTCGTGCTTTTGGCCGCCATCCAGAGCGCGATCGACGGCAACATCCAAAGCCGCGTGCCGCAGGAAGCCCCTGACTATTTCGTCCTCGACGTACCGGTCGAAGGCGAGGAGCGCTTCTACGAGCTCATCCAGGAACCCTTCCCCGAAGCCGCAATCCGCACCGTCCCTACAATGCGCGGCGGTATTCTCGCCTTTGGTCCGGAAGACGACATGCAGGTGGTCGCCGAGCTTGACGAAATCCCCGAGGGCGCATGGGCGCTTCGCGGCGAGCGCGGGATCACCTATTCCGACACCTCCCCACCCGGTAGCCGCGTGGTCGAAGGCGAATGGTGGAGCCCGATGCATGATGGCGAAGCGCTGGTCTCGATCGACAAGGAATTCGCCGATGCTGCGGGCCTTGAAGTCGGAGACATGCTGACCATCGGCATCCTCGGATCGGAGCGCGACGTTCGCATCGCCAACCTGCGCGAAATCGACTGGGAGACGATGGGCTTCAACTTTGCGCTGGTCTTTTCGCGCAACGCCATCGCCGATGCACCGCACAAGCTTTCGGCCACGATTGAATTGCCCGATGGCGCGGACACGCAGGATCGCGGCGAGCTGCTGCGCGCGCTCGTTCGCGAATATCCATCAAGCTCGGTTGTCGAGGTGGGCGAGGTTCTGGTGCAGGCGCGTACGCTGCTTGAGCAGGTGGGCCTTGCCACGCTTGCTGCCGCTGCTGTGGCTGTGCTCGCAGGGCTTGCGGTTCTGATGGGAGCGATTGCCGCTGCGCGCGCCGCGCGGACCTATGACACGGTGGTCCTGCGGGTTCTGGGGGCGAGCCGGCGACAGATCCTTGGCCTGCAACTGGCCGAATATGGCCTGATTGCCGGTGCCCTCGCGCTGGTCGCACTGGCACTTGGATCGGGGCTTGCCTGGGTCATCATCACCCAGCTGTTCGAATTCGACTGGCTGCCCGATTGGGGCGCTGTGCTGGCCGTGCTGGGCCTTGGCCTTGCGATGGTGCTTGCCTTCGCGCTGGGCGGATCGCTGCCGCTCTTGCGCGCAAAGCCTGCACAGGCGCTGCGCGAACTTTAAGGCGCCCTGCCCTCGTTCAGGAGAAAGTCTGCGTAGCCTCTTCGGCCCGCGTATCGGTCAGTTGCGCATGCAAGCAGGCCGAAATGACTATCGCGATGACCGAGTAGATCAGGAACATCGGGATCAGCAGCAGGAACCCTCCGATCATCGAACCCGCTGCTGCGAGCCCTGCAGCATCGCTCCCGCTGGCCCCGGCGAGGAACACCGATCCGAACATCAGAAAGAAGGGGATGCCGAGCAGCACCAGCGCAATGGCGATGATGACGAGGTAGACGCCGAGGATCGAGAGCGCCTTGCCCGACGTCATGCCCCAGGTGCGCCGGATGGCGGTGAGCGGGTTGAACACCCGGTCGACCGCCACGACCGGCACGATCACGCTCAGCCGGAGCGCAAGATAGACAAGGAGCGGGAAGAACAGCACCGTCGTGAGCAGAACCGCAGCACCGTCGATCGCAGAGAGGACAAGTCCTATCAGCGCGGAGACCAGGAAGAAGGCAAAGTAAGCGATTGCCAGCAGGATCGCGATGGCGATGAAGGTCACGCCTCCCTTGAAGCCGGCCGTAAGCGCATCGTTGAACTGCACCGGCCTCAGGGGCGTTCCAAGCGCCGACATGGCGCATTGCTGCGCGAAGATGATGACGATCGAGCCAAGGTAGAATGCGAACATCATCACGGCCACGCCGATCCCGAGACCGCCGAGCAGCATTCCGGGGTCATCGACGCTCGCAGCCGTCGCTCCCATCGCAAAGACAGACCCGCCGATGAAGGCGCCGCCGATCATCGTGTAAAGCAAGTTCAGGACGAAAAAGACGATCCACATGCCGAGCAGCTGAAAGAAGCGCTGCTTGATGATGGTCCAGCTGTCCGAGAAAACGCGTGCGACATCGACGCTCATAATGCCCCCTGATGATCCCCTTGGCTCGGCCCTCGCGGTTCCTGAGAGGTGAGACTGCACATGCAGCGCGTCTGGGGCAACCTCGAAATCCGCAGCTCAGCCGTGGGGACTTTCGACCCGCCTATAGTAAAAGGGCCCCGCCATCGCTGGCGGAGCCCTTTCTTGTTCGGTTGATCGCCTCGATCAGAAGCGGAAGCGAACCACGCCGCCATAGGTGCGCGGTGCGTTCGGGTAACCCGAAACCGTACCCGACTGAGCCACACCGTCGAACACGGTGAGGATGTATTCATCGTCGAGCAGGTTACGCGCGAACACGCCGAGCTCGAGGCCGCTGTTGAGAGCGAGCGTCATCGAGGTATTCACGAGGTTCACTTCGCGGCGGAAGATCTGGGTGTTGCCCAGAGCCGCGTTGAAGGTCGGCAGGCCGTTGTTGATCGGCTCGTTCGATTCGTGGTTGTAATCGATACGGGTGATCAGGCGCGTGCCGCTGTCCCATTCGTGGGTGTGGGTTGCGCTGGTCGAAATCGCGAAGGACGGGATGCCCGCCGGGCGAACGCCGGTGAGGTCGCCAAGGACCGAACCGGGGAAGTCGTCGAACAGCGGGTCGAGGTGCGTCATCGCGAAGGTGAAGACGAGGCCATCGGTCGGGTTAACCGTTGCATCGAATTCAAAGCCCTTCACCGACTGCTTACCAGCGTTGCGGAGCGCAAAGCCGGTGCCGGTGAATGCGAAGCTCTGGAAACCTTCAATCGACTGGTCGAACACGGCGAGGTTGAAGCCGAAGCCTTCCCACTGTGCCTTCAAGCCAACTTCGTAGACTTCGGTTTCCTCAGGACCGGCGAAACGCGAACCCGAAACGAGGTTCGGCACTGCGAGACCTGCGTTAATGATCGGGCTGTCGGGCGCTGCGAAGGTCGAACCACCCGGACCGGCGAGGAAGTCGCTGCCCAGCGGACGGCTGTCACGCGAAAGGTTGATCGAGCTCGCCTTGAAGCCGGTTGCGTAGCTTGCATAGAGGTTGATCTCGTTCGAGATCTGGTACGAAGCACGCAGCAGGTAAGTGAACTTGTCGTCGTTGGTTTCGCCTGGCTCAACCGCATTCGGGATCGCCAGGAACGGCGGCTGGAACTGGAAGCCAGCCAGCGGAAGCAGCTCGTTGATGGCAGGGTTGGTCGCCGCAGCCAGCAGGCCCTGCTGAACAGCCGCAGGCAGTGCCTGGAATTGGTCACGCGAAGTAACCGTCGGCAGGTTCGGGTCCGCAGCGGTGGCGCCGGTGATGAAGGCATCGACGAAGTTGACCTGTGCGAGCGGATCGAAGCTGGTCTGGCTGAGAGCGAAGTCCTTGCTGTCGTCGGTGTAGTTACCGCCAACGGTGAAGACGAGGCCATCAACCGGCTCAAAATCGATCGTACCGAAGACCGACCACGCTTCGTTTTCCATCGCAAAGGTTTCTTGCGTCAGGAGCGGCGTGTTGAAGATCGATTCCTGCGGGAAGCCGAAAGCCTGCTCAAGCCCGTTGAACAAGGTAGGCTGACCGGTCAGCACTTCAACCGGATCCGCACCACCGAGGATCTCGAAGAAGTTGCGGATGTCGCTGCCGTTCTGGATCGCGCTGTCCTGCGTGATGGTTTCGTCAAAGTAGAAACCGCCAAGCAGGAAGTTGATCGGGCCGTCGAAGTCCGAGGTGACGCGGAATTCCTGTGTGAACGTCTCGACGTCCTGATCGCGCGTTTCGGTCGCGATCGAGGCGCTGGTGTAGTCGATGTCCGACAGGAAGAAGTTCTTCAGCTCACGATACGCGGTGATCGAGGTGAAGGTCAGCGGACCGCTTTCGTAGTCCATCTGGATCGAGCCGCCATAATTGTCGACTTCGTTGGTCGGAACGAAGTTGAGGAAGGCTGTGCGGTCGAAGAAGGTGTCGGGTCCGCTGATCTGGCCACCGACTGCAAAGATGCCGGGGACGGTCGGGCCCTGAACGAGCGTGCCGACCTGGCAGCACACTTCGTCGATGCGCGAATAGTCTGCGATTGCACGGATGCGGAAATCAGGGGTCGGCTCGATGAGGAGCTGACCACGTGCCGACCAGCGGTTACGGTCGTTCTGCTCTTCGTCGAGGTTGACGATTTCGGCGAAACCGTCGCGGCGTTGATAGCTACCGTCGATCGAGAAGGCGATGTTTTCGCTAATCGGGCCGGTGACGTCACCCTTCAGGAAGAAGGTGTTGAAGTTCCCGTAGACCGCTTCGACTGCGCCGCCGAATTCGAATTGAGGCTCGCGCGTGACGACCGAGATAACACCGGCCGATGCGTTCTTGCCGAACAGGGTCGATTGCGGGCCGTTCAGGACCTCGATGCGCTGCACGTTGGGAAGGTCGCCCAGAGCAGCGGCCGAACGCGAACGGAAGACGCCGTCGATGAACACGCCGACCGACGGCTCGATGCCGAAGTTGTTGTCGCCGTTACCGAAGCCACGAATGATGAAGGTCGATGCCGACGAGGTCTGAAGCTGGCTGACGCGCAGCGACGGGGTGACCGTCTGCAAGTCGAGCACGTCGCGGATCTGCGCCTGCTCCAGCGTTTCGCCGCTGGTGACGCTGACCGAAATCGGCGTTTCCTGAAGCGTCTGTTCGCGCTTCGAGGCGGTGACGATGATGACGTTGCTTGAATTTCTGTCTTCAAGTTCAAGTGCAAGTTCGTCAGCGTCGTTGCTGTCAACTTGCTGCGCCATCGCCACGCCAGGCGCGGTCAGGGCAAGAGCACCAGCGCCAGCGAGCAGCGCAAAACGATACGACCCGGCAGTGCCGGAAACAGGTGAACGCATGGAAAATCCTCTCCTCATATCCCACCAAGCCAGCCAGATGATCGTATGTGCATCCCCAGATGCTTATTTCCGACAGGTTGGAGTTAGCCGCGTGCAATAAAGCACTGTTGCATCAGCGACAAGCAACTAACGCCCGGATTTGCACGGGACTCGCGGTGATTGTTGCAAGGCCGACACAGTTTCAATTGCGCACTTTTGAGCGCTTCGGCGATGTCAAAGCTTGCCGCCGGGCCTGCCTTGGGCTAGGCGCGCGCTCGACTTTCCGTGCAATGATGCAATGCAGCATGAGACCCGGGCGCTTCGCTTTCCGTAGCGTCCCTCAAGTGGCAGCGTTTTTTGCCGATCCGACCCTTCTATTGCGCTGCACAACAACGCAGCAATCCGGCACTTTCGACCCTAGAGCCGGTAATTTTGGAAAAGTGAAAAAGATGTCCAAGGCCCCCTCCTCGCTCCGAAATGTCGCAATTATTGCGCACGTTGACCACGGCAAGACCACTCTGGTCGACCAATTGTTCCGCCAATCGGGAACTTTCCGCGAGAATCAGCGGGTTGAAGAGCGCGCTATGGATTCGGGCGATCTCGAAAAAGAACGCGGCATCACCATCCTTGCCAAGTGCACCAGCGTCGAATGGGAAGCCCCCGACGGCGAGGTCACCCGTATCAACATCGTCGACACTCCGGGCCACGCCGATTTCGGCGCCGAAGTGGAACGTATTCTCAGCATGGTCGACGGGGTCATCCTGCTGGTCGACAGTGCAGAAGGCGCAATGCCGCAGACCAAGTTTGTCACCGGCAAGGCGCTGGCGCTCGGCCTCAAGCCGATCGTGGTCGTCAACAAGATCGACCGTCCCGACGGCCGTCCGCAAGAAGTGCTCGACGAAGTGTTCGACCTGTTCGCATCGCTCGACGCGAACGACGAACAGCTCGACTTCCCATCGCTCTGGGCGTCGGGCCGCGATGGCTATGCGTCGGACGATGAGACCGCACGCGAAGGCGACCTCCAGCCGCTGTTCCAGCTGATCGTCGACCACGTGCCCGAGCCCGGCCTTGAGGAAGACGCGCCGTTTAGCTTCCTTGCCACCCTCCTCGACCGCGATAACTTCATGGGCCGCGTGATTACGGGCCGTGTCCAGTCGGGCACGCTGAAAATCAACGACCCGATCCACGCCATCGACATCGCCGGTAACGTCGTCGAGACGGGCCGCGCGACCAAGCTGCTTTCATTCCGCGGCCTTGAGCGCGTTCCGGTTGAAAGCGCCAAGGCGGGCGACATCATCGCGCTTGCCGGCCTCGAAAAGGCGACCGTTGCGAACACGATTTGCGACCCGTCGGTCACCGAACCGATCGCAGCGCAGGAAATCGACCCACCGACACTCGCCATGCAGTTCTCGGTCAACGATTCACCCCTCGCCGGCCGCGAAGGCGACAAGGTGACGAGCCGCATGATCCGCGACCGCCTGCTGCGCGAAGCGGAAACCAACGTGGCCATCCGCGTCACCGAAAGCGATCAGAAGGACGCCTTCGAAGTTGCAGGGCGCGGTGAACTTCAGCTGGGCGTGCTGATCGAAACAATGCGCCGCGAAGGGTTCGAGCTGGGCATCAGCCGTCCCAAAGTGCTGTTCCGCGAAGAAGACGGCCAGCGCACCGAACCGTATGAAACGGTCGTTATCGACGTCGATGACGAGCATTCGGGCACCGTTGTCGAGAAGATGCAGAAGCGCAAAGCCGACCTTACCGAAATGCGCCCCTCGGGCATCGGCAAGACCCGCATCACTTTCTCGGCCCCCTCGCGCGGCCTGATCGGCTATCACGGTGAATTCCTGTCCGACACGCGCGGCACCGGCATAATGAACCGCCTGTTCGAAAAGTACGGCCCGTACAAAGGCCAGATCGACGGACGGAACAACGGCGTCCTGATCTCCAACGGCGATGGCGAGTCCAACGCCTACGCGCTCAATATGCTCGAAGAGCGCGGCGAGTTGTTCGTCGCTCCGCAGATGAAGCTCTACGAGGGCATGATCATCGGCGAGAATGCGAAGCCCGACGACCTCGAAGTCAACCCGATGAAGGCCAAGCAGCTGACGAACATCCGTTCATCGGGCAAGGACGATTCCATCCGTCTCACCCCGCCGCGCCGGATGACGCTCGAACAGTCGATCGCATATATCGACGACGATGAGATGGTCGAAGTAACGCCCAAGTCGATCCGTCTGCGCAAGACGTTGCTGTGCCCGCACGAGCGCAAGAAGGCGAAGCGTTCGAAGGCTGGGTAAGTATCGTTGTAGTAGGCCGCTGCTGCTAGGCAGGGATGACTTGCCCGCAGCAGTGGCAAACTTCGGGTTCCGGGATCACGACGTCGCCGACCCTGCCGGCTTCGTTCTTGAACGCATCGACGGCGACCCGACTTAAGAATTTCTTCCAGTTGGCAAGCTGCGAGAGGCCGCCGATGCCCATTTCATTGCGCACCGCGACAACCGCCTCGCTCGTTTCCGAGCCCCACACACCATCGCGGCCGACCGGTGTGTGATAGACGAAGGTAACGACGTTCTGCAGGAAGATAACGTGGCTTTTTGCCCGCGTTGAAAGGCCTGGCGCAAGGCCATCATCAAAGTGGAAATGGTCTTCGTGCGCCCTGTTGTAATCGTAGGCCAGCACGACACCGAAATACCGCCTGAGCACTGCCTCCATCCCGAGGTAGATCTGGCGTCGCTGGGAGAAGGTGTTGGCGACCCAGTTGGTGCCATCGTCGAACAGCAATCCATCGAGATCGAACGCCCGGTTCTTGTGATGCAGGCTCTTGCCGCTTCCCGCGCGGCTGACCCCGCCCGACAAGATCAGCTTCGGTTTGAGCCCGGTGTGCTTCTGCATCTCGTCGAACATTTCCTTGAATGCCTTGTCGCATTCCTGTGCGAACGCCTGGTTCATATTGGGAGCAAATGGAACACCGCCGACGCCATAGTCGGCTGCGCTCGAACGGTCGTAAAGCATCTTTACACCGCCTAGCGTCTTCACCTTGATATCAGTCATAGCCCATCCTCCCTCGCGCAATTGACGACTCAATAGTCAGTCACTTCTTATCATTAGGGCGGAGGCTATTGATTGCACTCACCCGACTTCAGACATATATTTGCAAGAAGGAAGTCTGTATTGACTGACTTGGCTAACGCAGACAGGCTCAGTTCCCAAAGCCGGGTCAGCCAAGCGCGCCGGTCACGAGGCCTTTCTTTCGCAGCATTGCCTGAGTGACGTGCTCCATCAGCGCCCGGATCCTCGGTGTTTCGCGGAGGTCAGGGTGAGTGAGCACCCAGATATCCTGCAGCGGCTCGGGCTCGGATCCATGCAGGCGGATGAGGTCTGGTTCGGGATCGGCCATGAAGCAAGCCCCGCGACTGAGCCCAAGCCCCGTAACCAGCGCGCGGTGGCGGGCGGTTACGTCGTCGAGGCTCAAGACAATCGGCGCGTCGGGATAGGGTGACTTCTCCAGCCATCCGGGCGTGCGCGCTTCCGGGCTGGGCGCAATCCAGCGCAGCTTTTCCGGCGGAGTGGAGGCAAGGTAATCGCGGTGCCCGTAATAGGTGACGCAATTAGGAAAGAGCCGCCGCCCAACTAAATGCCCCGGCGGATCTTTCGCACCGCGCACCACCACGTCGGCCTCGGAGCGGTCGAGATCAGCAAAGCGCGAGCTCGTCTCTATCTGGAGGTCGATTGCCGAGTGGGTTTGCGAGAACTCGACCAGATCTTCGAGCAATAGGAATTGCGCAATCGCCTCTGGCAGCGAAAGCCGGATCGGCCCTGCAAGGTCAGGATTGCTTGCGCGTTCGAAGCGCTCGCCCTTGAGCGAAAGCTCCTCCATCTCCTGAGCGACTTCGATCAGCGCCTCGCCAAGCGGCGACGGCGCATAACCGCCGGGCACCTTGTCGAAGACCTGCCCTCGCCGCGCCTGCAGCACAGCGAGACGGCGCGAGACCGTGGTGTGCGTGAGGCCAAGCTGACCAGCCGCACTGCGCAAGGAGCCGGAGCGCGCAATCGCGAGGATCAGCCGATAGTCGTCCCAGTCATTCATTGGCACTTTTTTGCACCAAATAGCTCGCAAATCTAGCCAACATCAGGTCATCCCTTCGTTCTATGGTGCGTTTATCGACCAATTCGGACCGGAGACGACCCATGACCCTATTCAAATCCATCCTGCTCGGCGCATCGACCTGCCTTGCGCTTGCCACCCTTTCCGGGACCACTTCGGCGCTCGCTAAAGCGGACGGCCATACCGCCAATGCCGGTCCTGCCTTCACCCTCGACATGAAGCGCGGCGAGGTCTTGCAGGTCATCGTCTCGCAGCAGCGACCCGACGGGCGCGAGGCTGCGCGCAGCTATGGTCAGGCGGCTTTCCCCTTGGCGCAGCGGCACGGGTATGCGCGCATCGGACAACTGAACGTCCGACAGACGGTGCGCAGTGATTTCGCCCCGCAGGCGGTGTCCTTTTTCTCATGGCCGAGCCAGGCGGCGCTCGACGAGTTCTCGGCCGAACCCGATTGGCCCGCAATCAAGGCAACGCGCCCGGAGGCGTGGAGCGGGCTCGATATCTATTCGGCTGAGCTACGCGAGGATCTCACGATCGCCGCCGATCCGGACAAACACTACACAGTCTTGATCGCATGGCTAAAGAGCGATGAGGCTGCGGCGGATTACGAGCGCTACCTTACCGGGATCGAGCCGGCGGTGGAGCGTTCGGGCGGGCGCTTCCTCTACAAGATGCGCATGCCGGTGCGCGAGGCCTATGCCGCCGATGCGACCGCGCCGCACCAGCTGACCTTCGTCGAATGGGAAACCACCGACGGGTTCGAGAAGGTCCAGCAAACGCCCGAATATGCCGAGCATCAGCAATATTTCGGATCGTCTATGGAGAAGTTCGAGTTCTACTGGATGAAGACGCCCTAGAGCGAGGCGCATTTTCCTACATGCCGCGCGGCTGGTACGGCGCGCGGCATGGGACCGCCCGCATCTCTGCTCGACCTTTGGCGCACGGTGACACTATCCGCGCGAAAGGTGACACATTTAGCGGATAAGGTGACACTGACGCGCTTTTTGCCCTGGACCGTGTAACATGCGGTCCACTTCTCCCTACAAGTGCTGCAAAAGCAGGGGCTTAGGCTTGGGCCTACCCCTGCTGCATGTAGGCGAGGAAATTGGGCTGTCCGTTCGATGCGCTGACCCCGCCATCGACCGGCAGGTTAACCCCGGTGATGAAGGCCGCGTCCTCGCTCGCAAGGAAAGCGCATGCCGCAGCGATATCTTCGGGCTCGCCAATCCGGCCCATCGGCACGCGGCGCATGAAGGCTTCGAGCAGGGCATCATTGGCAAGGATGCCATCGACCATGTCGGATCGCGTGATCGAGGGGTTGATGGCGTTCACACGGATGCCCATCCCGCCGATCTGCTGCGCAAGACCGCGGGTGAGGTTGGTCACCGCACCCTTCGACGCGTTGTAGATCGGCAGCATGGAATCGCCGCCAATGCCCGACACGCTGGAGATGTTGATGATCGAGCCGCCACCCGCAGCCTCGCTCTTGCGCAGGTGAGGGATTGCGGCACGGCACAGGTAGATGACGCCTTTGACGTTGATGTCGATGATCCGGTCGATCTCGTCATCGCTGGTCTTGTGAAGCATCGACGAACCGCCCACGCCCGCATTGTTGACGAGGCAATCGAGACCGCCGAACCGCTCGACCGTCTTGGCGACGATCTCGTTTGCAAAGTCGCTGGAGCTGACATCGCCGGGGCATGTGAGCGTGCGGTCGGCGTCAAGCGTGTCGGCGACCTTCGCGCACTTCTCTGCATTGCGGGCGTTGATGACGACATTGGCGCCCTCGGCATGGAAGCGCCGCGCGATCCCTTCGCCGATGCCAGCCGAAGAGCCGGTGATGATGACGGTCTTGCCTGCGAAACGGTCTGGAATTGCCATGGTGATGTCCCCTGCTGTGATGCTGCGTTTGTGATGCCTGAACGGCTGAGCTGGCACTTTGTGCCAGCGCCGAGGGCTGCGCATGATCCTTGCGCGCAAAGGGCGGGAGCGCGCAAGAGGCTTAGCGCGAAACGGCAGCGGGGGAGCGAAACGGTCAAACTGGCCTCGTGCTGTGGTCATGGGCGCGGCGGTTTGTTAGGCGCGCGCTCAATATGAACACAGCAACCCTTGCCAGCCTTGCCGCCTACTTCGTCCTGATGATCGCCATCGGGCTTTACGCCTGGAGGAAGTCGACCGACACGTCCGAGGGCTACATGCTCGCCGGGCGCAACCTGCCGCCATCGGTTGCGGCGCTGAGCGCAGGGGCGAGCGACATGTCGGGCTGGCTGCTCCTGGGCTTGCCGGGAGCGTTATACCTTGCCGGGCTTTCCGCCGCATGGATCGGGATTGGGCTGTTCGTTGGCGCGGTGGTCAACTGGATCGTGGTCGCCCCGCGCCTTCGCGAACAGACGGAGAGCTACGGCAATGCGCTCACCATTCCGCAATTCCTCGCCAACCGCTTCCCCGACCAGGGCACGAACCTGCGCGTCATCAGTGCAATCGTGATCGTGGTCTTCTTCACCGTCTACACCGCCGCTGGCCTTGTCGGCGGAGGCAAGCTGTTCGAGACCGCCTTTGCGGGCTTGCTGCCGGGCACCGGCATGAGCGACTACATGCTGGGCATCGTCATCACCTGCGGCATCGTGCTTGCCTACACTATGGTTGGCGGCTTCCTTGCGGTGAGCCTCACCGACTTCGTCCAAGGCATCATCATGATGCTGGCGCTCGTCATCATGCCGCTGGTCGTCATGTTCGGAAGCGGCGGCGATGCGGGCGGTTCGCTTGCCGACGTTCCGGTCGACGGGTTCCTGAGCCTGACCGAAGGGCTGACGCTGCTCGGCTTCATCAGCGCGGTCACATGGGGTCTGGGCTACTTTGGGCAACCGCACATCATCGTGCGCTTCATGGCCATCGATACGGTCGAGAAGGTGGCTCGGGCGCGCACCTACGGCCTTTCATGGATGGCGGTCTCGCTGCTGGGCGCTGTCGGCATGGGCCTTGCCGGACGCGCTTATGCGGAGCGTAACGGGCTGGTGGTCGAGGATGCCGAGACGATCTTCATCGTCCTGTCAGAGCTGCTGTTCCACCCCGCCATAACCGGCTTCCTGTTCGCCGCGCTGCTCGCCGCGATCATGAGCACGATCTCCTCGCAGCTGCTGGTCTCGTCGAGCTCGCTGACGGAAGACTTCTACCGCCTGTTCCTGCGCAAGAATGCGACCGAGCGTGAGGCGGTAAACGTGGGGCGCATCTGCGTGGCGCTGGTCGCGGTTGCCGCGATCGTCATGGCGAGCGATCCGGACAGCCAGGTGCTCGGCCTTGTCGCCAACGCATGGGCTGGGTTTGGCGCCGCCTTCGGGCCGCTGATCATCCTTGCGCTGACATGGACCCCGAAAAATGGGCGCGGCATGACCGGAGCCGGTGCGGTGGCGGGGCTTGTGACGGGCGCCGGCGTCGTGATGGCGTGGATAGCGCTTGGCTGGAATGCGAGCTTCATGGGCGGCGAAGGGCTCTACGAAATCGTGCCAGGCTTCGTGGCGGCATGGGTCGCCATCGTCGCCGTGAGCAAGGTGACGCAAGGGTCGAACCCGGCGGCGCAACCTGCCGAGTGAAATGACCCCGGCGCTGTAACCAAAGGGCGAGCGAGCGCGAACTCCTGGCGCAATCCCGGCGATCCAGCCGGGCCACCCCGTATTGGAGCTTACCTCAATGACCCGCCTCTTCCTCCTCATCGCCGCCCTCGGCGCGCTCGTCATCGGCGCGACCCAGCTGACCGCGCAGGCCTCGACCGCCGGTTGGCAGACCTATGACGAAGCCGAGTTCATGATGGCCCAGAAGAAGGGCAAGACCATCGTCGTCGACGTCTATGCCGACTGGTGCCCGACCTGCCGTGCGCAAGCGCCGATCCTCGACGAACTGCGCGAGCAGCGCCAGAGCGACGACGTGCTGTTTGTGAAGGTCAACTTCGACGATGAGAAGGCCTTCCTGCGCGCTCACCGCATCCCTCGCCAGTCGACCGTGCTGGTCTTCAACGGCATGGACGAGGTCGCGCGCTCGATCGCGGAAACCAACCGCAGCCGTCTGCGCAGCGTGGTTCTGGGCGCGCTCTAAGCGCCCTACCCTCGCCTGAGGCCTGACGATGTTCGGCAGCACTGCCCTCTCCTTCGTGGCCGGATTGGTCACGATCCTGAACCCCTGCGTCCTGCCGCTGGTGCCGATCCTCGTGGCATCTGCGCTTGGCAAGAGCCGGTTCGGACCGCTTGCGCTCGCAGGCGGATTGGTGACCAGCTTCACGCTCTTCGGCTTCACCGTGATCGCGTTCGGCTATTCGCTGGGCATCAACGAGCAGGCCGTGCGCCTCTTCGCCGGCGCCATGCTGGCGGTGGGCGGGATCGTGCTGCTTGTACCGCGGGCGCAGGCTGCATTGAGCGCCGCCGCTGCCCCCATTGCCAATTTCGGCAACCAGCGGCTGTCGCAGGTAAGCGGCGACGGCTGGCACGGCCAGTTTGCCATCGGCCTGTTGCTCGGCATCGTCTGGGCACCTTGCGTCGGCCCGACGCTGGGCGTTGCGATCGCTGCGGCGAGCCAAGGTCAGGACCTTGTCAGCAGCTTTCTCATCTTCCTCGTCTTCGGCCTGGGGGTCGCGACCTCGGTGCTCGCCTTCGCCTACGGCTCGCGCAAGGCGATGGGGGAGCGTCGCAAGACGCTCAGCATGATCGCGCAATATGGCAAACCGCTGTTCGGCGCCGCTTTGCTGGTAGTCGGCCTGATGGTCGTGACCGGTTTCGACAAGGTGATCGAGATCGCCCTGCTCGACGCGCTGCCCGAAAGCGTCGTCCTCTTCACCACCAGCTTCTGAGCTTTCTTCGAGGGGCCCTTTGCGCCATGATGCCCGCCGGGAACGGGAGGAGAGCATCATGAGCAATGCAAATGGTCCGCGCGTTACGGGCCTTGGAGGCGTCTTCTACGTCGCTGCCGATCCGGAGGCGACGCACGCGTGGTATCGCGAAAAGCTGGGCGTTGACGGCGAATACGGCCCGCAATTCGCATGGGCTGACGAACCCAAGACAAATCCCTACTCGCTCATCAGCAACTTCAAGGACGACGAATACATCAAGCCCGGTAAAGGCGGCTTCATGATCAATCTGCGCGTGCACGATCTCGACGGGTTCGTCGAAGGCCTCAAGGCCAAGGACGTCCACGTGCTCGACACCGCCGACGAAGGTTATGGCAAGTTTGCCTGGATACTCGATCCCAACGGCGTGAAAATCGAGCTGTGGGAACAGGTGGCCGAAGAGCTGCCCTGACCACGGTCGCGTGGCTGCGGCCATCAGGCAAGCACGCATTATCGGGTAGGCAGCGCGGCACACCTCGTTCAGGCTACGCGTTACCACGGCGTTAACCATTTTCGCGTATTCATCCTTAGGTATGAAACGCGCACGATTCTCGACACTTGTCATGACCGGCCTTGCCGCGCTCGCCCTTGCGGGTTGCGGGTCGATCGTGCCGTCATCGTCGGACCGCGGATCGCCAAGCGCGGGCGCAAGTCGCGCGCCCTACTCGACGCCAGGTACATACATTCAGCGACCACCACGTGGGCTCAGTTCGGCGCAGCAAAACGTCGTCACCCGTCCCCAGGATGCGGCCTGCCTTAACGCGCTGGGAGCAGCGGGGGCGGACTTCAATCCTCTGCCCGATACTTACGCCGCGCCCGGATGCCACACGCTCGGTTCCGTGCAGCTTTCATCGATCGCGGGCGATGCCTCGTCGTTCGGGATCAGCAATATCGGACCCGTCCGGTGCGAGGTTGCAACTGCATTCGGACAGTGGACCCGCTTCGGAGTGGACCGCGCGGCACGGCAAATCCTTGGCAGCCCGCTCGCCCGGATAGAGACGATGGGCAGCTATGCATGCCGCAACATTGCAGGATCCAATCGCCGCTCTGCCCATGCTCGGGCCGAGGCGATCGACGTCTCCGCTTTCATTCTCGAAGACGGGAGGCGGATTTCGCTGATCGATGGTTGGAACGGCAGCAGCCGGGCAGAACGTGAATTCCTTCGCACTGTCCATCGCAGCGCCTGCAAGCGCTTTGGAACCGTTCTTGGCCCCGAATACAACCGCGCACACGCAGATCACTTCCATCTTGAAAGCGCCGGAGAAGGCCCGGGCACTGGCTTCTGTCGGTAGCCGAAGGGCACCGTTTAGACCTTCCCGCGAAACGCGAAACGACCCCAGTATCCACCAGGATACCGAGGCCGTCCGGGCACCGAGAGCGAGGTTAGGGATCGCTGCTCTGGGAGAACTGGTTTGGGCGCGGTTAGCAGCAGTTCGAGAAGGCTAGGCTGTCACTTCAATCTGTGGCTCCAGGTTGGCTTCAATCTTTAATCGAACAGCTTCAGCTGCATGGCGCGCGCCGAGTTTATGCATCATGTTGGCACGATGGATCTCGACCGTACGCGGACTGATATCGAGTTCGCGAGCGATGACCTTGTTGCTGCTTCCTTCGGCCAGCCATTCGAGCACTTCGCGTTCACGGGTCGATAGGGAAGAGATGCGATCTCGCGCTTCGATCATGCGGCGACGGGCCGCGCCGAAAATCTCGGCCTCTTTCTCGATCCGGGTAAGGCAGCGTTCGAACCGTTCGATATCAATCGGCAGCGTCAGGTAATCGAGCGCGCCTGCCTTAATCGCTTCGACGATGCGTCCGGGCCGTGGATCTGCATCCATCGCAATGACAGGCAGCCAGATGCCGAGCCTGCTCAATCGTTCGAGGATTATGCCAACGCCGCCCTCCTCCGCTTGATCGCGGGCGACGATTATCCCGTCGCGAGGAGGATGAGCGGAAAGTTCCGACAAATCGCCATACACCTCCGCATGATGGCCCAGTTGGAACCCGACGCGCGCAAGTTCAGCACGGTGGCGACTGTTCGCGTCGATGAAGTGGAGAGAGGCTTTGCGTGACATGCCAAGTGTGGTGCGCGCCCACGCCTCAAATTTCACGCCGGACCTAACCCATTGTGGAGGTAAGCCTGCCTAGTAGCGGATTAGAACCCGCTCAAATCCTGCCAATTTTACATCCGAAACCGACTATACATCGGCGCTCGCATCAGGGTTAATCACGATTTAGCCGCCTGCGGCTCACTCCGAATCGAAGCTGTAACTCGGCAGCGAATGAAAAGCCGATCGCAAGGCGTCGCCCCAGTTCGCTGATATCTCTGCAAAATACGGGTCATCATGCATGACACGGTGTTCGTGCGTGGGGGCAAATTCGTCCTTGCCGATGACCAGCAAATCGAGCGGCAGGCCGACCGACAGGTTCGCCTTCAGCGTGGAATCGAACGAGACCATGAGCAGTTTGACCGCATCCTCAAAACTCATGTCACGGTCATAGCCACGGATGATGATCGGGCGGCCATACTTGGTCTCGCCGATTTGGAAGAAGGGCGTGTCCCAGCTGGCCTCGATGAAGTTGCCTTCCGGATAGATCATGAACAGGCGCGGCTCCATCCCCGCAATCTGCCCGGCAAGAATGATCGAGGCGGTAAAGCGGTTTTTGCCGCGGTCGCCATTGGCGTTCTGGCGCTCCTCGATCGTTTTGCGCAACAGCCGCCCGATTTCGGTAGCAACATTGAACATGGTCTGACCCTTGATGAGCGTGTTGTCGCGTTCATCGGGCGCTTTGGTGCGTTCTTCCAGTTGGCTCACCACCGCCTGCGTGGTCGCGAGATTGCCGGCAGTCATCACCGCGATCATACGTTCGCCAGGCACCTGCCACTGGAACATCTTGCGAAACACCGAGATGTTATCGACGCCGGAATTGGTGCGGGTGTCGCTCATAAGGACGAGGCCCTTATCGAGCACCATGCCAACGCAGTAAGTCATCTGTGATTCTCCAAGAGGAATTGCTGCGCGAATTACGCCAATCCGCGCCTTGCAGGAAGCGCTATTGCTGCTGGTCCTGCTCTTGCTGTTGTTCGACCGAGACGTCGACCCGAAGCATCTGCTCGGTCGTGCCGAAGCTGATCCCCGTCACGGGCGCTGCATCGCGGTAGTCGCGCCCTGTGGCTACGCGGACATAGCGCGGGTCCGGGCTAATGCCGTTGGAAACGTCGAAACCGACCCAGCCAAGCCCATCGATATGCGCCTCGGCCCAGGCGTGGGTGGCTTCCTGATCGATCCGGTCGTTCATCATCAGATAGCCGGAGACATAGCGCGCCGGAATGTCAGCGGCGCGCGCAGCGCCAAGGAAGATATGCGCGTGATCCTGGCAAACGCCGTTACCAGCAGCGACCGCCTCTTCCGCTGTGGTCGACACGCCGGTCATGCCGGTCTGGTACGTCACGTCGTCGCGGATGCGGGCAGAGAGGGCGTGGAGAAAGTCGAGCTTCGCGCCCTCCTCCGGGTCGCCCAGCTCTCGCAGCATCGTACGCATTTTCGGACCTGGCCTGGTAAGCTTGGTTTGGGCGAGGAAGCTCCACAGCGGCAGATGCCCTGCATGCTGACCAATGACGCCGGCATTGTCCTGCGTCTCGACCTTGCCGGTGCAGGTGACCGTCACCTCGCTGGCCCCCGGTTCAACGGCGACCAGTGTGACCGTGTTGAAATTCTGATCGTCATACTCAAGCTCGGGATGCGCATTTTCGTACTGCATTTCCCACTCAAGGATCGACTGCCCCTGCGTTTCCTTGGGCGTAAGCCGGAGGCGCTGAAGAGCGTGGATCACAGGCTCGCTAAAGGAATAATGCGTCGTGTGGCGGATAGAGAGTTTCATGCCAGGAACCTGTAATCGTCTGCGATCGCCTGACCGACAGCGGAATTGCGCGCCATGAACTGCGTCAGGAATTCGTGCAGGCCCATTTCGAATATCTCATCAACCGTCATGTGCGCGATGAAGCTCTCCGACTCCTGCATGAGCCGATTGGCCTCGCTCGGTTGACTGTGGATGCGTTCTAGCTGGTCTAAGTTGGTGCGCAGGGCACTGCGGCAAAATGCCAGACTGCGCGGGAAGCGATCGTCGAGCACCAGGAATTCAACGATCCCGCGAGCATCGATATTCCCCGCATTGAGCCAGCTGTACGCGCTCGCCCCGGCGACCGAACGCAGCACCTGGTCCCATTGCCCGCTGTCGAGACTGGAGCCGACATAGGATAGCGAGGGAAGCAGCAGGTAATACTTCATGTCGAGGATGCGCGCGGTGCTTTCGGCACGCTCGATGAAGGTGCCCGCGCGCGCGAAGTGATAGCCTTCATTGCGAAGCATCGACCCGTCCATCGCGCCGTGCACTTGCATCCCTGTGCGGCGAAGGCGCGCAAGCACTTCGCCGAGCGCCAACTGGCTGACGGGGCGTGACAATTGCTTGTCGAGCTTCATCCAGTTTTCGTTGACCGCTTCCCAGGCTTGCGTCGACAAATTGGTGCGAGCCGTGCGCGCATTGTTGCGCACCGCACAGAACATCTCGCGCACGTTCGCAGGGTTCGCCTTGTCGCGAAGGACGAAGTTCCAAACCGAAGCGCCGTCATAGCCGTCGTTGTTGGCTTCGTATTGCTGCTTGAGACCCAAGGTCGCGATGACCGAGCGCCATTCCTCTTCGGCCCGCTCAAGATCGCGGGTGAGAGCCATGCGGAGCGCCGCATCAAGCAGACGCGATGTATTTTCCGCCCGCTCGAGATAGCGGAACATCCAGAAAAGGCCGTTGGCTGTGCGTCCTAACATCAGTCTTTCAACACCCACGTATCCTTGGTCCCGCCACCTTGCGACGAATTGACCACCAGCGATCCCTTTTTGAGCGCAACGCGCGTCAGGCCGCCGGGCGTGATCTCGATCCCGTTGGGAGAGACCAGCACATAGGGGCGAAGGTCCACATGGCGCGGCGCGAGGCCGGCCTTGGTGTAGATCGGACATGTTGAAAGCGAGAGCGTCGGCTGCGCGATGTAGTTTTCTGGATCGGCCTTGAGCTTGGCGCGAAACTCCTTGATCTCCTTTTTGGATGCGGTCGGGCCTATCAACATTCCGTAGCCGCCCGAACCATGCACCTCCTTGACCACCAGCTCTTCAAGGTGGTCGAGCACGTAGCCAAGGCTGTCCTTGTCGGCGCATCGCCATGTCTGGACGTTGGGCAGCAGCGGCTTCTCGCCGGTGTAGAATTCGACGATCTCGGGCATGAAGGAATAGATCGCCTTGTCATCAGAAACGCCCGTTCCCGGCGCATTGGCAATTGTGATCCCGCCTGAGCGATAGACATCCATGATGCCCGGCACACCAAGCACGCTGTCGGGTTCGAAAGTCAGCGGATCGAGGTAGTCGTCATCCACGCGGCGATAGAGCACATCGACCGGCTGAAAGCCGCGCGTACACCGCATCTGCACCCGTCCATCGACGACGCGCAAATCGCTGCCCTCCACCAGCTCGGCGCCCATCTGATCGGCGAGGAAGGCGTGTTCGAAATAGGCTGAATTGTAGATGCCGGGCGTCAGCACCGCGACGGTCGGCTTGTCGCCACCGCTGCCGTCGAACTTGGGCGGAGCGCAGGCGGCAAGGCTCCGTGCGAGGCGGCGCGGATAATTTGAGACGGGCTCGACGGCGACCTTGCTGAACAGGTCAGGGAACATCGCCATCATCGTCTCGCGGTTTTCGAGCATGTAGGAAACGCCCGACGGCGTCCTTGCATTGTCCTCGAGCACGAAGAACTCGTCCGGCCCGGTGCGCACGAGATCGATGCCGACGATATGGGTATAGATGCCGCCCGGCGGTGTCATGCCGACCATGTTGGGCAGCCAAGCATCGTTGTTGCGCAGCAGCCTTTCTGGCAGTCGCCCTGCGCGCACGATCTCCTGCCGGTGATAGAGATCGTAGAGAAACGCGTTGAGTGCGCTCACGCGTTGTTCAATTCCGCGGGTGAGCTTGCGCCATTCTGCCGCAGTGATGATGCGCGGCACCATGTCGAACGGGATCAGGCGCTCTTCGGCCTCATCCTCGCCGTAAACGTTGAAAGTGATGCCTGTGCGGCGAAAACTCTCGTCAGCTTCGGCATTCTTGCGTTTGAGGAGTGCGGGCTCCTGCTCTTGGTACCAATCGCAATAGGCATCATAAGCGGGGCGAATGTCGCCACCTGCAAAGTGCATTTCGTCGAAATTTTCCGGAGTGCCCGGCTCATCCCCTGCCATAAACTTGCGCGCTTGCTCCCATCAGGCCGTGCTGCACTAGATCAACACAGTCTAATGAAAGACGTTCCAATTAAAAGGGGCGCGATTTCGGGCACGTGACCCGCTCGTTCAACGGTCGAGCTGTTCAAGAACCGTCAGGATCGACTCCGGCGCATAGGTGAAACCGTTATGCGTGCAGCGAAGCGCGATTGCACGGTCGCGTTGGCCGGGAAGGCCAGCCGCACTGCGCGGCGCGATCGCACCGTCGAGCGGGCTCCACAAGGCGATGGTTTCAACCGGAGGCTTCTGGCCAAGATCGGCTTCGATCGGTGGCTGATCAACGCGGTGTCCGGCGATCGCCTGATAGACGCGCCAGACATTGTTCGCACGCGGGCTACCCGAAAAGGGCGAGCCCATCGTGATGACCTTGTTGACGCAAATCGGATGCCGCTTCGCAAGTTCGCGCGCGTAGAGGCCACCAAGGCTCCATCCAACGAGCGAAACCGAGGTCTCGTAACGCTCGCACACTTCGAACAGGCGGTCTTCGAGGCGGTCCATGCTTTCTTGAGCAACGCCCCAGTTGCGGCCCAAGCCCCAGTTCTTCACCTTGTGTCCGGCGCGCTCGATGTTCTTGGCCATGTAGCGCATACGGTGCGGGCCCGTGGCGAAGCCGGGCATGAGAATGATGATCTGCGGCTTTTCGGCCTTGAGAATATCGATCCGGCGCGTGAGCCGGCGCAGCGGCTCGGCGAGATAGCTCAGTTCACCAGCCAGTTTGGCGAGCGTCGGCTTGCCATTTTCCTGGTCTGGATACACCTCCCGCGCGAGCGCGATGCGGCGCGCGAACTCACCGTCACCAAAGCGGGCGCGGGGACTGTCCAGAAAGGATGCGCGGTGTTCCATAAGACGAAAAGGCATACCCCTTGGCCGTGAATAGGAGGTGAAGATTCAGTTCAACTAACCCATCAGATCTCAATTTGTGCCACACAATCGCAACGTTTCACATATCTGTAACAAAAGAAGGCGGCGAAGGCATTTCACCCCCGCCGCCATCGCTTCTGTTCGCTTGTGCCGAGGTTCTTATTCGGCCGGGCATTCCCCGATCAGCTTGCCCTTGCTCGATGCCGCAATCGTCATCGTACCCATTTCTGGGCTTTCGATCGCAACTGTCATGTCCATCTCGTAGGCATCATCGGAATAAGTGCCAGTGTTGGTGATCTTGGCCGTGCCCGAGGACGGGTCCTGGCAAGTCATTTCCATGTTCATGGTGCCGCCGCCGAATTCGAACGTGTTGTATTCGCAATCGGCGTTCTCGTTGCCAGAGAACATTTCGGCGGCGGGCTTTTCGGCCTCTTCTGGCGTGACGCAGTTCTGCGTCGTGTTGATCTGCCCCTTCATGCCTTCAAGCATTCCGGTGAGCATCCCGCGCGCTTCTTCGGGGACCTTCGTCTCATCGAAGCTGATGTCGACGAATTCGACAGTGTTCTCCCACTGGCCCGGCGAAATGGACACATCACCCATCGCTGCCTGAACTTCCTTCTGGGTGATCGTGCCGTCACCATCAGCATCGGCGTCAGTCGCCCCGCCACAAGCGCTAAGCATAAACACCGCGCTTGCGGCCATAATCATATTCTTCATTTCGTGTTCCTCCCGGATTGTCTCAAACATTCTCAACCGCATTCGCCGATGCGCTCGTGCTGTGAACGCAACTTCATCGAGCCATCGCCCATTCCGAAATCGCCGATCATCGTCATCGTGATGTCGGACGATGTCGCGCCGCCCGTGCCGGTCATTTCCATGCGCATATTCTGCCCGTCGACCCTGCATTCGATCACCGCATCGATTTTTCCGCCCGAATAATCGAAGCGCTCGTAAGTGCAGTCCTGCGCATCGCGGGTCGAGCGATCAGTGATGGCGCGATAGCCATCGGCGATCTCGGCCTCGGTCAGGCAGTAGGTGACCGAATTCGACATCATCTGGCTCATCATGCCCGCCATCTCCGGCGGAGCGCCGGGCATGTCGATCGACAGGAAAGTCGTCGTCGCGCGATACTGACCCGCCATCGGACGATCGCCCGGATCGATCTGCGCGTTTGAAGCGGTGCCGCCAATTACCAGAGCAGCGCCAAGCGCGCCGCCGATCAACCATGCTTTCACGAAGCATCTCCCTTCGACTTGTGAATGATTCGGCGCGACCTTTTGCCTTGGCGAGGCATGCTAGGGGCGCGACAGGCACTTCACAACAGCGCTGCTTGCGCACATATCTATCGTTCTATGTCTGATCTCATCATCCGTCGCGGTCTTGAAGAGCCCGAGACCGGCGAGGAATTCACCCCCCACCGCCCTGCGCGCCCGGAAAAGTCGATGCCGGGCAAGAAGTTCAAGCTGGTCTCGGATTACGAACCGGCGGGCGATCAGCCGACCGCGATAAAGGAGCTGGTCGAAGGCGCGCTTGCCGGTGATCAGACGCAGACGCTGCTGGGCGTGACGGGTTCGGGCAAGACCTTCACCATGGCCAAGGTGATCGAAACCCTTCAGCGCCCTGCCCTTATCCTTGCGCCCAACAAGATCCTCGCCGCGCAGCTCTATGGCGAGATGAAGAGCTTCTTCCCCGAAAACGCGGTCGAGTATTTCGTTTCCTACTACGACTACTACCAGCCCGAAGCCTACGTCCCGCGCTCCGACACGTATATCGAGAAAGAGTCGAGCGTGAACGAGGCGATCGACCGGATGCGCCACTCGGCCACGCGCGCGCTGCTCGAACGCGATGACGTGATCATCGTCGCCTCGGTTTCGTGCCTATACGGTATCGGTTCGGTCGAAACCTATTCGGCGATGGTGTTCGACATCAAGAAGGACGAGACCGTCGACCAGCGCGAGCTGATCCGCAAGCTTGTCGCGCTCCAGTACAAGCGCAACGATGCAGCCTTCACGCGAGGCTGTTTCCGGGTGCGCGGCGACAATCTCGAACTCTTCCCCAGCCACTATGAAGACATGGCATGGCGTATCAGCTTTTTCGGCGATGAGATTGAAGAGATTGCAGAATTCGATCCGCTGACCGGAAAAAAGGGCGCAAGTCTCGACAAGGTTCGCGTTTATGCAAACTCGCACTACGTGACGCCGGGGCCGACGATGAAACAGGCGACCGAGGCGATCAAGTTCGAGCTTGAGCACCGCCTCAAGGAGCTTGAGGAAGAGGGCAAGCTGCTCGAACATCAGCGGCTCGAACAGCGCACCCATTTCGACCTCGAGATGATCGCCGCGACCGGCAGCTGCAACGGGATCGAGAACTATTCGCGCTTCCTCACCGGCCGCCTCCCCGGTGAGCCTCCGCCGACCCTGTTCGAATACCTTCCCGAAAACGCGCTGCTCTTCGTTGACGAGAGCCACCAGACTGTGCCGCAGATCGGTGCGATGGCGCGCGGGGACCATCGCCGCAAGCTGACGCTCGCCGAATACGGCTTCCGCCTGCCCTCGTGCATCGACAACCGCCCGCTTCGCTTCAACGAATGGGACGCGATGCGCCCGCAGACATTCGCCGTGTCGGCAACGCCTGGCCCGTGGGAGATGGAGCAGACCGGCGGCGTCTTTGCCGAACAGGTCATCCGCCCCACCGGCCTCATCGACCCGCCTGTCGAAATTCGTCCTGTCGAGGATCAGGTGCAGGATTGCATTCAGGAATGCCTCGCCACCGCTAAAAAAGGCTACCGGACGTTGGTCACCACGCTGACGAAGCGCATGGCGGAGGACCTTACCGAATTCATGCACGAAGCGGGCGTCAAGGTCCGCTACATGCACTCCGACGTAGAGACGCTGGAGCGTATCGAGCTGATCCGCGACCTGCGCATGGGCGTGTACGATGTGCTGATCGGGATCAACCTGCTGCGTGAAGGGCTCGACATTCCCGAATGCGGGCTCGTCTGCATTCTCGATGCGGACAAGGAGGGCTTCCTGCGCTCCGAAACATCGCTGGTTCAGACCATCGGCCGCGCCGCGCGTAATGTTGATGGCCGCGTGATCCTTTACGCCGACCGCATTACCGGCTCGATGGAACGCGCGATGGCCGAAACCGACCGCCGCCGCGAAAAGCAGAAGGCCTTTAACGAAGAGCACGGCATCACGCCCAAGACGATCAAGCGCGACATTGCCGACATCGTCGCACACACAGCCTCGCAGGACGGCGTCACGGTCGATACCGGCGATGACGAGGTCAACAACCTCGTCGGTCACAACCTGCGCAGCTACATCGAAGACCTCGAAAAGCGCATGCGCGATGCTGCCGCAAACCTCGAGTTCGAAGAAGCCGGACGCCTGCGCGACGAAATCCGCCGCCTCGAAAACGACGAGCTTGGCCTTCCCGACGACCAGAAGAAAGCGCCTCGCGTGGGCCGCTCGAACGAAGGCAAGCCGGGGACGCGCAAGACGCGGTACGGCAAGACAAGGTATAAGCGGATGGGCGGGAAGCCGTGACTCGAGTCGAGAAACTTTGAATCAAACTTGATTCCATATGAATCAAAATTGATTCAGATCGAGTCACATTTGACTCAATAATAATCAGAATGATTTTTGGCTGCGGATTCTAGTTGACGTGGAGTCCTCCGGAGTATTTCTAAAGGGCTGCATTCAATCGCGAGGCAGCCATGATCATCACCTTCGCCGACAAGGAAACCGAGCGCATCTGGTCCGGTCGGCGAAGCCGAAAACTGCCGGCGGAACTTCACGACCGAGCCCTTGCCAAACTCGCTCTGCTTAACCGTGCAAAGACGCTGGATGATCTTCGTAACCCGCCATCCAACCGTCTTCACGCGCTCAAGGGAGACCGCGCCGGGCAGCATTCCCTTTCCATTAATATGCAATGGCGTATATGCTTCACGTTCGAGAACGGAGAAGCGCACGGTGTCGAAATCGTCGACTACCATCGATAAATCCGACTGGCTCCATATTCCGCATGCAGGCGAATTGCTCGCTTCGGAATTCATGGACCAGCTCGGAATGGATGTCGCTGCTTTGGCGAAGGCCATTGCGGTCGATCCTGCGCGTCTGCAAGCCATGATCGAAGGGAACGCTCGGATAGACGGCGAGTTGGACCTTCGCCTAACCCGTTACTTCCGCATGTCGGAAGGTTTTTTCATGGGCCTTCAAACGGACTGCGAACTGCGCACGGCCAAGCGAGCACTTAACGGCGAACTTGAGCGGATCACGCCAAGAGCTGCTTGACCCCAAGCGGCCCTTCCTGCCAATCAGCAGGCCATGAAAAACCCGCTCATTCCAGCGCTCGCTGCCGCGCTTCTCGCCACCTCCGCCGCCACCCCGCTCGCCGCTGACGCGCACAAGGAAGGCGCGGCCTCTGTCGAACGGATCGAGCCACAAGTTCGCACCTCGCAGCATACCGGCACATTTGGCGGTCAGCGCATCAGCTACACCGCGACGGTTCGCGAGACGATCCTTGAAAGCGATGACGGCAAGCAGGAAGCGGTGATCGTCACCAGCTCCTATGTGAAGGATCCGGCGGACAAGTCGCGGCCCGTCTTCTTCATTTACAATGGTGGTCCGGGTTCAGGCTCGGTCTGGCTGCAGATGGGTGCATGGGGGCCGAAGCGGGTCGCGATCCCCTCGGACGCGCGCGACGATGGTGCGCCGCCCTATCCCCTGCTCGACAATCCCGACAGCTTGCTCGACGTCGCGGACCTCGTCTTCATCGACCCGCCGGGAACAGGTTTCAGTTATCTGACCAACGGGACCGATCCCAAAAAGTATTACGGCCTTCGCCAAGACGCCCGCGCGGTTGCACAGGTGATACGCCGCTGGATCAACGACAACGAACGCTGGTCGAGCCCCAAATATCTCGGCGGCGAAAGCTACGGCACGAGCCGCACCGCGATGGTGGTCGACGAGCTTGAGGGATCGACCTTCAACGACGTAGGTCTCAACGGCTTGATCCTGATCTCGACCATCCTCGACTTTGCCGGGCGCGAACCCACGCCTGGCAACGAAATGGCTTATATCGTGACGCTCCCCAACATGGCGGCGGCGGCGTGGTATCACGGCAAGGTCGAAGCGCCCTCGGTCGAGGCCATCGCACAGGAAGCGCGCGAATTTGCCATCGGTCCGTTCGCAACCGCGCTGCTCAAAGGACAAAACTTACCCGATGCCGAGCGCGCGGCCGTTCGCGCTGAGCTATCGCGCCTCACCGGCCTTTCCGAGCAATATCTCGAACAAGCGAACCTGCGCGTAACATCGCAGCGTTTCTACAAGGAGCTGCTGCGCGACCGGGGGTTGACGATCGGAAGGCTCGATGCGCGTTACACGGGCGTCGATTACGACAATGCGGGCGAAACGCCTGACAGCGATCCCAGCTTCTACGGCATCGATGCGGGCTACACGGCGGCGGTGAACCAGTGGCTGCGCGAAGGGCTCGGCTTCAAGACCGACCGCGAATATCAATCAATCGGGAGCCTTGGCGCGCGCTGGGACTGGTCGCTGCAGGGCCGCGGACGCAACGCTTACCTTAACGTTGCTCCGTTCATCGGGCGTGCGATGCGGCAGAACTCGCAGCTGCGTGTCTTCAATGCGCAAGGGTGGTACGACTTTGCGACGCCGTTCTTCGGGGCGGAGTATTCGCTCAACCGTTTTGGCATTCCGCAGGATCGGATCACCTACACCTATTATGACGCAGGCCACATGATGTATGTCCGCGACGAGGACCGCCGTCAGCTTTCCGCCGATTTGCGCGAGTTCATCACCGCGCGATGAGGATGATTGCACTGGCGTCCGTACTGGCGCTTGCCGCATGCAAGCCGCCGCCGACCGATGCCGACATGACCCGCGACATGCCGGAAGCAGAGCCGACCTTCGCTTCCGAGCCCCTCCCCTCGCCTGAAACCGAAGGCGCGATTTGGGCCCGCTCTCAACAAAACGCGCAGCGGCTGGTCTACGGCATTCCGGGTGAGCCTGCGCTGGTGTCGCTTGAATGCCGGCACGAAGGCGGCGCTGTTCCGGAACTCCAGATCACCCGCATTTCGCCTGCCGATGAGGGCGCAGGCGCAATGCTAGCGCTGGTCGGTAATGGGCATATCGGGCGCATGGCCGTCGATGCGCGCGAGGTGAACGGACGGCTGATGTGGCAGGGCGAGCGCCTTGCTGCCGATCTGGTGTGGGAACCGCTTGCCGGACCGCGAGCGCTGGGATTGACGGTTCCGGGAGCTGGCCGGGTCGAACTCAATCCGAGCGACCTGCCCGGCGAGTTCATCGAGGATTGCCGGGGCCTTTGATTTTGCGCGGCCCAGTCCGGGGCCGCGTCCTCGCTAGACGCGCAGCAGAGCTGCGCCCGCTGCGGTCGGGCGGTCGCCCTTGCGGAGCCTGACGGCTCCGAATTGCCGCCCTCACCTGTCCCTTAGAGAACGCTCCGTCAGCATATCGGGGGTCAGGACCTGCGGCAGTTGCTCAGCATCTTCTGCGGGCTCGTACCACAGGTAGAGCGGCACGCCTGCCGCGCCCTGCTCGTTCAGGAAGCCTGTGATCTCCTCGTCGCGCACCGTCCAGTCGCCGACTATCGCGATTACGCCTGCCTCGTCGAAGGCCTCTGCGGTCGCTTCGCGCTCGATCGCGACACTTTCATTGACCTTGCAGGTTACGCACCAGTCTGCGGTGAACCACACGAAGACCGGCTGTCCGCTCGCGCGCGCTTCGGACAGTGTCTCTCGGCTGAATTCCTGCGGCGAGAGGAGCGAGGCGGCAAGGTCGCGGCTTGGCGGCGCATAGCCGCTTGGCAAGGCGAAGGCGCCGAAGATCAGGAATGGTGCGGCGACGAGGCCGAAAGCAGGCCACGCCATTTTGCCGGCCTGCTGCAAGCGCCCGACCACGAACAGCGCAAGAACGATCCCGAACAGCATAACAAGCGCAAACAGCGCAAAGCCACGCCCGCCAAGCTGCGCCGTGAGCCAGATGAGCGCGAGCGCGGTCAGCCCCATCGGAATCGCCATCAGGCGGCGAAACCGATCCATCCATGCGCCTGGCTTGGGCAACATCCGGCGCAGAGCGGGCACGAAGCCGATGGCGAGGAAGGGCAACGCGAGCCCCAGTCCGAGGGTCGCGAACAGGACAAGTGCGAGCGGCGTCGGCAGCAACAAAGCAGCCCCAAGCGCCGCAGCCATGAAAGGTCCGGTGCACGGCGTCGCAGCGACTGCGGCAAGCAGCCCGGTCGCAAAGGCGCTGCGCCCTGCTCCGTTGCCGGTGTCGATGCTCGGCAGCTCGAAGATGCCTGCGAAGTTCAAGGTGATCACGGTCGCGAGAACCAGCAGCGCGATCACGACGCTTGGGCTCTGCAACTGGAATGCCCAGCCAACCTGCTCACCAGCCGCGCGCAAGGCGAGCATGATGCCGCCCAGCGCTACGCAGGCGAGTACCACGCCTGCGGTGTATGCGATGCCCTCGGCCCTCGCTTCAGCCTCGCTGCCGCCAGCGCGCGCGAGGCTCAATGCTTTCAGGCTAAGGATCGGGAAGACGCAGGGCATGATGTTGAGGATCAGTCCGCCCACCAGCGCGCCGAGGATCAGCGTCCAGAGTGGCGGCGCATCCACTCCCATTTGCGCGCCAATCGAGGCCAGCCCCTCAGGCACTTCGCCAGGCTCGGCGGTAAAACGAACGCCTGTTTCCTTGTCGAAGGCGAGGATACCGGAGACACTTTCCGCCTCACCCGCACCGAATGGGTCGAGCGGTATCTCCGCGACCAGCATGTCGCCTTCGCGGTAGAGCGCCTGTGCGGGCGGATACTGGACCAGCCGCGCCTCGGCGATGAACACATGCGGCTCAGTCAGAGTCACGCTTTCAGGGATCGGAATGGCGAGGCGTAGCATGTCGCCCGCGATTTCGAACTGCGCGCTTGCGTCGAGCAGCGGCGCGACCTCGGCCCTCCAGCGCGCGAAGTCTCCGCCCTGCCCCGCGCTCAGCGCCGCGTCCTGCGGCACGCACAGGACGTCGGTGCAGGCGAGGTATTCGACATAGCCGCCCACATCCGGCAGCCCGTCGATCACGGCGCCATCGGGCACACTCACCGGCACAAGCACCGTGTAAGGCCCTTTGTAAATGTGGTTCATCAGGCTTTGCGTGGGCAGCTCCTGAATGAACCGCTCGGGCACGGGATACAGCGCCTCACCCATCTCCCAGCCTTCGGGCAGGTTCAGCTGCAACACCATCCCCAGCCCCGCGTCGCCGGGGTTGGACCAATATCCGTGCCACTCGTTGCTCGTCGGTGTAAAACGCAGGGCGAGCATCCATTCTTCGCCTACGCGCGGCATGCCATCGGCGACCAGCTGCACCGCGATGTTATCATCGCCATAACGGACGCGCGGTTCGCTCTCCGCCTCCTGCGCAGCCGCACCGCTCGCCAGCAAGAGCGAGGCGAACAGCCCGATCAACCATGCAGGAAGCGCAAAGCGCGGTGCAGCGAACAATATTGCCTCGTCTCGTTTCGTCAGCGTAAGCGGCCTTAACGGGTGAAGATAATGTTCGCAAAGACCGGTTGAAGGGTTACCTAGGGCGATATGAGCACGAAAGCAGAATTCGAGACCGCCGACCTCCTGATCCTTGGCGGGGGGCTTGTGGGCATGACGCTGGCGTTGGCAGCGGCAAAGCAGGGCATGACCAGCCATGTAATCGACCGCGCCGACCCGGCCGAGCTCACCGCCGAAGGCTTCGACGACCGCGCCACCGCGATCTCGACCGCAAGCTGGCACCTGTTCCGCAATATCGGGATCGCCGACGGGCTCGAACCGTTCGCCTGCGATATCGCCAGCATCGCCGTCACAGACCAGAATCGCCCCGGCCGCCTCGACTTCACGCCCGAGCCGCATGAAGGGACGCTGGGCCGCATGTTCCCCAATCGCCGCCTGCGCCTCGCCCTGTTCGAAGCAGCAGCGGACGAGCCCAACATCAACTGGGTCTCCAAGGCCGAAATAGTCGAGCGCCAGCGCAGCGAACTTGGTGTTGCCGCCGTTCTTGCGGATGGTCGTAAATTGAAGGGCCGGCTGATGGTCGCTGCCGAAGGTCGCGGATCGCCGACACGCGACGAGGCAGGCATCACGATCGCCAAGTGGGACTACCACCACCGCGCCATCATCGCCGGGCTCACCCATTCCAAACCGCACGACAATGTTGCGTGGGAAATCTTCTACCCCGCAGGGCCGTTCGCGCTTCTGCCAATGAATGACGATGCCGACGGCACGCATCGTTCTTCGCTCGTCTGGACTGTCTCCGAAGAGGACGGCAAGGCAGTGACCAAGCTCGGCGACCGCGCGTTCATGGCCGAAGTGCAAAAGCGCATGGGCGATACCCTCGGCGAGGTGACCAGCATCGGTGCGCGTTCAAGCTGGCCGCTCGGCTTTCACCATACCGCCAAGATAACCGACGAGCGGCTCGCGCTGATCGGGGATGCAGCGCACGGTATCCACCCGATTGCAGGCCAAGGCCTCAATCTGGGCCTGCGCGATGTTGGCGCTCTGGTCGAAGTGCTCGCAGATGGCGCACGGATCGGGCTCGATCCGGGCGATGCGCAACTTTTGAAGCGCTATGAGACTTGGCGCGGGCTCGACAGCTTCATGGTCGCGCTCGCAACGGACGGCCTCACCCGCCTGTTCGGCGTTCCCGGCAAGACGGCTAGTGCTGTGCGCCGGATCGGAATGGCAGCGGTTCAGCGCACGCCCGTGCTCAAGACCTTCTTTATGGACGAGGCGCGAGGCGTCTCGGGCGACTTGCCTGAACTGTTGAAGGCTTAGGAGAGCCTACTCTTCGCCCGTCTGATCGACCGGGCTTGGTTGGCGCACGACATTGCCTGCTCCATCGCGAAGACCGCTTTGGTCAAGGACTGCTGCGGTCTCAATCACTTCCAACGCCTGCATAGCGTCACGAAAACGCTCGGCATCGGCAATCCAGCTTTCGGCCTGCTCGGCGCCCGGCATGCCGCGTATCTCGTCGATTGCGTTCTGGTAGCGCCCTTGTTCGAGCGCGATGCGAGCACGGTCCAGCCGGCGTTCCGGCTGTGACGACGGTGTGCTCTCGCGGCGGATCACGAAAAGCTGGCTCATTTCGCGCTGCATCCGCTCCCAGCTGATGCCTTCGTCGCGCTCGACCAGTTGCGGGCCAAGGCCATCGAGCCGCGCGGTCAGGTTGTCATAGCGGATCGGATTGCGCGCAAAGGTAATGATCGTATTGACCGCGTTGGGCCATTGATCGGAGAAACGCAGGCGAAGCTGGTCGGCGAGATAGCCCAGTTCCGCCCCGCGCTCGACCGCGCGGCGGGTGGCAAAGGCGATCAGAAGTCCTTCGGCGCGCGCCGCGTTACCCGCAGCCGCCTGTGCCTGAAGGTCAAGCCGCGCAAGGCGTTGTTCGGCGGCGGCAAGCCGCTGGTCGAGGCCGCCCTGCTGCTCGGCAACGTTGCGAACGGCCTCCGCTGCGTCACCCTCTTCCAGGGCTGCGACTGCGTCAGCGAGTGGGCTCGGCGAAGGGCTCGCAGGCGCGGACGGACTGGGCGAAGTCTCGCTTGCAATCGGGGACGCGCCGGGAAGCTCCGGCGGCATTTCGGCAGCCGCGATCGGCTGCTCTTCTGGTGTCAGATTGTACCAAACCACATACCCCACCAGCGCTCCGCCGACGAGGAATGAAGCAAACGCAGCCAGCGCAAACCGCCCGGTCGAGGCGGGCTTTCTGCGGCTGCCATATTTCGATGCCATCGAATATCCGTCTATAATGACCCAAGAGGCCGGAGTTTTCTCCGTACCGGGACGATCCGCCTCCCTATATGCACGTCTCGCGGACCAATTCCAACAATGCGGTGTCATTGGGCGCGGGCGAGACGTGGATAGATTGCCAGCCGGTTCCGGCAGCTTCGGCGATGCGCGGGCCGAGAACGGCAAGCTTAATGCGCGAGCGTTGAAGGGCAAGGCGCCGGGTTTCGCTATCGAAGCGTTCGGCTGCGACGGCGGAGTGAAGCAGCACCGTCAGGCCAAGCTGGTCGAGCGCGCGCAAGGGTTCAGGCAATTCGAGCGGCACGCTCTCATAAGCGATGCGGGTCACGATCTCGACGCCATCTGGAGCAGTTAGCGGAACGTGTTTCTCACCCGCGATCCGCAGGAAGCGGGTGGGCTTGGTGACAGCATCGAGAACGTTCTGGAGCCCGCCTGTGCCGACATTCGCAATCTCGAATCCAGCGTCCCGCGCCGCGTCGGCGGTGGTCTGCCCTACTGCGTGAACCGGTTTTTTCGTCATGGAACTGAGCGCATCGCCCCCATGCCGGATCGCATTGGCGCTACCGATGAGGATAGCGTCGAAACTTAACGGATCAGGGCAATCCCATTCGCGCGCCCGCACCTCGAACAGTGGGTATCCTATCATGTTGAGGCCCCGCTGATTGCCTGCCTCCATTGTCGCGGAGAGACCCGGTTCGGGCCGGACGGCAAGGACAAAGCCTGACATCGATCGCGCTTACCCTTCGCCGCCGAAATGCTCGGCGATCGCGGGGGTGGCGCGGTGGAGCAGGTCTGCGGCGAGCGCGTGCACGGGAGCATGATCGCCGGCACTGAAGCTCGCTTCGCCATCGACCCGCTCGGAGCCATCCGGGCTGAACAAGGCGGCGCGCATGGTCAGTTCGCCCGCATCGCCGCTGCAAAGGACAGCCACCGGCGAGTGGCATGTACCGCCGAGCTTGGCGAGCAATGCGCGTTCCGCCTCAAGCTCGGCGCGGGTCGCTGCGTGGTCGATTGCGGCAAGCAATTCGCCAGCCGCATCATCGTCTGCACGGCATTCGAGCGCGATCACCCCTTGCGCTGCTGCCGGAATCCAGTCGCCCGTTTCAAGCGGTGCGCCGACTTCGCTTTGGCCGAGCCGTTCAAGCCCAGCCGCCGCAAGAAAAGTCACGTCCGCCTCGCCCGCTTCAAGCTTGCCGAGCCGTGTCGCGACATTGCCGCGGAATGTCACGACCTTGCAGTCGGGCCGAAGATTGAGGAGCTGCGAGGCGCGGCGCGGTGCGCTTGTTCCAACGGTCGCGCCACGGGGAATATCGGCAATGCTGGCCGCTCCCACCAGCGCATCGCGGCGGTCAGCGCGCGGCAGGAAAGCGGCAAAGCGGAATGCATCGGGACGGATCGTCTCGACGTCTTTTGCCGAATGAACCGCCACGTCGATCTGGCCCTCGGCAAGCCACGCGTCGAGTTCCTTGGTCCACAGTGCCTTGCCCCCGATCTCGGCCAGCGGGCGGTCGAGCACCATGTCGCCGCTTGCCACTACGGGGACCAGTTCGACCTCGTCTTCGGCCCAGCCATGCGCCTTGCAAAGCCGCTCTCGCGTTTCGAACGCCTGCGCCATCGCGAGCGGTGAATTTCGTGTGCCAAGCCTGAGTTTTGGACGCAATTCACCCGCGCCCCTGGTCGTTTCTGTCACCAAAGTGTCTCCCGTCACGCTTGCTCTAGCCACGCGAGAGACTAGATGGAAGCGCAATGGGATCGACACACAACATTGTCCTCGGAATCGAGTCGAGCTGTGACGAAACGGCAGTGGCGCTGATCACGTCGGACCGCCGCATCCTCGCGCAGCGCATCGCGAGCCAGGAGGCCGAGCACGCGCCCTATGGCGGAGTCGTGCCCGAAATCGCGGCGCGCGCTCATGCCGAAAGGCTTGCCCCGATGCTCGAAGGGGTGATGGCGGACGCTGGACTGACCTTGGACGACGTGGACGCAATTGCGGCGACCGCCGGACCGGGCCTGATCGGCGGAGTTATGGTGGGCCTCGTCACTGCAAAGGCGCTGGCGATGGCATCCGGCAAGCCGCTGATTGCGGTGAACCACCTCGAAGGGCACGCACTGTCGCCCCGGCTTTCCGATGAGGCGCTGGGCTACCCCTATTTGCTGCTGCTCGTTTCGGGCGGGCATTGTCAGATCCTCGGCGTCGAGGGCGTCGGCGAATATCGCCGCCTTGCGACCACAATCGACGATGCGCTGGGCGAGGCATTCGACAAGACCGCCAAAATCCTTGGCCTTGGCTATCCCGGCGGGCCCGCGGTGGAGCGATTGGCGCTTGAGGGCGAAGCAAAGGCGGTCCCCCTGCCTCGCCCGATGAAGCGGTCGAAGGAACCGCACTTCTCCTTTGCCGGTCTCAAGAGCGCCGTGCTGCGCGCTCATGAAAGCGGTAAGCACAACGCAGCCGATATCGCTGCCTCTTTCCAGCAGGCGGCGATTGATTGCCTGATCGATCGGCTTGAGAAGGCGCTTGGTTCATCAGGTCCGTACCCCGCGCTGGTCGTGGCGGGCGGCGTCGCAGCGAACCAGGCGGTTCGCATTGCGCTCGAAAACCTCGCCTCGCGCCATGACATGCGCTTCGTCGCGCCGCCGCTCAAATTGTGCACTGACAATGCAGCGATGATCGCATGGTCCGGGTGCGAGCGGCTTGCGCAGGACCCCGAATTTGCAGGCGATCCTCTCGACCTAAAGGCGCGCCCGCGATGGCCGCTTGATCCAGAAGCAGAAAAAGTTCGCGGCGCAGGAGTTAAAGCATGACGCGTGACGGCATGAACAATACCATCGGCGTTATCGGCGCAGGTGCATGGGGCACTGCCCTTGCACAAATGCTCGCCAGCGACGGCAGAGACGTGCTGCTTTGGGCCTTCGAAAATGAGGTGGTGGAAGCGATCAATACCGATCGCCGCAACTTGCACTATCTGCCCAGCGCTCAGCTTGAAGACACAATCCGCGCGACCGGGAACCTATCCGATTTCGACTCGGTCGACATCGCGTTGGTAGTCACACCCGCTCAGGTTCTTGGCAAAGTGCTATGTGGTCTTCAGCATCGGCCTCGCGACCTCGTGCTCTGTTCGAAGGGCATTGAAGCAGGCACAGGTCGGCTGATGAACGACGTTGCACGCGATGCCGCCCCGGGTAGCGAGATCGCGGTGCTCTCCGGACCAACCTTCGCGCACGAAGTCGCCGCCGGCCTGCCAACTGCTGTAACGCTCGCCTGTGAGGGCGGGCGCGAGCAGTGGGAGCGCTTGTCTCCCGCGATCGCGCGGCCTGCCTTCCGTCCTTATTACTCTGATGATGTGACGGGCGCGGAAATCGGCGGTTCAATCAAGAACGTCCTCGCGATTGCCTGCGGCGTGGTCGAAGGACTTCAGCTCGGCCAGAATGCGCGCGCAGCCTTAATTGCGCGCGGATTTGCCGAAATGCTACGCTTTGGCGAACATATGGGTGCTCAAGCCGAAACGCTCGCTGGCCTATGCGGCCTCGGCGATCTGGTTCTCACCTGTTCTTCGACCTCCAGCCGCAATTTCTCGCTCGGCAAGGCGCTGGGCGAAGGCGAGAAGGCCGCCGACCTGATGGCTGACCGCACAACGGTCGCCGAAGGCGCACACACTGCGCCTGTGCTCGCGAGCCTCGCCAAGGAGCGCGACATCGCCATGCCGATCGTCATCGCGGTCAACGCGATCCTCGATGGCTCCGCGCCCGAAGCAGTCGTTGCCGAATTGCTTTCACGTCCCCTGCGCGCCGAGACGCCGTCCGACCAAGGCGACGTCGAGTGAGCACGCCCACCGACAAACCTGCGGCCCAGCCGCAGCCCGCCTCTGGCGGCAATGACGATATGGAAACGCTTGCCAAGGGCGGGCGCACCAACACGCTCGGCTTTGTCCTGCGCCTGCTCGGCGGCATCCCGTTCCTGTTTGTCGGTTTCAGGCTTTACGGCGTCGATGAAATGGGCCGCTTTGCCGCGGCGTTCGTAGTCATAGAGATCTTTGCGCTCATCTGCGCACTGGGTGAAAAGCGTGGCCTTGCACAACGCCTTACCGAGGGTGCTGAAGACCACGAAGGTTCGCCCACCAATCTCGTTTTCGACGGGATGCTGACCTCGCTCCTGTTCAGCCTCGTCGCCTGCGCGCTGCTCATCACTTTCCCGGTGATCATCTTCCCGAGCGGGACGAACAGCGAGTTCGACATGTGGATGATCGCGGCGATTCCGGCCTTCGCGCTGACCGAGATCCTGCTCGCCGCGCAAGCCTATCGCTATGACATCGCCACCACGGTGCGCGCCCGCGCGGTGGTCGAGCCGTGGACCAAGTCGATCCTTGTTGCGGGACTTTTCTTCGTCCCCGCTCTTGCAAGCGGAGGCATCGCGCTTGCCTTCCTCGCTTCGATCTATGCCGCGCTAGTCACCGCCGCATGGTCGTTTTTCCGCACCTATGGCTGGCCCAAGGGGTGGCGTCCTCGCCCGCGTTACCTTTCCAAGATGACCGCCCGCGCGTTGCCGCTCATCGGAGCTGACGTGATCGAGCGTGGGACGCGGCTGCTGGACGTGTTCCTTCTGGGTCAGGCGACCTCGGCGGCAACCGTCGGCATCTACTGGTTCGCCAAGGAAGTCGTGAGCCTGCCGCAGAAGCTGAAATCAAGCTTCGAGCCGATCCTATCGCCGGTCATCACCAAGAACCTGAAGATCGGCAACATGGACGCAATCGCCGCGCAGGTGCGGCAAGTCGGCTTCTGGATTATCGCGTTGCAATTCGGGATCGCGCTCATGCTCGCAATTCCGGGCGAGGCAGTCATGGGCCTCGGCGGTCCGGCCATTGTCGGCGGTACGGGCGCGCTCGCCATTCTGCTTGCCGCAGAAGTGGTCGCATCAATGGCAGTCGTTTCCGAGAGCGTTCTGGTCTACATCGCGAGGAAGAGGAACCTGCTGATCTCCGTCGGGGTCATCACCTTGCAGGCCGCGCTTACTATCGGGTTCATTTGGCTGGCGCAGGAAATGGGTTGGGGCGAAGGCTTCCAGGCCGCTGGCGCGGCGCTCGCCCTGTTCTTCGCGCTCGGCACGTCGAGCCTTGTGAAAGCGTTGGTGCTCAAGACGCTGCTCAAGGCGCCGGTATCGAACTACCGCGCCGCGCTCGTCTATGCCGCAGCGCCCGCCGTTCTCGTCGGTTTTCTGTTCACCGAATTCACTCCCGAATGGGTCGAGCTTGCAATCGGTGGGCCGATGATTCTCGTGGTCTATATGTGGGTCATCTGGAAGCGCGGTTTCGAGGAATCGGACAAGGTCCTGTTCCGCAAAAATGCCAAATTGCCCGAGGAAATTCTCGAAGCCGCCGAAAGCACTGGCAAGCCGCTCTGACCGGCGCAAAAACGTTGGTTTGCAGCCAGTTGCGCCAAAACATTTCATCGTCCTGACAGCACGTTCAGTCGTTATTCACGCCCTGAGGCTGACCTTTCGAACGGGTAAGTCGAGGGGAGTAAGCAATGGGTCCTTTAAAGCATTTCCACCTCAAGCTGGTCGGTGCGGCAACGCTCAGTCTTTTCGTTGCAAGCTGCGCGCAGCCAAGTGAGCAGATCGTCGTAACCGGGTCGCCAGCGCCGACGTCGGGAACGAAAGCGCCACCACCGCCGCCGCCCCCTCCTCCGCCACCACCGCCTCCGCCTTCGCAGGCCTTGGCTGACAACACGGTGGTCGTCACCGCTTCGCGCCGGGCCGGTGCACCAAGCAGGAGCAGAACCGGCGCGGTCTCAGCCGAAGTGGCCTCCGCACCGCGAGGCTACTCGATCCCGCCAGTGGTCGTGCCGGTCGATCCGGGCCGCGAACGCTATGACGGCGAGGAAGTCTCGCCGGTCAAGCTGGTCAGCGCCGAGCCGGTCTCCACCTTCAGCGTCGATGTCGACACCGGCGCCTATGCCAACACCCGCCGTTTCCTGCGGCAAGGGGTCACTCCACCGCGCGATGCTGTGCGGACCGAGGAGATGATCAACTATTTCCGCTACGATTACGAACGGCCGACGACGCGCGACGTGCCTTTCACCACCAACATCGACGTCGCAAGAACGCCGTGGAATGAGGACACCTACCTCATGCGGATCGGCCTTCGCGGATACGATATCGAGCGTGACGAGCGCCCGCCTGCGAATCTCGTATTCCTGATGGATGTGTCGGGTTCGATGGGTAGCCCTGACAAGCTGCCGCTTGTCCAGACTGCACTCTCTGGCCTCGCCGGAGAACTTGGCGAGCAGGACCGTGTCTCGATCGTCGTTTATGCGGGTGCAGCAGGGCTTGTGCTCGAACCCACCAACGACACGGCGAAAATCCGCGCCGCGCTCATGTCGCTTTCCGCAGGCGGTTCGACCGCCGGGGGAGCAGGCATCCAGCTCGCTTACAACATCGCCGAGGACAACTTCATCGAAGGCGGTGTCAACCGCGTGATCCTTGCCACCGACGGCGACTTCAATGTCGGCGTGTCGGACCGCGATGCGCTTGTCGAGATGGTCGAGAAGAACCGAGATCGCGGGATCAACTTGACCACGCTCGGCTTTGGCACGGGCAACTTCAACGAAGCGATGATGGAGCAGATCGCCAACAAGGGTAACGGCAATTACGCCTACATCGACAGCGCTCTCGAAGCGAAAAAGGTGCTGAGCGACGAAATGAGCTCGACGCTCTTCACCATCGCCAAGGACGTGAAGATCCAGGTCGAATTCAACCCAGCCGTCATCAGCCAGTACCGCCTTGTCGGCTACGAAAACCGCGTGCTGCGCGAGCAGGACTTCGACAATGACGCGGTCGATGCGGGCGATATTGGTGCCGGCCACCAAGTCACCGCGATCTATGAGGTGGTCCCAGCTGGCAGCGATGGCTGGATCAAGCCGCGCCGCTATGAGGACGCGGTCGATGCCGAGGCCACCCGCCGCATGGCAGAGGCAGCGCACGTCAAACTGCGCTTCAAGCTTCCCGATGGCGACACCTCGCGCCTTATCGACACGGTCGTGATGAGCGATGCGTTTCTCGAAGCAGGCGCACCCTCGGGCGACTTCGCCTTCGCCGCAGCAGTCGCCGCCTACGGCCAGATCCTTCGCGGAGACGACCTTATGATGGGCTTCGACCACGATGACATCGAAGCGCTTGCCGGACGCCAGAGCAACTTCATTCGGCAGGAGTTCCTTGAACTCAATGCCATTGCAAGCGCCGCTCGCGGGGGCGGCTAAATACACCGGACCCCAAGGCGCCGCGCTACACGGTTAGGGATAGCGCGGCGTCAGGCGCACGGCTGGAGCCACCTGGCGAGTGTGGCTCCAGCCGTTTTGGCGTCTGGCGCCGGGCCAACCATCTTGGGCTAACCCGCTCGCGCTGCTAAGGGGCTGCCAACCCTTTCCGAATTCGCCTTTTTCGAGGAGCTTTGCATGTCGCCACAATACACCCAGGCTGCCATCATGATCGCGATTGCGGTCGTCTTCGTGGCGCTCGCGATCTGGCTATGGCTGCGAGCCAATCGGAAAACGACGATCGTCGATGATGGCAAGAGCGGCAAGGACGTGCTCGACGAAGGCGCTAAACGTGCGGCGCGCAACCACGCGCTGATCGATGCGCCGACGGCGGTCAAACAGGACTTTGGGCAGACCAGCGCGAACGCAAATTCCGATAAAATCGCAGCGGCTGGCGCAACCGCGGACGCCGAGGCTGGCGTATCAGTCGCCCCGACCGTTGGCGATCCCGTGCCGCCGCGCCCCGATCACTGGGAAGCAGAGCAGCCCGCAGATGCCATCCCGACCCCGGCTCCCGCCCCTACCCCTGCCCCTGCCCCCGCAGCTGAAGCCGAGGCGGACGATCTCACCCGCATCAAGGGCCTTGGCCCCAAACTGCGCACCATCCTTGCTGAACAGGGCATCACTCGGTTCGACCAGATCGCGGCTTGGAGCGACGAAGACATTGCGCGAGTTGATGCAGGACTGGGCCGTTTTTCTGGCCGCATCACTCGCGATCAGTGGGTCGAACAGGCCAAGCTCCTGAGCGCCAAAGACGAGACCGGTTTCACCTCTAAGTTCGGCCAAGCGCGGTAGAAACAAAGGCTAAACGCGGGACTATGGCAACATTCTGAGCCTGCGTGTTGGGGTTCGCGCAAAAATTGTGTTATGCCACTTACCGAGGGATCAGGACGCTAACAGGGGACTGATTCGTGGCTCAGAAAATTCTCGTTGCCGAAGACGAAATGATCGTCGCTTTCGATCTAATCGACACCGTTGAAGAAGCGGGGTTCGAGGTCGATGGACCGCATGCCGGTGTCTCATCGGCCATGCTCGCTTATCAGAAAGAAAAACCCGACCTCGCAATTTTCGACATCGAATTGCAGGATGGCAACGCGCTCGAGCTCGCCCGGACCCTGATGGAAGAAGACGTGCCGGTCGTGTTTTACACGGGCAGCCGCCGCGTTAACGATGTCGCCGAGCAATTCCCGAACTCCTTCCCGCTCGCCAAGCCGTGCCCGCCTTCCGCGATGCTGAGCACAATCAGCGAAGCGCTGGAATTTCGTCCAAGCGAAGCGTAAGCTCCCGAAGCGATTGTCCCGCCCCTTGCAGGCCGTCACGAGTCCTGCGAGAGACGGGCAACAAGTTTCAGGAGCAACCAAATGCACGCCCCCCCTTCCCCCGAACTCGCAAGCGTCGGGATAGTCCCGTTCAACTGGGAAGACCCGTTCGATCTCGAAAGCCAGCTGACCGAAGACGAGCGGATGATCCGCGACGCCGCGCGCGGTTTTGCGCAGAGCGAGCTTCAGCCGCGCGTGATCGAAGCGTTCCGCAACGAGGCAAGCGCCCCTGAACTCTTCCCGCTTATGGGCCAGGCTGGCCTGCTTGGCGCGACCATCCCTGAAGAACTCGGGGGTGCCGGCGCCGGCTATGTTTCCTACGGCCTGATCGCGCGCGAGATCGAGCGCGTCGACAGCGGCTATCGCTCAATGGCGAGCGTTCAATCCAGCCTCGTGATGCACCCGATCTACGCCTATGGCTCGCAGGAGCAGCGTGAGAAGTATCTCCCCGGCCTTGCCAGCGGCGAACTTATCGGCTGCTTCGGCCTGACTGAGCCCGATGCGGGTTCCGACCCGGCTGGCATGAAAACCTACGCCAAGATGGACGGCGACGGCTTCGTGATCTCTGGCTCGAAGACCTGGATCTCAAATGCGCCGTTTGCAGACGTCTTTGTCGTCTGGGCCAAGTCCGAAGCGCATGACGGAGCGATCCGCGGCTTCATCCTCGAAAAGGACATGGAAGGGCTTTCCGCGCCCAAAATCGAGGGCAAGATTTCGCTTCGCGCCTCGCCCACCGGCATGATCATGATGGACGAGGTGAAGCTGCCAGCCGATGCGCTGCTTCCCAATGTTCAGGGTCTGAAAGGCCCCTTCGGCTGCCTCAACCGTGCGCGCTACGGCATCAGCTGGGGCGCGATGGGAGCAGCAGAATTCTGCATGCATGCCGCACGGCAGTACGGCCTCGACCGCAAGCAATTCGGTCGCCCGCTTGCCGGCACTCAGCTCTATCAAAAGAAGCTCGCAGACATGCTGACCGACATCGCACTCGGCCTGCAGGCATCTTTGCGCGTCGGTCGCCTGATGGATGAAAACCGTTTCAGCCCCGACATGATCTCGATCGTTAAGCGCAACAATGTCGGCAAGGCGCTCGACATCGCTCGCACCGCGCGCGACATGCACGGCGGCAACGGTATCAGCGAGGAATATCAGGTCATCCGCCACGCAGTGAACCTCGAGACGGTCAACACCTACGAGGGCACGCACGATGTCCACGCGCTGATCCTTGGCCGCGGCATCACCGGCATCGCGGCGTTTTGATCGCTGCGTTGGTGCACTCCGGAGAGCAAAACGGACCGCTGTCCTACATGACTTGCAATCGCTATGGAGGTTGGGTGAAAACGCGCACCGGCCCTTTTGCGATACGCTCGCAAGTAACCTGCCAAGTGCCTGAAAACGCTGGCGCAGTTTTTGCCCTGGACCGTGTAACATGCGGTCCACTTCTTGGCGCAGGAGCTGCCTCATGAAGCTGTTCGGCTACTACCGAAGCTCGACGAGCTACCGGTTGCGGATCGCGCTTGAGCTCAAGGGTCTTGATTACGAGAGCGCGCCGGTCAACCTGCTTAAGATGGCACAGAAGGAAGAGACCTTCACCAGCCGCAACCCCTTTGCGACCGTGCCCATGCTGGAGGCCGATGGCCGCGACCGGGCCCAGTCGATGGCCATGCTCGAATGGCTGGACGAAGCCTATCCGGCAAACCCGCTGCTGCCAGAGGGACTGGAGGATCGCTACACCGTGCGCGAGCTCGCCTACGCCATCGCGACCGAGTTGCATGCACCGCTCAACCTCTCGACGCTCAAGTATATGAAGAATGAGCTCGGCCATTCGCAGGACGAGATCGACGAGTGGTATCGCCACTGGTGCGGCGTGCGACTGACGCCGGTGGAGCAGCGACTGGCGCAGCTTGATGCAGGCGACTTCGTGATGGAAGCGCCCGGCCTGTTCGAAGTGGTACTGCTGCCGCAATGCTACAACGCGCGGCGTTTCGCCTACGACATCGACGCTCACCCACATATCGCGCGGATCGAAGCGGCATGCCTTGCCCTGCCCGCCTTCCAGCGCGCTCACCCGGACAACCAACCAGACAATCCCGAGAAGGCCTGACATGAAACTCGCAACGCTCAATGACGGAACACGCGACGGCAAACTGGTCGTCGTATCCAAGGACCTCACTCGCTGCTGTGCCGCGGGCTACATCGCTCCGACCATGCAGGCAGCGCTCGACAACTGGGCGCGGGTTGCGCCGGAACTCGAGGTGCTGGCGCGCGATGTCGAACACGAGGCCGTGCCGTGCGAGCGCTTTCACGAGAGGCAGGCCCACTCTCCGCTTCCGCGCGCCTACCAATGGGCAGACGGATCGGCCTACATCAACCACGTCGAATTGGTGCGAAAGGCGCGCGATGCCGAAGTGCCCGAAAGCTTCTATCACGATCCGCTGATGTATCAGGGCGGCAGCGACGGCTTCCTGCCCCCGCGCGCCGACATCCCGCTGGGCGATACCAAATGGGGCTGCGACATGGAGGGCGAAGTCGCCGTCGTGGTAGACGACGTGCCGATGGGCGCGAGCGCCGAAGATGCGGCGGACCATATCAAGCTCATCATGCTGGTGAACGATGTGAGCCTGCGCGGCCTGATCCCCGGCGAACTCGCCAAGGGCTTCGGGTTCTTCCAGTCCAAGCCTGCAAGTGCCTTCTCACCGGTTGCGGTGACCCCTGATGAGCTTGGCGATGCGTGGAAGGACAGTCTCATCCACCTGCCGCTGATGGTCGACTACAACGGCGAGCCGTTCGGCCGCGCCGAGGTAGGCCAGGATGCAACCTTCAACATGGCGCAGCTGGTCGCGCACGCGGCCAAGACGCGCTCGCTATGCGCAGGCTCGATCATCGGGTCGGGCACGATCAGCAACAAGGGCGCCGACGGCGGTCCGGGCAAGCCGGTCGCCGATGGCGGCCTTGGCTATTCGTGCATCGCCGAGATCCGCATGATCGAAACCATCCGCGACGGCGAGCCGAGCACCCGCTTCATGGCTCCGGGTGACACGGTGAAGATCGAGATGCGCGATGGCGAGAACCACTCGATCTTCGGCTCAATCGAACAGACCGTGGTGCAGGCTTAAGCCTCGCCCAGCTTGCGCCGCTTGGCACGCGTGCCATCGCGGCGCTCGTCTATGCGATCGACGAAGCAGTGGTTGACGTCGCGGTGCTCCGCCTCGTCTGCGCGCACGGCGATGATGACATCGCTGAGGCGCGCATCACTTGGAAGCTGCCAATAGTCGATCGCGATCTGCGGTGCAGGCACGTTCTCATGGCGACCGGCTTCGACCTCCTTGAGGTACGCGGTGTAGCTGATCACGGCCTCCTCCTCGAAATAGCCAACGACCCGGTGTGCGGTGCGCGGTGCGAGCAGGTATAGGAAGAAGTAGAAGTTGTAGAACACCAGCTGGACCGAGAGGATCAGGAACCGCTCAAACGCATTGGGCTTGGCGATTTCGATGAAGGTCATGAGGTGCATCCGCTCATTCTCGGCCTCGTCGAGAAGAGTGCGGATCCAGCCCTCGTCATCGCGCATTCGGCGAAGCGCGCGAAGGTGCTGGAGAAGCCCGCCGACCATACCGGGTACGGCTGCAACGGTCTCGAGCACTACGGCGCGGTGGCCATAACGCTTGGCGAAGAAGGTGTCGGCGAAGAAGCGCAGCAGCTTCACGAAAGCGAAGGCGACATGGTCGCTCTTCGACTGCGGCGCGACATGCGAAGTGACGTCAGCGTCGTAGTTGACCTGACGGACAAGAGGACGGGTATCGAACTGTTGCATGGGAAACTCTCAAGTGGCCTGATCCCTTCTACTCGACCCTCATGTCGAGCGCCCTGATCAGGTCGCCATCGGCAGCTGAGATATAGAGATCACGCCCCGGAATTACCCGAGAAACGCACACAATAGCTGTTCGTTTTCATGCAACACAGGAGCGAGATCGCCTCCCACTCCTGCGTAATGCGCAATCGCTAGAGATCAGAAGCCGAGGCTCTCCGCCACCGCTTCGTTCACGATCTTGCCCTCGTGAACGTTGAGGCCGAGGCGCAGATGCGGATCGTCCTCGCAAGCCTTCACAACACCCTTGTTGGCGAGCGCAAGGCCGAAAGGCAGCGTCGCATTGTTGAGCGCATAGCTCGACGTATGCGGGACGGCGCCAGGCATGTTGGCAACGCAATAGTGGATGATGTCGTCGACCATATAAGTCGGCGCATCGTGCGTCGTCGGCTTGGACGTTTCGAAACAGCCGCCCTGGTCAATCGCAACATCGACCAGCACCGCGCGGTGCTTCATCAGGCCGAGCATGTCGCGCGTCACCAGCTTGGGAGCGCTCGCACCCGGGATAAGCACTGCACCCACCACCACGTCTGCTTCGGTAATCGCGTCTTCGATGGTTCCGGCATTGGAATAGCGCGTTGTGGCGCGCCCCTGGAACATGTCGTCGAGCTCACGGATCCGCGGCAGCGACCGGTCGAGGATCTCGACGTTTGCGCCGAGGCCAACCGCCATGCGCGCAGCCTGCGTTCCGACAACTCCGCCGCCGATAACGACGACCTTCGCCGGAAGCACGCCGGGCACCCCGCCCATCAGGATGCCGCGACCGCCATTATTGGCGTGGCTCGAATGAGCGCTTGCTTCGATCGAGAGACGACCTGCCACTTCGCTCATCGGAGCAAGCAGCGGGAGGCCTCCGTCACGGTCGGTGACGGTCTCGTAGGCGACAGCCGAAACGCCGCTTTCCATCAGGCCCTTTGCCTGCTCGGGGTCAGGGGCGAGGTGGAGATAGGTAAAAAGGATTTGCCCTTCGCGCAGCTGCACCCACTCGTTCGGCTGCGGCTCCTTGACCTTCACGATCATCTCGGCGCTCGCGAATACCTCTTCGGCGGTGTCAACGATCTCGGCGCCGATCGCGCGGTAATCGTCATCGGTTTTGCTGATCCCGGTGCCAGCGCCGCTTTCAAGCATGACGCGGTGACCCGCAGCGATGTACTCGCGCGCGGATTCAGGCGTCAGGCCGACGCGGTATTCGTGGTTCTTGATCTCTTTCGGGACGCCGACGAGCATGACTTTCTCCTCTCGACTCAGGGCTTGCGTCCCCCTAGCGCCGACGCAACAATGTTTCAATTGAAACGAACTCAATTGCTCGCCACATTGATGCGCAAGAGACAAGCAGGAGACATCCCATGACCGCCTACCCTCAAGTGAAGATGCTGATCGCCGGAAACTGGGTCGCCGAGGGCGGTGATGGCGAAATGCCGATCGTGAACCCGGCAAACGAAGAGCGGATCGGCAGCGCTCCGAAGGCGTCGAAGGCCCAGCTTGATGCCGCGCTTGCAGCGGCCGATGCTGGGTTTCAACTGTGGAGCAACACCCCTGCAATCGAGCGATTTCGCGTCATCCGCCGCGCCGCCGAACTGCTTCGGGAGCGGGCCGAGGGTATTGCTCGTGTAATGACGCTCGAGATGGGCAAGCCCCATGCTCAGGCGCTGGGTGAAACCAACGGGGCTGCAGACCTCATCGATTTCCTTGGAGAAGAGGCCAAGCGCCAAGGTGGTCGTCTTGTACCAGTGCGCTCGCATAACTTGCTCGAACAGCGCGTGACGCAGGAGCCGGTCGGCCCGGCAGTGCTGCTTACGCCGTGGAACTTCCCAATCAACCTGCCTGCCAAGAAGATCGCAGGCGCGCTCGCCGCAGGGTGTTCTGCGATCCTCAAGCCTGCTGAAACGACGCCTGCTTGCGCGCAGATGCTGACCGAGTGCTTCATGGATGCAGGCCTTCCCGAAGGCGTGCTCAACCTCGTCTACGGCGACCCGGCGATGATCAGCGAACACCTGATAGCCTCGCCCATCACCCGAAAGGTAAGCTTTACCGGTTCGACCGCAGTCGGCAAGCAGTTGGGCGCCCTGGCAGCCCAGGGGATGAAGCGCTTCACCCCCGAGCTCGGTGGCCATGCGCCTGTTGTAATCGGTGAGAGCGCGGACTTCGACCGCACGGTTGCCGCTTGCGCAGCGACCAAGTTCCGCAATGCCGGGCAGGTTTGCGTTTCGCCCACGCGCTTCCTCGTGGCGCGCGGCATCTACGACAAGTTTGTAGCCGAGTTCTCCGCTCGCTCGCAGAAGCTCAAGATTGGCGATGCTAGCCAGGATGACAGTGTCGAGATGGGCCCGCTCGCTCATGCAGGACGCGTCGCGGCCATGCAGGACCTGATGGGATCGATGGGCGGCGATCAGGGGCAAATCGTCAGTGGCGGTACGGCTTTGGATCGTCCCGGACACTTCTTCGAGCCGACCATCATTGCCTCTCCATCACCCGAGAGCCGTCTGATGACCGAGGAGCCTTTCGGTCCCGTTGCCGGTATCGTTCCTTATGATGACATCGAAGAAGCGGTGCGGATTGCGAACTCGCTGCGTTATGGACTTGCGGCTTACGCTTTCACCGCCAGCCTCGACGAGAGCCACTATCTCGGCAAGTCGCTGCGCGCTGGCATGGTCGCAATCAATCACTTCGCGGTTGGATCACCCGAGACGCCATTCGGCGGAATCGGCGATAGCGGCTTTGGTTCGGAAAGCGGCGTCGAAGGCTATCTGGGCTATACGGAAACCAAGTTGGTCACAGTCGCCAAATCCGCGCCGTAATTGCGTTTGCGGCGGGCGTGGTTCTGTTGCTGCGGGTAGCTTAGCGTCGACGCACGAGGCGTGAGAAAACCGACATCCAACCTCTACGTCGCGGCATGGGACGAATGCGTCCGTAACGTGCGCGGCGAGATAGCTCGTCTCCGAAGCAGACGGTCCGGCCCAAAGTATCTGGGCCCGACGAGATGATTGTCGGTCGTTCCATCTATCGCGGTCCCCGAGTCGCGTTGTTATCTTTCCGTAAGGTAACACGGTTCTGTGGAAAACTCAGTCCGAATTTGACCGATTCGCAGATTCCTCCGCCTCGCCCGTCAAGTGCTCTGAATTCTACCGCTGTCGCAATGGCTTGCGAGTGTGGCATTTGCGACCAACGGTGATTAGGCCGTACGCTGGGCACCAGCCTCCCGTACCGCTTCGAGAGTTGGATAACCATTTACCGCCATCAAAAGGTCCGCCTCGGCAAGGATCGAACGAAGGACCCAGCCAGCGCCTTTGTCGCCGCCGATCGCCAAGCCATAAGTATACGGACGCCCAACCCCAACAGCGGTCGCACCAAGTGCGATAGCCTTGATCGCATCGGTGCCAGAGCGAATTCCGCTGTCGAAAAGCACCGGCAGATCGCCCGAGGCCGCAACAACATCGGGCAGCAGATCGATCGTCGATATCCCGCCATTGGCCTGCCGCCCGCCATGGTTTGAGCAGTAAATCGCATCCGCGCCATGATCGATGCCGCGCTTGGCATCGTCCGGATGACAGATGCCTTTCAGCACGATCGGAAGGTCGGTAACCGATTTGAAGAACTCCATGTCCTCCCATGTCAGCACCTGTCCGAAAATCCCCGCGAACAGCATGATCGCTGCCCTCGGATCCTCCTCCGGCGGCTTGTCCAACATTGAGCGGAAGACCGGGTCGGAGAAGTAATTGTGCAGCACCTTCCCGCGCAGTTGCGGGAAGTTCGAGGCGTTGAGATCACGCGGTCGCCAACCGGTGAGCCACGTGTCGAGCGTCACCACGATGGCCTTCGCGCCGGACTTCTCAGCGCGCTGGATTAGGCTTGTCGCCAGTTCGCGATTGCGCGGAGTGTAAAGCTGGAACATCGCAGGGGTGTCGCCGCTTGCCGCGAAGACGTCCTCCATCGGGTCATTCGAAAGTGTCGAGACGCAAAAGGGAACGCCCGTCATCGCCGAAGCGCGGGCCGCGGCCATGTCGCCATGCCGATCCTGCGTCGCCTCTCCATTGAGGCCGATCGGAGCCATGAAGAGCGGGGTCGGAAGGTCCATTCCGAACAAGTTGATCGACAAGTCGCGCTCGGTGCAGTCGACCATCATGCGCGGGACCATGCCCCAATGGTGAAATGCGCTCGCATTGGTATCCTGGGTATGCTCGTCCCCGCATCCTCCGGCGACATAGTTGGTGAGCATCGGCCCAAGCGCCTCGTGCGCGCGCGCTTCCAATGTTGCGAAATCGACCGGATAATCAGGCAGGATACCCTGTAATCCGGCGTTGTAGATCTCGTTTTGCATTCCGCCGAAATTGTGCCCGGAATTGCTCATCGCGTCGTCCTCTCCCATGCGCATTCTGTTTGAGCACAGGAGAGACGATCAGGTGGGCAGCGGCAAGTGTTTTCGTGCGGCTGTCAGCTGGCGAGCTTTTGCAGGCGCGGCCGGACCTTAAGGAATGCTTTGTATAGCCTTTCAAGCATCTCCAGCACTGTCCGTTTTCGGGCAATCAGCCCCAGCGGTCGCAGAACAGGGATTGCGCGCCACATCGCGGCAAAAGCGGCGGCACCGCTCAGGATCGCTCCATCTTCCTCGGCATGAAATCGCGCAAGCAATTCACTTTGCTCGACAGGGCAGGACGGGTCACCTTCGCCAGCAATATCGACGAAATGGATGGCGTCCTTGCGGTCGAGCCTGCGCATAAATGCAATCTCACGCCGGCATAGCGGGCAATTGCCGTCGAACCAGACTTTCACAGGCTTGTCATTCATGCTTCCAGATACGCGAAAGGGCCGCGCTTGGACGCAGCCCTTCCATCGTGAAGGGCCCTTTCAGGCTTCGTCCAGCTGTTGGTTAGCGCGAGGCTTCGGCCTCGGCCACATCACCCAGCAGCGCAAGCTGAGTGGTGCAGCCACGCTCTGCAAGTGCCTGAGCAACCTGAATACCGGTGCGCGCATCCTGCGGCATGAGAGCGAAAGAGACATTGACTGTCGACGGTGCAGGCTGACCTGTTGTCGGATCTTCCGCCATCGCGTCTTCGCCCTCCATCATCGGCGATGTCGGACCGCTGATTGTGAAAGCAGCGCCGCTGGACAGAGTAAGCCCTGCCGGATCAAGTGCACGAATGGCTTCGGTTCCCGCAAAAGTCACATCGAGCGAATTTGCACTGGTGGCGTTGGAAACGGTGTAAGTCGCCGCATCTCCTGCGGTCGGGCGCCACAGACGCACGCGTTCAAAGTCATAGAGGCAAGTCGTGCCCTCAGACGTCACGTCGACAAGCCACAGGTTGGGACGACGTGGCTTGCCCTCGCCGGCGCTCCGCACGGCTCCGGTGCGTGACCGCGACGATGCGTTACGGCGTGTGAGGTTTGAAAAGCGCGCTCGCTGGCGGGTTGCCCCCTCGCCCACGCGGAACGTGCCCGGCCCCTGCATGACCTTCGTGCCATCATCGGTAAGCACGGTGATCTTGTCACCTGCGCGCAAAGTGATTGTGGCGCTGTCAGCGACCTGGCGCCCCACCGGGTAGCTGCCGGCTGAAGGACCAGAGGATTTCACCACCACGCCGGCGCTTGCAACGCCGGGAACCGAGAGTACCGCGCCCGCAAGCGCGAGACCCGCAAGGCGGGCCCTAAATTTATCCGAGAACATATGCTCCCCCATCATTCAAATTTCGAATGCGATTGCTGTAGTTTTGTAGCGCCAAATCGTCAGGATGGCCAGCAAGCACTTCGTCAACAAGTTTAGCTGCTAATTCAGGATCAGTGTCTGAAACCTGAACAGCTTCTTCAAGCTTTCGGCGGTCCTCTTCCGGGAACCCGGGCTTCGGGTGATAGATATCGACCGGCTGCGCACGGCCTCGCAGGACGATACGGCCCATTGGGACCCACCAATCCGGATTGGATTTCTCTATGAACTCTCGGCTCGCTGAAACGTTGGAATTCAAAGGCTTGTTCGCCGCCTCAAGTCGAGCGGCGGTGTTCATCGAGTCGCCAAGCGCGGTGTATTGAATGCGCATGTCCCCGCCGAAGTTTCCGACGACCGCCTCACCGAAATGCAACCCGACCCGGGTCTTGCCAATTCTTGGAAGATTTGGATCCATCGCGGCGACTTCGGCTCGGAAATCCTCGCCCGCTTTCCACATCGCATATCCGGCTTCGAGCGCGCGCTGCGCGTCATCGGGTCTCGCGATTGGCGCGCCCCAGAATGCAACAACCGCGTCGCCGACATATTTGTCGATCACACCGCCGTGCTGGAGCACCACGTTGCTGAGCATTTCGAGATAGCGGTTGAGCAATTTCGCGACCATCTCCGGCTGAATGGCGTGGCTCATCTTGGTGAAGCCCTCAAGATCGCTGAACAGGACGAAAATCTCGCGCTTCTCGCCGCCGAGCGAGAGTAGCTCTGGCTCATCGATGATCTGCTGAGCGATATCCTTTGGAATGTATTTCCCGAGCGCACCCTGCGCAAAACTGCGTTGGGCGGCCCCAGCTGACCTGGCAGCCGCGGTCACAGCCGTAAACGCCACGATCCAGGCGACCAGCCAACCCACCGCGGGAAGGCCATAGGTGTCGATATTCTGAAAATGCAGCACGAACGGAATGCCTATGAATAACGCTGCGAGGCCGAAAAGGAGCGGCACAAGTTTCTTCGCAGGCCATTCTAGCAGCGCTGTCAGTACAGCGGTGGATACGACGAGGATAGCCATCACCCACAGCGCCCAGATCGGGACTTGTGCCAAGCGCTTGCCATCGAGCATCTGAGCGATCAGCTCACCGTGCACCGACAATCCGGCAGGCTCGAAACCGGTCCAGGCATAGAGCGAGGTCACCACGCGGTCGTAATCAAGAATGTCGCCGCCGATCAGGACATACTTGCCCTCGATCTGTTGAGCCACGAACTCGGCGACTGCCGGATCCATGTCGAGGAACAGTTCGATCGAGAGCGACTGGAACAATGGCTCTTCGACAACCGAATCCGCTGCCACCTCGCCCTCACCTCCTTCAAAGTCGGCGCGAAGGGGACGGCGATATTCGATCGCACCTTCATACCCTTCAAACGCCTCATAAGGGCCGCCTGCATCTTCGAGCATGGCACGCCCGAGAAGCGGAGGAAGCGTCGGTACGATATCGGGCCAGACGCGGGTCGCGCCGAATTCATCGTCTAACCGGATGCTCGCACGTCTTGCGTTGGTCCCGCCTTCCTCGATTGCTGCCATGAAATCATCGAGAAACAGCTGTTGCTCGAAAGCAATGTCAGCCTCGTTGGTGGCGACGGTAGCGTAAGCGACTGAAGTAGGCGTCTCCATGCCGCGTAGCGTTTCGACAAGGTCGATGTCCTCAGCCTGAGGTTGGTCGAACAGAATATCGATCCCGATCGCCTTGGCGCCCATGCCGTCAAGGTTACGCAAAGCCTCGGCGATTGCCCCGCGCGGCAAGGGGGATCGCTTCTCAAGATTAATCAGTGCCTGATCGTTGAAAACGACCAGAATAATGCGTTCGTCCTGCTCAACGAGGTCCGCGGAAAGGTAGGCGCGCGTATCGTAGAGCGCTCGCTCGGCATCGTTAGTGATTGGAGTGGGCTCTTCCCCACCGGGCAAAACCCAACTGTAGCGCGCGATGAATAGCGCAAGCAGCACCAACAGCACGGTCGAGACAAGCTGAACAGTGCCGGCCTCGCGCACGCTGCGCCAGCCTTTGGCGATAAAGCCGCCGCGCTTGTTCGTCGTGTCGGATTCTTCGGTCATTGCCCGCCCCTAATATCACGGCGCAACAAAGCCGGATTGCATGGCGCGCGCAAGCCCGGCGCCATGCGTATTCCCACTAATCAGTGCCGCTTACCAAAGCGTTTAGCGAGTGACCTGGACCGAGCCGTCGCCAACGATCGCAAAGGCCGACCAATAGAAGGGGTGCGACGTTTCAAGATCGTCCATTAGCCCCAGCTGCGAGCGACGTAGCGCCTCTGCTGTTTCGGTGCCGTTGCCTTCGAAGAGGCCCGAGATGAGCCGCTTCGTCGCATCAAAATCATCGGGCACCGGCCAGTGGCTGGCAAGAACGGTCCGACCGCCTGCCCCAACAAAGGCGCGGACCAAGCCATCGAGTGCAAAGTCACCGCCCGAGGTAATCCCAGCCTCAAGCGTCGCGCCAACCGTTGCGCTGCCGGCGGTATCGCAAGCGGAAAGGATGACGAGATCGGCGTCAATGCGGAGGCCGAAAATCTCGGCAAACGTCAAAAGCCCATCAGAATTGTCATCTCCAAATGAAGTCAGCAGCGCAGGGCGCGGCGGACATTCGGGCTGAGGCGCTGTCACAAGGCCGTGCGTTGCAAAGTGCAGAATACGATAGTCTGCGAGGTCCTCGCGGCTTTTGATGCGGGTGTCGGTAAAGACATCCTTGGTCAGCACATCGGCACGCGCGGCATCTTCGCCGCCAAACCGGTTGGCAGCATCGTACAATTCTTCCGATGAAATCGGGTTCGACCAGATGGCTTCTGACCACAGACAATTGTCCCCGCCGGCAAGGGCCGATCGCGTGCCCGTTGATACTGCAGGCGTGTCGCTGATAGGCGTGTTCTCACCAAGACCGAGATATGCCTTGCTTGCGGTGCTGCTTGGAGCGGCGCGAACGTCACGGAATGCGGTTGGAGCAACTGCGGTGGAGATTTGGGAATTGCGTCCCAGCCAGGCGACCCCGCGGAAGTCGAATTCGTCGCCCTCGGGTCCAGCAAGCTGCTCATTGTAACGTTCAACGCTTTCATCATCTGTGACAAGCAGGTTGATCGGCAGCTTTAGCATGGCGCCATCGGGTTCAAACACGATGTGTTTCTTGCTCGGCAAGCGATCTGCGACCGGAGAGAACAGGCGCTTGTAAAGATCGCGCGATGTCTCAAGTTCAAACGGCAAGGTCAGAACCTGCCCCCCTTCGGCAATCGCAATGCTCTCACGCAGCCTTAGCACAAGATCGTCAAGCTCGGCCGGTGTCGCATCAATCCGGTAGGCTAGAGCCTCTGCCGGAGTGATGTAGATCATGAAGGCCTCTTCATCGAGCGCAATCATTTTCACGTATGCCTCATCGTCCCGCAGGACTTCCTGCATGCCCGCAAGGTTGATCGCTCCGCTCGAAACAGCCCTGAAACGAGGGTATTCGGCGAGCTTCTGGAGCACTTCGGCCTGCTGTTCGAGCAACGCTTCGAGGCGGGTCTCACGCTCGGCGAGTACACCTGCTGCTTGCGGGTTGACCTGAGCCTCACCTTCGATCTCGACAATCGATGCCCTAAGGCGCTGAATCGATCGGCCAAGATTTACGCTGCGGCGGAACAGAAGCGATGCCTCGTCACTGCCACCCGACAGTTCGCGCGCGAGCACGGCCTGTGTCTGGGCGAGGCCCGGACGAAGAAGCAGCTGGCTTGCAGAGAACATGTCATCAGCCGCCGAGGCACTTGCTCCGTCGGCCAGCAGAAGTCCGAAGTAGTTGGACATGTAGCTGCGCAGCGAAGGAGCGGGACGCCCCTCTGCCTCCGAAACGATTTCGCGATAGAGATCGATAGCTTCGCTTTCGCGACCGTTGCGGGAATAGAAACCCGCAAGCTGGGCCTGCGCGCTGTAGAGCGCGGGAGAATCGGGATAAGCGAAGGAAAGCAGTGAGATGCCCTGCTGGTGAAGCAACTCGGCATCGCCGCCTCGTCCAGATGCTTCTGCAAGCTCGGCCAGTTCACCAAGAACCTGCGCACGAAGCCAGACGATCGACGCAATGCGTCCATCGCGTACTTCAGCAAGCGTTGTGTTGGCACGGTTGAGGTTATTGGTCGCTGCGGCGTTGTTGCCGACAAGGCGCAATCCGGTCGCCCGCAGGTAGTCTGCCTGACCATCAAGCAATTGAGCACGCTCTAGCGGGGTCAACGATTGCGACAATGTGGCACCACCAACGCTCTCGCTCTCAGCCGCGAGGCGGCGTGCCATTGCTGGACCGATCTGCAAACTACGCAGAGCATTCGTATCGCTGAATTCGGTTTCGAGAGGTCGATTGAGAATTTCGATAGCGCGGCCAGGTTCACCCTGGTTAAGCGCGTCGATGGCCTCGTAATTTCGCAGCAGCCGAGCCAGCACAGGGCTGGTCGTCGCAATCGGCCGGGTCTGGTCAAACCGGCGCTTAGCCTCGGCAAAATTGCCAAGGTTGGATTGGAGCAGTCCTTCGTTCAGTCGCGCCTCGGCTTCGCCGTTCCCGCTGAGGACTTCAGCGGAAGCAGAGAAGTACTCCGCCGCTTCGGCAAACTCGCCCGCATTGGCGCGGCGATAGGCTTCGACAAGCGCCTGATCTGCGGTGATGGATTCAGCCTGCTGACGAATGAAGGCGAGCGAATCCGTTGTCTGTGTGAGCGGAATATCGACCGTGCCTGGAACGATCTGGTCAGTGGCGAGCGATGCAACGCCGAGCTCAAGCGCCGTACCGTAAGCCGACAGGCCAGTTGCAGCATAAGTGCGATTGCCGACTTCTCCGACCAGCAGTTCGGTACGAATGATGCTGCCCTCGCGGCTACAGATCAGTCGTTTGCCATCCGTAAGTCCTGTCGGCATCTCGGCTGTTTCGCGCTCGACGCAATTGGCTCCGGGACCGATGAAACGGGTCGCCGCCTCGTCAACCAACCGTCCACGCACAACCCAAAGCGTTCCGATCGATGCCGCAGCATCGCGGCAAAGAACGTTGTATTTGCGATCGAACAATCCCGCCCCGGCTTCGGGCGTCTGAATTTGCGCTTCGCACAGACCATTCGAGCCTACGGGAAAGGTGTCGCGCAGGCTGATCGAACGCTGTTGGGCGGTCTGAGTGGTGCCGGGGACCGCCCAGAGAGCGGCTGCCCCCACAGCTACTGCGCTGCAAATCGAAAGCAGTGATTTCAATGGCTTGTTAGTCATTTGGATTGCCTTCCACTTGGACATTGCCACTAGCACCCTGACCGTAGAGCGAGCTGTCGCCGCCCGATGCGACCGGATCTTCGATGTCTGATTCCTCTTCAAGCTCTTCGGATTCCAGCAGGCCAGGGAAGTCGATGCCGAACTCGTCATTGCTTTCCTGCTCAGTCACGACCACTGGCTGAGCCGCCTGGATTGGCGCTGCTACAACCGCCGGGTTGTTGACCGGAGGCGCTTCCTCGATTGGCGGAGGCGGAGGCGGAGGCGGAGGAGGTGGCGGCGTCGGCGTTTCACCAACATCACAGCCATTGAGGATGCTGCAATTGTTGAACATCGCCGCCTCGGCAAAGCGCGATGCCAGCGTCTGAGGATCGCCGAAGTTCACCTCGTCAAAGAAGGCATTGCCGGTAATCCGTCCGCCATCGCTGGTGACGCGGCTGCCGTAAGCGAAGACGTTGATTGGATCGCCAGTGCCCGGACCAGAGACGGTGTCGGCCCCCCGTACTTCAAAGAAGAAGAACGGTGTGCGATCGCCAAAGTCAGTCTCGCCCGTGCCTTGGAACGGATCGTTGATGTTTTCGCCCGCGAAGTTCGGGAAGACCGATACCGATGCGGTGTAGTCGCCCGGCGGAACCGTCAGTTCGAGCAGCGTGTCGAAACGCGAGCCGGTGACCGGATCGGCCGGCACCCCGTCGCCGTCATCGTTCTGGCCGATGAGGTCGCCGTTGGGACCGAACAGTGCAAGGATCGGGTCAAAGCCGCCCGCAGGTACTTCTGTTCCATCACCTGCGGTGCCGCCAGCATAGCTGAAGGTGCGCAAGGTCACGTTCGACGAATCCGCGACTGTGAACTCGAAGAACAGAACCTCGTCCGGAGTGCTCAGGGTGCCCGAGAAGGTGAACACCTCCTGCCCGCTCAGCGTGATCGTCGTGGTCAGCTGTCCGATAATCAGACCACCATCGCCAACAAGAATACCGCCCGGCACTTCGTTGGTGCCGGTGTTCTGGATGAGGATGTTCTCACCGGCGACAACCGCAACCGAATTGGCCCGGATGTATCCATCCGCATCAAGCGTACCGTCATTGCTGTTCAGAGCGTCAGCAAGCCCTGCAAATTGAGGGTCCTCTGCGATCTGGGCAGCAAGGTCGGCGACTGCAGCGACAATTGTCTGCGACGACAAGCTCAGCGATCCGGCAAGGCTTTCATCAGGGCCGGTGATGCTAATGCCACCGGTTGGAATGATCACCTCAAGGGTTTCGCCAGCATTGATGCGCAATTGATCGGTCGCTGCTGCGCTGATCATTCGGACCTGCCCGGCGACGCGGATTGCGCCAGGGGTCGAGATCGATAGGCTCGACACACCTTCCTCAAGCGAACCGAACACCGTGATGTCGCCGATCAAAATGTCGGGAAGCGAACCACTTTGTCCGGTGACTATCGGCGCAGTGAACGAAGCTGTTCCCGCATCGATCCGCGCGGCCTCGGCCTGGCTCAAAGTGTAGCCAAACGTGGCCGACGGATCAGGCGACGGAAGCTCACCAAGAAGCGCAGTCGCGTCCTCATTCGTCGACACCAGGTTGAAGCTGTTCCCGCCAATGCGTGAGCCTTCGTTGATCTCGATATCGTTTGAGGACAGCAGGACCGTTGCGCCGCCGAAGCTGATGAAATCATCGTTGTCGCCGAAGAAGCGCAGCGTGCCGTCGGTGAAGATATCGATATCGGCGCTCGGCGAGGAGACGTTCGGCCCGCCGATGATGCTGTTGTTGGCGGTCCTCACCTCAAAATTGTCGAACACATCGATGAACAGGTCGTTCGAGACCTGGATATCGCCACCGGTCGCAATCAGTGCCGACGGGCCCTGTTCGCCGGGCAACGCATCGCCTAGCGCAGTTCCGCGAAGGTTCTGAGTGACCAGTCGGCCATTGAGGACCCGCACCGTGAACTGCCCGACCTCATTCGCAGGCTCTCCGCTGCCATCGATCGAACCGCCGGTCGCGTTCACGTCGATATCGACATTGCCGACATTGACGATCGAAGCGCCGGGCACCTCCTGGCTACCGACCTGCAGTGTAGCGAAACCGCCATTCGCATCATCGCCCGGCGATGTCGTGCCGGTAGCGCTGAGATTGAGACTGCTCAGCTGAGCGTTGGTCTCACCAATGAATGTTGCGCGAACATCGCCCCCGCCGACGTCGCCGCCTTCGGTGTCGAGCACTGGTTCGCCAGTCACCGGATCGATCGGCACAGTGCCGGTTGAGTTCGCCGCAAGCGAAAGTGCTCCGCCTGACACTTGCGATCCGCTGACGAACAGGTTGGCGCTGCCCCCGCTGGAGAAGCCAACCGTGCCTCCTCCAAGACCGCCAGTACCATCCGCAATGATCGTGAGCGAGGCGCCAAAGTCGACATCCGAATTGACGATGTCGAGATCGACACGTCCGCCTTCGCCGTCGCCACCTTCGACAAGTCCGCGGCCGCCGAATCCATCGGCGGTGATCGAACTGGAGCCGGTGAGGTTCACCGTGGAACCGTCAATGCTGATGTCGATCTGACCGCCCTCGCCCGAACCGCCATCCGCGGTGGGGTCGTTGTCGTCATCACCGCTGTCACCACCAATACCGTTGGCAGAGAACATCAGGCCAGCGACATTCAGGATCGAATCGACAAGACTTAAATTGATCGTCCCGCCGCTAGCGTTGCCGGGGTTCCCGGCTCCTCCGGTGGCGGTGGCTTCAAGCACCAGCAGCCCAGCTTGAGTGGCCGAGTCAGCGATATTGATGGTGCTGCCCGTGAGTGTCAGCGAAACAGTCCCCGCGGTCGCGTCACCGCCGAAGACACCCGCGCCGCCAAATGCACTGGCACTGAAGCTGTTGAAGCCACCCGGCACTTGAACCGGTTCGGTCATCCCAGTGTCAGGATTGAACACAAAGGCTGTCTGGTCAGGCTGGGTTGCGAGTTGCAAGTCGGAGTTAGTGATGTTCACGGTAACCGTGCCAGCAAGCGCTGCACCGCCTTGGCCTGCTACGGGATCACTTGCAGAGCCACCGAACGCAGTCGATTGCACAAAAAGGGTACCGCCTACCCAATCCGTGTCGGTGATATCGATATCGACATTTCCGCCGGTCGCGAAGCCACCCTCGAGTACACCACTACCACCGCCGGCAAGGTCACCGAGCGCCAGTGACGCACCGTCTTCGAAGTTGATTGACGCGTTGTTGGCAATCAGTTGGACATCGCCGCCGACCACATCGCCGCCGATCTCGCCGCTACCGCCTGAATTGGTGATCGCAAGAACATTGCGACCGTTCAGGTTCAGCGTGCTGTCCAGAACGCGCAGGACAAATGTCCCGCCATTTGACAGGCTACCATCGCCCGTTCCTGTTCCGCGACCGCTCCCCAATCCAACCGATTCGAAAGTACCCGAGATCACAGAAGCGTTGATCGCTTCGATCAATCCTTCGCCTCCATTGGATTCCCCGCCGGAGATATTCAGCGCATCATCAAGCGAAGTTCCGCCTGAACCGCTAAGACCCATAGCGATGTTGCCCAAGGAAAGGTTACCAGCGTCCGCCTGAATAAGAAGGCTTCCGCCGGCCCCAAGACCACCGATGCCTCCCTCGACACCAGATCCGCCGCCGCGACCGAAAGCGGTTAGCAGCGTGCCCTGGAAGCCGGTTTCTTCGATATCGGGCAAGCTAACGTTGCCCCCACCGGAGGCTGCAATCGTGATAGCTCCGCCGCGACCTTCGCCGCCCTGCAAACCACCGCCGGTCGTATCTCCGCCAAACCCGGAGACGTCGACCGTCGCGAGGAAGCCGAACTGACCAATCAGTCCATTGCCGGGATTGAATGCCGAATTAGGCGCATCATTGATGATCGTCAGCGTACTCGACGGGTCGAACGCGAGGATATCGGCAACGCCGCCCACACCCAGCCCGCCTGCGGCGCCTGCGCCATCGCCGCCTTGGCCGTTTGCGACCAACTGGAGCGAACCAAGGCTAACGCTGCCACCTGCCTGAGACTGAATGAAGGAACGTCCACCCGTCCCGATGCCGCCAACATTGCCTGCACTACCATCGCCGCCAACGCCGTTTGCTATGACCGCAGCATTCCCAGCAATGTCACCAGTACCCGCGCTAGCTGTGAACACGGCAAGGTCAGCAACCCCGCCAGTACCGTCCCCACCATTTCCGTTAGCCGAAGAGCCGCCGAAGCCTGTCGAGTCTACCAAAACATCGCCAGTGACTGTCGTGGTGCCACCTTGGAAACCCATGAAGCTTTGACCACCGATCCCGGCGCCGCCATCGCCGTTGAAGCCAAAACCGCCCTGACCGATAGCGACGGCAATCAAGCTATCGATATTGATGGTGCCGCCATCCGTAGTGTTGGTGAAGACGCCAACTCGCTCTCCGCCGGTGCCGGTGCCTCCGACACCGCCTTCGCCTCCGGTTCCGTTGCCTGATGCGAAGACATCAGTAGCGGTAAAGCTACCACCTCGCGTAGACGCGAGTGCGCGATTGCCCGTGCCATTGCCGCCATTGCCTCGGGGATCTGTTGTAGAGCCGCCAAATCCGCCTGCGCCGCCAATTCCGTTCGAACTTACAGCAATCGTGCCGAGTTGGATCGAGCCGTTGCCAACCAGCGGCGAGGCATCGAGGAAAGAGACCGTGCCGACGTTGGCATCGCCGCCAAGACCGTCACCGCCGGTACCGCCCGCTTGATCAGGACCACCATTGCCTCCAGCACCGCCAGTACCATCGGCGGCAATCGTGGAAGCCCCGGAGACGGTGATGAAACCGTTGTCGCTTCCAGCCGCAATGCGGGCAAAGCTGACCTCGCTGTCATCGCCAGCCAGAACGAAATCGAAGTTCCCGCCAAAGCCGTCACCGCCCCGACCGGCTGCGATTGTGTCACCATCGCCATTGCCGCCAACACCGCCAAAGCCGTTCGAGAACGCGCCAGCCTCACCACCGATCGTCAGGCGCGCTGCAAGCGTTTCCGAGCCGATCGCTGCGATGTTTGCCTGGCCAGCTTGGCCATCGCCCCCTCGTCCGCCCGCTCCGATAGCCGCGCCACCGCGTGCGTCCGAATTGACGAAGAGATTGCCACCGACAGTCGCCTCGGCACCGCCTTCGACGATGAATGCGGCCATGCCAGCGAACGCGTCGCCGCCGTCGAAGCCGACACCGCCCATGGCAAACGCGAGCGTGTCATAGTCACCGGTAAGCTCGAAAACCGCACCGTTCTCAAGAAGCGTAACAGATTCGCCTGCAATGCCGGTGCCGCCTTTGCCGGTCCCGATATTGTTGCCGCCATTACCATCGGCCTGCATGTTGATGTCACCGTCGATGAAGACGGTGCTGAGGCCCTGGATCTCAATGCGAGAGTCGCCGCCTTCAGCTTCGGCCCCGAGCGTGCTCGAAAGGCCCGAACCGGAGAAGCCGGTCGAATCCAGCCTGACATTGCCATTGATGGTCAGCAGGTTGCCTTCGTCGACGAGTCCCTCCCCATCGACGCGAATATTGGCATCTCCGCCATTGCCCGATCCGCCTTCGCCGGTCGTGCTGCTTCCCCCGAAGCCGAAGCCTTGAAGCAAGACGTCACCATTGATGGTTAGCTCGCCGACATCGAACACATCGATCGCGGCACCGCCACCACTTCCAAGGCCTGAGGCAAGCGTGCCCGTACCCCCGCGAGCGTCGGAAATCGCATTCAGCGAAGCAATCGTGGCCGAACCGCCAGCGCTGACAGACAGCACCGAGTTGCCTCCCAGGCCCTCACCACCAATGTTGCCAAAGCCGCCATCAGCGTCGGAAAGAAGCAAAACGTCGCCTGCGATCGCCGTGCCTGCGCGCGCGCTGAATACGGCATCACCGCCTTGGCCAGTTCCGCCGTCACCTGCTGTGGAGCCGGGTCCTGCCGCGCCGCCGTTTCCGCCGAATGCCGTGGCGTCGACCTCAATTGCGCCGAAACTGGCTGAGCCAATGCCGATCGATCCGTCGCCGAGCAGAAATGCGAGACCAACCTGCGCAAGGCCGCCAAAAGCGTCACCGCCACGACCGCCCGCCTGCGAGGTAGCTCCAGCGCCTCCATTGCCGCCGGTGCCGGCAGCTTGTGCAATTGAGATGCCGCCCACAGAGATTGATCCGTTATCACCACCTGCAAGGATGAAAGCGCCATTGTTAGGTACGGCTTGCGGGTTTGCCTGATTGGGCGTCAGAAACTGTCCGCCTAGACCAATTCCGCCGTTGCCAGCCGGAGAATCGGACGTCGCGTCGCCACCGTTGCCACCCTCGCCATCGGCGCTGACGGTCGCATTACCTGAGATAGTAAGGCTTGCAGTGCCAGTGAGCGTACCGCTTGCTTGCAAAAACGCATTGCCGCCCTCTCCACGACCACCGTCGCCGCCCGAATTGACCGCACTTCCGCCGGAACCGATCGTAACGGCCACTGCGTTTCCACCGACAGTGATCGTGCCGACGTCAACCCGTAAGCCCGCGAAGCCGCCGAAAGCGTCGCCACCGCTGTCTCCGGAACCACCAGCGGCGCGCGCGAGGCCAAGGAAGTCGCCGCTAATGTCCAGTGTGCCGCCTTGGTCGAAGAAGACGTTCGCTCCACCACCACGCGCCTCACCCCCTTGACCGGCCTGATTGAAGCCGCCGAATGCGCCGGCCTCCAGTATGAGGTCACCAACGATGTCTATCGACCCAGTTGAACCGATGAAGACGATTGAGCTTCCGGCGGTCGCGCTTGCTCCGGGTCCGGAGGTGTTGGAGTCACCTGCGCTCGCGAAAGTGCTGAGTTGGACGCTGCCATTCAGATTGATCGTACTCGTATCGAGCGACTGAAGAATAGCCAAACCGCCGACGCCGTCCGACCCTGTCGAGGTGTCGGTCAGTGAGCCATCCGCATTGTTGTTGGTGCCCGCGCGCAAGAAGGCAGGACCATCGATAGTAACCTGCCCATTTCCGGTCGCAAAGATCTGAGCGGTTCCGCCCGTCAGCGTGCCTGCGGAAAGAATGTCGTTAAAGATCGGGAGGATACCGCCTGTAGCAAAGACATCGACCTCGCCAGCGATGAACAAGTTTCCGTCGGTGGACGCAACTGTGGCGTCACCACCCGTGGCGGAACCCGCTTGCTGGAACTCAACATCAAACCCAGCAAATGCGCTCGCACTGACTTGGACGTTGCCTCCGATTGAAAGGGTACCCCCGCCAAAGGCATCGATGAAGGCACTGCCAGCTTGTGCATCAATGAAAGAGGTATCCGGGAATGCCGCGCCTTCGAGCGCCAGATCATCAGCCGAAACAAGAACGTCACCAGTGATGGTGAAATCCTGCCCGTTGCTGGCTGTCAGTTCGGAAAAATTGGCGCCAAGCATGAACAGATTGCCATCGATGGAACTTGGGGCATTGAAGGCCGTGACCTGCACCTCTTCATTTGCCACGGCGAGGATGCTGCTACTGGCGGTAAAGTCAGTCAGAAAAACACTGCCAGCCACATCGCTAGAAGTGGCACGGTTCTCGAACAGCTGAGTGATATTGCCACTGACATTACCACCAGCGGCAGACCGTCCGCTCACATCATAGTTCGCCGACAGGATGATCTCACCATTCACAATCCCTGCGCTTGCAGCCGGCTGGAAACCCAGGTTCCCGCTGAATAGAAGCGAAATAGGATCGGTTTGCGCTGCGCCTACAGCGTAGATCAGGTGGTTGTCGCCGGTAACGCCTGTGCTCGACGGACCTCCGACGTCACCATCGAAGACGATCGCGTTTCCGACAGTCGTGCCGGTCGGAATCTGGATGTCGAACAGGCCGTTCGAGACGGTGATGTTGACCGCCTCGCCAGCGACATAAGCCTGGCTGCCGTTGATGTCCGAGGTGCCGAACATCTGGATTTCTGCGGCGGTGACAGCAAAGAAGGAATTCTCTGCGCTCGCGGTGATTATCGCGCCGGGATTAATCTGGACTCTGGCGGTCGTCGGCGTGCCACCCATCTGCAACTGCCCGCCGTTCAGCGCGAAATTGTCAAAGCTAGCGAGGTCGATATCGAGCGTCGTCAGAATCAGATTCCCGACGTCGAAAAGGGCATTGTCACCGATCAGAAGACCGGTCGGCGAATAAAACGCGACGGTGCCACCAGGACCAATAGGTAGCCCCTGCCCATCGATAATCTGCGAGATCACAGTGCCATCAATCACCGCGATGTTGCCATTGGCAGACGGCAGAATCCGGTTCAGGACCGCAAATTCACCAAGCAGCTGATCGCCATCATTCTGGAAGGTTACATCGTTGCCGTTAGGCAGGAAGTCGAGCGCGTTGCCAGCGTTGTCCTGATCGGGAGTCCAGTCGATCACCGCAGTCGGCGTGCCGAGGATGATCACCTCGCTGCCGGTTGCGGTGAACACGCGCCCGACATCACCTGAGACGATCGTCTCTGTCGCCTGGATCGCCTGAGCGCTTGCCGAATTCGGCGTCGCCAACATTCCCATGGCCATTGCAGCGGAGCCGCAGCCGATCAGAAGTTTCGAGCGGTTATGGTTCAGATGAGCCATCTTAGTATCTCCACGGGAAAAGTCGGGCGGTTACGCTGAACATGAAGCGGACGTCGCCGCGTTGTATAGCGAGGTCCGGGCGTTCGAGCGGGACCGCGACAAATGCGTCAGCCTGGATCTTGGAGCCCCAAGCGGCGCGCACGCCGCCGCCAGCTGACCAGAGCCGATCGGGATTGAGCGGCCTGCGGCTGGGATCTTCATTCCAGGCATAGGCTACGTCAGTGAAGACGTAGGGCTGGTAAGCGACCTCCTCCGGGCCAGCAGGCGCGAGCGTGCCGTAGCTGACCTCAAACGAAGCCGCGACGCCGCTGTCGCCAAGTACGGCGCCCGGATCATAGCCGCGACCAATCGAGAAACTGCCTGCTGCGAACTCTTCGAATGCTGGAAGCGGATCGTCGGAATGCTGTGCAAACGTCTCGAGCGAGAAGGTCACCATCGGGTCAGGACGAAACTCCAGCGCCCCGTCATACCGGAACAGCAGGGGCTCGGGGTCAGCCTCGATCCTGCTTGGCGGGATCGAGCCCCCAGTGGTGCAAGCGAGCGGGTTTGCCCTGCAATCGGGGCTCGTCTCGAAAACGTCGAGGCCCTTGCGCACTTCAAAGCCCCAGCGATACCGCCAGCGAGGCTCAAACGGCGAGTAGCCATCGATCCGCTGCACGCTGCGCTCATCAGTCCGTTCACCTGAAATCCTGGCGAACAGTGTACGCACGCGGTCGGTCGACAGGGCAAAATCGTTTACATCAACTTCCTGATTGACGAGATCAAACCCGCCCGCAGCAAAGATGCTCGACCGCCGTGAACGCTGGAGTGGATAGGTCGCGAAGATGCCGGCGAGGAAAGTCTCGGAATCAACATCGAAGTTCGGCAGGCCGACATCAGGATCGGTCACACTGTAGGTGAGATTGACCCCAAGCCGCAGACCTTCTCCGCCCACGGCAAAATCGTGGCCGAACTGGTATGTTTGCTGCTCGGTGAATTCTAGCGTTGAATAGGCGGCAATCGACGTTCGGTCACCGAGCCCGGTGATGTCATAAACCTCGCCGCGAACGAGGCCACCAAAGCGCCCGATGGCCTTCGAGCCGAAATTCTGGACGTTTAGATCGATGACCCCGCGCTGGCGCACGACAGCGATTTCACCCAACAAGTCTCCAGGCGCCCCACCCGCAGCAGGACGCAGCGAGAGTCGCACCGCAACGCCGGGAAGGTCGTCAGCGAGCAGAAGATATCGCTCCGCCTCCTGCGTATTGAAGACAGGCTGGTCAGTGAGTTTTTCGAGATATGCAGCGACAAGCCCTTCGGAAGGTCCCGCATCGCCGCGGACGCGAACGCCTGTCAGCCTACCGAACACCACTCCGAAATCGGCGACACCATCGCTGAGGTTCTGCTCCGGAATCTCGACGGTAGCGAGGTAACCCTGCGAGCGAAGGATTGAGTTGGCCTGCGCGCGGATATCGCACAAAACCGCAAGCGGAAGTTCACGGCCGAGATAGCCGTCATAGGCATCTTGGAGCGAGAGGCCGGGAACTTTCTCGAGACCGGAAAACTGAACGCCTGAAAGCGTTAGCGTAATCTCGGAATATTCCTCGCGATCGAGCACACAGGGTGAGCGCTCTAGATCGCCGTCGATCGTCAGCGTGACACTGCGATCTTCACGGCGAAGCTCTGGCGGGGTCAGTTGGTTTCTTGCCGGAGGGGTCGTGACCGGTGGCAATTGCGCGCCGGGCGTCGCCTGAGCCGATGCGGCTTCGAAAGGAACTAGCGCCGTTGCGGCGATTGCGAAAGCCGGAACCGAGCCGGCGATCGCGCCGCGCCTCAGCCCGCATTTCACAGCGGCATTGCTACGTTCTGAACCAGCATCCGATGAAAATCGGACGCAATTCGACAATTGATCAAGTGTTGACAAACGTGCCCCCATCTTTGTCCCCATTCAGCGCTCGAAAGCGCCTCGAAGCAGATATTGCGCTTCGACAAGCTCGCGAAATAGGCCTGAAACGACTTTTGTCTTTGATCAGGCATCGCAGTTGGGCGACCCGTTTGTTCCCTTAGTGATACCGCGTTCCGTCCTGAAAACAAGGGTATGACAAGTGATAGGTGGGGGCAGATGCGAAGTTGTCGCGTTTTCACAAGGATAAGCGGACACAAGCGCTGGTGCGCCGCGGCGTGCGCCTTTCGAAGCGCACGGAATAGCCCTGCAATAGGAGAAAATTTACTTTCTGCTGATTGGGTGGCGAGGCCCCCCAATCCAGGTCGCAAAACAAGGCAGAAAAATCGTGCAGAACATCGCCGCAATATCGCCAGTCCTAGGTGCGTATGATGCAAGCCACACGCGCAGGCGTGCGGCATTTGGCAATCCGGTTAAGCCACGCTATGCAACTCGTATGACAGGCGCTGAACTCGACTGGAAAACCGAAGAACGCGGTAGTGCGCTAATTATCGCGCCTTCAGGACGGGTCGACGAATCGACCGCGGACAACTTCAAAACCAACCTGATTGAACATGTGAAGGCAGCGCCAGCCAACGCGATTATCGACCTTGCAGGTATCCACTATATGTCGTCACGCGGCCTTCGCGCTTTGACCCTTGCACAGCGTGCTGGTCAGGAAACCGACACGACAATCGTGCTTGCCAGACCAAACGAAACCATGCGAGAAATCCTTGCGATAAGTCGCTACGACATGGTTTTCCGAGTTGCTGACACGATCGAGGACGCAATCGGACACTAAAATGCATAAGGGGGGGAATTTATGCATATCCGGTTTTGGGGGACGCGCGGGTCGCTGCCGGTTGCTCCTCACGCCTCCACGATAACTGACAAGGTCGCCGACGCACTCCTCAAAGCAAATGGCAAGAGCTTCGCGGACAAGGAAGCCGCGATTGAATTCGCTCGCGACGAGCTCGAATTTGCGGTTGGCCAAAGCTATGGCGGTGCGACTAGCTGCGTGGAAGTTGATGCCGGCAACGGTGCCTTCGTGGTTTGCGACATGGGTTCAGGACTGCGAGAATTCGGCCTCGATACCTTGCGGCGACTATCCGACGGCAACCGCCCGAAAGAATGGCATTTCTTTTTGTCACACCTTCACTGGGACCACATCATGGGGTTCCCTTTCTTCGTCCCTGCCTTTGTCGATGGGGCGAAGGTCATTATCCATGCTGGCCATGCCGACGCCGAAGAGGCACTGCGTCGTCAACAGGAAGAGATCTCTTTCCCGGTACCCTTCGACTGGCTGAAGGCGGACATCGAGTTTCGCACGCTTGAGACCGGACGCGAATACCAGATCGGCGAGCTGACCGTGGCAATGATCCGGCAGGAACATTCGCATGCAAGCTATGGCTATCGCTTCAAGAGCGCAGATGGGCGTGTTGCGATCTATTCCACCGATGCCGAGTACAAGATCGACAAGATGGAAGACGAATCCGCCATGGCCGACTTCATGGCCGATGCGGACCTCGTCATCGCCGATACGATGTACTCGCTCGCCGACAGTGTCTCCATGAAAGAGGACTGGGGCCATTCCTCGAACATCGTAGCGGTCGATCTTTGCCACGAAGCGCGCGCGAAAAGACTGGCGCTCTTCCATCATGAGCCGACATACAGTGATGCTGACATTCAGCGCATGCATTCCGAGACCATTCGCTACGAAGAACTGACCCGCAACGACACCGAACTCGAAGTTCTGTGCTCTTACGACGGACTCTGTGTCGAACTCTAAATCCGGTAATCCGCAAAGCAGCGCCCGCCGCCTAGCGGTAGTGGCGGTGATGATAGGCGCGCTCATCGGTTCGCTTATCACATGGATCGGGCAGGATTTTGAACGCCGGCTTGTGTTCGACGCCTGGCAAAGGGCGGATGCGCGCGAACTGATGGACGATCAAGTTGTCGTTGTAATGATCGATGACAATTCGATTGCCGCTTACGGTCAATGGCCGTGGACACGTTTCAACGTTGCCAAGCTCCTGTTCAAAATGACCCAAGCGCAGCCTTCTGCTGTTGGGATCGACATCTACTTCTTGAAAGAGGACCCCAATAGGCCAGACGCTTTTGTCGAGAATTACCTCGATACTGAAATCGACCCATCGCTCAAAAGCCAAATCACGTCTCTGCCAAATTTCGACGATTTTTTGAGTGACATTATCGCGTCACCTCAATCGCCAAGCGTCCTTGCGCGCGTAGCCGAACCGGAAGGTTCGCCACTGGGTGTTCCGGCGCAAGAAATGACGTTCAACACAAGCGCGGTTGAAGGCGAACCGCCGCCGGGCACCCTGTCCCGGCCAGAAGTTCTCGCAAGCATCAGCAAGTTTGATACGTCCGCGTTTTCTCAAGCATTCGTCAACGGTCCGCCTGACGACGACGGCATTCTGCGCCGGGTGCCATTGGCGGTCAGGGCTGGAGGCAACGTCGGAAACGGCTTTGCGGTCGAACTCGCTCGGATCAAGGCGGGCGGTGAACCAGTGCGGTGGGACGGTCGAACACTTGAAATGGGAAATCGAGAGATCCCGTCCGATGAGACCGGCAGCCTGTTGTTCAAGATGTCTCCTTACGACGAGGAATACGAGTCTAGGGTCATCCCCGCAGTCCAGATCATGAATTCTGAAGAGCCGGACGAAAGGCTGCGCGGAAAGGTCGTCATATTGGGTCTCGCGGCAACCGGCACATACGACATCGTGGCCACCCCTCATGGTTCAGAAATTCCAGGACCCGTCGTTCAGGCTCAGGCCGTCGACGCGATATTGAAGGGCGAATGGCTGGCCTACCCATCATCCTCGAAAGCACTTGAGGTGGCTGTTGCGATTGGATTGGTCGCGCTGCTTCTCGGTGCCAGCCTGACGTTCAACAATTGGCTTCTCGCTCCGGCGGCTGCAATCGGCCTAGCCTTGCCTGTCGGATCCTATCTTGCCTACGCGCAGGCAAACCTGCTTTTCGATCCCGCGCGGCCGCTCATTGTGGCCATCTTTGCGGCTTTGGGCCTGCTCCTCGCCCGCTACGCCATCGCGCTTCAGGAACTGGTCGCTCAAAGGATCAGAGAGGCCGAACAGAAGAAGGAAAACGAGAATGCCCGCGACCTGCAATTACGCATGGTTCCCAGCCCGGAAAGGCTCGCAGACCTCGGAAGACGGACAGAGATCGGCGCGAAACTAAGGCCCGCAAAATCGGTCGGCGGCGACTTCTATGACGCTTTCGAATTGGAGGACGATCGCCTTCTTTTTCTTGTCGGTGATGTCAGCGGCAAGGGCTTGGGCGCGGCATTGTTCATGGCCTTTTCCAAGACCGCGGCGAAGAGCAAGTTTCTCTCGCACGGCGCTCGACTGGACGACGCAGTTATTGCTCTCAATGACGAGCTGTCGCACGAAGAAGACGATGCAATGGACCTTACCCTGCTTGCTGGTGTTATCGATTGCGCCAGCGGAAAGGTCGAAATGGTCAATGCCGGGCACGAAAATCCGTTACGTGTCTACGCAGTAGGCAAAGTCGAAATGGTCAACCTCAGAGGTGGGCCAAGGCTTCGAAGTTTTGACGGATTTCCGTATCAGATTGAAAGCGTGCAACTGGAGCAAGGCGATACCTTGGTCCTTATCAGTGATGGCGCTACCGATGCCGAGAACTTGCAAAAGGCACAGTTCGGTTTTGACGGCGTGATCAAGGCGCTCGAAGAAGAGCAAGGCGCGAGCGCGAGCTCACGGGTGCAATATCTAGCTGACAGGATCGCCCAGTTTGAAGGCGATGCCGATCCCGCCGATGACCTCACCATTTTCGCGCTTCGATATCTGGGCGAGTGACGCGATGATCACTCGCCTAGAAGCTTCAACGAACGGTCACTGAGACAACCCGAAACTCCGGATCATCTACACGTCGACCATTGTGTTTGCGCAAAGCTGCATACTGACCATTACCACGTGCGGAGATCTGAGCAGCAGTGATCGGAATTCCTGCCTGTTGCACCAAAGCCAAGACCTGATCTCTCACGCCGTTCGCGCGGTCTTGTGACAGATCCTGGTTCCTCTGCTCAAGAACATCGTCGGGTGTTTCGGGTAAACCCGCGGAATCGGTGAAGCCTTCGATAATCACGCGGAATTCGGGAAGGTCGTCTTCAGCTGGCGGTAGGTCAGGGTCCTCGCATTCAGCTGCTGATAGGCCGCGATAGTAAACGCAATAGCTCACCAGATAGGTTTGAAGAAACGTCTGAAGTTTTCCCAGCTCTCCTGAATCTAGGGCCTCAGTGTTTCGAGCAAAAGTGAACCTCTGCGCCGCAACGGGCAGTGGCAGTCCTGCCATGACATCCGAGTGGACGTCACTTCGAGCGCTCAATTGCCTAACGTTCGGAGGCCGATCACCGCGCAGTTGCGCCTGCTGGTTGGCCATGGTGATTGGTGTTGTTTCTCCATCTCCATGGATCACCACCACCGATCCCATTTCGCTGTTTGCGCTCCCCGGCGTTTCAGCCGGATCCAGCAGCGTTACACGTTCTTTGGAGGTTGCACATCCGGCAAGAACCAGCGCGCCCCCCAGCGCTAGTATAAGTCGCATCAGGCATCGACCTCTATGATGAAGTGGGTACCTGCTACTCCAAGGGTCGAAGAGCCTGCCCGAAAACGCATGTTTCCGGTCGACGAGAGCTGACCGGAATCAACCCCGACCTTGCCGCGCTCAACATTCATTTCAGAAGCGCCAGTGCGGCGGGCACGATCAAAACTGTATCGCGAGATAATCATACGACTGCCTGGAGCGACTGCGATACGAGTATCATCGATGAAGGTAATTCCGACGCGTCCGCTGCGGGTAGTTTCCACAATATCGCCTTCGAACAACTGAAGGCCCGATGTGGCTTGTATCCGGTCTCCAGCCCGAATGATGTTGACCCCTTCAGAGGTCACATTCTTGACGCGCCCGATCTCATTCGCAAACGCAGGTTGCGCTACCATGGCAAGCAGGGCAGCAACCAAGAGCCAAATTTTTTGCATATCTTCCCTCCATCGGAGTCTGTGTTAGCATACAATTATGGATCAAAGGAGACGCTTTTCTGCTTTTGTGGTCGCAGGTCACGATCCGCGTCCCTCGATCCTGAATGCGATTGAGTTTGCACGCGAGTTTATGAACCAGACCGGACTTTGTGAGCGTACATTGGTCAAGGTCTCGATCATCGTTGAAGAGCTTGTTTCCAACGCTCTTCGACATGGCGGTGGGGACTGCGATGTCTCCTTGTGGATGTCCCTTTCCCGATCTGGCGATGCGGTCGTGCTCGAGGTCGAAGATGACGGAGCTTCGTTCAATCTCGCCAAAGCGCCCGCATTCACTAGCCCTCACCCGCAGACTGGAGGCGGCATCGGCATTGCGATCGTCCGCGCCTGGGCGCAGGACATGGTCTACGCAAGGCGCGGCAACCACAATGTGCTCAGCCTCAAGATCGGTTGATCTGCGCGTTGCGGCTACTCGATCAGGACGAATGGTGCCCACACCGACGGCGAACTTCCCCCGGGCACATTAGCATCGTTGATCAGGCTCAATTGCGCCTGACGCAGAGCTTCGCTGCGCGACATTCCCGCTCGTGACGCGGTGAGTGTTTCGATACTCAGCCGCGAAGCCGCATCATCGCGCACCGGCCAGTGCGACAGCAGGAGAGACCGCGCTCCTGCAAGCTGAAACGCGCGAGCCAGCCCGCTGTACGTCGGCGAATGGCGTCCTTCTCCAGCCGCCGTGTTGCATGCCGACAAGATAACCCATTGCGCCGCAAGCCTGAGCTGCGCGATCTCGCTCGCGGTGAGCAATCCGTCATTCTCAGCAGAAGCGGTTCCTGGTTCAGGTGTCATCACGAGTGCTGGCTCCGAGAGGCCAGAAATCTGACCACTGACCAAGCCATGAGTGGCAAAGGCAAGAACCTCGTACTGTTCAAGTGAAGCGGAGCGGACGGCAGCTTCAGTCGCCGCATCACCTGTCATAATGAGCGGCTGACTATCCGGAAACGCGTCGCGCAAGGCTTCAAGCTCGGACATGGCGCCAGGCAGTGAAGGCAACGCGAGAATGCTGTTCACATCGACCACCGCGCCGCGCAGTCCGGAGCGGTCCGCTGGCGCCGCAGCAAGGGTCGGCGCGCCTATTCCGGCAAACGCCATTGCCGAAGACGTGTCATTCCTCTTGCGCAGACCAAGCCCCGGAGTGATCGCGATCGCGTATTCGCGGATGAGATATGCGGGCGCAGCGCTTTCTTCATGGGCACGGCTGACCAAAACCGAAGGTGGGATTGCGGCGAATGAACCGCCTGCGGGAAAGATGAGCTTCGCCTTTCCATCGAGTCCAGCAACGATCTCATCTGTGAATATGCGCCGATACAGTTCGTGAGCAGCATCGGCATCGAAGGTCATATCCCCGCCAAGCCCGGCGTCCAGAGATGCACGCAAGCGTTCGACGAGCTCGCGTGTCGAATAGAGCTCGCTGGTAGACTCGCCCCAGACAAACCCGTCGGACGTGATTGCAATCGTTACCACGCGATCGGAGAATACTAGCGGAACAAGATATGCCTCATCGTCGCTCAAGATCGCTTGCGCTTGCTGGATGGAAAGTGGCCGTGGCCTCAAGAATTCCGCGTAATCGGGATACCGCGTCTCAAGCGCCAGTTCTGCCGCTTTTCGTATGTCGCTTGCATCGGCAAGCGCGTTGGCTGAGCCTTCACCAGCGGCTAGGCTTTCACGCGCGGCGACCTCGGTCGCACGCGCTGTTCGAACGTTTTGCAAAGCCGCGGTGAAACCGTCCGGGTCGCCGGGATAGGTCAAGGCAACAGCGCTAGCCTGAAGATCGCTCATCACTGCAAGCTGCGCGCTACGCCAAGCGCGCTCAACGTCCGCACTTAGCAGTGCGACAAGCGTCGAATCCCGGAAGATCGTCTTGCCATCGGACGCAATCGCCGCACGCTCCTGATCTCGGCTGTAGATATCGAGCAGGGCGTCCTCGTTTGCGCCGAGTACCTCCCCCATGATGGCACCAGCATTCGCAATATGGCCTGCCCGGGCATGGATCAACGCGGCGGTGGACTGCCGGGTGCGGCGATCCGGATTGATGGCGTCCAGCTTTGTGTAAGTCTCGAGCGCGCGCTGCGACAAGGATATCGCCTCGTCGTGCTCACCGGCGACGCTCAACGCGTTGGCGAGGTCCAATCGAGTTCGGGCCACGGTCGTTTCATCATCCGAGGCTGCATTGTAGGTGTCCAAGGCCCGGCGATAATAGGATATCGCTTCTTCTCCGCGCGCATCTTCGAACAGAAGCCGAGCGATCAGAGACTGGTGATATCCCAGTTCGCGCTCGTCGGAGTAAGCTTGGTTGGCCTCAGCTGTAAGAGCCACCTCTACCGCCTGTTCGGTCCGCCCCACACGTGATAGCAGTATCGCGGTGTTCTGATATATGCCGAGGAGTTGCGGATCGCTTGGACCCCATTCCTTCACCCCGATATCGGCGATCTTGGAAAACAACTCGGCCGCCTCGCCAATTCGCCCCTTGTCGAGCGCCACGAGCGCATTGTTGAGAAACACGTAAAGCCAACCAAGGTGATCGTCGCGCGGAAGCAATTCCAGAGCGAGCGCCTCGGTTTGGCGGGTGGCGAGTTCCGCCGCTTCGAGGTCCTGGTTGCGAAGATAGGCAGCATATTGATAGGCGAAGTTCACCCGCGCGGGATCGCCAGGCGCCAGATCCTCGCGCGACAGGTCCAGTGCGCGCTTGTGCCATCGGATCGATTTCGCAAGATCGTCTTCAACGTTGAAGAAATAGCGAGCAAGGTGGTGCGCTGCGAAGGTCCGCGCATAGCATGGCGCGCAACTTTCCGTTTGGGCGAATTGCTCCAGTGTCTCGATGTACTGTGCAGCGAGAGCCTCGTCCTTGGTAAAGGCAACCAGGCCATGACCAATCGCAGCCATCCGGGCATCGGGATGAAGCGCCAGCGACTGGTTTGCCAGAAAAAGCTCGTAGGCTTCCTTGTACTTGGCCTTCCCGATCAGGCCCATGATGAGGTCGGACACCCGCTCGGCACGAAGCTGCATGCTCGCATTTTCGGGCATCGCATCAAATGCCGCTTGCGCCGCTGGCAAAGTGCGGTTTGCCTCACCGTAGACGTCGAAATATTGCGCGGCTGCCGGGCTGGCCAGCAGCAAGCTCGTCGCTGCGAAAAAACCCTTAGTCAAAAACGAGGAAATAGACGGCACGGCCCGTTCCTTCGTTCACGAGCTCAATCTCGTAGCGCTGGGTGTACATCGGGGTGAACCGGCAGGCTGGCTTGGTAACTCTTCCCGGGTCGCAGATGGCGCGAGCGCTTTGATCGCGCACTTTCATCCGCACCGGGCCCGATCCTTCGTGAGAGACCGCGAGAGTACTTGGCACGCCCGATTTGAAGGTCTGGGCGCTGCGCCAGACTTCTCCTGCGGCAAGCTCGCCGCGAACATAGGCCGGGCCGAGCAACCGCCCTCGATAAGGGACCGCTTCAGCGCCGGTTGCATCCGACCATGTGGCAAGTGCGTCGTCCTCAGCTTCCGCGTGCTTGGCGAGCCCGCTTGCTCGCAGCGATCCGACGAGTGAAGCAAGTTTTGCCTGTTCCCCGCTGGTGTAAGCGGCTTCGGCCTCAGCAAGAGAACGGGCGATTTTGGTGGCTCGTGGTTCGACGGAATCTGGTCCGTTTGCCTGGGCCGCAGCATTTCCTGACGCACGTTGAGCAGGAACGCAGGCTGCTGCCGCGAGAATCGCGAGGATTAACAATGATCTTGCCATGTCCGTTCTCCCAAATCCCCATGAATTGTTTACTGCTTACTCAAACTAACCTCTTGTATGGATACGACGCCAAAGAATGGCCTCAGCTAAGGCGGAAACTGGCTCCCTTGTCAGTGTCGTCGAGCGTCAGGCTTAGCCCATGCCGCTCGGCAATCGCCTGCGCGAGCGCCAATCCCAAGCCGCTTCCATGCGTCTCGTTCATGCTCGCTCTCCCCCGATAGAAACGCTCGAATATCCGCAAGCGGTCGGATGGCGCTATGCCCGGGCCGTCATCTCGAATGACCAGCTCTGGCCCTTGAAAGAGGATCACCTCGATGCGCCCACCGGCGGGCACATATTTCAACGCATTATCGAGCAGGTTGGTCACAAGACGACCAAGTTGGTGCTCCTCACCGTCGATCACCACGCCCGGCTCTACTTCGCAGACCAGCTCATGTCCTGTCTCTTCCGCACTGCCTGAATAGAGGTCGCAAATGCGCGAGATCAGCGCACTAAGGTCGACAGGTTCGAGGCCAGCTGCATCTCCGCGGCGCGTCTTGCTGAACGCAATGTCGAGAAGCGACTCCAGCGTTTGCACGAGCCGCTTGATCTCGGCCCGTGCTTCAACCAGCCGTTCACCAACCTTCGGCTCAGGCCCGGATTGCAGCGCCTTCAGGAGGCGGTTGTCGAGATGTGAGAGGGGTGTGCGCATCTCGTGTGCAAGCTGTTCCGAGGTTTCCTTGTATGCTTCCATAAGGTTTCGCTGACGCCGCAATGCCTTTGCAGAATGGCTCGCAAGCTCGTCGATCTCATCGCCTTCGATCCGCTGCTCCAATTCGCTTTCGGCTTCGGGGTCACGGAAGGCGGAGTTGATTTGGCCAATGCGTCGCTGGAGTTTGAGCGCGGCGAGCCTTCCAAGAAGTGCGACAAGCACCACGAAGAAGGTCCCGGCGAACGCGAAAGCGAGCGTGACATTGCGAAGCACGGCATCATTACCATCAATCCGCCGCGCCACGAGCAGCCGCAGATCGGGGCCAAGCTGAACCGCTCGCGCAAACGCCTCGGACTGTTCTCCGATCGCAATCACGCCAGCTTCAGAAACCCGAGCATCCAAACCCGGCCAGCTTGCAATATCGCCTGCGATGACGTTCCCCGCGTTGTCAGCGAGGAGATAATGCGGCGTGCTGCCCTCCGATGGCGTCAGCGCGATCCGGTCGGCGATCCGGCGTTCGAGCTCGCCCTGACCGCTCGTCGCATAGATGTCGACCAGCCCGGCAATATCGACATCGACCTCGCTTTCAGCGCCCTCGTTCAAGGTTGAGAGCACCGTCTGGTGTGTGATGAACCAAAGCGCCAGCACAAGCGCCAAAGAGAGACCTATCGCGGCCAGAACAAGGCGCGAGAATATCGAGCGGCGCGCCTCGATGCCTACCTCCCGTCGAGGATGCGGTAACCCGATCCCCAGATCGTTTCGAGTGCGGGCGCGTCGAAGCCTTCTTCGAGCTTGCGCCTCAACCGCCCGATGTTGACATCGACCACATTGGTCTGCGGATCGAAGTCCATTTTCCAAACGTCGCGCAACAGCATCTCGCGCGTGACAGTCTCTCCGGCATTCTCCATGAAATATCGGAACAGCTCGAACTCTTTCGGGCTGAGAGCAAGATGGCGGTTATTGCGAAAAGCAGTGCGTGCCTTGAGGTGGCACTCGAAGGCACCGTAGATGATGACCGCGCTGTGCTCGCGCCCATGGGATCGGCGATGCAGGGCGCGCAGACGCGCCATCAATTCTTCGGGCTCGAACGGCTTTGCCATGTAATCGTCCGCACCCGCATCGAGCCCGTCGGTCCGGTCCGCACTTCTGCCCAGAGCCGACAGGATCAGGATCGGCGTTCCGATCCCACTTTCGCGCAGCCTTTTGGTGATGGTCAGACCGTCGATATCGTCGAGCATGCGGTCGAGGATGATGACGTCGAACGCTTCCATGCCTGCACGAAGCAGGGCTTTGCTCCCCTGCTCTTCCCAGACGATCACATCGCCGCTCTGTTCGGCAAGCTCGCTTACCGCGGCAGCCGAGCGCGCATCGTCCTCTACATAAAGTATCCGAAGCGGCGTCCTGTCCATTCCCCCACCCTGGCTGTTTGCGCCCGCCAGCGCATGCCCCTGAGGATCAAAAGCTGCCATGCCTGTATTGCCCCTGCAAGCGTTTGACGCAAAAGGCGGAAGAAACGCTGGCGCGCCCTCCCGCCTTGCCCCTTGCCTCTTTAGTTGAGCGCTTCGACGGAGACCCAACCCTTGGTGCCGAAATTGTCCTCGACTTCGATAAACAGGCCTTCGCGCTTGCCGGTCGGCGAAAGAGTCGTGCCTTCCATGAGGCCACGCACGACTTCGGCATCATCCGTCGGCATTGCCATCATGGAAGTTGCCACTGCCACTGTTGCCACCTTCGGCTCTTCGGCTGCGGCTGCGCTCATTTTTGGGATTGAGGTGATAGTCGCATCCTGTGCCACCACCTGATTGAAAGCGATGACGAAGGCTTCGACCAGTTTCTTGCCCTTGCCGCTGCTGCGATAACCGATTTCGTCCGCCCGCGTGCCCCACGTTGAGTTGCGGCGGAAGCTGAGCGAGGTACGGCGCACTTCGCCCGATCCGGTGACAATAGTCTGACCTGTTGCGGGAGAGAGAAGCTTGATCCCGGCGGCGAGGCGCTGGCTGCGCCCGCCAAGGCCGCCGAACATGCCAAGCATTGCGCCTGCACCCGGAACACGCGACATGACCGAAGCTGCTGCGCCCGAACGCACCAGCCCTTCGACAGCAGCGGTTTTGGCGAGTTCAATCGACTGGTCGACCTCCTCGGTGGTGCCAGCCACAACGTTCATCAGGAAGTCTGCCGGGACGCCCGACGCGGCGCTGTGCGGAGTGAAGCATCCGGATTCGACAGCGAGCGTGTTGATTAGTTCGCGCGGCGAACCAAGGCTGAAATCGGCCCAACCCTGTGTATCGCCATCGACAACCGCGATCGTGCCGAGGCTCTCTTCGCAATTCACCAGCTGCAACTCCTCATCGTCCGCCATCGCTGGCGCCGGCATGGCGAAAGCCGTCATGACCGCTGCGACTGCGAGGCCCGAAACTGCATTTTTCATCGTTGAAACTCCCCATTGATTGACTGCCAAGCGTCAATGGAACCGGGGAGTGATGCGGGCCACACACAGTCCTTGTCATGACCATGACAAAGGCTGTTAGGCGGTGGCTTAACGGCTTAGGATCAGGATCGGAGATGGCCGAATTTGGCCATGAAACGCAGCTTTGCGCTGTTACTCGGCCACCCAGTCGCGGCGTAGCGCTGGACCGGCGAACGCCATCAGGACCCCTGCGACACCATAGAGACCAAGCGCATAGAGCATCGAAAAGCGCAAAGCCTCGTCTCCATAAGTCGGCGCAAGGAAGTCCGACAAGGCGCCCAGCGCGTAGATACCGCCGCCAAGGCCAATGAGGTTGTTGATCAGCAGGAACAGGGCCGAAGCGGTCGAACGCGCTGACGGAACGACCAGATGCTGGATCGCCGAAAGGACCGGACCCAGCCAGACATAGGATAGGGCTTGCGGGAGAAGGAACAGGAAGAAAGCAAGCTGCGCTTCGCTGCTCAAAATTCCGGCGCCAAAAAGAGGTGCGCCAAGAAAGAAGGCAATCGCTGGCAACCAGGCATAGTATGCACGATCACGCCCGCCGAGCCTGTCCGCCAGCATACCCCCGGCAAGCACGCCCGCTACGCCGCCGATCAGCAGCAAGGCTCCATAGAATTGCGAGGATTGCACAAGATCGAAACCGAAGCTGCGGATCAAAAGGCTCGGCAGCCAGAAAGCGATGCCATAGCCGAGCATCGAAGAAGACGCCGCACCGAAGGAAAGGAGCCAGAAGGACGGCTTCTTCGCGAGGATGCCAGCCGTCTCCCTGAGCGTAGGCTGCTGGGGCATTTCGCCTGACGCATCGGGCACTTCCACGTTCTTCGTCTTATCGCGCACCAAGAATTTGAAGAGTGGGGCGATGAGGACGCCCGCGAGGCCAACAACAAAAAATGCCGTGCGCCAATCGACCGTGGCCGCGATATAGCCGCCCATCAGGACGCCAAGCCCGGAGCCGATAGGTATGCCGAGCGAATAGACTGAGAGCGCAGTCGCTCGCCTCTCGCTCGGGAAATAGTCGCCAATCAACGCATAGGATGGCGCAACCCCGCCTGCCTCTCCAATCCCTACGCCGAGCCGCGCAAGAAAGATGTGCCAGAAATTTTGCGCGAGCCCGCATAGCGCTGTAAAACCGCTCCATGCGGCGAGCGAAACCGTGATGACCCACGACCGGCTCGTACGGTCTGCCAGCGCTGCGAGCGGTACTGCCATCGTCGAGTATAGAAGCGCAAAGGCAAGACCACCCAGCAGGCCCATCTCCCCGTCGCTCAACTCTAAGTCCGCTTGTATCGGGGTCGCGAGGATCGACAGTATCTGGCGGTCTACGAAATTGAAGATGTAAACCACCAGGAGCATGAACAGCACCGAGTTGCGATGCGGATCGGCCCTGGCCGTTGCGACGTCGGTCATTTGCAAGTCTCGTCAAGGAAGCGGGCGATGGCCGATACAGCTTCCGGCTCATCAAGCAAGGGCGCATGGCCGCGTCCCGCGATCTCGACTGAAGAAAACCTATCGGGATGGCGCAGGCCCATCTCTGCCACTGTCTCCGCAGTCAGGATGTCGCTCTTCGCGCCGCGGATCGTAAGGACCGGCTTGTCTCGCAGCGCCTCCCACATCTGCCAAAGATCCGGCGGGACGGCGTTCGTGTCTTCAACAGCCATGCCAGCCGCGATGCCCGGATCGTAAGCGAAGCGGACTGAGCCATCGGGCAATTCCTCGCATGTCCGCCGAGCGAAGGCGACCCAGTCCGCATGGTCGAAACCGTCGAGCGCGTCCTGGTTGATCTGCTTACAGCGCCTTGCGGCTTCATCCCAGCCATCCATCGGACCCGACGGCCCAACGTAAGAGCGAATGCGATCAAGGCCTTCCTCACTGACGGACGGGCCGATGTCGTTAAGCGCGATGCCCGTGACCGCGTCGGACCTTTGCGCCCCCATCATCATCGACATGAGGCCGCCCATGGATGTTCCGATGCAAACAACGCGTTCGATGCCGAGATGATCGAGCAGCCGCCACATGTCCTCGACATAGATATCGGGACGGTAGTTGGCGGGGTCCTCATCATATTGCGAGCGCCCCCTTCCTCGTTGGTCAGGGACTATCATTCGCCCCTGCCAATCGAGATGTTTGATGAGCGGCTCGAAATCAGCGCTGTTGCGAGTGAGACCATGCATCATCAGGAGCGGCGCTGCATCGCTTGCCTGACGGGCCGGGTAATCCCGCGCGAACAGCCTCAAGCGACCATCCGCGCTGGAATACTCGACGGCTTGGTATGGGGTCATCGGCTTCACCGACTTCGCCCGATCAGAAGCGGATTTCTCCGGTGACAAAGACACGCCTCGGATCGCCGTAGAAGCCGGTCAATGTGCCTTCCAGGCCGAGCGTCGGTACGAACGGAGTGCCCGGAGGCGTGCCGCCTGCGACGAAGTTGTAGCCTGCGACGATATACTCCTTATCGAGCAGGTTCTTGCCGTGTACGCCGATCGAGAAGCGATCGGAATCGTCGGTGTATACGATACTCGCATCAACCAACACGAAGCCATCCTGATCGAGGAACGGGTTGGGCGTTTCGAACTGGCTGGCATCTGAGCGTAGCGACGCGCTGCCGAGGAAATCGATCATCCCTTCCGCTGCCGAAATGCCGAGCACGAAACCCATATGCGCAGTCACGTCAGGCGTGTTCTGGAAAACCCGCTGATCAGCGACGTCATTGCCGAAAGCATCAATGAAGGTGTTGAAGCTGGCATCGAGATAGCCAAGCGACCAGTTGACGCTGAATCGGCTGCCGTCGCCGGCGAAGTCTTCACCCACAAGCGCGTTGCCTTCGAACTCGAAACCGTTGACGTCAGCGCTTGCTGCGTTCGACGTGATGCCGATAAAGCTGTCGTTGATGCCGTCGCCATTCGTGTCGAGACCGACCGAGCCCGGTATCTGGACATCGTTATAGTCGCCGATGAATGCAGCAAGGCTTACATTCAGACGGTTGTCGAGCAGCGAGGCCTTCCAGCCTAGCTCGTAGCTGTCGACGGTTTCGGGTGCGAAACGCAGGAATTCGAACTGGTCATCGAAATCGATGTCGCCATCGCCATCAAGGTCAGGCGCAGCGGTCGTCTGTCCGCGCGGATCGAAGCCGCCGCCTTTGAACCCTTGCGAATAGGTGAAGTAGATATTGTGATCAGGCGTCGGCTGCCAGCTGATCGAAGCGCGCGGGTTGAAGTCCTCGAAGGTTTCGCTGCCCTGAAAATCGCTCGTCGTCGCAATCGCGACCGCTGGGCTGTTAAGGATGAACAGGTCCGAGAACCCACCGATAAAGGTCGTGCGCAACACACGGCTTGTGCGCTTGTCGTTGGTGTAGCGGCCACCCAACGAAACGCTGATTGTGTCGGTCAGGTCATAGGTGAAATCGCCGAAGAAGCTGTATGTTTCGGTGTCCACATCACCCAGTGTCTGAGCGTTGAGGCCCGGCAGACCGATCAGGTCCCCGGTCGTGAATAGCGCCACATCGAACGCGGTAAAAGCGCTCGCATTCAGGTAATAGGCACCGAAAACGCCCGACAGACGATCGCCTTCATAAAGAAGCTGCAGCTCCTGACTGAACTGGTCGTTTTCATAGATGGCCGGGACGTCGAGGTCGGCGGCGGGCAGACTGTCGAAGTCGATAGGGGTCGTTGAGCTGTCCTCGCGATAGCCAGTGATCGACTTGAGCGTGATCGTGTCCGACAGCTCAATCGCGATGTTGAGCGCGCCGCCATAGGCCTCAACTTCCTGATCAACGACATTCAGCCCTGCCCTTGTGTCGAACACATCGTCGAGCACGGGCGCTCCTGAAAACAGGCCGGGTATCAAGCGACTGCCCTGGCGTGCCTCGCTGTTATCCTTCACGTAGTCGCCGGAAAGGCGAACAAAGACCGGGCCATTGTCGAACTCGATAGTTCCGCGCGCTGCCCAGATGTCCTTGTTGTAGTTCTCAGTCCCGAGCGTGAGGTTGTCGCCGAACCCGCCGCGCGAAAGCCGAGCACCGCTTGCCCCGATCTTGAGGTTCGGAGTGATGGGCGTCGAGGCAGAGACGATCAGATCGGCTTGATCATAAGAACCGTAAGTGCCGCGCACGGTGACGCTGGTCTCGTCGGGAAGGCTGGCGGTCACGTACTTGATCGCGCCGCCGATTGTGTTGCGGCCATACAAAGTTCCCTGGGGTCCGCGCAGGACTTCAATCCGCTCCACATCGTAAACGTCGAGCACAGCCGCTTGAGGGCGGTTCAGGTACACGTCATCGATGTAAAGACCAACGCCTGCCTCAAAGCCTGCGACCGGGTCCTGCTGACCCACGCCGCGGATGAAAGCGGTGAGCGTGGTGTTTGTCCCGCGGCTTACCTCAAGCGTGATATTGGGGATTTCCTGCGCAACCTGCGTCAGCTCCTGGATGCCGCGTTGCTCAAGTTGCTCGCCAGATAGCGCTGTCACCGAAAGCGGAACGTCCAGCAGACGCTCTTCACGGCGGCGGGCGGTCACGACGATCTGATTGCCGCCAGCCTGTCCGACACTTTCGCCTGCATCGTCATCCGCGCTTGTCGTCTGTGCTGTCGCAGGAGCTGCAATGAGCGCTATGCCGGCGCTCCCGGACAAAAGTGCAGCGCGAGTGATAACCGAACGAATGGTCATTGAATTTTCCTCCCAAGAATCCTCTCGCGATGGTCATTACTGAAAGTTGAACCACCTTTCAAGTTCTTCTCTTGCGAATGCACTCGCTTACCCCTAATCCACGCAAGCAGAGGGGAAGTATGGTCGACACACCAACCGAATTGAGCGACGCACCGGGCGCCAAGACGCCGCGGACGGAACGCGGCCGCAAGACACTGCGCAAGTTGCTCGACGCATCGGCAGAGGAATTTGGCGAAAAGGGATTCCACGAAGCATCGGTAAGTTCGATTACTCGCCGTGCAGGTGTCGCGCTTGGCTCGTTCTACACATACTTCGACAGCAAGGAGGCGCTGTTTCAGGCGCTCGTCCAGCACCTGAGTAGCCAGGTGAAAGTGTCGGCTGGGAAATCTGTCGACGAGCTCAAGGCCGGGGGTCAGTTCAACGCTTTTGACATCGAGCAAGCTGCGCTCTCAAGTTTTCTGGACTTCGCGCGCGAGCACAAGGAAATTTACCGGATCATCGACGAATCCGAGTTCGTCGACCCGCAAGCCTATCGCGCTCACTACGAAGGGACCGCACGACGAATTCTGTCGCGTCTGCGCGAAGGTGCGGCGATGGGAGAGATGCGCGAGGACATCGAAGAAGCGCATGCTTGGGCGCTGATGGGAATGAACGTCTTCCTCGGCTTGCGATTTGCGGTCTGGTCTGACGAGAAAAGCAGCGAGAGCGTTGCGATGGCTGCTCGATCCATACTGGAACGCGGAATTGGCGCTTCGAAACGCAACGCGGAAGACTGACTGCCCGTAGTGGTTCAGACAGAAATCGCCATTCGTCGATGAACGTGTGCACATTCTCGGCAAGCGTCGATGTGCAAGGCTTGCCAAATGCCTGAAAAGCGTGATCGTTAGCCGCGTCGCAACACTGCATCAGGGGGTCGAATGCAGAAAACTCGGGAAAGAAGGTTCGCAGCTGTCGCTGCGGCGCCCGCAATCCTTGCGTTGGCGCTTTTGCAGGGCTGCTCGCTTCCCGGCACGGCCCAGCCACCAACGCTGCAGGAAACCATTCCTTTGCCCGAACGCTGGACGTTTGCCTCGCAAGAAGGCCAAGCGATCGAGCTGGGCGAATACTGGGCGCTTTTGAACGATCCGCTGATCGACGAATTTGTCACTCAGGCCCGCACTCAAAACTACGACATCGCTCAGTCCCTCGCCCAGCTGCGTGCAGCTGAGGCTGGGCTGCGAGAGGCACGGGCAGCGCGCTTGCCCTCAGCATCGGCAGGCGGTGGTGTCGGAAGAGACTTCGGCGATTTCTCTCGCGATGAATTCCAATTCTCGCTCAGTGCCGATCTTGCATGGGAGCTCGACCTGTTTGGCAGGATCAGTTCTTCCATCGATGCTTCGCGCGCCGATCTTGCCGCAGCAGGCTTTAACGCAGCCGATCTGGAACGGATCGTGGTTGCAACAGTCGCGATCCAGACCATCACAGCGCGTTCTGTCGCCGCTCAGCTTGAGTTTGCCCGTCAGTCGCTTGCCAACCAGGACGACAACCTGCAGATCGCGAGGTGGCGCAATCAGGCCGGGCTCGTGTCGAGCCTCGACGTTGAACAGGCGCGAACACAACGCGCGCAAACGGCCGCTACCATACCGCTGCTCGAAGGTGATCTGGTTGCCGCAGCCAACGCCATTTCGACGCTCATCGGAGATCCGCCTGGCGAGGTCTACGCCCGCTTGCTTGCAGATCCGCGTGACGTCCCCTCACCTCCGCTCGCGAACGCCGTCAACGCGCCGGCCGACATCCTTCGAATGCGACCAGATGTCAGCGCTGCCGAAGCGCGGCTCGTCGGCGACTTTGAAAGGATCGGTATCGCGAGGACACAACTCTACCCGATCGCTCGCCTCACCGGCACGGTTGGCACTTCCTCGTTCGGAATAGACGATCTGTTCGATGTCATTACCGGCAACGTATTCGCCAGCTTATCGCAACTTCTTTTCGATGGCGGAGCAGCCCGAGCCAGAGTCGACGCTTCGCGGGCGATAGCTGACGGATCGCTCGCTGCGTGGCGCCAGTCGATCCTAACCGCGCTCGAAGACGTCGAAACAGCATCGGTCGACCTTGATACAAGCAATGAACGCGTGATTGCGCTGGTCGAAGCGAGCGACGGCGCTCGCAATGCAGCCATTCTCGGACGAAGCCAGTATCAGGCAGGGCTGATCGATTTTCAGGTGCTGCTCAATGTAGAGAGCGCGCTGCTCAGCGCCGAGACTTCTCAAATTTCAGCCGAAGCTGCGCGGGCGATTGCCTTTGTGCAATTGGCGCGGGCCATGGGCGGCGGGTGGCGATCGCCATCCGAACAGAATTCGCAAGACAGGGATAACGGGCAATGAGCGAGACGGCGGACACGCCCCAGACGGATGACGGCACGAACGTCGATGAATTCCTTGGCGTGAAGGAGCGCCCGCGCTGGCGGCGCTGGATGAAGTATTGGCTTCCGGCCTTGATCATCCTGATCCTGATCTTTGCGATATCGCGGTGTTCGAGCGGCGATGGGGAGGTTACCTACATCACCGAGGAAGTGACCGAAGGCTCTCTCGAACTCACCGTCACGGCGACCGGCAATCTGCGTCCGACGAACCAGGTGACGGTTGGCTCAGAAGTGACCGGCCCTGTCGATCAGGTGCTCGTCGACGTCAACGATCGCGTAACGCGCGGCCAGGTCATCGCGATCATCAATACCGAGATCATCGACCAGCAGATCGCGCAGTCGCGCGCCAATCTTAACGCAGCGCGTGCAAGCCTCGTCCAGGCACAGGCCTCGCTCGAAGCAACCAATGCGCAGCTCGTTCGCTTTCGCGAAGTGCGCGAGCTTTCGGGGGGGCGCGTGCCGTCCCTGATCGAACTCGACCAAGCCGAAGCAGCCGCGGCCCGCGACGAAGCGGCTGTATCGTCAGCACGCGCCAACATTCAGGCAGCCGAGGCAACGCTGAGAGCGAACCTTACCACCCGATCTCGCGCCGTGATCCGCGCGCCGGTGACGGGCGTGGTGCTCGCTCGTCAGATCGAGGTTGGACAGACCGTCGTTGCCGCGTTCAACACGGTGACCCTGTTCGTGATCGCCGAGGACCTTGCCGCGATGCAGCTTCGCGTATCCATCGACGAGGCGGATGTCGGCCAGGTAGAAGCGGGTCAGGATGCAACCTTTACCGTGGACGCTTATCCGGGCCGGCGGTTCCCTGCGACGCTGGACCGGGTGGACCTTGCTTCAGGCAACACGGTCAACGAACAGGCGGGCGGCGCTGCTGCCGCGGCGGGGGCCTCGGTTGTCAACTACGAGGCGCGGCTCAGCGTGCAGAATCCTGAAGGCCTCTTGCGACCCGGCATGACCGCAACCGCAACGATCGCAACCGACACCACCGGGAGCGTCAAACTCGTGCCGAACGCCGCACTGCGCTTTCGACCGGGCCAACAGAACGAAGACGAAGGCGGCGGTGTGCTCAATGTCAGCGTCGGGCTTGAGCGCGAAGACCAGCAAGCGACCATTGGTGTGGGCAGCAGGCAGACTGTCCAAGTGCTTCAGGATGACGGCACTCTCAAGGCAGTCGAAGTCATCACCGGGCGAAGCGACGGTCGGACGACCGCCGTGCAGTCGGATGAACTTGAGGCGGGTACGAAAGTCGTCACCGGAGTGGAGGCACAAGCCGGATGAGCGAAGTGCCGCTCATTGAACTTGAAGGCATTACCAAAGTCTTCGGCAACGGGCCCGCCGCGTTCAAGGCGCTCAAGGGAGTGGACCTCACCATTGATCGCGGCCAGTTCGTCGCGATCATGGGCCCATCGGGTTCGGGCAAGTCGACGACAATGAACATCCTCGGTTGCCTCGATGTTCCTACCGAAGGAATCTTCCGTTTTCGCGGCGTCGAAGTGCAGAAGATGGACCGCGATCAGCGCAGCCTGCTCAGGCGGAAGTATCTCGGCTTCGTGTTTCAGGGCTTCAATTTGCTCTCGCGCACGACCGCTCTGGAGAATGTCGAGCTTCCCCTGCTCTATCGCGGCGAAAAGAAGTCTGTCCGCCGCGATGCTGCCATGCATGCGCTTGATCAAGTTGGTCTTGCACCATGGGCATCGCACACCCCGGCGGAGCTTTCGGGCGGCCAGCAACAGCGTGTCGCGATTGCGCGGGCGCTTGTCTCCGATCCCGACGTGCTGCTCGCCGACGAACCGACCGGCAACCTCGATACAGAACGCTCGATCGAGATCATGGAGCTGATGCGCGAGCTCAACGCGGGCGGCATCACCGTGATCATGGTGACGCATGAAGAGGAAATGGCCGCCTTCGCAAAGACAGTCATTCACTTCCGTGACGGCCTAGTGGAACGCACTGAACGGGGCACTCGCAGCCTTGAAGCTCAGGGAGGAGATGCCTGATGCTCGGTGCAACCTTCCTTCTGGCCCTTCGCGAGATCAGGCGTCACCTCATGCGCTCGATCTTAACGACCCTCGGCATCATCATCGGCGTTGCAGCGGTTGTGACGATGGTCACGCTCGGCAACGGCGTGACCGCATCGGTGCAAGACGAAATCTCCTCGCTCGGATCGTCAAACTTCATCGTCTTCCCGGTACGCGTGGACAATGGCCCGGTTCGCCAGTTCGATCTCGACGACGTCGAAGCTGTCGAGCAGCAGATTGCAGGTGTCGAAGTTGCCGCCGCCAATGTCGGCGCAAGCGCGACCGCATTCTACAACGGACAGGACTGGGACACGCGCGTCACGGGTGCGGATACGAACTTCCTCGAGGCTCAGGCGATCGAAGTGGTCGAAGGACGTCCCTTCACCAGCGACGAGGAAGCTTCCGGGCAAAACGTCTGCCTGCTTGGCCCTAAGGTTCGCGAGGCCATTTTCCTCCCTGACGTGAGCCCGATTGGCGAGGAAATGAGGCTCGGCGATGTGCCCTGTACCGTCATCGGCGTTCTCGAGGAACGCGGCCAGGGCGGCGGCGGGGCGGACGACGATGACACGGTGTTCATGCCGCTGAAAACAGTTCAGCGACGGTTCCGAGGCAGCGACAATATCGACTATTTCGTCCTGAAATATAACGCGGCTTACTCGGCCACTGTAATTCAGGATTCGCTGATCGACCTGCTGCGCGAACGCCGCGTGCTGCAAGGCGACGCGCCCAACGACTTCAACATCATCGACACAGCACAAGTGAATGACGCACTTAGCTCCGTGACAGGGGCGCTGACGGCGATGGTTGCCGTCATCGCTTCAATCAGCCTCTTGGTCGGAGGTATCGGCATCATGAACATCATGCTGGTCTCGGTCACAGAGCGAACTCGGGAGATAGGGATCAGACTTGCCATTGGTGCGCTGGCGAGAGAAGTCCGGTTACAATTCCTGACCGAAGCGGTGGTTCTTTGTGCGTTTGGCGGATTGGTCGGTCTTTTGCTCGCCTTCTTCGCTTCTGTGTCGCTGGCAGGCGTCATTGACGTGCCCTTCGTGTTCGATCCGATGATCAACATCTTCAGCTTCCTGTTTGCTTCAGGAATGGGGATCGTCTTTGGCTACTATCCCGCACGCCGAGCATCACAGCTCGACCCAATCGACGCTCTGCGCCACGAATAAAGGCGGCACTTCAGGGCTTAATCGGCAGACGCAAAAATGGGGTTGGCTCGCAGTCGCTCGACCGCGAAGTCGACAAATGCCCTGACCTTTGCAGCCGTGCTGCGTGTCCCTCCGTGGACGATATGAACGGGAAGCGAGGCCTCTTCATAATCCTCCAGCACCAGCCGCAGTCGACCGGCGTTTACTTCAGGTCCGACCTGATATGACAGGACGCGCGTCAGGCCCCACCCCTCCGCCGCCATTCCAATGGCCGCTGCATTGTTGTTGCAAAGGATCTGTGGGTGCACCCTGATGACGGCTTTCTCGTCCTTGCCAAAGCGCCAGTCGACGCCTGAGAACCCGCTCGAGACAGCAATAATCTTGTGTGACTTTAGGTCTTGCGGAGACTGCGGCACGCCGTTGCGCCTGAGATAATCGGCCGATCCGGTTACCACCCGTCTTACATGTCCCACTCGTGCGGCTTTAAGCGAAGAATCTCGTAAGTGCCCGATGCGCAGTGCGATATCAAAGCCCTCATCCACCATGTTGGTCACCCGGTCGAGAAAGACGAGTTGCACACTCACATCAGGATAGAGGTCGCAAAACTCTGTCACGATCGGAGCAACATACAATCGGCCAAAAAGGACAGGGGCGGTGATCGTAAGCAAACCGACCGGTTGCGCCTGGACACCGGCAGCTAGCGCGTCTGCAGCGTCAATCTCGGCGAGAATGCGTTCACATTCCGGAGCATATCTTTCGCCCGCTTCGGTCAGGCGCACCGTACGCGTGGTTCGCACGAACAAGTCAGCACCGATCATTTCCTCAAGCGCAGCCACGGTCCGCGTGACGGTCGCAGGGCTGGCGTTCATTTCCCGTCCGGCAGCGGCAAAGCTTTGCCTGCGCGCCACCTCGAGAAAGACCTTCATAGCGTGAACTTTATCGATGGTGCCGCTCCAACGTAGATTATTTCATAATTCGAAATACTGACTTGAATATTTGCCGCATTCTAACGTCAAACGCAATTGCCTAGACCGAAATCCGTCGGACGCACCGACCCACAGTCAACTCCTCCCCAGGACGACATCTCGAAAGGCGAATGTAATGAAACTCTACCACTTCCCGCTCTCTGGCCACGCTCACCGCGCCCGGCTCTTCCTGTCGCTCCTTAACGTCGAGGCCGAGATCGTCGATGTCGATCTTGCCAATGGCGAGCACAAGTCGGCTCCGTATCTGGCGCTCAACCCCTTTGGCCAAGTTCCTGTGCTGGTCGACGGTGACACCGTGATCTCAGACTCCAACGCCATCCTTGTCTATGTCGCAAAGAAGTTCGGCCGCAGTGACTGGCTTCCTGAAGCACCCGCTGCTGCAGCCCGCGTCCAGCGCTGGCTTTCGGTCGCCGCGGGGGAACTCGCAGCTGGGCCAGGTGCTGCTCGCCTGATTACCGTCTTCGGCGCCGATTTCGATCCGGAAAAGACGATCGCAAAGGCTCACGCCATTCTCAAGCTGATCGATAGCGAGCTGGAAGGCCGCAACTGGATCACTGGCAGCGCCCAACCGACGATCGCTGACGTCGCGCTCTACAGCTACATCGTCAACGCTCCTGAAGGGAACGTCGATTTGTCGGCCTACACCCGCGTCAACGCGTGGCTTGATCGGATTGAGAAGCTCGAAGGCTTCGTACCCTTCCAGACCACTGAAATCGGCCTGCGCAAAGCCGCATGATCACCCTCGCGGCCGGGGCGGGAACCCGCCCTCTCCTCTCCCCCACCCGCCCCGGCTGCACCCCTTCCCCTCACTCGACCGGAGTACGAAGAATGGCGCATGCAACGGCACAACAAGCGTTCCCCTGGCATCCCGGCGAAGTCGCCGTGCAGGAGCGGCTCGGTGTTGCGGAGCGTATGGCGAAGAATGGTTCGCAGGTGGTCCGGGACTACATGCCCGAGCAGCACCGCAATTTTTACAACTCGATCCCCTTCATGATGATCGGCTCTGTTGATGAAAGCGGCGATGTCTGGGCTTCGATGGTCACAGGCGAGCCGGGTTTCATGCATTCCCCAGATCCGCGCGAACTCACCATCGATTTTGCACCGGACAGCAGTGACCCCGCTACTGCCGGGTTGAAGGACGGCAAGGCAATCGGAATGCTCGGGATCGAGCTTTCAACCCGCCGACGCAACCGGATGAATGGACTGATCCACTCGACCACCGCTAGCGGTTTTGCAGTGAGCGTCGGGCATTCTTTCGGAAATTGCCCCCAGTACATCCAACTCAGAGACTTTGAATTCGTCCGTGGGCCAAAGGCCGAATTCACAAGCGAGGCAGAGGAGCTTTCCTCTCTCGACGATGAAGCCCGCACCATGATCGCAGCCGCCGACACTTTCTTCGTGGCTTCCTACGTCGACCTGGAAGATGAACGTCAGGTCGACGTCTCGCACCGCGGGGGAAAACCGGGCTTCGTGAGGGTTGATGGTGAAGGCCGGATGACGATCCCGGATTTTGCTGGAAACCTTCACTTCAACACGCTGGGCAATTTTACCGTCAATCCACGCGCTGGACTGATCTTTGCCGACTTTGAAACAGGCGACGTCCTCCAAATTACAGGCGACACGCAAATCGTGTTCGACGGTCCGGAAATTGCCAATTTCCAGGGCGCCGAGCGTATTTGGCATTTCACTCCGCGTCGCATCGTACGTCGCCGGGCTGCACTGCCGATCCGCTGGAAACTGCGTGCCCTTGATGCCTTTTCGCCCAACTCGCTTATGACAGGATCATGGGAAGAGACCGCTGCGAGGATTGAGGCGCAGAAAGCTGCGAAGACTTGGCGCGAATTTCGCATCGAGACAATCACGCGCGAGACCGCAGAGATTTCTTCGTTCACCCTGGTTCCCATGGACGGTGGCGGGATCTCGACTTTCAAGGCGGGACAACATCTGCCGGTTCGCGCAGACATACCCGGTTCGGCCACGCCGGTCACCCGGACGTACACACTCTCGTCTGCGCCCTCGGATGGAACCTACCGTCTGAGCGTGAAGCGGCAGGGGCTCTTTTCTGAGCACCTCCATTCACTGAAGGAAGGCGATGTCATTGAAGCGCGCGGTCCCGGTGGAGACTTTTTCATTGAGGGCGATGTGAAACGTCCTGCCGTACTGGTTGCCGCCGGCGTGGGTATCACGCCGATGCTCTCGATGCTGCGCCAGATAGTATTCGAGGGCAAACGCACGCGAGGGACCCGCCCGACATGGCTGGTCCACGCCGCCAAGAGCCGCGACCTGCGCGCCTTTCACGATGAGATCGGAGAACTCGTTCGCGAAGCTGCGGGCGCGGTCAAGTTCATCGCGGTGCATGACGCGCCTAGCGACGACGAGAAGCAGGGAGAGGATTATAGCTGGCACGGCCGCTTCAGCGCCGCCGATCTTGGCCGGTTCCTGCCCTTCGGTGACTACGATTTCTACATGTGCGGCCCGCCTGGCTTTATGCAGGGAGTGTATGACGGCCTTCGCGACATGGACGTCTCGGATGCCCGAATTCACGCCGAGGCATTTGGTCCATCCTCGCTCATTCGTCGCCCCGATGAAGGCGTGGTCGTCACCGAAGTCGTAGCCGCGGCAACCGAGAGCGTACCGGTGATCTTTGCCGGATCAAACAAGGAAGCGCGTTGGGAGCCTCAAGGCGGAACCCTGCTTGAACTCGCCGAAGCTCGCGGGATCGAAGCGCCGTTCAGCTGCCGCCGAGGCACTTGCGGAATGTGCGCGGTCAAGCTGCTCAAGGGTAAGGTCGCATACACCAACAAGCCCAGCGTAGAGATAGCCGAGGGCGAAGTGCTCACATGCTCTGCGGTCCCTCATCGCGATGTCGACAGGCTGGAGATCGAGCTATGAACTGGTCCCTCATTCCCATGCCGGCAGCTGAAGAACTTGCTGGCGGATTCATTCCCCCGGTGGCTTTCGACGAAGCAACTCGGAAAACTCAAGACGACCCCGAACTGCGCGAGATGCGCCGATATCTGGTCGCCCTGTTCGTCGCGCTCGGGATGATTGCCTGTGTCGAAAGCGCGATCATCGACCACCCGGCTGACGGCCAGAGGCGCCTCGCAGAGGTCAATCTCTCAGAACGAAAAGCCGAATGCCGCGATTGCGCGGTCGCCTTTGCCCACTCCCCGGAAATGGAGAACTGAACATGTCCCGTCCCCCGCTGCCCCCATTCTCTGACGAAACTGCGCGAGAAAAAGTGAGGCTTGCCGAAGATGGCTGGAATAGCCGTGACCCGGCCAAGGTCGCGCTTGCCTATACGCCAAATTCGCGTTGGCGAAATCGCGCCGAGTTTCCGCAGGGACGCGAGGAGATTGAAGCCTTCCTCACCCGCAAATGGTCCCGCGAACTGGACTACCGGCTCATCAAGGAACTTTGGGCTCACGACAAAAACCGTATCGCGGTTCGTTATGCGTATGAGTACCGCGACGATAGCGGCAACTGGTTTCGCGCCTATGGCAACGAGAACTGGCAGTTCGACGCTGACGGCCTGATGGAAGAGCGCCACGCAAGCATCAACGAAAAGCCAATTCGCGAAGAAGAGCGGCTCTTCCACTGGCCACTCGGCCGCCGCCCCGATGATCATCCGGGACTAAGCGACCTGGGCCTGTAAAGCGCGTACTACTGCCAGGTCTGGATTAACTCGTCGTATTCGATCGTGATCGGCGCGGGGTCTTCGTTGGCACGCTTTGCCTTCGGAGACCCTGGCTGGTTGAGCCAGTAATCGGCACTTCGAACCTCGTTGAGCTTGGGGCCGAGATCGCCCTGAAGCCCGGCGCGTTCTAGACGCTCGAGTACGCGCTCCTGCTGTTCGCACAGCGCATCGAGCGCGGCCTGCGGGCTCTTGGTCCCTGAGGATGCGTCGCCGATATTCTGCCACCATAGCTGTGCGAGGCGCGGATAGTCCGGAACATTGGTTCCGGTGGGCGACCAGCGGGTGCGCGCAGGCGAACGGTAGAACTCGACCAGACCGCCCAGCTTTGGTGCGCGTTCGGTAAAGCTTTCGTGCTGGATCGTGCTTTCGCGAATGAAGGTGAGGCCGACATGCGCCTTCTTCACATCGACAGTCTTCGACGTGACGAACTGGGCATAGAGCCATGCCGCTTTGGCGCGGTCGACAGGTGTCGACTTCATCAGGGTCCACGAACCTGCGTCCTGATAACCGACCTTCATCCCTTCTTCCCAATACGCGCCGTGCGGACTGGGTGCCATGCGCCATCGCGGAGTGCCGTCGTCGTAGAGGACTGCCGACGCTTCTTCGCCCACCATGTTGGCGGTGAATGTGGTGTACCAGAAGATCTGCTGCGCAATCGCACCCTGGGCGGGCACAGGGCCAGCCTCGGAGAAGGTCATCCCAGCCGCGGACGGCGGCGAATATTCATTGAGCCACTTTGAGTACTTGGCGAGTGCATAGACCGCTGCAGGCGAATTGGTCGCCCCGCCGCGAACGACACAGGAGCCGACCGGCTGCGAATTCTCGTTTACGCGAATGCCCCATTCATCGACCGGCAGGCCATTGGGTTCTCCGACCGAGCCCATACCAGCCATCGACATCCAGGCATCGGTGAAGCGCCAGCCGAGCGACGGGTCCTTTTTGCCGTAGTCCATGCTGCCATAGACCGTCTGACCGTCGATTTCGCGGCCGGTGAAGAACTCTGCGATGTCCTCGTAAGCCGACCAGTTAACCGGAACACCGAGGTCGTAACCGTAGGCTGCCTTGAAATCCGCCTTGATCTCCGGATCAGTGAACCAGTCGTAGCGGAACCAATAAAGGTTCGCGAACTGCTGATCGGGCAGCTGGTACAATTTGCCGTCGGGGCCAGTGGTGAAATCCGTGCCGATGAAGTCGGGAAGGTCGAGCGTTGGACTGGTGACGTCGCTGCCCTCGCCAGACATCCAGTCGGTGAGATTGCGTACCTGCTGATAACGCCAGTGGGTTCCGATAAGGTCGGAATCGTTAACGTAGGCGTCGTAGATGTTCTCATCTGACTGCATCTGGGTCTGTAGCTTTTCGACCACATCGCCCTCACCGATCAGGTCGTGAGTGACGTCGATGCCGGTCATCGCAGAAAATGCCGGGGCGAGAACCTTGGCTTCGTATTCGTGGGTCGCGATCGTTTCCGACACGACCGAGATCGACATCCCCTGATACGGCGTTGCCGCGTCCATGAACCAGTCGAGCTCGGCCTGCTGCTCCTCTCGAGAAAGCGCGGACATCTCGCCGATTTCATTGTCGAGAAAGTCGCTCGCTGCTTGCTGCCGCTCCGCCTCGCTCAGCACCACGAAATCGCTGTCGGCAGCATCCGAACACGCCGCCAGCGCGAGGCTAACGCCCAAAACAATCGCAATTTTCATTAGGTTATCAGTCCCGTCCCTATGTCTCTCTCGCCTGCATCATACCCAGCGGAAAACGCAGAATGCAAATAGGGCAGATAAGATGATTGCCCAATATTGCGGCAAGTCCAAAAGCCCGATCCAGGCAAGGTTGATGAATGCGCTACCCAACAAGCTAATGAACAACCGATCGCCCCTGGCGGTCTCGATACCCAGAATGCCAGTCCTCGGCGTGCTCGGGTAGCGAACCTGCAAGATCGCCATGACGGTCAATGTCAGCGCAATTGCTGCAAAGAACAGCGCTGTGGGCCAAGTCCAAGCCATCCAGTCCATGATCAGGCTCCTCGCATCTTAAACCCTGCCAAGGGCAAAACCCTTGGCGATGTATCCGCGCACGAAATAGATCACGATCGCTCCCGGTATGATCGTCAAAACGCCCGCCGCTGCGAGCACGCCCCAGTCGAGCCCTGATGCTGAAACTGTGCGCGTCATTGTCGCGGTTATCGGCTTTGCATCTACGCTTGTCAGAGTGCGGCTCAGAAGCAGTTCTACCCAGCTGAACATGAAACAGAAGAACGCCGCGACCCCGATCCCAGGGGCAATCATGGGTATGAAGATGCGCGTGAAGAAACGGGGGAAGCTGTAGCCATCGATGAATGCCGTCTCGTCGATTTCGCGAGTAACGCCGCGCATGAAGCCTTCGAGGATCCACACCGCAAGCGGCACGTTGAAAAGGCAATGCGCCAGTGCAACCGCGATATGCGTGTCGAACAGGTTCACGCTCGAATACAGTTGGAAAAAGGGCAGCGCGAACACCGCAGGCGGCGCCATACGGTTAGTTAGCAACCAGAAGAAGAGGTGATTGTCGCCCATGAAGCGATAACGGCTGAAAGCGTAAGCGGCCGGCAGCGCGACGCTTAGCGAAATCGCGGTGTTGAGCGTCACGTAGATGAAGCTGTTCACATAGCCCATATACCAGGATGCATCGGTCAGGATCGTCCGGTAATTGTCGAGCGTGAAATTCTCGGGCCAGAGAGTAAACGCGCCGAGTATTTCAGAGTTCGGTTTGAAGCTCATGATGACGAGCCAGTAGATCGGCACCAGCAGGAACAGCAGATAGGCAACCAGCACCAGCGCGGAGGGCCGAAAGCTCGAACCTTTCATCGTGCCACCTCGTCTTTGTCCGCGCTGATCATGACCGTGTAGAACACGTAGGAAATGAGCAGGATCAGCAGGAAGTACATCAACGAGAAAGCGGCCGCGGGCCCAAGGTCGAATTGGCCAAGCGCCATCTTCACAAGGTCGATCGACAGGAAGGTTGTCGCGTTGCCCGGCCCTCCACCGGTCAGGACAAAGGGTTCGGTGTAGATCATGAAGCTGTCCATGAAGCGCAGCAGCACCGCAATGATGAGCACGCCCTGCATCTTGGGCAATTCGATATAGCGAAAGACGCTCCACCGGCTCGCCTGGTCGATCTCAGCCGCTTGATAGTAAGCCTGCGGGATCGAGCGCAGCCCCGCATAGGCAAGCAGCGCAACCAGCGACGTCCAGTGCCAAACGTCCATCACGATCACCGTCACCCACGCATCGAATGCATTTTGCGCGTAATTGTATGGAATGCCGAGATCGGTGACGAAGCGCCCCATAAGTCCGATGTCGCTGCGGGCAAAGACCTGCCAAATCGTGCCGACAACGTTGTATGGAATGAGCAACGGCAAGGCCATCAGGACAAGGCAAAGGGATGCAAGCCATCCCTTTTTCGGCATGCAGAGCGCAACCAAGATGCCAAGCGGTATCTCGATCGCCAAAATGATCGAGGAGAAGAGCAACTGCCGGCCGAGTGCGTCCCACAGCCGTTCAGAACGCAAAAGCTCGCGGTACCATTCAAGGCCGACCCAGAAGAACTCGTTTCCGCCGAAGCTGTCCTGGAACGAATAATTGACCACCGTCATCATCGGAATGATCGAGGAGAAGGCGACCAGCACGAGCACCGGCAGAACCAGAAACCATGCGCGCTGATTTGTGGTCTTTTCCATCACGATCCCTCCGCATTTTCGGACGTGATCGGAGTGCCTTCGATGCGCCATTCGTCGCAGAAGATGCTCGCCGCTCGCGGATCGAAGGTGACTTTGTCCATGCCCGCTTCAATTTCGAATCCTGCGTCGGCAACAATGTTTATCTCAGTGCCAAAGACACTTGCATTGATGAACTTCTGGCGACCCACGTCCTGAACGCGGTTTACAGTGACAGGCAGCCCCTCGCCTTTCGTGAGCGTCAGGAACTCGGGCCTGATGCCTAGTGCTGCGCGACCTACGGGACGGCCATAGTTCGATCCGAGACTGATCGTCTTGCCCTGCGCGTGGGCCTGCGCTCCCTCGATCTGCACGGGCAGGAAATTCATCCCCGGCGAACCGATGAAATAGCCGACAAATGTATGGGCTGGTTCTTCGAAAAGCGCCTGAGGCGTGCCGATCTGCAGGACCCGCCCTTCATGCATGACCACGACTTCATCCGCAAAAGTTAGCGCCTCTGTCTGGTCATGAGTGACATAAACCATCGTGTGCCCAAACTCATCGTGCAGCGACTTGAGCTGGGTGCGCAGTTCCCACTTCAAATGCGGATCGATGACAGTCAGCGGCTCGTCGAACAATATTGCATTCACGTCATCGCGTACGACACCGCGTCCGAGCGATATTTTCTGCTTGAGGTCTGCAGTGAGGCCGCGCGCTTTCTTTCGCAGGTGATCCTCCAGCCCGATCATCTGCGCAACCTTCGCGACGCGCTCCGCGATGTAGCCCGCTTCCATCCCGCGATTGCGCAGCGGAAAGGCAAGGTTCTCGCGCACCGTCATCGTGTCGTAGACCACCGGAAACTGGAACACCTGCGCGATGTTGCGCTGCGCCGTCGAGGCATGCGTCACGTCCTCACCGTCGAACAGGATGCGTCCGCGGCTCGGTTCGAGCAGTCCCGACATGATGTTGAGCAAGGTCGTCTTGCCGCACCCGCTGGGGCCCAACAGCGCGTAGGCGCGGCCATCCTCCCACTGGTGATTGAGCTCCTTGAGAGCAAAATCCTCTTCTTCCGTCGGGTCAGGGCGGTAGCTGTGCGCAATTTTGTCGAGGGTGATCGCCGCCATCCTTACGCCTCCACCAATTGAGGCAGAGGGTGTGCGAGCCTACCTTCTTCATCGAAATACAGCAGATCTGAAGGATCGATAGAGACGCGCAGCTTCTCGCCCGACCGAAAGCTGCGCGGTCCCCTGAGGAGCCCGACCCATGTTTCGCCGGCCGCGTCGATGTGAATATAGGTTTCTGATCCAGTGAGCTCTGTGACGCTCACCGTCGCGTCGAACGCGATCTTGTTCCCGCCGCCTTCGCCGACATCTAGATTGTGCGCCCTGAAGCCAGCTTTGTAGTTGCCGTTGGGAAGGCGCAATGCGGCATCGCTCGACACATGCGCTTGCCCACTCGGAAAGTGGATCGCACCATCATTTATCCTGACGGGCAGGAAGTTCATCGGAGGGTCGGAGTAGACGCTTGCCGTGACCATATCCACAGGCTGCCGATAAACCTGTGTTGAGGGTCCGAACTGCGTCACCCTGCCCTGCCACAAGGTCGCAGTGTTCCCGCCAAGTAGCAGCGCCTCTTCCGGCTCGGTCGTGGCATACACAAAGATGCTTCCCGATGCGGCGAACAGACGCGGGATCTCTATGCGAAGCTCCTCGCGCAGCTTGTAATCGAGATTGGCAAGTGGTTCGTCCATGAGCACAAGGCCGACATCTTTCACGAGGGCGCGCGCGATTGCGCATCTCTGCTGCTGCCCTCCGGATATCTCGCTTGGCTTGCGATCGAGCAGCGGTGTCAGCTGAAGCAGATCGGCCATCTCGCCGACCTTTCGCTCAATATCCTGCACCGAGACACCACGCAGCTTGAGCGGAGAGGCAATGTTTTCGCGAACCGTCATCGACGGGTAGTTCACGAATTGCTGGTAAACCATCGCGACGTCGCGCTTTTGCACCCGCTGTCCCGTTACGTCCTCACCGTTCCAGAATATCTGGCCGGTGTCCGGCTCGTCCAGCCCCGCCATCAGCCGCATCAGCGTGGTCTTGCCTGCAAGCGTCGGCCCAAGAAGGACGTTCATTGTCCCTTTGTGCAATTCCAGATCGAGAGCGTGGATGTGGGCTTCGCCATCGACTGATTTGGAAACCCCTTGCAAGCGAAGGGTCATGGATCAGTTTTCAGCTCGGTATTAATCAACATGCCCACCCGTTTTTCGCATCGCGCATTTTGGAGCGACGATTGCGTGCAGGCACAAGCATTAGGTTCGCGGACCTCAATGGCAATGCTTTTCTGGCGCTCGCCAAGTCAGCACCGGAGCAATCGACCTGCTCAACAGACCGATGACGCCGGAAAGTCTGGATCACCTAGTCGACAATCGCGCGAGTGCGGACTGGCAGGTTGTCGCGGTTCGGATAGCTGAATAAGAGGTCAAACCCCTTTACCTCTAACCCTTCCAGGACCAGGGCCAGTTAAGCCGTTTGTCCAATTGTCTGTAGCCAAACGGGCGCGGTGGCTCCTCGTTTCACCATTTCTCTAATCGTTTGGCTACCAATTCTAGAGTTCAGATCAAAGAATAGTGCGTTTGGCGATCAAGTGACGCGACATACGCAGTCTATCCAATCCAATTCTCAATCTTCGCAAATCTCAAGACAAACGCTGTCAGTGATTATTCGGACGAACTCTTAAACTTCCCTGAGAAATTCGGACCATGTTTCATGTCGCAGACGCCCTGCGGCTACGTAAATATGGGAGTCAAAGGTATGTCCGACGAATTCACAGCGCAGGAATTGCGCGAACTCGAAGCAGAACTGGGCGAACTCGCCGCCGACTTCGGTGACTTTGAAATGTCCGACGAAGATTCCGCCGGTGCGAGTTCCGGAGAATTGGGCGAACTGGAAGCGGAACTTAGCGGCACGGAACTCGAAGTGTTCGGCGCCGATGCCGGTGACGGCGACGTAATGTCGCTGAGCGCCATGGCCGAAAACGAAGCCGATGCGCTCTTTGTCGGACGGTTTCTCCGCAACAAGGTCAAGAAACTGATCCGCAAGCTCATCCGGCTTGTGAAGAAGTATCGCAAGCTCGCAAGCTGTGTGCCGAAGGTCACGGCTGCCGTCATTGCGTTCAAGCGCGGCAAATACGCCACTGCGCTTCGCCGAGCCTGGGCCGCTTACAGGTGCATCAGATCGAAGCTCTAGTTCGATCGGGGGATCTCACTGGCGGCGCCTCGCGGTGCCGGCCAGTGGCCCTCCCCAAACCAAACCTGTCGAAGAAGGGCTACCGCGATGCCTGAAGATCAGTCGATTACCACCGCGAACATCGATGAGCAGGTCGAGTTTCTCGACGCCTGGTACCGAGAGACCGCCGGCGGCGCCGAACGCGAACGACGCGCGGCGCTTGTCGCGCGGCTCGTCAAACAGATCGATGCGGCGCTGGAGACACTCGCAGAACTGGCCCCGCGGCCGAGTTGAGGAGCTCGCGAGGGATCAAACGGTAAGGGTCGCCTAGCCGCTTCCCTGCCGTTTGTCCCTGTACAAACATGTGAAGGTTGAAGGCGAGAACGAGGAGAAGCGACGTGGCCAACACCATCAAGCCGCGCAACCCAGTCTATCTGGTGAGCAACAAGAAGACGATGCCGCTCGACGGACAACCGATGAGCGAAGCGCAGATCAAGGAAGCGATTGAGCAGGTCATCTCGGTCACCCCGGCAGCCGAAGCCGATGAGGGAGACGAGATGGAAATCATGTCGGTGATCGCGCCGCCCGAAGGGAACGAACTGGCCCTCGCCGAAGAAGGCGAGCCGGATTCGACCATCGTCACAGCCAAGCTGACAGAGGCGGCAGCGGACAATCTGCGCAACCGCCATGCCAATCTTCTCGTTGAGCTCGACGAAGATATCGAGATGCTGGACACGGGCGGCTTGCTACGCATGCATGGGCTCACCACGATGGTCCCGCTCGATGCCGACAGCCTGCGCATCCGGATCAAGGTCGTGGACGCGGATGGCAAGGCGATCCCGAAAGCGCGCGTAAGCCTCGGCGGAGAGATGTGGTTCGACCAGGCGCTCACCGGCAATAACGGCGTTGCGGAACTCAATATGCTTGGCGAGACGCTGGAAAGCCTCAATTCGCTCACCATCAAGCCAGCAGCCGGTTTCTGGTCACGCACAATCGCGCGCCCAGACCTCGTTAGCGGCACCGGAGCCGCAGCGACCAACGTTATAACGCTGCTTTCGCTTGCCGAAGGGACTGGAGGCCTGCCGGGCTTTCCCGAAGAACAGGGCACCCCCTGGGGCATGCAGGATCTCAACGTCACCAACCATCCCGAAGACCCGCCGCTCGTGCGGCTGGCAATCATCGACAGCGGGATCGACAACGATCACCCCGACCTCGCTCATGCTACACGCGGCAAGGCCTTCGCGATCGGCGATGAACCTGATGATGACACGTTCAACCTCGACAGTTCAGGCCACGGGACACACGTTGCCGGGACCGCCGCCGGACAGGCAGCAAACGCATTCGGCGTGCAAGGCGTTGCGCCCGAAGCCGAGCTTCACGGCTTGCGCGTATTCCCGCAGGCCAAGATTTCAAAGCTCATCAAGGCTCTTCGGTACTGTCGCGAGAACGAGATCGACGTCGTCAATATGAGCCTTGGCATGGCCAGCCCCTCGCAATTGCTCAACGACGAGATCGATCGATGCTTTGAAAGCGGGGTCGTGATGATTGCCGCCGCTGGCAATTCGGGCGGGAAAGTGAACTACCCCGCGGCGTTCGACAATGTCATCGCGGTTGCCGCACTCGGTCGCGCCGACCGCTTCCCCGAGGACAGCACGAACAGCGCCGCCGTGACCGACGATACCGACCCTGATGACGTCTACTTCATCGCGCGCTTCTCCTGCCGCGGACCCGAAATTGATGTCGCGGCGCCAGGAGTGGGCGTCATCTCGACATATCCTTCGGATCATCCCGTGCCGTTCGCCGAGCTCAGCGGTACGTCGATGGCCAGTCCGCACGTCGCGGGCTTCACCGCAAGGCTGTTGCAACACAATGCCGAGCTTCGGGAGATCGCCCGCAACGATGCACGCTCCTCTGCCATTCGCGATGCGTTGTTCGAGGCCTGCAGGCCGCTGGGTGATGCACAGCTTTGGGGCAGAGGCATTCCCGACTGGTCGAAGCTCAACCTAGGTTCGGAGCCTTCAGCGCCCGACGCGGGTGGCAATGTCGACAGGCTCGTCGAAAAGCTGACCGATGCGCTCGATCTGGCAAAGGCGCTGACGTAAAAGCGGTGATCAAAGGTCCCGCACGCACGGCGTTGGCACCAGCCCTCTTACCACGAGTGCAACCGCAACCTGAGTGCGGTTCCTCACGCCAAGCTTGCGCTGCAACGCCTGGATTGAGAGCTTCACGCTTGCTTCGGACAGGTTGAGATCCCTTGCTATGACCTTGTTCGGATGCCCCTGCGCTACTTCAGTCCCGACGTGGCGTTCGCGATCGGTCAGTTTGGGATTGGATCGGGTATGCTCGAGATTGTCGCGCCGCCAGCCGTTCAGGGCTTCGCCCAGATTGTCAGGATAAACCCGGTGACCCGAGGCGACAAATTTGAGGGCGCAGCTCAAGGCTTTGATCGGGATCGAGGTCAGGAGGAAACCGTGGCAACCGATCGAGAAGCAATCCGCCAGACGAAACAGGTCGAACTTTTCTTCGAGCATCACGCACCGCAATTGCCCTGCTTCATCGCGCAAGGGTTTAAGCGCGCGCGCCAGAGGTCGCAGAGTCGACGGTGCTTCGGCCAGCACCACCAGCGGTTCATTGTTTTCGGAGAACGGGCAAAGCTCAAGCAGGTCTACCGAAGGAGCGACATCTGCGACCGTATGACCCAACCGCGACAAGCTGTCGGATAATGCAGTGCGATACAACGCATTCCTCAGCGCGAGGGCAACGACCATTTCCCCCCTCCAATGCACCCGTGGCTAAGTAATGCTGTTAGCACATTAAGCGACTTCCAGCCAGTGTAACTTATTGTTAGATCGCAATGATTATGACTTATTTGGACTTCGCGTTAACAGCCCCGAATACCTTCAAATCCCGTCTTTAAGCAAACTTACTCTCTAATGGTCTGTTTCTTATGTGCGAAAATCTCTAACTCAAACTAACCAACGTTTCGCTTCCAAGAAGATCGGCTAATGTTCTCGTTTCGATCCATGCGACAGCACGTTCTCTGCTTGCGTCGTAATTCGGCACGTTTGAGAATAGCGACACGCACAGCTTCTCGTGACGCGCTGCTGCAAATTACGTAGGGATCGGAAACTTGCGATCATTAATCGAGAGAAATGGCGGAGAGGGAGGGATTCGAACCCTCGGTACTCGTGAGAGCACAACGGTTTTCGAGACCGCCCCGTTCGACCACTCCGGCACCTCTCCGCATGTTGTTCGCGCTCTCGCTTCGCTGCTTGAGTGCTGTCAACGCCCTGTCTGCGCTGCCGCTTCGCTGAATTCTCGCGAAGGAAAGGCGCGTCGGCTTGGTCCTGCCGACGACAAGGAGCGCGCCCGTTAGCGCAGGCTCATGCGCTTGCCAACCCCTGATCGCGGCATTGGGGCGTCAAAATGCGGGCATATCTCGGTCGCAACCTTAGCAGGAAACTTGTTTTGCACGTGCGAAGGACCATATTCTGCAAGTTATGGAACGCGCTCACTTCTTTTCCAGCCAAGCGGGACGGACCATCAACGCTCCGCGCTCTTCACGCAGCCGGTTTGGTATTGGCGAAGTTGTTCGCCACCGCCTGTTCGATTTTCGCGGCGTTGTTTTCGATATCGACCCGGTCTTCGCCAACAGCGAGGAATGGTACGAATCGATACCCGAAGAAATCCGTCCTCCCCGCGACCAGCCATTCTACCACCTCCTCGCCGAGAACGAGGAGTCGAGCTATGTCGCCTATGTGAGCCAGGGCAATCTCGTTGCTGACCCCAGCGGTGGGCCGATCGACCATCCTACCGTCCCCCAGCTGTTCGAGCAGTTCAAGGACGGGCGCTATCGGATGCGGCGCAGCCTCACGCATTGATGCCCCGCGGCTGGCTGGGCCATCGCCGGGCTAGCTCTTAAGCTTCCAGCCGGTGCGCAGGACAGCATAGACCGCAAAAGCGATTACGAGATTAAAGACCGCGATGCCGATGGCGGCCATCGTGACGGCGCTCGCTTCTCCGATATCGCTTTGCCCGAGGAAGCCATAGCGGAAGCCCGAGATCACGTAGAAGAACGGGTTCGCACGGCTCACAGCCTGGAAAGCGGGCGCGAGGTTGTCGATGACGTAGAACGTGCCCGACAGCAGCGAGAGGGGCGCAATCACGAAATTGGTAATCGCGGCGTTGTGGTCGAACTTCTCGGCCCAGATCGAGGTCGCAAGACCAAGCAGCGCCAGCATCACAGCTCCCATCAGCCCAAACCAGATCACCGCCCAAATGTGTGTCACGGCCAGAGAAACGCCCGGCCAAAGCGCCATCGCGAGCGCAACCGTGCAGCCCACAGCGATCGCCCGCGTGACAGCAGCCGCCACGATCCCGCCCATCAGCTCTCCGGGAGAAAGCGGCGGCATCAGTAGGTCGATAATCGTCCCTTGGATCTTGCCCGAGAGCAGTGAGAAGGACGAATTAGCAAATGCGTTCTGCATCATGCCCATCACGATCAGGCCCGGTGCGACAAAGCTTGCAAACTCCACACCCAGCACCTCGCGGCCTCCACGGCCCAGCGCGACGGTGAAGATTATCAAAAACAGCAGCGTCGTGACCGCTGGCGCCCAGATCGTCTGCGTCTGGACCTTGAGAAACCGGCGCACCTCCTTCATATAGAGCGCGAAAAGACCCACGCGGTTGATGCCGGTTATCACCGGGACACCGCGCTCCGGGAAGTTTCGCGGACGATTGGGGTTTGCTGAAAGCTCGTCTGTCATGGGAAAGGTCGCCTACGGCCTCTGGCAAGATGTGACAAGCAACCTATCTAGGCCTCGACGACAAGGTCGGGCACGACAGGAACGGATGTTTTATGAGTTGGACTGACGAGCGCATCGCAACGCTCAAGAAAATGTGGGAAGGCGGATCGACCGCCAGCCAGATTGCAGAAGAATTGGGCGGCGTCAGCCGTAATGCAGTGATCGGCAAGGCACACCGCCTTGGCCTGAAATCGCGCCCGTCACCGGTGAAGGCGAACGAAAAGAAGAAGGCTGCGGCCAAAAAAGCGGCTCCCAAACCCGCGCCAAAGAAGACGGCGAGCAAACCGGCGGCGAAGCCCGCCGCTAAGCCCGAGCCCAAGGCCGACGCTCCGGCAGCCGAAGTCGAGAGCGAAGCCTCCAGCGCGAAGGCAGCAGATCCCAAGTCCACAAATTCGCAAGCCATCCCCAATCCCACGCCAAACCTGCCGAAGATCGTCTCGGTCGGCCCCGGCGGCTTTTTGCGACAGGGCCCCGGCGACCAGCAGGCACCGATCCCGCCCGCACCGCCGCGTCGCCTCGTGCCCGCCAAGCCGAGCCCCGAGATCGCGGACAAGACCAGCCTGCTTGACCTGTCGGACAAGGTTTGCCGCTGGCCGATGGGCCATCCGGGTGAGCCTGATTTCCATTTCTGCGGCGAAGCGGTGAACCCCGGCTTCCCCTATTGCGTCGAACATTGCGGCCGCGCTTATCAGGCACAGCTGCCTCGCGGTGCGCGCCGTCCCCCGCCGCCGCTTCCGTTTGGCGGCCCGCGGGTCCGCTAACAATCACAGTCACGTGAGGCCCGGCAGCGCACCAAGCGCCGCCGGGCCTTTCTGTTTTCAGTAAGGAACAGCCCATGCCGCTCACTCTTCACGCAGCTTTTGTCCCGAGCGCACTCCAGATGCTTGGCACCGCATCGCATCTTCTCGACAAGACCGAGGGCTGGTGTGCGAAACGCGAATGCGATCATTCGGCGATCCTGAGCGCGCAGCTGATCGATGACATGCTGCCCTTCACATATCAGATCAAAAGCGTCGCCGAGCATACGGCAGGCGCCGTTTCAGCTGTGCGCGAAGGACTGGCGACGCCTGACCTCAATCCTCCGCCCGCCACGTTTGACGCGCTGCGCGAGAAGCTTGCCGGTGCGAAAGCGCTTCTGAAAGGCCTCGACGAAGACGAGATGGAAAGCTGGATCGGGCGCGACATGCGCTTCGAGTTCAAGGACACGCGGCTTGCTTTCACGGCTGAGGATTTCCTGCTGAGTTTTGCCCAACCCAACTTCTATTTCCATTGCAGCGCCGCTTACTCCATCGCGCGTCACCTTGGCGTTGAGATCGGCAAAATGGATTTCATGGGCCGCGTGCGGGCGCAGCAGGGATAAGGCGAATGAAGTTTACGAACGTTCGGATCGCGGCCTTTGCTCTCGCGCTGAGTGCCCCGGCCTACACAGCACAGGCTCAATTGCCTGAACCTGTGCGCGCAATGATCGATGCGGCCATAGCCACCGGCGACGAAGAGAAAGTGCGCACCGTCATCGAGCTCGCTCGCACTACCAATCCCGATGACGCGGTCGAGCTCGACACAATCCTGGCAAGCTTCGAAACCAACCTCGCCGCTGCCGAGGCCGAAGCTGCAGCGCTTGAAAAGCAGGAAATCCGCAGCGCCGGACTGTTCGAGAACTGGAGTGGGCGCGGTGAATTGGGCGCTTTCAACTCGACCGGCAATGCGTCGAACACCGGCATCACCGCATCGCTCGGCCTGACGCGCGAAGGCATCAATTGGCGCCACAAGCTGCGCGCCAGGGCCGACTATCAGCGCAACAATGGCGTCACAACGCGCGAACAATTTCTTGCCGCCTACGAGCCCAACCTGAAGCTCAGCGACCGCTTATTCGCGTTTGCGCTGGCACAATATGAGCGTGACCGCTTCCAGGGCTTCTCAGGACGCTACTCGCTTTCAGGCGGTCTCGGTTACGAGGTCATCGACGAAGACGATATGACGCTGTCCGTGCAGGCAGGCCCGGCTTATCGCCGCACCGAATTCGTAGGCGGCGGAAGCACCAGCAATCTTGCAGGCCTCGGCAGTCTCGACTTCGACTGGCAGCTGGCTGAGAGCATCGCATTTACTCAGGACGCGAGCGCTTTCATCCAATCCGGTAGCAGCACCTTTATCTCGGACACCGGACTTCAAGCGGCGCTGGTGGACAATGTAAAAGTGCGCCTGTCTTACACGGTGGAGCATGACACCGACCCACCAGCAGGCGCGGTCAAGACCGATACTCTGAGCCGGATAACCCTGATCTACGATTTCTGATCGCAGCTCAGACCTCTTCGCCAAACTCGGCCAGCGAACGTAGGTATTCGATATCGCGTACGCTCAAAGTGCGCCCGTCGCGCGCAATGATCCCCTGGCTTTCCCATTCGGACAGCAAGCGACTGACATTCTCGCGCGCCAAACCGGCAAATGCACCAAGATCGCTTTGGCTCGGATTGTAGAGCAAGCCGCCGTCGTTCCGGTCCTTGTCGATGAGGCGAACCAGCGCTCGGGCAAGTCGCGGCCCCATCGAGAAAGTACGGTCGCTTTCGATGATAAGGTTTTGTTGCCGCACCCGCTGCGCAAGCTCGCGCATGATCCGGGCCACTGATGTTGGGTTCGAGGATACGGCCTCAAGGAATTGCTTCGAAGGCAGCAGCAGAACGCTCGATTCCACGACAGCGGTTGCAGTCGCAGTCCGCGGTTCGCTGTCGAGCAGAGCGATCTCGCCGATCACTTCACCCGGCGAGCAATAGCTGAGAATGATCTCGCGACCGCTCGCGCTCACAAAGCTGATCTTGAGCCCGCCTGACAGGACGTAAACCGCATAGTCGCCGTCCTCGTCGCCCTGATTGATAACAATGTCGTCGGGCTTCAGATCCTTGCGAGTGGCGTTCTTGAGCAGCGCTTCGATCTGTTCGGGCTCAAGCGCCATCAGGAGGCTGTCGGGGGCCAGATTGGCCATCATCTCGTTCAATGATTCCATCACGTTTTCCCACCATGCGAATCTGACGAGCTCACGCGAGCTTTCGTGCGTGCTCGCTCACAAGCCTTGGTCTCAAAACCACTGATTGCAAAGGACTTTGATCTCGGCTGTCCCAAAAATGGTTAATTTGTGACGACCATCACAGACCGATCGTGAGAGAGGGCTTAGACACGGCTTTAGCAATGGGGTTCTGGGAGCGACCCGAGCGGAGGGCTGTCCCCTACCGCCGACTTGGCCCACACTTCGGGGGGAGTGTGGGCCATTTTCATTTCGCACGAAATTCCTCGCAGGCTCAGCGTACCTTGCGCCCAAACCAGATAGTGTGATGCGCGCCCTTGTTGTTCGGGCGGGAACGCACCCCTTTTTCCTCAACCGCAAAACCAGCCTCCTTCAGCCGGCGGCGAAAGGCAGGATCGGGCGCTGCCGACCAGACTGAAACGATCCCTCCGGGCTTCAGCGCATCGCGCGCCTTGCCGAGACCGGTTCTCGAATAGATGCGATTGTTGTCCGCCCGCACCAACCCGTCGGGACCGTTGTCGACATCGAGCATGATGGCGTCGAATTTTTCGCATGTCCCGTCATTGGCATCGTCGATGAGCGCCGCGACATCGCAGATCTTGAGGTCAAGACGCGGGTCGGAGAGGGTCTCGCCGGTGAGGTCCTTCATCGGGCCTTTCGCCCATTCGACGATCTTGTGCGAGATTTCGCCGACAACGATTTCGGCCCCCTCGCCCAGCCGCTCACGCGCGGCGCGGTAGGTGAAGCCCATGCCGTAGCCGCCGATCAGGACGCGCGGCGAATCATTGTCGAGGCGGTCGAGCGTCATCTCGGCAAGTTGCTCTTCAGAGAACCGCATGCGCGTGCTCATGAGCTCGTTGCGCCCCAGCACGATCATGAAATCGCGCCCGTGGCTGAAAAGTTCGAGAGTCTCGCCGTCTTCGATTTCGGCCGTGTCGATGAGTTCGCGTTTTAGCATTGATATCTCTTACCCAAAAGGAAGGCCCGCCGAAATCGCTTCCGGCGGGCCATCTTGTGTTCGGTTTGCCCGAAAGACTTAGTCCTTCAGGAAGTCCGGCATCGCCGCAGGGCCGTCATTTCCGCCCCCGTCGCGATTGCCGCCGCCATCACGGCGCGGGCCGCGACCGCCACGGCCACCGCGGCGATCGCCGCCCCTATCGCCTCTGGGGCCACCCTTGCCACCGCGATCACCGCGCGGTTCGCGCGGCGGGCGGGTGTCTTCGAGCTCTTCGCCGGTTTCCTGGTCAACGACGCGCATCGACAGGCGGACCTTGCCGCGATTGTCGATCTCGAGGACCTTGACCTTCACTTCCTGGCCTTCGGAGACAACATCGGTCGGCTTCTCAACGCGCTCGTTCTTCATTTCGGAGACGTGGACGAGACCGTCCTTGCCGCCCATGAAGTTCACGAATGCACCGAAGTCCACGATGTTGACGACCTTGCCGGTGTAAATCTTGCCGACTTCGGCTTCCTCGACGATGCCTTCGATCCACTTCTTCGCGGCTTCGATTTCATCGGCGTTGGACGAGCTGATCTTGATCGTGCCCTCGTCGTCGATGTCGACCTTGGCGCCGGTTTCAGCCACGATCTCGCGGATCACCTTGCCGCCCGTGCCGATGACGTCACGGATCTTCGACTTGTCGATCTGCATCGTCTCGATACGCGGTGCGTGCTTGGAAACCTCGGTGCGGGCACCGGTCAGGGCCTTCGCCATTTCACCCAGGATGTGCGCGCGGCCAGCTTTCGCCTGCTCGAGCGCCTGAGTCATGATTTCCTGCGTAATGCCGGCAACCTTGATATCCATCTGAAGGCTGGTGATGCCCTCTTCCGAGCCTGCAACCTTGAAGTCCATGTCGCCAAGGTGATCTTCGTCACCCAGGATGTCGGAGAGAACCGCGAAGTCCTCGCCTTCAAGGATCAGGCCCATCGCGATACCCGAAACCGGGCGCGCAAGCGGAACGCCCGCATCCATCATCGACAGCGCGCCGCCACAAACGGTCGCCATCGAGGACGAACCGTTGGACTCGGTGATGTCGGACAGGACGCGGATCGTGTACGGGAATTCCTCTGCATCGGGCAGAACCGGACGCAGCGCGCGGAAAGCGAGCTTGCCGTGGCCGGTTTCGCGGCGGCTGGTGAAGCCGAAGCGACCCACTTCGCCGACCGAATAAGGCGGGAAGTTATAGTGCAGCATGAAGTTGCTGTAGCTGAGGCCTTCGAGACCATCGATCATCTGCTCGGCGTCCTTGGTGCCGAGCGTGGTGGTGCAGATCGCCTGCGTTTCACCGCGGGTGAACAGCGCCGAACCGTGAGTGCGCGGCAGCAGGCCGACCATAGCCTCAATCGGACGAACCTGATCGAGCTTACGACCGTCGATACGCGTGCCGTCCTTGAGGATCGAGCCGCGAACGATTTCGCTCTCAAGCTTCTTAACGAGCTTTAGCGTGCCGAGATATTCTGCCGGATCGCTTTCGGCGAGGTCAGCAAATGCTTCGCGCGCCTTTTCGCGTGCTGCGTTCACAGCATCCTGACGGGCCGACTTGTCGGTGATCTTGTAAGCGGCTTCGAGGTCTGAACCGATGGCTGCGCGAAGCTTGTCCATTTTGGCGGTCTTGTCTTCGACCGGGTCCAGTTCCCAAGGAGCTTTCGCGGCCTGTTCGGCAAGCTCAATGATCGCGCCGATGACCTTGCGGCTTTCCTCGTGTGCGAACATCACAGCGCCGAGCATTTCTTCCTCGGTCAGTTCTTTCGCTTCGGATTCGACCATCATCACCGCGTCCTGCGTTGCAGCGACAACGAGGTCGAGGCGGCCATCTTCACCGAGCGCATCAGCGACGGTCGGGTTGAGGACATATTCGCCATCATTGGTGAAGCCGACGCGTGCTGCGCCGATTGGGCCCATGAACGGAACGCCCGAAATGGTCAGAGCAGCCGACGCCGCGATCATCGCGACAATGTCAGGCTCGGTTTCGCCGTCATAGGACAGGACCTGAGCAATGACGTTGATTTCGTTGTAGAAACCTTCGGGGAAAAGCGGGCGGCACGGACGGTCGATCAGACGCGAGGTAAGCGTCTCTTTTTCCGTCGCGCGGCCTTCGCGCTTGAAAAAGCCGCCGGGAATACGGCCGGCAGCGGAGAATTTTTCCTGATAGTGAACGGTCAGCGGGAAAAAGTCCTGACCTTCCTTGACGCTCTTGGCTGCGGTGACCGCGCAAAGAACAACAGTTTCGCCATAGGTGGCGAGGACCGCGCCGTCAGCCTGACGGGCAATACGGCCGGTTTCCAGAGTGAGGGTTTTTCCGCCCCACTCCAGCGATACGGTTTTCGTGTCGAACATGGATTTTCCTTCTGAACCCGCACAGCCACATTGCATGCGCGGGGCCTACTTGTGCCGGGTGTACCGTCCCGGTCCGGTGTGGGGCTTGGTTTGCGAATGCCCCAAGGCTGGATCACCGAATTGTGATCGCGGCCCCTTTTTACAGGAAGAGCGGTCTGACGTGAATCGTCGCCGTTGATCCCTCCCCAGATGCGAGAAAGGCGACCCGTGAGAGCCGCCTTCCCGAAACTCTTACTTACGCAGACCCAGCTTCTGGATCAGGGCGTTGTAGCGCTCGACATCCTTCTTCTTGAGGTATGCGAGCAGATTGCGGCGCTTGTTGACCATCATGAGCAGACCGCGACGCGAGTGGTTGTCCTTGTGGTTGGACTTGAAGTGCTCGGTCAGGTTCTTGATGCGCTCGGTAAGGATCGCGACCTGGACTTCCGGCGAACCGGTGTCGCCCTTGGCCTGTGCGTTGTCCTTGATGATTTCAGCTTTACGTTCGGGTGCTACCGACATGTATTTCTCTTTCTACTCAGCGACATCGGGAAGGTTGAACCCCCTCACCACTCTCGCGATGCCATCCGAAATTTCCATCAGCGCCACCGGCACACTGTCCAGCATCGCACAATAGAGCCCGGATGATTGGGGCATTCCAGACAGGACCCGGCCTTGTCGGACCGCCTGCGCGTCTGTCTGGGTGAGGTTGAGGGCCGGGATGTCGTCCAGCCCTGCCTCTAACGGCAGGAGGAGATCTTCAAGGGCAGCGCCATTAGAGACTTCGTTGAGTTTGTCCAGCGAAATCGCCTGTTCCTGAAGGAACGGCCCGGCCTTGGTGCGACGTAGATAGGTAACGTGCCCGCAGGTTCCAAGAGCGCGTGCGATATCGCGTGCAAGGCTGCGGATGTATGTGCCCTTGGAAACATGCGCGGTGAGAGTGATTTCGTCCCGTTCATGCGGGCCATCGGCAATGGTGAGCGAATGGATCGTCAAAGCGCGGGTCTTGAGGCTCACTTCCTCCCCTGCCCGTGCAAGATCGTAGGCACGCTTGCCGTCGACCTTCAGCGCGGAATAGGCGGGCGGAACCTGCTCGATCGGTCCGGTGAACTGCGGCAGCACGGCTTCAATCTCCGGCAGGCCTGGCCGTACGTCACTGCGCTCGATCACCTCGCCTTCGGTATCTAGCGTGTCGGTCTCCACCCCGAACTTCACGGTGAAGTCGTAGATCTTGCTCGCATCGAGCATGCGGCCAGCAAGCTTGGTCGCTTCACCCAGCGCAATCGGAAGCACGCCTTCAGCCAGCGGGTCGAGCGTGCCTCCGTGCCCCACCTTGGTTTTGGCATAGCCGCCTTCGCGCAAATTGCGCTTCACAGCCCCCACCGCCTGCGTCGAGCCAAGCTCGCGCGGCTTGTCGAGGATGATCCATCCGTGGGGTGCAGGCTTTGTTTCGCTCATCGCGCTCCCGCTAGGCGATCAGATGACAAGCCTCAAGCGGTGCTCGCTGCAAGGCTGTCGCTGGCCTCTTCGGTGTCCTCACCGCCCAGCGAAAATTGCGGCGTCGCGCCGAACACCAGCTTGTTGACGACCAGCGCGGTTACAATCGACAGGATCAGCGTCGCAAACATGCCGTGGATGTAGTGCGCAGGTTCCCACACCATGCTCCAGAAGCCATAGAACGCGACGCCCGTCACCACCCCGATCATCGCCGCGCCCGCCTTCACGTTTTTGAACATGAGGCACACGACAAAAGCGGAGAGGATCGGCATGGAGAGCAGGCCGTAAAGCTGCTGCACCGTGTTGATGAGGCTTTCTTGGCTTGCAAAGAACGGCACGAGGGCGAGCGCAAGCACGCTCATCACAATCGACACCGCCGCGCCAAGCTTTCCGACCCGCGTGACGTCGCCGATATACGCCTCGTGCAAGTCGCAAACATACAGCGCGGCGCTCGCGTTCAGGATCGAGTTGAAACTGGTGAGGATCGCAGCGGCAATGGCCGCGGCAAAGGCTCCGGAAAGCCAGATCGGCAGTACCTCACCCACGATCCGCCCATAAGCGACGTCTCCGACATCGCCGAACAACTTGTAGGAGACGATGCCGGGCACCACCACGATGATCGGCACGATGAGCAAGCGTATGCCGGCTGCAACCACGACGCCCTTTTGAGCCTCGCGAATGTTGGGCGCAGCCATGGCGCGCTGGGTGATCGTCTGGTTGGTTGACCAGTAGAAGGTCTGGATGAAGATCATGCCGGTGAGCAGTGTGTGCCAAGGGATCGGGCTGTCATTGTCACCCACCAGCGTCAGGCGCTCTGCCGGAATGCCGGTCAAGTCGAAGTCAATGGCTTGCAGCGCCAGAAACACGACCAGCAGCGCAAGGCTCAGAACCAGCACGCCGGAATAGGTGTCCGATACGGCCACAGCGCGCAGTCCCCCGAAGATCGCGTAAGCGGCTCCAACGGCGGCAAGCACGACAGCGCTCACCATGATCGTGCCGAGATCGGTCGGCAGCCCCGCCAGCGAGAGCAGGAACAGCGAACCGCCATAGAGGATCGCAGGCAGAAAGATGAACAGGTTGCCGAACAGGAACAGCACGCTGATGAGTGCGCGAATGTGTTTGTCGCCGTACTTCTTCTGCAAAAGCTCGGTCGTCGTCGTGCAGTTGTTCTTGTAGTAAACAGGCAGGAAGACATAAGCGAGGATGAACAGCCCCGCGACTGCCGCAAATTCCCACCATGCGAGGAGCACCATCTGGTTGCCGTTCATGCCGACAAGCTGGTCGGTCGACAGGTTCGTAAGCGTGATCGAGCCTGCCACGAAATACCAGGCAAGACCCCCGTTCGCGAGGAAGTAGTCGCGCTCATCCTGCGGCCCTGCGCCGCGCTTGCCGCGACAATGCAGGTAGGTTGCGAGCGCAATCAGCGCGGTGATGACCAAAAATACCGCGACCTGGGTGGTGCTCATGTCGACTGTTCTCTCCGCAATTCCGCTTCTTCGTCGCGGATTTGGGTTGTCCTATAACAGTCGGTGCCGCATGGCGATCCTCGATGAGCAGGCCTGTTGATGACAATGCTGCATGGTTCGAACTTCGCGCGGGCGGGACGCTGGTCGCGTTCGAGGCTGCGGTCGGCGAGCGGGCCCATATTGTCTATGCGGGGCCCGATATCGTCGGAGCTTCCACTGCTGAACTCGCCTTGCTCGCAACCCGCCAGCACGCGCCGGGAGGACCCGCGGAGCACCAGCGCGGGTCGCTGCTTCACACGATCGGGACAGGCATTTCGGGTCCGGCGGGGTTGATCGGGCATCGCGGCGGCAAGGACTGGGCTGTCGACTTGAGGGTCGTATCCGTGGATACGCACGGTCCAGCCTCGCTCTCCATCCGATGTGAGCATGCAAATAGCAGCCTTTCGAGCACCCACCGCTTCGCCCTCGACACCATTACTGGCCTCCTGACGACAAGCACCGAGATCACAAACAATGCCAGCGAGCCCTTCGAGCTCGAGTGGTGTGCGGCTCTTTGCCTGCCCTTCGACCAGCGCCTGTCCCGCTACCTCAGCTTCACAGGCCGCTGGGCAAACGAGTTTCAGGTCGAGGAAGTCCCAGCCTTCCAAGGCAGCATCGTGCGCGAGAACAAGGCCGGGCGCACCAGCCACGATGTTTACCCTGGCGGCATCCTCGCGGCCGAGAGAACCGGCGAGACAAGCGGCCTCGCGCTCGGTTTCCACCTCGCTTGGAGCGGCAACCACCGCCAGCGCATCGACCGCCACAGCGACGGGCGCGGTTTCGTGCAGATGGGGGAGATGTTCTTCCCCGGCGAAATGAGGTTGGCCGAGGGCGAGAGTTACCGCACGCCGGACATGCTCGCCGCGTGGTCGATGGATGGCCTGAACGGCGTCAGCCACGCCTTCCACGATCACCTGCAAGAAAAGCTATTAGACAAACGAGCCTTCGCGAAGCCGCGCCAGATCCACTACAACACGTGGGAAGCGGTCTATTTCAACCATGATGAAGCGACGCTCCTCGAACTCGCTGAGCGAGCGGCTGACGTCGGAGCAGAACGCTTCGTCCTCGACGATGGCTGGTTCGGCTCGCGCCGCAATGACGCTGCGGGCCTTAGCGATTGGTGGGTCTCGACTGACGTCTATCCGAACGGTCTTCACCCGATCGCCAATCGCGTGCGCGAGCTCGGGATGGAGTTCGGTCTTTGGTTCGAACCGGAAATGGTCAACCCCGACAGCGACCTCTACCGCGCGCATTCCGACTGGGTGCTAGGGGTCGATGGCGTCGAGCCTATCGCATCGCGCAATCAGTTGACGCTCGACCTCACCAATCCGGCTGTTACCGAGTATCTTTTCGAGCGCATCAACGCGCTCGTGGAGGAATACGACATCGCCTACATCAAGTGGGACATGAACCGCGACGCGCAGCACCCGGCGAGCGGCGGACGCGCGGTTATGCACCGGCAGACGCGGGCCGTTTACGCCTTGATTGAGCGACTTCGCACGGCGCATCCGGCTCTGGAAATCGAAAGCTGTTCGTCGGGCGGCGCTCGCGCGGATCTCGGCATTTTGCGCCACGCCGACCGCGTCTGGACGTCGGACAATAACGATGCGCGTCATCGCCATTCGATCATGCGCGGCGCGTCACATTTCCTCCCGCTTCGCGTGCTAGGTAACCATGTCGGGCCTAAGACCTGTCACATCACCGGGCGCCGTTTCTCGATGGCCTTTCGGGTCGCAAGCGCGATCTTCGGCCACATGGGCATGGAACTCGACCTGAGGCGCGAGAACGAGCGCGATATCGATGTGCTGAAAACGGGAATTGCGCTTCACAAAGAGCATCGCGACCTGATCCACTCGGGCCGATTCTGGCGCGGCGAGAGCGCGCCCAACACCAACCTTGTCGGCTGCGTGGCCAAGGATGCAGGCGAGGCGTTGTTCGCCTTCACCGTGCTGGACCTCGAAACCGCGACCTTGCCTGCGCGCATTATCTTCCCCGGCCTAGATCCAGCGAAGAGCTACCGCATCAAGCTCGCTTGGCCGCCGCACAATCCCTCGATCTCATCGCCATCGATCATTGACGCGGCCGACCTTCAAGGAGAGGGAACCGTAGTATCCGGCGCGGTGCTGACCACCTATGGTATTCAACCGCCGCTGACCCATCCTGACACCTGCCTCATCTATCACCTCAAGTCCTGCGAGTAAGCGACTCTTATGGAAACAGATTTCGATCTTCTGGTGGTCGGCGGCGGCATCAATGGCGCAGGCATCGCGCGCGATGCGGCTGGGCGCGGGCTGAAGGTCTGCCTCGTCGAAAAGGACGACCTCGCGCAGCATACTTCAAGCGCCTCGACCAAGCTGGTGCATGGGGGTTTGCGCTATCTCGAGCATTACGAATTCCGGTTAGTCCGCGAGAGCCTGATCGAGCGCGAGCGGCTGCTCAAGATGGCACCGCATATCATCTGGCCGCTTCGCTTCGTGTTGCCGCATGACAAGGGACTGCGGCCCAAGTGGATGCTGCGCCTTGGTCTGTTTCTTTATGACAATCTGGGCGGTCGCAAACTCCTCCCGCCCACGCGCAATGTCGACCTGCGCCAATCCCCGCATGCGGACGTCCTCGAAGAACGCCTTACGCATGGCTTCGAATATTCCGACTGCTGGGTCGAAGACTCGCGTCTCGTCGTGCTCAATTGCATGGACGCGAAGGAACGCGGCGCGTCGATCCGCACGCGCACCGAATGCATCGGGCTGACACGCGGGGATGCGCATTGGACCGCGAGATTGCGCAGCGAAAGCAGCGAGGAAACACTCACCGCAAGGATGGTCGTCAACGCCGCCGGCCCCTGGGTCGACACAGTGCTTGGCCGCGCCATTCCGGGCGAAACCCATGCCAATCTGCGTCTTGTAAAGGGCAGCCACCTGATCTTCCCGAAGCTGTACGATGGCGAGCATTGTTACATCTTCCAGAACAAGGACGACCGAATCATCTTCGCGATCCCCTATGAGCGCGACTTTACGCTCGTCGGGACCACTGACGTGCTGTTCACCGGCGACCCGTCGGACATCGACATCAGCGCTGACGAGGCCGACTACATTTGCAAGGCCGCCAACGAGTATCTTCGCACCGACGTCTCGCCCGACCAAGCCGTCGCCAGCTATGCCGGGGTGCGCCCGCTTTACGAGGACAAGGCCGCGTCGAATTCCACCGTCACGCGCGATTACCAATTCGAGCTCGAGGAGGACGGGCCAAAGCTGCTCTCGATCTTCGGAGGTAAGTTGACAACTTATCGCAAGCTTGCCGAACATGCGCTTGAAAGAATTGGGATAGATGGCGGATCTTGGACTGCGGACGCAGTTCTGCCGGGCGGCGAGATCGACCCGATCTATTTCGACCGGTTCGTGGGAGATCAAGCGGCGATCTTCCCGTGGCTTGATGAGAAGACGGTTCTGCGCCTCGCGCGAGCTTATGGAACGCGCATGATCGACCTCTTGGGCGATGCGCAGGGGATCAACGACCTTGGCGAGCACCTTGGCGGCGATCTTTATGCGAGCGAGCTTGAATATCTGGTCGAGCACGAATTCGCTGCAACCGCCGAAGATGTGCTCAAGCGCCGCTCGAAACTCTACCTTCACATCGACGACGCCGCGCAGGCGAAAGTGGCGCGCTGGTTCGATGCCCGCAAGGTGACTGCGTGAGCGACAATGTTGCCCTCAAACGCGCGCTTGGCGGGCCGCTCCATCGGCGCGATCACCGCAAGGCCGATGGGCGCATGCTGCACCTTTATGGCCGCACGCCGCACACCCTTCCGATCGTGTCGGAGAGCTACGAAGACATCGCGCAAGGCGGCGAACTTCGCCGCCACCCTTTGCGGCAGGAATGGAACGTGTACGCCGCGCATCGGCAGAACCGGACCTTCAAGCCATCGGCAGCCGAGGACCCGCTCGCTCCCACCCTCCCCGGCGGTCCCGAAACCGAAATCCCCTTCGCGGACTTCGAATGCGCCGTGTTCGAGAACAAGTTTGCCGCCTATCATTCCGGCGCGAGCGAAGCGGCCGTCATCGATGGGGTCGAGACCGAGCCTGCGCTGGGCGCATGCGACGTGGTCGTCTATGCGCCCGAGGCGGAAGGCAGCCTGCACACGATTGGATCGGACCGGAGGCAGGTGCTCATCGGCGCATTGCTTGATCGATACGACACGCACTTCGCCAATGGCTGCGATTACGTCCTGCCGTTTGAAAACCGCGGCGACGAGGTGGGCGTCACGCTCCACCACCCGCACGGGCAAATCTACGGCTTCAACCGCATACCCGAAGTGCAGGCCCGCGCCGTCGATGCCTTTGCAAGTGGCTATGACCTTGCTGCCGAGATCGAAGCGGCGATGCCCGATTACGGCCTCGGCACCGAGGGCGGCATGGCGGCCTTCGTGCCGCGTTTCGCTCGCTTTCCATATGAAACATGGATCGCCCCTCAGACACGCCGCGCAGGGCCATGGGATTGCACCAATGAAGAGCTTGGCGCGCTGTCATATTGGCTTGGCGAATTGACCCGGCGCTACGACGCTTTGTTCGAAGGACCCGCGGCAACCATGATGGCATTCCACGCCGCGCCCAATCCGGACCGCTGCAACGGGGCCACGAACTACCACTTCACCGTGCAATTCTATCCGCTGCTGCGCGCGCCAGGGCGGATCAAGTATCTTGCCTCTGTCGAACAGCACACGGGCACCTTCACCGTCGACGTGATGCCCGAAAGCGCGGCCAAGGCCCTGCGCGAACAGGCCGGATCGTGAGCGCCACATTCACCGCACGCGCGCCGGGCCGCGTCAACCTGATCGGCGAGCACACCGACTATAATGGCGGCTGGGTGCTGCCCGTTGCCTTGTCGGTCGGGATCGAGGTGACGTTGGCCCCGCGAAGCGACAGCTCGGTGGCGGTGAGCTCGCTCAACTACGACGCGCCCGCCATGCGTGAGCTTTCCGACGATGCGGAGGGCGAATGGTCGGACCCATGCGTCGGAGCATTGCGCGAGGCGAACGCACTCGGCTTGCTGAAAGGGGGCGCGGCGCTCGACGTGACCTCAAGCGTTCCCGAAGGATCGGGTTTGTCCTCCAGCGCGGCCCTGATCGTCGCGATCCTCAAGGCTGCGCGGGAAGCGGCTGGGAGCGACCTGAGCGACGTAGACCTCGCTATCGCAGCACGGCGGGTCGAGAACGAGTATATGGGCGTACCGTGCGGCATCATGGACCAGATGGCAGTCGCCCTGGCCTCAACCGGAAGCGCGATGGCGCTCGACACAAAGTCACTGGACTGGGAAATCCTGCCGCTGCCAGCGGGGCATGAGATGGTGGTCGTGCACTCCGGTCTGACCCGTAAGCTGACGGACGGACGCTACGGCGCCCGAAAGGCCGAATGCGATGCGGCCAAACGCCATTTTGGCACCGAAGACCTATGCCTGCTCGATCAAGCCGAAGTCGAGAGCGCCAATATCGACGAAGTGCCTAAGCGCCGCGCGCTTCATTGCGTGACCGAGCACCAGCGCACGCTCGCGGCGGCTAAGGCGCTGCGCGATGGCGATGTCGCTCGGCTTGGGCAATTGATGAATGAAAGCCATGTCTCGATGCGCGACCTGTTCGAAATGTCGCTGCCCGAGATCGACACGCTGGTGGAAACTGCTCAAGGCCTCGGTGCAATTGGCGCGCGCTTGACCGGTGGCGGCTTTGGCGGATGCATCGTCGCCTGCATCCCCGCAAGCGAGCGCGGCGTCTGGATGGCCGAACTGCTCAAGCGTCACCCTCAGGCGCGCTTTATCGACGCAGCCAGCGCGGCCTAGAAAAAGCCGGGATTGTATCCGAACAGGCCGAACAGGAAGACGAAGGCCGCATCGACCAACGGCAGGATCGTGACCTCAAGCCAGCCAGTGCCGAAAATCCAGCTGTAGGCGATCACTCCGACGATCAGCAGAACGCCCACGCTCTGCAACCGCATCCAGTGGCGACGCAGACGATCTGGCAAGAGCCCGCCAACGATGTGCGAACCGTCGAACGGTGGGATCGGCAACAGGTTGAAGAGGCCCAGGAACAGGTTGATCAGCACGAAATAGAGTAGCGCGGTTTCCGCTGTCAGCGCTTCGCCAACCGCGTCAGCGACAAAGACCAGTCCGCCCGGCCCTTCGACCAGCCCCACACCCTGTCCGAAACTTGCGAGGAGAAACGCGCTTAGGGTCGCGAGCACGAAGTTGATCCCCGGCCCCGCGGCGGCGACCGCCATCATGCCGAAGCGCGGGTTGTCGAGCCGCCGCTGGTTGACCGGCACCGGCTTCGCCCAGCCGAACGGCGGGCCGCCCAAGAGCAACAACCCGCCCGGCACAAGCAGTGTGCCGATGGGATCCACATGCTTGATCGGATTGAGCGTCAGCCGCCCGCGCTCACTGGCGGTCGGATCGCCAAGCGCCTTGGCTGCGTAGCCGTGCGCAACTTCGTGGAAGACAATCGCAATGACGATGCAAGGGATGACCATCGCTGCGAAGACAAGGTTGTCGTACATGGCCCCCATATGGGGCGGCGCACGAAGCTTCGCTAGTCTGCGCCGACCACGCCAGTCTTGAGCGCCTTGCTGAAATGCTTGCGGCACAAGGCGAGATAGCGGTCGTTTCCGCCGATCTCGGTCTGGGCGCCTTCGCTGACAGGGGTGCCGTCCTCCATGACGCGCAGGTTCATGCTCGCCTTTCGCCCGCAATGGCACACCGCTTTCAGCTCGACGAGCGCATCGGCGATGCCAAGCAGCGCTGCGGAGCCGGGAAACAGCTTGCCGAGGAAGTCTGTTCGGATGCCGTAGCACAGCACAGGAATGCCCTTTTCGTCGGCCAGCGCGGCAAGTTGCCAGACCTGTTCCTCGGTCAGAAATTGCGCCTCGTCGAGCAGCACGCAGTCGAGCGGCGTGTCCTCATGCGCCGCGCTGATCGCAGCGAGCAGGTCGGTCTGAGGGGTGTAAAGATGCGCGCCTGCCTCAAGCCCGATCCGGCTGCGCACCATGCCTTCGCTGCGCGTATCCAGCGCCGCAGTCCACAGCATCGTTCGCATCCCGCGCTCGCGGTAGTTGAAGTCGGCCTGAAGCAGCGTGGTCGATTTTCCGGCATTCATGCTGGAATAGTAGAAATAGAGCTTTGCCATCACCGCCGAGCCTAGCGAGCGTGCTCGAAGCGCACCAGAATGTCCCCCGCGCAAGGCTGTTGATTAATCCCTGTGACAGCCACGCTGCGCGATGCTAGCCCTCACGCGAACTACTGGAATTGACTTACGGGGATCACGAATATGGCATCGGCCGCACAAGCGACCAATAACGAGCAGCACATGACCGGCTTTCTCGGCTGGATCGAGCGAAACGGAAACAAGCTGCCGGACCCGGTATTCCTGTTTTTCTACTTGATCATCGCGCTGGTTGCGATCTCGGTGCTGAGCGCGGCACTTGGCGTTTCGGCGCTCCATCCGACCACGATCGACGAGGCTACCGGACAGCCGCAGGTGATCGCGGCCGTGAGCCTGCTTTCCGCCGAGAACATCCAGAAACTCTGGGTCGAAATGCCCAAGACTTTCACACACTTCCACCCGCTAGGATATGTGCTGGTAGTGATGCTGGGCGCAGGCGTGGCCGAGCGTTCGGGCTTTTTCGCCGCCGGCATGGCGAGCGCGGTCAAGAGCGCTCCCAAGAAGCTCCTCACCCCCGTCGTCGCGCTGGTCGCGATGATCGGCAACCACGCGGCTGACGCCGGTTACGTAGTGCTGATCCCGCTTGCAGGGATCCTGTTTGCCGCAGCCGGTCGCCATCCGATGGCGGGTATCGCGGCGGCATTTGCGGGCGTTTCAGGCGGCTTCTCAGCCAATGTGTCGCCGGGTCAGCTCGATGCGCTTTTGTTCGGCATTACCGAAGAGGCCGTCGGCGCAAGCGCGCTCGACCCCAGCTGGACCGCCAACCTTGCAGGAAACTGGTACTTCATCAGCGCGATGACGCTGATCTTCCTCCCCATCATCTGGTATGTCACCGACAAGATTATCGAGCCCAAGCTAGGCCCGTGGAAGGGCGGCGCTCAGGCCGGTGCAAGCGAGGAAGACGAACTCAGCCAGGGCGATCCGGCCACCGTTAGCAAGGGCCTGCGCGCAGCGGGGCTCGCTGCGCTTGCTGTCGTCGTACTGTGGGCCGTGATGGTCTTTGCGCCCGGCACGCCGCTGATGAACGAAGCCGCTTGCGACGGCATCCCGGCAGCGGACTGCTCGATCCACTCGGTGCTTCGCCCGTTCTACCAGTCGCTGGTGGCGGCGTTCTTCGTTCTCTTCCTCGCAACCGGCTGGGCCTATGGCCGCGCCACCGGCACGATCAAGGATCACCGCGACCTTGTCGGCATGATGTCGGAATCGATGAAGGACATGGGCTATTACCTCGTCCTCGCTTTTGCAGCCGCTCACTTCGTTGCGATGTTCGGCTGGTCGAACCTTGGCCTAATTTCGGCAGTACATGGCGCAGCTGCGATCCAGTCGACCGGACTGCCCCTGCCGCTGGTTCTGGGCCTGATGGTTCTGTTCGCAGGCCTTCTGAACCTGTTCGTGGGTTCGGCGAGCGCCAAGTGGGCGCTGCTTGCGCCGATCCTCGTGCCGATGCTCATGCTCCTCGGCATCAGCCCGGAAGGCGCAACGGCAGCGTACCGTGTCGGCGACAGCGCGACCAACATCATCACGCCGCTGATGGTGTACTTCCCGCTGATCCTTGTCTTTGCGCAGCGTTGGCAGCCAAGCTTCGGTCTCGGCAGCCTCACCGCGATGATGCTGCCCTATTCGATCTGGCTGCTCGTTTCGGGCACGCTGCTGATCGTGGTATGGTTCTATCTCGGTATCCCGCTCGGTCCGGACGCGCCGGTTGGCTACGTCCTGCCGACGGGCTGAGATACGCGCCAAACAGGCCCAGGCGCCGGGTGAAGGGTGAAACCTAACCCGGCCCTCGGGCGTAGTAAGGTGTAAGGAGAGCAATGCCATGACCGTCCTTCGCCTGATCCTCGCCAGCGCAATGGCTTTGGCTGTCCCGACGGCAATCGTCGCGCAGTCGGGCCCGACGACAGCGGCGGCGCAATCGACCCTCAATTATCGCCTCGATGCGACGGCAAGCCAGGTGTCGGCGCGCGTTCCCTTCTTCGGCCTATCGAGCAAGACCGCCCGCTTCCCGCAAATGTCGGGCAATGTCCGCATCGTGCCCGGCGCGCCTGAGCGTGCGGTCATCGACGTAACCTTCGATGCGCGTGCGCTTGAGGCGCCTGACGAAACCACACTGCGCAGGCTACGCGGAGAAAAGTTCTTCTGGGTCGAGCGTTATCCGACAATCCGTTTCGTCGGCACGTCGCTCAATCTCACCTCACCGACAAAAGGCAAAGTGACCGGAGAGCTGACCGCTCGCGGCGTCACCAACACCGAAACGCTCGAAGTAACCTTCGCCAGCGACCCCAGCATTGCGAGCAGCCAAGCAGTTCGCTTCACCGGAGACATGGAGATCGACCGGCGCGAATACGGGATGCGCAGTTACCAGCTGATCGTTGGCAACAAGGTCGATATCAAGCTGGACGCGCGAATGGTGCCGCGCGGGATGTAAGCGCCTATTCGGCGTCTTCCTCACCCGTTTCGTCGAGATCACGCGCCACCTTCGGATCGCGCAACAGCGCTTCGATCCGGTCCGCCTCAGCAAAGCTTTCATCGCTGCGGAACTTGAGCTTGGGCGCGAATTTGAGCCCGAGCCGCTTTGCAACCTCGCGCTGGAGAAACGCGGTATTCTGCCGCAGCGCGTGGACCACGTCGGCATCGGTGATCTTGGGGCCAGCGGCCAGAAGCGGTTTCACATAAGCAGTCGCGTGGCGCAGATCTGGCGTCATGCGCACTTCGGTGACCGCGATGTTCGAGGCGCTCACCACCTCGTCATGCACTTCCTGCCGCGCGAGCAGTTCGGACAGGATGTGACGCACCCGCTCGCCCACTTTTAGGACGCGGACCGATTGCTGTTCTGCGGTGAAATCTTGTCGTTTGGCCATGGTTGTAACCTTCGTTTGCGCGCCGCCGTACAGTCTCGCGACCGATTTGCCAATTCATCAGCAAATGGGCTCAGCGGCTCTACTTGACATTAAGTCGCAATTGCATAGATACAAAGTCCCCTAGTTACTTATGAAACCAGATGAGGATGTCCCCCGTGAAAAAGCTGACTTCGGTACTCGTTGCTGCTGCTCTCGTCGCCCCCACGATGGCTTCAGCACAGCGCATTGCCACCCCCGGCACTTTTGAGCGCCACGAACAGAACCTTGAAAAGGCCGACGACAAGCGCGCCGAAGCTCGTACGACCGAGCGCCGCGCCGAAAACGATCGCAATGCGAATGAAAACCGCGTGCCTGCCGCCAAGGCTGGCAAGGTCAACACCGCTGCTCCGGCTGTGGGTTCGCCGAACTAAGAGATAACGCTCGGACGGGCGTTAAGCGGGCGGGTGATGGAATGCCATCGCCCGCCCGTTTCTGTTTGCGTAAGCAGAGCGCGCTTGCGCTCAGCCCATCTTCGATAGGATGTTCTTCAGCGAGTTCATGTTGCGCGCGGTGCCTTTGCACTTGAGGCGGCGCTCGAGCACCTTGTTCGACAGATCCGACACACCAACGCCGTAAATGTAATCGAGAAACAGCACCCGGTCGCCGAGAGCAAGCCGCTCGCTTCCTTTGCTGGCATGATCGGCAATCAGTGCGTCGACCGCGCTTTGCTCGGGCCGCTGGCTGAGAAAGATCGAGTGAACCATTTTGTCTGAGCCATGCTCTGGTCCGGTCCCGTGAAACGGGTTTTCATCAATCGAATAGCGCACCTCGTCGACGGTTCGCACCATGGCGCAGGACTTGAAGCCGAAGCGATCCTGAACGAGGCTTTCCAGCTGCACTTCGAGCATGGCGGGATCGCGCTCGTCCGTGAGGATCACGTTGCCGCTGGCGGCGACGGTCGCGACATCCTTGAACCCAGCATCCTCCAAAGCCGCCCTTAGGTCAGCCATCTTGATGCGGTTGCCGCCAATATTGATGCTTCCGAGAAGCGCGAGATAGCGTTGCCCGCTGGCTGCCATCAGCCCATGCCCGTTTCGGTTGGAGACGGGCGCGGCGTCGGGATCGCGGTCGAGGTGGAGCGGGCATAGACTGTCCCATCCTCGCCCAGGAGTTCGCCTTCGAGGAAGACCACGCGCCGCCCGGCCTTGACCACCCGGCCCTTGCCGATGATTGTCGCGCCATCAGGGATCAGCCGGATGAGGCTCATCGAAATGTCGAGGTTGAGCGGTGCCATCTCTCCGCCGGTCGCGGCGACATAAGCATAGCCCATCACATCGTCGAGATAGCCCGCAACAAGCCCACCCTGAACGCCTCCGCGCCAGGTGGTCATCTCGCGTTTGACGGTGAAATGCATGGTCGCGGTCGCTGTCTCCTCGTCGAAGGAAACGAACCGCGAGCCGAGAAGGTTGGAGTGAGGGGACCCTTCGGCCCCCTCCTCGATCTGGTGTCGCCAATCCATGACGCAGCTGGGCAGTCGTTACCCGACTTCCAGTGTCCGTTCGCGCTCTTCGACTTCGAACACCTCGAGCTGGTCGCCCGGCTGGATGTCGTTCGTGTCTTCGAGCACGACACCGCATTCGAGGCCAGCGCGGACTTCGTCGACGTCGTCCTTGAAGCGCCGCAGCGAGGCGATGGTGGTCGCCGAAACGATGACATCCTCGCGGGTGAGACGGGCGAACAGACCCTTGCGGATGACGCCTTCCTCGACCAGCAGACCGGCTGCCTTGTCCTTCTTGCCGGACTTGAAGACCTGCTTGACCGCAGCACGGCCAACAACGGTTTCGATCCGCTCGGGACCAAGCTCGCCGGCCATTTCCTTCGCGACGTCTTCGGTGAGGTGATAGATCACATCGTAATACATCATGCGCACACCGTCGCGTTTCACCAGCTCGCGCGCCTTCGCGTTCGGGCGAACGCCGAAGCCGATGATCGGAGCGTTCGAAGCCGCCGCGAGCGTCACGTCGCTTTCGGTGATGGCGCCAACGCCTGCGTGCAGCACGCGTGCCTTGATGTCGTCGGTCGAGATGTTGTGCAGCGCGTTGACGATTGCCTCGACCGAACCCTGCACGTCGGCTTTCACCAAAACGGGCCACTCGATGACGTTCGACTGAAGGTTGTTGAACATCGTGTCGAAGCTGGTCGGAGCAAGCGCGGTGCGCTGCTCGGTCGCCTTTTCCTGACGATATTCCGCAACTTCGCGGGCACGCTGTTCGTTCTCGACCACGGTCAACTGGTCACCAGCCGACGGCACGCCGCCAAGGCCAAGGACTTCGACCGGCATCGACGGACCGGCTTCCTTGATCTGCTTGCCCTGGTCGTTGACGATCGCACGCACACGGCCGCTCTCGGTGCCGACGACGAAAGTGTCGCCGCGCTTGAGAGTGCCGCGCGTGATCAGCACCGTTGCGACAGGACCACGGCCCTTGTCGAGCTGTGCCTCGATCACGGTTGCATCGGCATCGCGATCCGGACGCGCCTTGAGTTCGAGCAGTTCGGCCTGAAGCGCGATCTTCTCGAGCAGTTCATCAAGGCCGGTCTTCTCCTTGGCGGAGATTTCCACGTCCTGCACGTCACCCGACATCGCCTCGACGATCACTTCGTGCTCGAGCAGGCGGCTGCGGATATTGTTGGGATCAGCCTCAGGCTTGTCCATCTTGTTGATCGCAACGATCATCGGGACGCCGGCTGCCTTGGTGTGATTAATCGCCTCGATCGTCTGCGGCATGATGCCGTCATCCGCCGCGACAACCAGCACCACGATATCGGTCACGTTGGCGCCGCGCTGGCGCATTTCGGTGAACGCGGCGTGGCCCGGCGTGTCGAGGAAGGTGATCTTCTGCTTGTCCTTCGTCGTGATCTGGTAGCTGCCGATATGCTGGGTGATGCCACCGGCCTCGCCCTTGGTCACATCGGTGCCGCGCAGAGCGTCGAGCAGCGAGGTCTTGCCGTGATCGACATGGCCCATGATCGTGACGACTGGAGGACGGGCTTTGAGCGTTTCTTCCGGATCGACGTCCTCTTCGGTGTCGATATCGACGTCGGCTTCAGAGACCTTCTCGATGTTGTGGCCGAACTGTTCGACCAGCAGCTCTGCGGTGTCCTGGTCGATGGTCTGGTTGACCGTGACCATCATGTCGAGGTTGAACAGCTCCTTTACGAGGTCGGCGCCCTTCTCACCCATACGCTTGGCAAGCTCGCCAACCGTGATGGCTTCAGGGACGATCACGTCGCGGACCTGCTTTTCACGCGGCTTGGAGGAGCCGCCGCCTTGCATGCGGCGCTCTTTTTCGCGCGCACGCTTCAATGCGGCGAGGCTGCGTGCACGGCGGCCTTCGTCCTCGTTCAGAGCCTTGGTGACGGTCAGCTTGCCAGAGCGGCGCTTGTCCTTGCCGCCGCCGCCGGTGTCCTTGGCGGCGCGCTTGTCTTCCTTCTTCTTGGCCGGGCGCTTGGGCTCGGGCCGGGCGACAGGCGTGAACTTGCGCGCAGCAGGCGTCGGGCTGCCCTTGGCGGCAGGCGATTCTTCCTTGGCCGGTGCAGCCTCAGGTTCGGCTTCGGCCTGCTTGGCGGCTTCGGCTTCTTCCTTGGCGCGCTTTTCGGCTTCTTCCTCGGCCTTCTTGTTGTCTTCCTGGCGCTTCTTTTCTTCCTCGGCAGCCTGCTTTGCCTTCTGCTCTTCACGCTTGCGCGCTTCTTCGGCGAGCTTCAGGCGGTCTTCCTCGGCTTCGCGCTGAAGGCGAGCGACACGTTCCTGCGGGGTTTCCGCAGCCGGTGCAGGCTTCTTGGGAGCGGCCTTCTTGGGCGGCTCTTTCTTGGCGACCGGTTCGGGCGCAGGTTCTGGCGCAGGCTCCGGTGCAGGTGTCGGCTCAGGCGCAGGCGCTTCGCCCGGTTTCACGAGCTTGCGGCGGCGCTTCACTTCCACCGCCACCTTGTTGGTACGGCCATGGCTGAAGGTCTGCTTGACCTCGCCAGCATCGACCGCCCTTTTCAGGCCCAGCGGTTTACGTGCAGGTTTTTTTTCTTCGTCGCTCATTCTAGCTCGTTCGTCCTTCAAAAATTCTTCTGTCGCCGCGCTGGGCAGATCCCGGCGCGCATATCTGCATCAGTGCTTCTACGTCATCAGGGGCCGCTATTCGGGAGGGTCGCTCCCCATAAAACGAGACAGGCGCATGGCCGCCTGCCCTACCCGGTCTGCCGCGCTCGGTCCTTTCGACCGGACACCGCGCGGGCCCGAAACGCCCAGATGGACGACATTTTCGCGGCCCAATGCCACAGACAGAGCATCGCGGTCCAGTGGCAAGACTGTCCCGCGCTGACCCGATCCTTGCTTTTCCATCCCCACGCGCCATGCCTGGTCGAGCTTCTTGCGCCCGTCCTCGCTGCTGTCGGTGGCGTGCAGCAAAAGCGCGATGCGGCCCGTGCGGGCATGTTCTTCGATCTTCGCAGACCCAAGCACGATGTTTCCACCGCGCAGTTCAAGACCCAGCCTGTCGGCAAGGACCTTGACCAGCGCGGATCCGATCCTGTGCGGCAAATCGTCGCTGTAGGAAAGCGGAACGCGCTTTCCGTCGTCATTGGCTGGCCCACCCTTGAATGCGCGCATCAGCGCCCGCTTGAGATGGCCATCCGCCATCGCGCTTTCAAGCGCAGCGCGATCGGGCGCGATCCACGCCCCGCGGCCCGGGGCCTTGCCCGCAGGGTCGGGATGGACGGATCCATCAGGCGCAACGGCAAGCCGGATCAATTCCTCGCGAGGGTGCACCTCGCCGGAAAGGACGCAGCGGCGTTCGCTCCCGGAAGCGTTTCCGGGAGCTGTTTCTTCAGCGATGTCGGGGTTTACGCGCTCATTGGGTGGAGTCCGCATCGGCGGCCTCCTCAGCGGGAGCGCTAGCGGGCTCCTCGTCTTCAAACCAGTGTGCGCGGGCAGCCATGATGATCTCGTTGCCCTGCTCTTCGGTGAGGCCATATTCACCAAGCACACCGCCCTTGTCCTGCTCGCGCTGCGGGCGACGCATCGGCGGACCGTCGGTGTTGTTTCGGCGGCGCGGTGCTTCGCGCTTCTTCGCGATTAGTTCGTCGGTGGCAAGATCGGCCACATCGTCGAGCGTCTTGAGACCCGCCTTGCCAAGCGTGACAAGCATCGCTTCGTTGAGGTGAGGCAGCTCGGCAATCGCATCTTCAACGCCAAGTTCACGGCGGGCGGTGCGATGCGCTTCTTCCTGACGCTCAAGGGCTTCGATCGCGCGGCTCTGAAGCTCTTCGGCGAGTTCTTCGTCAAAGCCTTCGATTGCGGCGAGTTCGGCCATTTCGACGTAGGCGACCTCTTCCAGCATCGCGAAGCCTTCGGCCACGAGCAGCTGCGAAAGCGTCTCGTCGACGTCGAGCTCTTCTTCGAACATCTTGGAGCGTTCGGCGAATTCCTTGGAGCGCTTCTCCGAAGCTTCTTCCTCGGTCATGATGTCGATCTGGTGACCGGTCAGCTGACTGGCGAGACGCACGTTCTGGCCGCGGCGACCGATGGCGAGCGACAGCTGGTCATCCGGGACGACCACTTCGATGCGGCCATCTTCTTCGTCGAGGACCACGCGGGCAACCGTTGCCGGCTGAAGCGCGTTCACGACGAAGGTCGCGGTGTCTTCCGACCACGGAATGATGTCGATCTTTTCGCCCTGAAGCTCCTGAACGACAGCCTGAACGCGGCTACCCTTCATACCGACGCAAGCGCCGACCGGGTCGATGCTGGAATCGTGGCTGATGACGCCGATCTTGGCGCGCGAACCCGGATCGCGGGCAGCGGCCTTGATCTCGATGATGCCGTCGTAAATCTCGGGCACTTCCTGAGCGAACAGCTTGCGCATGAAGTCAGGCGCAGCGCGCGACAGGAAGATCTGGGGTCCGCGATTGTTACGCTCGACCTTGGTGATGAGAGCGCGGACGCGCTCGCCAACACGGGCGGCTTCACGCGGGATTTGCTGGTCGCGGCGGATGACGCCTTCTGCGCGGCCAAGGTTCACGATCACGTGGCCGAACTCGACCGACTTGATCACGCCGGTGATGATTTCGCCTGCGCGGTCCTTGAACTCTTCAAACTGGCGCTCACGCTCTGCATCGCGGACCTTCTGGAAGATCACCTGCTTTGCCGATTGCGCGTCGATACGGCCAAGGTCGACCGGGGGCAGCGGATCGACGATAAAGTCGCCGACGCTCGCGCCGTCCTGAAGCTTCTGAGCCTGCTTGAGATCGACCTGCTTGAAGTAGTCCTCGACCTCTTCAACGACCTCGACCACGCGCCACAGCGTCAGGTCGCCGGTGTTGGGATCGAGCTTTGCGCGAATGTCGTTCTCGGCGCCGTAACGGTTGCGAGCCGATTTCTGGATCGCTTCTTCCATCGCCTCGATGACGATGGTCTTGTCGATCATCTTCTCGCTAGCGACGGAGTTTGCAATCGCGAGCAGTTCTGCCTTGTTGGCGGAAATGGCACTGGCCATCAGTCGTCTGCCTTTTCTTCTTGGTCTTCTACAATGTCTTCGGCACCAGTGGTGTCGATGGGTTTGGTTGCAGCGATAAGCTTGTCGGTAAGCTCAAGCTTTGCGCTGTGAATCTGGTCTTGCGGGAGCTTTGCCTCACCCGCCTTGGCATCGTCGATGGTCACCATACCATTTTCGATGCCGCCAAGCTCGCCTTTATAGACGCGCTGGCCGTCGAAGCCCTTGGTCATGACGATCCGCGCTTCGTGACCGGCCCAGTTCGTGAAGTCCTTTTCACGGGTGAGGGGGCGGTCGATGCCGGGCGAGGACACTTCGAGATGATACGCGCCTTCGATCAGAACTTCGCCCGCTTCCTCGCGCGCATCGATCATGTCGGAAACGCGGCGCGAGAGCTCGGCGCATTGTTCAATCACCAGCTGACCGGTGGCGGGGTCTTCCGCCATGATCTGCAAGGCTTCCCCGCCATCGCCAGCCTCGGAAGGCATCATCTTCACGCGCACCAGTTCGAAACCCAAAGCCTCGGCTTCAGGTTCGATCAGGTCTGTAAGACGTGCAATGTCGGTCATGCGGCGGCGTGTTACTCTTCAATTGTGACATCATCGAAATGGCAAGGGCCGTTTGTGCCGGCCCCTCGCGGCGCCAGCCCCTTCAAAGTTTCGACGATGTCGGGATGGGTGCTCAGTTAGGCGTCCGACCCGGCTTTGGCAAGCCCCGCGTCACACGCAGAATGTTTTTTACCGCGTGGGTTTATCAAACTCCGGTGACCCAGCGCCTCACCTCTGCTCTGAGTGCGCGCACCTCGTCTTCTTCGTACCGTTCAGCAAAGGCGCGCACGCCCAGCACATCGGCCTCTCTGAGAGGAGGATCGAATGAAAGACCGACTGTCCCGCCATGGACTCCCTTTTGGCACCGCACCACCTCGCCAAACGGCTCGAGCGTGCCAACTTGCAGCAGAGCGTCTTCGCCCTTGGCGAGCGGATCTTGGAGACTGACCTTCGCCCCGGTGAGGGAAAGATCCACAAGAATGCACCGGCGCGTATCGTAGCGCGAGACGAGCTTCGCAGGGATCGCCAGTCGAAGTCGCGGGGCGCCGCGCCTGCCGACCTGGATCGGATCGTCAGGAGCATAGGCTTTACGTAAAAGAGCAGATGGGCGGTTCATGGCCAAGCATTGCTAAGGCCTTATGGCAAAGCCGTTCTTGAGGCGTACCTAGGGTGTTTCCCTTAGGCCATTAGCCGGAGGTTGCTGTCGGGCATCATCGCCCCACGCATCATCGGCAACCTCGTCGCCCCAGCCTTCATCGGCTAGCTGAGACGCGTGCTCGCTGCGCTGGGAAGCCGCCTCATAGCCAGCGATGGCGCGTTCTCCCGCCTCTTCGCGCAACTCCACGATCTCCCGCATCTCTGGATCCATCAGGTCGTGAAGCAACATCGGGCCCAGATACCAGACCGCAGTCGCGAAGATTGCGGTCAGGATGATGCTCTGGCCATAGGAACGAATCCCGGACGACACACTTTGCAGGAGGGTGCTTTTTCGCATCACAAAGCAGGCGTAGAGGCCCGCGCTTAAGGATTGGTTGCCCTAGAGACGTGCCGATTGGCCCATGTTTACGCGAAACAGGTCAGTCGGCCTCTTCCATCAGGGCATGCTTCTTGATGCAGTGGCGCAGCTGGTCATAGCTGAGGCCAAGCGCCTTTGCGGTCTGGCGCTGATTCCAGCGATGCTTGCCAAGGGCATGTTCGACGATGGCTCGCTCATGCGCATCGACCGCAGCGCGCAGATCCTCGATCTCGTCGAAACACGGAGCCTGCGTCGCAAAGTCGCTGGCGGCGGGCGCGGAAGACGGCGCAGCGGGAACTGGAGCATTGGAGCGGCGGTGGCTCGGCGCTGCCGGTTTCCAAGGGCTGTCGAACGGGTCGAACTGAACATGCGCGATCGGCGTGTCGGGATCGTCCCAGCGATAGACTGAGCGTTCGACCACGTTGCGCAGCTCGCGCACATTTCCGGGCCAGCCATATTCTTCGAGCTGGTTCATCACGTGCGGCGCAAAGCCCGGCCAGCCATGCCAGTCGAGCTCTGCCGCCATTCGCCGTGCAAAATACTCGGCCAGAACGCCCACGTCGCCTTCGCGCACGCGCAGGGGAGGAAGCGTGATGACTTCGAAACTCAGTCGGTCAAGCAGGTCGGCACGAAACTCCCCGGTTTCGGCAAGATTGGGCAGGTCGTCATTGGTTGCGGCGACAATGCGCACATCGACGCGGACCGGGCGCGAGGAACCGATGCGGGTCACTTCGCCATATTCGACTGCTCTCAGCAGGCGTTCTTGTGCGCCCATCGACAAGGTGCCCAGTTCGTCGAGAAACAGAGTGCCCTTGTCGGCCTCCTCGAACCTTCCCGCGCGCGCCTTGGTAGCACCCGTAAAAGCGCCCGCCTCGTGACCGAACAATTCGGCCTCGATCAAGCTTTCGGGAAGCGCGGCGCAGTTCATGGTGACGAGCGGTTCGTCCCAACGGGTCGACAGGCGGTGGAGACGTTCGGCGATCAGTTCCTTGCCGGTTCCGCGCTCGCCGATGACCAGAACGGGTCGGCTCATGGGCGCAGCACGCGAGGCGCGCTCGACCGCGTCGAGAAAGGCGCCGGACTGGCCGATAAACTGGTTTTCGCGCTCCATGATCCCTCCTTGCACTAACCTATAGTGAAAAATCCCAATGTTTGGCAATAGGAACCATGCCATTCATGCGGGAGTCATCCAAAAACCAAGGGTTTCCGCCGGTTTTCAAGTTTGGCACGCTGGTTGCAGACATGGGGGCAAACGCAGACACGTTCTTGGAGACCCACAATGTACAACGCCTCATTCTTCCGCAGCAAGCTTGGCCACGCCTCGCTCGCCAGCGTCGCTGCAATGGTCGCGATGATCGCTCTGACCAGCCAGATGAACCTGGGTCTGGAAGATGCTCACATTGCACAACCCAGCGGCAACAGCACCATGCTGGTCGAGCTCGCTTGAGGCTGATTGTGAGCAAGCGGGACGATATTCCAGGTGGTGATCCTTTCGGGCCGGAGCGCAAGTCTCCAGTCGCGAATGCCGATCTCAGCGACGCGCTTACCCCGATGCGCGTTCGCTCCGACGGCAGCGCTTCGGCCCACCCCTCAAAGCTCTCGCGTCTCGACGAAGAAATCGAGGCCTTGCGTCGCAGCCCCACCCCGACGCAAACTCATGGCTCAAGCGATCGTGACGACGACTCGCGCCAGAGCACTAACCCGTTCCTAGATGGAGTAGCCTTTATGGGCATTTTCAGCCGCACTCGTGACATCATTGCCGCGAACTTCAACGACATGCTCGACAAGGCGGACGACCCGCAGAAGATGATCCGCATGATCATCCTCGAGATGGAAGAAACGCTGGTGGAAGTCCGGGCAAGCGCGGCGCGCACGATTGCAGACCAGAAAGAAATGCACCGTCACGTCGTCAAGCTCGACAAGCTCCAGGCAGATTGGGGCGAGAAAGCGCAGCTCGCGCTTTCGAAGGACCGCGAAGACCTGGCTCGCGCTGCTCTCGTCGAGAAGAAGAAAGCGACCGGCATGGCAGACCAGCTGCGCGCCGAGATCGCCGTACTCGACGACGCGCTGCGCGCTTACGAAGACGACATTCAGAAGCTGCAGCATCGCCTGCGCGAAGCCCGCAGCCGCCAGACCGCTATCGCGGCGCGTCTCGAAAGCGCGGAAAACCGTGTGAAGCTGCGCACGCTGATGAGCACCGAACGCACGGACGAGGCGCTTGCCCGCTTCGACCAGCTTGAACGCCGCGTCGACTATGCCGAAGGGCGCGCCGATGCGATCCAGATCGGTCAGGACCAGCCGCCGTCGCTCTCTGACGAGATCGCCGCGCTCGAAGGTGCCGATGCGATCGACGATGAGCTTGCGGAAATGAAAAAAGCGCTCGGCAAGCCTGAAAAAGACGACTGAACAACGATTAGAAACACGACAGGGAATTGAACCGTGGACCCCGAATTTATAATCATCCCGATGCTTTTCATCGGCCTGCCGTGGCTGATCCTCCACTACGTGACCAAGTGGAAGACGGCAGCCACGATCACCACTGACGACGAGGTGCTGCTCGAAGAGCTCTACAACCTCGCTAAGCGCCTCGACGAGCGCATGGATACGGTGGAGCGTCTGGTCGCTTCCGATGACCCATCATTCAATCCGGTCAAGCGCCTTCAGGCCGACCAGGACACCGACAACCAGCAGCTGCGCGAACTCGAACAGCTGATGGCCGAAAAGAAAGGAGCCAGCCAATGAATAGTCCCCGCACCTCGCTTTATCGAGACAAGCACAATGCAAAGCTGATGGGAGTGTGCTCCGGCATTGCGGACTACACCGGGATCGACGCCTTCTGGCTGCGCCTCGGCATGGTGGTTCTCACCATCACGCTCGGCTGGCCGCTGATCGCCTACTTCATTGCTGGCGCGCTCCTCCAGAAGAAGCCGCCGCACCTGTACCGCGACAATCAGGAACAGCAGTACTGGCAGCGTGTCCGCCAGAGCCCGAAGCGCACGGCGCGCGAAATTCGCTCCCGCTTCCGGGACATCGACCGCCGGCTTGCTGACGTTGAAACCTACTATGTCAGCAACAACCCGCGCCTGACGGCCGAGATCGAACAACTGCGCTGATCCAGCGTTCGTAGGGGAGATAGGGTCATGCCAATCGGCGAAGTATTCCTGAACGCAATGCTCGTGATCCTGGCGTTCTCCGGTGTGTTGGGACTGACCAGCATGTTCCTGAGCCACCGCCGCGAAATGGCGCGGATCAAGTCTGGCAATCAGAACAGGTCAGCGGCTCTCACACACGAGAACGTCGAGCTGAAGGAAACCGTCAGCCTGATGCAGGACCGGATCGCGGTGCTCGAGCAGATCGCCATCGACCCGGCCCGCAGAACGGCCGACGAGATTGAAAAACTGCGCTGAGGCGCGTCAACACACGAAGGGGCAATTAAGTCATGGATCCGGGTCAACTCGCACTTCTCATTCCGATCATTGGGGTATCGATCCCGGTCATCGCGATCTGGGCAAAGCATCAGCAAAAGATGGCAGAGCTCAAGATGGACGCGACCGCCGACGCGACGGCTGAGAAAGCCGCGCAATACGCCGCGCAGGTCCAGAAGCTCGAAGACCGGGTCCAGGTGCTCGAACGCATCGTCACCGACCGCGGCTACGACATCGCGACCCAGATCGAAGCACTGCGTGACACGCGTTCGGTCGAGGACAGCGACGCCGGTGTCCCCCTCAACATCAGCAACAAGGAAACCGCATAATGGATTGGGGCGGCCCCTCTTTCGTCATCGCCATCATCGCTGTCAGCATGGGCGGATGGCTGATCAACAACTGGATCCGCGCCAAGCACGGCTATGACCTCGAAGACGAGTGGGGCGGCAAGACCTCCAAGCGCGACACGGGCGGCGAGAATGAGAAGCTCAAGGCGGAAAACCGCGAGCTCAACAATAAGCTCGACGCCATGCAGGACCGCATGATCGTGCTCGAAAAGATCGTCACAGACCGCGGCTACACGCTCTCCGAAGAGATCGAGGCGCTGCGCGACAAACCCTCCAGCACCGACAGCGGCACTCCCCTGAACTTTGGCCAGAAGGAAACACAGCAATGAGCCCCGACGCTGCTGCAGTCATCATTCCGAACCTTCCCTGGATCATCGGCGGCGCTCTCGCCGTGGGAGGCGCAGGTGTGCTCGGCTGGATCTACACGACCAAGCTGCGCATCCAGAACGGCTACCCGCTTGACGGTTCGTGGGGACAGGCTCTCCACCCGAAAACCGACCACGAAGCCAAGCAGCGCGTGACCCTGCTCACCCAGGAAAACGCAGAGCTTCGCGCGGAACTGGGCTCGGTAAAGGACCGGCTCGCGAACGTGGAACGCATCGTCACCGACAGCGGCTATCACCTGTCGAGCGAGATCGACCAATTGAAGGATCGCCGCCTCGAAAACCGCAAGGATGAAGGGAACGCATAATGGATATGGATCTCGTCCTCATCTTCAGTTTCATCACTGTCGTGGTCGCGATCACCGGCATCAGCATCAACGCGATCGTTGCCAAGGTCTACGCCCACAAGAAGTGGGCACGCGAACATTCGCTGATCGGATCGAAGTCCAGCGAAACGGTGAGCCAGATCGCCGAACGCACCGAGATGATCGAAGATCGCCTCAAGGTGCTCGAACGCCTCGCAACCGATCGCGGTTCGCTGCTGTCGGATGAGATCGAAGCCCTGCGCGACGATGTGAAATCGCGCCGCCAGTTGGAGAACGGCTGATGTTTGGCCCTGACACCGCCTTGATGTTCGATGCCATGCAGATGTCGGCAGTCGTGGCCGGTGTCACGGGCGCAGCGGTCTACTTCGCCATGCGCTGGCGCCGGACGAGCAAGAACCGAAAGGCCATCGACAGGTCCGAAGGCATGAACCTCGAAGAACGCGTCCGCGTGCTTGAACGCATCGCGACCGACCGCTCGATCGACCTTGCCGAAGAAATCGAGGCGCTGCGTGAACCGGCTGCCAAACCGAAGCTTGGAGGAAACCAGTAATGAGTTCGTGGGCCATCGTCGCTGTTATCGCCATCGTCGTCTGGGGGATCGTCCAGATGGCCAAGGCGCGCCACGGCATCACGACCGATGCCGAAGGCAACGAAACGTGGACGCCGCGCGCCCATGACGAAGACGACCGCCCAAGCCGCGCCGAGATCGAAGAGACCCGGCGCGAAATGGAACAATTGCGCGAGCGCCTTCACGTTCTCGAACGCATCGCAACCGACAACAACACGATGGATGCCCGCGAACGTGCGCGCATCGCCGCTGAAATCGAAGCTCTCAGAAGCCCTGGCGAGGGATCGATAGCTTCAACCCCACTCCCGTCCAAGGAGGAGCAGAGCCAATGATGATGGACCCCGTACTCGTTATCGCCGCAACCTGCCTTGTTGGCATCACCGTGGTCGCCTTTGCGCTCTTGCGAGCGTGGCAGGGCTGGCTCCAACTGAAGCGCGAGGAGATCGAACGCGGCACCACCCGCCCGGATCCCGCAGCCGAAATCGAAGGCGGCGCCAGCGTCGGTGCAGCCCGGATCGAGCTTGCCGACATGAAAGAGCGGATCAAGAAGCTCGAAGCGATTGCCAGCGGAGTTGAGCTTTAAGCGAATTGTTTCGCGGCTTACTCGCCCACGCCCCTTTCGCTTCGCAGCCGCGCATCCTAAATGCGCCCCCATGCGAAGTCTTGACGATATCCAGGAAGAATACGAATTCCTCGAAGGCGATGAACGCTACCGCCTGCTGATCGAGCTCGGGCGCGAGCTTGAGGACATGCCCGACGCGCTGAAAACCGAAGCGACCCTCGTGCGCGGTTGTTCGGCAGCGGTGTGGGTCTATCCCACCGAGACGGCAGGCGATGGCGCCCTCCACTTCCTTGCCGACAGCAACGCGGCAATCACCAAGGGCATCGTCGCGCTCGTCATCGCCGCCGTGCAGGACAAGCCCGCGCGCGAAGTGGCCGAGATGGATGTGACCGCCGCGCTCGACCCCTTCGATCTCAAGAACCAGCTTTCGTCCAATCGCACACAGGGCGTTCCCAACATGATCGCGCTCGTCAAGGAGCACGCGGCGCGTCTGGCCGATGCCTGACCCCCTGCTCCGCCCGCTGCGTGCGGAGGAGCTGGAGCGAGCGAGCGCGCTTTGCCTGCGGTCAAAGGCGCATTGGGGATACGACGCTGCTTTCATCGAGGCATGCCGGGTGGAATTGACGCTAACCCGCGAAGACCTTGCGACAAGCGATGTCATCGTCGCAGAGGATGACGCCAGCATCACTGGGCTTGCGCAACTTCGGATCGACGGAGCGCTGAGCGAGCTTGAGAAACTCTTCGTGGAGCCGCGCCTGATCGGAACAGGGCTCGGCAAGGCGCTCTTCGCCTGGGCACGCGATGCCGCAGAGCGCAAAGGGGCAGCCAGAATGGTCGTGACTGCCGATCCTGATGCCGTCCCGTTTTACCGCAGCATTGGATTTGAGCCGGTCGGGGAGGAGCCATCGGGCTCGGTATCCGGACGTGTGTTGCCGGTGCTGGGAATGGATTTGCGTCAAAGCGGACCGGGCGGCTGATCCGGTGCGCTGGCTTTACCTCGTCTCCGGGATCATCTGCGTTGCGCTTGGCGCGATTGGAGCGGTTCTGCCGCTTATGCCGACTGTGCCGTTCCTGCTGCTGGCCGCGTTCTGCTTTGCGCGCAGCAATCCGGAATGGGAGCAGCGCATTCTCGCCGATCCGCGCTGGGGGCCGCAAATCCGCGACTGGCGCGAACGCCGGGCGATCTCGCGCAAGGCCAAGGTCGCCTCTGTAGCAGCCATGAGCGCCGGGGTCGCATTCACGGGCTTTACGCTTGGCCAACCGTGGGTCTGGGCGTCGGTTGCGGTGCTGGTGATCATCGGCGGCTGGATCGTGACGCGCGCAGAATAGGCACTCAGCCCGCTCGGTGAAGGGGCCGACACCGGATAGCGCCTCACAATTTTCCTACACGGGTGATGACCTGTATCTTCGATCGACTTCAGCAAGATGTTGGTGAAAATCGAAAGGTCACACGTCCTACATGGGAACTCGCGCGAACGCCTCATTCAAACCATTGAATTTGCACACTTTTGCGAAGTTCAGCAAGGCAGCTGCGTTTTTCCCAAACACCCCTTTGCGCGTTCCATCACTTGCCAGCAGATCAGTTCTAAACACTGACCTCGGCTTCCTCGCTGACGCTGACTTCGACAGCCGGAGGGGGATCGCGGGTCATCTCGAAGGGTCCGCGCCAGTGGTCGATATGCCACTCGCCCGCAATGCGCGTCCCGTCATCGTTGAGCGTGCCGTAATAGAGCACGGTCTGGCGGTATTCCCAGCCAGCGCCGTGATAGGTCTTGGCGAAGTGGACCGCCTTGCCGATGCGGGTGCCGCTGATCGTCGCTTCGGCGGTGCCTCCGGCGAACTCGTGCGGTTCGATCACGCTGCCGCTCAGCACGCCGCCCGCTTCGCTGAGGCGAGCAAGGAAGGGCGTGACGGGCCCCGCTTCGGGGACATCGGGATAAGCGAAGGTGCCGTCCCACTCGCCGGAGAGGTTGTGGTTGCCGCCCATCCGCGCCGGTCAGGCCGATCAGGCCCCGGCACTCTCGCGGACGATAGCCTCGCCGCTCTGCGACTGGCGCTTGAGCTCGGCCTTGAGCTTGGCCGGATCGCGCGCGAGCACGAAGCCGAAGCTCACCCCGCCCTCCTTGCCGATGGTGGCGTGGTGAAGACGGTGGGCCTGCACCAGCCGCTTGGCATAGGCGTTCTTGGGCACGTATCGGCCAAAGCGCTGATGGACGAGGCCGTCGTGAACGAGAGCGTAGATCACGCCGTAGAGGTTGACGCCCAAGGCCGCCCACCAAAGCGCGTCCCAATAGAGCGCGCCGAAGATGTACATGCCTGCGTTGATCGTGCCGAAGACGACCGCGAACAGGTCGTTCTTCTCAAGCTTGTTGTCGTGCGGCTCGTGATGGTCGCGGTGCCAGCCCCAGCCCCAGCCGTGCATGATGTACTTGTGTGCATACCACGCAAAGAACTCCATGAAGATCAGAGCGCCGAGCGTGACGGCGATGGCTGCGGGCCAACTCATGCTGCGATCTCCTTCCTCACGGTTCCTGCTTCATACGACTGTTCAACCACCCTCGCGCGGCGCGCGGCGGGCAGCGCCCACCATGGCACGTCGGGCCGGTGGTGATGCTCGAGATGATAGCCGAAATGAAAGCAGGTCAAAAGGCTCGTCAGTGTCGAAAAACCATCGGTGCGCGCATTGTGCTTGTCGGCGAACGGCTTGGCGTCGGCGTGATGATGGGGGCGGTAAGTGCCGAAGTAGAACAGCTGGAGCGAGGAAAGCAGCGCAGGCGCTCCGTAAAGCAGCACGATCTGGACCATCGGAATGCCCAGCACCAGCCAGTAGATGCCGACCACGGTGTGCACGAAGATCAGCGACTGCCAACCGAAATAGCGCTTGAAGAAGGTCCAGTACCAGCGCGCGAAACTCGACGGGTTGTCCTCGTCGAAATCGGGATCACCCTTGTGCCCAGCGAGCCGGTGATGCGTATGATGCGCGTCGCGCAAGGTGCGCCAAGCAAAGCCCGCATAGAGGAACAGAAGCACCGTCGCGATCGCAGCGTTCACTCTCCCCTTGCCCGGCAGCAGGCTGCCATGCATCGCATCGTGGCAGACGATGAAGACGCCAACGGAAAGCCAGCACTGCACCGCCGCCATAAGGATCGCGAAGGGCAGGTTCGACCACGAAAGCTCAAACACGAACATCGCGTAGGCATGGATACCCAGCCACCCGCCAGCAATCAGCGCGGCAAGGGCAAGGCCGATCAGCCCCTGCACGCTGCGATAAGGCAAGGTGAAGCGTTGCTCGCTCATGTTGGTAGATACGCTAGGGGCGGCCATCGGGTTGCGTATAGGGGAGCCGGGCGCGCCTGTACAATCGCTTGTAGACGCTCAGTCTTCGGGGAAGAAGAACTCGCGCAGATGCTCTCCGATGCGCGCGGGACGCAGCGTTTCGGCATCAATGCAGCACCAGCTCGATTGCACTTCGGCCAGCACGTCTTCACCGCGGCGGATCACCGTATGATAGAACGCGCGAGCCCCGTTGAAGCGTTCGAGCACGGTCTGTGCGATGACATCGTCTTCGAGAAAGGCGGGCTTGCGATAGGTGATCTCATGCTTGAGAGCGACCCAGGCCTTGGACGCGACCTCTTCCGCCGGAGCAAGGCCCCGCCAATGCGCCAGCACCGCATCCTGCACCCAGTTGAGGTAACGCGCATTGTTGACGTGCCCCATGAAGTCGATGTCTTCAGGGGTAACGGTGATGGGGAAGCGGAAGGGCATTGCTGACATGAATGTCAGTTAGCCCAAGTAACCCTGCATTGCCATGACAAACTGCACCGAAATCGCATCGAAAGCAGAGTGCGGCTTGCTTCAAGCCTCAGCCCGACGCTAACGCATGGCTCTAAATACCCGAAAGACCCCTTCAAATGGCCAGCAAACCGCGCACTCTCTACGACAAGATCTGGGACGACCATGTGGTCGAGACCCGCGATGACGGGACCGCGATCATCTATATCGATCGCCATCTCGTGCATGAAGTGACCAGCCCGCAAGCTTTCGAGGCACTGCGGCTTGCAGGGCGCTCAGTTCGTCGGCCCGAACTCACACTTGCTGTGCCTGATCACAATCTGCCGACGACGGCGCGGCGCGATGCGGCAGGCGGCAAGGTGCCAATCGAGGACCCGCAGAGCGCAGCGCAGCTCGCAGCGCTTGAACGCAACGCTCCCGATTTCGGCATCCGTTATATCGGCGATGCCGATGCCGAGCAGGGGATCGTCCACGTGGTCGGCCCGGAACAGGGCTTCTCGCTCCCCGGCACCACGATCGTATGCGGCGATTCGCACACGGCGAGCCATGGCGGCCTCGGCGCGCTCGCCTTCGGGATCGGGACGAGCGAGGTCGAGCATGTGCTCGCGACGCAAACGCTGCTGCTCCAGCGCTCGAAGTCGATGGAGGTGCGCGTCACGGGCGAGCTTGGACCGGGCGTCACCGCAAAGGATCTCATCCTTCACATCATTGGAGTGATTGGCGCCGCTGGCGGCACAGGCCACGTCATCGAGTATCGCGGCCGGGTGTTCGAGCAAATGAGCGTCGAGCAGCGTCTGACCGTCTGCAACATGAGCATCGAGGCTGGCGCGCGTGCCGGTCTAATTGCGCCCGACGATACCGTGTTCCGTTACCTCAAGGACCGCCCGATGTCGCCCAAGGGCGCCGCATGGGATCATGCGGTCGCATATTGGAACACGCTTCGCACCGACGAGGGCGCCCAGTTCGACAAATCGGTCACTATCGACGCCGCCGATGTCGCGCCAACCGTCACTTGGGGCACCAGCCCTGAAGACGTGCTCCCAATCACTGGCACAGTCCCATCACCTGACAGCTTCGCTGATCCATCCAAGCAAGCAGCGGCGGCCAAGAGCCTCGATTACATGGGCCTTACCCCCGGCACGCCGATGACCGAGATCGCGATCGAAAACGTCTTCATCGGGAGCTGCACCAACAGCCGCATCGAAGACCTGCGCGACGCAGCAAAGGTTCTGAAGGGCCGCCACAAGGCGGACAACGTGCGCTGGGCGATCGTCGTGCCCGGATCGGGCCTTGTGAAGCGCCAGGCGGAGGAAGAAGGGCTCGACCGCATCTTCGTTGATGCGGGCTTCGAATGGCGCGAACCGGGCTGTTCGGCCTGCCTCGGCATGAACCCCGACAAGGTCCCTGCCGGCGAACGCTGCGCCTCGACCAGCAATCGCAACTTCGTAGGCCGCCAGGGCCCCGGCGCTCGCACGCACCTCGTCTCGCCCGCCATGGCCGCTGCGGCCGCAATCGCCGGCAGGCTCACGGACGTGAGGGAACTGACCGAATGAAGGCGACCTGCTTGTGCGGCAAGGTGGAGGTAGCGTTGCCCGAGCGCCCAACCTCGATCACATTTTGCGACTGCAGCCTGTGCCGGAAAAGCGGAGCGGCGTGGAGCTACTTCTCACGCGGAGCGCTTCGTGTGACGGGTGAGACGGTCTGCTTTCAACGCGAAGACATCGACAATCCGATGGTCGAACTTCATTCATGCAGCCACTGCGGCGTGACGACCCACTGGATTGCCAGCGAGGCCTCGCAAGCGGACCGGATGGGCGCGAATATGCGATTGTTCACACCTGCCGAGGTCGCAGGTATCGAAGCTCGCTTCATGGACGGCCTTGGGTGGGATGGAGTATCAGAGCCAAGCGAGCGGCGCGAACGAGGCGTGATCGGACAAGACGTGCTGATCGCCTGACGACAGAACTGCCCACCTACTCAACTGCCCCTTGCCTTTCCCCTCACCCCTCAGCATGAGACACCAATGACCAAGACCTCCAAAGCCGCTATCGCCGCTGCCGGTGCCATCGGTTCCGCAGCTATCGCCGCCGCTCTCCTTTATGCAGGAAAGCGCTCGAAAGCGAAGAAGCCCGTAGAGCCCTCCAAGACAATCCCCTCGGGCGAGCCGCCCGAAACCGACTAAAGGGACGGGCAAGTGGATCCCATCTCTCAGGTCGAAGGCCGCGCCATTCCCTTCGGCGCCAAGAATGTCGACACCGACATCATCATCCCGGCCAAGTGGCTGAAGACCATCAGCCGCGAAGGGCTTGGCGAAGGCGCTTTTGAGAGCATTCGCGCAAGCGAAGACAATGTCTTCGATGACCCCGCCTACAAGGGCGCTCCGATCCTGATCGCGGGAGACAATTTCGGCTGCGGGTCGAGCCGGGAGCACGCCGCATGGGCAATCCTCGACCTCGGCATTCGCGCGGTGATGGCACCGAGCTATTCGGACATCTTCTCAGGCAATGCGGTGAAAAATGGGATCCTGCCCGTCGTCCTGCCGCAGAAAGTGATCGACCGGCTGATGGAAGTGGCAAAGGATGGCCATGAGATCACCGTTGACCTTGAAAACCAGACCGTCACCACGCCGTTCCAAGACCGCTTCACCTTCGAGATCGATCCGTTCCGCAAGCACTGCCTTCTCGGCGGGCTTGATGAAGTGTCGCTCACGCTCGAAAGCAGCGACGCGATCACGACATTCGAAGACCGTCGCAAATCCGCGCAAGCGTGGGTTGCGGCAGGCACCAATATCTAAGGGAGAGACCTCACATGAAAGCCATCCGCACGCACGAAGTCGGCGGCCCTGAGACGCTGACGCTCGACGAGATCGCAACGCCCACGCCCGGCAAGGGCGAGGTGCTGGTCGCGGTGAAGGCTTGTGCGATCAACTATCCCGACACGCTGATGATCCGCGACCTCTACCAGTTCAAGCCGGAGCGTCCCTATTCGCCGGGTGGTGAGATCGCGGGCGTGATCGAAGCGGTTGGCGAAGGCGTCGAAGGCTTCAAGGTCGGCGACAATGTCATGGCCGGGATCGGCAATGGCGGGCTTCGCGAAAAGGCGATCGTTCCGGCCAATCGCATGTTCCCGGTGCCCGACGGGGTGCCGCATGAAAAAGCTGCATCGCTCCTGATGACATACGGCACCACGATCCACGGCCTCAAGGATCGCGGACACATCAAGGAAGGCGATGTCGTGCTTGTGCTCGGCGCGGCAGGCGGCGTTGGCCTTTCCGCAGTCGAACTCGCCAAGGCGTTCGGTGCGCGCGTGGTTGCAGCTGTGTCGAGCGAGGCCAAGGGCGAAGTCGCCCGCAAGGCCGGCGCTGACGAGGTGGTGATCTATCCGCGCGAAGAGATGGACAAGGCCGCATCCAAGGAACTCGCCAACAAGTTCAAGGAAGCATGCGGCCCCAACGGCGCCAACATCGTTTACGACATCGTGGGCGGCCAGTATTCCGAACCCGCGCTTCGTTCGATCGCATGGGAAGGCCGGTTTCTGGTCGTCGGTTTCCCGGCGGGGATCGCGAAGATGCCGCTCAACCTTACGCTCCTCAAGTCCTGCGATATCTGCGGCGTCTTCTGGGGAGCCTTCACCGCACGCGAGCCGGCCAAGTTCGTCGAGCAGGTGAAGGAGCTTTTCGCGCTTATGAAGGAAGGCAAGATCGACCCGCTCGTTTCCGAAACCTTCCCGCTCGAACGCGCGGGCGAAGCGATTGCCAAGCTCGAAAACCGCGAGGCAGTCGGCAAGCTTGTCGTTACGATGGACTAAATTGACGGGTCAGCAGAGCGAATGCCTGTTGCCGCGCGCCCTGCCCGACCCTATTTCAAAGAGGTATTTTCCAAGGGGATCACCATGACCGATTTCAAAGACCGCGAACGCGCCGAAGAAGCCAAGTTCGCACTCGACGAAGAAACCGCATTCAAGATCGCGGCACGCCGCAACCGCCTGCTCGGCGAATGGGCTGCCGGGATCATGAACCTCACGCCCGAAGAAACCGAGGCCTACAAGAAGTCTGTCGTACAGGCCGACTTCGAGGAAGCTGGTGATGAAGACGTCATTCGCAAGCTGCTCGGCGATCTGACCGCAGCGGACACCAATGTCAGCGAAGCCGACATCCGCGCGAAGCTCGAAGAAATGGCGATCGAGGCCAAGCGCCAATACATGAGCGAGAGCTGATCGCCCCATGCCCATGTCCGGCCCTGATATCGAAGCGGCGATTCTCGCTGCTCTGCCCGGTGCGAGCGTAGAACTCACTGACCTTGCAGGCGACAACGATCACTGGGCCGCGGTCGTGACCGCTCCGCAATTCGTCGGCAAGACCCGCGTGCAGCAGCACAAAATGGTCTACGCCGCTCTCGGCGGGCGCATGGGCGGCGAACTGCACGCCTTGCAAGTGACCACCGTGGTCCCCACGTAGTTTTCGACACAAGAACACGCAGAACGAAGGCCCATTAGAATGGCTGATATCAACACCCGCATTTCCACCCTCGTCGGCGAGAACGACGTCGTCCTGTTCATGAAGGGCACCCCGCTCTTCCCGCAATGCGGCTTTTCAAGCCGCGCTGTGGCGATCCTCGACCATTGCGGCGTTCAGTATGAAAGCGTCGATGTGCTCCAGGACATGGAAGTGCGTCAGGGGATCAAGACCTTCTCCGATTGGCCGACCATCCCCCAGCTCTACGTGAAGGGCGAGTTTGTCGGTGGTAGCGACATCATGATGGAAATGTTCGAAGCGGGCGAACTCCAGCAGATGATGGACGAGAACAAAGTCGCCAAGATCGAAAGCTGACCGACTTCGCTGATCGGCAAAGAAAAAAGCCGCCTCGCAACGGGAAGTGCGAGGCGGCTTTTTCTTTGAGGAGGTGAGACCCAGAGACCAGGAAGGCCGCACCTCAATTCGAAGACCACATTCTTCGCGCTCTCTTATGCACTTGCCGTGCCAAAACAGCGAAGCCTCGGAATTGTGCCGTTCATGATGGTTAGCAGCCTTTAACCTTTGTTTCGGCTGTAAGGGATCCCGACACCGCGCCTCACTGCCCTTGGCAAGCGGGCGAAGGCGCGCCATCACTGGCTGCATGACAAGCGAATCTGCACCGCAAGGTATTCCCGCCGCCACAATCATCATCTTCCGAAACGATCCTGAAGGCGGCGACCCTCAGGTGCTCATGACGGTCCGATCGCGCACCATGGTGTTCGCTGGCGGTATGGCGGTGTTTCCCGGTGGCCGGGTCGATCCTGAGGACTTCGCGCTCGGCGAGGATGCCGCGGCAGACAGCGGCGGCGCGATCACCTCCGATGAGGCTGCACACCAGATCGCCGCAATTCGCGAAACGCTCGAGGAAACCGGACTGGCGCTTGGACTTGCAGGCGATATCGACGCATCGAAAGCCGCCGAGGCCCGCGCGATGCTTGAAAAGCGCAACGAACTTGAGCCAGTGCTGAAAGCGTTCGGTTGGACACTCGACCTCGATCAGATCGTGCCCTTCGCTCGTTGGTTCCCCAAGAACGAGAACCTGTCACGCCTTTACGACACGCGCTTCTACCTTGCCGATCTGGGCACCGGCGAAGTCGACGTTTCGATCGACAATTCGGAGAACACCCGCCTCTTCTGGACCAGCGCAAAGGGCGCGCTGAGGATGGCAGAGGAAGGCGAAATCAAGCTGATCTTTCCGACCCGGCGAAATCTTGAGCGCCTTGCGCTCTTCGCAAGTTTCGAAGAGGCACGCGCGCAGGCCGAAGCGATCCCCGTCAAGACGATCGTCCCGCGCGTCGACACCACTGGTGCCCAACCGATGCTGACGATCATGGAGGACGCGGGCTACCCGATCACTTCCGAACTGCTCGAAACTGTCGCACGCGGCTGACCGTGCGCTTTACCGACGCGCCATGCGGTAGCGGTTCTCGCGGAAACTGACGACGCGATAGCCGCGCTCGAGCATCTCCTTCTCGTAATCGTATTTGGCATCTTCAAGCTCGCGCTCATATTCGCGGCGCGCATCGAAGCGGTCTTCTGCATCGGTCGCACGGCGCAGATCGCTGCGCAGCTCGCGGCGAGCCTCGCTGATGTCGGTCTGGTAATCGACCCACCATTTGTTCGTGAAATTGTTGGGTGAAGGCGGAAGCGAGCGGTAGCGCTCGACAACAATTTCGCGGTCATGCGCAGCTAGAGGCGCCGAAAAGAGAGTTCCGGCAACTGCCAGCGAGGCGACGAGGATACGGGTCATGGTTGGTCTCCTGTTTGCTTCGATGACTACACTTGTCATTCCAATATGAACGGGAGCGGACTCGGCGCGCGACGAGATCCGTCCCGGCACCAGCCGTGTCTGAGCTGCGATGGATGAAAGTTGGCGCGCCCGGCAGGAATAGCGCAATTGCCTATTTTCAGCATCTTGCCGATGTCCAACCTACCCAAATAGCCCACGGGAACCCGCCACATCCCATTGCGCGTTGTCCAACTTATGTTTGGGCGAGTCAGCAGCCTTAAAGTGTTTAGATCTAAGGCTGTTCCAAAGTGATAAACTATCGTTTCGCCTCAGATCGCACGAGCGACAACCCTTGAGGCGAAGACGAAGGTGGGGCCGCGTTGTTCGACACCACCCCAAAAATCAATGCATCGACTTCAGCATGTGGCAGGGACAGTTCCTCTGAAATGACCCTAATAGTCATCTTGTCATTCCAGAGCAGTTTGAGGACCTTCTCCCATACCATCGACCGTTCGCGCTCGATCGGCATCGGCTCATTCTTATGGAATCCTTGGCGTGAGATTTGGATACACAGATCGCGATTTCGCCAATCGGTTGTGATGCCCAGCTTATGAACGCGATAATTGAGTGCGGCTAACGAAACTTTCCAACGACGTTTCAATCTAATCAACTGATCTAGCGAATAGACGTCAGAAATATGCGCCAGAACGTCTGCGCGCGGCATCAGAAATGCAGATGCAAACCTGTTTGCCTGATCTTCCGCTTCACGGCCTGTCGTTTTCCCATCTTGATGAAGAACGAGGTGGCCTAACTCATGTGCGGCATCAAAACGGCTACTTTCTGCACTCTTTATCGTATTCAGATAAACAAAGGGCGTGCCGTCTTTCCAAAAAGAGAATGCATTCACGGTAACTGAATTCTCGGCCAGCGAGAACACACGGACCCCATGAGCCTCCATCAAATGAATCATGTTTGAAATCGGTTGTTCACCCAGCCCCCAATCGGCGCGCAAAGTCCTGGCAGCACTTTCTGGGTCTAGAGAGTGAAGGTCTGGCACATCGACTGAAGGCAAAGAAAATCGTTCTTCAGCCCAGTCAGATACCAAGAACCCCAACGCGCCTGCGGACAAGGCCGCATCGCGAACTGCGGCTTTCATTGATGTCTGGCTGCGGAAGCTAACCAACTCAGCTTCTGGTATTTCGATGTCGGGTTGAAAGAAGAATTCGACCGGATAATTCAGAGCTCGGGCGATTTTCTCCACCATTTCAGTATCAGGCTCAGTCAGGCCTTTCTCCCATCGGGAAACGGTATGCTGCGCCACCCCAAGTAACTCAGCGAATCCTTTTTGCTTCAGCAATCGCCTTTGTCGGGCGACGCTGAAGCGCGCAGAACTAAAAGACATAATTACTTCCGAGCGATGGGAATATCGATCTCGATTACGTCGCCATCCGTTTTCGACCCATCAATTGGCCCAATGCCGGATCCATCGTCTCCGATGATGATAATCCGCTTACTGAAACCTGTGAAAAAGCCACCTTCGATATCAATGGGACAAGACACTTCGGCGCGAACATCTTGTCCGTCTGAATAGACACAGACATACCATGATGTAAGCCCATGCTCCGCATCTGCCACCTTCGGGAAGGCTACGACATTAGTCGCCTCCTCCATGAACTCGAACGCGCCCTGATTGGTTTGAACAATACGGTCAGTCGCAGCGCCCTTCTTTGAGCGATTCTGCGGAAAACGATCGTCCGCCTCGATCCCGGTTCCGTCGCCGGTATTCGAAACAAGCAACCGCACACCCAGCTTGCGATTAACCACCGAACTCACCTGGCCGTCTTCATCGCGCTCCCAGTCAGGAAAACGTTTGTCATGGATCGTGACTTCGCGTGACCGCCGAATGCCCATTCGCCATGCCGACCAACCAGCTGCGCCAGGCGGGTCATTCTCTGTCGCATCCGCCTTGGCGCCTGCCATTGCGTGGACAATCTCAAGAACCTGCTCAGCGGTTAAGCCGATGCGTTCCAATTCATTACGGATCTCGTTCGGCTTTGCTACGATTACTGTCGCCATGGAATCACCACCTGTTCATTTTTTCTGCCTCATATGTGGCGGAAAAAATGAACAGGGTCAACTGATCCGGACCGTTTTTCGCCGGCAATACGCACCTTATGCGCACCCCATCAAAAACGGGTATTGTCCAACCGCTTTTTCTCTCAATAAAATCAGATATTTACTGTATGAGATGGCGCGCCCGGCAGGACTCGAACCTGCTGCCTCAAGATTAGAAGTCTCGCGCTCTATCCAGATGAGCTACGGGCGCGCATTCCTGTTCGGAACCGGCACCCATTAGCGTGCTTTGCGGCCAATGGGAATCGCGCTAGTGCCCGCGCATATGGAAAACACATCCGACCCGGCCGATCCCGGCGCCGCCTTCGACCAAGACCCGAATGACGGAATCCAGGCGACCAGCCATGCCCCGGTGACTTTCCGATACTACGATTTCGTGATGGCGGCCTTTGTCGCGATCCTGCTGTTGTCGAATATTATCGGTGCGGCCAAACTGACTTTTGTCGACGTCGCCTTCTGGCCCGAAGGCTGGTGGCCCGCTCCCGATGGCGTGTTTATCTATGGCGCGGGCATCCTGTTCTTTCCGCTTGGCTATGTCATCGGCGATGTCCTCACCGAGATTTACGGCTTTGCCCGCGCGCGCCGCGTGATCTGGACCGGCTTTGCGGCGATGATCTTCCTCGCGTTCATGAGCTACGTCGTGGTCAGCTTGCCAGCCTTTGACGGATGGGCTTGCGGGGCGAGCGGGTTTGACGGGCAAGGCCCTCTTACCTCCACCACCGATCCCGACGGACCAACAGGCTCTATCTGCCAACAAACCTATGAAAGCGTTTTTGGAAGCACCTGGCGCATCGTGCTTGCCTCGATCACCGCGTTCTGGGCTGGCGAGTTCGTCAATTCCTATGTCATGGCAAAGATGAAGGTCTGGACCAAGGGCAAGGCCCTGTGGACCCGCACCATCGGCTCGACCGTGGTGGGACAAGGTGTCGACAGCCTGATCTTCTACCCGGTCGCCTTCCTCGGCATCTGGACAACCGAAGCCGTCATCACCGTGATGATCACAAACTGGCTGCTCAAGGTGATCTGGGAAGCCGCGCTCACGCCCGTGACCTATCTGGTCGTCGCGAAGCTCAAGAAGGCCGAAGGCGTGGACCTGTTCGACACCGACACCGATTTCTCACCCTTTTCGGGCAAGGAAACTAAGTCAGCAGCCTAGATCAGCTCGTTTTCGAGAAGCTCATCATCGGGAATGATGTCGACTTTCCAGTCGAATCCTAGCCTGCCTGCTAGGAGCTTCATGTCCTTCTCGGTCGGAATGCCGAACAAGGCCTCGTGGCTTTCGGCAAGGCGCAGGACGAGGGTCTTTTCCGCGACCAGCAGACGGCTGACCTGAAGCGAACGCCGCGAACGCGCGCCCAAGCGGCGAGCGAGGCGCACCGCAAGGCCCCAGCACATGGCTTCGTTCAAGGCGTCTTCACTGGCAAGCTCGCGGACTTCGTCGGGCAGATCGAGAGCGTTGCCGTTCGCCGCGATTGCTGCGGCGAGCATAGCGCGGTCCTTGCTGCTGACCGCGATCCAGCGTTTGTGCAGCGCCCAGTCGATTGCCTGCGGCAAACGGATGTTGGGCTCGATCTGCATCGATGCGAGAGCAAGCATGGTCGCAGCTAACCTAAGCCGTTCGGTCCCATGCTTCTGCGGCGGGGCAGCATCGACGGTCCAGCCCGCTATGCGCGCAGCCAGCGTCTGGGGAGAGCCGCGCTGGGTCGCAAAAACGCCTACACCGGCAAGCAGTGGGTCTTGCGCTTTCGCGTGATCGGGTAGCCGGTCGTAGAGCAGGCCTTCGCGCAGGCCCCATGAGGAGAAGATCAGGCAGCTCGGGCCAAAGCGCGAAAGCATCGCCTCTGCAAGGACAGACGCATCAGGTAGCTTCTCAGCACGCATCGAGGAGATACGGTCGCGCTCTTTCAGGCTCTCAACGCTCTCTTTGGCAAGCGCCTTGCCGATGTGCGACTTGGCTTCATCGGGCTCGAGCATAAAGCCATGAGGGTCCGATAGCGGATGCCCCTGCTCCTGCATGGCGTAAACCGCCATTGTGCGCAGCGTGCCGCCCACAAGATAAAGCGGCTGCCCCTTCTCGATTTGAGGTGCGCCCTTCTTGAGCGCTTTTTCCAGCGCTTTGCGCATCTCGCTTCGCGAGTCTCCGCGGTATTCTGGAAGACGCAGAGTGCCGAGTGGAAGCGAGACCGCCTTGCCTGGCTTGCCATTCTCGATGGTGACGAGTTCGAGGCTCCCGCCGCCAAGATCGGCGACGGTCCCGGTCGCGCCGGGAAAAGCGCCGGCCACTCCGCTCGCACTCAAGCACGCTTCCTCTTCGCCCGAAATGATCCGGGGCTTGAAGCCCAGCTTCTTCAGTTCTTTGACAAATTGGGAGCCATTGCTCGCCTCGCGGACTGCGGCAGTTGCGACCGTCTCAACGTCGTCGACACCGAGGTCTTCGAGTAACAGGGCGAACCGCTTGAGCCCGCGCATAGCGAACTCGATTGCCTCATCGGCAAGCTTACCATCAGTTGCGATATCACGGCCAAGCCGCGCGCTCACCTTCTCGTTGAGCAGCACCGTCGGCGCGCGCATGGTGCCACCGTAAACGACCATGCGGACCGTGTTGGAGCCGATATCGATAATTGCACGGCCCGGAGTTGCCCCAGCAAATGTTCCATCGCGCTCGGCACGCCTCCGTTTCGAGCTCATCCAGCACGTCCCCGGCGCAAGCTGAGCTTAGGCACCGCTCCCGCCTCCAAGGCGCCCCCGCGCCCCGACAGAGAGGGGTTGGTCATAAAGTAGCGGTGGCAGTTGAAAGGCTTCCCATCGGTCTCGACCCGCGAATAGCTGCCATCGGCATGGAGCCACCAGCTTTGCTCGGTGTCGAGCATGTTGGCGAGCAGCACCTGCTGTAGAATCTGGTCATGGACGGTCCGGTTGGTAATCGGAATAAGCGATTCCACACGGCGATCGAGGTTGCGGCCCATCAGATCGGCCGAAGAGATGTAAACTCGCGCATTTGGCCCCGGCATCGCGCGGCCGTTCGCAAAAGCGTAAATGCGCGAATGCTCAAGAAAGCGTCCGATGATCGATTTGACCCTGATGTTCTCCGAAAGGCCCTCGACCCCCGGGCGCAGGCAGCAAATGCCGCGAACCACCAGTTCCACGCGAACACCTGCATTGCTGGCGGCGTAGAGGCGGTCGATCATGCCTTCGTCCGTGATCTGGTTGCACTTCATCCAGATCGCGGCTGGCTTGCCCTTGCGCGCATTAGCGATCTCGGCGTCGATGCGCTCGTAGATCTCTTCGCGCAGGTCCAGCGGCGCGATCGAGATCATTTCAAGGCCATGCGGTTCGACATAGCCGGTTACGAAATTCATCATCTTCGCCGCATCGCGACCCAGCTTGGGATCGGCGGTGAAGAAGCTCATGTCAGTGTAAATCTTGGCCGTGATCGGGTGGTAGTTTCCGGTCCCAAAGTGGCAGTATGTGCGAAAACCGCTCTCCTCGCGCCGCACTACCATCGCAACCTTGGCGTGGGTTTTCCAGTCGGTGAAGCCGTAGATGACCTGCACCCCGGCACGCTCCAGCTTGGTTGCCCATTTGAGGTTCTGTTCCTCATCGAAGCGGGCTTTCAGTTCGACCACCGCAGTTACCGACTTGCCGTTCTCCGCCGCCTCGATCAGTGCGCTGATGACGGCGGACTGAGACCCTGCACGGTAAAGCGTCTGCTTGATCGCGACGACATCCGGATCGGCAGCCGCCTGCCGGATGAAATCGACCACCACTTCGAAGCTCTCGTAGGGGTGGTGAATGACGATGTCTTTCTCGCGAATGGCGGAGAAGGCGTCGCCGTCATGTTCGCGAATGCGCTCTGGATAGCGCGGTGAATAGGCGTCGAACTTGAGATCGGGCCGGTCTTCATCGACAATCTCGGCAAGGCCGTCGATACCGATCATTCCGTCGGTCTTGATGACGGCGGCCTCGTGCACTCCGAGTTGCTGGAGCAGGATCTCCTCGCCCTGCGGATCAAAGTCTTCTTCCAGCTCAAGCTGGATCACCTGCCCGCGCCGACGGCGCTGGATCGCGCTGCGGAAGGTGCGCACGAGGTCCTCGGCCTCTTCCTCGATCTCGATATCGCTGTCGCGCAGCACGCGGAAAAGTCCGTCGCCTTCGATTGTAAAGCCCGGAAAGAGCTTCTTTGCGTAGCGCTGGATGAGGCTTGCTATCGAGATGTAGACCGCCTCCCCTGCGCCGGCGATGTCACCCGGCACCCGGACAAAACGCGGCAAGGCGGTCGGGATCAGGATCATCTCCATAATCTGTTCCTTGTCCGCATCGCGGCTGAGCGTGAACAGCAGGCCCATTCCTTCGTTGTGCACGAAAGGAAATGGGTGCGCAGGATCGAGCGCCTGCGGCGTGATCACGGGAAGAATTTCTTCGAGGAAGAACGCCTCGAGCCACTTGTGAGCGGCGGGCTTCACGCGCTGTTCGTCGGCGATATGAATGTCGGCTTCGGCAAGCAGCGCATGCAGGTTGCGCCAGATATCCTGTTGGCGCGCGGACAATTCGGCCAGCTTTTCGCGTATGGCGCTGAGTTGCTGGGTTGGAGTGCGGCCATCGATGGCTGGTTTGTCGATTCCGCGCTGCGCCTGACCGACCAGGCCCGCTACGCGGATCATCATGAATTCATCAAGGTTGCTGCCAGAGATCGACAGGAACCGCAGGCGCTCAAGCAGCGGATAACGCTCGTTACATGCCTCTGCGAGGACTCTCTCGTTGAAGGCAAGCCACGACAATTCGCGGTTGAAGTAAGCGTCGCCACCGGGCGCGATGGTCGCAGGAGGTGCCGACGGCGGAGACGCAGCCGAAACGGTCTGATCGCTGGTGATAGGCTGGCTGCTCATTCGCGTTTCTGTCGAAGCTCCACACGGCTGTTGACGCACGCCAACGCGTTGCGCTCACTGCGTTACACACTGCGCCCAATGTTCGTGTGCGCGCGACGTGTAAATCACGCAAACGCTGTTGTCACACGAATGTCAAATTCGCAGGCGCGTGAACCGGCGCGCGAAGCTTCAAACCAAGGTGCGACTGTCCGCTATCGCCGTGATACCGCGCTTGCCATTCGCGTCCCGTCCCAACTGGACGATCACATCGATCACGCTGGCGGCGTAAGAGATCGTGTCGCTTCGGGTCAGGCCAATCCCGGTCTGCATCACCATAAGCGACAATTGCTCCAAAGCGCCGCGCAGCGAGTTGGCGTGAATGGTCGAAAAGCTCCCTGGGTGACCTGTATTAATCGCGCGAAGGAAGGAGACGCTTTCGGCACCGCGAAGCTCACCCAGAACGATCCGGTCAGGGCGAAGACGTAGGGCAGCCTGTAGCAGCTCATTGGGCGTGACCTTGGCCTCACCCAACTCGCCCTTCACCGCGACGAGGCCAACCGAGTTCTCGCCCGGAAACTTCAGCTCAGGCGTATCTTCGACCAAAACGACGCGCTCTTCGCGTGGGATTTCGCCGAGCATGGCGTTGAGGAACGTCGTTTTGCCCGTGCTGGTCCCGCCGGAAATAAGGATCGTGCGACGATGTCGGATGGCTTCGCGCAGATATTCGATAGGCTGGAATTGCGGATCCGGCATCTCGATCACCTGCTCTCCAGCGAGCGGGCCGGTGTCATAGGCATCGAGTGGTAGATCAAGGCGGCGGTGGCGACGGATCGCCATGACCCAATGCTTGCGGCTTGCGGGAGGGCCGCAGAACTGAATGCGTGCACCATCGGGCAGTGTTGCGCCCAGGAGCGGGTGTTCGCGGTTGATGCCCTGGTGGCTTACCCGCGCCACCTGCTCGGCAAGTCGCTGGACAAGCCGGTCGTCGATTTCAGGCGTGATGATCTTCTTGATGCCAGGATCCGACGCATCTTCGACCCAAACCTCGCCCGGTTCGTTGACCATGATCTCGGTCACGGTATCGCGGTCGAGCCAGCGCTTGAACGGCGCGAGATAGGCGTCGAGATAGACGCTGCGCTCACCGCCGATGGGCGCGTCAGACGCGCTCGCCGCCTCCGGCTCCTGCGAGGAGGCGGACTGGCCTGCTCCTGAAGGAAGCGGATGGATATCGGCAGTCATAATCGTCGCTATCGGTTCAAATCACTCGGCAACGCCGGTGAAGTCGAGGTCGCGCGCGGTAAAGACACGGATCGGTTCACCCATGCGCACGCGGATCGTCGGGCCGATCTGGCCGTCTTGCTGCGCAGCGATGCTGGCAGCGCTCTGCCCTGCTCCGCCTAGGACAACTGAAGTCCCGCCCGACGCGATAGCGCCAAGGCCGCCGACAACCGACAAGAGCATGGCGGAACCAAACCGGCGGAAGAAGTGGTTGTTCACATCGCCTTCCAGACCAGTGGTGCCGTCAAAGGCGACAGCGGGCGAGGCGATGTTGACCGATGCGCCATCCGGACGGATTAGGCGGGTCCAGATCACGTAAGCACGCTTTTGACCCTGCTGCACGCCCGATTGGTATTGGCCGATCAGACGCGAGGAGCGCGGGATCAGCACGTTCGTCCCGTCAAAGCTACGCACGTCCTGGCTCACGACCGCGCGGACATAGCCCGGAACATCGGTGTTGATCGCGGTTTCGAGCACCGCCGGGATCATCGTGCCTTCGGTCACGGTGGTGGCCGGATTGACCATCGGTCGAGCCTGCGCGGGAGCACCGCCGACGCCGCCCACAGCGCTTGCAAAGGCTGCTGCAGAACCGATGGCCCCGGAATCGCCGACACCCGGTCCGCTGGCGACCACCGCACCGGGTGCAGCTTCAGCAGCCTGCGCATTCAACGCGTTACGGCTTGCATCATAGATCATGGTCGGGCTGGCGAGCGGGTTGGTCGCCGGACCTGCAGCAACGGCAGGCGGATTGGCGAGGATCGGAGCCGGTGCCGGATCGGGCCGTGCAACGACGGGGGCAGGAACAGGAACCGACGCAGGCTCGGTCGCAGGGACCGCAGCGGCCTGGGCTGGCTGCGCGCCCACCCCGCCCGTGTTTTCCGCATCGGGCAGTTCCGCCGCCGTCATCGCCCAGAAGGTTGTCGCTCCGAGCAAGCCGACAATCGCAACACCTGCAGCAAGGCCCAGCCCTTCGGTCTTGGTCTTGCGCTCGGCGACGGCGGAATAACCGTTGCGGCTCGCAAGATCGATGACTTCTGCGGATTCGCCGTCGCGCGGGTCGCCGCCCTCGGCATTGCCGTTATCGCCCTTCTTGGGCGGAAGACGCATGGCAAGACGCATTACTTCATCTCCCTCATGATCCGCGACCGCGATCGCTCGCGGCGCTGACGCGGCGCGAAGGCACCGGGCCATTGTTGGTCAGTGTAGCACTATCATTGCCCGAGCGCAGGATGATTTCGCTCGGGACCATATCGAGCACGACAGTATCGCCGCGCACGGTGAAATTGGCAGGCCCTTCATCGCCTTGATCGTTGGTGATCAGGATCGCCGGAATGGCTGTGCCGGCGGGCCAGGTCAGGAATACCGCTTCGCCATCGTCATAGGTGCGCGCTGGCAAAAGCTCGCTCTTGCCTTCGCCCGCCCATTCAAAGTTGAGCATGGCAGGGTCCGCCACAGCATAGGGATCGTTCGCCGCTGCAAGCTCGACCTCATTGGCCTCCTCCCGCTCCTGAGCGGCGGCGGCAGCCAGTGCGGCTTCCTCAGCCGCTTTCTCAAGCTCGGGATAGCGGAACTGCATCACGTAAAGCGGCGCGTTGCGAGGGCTCGCCACGAGATCGAACAGGTAGGTGCGCTTGCTGGTCACGACCGTCATGTTGGTGCGAGCGCTCGCTTCCAAGGGCTTCACAAACAGGATCGACTGCGCTTGATTTGGCTGGACCTGCCAGGAATTGCTGTCGCCGATGCCGACATTCTGGATCGTTTCATCAGGCGCGAACTTGATCGTCGTCTGGACGCGGACTTTTCCGTTAATGGTGTAAACGCGGGTTTCGTCGAAAACGAGCGTCACAAGCCGAGGATCGCCGCCGGGCGTTTCCTGAACGGTTTCTGCTTCTTGCGCTGCGACGGGCAGCGCAGCCACCGGGGCAAGCGCAACCGCCAGAGCAGTCAGTGGGAGCCGAAGCTGTTCGGCGCGGATCATTACTTGGTCTCCGATTTCGAAAGAGCGTTGTTGGCACCTGCCGAGCGGAACCGGTTGCCGATCCCACGGGTGCGCGAAACCTGCGCATTGCCCGGCGCGGCCTGACCGCTGCCTGAAGATGTCGCGAAGACCTTCGTCTCGCGAACGGTCGTCGGCCCATTGGAGCCACTATCATTCGCTGCGGATTGGCTGGGCACGTTTACGTCAATGCGGCGCTGCGCTGCAGCGTTGGCGGACGCTGTCGGGGCGACTTGAGTGGACCGGGGCTGGCTCGCCGGGGCAGCTTGAGCGGCTGCGAGGGCAGGTTCCGGAGCGCGGTCGACAACCTTGTCGGGCCGCGCGAAGCCGAAGACTTCCCATTTGGCGACCATCACTGCGGAAACGAGCAATGCCATCAGCATCAGCACCACGTGGACGAAGCCGACCACGAAGAAACCCATCGCGGCTTGCTGATCGATCTGGCCCGGTACGGCGACGAGTGCGGCGAGGATCGGCACAGCAAGCTCCAGCATGATCGAACCGCCCACCACTGCGAAAAGCGGGCCGAGCGCGAGCATGACCAGTCCCTTGAGCCATCCAACGAACAAACCGCGCGTCCCATTGAACAGGGCAAGCACGACAAAGATCGGACCAACTGCCAGAAGCAGGGCAATCCCAATACGCGCAGTGACAAGCAAGCCGACTGTTCCCAGCAGGAGGAGCATCGCCCCCGCCCACATCATTCCAGGTGGTGAAAACAGGTTGATGTCGGTCTGCCCGGTCGATGCTTGCTGCACAGCGATAAACACGATGTCGAGCTTGGTTGCGAAGGTGGCAGTCGCCGAGCCCTGACTGTCGGTCAGGATGCCAGCGATCTGGTCGGGTCCGCCAACCACGAGATTGTAGAACACGGTTTGGAACGCAGCAAAACTCGTCGCGAAAGTCAGCACGAGGCCGATGGTCATCATTTTCGGGATGACTGCTCGCACCGACAGGTTCGAGCGGCCCAGCATCAGGCTGAAGCCGAAAAACGCGACATACATCGTCAGCAGGACAGTCAGTACCACGCCAAGCTGCCCTTCGGCGCCGAACAGACGGTTGAAAGCCTGCTCGCTCACCTGGCTGGCGATGCAGTCGACCGCGGTCAGCGCCGCAGCGACGCCTGTGCCCATGTCCTGGGCTGCAAGGTCGCAGCTTGTCGTCATTCCGCCGCCTGCCAGACGGGCGAGCCGTCCTCGTCGACCGCGCCATTCCCGCCGTCGGGCCACGCCTTGTTGGTGAGCGCCGGGTACCATGCGCTTGGCTCGTCACCGACGGCTTCACGCAGTAGGTCGAGCCGCCGGACAGCACTTTCGCGGCCCGAAAGGATGGTCAGCACTTCGGGTGCGCCCGACAGATCAAGCCGCACCACCACGCTCGCATCGGGCTGACGCACGAGGAAGCAGCGCGAATGCGCGGGCAAAGTGCGGATCAGCGCAAGTTCGTGGTCGGTAAGGCCGAAACCGTCGCAGTAATCTTCGGGGCGTGCGCGACTGTTCGGCATAAAGACCATCGTAGCAGTCTGCTCGACCAGAGCCGTCGAGATGCGGCTTTCGAGCGCGTCGCGGGCGGACTGCGTCGCAAATCCGACCAGCGCATTGCGCTTACGCAAGGTCTTGAGCCAGTCGCGAATGCGCGCGGCAAAAACCTCGTCGTCGAGCGCCTTCCAGCCCTCGTCGATCAGGATCATGGTCGGCTCACCGTCAAGCCGCTCATCGATCCGGTGGAACAGGTACATCATGGTCGGCGTGCGCAGACGCGGGTTTTCAAGCAGCTGCGTCATGTCGAAACCGAGCACGCGCTGGTCGAGGTCGAGCGCGTCCTTCTCGTTGTCGAAGAGCCACGCATGTTCGCCGCCATCGCCAGAGGCGCTTCCGATCCAAGCGCTCAGGCGGTCGGCGAGGTCGCCCGGTTCTGGCCGGCGCGCACCGGCCAGCAATTCCTTGAAGTGGCGCAGGCGGCGAAGGCTTGGATCGTTGGCATAAGTCGCATCGACCGCCGCGCTGATCGTCGCGTATTCCTCGGGCCCCTCGGCCTTTAGCAGCACGCCCAGCCAGTCACGCAGGAATGCCTTATTCGCAGGCGTATCGGGGAGCGAGAGCGGATTGAAGCCGGTCGGCTCACCCGGATTGATTCGGTCGTAGCGCCCACCGATGCCGCGAATGAACAGCTCCGCCCCGCGATCCTTGTCGAAAAGGATCGTGCGCGGTTTGAACTTCTGCGCCTGCGCGGCGAGGAAATTCATCACCACCGTCTTACCCGAACCCGACGGCCCGATCACCGAGAAGTTGCCAAGGTCGCCGTGGTGGAAACTGAAAAAGAACGGCGTCGCGCTGGTCGTCTCCAGCAGCGTGACAGCATCGCCCCAGTGATTGTTCGATGCCTGCCCCAGCGCAAAGCCGTGGAAGCTGCCGAAGCTCGCCATGTTGGCCGAGGAAATGAGCGCGCGGCGCACGACGAATTCCTCGTTACCGGGGAACTGTGCCCAGAACGACGGCTCGAGATTTGTGTCCTCGCGCACGGCGATCGCACCGGTGTCGGCAAGCGCCGCAGATGCAGCGGCCGTCGCTTCGTCAAGCCGGTCTAGCGAACGCTCGCGCACCAGCACGGTGAGGTGATGATCGCCAAAGCCGACCGAGCCGTTACCAAGCTCGTCGCGCGCGGCCATCATGTCGGCGCGTTCAGCAGCTGCCTCTTCATCGACCGACCGCGAGCGACGCAGCGCAAGGTCGATCCTCTCGCGCGCCGTTGTACGCTCATTCGGGGCGTAGCTTTCGGTGACCACCATCTCGTATGGAAGGCGCAGCAGCCCGTCGAGCAGTCCCGGCGAGGTCGCCTCGGGATAATCCTTCAATCCGATGATCGCTGCAAAGTCTGGCTTGCCCGAACCCTTCAGCTCCATCGCATCGAGACCGAAACTGGACCGACGATAAGGCAGCATGTGTCCAATGTCAGTGTCGGCATCGGGACGACGAACTGGGCGCATCTCGCCATTATAGAGCGCCGAGAGCAGCTCGAGCATCTCGGAATTGGTGCCGTCCTTGGTTCCCGGCGCGACATAATCGCCGAGGACTGCCGCACCATAGGCCGACAGCGAGGCCGTCAGACCGGTAACTGCCGCTTTCAGGCTGCGGATATCGTTGGGATCGGCCTCAAGCTCTTCCTTGCCCTGGCGAGAGAAGAACTTGCTCATGCGCTCCGGCAAGCCGGTCTTACCGCGTGCGGGACGGCGGATGAGCGTGACGAACTGATCGTTGATGAACAGCGAGCCGCCAGCAAGCCGCTCTTTCCAGCGCGCATCGATATGGCGCGAGAGCGGATCGGGGAACTCGGCGTCGAGTTCAACCTCAACCCGGCGACGGATCACATGGTGATACAGAACGAAGCGCGCATCTAGCGTCGAACGCAAGACCACTTCGCGCGTCGCGGCATGTGCGTTGAGAGCGTCGGAATCCTCAGTCTCGAACAGCAGGCCGGGCACCTGGATCGCGCTCATGACCGATCCATCGCGCAGCAGCACGGTGCTTTCGTCGATCAGCCGCTCGTAAGGCAGGCGATCGCCGACACGCGTTTCTCGCGCGCTCCATGCGGCAGGTCCGATCCATTTCACCATCTGTGCCCCTCCCTAAGAGGCGGATAAATCGTCGCTTAAGGCGCGTAGCTGTTGCAGCCCCAACGACGGAAATTCGGAATGCGCGGGCATTTCGATACCTTCGTGATCCACAAATCGAAGATACGCGGTTCGCGCAGCGAAGCAAAATAGCCGATGGCGTGCATCACGAACGGCACCGGCACGATCCAGAACGAATTCAGGATCAGAAACGAAATCGTCGTCACCATCATGTTGATGATGAAGAAATTCATCGTCACGCCCATGAACATCTGCGGGCGGGTCAGCGTGCGGTGCACCGGGTGACGGACGAGATCGCTCATCGCCTAGGTCACACCGCGCTGATCGTCGCAACGAGGCGCGGCGCGCCGAAAATGATGAAGACGCCGATTATGACCGTTGCGCCATAGCGCCAGTTCATCCGGCCGGTCAGCATCATGAAGCCAACACCAGCGACAGCCATGACGGCAACCGTGGTCGCAATAGGGCCAAGCAGGATCGACTGCATCCAGACGAGCGCGGTCGTGATCGGATCACCGCTCTGCTGGGGCGTCTGCTGCGCGAAGGCGGCGCTCGGCATGGCGATGAGCGCGAGGAAAGCAGCCAGACGGGCCGAAAGACGAGAAAGCGAAGTCATTGGGTAATCCATAGTCCTTTAAACGGAGAAGCCCGGGCAATCTTGCGCCTATTGCGCGCCGGGGCGAGAATGGTTCGACAGCCGACCCATAATGGCGGCAACATATTGGCGCGTCTCACGAATATTGGGAATGCCGCCAGCACGGATCACCCGCCCCGGCCCTGCATTGTAGGCGGCGAGCGCCTTTTCGAGATCGCCTTCGAAACGATCGAGCTGTTCGCGCAAGTAACGCGCCCCGCCCTCGAGATTCTGCATTGGATCATCCGGATCGACGCCAAGATCACGCGCCGTGCCAGGCATCAATTGAGCAAGACCGCGCGCTCCTGCATGCGACACAGCGGTGGGGCGCCAGCGGCTTTCTTGCCAGACGACCGCTTCGAGCAAAGCGGGGCTCAGATCGAACCGCTGCGCGAGCTCATGGATCTTGGCTGCATATTGCGGCGGGATGCCGGAAGCGTGACGGACCGTGTCGCCCACGATGTTTTCCGGGACGTAGATCGCGCTTAATTCTGTCGCGCCGTCTTCGACCAGAAAGCCCTGATCCGTTTCGCCGACAAGCACGGAGTTCGCAGCCTCCACGCGCTGACCTCCGGCCACCCAACGGGCACCGTCTGCGTCAACTTCCATGACGTCAGCGTGGGCCGTGCTCGCCATAAATGCCAGCGCCAGAAGCGCCGACGGGAGTGTCATGCCCAGCGATACAGATCTGCTCGCACGCGCGAGAATCATTGCTGTCCTCCAGAGGCTTCTCCTTTGTCTACCGTAAATGACAAGCGGGTGACAGTCTCGCAGAACACACTCTGCTCCAGACCGTCCTTGCGGCCTTTCTTCGCGACGAAGTGGCAAACAAAAGCGGGCGCGAAGCGATGTGCTTCGCGCCCGCTGTAAAGGGCACCTCAGACGCGCCCTAAAGTATAAAGCCACAAGTGCGGATTTTTGGCATCCGCTTTCAAAGCAAAGAGCACGGCCAACCTTTGCGAGCCCGAACCGCGCTTGTTGCTGTGGCCGTCAATCAGTCACGCAAGGTGAACTGGCTGCCACTTGCCCGCTCAGGAAGGAACTCCCCGCGATCCAGCATTGCGATGGCCTTGCGTGCCAACCGGCGCGAATCCGTCGTGGTTCCGTTAGCTGTCTCGAGGTCGAGCACTTCGCGACTGCGCATCGCTGCTTCAAAATTTGCACGGGCCTTATCGATCTCGCCTATCTGCGCATGTGCGATGCCAAGATTGATGAGCAGCGCAGGATCGCCCGGATGCGCTTCAAGCTCAGCCTCGAGCGCGGCGATGGCGCGGATAGTCTCTCCGTCCGACAGTGTCTGCGCCGACAGACCTGCATCGGTTGGCGTCACAGATTGTGCGTGTGCAGGCACCGCGATTGCAGCGCTCGCTGCGAGAATCGCTGTCAGGCCGAGCCGGTTCTTGTTTTTGTATGACATTGGCATGCCCTCCTTTTCTTGTGAGAGCATGATGCGACGTGTTTCTTAAAAATGCAATACAACTGTAACATTGTCATACAGCTGCCATTGAACGGTATTTTTCATCGATATTTCAGTAGTTTGAATGCGAACCCCTATTTCATTTATGTTACAGTTACGTAATTTTGCTCAGTCGCATTTGTCTTTTTTCAGTCATGTGACAGTCCTGTCGCAAAAAGCATCGCACAGCAAAAATTCTGTCACTTACCGTCCCTAGCGGAGTCTGCGGCGCCACCATTCGCGCGCTTTCGATTTTTCGATTCTCGGTTTTTCTAGGGGACCGCTCGCTGTGAAGAATATCCAACGCACTCTCGTCCTTGGCGCCAGCATTGTTGCTCTTGCGGGCTGCGGCGCAGACGAAATCGTCTCGCCTGGCACCAGCGGCGACATCATCATCAACAATCCGTCGCCAACTCCCACCCCGACCCCGACCCCGACGCCGACCCAGTCACTGGTCACTCCGGCTGCTGGCTGCCCGACAATTGCATCGACCGGCGGTCTTACCGACGCAGGCACGATCGAAGGCCCGACCGGCGAATATCGCGTGTGTCAGCTACCGACGACCTTCAACGCAGACGACACCCTGCCCTTCATCGACGGCCTTCTTTATGAGATCTCGGGCCGCGTAAACGTCGGCACCGACCAGGGCTTCTCGAGCACCGGCAGCGACGTCAACCTGACGATCGAACCGGGCGTGATCCTCTTCGCGCAGGCCGAATCGTTCTTCGTCGTGAACCGCGGCAACACCATCGCAGCTGACGGCACCGCCGATCGCCCGATCGTCTGGACAAGCCGCGACAACGTTCTCGGCCTCTCGAGCGACGGCAGCGATGCACAGTGGGGTGGCGTCGTTCTTCTTGGCCGCGCTCCGGTCTCGGATTGTTCGACCCAGGTCTTCAACACCGCTTCGGCTCCCAACGCCAACCCGCAGTGTGAGCAGCAGCTCGAAGGTACCGTCGTTGCAACGCCGTTCGGCGGCACCGACGATGCAGACAGCTCGGGTTCGTTCACCTTCAACCAGATCCGCTTCTCGGGTTTTGAGCTTCAGCAGGCGAACGAACTTCAGTCGCTGACCACCGGCGGCACCGGTTCGGGCACGGTTATCGAGAACCTCCTCTCGTTCAACAGCTCGGATGACGGTGTCGAATTCTTCGGCGGCTCGGTCAACGTCCGTAACCTCGCCGTGATCGGCGCGTCGGACGACTCGATCGACCTCGACAGCGGCGTTCAGACCAACATCGAAACCGGCATCGCTGTTCAGCGCACCAACACCGGTGACAGCCTGGTCGAATTCGACTCGCCCGACGATCTGGGTGACGGCACGCCTGGCAACGCTCTCCCGCAGAGCCGTGGCCAGTTCAATAACTTCACCTTCGTCCAGCGTTCGTCAGCTTCGGGCCAGGCTTTGCGCGTTCGCGGCGGTGCTGCTCTCGGCGTGACCAACTCAGTCATCGACCTCGACACCGCAGCCGACGTCTGCATCCGCGTCGACGAGCAGATCACGCTCGACGCTCTGATCGGCTTCGACTCAGTGGTTTGCGACGGCGTTGATCGCCCGGTTCGCGGCTCTGACGGTCCTTCGGACGCACAGGTTCAGGCGGTTGTCGATGCCGGTACCAACAACGACGTGACCGCGACGCTGACGCTGGTCGACACGGTTGTGAACGGCTCGTTCGAGAACGGCGTGACCGCCTTCGACGCGACCGCCCGTTCGTCCTTCTTCACCGACCTCGGCTTCGTTGGCGCCATTGCAAGCGCCATCGCCGACGACTTCGGTGACTGGACCTGCAACTCGTCGATCCTCGACTTCGGCAGCGCCACCGGCGACTGCACCTCGCTGCCGGTCTACTAATCGGCGCCTTTCGATCTTTGTGGGAGGCGCCCGTTTCTGGCGCCTCCCATTTTGCCATTTACGGGCCCTTCCGGCTCGATCCGATCTACAAGACCTAATCATGAGGGGGTCTCACACTATGTCGACTGGCAAGCGCCTGGCAGGGCTGCTGCTTCTCACCACGTCGCTCACTTTTCCAACGGTCCTGCACGCTCAGTCGACCGATACGAACGAGACCGACGAACTGGCGCAGGACGTCCAGCAGGACCCGCAGGACGAACAGGTTGAAGAGCCCGATATCTCGGTTCCCGGAGGATCGGGGATCATCGTTACCGGACGTCGCAACCGCAATCCGGAGCGTTCCTCCACGCAGGTGCTCAACGTCCTGTCCGAAGCGGACATCGCACGTACCGGCGAAGGCGACATTGCAGGCGCGCTCGGCCGTGTGACGGGCCTTTCGCTCGTCGGCGACGGCCGCGTCTTCGTTCGCGGTCTGGGTGATCGTTACTCGCTCGCCCTCCTCAACGGTCTTCCCCTTCCAAGCCCGGAACCGCTCAGCCGCGTCGTTCCGCTCGACATCTTCCCGACCAACGTCATTGCATCGAGCCTTGTGCAGAAGACCTATTCTGCCAACTATCCGGGCGAGTTCGGCGGCGGTGTGATCAACCTCACCACCAAGGCAGTCCCGGTAGAGGACTTCCTTTCCGTCAGCTTCGGCATCAGCGGTGACAGCGAGACCACGTTCGAGAACGGCCTGACCTATTTCGGCTCCGATCTGGACTCGTTCGGTTTCGACAACGGCAACCGCGACATTCCGTCGAACCTGCAGGCCTTCTTCGACAGCGGCGAGCGTATCGGTACGGTCGACCTTGCAACGTCCGAAGGCATTGCCGGTCAGCTTTTCCCGCTGAACCTGGTAACTCTCCAGCGTGACAACTCGCAGCGCCCGAATTTCTCGGGCTCGATCACCGGCGGGCTTTCGTTTGAGCTTGGCGATGACACCTTCCTCGGCGTGATTGCGACGGCTTCTATCAAGAACAGCCTGCGCAACCGCCAGGTCCTCTCGCAGCGCGGCAACAACGACCTCAGCGAGGTTTTCGAAACCAGCGAGACCTTCATCACCGATGAGAACATCCTGGTGAACGGCCTCCTCGGCTTAGGTCTGGATTTCGGACCGCACACCGTTCGCTGGACCAACCTCTACATCCGCGACACTCTCAAGACCGCACGTCTTGAGGAAGCCTTCGATCCCTTCCCCGGTGAGACAGGCTTTGACTTCATCAACCAGCAGACCGCATGGTTTGAGCGTCAGCTGATGGACACGCAGCTTGTTGCTGAGCTCGATTTTGATCGTCTCAGCGTTGATCTGCGTGGCGGCTATGCTCGCACCGATCGCGAAGCGCCGTTCAACACGACCTTCAGCTACACCCGCACCAACTTCACCGGCAACCAGTTCGGCGATCTGTTCGTCGCCTACTTCAACCAGCTGTCCGACGCAGGGATCACCACGGTCGCCTTCGACGACCTGCAAGAAGAGCTTTGGTATGGCGGCATCGACCTCGGCTACGAGATCACCGACAACTTCGAGGCGACCGTCGGCTACGCCTATTCGGACACCGACCGCCGTTCGGAGAGCCGCGAGTTTCGTCCGTTCATTTCGCCCGACCCTGCCAATGTCGATCTGGGCCTGAACGAAACCGCAGCGGTTGCGCTCGGCCTTCGTCGTCCGGGCGACATTATCAACGGCGCAACTCTCTCAGGGTTCAATGTGAACCTGACCGAAGCAACGCCATTCCCTGTGTTTGATGCAGCTCTCGAAACGCAGGCTGGCTACGGCCTCGTGCGCTGGCTGCCGACCGACACGCTGACGCTGGAAGCGGGTCTTCGTTACGAAGATGCAAGCCAGGTCGTGGCGCTTGACCAGTCTGTGTTCAACACCCCGATTGCAGGTGCGACGCCGACCAACATCTTCAACGACTACTTCCTGCCCTCGGGTACGATTACGTGGGAGCCGATTCCCGACTTCCAGCTGCGCGCTTCGGCATCGCAGACGATCGCCCGTCCGCAGTTCCGCGAGCTCGTCGAGCAGCGTTACTTCGATCCGGAATCCAACCGGCTCTTCCAGGGTAACCCGCTGCTTCAGGACTCCGAGCTGATCAACGCCGAAGTCCGCGCCGAGTACTATATGGGCGGTCCCAACCGGGTGAGCCTAGCAGGCTTCTACAAGGAGATCGACAACCCGATCGAGAGCACGTTCAACGTCGCATCGGGCCAGGTCTTCACCAGCTTTGCAAACGCACCTTCGGCTGAGCTCTACGGGCTTGAGCTCGACGCGGTCTACGGCATTGACCTGTATGGCATGGGCGGCAGCTTCTGGGAGACCAAGCAGCTGCTCTTCATCGCCAACTACACCTACACCCAGTCGGAGCTTTCGGTCAGCGACACCGACATTGCACCGGTGCCCGGCAACGCCAATCAGCTTGCCAGCCTCATCTTCGACGATGGCGCTCCGCTGGTGGGTCAGTCCGATCACCTCGCCAACATCTCGATCGGGATCGAGGACACCGAGAAGACGCAGCAGCTCTCAGTGCTCTTCAACTATGCGAGCGAGCGTGTGACGCAGCGTGCCGGCGCGCAGCCCGATTTCGTCGAGGATCCGGGCCTCACGATCGACATCGTCGCTCGCACCGAGCTTCAGCTTGGTGTTCCGATGGAGCTGAGCTTCGAGGTCCGCAACATCACTGGCCGCGACAACTTCGAGTTCCAGGAGCTCGGCGCGAACCGAGTGGAGTTCAACACCTTCGACGTGGGAACGTCTTTCTCGCTGGGGATCAAGGCCGACTTCTGATCGCCTGACCTCTCCGGCACTCCAAAAGGGCCGCTTCCATCATGGGAGCGGCCCTTTTCGTTGGAGCTCTGGAAGTGCTGGCGCGCTCAGCCGATGTCGAAGACGTAACCTGCCCCGCGCACGGTGCGCAGTGGGTTGCCGCCACCCGCCGCCTTGATCGCGCGCCGCAGCCGTCCGACCCAGACATCGACCGTTCGCTCGTCGATCTGCGGTTCGCGCTTGCCCAGCCCCGCGATGAGGTCATCCCGGCTCATCACCGTGTTGGGGTTCTCCGCGAAGAAGCGCAGCAGTCGGAACTCGTTGGGCCGCAGCTTGATCGGCTCATCGGCCCAGCGCGCCTGAAGGGCCGCCATGTCGATCGACAGCTCGCCAATCTGGGTGCGGCGTGTTGCGTGCCGGTCGGGCGTCTTGCTCTGCAGCGCGAGCACCCGGTCGAGCACGCCAGTGCGGCTGAGCGGACCAACCACATAGTCATCAGCTCCGGCCTTCAGCGCCCGGCGGCGATCCTCTTCGTCGTCCTCTTCAAGCACCATCGTGATATGCGCTTCGGCGGTGCGCTCATCAGCGCGCAACCGGCGGCACATTTCGAGCCCGGCGAGGTCCTCCATCACCCAGTCGACGAAGACCCACAATGCGCCATCGACGAGCCGTTTGGGGCCATCGGCCCCCAGCCGGTCGAAGGTGATCCGGCGACCATCATGGATGAAGTCTTCGCGAAAGCTATCCGGGCCATCGCCGAGATCGCTGGTCAGGAAGACGGTTATGACATCCATGAGCCGGGCCAAGTCCAGTGGTTGCAAAGGCAGTGCACCACGGGAACTGACGCGCGCTTGTGACGCGTTCGTGACGAGAAGCACACGAGTTCGTCATGCTTGTCACAAACCGCCCGAAACCGGCGCTAAGACGCTCAACTCCTGACCGAAACCGTCTCCATCGGCGGTAGCCCCATGCCAAGGCCAGTGGGCTGTTTGGGACGATAGGGTTTCTCCAGCAAAGCAACCTCGTCATCGGCCAGTTCAAGCTCCACTGCGGCAAGCGCAGCTTCGAGGTGGTGCGGCTTGGTCGCGCCGATGATCGGCGCGCACATGGCTGGCCGGGTGAAGTGCCAGGCGAGAGCGATGCTCGCCATCGCATCGCCGCGTTTCTCGGCAAGCTCTGCAAGCGCCGTGATGATCGACTGGTCGGCCTCGTCCTCGTCCTTGTAGAGCGCCTTGCCCACCCCGTCGGTTTTCGAGCGCACCGTCTCCTCGCCAAGCGGCCTTGCCAGCCGCCCGCGTGCAAGCGGGCTCCACGGGATCACGCCCACGCCTTCATCCTCGCACAGAGGCAGCATCTCGCGCTCTTCCTCGCGGTAGAGCAGGTTCAGCTGGTTCTGCATCGAGATGAAGGGCGTCCACCCATTCGCCCGCGCGGTTTCCTGCGCCTTGGCGAATTGCCATGCATACATCGAGGACGCCCCGATATGCAGCGCCTTGCCCGCCTTCACGATGTCATGCAGCGCCTCCATCGTCTCCTCGATCGGCGTCGCATCGTCCAGCGGTGGATCTGGAGCAGGTCGACATAGTCCATGCCCAGCCGCGTCAGGCTGTCATCGATGGCCTGCATCAGGCTTTTGCGCGAATTGCCCCCGGCATTGGGAGCCTGCCGCCACGGGAAGTACGCCTTGGTCGCAACCACGATCTCATCGCGCCGCGCCATCTCGCCGAGCAGCTTGCCCGTGATCTCTTCCGACGTTCCGCCGGAGTAGACGTTGGCGGTATCGAAGAAGTTGATCCCTCCCTCCAGCGCCTGCCGGAAGAACGGGCGGCTTGCATCCTCATCAAGCAGTCAGTCGCCGTGCCATCCCTTGGTCGTGTCGCCATAGCTCATGCAGCCAAGACACAGGCGCGAGACCATCAGGCCCGAGTTTCCAAGACGGGTGAATTTCATGAGCGGTTACTCCTTCGATGGACCACGCAAGGGGTTGGTTTGAAAATATGAGCCCTGCCCGCAAGGCCCTGTGAAAATTGGCAATTTCGAGAAATGCGGCTGTAGGATATGTGACTTTCCAGATCTCGGCGGCGTGACAATGCTTGAGACTGCGTTCTAGCAGTCGCCCATCCAGTAGGAAACCGACGCGGGCCTCAACTCAGCGTCAGTCCGCCATCGACCACCAGCGTCTGCCCGGTCATGTAGCTCGACAGGGGCGATGCAAGGAACAGCGCCGCGCCCGCCATGTCTTCGGGCGTACCCATGCGGCGAAGCGGGATCGAGCGCAGCGAAGCCTCCAGCCGTTCGGGGTGCTCGGTAGTGACAGCGGTCAACTTGGTCGGGACCAGCCCCGGCGCGATGCCATTGACGCGAATGCCATCCCTCGCCCACGCCTCGCCCAGTGTTTTCACAAGGCTCGCCGCGCCAGCCTTTGACGCCGCATAGGCGGGGTTGCCGATCACCGACTTGAACGCCGCCACCGAAGACACGACGATCATCGTCCCGTCGCTTTGCCCAAGCGCAGGATGAAACGCCCACGCGCAGTCGGCGACTGAGTTCAAGTTGACGTCGATCACGTCGTCCCAGCCGGGCCGCTCGAACTCCTTGCGGCCATAGCGAACGATCCCCTGGCACTGGATCAGCACATCAATCGCGCCGATCTCAGCGGCAAGCTTCGCCGCAGCCTCACGGTCGGTCACATCAAGCTGGCGATAAGAAAGGCCGCGAAAGTCGCTGTCCTCGGCTTCCAGATAATCGCCCGCATCGGGCCGGGTGCCAGTGACGATAACCTCAGCGCCGTGCGCCTGAAAGCGTTGCGCAATGCCATTTCCGATCCCGCTCGAACCGCCGATCACGAGGACGCGTTTGTCGGTGAAATCGAGTGGGCTGGTCATTGGTTTTCTCTCGCTTGGCCACTCTTGACTGCAATAACGGTGAATGCGGTGCCACCGCCAGCAGGCAGGCTAAAATCGGGACCGAGCTTCATATAGCCGTCTAAAAAGACCACGGCATCCGAGTATTTTACGCTCACCATGCTCAGCGACGAGAGCAATCTTGATGATCGGAACAAACTGTCTTGATCATCAAGGTCATCGGAGAACACAAACTCGAAATGATCTGCGTGCCATTCGAAGGGAAAATATGGTGGAACTTGCGACGCGTCTCGTTCGAAGTCGACTATCGAAAGAAGCTCGCAAGTCTGTGACGAGATGCCGACTTTGGTAAAGTTCTCAGTTTCATCGACGGCAAACTCAACCGGGATCCATGTTCCTTTCTCTTCCAGCCTAACGCCACCCCAACAATACTCATTTGCGAGGTAATCTTCGTCAGATACGAGCAGCTTTTGGCGATCAGGAGGAAAACTTGCTCCGCTCGGGGTATCACACCCAGCGACCAAAACGAGAGGTGCGAGCAAGAGCATCTTGAACTGGCACATTCGCGACCCTCCTACGGTTTCGGTCAGTTGAGCGGAGATCACGAGTGGTAATACACCAGTGCCGACAAACCTAGCCACGTTGTAAACATCACCAGGTAAGGCCAGCGGCTTGGCCAAAGCCTTGCCACCAAGAGCGTCGCCGCCGCCGTTCCGCCCAGAGCGAGTAAGGCCGCCCATGCTCCGAGCATTCCGGCCTCGGCGAAACCGGATTGTATTGCCAAACTGGCCCATTGCGCTGGCAGCAACGCCAGCAGCCATTCCGGCAGCGCGCCCGGCATTGCCAAAGCGGTAAGCAAAATCGCCGCTTCACCGGCGACCACGAACAGCGCCATCAACCAGCCTTTGCCGCCCATGCTCTTCGCGAATAGAGCGCCGCGCGCTGCGAAACTGATACTCGCGGCAAGAACCGCGAGCCCGAGCGCAGGCAGATAGGGCAGCACCTGTCGTCCCAGCGACTGTGCAAGCAACAGCAGGCCGATACCGATCGCCAGACCGAGCAACACGCCTGCCGCAAAGCGTCCCGCCGCTGCCGCCGCGATCATTCCGGTGCCCATCATGCCGATGGCGAGTATCGGGCCAATCGCCGAATTCAGCGGCAATGAAGATTGCCCCTGCGCAATCAAAAATGTCACCGTGACAGGAGCCACAATGCCGATAAGCACCATCCAGGCCCACGCCAGCACGGGCCAAGCCAATGGTTGAGGTTCGGACAATGGGTGTATCGGACCGAGACTGGTTTAGGCGTCCTCAAATCGCGCGGCTGACCACTTCCTTCATGATCTCGCTTGTACCTCCATAAATGCGGGCGACGCGGGCGTCGCGCCACAGGCGGGCAATGGCGTATTCGTTCATGTAGCCTGCCCCACCATGCAGTTGCAGGCAGGCATCGACCATCTCCCACTGCATCTCGGTGTGCCACAGCTTGGCAGCCGATGCCTCGTCGGTGGTCAGCTCTCCGCGAAGGTGGCGCGCTATCGCCCAGTCGAGATGCGCCCAGCCGACCTGCAGCTTGGCCTTGAGGTCGGCGAGAGTGAACTTGGTGTTCTGGAATTCGAAGACGGTGGTGCCGAACGCCTTGCGGTCCTTGGTGAAGTTGACCGCTTCGTCGAAAGCGCGCTGCGCTCCGGCCTGCGCGGAGACCGCGATGCTGAGGCGTTCCTGCGGCAGCTCTTCCATCAGATGGATGAAGCCGCGCCCTTCTCCGCCAAGGATGTTCGTCTTAGGCACGCGCACATCGGCGAAGAACAGCTCCGAGGTATCGGCCGAATGCTGGCCGATCTTGTCGAGGTTGCGGCCCTTTTCGAAACCGGGAGTGCCTGCATCGATCAGAACCAGCGACGTGCCCTTGGCACCTTCCGCCGGATTGGTCTTGGCGACCACGATCACGACATCAGCGTTCTGGCCGTTGGTGATGTAGGTCTTGGAGCCGTTGACGACGAGGTGATTGCCATCCTCAATCGCGGTGGTCTTTATCCCTTGCAGGTCGCTGCCCGTGCCCGGTTCGGTCATGGCGATGGCGCTGATGATGTCGCCCGAGATCATGCCGGGGAGGTACTTCGCCTTCTGCTCTTCGCTTCCCAGCCGCTCGAAATAGTTGACGGTGATGTCGTTCTGGAGGGTGAAGCCGGCGGACGAGCCCATGTAAGCAAGCTCTTCGGCGAGCACGCAGTTGAACCCGAAATCGAGGCCCAACCCGCCGTTTTCTTCCTTGACCGTCGGGCACAGCATCCCTGCTTCACCCAGCGCCTTCCACGCCTTGCGCGGGACAAGGCCGTCCGCCTCGTGATCGTCGAGATACGGCTCCATGTGTTCGGAGAAGACCTTGCGAACGGTGTCGCGGAAGGCTTCGTGATCGTCGTTGTAGGCGGTGCGTTGCGCGGTATCGAGCATGCGGGTGTGGTCTCTCTCTAAGGTCCAGTTGCGAGGTGCAACTGAACCTCAGAGCCACGCTCATGTAAAGGGGGCAATCTGCCCGCGGCGGCTCAATTTGCCTTGTTGCAGATCACCAGCACACGCATCGTTTCGCCGTCATTGCTGAAGACGGGTGAGGCCTGTCCGGTGGGCAGATCGCGGAGCAAATCCTGTACTGCGCCCGGCAGGCGATCCTGCGGGACGAAGCGATTGCGGGTAATCTCTGCGTCGATGTCGCGGGCAACGTTGATCGCGTCCGCGCAGGAAGCGATTTCCTTGGTGCGCGCCTCAAATGTTTCAGTCGACATGCCAGCCGACGCGACCGACAACTGCACGAGGTGATAGCTGGGCTGGAACGAACCACGCGCGCCTTCGGTCACCTGCGCCGAAGCGGCGACCGGGGCGATTGTTGCAGCGAGCAGCGCGGCTGCGCCAGCGGACTTTGCGAAAAGAGACCTTGCGAACATTTGAGACACCTCCTGTTACCCGCCGCAGGAGAGTGTCAGGATCGGCCATGAACGCGGGGTGAATTCGCCCCTGCGGCGTGGCCGAGATCAGCCTACGAAAGCGCGCTCGATCACGAACTGGCCGGGCTTGTTGTTCGCGCCCTCTTCGAAGCCGCGCGCTTCAAGGTCGGCGGCGTGGTCCTTGATCATCGCCATCGAACCGCACAGCATGACGCGGTCGGTTTCGGGGTCGAATTTCTTGGGGCCCTTGCTGTCCTTGAACAGGCGGCCATCGTCGATCAGCACCTGGATGCGGTCCGAGGTGTGGAACTCCTCGCGCGTCACGGTGGGGACGTAGATCATCTTTTCGCGGTCTTCGTCCTCAAGCAGCGGATCGCCTTCGAGCTTGCTTTCAAGCAGGTCGCGATAGGCAAGGTCGGCAACCCGGCGGACCGAGTGCACGACGATCACCTCGTCATACATCTGGTAGACTTCGGGATCGCGTACGAGGCTCATGAAAGGTGCAAGACCGGTCCCGGTCGAGAGCATGAACAGCCGCTTGCCCGGAAGCAGCGCGTCGGTGACGAGCGTACCGGTCGGCTTCTTGCCCAGATAGATCGGATCGCCCGGCTTGATGTGCTGAAGGCGCGAGGTCAGCGGGCCGTCCTGCACGATGATCGAAAGGAATTCGAGTTCTTCGGCATAGGACGGGCACGCCATCGAATACGCGCGCAGCAGGGGCTTGCCGTCTTCCTTGGGCAGGCCGATCATAATGAACTCACCCGAGCGAAAACGGAATGCGGCTGGGCGCGTCATCTTGAGGCTGAAAAGTTCCTCGTTCCATTGATGGACCTCGGTCACGGTCTCAACGGAAATCGCTCCGCTTTCCTGAAACGCATCGCGCGGGGGAATGGGAGAGGTGGTGGTGGCAGTCTCAGTCAAAACATCGGCCTCGAATTCAGGTGTGCCAGGCGCGGGGCGCGCCTCATGCTTGAAGGGGCAAATGGCGGTTTTGCCCCCTCGCATCAAGGTAGATTAGCGTTTTCGCCCTAAAGCGCGCCTTTTGAAGGTGACGCGCCCGGCAAGGCTGGATCAGTTCCAGCCTGCGCGGTCGAAGACCTGCACCGCCTGCGCCTGATTGCGCCCGATTTCGGCTGCGTTGAGCGTGTCGGCCTTGAACTCGCCAAGCTGTTCGACCGCCGAGTTGGCCTCGAGCCCGGCAACGGCAGGATACTCGTTATTACCATCCGCGAAGTAACGCTGCGCGCTTTCGGAGGTCAGGTATTCGAGGAAGGCAATCGCATTCTCGCGGTTGGGTGCGTTCATCGTTACGCCTGCGCCCGACAGGTTGATGTGCGTGCCGCGCCCATCCTGGTCGGGGAAGATAACGCCAAGCTTGTCGAAGATCGCGCGCTGCTCCTCATCGCCGCCGGCAAAGCGCGCGAGGTAGTAGGAGTTGACCACCGCAATCCGGCATTCGCCTGCGGCAACACTTTCGATCTGCGCAGTGTCGTTACCCTGCGGATCGCGGGCAAAGTTGGCGACCACGCCGCTCGCCCACTCCTCTGCGCTTTCGACCCCGTCATGCGCGATGAGCGCGGAAAGCAGCGAGATGTTGTAGATGTTGGAAGAGGAGCGGATGCAGATGTCGCCGCGATATGCCGGATCGGCAAGCTCGGCATATGTGTCGAGGCCTTCTGGTTCGCCTGCGTCCTTGTTGTAGATGATGACGCGCGCACGGGTCGACAGGCCGAACCACAGGCCATCGGGATGGCGCAGGTGATCGGGCAGACGCTCGGTCAGCACGTCGGACTGGACGGCGGAGAGAATGCCCGCTTCCTCGGCGCGCCAGAGGCGGCCTGCGTCGACAGTGATGAGAAGGTCGGCAGGCGAAAATTCGCCTTCGCTCTCGATCCGTTCGATCAGCGCGTCCGCATCGGCCTCGATGCGGTTTACGGTGATCCCCGTTTGCTCGGTAAAGTCCTCGTAGAGCGCCAGATCGGTGTCGTAGTGGCGTGAGGAATAGATGTTGACCTCGCCATTGTCGGCGCCGCTCGCCTCACCTTCACCATCGGCACAGGCCGTCACAGCAAGAGCGCCAAGCACGAGCGACGCGCTGCCGAGAATCAGTTTCTTCATGGATGTTCCTTCCGTCATTCTTGCGAATGATTTGCAATAGTAGAATGGCGAATGCAAGCTCTAATTGCGCTCAAAGGCGCGAACGCTCCCTGCGCGCGGGGTGACGCGGTAGCGCTGTCCCTCCTCTACCGGAGAGGTGGTCTGGATGCTGATTTCCTCGCCGTTTTCGCTTGCGACCAGCACCCGGCTCGCAACGCCGAGCGGGTGAACGTCGAGCACGGCGAGGCCACCGGCGTCCGGCTCGCAAACCAGTGCCTCGGCATGGATCAGCAAGTCGACATCCGGCCCCGGCGGCACATCGCCAGCAACGCTTTCGATCGGCCATGTCCCAAGGGGCGTGCGAAATTGCTCACCCTCGCGCTCGGCGACAAGAATCTGCGCGCCCCCGAAAATTGCCCCGACCGAGGCGGTCGCAGGCCGCTCATGCAAGTCTTCAGGCGTGCCGAACTGGACGATCCGTCCGCCTTCCATCACCGCGATCCGGTCGCCCACGTCGAGCGCTTCTTCGGGGTCGTGCGTGACCATCACCGTGGTCGTCCCTGCCTCGCGCAGCAGGCGTCGGCAATCGCGCCGCAGACGTCGCCGCAAAACAATATCCACGCTGGCAAATGGCTCATCCATCAACAGCACTTTTGGCCCCGGAGCCATCGCGCGGGCGAGAGCAGCGCGTTGTTGCTGCCCGCCGGAAAGTTCATGCGGGTAGCGTCCACCCAGCCCTGACAACCCGACCCGCTCTAGCCAGTCCTCGATCAACGCCTCGCTCGCACTTGCGCGCGGCAGGCCGAACGCGATGTTCTTCGCGATTGTCATGTGCGGGAAAAGCGCGCCGTCCTGAAACACGAGGCCCACCGGACGCGCCTCGGGAGGCGGGTTTCGTCCGGGCTCCGCCATAACCTCTCCGCCGACGCTGACGCTGCCTTCCTGCACTTCGAGCAAGCCAGCCGCGAGGTTCAGCAAGGTTGACTTGCCGCAACCCGACGATCCAAGCAGACAGGTGATTTCTCCGGCATTCGCGCTAAAGGACACGGCCTTGAGCGCCGCAACATCTCCGTAAGCATGGGCAATATGACGAAATTCAAGGCTCACATGATTGTCCGTTTTGGAAACGCACCCGGCAAATGCAGGTGAGCCGCATTACGCAGGTCGATGGGGCCAAGGCAAGCTCAGCTGCGCGCTTGCAGCTTGATGGCTGGACGCTTTGCGCTCTGGTGCTGGCCGCTTTTGCCGCGCTGCCGATTGTCGCCATTCTTGTCGCAGCTCCCGAAGGCGGGTTCGAGGCGATTGCGCATCTCGCGCAGACCGTGCTGGGACGATATGTCGCCAATACGCTGGCGCTGATGGTGATGGCAGGCGGCTTTGCGCTGGTGGTCGGCACGGGATGCGCATGGTTGGTGAGCGCGGCTCGGTTTCCGGGAAGGCGCCTGTTCGCCTGGGCGTTGGTGCTGCCTCTCGCGGTCCCCGCTTATATCGCGGCCTATCTCTATGCCGACCTCCTCGATTTTACAGGACCGGTGCAGAGCGGCCTCCGCAGCACTTTCGGCATGTCTGTGGGCGAATACTGGTTCCCCGAAATCCGCTCGCTCACCGGCGGTGCGTTTGTGCTCGGCATCGTACTGTACCCTTACGTCTACCTGCTCGCCCGCTCCGCCTTTGCCGCGCAGAGCCTGTCGCAATTCCGCGCCGCGCGTAGCCTTGGCGCGACACCTGCGCGGGCATTCTGGCGCGTCGCCTTACCCGCCGCTCGTCCAGCGATTGCCGGGGGTTTGGCGCTGGTTTTGATGGAGGTGCTCGCGGACTTTGGCGTGGCTCAATACTTTGCGATTCCCACCTTCTCGACCGGCATCTTTCGCAGCTGGCTTGCGATGGGCGACAAGCAGGCTGCGCTCAAGCTCGCCGCCTTCATGCTGATCTTCGTCATCGCGCTGATCGCCTGGGAAGCGCGCACACGAACGGGTCGCACAGCGAGCAAGGATGGTCTTGCCGCGCGCGAGGACACGCCTTTGGTGGAGCTTTCTCCCATGGGCAAGGCACTGGCGAGCCTCGCCTGCGCGCTTCCGGTGTTGCTCGGCTTCGTCATCCCGGCGGTCCATCTCGCGATGATGTCGGTGAGCAATACGGCAATCGCGGCGGCAGGCGACCTTTGGGACTATGCAAGCGGCAGCCTGTGGCTTGGTCTAGCCACCGCCCTTGTCTGCCTCTTCGCCGCGCTGGTGCTCGGCTTTGCCAAAGCCCGCTCACAAAGTCGCATCACGCGCGGGGCGATCCGGGCATCGACGCTCGGCTATGCGATGCCGGGCGCGCTGCTCGCCGTGGGCTTGCTGGCTCCGCTCGGCGCGCTTGATATCGGGCTGACGCGGGGGCTGCGCGACACATTTGGCTATACCGGCGGACTGGTGCTGACCGGCACGTCGCTGGTGCTTGTCTATGCGCTCGCCGTCCGATTCCTGACCGTCGCTTACAACAGCGTCGATGGAGGGCTTGCTGCAATCCCGCCCTCGCTCGACGCGGCAGCGCGTTCGCTTGGCGCAGGCCCTGCACGGGTGTTGGCGAAGATCTACGTGCCGCTGCTCTCGCCCAGCCTTGCCGCAGCCGCCGCGCTCGTTTTCATCGACACGGTTCGCGAACTGCCCGCGACGCTGATCCTTCGCCCGTTCAATCTCGAAACGCTCGCCACGCGCACCTACCGCCTCGCCAGCGACGAGCGGCTGGTCGAAGCCTCGATCCCCGCGCTAATCCTGCTCGCCGCCGGATTGCTCCCGGTCTTGCTGCTCACGCGGAGCGCGAAGCGCTGAACTGTCAGGATAAATTGTCAGTCCAGGTGTAACCTAAGCTTGTCGAATGGCGCTTGAGGGTTCACAAGGCGCCTTACATGGCCCGGTTCCCATTCTCCGCAATCGTCGGACAGGACGAAATGAAGCGAGCGCTGCTTATCGCAGCGGTCGACCCAAGTGTTGGCGGCGTGATGGTGTTCGGCGACCGCGGGACAGGCAAGAGCACAGCGGCGCGCGCGCTTGCTGGATTGCTACCGCCGATTACCGCGCACCAGAACTGCGCCTATGGCGGCTCGAAAGAGGATGCCGAGCGTTATCCCGAGGTGTGCGGCGGCGGGCCCTTGCGCAAAAGGCCAGTGCCCTTCGTCGACCTGCCACTGGGCGCGACAGAGGACCGGGTGATTGGCAGCCTCGACCTCGAACGTGCCTTGAGGTCAGGCGAGAAAGGTTTTGAGCCAGGCCTTCTTGCAAAGGCCCATCGCGGCTTTCTCTATATCGACGAAATCAATCTGCTCGAAGACCACCTTGTCGACCTGCTGCTCGACGTGGCCGCCTCGGGTGAGAACGTGGTCGAGCGCGAAGGGCTTTCCGTGCGCCACCCGGCGCGCTTTGTCCTGATCGGCAGCGGCAACCCGGAAGAAGGTGAACTTCGCCCGCAATTGCTCGACCGCTTCGGCCTCTCGGTCGAAGTGCGCACGCCCACCGACATTGAAACGCGGGTCGAGATCATGCGCCTTGTCGCCGCGAACGAACGCGACCCCGAAGCCTTTGCGGCGAAGTGGGCGGGCGAAGACGAGAAAATCCTCAAGCAGATCGCGCGGGGCAAGAAGCGGCTTGAAAAGCTTGAGCCGAGCGAAGACGTGCTGACCGATGCGGCGCATCTGTGCCTTGCGGTGGGAGCCGACGGCCTTCGCGGTGAACTCACCTTGATGCGGGCAGCGCGGGCGCTGGCGGCACTCAAGGGCGCCAAGGCCGTGCGGCGCGAGCATCTGATTGCGGTTGCTCCCTCGGCGCTGCGCCACAGATTGCGGCGCGATGTGCTCGACGAAACCGGCTCGACCGTGCGCATCACGCGCGCGATTGACGAGCTGTTCGGGTGAGCGGAAGCGCTCCTGATCCGCTCCACGACGCGATCCGCGCCGCACAGCTCTTCATCCAGAACCCCACCCTTTTTGGCGGCATGGTGCTGCGAGGCGCTTCGCCTGCGCGCGACGCATTGGTGGCAGCCATTGGCGATGCCCTCCCTACCCGCCGCCTGCCGGGCCATGTCGATGATGAGCGACTGCTCGGCGGGATAGACATCGCGGCGAGTCTTGCTGCCGGCAAGCCGATCGAAACCGCAGGATTGCTGGCCGAAGCTCAGGGCGGCGTGCTTGTCGTGCCCATGGCTGAGCGGCTGGACGAAGCTGTTGCGGGCAGGCTCGCACAAGCGCTGGATGACCGGCGGGTTGCGCTGGTTCTGCTAGACGATGGGATCGAGCCCGAGGACGCCCCGCCTGCGGCATTGACCGAGCGGCTGGCGTTCCTGTGCGACCTATCGCAGTCGCGCGAATGGCGCGGAGTAGAGCTTGGCGCGAAGGCATTGGGCGAAGCCGCGCCTTTGTCGGATGATGCGCTCGGAGCGATTGCCACGACCGGGGCCGCGCTTGGCGTCCCTTCGCTGCGCCCGCTGATTCACGCCGCCGAGGCCGCCCGCGCTCACGCCGCATTGGAAGGGCGCAAGGAGGTCGGCAAACCCGACCTCGAAGCAGCCGCGCGTCTTGTAATTGCGCCTCGTGCCACGCAGCTGCCGCCCCACGAACCACCGCCAGAGCAGGAGCAGGAACCGCCCCCTCCCCCGCCAGAGAGCAGCGACACACCCGACGACAGCGACATGCCCTCGCCCGAGCAGCTGGAGGAAATGCTCGTCGAAGCTGCTGCAGCGTCGATCCCGCGCGATCTTCTCGAACAGCTGGTGAATGGCAAGACGCCCAAGCGCGGCGCGGCGGGCACAGGGCAGAAACGCAAGGCTGGCCTGCGCGGCAAGCCGCTGGGCGCACGCGCCGGTATGCCGCGTGGAGGTGCGAGACTCGCGCTCATCGACACACTGCGCGCCGCCGTTCCGTGGCAGGGTGTGAGACGCCGCGAGCGCGATGCCGATCCCGATGCCCCGATCCTGATGCGCAAAGAAGACCTGCGCATCCGCCGCTATGAGGAAAAGGCCGCGCGCGTCACGATCTTCGCGGTCGATGCGAGCGGATCGGCTGCCGCTGCCCGGCTTGCCGAGGCCAAGGGCGCGGTCGAACTGATGCTCGCGCAGGCCTATGTCACCCGCTCGGAGGTCGCGCTCATTGCTTTTCGCGGGGAGAATGCAGACCTGCTCCTACCGCCCACCCGCTCGCTCACCCGCGCCCGGCGCGCGCTGGCAGAGCTTCCTGGCGGCGGCGGAACCCCGCTCGCCATGGGGCTCAGCGCCGCACGCGAACTGGCACGGTCGGTCGCAGGCAAAGGCCGCACGCCGAGCCTGATCGTTCTCACCGATGGACGCGCCAACCTCGATGCAAGGGGCCAGCCGGGTCGTAAGCAGGCGGGCGAAGACGCCGAAGTCGCCGCCAAGGCCATCGCCCGCGAAGGATACGATGCGCTCGTGGTCGACATTTCGGCAAGGCCGGGACGCGAGGGGCAGGAACTCGCTGCCAACATGCAGGCGCGCTACCTCGCCTTACCCCGCGCTGACGCCAAGGCGCTGCATTCAGCGATCTCGACCAACATGCGAGAGCCAGCATGAGCGCAGCGCTCAGCTGGAACCGCGAAGGGCAAATCTGGCCGCATCGCGAGGCGTCTAGCTTCGTGCGTATTGGACGCGCGAACTGGCACGTCCAGCGTATGGGAGACGCGGGTACCCCGCGCATCTTGCTGCTCCACGGAACGGGCGCATCGGTGCACAGCTGGCGCGGTATCATGCCGGCGCTGGCGGACGATTTCGAACTGCTCGCCTGCGACTTGCCGCGCCATGCCTTCACGCATGGTCACCTGCCCGATGACACATCGCTCCTACGCATGGCGCGCGCGATAAGGCGGCTGCTCGACGAGACCGCGTTCGAGCCTGACATTATCGTCGGCCATTCAGCCGGAGCGGCGCTGGCCTTGCAGATCGCGCTCGACCACGGATTCCGCGGGCCGATAATCGGCCTCAATTCCGCGCTTCGCCCATTTCCGGGGCTCGCCGCGCAGGTCTTTCCGGCGATTGCAAAGGTGCTGTTCGTCAATCCCTTCGTCCCGCGCATTTTCTCGGCGGCGGCGAGCTTTGGCGGAGAAGCGGATCGGTTCCTCTATAAGTCGACCAATTCACGCATCGATGCCGAAGGGCTTGCCTGCTATTCCGCGCTTCTCAAGAACCCGCGCCACACAAAAGGCGCGCTGGCGATGATGGCAAACTGGGATCTACCGACGTTGCGCACCCGCATGGACGAGGTCGTCAATCCGGTACTGCTGGTTCATTCGACCGATGACGCCGCGATCCCGCTCGATTGGGCGAAGGAAGCGCATTCCTGGCTTGCGACGTCGCGGCTTGAAGTGCTCCAAGGCCTCGGCCATCTTGCGCATGAGGAAGAGCCCGAGCGCGCGGCGCAAATGATCCGCGAATTTGCCGCAGAAACGCTCGCACCCGCCGATTAAGGAGGAGCCACCGCGATGGAAAACTTCACCGAAAACTTCGGCTGGATCGAGATCGCGCTGTTCTACGGCATCGCGATCGGGGTGTGCTTTTGGCAGTGGTGGAAGATGCGCAAGGAAGTGCGCGAAATGCGCGCCGAACGCGAAGCGCGCGAGGCGCGCGAGGCTGCGGAGAAGGCCACTGCTGAAACGAGGGAAGAGGCGAACTAAGCCTTCTTCCGCGGCATTCGAAACGGGAGCATGAATTGCACCACCGGCGAGGCAAAGCGCCGCATGTCGAGGCTTTCCTGCACCGCGACGACCTCTTCACCGTAAAGCTTCGAGGCAAGCTCGCTGCGCGCATAGAAAGGCGTATCTTCCCATGTCCTGCGCACATGGCCCACGCCAATGTCGGAGCGCGTGCGTCGCTCGATCCGCCAGCCGCTCTTGGGCAGCGAGGCAATGGGAGGCAGGTCGACCTCTTCAGGGATCGCGTCGGCATTAAAACGGATTGCGCTTGCGAAAACCGAGCCGTCCGAACGCTCGCCTTCGTAGCAGACCACCGCGCCTTCGCGCATGTGAGCGCGCGACCAATGCCACATGTTGAAGCCGCTCTCGAGGCTTTCGCGTCCGCGATTGTGGTCGAAATAGCCGCTCCCACTCCATGAGATGCCGGGCTCCTCCATCTCGACCTCGATCCGGGCGCGCGGGGCCATGCAGTGCCAGATATGGTTCTGCGCCGGGTCGAGCGCGAAGCTCGCTGGATTGAGAGCTTCGGGATGGACGCGCACCTTGCCAGCCACCCTTCGGTGGATCGGGTTGAAGAGCCGCGTGTCGCGCTCCTCAATATCGATTTCGAGCACATTCCCATCCCAGCGAACAGCACTCGTCCCGATTTCGAGATTGCGCTCATCGCGCGTCACATCGGCGCGCGGCCGCTCATGCATCACCCAGCGATGCGAAGGGCCGTAAAGCGCGACGTTCAGCGAGGAATGGTCCAGCGGATCGCCCCGCCCGCTGCGCTTGTAATAGGGTGAGAATACGCTTCCCAGAAACGCGATGATCGTCAGCCCGTGGCGCCCGTCCTCGCTGATGGCATCGACGTACCACCATGAATAGCCACCCGGCTCGATCGCCTCGTTGAAGCGAGGTCCGCGTCGACCTTCTTCGCTGCCAACAGCCCGGACAAGGCGGCCATCGGGACCCCGGCTGACGGATGCGTCGCCCCGCCCGCGCAATAAAGCCCCGGCATCCTCGTTCGCGGGCCTTGCCGCAGGAAGGAAGCTGCCGAGCCGTGAGACGCTCTGCCATAAAGTGCCCCCCCGGTTGCCGGGAACAGCCGTTCCCATTCCGCCGGGCTGGCGAGCTCTTGGGGCATGTCCTGCTCCAGCTCCAGCCCGCATCTTTCGAGCGTCGCTCTCATCTGCGTGGTGCATCGCTCTTTCTCCTCGTCTGGGTAGGAATGTGTGTCGCCATTGGCGGAAGCGTTGACGATGATCTGGATGCGCTCGCGCTTGCCTTGCGCGATGGATGAGGCGGTGGCCGCATGGCCTCCCCGGTCCTGCGCGCAGACATAGACGCTGGGTTCGCTCGGAACCTGGCCGCTTGCGATCTCGTCGAACTCGCGCCGGTAATCGCGCGAGAAAAAGACGTTGTGATGGGTGAGGTCGAAACCGCTCGTCCTAGCATGGGCGAACCAGACCATCGCGGAAAGCGAGCGTTTTTCTGGGGCGAGCGCCTTGACCGCGCGCTCGCTCGATTTGCCAAAACATCCTTGCGCGATTGCGTTGGGATCGGCGTTGCAGATTACCGCATCGGCTTCGATCACGTCGCCATTTTCGAGCCGCACTCCCTTCGCGCCGCTGCCACGCTCAGTCAGGATCTGCGCTACAGATGTGCCGAGCCGGAATTGCGCGCCCTTGGCCTCGGCTGCGTGTTGGAGCGCCTCTGCAAGCGCGTGGATGCCGCCGTCGATCAGCCACACGCCGGTCGCCTCGACATGCGCGATCAGCATGAGCGTCGCAGGCGCATCGAAAGGCGAGGAGCCGCAATAGGTGGCATAGCGCCCGAACAGCTGGCGAAGGCGCGGATCGGGAAAGAATTCGCGCAGCGCGTTCCACATCGACTGGTGCGGGCGCATCGCGGCAAAGTCTGAAAAGCGCCACAGGCCGATGCGCCACAACAGCGGGAGCGGGCTCGAAACGTTGTCGCCGCGCATCATCGTCTTGTCGAGAATGTCATGCATGCGCCGCGTCGTGTGTCGGAACTCGCGATAGAGGCGCGCTGCCTCTGCTCCGGCAAAGTCGCCCACCGCTTCCTCGCTGCGCAGAGGGTCGGCGAAGAGGTCCAGCGTTTCGCTGTCGTCCCAAGCGTGGCGGGCGATGATCTCGGCGCGGCGGATGCGGACGCGATCGTCGAGCCGCATCCCGCATTCGGCGAAGATCTCGTCGAACACATCGCGCATGGTGAATACAGTGGGGCCAGCATCGACCGGGTGGCCATCGACAGTGACGCGGCGCGCCTTTCCGCCGACGCCCTCCTCTTTCTCGACGACCGTCACGTCATAGCCGCGCGCAGAGAGCCGTGCGGCGCTGGCAAGCCCGCCCATTCCGGCTCCGATCACGACGACTCTGCCGCCCATCTCCCCACTTTCCGTGCGCCTTGCCCGATGCTGCAAAAGCTCCGAGTCCGGACAACATCATTGACGCAAGCCTAGCATCTGTCCAATCATTTGGACATATGCAGTGTAAATCACAGCCGCGCGCATGAGTAAGGGATCGCCCAAGGACAGCTGGAAGGTCCGCTATGTCGCACGCCGTAACCGCGTGTTCGCGAACCCGCGATTCCAGTACTGGGCTGCCAAGCTGCCGCTCATCCGGCGCATCGCCAAAACCCGCGCGAGCGAGGCTTTCGACCTGGTGGCAGGCTTCACCTATTCGCAGATCCTGCGCGCCTATGTCGAAAGCGGGTTGTTCGACCTGCTCGCTTCCGGCCCGGTGAGCCACCGGCGCGTCGCGGTCGACCTCGATCTGAGTGAGGAAGCGGCGCTGACCCTGCTTCGCGCAGGAAGGCCGCTAAATCTATCGGAAGAGCCGATCAGCGACGGCTGGATGCTCGGCGAAGCGGGCGCGGTTCTGGCAGCTGACAAGGGCGCGCAGGCGATGATCCGCCACCATCGGCTCCTTTACCGCGATCTCGCCGACCCGCTGGAGCTTTTGCGAAAAGACCGCAAGGAACCGACCGAGCTTTCGCGCTACTGGTCCTATGCAGGCGCACTGCATGGAGCTGCCGAGCGCGGACAGGAGACCTCAGAATATTCCGAGTTGATGGCCGCATCGCAGCACTTCGTCGCCGACCAGGTGCTAGCAAGCTTCCGCTTTCCCGAAGGCGCACGCCTGCTTGATGTTGGCGGCGGGCACGGCGCGTTTCTCTCGCGAATGGGCGAAGCCTTCACAACGCTCCACCTCGGCCTGTTCGACCTGCCGGAAGTCGCAGACCAAGGCGCCACGGTGCTCGAGGACAGGTTCGGCAGCGATCGGGTGAGCGCGCATCCAGGCAATTTCTTCGAAGACCCGATCCCCACCGGATACGACATCGTCAGCCTCGTTCGCATTCTGCACGATCACGACGACGGACCCGCCTCACGGCTGCTAGCCAATATCCGCGCCAACCTTGCCCCCGGCGGCCGCCTGATGATCGCAGAGCCCATGGCCCGCGCGCCCGGCGCTGAGCGCATGGGGGAGGCGTTCTTCGGGCTCTATCTATGGGCGATGGGCTCTGGCCGCGCCCGATCAACGGGCGAGATTGCCGACATGCTCCGCAAGGCCGGATTTGCCAGGGTTCGCTTTGTCGCGACCCCGCAACCGGTCAACGCCAGCATACTTGTCGCGTCAGCCTGACTATAAGCTGTCCGCTTTAATTGACACTTAGGGGTGTAAGGCGTAGCACACGGATGAGCAAAAAGGTTTTTGCTCTCATTGGACGAGTCGAAGGGATCGCGGCTCGGGCAGTGGTTTGACGGGGAGTGTGACAGGACCATGCAAACATTGGCCGTGATTCTTGAGGGACCTGAGCGCCTTGCGCTTCAGGCGCTTGAGTTGAACGCGCTCGGTGACAGCGACGTCCTAGTCGATATTGCGTGGAGCGGAATCAGCTCCGGCACTGAAAAGCTCCTCTGGACCGGGCAGATGCCTGAATTTCCCGGCATGGGTTATCCGCTGGTCCCTGGTTACGAATCGGTTGGACGCGTCGCCGACGCAGGTCCGTCGGCCCGGTCGCGCATTGGTGAGTGGGTGTTTGTGCCCGGTGCCAATTGCTATTCCGGCGCACGCGGGCTGTTCGGCGGCACGGCTGAGCGGGTGGTGCTCCCATCGGCCCGCGCCCTTCCCGTGCCAGAACGGCTAGGCGCCGACGGGGTGCTTTGCGCCCTCACCGCGACCGCGCTTCACGCAATCAATGGCGGCACACCGCCCGATCTCATCATCGGCCACGGCGTTCTCGGGCGCTTGCTGGCCCGGCTCACTCTGGCGCTCGGCGCACCTGCTCCCACCGTTTGGGAGAAGAACGCGCATCGCAGCAGCGGCGCTGTCGGTTACGCGGTGACGGACGGCGAAACCGATGATCGGCGCGATTATCGCTCGATCTACGATGCAAGCGGCGATGCAGGGCTGTTCGATACGCTTATCGGCAGGCTCGCCAAGGGCGGCGAACTGACGCTCGCCGGCTTCTATTCCGACCGCATCAACTTCGCCTTTGCGCCCGCTTTCATGAAGGAAGCGCGCCTGCGCATCGCTGCCGAATGGCACCCGGACGATCTAGCCCAAGCTTTGGCGCTGATCGACTGCGGCGATCTCGATCTCACTGGACTGATCTCGGACCACAGTCCCGCAGGATCCGCAAGCGAGGCCTATCCCAAGGCCTTCAGCGATCCCGATTGTCTCAAGATGGTTCTCGATTGGAACGGTACTGAATGACGATGCTTGAATCCCAGGCTCAGGCCCTGCGCGACGAAGCCGCAGAAGAGCCCGATCCGGTCCACACCGGCGAAGCCAAGAGCGAGACGCAGGTCATCGCGATCTATGGCAAGGGCGGCTCGGGCAAGAGCTTTGCCCTGTCCAATCTCAGCTACATGATGGCGCAGCAAGGCAAGCGCGTGCTGCTGATCGGCTGCGATCCCAAGTCGGACACGACCAGCCTGCTGTTCGGCGGCAAGAGCTGCCCGACCATCATCGAAACATCGTCCAAGAAGAAGCTCGCTGGTGAAGACGTCACGATCGAGGACGTCTGTTTCCAGCGCGACGGCGTGTTCGCGATGGAGCTTGGCGGGCCGGAAGTCGGTCGCGGCTGCGGCGGGCGCGGGATCATTCACGGCTTCGAACTGCTCGAAAAGCTCGGCTTCCACGAATGGGGCTTTGATTACGTGCTGCTCGACTTCCTCGGCGACGTGGTGTGCGGCGGGTTCGGCCTGCCGATCGCGCGCGACATGTGCCAGAAAGTGATCGTGGTCGGCTCGAACGATCTGCAATCGCTCTATGTCGCCAACAATGTCTGCCACGCGGTCGAATATTTCCGCAAGATGGGCGGCAATGTCGGCGTTGCCGGCATGATCGTGAACAAGGATGACGGCACGGGCGAGGCACAAGCCTTCGCAAAAGCGGTCGATATCCCGGTTCTCACCGCGATCCCCGCTAACGAAGACATCCGGCGAAAGAGCGCCAATTACCAGATTATCGGAACGCCGGGCGGCGAATGGGCGAGCCTTTTCGAAGAGCTTGCTACGAACGTCGCGGAGGCACCGCCGCGCCAACCCTCTCCACTCGACCAGGATGGCTTGCTCAATCTTTTCAGCCCGGAAGAAACGGGCGGGAACGTAGAGCTGATCCCGGCCACCCAGGCCGATATGCGCGGCGGAACATTCGAAGAAAAGCCGTCACTTGAAGTGATTTACGACGAGATTTGATCTGACCGATTTACCCGCCTCGAACGCGCAACGCACCGCTGACCGGCTCGACATGAGCGCGCCTGCCGAAGGCGGCTGCGCAAGCGGCGAGACCATGCGCGAAGCTGCGCGCAAGGCGGGTAAGAGCGAAGTGCTCGACCGTTACGAGGCGGACTACCCCGTCGGCCCGCACGACCAGCCGCAATCGATGTGCCCTGCCTTCGGGTCATTGCGCGTCGGCCTTCGCATGAAGCGCACCGCGACCGTGCTGTCGGGCTCGGCCTGCTGTGTCTACGGTCTGACCTTCACATCGCATTTCTACGGCGCTCGGCGGACGGTGGGCTACGTGCCTTTCTCGTCCGAAACGCTCGTCACCGGCAAGCTGTTCGAGGATATCAAGGAAGCGGTCGAAGACCTCGCCGATCCCGAACACTATGACGCAATCGTCGTCACCAATCTGTGCGTGCCCACGGCCAGCGGTGTCCCGCTGCGGCTGCTCAAGAACGAGATCAACGGCGTACGCATCATCGGGATCGACGTTCCCGGTTTCGGCATTCCTACCCATGCCGAGGCGAAAGACGTACTCGCGGGCGCGATGCTCGCTTATGCGCGCGAAGAGGCCACCCAGGGCCCTGTCGCAGCGCCAAAGGAACGACCGGACCGGCCCACCATCACTCTGTTAGGAGAGATGTTCCCGGCTGATCCCGTCGGCATCTCACAGATGCTCGAACCGCTAGGGCTTGCGGCCGGTCCGGTTGTTCCTACTCGCGAGTGGCGTGAACTGTATTCGGCGCTCGACTGTGCTGCGGTCGCGGCGATCCACCCGTTCTACACCGCCAGCGTTCGCGAATTCGAAGCCGCTGGCCGCCCGGTCCTCGGCTCCGCCCCGGTGGGCGCAGAAGGGACCGCCGCCTGGCTCGATGCGATCGGACAGACCTGCGGTATCGCGCAAGCGAAGGTCGACGGCGCGAAAGATCGTTTTGTAGGCGCAATCCGCGGCGCGCTTTCGGCAATGCCGGTCAATGGACGCATCACGGTGTCGGGCTATGAAGGCTCCGAATTGCTGGTCGCGCGCCTGCTTGTCGAAAGCGGCGCGGACGTCCGCTATGTCGGGAGCGCCTGCCCCCGGACCAAGTGGTCCGATCCGGACCGCGAATGGCTCGAGGCGAAGGGCATCCGTGTGAACTTCCGCGCGAGCCTCGAAGACGACATCGCGGCTGTCGACGAATTCCAGCCCGACCTTGCAATCGGCACCACCCCGGTGGTCCAGCACGCAAAGGCGAAGGCGATCCCGTCGCTCTATTTCACCAACCTGATTTCTGCTCGCCCCCTGATGGGGCCAGCTGGCGCAGGCAGTCTCGCGCAGGTCGTGAACGCGGCAATTTCGAACAAACATCGCTTCGACAAGATGCGCGATTTCTTCGAAGGCGTCGGCGATGGCCACGCCACCGGAGTATGGGAAGACACTCCCATCGACAGGCCCAAATTCCGCAAGAAATACGCGGCCCTCAACGAAGCGGCGCGCAAGGCGTCCGAGGCGGTGGGCACATGACGCTTGTCTTGGATCACGATCGCGCCGGCGGATATTGGGGCGCCACTTACGTCTTCACGGCGGTAAAGGGCCTGCAGGTCATCATCGATGGTCCGGTGGGCTGCGAAAACCTGCCCGTGACCAGCGTGCTGCACTACACCGACGCCCTGCCCCCGCATGAATTGCCAATTGTCGTGACCGGCCTTGGCGAAGAGGAACTGGGCAAAACCGGCACCGAAGGCGCGATGAAGCGCGCTTGGGAGACGTTGGATCCAGAACTGCCTGCCGTCGTGGTAACCGGCTCCATCGCCGAGATGATCGGCGGCGGTGTCACGCCCGAAGGCACCAATATCAAGCGCTTCCTGCCGCGCACGATCGACGAGGATCAGTGGCAATCGGCAGACCGCGCGCTGACATGGCTGTGGACCGAGTTCGGGCCGAAAAAGGCGCCCAAGGTGAAAGAGCGCAAGGAAGGCGAAAAGCCGGTCGTCAACATCATTGGCCCGTCCTACGGCATGTTCAACATGCCTTCGGATCTCGCGGAAATTCGCCGCCTGATCGAAGGGATCGGAGCCGAAGTCGGCGTGGTCTTCCCGCTCGGCTGCCATCTTGCCGACATCCGCGCGCTGGGAACGGCAGACGCCAATGTCTGCATGTACCGCGAATTCGGCCGCAACCTGTGCGAAACGCTAGAACGGCCCTATTTCCAAGCGCCAGTGGGCCTTTCCAGCACCACCAAGTTTCTCCGTGCGCTCGGCGAAGAGTTGGGGCTTGACCCTGAACCCTTCATCGAGCGCGAAAAACACACGACGATCAAGCCGCTTTGGGACCTTTGGCGTTCCGTCACGCAGGACTTCTTCGGCACCGCCAATTTCGGCATCGTTGCAAACGACACTTACGCACGCGGCATCCGTCACTTCCTCGAAGAAGACATGGGGCTCCCTTGCGCCTTCGCCTTCAGCCGCGAGGCTGGCGTAAAGCCCAAGAACGACGAAGTGCGCGCCGCCATTCATAACAGCCGTCCCCTGGTCGTGTTCGGCAGCTATAATGAGCGCATGTACATGGCCGAATGCGCCGGCGGGCTCGGCCCGAGCGGCATGTTCATTCCGGCAAGCTTTCCCGGTGCAGCCATTCGCCGCCACATCGGCACGCCCTTCATGGGCTATTCGGGTGCGACCTATCTTGTGCAGGAAGTGTGCAACGCGCTGTTCGATGCGCTGTTCCATATCCTCCCGCTCGGCACCGACATGGACAAGGGCGAGGCAACCCCTGCCCGCCTCGAACGAGAGCTGCAATGGGATGCGGATGCCAAGGTCCGGCTCGACGAGCTGGTAGAGAAGCAGCCGGTGCTCATCCGAATTTCCGCTGCCAAGAGGCTGCGCGATGCCGCTGAGGCAGCCGCGCGCCAAAAGGGCGCAACAACAGTTTCCGCAGATTGTCTCGCCAAGGCGCTTCTCGAAGGAGAGGTGGCATGACGAGGCTACGCAACTTGCCTGAATGTATCGGGCATCCGCAATCCACGTGGGGGATCACGCGCGGATACCGTCGGGGGCAATCCAGCTCCCGCTCCAATGTAACTATACGGAGATACGACTATGGCCGATGGTGATCGCCCCAGCGTGGGGACTTACCTGACCGACGAAGAAGCAAAGGAAATCCATGGCGCGTTCATGGGAACCTTTGGACTCTACGTCGCGATTGCAGTGGTAGCCCACATTCTCATCTGGGCTAACAAGCCCTGGCTGCCGCTCTGATCTTCCAAACCGCCTGATTGCCCTCGCTCTCGCCCTTATCGGGCGTGCGCATCGGCAAACCAAGCTCATGGAATAAGGAAACAATTATGTACAAGATTTGGCATCATTTCGATGTTCGCCGGACTCTGGTCGCACTTCATGTCGGCCTCGCTGTCCTGGCGTTCACGATCCACTTCATCCTGCTCAGCACCGAAAGCTACAACTGGCTCAGCTAATCCGCTGAGTTGGCCAAGCTTTTGAAGCTGAACAGCCAAACTTCGTGAGGGGGCAGGTTCGCCTGCCTGCCTCCCACAGACCGACACGCAACGATAACGCCCGCCCTTGAGGTGGGAAGGATGGACCTATGGCGCTCCTTAGTTTCGAGCGGAAATACCGCGTGCGCGGTGGCACAATAATCGGCGGCGACCTTTTTGATTTTTGGGTCGGGCCGTTTTACGTTGGGTTCTTCGGTGTATTGGTAGCGATCAGCGCCCTGTTGGGCACAATGCTGATCTTTGCCGCTGCAGCGCAGGGACCGACCCTCAACCCCTGGCTTATCGACATCCAGCCACCGCCGATAGAAGCCGGGCTAGCCTTTGCACCTCTTGCCGAGGGCGGATACCACCAGGTGATTACCCTGTGTGCGATCGTCGCTTTCGGGTCGTGGGTGATGAGGCAAGCGGAAATCTCACGCAAGCTGGGCATGAATTACCACGTGCCGATCGCATTCAGCGTCGCGGTTTTCGCCTTCGTTACTCTCAACGTGATCCGTCCGTTCTGGATGGGCGCCTGGGGGCACGCATTCCCGTATGGCATCTGGTCGCACTTGGACTGGGTTTCGTACACGGGCTACAACTACGTGAATTTCCATTACAATCCGGTGCACATGCTCGCGATCACGTTCTTCTTCACGAACTGTCTCGCGCTTGCATTGCATGGTGGTCTGGTTCTTTCGGCGGTCAACACCGGCGAAGGCAACGAGGTCCGCTCACCCGAATACGAAGACACGTATTTCCGTGACTTCATCGGTTATTCGGTCGGCACGCTGGGCATCCACCGTGTCGGGCTGTTCCTTGCGCTCAACGCAGGGTTCTGGAGCGCCATCTGCATCGTGATTTCGGGTACCTTGTACGCAGGAAGCTGGATCGAGTTCTGGGAATTCTGGCGGGCTATCCCGATTTGGGAAGGAGAACCGATCTGATGGCTACCTATCAAAACATCTTCACCCAAATCCAGGTCAAGGGGCCGCCCGAAATGGGCGTGCCGCTGCCGCCCGGTAACGAGCCGCGGATCAAGGCCACTGGCTACAGCTACTGGATGGGCAAGTTCGGTCAGGCTCAGATCGGTCCGATCTATCTTGGCCTGCTCGGCACGCTCTCGCTGGTCTTCGGCTTTGCCGCCTTCATGATCATCGGGCTCAACTTCTGGGCTCAGGCCGGTTGGGATCCCCAGACCTTCATGCGCGAGCTGTTCTGGCTTTCGCTTGATCCTCCGGGACCGGAATACGGCTTCAGCCCGTTCGTGCCGCTCAATGAGGGTGGCTGGTTCATCATGACCGGCGCTTTCCTGACGATTGCGGTACTCTGCTGGCTCGCCCGGACATATTACCGGGCAAAGGCGCTTGGCATGGGCCTCCATATCTTCTGGGCGTTTTCCTCGGCGATCTGGCTGTTCCTCGTGCTTGGCTTCATTCGGCCGCTGCTGCTTGGCAGCTGGGCAGAGGCAGTGCCTTACGGGGTGTTTAGCCACCTGGATTGGACCAACAACTTCTCGCTCATTCACGGGAACCTGTTCTACAATCCATTCCACGCGCTTTCGATCGTATTCCTGTATGGCTCGGCAGTTCTGTTCGCCATGCACGGCGCTACGATCCTCGCGGTTGGCCGCTACGGCGGTGAACGCGAGATCGAGCAGATCACCGATCGCGGGACTGCGTCTGAGCGTGCAGGTCTGTTCTGGCGCTGGACCATGGGCTTCAACGCCACGATGGAATCGATCCACCGCTGGGCGTGGTGGTTCGCGGTTCTCACGACCCTTACCGGCGGCATCGGCATCCTGCTTTCAGGAACCGTTGTCGACAACTGGTACCTATGGGCACAGGAGCACTACTACGCTCCGATGAATTAGGCGGTTCAAACGCCTCATAGGTCTATCTATCCAGAAGGCCCGGCTGCGCAGCGATGCGCGGCCGGGCTTTTTGGTTTGAGAATGAATGAGGGCTCTTTGTGTCCGATGGGAGCGCAGGCGAAGCGGGTGGACTAGGGAGTTACGGACCTATCGGATGCAGCGCTCCAAGGTCTCGATAGCCGATGATGAGAGCAGCTGATTGTGAGAAACCCTGATCTCGACGATGTCATCGGAATGCCGCGCTGAAATACGCATTTGCCCATCTGCTGAGAGATACGTCATACCTCTTGAGCAAGCCCTGCGATTGGTCCGGCAGGTATTGATAGGCTGAATGTCAGTCTTGATCCGTGTGCGGTTGCTGGAGACGCACTTCATCACATTGCGCAGGCTTCGGTCGCTCTTGTAGATCGTTACCGAGGAATACTCATCACCCCGTACGAAATTCCACGCAACGGCGGCTCCGACCAGTAGAACGAAAATAGCGAAGAGGATTCTGATCAAGGCGCGCCTTTGACGTCATCGAGGTGGGAGCGCGTTGTTTCGCCTTGGGATCGCGCTGTCAATGTACGCAAATCTGGTCGTCAACCAGATAAAGTCTGCACCAACCTACCCGGCCCCTGACAACCGCGTGCGCAGGTCCATAAGGTGCAGGGGCAGCGAAAATGCGAGCAAGACCGCGACCCACTCCCAACCGGCCCCGACCAAGGCGGCGCGAAGAGCAAGCACTATGAATACCGCGGGCCCCACCAGCCCCAATATCCGCGCCCAACTCCATTCGCGGGTGCGAAGCCACACCGCCTCCGCCCCTAGCACCGCCAGCACAAGATCGGCGGCATGACCGCTCGCGAAGAAGGCTTCGATCATGTCCATGGTTGCTCAGGCGCGCTCAGCCGAATGGGCCGTTGAGATCAACCACCGCCCAGTTGAGCGCCGCGGCAAATGTCACCCAGAGCAGATAGGGCAGGAACAGCAAGGCTGCTGGCTTCGAATACCTTCCGCAATAGACGACCAGGGCCACGATCGAGAGCCACAAGAGCAACACTTCTATAAACGCCCAGTCGGGCCGCTGGATGCGGAAGAAGATCATCGACCACGTGATGTTGAGAAACGCATTGAGCGCAAACAGCCCGATGATCGTATCCGAGACCTTGGGCGTGGGCGCGGCGCGCCACGCCGAGACAATCGCTGCGGTATTAAGCGCGAATATGATCGTCCAGCCCACCGGAAACAGGACATCGGGCGGGTTCCAGCCCGGTTTTTCGAGGCTTTGATACCATGGCCCCAGATCGGTGATCGTTGCTCCGAGAACCGCAACGATAGCCGCAGCAATGGCCGCCACGACAGCGGGCAATATCCAGGTCTTGCTCATACTCATGGCTGGTGATCCCTCTCCCGCCGCTTGAAAAACGTTACGAACTCGCCGGTCTGAGGCCGAGCAGGTGCGCTGTGTCCTTCAGGAATATCTTCACATGGGCGAGCGGTTTTTTCCGAACCAGCTTCTTGTTCATGTAGGCCTGCCAGGTGAGCTGCTGGACGTCCTTGTCGTCGCACATATCGACGAAACGCTCGCGCCTCTTGTCGCTCGAATACCAGAAATACTGCATGATCCCGAGGATCCAGAAAACGCGGCCGTGATCCTTCATGAAGCGTTTGCGCGCGGTCTTGAGCGCCTTGGCCTCGCCGGTCAGGAGCATCTGCGATGCCGCCTCAGCGGAGTAGCGTCCGCCGACCATCGCGTAGTAGATGCCCTCGCCCGATGCCGGGGCGACAATGCCGGCCGCGTCACCCGCGACGATGACGTCAGCGCCATTGTCCCAGCGCTTCAATGGCTTCAAGGGAATGGGCGCGCCTTCGCGGCGGATCGTCTCGCAGCGGGTTAGGTCGAGCTCACTGCGCATTTCGGAAACCGCGCCGCGCAGCGAAAAGCCTTTGTTTGCGCTGCCGACGCCGATGCTAGCCGTATCGCCGTGCGGGAACACCCACGCATAGAAATCGGGCGAGAGCTTGCCTTGATAGAAGACGTCGCAGCGGTCCGGATCGTAAGCATCGTCGTTTGCGATCATGCCCATTTGCGGCGACTTGATGATCTCGTGATAGGCGAAGACGCATTTGACCCGTTCCGCATCAGGCAGGCACTGCTTGGCAACGGAGGAGCGTGCTCCATCTGCACCGATGATACAGCGTGCACGGACCTTTTCGATTGGCCCGCCGCGTTCGCGCCTGAAGGTTACGATTGGGTGTGCGTGTTCGTCGCGCTCGACCTTGTCGAAAGTGGCGGTCAGGCGCTCCACGCCGGACATGCGGGCACGCTCACGCAGCCACTCATCGAACTCCTCGCGGTCGACCATGCCGACATAGCCGATCTCGCCGACCGGCATATCGACGGCGCGTCCCGAGGGAGCAATCATTCGGGCAGAGCGAGCGCGGGCTACCAGAAGCGATTGGGGAATGTCGAAATCATCCAAGGCGCGCGGCGGAATGGCTCCGCCGCACGGCTTGATCCGTCCGCCGCGCTCCATCAGCAGCACCGAATGGCCCGCAAGCGCGAGGTCGTTTGCAGCGGTTGCGCCAGCGGGGCCTCCGCCAACGACAACGACATCGTAGATTTTCTCGCTCATGCAAACACCTCTTCGTCCCTCTCGATAATGGCGCGCGCAGGCGCGAGCCCTCTGGCGGTGGCACGCACCGCGAGCCATGCGGCGAGCACGAAAAGACCCGCCTCAATGGCAAAAACTATCTGAAATGCGCTGGGGTCATGCGCGATCGCTCGGCGGGCAAGATCGAGGCCGCCCCCACCGAGCATTCCGCCCAGACCGAATGCAATCGCCTGCGCCGCGCCCCAGACGCCCATACGCACGCCCTCGCGCGTTTTCTCGCCGGCCCCGGCAAGACCCATCATCGCGCCGATCGCAGCAACCGCGAACAACCCGTTGCAAAAGCCGAGGACGAAGACGTTCAGGGCAATCGGCCAGCCCGGCCCAACCTGCGCGGCCATCGCGAGGCACGCGAGCGCGAGCGCCGATCCAAGGCAGCCGAACACGATCCAGTGGCGAAGCTCGAACGGGAGCCGTCCGGCAAATGCGCTGCCCCCGATCCCGGCTACGATCATGCCGACGAGCACGCCGCCAGACTGCATGCCGCCAAGCTGCGTGGATTGGCCCGGCGTCATGCCGAAGATCAATCCTGCGAATGGCTCGAGGATCAGGTCCTGCATGTTGAAGGCCATCATCGAGACGAAGATGAAAAGCGTGAAGCGGCGCGCGGCCTTTTCGTGCAGGATCTCGCGCAGGGCTTCCTTGAAGTCGGGAGGCGGGTCGCTCTTTGCGGTTTCAGCAAAGGCAAGCACCGCGCCCGATCGCGGCTCAATCCGGTAGATCGCGATGCAGGTAATAGCGATGCAGGTGAGAAGCAGGCCCGACGCGACCGATAACAGGCGCTCTGGCGAAAACGGTTGTAGCAAAGCGCCGACCGTGATGGCCGATACGACGATACCGGCGACCATCATGATCCAGGTGACCGCCGCAGCAGCTGCGCGACGTTCGGGCGCGACACCCGATGCCAGCAGCGCCAGCGCCGAAGTCCCGCTCGCCCCGACACCGACGCCGATCAGCGTGTAGCCGAGCACAGCGATGACCATTGCGAGCGTGAAATCCTGCTGGATCATCACCGTCGCCTGAACCGCCATGATCGCGCCAAGGCCTAGGACCACGATCCCGCCCGCAATCCAGAGCGAACGGCTACCGCCTTTGTCTGAGCCATGTCCCCATAGGGGCCGACCCAGCTGGACCGCGTAATGCCAACCAACAAGTGCCGCCGGGATGGCTCCCGCCAACGCATACTCGACCACCATCAACCGGTTGAGGACCGTGGTGATAAGCATCACCATTGCCCCGATCGAGGCCTGCACCAGGCCGATGCGGATAATCGCCAGCCATGACAGGCCACGATTCGCCGGAGGCGCTGCTGGCGCGTGCATCAGATGTAACCCCCAAGGCCGAGGGCAGCGGCAAGCATGCCGAGAACATAAAGCGTCACGCCCACGCCATTATACCAGGGTGCATAGCGCTTCGGATTGCCAAGCAGGCGCGGCATGGCCGCAAACTGAGCCAACAGCACCCCGCCGACGATCAAAGCTGAAAGCGTAAGGCCCCAATAGGCCAGAAGCGCAATGACCGCGATTTGCGCGAGCGCCATGACCGCGCAGGCAAAGCGCGCTGCGGGCGTCACCCCCAGTATGACGGGAAGCGAGCGAAGGCCTGTCGCCCTGTCGCCCTCAACCGCTTTGAAATCGTTGAGCGTCATGATGCCGTGGGCGCCCAGGCTGTAGAGCACCAGAACGATCAGAATCTCTGAGCGCGGCATCGCGCCAAGAATGACCGCAGCGCCAGTGAACCAGCTCAGCCCTTCATAGGTAAGGCCGACAACCGCCGGACCTGTCCAACCGCTTGTCTTGAAGCGGAACGGCGGCGCGCTGTAACCCCATGCGAGTGCCAGCCCGACGAGTGCTGCGACGAAGACCAGCGGTCCGAGCAGCCATGCGACCACTGCTGAAACGATGGTCGCCATGATGGCGATATAGAGCCCCCAGCGTCCGGGAATGCGGCCTGAGGGTATGGGGCGGTCAGGTTCATTGATGGCATCGACATGGCGGTCGAACCAATCGTTGACGGCCTGGCTCGTCCCGCAAACGAGCGGACCTGCAAGCAACACACCGCCCAACACGAAGAGCCATCGCCCGTCGAGGCCAGCTCCCGACGAGACAGCACCACACATGAAAGCCCACATCGGCGGGAACCACGTGATCGGCTTGAGCAGTTCGAGAATATCACGAGGTCTGGGACGCAAGGGCGCTGGCGCCTGAGTAATGGGCACTTCGCGAGTTGAGACGGCGGACCTCTCCATGTCGTAAATCTATGCCTGACAGGCGTATGCGTCAAACTAATTGGACACTATGATGTGTCCGATCACCCGTTTTGCGACGATATCCGGATTTTGAGCGCCGATTGCGAGTCTTTAGCGGCGCAGAGCGGGCGCGCATGCAGCACAGCCTCGCCGAAAGCGCCTTGATCTCGCGAATCTCCAAACACCTGATTTCACGATGCAATTGATGTGAATGAGCCAGCGGAGGACTACCCAAAGCTCCTGCGCAGGCCCTCGGCGCGCGTTGAAGTGGCCTATTCGGGATCACTCGGCAGGTTGCCAAGCCCATGCCTGTGAAGCTTGGAATAGAGGCTCTGACGCGACAGGCCGAGGATTTCCGCGGCCGATGCGCGGTTGTCCGAGGTGTATTGAAGCGCCGCCTCAATGCACAAGCGCTCAATAAGATCGGTGCTTTCGCGCACGATTTCCTTGAGCGACATCCGCCCGACAAGGTCGGTGAGTTGCTCCACCGAACGCGGCAGGTCCTGCGATCCGGGTGGCAAATCGCGCAACCGGCGGCCGATCGGACGGATCACGAAAGCGTACAACCCACCTTCGCCACTTGAGCGCACCGCTGACAATTCGATCGGCTCGCCCTCGATGTTATCGCCGATGCGAAGCACGGTCGAGACGTTGCGGGCACATCCATACTGGTCGATCTGACCCTCGATCAGTTCCAGATCGATGCCCGGACGTCCAATCCAGCTTGCCAGCGCCCGGCCTCGCAACGGGTCAACACTGGCGGCCTGCACCAGCTCAACGAAAGCGTTGTTGCAACTGACGAGGTCGAGGTTGGAATCGGCCAAGACGAATGCGTCCGGCATCTGATCGACTAGCTCGAGCGCCGGAGAGAAGCCGCCTGCATCGCCTTGATCCATTTGAGGCGAAAGCTTGAGAAGGAGGTATTGCCCCCTGTCCTGAGTAAAGGCCGCAGCGGTGGCCGCTACCTCTGTGGAGCCCTTCGTGAGGGTCACACTCAAAGGTGTTACATGCTCGGACGCCAGTGCCGCTCCGACGAGATTTTGAAGCGTGTCACGCGATGCTTTTTCCACAAGCGTGGGGAGCTTCTTGCCCGGCAAGCTTCCCGACCGAACACCCATCAGCGTGTGAGCAGCGGGGTTGGCCTCACGGATTCGCAGGGTTGCGGCCTCGACGATCATGACCGGCTCGCCCGACATCTCGAACAGCATCCGATATCGCGCTTCGAGCTGGCGCATGCGCAGATAGTCGCGTTCAAGCGATTGCTGCACCTGAAGCAGACGCTGCTGCATCTTGCCGGCCTCGCGCAGATCGCGCCCGAAGGCGATGCGGTGTTCGCCTCCATTGACAGTCAGAACGGCATAGCGGATTGGTACATCGCCATCGCGGGTCGGATGATTGACCTGGCGCCAATGCTGCACCTCACCGCGCCTCGCGGCTGCCAGCATTTCCATGACTTTGGGGCGACTTTCGACAGTAACCGTGTCGATCCAGTTGGTGCCTTCCCAGCCTTCAAAGCCGGGGAATTCCTTGGGATCGAAGGCGGTGTCGACAATCATTCCGGTGTCGTCGAGCACGAGGGTGATGTCACCAGCAACCATCGCGAGCTTCATCGCCGCGTCGGCGTCAAGCGAGTTGAAAAGCTCGGCGGCCTTGCCGAACGGATTCTTACCTTCGATGGAGTGCTTTCGGGTCAGCATCTACAGGCCCACCCTATTTCAGCATATGCGCACGCACCACGGCGGACTGGACCAATCGCTCTGCCACATCGAGTGCGGCCCGAGCGTCGGCGCCGGTCCCATCGGCTCCCACTTCGGCAACTAGTGCAGGGTTTTGGTTGATCATTCGACCACCGATTAAAATAGAGAGGTGCGGATTTGCAGACACGCTGCGCATCGCCTTGATTATGTTTGTTACAGCGGCGCTAGGGCAATCGCGTGAAAGCGTCAATCCTACGACGTCGAACGGCTCTCTAGAGAGCGCGTCGAGAAGTTCCTTGCGCAAAGGCTTGGTCAGAACCCTGCTGTTCCACCCTGCGCGGGCGAAAATCTCGTCCATCATCAGCGCGCCGAAATTGTGCTGGTCGCCCGGCATCGGCGCGAAAAGCGCACGGGCCGCCTCAGGCGGCGCAAGCGGCGGGCGAATGGGAGCGCGCGCGGAAATCTCGCGCATAACTTCCTGCAGTCGCCACAAACCCATCGTGACGTCCAGGAAATCGGCTTCATCGTCTTCCCACATCTCGCCAAGACGGCGCGCTGCCGGAGCAAGAAGGTCGAGGAAAACCGCTTCGACACTGACACCATCGGCCAGGAAAGCATCGACCTCCTCGAGCAAGTTTGCCGCCTCGAGCCGCAAGGGCAGCAGCGCGAATTTGTTCGCGGCGGAAGGATCGATCTCCGAATGGGGTACGGCCCCGCCTGTACCAATGGCGTGAGCCATCAGGAGGCGCGGTATGATCTCGCCTTCGATGATTGCGTTGATAGAGTCGCCGGCAAGCGCTTGGTTGTCCGGATTGGTGGACTGATCATCGCCCTCGGAGTCTTTGCGAAGCTTCAAGGAAGCGGACATGACCCTGCGCAACGCGGCCGAGCCAGCGCCGATCATTCCTGTGCCCTTTTGAGCTGCCATTGCTGACCCTTCCCGTCCACCGGCTGATAGTCTCCGGTGATGGCGCGGGTCCCCGCGTCGAGGCTGACGAGGTCGGATGATGCCCGACACCTGTTCCGTCAACGCGACTCCACTACACCAATCACTCTTCCTTAGCAAATAGCCTAAGGAACTCGCCGTCAGACTGTCCACTTTATTTTACGTCTAATTTGTTTGACACTCGCAGGTCGAGGGGCGTAGTCTTGCATTCTGACAGCAAAGGCTATCGATGAGGATGACTCGACAAGATCTCTCATCCTCGGCTGGCTCCGCACCGCCTTCCGGCAGTGCGCGAGGACAAGCGGGGATCCAGGGGGCGCTCTACTCACCAGAGGAGCGCCGACGGAGGGACGAGTCGGTCTGGACCTTGGTCCAGGGCTTCCTCGCGCCGCTGCAATTCCTTGTTTTCCTTGTCAGTCTCGGACTTGTCCTTCGCACGCTTTCAAGCGGCGAAGGCGCATGGCTCGCGGACGCCTCGATCGTGATTAAGACGCTGGTACTCTACACCATCATGATCACCGGCTCGATCTGGGAGAAGGTCGTGTTCGGCAAGTGGCTCTTCGCCCCCGCCTTTTTCTGGGAAGACGTCTTCTCGATGGCGGTGCTTGCGCTGCACACGCTCTACCTTGCCATGCTCTTTGGTGCGATCGGCACGATGGAGCAACGACTCGGCGTCGCGCTGGCGGCTTACGCGGCCTATGTCATCAATGCCGGACAGTTTCTCTGGAAACTGCGCATGGCGCGCCTGCAGGGCAACAATGCCGAGGCGGTGCCCGCATGACGCCGCCGCTCGACACTCCACTGGCTGGCTGCGATGCCCCTCAGGCCGCACAATCACGCCCGATCCTGCGTGAACGCGGACAGCGCGAGGTGTTCTGCGGGCTCACTGGGATCGTGTGGCTGCACCGCAAGATGCAGGATGCGTTCTTCCTGGTGGTCGGCTCGCGCACATGTGCGCACCTTCTGCAATCGGCAGCGGGCGTGATGATCTTCGCCGAACCGCGCTTTGCAACCGCGATCATGGAAGAGCGCGACCTTGCAGGCATGGTCGATGCGCAGGACGAACTCGACCGAGTGGTAACCCGGCTTCTGGCTCGCAGGCCCGATATCAAGACGCTGTTCCTCGTTGGCTCGTGCCCTTCTGAGGTCATCAAGCTCGATCTTGCCAAGGCTGCACAGCGTCTCGGCGCACAGCACATGCCGAATGTACGCATCCTCAATTATTCGGGCAGCGGGATCGAGACGACCTTCACGCAAGGCGAAGACGCCTGCCTCGCCGCGCTTGTGCCGGAAATGCCGGTTCTGGCAGCGGACGCGCCCACGCAATTGCTCGTGGTCGGCTCGCTCCCCGATATCGTAGAGGACCAGTTCCTTCGGCTGTTCGATCAGCTCGGTATCGACAATGTCGGCGTCCTGCCTGCCCGCAATGCCCGCGACCTGCCGCCTGTCGGCCCGAATACGCGCTACCTCCTAGCCCAGCCTTTCCTGTCAGACACGGCAATGGCGCTCGAGGATCGTGGAGCGAAGCGGATCGATGCGCTCTTCCCGTTTGGCGCGGAGGGCACAACCGGTTGGCTCCACGCTGCCGCACGCGAGTTCGGTATCGACGAAGCGCACTTCAACGCCGTCGTCGCACCGGGCCGCGAACGGGCAAAGCGCGCCATCGAGCATGCCCGCGAAAACCTCGAGGGCAAGCGCATAAGCTTCTTGCCGGATTCGCAGCTTGAAGTGCCGCTGGCTCGCTTCCTTTCAACCGAGCTTGGCATGATTCCGGTCGAAGTCGGGACGCCCTATCTCCACCGCGCTCACTACGCTCAGGAGCTTGACCTCATTCCGCCATCGACACGCATCAGCGAAGGCCAGCACGTCGAGCGCCAGCTTGACCGTGTGCGCGAGGACAAGCCCGATCTGACCGTCTGCGGTCTCGGCCTTGCCAATCCGCTCGAGGCTGAAGGCTTCAGCACGAAGTGGGCAATTGAGCTTGTCTTCTCACCAATCCACGGTTTCGATCAGGCAGGCGACCTCGCTGAGCTTTTCGCCCGGCCCCTGCGCCGCCGTGACAGGCTGGAGGTGTAAAGATGCAGCTCTCTGTCTGGACATATGAAGGACCGCCCCACGTTGGCGCGATGCGCATCGCCACCGCGATGAAGAGCCTGCATTACGTCCTCCACGCGCCGCAGGGCGACACCTATGCCGACCTGCTCTTCACCATGATCGAGCGTCGCGGCGCTCGTCCGCCGGTAACCTACACCACATTCGAAGCGCGCGATCTTGGCAAGGATACAGCCCAGCTGTTCCAAGACGCCGCGCGCGACGCAGCGGAACGGTTCAAGCCGCAGGCTATGATCGTGGGCGCTTCATGCACGGCTGAACTGATCCAGGACGATCCGGGCGGATTATCCGAAGCGATGGACCTGCCCTGCCCGGCAATCCCGCTTGAGCTTCCCAGCTACCAACGCAAGGAAAACTGGGGCGCGGCGGAAACATTCTACCAGATCGTGCGGCATCTGGCGGACAAGGACCTCACGCCGGCCCCGCGTGAAGGACGCGCTGCTCGGGCCAATATCCTCGGCCCCACCGCGCTTGGCTTCCGCCACCGCGACGATCTGGTCGAGATCCGCAAAATTCTCGATGCGCTGGGCGTCGAGATCAATCTCGTCGCGCCGCTGGACGCGACCCCGTCGGACATCGCGCGCATTGGCGCTGCCGACTTTAACATCGTACTTTATCCCGAAATCGCAGATGAGGCGGCCCGCTGGCTCGAACGTACGTTCAAGCAGCCAACGGTCCGCACAACGCCTATCGGTGTGAGCGCCACACGCGCGTTCATTGCCGAGGTCGCCGAGTTGGCAGGTGCAGATCCCACGCCTGCCCTCGGCGACCAATCATCCAGGCTTCCATGGTGGAGCCGCAGCGTCGATTCGACGTATCTCACCGGCAAGCGCGTCTTCATTTTCGGAGACGCAACCCATGCCGTCGCGGCCGCGCGCATTGCTCAGGACGAGCTTGGCTTCGAGGTATGCGGACTTGGTTGCTACAACCGCGAATTCGCCCGCGAAATTCGCGAAGCGGCAAAGCTCTACGGCGTCGAACCGCTCATCACCGACGATCATCTTGCGGTAGAAGATGCGATTGCTGAGGCTTCGCCCGAACTCGTGCTCGGCACGCAGATGGAGCGGCACATCGCCAAGCGGCTCGGCATGCCCTGCGCGGTGATTTCGGCGCCGGTTCACGTGCAGGACTTCCCGGCGCGCCACAGCCCGCAAATGGGTTTCGAGGGCGCGAATGTGATCTTCGATACCTGGGTGCACCCGCTGGTGATGGGCCTTGAAGAGCACCTGCTCACCATGTTCCGCGAGGATTTCGAATTCTCCGACGAAGCCGGTGCATCGCATCACGCAGCACACTCACCACGCGCCCCGACAATCGACGCCGAAGTGCCAGAAGAGCCGGTCATTCCTCAAACGCCGACGAACCCGGACAGCATCTGGACGGTAGAGGCAGAGCGCGAGCTCAAGAAAATCCCGTTCTTTGTAAGAGGCAAGGCGCGGCGCAATACCGAGGCCTTCGCCCAGGATCAGGGCCGCTCAGAGATCGACCTTGAAACCTTGTACGACGCCAAAGCGCATTATGCACGGTAGGGCGGACCATCCCTCCCCTCCGGGTGGTGACCAGCGCAAGGCTCCTGTGCGCGTCACCATCATCACGCTCGACAACCACCTGAAAGGCGCGGTTGATCGGGCTGACGAGGTGCTGGCCGAGGACAACATCGAACTCACGCTCCATGCCGCATCCGAATGGGGCAGCGAGAACGGAGCGCTCGAGAGCGCAAAGGAAGCGGTCGAGAACGCCGACATCGTCATCGCAACGATGCTGTTCCTCGACGACCATGTGCGCGCAATCCTCCCCACGCTCGAAGCGCGGCGCGAGGAATGCGACGCGATGGTCTGCCTTATGTCGGCAGGCGAAGTGGTGAAGCTGACCCGCATGGGCGGCTACCGCATGGATGCGCCCGCCAAGGGCCCGCTCGCGCTTCTCAAGAAGCTGCGCGGATCGAAAAAGGCGGGAGCAAGTTCGGGCGCGGGGCAGATGAAGATGCTGCGACGCCTGCCAAAGATCCTGAAATTCATTCCGGGCACCGCTCAGGACGTGCGGGCCTATTTCCTGACGTTGCAATACTGGCTTGCTGGTTCGGACGAGAACGTCATTGCCATGGCCCGCGCCCTGATCGACCGCTACGCTGCGGGCGAGCGTGCTGATCGCCGCGGCGAAACCAAGGCCGACGCACCGATCGAGTATCCTGAGACCGGCGTCTATCACCCGCGCACCAAGCAGCGGATCTCAGAGACGCTGCGCCTGCTGCCGCGCGATGGCAAGGCAAACGGCAACGGCAAGAACGGCACGGTCGGACTGATCCTGCTGCGCTCCTACCTGCTGGGACACGATAGCGGCCACTATGACGGCGCTATCGCGGCTTTCGAAGCGGCGGGAATGAAGGTCGTTCCCGTCTTTGCAAGCGGGCTCGATGCCCGCCCGGCCATCGAGAAATTCTTTGTCGAGAACGGTGAGCCCGTGGTCGATGCCATCGTCAATCTGACCGGCTTCAGCCTTGTGGGCGGCCCCGCCTATAACGACGCGAAGGCCGCACGCGAGATTTTGGGCGATCTGGATGTGCCTTACGTCGCGGCGCACGCCATCGAATTCCAAAGCCTCGAGGAATGGCGCTCGCGCGACCAGGGCCTGCTCCCGCTCGAAGCGACCATGATGGTAGCACTTCCCGAGCTCGACGGTTCGATCACACCGAGCGTCTTTGGCGGTCGCCCCGCTCCCGGATCACCCGTTTGCAATGGTTGCGAACGCAAGTGCGAGCACGTGGCATCCGAGCGCCTCAATCCAATGCAAGGTTGCCCTGAGCGGGCCGAAGCGCTGGCAAATCGCGTAGCCAAACTGATCGAACTTCGCCGTTCGGAGCGGTCGAACCGCAAGCTCGCGGTCGTTCTCTTCAACTTCCCGCCCAATGCAGGCGCCACAGGTTCGGCAGCGTTCCTCGCGGTCTACGAATCGCTCTTCGCGACGCTCACCCGGTTTGCAGCAGAAGGCTATTCGGTCGATCTTCCCGAAAGTGTCGATGCCCTGCGTGACGCGATCCTAAAGGGCAATTCGGAGCAATTTGGCGCTGACGCCAACGTCGCGCACCGTGTGCCTGCCGACGAACATGTCCGCCGCGAAACACACCTCGCCGAGATCGAGGCGCAATGGGGCCCGGCTCCCGGCAAGGCGCAGACAGACGGCTCGCATATTCAGGTTCTCGGCGCGCATTTCGGCAACGTCTTTGTCGGGGTGCAGCCAGCCTTCGGATATGAAGGCGACCCAATGCGCATGTTGTTTGCTGGCAACTTTGCGCCGACGCACGCCTTCAGCGCTTTCTATCGCTACATCCGCGAAGACTTCGGCGCGCACAGCGTCTTGCATTTCGGCACACACGGTGCGCTCGAATTCATGCCGGGCAAGCAGACCGGCATGACCAGCGAATGCTGGCCAGAACGCCTGATCGGCAACATTCCCAATTACTATCTATACGCCGCGAACAACCCGACCGAAGGGATGCTCGCCAAGCGGCGCAGCGCGGCGACACTTGTGAGCTACCTGACGCCGCCTCTCGCGCAGGCTGGCCTTTACAAGGGGCTCAGCGAACTCAAGGCCAGCGTCGAACGCTGGCGCATGAGCGATGACCCGCAGGAGCGCGCGGACCTGGCGCAGATCATTACCGACCAGAGCGACGCGCTCGACATCGATTATGCGGACCTATCGGAGCTTCCGGCCAAGCTCTACGAGCTGGAAGAGGCGCTGATCCCGCATGGTCTGCATGTCCTGGGGAGCAACCCAGCTGGCGACCGGCGCGAGGCTATGCTCGACGCGATGGTGGAGGCTTCGGGAGAAGACACCGACCGCGAAGCGCTCGGTGAAAAGCTCGACTCAAGCGACGAACTCGCCTCGCTGATCCACGCGCTCGACGGCGGCTATGTCCAGCCTGCTCCCGGCGGGGATGTGGTGGCGAACCCCGATGTCCTTCCGACGGGCCGCAACATTCATGGCTTCGACCCCTTCCTCATCCCGAGCGCATATGCTTGCAAACAGGGCGCCGAACAGGCCGAGCGTCTGCTTGCTCGCCATGTCGAAAGCGGTGCGGAATTTCCGAGCAGCATCGCGATGGTGTTGTGGGGTACGGACAACATGAAGTCCGAAGGCGTCCAGATCGCGCAGGCGATGACGCTGATGGGCGCAAGGCCTCGGCGCGATTCCTATGGCCGGCTGTGCGGGGCAGAGCTTATCCCGCTCGAAGAACTCGGCCGCCCGCGCATCGATGTTGTCATGACGCTTTCGGGCATTTTCCGCGACCTGCTGCCGCTGCAGACCCGAATGCTGGCCGAAGCCGCCTTCCTCGCCGCTCAGGCCGACGAACCTGCCCATGCCAACTTCGTGCGCAAGCACTCTCTCAGCCACGCCGAGGCGCATGGCGTCGATCTGGAAACGGCGGCGCTAAGGGTCTTCTCCAACCAGGAAGGCGCTTACGGCGCGCAGGTGAACCAGATGATCGATGGCGGCGTCTGGGCGGACCCTGACGAACTCGCCAATGCGTTCGAGATCAACAAGGGCTTCGCTTACGGCGTGCATGGCGAACCCGTGCAGCGCCGCGAATTGCTCACCTCGGCGCTCAAGGATGTCGAGTTCACCTACCAGAACCTTGAGAGCATCGAAGTCGGTATCACCGACCTCGACCAATATGTCGACGGACTTGGCGGGGTCAGCCGCTCGGTTGCGCGTGCCAAAGGCAAAGATGCTCCTGTCTACATCCTTGATGCGACGCGCGGGAACGCCAAAGTGCGCACACTCGCCGAACAGATCGACCTCGAAACCCGTACGCGCACGCTCAACCCTAAATGGTTCGAAGGCCTGCTCGATCACGGTTTCGAAGGTGTTCGCAACATCGAGCAGCACGTCACCAACACGCTCGGTTGGTCGGCAACCACGGGCAAGGTTGCGCCGTGGGTCTACCAGAAGATTTCCGAGACATTCGTGCTCGACGAAGAGATGCGCCGACGTCTCTCCGAGCTCAATCCGAAAGCCAGCGCGCGCGTGGCCGGACGCCTGCTTGAAGCCTGCGACCGCCATCTGTGGGAGCCCGACGAGGCCACCCTCGCTGCGCTGCGCGAAGCCAATGACGAACTCGAAGATCGCCTCGAAGGCGTCTTCGTGGCTCAAGAATAAGAGGGATCGACGACATGAACCTGCACACACCGAAATCCGGCTTTTCGAAGCCTGACGGGGAAGGATCGGTCCAGGTCCAGCTCGACCCGCGCGACCAGATCAAGGGCGCGAAAGTGTTCGCGGTCTACGGCAAAGGCGGGATCGGCAAGTCGACGACCTCGTCCAACCTTTCGGCTGCGTTCTCGAAACTTGGCCACCGCGTGCTCCAGATCGGCTGCGACCCAAAGCACGACAGCACCTTCACTCTGACCAAGAAGCTGATGCCGACTGTGATCGACGTGCTGGAAACCGTCGAGTTCCACTCGGAGGAATTGCGGCCCGAGGACTACATGTTCGAAGGCTATAACGGCGTCATGTGCGTCGAGGCCGGCGGGCCTCCGGCAGGCACCGGCTGTGGCGGTTATGTCGTTGGGCAGACGGTCAAGCTGCTCAAGCAGCACCACTTGCTCGAAGACACCGATGTCGTCATTTTCGACGTGCTTGGCGACGTAGTGTGCGGCGGCTTTGCTGCCCCCCTCCAACACGCCGAGCGAGCACTGGTCGTGGCCGCGAACGACTTCGACAGCATCTTCGCGATGAACCGCATCGTCGCAGCCATCGGTGCGAAATCCAAGAATTACGACGTCCGCCTCGCAGGCGTCGTCGCCAATCGTAGCCGCGAGACAGATGAGATTGATCGTTTCTGCGACCAGATTGGTATGCAACGGCTCGCGCATTTCCGCGACGTCGACGCGATCCGTCGTTCTCGGCTCAAGAAGTGCACACTCTTTGAAATGGGCGACGATCCCGAAGTGATTGCCGCGCAGGACGAGTATTTGCGCCTTGCAGCGATGCTCTGGGCGGGGGTTGAGCCATCGACCGCGCAGCCGATGAAGGACCGGGACATCTTCGATTTTCTGGGGTTTGAGTGATGGCCACCCGGATCGACGACACGCCCTACACGATGCGCCGCGAGGCGCTTGCGACCTATTTTGATTCCACCGCAAAACAGGCGTGGATCGACCTCACCTCCGACGCAAAGGTCAGCGGTATCCGCGCGACCGTGCGCGCCGGGCGCAAGTCCATGCGCGAGTTGCTGGTGAGCTGGCTTCCCTCGGATTTGCGCCGCACGCGCATTCTCGATGCCGGTTGCGGCACAGGCGCTCTCGCAATCGACGCAGCCTGCCGCGGCGCAGACGTCACAGCGGTCGATGTAGCGGGCGGTTTGGTCGAGGTCGCCAGAGAACGCGCCACCGGCTTTACTGGTCATGGGAAGGTCCGCTGGCGGGCTGGCGACATGCTCGATCCCTCGCACGGCACTTTCGCGCATGTCGTCGCGATGGATTCGCTTATCCATTATTCGCCCGAGGACCTGGTCGACGCCGTTGAAGGCCTGAGTGAACGCACGACAGGATCGATCCTGTTCACTTTTGCGCCGCACACGAAGCTTCTTGGCGCGATGCATACGGTGGGCAAGGCCTTCCCCAAAAGCGACCGTTCACCCGCTATCGTGCCCGTCTCGGAAACCGAGCTACGCGCACGTCTTGGCCGCCTCTCTGACTGGAAGATCGGTCGCAGCGAGCGCATTTCGAGCGGGTTTTACACCTCGCAGGCACTCGAACTGGTGAGACGCGGATGAGCCAAACCCCTCGCCAATCCTACCGGTTTGCCCGGATGATCGCAGGGCTGCTGCCTTTTGCGGATGCGGCCAGCACCGAGCTGCCGCTTTCGCGGCTGCTACGACTTGCGCTCTTCCAGGTAAGCGTCGGGATGGCGATGGTGCTGCTTTCGGGCACGCTCAACCGGGTCATGGTTGTCGAGCTCGGCACTCCGACCTGGCTTATCGCGCTGCTGATCGCGGTGCCGCTTGTGGTTGCACCCTTCCGTGCGCTGATCGGGCACAAGTCCGACCAGCACGTCTCCGCACTCGGATGGCGGCGCGTACCCTACATCTGGTTTGGCACGATGATGCAGTTTGGCGGGCTGGCTATCATGCCCTTCGCGCTTCTTCTGCTTGAGATCGAGGGCCGCTTCGAACTGGGCTTGGGCGCGGCAGCGGTTGCCTTTCTGCTGACGGGCCTTGGCTTCCATGTGACACAGACCGCTGGCCTTGCGCTCGCGACTGACCTTGCGCCCGAAGACAAGCGCCCGCGCGCGGTTGCGCTTCTATACGTGATGCTGCTGGTGGGCATGATGCTGGCAGCCTTCGTCATTGGCGGTTTGCTGATTGACTTCTCGCCCACCCGGCTTGTGCAGGTAATCCAGGGCGCTGCCGTTCTGACCCTCGTGCTCAATGTCATTGCGCTTTGGAAACAGGAAGCGCGAGCGCCCGAGCGGACCAAGCCTGACCCGGACGCTCCCAGCTTCAGCGAGCTTTGGAACAATTTTGTGCGCGACGGGCGCAATGCGCGGCTGCTGACCGGCATTGGCATCGGCGCTGCCGGTTTTGCCATGCAAGACGCGCTGCTCGAACCGTATGGCGGCGAGATCCTCGGCCTCTCGGTCGGCGCGACAACGACGCTGACCGGCCTTTGGGCACTCGGAGCGCTGCTGGGCTTCATGTATTCGGGCCGCGCCCTGTCGCGCGGCGGCGATCCGCTGCGGATCGCGGGCCTTGGTCTTGTTGCAGGGCTTAATGCATTTCTGCTCGTGCTGTTCGCCGCACCCATTGGATCACCGGCCATGCTTTTCGTCGGCGCGGCGCTGATCGGTCTGGGGCTCGGCATGTTTTCGGTCGGCACGCTCATTGAGGCAATGGCGCTCGCGAAGAGCGAAACTGCCGGTCTCGCGCTCGGCGCATGGGGCGCCGTTCAGGCGACTTGCGCTGGTGCAGGCATCGCTGCTGGCGGCGCACTGCGCGATGTGATCGCAGCCATCGGCGTCAACGCCGATGCCGCCCTCCTGTCCAGCCGCGCAGCCGGTTACACCACCGTCTACGCTCTAGAAATCCTGCTGCTTCTTGCAGGTCTCGCCGCGATTGGGCCGCTTGTCGGCAACTCTCGCACCAATGACAACCGTTCAAGGGATAGCGCAGGCCAGCCGTTCGGCCTGCGCGAGTTCCCGACATGAGCCGCGCCAGCAGGGATAGCGCGGCCGTTACCGCAGCAAGGGGCGAGAGGCGTGTCCGCTCCTTTGCATTTGAGAGGAAAGTACCATGACTGCCACCAACCTTTTGGGGACCGCTTACATCGTGGGCGTGTTTGATGTTGCCGAATTGGCATTCATCCTGTTTTTCATCTTCTTCGTCGGGCTCGTAATCTATCTCAACCGCGAGAGCCGCCGCGAAGGCTATCCGCTTGAGCATGAGCAAACCGGCGTGGTCGAACGCGGAACGCCGCTGTTCGATGCGGGGAAAAAGACCTTCAAGCTGCCGCACGGTCGCGGCACTTACACTCCTGAAGACGTAGCGCGTGATCCGGTCGATATTCCGGCCAAGCAAGCATTCGGAGCAGCTGGCGCGCCTTTCGTACCAACCGGCGATGCCATGGCCGATGGCCTCGGCCCGGCAGCCTACGCCAACCGCAACGACTATCCCGACCTCACCATGGAAGGTGCACCGCGCATCGTTCCGATCGCAGCCAGCCACGGCATCACGATCGCCGAAATGGACATGGATCCGGTCGGGCTGCCAGTCTATGCCGCCGACAAGAAGAAAGCGGGCGTGGTGAGCGATGTCTGGGTCGACCAGGCAGAGCACATCATCCGCTATCTCGAGGTGACAACCAATTCGGGCAAGAAAGTCCTCGCACCGATGGGCTTTTGCGCAGTTCAGGGCAAAGGCTTCCTTGGCGGGATCACTCCGCTGGTGGATGACCAGACCGCTCTGATCGACATCACCGCCATTCGCGCCGACCAGTTCGACGCGGTTCCTGCCATTGCCACCGCCGGCCAGATCACCCGTCTCGAAGAAGACAAGATCCAGGGCTATTTTGGCGGGGGCTACATGTATGCGACCGCGGAGCGCTCTGAGCCGTGGCTGTAAACGAAAGCAAGCCGGACGCAGGCGCGCAAGACAGCCTGGAGGACCTTGAGGCCGTCGGCCCCAAGGCCTTCGGCGATCCAATGGGCACGCCGAGCGACAAAGAGACGGTGCTTTGGCGCGGGCAGCCCGAATTGTCGGTGCTCGCCCGCACGGCCTTCCACACGCGCAGTGTCGGGATATACTTCCTGCTCTTGATCGGCGTTTCGGCTGCCTTCGGTAACATCAATGCGGCGATTGTCTGCACGGTCCTCGGTGTGCTGGCGGTTGCAATCCTGCATGCACTGGCCTGGGTGAGCAGGCGCACGACGCTCTATATCCTGACCGATGCGCGCCTGATCATGCGGATCGGGATGGCGCTTGAAACGCGGGTCAATGTTCCGCTCAAGCATGTCACTTCAGCTGACCTCAGGATGCGCGGCGAGAGCCATGGCGATATCGCTGTGCAGCTGGCTGGTGAGCGTACGCTTGGATATGCGCTTCTGTGGCCGCACGCACGCCCGTGGCGCTTTGCCAAGCCCGAGCCGATGCTCCGGGCTGTGCCTGATGCACAGGCGGTGGCGAAAATGCTGGCCGAGGCCTGCGCCGATCACACCGCGATTGAGCAGAACTTGATGCAGATCAAGGACGCCGCGCCCCAGGAGCCTCAGCAGGTGAACGGCCCTGCTGCGGCGGGCGCTTATTCCGACAGCGAGCTCAAGGGAGCGCATGCATGATCGTCCGCGAATACGAAGATGACGAGATCGTCGTCCACCGTGTGCCTCTCATGATGGCAGGAGCCTTGATCGTGAGCGTTCTCGCCCTGACGGCGGGCACCACGATGGGCTATTTCGAGCGGCAATCGGTGCCCAGCGAAGCGCGCGCCGCTTCCGGCGCCCAGCCGCTCGACACGCGCGCGCTCTATTTCTTCGACGAGACCGACGGAACGGTCAGGGTCGAAGATGCTGAGACCGGCGAGGTGATCGAAAGCTATGGCCCCGGCACCGGCGGCTTTGTTCGCACCTCGCTGCGCAGCCTGACCTACCAGCGCCGCGTCAACGGCATCGGGCGTGAAGTGCCCTTCGATCTGATCGAGTGGGACAATGGCGAACTCACCCTGATCGACAGCACGACCGATGCGACGGTCGAACTCGGATCATTCGGTCCCGGCAACCGGGAAACATTCGCAGCCATGCTCGAGAGAGGAAGCTGAACAATGGCAACGCTAGCCCAGGGATCGGCTAAAGCCACACAAGGCGCCGCAACAGCGCCCAGCGCGCGTCGCTTCGATACGCCCTGCACCATCACGGTCGAACAGTCGTCGGAGCACTTCCACGCGCATGTAGAACTGCCCGAGGAAATCGTGATGGAGCCGGGCGACAAGGTCCGCGTCCACGGCGATCCAATCTCAATTCCGTTCGGAAGCCGCGAAGTGTTTGAACGCACCGCGACAGTCACGCGCGCAGGACCGCTGAAGCGGCTGCTGACCCGCTGCGCTGCCTATTTCGACTTGGCCGAACTCTACGAAGTCAGCTTCAATGCCGGGAGGATCAAATGAACGCTTACAAGCCTATGACGAGCGAAGAGGCCATGGCGCTGGCGACCGAAGACACGATGCTCACGCCGCGCTTCTACACGACCGATTTCGACGCTCTCGATGCGATCGACGTATCGCTGGTGCGTGAGGAATGGGACGCGCTGATCGAGGAGATGATCGGCGATCCCAACAAGCAGCACTTCAAACATAATGACAGCTTCAAGGGCGTCATCGAAGGCCTCGAACCCGAACTGCGCAAGGAATTCATGGACTTCCTCGTCAGCTCGATGACCTCTGAGTTTTCGGGCTGCGTGCTCTATGCAGAGATTGCGCGGCGCACGAAAAACCCCGATGTGAAGCAGCTCTTCAAGCTGCTCGCTCGCGACGAAAGTCGGCACGCGGGCTTCATCAACGAGAGCCTCAAGGATGCCGGCGTCGGCGTCGATTTGGGCTTTCTGACACGGACCAAGAAGTACACCTACTTCAAGCCGAAATTCATCTGGTACGCGGTCTATCTGTCGGAAAAGATCGGGTACGCGCGCTACATCACGATCTATCGCCACCTCGCCGCGAACCCGCAGCACAAGTTCCACCCGATCTTCGATTGGTTCGAAGAGTGGTGCAACGACGAGTTCCGTCATGGCGAGGCGTTTGCGATGCTGATGCACGCGGACCCTGAACTGCTCAAGGGCCGCAACAAGCTGTGGATCCGGTTCTTCCTGCTGTCGGTTTACGCCACGATGTATGTGCGCGATCACAATCGTCCGGTGTTTCACCGGGCGTTGGGCGTCGATCCGACCGAGTATGACTACAAGGTGTTTTCGATCTGCAACCAGATCAGCCGACAGGTCTTCCCGGTCGAACTGGACATCGATGACCCGACCTTCCGTGCGAACATGGAAGCGCTTCGCCTGGCGGCCCTTCGGATCGAGGAAGGTAAGGCGCAAGGCGGTCTTGGCGGCTTCGCCAAGCGCGTTAGCGGCATGGCTGGTGCCGGCCTCAACTTTGCAAAGATGTATTTCCACCGCACGAAGCCCAACACACTTCCGCAGACGATCAGGCTGCACCCTGCGTGGTAAGCTGGAGCGGCCATATTCTGCCGTTCATCGTAACGGTCGTGATCTGGTTCTTCGCAACCGGGCTCATCGCCTTTTCCGTGAGCGTTGGTCCTGACAATCGCGGTCGCGCAACTTTCAGGCGCAGCGTTGCATTGGGTGGTGCTGCCGGAATCGCTGGGCTAATCGCGATCCTGCTGGCCTCACAAAACGTCAGCGTTGCCGCAGTCTACGTCTCGTTTGTCGGAGCGCTGCTGGTCTGGGGCTGGCACGAAGTCGGTTTTCTGACAGGCGCTGCTGCCGGCCCGCGCAGGTCGGCGTGCCAGCCGGGCGCGCGAGGCATGGACCGGTTCATGCAAGCAAGCGCGACCGTGATCCATCACGAAGTGGCTCTCGCACTTACCGCCCTCATGCTGATTACGCTTTCTTGGAATGCGGCAAACCAGATCGGAGCGATGGTTTTCGTGCTGATGTTCGCGCTTCGCCTGTCGACCAAGGTGAACCTGTTTGTCGGCGTTCCCAACTCGACGACTGAAATGCTCCCCGCTCACCTGAGCTATCTGAAGAGCTATTTCGGTCGCAACCGTATGACCTGGCTGCTTGCGGTTTCGGTATCCGCGATCCTCGCGGCTTCGGCCTGGTTTGCCAGCCTTGCGATTGCCGCGCCGCTTGGCAGCGCAGAGATGACGGGTGCAAGCCTGCTGACCGCGCTGTGCCTGCTTGGCGTGCTTGAACATCTTTTCCTCGCCCTGCCCTTCAGAGATGGGATGCTGTGGGGGTGGGCATTACCGCAGGCCGGGGCACGCTCCGGCTCGCACTCAAACCTTGGCGGCAAGGGGGGCTCTCGGCCGTCATGAGCAACGACAACAAGACCATGCAGAACAGGGGAATTCCCATGAATTTCGAAGCCTATTTCGCGGAGCAGCTCAATGCGGTGCGCGAAGAGGGGCGCTACCGCGTCTTCACCGACATCAAGCGCCATTGCGGCAAGTTCCCGCATGCGACGCGCTTCGTCGATGACGAGACGCGTGCCGTCACGGTGTGGTGCTCGAACGACTATCTCGGCATGGGCCAGCATCCCAAGGTCATCGAGGCGATGCATTCGTGCCTCGATGAATGCGGCGCGGGCGCAGGGGGCACGCGCAATATCTCTGGCACCAATCACTATCACGTCGAGCTCGAAGCTGAGCTTGCCGATCTGCACGGCAAGGAAAGCGCGCTGCTCTTCACCAGCGGATATGTCTCTAATTGGGCGGGCCTCGGCACTCTTGCGAGCAAGATTCCGGGCTGTGTCGTGTTCTCCGATGCGCTCAACCACGCCTCAATGATCGAAGGCATCCGCCACTCACGCGCACCTTACAAGATCTGGAAGCACAACGACGTCGAAGACCTCGACCGGCATCTGTCGGAGTTCGGTCCCGAAGTGCCCAAGCTGGTCGCGTTCGAGAGCGTCTATTCGATGGATGGCGACATCGCACCGATCGCGGAAATCCTCGACGTTTGCGAAAAGCACGGCGCGATGAGCTATATCGACGAAGTGCACGCTGTCGGCCTTTACGGACCGCGCGGCGGCGGCGTTGCCGAGCGTGAGGGCCTGATGGATCGCATTACAGTGATCGAGGGCACGCTGGGCAAGGCCTTCGGCGTCATGGGCGGATATATCGCTGCCAGCCGCGACCTTGTAGATTTCGTGCGTACTTTTGCCAGCGGGTTTATCTTCTCGACCGCGCTCCCGCCGGCCGTTGCAGCCGGCGCGGCGGCAAGCATCCGGCATCTCAAGGATAGCGATGCCGAGCGTGAACTCCAGCGTGAGCGGGTCGCGCAAGTACGCCGACAGCTCGACATTCTGGGAATTCCGCACCTGCCCAATCCCAGCCACATCATTCCAGTGATGGTTGGCGATGCGAAGAAGTGCAAAATGATCAGCGACTGGCTGATGGACAATCACGGCATCTATGTGCAGCCGATCAATTATCCCACCGTTCCGGTCGGGACCGAGCGACTGCGCCTCACACCCTCACCTGTCCATGACGATGGCGATATAACTCGGCTGACAGAGGCGCTGAGCGAAATCTGGTCGCAGTGTGAGCTTGCTCGCGGCGCTATCGCTGCCTGAGAGCCGGAGCGGACAGATTGAGGCCGGGCCCTTCCCCCCAAACCTATCCGGGCCTGGGCCAAAAGAAAGGGCGGTGTAGTATCCCACGCCGCCCTTTCCTTTTGTGTGTGACCGGGGTCCCGGTCAAAGCCTTCAGCTTATTCGTCTGTCGCGTCGAGATAAGCGATGACGTCAGCGCGGTCCTGCGGGTCCTTGAGGCCCGGGAACGCCATGCGGGTGCCGGGCATATATTCACGCGGTGCTTCGAGATATTCGAACATCACCTCGGGGGTCCAGGTGATGCCGCTGTTCGCGTTGGCGTCCGAATAGTTGAAGCCTTCGATCGAGCCGGCTTCGCGGCCAATCACGCCGTATAGCGACGGGCCAACGCCGTTCTTGCCTTCTTCAACGAGGTGGCAGGTGCGGCACTGTGCGAAGACGGTTTCACCAGCAGACGCATCGCCGGTCAGGTCAGCGAAGGCGACGTCCATCGGGACTTCTTCTTCAGCGGGTTCTTCGACCTCGGCCACTTCTTCGGCGTCGGCAGGTTCTTCATTTGCGGGGGCGCCGCCACAAGCGGCCAGTGCGAGCATGCCGGGTACAGCGACAGCGCTCATAACAATCTTACGCATAGGATCTAATTCCCTCTTACTTATTCGCAGGGCCCCCCTGCTGGAGAGCGCCTGCGAACCGTCCAAATTGATCCCGACCCCTGTGTAGAAGCCAAGGTCCGGATTTTCAACACCGTCGCATCCCGGCAGTAGCACGGGTTCACAGGATATCGATGCAAACCAACAACGACCTGCCTGGCGATTGGTTTCCGATTCCTCGGAAAAAACCCCGCTTGAGAATTCACCCCCTCCAACCGGACACGTAGCGAATGGATTGCCAATCGACATACGAACGCTAAAGACACGCGGATGAAAAACTTATCGTGGCATTCGAAGCTTGTCCTCGCCCTGATCGTGTTCCTGCCGATCTACTTCATGATCGCAGCGCTGGGCACAAAAGTCGGCCTGTGGGGCTGGGTGACAGGTCTGGTTAGCATGACTTTCACCGCAGGTCCGATCCTGCTCGGCATCGTCGCTGCGATTGCGCTGATCTCGCTCATCATCGGCCTCGTCAAAAAGCCGCGCAGCAAAATGACCATCGGCATCGCTTTGGTGGGCATCGTGCTCCCGGCGCTGATGTTCACGAGTTTCATGTCAGCGCGTTCGACCGCGGGCCAGAATCCGATTCACGATGTTGCCACCGACACCGCTGATCCTCCGGCTTTCTCGGCTGAGACCATGGCGGCGCGCGAGGAAAGCGGCGCCAATCCGCTGAGCGACTATCAGACACCGTTGAGCGAGATCGAGATGTATGCAGGCGCCGCGCCAGAGCTTGCGATCAAAAGCCACGCGCAGATCATCAACGACACTTACGCTGACCTGTCCCCGCTCCCGCTGGGCGGTGCAAGCAGGGCAGACGCTGTTGCTGCAGTCGCCGCCGCGATGGGCAATATGGGCTTCGTCGACATTCGCTCCGATGTTGAACAGGGCCGCGTTGAGGGCGTCGCCGAGACCTTCTGGTACGGCTTCAAGGACGATGTTGTCGCCCGCGTAGGCGAGAGCGAGATCGACTTCCGCTCGGTGAGCCGCGTTGGACGCAGCGATTTGGGCGCCAATGCCAAGCGTATCGCGGAGCTTCGAGGCCGCGTCGCCGAACAGATCGGCCAGCGCTAAATCCTGCCTACCTGAATTGCGCGGCGGCCATTGCGCTGCGCTGAAAGACCGTGAGCACGCACAAGGCCGCGTAGCCATAAGCGATCGCGCCGAACCATGCGGGAAACAGGCACATCGCAACGAAGACCGCGATTGTTTCTGTCCCCTCGGCTAGGCCTGTTGAATAGAAGAAGCTCTTCTTTCCATACGCCTGCGTTTCCTCGCCGCGCTCAGCGGCAATCACGGCAAAGGCGAGAAAGCTGACCCCCGTCAGGACGAAACTGGCGACAAGGACCAAGGCGGGGAGCGTGTTCTCGGGCGCCATGACGCCAAAACCGAGCGGAATCGATACGTAGAAGGCAAAGTCTGCGACGATATCGAAGTATCCGCCTAACGAGGTTGGAGTGGTGGCGCGAGCGACCGCACCGTCCAGCCCGTCGAGCAGGCGGTTGGCGATGATGAGCGCAAGGCCAATCGCGACCTCGCCAAACCCGATCGCGGCCGCACCACCCAACCCCAACGCGAGTCCGGTGAACGTAAGAAAATTGGCGGTCACGCCCATCCGCGCCAGCGCTCGCCCTGCCCAGTTGAGTGGCGGGTCGATGATCGGGCGCAGCTTAGCATCGAGCATCGCGTCAGGCTCCGAATGTCACGAGGCCGATCCATGCACCCGTCATGGCCGTGGCGATGTTGCCCGCGATCCAGCTTTTCATGCCAAGACCTGCCGCTTCCGCACGGCGCTCTGGGCACAGGGTTCCGATGGTCGAGACTAGCAAGCCGACGCTCGCGAGGTTTGCGACCCCGCACAATGCATAGGTGACGATCAAAAGGCTGCGCTCTCCGAATGTATCCTGCGGCAAGGCTGCAAGCTCAAGGTAAGCGACATATTCGTTGAGGATCGCCTTGGTGCCCATCAATCCGCCCGCCGCCTGTGCTTCGGCCCACGGCACCCCGATAAGCCACATGAAGGGTGAAAAGAGCCATCCGAATACGCGCTTCAAAGTGATCGGTTCGTCCCCGACAAGCGGGAGGAGAGCGAGCACCTGGTCTGTCAGCGACACGAGCGCGAAGATCACGATGATGACCGCGATGACCGCCAAGAACAGCTGCATCCCGTCCATCGTACCTTTGACGATCGCGTCGATGGAGCTTTCATATTTGAGCCCCGGCTCGTCCTCGTCGGCGTCGGTCGCAGCATCCTCCGGGTTGCCCGGCACCATCAGCTTTGCGATCAGGAGCGCGGCGGGCAGCGATACGAGCGAGGCGGAGATCATGTGGCCCACCGCATCGGGCACGGTCTGGCGAAGCGTTGTCGCGTAGAGGATCAGGATCGCGCCCGAGATCGTCGCCATCGCGAGCACCATGATCTGGAACAGCTCGGCGCGGCTGACCTTGGCGAAATAGGCGCGAACCGCGAGCGGGCTTTCGACAACGCCGAGAAACATGTTCGCCCCGCCCGACAACCCGACAACGCCGCTAACACCAAGGCTTCGTCTCAAGAGGAAAGACAGCCCGTTCACCAGCCAGCGCAAAACGCCCCAATGCCACAGCAGCGCGGCTAGCGCAGAGAACACGATCACCAGCGGCAAGATCTGGAATGCGATGATAAGCGGCGGCTGCGCACCTTCTTTTAACTCGAACGGCAGGTCCGCCCCGCCGAGATATCCGAACATGTAGGATGATCCATCGAGCGTCGCGCGTTCGATAGCCGCAACGCCTTCATTGGCGAGCGTCACTACGTCCCAAACGAACGGCACGCGCACGATCAACAGCGCCAGCGCAGCCTGGAGGCCCAGCGCGCCCAATATCCAGAGCCAGCCGGGACGCGCCGCCCGATCCTCGCTCACCGCCCAGGCCAGTGCGAGCAGCGCCGCAATGCCGATTATCCCGCGAAACTGATCGAAATATTCCAAAAAGCGATCCCCTTGAGCGCTGCCTCTCTAGGCCTGCCTCACCCGCGTCGCCAGCCGTGATACTTTTCGACCCATTCGAGAAGCTTTTCAGGCTTGTTCGCTTTCTTCCAATTGCCGGCAGCAAATTTGTTTGCCTCCGCCATGGTTGGGTAGGGATGGATCGTACCCAGAATCTTGTTGAGTCCCAGCTTGTGTTTCATCGCCAGCGTGTATTCGGCGAGCAACTCCCCTGCGTGGCTGCCGACGATGGTTGCGCCAAGGATCGTGTCCTTGCCAGGAGGGGTCAGAACCTTGACGAAGCCCTTCGTCTCGCTTTCGGCAATCGCGCGGTCGAGGTCGTCTAGGCAGTATGTCGTAACTTCGAACTCAATGCCCTCATCGCGCGCTTCGGTTTCGTTGAGGCCAACGCGGGCGATCTCGGGATCGGTGAAGGTCACGGCCGGGATGACGCGGTAATCGACCTTGAACTTCTTAAATTGCCCGAAAAGCGCGTTGACGCTCGCATACCAGGCCTGATGGCTGGCGGTGTGGGTGAACTGATAAGGGCCCGCGACATCACCGGCGGCGAAGACATTGGGGAATTTCGTCGCGAGAAACTCATCGGTATTAACGGTCTTGTCCGTGTCTACGCCGAGTGACTCTAGTCCAAAGCCCTTGAGCCGCGCCTTGCGCCCAACCGCGAGGATCAGCGCGTCATAAGGGATGTCGACTGAGCCTTCCGGGCCTTCAGCTGTAAGCACTTTGTCAGCGAGACGAACCGCCTTGTGTTCTGTCAGCACTTTCACGCCGGACGCTTCGAGCGACGACTTTGCAATTTCGGCAACGTCCTCGTCTTCACGGCCAAGCAGTTGCTCGCCCATTTCGACCTGCGTGACTTGCGACCCGAGCCGGGCAAGAGCCTGACTGATCTCGCAGCCAATTGGGCCGCCGCCGAGTACCGCGACACGCGCTGGCGCTTTGTCCATCTGCGAGAACGCATCCCACATGGTCTCACTCGTGAGATAGCCAGAATCTTCAACGCCCTCGATCGGCGAAACCACCGGCTCAGCGCCGCTGGCTATAACTATGCTGCGGGTGGTCAGGCGCTGCGTACCGCCGTCATTCAGCGCGATTTCGACTGTCCAGGGATCAATGATCGTTGCGTAGCCCTTGATGACATCCACACCCAGGCCTTCATAGCGCTCGACGCTGTCATGCGGCTCAATCGTCTTGATTATCTCCATCACGCGCGCAATCGTCTGGCGGAATGGCACTTCGGGTTTGACCGGTGTGATGCCGTATCGGTCCGCATGCTCCATCGTGGCAGCGACCTTCGCACTCTTGATCAGGGCCTTGGAGGGAACGCAGCCGGTATTGAGACAATCGCCGCCCATTTCGTTCGCTTCGACGAGTGTGACCTTCGCCTTCACAGTTGCGGCTATATAGGAGCTCACAAGGCCAGCCGATCCCGCGCCGATCACCACCATGTTTCGGTCGAAGCTCTTAGGCTTGGTGTAGCCTGCATAGACCTTGCGCCGCTTCATCAGGCCGATGATCCCCTTGGCAATCCAGGGTACGATGCCGAGCAGCACGAAGGAGCCGATGACCGCAGGCGACGCGATCCCCGAAAGGCTGTCGATCTGCGCCAGCTGCGTGCCTGCGTTGACGTAAACGATTGTGCCCAGCAGCATCCCAGCCTGACTGACCCAGGCAAAGGTCCAGGTCTTGATCCGGGTAAGCCCCATGACGAGGTTCACCACGAAGAACGGGAACAAGGGGATCATGCGGATCGTGAAGAGGTAGAACGCGCCGTCGCGCTCCAGCCCATTGTTGATGGCCTTCAGCCGCTCCCCGAACTTGCTCTCGATCGTATCGCGCAGGACATAGCGCGACGACAGGAAAGCAAGCGTTGCGCCGAGCGTGGAGGCGAAGGACACCAGGACGGTGCCCACCACCAATCCGAACAGCGCGCCCGCTGCCAGCGTCATGATCGCAGCGCCCGGAAGCGAGGCCGCCGTCACCGCTACATAAGCGGCGAAGAACACGCCAAGCACAAGCGCCGGGTTCTCATCATAGAACGCACTTGCATCGTCCGAGACCTGCTTGATCCCGTCTAGCGTGAGATACGCCCCCAGGTCGAAGAAGAAGTACGCGGCGATGAGCGCAGCCAACGCGGCAAGGATTACGATCTTTTTCATGTGTGCCCCTTTGTACGACCCTTCTTCGCGCGCCTTGGCCAATTTGTTACGGCTCTAACCCGATCCGCCAGCAAGACCAGCGTATTTCCTGAGCCATCGCATATCGATGAAGTGCTTGAGCCGCGAAACCCAGCGGCCCTTCGCTGACAAGCGGCCATAGCTCGCAATCGCGCGGCCATCTCCGGTCGACAGTAGGTAAAGGTTGTTCCAGCGCGGGACGTAGGTTTCGCGAGGCTGCTGCCCTGCCATCACGGCGCGCAAGTTTGCCGCAAGCACAGGTCCGGCAAACACCGCGTGAACACCTGAATGTGGCACATGCCGATCTTGCCGGGCAGCAACGTCGCCGACGGCAAATATGTGTGGGTGCGAAAGTGAGCGCTGGTGCTGGTCGACCACCGCGAACCCGGCTTCGTCAACTGCGAGCCCGCTTGCCTTCACCCAATCAGGAGCTGCACTGCCGATCGCCGCGACTATCGTGTCGACAGGCTCGAGAGGCTCTCCCCCGGCATAAAGTCCGTTCTCGTCGATGCGTGCATCTTCTTGAACGAGCACGATTGATTGCCTCGACAACTCTTCAAAAGCGGTTCTTCTGACGGAGTTTGAGAATTCAGGGAGCAGACCGGCTGTGCCAGTGACGAGCGTCACCTGCGGTTTTTCCTCAAAACCTGCGCGGTTGCGAAGGGCAAAGGCGAGTTCCACACCGCCTGCCCCGCCGCCAATGACCGCAATTCTGGGTGAAGGGCCTAGCGCGTCGATCCTCTCAACGAAGCCTTGGATGGGACGGATATCGATAAGGCGCGGATCCTTGCCCAAGACATCGCTCGCTTGCCCAACACCGCCAGTGTCGAGCGAGGCGATGTCAAATTTAACTCGCTCTCCAGCATCAGTTTCGACGCGGCGAGCATCCGGATCAATCAGGGCGCACCGCCCCTCGACCAAACTCGCGCCTGCACGAAGCGCCAACCCGGCCACGTCCACCAGACCCTCATCACGATTGTAGTGGCCCGAAATCCATCCGGGTACTGTCCCAGAATACCTCAGGTGCCGCGAAGGCGTGAGGATGGTGGCGCACGGACAGGGCAGCCCATGCCTGATCCAATCGGCAAGCACCGCGACATGCGCGTGGCCGCCACCGATCAGCAGCAGATGCTCTGGTTTGCCATGTGAGGAAGGCATATTCATCACACGAAGCCTTCCCTGATTGGGCAGCTTGTGTCGAGCGCAAGCTCAGCGTCGCCAGCCATTTTTCAAAAAATGCGGCATCCGGCGCATTTCCTTGCTTTGACCGTTCGCCCTCATACATCTAAGGCCTTCTGCAATGCGCTGGCCGTTTGGCTGGCTTCACTGGGACCGTAGAGGGATCATCCGGCTCCAGTAAGCGTTGGTGCATAGATTGAAACAAAGCTGACTGGACAGGACAGCATAGATGGCCCTCGAGACCCCTACTCACGGCTCGAAAATTTCGCTGGTCACATTTTTCCGGCACTTCTTCGCAATTCTGCGGCCCGAGGCCAGTTTTTACTGGTTGGCGGTGGTCTACGGCGTGGGCGTGAGCCTCCTGTCACTGGCGACCCCAATCTCGGTTCAGATGCTCGTCAACACGGTCGCGAACACTGCTCTAACTGCGCCGCTGGTGGTGCTCTCGCTGACATTGTTCGGCCTGTTGATCCTGTTTGGCTTGCTTTACGCGCTTCGTATCCATTTGATGGAGCTGTTTCGGCGACGTTTTTACGCCCGCATGGTAGCGGAGATATCGCTGATCGCGGTTTACGCGCAGGATCCGTTCTTCTCCGATCGCAAATCGTCGGCGCTGTTCAACCGATATTTTGACGTCGTGAACGTGCAAAAAGCTCTTCCTGTGCTTTTCATTGGCGGCTTCTCGGTCGTGCTTCAGGTCGCAGTGGGCTTCGTTCTGGTGTCGCTCTATCACCCGTTGTTCCTGGTGTTCACGCTGGTCATGTCGGCACTCATCTGGGTGATCTGGCTGATCTGGGGCGCAAAGGCGATCCGCACGGGCATCGATTTGAGCCATGCCAAGCACGAGACGGCCAACTGGCTTGAAACGGTCGGCGGTTCGAACGGCTTCTTCAAGTCAGAGCGCCGGGTCGACTACGCGCTCGACCGGACGGACGAATACACGCACGCTTACCTCGAACAGCACAAACGCCACTTTCGCCAGCATTTTGCCCAGACCCTGGCGTTCCTGCTGCTCTATGCAGCGGCAAGCGCGGCGCTGCTGGGTCTTGGAGGCTGGCTCGTCATCCAGGGGCAATTGACGCTCGGCCAGCTTGTCGCGGCGGAACTCGTACTTTCGGTGGCCTTCTTCGGTGTTGCGCAGCTGGGGACCTACCTCACGTACTTCTACGACCTATGCGCCGCAGTCGAAGAGATCTCGTTGTTCTACGATGTCGAGCAAGAGCAGCCGACTTCGCAGGACCCTGTCGATCTTAGTGATCACACACTGGTATTCACCGGCGTGAAAGCCAAGGCGCGCAGTGATGAGATCACGTTCAACCTCGAAATTCCTAGCGGCGCGATCATCATGGCTGTCGCCCGCCACCATGGCATCCAGCGGCTTTTCACCAATCTTCTGAAGATGCACAGACGGCCTGATTCTGGATTTCTAACTATCGGCGGCACGGACTTTCGCGACATCGAGGGATATAACCTCAGGAAGGACGTTCACGTTCTTGAGCGCGCGACATTCGTCGGCATGACAATCCGCGAATATCTCGCACTGTCATGCCCCGACACGGCGAACCAGCGTATGGTCAAGGCTCTCGAAACCGTCGGGCTCATCGACACGATGTCGAAGTTGGAAAAAGGGCTCGATACGCCGATTGCTTACACCGGCTATCCGCTTTCAGCAGTCGAAGTGCAGCAGTTGAAGCTCGCCAACGCCTTGCTCGAACAACCGCGCATTCTGGTCCTGAGCCCACTGTTCGATCTCGTGAGCGAAAGGCATCTCGCCGCCGCAATTCGGGAACTGCGCGAGCAAGCTTATTCGACCGTGATCTATTTCTCGAACCGCGAGACCGACCTCGGCTTCGACAAATTCCTTTATCTCGATGTCGAACAGCAGGGGTATTTCGAGGACTTCGAGCATTTCCATGACGTTGTAGGAGCATCGCAATGACCCTGCGCGCCTTGCACATGAAGCATTTTACCGCGCTCCAGAGCGTGCGGACCCCGCGTATCTTCCGCACGATCTTCGTAACGGTGCTGATTGCGATCGTGCTTGCGGTCCTGTTCCTGATCTATGTCCCCTGGGTCCAGACCACTGGCGGACGCGGAACCGTGACGACGCTCAACCCCAATGAGCGCCAGCAGGAAGTCAACGCTTTGGTCTCAGGGCGGATCGAGGAGTGGTATGTCGGCGATGGCAGCCGGGTCCAAAGAGGAGACCCGATCGTCCGCATCGCCGATATCGACCCAAATTTGCTGCAAAGACTCGAAGCCGAACGTGGACAGGTCGAGGTCCAGCTCCAGACAGCGCGCAACGCGCTCGCGACCGCAGAGATTGACCTTCGGCGAATGCAGGAGCTGTTTCAGGCAGGCCTCGCAGCCCGCCGCGAATATGAGCAGGCGCAAATCCGGGTCGAGGAAATGCGCGGCAACGTGGCCGCAGCCGAGGCAAGCCTCGTCCGCACCGAAACCAACCTTGCGCGCCAGTCGGAACAATTGATCACGGCCCCTCGCAACGGTTTTATCCAGTCTATCAATGCAGGCGACGAAGCGACGTTCATAAGCGCAGGGCAGGTCCTCGCGACATTCGTGCCGGAAACACAGACGCGGGTTGTCGAAGTGTTCGTCGATGGCCGCGATGTGGCGCTTGTGCAGACCGGCGAAGAAGCCCGGATCGAGTTTGAAGGCTGGCCCGCCGTACAATTCAGCGGGTGGCCCTCGGTCGCGATCGGCACCTTCCCCGGCATTGTCGAGACCGTCGACCAGGTCGCACAGCCGGACGGGCGTTTCCGCGTACTCATCAAGGAAGACCCGAATGCCGAAGAAGGCTGGCCGGAAGATCGCTATGCCCGCATCGGGACGGTGGTCCGGGCCTGGATCCTGCTTGAAACCGTGCCTGTCGGATATGAAATCTGGCGTCAGCTCAACAATTTCCCGCCCGAACTTCCGCCGGTCAGCGCCGACGGCTCAACCAACGGGTCGCAGGGCTACTGATCATGAAGGTCCGCTCTGCCACCAGAGCTGCTTTACTATGTGCTGCGATGATTGCAGCGCAGCCATCCAACGCGCAGGATATCGAGGCTCTCGAAGAACCGCTTGAACAAGCGATCAAAACGGGCCCACTCCTGCCTGAGGAAGTGCTGCGCTCTTCTGCGCTCACGTTCCCCAGCATCCTTGAAAGCTTCCAGCGCGAGGCAGCTGCCCGGTCGGACCAGCTTGCCGCTGATGGTGCCTTTGATCTGATCCTCGAAGGCGAGGCCTACGACCGTATCACCGGCACTTTTTCAGGCGGCTATGCCGAAGTCGGCGCACGCCAGCCGCTCGCCCCGATGGGTGCGGAAATCTACGGAACGTACCGCCTGTCTGACGGCACCTTTCCGATCTACGAAAATATCTACAACACCAATCAGCTTGGCGAATTCAAGGTGGGTGGCCTGTTGTCGCTGCTTCGAAACAACAGGATCGATCAACGCCGTTTCGACGTCGAGGACAGCCGCCTCGCAGCAGGCCAGGCGGGCCTCGACGTGCTGTTGGTGCAGCTAAAGGTTCAGCACGAAGCGCTTGGCGCATATTGGCGCTGGGTGGCGGCGGGTGAAGAGATCCGCGTTTACGAGGAATTGCTCGAAATCGCCGAAGCGCGCGCGGTCGGGCTGTCGCGCGAAGTACGCCTTGGTGCGCGAGCGCAAGTCGACCTTATCGAAAACGAGCAAAATGTCCTTCGCCGTCGCACGCTTCTGCGAGAGGCGCAGCGCAATTTCACGATGGCTGCGACTTCGCTGTCCTATTACCTTCGGGGGTATGACGGCGAGTTGATTGTCCCGACCAGGGCAAATCTCCCAACGTCAGACGTGATTGCCGAGTTGCCTGACATGGCAAGCTTGATGGCGATTGAAATGAGCGAAGTACTCGCCAATCGCCCCGAACTTCTGAATTTTCGCCTCGCGGTGGAGCGCGCTGAGAACAAGGTGGCCCTGCGCCAGAACGATTTGCAGCCCGACCTTCAGCTTCGGGCAGAGGTTTCGCGCGATTTCGGGGCGATCGGCGATGGCGGACCGACTTTCGATTCCACCGACACCACAATCGGCGTTACCTTCACTGTGCCATTACAGCGGCGCACGGCGCGCGGACGGCTTCAGCGGGCCGAGGCAGAATTGCGCGAGATCGAGCTTCGCGAGCGCAGGGTCGCTGACCAGATATCCGTCGAACTCGACAACATTCTGACCAATCTCGACGCCTCGCTCCGTCTGGCGAACCTGGCGACCCAAGAGGTGGAACAAGCCGAAGCCATGGTCGCGGCAGAACGAAGGCGTTTTCGACTTGGCGCTGGCGACTTCTTCCGCGTGAACCTGCGTGAAGAGAGCGCAGCCGATGCCAAGATCCGAGGCATTCGTGCCCAGCTAGTCGGCAGGCTCGCCACGACAAGCTACAATGCTGCGGTGATGAACCTCGACGAGCTGGGCCTCGAATAGCGTCCCTCAGGTATTCTGCCGACCCTCAATCAGGCGGTCGACCAACGAGGGATCGGCAAGCGTCGAGGTGTCCCCCAGCGAGCCGTAGTCGTTTTCCGCGACCTTTCTCAGAATTCGGCGCATGATCTTGCCCGAACGTGTCTTGGGCAGGCCGTCTGTGAACTGAATCTGGTCAGGCGTCGCTATGGGTCCGATTTCCTTGCGCACATGCGCGCGCAACTCCTGAAAAAGCTCGTCCGAGCCTTCGACGCCCGCATTGGTCGTGACGTAGCAGTAGATGCCCTGCCCCTTCACATCATGCGGGTATCCGACCACCGCCGCTTCGGCGACTTGCGGGTGGAGCACCAATGCGCTTTCGACTTCGGCAGTTCCCATTCGGTGGCCTGACACGTTGATCACGTCGTCCACGCGGCCCGTGATCCAATAATAGCCATCCTCATCGCGCTTGCACCCGTCCCCGGTGAAGTACTTGCCGGAGTACGTCGAGAAATAGGTCTGAACGAACCGGTCGTGATCGCCGTAAACGCTGCGCGCCTGTCCGGGCCAGCTATGGGTGATGCACAGATTGCCCTCGGTCGCTCCGTCCAGGACGGCTCCGTCATTGTCGACCAGCTGCGGACGGATACCGAACATCGGCAAACCGGCGCTGCCCGGTTTCATGTCGTGCGCACCGGGAAGAGTGGTGATCATGCAGCCGCCCGTTTCGGTTTGCCACCATGTGTCGATGATCGGGCAGCGGCTCTCTCCGACAGCATCGAAATACCAGCGCCAGGCTTCCGGATTGATCGGCTCACCTACGCTGCCGAGCAAGCGGAGCGAGGAACGATCGCGGCTTGTCACGTAGTCATCGCCTTCGCGCATCAGGGCCCGGATCGCGGTTGGCGCGGTGTAAAGAATGCTGACCTTGTGCTTCGCGACGACATCCCAGAACCGCCCGAAATCGGGGTAGTTGGGAACACCTTCGAATAGCACCTGCGTCGCGCCGTTCTGCAATGGGCCGTAAACGATATAGCTGTGCCCAGTGACCCAGCCAATATCGGCTGTGCACCAAAAGACTTCGCCGGGCTGATAGTCGAAAATGTAATTGAACGTGGTCGCGGTCCAAACGCCGTAACCGCCCGTCGTGTGAAGCACGCCCTTGGGCTTTCCGGTTGAGCCCGATGTATAAAGAATGAAGAGCGGGTCCTCGGCTGCCATGGTCTCGCATGGCACATCTGCGTCCGATTTGACCGCATGGAACCAGTGGTCTCGCCCTTCGGCCATCGGCACTCCTATTCCAGTGTGCTGGACAACCAGCACTCCAGTCACATCGACCCCTTCGACTTCCAAGGCGGCGTCCACATTGGCTTTCAAAGGAACGCTCTTCGCCCCGCGCTTGCCTTCGTCCGCGGTGACCACGAAGCGGCTTTCACAATCGATGATCCGACCAGCAAGCGCCTCAGGCGAGAAGCCGCCAAAGACAACGGAGTGGATCGCGCCCAGCCGCGCGCAGGCGAGCATAGCCGTCACGCCCTCGACGATGTTCGGCATATAGATCGTCACGCGCTCGCCCTTGGTCACCCCGATGGCCTTGAGGGCGTTGGCCATATGAATGACCTCGGCGTGGAGTTGGCGATAGGTGAGCGTGCGCGCAGGCGTTGCTGGGTCGTCGGGTTCGAAGATTATAGCGGGTGTGTCACCGCGGCTGTCGAGATGCCGATCGACCGCGTTGTGGCAAAGGTTCAGCGAACCGTCGGCAAACCACTTGATATCGACCGGGTCGTAGCTCCACTCACCACCTTTGCTTGGCTGCTGGGTCCAATCGAGGCGCTTGGCCTGTTCAAGCCAGAAGCCATCAGGATCAGCCAGCGAACGCTCATACATCGCAGAGTATTGAACACCGGTGCAATTGGGAGTGTGCGCCTGCTCGGGCCGCTCGACAAATCCAGTCATTATCTCTCTCCTTGCAACGGTACTTAAGGGCCCTCAGGGCGGCCTGTCCATTGTTCAATCAAGAGATTTGAGAGCCTCCGGAGTGTCGATGTCCACCAACCAGTTGGGTGGGCATAAGATCGGTTCGCCTCTCGCGAGAAGATCCCGCGCGCCGATGTCTCCTTCACGCGAAGCGAGTGCCGAAAAGTGGCCTCTCCCAAAAACAGCCGGCGGCGAGCGATGTTTTTTGAAAGCGGAAACGGCGATTGCCTGTGGTCCATCGAGCGCGGACATGAGCGTCATGAAATGCCCTCGCGGGATCATCGGCATATCCGCCAGCGCAATCACAAGGCCATCGAGACCTTCCGCCTCGGCGCGCCTCGCCGCGCAGGCTACAGAAGTGCCCATTCCATTGGCTGCTCTTGGATTGACAATCGGTTCAAGACCGCGCTCCTTCCAGAGCTGCTCGCAAGCATGGCCTGAGCGGGAAGTGATAACCCACGACGCGGCAAACTCCTCGATCGGAATAGCCATCGCAGCATGTTCGCCCAGCCGCCTGCCCCTGAAGATCGCCTCAAGCTTGTCCTCGCTGCCAAAGCGCCGCGATGCGCCTGCTGCAAGCAATGCAACACCAAGACGCGGTGGGTCATCCAAGATCGCCCTCGAACCGGGTAGCCTCGTATGTGCGAATGACCTCTCCAAGCGTCGACAGCGCGAGGGTCTGCGGATCGCGAGAGGAGTGAAACAGACCTATCGGCGCGCGGACCATCGCAAGCGCCTCTTCACTAACGCCTCGTGCGGCGAGGGCTTCACTACGAAATGCATGCGCTTTTCTACCACCCATCGCGCCCAGATAGAAATGCGGCTGCGTGAGAGCGCGCTCCATCAGCTCGATCTCCCAATCGTGGTCGTGGAAGAGGAAGATCGTCGCGGTCCACAAATCGCTTTTTAGGAGTTCCGTCTGGCTCGTACGCTCAAGCAGCAGCGCTTCGATGCCCTTCTCGCGCAAGCCAGAAACGATCCGCTCGTCCGGCGTCAATATCCGCGTCGAACAGCCATGTGTCCGCCCGAGCACGGCCAGAGCCTCGACGCCCGCACCGTGACCGATGATCTGCAACAGCGGCTCGGGCCAATGGCCAAACGCTGCCATGCCGACGTTGGCATCGAAGGTCGGTGGCAACCATTCTCCCACGTGCCTTGCCCCATCGGTGCCAAGAGCGATGGAGAAGGGAGCGCGCTCCGCGATGGAACTGAGGCATTGTTTTGAAAGCTCAGCGTCCTTCAAAGGCTGAAAGTGGAGATCCAACCCTCCACCGCATGGAAGCTTGATGTCGAGATAGGGTGACCCGGCGCCAAAGCGCACGATCCGAGCGTCGCCACTAGTAAAGACCTCGCGCGCTTCGGCGACCACCGCATTCTCGATGCAGCCTCCGGATAAGGAACCGGCGTAGGTGCCATCCTCGGCAACGCCCATGATCGTGCCCGGATTGCGCATCGACGACCCTTCGACCGCGACCACCGTGACAAGGACGCAGTTCTTTCCCGCGCGAGTGGCATCGGCGAGGAATTGGCAGACGTGCTTCAGGTCCAAGGCAACTACTCGCCTGTCTCGGTCGCAGTTGGCTCCGACGCCGCTTCATTCAGATTTGAGAGGTAGGCAATCAGCGCGCGTCGAAACTCGGGTTCCCTCACCGTGCCGCGCTCCATATCGGTGCCCGGCACATAGCCTTCGGGATCGGCCAGATAGGCATCGAGATGAGCGGCGTCCCAGGTGATCTCGGAGGAAGCCAGCGCTTCGGTGAAGAGATATCCCTCAAGTCTGCCTGCCCTTCGCCCGACTACGCCGAGCAGGTTGGGCCCCGCAGCGGAGGTCCCGCCCGGCTCGACCGTGTGACACCCGTCGCACATATCGAAGACCTCGCGGCCAAACGCCACATCGCTTGGATCGAAACTCGCAGGAGGCTCTGTTTCCGATGCGCCGCTGGCGCTGGCGATGAGGATTGCAAGCCCCGATGCGCCCAATGCGCGAATGCTCATCCCTCACGCCCTTCGGTCAGGCAAACTGCTTGGCAATCGGCAGTTCGCGCAGGCGCTTGCCCGTGGCTGCGAATATCGCGTTGGTCAGGGCAGGCGCTGCCGGAGGAAGACCGGGTTCGCCCGCACCGCCAATCGGGACAAGCCCGCTATTGATCACCGCGACTTCAATGTTGGGTGTCTCGTCGATGCGCAGCATCTTGTAATCGTGGAAATTGCTCTGGACGATTGCCCCGTCCTCTAGATCGAGTTCACCATACATCGCAGCGGTCAGGCCAAAGACGATCCCGCCCTCAATCTGGTTCGCAAACCCATCCGGATTGACGACATAGCCCGCGTCGCAAACCGCCCACGCATTGAGCATTTTTGGCTTCCCTGAGCTCATGTCGATCTCGATCACCTCGGCAACGATCGTGCCGAAACTTTCAACGATTGCGACGCCTTTCGCCGTCCCCTCGGAGCGCGGTTCATCCCAACCGCTCATCTCGCGAAGCTTTTCGAGCACGGCCACATGGCGCGGCGAGCCGGAAACCATCGCGAGACGATAATCCATCGGGTCCTTGCCAGTCGCATGCGCTGCCTCATCGATGAAACTCTCGATGAAGAAGCCGTGCTGCGAATGGTCGACCGAGCGCCATGCCGCGAAGGGTAAGTGCAAAGGCGCTTCTGCGACGCGGACGCTGGTGTTGGGGATTTCGTAGATACCCGGTACGCTGGCTTCAGCCGGATCGTGGCGCTGGGTGAAGATGTTGTCATAGGCAACCAGCGCGCCGCTTTCATCAAGCCCGCCCTTAAAGCGGCTCAATTCAGCCGGACGATAGAGCGCCTTCTGGGTATCTTCTTCGCGGCTCCAGATCGACTTGACCGGATAGCCGGTCGCCTGCGCAACCCGTGCTGCCATCACCGCATAGACCGCCTCAAGTCGCCGCCCGAACGAACCGCCCAGATAAGGATGATGGACGGTGATATCGTCCTTCGAAATGCCGAGCGCATCAGACAGCGCAGAGCGGACCATCAACGGAACCTGCGTGCTGGTCCAGACGTCGCATTTGCCGTCCGTAACCTGCGCAGTGCAGTTGATCGGCTCCATCGGTGCATGCGCGAGATAGGGCGCCTTGTATTCGGCCTCGATCACAGTGGCGGCGTTGCCGAGAGCGGTCTGCACATCGCCTTTGGCAGCCGCTTCCTCGCCGCCGGTCGCCCCGGCGTCGTCGATAGCCTTGGCATAGGCTGCGAACTGGTCCTGTGTTGAGCGGATCGGGCTTTCAGACTTTGTCCAGGTGACGTCGATCTGACCCAGCGCCTGCTGCGCCTGCCAGTAGCTGTCGGCGACCACTGCGACGAAATCACCCATATTGAGGACCTGAAGCACCCCGCCCATGGTCTGGGCCTTTGACGCGTCCATGCTTGCGACGCGCGTACCGGGCACGGGCGGGCGAACGCTTGCCGCATAGGCGTAGTCCACACCCTCGGGGGCAGCGTCGATGCCGAACTTGGCGGTGCCGTCGACCTTGGCCGGAATGTCGGTGCGCGCCTTGCTCTTGCCAATCAGACGATATTGGTCGGGTGACTTAAGCTCAGGCGTCTGATCCATGGGCTGCTCTGCCGCAGCGGTTGCGAAGTCGGCATAGCTTGCCTGCCTGCCGCTTGCCTCGTGGATCAGCGTGCTGTCGCGTGTTTCGATCTCGCTTGCGGGCACGCCCCATTCATCGGAAGCTGCTCCGACCAGCATCTTGCGCGCTGCCGCACCAGCGACGCGCATCTGGTACTGACCCGTCGTGCGGATCGAGGACGAACCGCCAGTGATAAGCGCGTCAGCGAGGCGACCGATCTGGGTAAACAAGCCATTCCAGGTCGGCTCAATCCAGTCGGCGGCGTTCATCGTGAACGGTGCGACGAACATGCGCGCCGTGTCGGTCACGATGTAGGAGCCATCGGTCGGCGCCTGCATGACGTTGACCTTGCTCCAGTCCGCATCAAGCTCGTCCGCGAGCATCTGCGCGAGCACCGAGTGAGCGCCCTGCCCCATCTCGCAGTGCGGGACGATGGCGGTGACGATGTTGTTGGTGTCGATCTTCACCCAGCTGTTGACCAGCTGCTCATCCGCGCCGGGGGCGACCTTGGAAGAAAGCTTGCCAATCGGATTGCCGGGACGAACGCCGATACCGATCAGCAGGCCGCCGCCCGCAAGCACGCCAGCACCGATGAATCCGCGGCGGCTCCACTTGGCGAGGCGCGAGCGTTCTTTCTTTTCAGGAGACATGTCGTTCATGGCTTATGCCTCCTCGTTGCGGGGTTGAGCTTGCCCGGCGGCGACTTTGATAGCGCGGCGGATGCGGGTGTAGGTGCCGCAGCGGCAGATATTGCCGCGCATGGCCATATCGATGTCTTCATCGCTCGGGTTCGGGTTGTCGCGCAGCAGGGCCGTCGCGCTCATGATCTGGCCCGACTGGCAATAGCCACATTGCGGGACCTGCTCACTGATCCAGGCTTTCTGGATCACGGAGAGCTCACCCTCAGGTCCGGCAACACCTTCGATAGTGGTGACTTCGCGGCCCTCTGCTTGAGAGATGGGTGTCGAGCACGAACGCACCGGCTGACCATCGAGATGCACGGTGCAAGCGCCGCATTGTGCGATGCCGCAGCCAAACTTCGTGCCGGCAAGCCCTGCCTTTTCGCGCACGACCCAAAGGATCGGCATCGCGGGATCGGCATCGATTGTTACCGGCTCCCCATTGAGGATGAAACTTGCCATAACTTGATTTCCCCGAGCGCTCTTGAGTTGCTATCCGCAATCTATCTGATGGGCGCGAGCTTGTAAAAGGGGAACGATGGTGGACACGATCAGCTTTGACGACTTCATGGCGGTCGATATCCGCGCGGGCACCGTGACTGCAGCCGAGCCCTTCCCCGAGGCGCGCAAACCCGCGATCAAGCTTTGGGTCGATTTCGGCGAGGAGATCGGCGTGAAGAAAAGCTCAGCGCAGATCACGGATCACTATTCGCCCGATGAGTTGGTGGGTCGCACCGTCATGGCGGTGGTGAACTTTCCGCCGCGCCAGATTGGCCCGTTCATGTCCGAGGTGCTGGTCTTAGGCTTCCCGGATGCGGAAGGTGCAATCGTTCTCGCTGCGCCAGACAGGCAGGTGCCCAACGGCGCACGGATGGCCTAGGCGAGGTCGCCGAGCGCTTCCTTGAGCGGATCGAGCCACGGCTCAAACGGCTTCCACGCGCCCTGCCCCTTTCGGTTGATCGGTTCGCGCACCTGCTCGCTCGAAGCGGTGCGTACGGCGCGCTCGGTCTTGTGGAAGGCGAGGCATTGTTTCTCAAACGGCACTTCGAGGAAGTCGAGCATCGCCCGCGTCTGCCCTTCGAGATCGTCAAGCACATCCTCGTGCTGGACGCGCAGGACCTTGCCGGGAAGCACCTTGTCCCAATGATCCATCAGGTCGACATAATCGGCATAGTACCGGCCAATCTCGTATAGCCCGTAGGTGAACTCCTGCCCCTGTGCGAAAAGCTGCTTGAAACCGGAAAAGCAGCAATCCATCGGCGCGCGCCGCGCATCGATGATCTTCGCATTGGGCAAGATCAGATGGATCAGCCCGATATGCCGGAAGTTGTTCGGCATCTTGTCGATGAAGAACGGCGCACCCTGACGATGGACGCGGGTGTTCTCGATGAATTGCTTGCCGAACTTGGCAAAGTCCTCGGCGCTCAGATCGTGCAGATTGGCGGGATAAAGCGGAGCGCCCGCCTTTCGACCTCTCAGGCGGTGAGCAAGCGCGAGGATATCGGGCAGCTCGAGCGTCCCGTCGATCATCGAATGGCTTGCGAGGATCTGTTCGAGCAGCGTTGAGCCTGCGCGCGGAAGGCCGAGTATGAAGATCGGATCGGGTGCATCGTGGCCGACACCCGCAAGTCTCTCGAACAGGCCGGCAGTGCAGAACTCTTTCTGCCGCGCCAGTTCCTCGCTCATTCCTTGGGCGCTGTAGCGGGTCTGTGCGCGCTTCAGCGCATTGCCTTCATCGTAGTGCTTGAAGCTCGCTTCGTATTCGCCGCGATCTTCCAAAGCCTTGCCGAGTGCGAAGGCGATGTGAACGCGGTCCATGAAAGCCAGATCGCCGCGCGCCGCCTGCTCGCGCATCGCGTCAATCTCACCGTCGGTGAAGCGATAGGTCTTGAGATTGGCGAGCGCGTAATAGGCATCGCCGTGATCGGGGCGCACCGCGAAGGCGGCGCGGTAGCTTGCGACTGCTTCGTCTTGCTTGCCCATGGTCTTGAGCGCGTGCCCCTTGCTCGTCAGGGTCGAGTGGTCGCGCGGCAGCTTTTCAAGCACCTTGTCGAACAATTCAAAGGCGCGCTCGTACTCGCCAGCCTGCATACTCTCGATCGCAAGCCGTGACTGGAACAAGGCGTTGTCCGGGTCGCGCTGGTAGAGCGCCTCCGCCTCTTCGCAGGCGCGTTCGAACTTCTGCTTGCGGCGCAGAACGTCGATAAAATCAAGGCGAAGCTGGATGTTCTCGGGCTCGAAGGTCACTGCAGTCTCGAGCAGGAACTCCGCATCGTCGAGCACGCCAAGCTCAATCCCAATGCGCGCGAGCAGTCGCATGCCCTCAGCGTTTCGCGGGTTCTGGCGAAGGAAGTGCCGGCAGATTTCCTCTGCCCGCAGCAAGCGCCCTTCGTGCAAATGGTTGGTCACCGCTACCAATTCGCGCGGCAGGGAACGCAATCGCTCAAGCTGGGCCTTTGCGGCCACGGCATCATCATCGCGCCCCAATTGGCCTGCCAGCCGCGCCTGCTCGCGCCAGCTTGCTTCGAGCGCAGAATTGAACCGGGTTGCCTGCGCGAACGCAGTCAGCGCCGCGTTCGCATCGCCACGCGCAAGCGCAAGGTGGCCTTCCTCCTGCCAAGCGCGCCCATACTCGGGCATCGCGGCGTGGAGCCGCTGGAGATACGTCGACGCATCATCGAACCGCTTCAGGTAACGGCACGCAACTGCCGCTATGTAGAGCGCTTCGCCATCAGCCGCGTCTCCCGACAGCACCCCCTCGACATGCGCCAGTCCCTCGGCAAAGCGGCCTGCCTGCAGCGCGGTCTGCGCAGTCTTAAGCTGTTCGTCGCGTGAGCTCATAATGCCCGCCTGTTACACAGCAAACGGCGGGAGTGAACAGTCCGTTCACCCCCGCCGCCTATTGCTGGATCGCTTTCGTTCAGTAGTTGAACGTCACCCGTGCACCCACCGTCAGCGGACGGTTTGTGATGATGCGTTCGCGATCGTTGCCGAAGATGCCTGAGATCTCGGCGCGTTCGTCGCTCAGGTTCTCACCGAAAATCTCGAAGCCCCACTGCTCTGCCTTCACGCCGACCGAAAGGTCGAACAAAGTGTAGGAATTGAGCTCGATCTTGTTGATCTCGATGATGTCGGTGAACTTCGAGGCCGAGTAGGAAACCTGCGGCTGAATGTAGGCCGTCAGCTCGTCAGAAACATCCCACTCATACCGAGCGCGCAGGTTGCCCTGGAAGCCCGGCGCGTATGCCAGTTCCTCGCCCTCGATCACATCGGTGGTCGGGATGAGCACGTCGGTGATCTCGGTGTCCAGGATCGAGAATGCGCCTGCAATCGTCAAACCCGGTGTCGAGAACGGCGCAATCACGAAGTCCGCTTCGATCCCGTAAATCTCTGCATCCGCCGCGTTCGACGAGAAGAAGAGGTTGGTGATCGAGGGATCGAAAATCTGCGTCTGCAGGTTCGAAATGTCCACGAAGAAGGCCGAACCGTTGAAACGGAACTGGCCATCGATGAGGTCCATCTTCCAGCCAAGCTCGTAGTTCTTCACCTCGTCGGTATCGACTTCGAACGGCACCACGAAACCCGTACCCGGAGCGACTGCGCCGCCCGGACGGTTGAGCAGACCCGGACGGAAGCCTTCCGAGTAAGTCGCGTAGAACAACAGATCGGGGGTCGGGGTCAGCGTGACCGTACCCTTGAAGATCGTACCGCTGGTCGATGCCGTGTCAGGCGCGCGAATGGCGTTGAAGACCTGCTGTGCCTGGCCTGCGCTCAGCCCCGCGTTCTGGATGTCCTCAAGCGTGTCGTTCAGGTCGAACGTCTGGCGCAAAGCCGGATCGCACGAACCGATGAAGTTGAACACGCCGTCGCCGTTATAGAGGTCGCTGATATCGGTGCCGAAGGCGTTCTGGTCTTCCGCGCTGAAGCTGTTGCAGAACGATCCGTTCGCGCTTCCTTCGAAATCGACCTCGACGTCATAGTAACGCGCACCGAAGGTTGCCGTAAGCAGGTCGGGCACGATGTCGAAGCTGACTTCGCCGAAGATGCCGAATTGTTCGTCGGTGCGGCGAATGTCGTTGCGGAAGATCGTGTCAGCCGGGAATGGACCCGGATCCGAGACGAAACCAGTCATCTGCGGGAAGTTGGTTTTGAACGGACCGAACGGTGCCGCTGCGACATTGCCCGGATAGGCGAAGTCGACGCGCTCTTCGAGGCTGAGGTCTGAATAGAAGCCGCCGCCCTGGAAGCGAACACGCCAGTCATCCGGCGTGCTCAGACGCAGTTCCTGCGTGAACACCTCGGTCTTGGAGAACGAATTGATGTAAAGGTTGGGCGGCTGACATGTGCCGCTGGGATCAGCGGAACCCGGATAGCTCACCGATCCGTCACAGATGTAGTACGGCAGGTACTGACCTGCGAACAGGTAGTCGGTGTAGTCCGCACGCTGGTCGCTTTCGCGGTCGGTGTATGCGCCCGTATAGATCACGTCGAGCATCGCGATGCGACCTTCGACAGTCCAGCTGGTGTTCGAGAAATCGTCTTCGAGGCGATCTTCTTCGAAACGCTCGATCTCCAGATCGTCGAGACCGCCAAGTTCCGGATCGGCGAAGAATACGCCGTCCGATTCAAGGCTCTGGCGCTGGTGCGAGACGTTGACGGTCCAGTCAGGTGTGACTTCCCAGAGGCCGCTGATGCGGAAACCGGCATACTGGGTGTCGTTGAAGTCGTCTTCAACAAGCCCGGCGTTGTTGGTTTCGAGGAAGGTGACGCCGGAAAGGTCGGAGGTCGACTGGAAACCGGCGCGGTTGGCGTTCACCGGAACGCCGTTTTCGCGCACGAAGCCTTCAGGGCGGAAGCGAGCGCTTTCCGTAAGATCGCGCGTGCCCTGGACGTTGTCGATGTAGCCGCCCTGGTCGTCGAGATAGACCACCCCGCGCAGCGCGAAGGTGTCGGTGACCGGCACGTTGACCGTAACTTCACCCTGATAGCTGCTCTCGCCGCCCTTGGTGAACGAGACGCCAGCAGAACCATTGACCGAGAAGCCGTTTAAGTCGGGCTTGTTGGTGATGAGGCGAACAACGCCTGCCTGAGAGCTCGCACCGAAAAGCGTGCCCTGCGGGCCCGACAGAACTTCAATACGCTCAAGGTCAGCAGCGTAGACGTCGAGGTTGCGCCCTGGCTGCGAAAGCGGCTGATCGTTGAGGTAGAGCGCAACGTTCGGCGCGAGACCTGCGACACCTGCCACCGTGATATTCGGCGTGGTCGAGGCAAGACCACGAATGTAGATCGTGCTCTGGCCCGGGCCGTTACCGCCTGCGGTCACGGACGGGATCTGTTCGAGGTAATCTTCGAACGTGTCGATGTTGAGCTCCTCAAGCTCCTGTGCGCCGATGGCCGAGACAGAAACCGGCACGTCCTGCAGGTCTTCGCTGCGACGCTGCGCGGTGACGACGATAGTGCGAACGCCGCCCTGGCGTTCTGCTTGCGCAGGGGCCGGAGCCTGTTCCTGCGCGGCGACTGGCGCTGCGAGTGCGACCGCAAGCGCGCCCATCGACGCGCCAGCAATTTGTTTTCTCATTCTGAACCCCTTTAAGGTTTTTGTTGTTTGCGCGATGCGTGGGACGCATCAGCAGGATCAAGCAAACCCGCGCGCTCATGAAAGTAACGGCGCGCGTGTGAGGGTCGGGTATCAACCCGAACCGTGTCTGACCACCGGGTCAGGTGTGTTTTGCAGAAGCTGCGGATGCTTGTTGCAGAATAACCACACAGAAATGGATAAAAACGCAATTTGCAAATATAACTCTTCGTCACTCAAATGGAGCGAAGATCAACTTATTTTATATTTGCAAAGGTGCGTGGGGCCCCGCAAATAACTCAAGAAAAGTGCAGAAAATATAACTTTTTACTGGTTATTCGCCGAGTGAAAAGCAAAGTCCTCGTGAAAACTGTTACTTAGCCAGCCCAGCTTTCGCACGCCTCGGCAGTCGTCGGAACGCCGTGCCGTTTGCGGATGAGGTCGAATACGACCGCCTTGATGATGCTTACGCACATCGCCACGACTACGATCGAGAAAGGCAATGCGCCGATGATCATCGTGATACGGATCGCCTCGATACCGCCAAGAATGAGCATTGAGCCGACTACGAAAGCGAGCGCCATGCCCCAGAAGATGATGTGATAGCGGCGAGCGCCCTCGTCATCCCCGGCGCCGTTGATCGTGTTCACGATCAGGATCGCGCTGTCCGCCGAGGTAATGAGGTAGGTCATCAAGAGAACCACCACGAGACCCGATACGATTAATGCCACTCCCGGGCTGAGGAGCACCGCAAGAGTTGCATAGAGTTGATCGGAAATACCCGTTTCAAGGATTTGCCCACCGGCCTGTCCGCTGAGCTCCAGCTCGATCGCCGTCCCGCCAGCAAGCGCCATCCACAAGAAGCACATCAGCGACGGCACCAGAGCCACGCCCAGCACGTATTCACGGATCGTGCGCCCGCGCGAGATGCGGGCGATGAACATTCCGACGAAGGGCGCAAAGGCGATCCACCACGCCCAATAGAAGACCGACCAGTCGAGCTGCCATTGCACGAGTGCATCCCCAGCTGCGCTGCCATCGCTTGTGAACAGGGTCAGCGAGTTGGCCGGAAGCGTGACGATATAATCCCAGATTCCAAGGGCCAGCAGCTCCAACCCGCCCAGCCCGACGCCGACGGTCGCGAACAATGCCAGCAAACCAAACGACAAGGCCATATTGATGTTGGAAAGCCATTTGATTCCGCGCCCAACTCCTGACAGCGCGCTTAACGTGGATGCGCCGACAAGCACCAAGAGCGCGGTCACGATGGCAACAGCCGAAGCAGTTAGCCCGCTGCCGTCGCCCGCTTCAACCATCAGCCAGTCACCCATTCCGACCCGGTAGAGCCCTGCAACGAATTGCTGCACGCCCAGCCCCATCGTAACCGCAACGCCCAGGATTGTGGCGACCACCGCGACGATATCGACGACATGGCCCGCAATGCCCGACATCGACTTGCCGAAAATGGGCGCAAGGCTCGAACGGATCGTTAGAGGCAGACCGCGCCGATGTGCGACATATCCAATTGCCAGCCCGACAAGCGCGTAGGTGCACCATGCGCCGAAACCCCAGTGCAGGAAGGTCCACATGTAAGCTGGCCGCACGGCTTCGGCTGTGCCTGCCTCGATGCTTCCGCGAATGATGTCGGGGTTGTTCGCAAAATGTGCGAGCGGTTCTCCCGTCGAATAGGTCAGCATCCCAATACCGATCCCTGCCCCGAACAGCATTGAGAACCAAGAGAAGCGCGAGAACTCCGGTTTCTCGTCCGGCCCGCCAATCCGCAGCGAGCCCGTTTGAGGCACCAGCGCGAGCGCTCCACACACCACGATCAGAGCGGCCACGAGGTAGACGTACCAGGCGCTGAAAGAAGAGATAATCGTCGAATTGGCAACCTGCAGCGTCTCCATCGCACTGACAGGGAAGAAGATCGCCCACATGATGATCAGCGAGACAATGATCTTGCCCGGGATCGTCACTTCACGGCTGAAGCCGTCATAAAAACCGCTGTCATGGGTTGAAATGGGAAGTTCGATGATCGGCGGATCAATCGGATAATTTCCGGTAGAAGAGGCGTCAGCGCTTTCGCTGGTCATGTGCAACCTTGGTTCGGCAACCTTTCGCGGGTGCCATTATTGGAAGCACCGCACCTACAGGGGCCAAGCGGCTCTTTGCAACCCCACCCCCTTTTTGCGTTCACTTCGGAACATTCGCTCCCAAGCCCCTTGCGCATTCAGGACTTTACGCAGATACAAGGGCGCAACAAAAAGAACATAGTTTGATAGGTCGCGTGTTTCCTAGTGGGGGGAGAAAGCAATGGCCGTTACTGATCACGTAAATCTCGAACAGTTCATGGAAGGCGTGAAAAAGCGTAATCCGGGACAGCCCGAATTTGTCCAGGCAGTGCATGAAGTTGCACAGGACATCTTCGAGTTTATGGAAGACAAGGTCGAATATCACGAAGCGCAGATCTTGCGCCGTATCGCAGAACCGGATCGCATCGTGTCGTTCCGCGTCTGCTGGGAAGACGACAATCACAACATCCGAGTCCAGCGTGGCTGGCGCGTTCAGAACAACAACGCGATCGGCCCTTACAAGGGCGGCATTCGTTTCCACCCGAGCGTGACCGAAAGCGTTCTGAAGTTCCTCGCGTTTGAGCAGACCTTCAAAAACTCGCTGACCGGCCTGCCCATGGGCGGCGGTAAGGGCGGCGCGAACTTCAATCCGAAGGGCAAGTCGGACGCCGAAGTGATGCGCTTCTGCCAGAGCTTCATGACCGAGCTTTACCGCCACATCGGGCCTGACACCGACGTTCCCGCGGGTGACATCGGCGTTGGTGGTCGCGAGATCGGCTACATGTTCGGCCAGTACAAGCGCATTACCAATCGCTGGGAAGGCGTTTTGACGGGCAAGGGCCAGGAATATGGCGGCTCGCAGATGCGTCCCGAAGCGACCGGCTACGGCGCGGTCTATTTCCTGCAGAATATGCTCAAGCACCAGGGAAAGGATGTCGAAGGGCACACCGCCGTCATTTCGGGTTCGGGCAATGTGGCAACGCACGCTGCCGAAAAGATCACTCAGCTGGGCGGCAAGGTTCTTACCCTGTCGGATTCGGGCGGCTTCATCCACGATCCTGATGGCATCGACCAGGAGAAGATCGACTGGGTCAAACATCTCAAGACGGTCAAGCGTGGCCGGATCAGCGAGTATGTCGATGAGTTCAAGAGTGCGACCTTCCACGAAGGTCGTCCGTGGAACATCGCCGCTGACCTAGCCCTTCCATGCGCAACGCAGAATGAGCTCAACGAAGACGAGGCCAAGGCGCTCGTGAGCAATGGCTGCAAAGGCGTGTCGGAAGGCGCGAACATGCCTACGACGCTCGAAGGCGTGAAGGTCTTCCATGACGCCAAAATCTTGTACGGCCCCGGTAAGGCGGCCAATGCAGGCGGCGTTGCCGTCTCCGGCCTCGAGATGAGCCAGAACTCCGAGCGCATCAGCTGGAACCACGAGCGCCTCGGTGAAATGCTCACAGATCTCATGTCGGGCATTCACGAAAAGTGCACCGAATATGGTGAGCAGGACGGTGGTTACGTCGACTACGTGAAGGGCGCAAACATCGCGGGCTTCAAGAAGGTCGCAGACGCAATGCTCGCATTCGGCGTCGTCTAAGCCGCTCGCTTCAAGCCAAGAAAAAGGGGCGTCTCCTTGCACGGAGGCGCCCCTTTTTCATGACGGTTATAGGCCCCCAGCCCGTCACCGCACGCCCAGTTGTTCTGCTGCGGCGCGCAATTCTCCGGCCCGCGAAGGGTTCGCCGCAATAGCGGAATCGAGCGCAGCGCGTGCCGCGTCGGGCTCACCCAAAGTCATCCGGCTGCGCATCAGCATTACCCAGCCATCGACATTGGTGGGCTCGCTTTCGAGCCGGCTTTCGAGCCTCGCCACCATGCCCTCGGCCATCGTGAGCTGTTCCCCCGGAGGCATGCGGCTCGCTTCGACAACCTGCTGTGCCGAGGGGCCGCGAATGTTGGCCGATGCTGCCGGCCCAGCCGCCGCGCCCGAACCGGGAAGCATCGGGGTCTGCGCCGCGCGGGTTTCCATCACCGTTGCCAGACGCTGGTCGACGGCAATGTCGTTGATTGCACCGACCTGCTGGATTGTTCGCACCACGTCCGATTCCCAAGGAGCGCCCGGAGGCGTGTCGGAAAGAAGCGCAAGCCAGTCGGTAATCGCACCCTGATGATCCCCGTCGATATCCTTCTTCACGGCAAGGAAGTAACGCGAGCGTGGATCGGATGGGTCGAGTTCAAGGGCCTTTTCAAAAGCATCGAGTGCAATCTGAGGCAACGGATCGGCAGCGGCACTCGCTGCATCCACCGCCATGACCCGCGCTTCTCCAAGTGCCGACCACAATGAAGCGGCGCTGTCGTCAATCTCGACCGCGCGTTCATAGGCGCTCACGGCATCGCCGAATTCGTTGCGTTGAAAATGCGCAAAGGCGAGCTCGCTCCACGGCCCTGCATCGTCGCTCGACGCGTTTGCTGCGGCGCGAAGGTCTTCCATCGACGGGCCAGTATCAGCCGTAGCGACGGTCTCAGCCTCGGGTTCACCGCTGCCAATAACGTTATAACCAATCGAACCGGCCGCAAGCACAGCCGCACCACCTAGCAGGACCCAGCCCGCCTTACCCCCAGACATAATGCTATAAATCCCTTCAATCGCGCTATTTGCATCGGATCACATAAGAAATTCACTAGCAAGCGGTGCAGAAAACGGCAATTGACTCTGGCATTGGGGGCCACTTTCCTTATGGTGGCACTGGGATTTGATCTATCCAAAGGGGGGGGTAGATTGTCAGACTTGTATGAAGTCGCCATTATTGGCTCCGGTCCTGCCGGGATGAGCGCCGCTGGTCAGGCTGCCAAGCGCGGCCTGTCGCACGTCCTCTTGGAAAAGACCGACCACCTCTCGGACACGATCTACAAATACCAGAAGGGCAAGCACGTCATGGCGACGCCCTCGAACCTCCAGCTGCGCGCTGGCGGGTACGAGGAGGGCGCGCACGCCGGCATGGAATTCGACGAAGGAAAGCGCGAATTCATTCTCGACACCTGGGATCGCCAGGTCGCCGAGATGGGCGTCAATGTCGAATACAACGCCGAAGTGGTCGAAGTTTCGGGCGAGAAAGGCGACTTCACGCTCAAGACAAAAGCCGGGGCGACATTCCGCGCGAAGACCATCATCTTGGGCATCGGTACTCAGGGTAACCCCAATAAGCTACGCTGCCCGGGGGCTGATCACCCGATGATCACCTCGCAGCTCGACGATCCCGCTGACTTCCATGACACGCATATCACCGTCGTGGGTACGGGCGATGCAGGGATCGAGAACGCGCTCGGGCTGTCGGAAGAAGCTCTCGGCAACACCGTCACCATCCTCAACCGTGGCACCGACTTTGCAAAGGCAAAGCAGCGTAACGCCGACCTGCTTCAGGCCGCGCATGACGATGGCAAGCTGCAAATTCGCTTCAAGACTTCGCCTGCCGAGGTGCGCGATGGGGAGATGTTGCTGGAGACCGAGACCGGTCAGGAAACCATTCCCTGCAATACGATCATTGCGCGCATCGGCTCGCAACCGCCACGCAAGTTCATCGAGGCGATGGGCGTCGAATTCACCAGCGAAGACCGCAGTGCGTTTCCGATCCTCTCGCCGGTGTTTGAATCGACCAAGCCAGGCATCTTCGTGATCGGGGCGCTGGCGGGCTATCCGCTGATCAAGCACTGCATGAACCAGGGCTACGACGTCGTCGAATATCTCGCGACCGGCGAATCGCCCAAACCTGCCGACGAACCGCTGCTAGAGGAAGTCTTTGCTGGCCTTCCCGGCAACAAGCCGGTCGATCACTGGCTCGAGGTTTACCAGAAGAACGTCGACATCTTCAAAGGTCTATCGACGCTGCAGATGCGTGAGCTCATGCTCGATTCCACTTGCACGGCCTTTGCGCCGGGCGAAGTGATCTTCCGCCGCAACGAACAAGGCTCTTCGCTATTCGCTATCGCGCAAGGCAGCGTGGCGGTTGAGGTCGACCCGAACGATCCCTCGATCACCGTGCCGATCGGCCAAGGGTCGATCTTTGGTGAGGTCGGTCTGATTTCGGGCCGCCGCCGCGGTTCGACGATCCGCGCTGCGGAAGAAACTGTGGTGGTCGAACTGTCGCGCAAGGCTGCGCTCAAGCTGATCGGTTCCTCGCCCGAAGCGAACGAGACTGTGAAACGCATCTCGATCGAGCGCCAGATCCTGCAGATGTTCGGATCGGGCCTAACGCCTGACGACATCGCTCCTCTGGTCGCCAGCGCGCAGACAGAGGAAGTGCGCGCGGGCCAGATCGTTATCCAGGAAGGCGACGACGACAAGGACCTTTTCATCCTGCGTTTCGGTTCAATGCTGGTCGAGAAGGCGATCGGCGATCGCCAGATCTTCCTGTCCTATCTGCCCGCGGGCACGTTCTTCGGCGAAATGGCTGTGATCGACGGCTCAAAACGCACAGCAACGGTCAAGGCATCGGTGAAGTCTGAGGTCATCCGCCTACCGGGCGACGGCTTCCTCGAACTGCTCGACAAGAAGCCGCAGTTGCGTGAACGAGCGCTCGACGTGATGGCGGATCGCCGGCGCACTACCGACTTCATCGAAAGCCAGAAAGACAGCGTCGACAACGCGCTCGAACTTTACACCGAAACTGCCAAGTTCCTGTCCGAACAAGGCATCGGCGAGGCAACCGACGCGCTCCTCATCGACGAGAAGCTGTGCATCGGCTGCGACAATTGCGAGCGGGCCTGTGCCGACGCGCATGAAGGGCTCTCGCGGCTCGACCGTGAGGCGGGCAAGAGTTTTGCTCATCTCCACGTTCCGACGTCATGCCGTCACTGCGAACACCCGCACTGCATGGCCGACTGCCCACCCAACGCGATCCAGCGCGGTCCCGATGGTGAGGTCTCGATCAATGCGGAAACCTGCATCGGCTGCGGCAACTGCAAGAGCAATTGCCCTTACGGCGTGATCCGCATGGATCCGGTGCCACCCAAGAAGCCATCGCTGCTCAGCTGGCTGTTCTTCGGCAGCGGCCCTGGTCCTGGCGAAGCATCGTATTCGTGGCGCAAGTCTCACGGCGACCCCGACCTCGCGAAGAAGGCGATCAAGTGCGATATGTGCGCTGGCATCGACGGAGGTCCCGCCTGCGTGCGCGCCTGCCCGACCGGTGCTGCCATCCGCGTGGCGCCTGACAAGTTCCTCACCTTTGCCAAGATTACAGAGGACGTCGAAGACTGATGGCGAGCGTGGCAGGCAACCGTTTCAAACAGGACGAGCGTCGGCGCAACGCCGATCATGTCAGCTTCTTGAAGCACCGGCGTTTCCGCTGGCTCTGGATCGCGCTCATGCTGTGCATCGTGACTGGGCTCGGTTACGCGATGATCGACCAGGAACCGCGCCCGAATGGCGGCAGCTGGTATGGCTACACGCTTGGCACGATCGGGCTGCTGCTGATCGTCTGGCTCTCGCTGCTCGGCATCCGCAAACGCAAGATCACGACCGGCCAGTGGAGCCTGAAGGCGTGGACCAGTGCGCATGTTTACCTCGGCCTTGCGTTGATCGTGGTCGGCACGCTCCACACCGGGTTCCAGATCGGGTGGAACGTCCACACGCTCGCCTATTTCCTGATGCTGCTGGTCATCATCAGCGGCATCTACGGGGTCATCGCCTACGCCACCTTGCCCTCCACGCTTTCGTCCAACCGCAAGGAGATGACGCGTGCAGAGATGCTCGATGCTTTGACCGCGCTCGACCGCCAACTTGAAAGCGCAGCGCAGCCGCTGGGTCGTGAGCAGACCGACCTCGTCATCGCCGCGCTCGAACAGGACGTGTTTTATGGCGGGGCATGGGGCCGGCTCACCGGAACCTATCCGGGCTGCAAGACCAACCGCGCCCTCGCTCGCATTTCCGAGAGCGGGAGCGAGGCTGAAGAGCGCGTCCATGCGCTGCTCGTCAAACGTGCCGACCAGCTCGGCCAGATCCGCCGCCACCTGCGCATCAGGGCGCTGCTTGAGGTGTGGCTCTTCATCCATATTCCGGCGACGATTGCCCTGCTCGCCGCACTGCTCGCGCATGTCGTGAGCGTGTTCTACTACTGGTGAGGCTGGCGTCATGGCATTCCTGATCCGCACCATCGACATCACCGCTTCGGGCCGCGAGATTGTCCGCGACCGTGAAGTCGGCAAGTCCGAACTTGTCGTCGGCCGCGCAGCGGAAAGCGATATTCACCTGGCCGACCTCGCGGTTGAGCAACGCCACGTGCGCCTTGCCGATGCGGGCGGCGGAATGCTGAGCGCGGAGTCGCTCGGTGGGCTCGAATTCGGGCTGGACGGCCGCTCGGTCAAGGAAGGGACCATTGATCCCAATGTCGGGGCCGAAGTGTCTGTCGGCTCTGCGCGCCTCGCGATCTCGCGCGAAGGTGACGGCCCGGTCCAGATCATCATCAAGCAGGTCGAGAAGGACGAGGCAGCAGGCGACGCGCTGTCCTCCTTCGCACTTGCCGCCGCCCTGCCCAGCAAGCGCACGATGGCATGGGGCTTCACGGTCGCGATCCTGGGCCTCCTGCTCGCGGTTCCTATCGTCACCAACCTTGCAAGCACGCCGCCCGAAAACGACCCGATGGACAAAGACGTCGTGGGCGCAACCAAGTTCGACGCCGCCTGGATCTCGGGCGGGATGAGCGTTGAGCACGCGCACCTCGAAGACAATTGCGAAGCCTGCCACGCGACGCCCTTCGTCTCGGTCCAGGACGAAACCTGCCTGTCGTGCCACGAAGAACTTGGCCTTGGCGATCACGCCGAGATGCCGCGCCTTCGCGAAGGCATGGCGCCTCTAAGCACCGGCGATGCGATCCAGTGGTCGATTGCCGAAACGCTCGGCAAGGAAGGCCCGCTTGGCTGCGTCTCATGCCATTCCGAGCATGAGGGACCAGTCGATCTCGCCGCCGAAGAGCACCAGTTCTGGGACCAGCAATTCTGCTCTGACTGCCACGACGATCTCGACGCGCGGCTGACCGACGTCAGTTTCGGCAACGCCAACGACTTTGGCGACAAGCACCCGCAATTCCGTCCGCTGATCTACACCGCGCACTTCTCGGACAAGCCAGTGCGCGTGTCGCTCGACACCGAGCCGGTCGAAATGAGCGGTCTCAAGTTCACGCATGACGAACACATGGACGAGCAAGGCGGCGTTGCGCGGATGGCGATCAGCCTCGGCAAGTATGGTGCGCCGCTCGAATGCAGCGACTGCCACTCGGACTGGAGTGACGCGGAACGCGACATTATGCGCGAGGGCGGGCTTACTGATGCTGCCATCGGAACCCTGGGCAACGTGAAGTGGTCGCAGGCCGATCTCAAGAACCTCAAGCAGTCTGGCCTTTCAAAGCGCCGGATTGAGGACCTTGGCGACTACAAGCCGGTCGTCATGGAGGATTCGTGTGAGGCATGTCACAGCCTCGTCTTCGACCGCGCTGGCCCCGCTTTCCGAACCCTGCGCCACGGCAATGTCGATGACCTGATGGCCGACCTTGCCACTATGGACCGCGGTCCGCGCGGCGATATCGTGAGCGGGCGCGGTCGTCCGGGGCAGTTTGCGCGTGGGGGGCGTTACTACTCGAACTTTGGCCGTCCCATGGGGCTCTACATCGCGATCAACCGCGCTCTGGAGCGAGACGGGGTCTGCGGCGAGTGCCACATTCCGACCATGACCGATGGCAGGCGCGACCTGACGCCGGTCAACCTGCCCAACCGCTTCCTGATGCACGGTGCGTTCTATCACTCTGCGCATGAGGAAGACGCAGCCGGCAATTCGCTCGAATGTACCGAGTGCCATGCGACCAGCACCTCGAACGAAGCGACCGATCTGCTGATCCCGGACCTTGAAAGCTGCCGCGATTGCCACCTTGGCGAAACCGCAGCAAAGACCGAGGAAATCGTGCCCTCGACCTGCGCGATGTGCCACGGCTATCACACGCCAACCTCTCCCTGGCGGCCCGAAGATCATCCAGATATGCCCGGAAATGGTGCTAACGATAATGTCGCAGCAATCTTGAGCAGTCTAAGACGCTAAGAATGGAGAGCGAGAAACGCGGTGTGCTGATAGCACAGATCACCGATACGCATGTCGGCTTTGAGCCGGAGGCGGGAGAGAACGAATTCAACTTCGTGCGGTTTCGCAATGTCTTGGGACATCTGCTGAACCAGAAGATCCTGCCCGACATGCTGATCCTTTCAGGCGACCTCACCGACGGCGGGCAGCCAGACAGCTACGCCCGTATTCGCGAGCTTGTCGCTGAGTGCCCCTTTCCGGTCCATGTGATCCCGGGCAATCACGATTCGCGCGATGAGCTGCTCAAGGCCTTCCCCGACTGTCCCACGGCCGATGGGTTTGCGCAATTCGCGATCGATTGCGACGATGGAGCGGGCAATGCTCTCCGGGTGCTCTGTCTCGATTCGTTCGAGCCGGGCCGCCATGGCGGCGCCTTTTGCGAGGTGCGCGCTGCCTGGCTCGCCAAAGAGCTTGCCGCGCATCCCGATACGCCAACAGTCATCTTCATGCACCACCCACCGGTGGTAGCAGGGATCGACTGGATGGACCCCAAGCCCGGCGAGGCCTGGTTCAAGCGCTTCCATGACACCGTGAAGGGTCATGACCAGATCATCTCGATCCAGGCAGGGCACCTCCACCGTCCTCTGCACTCGGTGGTCGAAGGCATTCCTTTGAGCGTCACACCGGCCGTCGCGCCGGCGGTCGCACTCGACCTAAGGCCGATGGATGCCGAGGTCGCGGACAGCCGCCCGATCGTCGCAGCAGAGCCACCCTTCTATTCGCTCCACCTGTGGCGCGGTGGCGAGTTCGTCTCGCACTTTCAACCCGTCGGCCATTGGCAGACGCTCGCTCGCTTCGAGGAGCACCTGAAGCCGATGATGAAGGGCCTGTTCGCCGAGCGCGTCTAGGCCCTCGGCACCCACCTAATCTGCAAGCGAGTGGACCACGCAGGGGGTGCGTTTGGAAAAACGTGCTCGCCCCGCCCAGTAGCTCGAAAATCGCGCGAAACCGGGGTTTGCGGGCATTCCAGAACGCGCTTGCACTTGTAGGACGTGTGACTTTCCAAGTTCGCGCCCGGCGCGCGCAATCTTCCGACAAAGCCAACCACCAAATCAAAGAGCCGCCCGCACCCTAGTGCGAGCGGCCCCTTGTAGGAAAGTTGAAGTGAGGGGGAGCGTAATCCGCCCGCCCTAACTCAGCGTGAGCTGTAAGCGATCTCGTCCGTCTCTTCGGGCTCGGCGTCCATGCCAGCGCTGCGGCGCCAAACGCTGTTGCGCCCGACCCAGCGGCTCATGTCGACCTCGTCAGTCACGCGGTACGGCACGCCCGAGCGGGTGATGAAGAGCTTCTCCATCTCCTCGCGCGTGAAGGGCCGCGAGCCGAGCCGTCCGAACACTGCCATCTGGCCGCCGGTCTCATCCACCGCGCGGTCGCGGTCGAGGCCCTTGGAAAGCGCAATCGCAGGCGATGGTGTCTTCGCATAGGCAATGAGTTCGGGCATCGGCGCCGGACTGAAGCCGTAGAAGTTGCGCTGGCTGTCGGGCGAGGTCAGTTGGAGCACCTTCATCCCGTTCACCCCGTCCGCGACGTAAGCGAAGAGTGAGGCATTGGTCGAACCGACCACAACATCCTCTGCATCGTTGAGCGTCCCGTCGAGCGTTACCTGCTGGTAAAGCTTGGGCGCACGCGGGTTGGTCACGTTGAAGATCATCAATCCGTCGCCCTTCGCCGCGACATAGGCATAGGTGCGTGCGACGTAGATGCGGCGGGCATCGGCAATCGGATAGGTCGCTTCGGGGACCGCGACAGGATCATCCATCTTGGTCACGTCGAAGACCTTGAGGCCTTCCGCATCGGTCACCCAAAGATAACGGAACTGGATCGTCGTCGCACGCGCGTCGGTCATCGGGATGACCTTGGTTACGCGCGGGGCGAGGCAGCTTTCTGCCGGGTTTTCGGGATCGACTTCGCACTCATCGCGCCAGGCGGTCGCCGGATCATCGGCGATATCCTTGGGAAGGTAGACCACGACCAGCCCTGCATCTGCAGTGATGTAGGCATAATCGCCTGCGAGCGTAATGTGCTTGGCGCCGGTCAGAACACCGTCCGGGTTCCACGCATCTGAGCCATCGGGGAAGATCGCGCGCTCGAAGAAGTTGTCGCGGAATTCGCCGTCGGCCAGCGTGTTGACGTCGACCGCGATCAGGCCTTCGACGCTGTCAGTGATGAATGCGTAGTCATAGACCGGGCTAAACGCCTGCTCCTGATTGACTTCGCGCATCTGGGCGGTGTTGCGCTCAGGCGCGATTGGCTGGTTGGTAGCAACCGCCATGCAGGTCGCGTCTTCGGTGTCGACATGGGTATCGTGGCCGAGCGGCGAGAACGGCGCGGTAATGATGCGTTCCGAGATGCCCTTGTTCCCGATCGAGGCGATGTCATAGGCGCGGAAACCGCCCCGCCCTTCGGCGACGAACAGATATTCGCCGCGCATCTGAAGGCAGCCGACGCGGTCGCGCGTGCCTTCGTGGACGTTGACGAATTCCTCAAACGGCTTGGTCTCGCCCGAATAATCATCATCGAACGCTTCGCCGCGCACCCAGTTCTTGAGCTCACGCCCGTTGTCCTCGACGTGGCGGCGCCAATAGTCGGGATACGAATAACGGTGGAGGTACGAACCGAGCACTGCTTGTGGCTCGTCATATTCGGTGACACGAATGGCGTTGATGCCGCCTTCGAGGCCGGTGAAGGCATGCATCCCGACAAAGTTGACGTAATTCGTGCCCAGCAGCAGCAGCTGCGCCATGATCGCATTGTTGTCCTCTGCCTGTGAGAGGTGACAATCGGTGCAGGTCTTGGTCTCGTTCAACCGGACCGTGTGCGGGAAGTGCGGCGCGAAGGCTTGCGAAGAGAAGCCGACCGCGCTGATCGGCGGCTGCTGCACGTAGATGCGCTCGCGGTTGATGTTGGTCGAGGACAGGATCAGCGCCGAAGACGACCGGATCGGAGCGGTCTGGTTGCCCTTGGTCGTCTGGTGCACGCCAAGCTGGAACATCTGGTCGCGCGCAACCTGCGGGTTGTAGGTCGCAAAGTTTCGCGTCTCGCCACCTTCGTAGCGGTGCGACTTGGTCTTCCAGTTTGCCTCGATCGGCAGGTGACAGCCGCCGCACGATGTCGTCCAGGAAAGGTGGCAGGTGAAGCATGCCATTTCCGGATCGCGGTGAGCGCGGTCTTCCTCGGCGATACCGGGGCCGAATTCATAGCGGCCGGTTTCGCCGCCATATTTGCTCATCAGCTTCGAGCGGGCCGAGCGGTCGTTGAAGCATGCACCGTTCGAGGTGCTGCCTTCGTTGTCGCAGGCCGGAAGCTCGGGATTGACCGAGTCCTTGGTGAGGCTGACCTGCCATTCGAGTTCGGGATCGACGAGGCTGCGCTGGATCAGGATGCGGTGGCCCTTGTCGTCCTCTTTCCATTCGAACCGGCGCTGGCCGTCCGGGTTGCGAAGGAGAGCAAGGTTGTGGCCTTCGGGCGGCGCGGCAGGACCGCTGGTGCGAAGTGTCGGATATGCATCGGCGGTGCCGTGGCAATCCTTGCACCCGATCTCGATCGCGTTGGCGACTTCGCCGTAGATGAGGCCGTTGCCGTGGGTGTCCTGTTCGAAGTGACAGTCGACACACTGCATCCCAGCCTCGGCGTGGATCGACATCATGTGGACCGCGACGCCGGGATTGTTGGTGTCGTTTTCAGCCGGGTTCTTCTCAACCTCGACGAACAATTCCTCGCCATCCTTGCGCCAGCGCTGACGCCAGCGATCCTGGTGGTAGGCAAATTCCTCAGCGCTGTCGGTTTCCGGATCGCCGGGGCGCAGGATGTTGCCTTCGGCATCGAGCAGATTGCCTTCGCGGTCGCGCTTGAAGATGCCGCGGAAGTTCCAGCCGTGGCCGTGATAGTCGGCAAACTGGGTGTGCTCGAGCTCCGGGTTCAGCTCATAGACGTTGCGCAGGAAATCGAGGTTTGCCCACATCCCGCGAGCGGCAGCGCCTTCAGGGTTGCGATCCATGATGGCGCGCACTTCCTCGGCGGTGGGGAAGCGTTGTTCTTTGTAGAATGCCTCGTAATCCTCGTCGCTCATGCCGTGCGGGCGCGGGGTGGTGTTTTCCGGGCCGGACCACATGAAGGGCGCATCACTCTCGTAATCCCACATCGTGTAGCCGAGATACGAGTTCAGGAAGATGTTGGGCTGGTGCATGTGGCAGTTCATGCACTGCGCGGTCGGGATCGAGCGGGTGAAGACGTGGCGGATCGGGTGACCGCTCTCACGCTTGGGCTCGTCCGAATGCGCGTCGTGGCCGTCGCCATAGGGATCGTCGCCTGGCCCCTTCAGCGCGCCGTGGCCGTCGGTGTAGTCGCCGCCATGGTCATCCCCGTGGCCGTTACCGTCATAGCCTTCGCCAGGAATGCGCCCGCCGTAGCCAGCACTCTCTCGCGAATAGCACTGGGCAGCAGCGGCGGCGTTGGCGTTGGCAACCGGGTTGATGCAGGGGTCGACCGTCTGCGTCTGCCCGTCGCGGCCATATTGCGCGTAAGTGAGGCTGTGACGCGGCTCACGGTCGTTCGCATAGACGACGTGGCAGCTCGCGCAGCCCGAGTGGCGATAGTCGCCCGGCTGGTCGTTCGTCCCCATGAACCAGGTGAACGGGTCGTTGAGGCGGGTCTTGTGAATGTTCAAGGCCGGGATCGCAACGCGAAGGCCGGTGCCGGGACCACGATTCGACTGCTTGAGGTCGGGACGGCCCGGCTCCTCGAGGCGCTGAATGAGGCCGGTCGGGCTCGGCAGGCCGATCTCCGGGAATTGCGAGTTGATTGTGCGTCCGCCACGCTCGAACACGCGGAAGACGTCGGCAGGCGGGATCACGTGCCATGTCGGCAGCGGATAAAGCTGGCCGAGCACGCCGCGCGCCTCTTGAGCCTCGGAAAGCGTGCCGTCTTCGCCATAGCCGGGCGAGGAGATGACATTGGCAACACCCGAGATCGTCGCCGGGTCGCCCGAGCGGGTGTAGGCTTCGCCAAGGATGTAATTCTTGAAGGGCAAGATGCCGTTGTTGTAGGTCGCCCCACCCCACAGCATCGCGCCGGTTGCCATGATCGAACGTTCGGCGGCTTCGATCGACTGGATGTGGCAAGATCCACATGCCTCGCGCGCCACTCGGTAATCCGAGGGGTTCACGAACTTCACAAACTCCGGCGATTCCTTGTTGAGCAGCGCGTAGGAGCGCTTGGGGTTAGCCGATGAGGGGGCGTGCCAGCTGTCGGGATATTTGGGCAGGACGTGTGCAGCATCGCGCGCGGCTGCATAATCGGGGTGGTCGTAAGGCAGCGCGGGATTGCCTTCGACGCCTGCGTTACCGCCGTGGCAGTCGGTGCAGCCCAGCACGACAGCAGGTGTCTCGTGCATCGTCGCCGCATCGCTTGCCTTGTGGCAGGTCTTGCAGCCCATCGACTTCGCATCGGCCTCGGCCTGCGACTGCCGCGCAGGAGCGGGCGGCGCGAGCACGCCTGCGTCCTTGTAATTGCGATAGACCGGCTTTTCCTCTGCCGCCGCAAATCCGGTCGACTGGAATACCGATACGCCAAGCACCATCACGGCAAACGCAAAAAGCGCCTGAGCAGGTGAAATGAGGCCTCGAAGCGAGATGAGTTTGCCAAGCATCAGTAGGTCAACGTCACGTTTGCGAGGATCGAGTAATACTCATCCTGGTTGCCGAGATTGTCGAACAGGTCCCTGAACCCGTCGCCCGAAAGGAGCGCTGCGCCCGACAGGCGGAAAACGATGTTTTGGTTGGCCTTGGGCCGCCAGATGGCCGAGGCCGAAAGGTCATAGCCAATCTCGCTCGGGATCGATCCTTCGACACGCAGTGCCTCAAGCGTTGCCGTATTTTCGAACCAGAGGTGATTTGCGTTCGCGCTAAGGCGGAATTCCGGCGTCAGGTCAAAGTCCGCGCCAACGCCGACCAGCCACAGCCCCGGATTGTTGAAGTTCGACTGCCCCTGCTCTTTAGAGGAGCGCAGGTTGTTGAGGATGCCGTTGCGGCCATTGACCGCAACCGCGCGGCCTCCGCCTGCGAACGGGATCGTCTGTCTGATCCAGTAGGAGGTGTCAGCACCTGCAAAGACCGGGTTTTCGAAGATCGCGTCGAACCCGCCCTCTGTGTCGTCATAGGGATCGCTGTCGCCGCTCTGGAAAGCGCCCGACAGGCGGAAACGCGCCCAGTCGCGGTCGTAGCTTAGCTCTACGGCAGCAAACTGCGCGTTGATGTCGGCCTCTTCGCCAGTGAAGAAGTTGTTGCGGTCCTCACCCAGCGCCCAATAGGCGCTGCCCGTGATGTTGATCCGCCCAATGCGGCCATCAACGTTGTAGCCGAGGTAGAACACGTCGTAATCGCGCCCGCGAATATCGCCGAGCAGCGCCGGGCGAACCGGGAAGCCGTTATCGTCGATCTCGATATCGTTGCCCTCGCGGTTGCGATTATAGGCAAAGGTGATCTGGCTGGTCAGCGCCGGGATCAGGAAATCCTGACGATAGGCGTTGGCGATGAAGACGAAATCGTCGCGCGGTTCCTGAACGACCGAGTTCAGACCGCTGTTTGTGTCCTTCTCAAGCCGCCAGAACGCGCCGAGGTTGAACTGGAAACGGTTGTTGTCGCGATTGCCGAACAGGCGCACGCCGAGCTGCTGATCGTTGAACAGGAACCCGCGGAAATCGGCCTGAAACGGCTGGATGCCGGCACGGATCGAGATGAAGTCAAACCGATCGGTGTCGAGCGGGGTGAAGTGGTAGTCGACGAACAATTCCTGGACGCCCAGAAAATGGTCGAGACGGTCGGTCCCCTTCGACGGCTCAACAAACAGAACGCGCCGCTCTGGCACGTCGACATAGTTCACGTTGTAGGCAAGCGTGACGCGGTATTCGACCGATGGCGGCTGATAGGCTGTGTTACCCTTGAGCAGTGCTGCGCCGACGATGAAAGTCTGTGACAGCACGGTCGAGAAATCGTTGCCGAACACGTCGAGCCGGTCCGGGTCTTCGGTCGTCTGAACGCCGACGGGAATCGGGAAAGTGCGCGGCTCGTAAACCGTGTCGCTGATCGCGTTCAGGACAAAGAACCATTTGCCCGGCGATTTGAGTCCGAGGAACTTTGGCGTTCCGCACGGCGCACTGCCATAGGGCGGTTCTTCGCCCGCTGCCTCTGCCGCTTCGCGAAGGCGGCGGCGGCGTTCCTGCTCGTCCTCGGTCGGAATGCAGATCGGCCGGTCGCCCTTGTAGGTGTTCTGCGCGTAGGGGTCGAAGAAGTCTTCCTCGACCACGCCAAGCGATTCAATCAGACGCCAGCGATCCGGGATCGGCACCTGCGAGGGATCGAAAGCCTGCGGCGGCGGGGCACGAACGGCGCCCTCGTTCACCTGTATTACCTCTTCGGGAAGCTCTTCATTGAAGCCGGGACGCTCGCGCCCTTCGAGGATTTGCCGGTCGAGATCCTCACCCTCTTCGCGCGCGGTGGTGTTGAGGCCTTCGCCTACGCTTCGATTGTGATCCTGCTCCTGCCCCTGGCTCTGTTCGGGCTCAGGCGGCTGCTCCTGCTGCACGCCGCCACCGGAGTCCTGCGCCATTGGCTGCGAGAGGATAACGAGCGGGAGAAGCGAGAAGGCCGACATGGTTACAGCCCCTCACATACGTTCTGTGTCGGATCATCGAGGAACGGCGCGAACGGGCAGTTCACGTAGCGCAGCCGGACTTGCCGCCCGGCGACGTTCACGACGATGCGGTCCGCGCGGATGTCGTTGGGCGCGTTGTTGATCGACCCGGTACGCACCCCTGCATTGTGAAGGCCGAGGAAGCTGACCATGTCATCCTGGTCGATACCGTCGCCCGAAACCCCGATACCGCCAATCAGCTGGCCGCCGCGATAGATCGGGACCGAGCCGGGGAATATCTGGATGCCGTTGGAAATGCGCGGCGTGCCTTGCGAAGTGTTGGGCAGCCCTGTGCAGGCACGCGGCGTATCAGGCTGTGTCCCGTTGCTCACAATAAAGCCCGCGTGCTGGAAGATGTTTCCGGCAACTAGCGTCAGCTGAAGCCCAGTCGCGAACGGGCTGAACTCTTGCGGATCCTCAACCGAGAGGGGCCCTGCGATCGGGCCGACTTCACCGTCAGGAAAATAGGGACGCGCAAGGTTGCCGCCCGAACGGTCTGCAAAGGCGAATGTCCCGGTCAGGGCATTGGGATCGCCAAGGAAATCGCGCACCCGCTGCACCACTGCCGCCACTTCGGGCGGAGCCGCCGAGAAGTCCTGCGCGGCAATCGGGTTCGAGAAAAGCGCTGCGGTGCGCGCTTTTTGCAGCGACACGTCGGTGCCGAAAATCGGTCCGTCCGGGCTGCGAACGATGCCGAGGATCTGGCCGTTCGTGTCGACCACGCTGATCGTCGCCTGCATCCGGCTGTCGAGCGGGCGACGGATCTGTGCGCGAGCGCGGCTCAAGACAACGAACGCTTCTTCGAGAACCGCGCGAACCTCGCTCGCCGTCAGGGGCTGGCTAACCAGAGTGCCATCGGTCCCGGCGCGGATCGGATAGCGGTTGTTGCCGTTTCCGTCGGTCAGGACAAAGGCGTCGGGATTGGAAAATTCGGCAGGGGTCGAGGCGCGGATGCCGCTTGCCTCTGTGCCGTATGCGGTGCCTGCGCGAATTGTGCCGTCGGTATAGCCAGCGACAGAAATCAGCGCGCCGCCCGGACCGTTTACCGCGTCAAAGTTGGTCTGGAGCGGAGAAAGCTGGTCAAACCGCGCATCGACAAAGCGGAGCGCTGTTCCATCGACGCTGATGCGGTTGGCCCTGATCGTCTCTGGTGCGACGAAACCTTGCGTCCCGGCGAGCGCTGCGAATTCTTCCGGATCGTTGTCGACATCAAGGATGTTGGCATCGAAGCCGTAATTGCCATCGCCTTCTACCCCGATCCCGCCGACGATGACGCCGTTCTTGTAGATCGGAAGCCCGCCTGAATCGGCTGCAAGGCCAAGCGGCGAACGCTTGGGCCCGATAAAGGCCCCCGGCCCGCCCGATGCGGAAAAGCGTTCGCTGAGGTCTGAGCACGGAAGCTGGCTGAACTGCACACCGAACAGCGGGCCGCTTTCAAGCCCCACTGTGGTCGGGGCAGGCGGAAAGTGTTCTTGCACGATCTGGCTGGCCGTGCGGGTCGAAAACGCATTGCCGCCGCTCGACAGATAGGCGCCCGTCACCGCTTTTGCGATGGCTGCCGCCGATGAAGGAACATCGACGCCCTGCAAGCCGATCCCTGCGCCCGGTGCTGCCGTGCCGCCGATCTGGTTGAGGCTTACCTGCGTCGTGCCCGGTGCGCCTGCCATCTGGAACACGGCAAGCACGTTACCAACGCGGTCAGTGACAGCGATCGTCGATGGAATACCGCGCGCGCTCGCCTCGCCTGCGGCCTGAGCGATGATCTGCTGAACTTCGCCGACCGAGAGGCTTTCCTGCGCTGGGAAGTTGAAGAGTTGCCCCTGCGGTGGAGGCGGCGGTGGTGGAGGTGGCGGCGGATTACCGCCCGTGCCCCCGCCTCCGGGAGCGGAGTCCCCACCGCCACAGGCGGCCAGCACCAGAAGCGGTGCACCTGCCAGAACTTTCCATCCCCCCGCCATGGTCAGCTCAACCTGCGGATCGCTGCGATGGCCGAAGCCAGAGACGCGCGGAAGTTATCGGGGTCGTAAGCGTTTGGCTCCTGCACAGCAGCATAGGCCTTGTTGATGTCGGAGCGGATACCGGCAGCCGCGCCGGAAGTGACGCGGCCATTGGTGACAAGGCCGTTCAGAAGCGTGTCGATCGCCATCACCGCCTGCACCGAGCCGGAATAGTCCGTGAAGCGCGGGCGGATCGCGTTGTCGCCGATGATGCCGATCACCCGGAAGGCGTCGGCGTTGGCATAGGCCCGCTGGCTCAGAGCATTGGAAAGCGCCCCTGCCCGCTGCGACAGCGCAATCGCGGCCTCGCGCGGATCGGAGCCGTTACCGCCCATCGCTGCGTGGAAGCTGCGGCTGGCTGCGCGGAATTCGTCGGCCTGACCCGGCACCAAAGCCCCGGCAACGGCGGTCAGCATGATGATGCTCTCATCATTGAACGGCGCATTGCCAAACGGGATCGGACGCCCTGGATTTTCCTCGAACGTCAGGCGGCGCTGGCTCGAGTCCTGGATTTCGCGGTGACACGAATGGCAATCGAGGAAGTAATACTGCGGGAAGACGCCTTCCATGCCGAACTTCGGATTGGCGAAGAGACCAGTTGCGCGGCGCACCGCCTCGGCCTGACCCACCGCCCAGAAGCGCACCGCGTTGGGCTTGCGCTTACGCTGGACATAATCGTCATCGATATTGTGGTGCTGTTGAAGCGCGCTGAACAGGTCGAGTTCGAACGAGACACGCGGGTGGCCCGCTGCCATCATCGAGTGCGTGACAAACTGCCCCGGCTTGGTCGAACCATAGTGGCAATCCAGGCAGACATTGGCGCGAACCTGCGGCTGCTCGAGCGGAGTAAGGCCGTCGGCAACGTTCGAAGCATGCGTTGCAGGGCGAGCATAGTGGCTCGACAGCCACGCATCGCCTGCGGGGCCATGGCAGCTTTCGCAGCCGACGCCATCGGAAAGCTGGAAGCGCGGACCCTTAGGAGCGGAGGGAACGTAAGTGGCGTGGCAGCCAAGGCATTCCTTGGCCTGCGTCGCATCACCAAGGCCGAGTGTTGCGGTAATCTGCTGGCCACGACGACCGGCGAGCACGGCATAGGCGCGGCTGTGAGCGCCGCTTGGCGAGGAAGGCTCCTGCCAGGTTGCGATCTCGTCTTGCCTGACTACAGCGCCGTTCCCTTCGGCACGGCCATGGCAGGTCGAACCTGCGCAACTGGCCACGCCTTCGAACTGCGCGTTGCCCGATGCGGTTGCTGCTGGATAGATTGCGATGAGCCCGAGCACGGCGAAGACGCGCGCGAAACCCGCGACATTCCGGCTCAGGGAATTAGCCAATCCCCACTTCGGCCCTGATCTTGTCATCTCATACCCCCCACGAGATGCCTGCAACTTTGCCTTTTTATCCGAGCGACGCAAGCCCTTAGCGCCATGCGCACCCAGATATCCCGTCTGCTGCCTGCGCAAACTACGCCCAAAGGCTAGCAATGCGCAGACCGCGATACTTGTATGGTAACGTCAAGTAATGGGTGATCCCCCGACTCTGCCCTCCCAAGCAAGTGCACCTTTGTCACAGTAGCGACGGGTAGATGCAACCTTCAATCCGATGATTTCCCGGACAAACCTCGCGAATTTTTTGCAAGTGTTGCCTCAATATGAGTGAAACTGTCGTCTCAGTCCTTTCAAGGATCGAGCAGTCTTGTCATGAATAGGTCAGGCGCGATTTTCAGGGGAGCCGAGCCGATATCATGACAACACCGCCCATTCCCGTCGGCAGCGACGGCTTCTTCCATCCTGCAAACGAGGATCAGGTGATTGCGCTTGTCCATTATGCGCGTGAGGCTGGTGTACAGATCCGTGCTCGCGGTGCGACGCACTCGGTCGCGTGGAGCATCTACACCGATCCCAGCAGCGACAATCCGCGCAATCGCACGCTCCAGCAAAGTCCGCCCCCGCCCAAGGATGGCAAGCGCGAGATCAACATCGCCTTCGACAAGATGCGCGATCTCAAATGGGTCGATACTGACAAGGGCGTGATCGAGGCAGGACCGGGTATCAATCTTGGCTGGGACCCGCAGGAACCGTTCGGCGTCTCGACTTTGGAAAACAGCCTGCTCTACCAGATTTTCCAGCAAGGCTGGGCCGTCAGTACGCTAGGCGGGATTACGCACCAAACGCTTGCCGGGTTTACCGCCACCGGATCGGCGGGCGGATCGACTCGCTATGGCTGGGACAACGCCGTTGCCTTCAAGGTGGTCGACGGCACTGGCAATTGCGAATGGATCGAGCAGGGGCATGAGCACTTCCACGCCTATGCGACCTCGATAGGATTGCTGGGCATTGTCGTCGCGGTCCGCATGCAACTCATCAAGATGTACAACGTCGAAGGGTCAGAGCAGACGACGCCTCTTTCGGGCTCAGAAGCGCCGATGGATTTCCTCGGTTCGGGCAGCGCGGACCAGCCTAGCCTAGAGCAGTTCCTCAAGGACACGGAGTACACGCGCGTCGTGTGGTGGCCGCAAAAGGGCGCAGAGCGCATCCAGACGTGGCAGGCGAAGCGGGTCGATCCGCCGAAGAACCCCGACGACAACGTGCCCTATCAGCAGTTCACGCCCGACTATGGCGGCCAGACCGAGCAATATCTCGGTGCGCTCATCTTCGTGCTGGTGGGCAATACCAATCCGGGACGCATCATCGGGCTGATCTGGCAGAAGACCTGCGCCTATCTTGAAAACCTCGCATTCGTACTGCGGCAGAGCGAGAAGGGCGAGATCTCGCGCTTCCTGACTTTCCTGCTCGGGTGCCTGACCGGGATTGTCGCTGGGGCAATCGCGACCGTGCTTGCCTTCTTCAACGCGGTCATCACCGCGGTCTTTCCGAAGCTGCTGCCGATCTTCCAGCCGATGACCGAGCGCGGGGAAGAGACGACATTCAACGACTGGTATTGGCGCTCGCTTTGCATGGACAACACCGTCAGCGACGAATTGCTCGGCACCGAGTTCACCGAGATTTGGGTGCCGATCGACCGCACGCAGGAGGTGATGAACATCTATCAGACCATGTTCGAGGAAGGCGGCGAAGAGGCCACCGGCTATTTCTCGACCGAGGTTTATGGCGGCTCGCCCACCCGTGGCTGGATGCATCCGGGCTACAGCGATGGCACGGACGAGTATGCGCGAGGAGCTGTGCGGATCGACGTGTACTGGTACCGCGACAATGACGGTATTCCCAATGACGACGAGGGCTTCCTCGACCAGTATTGGGACATCCTGAAGCAGAACAACATTCCGTTCCGTCTGCACTGGGGCAAGTTCATCCCGCGTGACAACCTCCCTTTCTGGGCAAAGCATTACCGCGACAATCTGCCGCGCTTTGACGACTTCATGGATCTGCGCGCGCAGCGCGATCCGCACGACTTGTTCTTCACCGACTACTGGAAAACAAGGCTGACCGGTAAGTAGGGCCCGTCCGCCATTTTTGCTGCGCTGCAACAAAGCGCTTGGCGAATCCTTGAACACGCGTATGTTCGAGGTGGTGGGCGACATATCTGATCTCGCATTGACAGGGGCCGCACTGCTTTTGGCAGGGGCGGCTGCTGGCTTCGCGGGCGGATTGTTCGGCATCGGGGGCGGCTTCGTCGTTGTCCCAGCCCTCGTCTTCCTGCTCCCGCTGATGGGTGTGTCTGCCGAACAAACGGCGCATGTCGCGGTCGGAACCTCGCTTGCAACAATCATCTTCACATCGGTCCGCTCGACCATGAGCCACGCCGCGCGAGACTCGGTCGATTTCGATCTACTCAAGGGCTGGGCCCTGTGGGTGGTGCTGGGCACGTTCGCAGGCGCGTGGATCGCCGACTTCGTTTCAGGCGCTCAGCTAGCGATGATCTTTGGCGTGGGCGTGCTTGGCTTTGCTTTCTATTTCCTGCTGCCTGCGCGCGCTGCCGAGCCAATGTTTGCTGGCATGCCCGCAGGCATTCCCCGCGCAGGGATTGCGGGCACGCTCGGCGCGTTTTCGGCGCTGCTCGGGATAGGCGGAGGGACGCTGACAACGCTCACCATGACCGTGTGCGGCGCGCCTATCCACCGCGCAATCGGGACCGCTGCCGGCATGGGCGCGATCATCGCGATCCCCGGCGCAATCGGGTTTGCCATCATTGGGTTAGGAGAGGTCGGATTGCCGTGGGGGTCGCTGGGCTACGTCAATCTGCCAGCCGCGCTCGGCATCATCGTCACCTCGATCATTTTCGCGCCGCTCGGAGTTGCGGTCGCTCACAATCTCGCGCCGCAGGTGCTTCGCCGCATCTTCGGAATCTACCTCATTGTCGTCGGAGTAACGATGATCGCCAAGTTCTAGTGCCAGTTGAAAAGGGGACCAATCATGCACGCCAATCGCCGCACCTTCCTTGCAGGAGCCTCCATCGGAGCCGGGCTTTCCGCTCTTCCCGTAGCCTCCACCGCAACGACCCCGATGGCCGAGCCCGATTTTGGGCCGATGCACGGACAGGCGCTCTTGAGCCGCAACGAGAACCCCTATGGCCCCGCCCCTTCCGCGATCCAGGCGGTGAACGAGAGCGCGCAGATGGGCTGCTATTATGCAGACCGCGGACAGCGCCGCCTGCGCGACATGATCGCTGAACGGCACAATGTCTCTCCGCAGATGGTGGTGATCGGATCAGGCTCGACCGAAATCCTGTGCGCCATCGCGCTTGCATGGGGGCGGCAAGGTTCGGTGCTGGGCGCTGAACTGTTCTGGGATACGACGCTGCTTTACGGAGAGCGGCAGGGCGTGCAATCAGTGCGCGTGCCTCTGGCCACCGACATGAACCTCGACCTCGATGCGATGGAGGCGGGGGTCAGCGAAGAAACCTCGCTGATCCAGATCTGTAACCCCAACAACCCGACCGGCGTGCTGATCCCCGCAGCTGACCTGCGCGCTTTTGCCAGCAAGGTGAAAGGCAAAGCGACGCTGTTGGTGGACGAGGCCTATAACGAGCTCACCGACAATCCCGACGACAACACTATGATCGATCTGGTTCGCGCGGGCGAGGACGTGATCGTGTGCCGCACATTCTCGAAGATCTACGGCATGGCGGGAATGCGCGTTGGCTATGCGATCACGAGCGAAGAGAATGCCCAGCGCATTCGCGGCCACCTGATGAGCTTTGGTGGTAATATCTCGGGCGTTGCCGCTGCCATCGCCTGCTACAACGATCACGGCTTTCTCGACCGTTCACGTGCGATGGTGCTCGAAGGGCGCGAGATGATCATGGACGCAGTGGCCAAAGCGGGCCTCACCGCGCTGCCGACCCAGACCAACTTCGTCTACGTGAAGGTGCCCGATGCCGACGCCGTGCGGGCTGCCATGGCTGAGCGCGGCATCTCTATCCGCGGCGCCTACGGCAAATGGACCCAGTATTCACGCGTCAGCACCGGCATGCTCGAGGACGTTTCGCGCTATGCATCCGCGCTGCCCGAGATTATCGATGGCATGAGAGCATAGAGAGAAGAGGATTAGCCTGATGCGATTTTCGGCACGGGCGGCGCTTGGCGCTGCGATCGGTCTGGCGAGCCCTGCGCTGGCAGACACGCTGGTCGATGTGGAGAGCGAGCATGTCGACCAGAGCGTCGAGATGCCCACTTTCAAGGTCGACACCAGCTGGCCCAAGCTGCCCGGTGACATGATCCTCGGGCAGATCCCCGGCCTCTCGATTGCCGAAGACGACACGATCTGGGTGCTCACCCGCCCCAATTCGCTCGCCCCCACGGAAATCGGGCGCGACACCGATCCGCCGATCACTCAGGCCTGTTGCACCGCTCCGCCGCATGTTTTGCAGTTTGACCAGGAGGGCAATCTCCTGCGCAGTTGGGGAGGCACAGAGCTTGCGCCGGGTGAAAGCACGGTCACGGGCAGCGGGCGCAACGCGGTCGAGGAAGGCGACGAGCAATGGCCCGCCAACGTGCACGGCCTTTATGTCGACAAGGAAGGCACCGTCTGGATCGGCGGCAACGGCAATGGTGACCATGTGGTGCTGAACTTCACAGCCGATGGCGAGTTCATCCGCCAGATCGGCCGCCGCCAGACGACTGAGGGCAATTCGAGCGAAGAATATCTCGGCAATCCTGCCGACATCGCTGCCGATGGTGACAGCGTGCTGGTGGCCGACGGCTATATCAACAAGCGCATTATTGCTTTCGACCACGGCGACCTCGCCTTTGACGAGCTCTACGGCGCCTATGCCGAGGATCCCGATGGCGGCACGCGCGACGAACCCTTCGACCAGAGCCAGGCGACCAGCACCGGCGATGGCGGCGCAAACCCGGAAAGCCGCAGCTTTGGCGACATTGTCCATTGCGTCGTCAGAGGTCCGGACGACACCGTCTATGTCTGCGACCGCCGCAACAATCGCTTGCAAGTCTTCCGCGAAACCGAAGATGGAACCGAGTTCGTCCGCGATGTCGTGATCGCCGACGGCACGGGAGGAACGCGCACCGCAAGCGACGTCGCATTCAGTCCCGATGGAACCTACGTCTACGTCGCCGACATGATGAATGGCCGGGTGTGGATCCTTCTGCGCGAAACGCACAATGTTGTTGGCTGGTTCGGACGCAATGGCCGCTATCCCGGCCAGTTCATCTGGCTGCACAGCGTCGATGTTGACAGCGAAGGCAATGTCTACACCAGCGAAGTCAACACCGGACGCCGCGTCCAGCGCTTCGTCTTGCAAGGAGCCGAGGACTAGGCTCTACGTAAGCCTGACGGGATTCAAACGGGGACACTAATTCAATGCGTTACTTGGGGTCGCTCCTCGCCACGACAGCGCTCGTGGCACAACCTGCCTTGGCCGGTGATGAAGTTCTGTATGACGATCGGCCCGACTGGGTCGATGTACGCGAAATCGATGCAGAAGCGCGCGAGGAAGGCACGCCAATCCTGCTTCTCGACCAGCAGGCCCGGATCGAGAGCGGGCAGCTCTGGCGCTATAGCGACACCGCCGTTGCCGTCGATTCCCCTCAAGCCCTGACCCGGTTCGGTACGCTTTCCGCCAACTGGCTTCCGGACAAGGGTGACCTCATCGTTCACGCGGTCCAGATCATCCGCGATGACGAGGTGATCGACCTGCTCGAAGGTGAGACGCGCTTCGAAGTTCTCCGCCGTGAACAGGGGCTTGAATCGCGGCTGTTGAACGGCGCGCTGACAGCGACGATGAACGTGCCGGGCGCGCGGTTGGGCGATATCATCCGCCTCGCCTATTCGGTCACTACCAGCGACCAGGCCATGGGCGACAACGTGCAATGGCAATCGGGCATCATCGCCGATCCCTTCCCTCTTGGAAGTGGCCGGATCAGCGTCTCTTGGCCCGAAGACTTGGCCGTTGCCCGCCTTCGCAAGGGCGACGCCGAGGTGGGCGAGCCTCAGCTTGTGGACGGCTACAATGTCTGGTCGGTCGACATTCCGGTAAACGAGGTCGACCCCACTCCAGGCGATGCACCCTCGCGCTTCCGCATTGGCGAGCTGATGCAGGTGTCGACTTATGCCGATTGGCAGGCCGTCTCCTCCAACATGGCCAAGCATTACAAGGTCGAGGGCAGCATCGAGACGGGAGGCGATCTGGCTGCCGAGGTCGCGCGCATCGCCGAGGCGAGCGATGATCCACTCACCCGCGCCGCGATGGCGGTGAAGCTGGTGCAGGACGATATCAGCTACCTTCTGAACGGCCTCGATGGCGGCAATTACCTGCCCCAGTCGCCCGAGGAGACATGGGAAAACCGCTTCGGCGACTGCAAGGCGAAATCGGTGCTGCTGCTCGCCATGCTGCGCGAGCTGGGCGTCACGTCAGAAGTCGTGCTGGTCAAGAGCCAAGGCGGCGATTCTGTCCCCGAGCTTGCCCCCATGCCGGGCAATTTCGACCACATGATCGTGCGCGCGGAGATCGACGGGGTGAACTACTGGCTCGACGGCACATCCTCTGGCACGCGGATCGACACGATCGATGCGGTCCCGCGCTTCTTCTACGCCCTGCCCTTGCGCGACGAGGGCGCTGAGCTGATCAAACTGGACGAGCGCGCGAAGGCGACGCCCGACCGGCTGGTGCGGCTTGAAGTTGACCATTCATCCGGCGTGCGCCTGCCTGCGCTTTTCAACGTCGAAATCGAGTTTCGCGGCACGGCCGGCGCGCAGTGGCGCTCGGTCGCGGAACAAGGCGACGAGGACATGCGCGAAGGCGCGGTCTACCGCGCGGTGTCGGGCGTCGTTGGCCCAGCGCAATTGGTGGATCACGAGATATCCTACGACGTCGAAACAGGGGTCGCCCGAGTGAGCGCTCGCGGCGCTCGAACGACGCCATGGCGGCGCGACGATATTGAATACAAGCTCGTCGCCCCCGCTCAGGCCGCCAAAGCCGTCGGCTTCAACACCGACCGCGCACGGGCGGCATGGCGCGACATTCCCCTTAAGCTCAACGGCCCGATCTACTTCGCTTCCGAGCTGGAGATGAAGCTGCCATCGACCGGTCCCGACTTCGAGCTCGAAGGCAGCGAGGAATCCTCGCAAACAATCGGCGGGGTCGAGTTGTCCTCGACGGCCAAGCTGGAAGGCGACCGCTTCATCCTGTCGCAGTCCATGCGAAGCGTGACCGAAGAATTGCCTGCCGAAGACATCCCGGTCGCCCGCCGCGCTCTTGCTCGTTTCGACCGAGCCTTGCCGGTGGTGCAGACCTCTGGCGGCGTGCGCGAATTGTGGGAATATTTCGGGGAGGACCGCGCCCTGCTCGATGCGCACGAAGCCTTCTACGCGCAGGCCATCGCAGAAGCCGACGAGGATGAAGGCAATCCGTACCTCAACCGCGCGGCCTTCCGCGCCGGGGTCTACGATCATGCAGGCGCGCTCGAAGACGTCGAGGCAGCGATCGAAATCGAAGCTTCGCGCGACCGTTACCTGCGCCGCGCGTCGCTTCGCCGGCAATTGGGCGATCTCGAGGGTTCGCTTGCCGACCTGCAGCTCGCAGAAGACCTCAAGCCCGACGGCGCGACCTACGAGAACCAGGTAGAGGTGCTTGCGCTGCTCGGAGAGACCGAAGAAGCGCTTGCGCTAGCCGAGGACTTTGCAAGCTTCGCCGAAGATCCGGTAGATGAGGCGAACCTGATGGCGACCGCGCTTGGCTGGGCGGGATCGGTCGAGGAAGGGCTCGACATTCTCGCTGCGCAAGTGCGCCGCCGTCCAGGCGATGGAACGCTGCTCAATTCGGTGTGCTGGAATGCGGGCATCTGGAACGTGCTCAACGATGAGCGGATGCAGTCCTGCATCGATGCGGTCGAGAAGAGCGACTATTCCGCCGCCGCGCTCGACAGCCGCGCGCTGGCTCACTTGCGGATGGGCAACCTCGATGCGGCTCTGGCCGATGTCGACGCAGCGCTTCTCTCACAGCCGGGCCTGACCGCATCACGCCTGCTTCGCGGGATCATCAAGGTCCGTCAGGGCGAGGAGGCCGAGGGTCGCCGCGAGATAGAGCTTGCGCTGGCGATGACTCCAGCCATTGAGCAGACCTACCGCGCGTGGGGACTGGATTTCTAAAGAGCCTCGACTTCTAAAGCAAACGGGCGGCCACCTCACGGTAGCCGCCCGCCATGATTTCAGTCGCGACCGATTCTAAGAAGACAGCGCCACGTGCCGCTTCATGTGGTGGTCGATATTGCCGAACTCGTTGTCGAAGATCGTCAGGCGCTTGAAATAGTGCCCGATCGCATATTCGTCGGTCATGCCGTTGCCGCCGTGGATCTGGATCGATTCTTGGCCAACGTGATGCGCCGCCTGACCCACGCGAACCTTGGCGGCTGACACGGCAAGCTTGCGCTCACGCTCTTCAGCGTCGAGGCGCAGGGTCGCAAGGTAGGTCATCGAGACCGAGCTTTCATACTCGGTGTACATGTCGACCATGCGGTGCTGAAGTACCTGGAACTTGCCGATTGGCACGCCGAACTGCTTGCGCTGCTTCGAATATTCGAGCGTGATTTCGTTCGCGACCTTCATCGCGCCGCAGGCTTCGGCGCATTGTGCTGCGATGGCCTCGTCGGTGACGCGTTCGATCAGCGGTAGGGCAGCGCCCTCTTCACCGATCAGAGCGTCGGCAGGCACCTGCGCGTTCTCGAAATAGACTTCCGAAGCGCGGCGTCCATCAACGGTCGCATAATCCCGGGTGACGACGCCGTCGGCGCTCTTGTCGACGACGAAGACCGACACACCCTCGCTGTCGCGGCGATCACCGCCGGTGCGGGCGGTGACGATAAGGTGGCTTGCCCACGGCGCGCCGATCACGACCGCCTTGTGGCCATTGAGCACGTAAGCATCGCCGTCCTTCTTCGCGGTGGTTTCAAGGTCAGCGTAATCGTACCGGCCCTTGGGCTCGGCATAGGCGAAGGCATAGACCCGCTCACCCGAAACGATGCCGCCGATATGCTCTTCTTTCTGCGCCGCCGTACCGGCGTGTTTGAGGAAGCCGCCAGCGCACACGACAGTGGGCACGAACGGCTCGACCACGAGGCCCTTGCCGAATTCTTCCATCACGACCATCGCGTCGATCGAACCGCCGCCAAAGCCGCCATCTTCTTCGCTGAACGGCATGCCAAGAATGCCAAGCTCTGCCAGCTGCGCCCAGATCTCGGGACGCCATCCGGCCTCGCTCGCGATCACTTCGCGGCGGGTTTCCGAGCCGTATTCTTCGCGAACAAGGCGCGACAATCCATCGCGCACCATGTCCTGTTCTTCTGTGAAGTTGAAATCCACGTGTGTTCCTCTCTGGTGTCGCTCGGTCCCTTAAAGGCCGAGGATCATTTTCGTGATGATGTTGCGCTGGATTTCGTTCGATCCGCCGTAGATCGATGTCTTGCGCATGTTGAAATAAGTCGCAGCCGAGTGCTGCGCGTAATCAGGCCCGATCGGGTACTGGTTCGAGTTCGCATCCGCGATCGAACCATACATCGGAGTTCCGTACGAACCGACCGCTTCAAGCGTGAGTTCGGTTAGCCGCTGCTGGATCTCGGTGCCCTTGATCTTGAGGATCGAGCTTTCCGGCCCGGGCCCCTTGCCCGCCTGTTCACCGGCAAGCGTGCGCAGTTCGGTGATTTCGAGCGCTGCAAGGTCAATCTCAAGCTGGCTGACCTTGCGAGCGAAATCGAAGTCGCTCATCAGCGGCTTGCCGTCGAGCGTTTCGCTACCGGCAATTTCGCGCAGCTTTTCAACGCCGCGCTTGGAGCGTGCAACGCCTGCGATGCCCGAACGTTCGTGCGCGAGCAGGAACTTCGCATAGGTCCAGCCCATGTTTTCCTGACCCACGAGGTTTTCGACCGGCACCCGCACATCGGTGAGCCAGGTCTCGTTGACCTCGTAACCGCCGTCGATGAGCTTGATCGGCTTCACTTCGACACCCGGCGTCTTCATGTCGATCAGAATGAAGGAGATGCCCTCCTGCGGCTTGGCGGCATCGGGATCGGTGCGGCACAGGAAAAAGCCCCAGTCGGCGTGCTGAGCAAGCGTTGTCCAGGTCTTCTGGCCGTTGATGACGTAATGGTCACCATCGCGCACTGCAGTGGTCTTGAGGCTGGCGAGGTCAGACCCTGCGCCCGGCTCCGAATAGCCCTGACACCACCACACATCACCCGACAGGATGCCGGGAAGGTGGCGCTGCTTCTGTTCGTCATTGCCGAAAGTGTAGATCACGGGGCCGACCATCGAGACGCCGAAGGGCAGCGGCATGAAGGTGCCGACGCGCGCATTCTCTTCCGACCAGATATAACGCTGCGTCGCGGTCCAGCCGGTGCCGCCATATTCGACCGGCCATGCGGGCGCTGACCAGCCCTTCTTTCCGAGGATCTTGTGCCACGCGGTCATGTCTTCGGGCGACATGTCTTCGCGGTTGCCCATGCCTTCGAGATGCTTGGGGTGGTTCTCTTCGATGAAGGCGCGGACTTCTTTGCGGAACGCCACTTCTTCGGGGGTGAATTCGAGGTTCATAGCTGTGCTCTCTCTTCAAACTTTCTGCGGTTCAATGTGCCACGAGCTACGCAGCACTTAAAGGATAAGTTTCGTTTTTGAACCCGTATTGAGTGCTTAAGTGCGCAAGAGCGCCACCTGACGTAACGTCACGGCGGGATGCCCGTGTTTTCCACTTCCCGCCGCTGGGCGTTGCTGCATGGGCCGGGGCTGATTAGGACTGGTCAAAACGCACACTTGGGACAGGATCAGCCATGCAATTCACCGAGCAGCACGAGGCTCTCAAGGCCTCGCTCGAATCGTTTATCGAGCGCGAAATCAACCCGCATGTCGATGCTTGGGAGGAAGAGGGCATCTTCCCTGCCAAGAGGCTCTTTAAGAAAATGGGCGATGCGGGGTTCCTCGGCATCAACATGCCCGAGGAATTCGGCGGCGCAGGGCTCGACTATTCATACGGCCTCGTCTTTGCCGAGACGGTCGGCACGATCAATTGCGGTGCGCTGCCGATGGCGATCGGGGTGCAGACCGACATGGCGACGCCTGCCCTCGCCCGCTTTGGCAATGACGATGTGCGCGAGCGGTTCCTGCGTCCTTCGATCAGCGGCGATTATGTGGCGTGCCTTGGCGTGTCTGAGCCCAGCGCTGGTTCGGACGTCTCGGGCATCCGCACCACGGCGAGGAAGGATGGCGATGATTACGTCATCAACGGCACCAAGATGTGGACGACCAACGGCACGCAGGCCGACTGGATGTGCCTGCTCGCGATCACCGATCCCCAAGGCGGCGTGCATCACAACAAGTCGCTGATCTGCGTGCCGATGGATATGCCCGGCATCAGCACCGCGCCGCGCTTCAGGAAGCTAGGCATGCATTCCTCCGACACGACGCAGGTGTTTTTCGAAGACGTGCGCGTTCCTCAGGCGAACCTCATCGGCGAGGAAGGCAAGGGTTTCGCCTACCAGATGTCGCAGTTCCAGATCGAACGGTTGTGGGCAGGCGCAGCGGGGCTTCGCAGCATGGAAAACCTGATCGCCGCGACCCGCGAATATGCGGCGGGTCGCAAGCTTTTCGGTCAGAGCGTGCTTGATTTCCAGTCGGTTGCTTTCCGACTTGCAGAGCTGGAGACCGAGGTCGAATTGTTGCGCAGCCTCACCTACCGCGCGGCGGAACTGCACATTGCGGGCGAGGACGTGACGCGGCTTGCGACTATGGTGAAGCTGAAGGCCGGGCGACTGAGCCGCGAGGTGTCCGATGCCTGCCTGCAGTACTGGGGCGGCATGGGTTACATGTGGGACTCGCCCGTCGCGCGCTCCTATCGCGACAGCCGGTTGGGCTCGATTGGCGGCGGGGCTGACGAAGTCATGTTGCAAATCCTGTCGCGGCAGGCGGGTTCGTGAGCCGTCCAGACACGGCGAATGGGGCAAGACCAGCCTCACTGCTTTGGATATATCGCGCGCTCGGCATTGCGCTCGCCGCTCTCGTCTACGCGCTGCTGGGTTCGGCGGAGATGTCGGGCGATGCGCGCTTTGTCGCGGCCATCGCCACTCTGATGGCGGTCTGGTGGATTTCCGAAGCCGCACCGCTTGCGGTCACATCGCTGCTTCCCATCGTGCTTGTTCCTGCGCTGACAGAGAGGACCGTTCGCGAGACCACCAGCGCTTATGCGAACCCGATTGTGTTCCTGTTTCTCGGCGGATTCCTGATCGCGATTGCCATGCAAAAATGGGGCCTGCACCGACGTATTGCCTTGCTCACAGTCAAGCGCGTGGGCGTCTCGCCGACCCGCATTGTGCTCGGCATGATGATCGCGACCGCGTTCCTGTCGATGTGGGTATCGAACACGGCCACGACGCTGATGATGGTGCCGATTGCGATCTCGGTGCTCTCGCTGGTGAGCGCCAATGCCGCGGTCGCAGGTACGGTCGATGGCGAGGCCGACGCCAACATCGCGACCTTCGGCGTGTGCCTGGTGCTCTCAATCGCATGGTCTTCGAGCATGGGGGGCCTCGCCACGCTAACGGGCAGCACGCCCAATGCCTTCATCGCAGGATATGCGCGTGAGCAGCTCGACATCACAATCGGATTTGCCGAGTGGATGATGCTCGGCCTGCCGCTGTCGGTCAGCTTCATCGCTATCGGCTGGTTCGTCATGACGCGGTTTCTCTACCGCTTCGACCTTGCTGAGATACCGGGCGGCAAGGAATTGATTGATCGCGAGGTTGAAGAGCTGGGCTCGATGAATGCAGGCGAGCGGCGTGTGGCATGGGTGTTCGCAAGCGCCGCCTTCCTGTGGATCGTTCCCGCCCTGCTCGAACAATTGCCGCTGTCCGAAGGCATGCTCGCGGTGCTCAGCGTGCTCGACGATGCGGTTATCGCTATCGGCGCAGGCGTGGCGCTGTTCCTCCTGCCGACCAGCCGACCGGGCGAGATGGTGCTGAACTGGAAGGACGCGGAAGAGGGCTTGCCTTGGGGAGTGTTGTTGCTCTTCGGAGGAGGTCTGAGCCTTGCCGGAGCGGTCGCGGGAACCGGGCTCGATTCCTGGTTCGGAACGCAAGTCGCCGGGCTCACCACCCTGCCCGCCATCTTGCTGATCGCAAGTGTCACGGCCATCGTGCTGTCCCTGACAGAGCTCACCAGCAACACCGCGACATCGGCCACGTTGATTCCCGTTCTGGGAGGCGTGGCGCTTGGTGTCGGGATGGAGCCGATGGGCCTACTCGTGCCCGCAGCGCTCGCCGCGACTTGTGCGTTCATGCTGCCTGTCGGAACGCCGCCCAATGCCATCGTGTTCGGCACCGGCGCCGTCACCATCGGGCAGATGGCGCGCGGAGGCGTGGTGCTGAACCTGATCGGGATCGCGCTCATCACCGGCTTTGTCTATTGGCTCGGCGGGACGGCGATGGGGCTGGTCTTCAGTTAGAGCGGCGCGCTGATCCGGGGCCAGAGCGCAGGCTCATCCTCGGCCAGAACTGCTCGTCCAAGCCGGATTGCCCACTCGCTTTCCGAGCCGAACTCATCCTGCCATTGCCACAGGCGGCGGGTATAACGGCCAAGCTTGTATTCGCGGGTGAATCCCATCGCGCCATGCGCCTGGTGCGCTCCCGCAGCGACCCGCGCCGCCGCCTGGCCGCAGCGGATTTTGGCAATCGCGATTTCCTCGATCGTTCGCGCACCGCAATGCGGATCAGCCGCCAGCGCATCGCTCGCGATCTCGACCGCCGCGATGGAAGCAGCGGTTTCGCAGGCGATGTCGGAGAGGTGATGCTGGATCGCCTGAAACTTCGACAAGGGCCTGCCGAACTGCTCGCGCTCGCCTGTATAGGTCAGCGTCAGGTCGAGCACCGCCTGCATGGCCCCCGCCATCTGCGCCGACCGGACAAGCGCGGCAAGCGCATGAAAAGCCTCTGCCGTCAGCCAGTTCGGCGCAGCGATGTCCTCCATCGCCTCGATCCGCGAGCCGCGCGGCGCCGCACCGTCCTCCGCGCCTTTCAGCGGCTCCACTTGCCCTGGAGAATGTGGCTCAAGTCGTAAGCGTCCACCCTTGAGGACTAGCACCGCATCGCTCTGCGTCGAATGAGCCAGCGGCGCGCCTTCATCGATCGGATCGGCAATCGCGAGGCGATACACCGGCGGCTCGATCCCGCAAGCCGACAGGATTCCGATTGCGAGCACCGTATCAGCCAGAGGAGCCGCAAGCGCGTGACGCGCGGTGATGCTCGCAACGAACGCGGCATCGGCGAGCGAACCGCCCATTCCGCCATGCTCCTCGCTCGCGCAAAGGAGCGGGTAGCCATTCTCGTAAAGCGTTTGCCACAGGGCGTTCATTTCGTCTCCGACCCCGCCCGCATGGTCGATAGCTTCGAGCGGCGTATCGGCAAGGATACGCTCCAGCCCCTCGCCGATCATCTGCAGGTCGCCTGCGTCCATCCCGCCAGCCATTACCGCATTCCCATTTCGCGGGCGATGATGCCGCGCAGGATCTCGGTCGTTCCGCCGCGCAAGGTGTTGGACGGCAGATGCAGCACCGCGTCTCTCAACAGCGTCCCGAGTTCATCCGGCCACTCTGCCCTTGGGATACCCGCCAGCACGCCTCGAAGCTTTGCGACGACATCGTTCTCAAGCCGATTGCCCATCTCCTTGACCACGGCGGCAAGAGTCGCAGGCGATTCCCCGCGCTCAAGCAACTCCGCCACACCGAGCGACATACGCCGCAGCACGCGCAGATTCGCAAGGATTGACCCGATCTCGCCAGCTCGGCGATCATCGGCATGACGTGCAATGACCGGCATCGCAGTTTCGAGCACGATCAGCGAGGTCAGGAACCGCTCGGGCCCCGAACGCTCTAGTGCAAGCTCGCCCATGCACTGCGCCCAGCCATTGCCTTCGATCCCGAGCAACGCGTCCGCAGGCAATTCGACATCCTCGAACAGCGTCTCGTTAAAGTGAGGCGTGCCGCCAAGATCGCGGATGCCTGAAATGTCGACGCCGGGAAGCGAGAGGTCGACCAGGAATTGCGACAGGCCCACCTGCCGGTTGCGCCCCTCGGCAGGCGACGTGCGCGCGAGCACGATCATGTAATGCGAAAAATGCGCCCCGGTCGACCAGATCTTGCGACCCGACAGCACCCAGCCTGTATCCGTGCGCCTAGCCGCCGTCTTGATCGCTGCGAGGTCCGATCCCGCCTGCGGCTCGCTCATCCCGATGGCGGTAAAGCACTCGCCCGCAGCGATGCGGGGCAGGATATCGTGCTTCTGCTCTTCGGTGCCGTATTGCAGGATATGGCTGCCGGTCTGGCGGTCCGCGATCCAGTGCGCCGCGACCGGAGCGCCCGCTGCGAGCAATTCCTCGGTCACGACGAAGCGGTGCGCCATGGGCCGCGCATGCCCGCCATATTCCTTCGGCCACGTCATGCCGAGCCAGCCATTTGAGCCAAGCTTGCGACTGAATTCCGGGTCCGCTGCCGAGACCCAGCAATCGGCCTGCGGCACGAAGCCACCCGACGCGCGCTCGGCCTTGAGGAAGGTGCGCACCTGTGAACGTAGCTCATCGGCTTGGGGGTCGAAAGCGAAACGAGGGAACTGGAACATCAGGCGCAGGCGTAATCGGCAAGCGACTGCGCGTCCAGAGCGGATGGCAGAGCGGATGGCAGAGCGGATGCCATCGCGGCTTTTCACTCTCGCAATTGTCTGGCAGACATCGAACCATGGCCACGAACGCGACGCTCACACCGATCCCGCAACCTCCCGGCAAGCCGCTGATCGGCAACGCTCTGACGGTGGATGCAAGCCAGCAGATCCAGTCGCTTATGGAGCTTGCGGAAGAGTACGGCCCGATCTTCCAGCTCGATATGATGGGCACGCCGATCGTGATTATATCGGGCGCGGATCTGGTCGCCGAAGTGTGCGACGAGAAGCGCTTCGACAAGTCGGTGCGCGGGCCGCTCAAGCGACTGCGACTGATCGGCGGCGATGGCCTCTTCACCGGCGACACTGATGCGCCCAACTGGTCAAAAGCGCACAACATTCTGCTCCCCTCTTTCAGCCAGAAGGCGATGGGCAGCTACCTTCCGATGATGACCGATATCGCGACCCAGCTGGTCATGAAGTGGGAGCGGATGAATTCGGACGATGTCATCGACGTGCCCAAGGACATGATCCGCCTGACGCTCGATACGATCGGGGTCTGCGGCTTCGGATACCGGTTCAATTCGTTCTACCGCGAGGACTTCCACCCCTTCATCCGCGCGCTCACCCGCACGCTGGAAACGACCCAGAAGATCCGCGGCATTCCAGGCGAAAAGCTGCTCAAGGGCGACGCCGTCAAACAGCTTCACCGCGATGCGAAATACATGAACAATCTCGTCGATGAGATCATTCGCGAACGCCAGCGCAGCGGTGGCGACGGGCCGGAAGACCTGCTCGATTTCATGCTGTCGGGCCGCGATCCGCTGACAGGAGAGCGGCTGTCGGATGAGAACATCCGCTACCAGATCAACACCTTCCTGATTGCGGGCCACGAGACGACATCGGGTCTGTTGTCCTTCACGCTCTACTACCTGCTCAAGAACCGCGACGTGCTCACCCGCGCTTATGCTGAGGTCGACACTGTGCTGGGCCGCGACATCGACCAGCCGCCAAGCCTCAAGCAGATCGGCCAGCTGCCTTACATCCGCGCTATCCTGTTTGAGGCCCTGCGCCTGTGGCCGACCGCCCCCGCTTTCGGCCTTGCTCCATTCGAGGACGAGGTGCTGGGCGGCAAATACCTGATCCCCAAGGGCACGTTCACGACCGTCCTGATCCCTTCGCTCCACCGCGACAAATCGGTGTGGGGCGAGAACCCGGAGGTGTTCGATCCGGAGAACTTCACTGCCGAGGCCGAGGCCGCGCGGCCGCCGCATGCCTACAAGCCGTTCGGCAACGGACAGCGCGCTTGCATCGGACGGCAGTTCGCCATTCAGGAATCGATCCTTGTCCTTGCGATGATACTCCAGCGGTTCGAGCTGTTCGATCATTCCGACTACAAGCTCGACATCAAGGAAACGCTCTCGATCAAGCCCGACGAGTTCACGATCAAGGCGCGGATGCGCAAGGACGCGGAGCGCGGCGGTAAGGCGACCGAAGATGCGGACGACGCAGCAACCGAACCCGCCGAACCCAAGGTTCCCAAGCACGGCACGCCGCTGCTGGTCCTTTACGGATCGAACCTGGGATCAAGCGAGAGCTTCGCACGAGAGGTCGCGCAGAAGGGCGAGTTCAACGGCTTCGAGGTCGAGATGGCCCCGCTCGACGACTATGTCGGCAAGCTGCCCGAGGATGGTGCGGTCGCGATTGCCTGTGCGTCATACAATGGAATGCCGCCCGACAACGCCGCAAAATTCGCCGACTGGATCGAGGGCAAGGACGGCGCTGCGCCTGACCTTTCGGGCGTTTCCTACATGATGCTCGGCTGCGGAAATTCGGACTGGGCGGCGACATTCCAGGCCGTGCCACGACTGATCGATGCCCGTATGGGAGAGCTTGGCGCAAAGCGGATCGTACCCACCACCGAGCTAGATGCGCGCAGCGATGTCGATACCCAGTTCCACACATGGCTCGATGCGCTGATGCCGCAGCTTGGCGAGCATTTCGACCTCGACCTTTCGGGCGAGGCTGCCGGGATCGCAGAGCCGCTCTACAAGGTCGAAGTCACCCAAAGCGTCACCGCCAACACCGTCGCTTCGCGCGTGGGGGCGCACGCCGTCACGATGGTCGCCAATCGCGAATTGAAGAACACCGAAGTGGGCGAAGGGCGCTCGACCCGGCATATCGAGGTCGAACTGGCGCAAGGCGAAACCTACCAACCGGGCGATCACCTTTGCGTCGTTCCCGAGAATGACGATGCAGTGGTCGAACGGCTGCTGCGCCGCTTCAATCTTGATGCCGATACGTACGTGCGGATCGAATTGCGCAGCGAGATGCGCGGGCCCTTCCCGAGTGGAAGCACCTTCTCTGTCTACAACCTCGCCAAGACGGCGGGTGAATTGCAGGCGGTCGCAACCCGCAAGGACATTGCCACCCTTGCGCTTTACACCGAGTGCCCGAATTCGAAACCCGCTCTCGAAAAGCTTGCCCAGCCGCCTCAAGAAGACGGCACGGACCAATACGCGACCGATGTTCTGGCGAAGCGCAAATCGGTGCTAGACCTGCTTGAGGATTACCCCGCCTGCGACCTGCCGCTGGCGGTTTTCCTCGAAATGATCCCGTTCCTGTCGCCGCGCTATTATTCGATTTCGTCCGCCCCCGGAGACACGCCGCAGACGTGTTCGATCACGGTTGGAGTGGTCAAAGGACCGGCGCTTTCGGGCAAGGGCACGTTCAAGGGCACCTGCTCGAATTACCTTGCCGAGCTTGAACCCGGCGCGTCGTTCAACGCCGTGGTGCGCGAGCCGACTGCGAATTTTCGCCTGCCGGATGATCCCAAGGTACCGCTTATCATGGTCGGACCCGGCACCGGCCTCGCGCCGTTCCGCGGCTTTCTGCAGGCACGCGACGCACTCGCCAGTTCAGGCGAGGAACTCGGGCCGGCGCGGCTCTATTTCGGGTGCCGGACCCCGGACGAGGACTTCCTCTACCGCGACGAGCTGGAGGACTATGACAAACGCGGCATCGTGACGCTGCGCACCGCCTACTCTCGCGTCGATCAAGGCAAGTGTTACGTGCAAGGCCACATCGCCGACGACGCCGACGCGATCTGGGACATGCTGGAAGCTGGTGGCCGCGTATATGTCTGCGGAGACGGCGCGCGGATGGAGCCCGACGTGCGAGCGGCTCTGGCAAAGATTCACAGCGACAAGACCGGCTCGACCCCGGCTGAGGCGCAAAGCTGGGTCGGAGATCTGATCGCCAACGAACGCTATTCGCTCGACGTGTGGGTCGGGTGAGCCGAACGTCTGGCACGAACCGACGCACAACGCTGAAGTCGCTTGCCGGTGCGGGGGCGCTGGCGGCGCTCCCCGCAGCTGTGCATGCTCAAACCACGCCCGGCAGGTTCATCGAATACAGCAACGTTGCGGCGCTCGGCCTGCCCGATCAGCGGCTTACCATCTGGCTGCCTCCCGATTACGACGCGGGAACAAGGCGATACCGCGTGCTCTACATGCACGACGCGCAGAACCTGTTCGATCCCGCCCTGTCGAACTTTGACAAGGTGTGGGCCGCCGACCGCGCGATGCTGAACCATGCCGACGCGCACGGCGAAGACCCCTGGATCATCGTCGGCATCTGGTCACCGGGCGAGGATCGTTATCGCCAGTACATGCCCAAGTCCGCTTATGATGCAGCTGGACCGGTCCTGCGCGCCAAGATGGACCAGTTCGGGAATGGCAAGCCGATCGTAAGCCGCGAGTATATCGACTGGATCGCCGGCACGCTCAGGCCGTGGGTGAACCGATCCTTCCGCACCCTCACCGCGCGCGACGACACCGCGATCATCGGCTCGAGCATGGGCGGGCTCATCAGCCTCTACGCTTTTCTCGAATACCCTGCGATCTTCGGACGCGCTGGCTGTGTCAGCACCCACTGGCCCGCCATCGCACCGCAGAGCGTCGATGCGACCGATCCCGAAGTTCTCGAGATCTGGCAGAATATGCTCACCACACAGCTGGGCGAAGCGGAGGGGCGACGGCTGTGGTTTGACCACGGGACCGCCACGCTCGATGCCTTCTACCCACCTTATCAGCGCGCCATCGACACTCTGATGCAAGGCTCAGGCTGGGAGCGAGGGAGTGAGTGGGAAAGCCGCGTCTACCCAGGCGCGGAGCATGAGGAGAACGCCTGGGCAGCGCGGCTTCCCGAAATCTACGACTGGGTGCTCGGCTAGCGAGCGGCTCAGTCGCGTTCCACGAAGCGCACGGCGATGCCGCCCGATGACGCGAGTTTCGCATCCATCGTGCCGCCGCCGGTGACTTCGATCTCTTCGATCACGAGTGCGTAGGGGTTGGTGTCCCAGTGCGCGCCCTCGCCATCGCGATAGACCTGCGCGGTGTAGCTCTTGCCATCCTCGAGGAAGTCGAGAGGCAGCATCAGTTCGCGCTCGTCCTCATCGGTGACCGCGCCGAGGAACCACTCGCCGCCTGCACGGCCCTTACGAGCGATCGCGACATATTCGCCCACTTCACCAGCAATCGCGACGCTCTCTTCCCAGTCGGCCTCGACGTCCTTGATGAACTGGAAAGCGTCAATCTTCGCCTCGTAATTCTCAGGCAGGTCTGCTGCCATCTGGAGCGGCGAATAAAGCACCACGTAAAGCGCAAGCTGCTTCGCCAGCGTGGTCTGCGGGCGGTTCGAAGGATCGCCGCGCTGCATGTCCTCGCGCACCGGCGGTTCTTCGTTGGGGCGAAGGTTGAAGATGCCCGGAGTGTAGTCCATCGGCCCCGACAGCATCCGCGTGTAGGCGAGGATCGAGATGTGATCGGTCGGGTTCGGCGGACTGCCCCACGCGTTGAATTCCATGCCGCGCGCGCCTTCGCGGGTCATCCAGTTGGGATAGGTGCGACGCAGCCCGGTGTCCTTAACCGGCTCGTGCGCGTTGATCGAGATCTGGTGGCGAGCCGCCGCTTCGACCGCGCGCAGGTGGTGGCCGACCATGAATTGACTGTCGTGCCATTCATACTGCTTCACGCCGTTTTCGTCGTAGCGCACGATATCGCCCGCATCGGCGACGTAGCCGGTCTTCACCTCGCGCACGCCGTTTTCGGCATAGAGCGCGAAGGCGTCTTCCATCTGCGCTTCGTAATTGGCGACATTGCCGCTGGTTTCGTGGTGGCCGATGATGCGCACGCCCTTGTCGGCAGCGTATTCGGCCAGCATCGGCAGGTCGAAGTCGGGATAGGCCTGCGTGAAGTCGAACAGCTCGCCGTTGTTGAACCAGTCGCCGTCCCAGCCGATATTCCAGCCTTCGACCAGCACACCGTTAAAGCCATGCTCGGCCGCAAAGTCGATGCAGCGCATCACGTCTTCGTTGTTCGCGCCATGAATGCCGTCATTGCCCCAGGTGCGCTCGCGAATATGCATCGCCCACCAGATGCCGATATATTTGCCCGGCTCAACCCACGAGACATCGCCGAGCTTGTTGGGCTCGTTGAGGTTGAGGATTATGTCGGAGTTGATGAGGCCCGCGGCATCGGGCGCGATCTGGATTGTGCGCCAGGGTGACTTGAACGGGGCCTTGGTGTGGACCTTGATCCCGTCTGATCCTGCACGCAGCGCGGCTTCGAAACTGCCGGGGCGAAGCGCGAGCAGCGACATGGCCGAGTAATCGACCAGCGCAGCCTCGTGGATAGAGATGTGCAGGCCATCGGGCTGGCGGAAGGTCACAGGGGTATGCGCATCGTCAACGATCGCAGCCTTGCCCTTTCGGTAGATATATTCGTAGCGGTTGAACTGGCGACTTGGAGTCCACCACGCATCGGCGTCCGGGCCAATCGAGAACTGTGTCAGCTCGTCGGTGATGCGGATATCGCCGGAGAGAGCCTCCTGCTCGGGCAATTCGTAGCGAAAGCCGACGCCGGTATCGAAAACGCGGAACCGCACCACCATCGAGCGTTCCGGTCCTTCCGATGCGCCAAAAGTCACGGCCAGTTCGTTGTGATGGTCGCGCACGTAGCGGCGCTCTCCCCACGGTTGCTCCCAGGTTTCATCCTGTGAAGCACGGACCGAAGCAGTGATGGTCAGGTCGTCTTCAAAGCCATGATGGTCTTCGAAAAGCAGGCCAAGACGCGAAGTGTCGACAGCCTGTTCGCCATCATGCGTGATGCGGTAGCTCGCATGACCGCCATCGTCGCTGATGCTGACGGTGATTCGACCATCGGGCGACGCGACCGTCAGCGTCTCCGCACTGGCAGGCATGGCCGCCCCGAAAGCGAGCCCCGCAATAGCGGCAAGTTTGATCCCCAAACGCATTATCGACCTCTCCCTGGCAAGGCTTGATCCGCCCGCTTCGCGAGCTTTTGCAAATTTTTGCAATTCTTCGCCTCTCTAAAGCGACAATAACATGGAAATCCCCCTTCCCTGCAAATCATTTTTATGCAAAATTTTGCAATGGGCGGTGAAGTATCGCTCAATGGGGAGAGGGATAGAGATGGTTTACCGGCACGCATTTGCGTTCGCGAGCGTTCTTGCCTTGACGGCGGGACTTGCAGCTTGCGGCGGAGGCGGTTCGTCAAGCGGGAACAGCGCCGGGCCGACCGGTGGCGGAGGTACGCCGACCCCTACCCCTTCGATCGCGAGCGCGACCCTGCCAGCCGGGCCGATCACGACATTCACAAACAGTACCGCTTTGGCAGGGATCGACCATTCGTTTGGCTTTTCCGAGGGCCTCAACCCGATGGTCGCGCAGTTCGCGGGCGGAGCGGCAGCGGGCGATATCGACAATGACGGAGATATCGACGTGTTCGTCGCGCGCGGCGACCTGCAACCGAACCTGCTTTACGTGAACCAGGGCGGGTCCTTCATCGAGAGCGCAGGGGTAGCAGGTCTCGACTTTACAATTGGCCCTGCCACCAATGGCAGGCACAGCGGTCCGACCTTTGGCGACCTCGATGGCGACGGCGATCTCGACCTGCTGCTGGGAGGGCTCGAAGGCGGCCCGATGAAGCTGTTCGCCAACGATGGCACCGGGCGCTTTACCGACGTGACCGCGGCATCGGGCTTTGATCGTGCGCAGGCCGACCAGACGATCTCGATGGCATTCGGCGACTATGACGCTGATGGCGATCTCGACGTGTTGATGGCGCATTGGGGCACGCCGCGCGATCCGGCTATACCGGGCGAGACCGAGACTTTGTGGCGCAACGACAGCCAGCCGGGCGCCTTCGCGTTCACCCCGGTGAGCGCGACCACAGGCATTGCAAACCTGCTTGCCTTCGACCTGCCGCAAGGGGTGCTCGGGGCGAATTTCGACTACACCTTTGCACCCGGATTTGCCGATATCGACGGCGACCGCGATCTCGACATCCTGATGGTGTCGGACTTTCGCGGGTCGAAAGTTCTGCTGAACAATGGCAACGGGACGTTCAGCGCCTCCGCCTTCACGCCCGACGATGAAAACGGCATGGGCGCTGCCATCGGCGACTTCGACAATGACGGGGACTTCGACTGGTTCGTCTCCTCGATCAATGGCAACCGCCTGTTCGAGAATTTTGGTGGGGGAAGCTTTCTGCGCAACTCCGCCTCTGGCGTTGAGCCGGGCGGATGGGGCTGGGGATCGTGCTTTGCCGATTTCAACGCCGATGGCTGGCTCGACATCTACCAGACGAATGGCTGGGAGGCGGGCAAGGACCCGTCCGCCTCGCTTTACGTCAACGACGTCACTCGCCTCTGGATGAACGGCGGCGACGGCACATTCGCCGATGCGGCGGAAGGATCAGCGATTGCCGAGACCGATCAGGGGCGCGGCGTCGTGTGCGACGATTTCGACAATGACGGCGACGTCGATGCGCTGTTGCTGACCGCGGAGCCGACCGGCGCTGCGTACTACTGGGAGAACCAGCTGGAGAACGCCAACTCGGTAAAAGTGCGGCTGCGTGGGCGTGCTCCCAACACCTTTGCAGTGGGCGCGATCGTGCAGCTGACGATTGCCGATACCGTACAGACCCGCATGGTCTCGGTGAACAGCAACTTCATTTCGCACAATTCGACCGACCAGATCTTCGGCATGGGCCCGAATACGAGCGGCGGCCTGCGCATCATCTGGCCCGATGGGACAGAGACGATCGAACCGAATGTTTCAGCAGGCCAAACGCTGGAAATCGAACAGCCCTAGTTGGCGGTGTAAATCCGGTAATCCCAAGCGCCGAGGGTCAACGATGTATCAGCTCCGAATTCGCTACCCTCGCCTGACAGCGCGTTGGTGAAGCTCCCGTGATGCCGGGCGAAGTCGAATGTCACGGTGTGCTCGCGCGGGGAGAGGTTGAAGACGCCGAAGACGCGGTCATCACCCTCGCCCCTGACGAAAGCGAAGACATCTTCGTCCGCGCTGGTCGGAATGTCGATCATAGGCGCACCGCTCGCGCCATTCCACAAAGCGCGTTCCTCTGTCTTGAGCGCAATCAGTTGGCGGAAAAGCGGGTCATATTCGCCGACCTTCCACTCGATCTCGTCCTTCTCGAAAAAGGCGAGCTGGCGGTCGAGATCGGCTTCCTGGCCGTTGTAGATCAGCGGGATGCCGTGCGAAGTGAAGCTGAGCGCGATTGCGGTCTCGTAAGCCGGGCCGTAGATTTCCGAGGCAACGCCGTCCCACGAATTCTGGTCGTGGTTGTCGGTATAGGTCATGCGCATCGCGGCATGCGGCCACGTAACTTTCTGACCTGCGAAATAACCGCGCATGGCATTGGCATCCGCCTCACCCTTGGCGATATCCTGCATGACCTCCTTCCAGCCCCATGCATAGGTCGCATCGAAGGCGCTGCGGTGCAGGTCGCGGGTTTCCCATTCCGCGAGCATGAAAACCGGCTTGATCGCGTCGAGCTCAGCGCGGGCGGTCTCCCAGAAATCGGTCGGCACATATCCAGCGACATCGGCGCGGTATCCGTCGACGCCGAATTCGCGCACCCAATAGGCGAGGCTACCCGTCATGTACTCGCGAAGGCCGGGGTTCGAGAAGTCGAAGTCGACGACGTCGGACCAGTCGGTCCCTTCGGGCGGCATCATCTCGCCTTCGGGTGTGCGAGTGTACCATTCGGGATTGCTCTGGGTGAGCGGATTGTCCCAGGCCGAATGGTTCGCAACCCAGTCGAGAATGACCTTGAGGCCTTGTTCGTGCGCGGCATCGACGAAGGCGCGGAACTCTTCCTCTGTGCCAAGGTCCGGGTTGACCGCGCGATAGTCGAGAACCGAGTAGGGGCTTCCCATCCCGCCCTTGCGTTTTTCCTCGCCAATCGGGTGGATTGGCATGAGCCAGACGATATCGACGCCCATTTCCGCGAGGCGCGGCAGGTGCTCTTGGGCGGCAACGAAAGTGCCTTCCTCGGTGAACTGGCGCGTGTTCATCTGGTAGATGACCGCGTCCGTTGCCCACTCGGGCGCCTCGACCTGAACGTAAGGCTGCGGCTCGTACGAGGTCGCCGTTTCCGACCCCATTGCTGCATCGCAAGCAGTCAGCGCCAGCGCGGCGGTCAGCGTCAATCCGATACGCAGCATCACGATGCCTCCTTCAACTGAGCCTGCCGCTCAAGGATCGCACTCGTCCCGTCGGTAACGAAGAATGTGGCGACCGCTGCGAGCGCGAAGGAAACCGCCGAAATCATCATCGCGTAGATCGGCGCGCCATCGAAGAACGTCGTCAGCAGGAAGCCGAGCAGCGTCGCTGCAATCAGCTGAGGCACGACGATGAAGATGTTAAAGATGCCCATGTAAATGCCCATCTTCTTGGCCGGAACCGACCCTGCAAGGATCGCGTAGGGCAGCGAGACGATCGACGCCCAGGCGATCCCGACAGCGACCATCGGAAGCCACAACAGCCCCGGGTCGCGGATCAGCAGCATCGAGGCAAAACCCACCGCGCCGATTGTAAGGTTGAGCGCATGCAGGCGACAGCGGTCCATCTTGGCAGCGATGATGATGAAGCCGAGCGCGGCTGCGGCGGCAATGCCGTTACGGACCGAGCCAAGCAGGCTCCACCAGTCGGCGGCGTCCTGATATCCTTGAGTCACCGGATCGGGCGAGGCGAAGTGATACTCGGCAACAGCAGGCGTGCCGTAGATCCACATCGAGAACATCGCGAACCAGCTGAAGAATTGCACCACGGCCAGCTGGCGCATGGTCTTTGGCATGGCGAACAGGTCGTTCACGACCTCCATGAAGCCGTTGTCGTCGCGCCCACTCTTGCGAAGGAAGGATGCGATGAACTGGATCACGCCGAACGCTGCAATCAGGCCGGCAAGAACGTACAGCTCCTGCGCGATCTCGATATCGCCGAGCCATGCCGGACGCGGGTCGGTGCGTGCTGCCATGACGAGCGCTGCGAAGGCGATGCCGATGATGATCCAGAGGAGGCCTCCGCGCTGGAACTTCGCGGCGCTGCGGCGGGTGGTTGAGGCATCGCGCGGCGTGACGCCCAGTGCCTCATGCCGCGCAGCCTCGAACCCGGCGAGTTGTTCGGGGCTGTATTCGTTGGTCTTGAAAACTGTCCAGCAGACGGCCGCAAACAGCGCCGCGCCGCCGATGTAGAATGCCCATTGCACCGTCTCGGGAATCTGGCCTTCAGGCGCGACGTTGCTCAGCCCCATCCAGTTGGTCATCACCCAAGGCAGAGCGCCTGCGATCACCGCGCCCACACCGATGAAGAAACTCTGCATCGCATAGCCACGCGTTCGCTGCCGGTCGGGCAGGTTGTCGCCGACAAAGGCGCGGAATGGCTCCATCGTGATGTTGAGCGAGGCGTCCATGATCCACAGCATCCCCGCCGCGATCCAGAGCGTTGGCGAGTTGGGCATGATGAACAAGGCCAGCGTCGCGAGCAGCGCACCTACGAGGAAGTAGGGGCGACGACGCCCGAACCGGCCCCAAGTGTTGTCGGAAAGGTGCCCGATGATCGGCTGCACGATCAGCCCGGTCATCGGCGCTGCAATCCACAGGATCGCCAGCTCGTTCACCTCCGCGCCAAGCGTCTGGAAGATGCGGCTGACATTGCCGTTCTGAAGGTCGAAGCCGATCTGGATACCCAGGAAGCCGAAGCTCATGTTCCAAATCTGGCCTGCATTCATTGCCGGCTTGCGTGCAGAGCCGGTGGCCGCTGCCTGATTCATCGCTAGTATCCCTCTCCTGCGCCCGCCCATGCTTAGCACACGGTGCCTTTGCGCCTCCCGGTTGGAGCACTGCATATACCAACCTTCGAACGCGCAGTGTGGCGCTTATGCAAAAATTTGCAAGAATCTTTGATAAAGATGTGAGGAAAGTCACCGTTAGGACAGATATACGCCTACTATCCTATTGATTTATTGAATTATACAAGCGCTCGCTTGCCTCTGTCCGAATTTTCACAAACAATTGCAAATTGTCGCTTCTGGTGGCAATCAGAGTTTGGGAGGACTTCATGAGCAAACGAATTTGGCTGTCATGCCTTGCAGCTTTGTCGCTTAGCGCGGGCAGTGCCTGGGCAATGACCGAGGCACCGGCAAGCGAATCGAGTTTTCGAGACCGCCTGCCCGAAGATGAAGTTGTGTATTTCGTCCTCCCGGATCGTTTTGCCAATGGCGATGCTTCGAACGACCGCGGCGGTCTGACCGGAACCTCGCTCGATCATGGCTACGACCCAACCCACAAGGGCTTTTACCACGGCGGCGATCTTGCCGGCCTGACCGCGCGGCTCGACTATCTTGAAGGCATGGGCGTGACCGCGATCTGGTTTGCGCCGATCTTCAAGAACAAGCCGGTGCAGGGCCCGGAAGGCCAGGAAAGCGCAGGCTACCACGGCTACTGGGTGACCGACTTCACCAGCATAGATCCGCATTTCGGCACCAATGAAGAGTTCAAGGCCTTCGTCGACGCAGCACATGCGCGCGGAATGAAGGTCTATATGGACATCATCACCAACCACACCGCCGACGTGATCCAATACGCGGAAGGCTACGACTATCGCAGCCTCGCCGATTATCCCTACACGCGCCGCGGCGGGGTCGATGGCGAACCGACCAACGAGGGCTTCTTGGGCGACGATGTCCAGACGGCAGAGAACTTCGCCAAGCTGACCTCGCCCGACTATGCCAATGTGCCGCTCGTGCCCGAGGCCGAGCGCGATGCAAAAATGCCCGCCTGGCTCAACGATCCGATCTACTACCACAACCGCGGCAGCACGACTTTCAGCGGTGAGAGCAGTCGCTATGGCGATTTTGCCGGGCTCGACGATCTCTACACCGAGCATCCGCGCGTGCTCGAAGGGATGATCGACATCTACGCCAGCTGGATCACCCGCTTCGGCATCGACGGCTTCCGCATCGACACCGCCAAGCACGTGAACCCCGAATTCTGGCAATCCTTCGTGCCCGCCATGCTTGAGACCGCTGAGGCCGAAGGCATTCCGAATTTCCTGATCTTCGGCGAGGTCTATTCGGCAAGCCCCAACAGCGGATATCTTGCCCAGTTTACTCGCCGCGACGGATTTCCCGCCGTGCTCGACTTCGCGTTCCAAGCCTCGATGCAGGAAGCAATCGGTCGCGGCGCGCCCACCACGGTGATCGTAGACATGTTCGATGGCGACGTGAATTACGAAGGCGGCGAGGAAGCGGCGCGGGCCATGCCGACCTTCCTCGGCAATCATGATATGGGCCGTTTCTCGACCCTCATCAAAGCCGACAATCCCGATATCTCGCAGGACGAATTGCTCTCACGGGTAAAGCTTGGCCACGTCATGCTGATGACGCTGCGCGGCAATCCGGTGATCTATTACGGCGATGAGCAGGGCTTCGTCGGCGATGGCAACGACCAGGCCGCGCGAGAGGACATGTTCCCCAGTGTGACCGACAGCTACAACGATAATGCGCTGATCGGCACCGAGGCGACGACGGCGGACGAGAACTTCGACACCGCGCATCCGCTCTACGTGCTGGTTCGCGAATTCGCGAAGGTGCGCGCCAATCACGCGGCCTTGCGGCGCGGCAAACAGGTCACGCGAACCTACAACGACACCGGCCCCGGCCTCATCAGCTTCTCGCGCTTCGATCCGGAGACGGGCGGCGAGTATCTGCTCGCCTTCAACACCAGCGGAGAGGCGTTGAGCGTCGCATCCACGATCGGCTACACCGCGCGCAAGCTTGAAACGCTCGGCGGCTCGTGTCCCGCCGACGTTTCGGCTCCGGGCAGCGTTGCCCTCGAATTAAGGCCATACGGGTGGTGCATCGCCCGTGTATCCGAGACTTCTCAATGAGTGAAATGACCGAAATGACCAGCCGAATGGCGACCAGCGCTGCCGAGTGGTGGCGCGGCGCTGTCATATACCAGATCTATCCGCGCAGTTTCCGCGACACCAATGCCGACGGGGTCGGCGACCTTCGCGGTGTGGTCGAAGGGCTCGATTACATCGCCTCGCTGGGCGTCGACGGCATCTGGATCTCGCCCTTCTTCACCTCGCCGATGAAAGATTTCGGTTACGATGTTTCCGATTATTGCGGGATCGATCCGAGCTTCGGCACCTTCGAAGACTTCGACGCAGTGATCGCCAAGGCGCATGAGCTTGGGCTCAAGGTGATCATCGACCAGGTCTATTCGCACACCTCGGACGAACACGCCTGGTTCCAGGAAAGCCGGCGCGATCGCGATAATCCAAAGGCGGACTGGTATGTCTGGGCCGACCCGAAGCCCGATGGCTCACCGCCATCGAACTGGCAGTCGGTGTTCGGTGGTTCCTCGTGGCAGTGGGACGGGCCGCGCAGGCAGTATTACCTGCACAATTTCCTCACCAGCCAGCCCGATCTCAATGTCCATAACCCGGACGTGCAGAACGCGCTGCTCGACGTCGCGCGGTTCTGGCTTGATCGCGGTGTCGACGGCTTCCGGCTCGATGCGCTCAACTTCTCGATGCACGATCCCGAGCTGCGCGACAATCCGCCCTCTGGCGTGCCAATGAGCCAGGTCACGCGGCCCTTTGACATGCAGATCAAGCGCTTCAATCAGAGCCATGCCGACATACCGGCATTCCTCGAGCGAATCCGCGCGACCATCGACGAATATCCCGGCCGCTTCACCGTGGCCGAAGTGGGCGGTCCTGAACCGCTCGAAGAGATGAAGGCGTTCACCGATGGCGGCAAACGGCTCGATTCCGCTTACAATTTCGACTTTCTCTACGCGCCCGACCTGACGGCGGAGCGAGTGCGGAACTCGCTTTCGAACTGGGACCAGACGCCGGGCGAAGGCTGGCCATCCTGGGCCTTCTCCAACCACGACGCGCCGCGTGCGACCACGCGATGGGCGGGCGATGACGATTTTGAAAAGATCGCTCGGCTCAGCATGCTCCTGCTTCTGTCGCTGCGCGGCAATCCGATCATCTATCAGGGCGAAGAGCTCGGCCTGCCCCAAGGCCACGTCGCCTTTGCCGACCTTCAGGACCCCGAAGCGATCACCAATTGGCCGCACACGCTAGGCCGCGATGGTGCGCGCACGCCCATGCCGTGGTCTGCCGAAGCGCCGCAGGCTGGCTTTTCACAGGCTAACCGCACTTGGCTCAAGGTCGACCCCGATCACGCCGCACGCGCGATTGATCGCCAGTCGGCAGAGCCGGGCGCAGTGCTGAACTACACGCGCAAGCTCCTCTCAGTCCGCAGCGACAATCCCGCGCTCGTAAATGGGTCAAGCGAGTTGCTCGACACGCCCGAAGGCATTATCGCCTTCATCCGTCATGGCGAGGAAAGCGAGGTGCTTTGCGCCTTCAATCTTGACCATACAGCTACCGACTGGACGCCCCCTCAGCGTTTCCAGTCAGCCACAACTATCGCAAGCGAAGCGGTGGCTGAAGCGCGCGAAGGCGTGCTAACGACAATGGCGCCGCGAACGGGATATTGGGCGGCTATCGGGGGAAAGTAGACGATGGGCTCGGCCGGTCTGAAATCTAGGAAGAACGCGCGCCTCGAAGATATTGCGCGCCAGGCGGGCGTATCGATCTCGACCGTCAGCCGCGCTCTCAACGACAGCCCAGCGGTCAAGCGCCGGACCAAGCAGGAAATCTGGAAGATCGCGCGCGAGCACGATTACGATTTCCGCACCAATATGCCCAATGGACCGGTCGGGGCAGAGGCCACCATCGCCGTCATCGTCCCTGCCCCTCAAGCGCGTGAGACGCGGGTTGCCGACCCGTTCTTCCTCGAGCTTCTCGCAGGGATCGCCGAGGCCGCGCGCGAGCGGAACGCAGATCTGGTCATCAGCCATGTCTTCCCGCGCTCAGCTGAAGACCTCGAATTCGCAATGACCACCAGCCGCGCGACCGGCATGATATTCATCGGGCAGAGCTCGCTGCATCACGCTTTCAACACCTTGTCCGACACCAATGACCGCTTCGTTGTCTGGGGCGCAGAATTCGGCGATGCGCGCTATTGCACCGTCGGGTCGGACAATGTCGCAGGCGGGAAGCGAGCCACTTCACACCTCTTACGGCTTGGCCGGAAGCGTGTGCTGTTCCTTGGCGACACCGAAGCGCCCGAAGCAGAGCAGCGCCATCGCGGCTATCGTATCGCTCACGCTGAGGCTGGGGTGCCGCTTGACGACAGCCTTGCCCTGCCAGCTCACTTCGATGTCCATTCGGGCGAAGCAACCACGCGCGCTGCTATCGAGCGTGGGATAGAGTTTGACGCCGTGTTCGCAGCCAGTGACCTTATCGCCATCGGCGCGATCCGAGCGCTCACCAAGTCCGGCCGCTCGGTCCCCGGCGATGTGTCGGTGGTCGGCTACGACAACATTCCGGCTGCGCGGCTTGTCACTCCGCGTCTCACAACCATCGACCAGGACACCAACCTTGCAGGCCGGATGCTGGTTTCGAAGCTGATCGACACCCAAGGTGCGCAAGCTGCCTCGGAGCGGCTTGAGACGAGCCTCCTGATCCGGGAGAGTTGCGGCGGCTGACATGGTTGAGGAAGCATACGCCCCACTCAAAAGCATCGTCATCGTCGGCGGGGGAAGCGCCGGTTGGATGACGGCCGCGGCCTTGTCCGATGCGGTTGGGAAATCTTGCTCGATCACTCTCATTGAAAGCGAGGCCATCGGCACGGTCGGCGTTGGCGAAGCGACAATCCCGCCTATCCGCCAGTTTAATGCCCGCATCGGCATCGACGAGGCGACCTTCGTCAAGGAAACGGCAGGCTCCTACAAGCTCGGCATTCAGTTCGTTGACTGGTCGCGCAAAGGTCACAGCTACTTCCATCCCTTCGGTCAGTACGGTGCGGAATTCGATAAGGTTCCCTTCTACCACTACTGGATGCGCGAGGCCCTCGATGGCCGCATCGCGGGACCGATTGACGAGTATTCGATGTGCTGGGCGATGGCCAAGGCGGGCAAGTTTGCGTGGCCCGAACCGGACCGTCGCAAAATTCAGTCGACTTTCGATTACGCCTACCACTTCGACGCGGGTCTCTACGCTGCGTTCCTGCGCCGCGTATCCGAAGCGCGCGGGGTGAAGCGGATCGAGGGCCGGGTCACCGACGTGATCCAGCGCGGTGAGGATGGCTTCATCGAAAGCGTCACGCTCGACAATGGCACAAGCGTTTCTGGCGAGTTGTTCATCGATTGCAGCGGCTTTCGCGGCCTGCTGATCGAAGACACGCTCAAAGCAGGCTACGAAAATTGGCAGCACTGGCTGCCCTGCAACCGAGCCGTTGCCGTCCCCTGTGCCAAGCAGGCCGAGATCACGCCCTACACCCGCTCGACCGCGAAAGAGGCAGGCTGGCAGTGGCACATTCCGCTGCAGCATCGCACGGGCAATGGTTATGTCCATTGCAGCGAGTTTATTTCCGAGGATGAAGCGACCGAGACGCTGATGGGCTCGCTTGACGGCGAAGCGCAGGCAGACCCGCGCACGCTTCGCTTTGTGACCGGGCGCCGAAAGAAGTTCTGGGACAAGAACTGCGTCGCCATCGGGCTTTCCGCCGGGTTCATGGAGCCGCTGGAATCGACCAGCCTGCATCTGATCCAGTATGGTATTCTGCGGCTGATCGCGCTGCTGCCTGATAGCGAGATGTCGCCGCTGCTTGCGCGCGAATACAACCGGCAGACGGCGGATGAGTATGCGCGCATCCGAGACTTCCTGATCCTGCACTACAAGGCCACGACACGCGATGATGCGGAGTTGTGGCGCTATTGTTCGGCGATGGATATCCCGGAGAGCCTGCAATACAAGATCGACCACTTCCGCAATTACGGGCTGCTGGTTGCCGATGAGCGCGAGTTGTTCGCCAATCCCAGCTGGATCGCGGTCTATATGGGTCAGGACATCATGCCGCGCCGTGCCCCTGCAATCACCGAAATGCGCGACGGCGTTCCCGTGGCGCAGCGCATGCAGATGATTTCGCAGGCCATGCGCGAAGCGGTCGCGCAGATGCCGACGCATGCCGACTTCCTCGCGCGGCACTGCCCTTCACCGCTCGCCAGCTAGGCGCAGTCCTCTTCTGACAAGCCAAGAAAAAGGGCCCGCCGATTTCTCAGCGAGCCCTCCCCGGTGTCCTGTAGGTTGCGACCCTTCAGACTCTAAAAGTTCTTACGGATCGTGAAGTTGAACGTACGACCGTATATTTCGTGACGGCTCGGGAACGTGCCCACCTGGTTGCCGCCTGCACCGAACAGATCGTTCTGCGTAACAAACGGCTCGTTGGTGAGGTTGAACACCTCGATCAGGATGCCGAGATCCTTGAGCGGGCCGGCTTCCTCCTGGAAGGTGTAACCGATCTGTGCGTCGAGAATGGTCTCGCTCTGCGCGTCCGCACCGCTTAGCGATCCGTCGAAGTTTTGAACTTCGGACAGGAAGCCGCTGCGATAGCGAGCGGCGAGTTTCGCACGCCAGCCGTTGTTTTCGTAGAAGATGTCACCCGACCAGGTCTGCTCCGAATAGCCCGGAATGGGCAGGAGGTTCATGGCCTGATCTTCGATTTCTGCGTCGGCATAAGTGTAGCTGAAGAAGCCGCCAAAGCCTTCAAGTGCAGGCGTGACATCGCCGAAGTCGACGCGAACCGTGCCTTCGATGCCGGTAATCGTACCGTCAGCGAAGTTGACCGGACCGCTGAACACACCCGTCGCAAGCTCAGGAGCGGTGTCCAGAATACCGCCGAAGCCAGCGTTCTCGATCGGCTGAGTGAGGTCGATTAGCTCGTTGAAGTCGATGATCCAGTTGGACAGGTCCTTGTGGAACGCCGCGACAATGATCGCGCTTCCCGGTGAGAAGTACTTCTCGAACGAGACGTCGAATGCGAGCGATTCATACGGCTGGAGGAACGGGTTGCCCCCGCTCAGGTTGAAGCAGACCAGCTGCGGCGGAGCAAAGCCGATCACCGTGTCCGGGAACTGGTCTTCGTCGGTGTCGACACAGCTCAGCGGGTTGAAGTTGATGTTCTGGTTTGCAGCCAGCTGATCAAGGCGGGCACGCGTCACGGTCTTCGCTGCTGCGATACGGATGAACGTGTCGGTAGCCACTTCGAAGCTGAGGTTCAGGCTTGGCAGCCAGTCGTCGTAGCTTTCAGCAACGGTGTTGGTGAACCCGCCGCCGATCGTACCGGTCGACGACTGGTCGGTGTCAGCATAGCGAAGCCCGAGATTACCGCGAACCGGAACATTGCCGAGCATGCCGTCGATGTTCGCCTGGATGTAGAAGTTGTGAACCTCTTCATTCACCACCCACTCGGTGTCGTCGGTTGCCCGTTCGAGCACATAAGTGCCGTCGGTGAGCAGGCTCGACGGATCGTAGGCAATGATGTTCTGGCCCAGATCGCCGGTGTCGGTTGCACCGCGGATCAGGTCAGCCGGGATCGGTGCGGCGTTGTCGACGAACGGGGCACCGGCGCGCAGGAACGTGCCGTTGTTGTCGAAGTCCTTCTCGCGATCGGTGTGGAGCCAGCCCACGATGATGCTGTCGAGGAAACCGCCGTCGAACTCGTATGCGAGCTCAGCACGCAGCTGGTGAAGTTCGTCGTTGATGACAGGCTCACGAAGGAAGCCGACCTGGCCCCAGCCACCCGGATCGGTGAGCAGGACGTTCGACGGATCGGTGTAGTCGATGAGACCGTCGATCGAATACTCGCCGTTGGACGGGAACGTAAAGTTCAGCGTGTCCTGGGCGCCCGAACGTGCGGGGCCCGTACCGGCATAGGATTCGTAATCGATATCCGTGCGATCAAGGGTCGAGAAACCGTAGTCGAGGATGAGGCTCAGATTGTCGGTCACGCCGATGTCGGCGTTCGCACCCAGAGCGAAGATCTCGCTGTCATTGCCTTCGGTGTCGGTACGAAGGATCGGAACCACAGCCGAATACTGCGCGCTGTCGGCAAATGGACCGCTGCCGGTTGCGCCGTCGAATTGCGCGCCGCTCCAAGAAGCGATCGGCGTTTCGGTGCCGCGGAAGATGCCGTTGTCCTGCGTGTCGGTGTAGAACGCGTCGAACATGAGAGCAAAGTCACTGCTCGGCTCGAACTGGAGCGAACCGGCGATCGAGGTGCGTTCGAACTCGCGGCTCACCGCACCCTGACGCGGGTTGTCGGCAGGATAGATGATGCCGTTTTCATCGGTCGCGACCTGGAACTGGTTGGTCTTGAGTTCGCGGCTGATGAAGTGGGTCGGGTTCGACTGAACAGTGACACCCAGCGACCAGCCAAGAGTACCGTCGGCGTTCTGGTCAATATACGAACCGAAGAAGCGGTATCCGTCATCCGGGAAGTCCGGGTTGCGCGAACCGCTGTCGTTAAGGACGTAGGTGGCCGAAACGCTGAGCTGCGTGTCGTTGAAGTCGAGCGGACGCACAGTGCGAAGGTCGACCGCACCGGCGATGCCGATTGCAGCGAGGCGCGCATCGCCCGTTTTGTAGACAACACCCTGACCGATCAGCTCGCTCGGGAACTGGTCGAATTCAATCCCGCGGTTGTTGCCTGCCGAAACGACTTCACGGCCGTTGAGCAGCGCAAGGCTGAAATCCGGGCCGAGGCCGCGGATCGAAATCTGCTGCGAGCGACCACGAACACGCTGTGCGGTGACGCCCGGAAGGCGTGCGAGCGAATCTGCGATCGAAAGATCGGGCAACTGCCCGAGGTCTTCCGCCGAGATCACCTCAACGATGGAGGTCGCTTCGCGCTTCGTTTCAAGTGAGTTCTGAATAGCGCTGCGGATACCGGTGACGACAATCTGGTTGTCCTCGCCTTCCGCAACGGTTTCTTCCTGGTTTTCCTGTGCGACCGCTGGCGCAGCGGTGGCAACCAATGCCAAGCCCGTTGCTGCACTGCACAGCAGACGAGTGTTAGCGGAATAACGCTTCAATCCCATTAATCATCTCCCCGACGCATCACGATCTTTGCGTGTTTGCAGTTTTTTTCATAGCGACAAATTTCGCCCGCGTAAATCACCAATCGTGAAAGGCGCGTGACAGGGGTGGGTCCATAGTTTTTCTCATTATCTCAGTATCTTGAACTGTGTATTGCGCCTCTCGCTCGGAATCCGACGCCAACTATCAACATATTGTGTCTGAGGTGTCACACTTTTGCGCGCCAGAGCCCGCGCCGACACGGGGTTGGGGACCCCAGAATGCAGCGTCAATCACGGACAATTGATATTTTAGCACTTTCAATCAGTGCCTTAAGTCGGGCCGATTGGATTCACTCGCACGCTCTGTTAGCTTTCATAGGCAACTCGGATCGAGAAAAACGGCTTCGCACATCATGCAAGACTGGACACTATCCCTCGCGGATACACAGATTGGGACTTTTTCGACGCAAAATCATGTATTTGCGTCGGTATCGAACCTGCTCGCATCGCCAGAAGAAGTCATTCGCGCTGCAACTTTGCAAAAATTTGCAAAGATCACGCCGCAATATCCCGGGTTGCGCTCCGAGCTGCCGCGCGCTGTCTCGATTGCATGGCTTAAAGAGCTGTCACCCTTGCTGGAAAAGGCGTTCGGTGCATCAAACAATGGCTGGGAGATGCAGGCGTGGTTCTCGCTTGTCACAGCGAAGCCGAGCGAGCTTGTACCGATGCAGCGGTTTCCGCATGTCGACGGCACCAATCCGCGCCAGCTTGCGATGATGCTCTACCTTCATGATACGCCGCACGGAGGGACCGGCTTCTTTCGCCAACGTTCCACTGGGCTCGAAGCGCTGACTGACGAAAATTTCCCGCGCTACCGTCAGGCGCTCGAGAACGATGTTCGCACCAATGGCCTGCCGCCAGCTGCATACGTGACCGACGGCGCACCGTATTTTGAGCGTATGCACATATGCGAGGGGGCATTCAATCAGGCGTTCTTCTATCGCGGCAACGTGTTGCATTCGGGGCTGATCGACGGATCGGAGGAATTGTCACCCGATCCTGCGAAGGGCCGCTTGACGATCAACGCCTTCTTCCGGCCTATTGAATAGGCACGAATGGGATCACGATGAGCAACACAAACGTCCAGAAACTCGTCATTGTTGGCGGCGGAACGGCTGGCTGGATCACCGCCGCCGCGTTCTCACGCCTCATGGGACGCACGCTTTCGATCGAGTTGGTGGAGTCCGATGCCATCGGTACGGTCGGCGTGGGCGAAGCGACGATCCCGCAGATCATCCGCCTCAATACGATCTTAGGCCTCGACGAACATGACTTCGTCAAGCGCACGAACGGCACCTTCAAGCTCGGTATCGAGTTCGTCGACTGGGGCGATGTAGGAACGCGCTACCTGCATACCTTCGGCGATGCCGGCATGAACCTCGCCAGCGTACCTTTCCACCATTACTGGAAACGCGCTGAGGCATCGGGGTCGCGCCACAGCCTCTGGCATTATTCGCTTCATCAGCTCGCCGCCAATCACGCCAAGTTCGGCAAGCTCGACCGTGTCGGCAACACACCGATGACAGGCCTTGCCTACGCCTACCACTTCGATGCGAGCCTCTACGCGGCATATCTTCGTGCCTATTCGGAGCAAAAGGGCGTGACCCGCACCGAAGGCATTGTCCAGTCGGTCGCACGCGATGGTGAGAGCGGCGACATTACCTCGATCACGCTCGACAATGGACGAGAGATCGCAGGCGACTTCTTCATCGACTGCACCGGCTTCCGCGCGCTCTTGCTCGGTCAGGAATTGGGCGTCGGCTATCAGGACTGGTCCAAATGGCTTCCCTGCAACAGCGCTCAGGCCGTGCCGAGTGAGCGGCTCGAAACACTGGTGCCCTTCACCCGCGCGACCGCCAAGACGGCCGGCTGGCAGTGGCGCATTCCATTGCAACACCGCACCGGTAATGGTCATGTCTATTGCAGCGACTTCATTTCAGATGAGGAAGCGGGAGAGACGCTTCTGGCCGGTCTCGACACAAAACCGCTGGCCGATCCGCGACCGATCCGTTTCACCACCGGACGGCGCGAGCAGTTCTGGTCGCACAATTGCGCAGCGATTGGCCTATCGAGCGGATTCCTCGAGCCGCTGGAATCGACCAGCATCCACCTGATCCAGTCGCATGTCAGCCGCCTGCTTCAGCTGTTCCCGGCCAGCAACCGCTCCGACGTCGAGCGCGCCGAGTACAACAGGCGCTGCGAGACCGAGTTCGAACAGATCCGCGACTTCCTGATCTTGCATTACCACCAGACCAATCGCGAGGATTCCGAGTTCTGGCGCTACTGCAAGAACATGGATGTGCCGGACAGCTTGACGCACAAACAGGAACTGTTCGCCTCCTCAGGCCGCGTTGGCCGCGATGCCGACGATCTGTTCCGCGAGGCAAGCTGGGTGCAGGTGATGCTGGGTCAGGGCGTCACTCCGCAAAGTCACGACGCGATGGCGAACGGGCTGAGCGATGCTCAGCTTTCCGAATTCCTCGGCAATGTGCGGACTTTGATCGAACGCGCCGTGGGCACTCTTCCCACGCATGAGCAATACCTGAAGCAGCACTGCGCGGCGGCCGAAGCCGCCTGACGCAGGCTTACCAGAGCCAGATGTAAAGCCCGACCAAGATCGCCACCGTGATCGCGGCGAGCGTGTTGAACAGCGTACTCGTCGCAAAGGCGATGTCCGACAGATTGACCGTGCGCTCTTCGTCGGGTCGCGCCGTGACGCGCGACACTACCATCGCCGCGACGATGCCGACCATGAACACAATCCAGATGCGGACCACGAACGGCAGTTCGGGGAAGACCGCATTGACCACAAGGTTCAGTGCAACCGACCCGATCAGCGCCGTGAACGCTCCAGCTGTGTTCGCACGCTTGTCGAAGAAACCGAGCAGGAAGACGATCACGATACCTGGTGCAATATAGCCGGTGTATTCCTGAACCGTTTGGAACGCGCTCTCGAAGCCGCCAAGGAAGGGCCGCGCCAGTACAAGCGCGATCACCATCGCGCAGAAGGCAGCGATGCGGCCGACGGTGACGTAGTGCGTCTCCGCCTCGTCAGGCTTCCAACTGCGATAAAGGTCCATCGTGAAGATCGTCGAGATCGAGTTCATCATCGATGCAAGCGACGAGACGATCGCCGCAATCAGCGCTGCAAAGACCAGTCCGCGAAGGCCAGCCGGTGCAAAGCCCATAAGTTCGCCATAGGTGCGGTCCGATGCCTCGCTCAGTGCATCGCCATTGAGCAGACCTTGTTGAGCCAGAATTACCGCCGCGATGCCAGGGATGACCACGATGAAAGGCACCAGGAGTTTCAGGAATGCCGCAAAGGCGAGACCCTTTTGCGCTTCGCCAAGGTTCTCTGCGCCAAGCGCACGTTGGATGATGTACTGGTTGAAACCCCAGTAGCTGAAGTGAAGCACCCACAGACCGCCCAGAAGCGTCCAGATGCCCGGCAGCTTGTCGTAGCCCACATCGTCGGTATCGAGGATCATTTCGAAGTGCCCAGGCATCTCTTGCATAAGATAACTGAAACCAGCGACCGCCCCATCAGCAGGCAGCGCATCGAGCGCAAACCACGTGATCGCAAAGCCACCAATGATCAGGATAACGACCTGAATGATGTCGGTAAGCGCGACAGCCTTTAGACCGCCATACAGGGAATAGAGCGCAGCAAATCCGGCGAGCGCCATCATGGCAGGCATCACGCCCCAGCCGGTCAGTGTGTCGATGGCAAGACCGCCCAGCCACAGCACCGCAGTGAGGTTCACAGCCGTGTAGAGAGCGACCCAGAAGACGCTCATCAGGTTCTTCACGCCTGCGCCGTAACGCTGCTCGAGGAATTGCGGCATCGTGTAGATGCGACGCTTGAGGAAGATCGGGAGGAAGTATTTCGCAACGATCAGAAGGACGATGGCCGCTTGCCATTCATAGGCAGCAATCGCGATACCGATGGCAAAGCCTTCGCCTGACTGGCCGATGATCTGTTCGGCCGAGATGTTCGATGCAATCAGCGAGGCGCCGATCGCCCACCACGGGAGCGCACGACCAGCGAGGAAGTAATCCTCGGTGTTCTTGTCATGCCCCTTTGGCTCGCGGCTCACATACAGAGCGATGCCGAGAAGCGCGAGCGCATAGCCCGCGATGATGATGATATCGATAGTCTCCAGCGTCATCGCTGCTTCACTCCCCAATGCGCGCGAGTTCTTTCAGGCGCGTCGTATTTCCCCATGACTGCGAACTAGCACGCGGCGCGGTCTTTCCCAGCCACGCTCGCGCACATGTCCTCAGCTATTCCCTAGAATGAACACTCCGTGCCCTCTGGCAGAGTGCTGCGCGAAATTTGCGCGATCGAGAATTGCAGCGGCGCGTTCGTGGCGATGGTGAGACCATCGCCAAACTCGCCAAGGCACGCCTCGGTGAGCACCATCTCACGCCAGCCCTTGCCAGCTGCGACCGTCATACGGCGCGTGACGTCCTCGGTCCGCTCGCCGCTTGCAATGGTCACGGTGCCTGCGGGAGCGGCGGGCAGGTTGTAAGTGATGATATAAGCGCCCTCGCCTTCACCCGAGACGGTGAAGCTCGAATCAGGCCCGAAGGTCAGTTCGCGTGCATCTTCCTGACGGTTGCGGTCGATACCGCGAGCGACAACGCCCCCGCCCTCGCCGCGCAGGTTCGGCAGGTCCATTCCGCCAGCACTCGCGCTGATACCGGCAGACAGGCGACCGTTCACGAACCAGTCCGCAGCCGGAGCACCATCGAGGAAGCCGCAGCCTTCGTCCAGGTCGCCCAAGGACGCGGTGTCGTCGAGCGAGCGGCCATAACCAAGCGCAAACAAGGCACCTTCGGGTCCATTGAGTGGGTTGCCTTCGCAGCTAGCAGGCCAGCTGAAGGACAGCTTGCCCGTCGCAGCTTTTGCGCCGAACAGCACATCAGCAACGCCCGCTCCTTCGCTTCCTGGCAACCAGGAAGCGACAAAAGCATCAGACGCATTGAGCTCGCGGTTTACCCACATGGGACGCCCCGAAAGGAATACGGACACAGTTGGAATGCCCTGCTCTTCGAACTTGCGAAGCAATTCGAGACCTTCGGTATCGGCAAAGATCAGGTTCTTTCGGTCGCCTGCAAACTCGGCATAGGGTTCTTCGCCAAAGACCACGATCGCGATGTCGGGGCGCTCATCGAACGTTCCGTCGGCGGAGAGCGTAGCGCTGCCGCCGCTTTCCTGCGCTGCTTCTTCGATCCCTGCCCAGATTGATGTTGCGCCGGGGAAGTAATCGTTGGTCAGTTCGCGCCCGCCTTGCCAGGTGAGCGTCCAGCCGCCAGCGGCCTGCGCGATACTGTCGGCGGCAACACCAGCCACGAGAATGTCTGCGCCCGGCTTCAAAGGCAGCACGCCGTCATTCTTGAGGATGACCTGCGACTTGGCGACAGCTTCGCGAGCGACCGCGCGGTGCGGCGCCATGCCAAGCTTGTCGTATTCGCCGGCATTGGGCCGCGCCGAGGGACGCTGAGCGTCAGGGCCCAGCAGTCCGGCACGCTGCTTGATGCGAAGGACGCGGGCGACCGCTTCATCGACGCGCGCTTCGGGAATGGTGCCATCGCGAACCTGGGCTACCAGTGAGGTATGCAATGCGACAGCATCGTCGGGCACCATATAGATATCGAGCCCTGCCATGAGCGCCTGCGGGCAGTCCGAAACAGTGCAGCCAGCGATCTGTCCGTGACCGTTCCAATCGCCGACGACCAACCCTTCGAAACCCATTTCGCCGCGAAGCACGCCTGTCAGTAGCGCTTCGTTGCCGTGCATCTTGGTGCCATTGATCGAGTTGAAGCTTGCCATGATGGTTTCGACACCGGCCTCGATCGCGACCGGGTAAGGAACCGCATGGACCGCTTTTAGCGCATCGATGTCACCGTTGACGTCGCCCTGGTCGACACCCTGATCGGTGCCGCCATCGCCAAAGAAGTGCTTGGCGGTTGCGATAACGCGGCCGCGGCCGAGGTAATCCTCGGCGCCCTTCTTGCCCTGCAAACCTTCTACGAGAGCAGCGCCCATCTGAGCGACCAGCTCTGAATCTTCGGAATAACTTTCGTAGGTACGGCCCCAACGGTCATCGCGCGCGACCGCAACGGTCGGCGAGAAGTTCCAGTCGATCCCGGTCACCTCGATCTCGGTAGCGGTCGCAGCACCGATCAGCCGGACAAGGTCCGGATCGCCTGTCGCACCAAGCGCGATGTTGTGGGGGAAGATTGTCGCCTGAACGACATTGGTGTGGCCATGAACCGCATCGGTTCCCCACATCGTAGGGATGACAGGTTCGCCATCGGGAAGAGGCTGCGTCGATGCGTCCCACATCTCGTCTGCCAAGCGCAGCCATTCCGATGCTGGCGCAAACTCATCGCCATAAGGGCCGCCATTGCCGCCATTGAGATAGCTGCCCCAACGATACTCGCGCATCTCTTCTGCATCGAACGAGTTGATCTGCGGCTGGATCAGCTGCGCGACCTTGCGTTCAAGGCTCATGCGCGAAACCATGTCCGCGATCAAGTCATCTGAAGCGTCAGGCGCGGGTTGCGGCGCTGTTGCTGCTACGGGCGTGCTGCTTGCAGATTGAAGACTACCTTCGCCGCATGCAGACAAGGCACCAAGGCTGACGGCGCTGACCAACGCCAGACGAAAATTCAGTCGCATTTTAAGGCAAGCCCCTCCCAAAGGCTCTATGATTCTGCGCTCGTTGAGAACGTTATCAAGATACTACATCTCGTCCTTCGAAATGCAAGTATCCAGCGATTATCGGCTTACATGCAGCGCCGCGAGCAAGATGGCTGCAAGCAGCGCAAATCCAGCAAAGAGCGCAAAAAGTGCAGCAAATCCGAAACTTGGCACCAGCGTTAGCGTCAGCCACGGCATCACGATTGACGGCACGGTGTTCGTGAGATTGAAAATTCCCATGTCGCGCCCGCGATGTTGCGGTTGGGGAAGCACTCGCAGCGTTTGCGCGGTGTGCAGCGACAGGAATATTGAGGCGCCGATCCCGAACACCACATAACCCGCGATTGCCAGTTCAAGCCCGGCCGCGATTGCCATGGTGCCAAGGCCCAGAGCGGCAAGAATTGCACAGACGCTCAGCGGCAATATGGGTCGCCCTGCCCGGTCCGACCACCGCCCGGCGACAAGCGCAAGGGGGACCGAGATAACAAGCACGATGCTGAAGATATTTGCTGCGGTATTCTCGTGAAAGCCATCAACAATCGAGCGCAGCCAGAAAAGCAGGAAAGCGAACAATCCGGCCTCGGAAATCTGGATAAGGAACCGCGCGAGCCACATGCGCGCCACGGTTGAGCGATCGCTGGCTTTGCTTACCGTTTCGGTCATCTGCTCGCGTGGCTGCATCAGTTCCGGACGAACTCGGTCGCGGCCGAGCACAGTGACCGGCACCATCAGCACGATCACCATCAACACCACCACTTCGAGCCGCAGTCCTGTGGGCACAAGCAATTCGAAGGTAACGAAAGACCCCGCAATCGCCCCCATCGCCGGAGCTAGCGAAAGCGCACCGCCAAGAGTGCCCTTCTGCTCATCGGGAAAACAATCCCCCGCCCATGCGAAGAGCGGCGAGAGCATCATGTTGAGCGCAACCTGCCACAGCATCACGAAAAGGATCAGCTCGCTCACGCTGCTGGCCCGATCGATCGCGATCAGGAGCATGCTCGATCCTGCAAGACCCGCGACGATCCATGGCAGGCGCCTGCCGCTCCGGTCGCTCAGCATACCGATGATGATGTTCGCTGCGCTCGCCATCAACGCGCCGTAAAATGTCACCTGCGCGAGCGCGGGCACGTCTTCAGCCCCGGTGAGCTCGGTGATCTTCAGCGGAAGGAGAACGGTCAGGAGCGGCACATAGGCAATCGAACCGCCGCCCGCCGCCAATGCGAACAGGACAAGGAACCAGAGCGGCTGGCGCTCTGCAGCAGATGCGGGATTGCTCAAGCTGATCTGGGAGCGGGGCCTGTCGAGGCGCGTTCCACCAGCGACGCCTTCACATCGATCACGCCGCCCTTGTGAGGCTGACCCTTGAGCGTGATGAGCTTTTCGACGGCCAGCGAAACGGTCTCTGCAATCGGCTGGTCGACAGCGGTCAGAGGCGGCTGCGAGAACCGGACGATCGGCGTGTTGTCGAAGGAAATGAGCGACATGTCGCGCGGCACATGCATACCGCGGTCGCGCACCACTGCGAGAGCCGCAAGCGTCATCTGGTCACTGCTGCCGATGATCGCGGTGATATCGGGATTGCGGTCGAGCAAGGCTCGCGCGGCCTGCGTGCCGGACTCGTAACTGAAGTCGCCGCGCTCATTAAGGCCGTGAATATCGAGGCCATGCTCACCCATCGCGCGTTTCCAGCCCGCAACGCGCCAGCCCGAAAGGCTGTATTCGCGCGGACCTGCAATGATGCCGATGCGTTTGTGCCCCAATTCGATCAGGCGCCTGGTCGAGGTGTAAGCCGCGCCTTCATCGCCCATAGTCATCGGGATGCCGGGTTCCTCGCGGTTTGATCCAATCCGCGCGAAGGGCACGCCGCGCTTTTCGAGAAGCGTGGTGATCAGCGGATTTTCCGAGTGCGGCGGGGTCAGGATCACTCCGTCCGGCTGCAAAGCCGCGATCGTCGCCGCCAACTCACGCTCGACGTGGTCGGCGTGCGTATCGACGAGCTCGACCATCATCCTGTAGCCATGCTTGGAACAGGTCAGGATGCCGCCTAAAAGCATCTGGTCGACCCAGTCGGTCCCCTGCCGCTCGCGCCAGTCGGCGAGCGTGCGTTCGCGATCGTTGATGGCAAGGATGATGTACGAGCGCGAACCGCTCATCCGCTGGGCAGCAAGCGAGGGAACGTAGCCCAGCCGGTCTATCGAGGCCTGCACCTTGTCGCGCATTTGTGGGCGAACGTTCGGCCCATCGTTTATGACACGGCTCACCGTTTGCAGGGACACGCCTGCATCCTCCGCAACCTCGCGGATGGTGACCGATTTGTGGCCTCTGCCCATTGCGATGCCCGTCCTTAGCTTCGCCTATTTGATGCAGGCACGCCCCGTCCCTGGGTCGCTCCCACATTGGTAAACTCTGATCCAGTCAATCTCGAATTGAGCCGGAACGCTTTGAGGTGCAAGCCCCTTTTCATTGTCGCGTTCAGGCCAGCGCCCGCCCACTGCAAGGTTGGCCATAACATACATTGGCTGATCGAAGGGAGCGTTTGCGTTGCCTTGCGCCTTCGCAGAACCGGTGTCCCAGTCTTCCGATGTGTAGACCGCATGGACGCGATCATTGACAAGAAAGCGGATGATCCCCTCGCCCCATTCGACCGAGTAGACATGAAAACCGTCCGAAGGCAGCGAAAGATCGGGCAGCGCGATTTTGCTGTCGACATAGCGGTTGTTCGGGGGAAGATCGCCGAAATGGAGCGCGCTGACCGTGCGGTTTTCGCCAACATCGCCCTCGCACTCATCGCACTGCGCGCCAATATTGACCGCCTCGAGAATGTCGATCTCACCCGAAAGCGGCCACCCACCATAATGGTCACCCGCCGGCATCATCCAGACCGCTGGCCACATACCTTGTCCGGGCGGAACCTTCGCTCGAACCTCGACCCGTCCATAGCGCCATGCATGAAGACCGCGTGTCCGGACCTTGCCGGAAGTGTATTCCTGCGTGACCTGCGGATTGGGGTCGGCGGCAATTTCAGGCGGTCGGTTTGGGCCGGTGAAGGTTTCCTTGCGCGCCTTCAGCAGCAGAACTCCTTCTTCAACCGAGATGTTCTCGGGCCGGTCGGTGTAGCACTGGCGCTCATTGTTGCCGCCGCCCCAGCACGATTGCTCAGGTGTCCAGTTCGTGCGGTCGAGGCTATCGCCGTCGAATTCGTCCGACCAGACCAGCTCCCACCCCGCACCTTCGAGCGGTGCGACTGTCGTTTCGGACGCATCGCTCTTGGCCACGCCGGGCTCCGCGCAAGCTGAGAGCACGAGCGCCGCCGTGCACGCCGTTACCATCTGCATGCTTCGCTTCATCTCATTCCCTCCCGCAACGATCTCTAGGTGCACGAAGCCCGAGCAAGAAGAGGGGACTTTGCCCCCTCAAGCAAAGCCCCCTCTTGCCCTTACCCGATACACTCACTCGAGGTCTCGATTGCTTCGACAGATCCCCTAGAAGTCGAAGCGGGCAAGGAACGTGAAGCGGCGGTCGTTGCGGAACGCCGAACGCGTGATGCGTGTGCCGTCGAAGTCGATAACCTGGCTTGTCACGGTTACTTCGTCGAGCAGGTTCACACCTTGCACGCCGAGCTTGAGGTAATCGGTGACCGATACAAAGATCGATGCATCGAGCTGTCCCGTGTCCTCCTGGAATACCGGCGAGAATGGGAAGATATCGTCTCGCGGCGTGATCAGGAAGTCAGAGCGCCAATTGTACGCGGCGCGCATGGACAGCCAGTCCTTTTCGTAGAAGATCGTGGCGTTGACCGTATGCTCCGAGATACCCGCAAGAGGCTGGCTTGAGGAGAATGGGCCGGTGTTGCCAGCAATGTCGGCGTTCGAGAACGATCCGCCATCGATGTAGGTGTAGGTACCAGCAAGGCCCAAGCCACTCAGGATACCCGGCAGGAAGTCGTAGACCTGCTGGTAACCGACCTCGAAGCCCTTGAGCGTTCCGCCTTCGGCATTGACCGGTCCATTAACCTCAACCGGAACGGTCAGGTTCCCGCTCGGCGCGATGAAATCGACCGTGTCGATGCCCGAATTGACGATGCCCTCGATGTCCTTGACGAAGCCCGAAAGCGTGAGCGAGCCGACATCGTCGAAGTACCACTCGACCGATAGGTCGTAGTTCCACGATTCGACCGGTCGAACGTTGCGGTTGCCGGTGAACAGCTGGAACAGCGGGCCTGTTCCCAAAGTGCCCTCGGCCTGCAGATCGCCGGTATTGTCCGCGATTGTCCCGCCCGAGCGGAACAGCTGCAAGTCTGGCCGCGAAATGCCTTTCGAAACCGCAGCACGGAACAACAGCCCGCCTCCCACATCGAGGCGCGCATTGAAGCTGGGCAACCAGTGATCGAAGGTGATGTCGCGATCATCGACGATAAGGTCGCCCGTAAACGCGGCAGCGAACTCGGCCTTGCGAGCATCGGAAAGCCCGCAGAAGCCCGGCAGCGTCTGACCCGGAGGTGTGCGGCCGCACGAAGCGTCGATCTCGGCCACCTGGACGATGCCATCGCCGTTGCCCTGACCGTTGGTCACACTGGGATCATCGAAGCCGAATGGGCTCGGAAAGCCGATCAGGCCGCCGGTGCGAACCTCGGTCTCGACATAACGCAAGCCGAAGTTGCCCTCGAGGTTCCAGCCATTGTCGAAGTCGGAACCGAAGTCGATCCGGCCATATGCCGCGCGGGTAACTTCTGCGACGTCCGAAACTTCCGGCGGGCAGAAGGGATCACATGCGGTGACATTGCCTGCGATGTCGGTGAACGAGCGGCCTTGAACACCGAAGAATGGGTTCGGGGTTTGCGAGAAGGTGTTGATCTCGCGGGCCTGACGCGCCGAGTCTCCCGAAAGGTATTCACCAAGGAAGTCGTCACCTCCAAAGAAGAACGCACCACCGCCCTCGATCGGGGTCGGCGCATTTCCGCGCTGGAAGCCGTCACCGAACGGAGTGCGATAGTTCGAGAACGCCGGGAAATCGTCGACATAGGCGCCGCCGGCAATCGCAAATTCCTGACCGGGAAGACCGGTGAAGAAACGGCCCGGAATAAATCCGTTACCGAAAGGACCGGGGCCGCTTGCGCCGCAACCCGGGCCTGCGCCCCACGGTGCACAACCGGCACGGCCTGCCCAAGGAGCCGACAGGTTGCCCCAGGTGCTGAAGTTGGTGTCGCGGGTGATGCGCTCACGCTCTGCCCAGCGCGCACCGAAGCGGGCGCTCTTGAAGAAGCCGTCGTCGCTGATGTCATACTCGGCATCGAAGCGGACGCTTTCGAGGTCACCTTCGTTCTGCGCAAGCGAGTCGAGCAGGAACCAGTAATAGGTGTTTGCTCCGCTGGTGAAGTAATCCGAAGGGGCCCCCGGAGGCGCAAGGAAGCTGACCTGCGGCGTCTCGCCGGTGAGGTCGAGACCGATGTTTGCCCAGCTGTTCATCGAGCCAATGATCGAATCCTGGCGAAGATCGCTTTCGATACGCTGCGCTTCGATATTGACGCGGAAACGGTCCGTGACCTCCCAGTCGACGTCGATAGAGAAGTCCTGCGTGCTCGCCTGCGTCTCACGCTGGAAGCGGAGGGACTCAAGCGGGATGCCGCCACGACCAAACGGGTTGGCATAAGCATCGCCAACGCGCTGACTCAGCACACCGCTCTGGAAGACGCCATTGCTGTCGAACTGCCAAGTGCTGCCCGGAGCTTCGACCGGGAACAGCGCATCGTCATTGACGAGCGCGAGGAGTGCGTTCTCGTCGGTGAAGAACGATGTCTCAGCACGCAGCCACTCGACCGTTACGAGGAAATCGCGGTTCGGGCTTTCATACTGAACGACAGCATTGAACGCCTCGCGGTCGCGCTCGAGTTCGGTCGTGCGAACACCTGCACCCTTGGGCACCACGACGGTGTTGGCCGGAGGGAAGTTCGATGCGTCAAAGCCCGTCGGATCGCCGACACCAGCTGACGAGACCGCAGTGGTACGGAAACATGGGCCATCCAGCGTATCGGCACGGAAGCATGGGTCAGTGACCTGCGAGGCATCGGTGCGGCTGATCAGTTCAGAGCGCGCATAGCCGAACTGCAGACCGACAGAGCCTGCATCGCTTTCGTAAGTCGTCGAGCCAAGGAAGGAGAAACCTGGCGAGACTTCTTCGGCAAGATCGCCAACGTTGGCTTCGATCGTACCCGCAAGGCGCGTACCGCGGTTGTCGAGAGGCTTGCGGGTGACGAGATTGACCGTACCGGCGATACCGCCATCGACCATGTCTGCGGTGACGTTCTTGAACACCTCGACGCGGCCAAGAAGCTCAGGCGAAACGTCGTTGAAGCTAAGCACGCGGCCGCCGGTCGCGGAGAAGATGTCGCGGCCATTGAGCTCGGAGCGCACAAATGGAAGACCGCGAATGATGACGCCGGTGCCTTCGACCGAGAAACGGTCGGGGTCGGAAGTCTTTTCGAACCGGCCAATGTTGACGCCAGGGATACGCTGAAGCGTCTCTGCAACCGAGCGGTCGGGCAGCGCGCCGATGTCTTCTGCGGTCACCGCATCGACAAAGGTGTCGGAGTCGCGCTTGATGTTCTGCGCGTTTTCCAGCGAGGCCCGGAAGCCTGAAACGATAATGACATTTTCGGTATCCGCCGTTTCGGACGCGACCTGTTCGTCCTCGTCAGCGTCGTTGTCCTGAGCATAGGCTGGCATGGCTGCCGCCATCGAGATGGCGAGGCCGGAAGCGGTGCTCAATGCAAAAAGACGCCCTTTGGGCGCAATTCGACCGGTGTTCATTATTAGGTATCCCCTCCGAAAAATCGCATGCGGGCTTTGTGCCGACAATTCGATTGACAGAGGGCTACCTCAATTTGTTAGCGTTCACAAGGCTTGCAACAAATCGTTCATAATTGATGTGGCCATCATGCCACAGCGTGGTATTTGGCAGGGGCGCGAAAGGTCTGTTACGCTGCCGGTCTGGGGATAGAGGAACACATGGCAATTCAACACATAGTGATCGTCGGCGGCGGGACCGCGGGCTGGATGGCGGCGGCAGCCTTGTCTCGACTGAAATCAGGTCGCACGCTCGACATCACCTTGATCGAGTCGGAGCAGATCGGAACCGTGGGTGTGGGGGAAGCGACCATTCCGCCCTTCGTTGGCTTCAATGATCTGCTGGGCATTCCAGAGAGCGAATTGCTGTCGAACGTCCAGGGCACTTTCAAGCTTGGCATCCAGTTTGAGAACTGGGGCAAGCGCGGCGACAGCTATATCCACCCCTTCGGCGCCTACGGCTACACGATGGGAGGCATTTCCTTCCACCATGTCTGGCACAAGCTTGCGAAAGAGGGCGACAATCGTCCGATCCAGGTCTTCAACGTCGAAACGATGGCTGCCTATTTCGGCAAGTTCATGCGCAGTGAGGACTACCAGAAGCAGCGCGACGACCTGCCGCCGATTAATTACGCCTATCACCTCGACGCGGGCAAATATGCCGCCTTCCTTCGCGGTTACGCAGAGAAGCGCGGCGTGGTGCGCCAGGAAGGCAGGGTCGATGACGTATCGCTCGATGGCGAAACGGGCTTCGTTACCGGCGTAACGCTCGACGATGGGCGCAAGATCGATGGCGATCTTTTCATCGATTGCTCGGGTTTCCGTGGTCTGCTGATCGAGCAGGCGCTTGGGACAGGCTATGAAGACTGGACTCACTGGCTACCTTGCAACCGCGCAGTCGCGCTGCCTTGCGGGCGCGATGATGGCAGCCCTCCCCCGCCTTTCACCCGGGCGACGGCGCACAGTGCGGGCTGGCAGTGGCAGGTTCCACTGCAGCACCGCAACGGCAACGGCCATGTCTATTGCAGCGAATTCATGGAAGACCAGGAGGCGCTTGATATCCTGCTGGGCAACATAGCGGGCAAACCTCAGGCAGATCCAAATTTCCTGCGCTTTACGACGGGTCGCCGCAAGAAGTTCTGGAACAAGAACGTAGTAGCGCTCGGCCTCTCGGCGGGTTTCATGGAGCCGCTGGAATCGACATCTATCCATCTCATCAACACCGGGGTGGACAAGCTTCTTTCGCTTCTGTCGCTGGACGGAGTGACGCAGACGCAGGAAGACACGTTCAACCGGCTAACGGGCCGCGAATATGCCCGCATCCGCGACTTTCTGATCCTGCACTACAACGCCACCAGCCGCGACGATTCCGGCTTCTGGAACTATGTGCGCACGATGGACGTGCCCGAAACGCTCACCGAGAAAGTCGAGCTGTTCAAAGCGAATGGGCAGATCTTCCGCGAGGAGGACGAACTCTTCACCGAGACCAGCTGGGCGGCAGTGATGATGGGACAAGGCATCGCGATGACTGGCCACAACGCGATGGCGGATTCGCTCGACCCGGCCTCGACGCGCAAGGAGATCGACGAGATGGAGCAGTCCATCCGTTTCCTCATCCAGCACATGCCTGGCCACGGCGATTATCTCTCGCGCTACTGCCCTGCCAAGGCTGCCTGACCAGCACCAGACGTAACCCACGAAATCGCCTGCAAATTTTTGCATTCCTTGTTGTTAGCGTTATCAATATTGACAGGATCGTCCGTAAAGAAAGGCGGACACGGAGAAGAAGCATGAGAAAGCAAACCAACCGGATTATGGCAGTCCTGATGGGGCTTGCATGGATCGCGTCGCCGCAGATCGCGACCGCCCAGAGTGAAGAGGCGGTTGCTGCGCTCGACGCGCAATTGCCGGGCGACCTCGTGAACGATCCCTCGCGCATCGACTGGCAAAGCTATGGCGCTGATCTCAACGCGTCTTCAGTGGTCGACGAGAGCATTCCTGGCGGCGGCGCGGCGCGTCGTTTCGAGGTCACCCGTGCAGCGGAGTTCATCTACACTGCCGGGACCAACATCCCGCTGACCGAAAGCGTTTCGCGAGGCGATACAGTGACTGTCGGCTTTTATGCCCGCACCATTTCCGCCGACACCGATGATGGTCGCGGTGTCGTGCGGGTCCGTTTCCAACGCAACGTCGAGCCGTTTCCCGGTTTCGGCGAGGAGACGCTGAGCATCGGCAATGACTGGGAATGGTACGAAGTCACCGCCAGTGCCGAACAGCGCCTTCGATCGAGCGACGGCATCATCGCGCTGCAATTCGGTCGCACACGCCAGACGATCGAGATCGGCCAGGCGATCGTCGTGACCGGCGCTGAGACGATCGCGGCGACTGGCCCTGCGGCGCTCGCCCCGGTGGTCTACGAAATCCCCGAACTCGAAATGCCCGAGGTGCTTGAGGACGCTGGTCTTCTTATCAACGACCCAAGCCAGTCGGCATGGAAGTTCGGTGGTTCGACCGGGACTATCGAAAATCGCGCCGAAAACGAAATCTGGATGATGCGCGCCACGCGGTTCGCGGTCGATGATCCGGCATCGCAGCTCACCGATATCGCCGCGACAATCCCGATCACCCGGACGATCAAGGAAGGCGACGACCTACTGATCGCGATCGCCGCTCGCACTGTCAGCGCCAGCACCGAAGACGGCAAGGCAGTCGCAGCCACCCGCATTCAGGGCACCCTGCCTCCATTCGAAAGCTTCGCCTCGAACCGATTCCGGATCGGCTCCAACTGGCAGCTAATCCGGATCGAGACCAAGGCCCCGCGCGACTACGGCGCAGGCGGCGCAGAGCTTGAGGTCTATTTCGGCGGGACCGCGCAGGAAGTCGACCTCGGCCCTGTCTATGTCTTCAAGACGGGCAGCGCGCAGTAATCAGGCGATCCTGCGCGCTTCGGCTCCTAAATCCCCCGATCCGGTCATCCGGTCCAGGCGTTCCAGCTCCTCAAGCAAAAGCGGCGTCACATCGCGGCTCGCATTGCGACCGATGAAGAGGTCCATGTGGCCGTAATCGGGCACAATGCGCTGGCGATAAAGCTCGCTGCCATTGTGCTCGGTCAGCCAGACCCGCGTGCGCTGCCCGCTCTCGGGGTAGAAGATTTGGTTGGTTGCGCCTGACAGGAAGGTGATCGGCATTGCGAGACGCCGCGCCGCGTCTTCGTCGGTGTAGATAGCCTTGCCGTCGGCGTTCACCGCCAGCCCCTTGTGCATGATATCGCCCAGGTGTTTGAACGGTGAAAGCGATACGCGGCTGAACATGCTACCCAAAGCAAGGTGCGTGTCATGGCCAAGCTGGCGATGATCCCAGCTTGGGCCAAAGGTGCCGAAGACACGACGACAAGTCGGGTTCTTGCACTCCTGACCCTCCGGCACGGGTAACTGATAGGCAACCGCGTCGATCTCGTAGTCTGCCTCGGTCCCCTGGCTCACGAAGTCCATGTGCCCGTCTAGCAGGGAGATCTCTCCCAGCACTCCAGCGATACCCAGATCGGCCTTCATGTAGTTGAGCCAGTCGGTCACAGGGTGAAGCGTCAGCTGCGAACTGATGAGCGAGCGCACGTGGCTCACCCGGCCCGCACCGATGCCCATCAGCAGGCTCATCGAGCCGACACAGTGAGCGAGCGCCTGCACGTCGGCAGCGCCAGTAACATCGCGGATCTTTGCGACAGCCGCGGGCCAGTCGTAGCGCGCGATATCGTCGATGTTGAACTCGGGCGGATGCTCGGTGTCGTTGCCGGAATCTGCGCTCGCACGATAGTCGAATAGCCACACGTCGTATCCTTGCGCGACAAGGCTTTCGCTGAGGTTTTCATCGACCGTTGGCGTCGCAAAGCTCGATGCGCGCACCGAAAATCCGGGTGCAAGAACGATGGGCCCCCGCGAGCCGCCGCGATAGCGGGTCAGGCCAATATTCACGCCGTCGCCGGTTGGAACGATATGTCGCTCGGCGCTCGGCAAGCGTAGGTTACGCAACTTGAGCTCGGCTGCGTCCGACTTGGCGAAGTCGTTGAGCGTCGCCAGCATGCCACCATATGCGCGGAATACGGTCATCGCGAAGAACCCGGCATACTTCGCGACGAAGAAGGTCTCGACTGCCTTCTTCGCGCGCGGGATCAGGCCGACAATATGGCCGAACAGCGTGTCGGCATCGTGGACGGTGATGGTCGTAAGCTGACGCATGAATTCGTCGATGCCCAGCTTGAGCACCCCGCGCCCAATCAAATCGCCGCTTTCATCCTTTCCATGACGCAGTGTCACGAACAGCGTGGTCAGGTCGGTCCAAGGATCGGACTTGCTAGTGCCCGAGCCGCGCTGTTCGAGCGTCTTGAACCCGTGGAAGTGGATCGGTCCGTCCGGCCCCTCAAGCACCATGTCGTAGAGCATCTTCCAGCTCTCGGCCTTGTCGGGATCGGCAACCAGCAGGCGGAAAGTGCCTTCGCGCACCGGCAAGGGGTCAGGAGCGATCGCGCTCACAAGCACCTCGCCAGTGATCTTTGAGCGATGTTCGCGTTCCTCGATCATGCGGTGCAGGTTTTCGGTGGTGACAGTCAGCTTGAAGCGGCACTCGCCGCCCTCGGCCTCGCCCCATGCCGCGCCATTGGCATAGTCGTCGCGAATACGCTCGACATGGCCGCAAGGGCGATGGTGGCAGCCGGTTGCGCTGATGTGCCCGGCCATTGTTTCGGTGAAGGAAAGACCAGGGCTCATCGCTTCCGGATGGTCCTTCACCAGTTTGCGGATCGCGGCCTTGCCCTCTTCGATCGCACCGTCTTCGAAGTGCTTGCCCGCTTTTGTCACGGCGTCGGCGACCGGCCCGATCGCATGACCTGCCACCCACTTGGCGATGCCGAGCTTGAGGTGTTCGTGATGAGGCAGCGGCTTGTGTTCGCTGATCTCCTCTTCTTCAATCACCGGCGGCGGCAGCGCGGATTCTTCACCGAGCGCATAGTCGATGGTCCAGCCTTCGCGCTTTGCCATTTTCTCGACAGCACGCTCGGCCACGGCGGTGATCGTCAGGAGCGGGTTTACGCCCACGGCGCCCGGAAGCGCCGCTCCGTCGCAGACATAGAGACCATGATGAACCTCGCGACCATCAGCGCCCGCGAAGACGCGGCAGGTGTCATCGACGACGCCGGAGGACGCATCGTCCCCCATGCCGCATCCGCCGATTGGATGGACGGTGATGAGCTTGCGGCCAAGCTTGTCCGACCAGAGCGGGTCGGAGAAATACTGCGCCTCGATAGCCTCCGCCGCCTCACGCATCTTGTCGTCGTCGTGACGGAAGGTCCGCTGCTCGCCCGCATCCGCCCAGTTGATCGTGATGCGGTCGTCTTCGAGAGCGAGCGATCCGCCCGTGTCGTCGACGCTCATCACGAGGTAGGTCTGCGTGCGCGACATCGGGCCCTTGTAAGCCCAGTCTGCGATGCTGCCCGGATCGGTCTGCACCGCCTCGCCCATCGCTTTTGCGTCGAGCAAACGCGGTTTCACCTGATCGAAGCCGAAGCGCGTGAAGCCATCGGCCAGCGCCTCTCCGAAGAAGAACGCAGGACCGAGAGCGGCCGCGATAATGCCGGGAGCAGCGCCTTCTTCGATCACAAGGCCTTGCGTCACATCCTCTGCATCGCGCATGTCGATGATGCCGGTGATGCAAGGGCCGGGATAGGCTTCTTGGCTCACGTCATTCGTGCCGACGCCCAGCGCATAGATCGGCTGAGCGGTGACGACGTCGCCGTCCTTCTGCGTCTTGTAGTAGCTGTCATAGGCAAAGCCGAGCGCATCGCCGTTGCCCGAGAAACGCTTGCCGAGATGATCGGAGAGCGAAAGCCCCTTCTCGCGCGAACGCAGCAATATCTCGGTCGACCCGATAGCGCCTGCGCCAAGCACGACATGGTCGGCAGTGATCGACGTTACCTCGCCGGCCGAACTTTCCGCGTTGTGTTCGACATGGACGCGCCATTGTTCGCCGTCGCGCTCGATCCACAGCACCTTGGCCTGCGTCAAGATTTCAGCGCCGTGATTTGCCGCATCGGGCAGGTAATTCATCAGCGTGGTATTCTTCGCGCCGACATTGCAGCCCGATGTGCAATCGCCGCAATTGGTGCAGGCAGGCTGAGGCACGCCGAACTTGTTGGTCTTGTCCTCGAACGTGACATTGATCGGCGTCTTGTAGAAGCGCTTACCCATCGCCTTGGCCGAATGCTCCAGCGCATCGAGCTTGCCGAGCGCGGGGTAGGTATCCGGGTAAGGATTAGGCGACAGCATCTCGCGCGCGCGCTCGTAATAGGCGTCGATTGCGTGACGGTCCTCGCGGAAAGCCGCCGGCCAATGGGCTTGGTCGAGCAGGCGTTTGTCGAGTTCGAGCGAGACGTTGGCATTGATCAGCGATGTTCCACCAAGCCCGCAGCCGACGAGCGCGTATTGGTCATCGTTCACATGCACTTCGAAAAGAGCGTCAGGCGAACCGATCCGGCCACCTTTTGCGTTGAACTGCATAGCGCCCTGCGCGTCTTCGAGCTTGTTCGGATATTCACCGGGAAGGATCTCCTTCCCGCGCTCAAGCACGCACACATCCTGTCCCGCCCGCGCAAGGCGCGAGGCTGCGACGCCTGCGCCATAGCCAGAGCCGACGACGAGGACGGTGTAATGCGATTTTGCCTCGGCAAGCGGTTTGGCGATGCGTTTCTGGCCGTAATTTGGAATTGCCTGGGTCATTCTGCTGCCTCCCGCAGCTGTGCGCTGGAGCGATCGAGCAACAGACGGGAGCGCTTTTCCGCCTCTTCGATGATGCGGGCGTGGACGAGGCGCGAGAAGTCGGCCCAGCTTGCTGAAGCGCGGTCCACGGCCTGCGATGCCTCGTCGATGAGGCGGCTGATGCGGCCGCTTCCCTCGACCCGGACAGGGGCGATGGTGCCGTCGGTGGGATCGTTGAAAAGGCGCAAGGATGCGACTTCGAGCGTGTCGGACACCAGCATCGCTGCACAACCCTGCACCGGCATCAGGGTCGGCTCATCAAGCACCCAGCCTCCCGTGTTGAAAACCGCGACAGGCAGGTCGAAGCCGTCGACCTTGAGCTCATCCTGAAACGGCTTGTGGGTGTGCCCGAAAATGAAGGAAAGCTCGCGCGGGCGGCCAGGTAGCTCGTCCTCCATCGCTTTTGCGAGCGGGGTGCCGATGTACCAGTCAAGATCGTCGACCTCGTCTGCACCAAGCACATGGCCATAGCCATCGCGCTGACGCTCTGCGGTGCGACCCGCGGTGATGTCGATGCCTGCACGAATGAGGTTGTCGAGGGTGACCCCGTATTTGAGCGGCATCTTGGGATTGATGCCCATTTTGGCATGGAGACCGCCCGTGATCCGGCGCGCGAGACCTTCTGCGAAATCGTGGCTCGCGCCAGCGCTCAGCATGGTTTCGTAGAGCGAGCCGACCTCGCCGCCGACATCGCCAGCACTTCCCAGATCGGACCACAGGAAGTCGATCCACGGACCGTTTTCCTGTTCCAGCTGGCGCATGGTCGAAGGGCGCGGATCGCTGTCTTCGAGGAAGCCGCGCACATTCGAGAGCGAGCGGTACATGCCGTCGAGGTAATGGCCATGATGCATGACCACGGCGCGTCCGCTCTCACGGTCCGACAGACCCCAGTTCGGATAAGCGATCCTGACCGAAGCGCCCTCCAGATGCGGACGGTGCGCGATCAGCGATTCCATCAGTCGGCAACGATGACGCGGCGTGCCGAAAATCGTTGTCACAGCTTCGAGATCCTCCGGCAACTCGCCGCTCTGAAGCGCAGTCACGAAACCGTGATCCTGCGCCATGCGCCACAGGTGATGATCGTGATTGCCTGCGATGTAGACGATCTCGCGCTGGAACAGCTTAGGCCCATCCTTGGGAAAGAAAGCGTCGAGCAATTGCAGGAAACTCTTCGACACATCCCCGAATGGCGAGAGGCCAAGGTCCAGCGCATCGCCAAGCAACACAAGCTGCGGCTTTTCACCCTGCATGGTTTCGCCGATCGCAGCGGCAAAGGCGCGCAGAACGTCTGACGGGCCATCAGCAATCGCGCCGGTGCCATCGACATGGGTCAGCAGGCTGTCGCGCGCGCCGAGGTGGATGTCCGAAAGGACGACGTGACGAATGCTCATTTCGTGTTCTCCAGACATGCGTAGAAGGCGTCGCGAACGATCTTCTCGCGCGGGTCGTCCCATTTTCCGGTACCAAGCTGGTTGGTGATCCATGCGTAGGAGACCCCGTCTTCGGGGTCGCAAAAGGCCAGCGAGCCGCCGACTGCGAAGCTGCCAAAGGCGCTGCGCGTGCGGGCGAACTCCCACTCGCTGAAAGGTTTTTCGAAACCGTAGGAATAGTACATGTCGGCGGTCAGGATTTGGTCCTTCAGACCCTTGCGAGGGTATGGATGCCCCTGCTTGAGCGTTGCCATGACATCAGGCGTCACTCCCAGCGCGTCGCCGCGTTGCGTAAACGCATCGTAGAGCGTCGCTAAACCGCGCGCCGACGCCATGCCGCCAGCCGCCCCCTGCCCGACGCGCCAGAACCCCTCGTTATCGAGCGCGCCGGGCCCTTCGAGCACCAGCGGGTTGTTGAGCGTGCGGAAAGCGAGCGTTCCCGGCAAGCACATCTTGAAGGTGAGCGGCCAAGGCATCGTGGTGTGGTGGATGAAGAGGTCCTGCATCCCGAACCCTTCGATCCGGGCGATGCGTTTACGGTCGAAGTCCTCGGGCAGCCCCACAAAGACGTCAGCGCCTAGTGGCTGTGCGATCTCTTCGTTGAAGAACTCAGGCAGTCGGCGTCCCTGAGCATCGCGGCGGTGGATCAGTTCGCTGGCGATCCAGCCCAATGTGTAGGCGTGGTTCCCCGAATGGTCGCCTGGCGTCCAATTTGGTTTCTGACGCGCTATCGCGGCACAAATCGCCTCTTCATCGCCGAGACGGTCGACCGTCAGCTTGTAGTCAATCGCTGCAAGGCCAGCCTGCTCGGACAATGCCTCGCCGACGGTCACCGCCCCTTTGCCATTGGCTGCAAATTCGGGCCAGATATCGGCGACCGGTTCGTTATAGGAAAACAGACCACGCGATACGGCCACGGCGGCAGCCATGCCGGTCAGACCTTTGGTGAGTGAGTAGACCAGTGCGACCGTGTCATTGGTCCATGGCCGCGCTCGCTCGACGCTTTTCCAGCCGCCCTGAAGATCGACCACAGTTTCGCCGCGATGCATGATCGTGCAAGCTGCGCCCAAGGCGCTTCCCGAGATGATTGATGCTTCGAAAGCGTGGGCAACAGGCTCAAACCCATCGGCCACGAAACCGCCGATCCCCGCCCGCAAATCACCGCCCTGCACATCGGCGTGCAGAAACGGGCTGCTTGATAAATGCATAATGCGTCCCCGTTTTCGCGATGACAGAACGCCTCGCGCCTCGTGAACAGGGCTATAGGAGAATGGTTAATTGCGAGTTAGGGGCGTTTACCGAACCGATCTATTTGACGCGAAAAGGCAGCCGCAAATTACTTGCCAAATACATCAAAGCCCGATTTTCAGCATAATTCTGTTCTCGGCAGACAAGTATTGTTTGACGCGATCCGCTAGGCGGGCAGCGCGAGATGCTTGGCTCCGTAGACCGCCTGCCAGCTCTCGATTTCCTCCACCACGATATCGTCGATCGCGCGCACGAGGTCAGAGGCCACATGGTAGGTTAGGCGCTGCTCGTTGCCATCGAGGAGCAGCTTGATCCGCTCCTCGACATCGCCCAGTTTCGAGGCCGTCACGCGGGAAATCGAGGAAAAGCGCTCGAAATCTCCAAAATAGCGGATACCGGCAAGGTTCGCGCCGATCGTTGGAAATGCAACTCCGAGGAAGGTGAAAACCTTGGCCGTGGCGTAGGGCCAGTCGCGAGGAAGAACGCCGGTCAACGCGCCCAATTCGAGGAGCAGATAGACCGAGACCGAAAACACCGCGGCGAGAAAACCCCACTCAGCGGTCTTGTCTATCCGATGGTGCACCCGGTGTAGCTGCTCGGCCTTGGCCGCATGGTATTGGCGCTGACCTTGCACGTGCGGAAGCACGACATCTGAAAGTACCCCGCGAAGATAGTCGCGATCGACACGGGCTTCGGGCAGTCCTGCATCGCGCAGCGCATCACGCACAAAACGCTCGGGCCATTGCGCCGTCTCACCTCTCGGCCAGCGCGCGATCGGGCGCGAGACACCCATCATCAGGATACCGGGTGCAAAGCGCAGATACTCAGCGACGCGGCGCGTCTCGAACCAGCGCCGATGCCAGGCTCGGCGTGATCCTGCGTAGGTGATGGCGAGGATGAGCACGAGCAGAACCAGCTCGGTCGATGCGAATATCCATTTATACTTGGCGAGGTCGAACGGCAGGTAAGCAATCCCCGCAATGATCGCGAGCGCCGAGAGGATGAAGTTGACCGACATCCCGCTGCGATAGGCATCGGACAATCGGCTCGACACCCCGTCAGCCCACGCAAACATGGGCAGCAAGCTGTCGCGCAAGCGGCGATGCAGATGCTGGTCTTCCCCGAGCAGTCCTCGCGTTGCATCGAGAACCGCCGAAGCTGATCCGTCCGCGATCGCTTCAGGAGATTCGTAAGCGGCCTTGGTAGTGCCCGATTTGACGGAACGCCCTCCGAACAGCGCTTCGATCTTGCGGTAGAACCCGAAGGCGAAACCGGGCTTGCGCCGCCACTTCTCACTGTCGAGCGCGTCCATGCTTTCACCGTCGAGGCCGAGCGCACTTCGGACATGCGCGTCCAGCCGGTCCCTGTCGGGGTCGCCATGATCGGCCCCGCGGTGACCAAGTTCCTCGGGCCGAACCAGGATCGACCACCCGCGCGGCATTGCAGGGTCGATCACCAAGACCGGCGTGCCCTGCTCCAGCGCGTGAAGTACTGTGTGCCCCGTGCCCCCTGGCAGGTCGGTCATCTTGCCGTCCCAGACCGCGATCAGGAGGTCACATCGCTCAATCATCACCCGGCCCGCCAATGCGACATTGTCTGATGCAAGCGCAGCAAACCGATGCGCCGCGCCTTTGTCGGCGGGATCGTCGAGCGTTTGTTCCAAGACGGTGCGTATCTCGTCATCGCGATCCGCGATCTCGAACACATGCGCCCGGTCCATGAGGTCGCGTATCGCCGCAGCCCGGGCCTCGACCTCAGCATCGCCAGGACGTTGGCCCTTTGCGAAAGCTTGCACATCTGCAGCGGTTTTAGCCTGCGCATTGATTGCAAGGTTGAGCTCGGCTCCGAATGGCAGCGGCGCTACAAGCGACCATTCCCGCTCAAGCGCCAGATGGGCTGCAATCTGATCGATACCGCCGGCAAGCAAGCAGTGCAGTCGAACGGTGAGGGCAGAATCGGCATCTTCGCGTCGCAGGCGGTCAAAGCGATCAAAGAGGTCGGAAAGGACGTCTCGAACCTCAGCCTCGTTCGCTTCGAGAGAAGCGTTGTCGGGACGGTGTCCGGTAATCGCGAGCGCCAGATGCGGCGTCCAGGGAGCGAGCGCTTTGGGATCCATTAATGCTTCGCTTTATGCCCCTGTTGTCACCCGAAATGCACGCTGCCTGAGCAAGTGCATGCCATTCCTTACCGTCCGATCATTACCGGGCACAAGCCCGCACAGGTTGACACCCCCGAGAGCTGGGCGCAGCCTGCCCTGCAGCGGGGGGAGGATGCGAGTAATGCACCGACAAATTGCAAGCGGATTGCTGGCTGCGGCGATAGCGATGGCGCCAATTGCGGCCCATGCTCAAACATCTGGAAACGATCTCAAGCAGCCGGTCGATACGCCTATCGACAGGATCGAGTATGACCGGATCTCCACGCCAAAGGCGCCAATAGGCAAATCCGAGCAGCGGCTGCGCGATGAAGCTGCAACCTTCGCCGCGTTACAGCAGGCCTGCGAGATGGGTAACCTCGCGTCTTGTGGCGAGCTCGGCAAAGCGTACGAGAACGGTGAGGGAACGCCCCAGAACCGCCCCGTAGCGGGGATTCTAATGGATAGAGCGTGCGAGGCTGGTAATGCCCAAAGCTGCGTCGATCTTGGGCTACTGCTTCTCGCGTCACGGTTAGAGCAGCCTCGAACGCGCGCGTTCGCGTCTTTCAGCAGCGCCTGCGACTTGGGCTCGCTTGATGGCTGCGCGGAAGTCGCTCGCGCCTATCGCCGTGGTGACGGCGTCCAACAGAACGAGGCACGCGCGGGTGAACTCGCGCGCGATGCATGCGAAAAAGGCGGCGCGCTTGCCTGCCGTGACATCGCGGACCAGATCGCTTCGTCCGACCCCGAATACCTGCGCCGTGACCAGGTTGTCTCGCTATACTCGCGTGGCTGTTTTGGGGGCGATGCACGCTCCTGCGCCGACTTGTGGAGCTATTACGGCCTCGACGAAACATCGCCCCGCCATCCCCGCAAGGTGCAACTCTTTGACCGTGGCTGCGAGCTCGGCGACGCATTGGCCTGCAAACGGCGCGGCGAGGTCGCACTCTTGGCCAACGGCGGCTACCGCGACAACCAAGCAGCGCTGCCTTACTATGATCGCGCCTGCTACCTGAGCCCGGATCGCATGTGCTGGGAGGCGAAAGCGTTGCGCCAGGAGCGGATAGAATCCGATGCCTGTCAATCCGGCGACAATTCGGCATGCGCAAGGCTGGGCGAGATCTACGGCTACTTCGACACGCCGCTTCACGACCCACAGCTGGCCCAGGCTTATTACGAATATGCCTGTTATGCCGGAGCCACCGAAGCGTGTGCGCAGGCGGGGCAAATGGTGTTGGATGGCCCTGGGCCTTTTGATGCCGACGCCGTCTACCAAGGCATCGCCTATCTCGAGCGCGGCTGCGCGGCGGAGCACGCGTTTGCGTGCTCACAGCTTGCCGAGCATCTCGAGCGTGGCGAGATTATAGAGCGCGACATGGCTCGCCATTACGATCTGATGCTACGCCTTTGCGATGCGAATTGGGGCAGAAGCTGTCAGGATCTCGAAAACGCCTACGCGACCGATCCCGACGCTCCGTTGACACAGGCCGGCATTCGCTACCCCGCTCCGATCGAGGAAGGCGATACCGATTGGATCGACCCTTTCCTCACCGAGCAGGAGCGCGAAGCAAGGCGCAATCGGTGCGCCACAAGCGAGATCGAGTTTGAAGGCACGGTCTATACCGACACCGTCTGCATGCCGCAGGATCTGGTCATTGGTGGCAAAAGCTTACAGCCGGGCGCGGCGCCCTGGCAGGCCTTGATTTGGCGGCCGGAACGAAGCTTCGGGATCGATCTCAATGAAAGTCAGCGGGTGCTGTGCGGTGGATCGCTCATCGCAACCGGCTGGATCCTGACGGCAGCGCACTGTCTGACCGACGATGGAGGGCTGATCGAGGGTCGCGGCTACACCGTAAGGCTGGGCGTGCATGATCCGCATGAAGATCAGGGCATCTCTTTTCCAATCGTACAGGTGTTGGATCACCCGGACTATGATCCTGAAACCTTCGCCTACGATATTGCCCTTGTACGCTACAATCCGCGCGCCGGTCGGCGCGACGGCCCGGTCAACTCGATCACCAGCATCGCGACCGACCGCGAAACGATGGAAGACCGCGTGATCCGTCGCGGAGCGCCTGTCTACGTGTACGGTTTCGGACGCACACAGCTTGATGATGCATCGAGCACCGCATCGCTTCAGAGCGCCAGGCTGCTTCTGGAATTGCAAGCGCGTTGCAACGGCATCACCCGCTTTCCGCGTGATCAGTGGAACACGATGCTATGCGCTGCCGGCCCCAATCGCGAACAGGCCTGCAAGGGGGACAGCGGCGGCCCGCTGATCACTTATAGCGACGCAGACCGGAGGCCGCGCGTCATCGGAGTGGTGAGTTCTGGTCGCTCCTGCGGCCAAACCGGCGAAGCCAGCCGCTACACCCGCGTTGCGGCGGCACGGGATTGGCTGGACGACATGCTCGGCATCCGTCCCTGAGGTCCAGCCGTCTTCGGAATCAAAAGGCCCGGTTCAGACGATCCTGAACCGGGCCTTCGAATAAGCAGTCTTGCCGCGGTTTACATCGGGTCGACAGGATTGCCGCTACCCTCGACCGGATCGGCTTCCGGAGTTTCCGCGGTTTCTTCAGCGCCCTCTTCGGCCATTTCCTCGCCGGCTTCTTCAGCCATTTCGTCGGTGGTCTCTTCAGCGGCGTCAGTGGCTTCGCCGGCACAGGCGGAAAGGGAAAGCGCAGCTGCGCCTACCAATGCCGTAAGGTATGTTTTCTTCATTATTTCCCCCTTGGAAAATCGACCCGCGACACGGCTATCACGAGGAAAGCCGCAAAAGCAAACGATCAAGACCCGGCTCCCCTCGCAGAGGGTCAAGCAGAGGATCGTTGGTAGTAAGCAGCACGCCCGGATCGCCTTTGTCGAACGCGCGGGTGAGCACCGCGAGAGCGCGTTCGCTTTCACCCCATTGCGCAAGCACCTGCGCCTGTTGGTAAAGCCCTGAATCGCCATAATCGGAAACAAGCTTGGAGAACGCCTCACTCGCGCCTGCCTCATCACCCAACCGTCGCCTCGCGATCGCAAGGCCGGGCAGAGCAAAAAGGTCGATCGCCTCTGCGTCGAACGCATCGCGCGCGCCGACATCATCTCCCAGTGCAAGCTTGGCGGCGCCAATCGCGTAGAAGGAATTGGCAAGGCTGGGATTAAGCTCGAGCGCCTTTTCCATGTAGGCAATCGCCTGATCGAAAGCGCCGGCAAAAAGCGCGACGAAGCCAGCGCTGCGAAACGCCAATGCGTTGAGCGGGTCAAGCTCGACAACGCGCTCGATCATTTGCATCGCCAAAGCCCGCTGGTTCCCAAAGGAATAGAATGTGGCGACTGAGCGCATCGTGTCGGCATCGCCCGGAGCCAGTTCCTCAGCGCGCTTGTAGTGAGGGTAGGCCCCAGCGCGATCCATCCGGCCAAAATTCAACACATATCCGAGCGCGAGATGCCCCTTGGCATAGTCGGGTGCAATTTCGATCGCCCGCCTTGCTGCCTCAATCGACTGGTCAAAAAGGCGGCCTACCTCGTCCGGATCGGAAGCAGAGTTGGCAATGGCGGCAAGCGTGTTTGCCCTCCTTGCATGGGCTGCGGCGTATTGAGGATCGAAACCGATCGCTGCGTCATATTGATCAAGCGCGGATCGCTTGATCTCTTCGCCCGGCCCCAACGCATAGAGCGCCTCACCGCGAAGAAATGCCTCGTATGCGCGCACATCTTCGGTCCCGCCGACGCCCTCCTGCTCTTCCACGCTGCTGCGCGCCGCCCTGTCGCTGGCAATGCGTGCAACGAGCGATAGGGCAACCGCCGCGGCGATCTCTTTTTGCAAGGCCAGAACATCGCTGAAATTGCGGTCATAGCTTTCAGACCATTGGACCACCCCGCCGTCCACTTCTAGCAGCTCCGCATAGATGCGAACCGTTTCGCCCACTTGCTGCACATTACCGCGCAGGATCGAGCTAACGCCCAGCGCAAGACCGATCGCAAAATCGTCGTCTCCGTCGCTTGCATTGGACGAGGTCGGAGCCGAGACCCTTAAGCGAGGGTTGCGAGACAGCGCCTGCCTCAATTCGTTGGACAGTCCATCTGAGAACCAAACTTGATCCTCGCCCCCTGTAAGATTGGCAAAGCGCAGGACAGCCATCGAGAGGAAACCGTCACCATCGCCGCTCGAAAACAGGCCCTGCTGCCACGCCGCAAACAGTGCCCCCGCGCCCAGGACCCCTGCCCCCCCGGTCATTAATGCCCTGCGCGAAACGCCTTCCTTTGCTGGCGCGCTCGATGCTGATGAAATAGGGGCGGGTGAGGCCTTCGGCGCAGCCATGGCGCTTTCACCCTTGTTCGCTGCGACCTGTCCGTTGATCGCGTTCACCAGTTTTGCGATTTCAGGCGCGTCGGATGCCCCTGACCAGTTGCTCATATCCAGAAGCTGGATCTGTCGGAAGCCAAGCGGTGACATCGTTCCGTCCAGAGTGACTGGAACAAGGCACCCTCGCTCCCGCCCGCGCTGCGCCTCATCACGCACCCAGCTCGAATCGACTGACCGCTCGGTCCATAAGACGACCACACAATCCGCCCCTTCAAGGGCGGCTTCGGTCGTCGGCAGATAATTCACGCCGCCTTCGAGCAATTGGTCCCACCAGACCTCGAAACCGTTGGCTTCCAGTATCTTGCGCAGATTGCCGGCTTGACCGATGTCGGCGCGGGTGTAGCTCAGGAACAGTTTGGGACGCGGCGAGTGACGCGCTTCGTCTGCTGAGTTGAGACCAGCCATATCCCCTCCAAGAGACCCCTTACGCGGACGAGCCTAGAGCGAGGTGTTGCCGATGACCAGCCTTCCCGAGCAGACCGGATGCGTCAGGTCATCGATCTTGAGGCAAGGTGGCGGTGGAGGCAGTCGATTAGCAACTTGCCGGCACTTAGCAGGGCCGCTTTCACCCCGATACACGATCATACTATGCTGATGGGGTATTTGGCCAATTCAGTCGAGCGGTTCGATTTGTAGAACTGCCTGTCGGTCTTCGATGCCAATATCTCGCAGTCATGATCGACAGTATGCCGCAAATTGTGCGTCTCGCCTTTGGCTTTACGAACACCTAATCGGCACATTCGCGCCCGTCTGTATAGCTCCTCATCCTGTTGATCCGGCTGCGCTTGATGTCGGCTGCGAACTTGATGCCGAGCCTGTGCCACCAAAGCCGTAAGGACTGATGAAAAGTGCCGATGCCATGCTTGAACAGCAGGTCTTCAACGTTCCGCAGCGGGAGCGGATGCCGCAGGTAACGGTGCTAAAGTAAGCCGAGCGGTTTTCGGCGCAAATGCGCCTGCGCCGGCGTCAGTCGCGACGATGTATCAGGCGACGTTGCGTTGTGCCGATCTGGCTTCGTGAACCAAGTTCCGATCAAACCTGCGCGCGCCGTGAGTTTCTCGTCCATCAATCCCTCCGCTGATCCCTTCTGAAAGATGCAGAGGAGTTGCCGACGCACTGACCGAAAATCGGTGAGTGGCTCGCTTTGCCCTGTGAGTGGCTAGCGCGTCTATAAAATGCCAACCTGATCAGAGTTTTAGAGCGTCGAAGACCGCACGCTTGAACGACTTGCTTACTCGCACTCGCGCGCCAGACTTCAAAGTCAGGCTGATCGCAGAGAACTTCTCCCGATTGATCTCACTGATCGCCTGGATCCTGACTATGGCGCCTCTATGTACCTGAAGGAACTGATCAGGGTTGAGGCGTCTGGCAAGCGAGCGGATGCTGTCGTCAGCAAGATATTGGCCGCCTGCTGTGTGCAGCGATACGTAGTCGTTGGCCGCTTCGATCCAGTCGATATCCTCGACCCTGACGCGACGCACGACCCCGTTTTCGCGCACCCAGAGGTCCCGTTCGTATGGCGAAGGTATGACGGTTGAAAAGTCGGTGTTCATTCGGCTTAGTGCGCTACGCAATTGCGCGAAGCGTTCCCGGTTCGCGTCCAGCTCCATCCTCTCTCGCGCACGCTCGATCGCTTGAGCGAGCCTTGTGTCGTCGAGCGGCTTGAGAATGTAATCCACCACCCCTTGAGCGAAAGCGTCGACAGCGAAGTTGTCGAATGCGGTGATAAATATCACCGAGGGTGTTTGGTCCTCATCGAGATGTTCGAGGAGCTCGAAGCCTGTGAGGCCGGGCATCATGATGTCGAGCAGGAGCAGGTCTGGCCTGGTGGCGGCAATGACCGCCAGCGCCTCCTTTCCGTCTGATGCGGTCCCTACGATCTCTGTGTCGTCGACGGACTTGACCGAGCGAAGCACACGCCGAAGCGCGAGGGGCTCATCATCGGCTATGAACACGCGCAGTGGTTTCATTCTGAGCGAGCCTCACCCTGCTCTGATTTGATGCTCGTCTGATAGGGAAACCTGATACGGACAAGATAACCGCGTCCCGGGCGCGCGCCCGAAGAGAACAGAACTCGGCCGCCGAATCTCGCTACAAGACGGTTTCGGACGTTGGCCTCGCCAGTGCCGAGCCCATGTGTTTGCGGGGCGCCTGGCCCATCATCAGTGAGTGTTATCTCAACATCGTCACCGATCCGCTTCGCCGCCAATTCGAGCGAAACGAAATCGGCCGACGGTGCGACTGCGTATTTGATCGCGTTTTCAACCAGTGGTTGCAAAAGCAGACCGGGAACCAATGCATCGCTTGCACAATCGGAAAGGCTGAACTTCAGATCGAAGCGCTTTTCGAAACGAATCCGTTCGATCCGGACATAGACCCGAAGATCCTCAAACTCCTGCTCTAGCGTAACATCGTCGTTCGCTTCGCGCCGAAAGCTGCGCCTGAGAAATACCGCGAGCTTGCGCACCATTTCCTCGCCCTTTTCGAACTGGTTTTCACCCACCAGCGAAGACACCGCTCCGAGAGTGTTGAAGAGAAAGTGAGGATGCACCTGAAAGGTAAGTGCATCGAGCTGCGCAACTTGCGCCTCGCGCTGTGCTTGCAACCGCGCCTGCCGCTCCGCGCTCGCCTGCGCGCCCATCACCAGTGTTAGGATTAGCACTCCCCAAGCGAGTTGGAAGTGAAGCCAGTACGTCACCAAGCCGAACATTTGAAACGGCGTCGCCGACAACCCGGCTAATTCGAAATAGAGCAGCGAATTGGCTATGGTATGGAGCGCACCAAATACGCAGACAAGCACTACAAGGGAGACAATCGGTCCGACCGAACTGCGCTCCACACTCCATTCGAGAATGCGATAGATAAGCCACCCCAACGCAAAGCCAGAGGCCATCCAAACAAGACGTATCAACCACAATTCAAACGGCGGGATTGGCCCTCCCGAAGTGAAGGTGCCGGCGTAATAAAGCAGTCCCATCATGAAGGCCCAAAGCGCCAGGCTGAGAACAAGCGCACGCTGACGAAGACGCGCTCGATCGCTCTGCGAAATCAAACTGGTCAAAAGCGTGTGCGAATTAGCCATCGACCTGCTCTGTCGCTAACGGCGGTTCGCCGATCAAATCCGATGCCGCCTGGCTTTCAGCGTCGACGATGTAACGCAGTGCCCCCCTCAATTTCAGCAGCATTCCCCCCTGCCGGTTTTCAACCGCCAAGTCGTATTCCTCAGAAATAACACTTGTAAGATCTGGAAGTCCGGCAACCGAGTTTGGAGGACCATCATCTGCAAGTTGCTCGCTTCGCCAGCCAAGCTCGACCTGAAGGGTCTCGTTGTCGCGGATGGCCCTGATCTCCAAGGTGACTGGTCCGGGGCTGCGAGACACCCCTTCGCCGATCGCTAGTTCAATTAGCGGTTGAATAAGGAAGGGCGGAACAGCAGCATTCTCCAAGTGCTTCGGCAAGTCGACCTTGGTCGAAAGCCGATCGGGAAAGCGGACCTGCTCGATTTGCAAGTAGTCGTCAGCCTGTGCGAATTCTGCAGCGAGAGAATGATACCCGCTCACGTCCTTGCGCAGGCTCGCACGCAAGAAGGTCGCAAGACGGCTGATCAGCGTCTCCGCTTCGTGCTTACGCTTTTCAAGAGCAAGCAGACCGATTGAATTGAGAGTGTTGAACAAGAAATGCGGGTTCAACCTGTATCTCAACGCTCGCATCTTCGCGCGATGCGCAGTGGCGATGGCTTCCCGGCGCAGGGTCTTTTCGCGCGTGAGACGAGTGCGGTAGAAACTTGCAAGAACAGCCGAACCCCACAGCAACAGGAACAGCGCCCAACTTTCTGCAGCAAAGACGATCGGCCCCCGCTCACCCTGCACTAACCCGAACGCACTGCCGAGCACTCGCATCACGTGGGCGTGACCTATCGCCAGTGGAAAGAACCCAAGGGCAAGCGCGAGGATCGCCGCGAGCTGGCTCTCCCTTTCGAGCCATTCGAGGACGACATACGCAAGGACGCAGGTGAACAGCAGTACGACGAAACGCAGCGCATACATGTCCCAGAACACGCTCTGCCATATGCCCAGAAATCGCATCGCGTGAAGAGCGAGCTCTGCGCAAATCGCAAGGAGGGTGAACAGCAACACCTTGCTGCGGAAGCGCCAAAGCTCTTCACTCGATTTCAGGGGTGGGTGCACGTCATCCATCGCTAGCCGGGCGATAGTGCGATAAGTACCTTTTGGGAAGTGCGTAGTTGTGACCGTCCCGCTTCGGCTAACTTGATGCGACTCTGACACATGCCTATGGCGTCCGGTCAGGGGAGACTTGCGGCGATGGCGCACCACGTATGACACATGCGGTTTCGGATGGAGAAGGCACGCTCCTTTCGCTCATCGAGCGCGCCCAGCCGGTCACAGTCTATGAGATCTCAAAAATCTACATGTCCTCGCCTGTCACCCATTTCGGGACAAGCAAAGGCAAGCTTTACCCAATGGTGCGTCGGCTGAAGGATCTGGGCCTCCTCGTGGGTGAGGAAATCGCTGGAGACAAACGGCGGACCGAACACCTTAGGTGCACCGAGCAAGGTATCGCGTCTTTACGGGAGTGGGCGAAACGCGTTGATCCAGCACACCTGCTTCTCGACGACCCGCTTCGAACCCGGATACAATCTCTTCATCTGCTTGAAGTCGATGAACAGATCGCCTGGCTCGAACAGATCGCAGAAGGGATGCGCGCGAAAATGGAGGAAGTCGCAGCCTATATCGAAGCGACCGAAGTGCCAGAGACGTCAATCATGGCGGATAACATCAACGCCACAAGCCAGGCTCGGCTTCAATGGGTCGAGCGTACACTCAGTGGGATACGTGGGCGCCTCAAGACGTCATGAATTGAAGAGAGGGCCGGCACTTTCGCACCGGCCCTCCAAGGGTCCCGCTGTCGCAACACACGCGGGGAAGAGATTTCGTCCTGTCCTTAGAAGCGGAAGCGGACACCGGCGTAATACCGGCGACCAAGGATATCGTAGACACCAGATGCAGTATCCGTGCTGGTCGCATTAAATGTCGTGCCGGTCAGCAGGTTCGGAGCATCATTATCAAGCAGGTTGTCGACGCCGGCAAAGATCTGAAGCTCGTCGATGTCGAACACTACCTGCGTGTCGAGATTGAACTCCGCTCCCTGCCGGAAACAGCCCGCATCAAGTCCGAACGCCGAGCAGAACTGGTCGTCTTCGGTCGATGCGCCAATGTATGTACCTGTAAGCCCCCAGCTGATTGCGCCGAAATCGAACAGGGCCGTCGTTGTGAAACGATCCTTGGCCGAGCCAACTTCCCCGGCCAGCGGGTTCGCAGGCTCGCCAACGGCAGGAAAGAAATTGAGCTTGATCAGGTGCGTATACGCGCCGGACAGGTTGAGATTGGCGTTTTCGAGCCCGATCCCGTCTAGCGATGTATTGTACTGGACTGTCACGTCCACACCCTCGGTCTCGCGAAGCGCGCCATTGGACTGGATCGCATTCACGAATTCGAGCGAACCGGCACTGTTGGTGCTGTCCCCGGCTGCACGGCGGGTGATGAGGTCGCAGAAGACCTGATTGCCCTTGTTGAAGCACTGATCGAGCGTGAAAGGCCTTGTCGGCGCTGCAATCACATTTTCGATTTCGATGTCGAAGTAATCGACTGTCAGTGTCAGATTGCGCAGCGGCTCGATCGAACGCGGGTTGATGACGAGGCCTAGCGTCAGAGTATCAGCGGTTTCCTCAGTAAGGTTCGGGTTGCCGCCATTGAAGCCGCTGATGCCCTGAATATCGGCTTGGTTGAGTGTGAAAACTCCATTCAATGCGATGTTGTCGTTCACCCCCGCGAACGAGCGGCACGTATCGCCGAGAATGCCGCCGCCACTTGGGCCGATGCCAACGCAAGGATCGGTGAGACCCGGCGGAAAGGTCTGCGATTGAGCGGAAAACAGCTCGCCAATATTTGGTGCACGTACCGCCCTCGAATAAGTCCCGCGGAAGCGAATATCATCGATCGGCTCCCAGAGGACCTGTCCGTTCCAGCTCGTCACTGAACCGACAGTCGAATAATCGGAAAGCCTGACTGCCCCAGCGAGTTCAAGCGTGCGGAAGAAAGGTACGTCGCTCAGGATCGGGACGCGCACTTCGACGAACCCCTCGATCACGTCGAATTCGCCCTGCGTATCAGGGATCTGGTTACTCGCGTTGAGGCCCTGGTTGGTCAGAGAGTTGAAGTCGGCGAGCGAAGCCTCCTCGCGATATTCGATGCCTGTCGCGAAGCCGACCGGGCCGCCCCAAATCTCAAACAATTCGCCTGAAAGGTTTGCCTGGAAGACCCTTTGTTCAATCTCCGTCTGGAACGAGCCTGGGGCGTCGATATAGGCGAGTGCCTCTGGGGAAATCGCGTTCTGCCCGAAGATGTTTACCGGCACACATCCCTGTGCTCTGGCATCGGCACTTGCACAGATCACTTCGGTCGTGTCGCCGTCGCCATCGACGTCGTCAATGTCCGCCACAGCGGCAAATGCTTGCTGGAAGTTTGGCACGTTGAGGGCGCCAGCCGAACGCTGGTTCTCCGTGGTCTGGCCGTAATTGTAGCTGACATCCCACCGGAATTGCCCATCGGCGAACTCGCCCTGCAATCCGGCCACCACGCGGAAGAAATCGCGGGTGGTGTCGTTGGTACGCTCACCCACCTCGAGCAGGCGGCGAACGAAGCCGATATCGCGCAGCCCATCACCGTCAAGATCGGAAGCTGCCGCGACGATTTCGTCCGGCACGAGTGGATTGACCCGAATTTCGGAACTGTCGAGCACGCCGTCGCCGTCGCTATCGACCAGCACACGGGTTTCAATCGGGGCACGACCGGTTGCCGGGAACAGTCCGTTGGTCCCGCTCGACGATGAGGGGAACGGCTCGATGATCCGTGCGCTCTGTGTCTTGACGTAGGTACCTTCAAGAAAGGCCGTGACGCCGGATGTGATTTCATACTCAGCGGTGCCCGCGAAAACATAGCGCTGAACCGGCGATGCGAGCGTGCGGAAGAACTGACGGTTGAAGCCATTTGGTCCGCTCGCTGGCGAACCGTCAAATGCGGTACAGCTCGGGGTTCCGTTTGTGGAGAAGCACGGTTGCAGGACACCAGAAGGATTGAAGGTGAAGTCGTCGGCGTTGCTGGCAGTGCCATTCACATCGAAGCGTCCCTGAGGCGGGAAACTTGAGAAGAAGGGCTCGCTAGGAGTGCCGAAATCGGCCGGGTCGCCGCTCAGGCGGAACAGGTCGATATCGTCGACCAGAGTGTTGCTGCGCTCGCGCGATAGCAGCTGACCTTGATCGGAATAACCGGCGTGGAGCATGAAGCGCCCTCGCCCGTCAGCGATTGATCCGCCGAATGTGGCATTCAGGCGATAGTCCTCTGCATCCCCCTGTTCGGTGATGCCATAGCGACCTTCGAGGTTTAGTCCCTCCAGATCGTCGCGATAGACAAAGTTGACCACACCCGCGATCGCGTCGGAGCCATAGAGCGAAGATGCGCCGCCCGTCAGGATATCGATACGACCAATGAACTGGGTTGGGATGACGTTGAGGTCGACCGTGTTGGTCCCTGCAAGTCCGCCCACTACGCGGCGACCGTTCACGAGGACAAGGGTCCGGGCGATCCCGAGGTTGCGCAGGTCGACTGTGGCAACCCCGGTACCGGTCACGCCAAAGGCGTTATTGGTGCGCGCGAAGGTCGGCGCGCCGAAGACGGGATTTTCCAGAAGCAGGTCCTGAATATTGGTGACGCCTGATTGAGCAATGTTCTGGGCGTCGAGCACCTGCAATGGCTGCGTCGAGGCAGCACTGTCAGAGAGGATGCGCGACCCGGTAACGACAATCCGGCCACCCGATTCAGCCTCTCCGTCGGTGACGTTCGAAGTGACGTCCTCAGCAGGCTCTTCAAGGTCCTGCGCGCTTACAGGCGATGCTGCGATCGCGATTGAAAGTGCGGCGCAGGATCCGAACAGCCGGCGACGTGTCTGAGAAATTTGCACTGAGAAATCCCCTGATTTGCAAGACGGCGATCCGATATCGACCGTGTCCAGGGCATAGTTAGTCCGATTCGCACCATTAGCAATTGCAATTAGTCCGATTCGTACTAATTAGGGCCGCATCGTTGCAATTTGGCAACAAAAACAGTGGCCATGCCAGGCATGGCTCGAAAATCGGGAGTTTTGCATGAGTATGTTTTCGCTGCTGGGAGCAGGCCTTGTCCTAGTCGGATCGCCTCTCTCTTCGCTGTCACCATTTGTGGACCCGGATAAAACGAATCCCGAAGCGCAGGCCGCGGCTTGTCGAGATGGCAACACGTCTGCTTTCGGTCGCTATCTCGGCGATTGGGTCTTTGATGACAGCATGATCACCGAGGACGGAACCTGGCAGGAGGGTCCGGGCGGCGAGTGGGACTTCCATTGCCTTGGCAACGGGATTGCGGTCACCGACTTCTTTCGCTCGCGAACCGGAGTGTTTGGCATGACTGTGCGTATGGTCGACCCGGAAACCGGGAAGTGGGACATCATCTATACCGGCGAAGGAAGTCAGGCGATGAACCAACTGACCGGCGAGCTTCAAGAGGATGGCACGATCGTGATGCACTATATAACGCCCGCATTCGACCCGATGCGGCGGATAACATTCACTCCGATCATCGACGACAGTTTTACCTGGATGCTGGCTATATCGCGCGATGAAGGCGAGACATGGCAAGATGTGTACAGGATGGACGCTAGACGGCGCGCCCCCTGATTGCAGGCTTGAAGCCATTCCAAATGCTGCACGCTCCGCGAGGTGGCGAAGCCAGTGCAGGGGTTGCCGGCAATGTGGAAGGGTGGCGGAGCAGGAGGGATTCGAACCCTCGATACGGGGTTACCGTATACACACTTTCCAGGCGTGCGCCTTCGACCACTCGGCCACTGCTCCGCGCCTTGGCTGTCCCACTGCTTTGCTGCTTGAGGACAAGCTTCCCATCAGGGCCACCGCAGCACCTGACCGGTACACACGGAAGCGCGAAGGCGTGCCTCTAGCCACGAAACAACCGGATCGCAACCACGGCTTGTCGCCAATGGTTTCTGGCCGAGGCGAATTGTGGTAAACGAGTCGCATTGGATGGCGCTGCGCGCGTAGAAATTCGCTGCGAACGCTGTCTGAAGAGCCCCTTTCCGCCCTCGAAAACGCGTGGAAAGGGGTTTTCTTTTGAGCGCCCCCGATGGCAAGAAGCTTTCCATGAAAAAGCACCTGCTCACGCTCGCCGCCATCGCCGCATTCGCCTCGTCCGCTGTAGCTCAGGAGGCGCCGGAGGGCGCTCCTTCGCCTAACGAAATCGTCAATACGGCCGCGCAAGAGGAATGGGTCGCGATCGAGGCGGAAGACCTGCTCGTAATGACGCTTGCCCCTGATGCGCATGGCAATGCGCGCAAGGTTGTGATCCAGCTCATGCCCGAGCCTTTCTCACAAGGCTGGGTCGAGAACATCCGCGCTCTTGCGCGCGCTGAGTGGTATGATGGGATTTCGGTAAACCGCGTGCAGGACAATTACGTCGTCCAGTGGGGTGATCCGGGATACGACAACCCCGAAAACGGGGAGACTGAGACCAAGCCTTTGCCCGACGGGCTGAACGTCATGAGCGAAGCAGACTATGCTGCGACTGGCCTTATCAGCGTTCCCGATCCGCGTGGACGTCCACGCATCAATTACACGCTCGGTGCTGCGATGATGCGCAATGCGATGATCGCGGCAAACGGCGCAATCGAACTGCCCGCAACATTCACCGAGGCACTTGAAAGCGGCGAGACTCCACCGCCCATCAAACTCGAGACGGGCGATGCCTATGGTGAGCTTGCATCGTTTTCTTTGGGCTGGCCGGTCACCGGCAGTTTTGGAAACGCGGAGGAACCGGCAAACCAGTTCTGGCCCGTCCACTGCTATGGCATGGTTGGCGTCGGCCGAAATTACTCGCCCGACACTGGCTCTGGCGCGGAGCTTTACACCGTGATCGGCCACGCACCGCGTCATCTCGACCGCAACATCGCGCTTGTCGGCCGGATCGTTAGCGGGATGGAGCATTTGTCGTCATTGCCGCGCGGTTCGGGTACGCTTGGGTTCTACACCGAAGAGGAAGCCGACAAGCGCACGCCGATCCTCTCGATCCGTGTCGCCAGCGACCTGCCTGAGGATGAACGTCCGCTGTTCGAGTACCTCTCAACCGAAAGCGAGACCTTCGCAAAGTACGCGGACGCCCGCGCCAATCGTCGTGATCCGTTCTTTATCGTCCCAGCTGGCGGCGCAGATATCTGCAACATCCCGGTGCCGGTGCGCCCCTTCGAATATGCGGACGAAGAGTGAGTGAAACCATCACCGACATCCTGCCCCTGCGCCGCTGGCAGGGCGAGAAGGCGGTCTATCACCTCGTCACATTCACCGGCGAAGAGGCGGAGGCCATTTCTGGTCACGCGCTGATGGAGAAGCTCGAATACGGGCGCTCGCGCGGTTTCGGGTCCGTCAAAGTTAGCGCCTGCATCGGCGATACGGTCTGGAAGAGCTCGGTCTTTCCGCAAAACAAGAAATCCGAATGGGCCCTCTTGGTATCGAAAAAAGTCATGCGGGCAGAGGATCTCGCAGCCGGTGACAAAGTCGAGGTGCACATCACAATCCTGTGAAACTCAAGCATTTTGCATCCGGCGCGCTGTATCTTGCGTAAGTTTTAGCATGGTGGATATACAAAACGCACACTCAGAACCCCCTCAATCACCCGAGCGATCGCGCAAGCGCTATTGCGAGGCCTCCTCTACTGGACGTTTCGCGCGGTTTTTCGGTCTTCGCGGCGCTCTTGACCTCAAACGCGATACGGCTCAGCATCGTCGCCACGCGTGGCTTTACGAGGATATGCTGACATGAGGATCGCCGACCGCACAGAATTCGCAAGCAAGGCCCCGCCACTCACCTGCACGCCCGACACGATGGTTTTCGACGCCGTGACACAGATGGCAGAGAAGAACTTCGGCTCCATCTTCGTGACGGATCCGGACGATCGCGTTCTTGGTGTCATGACTGAGAGAGACATCTTCCGCCGCGTGATCGGAGCAAGCCGCGATCCAAAGACCACGCCGGTCAGCGAAGTGATGACCACCGAAGTGCGCGCTGCTCACAAGGACGATCAGATCCTCGACTGGATGCAGATCATGTCGAATGAGAGGTTTCGCCGACTGCCTATCGTCGACGAAGACAAGCGCCTCATCGCGGTGATGTCGCAGGGCGATTTCGTCGGCTACACGTGGCCGCAACTGCTCGGGCAGGTCGGCCAGATGGCGCAGGCGACGCTGGGCCCTCGCTTCAATCAGCTAGCCATTGCCGGCGGCATTGCGGTCTACACGATCGTCCTTGTAATCGTGCTGCTTTACGCAACGCGCTAGCCGCCCACCTCGAGGTCGCGAGCCGAGCGGCGGACATCAGCGATAAAGCGGCCGGCCTTCGTGCGAAGATCATCGGCATGGTCGCCCAGGGCGTTTGCGCTGGCAACCACGTCATCGGCAGCCGTGCCGGTTTCCTCGCTAGCTTTACGCAACTCGGTGAGGCGCTGGCTGACCTGGCGCGAACCTTCGGCTACAGTGTCGATATTGCGCGCCAGTTCCTCGCCCGAAACCGATTGCTGATCCACCGCGCTCGCGATCATGACTGCAGCCTGTTCGAGTTCGCCGATCTGTTCGACGATCGATGTCAGGTCGCCCGCGCTTGAGCGCGTGGAATCCTGCATCGTCTGAATCTTCTCGGCGACCGAGCTGGTCGCGTTCGAGGTTTGCATGGCAAGTTCCTTCACCTCGCTCGCGACGACCGCGAAACCGCGGCCCGCTTCGCCGCCGCGCGCCGCTTCGATCGATGCGTTAAGAGCAAGCAGGTTCGTGCGCTGAGCGATGGTCTGGATGAGACCGGCAATCTCGCCGATCTCTTCCCCCGCTTTCGCAAGGTCGTTCATGCGCGTGTTCGCGCTTGCGACGAGAGTGGTCGCATCGCGCGCAAGCGTCGCCGATGCAGAAGCCTGACGGCTGATCTCGGTGATCGAAAGCGCAAACTCGTCCGTTGCTGCGGCGGCCGCTGTAACGTTCGCGGTTGCCTTTTCCATCGCATCGCTGGCGCTGTCGGCCTGATTGTTCGAGCCATCTGCAAGGCTGACCATCTGTTTCGAGGTCGCCTTGAGCTGTTCCGATGCCGCTGAGACAGCGGTGATTAGTTCGCCGACTGACACCTCGAACCCGTCAGCGAGCCCTTCGAGCAGCTGGCTTTTTTCAAGGCGCAGTTTGCGCATCTGCTCGCTCACATCTTGTTGTTGAGCCAGTTGCTCTTCGACTTCGCGCGCACGCGAGTCGGTCATTTCACGCAAGGTTTCTGCGCTGCTGCGGAAGACCTCCAGCGCCCGAGCCATCGCACCGATTTCATCGCTGCGTTCGCGGCCAGGAATGACTGTGTCCGACGCCCCTTGAGAAATTTCTTCCATGGCATGGGTCATCTCGGTGATCTTGCCCGAAACGCTGCTGGCGATGCGGCGCGATCCTACGAAAGAGGCGAAAGTCAGCGCGATAAAAAGGACGAGTAGAAAAACGAGCGAGCGGGCGATACCTGCGAAAACTGGCTCGGCTGCTTGGGTGGAACGTTGGTTCAAGCCATCGGTCGCGATCTGAAGCGATGCGTTGATTTCATCAATCCGCGCGGCGATTGATCCGGCCTCTTCAGCGCTCGGCGTTGTCGCTGAGGCTTGCTGAGCAATGCGCTCCACATCGCGTCCTGCGGTGGTTATGGCATTGAGCAGACCGGCGTCCAGTCGGCTGACATCACTGCTGAGTGCGCCGGTAAGAAGCGTTGAAGCTTCGTCGAGCGCCTCACGCGATGCGGTAAGGTCGGCCCCATCACCGCTTTGCGCAAAGGCGGTGATGTCGTCGCGAGCATTGTAAAGCTGGACCGAGGCATTGGCACTGCTGGCATCGGCCGTGCTGAGCGCGCGAAGATCTTCGCCAGCGTGACTGAAGTAAGTCATCGTCCCGAGGATCGCGCCAGCCAGCACGAAGGTGACAAGCGTGCTCGCGAACACCACAGCCTTGAGCTTTACGGCCAGAGAAAGACGCTCATGCCAGGCGTGCGTGTGCTCTTCGCTCTCACGCCCGAACCCATCCTCGACGTCCGTTGCAGGCACAAAGCCGGCAGACTGAATATTCACTACAGTTCCCCCTAAATCAAACCGGGAAGTTTGATCAGGAACCCTAAAGCGATGCTCCCTAAAATTGAGTAAACCCGGATTTAACCATGCGAGGTACGCGTGCAGTTACTGAGCGGTCCGCTGCATAATTTCGATCCGGTTGCCGAACGGGTCTTTGGTGAAGAAGCGGCGATAACCCTCGACCCGCTTGTCTTGCTTGGTCTCGTATCCGGCTTTGGCAAGTGCGGTTTCTAGCGCATCAATGTCGTCGACGAGCAGCGCCGGGTGCGCTTTGCTGGCGGGGCTAAAGTCTGGGTCAACGCCGATATGGAGGCTGAGTGTCCCGCTTTCGAACCAGCAACCTTGCGATGACAGGTTCGCCGGTTTTGGCACCTCGCGCATACCGAACAGGCCGGCAAAGAACTCGCGAGCTTCGTCCTCGCCGCCTTCGGGTATGGCCAATTGGACGTGGTCGAGACCGAGAACGGCCATCAGATACGGTCGGCCTGTGCAACCGCGTCGCTCGCGCGAAGGGCGCTCAGGATACGGGTGAGGTGTGCGAGGTCGTTGACCTCGGCGTCGATCTCGTACGTCGTGAAAGGATGGTCGAGCTGTGTCTGGATCAGGCTTTTGACGTTGATCTTGTTCTGCGCAAACACGCCCGCCATCTCTGCCAGCGTACCGGGCCGGTCATAGATCGTCACGGTCAGTCGACCCACCGCGCCATGCGAGCGGCGCCCCCAGTTGAGGTCGAGCCAGTCGGTGTCGACGCCGCTTGCCAGTTCGAGACAGTCGATCGTGTGGACCGCCACGCGCTCGCCCTTGCGCCTCAAACCCACGATCCGGTCGCCGGGAAGCGGGTGGCAGCATTCTGACAATTCGAAAGCAACGCCGGGCGTCAGACCACGGATCGAGATCTGGCGCTCATGCTTTGACCATTCCTCGTCCTCTTCGAACTCGGCCGTGCAGCCGGGAACAAGCGCTTCCATGACTTCGCGGTCGGAAATCTTGCCCGCGCCCACCGCGAACATCAGGTCATCAGGTTCATCCATGCCGAGCCGCTCGACCGCCTTGCGGATCGCTTTCTTGCCAATGCGCGCAGGCACGCGGGCAGCGATGGCGTCGAACAGTTTCGAGCCGATCTCGGCAATCTCGTCGCGCTCCTTCAAACGCACCGCACGCCGGATTGCCGCGCGCGCCTTGCCGGTGACGACGAAGCCAAGCCACGACAATTGCGGCTCCGCGCCTGCACCCTTGATGATCTCGACCACGTCACCATTCGTCAGCTGCGTGCGAAGCGGCATGTGCCGACCGTTGATCTTGGCACCCACGGTCGCAAGGCCAAGGTCGGTGTGAACCGCAAAAGCGAAGTCGACCGCGGTCGATCCCTTCGGCAGCTGAAACAGCGCACCCTTGGGCGTGAAAGCGAAGATGCGGTCCTGATAAATCGCAAGCCGCGTGTGCTCGAGCAGCTCCTCTGCATCGTGGCTCGCGTCCACGATCTCGATCAGATCGCGCAGCCAGCCGACCTGCCCATCGGCCTTGTCGTCTTGTTTATAAGCCCAATGCGCGGCGAGGCCGAATTCATTCCTCTGATGCATTTCGCGCGTGCGAATCTGCACTTCGACGCGCATGGAGTTTTCGTACATCAGCGAGGTGTGAAGCGAGCGATAGCCGTTGTTCTTGGGCGTCGAGATGTAGTCCTTGAACTTGCCCGGAAGGAACTGCCACGTCGTGTGCAGAACGCCCATCGCCCGGTAGCAGTCCGCGACGTCCTCGGTCAGGACGCGGAAGGCCATGATGTCGGTGACCTGCTCGAACGAGACGTGGCGTTCGCTCATCTTGGTCCAGATTGAATAGGGGTGCTTCTCGCGGCCCGAGACTTCGACCTGAAGCCCCGCTTCGGCCAGCGCCTGCTTGATCTTCAGCGCAATCGCATCGACCTGCCCGCCATCCTTGCCGCGCAGTTCATCGAGGCGCTTGGTAATGGTGGTGAAGGCTTCGGGCTCCAACTCCTTGAAGGCGAGCGCCTGCATCTCGCGCATATATTCGTACATGCCCACACGCTCAGCGAGCGGCGCGTAGATATCCATCGTCTCGCGCGCGATGCGCTGGCGCTTTTCGGGCTTCTTGATGAAGTGGAGCGTGCGCATATTGTGCAGCCGGTCGGCCAGCTTGACCAGCAGAACCCGAATATCCTCGGACATGGCGAGCAGGAACTTGCGCAGGTTTTCCGCCGCACGCTCGTTTTCCGGCATCGCTTCGATCTTTGACAGCTTGGTTACGCCATCGACCAGCCGGGCTACTTCTGGACCGAAGTTTTCCTCGATATCGTCGATCGTCGCGAGCGTATCCTCGACCGTATCGTGCAAAAGCGCGGTCATGATCGTTTCCTGATCGAGCTGAAGGTCGGTCATCAGACCTGCCACCTCGATCGGGTGCGAGAAATAGGGATCGCCGCTCGCGCGCTTCTGGCTGCCATGCTTCTGCACGGTGTAGACATAGGCGCGGTTAAGCGCGGCCTCGTCGGCCTCAGGGTCGTAATCCTTGACCCTTTCAACAAGTTCGTACTGGCGCAGCATTGACGTGAATATGTGATGCACCGCGTCATCCGGCAAGCGCAAAGCTTGCAAGCATGAAAGGTTGTGATCGGGGTTAGTCCCTACAGGTGAGAGCACGCTATCTTGGTCATGAACGCGCTAGCCACTCCTGGTGTCCCATATGCGCTCCCTTTCTTTCATTCGCTGGCTTTACCTCGCGAGCCTTGCGTGCCTCCTCGCATGCGTTGGGGCCGTAGCGGCCATTGTTCTGGGGCTCGTCCAGACAGGATCGAATGACGAGCTTGGCCTTGCTGCCATTGTTTGCCTGCTTGCCTCGGTATTCCTGCGAGAAGCGGTGTCGCGCCAGCGGGCGCGGCTCAGGAATGCAGACCTGCGGACCAAGCTTCGCAAACTGGAGGAAGCCAACAGGCTTCTTGAACTCACCGAGACAACGGCAAGGGTCGGGCACTGGCGGCTCGATCTGGCCACAAACGAAGTTTACTGGTCGCCCGGCACCTTCGCCATCCATGGGATAAAAGGCACGACCCCGCCCCCTCTCGACAAGGCGATAGAGCTGTTTCACGAAGATGACCGCGACATTGTCGAGAACGCCGTCGAGCAATCGCGTCGGAGCGGCCTCCCGTTCGAGTTTCGCGCTCGCCTGATCCGCGCCGATGGTTCGGTTCGCCACACTCAAAGCACCGCGCTGGTCGAGTACGGCGAAGACGGCACCCCGGTCGCCTTGTTCGGGGTTTTTTGCGACCGGACCGACGACGAGGTCATGCAAAGCGAATTGCGCACCGCGCGCAACGAAGCGAACGCCATGGCCGAGGCCAAGAGCTCGTTCCTTGCAAAAATGAGCCATGAAATCCGGACACCGATGAACGGCGTCATGGGATTTGCGGAATTGCTGTCGCGCAGTGATCTGTCACACGAACAGGCCCGACATGTGGAATTGATAACGGAGTCGGGGAAGGCGCTTCAGACGCTGTTGAATGACATCCTCGATCTCTCGAAAATCGAATCCGGCGAGTTCCGCGTCAAGGAAGAGCCAGCGAATATCTCTCACTTGGTCAAACGTACGATCCAACTTTTCGAGCCGCTCGCCCGCGAAAAAGTCATTGGGCTTTCAAGCCAGGTATCAGATACGCTGCCCCTGTTCGCGATGCTGGACGCGCTACGCCTGCGGCAAGTGCTGAGCAACCTCGTGGCCAATGCTATCCGGTTCACCGATCGCGGAGGTGTGAGCGTCATCGTCGAGCCCTCGCCATCAGGCATCGCCTTTATCGTGAGAGACACTGGCACAGGCATTCCGGAAGAAATGATCGAGGCAATCTTCGATCCGTTTTCGCAATCCGATGGAGGTAACAGCACCCGGCGCGGGGGAACCGGTCTTGGCCTTTCGATCAGCCGTCAGCTTGCCGAATTGATGGGCGGTGAGCTGGACGTGACAAGCACTGTCGGGCTGGGTTCCTCCTTCATCCTAACCTTGCCGCTCGTACCAGCAGCTTCTGCGCAAGTACCGCCGCGACAAGAGCCGCTGAGCTTTGATCCCAATCCTTGCGATGCCTGCAATTGCCGGATCCTGCTCGCCGAGGATTTCGACATCAATCAGGAATTGATCCGCGAAATGGGCAAGCAATTGGGGCTCGATTTCGACCTCGTCGAAGACGGTCGCGCCGCGCTCGATGCGGTCATTTCCGCAAATGCGCGCGGCAAACCTTACTCGCTGGTCCTGATGGACCTGCAGATGCCGCGCATGGACGGATTGGAAGCTACCCGCGCGATACGTGCCGCCGGTTTTGATGCAGAGACTTTGCCCATCATAGCCCTGACCGCCAATGCATTCGAGGATGATATCGAGGCGTGCCGAGAGGCTGGAATCCAGGAACACGTCGCAAAGCCGCTTGAGTTGCAGCGACTGCGCGATGCCCTGCAACGCTGGCTCAAGGGCACAGACGCTGCCTCAGGCATGCGCCGTAGCTGCGCGGCAAGAGCGATCAACGGGTAAGGCGGATCAGCTCCAGGTCGCGCGCGGCGGCAGGCTCATCAGGATGGCATCGATATTGCCGCCGGTCTTGAGGCCGAAGATCGTGCCGCGGTCGTAGACCAGATTGAACTCGGCATAGCGCCCGCGATACTCGAGCTGCTGCGCAACGTCGGCATCGTCGAACTCGCTCTCCATCCGCTTGCGCACAAGCTTGGGATAGATGTCGAGAAACGCCTTTCCGACGTCCTGAGTGAAGGCAAAATTGCGGTCGAAGCTCTTGTCGTCCTCGCATTCGAGGTGGTCGTAGAATATCCCGCCCACGCCGCGATGAACTTCGCGGTGGGGGATGTAGAAGTAATCATCCGCCCACTTCTTGTAGCGTTCGTAATAGGTTGGATTGTGGGCCATGCAGGCGGCCCGCATGCTCGCGTGAAATTCCTCGGTATCTTCCTCGTAGGGGATCGGCGGGTTGAGGTCCGCGCCGCCGCCGAACCATGCGGCCTGCGTGGTCAGGAAGCGCGTGTTCATGTGCACGGCAGGCACATGCGGATTGTGCATGTGCGCGACCAGACTGATGCCGGTCGCGGTGAACTCGGGGTGCTCGACACTCGCGCCGTTGACCTGGTTTGCGAACTGTTCGGAGAAGCGTCCGCGAACGGTCGAGACATTGACCCCGACCTTCTCGAACACCTTGCCCTTCATCAGGCCCTGTACCCCGCCGCCGGGGTCGTCATTGCCTTCTTCTTCGCGGTTCCAAGGCGTGTACTGAAAGCTCGCATCCGAGCCAGCCTCGCGCTCGATACTTTCGAAAGCCGCGCAGATCTGGTCGCGCAGACCTTCAAACCATTCCTTCGCGCGGCCCGTATGGCCTGCCCATTCGCTCATGCTTGTCGATCCCTTCCCGTCTTGGCTTGGCATTGCCCGATGACAGCATGAGTGTCCACCCGCTTTGACACTTGTCAAACGCCTGCAATCGCGCCAGATGAGGCAAATGGTTCCCGTTTCGTTCGCCCCACTCCCCTTCGCCGGGGAAGAGCTTGTCCTGACCAAATCGAATGCGCTTTTCTGGCCGCGCGAGCGCGCTTTGCTGGTTGCTGACCTGCACCTTGAAAAAGGAAGCTGGTTTGCAAGCCATGGCCAGATGCTTCCACCTTATGACAGCCGCGAAACGCTTGAGCGGTTGGCGGACACGGTCAAGGCAACGGGCGCGCGCCGGGTCATTACGCTTGGAGACAACTTCCACGATGATGACGGTGTCTCGCGCCTCGACCCCTATGCGGCTGGAATGCTCGAATCGCTGACGCGCGCGCTCGACTGGGTCTGGATCACGGGCAACCATGACGAGAACATGCACCGTAGCTTTGGCGCTCAGCTTGCGAGCGAGATGGACGTCGCCGGCATCGTCCTTCGTCATGAAGCGCGCATGGGCGAGACGCGGCCCGAGCTTTCGGGTCACTACCACCCCAAGATGCGCGTGCATGTCAGGAACCGGCACATCGCGCGACCTTGCGGCGTGATCAGCCGATCACCGACATCGGGCGATCGCATGATCCTTCCGGCGTTTGGTGCGTACACCGGCGGAATGGATGCAGGCTCGCCCGAAATCCTGAAGGCACTCAGCCCGGCGAACAGCATCGACGCCGTGCTGCCCGCGAAGGGCAAATTGGTCACCTTTCCGCTTTATCGCGCGGTTGCTTAGCCCACCCGATCGGGCCAAGCCGCCCGCACCCGGAACATAGATCAAAGACTCATCTGGAGTTTTGTGCGGCGAAACACTACATAAGGCGCACTAAGACTCAGGCTACAACAGGAGAACACACATAGCCCGTCCACCTCGGCGTTCGATGGCCCCGCCAACTAAAAGCGGCCCTCGCTACGATCAGTTTATCCAGGTTCCCAAGGTCCGCGTCATCGATGACGAAGGCGAGAATCTGGGCGTAATGTACACCCGCGAAGCAGTTGAGCAGGCCCAGGACAAGGGCCTCAACCTGGTCGAAGTCAGCCCCAACGCTGACCCGCCGGTGTGCAAGTTCCTCGATGTCGGCAAGTACCGCTACGAAGCGCAGAAGAAGGCCAACGCCGCGCGCAAAACGCAGAAGACGCAGGACATCAAAGAAGTGAAAATGCGTCCCAACATCGACACGCACGACTACGACGTGAAGATGCGCAACGTGAACAAGTTCATTGATCAGGGTGACAAGGTTAAAGTCACCCTGCGTTTCCGCGGCCGTGAGATGGCTCACCAGCATCTCGGCATGGACCTGCTCAAGCGGGTTCAGGAAGACGTCGAGGAAATCGCCAAGGTCGAAGCATTCCCACGCCTCGAAGGCCGCCAGATGCTGATGGTGCTTGCGCCGAAGTAGGATGGCTACCCAGCCAAAAAGCTTTGGGGCGAAGGCGCTTGGCGCTTTCGCCCTTTTGCTTTGTGCCGGGCTGACTACGGGATGTGCAACTACCGATCACAATGAAGTCAAAAGCGCGCTCAATCAGCAGGCAGACTTTGCGATCTTCGTCGCGCGGGAAACTGAGCGCGAGTATTTAGGGCCGCCGCCCTGTCGAGATGACCACATCTGCATGGGCGTCTTATTCAAGGTGACATTTGAGCCGCTCGAATGGGTTGCCGGCAACTCCTCAATGAAAGAGCGCACTTTCGAAATGGTTCAACCCAGCAATCGCTTGGATGACCTCACATGGCTGGTCCACACGAGACGTGATGAGACAGGGACGTGGCAGATAATCAACCGCGAGGTGATTACCCTTGAAGCATGTCTTGGCGCAGAATCTGGCGAGGATGCTGATGATCTAAATCGCACGGACAGCGATTGGATTGGAGAGCAAGCACCTGAAGATGAACAGGTCTGCTTTGGAAGAGTCTATCGTCCTTAGGGTGCCGGGTGAACCATGGTCCAGTATCTGGGCCCACCATCCGGCACCTGCCATTCCTCGATAATCTCAAAACCCAGCCGGGCATAAATCGCGACGTTGCTTTCGGTCGCGGTTTCCAGAAGTGTGCCGAAGCCCTGTGCGGCGGCATGCTCAACGCCCCTTCGGATCAATGCCCCTCCCCATCCCTTGCCCTGCGCGTCAGGCGCGACGCCGACGAAGCGCAGATAGACATGCGGTTGCGGATCGGGATGGCGTGCGGCCATGGCTTCGGCCAGCTTGAGCCCGCGAGCGAGAGCCGGGCCAAAGACCCGCGCAAGCCGGAGATTGTCCCGAAAGCTCGCGATCAGGCCATCGGTGACCACGCCGGGCGGATACCACAGGGATGCGGCGGCGGCATCGGGCGAAGCCAGCACTTCACCATGACGATGCGACTGCTCGGCCATCACGGCGAAAAATGCCGGAAGCGCACGGCGACGACGTTCGGGCTTGGGTAACAGCCATGTCAGTGCCGGATCGTCTTGGAATGCAAGAGCGAGCGTCTCGGCTATCCGCTCTGACTTCTCGCCCGGCTGGACTGGCAAAATGGGGCGATCGTCCCTCACAGGCTTTGCATGACGCTTGGTTGATCAATCAGGGCAAACGCGAGCGCCAGAGCGATGCAGCCGAGCAATACGGTCAATGCAATCGACTTGCGCCACGCGCCGGTGATCACGAGCAACACGGTCGCGCCTGCATTTGAAACCAGTCCCATCGTGACCACCCCAAGAGGAAAGGTGTCTCCTACCACCCACGAGAGGCCAAAGCTGTAGCCGACGAGAAGTGCAAGCACCGCCCAGCCATAAAGCCGGATCAATGGCATCGCTGCTTCGGCTCCTTCGATCCCAAGCAAGCGCACAAGCTGCGGGGTCGGGATCAACAGCAATGGCAGGCCAACGAAAAGCCCAGTTCCGGCGATCTTTATCAGGAGGATCAGATCAAGATAATTCATCGCCGCCCCACTCATTCGAATCGGGCCCTGCCCAGCCGGAACACATCTTCAAATAGCTGCGCCATTCTCGCAAGTTACAGGGCGCAGAAATCAACGGCGAAATTTGTCTGTAAGAATTTCGCCCGAGCCCGGACTAAGGGGTCATTGCCATTTCAACAAAGCGTTGACCCGCGACGACGAACGACAATCGGTTTCGACGAAAAACACTAATCATCCGATTGCCGGGAACACTCGTAGATCAAGGCAGGTTATACAATAAAACCAGAGGCGCGGACCGGGGCGCAGGCCCTTTTGCGAACTTTCGGGCTATCCCCCACGCACCGGTCCCACTCCTCTCGCGACAACAAAATCATCCCCACGGCCCTCGTCCCCCGGCCACCCACCCCGCCAAAGGCTCCGCTCAAGAAGGGCCGCATCTTTCAGGAAGGAATAGACGCACATGCCCCGCATTCAGGCACTTCTGCTGGCAGCATCCGCTTTCGCTTTCACCGCTGTCCCGGCCACCGCTCAAGCGCAGCCCGCAGCCGACCCCCAGTTTGAAACCTTCGCGCCCCAGGGTGCGCCGATCGATCACACGATCGACTATTCGATCTGGGACGAGGCGATGAAGAACCTCGTCATTTCGATGGGTCCGAGCCTTCGCGAAACCGCTGGCTCCCCGCCGCAGAGCTTTGGCACGCGTCGCCAGTACGGGCACACCTCGCGCTATCGCCTCGAAGGCTCGCGGATCATGTTCAGCTTCCTCGATGCTGACATCCGGGCAAGCTTCACCGAGTATCGCCGCGATCTCGAAAGCGTGGCCAACCAGGTCGATATCCAGTCGCTGTCGCGCAACGAACAGCTCGCTTACTGGATCAATCTCCACAATGTCGCGATGATCGAACAGATCGCCGATGCCTGGCCGGTTCGCCAGCCGCGTGACATCAAGATCGGCGGCGTGCCGCTCGACGAGGCTCGCTTCATCACGGTCGAAGGCATCGCCATGAGCCCGCGCGACATTCGCGAGAAGATCGTCTTTGCCAACTGGAGCGATCCCAAGGTCATGTACGGCTTCTGGCGCGGTGAGATCGGCGGACCGTCGATCCAGCGCGAAGCCTTCAACGCCGACAACGTTGCCCGCCTGCTCGACCGCGGCGCGCGTGACTTCGTGAACTCGCTGCGCGGTACGCAAAAGACAGGCTCAACCCTTGAAGTCTCTGAGCTCTACCAAGAGGCAGCTCCCTTCTTCTTCGACAATTTCGAAGCCGATCTGCGCGCGCATATCGCGCTGTATGCAGACGAGGACACCGCCACATTGCTCGCCGGAACGAGCCGCCTGGAAGCATCGGTGAGCGAGCCCGACATTGCCGACCTTGCAGGCGGCGTGCGTGAGCCGAGCTACCAGAACATCCAGGGCGCCGACGGCAACCAGACAAGCTTCCGCATTCCGCAGAGCATGCAGCGCCTCCTTGCCCAGCGCGAAGAGAAGTTCCAGCGCATTATCCGCGAGGGCCGCACCGGAACAGTTACCTTCTCGAACATCGATCTGCCGGGCGATCCAGAGGGCGACGGCGAAGTCGAATAACTCGATTTCACAACCCAAGACCGAAGAAAAGGCCGCAGTTACCACACAGGTTCTGCGGCCTTTTCTTTCCCTCACGGGTAACATTGTTACCTATTTGAAAAGAGGCGATATTTAGGGCATGTAACGTTGCATCATTGATCGCAGCAAGGATGCCTCTCCCATGCCCAGCTTTCGGTTTCCCGCCCTCCTGATCGCAACTTCCAGCCTCGCCGCTCTGGTTGCAACGCCGCTGGCTGCGGAAAGCGCTCTTCCCCAGGAACGCCAATCGGACGATGTCGAGCAAAGCGCATCATACGTACCGGCGGCAAATGAGGTTGGTCAGCCTGCCTCCAGCGATCGTTTCGCGCTATTCGTACCGACCGACGAACCGGTACGCCACCGCATCGACTTCGAAAATTACGACTACATCTTAAAGAACATTGTCGTCTCGATGGGGCCGAGCATCCGGCAGCTTCCCTTCCGTCGTCCGGAAGCGGTCGGCACGCGGATCCGTCAGGGGCACAAGTCACCCTATCGGCTCGAAGGCAGCCAGGTGATGTTCCTGTTTATGGAGAACGATGCGAAGGCTGCGTTTAGCGACTATCGGCGTGAACTCGAAGGGATCACCAATACGCTCGACATTGCCAGCCTGCCGCGCAACGAACAGCTCGCCTTCTGGTTCAACTTCCACAACATCGCGATGCTCGAACAGCTCGCCAACAATTGGCCCACCCGCGAACCGGCGGAGATTGAGATCGATGGCGTGCCGCTTAACGATGCCAAGTGGCTGACCGTGCGCGGAATTCCGATTAGCCTGCGCGATATTCGCGAAAACATCGTCTTTGCCAACTGGAAGAGCCCGAAGGTGATTTATGGCTTTTGGCGCGGAGAAATCGGCGGTCCGGCTCTCGAACGCGAAGCTTACACCGCAGCCAATGTGAACTCGCTTCTCGATATCGCGGCGGAGGACTTCATCAACTCGCTGCGCGGGACGCAAAAGCGCGGCGACCGGCTCGATGTCTCGACTCTGTATGACGAAACGCGCGCGTTCTACTTCCCCGATTTCGAGACCGATGTGCGCGCGCACCTTTCGTCCTATGCGAATGAAGAAGTGAGCGAGATTCTTTCCAAGACCAGCATGGTCAACGCCTCGATCCGCGATCGCACCATAGCCGATCTTTCGGGCGGAGCGCGCTTTGCGAACTATCTGTTCAATTCGACCGAAGGCAATCCGTTGTTCTACGACGATGCGCCGTCCAGCCGCGTACCGATCCCGCTGTGGCTGCATCTCAACGATCGCCAGCGCAAACTTGAAGGCATGGCGCGCGACGACATTCCGACAGGCCGCGTGATTTTCTCCAATATTGACCTCCCGGGCGATCCGCCGAATAAGAACGCGGTCGAATAAGGACGCTCTTTAATGAACAAAATCCGCAAAGCCGCCGCTCTCGGCGTCTGTTCTCTTGCGCTTCTAGGCGCGCCGCTTGCGGCTGCGCAGGACGGCGCTGTTAATGCCTCGGTCCAGTCGGGCGGGGAGCGCGTGGACCCCTTTGCCAAATTCGTGCCCACGACCGATCCGATCCGCCACCGGATCGACTACGAAATCTGGGATTTCGCGCTCAAGAACATCGTGATCTCGATGGGGCCTTCCACTAGGTCGCGGCCCTATGCCGAAGTCCCGCCGGTGGGCACGCGCATCCGCCAGGGGCACAATTCGCGGTACCGCCTCGAAGGTTCGATGGTGTCCTTCTCGAGCTTCCAGACCGAGACCATCGAAAGCTTTGCCGAATATCGCCGCGACCTTGAAAGCGTTGGCGACAAGCTCGACATCTCAACCCTGCCACGCAACGAACAGCTCGCCTTCTGGATCAACCTCCACAATGTGGCGCTGATGGAGAAGATTGCGGCCGAATGGCCCGTGCGCCAACCGCACCGGATCGAAGTGGATGGCGTACTGCTCGATAGCGCGAAGTTCATCACGGTTGCCGGCGTTTCGATGAGTCTCAAGGACATCCGCGAGCGGATCGTCTTTGCCAACTGGAAGAGCCCGAAAGTCATCTACGGCTTCTGGCGCGGCGAGATCGGTGGCCCGGCGCTTGAGCGCATGGCATATACCGGCAACAATGTCGGCTCGCTTCTCGACGTGGCGGCAGAAGACTTCGTCAACTCGCTTCGCGGCACCCAGAAACGTGGCGACCAGCTCAATGTCTCGCGGCTCTACACCGAAGCGGCTCCCTTTTACTTCCCAGATTTTGAAAATGACCTGCGCGCGCATCTGGCCGAATATGCCAATGAAGAAGTCACGGAGATCCTCTCCGAAACCGGCGTAATCCGCGCTTCGATAGCGGAGCAGGATATCGCCGATCTGGCAGGCGGATCGCGCGGGGCAAACTATCTCAACGGGTCATCCAGTGGCAGCCGCCCAGGTATTCCTCCAGGCGCGGCGCTTCTGCTGGTTCAGCGCGAGCGCAAACTTGAGGTGCTGCGCCGCGAGGATGCGCCTACCGGCCGCGTGATCTTCTCCAATATCGACCTGCCCGGCGATCCGCCGAACAAGAACGCGGTCGAGTAAAGGGTTCGCGCGCATCATAGGCTTGATGACCTAGGCCGCGCGCATTCATACTAGGTGCATGAACTCAGGCTAAAGTCTTGATTCTCGGACGCAAACTGTCAGGTGGAGACACTTTATGTTCAATTCCACGCAATACCGCTTCGCTGCGGCTCTTTTTGTTACAAGCGGCCTCACCTTGCCGCTCGCTGCCGAGAGTACGACCTTTGTGTCGCCCGCTCAAAATCAGACAAGCGCCGCCACTGCGGAGGCCCAATCCGAGCTAGCTCGCTTTGCTCCGCAGGCCGAACCGCGCGAGCATCGGATCGATTACGAACATTGGGACGAAGCGCTTGAATGGCTGGTGGTGCCGATGGGTCCTTCGATCCGTGAAACCGCGCCGCGCGTCGATCCGCGCACCGGCACTCGCCGCACTTACGGGCACGAATCTCGCCTTCGCCTCGAAGGCAACCGGCTCGCTTTTTCCTATATCACCCCTGACATCAGGCAGGCGATCAGCGACTATCGGGCCGATCTTGAGCGGGTCGGCTCCGAGCTCGATATCTCAAGCCTGCCGCGCAACGAGCAGCTCGCCTACTGGCTGAACCTGCACAATGTCGCGATGGTTGAGGCGCTCTCGGGCGAGTATCCGATGGTGAAGCCTGAAGACCGCACGTTCGGTCCGAACGAGACCGCGCTCGACGATGCCAAGCTGGTGACGGTCGCCGGCGTGGCGCTGTCGCCGCGTGATATCCGGGAAGGCATCGTCTATCCCAACTGGCGCGATCCCAAGGTCATTTATGGCTTCTGGCGCGGCATCTTGGGTGGCCCTTCGATTCAGCGGCTTGCGTTCAACGGTGCGAATGTCGACCCGCTCCTTGCCCTTTCGGCTGAGGACTTCGTCAATTCGCTTCGCGGTGTTGAGCGCTGGGGCGGCGCCTTGCGCGTGAGCCCAATATACGAGGAAGCCAAGCGCTTCTATTTCGAGGACAGCGAATATTTGCGCGCGCACTTGTCGCAATATGCACGTGACGAAGTGCGCGAGCTGGTGAGCGAGACCACAGAGGTCGCATACCGACCGCTCGAAACGGACCTCGCTGATCTTTCGCGCGGTGAGCGTGAGCCGTCTTACACCAACCTTTGCGTCCAGCCCCCGGGCATGAATGGCGGTCAACCCCCCGTCGTCGATGTCGCGAACTGCGCGACCACCCTCACTCGCACTAATCCCGCCATTCAAAGGCTGATGGCAGAGCGAGCAGAGAAGCTCGAGCGGGCGCGGCGTGCCGGTATTCGCACCGGTATGGTGATCTTCGGCGATGGCCGATACGCCGAAGGCGAAGCGCCGCCCGAAGTCGAATAGTTTTTCGCCTGATCCTCGGCGGCCCCGCGCAAGGTGACATGCTTTGCGCGGGGCCGTTTCGTTTGCCCACATGATCCTGCCGAAAGCTCGCCTCAAACCGGTTGCAAGTGCAACCAGTGCGCGATAACTCCCGTTCAAAGGGCCGAGGGGAGAGGCGCTTCTGCGGAGGTTAGAAGCGGGTGCCCCGTTCGTCCTGCCAATCGGCTCCTGCCTTCCTGGGAGCGCTTTTTTAGGAAGGACGCTGCGCCATGACTGACGCAATCGACGCCACCGACACGCCCACCCCTCGCCGCAAGCCCAAGCCAGAGCGCACCGAGATCGCAGGCCGCCCGCTGAAGCCATCCACGCTGATGATGGGCCATGGCTATGACCCTGAGCTGTCGGAAGGCTCGCTCAAGGCGCCGATCTTCCTCACCTCGACCTTCGCATTCCCCAGCGCCGCCGATGGCAAGCGCCACTTCGAAGGCATCACCGGCAAGCGCCCGGGCGGCGCGGAAGGCCTCGTCTATTCGCGCTTCAACGGGCCGAACCAAGAAATCCTCGAAGACCGGCTCGCGATCTGGGACGGCGCGGAAGATGCGCTGACTTTCTCCAGCGGTATGACCGCGATCTGCATCCTGATGATGGCCTATGTTAGCCAGGGCGACGTGATCGTCCATTCGGGCCCGCTTTACGCCGCGTCCGAGGGCTTCGTTGCAAAGGTGCTCGCGAAGTTCGGCGTCACCTATGTCGACTTCCCCGCAGGCGCGTCGCCCGAGGAAATCGAGGAAGTGATAGAGAAAGCCAAATGCCAGGCTGGCGAGAATGGCGGCCAGGTTGCGATGATCTACCTCGAAAGCCCGGGCAATCCGACCAATGCGCTCGTCGATATCGAAGCAGTGAAGGCCGCGCGCGACAAGGTGCTGGGCAAGCCCTGCCCGATCGCAATCGACAACACGTTCCTTGGGCCATTGTGGCAGCGTCCGCTCGACCACGGCGCGGATATCGTTGCCTATTCGCTGACCAAATATGTCGGCGGGCATTCGGACCTCGTCGCAGGCTCAATTGCGGGGGCGAAGAAGTGGATGGACCCGGTTCGCGCGCTGCGCAACACGATGGGCGGCATCGTCGATCCCAACACCGCATGGATGCTCCTGCGCAGCCTCGAGACTGTCGAACTTCGCATGCAGCGCGCAGGTGAGAACGCGGCCAAGGTCTGCGCATTCCTCAAAGATCACCCCAAGGTCGAAGGCCTCGGCTATCTCGGCATGATCGAGGATGAGCGCCAGCAGGACATCTACGACCGGCATTGCCTGGGTGCAGGCTCGACCTTCAGCGTCTTCCTCAAAGGCGGCGAGGCGGAGTGCTTCCGCTTCCTCGACAACCTCACCATCGCCAAGCTCGCAGTCAGCCTTGGCGGGACCGAGACGCTTGCGAGCCACCCGGCTTCGATGACCCACCTTTCTGTGCCGCATGCGCGCCGCCAGATGCTCGGCATTTCCGATAGCCTGGTGCGCATCAGCATCGGGATCGAGGACGCAGACGACCTCATCGCCGACTTCGAACAGGCGCTTGAGAAAGTCTGACTATCAGACTAAGCTCACCCGTGAAAGTACGGGAGAGCTTTATATGAGCAAGTTTGAAAAGGTCTGTCTCGTGCTTGGCGCAGGCGCGGGGATCGGGGGGCATGTCGCCGCCCGCTTCGCACGTGAAGGGTATCACGCGGTCCTGGCACGGCGATCTGACGAGGAAGGTCTGGGCCGGCTCGTCAGCGCCATCGAGAGCGGCGGCGGCAGCGCCACGGGAATGATGGTCGATGCAAGCGAGGATGGTACGATCGAGGACATGGTCGCCCGGATCGAGAGCGATATCGGGCCGATCGATACCGCGCTTTACAATCTAGGCGCGCAGATCGGGAACCGGCGCTTGCTGGATACGCCGCACAGGACGTTCGAGCTGGGTTGGCGGCTAGGGTGCTTCGGGCTGTTCCGGCTCGCTCACGCGATGTTCCCGGCGATGCTTGAGCGAGGTGGCGGGACGCTGCTCGTCACCTCGGCCACGGCAGCCGTGCGGGGCAATGCGGGGCAACACAGCCATGCCGCCGCGATGGGCGGTCGCCGGATGCTGTGCCAGACGATGAACGCGGAGTTCGGGCCGCAGGGCATTCACGTTGCGCATGTGGTCGTGGACGGATCGGTCGATGCGCCTGACACGCTCGGCAAGCTGCTTGGCGACAAGTTCGATGCCTACAAGGCGTCAAAGGGCGAAGATGGCGTGCTCGACCCTGCGAACCTTGCCGACACTTACTGGCATCTCGCGCAGCAGCCTAGAAACTGCTGGACCCACGAAATCGATGTGCGTCCCTGGACCGACACACCGTGGTGGAACGACAATCCACCCGCTGCGATCGACACCTCTGCACGCGACGGCAAGGCCGCTTTTGGAAGTGCGAAGGACTAAGCTTCGATCAGGATTGACCGCAGGCCTGCTTTTTCAGGTTGCCTCAGACTGGCCTAGGCTCAGCGGCAGGGAGCGCGTTCGTCCTATCGCCTTTTGAGACAGGAGAAACGACCTCGCCAGGCCATCCCATATTGGACAGCCCGTTCTCAAATCGCCAGTCGGCTACCGTCTTCGCACGCGCTTCCATCAGCTCGATTGCGAGACTGCGCTCGCGCAGCGAGCCAGAGCGATCGACCTTCATTGCGGCGAGCTGGTGATCGAAAAGAAACTGGTTCATCGGCATCTCGGTGCACCCTTGCAAGAGAGATGGAAACGTGAGCCGGGGGGATGATTGCCCCCCGGCCTTGCGTTGTTGTCAGCCCTGCTGTTTGCTGGCCTGATTCTTCTGGTTCTGGCCGTCGCCCTGCTGGTGTTGCAGGTTCACGGCGGACTTCTTGCCGCCATCGACTTCCTTCGTTTCGTAGCTGTAACGCTGATCGACCTTCGGGACCTGACCTTCCTGTTGAAGGTCGGCCTTCTTGAACCTGAGCACGTCGCCGCCTTTCTCTGCGGTGATCGAGCCTGCGCCCATGCTACTGTCGTAGCTCTTGATTTTGCCAAAGTGTGCCATGTGTCATTCCTTCATACGAGTTTGCAGCGCGCCAGAATTGACCCGGCTGCGACTATGAGGCGGAACTGAAGGAAAGGGCTTTCGATGTAGAAAGCGATCACCGTCGATTACGACTGGTAGCTGATTAGTAGATGGCCATGCCAGGCCATGAATACAACAGCCGCCATCGCTTTATATATTCGTTTGAACCAAGTCTGCGGTAAACGCCCGGTTTCGAGTAGCGCGGCCTAACCTTTCCACTCGCGTCGCTCTTCGGCAGCGCGCAGGACTTCGTAAGCGACCTGGAGCTTCTGAAACTCCTGAGCGGCCTCCTCGTCTCCCGGTTTCACGTCAGGGTGCACCAGCTTGGCCTTGGCGCGGTAGGCTTTCTTGATCGCCGAAAAATCCGCATCCGCCTCCAGCTCAAGCACATCGAGCGCGCGCATCTCATCTGCACTGCGAGAACCATCGCCTGAACCGGTCCAGCCGTAATGCGAAGCCTCGGCATAGCCCGCGCTTTCGGCCCGCTCGGCCTTGGCGCGTTCTTCCTTCTGCTCCTTGTCGAGCCCTTCGAAATAGTCCCAGCCCTTGTTGTATTCAGCGGCATGGGCCTGGCAGAAATACCAGCGGTCCGGGCTGTTGGGTGACTTGGGCGCGGGACAGTCACCTGGCTCATCGCAGCCGTGCCGGTCGCAGATGCGCACATTGGTTGTCTCGCGCGACGAGCCATAGCCACGCCAGCGCGGGAAACCCCAGTCATTCGAGCGACGCGCCTTAGGCATGGCAGAAAGCGATTGGGCTGGGCTCGCGTGAGCAAATGTCGTTGGTCGGATAGATCACGCGCCTAACCTAGGGTCGGTGGCGCAGATTGCAAAGATGTGGAACCAGTTGCGATGTGAAATGTTGCATTGCAACTAAGCGTTCACTTCTTCGCTGCATATCGCAGCACTCAATCAGGACCCGATGAGCCAGCAACTGACCATATCCAGTCTGTTCTCAGCCCTCGCGCTGGTCTGCCTCGCGCTTGTCGCGCGGGTCGGAGCGGACCGTGATGTGCAGATTAGCGCTGCCGGTCCCGTGGCTCAGGTCATCTCTACAAGCTCAAGCGCGAAGTAAGCGCTCCAACGCAAAAGCAAACGCCCGCCCCTCCCTGTCGGGAGAGACGGGCGCATGGTCCGTGATTTTCGCGATCAGTTGATGATGATGCTCGCAGCGCGGCGGTTCTGCGACCAGGCCGCTGGCGTTGAGGCAAGCGCGACAGGGCGCTCCTTGCCGTAGCTGACAGTGCGGATGCGGTTCGGCGACACGCCCAAGCTGACAAGATAGTTCTTCGCCGCATTGGCACGCCGCTCACCCAAGGCAAGGTTGTATTCGCGCGTGCCGCGTTCGTCGCAGTGGCCTTCGATGGTGAAGGTCAGCTGCGGGAAGCGTGCGAAATACTGCGCCTGCGCCTGAAGTGCGGCAGCATCGGTGCTGTCGATGTTGAAGCGGTCGGTGTCGAAATAGATGACGCTCGACGATCCGACTGCAGCCTCGAAGTGGCCCTGAGTACCGGGAACCGGGCCAGTCGGAGCGGTCGGAGCCGGCGCCGGGGTCGGCGTCGGGGTCGAAACCGGCGCGGGCGGCAATTCTTCGGGAGCCTTCTTGGCACACGCGCCCAGCGCAAGTGCGGAAGTCATCAGAGCGAGCGTGGCCGCTTTGGAAACGGAGAAAGTCATAAATTTGCTCTCCTATCTTGGAGCCGGTCAGCAATGCGCACCGGTCAGGTTTAACCTTGTAAGTTCGTGAGGGTAAAACGCAATCAGGGACGAATGGGTCCCCATGCGGGGTCCGATGCATCGACCGGCGTCGGCAATCTCCTTTCGTTGCGGCCGGTGAGGTCGACCTGCCACAGCGAGGAACGACCGGCATCGCGGGTGGTCCGGAAAAACTGGATGATTCGGCCATTGGGCGCCCAGGTGGGGGCCTCGTCCTGCCAGCCGTTTGTGAGGACGCGCAAGGACCCTCCCGATGGGGTCATGACGGCAACGTTGAAGTCGCCTGCAATGCGGGTGAAAGCGATCTGATCGCCGCGCGGGCTCCATTCTGGCGTCGCGCATCGGCCTCCGAAAAAGGTGATGCGCCGCTGGTTCGATCCATCCGCATCCATGATATAGCATTGCTGTGTGCCCGAACGGTCGCTCTCGAACACGATCCGGCGACCATCGGGCGAATAGGAACCGCCAATGTCGATCCCCGGCGTATTGGTCAGCCGCTCGCTGCGACCGCCTGTGACAGGCACGCGGTAGATGTCCGTGTTGCCCGCAACGGCCATTGAAAAGAGGATATGGCGGCCATCGGGCGACCAGCGCGGCGCGAGCGTCGGGTTCTGGTTTTCGGTCACCAGCGTCTGCTGACCGCTGCCAATGTCATAGACGTAGATGCGCGGATTTCCGTCGACATAGGACAGGTAGAGGATCTTCGAATAGTCGGGCGAATAGCGCGGGGTGAGCGCGGTCGCGCTGCCGAGGGTGAGGAAGCGGTGGTTCGCGCCGTCCGAATCCATCACTGCGAGGCGCTTGACGCGGTTATCCTTGGGCCCGGTCTCGGCGATGTAGGCGATGCGGCTGTCAAAAAACGGGCTCTCCCCCGTCAGACGTGCATAGATGAGGTCGGAGCATTTGTGTGCCGCGCGGCGCCAGTCTGCAGGCCTGACCACCCAGCCTTCGCGGATAAGTTCGTCCTGAAGCGCGACGTCGTAGAGGTAGCAGCCCACCACCAGCCGATCGTCACCACGCGCGCGGACATAGCCGTGCACCAGCATCTCAGCTCCGCGTCCGGTCCAGCTCGACCAGCTGGGCGCGGTGATCTGCTGAAAGCGCGGCTCGGGCAAGCTGTCGGGACCGGTCGGCTTGAACAGGCCATTGTTGCGCAGGTTCGCGGTGATGACGCGCGCGATCTCGCGGCCAAGCGCGGCGGTGCCGTCGCTGTTCGCCGGAGTCGCACGATTGGCGTCGGTCGCGAAAGACGGGATCGCGATACCGAGATCCTGCCAGTCGCTTTCGTCGGTCACGGTACCGCGCAGCGGGCCTAGCTCCTCGCCGTCACCGCCCTCGATCGCGATATCCTCGACCTCACCGCCTTCACCAAGCGGTTCGCCGAGGTCCTGATTCTGAGCGGTCGCTATCGACGCGGACGTGGCCATCAGGCCGGCGAGGAGGGTGACGAAAATCTTGGTCTTCATGGGGTCAGAGCCTTCTGTTGAAATCCCACACGAGGTCTTTCCAGCGATTGTAGAACTGCTCGGGCAAGTTGAAAGGGGCGGCAAGCTGGACTGCGCGAATTGCGCGTTCGCAGTGCAGGCCAGCCTGCGGTCGGTTGCTTTCCGTCACCGTGGACGGGTTGGTGCGACATGTGGGGCGACCGACGAGGCTTCCATCAGGGTTTAGCTTCCATCGTACCTCCGATTCCAGCAACTCAGCCTCTACCCCTGAAGGCGCGCTCCAATGGGGGCGCAACTGGCGCGTGATCGCGGAGCGCAGGGCCGACTGTTCGGCCCGGCCAAACGTAGCGGCCGGGGCGCTCGTCGTGTCGGTCTGAGTTGAGCTGCCCTGCCCTTCGAGGAAGTTGTCGCCGATGAGGCTGCCGCCTGCGGGCTGCTCAGCGCGGCGCTGTGAAGGTTGCTGGCGGGTTTCCTCTGGACGGCGACGGTCGCGGGTGTCGGGCGGGGCTTGTGTGCGTGGCTGAGTGCGAGACTGCGGGCGCGGCGGGGTTGGCGGCGCGGTTTCCTCGGCAGGCTCGGACGAAGCCTCCTGAGGCGGAGAAGGCACATCAGTAAGCGTCGGCGCAATCGCCGCGCGGCTTTCGGGCGTTGGATTGGGCGCTGTCGATTCAAGGCTGACTTCGGTAGCGAGGCTTACCGCGACGCGTTGAGGCGGGGTGAAGGGTTCAGGCGCGAAAAGGACCTGCGCCGCAAGCAGCGCGACCAGCGCGCCGTGCAGCACGATCGCGGCGATCAGCCCGATCCTGTCTTCTCTCCTGAACGTGCTCTCTCCCATCTCTGCCTCTCGCTATGGGGGAGTAACTGAACCGTCGGTGACCAGCGATATCGAGGTGAAGCCGGCGCGTCCCAGCTCCCCCATCACTGCCATCACTCGGCCATAGTCGAGGCTGCGATCTCCGCGCAGGACAATCGTCGGAAGCTCGCCCGCAGCGTTGCGGTCAAGCGTCGCCAGCGCATCGGGCAGAGCGCCCGTGGGCACGGCATTATCGCCGATATAGACGCGGCCTTCGCTGTCGATGCTGATAGTCACCTGCTCGGGTGCTTCCTCGACCGCGTTAGCCCGGCTTTCGGGCAGTTCGATCGGCACGCCCACGGCGGGAAGCGTCACCGTCACCATGAAGATGATGAGCAGCACCAGCATCACGTCGACGAGCGGCGTAACGTTGATCTCCGCCATGGCCGCGCGCTTTCCGCGCTTCCCACGGCGTTTGCCGGGAGTGGTGAGGCCCATCGCCATTACTGGTCTGCGCACGCCCATCCGGGCGCGCGATCCTCGCTAGACGCGCAGCAAAGCTGCGCACGCTGCGGGCGGGCGGTCGCCCTTGCGGTTGCTTTGCAACCGATTTGGCTGCCAGCGCTCATGTTCTATCCAGCTCTCGGCTGAGGCCTGCGTGAACCTTGTCGGCAAAGCGTTGCAGCTTTGCCTCGTACTGGTTCACCGAGTTCGAGAAGCGGTTGTAAGCGATCACCGCCGGAATAGCGGCGAAAAGGCCGATGGCGGTGGCGAACAGCGCCTCCGCGATGCCCGGCGCGACAACGGCGAGCGAGGCCGATTGCTGCGCACCGATCTGAAAGAAGCTGTTCATGATGCCCCACACGGTCCCGAACAGGCCCACAAAGGGCGCGACCGATCCGGTGGTGGCAAGGAAGTTCAGCTTGCCCGCGAGATCGTCTGCCTCTTCGGCAACCTGGCTCTCCATCGCAGCACCGATCCGCTGGCGAGCGGCAGGGCGATCGGGTGCCCCGCCCTTGGTCGACCGGCGCCATTCGTCCAAACCAGCGCCCGCAACGCGCGCCGAGGGAACCTTGGCGCGGCGCTGCTTGGTCAGCACGGCTTCTCGGTCGCGGGTGTCCCAGAACTCGGCCTCGTATTCGCGCGAGGCGGAGTTGAGCTTGCCGATGCGCAGCAGGAACGAAACGATGATCGCCCAGGTCCAGATGCTGGCGAGGATCAGGCCGATCATCACCGCCTGCACCACGATGTCGGCTTCCAGAAACAGCTCGATCGGATCGAGCCGCGTCGGCCCCAGAGAGGTCGCCCCAGCCTCGGCAAGTCCGGCGCTCAACAGGTCAATCAGCACTCTCTAGCTATCCTCTCGTGTCATGAAGGTCTTGAACGCGGCGCGCCACTCGGCAGGCTGGCGTTTGGGCCGGCCTTCGAGCGAGATGAACCCGACGCGCAAGGTTGCTTCGCACAGGTCTTCGTCTCCGCGCCGCGCCACTTGGTGCATCCGGCAGCTTGCCGCGCCCAGTTCGGTGCAGGTGGTGGTGATCACCACGTCGTCATCGAGCTTTGCGGGCCGCAGATATTTGAGATGTATTTCGGAAACCGCATAGGCCCCGCCAACGCCTGCCCCGTCCGCCCCAGCCTCGATCTCTGCGCGCTGGTCGATGCCGAGCATGCGCAACAGATCGCTGCGAGCACGCTCGAACCAACGCAGATAATTGGCGTGATAGGTGATGCCCGACAGGTCGGTATCCTCGTAATAGACGCGCACCGCATAAAGGTGCTGCGAACCATCGATGACGCCGCCCGGAGGAGTTGGTTTTACCATGTTGCAAAGCCACCTAGCGCAGCGGAGATTCGCTGGAAAGGTGCGTTTGTCGCTGGCCGCATGAACGGGGACGAAACGAATCTCAGCTGCGGTGAGGTGTTAGCCCTTTTTCCAGATCATGGGCCCCAATGGCTGGCCGCCGAAGATATGGACATGCAGGTGCGGGACTTCCTGCCCGCCATGCGCGCCGATATTCGCCATGAGGCGATAGCCGGGTTCGACGAGCCCCTTCATCCGTGCGACTTCGCCGACCGCGCGGATGAAACCGGCGATCTCGTCGGCGCTCGCCTTGGCGCTGAAATCGTCCCAGCTGACATACTTGCCCTTCGGGATCACCAGCGTGTGAATTTCCGCCTGCGGATTGATGTCCTCGAACGCGAAAGCCCACTCATCTTCGTAGACCTTGTTTGACGGGATTTCCCCGCGCAGGATTTTCGCGAAGATGTTGTCGTCGTCGTAAGGCAGCGTCGGGTCGATCGGCATGAATTACTCCGTGCTACTAGAATCAGGGGCGTGAAGCTTTTTCCTCGATCCCCGAAAGCCCTTCGCGCCGGTCGAGTTCGGCAAGGACGTGGTCGAGGCTGACGCCCTTGGCCTGAAGCAGGACGAGCAGGTGGAAGATGAGGTCGGCGCTTTCGCTGACCAGCTCCTCCTTCGAGCCGGAGACCGCCGCGATCACCGCTTCGGTCGCTTCCTCGCCGAGCTTCTGCGCGATCTTGGGCAAGCCTTTGGCGTTAAGCTTGGCGACGTAGCTGGTCTCGGGCGAGGCAGCACGGCGCTGCGCGATAGTCTGTTCAAGGCGTTCGAGGGTTTCCATGGACGCGGGGTCTCGCTCAAACACCGCGCGCAGGCAAGAGTTATGTCCCTCGGGCCGGGAGGCCGGCATCGCGCAGGGCCTTGTGCGCCTCGGCAATCGAGTGGGTGCCGAAGTGAAAGATCGAGGCGGCCAGAACCGCGCTCGCATGCCCTTCGCGCACCCCTTCGACGAGGTGTCCGAGATTGCCGACGCCACCGCTGGCCACTACGGGGATGCTCACTGCATCGGCAATGGTGCGGGTGAGTTCGAGGTCGTACCCAGCCTGCGTCCCGTCGCCGTCCATGCTGGTCACGAGCAATTCGCCCGCGCCAAGCTCAGCGACTTTCTTTGCGTATTCGACCGCGTCGATCCCGGTCGGCTTGCGTCCGCCATGGGTGAAGATTTCCCACTTCGGCCCTTGCTCGGGTGCATCGCCCTGCACGGGTATCGCGGGTGTGACACGGCGCGCATCGACGCTGGCAACGACGCACTGGCTGCCGAATTTCGCAGCGATCTCGCTCACCAGTTCGGGCCGCGCGACTGCGGCGGAATTGATCGCAACCTTGTCCGCGCCCGCGAGCAGCAGCGCACGCGCGTCCTCGACACTGCGAACCCCGCCTCCGACGGTAAGCGGCATGAAGCAGACCTCTGCGGTGCGCTTGACGATATCAAGCAGCGTACCGCGCCCTTCATGGCTGGCCGAGATGTCGAGAAAACACAGCTCGTCCGCCCCCGCCTCATCATAAGCGCGCGCCTGTTCGACCGGATCGCCTGCGTCCTTCAGGTCGACGAAGTTGACGCCCTTCACCACGCGCCCATCGGCAACGTCGAGGCAGGGGATGACGCGGATACGAACGGTCACGCCCGCGCTCCCATCTGGATTGCTGCCGCGAGGTCCAGCTTGCCCTCATAGAGAGCACGTCCGGTGATGACGCCCTCGATCCCGTTATGCGCGTTGAGGCTGAGGACGTGAATGTCATCGAGGCCCTTAACCCCGCCGCTCGCAATCACGGGAATGTCGACCCGCTGCGCTAGGTCGACGGTCGCGTCGATATTCACGCCCTTGAGCAATCCATCGCGCCCAATATCAGTGAAGAGAAGCGAGGCGACGCCTGCATCCTCGAAGCGGCGCGCGAGGTCGACCACGGGCACGTCGGACACTTCCGCCCAGCCCTCGGTCGCGACCATGCCGTCTTTCGCGTCGACCGCGATAACGATGCCGCCTTCCCATTCGCGCGCCATTTCTCGCACGAACTCGGGGTCCTTGAGCGCAGCCGAACCCATCACCACGCGCGCAACACCGAGGTTAAACCAGCCCTCAACCGCCTTCGCATCGCGGATGCCGCCGCCCAGCTGCACATAGCCGGGAAAGCGCTCGACGATGGCTTTGACCGCCTCGATGTTGCGGCCCTCGCCAGCAAAGCTGCCGTCGAGGTCGACCACGTGGAGGTGCTCGGCTCCTGCTTCGGCGAAGATCATGGCTTGGGCTGCCGGATCATCGCCGTAGATCGTGGCGCGGTCCATGTCGCCTTCGGCAAGGCGCACGACTTCGCCGCCTTTGAGGTCGATGGCTGGGAATACAATCAAGGCCGCCACTCCAGGAAACGTTCGAGGGTCGCCAGACCATAGGCCTGGCTCTTTTCAGGGTGGAATTGCACGCCGGCGATGTTGGCGCGGCTGACCGCTGCCACAAGGCCTTCGCCGTGGTCGGTCAAAGCCGCGACGTGATACGGGTCTTCGGCAACGAAGTGGTACGAGTGGAGGAAATAAGCCTCGCCCTCCTCGATCACCTGATGCCCCCCGGACTTTCGGCGCGCGTGAGGCATGATCGCAACGTCGTTCCAGCCCATGTGGGGAACCTTGATTGACGGATCGTGCGGCTCGATCAGGCGCACTTCGCCCGGAATCCAGCCAAGGCCCTTATGCGTGCCATATTCAAGCCCGCGATCTGCAAGCAATTGCATGCCGACGCAGATGCCGAGGAACGGCGCACCGCCGATCTCGACCCGTTCATGCAGCGCTTCGACCATGCCCGGCACGGCTTTCAGGCCATCGGCACACGCCTTGAACGCGCCCACTCCGGGAAGCACGATGCGGTCAGCTGCGCGCACGACGCTCGCATCGGCGGTAACTTTGACGTTCGCACCGACCGCTTTGAGCGCATTGTAAACCGAATGCAGATTGCCCGCGCCGTAATCGACGAGAGCGACAACCTCAGCCACCGAGCTGCCCTTTCGTGCTGGGAATGGCGCCGCCCTTGCGCGGGTCGCGCTCGACCGCGATGCGCATGGCGCGGGCAAAGCCCTTGTAGAGGCTCTCGCAGATGTGATGGTTGTTCGTGCCGTAGAGCAGCTCGCAATGGAGCGTCAGGCCAGCCGATTGTGCGACCGAGTGGAACCAGTGCTCGATCAGCTCAGTGTCCCATTCGCCAAGCTTCTCCTGGCTGAACTGTGCTTTCCACACGAGATAAGGCCGTCCCGAAATGTCGAGCGACACGCGGCTCAGCGTCTCATCCATAGGAGAATAGGCGCTGCCATACCGCCCGATCCCGGCCTTGTCGCCAAGCGCATCGGTGAGCGCCTGACCCAGCGCAATCGCCGAATCCTCGGTGGTGTGGTGCTGGTCGACATGCAGGTCGCCTTCGACCTTCATCGTCACGTCGATCAGCGAATGCTTTGAGAATTGCTCAACCATGTGATCGAGAAAACCGATTCCCGTCGAAACGTCATAAGTGCCTGTTCCGTCGAGGTTCACCGCGATCTCGATCGAGGTCTCTGCGGTTTTCCGCTCAACTTTTCCGGTTCTTGGCTGGTCAGTCATGGCGCGCGCTATAGGCTTCTCGTCGGGGTGTGCAAACGGGTGATTGGCATAATTGCATACAATCGCTCACGAAACGCTTGACCCGCGCCGCGAGGCTCGCCACGCTTTGTATCGTGATGACCGAAGACACACCCGATAGCCTGATCCCGTATGACGAGATCGTTCAGGAGGCGCTGCGCGCCGTGGTTGGGCGTGTGCTCGGAGAGATCGAGCGTGGGGGCAGCGAACTGCCCGGCAACCACCATTTCTACATCACTTTCAAGACCGGGGCGAGCGGCGTTTCGATTCCCGCTCACCTGCGCGAACGCTTCCCGGACGAAATGACCATCGTCCTGCAGAACAAGTTCTGGGACCTCGAAGTGCGCGAGGACGGCTTTACCGTCGGCCTTTCTTTCAACCAGATCCCGGCCAAGCTCGAGATTCCGTTCGCAGCGATCACCGCCTTCGTCGATCCGGCGGTGGATTTCGGCCTGCAGTTTCAGGCATCGGTTTCGGAGCTTGCTCCTGAAGAGCACGAAGACGCTGAAAACGACGCCGAAGTGCTGGTTCAGGGCGATCCCGATGATGGCGGCGATGGCTCGAATGTCGTGACTGTCGATTTCGGGCGCAAGAAATAGCAAAGCATCATCTGTGCTGGTGCATTTACACGCGCTGGAAACCATCTGCGGCTATCCTTGTTGATAAGGTATGAGCGAAAAACGATCCCGCAGAGCGCGTGACTACGCCCGCGACAAGGCCAGCAAACTCAAGGACGAGGCGCTGGACAGGGATAGTGTTGCGCGCGAACTTGTCCGGCCAAGCGCCGATGCAAAGGCCAATTCCCGCATCCCGGTCCCCAGCACCAATCCAGCCACCAACCTCGTCATCGCAGAGATCATCATGCGCGGGGCATCGACCCTGTTTCGCCAGAACGTCGAACGCCAGGTCGCAAAGGCGAGCTACGGCGATGAAGGCAAGGCCCGCGAAGTTCTCGACGGACGTACCATCGTCACCTCGCTCGCCCTTTACGGCGCGAGCAAGCTGGCCACGCGCTCGCCGCTTGGCCTGGGCGTCGTGACCGGCGCGCTGGTTGCGAAGACGCTCTACGACCGGGGCAAGAGCCGCCAGCTGCGCAAACGCCGCGAAGGGGCTGCGAAGCTCACCTCTTCGGAGGAATAGCGGCGAAAGCCCCCTTGATTTGGAGCCGCGATAACGTCAGTGGGCGATATGGGCGACTTCCAAACCATCGACAAACTCGCACGCCGCGGCCTGCTTTTCATCCTGTCCTCGCCATCGGGCGCGGGCAAAACGACGCTTTCGCGCATGCTGCTGGCGAAAGATCCCGAAATCCGACTGTCGATCTCCGCCACCACTCGCCCGCCTCGCCCCGGCGAGGAAGACGGCGTGCACTATCACTTCGTGTCCGATGCCGAATTCGACCGCATGGTCGAGGAGGACGATTTCTACGAGTGGGCGCATGTCTTCGGGCACCGCTACGGCACGCCCAAGGGCCATATCCGCGAAGGCCTCAAGCAAGGACAGGACTACTTGTTCGACATCGACTGGCAGGGCACGCAGCAGCTGAAGCAGAAGGACGACCAGGACGTCGTCACCGTCTTCGTTCTCCCGCCCAGCCTCGATGAACTTCGCCGCCGCCTCGAAGCGCGCGCGCAGGACACAGACGAGGTGATCGACGCCCGCATGGAACGCGCCCGCGCCGAGATCAGCCACTGGGCCGAATACGATTACGTCGTCATCAACGACAGTGTCGAGGAATGCTTCGCGCGGGTATGCGAAGTGCTCGACGCAGAACGCATGCGGCGAACGCGGCAGACCGGGCTGATCCCGTTCGTGCGCGAATTGATGGGGTAGGTGTCGGCGGGACTATTAAAGGCGCAAGCCTCGGGCCGCCGGATCCTGAGCCAATCGGGCGAGCTTAGTTGCAAGCCTGCTTTCGACCCAGTTGCGGACTGAGACATCGTCTACGATTTAATCGCGCCTCTCACGAGGCTCAGGATGGAAGAGAGTAGGCCGTGGATACAAGAATAAGTCCGACAATGAGTGCATGGTTCCTTTTGTTTGTGGCCGCAATGACCATCTCGTGCTCATCGGGCGCGGACACCCTTGCTGCTGAGGACATTGCTTCCAGCATCGAAGTTGGTGAGGATGTCGATCAGGCCGCGCCCTACCAACTTTCACTTTATCCCGGCGCGACTGTAACAATGAGGCTTATGGACGGGTTGGGTATGCAGATCTCGACAGAAGCGAGCCTCAGCGAGCTAGCTTCCTTCCATTCAGGCGATCTTGAACAGAACGGCTACCGGATTTTGGCCGTGACTGAAGGACAGGATCAGGTGAAAATTGAGTCCGTCAAGCTTGATGATCGAACCACAAAGTTGATTATAGCAATCAAGCCAAGCGGTGAGGGTGATAGCCATTTTGTGATGACCTTCATTCAGCTCGTCTCTGACTGATGACCGCTCCCCACCCAATCGCGGCCGTTTTCCTACTCGCGCCCTAGCTGCTAGTCGGCGCAAAGTTCTTTCACATCATCGATGCTCTCATACCGCAGCCCAGACCCCTCCCAGGTCACACTTTGCATGCCCGCACAGTGACGCTTTGCATGCAAAAGGTCACAGATTTGGCGTCAGAGTGACGCTTTTGCGGCCTAAGGTGCCACTATGCCAGCATTTGGCCCTAGACCGTGTAACATGCGGTCCACTTCTTGGGCCAAAGGCTGGGTTAGCGCGCGGTCGCGAGTGGGCTCACTCGCCCGACGGATCGACGAAGTTGCCCGCGCCGACATTGGCGTTCACCACGCCGCCGTCGATCGCGATGGTGGTGCCCACCACGTAGTCGCCTGCACGGCTCAAGAGGTAGATCGCCCCGCCTGCCATATCCTCGGTTACGCCGACGCGCTTTGAGGGGATGCCGCGCTTGACGAGGTCTTCGTTGTCGCGCGCGGCCTTGTTCATCGAGCTTGGGAAAGCGCCGGGGCCGATGCCGTTGACGATGATGTTGTCGTTCACCAGCTCTGCGGCCATGCGGCGGGTGAGGTGGATGAGGCCAGCCTTCGATGCCTGATAGGGATAGGTCGGCCACGGATTGGTCTTCATCCCGTCGATCGAGGCGATCATCAGAACCTTGGCAGGACGCTCAGGCGTTCCGGCAGCCTTGAGCAGGCCATGTAGCTTCTGCGTGAGGAAGAACGGCGTCTTGACGTTCAGGTCCATCGTGCGGTGCCAGCCCGCTTCGCTGAACTCGGTGAAAGGCTCACCCCATGCAGCGCCTGCATTGTTGACGAGCAGGTCGAGCTTGTCTTCGCGGGCCGCGATCTCGTCGGCAAGTTGCTGGATGCCGTCCATCTGCGAAAGATCTGCGACAAGGCCGATGACCTTCTCGCCAAGCTCGGCAGCGGTTTCGTCAACCTGCTCCTTCTTGCGGGCGACGATGTAGACCCGCTCGCAACCTGCAGCGAGCAGGCCTTCGACGATCATCTTGCCGATGCCGCGCGATCCGCCGGTAACGAGAGCGATGCGGCCTTCGAGGCCGAAAAGTGAATTGATGTCCATGTTCTAAACTCCTCAGTACCCGCTCAGCTCGGCAACGCGGCTGGCGTGGAAATAGGCATCGCCCAGGAACTCCTGCAGCGCGCGGTCGCGCTTCATGTAAAGGCCGATGTCGTATTCGTCGGTCATGCCGATGCCGCCATGCATCTGCACGCCTTCCTTGACCGCAAGGCCGGCTGCCTTGGCGACCTTGGCCTTGGCGACCGAGATCATCAGGTCGGCGCGTTCGCTGTCGGCGTCGAGCAATTGCTGCGCCTTGATCGTGGCGGCGCGGGCGATTTCGACTTCGGAATAGAGGTGCGATGCGCGGTGCTGGAGCGCCTGGAACTCGCCGATGACCTTACCGAACTGCTTGCGCTGCTTGAGGTAGTCGACAGTCATGTCCATCGCCCCTTGTGCAACGCCGACACCTTCGGACGCTGCACCCACGCGGCCTGCTTTCAGCATCGCGTTCAGGATCTCGCGCCCGCCATCGACTTCGCCGATGACTGCATCGCCATCGAGCATGGTCCCGTCGAACTTCGTGTGCGTTGCCATCGAGCTGTCGACGAGGCGAACGCTGTCGTGGCTCATGTTTGCCGCATCCTTGGGAACGGCGAAGAGCGTGATGCCATCCTCGTCATCGTCTGCCCCGCTGGTGCGAGCGGCGACGACCAGCATGTCCGCGCTGGCGCCGTGGATCACGAAGCTCTTGGAACCGGTCAGCTTGAAGCCGTTGCCCGATTTCTCGGCGCGGGTGGTGATGCGGTCGGGGCGGTGCTTGGCGGTCTCGTCGATGGCGACGGCAAAAACGCTCTCGCCTTCGATCAGGCCCGGCAAATAACGGCCCTTCATGTCCGAACTGCCGTGACCGAGCGCGGTCGCGGCGAGCACGGACGATGTCAGAAACGGCGAAGGCGTCAGGTTGCGGCCGATCTCTTCAAGCACAATCCCTGCCTCGACATGGCCCATACCAAGACCGCCATCATCTTCGGCCACCAGCATGCCGGTGAAGCCCATTTCGGCCATCTGCTTCCACAGGCCGTGGCCGAAACCGTCCTTGCAATCGCGGTCGCGCCAGTGGCGCAGCTGCTTTGCGATGTTGCCTTCTTCGGCCATGAAGCCGCTGGCGCTGTCGGCCAGCATGGCCTGATCTTCGTTGTGAAAAAGGGGCATTTCGTGAGTCCTTTGAATTTCCGTCATCCCGGACTTGATCCGGGATCCCGCTCACTTTTATCCCGCCGCGAGAAGAAAGCGGGACCCCGGATCAAGTCCGGGGTGACGAAGAAACCTAGCCCCCCGGCAGTTCGAGGATGCGCTTCGAAATCACGTTGAGCATGACTTCGGACGTGCCACCCTCGATCGAGTTCGCCTTTGTGCGAAGCCAGTTGCGCGAGGGCTTGCCGCCGCTCGTCTCTTCGCTTTCCCATTCAAGGCTGCGCGAACCGCCTGCGCTCATCATCAGTTCGTGGCGGCGCTTGTTCAGCTCGGTGCCGACATACTTCATCATGTTGGGCTGGGCCGGGTGGCCCTTGCCCGCTTTCATCTCGTCCATGAACTTCTCAGCCATGGCGGTGAAGGCGAGTGCGTCGACGTCGAACAGGGCAAGCTCGCTGCGCAGGATCGGATCGAGGTCGTCGCCGTTCTTGCCCGCATGGCGCTTCATGGCAGAGCCGATGGCTGCGGTGCGTTCACCGCCGCCCATGCCCGAAATCATCTCGCGCTCGTGGCCGAGGAGGTACTTCGCCACGTCCCAACCGCGACCCACCTCGCCGACATAGCCGGGAACGTCCTCGCCATAGGACTTGGGCACTTTCACGTCATCGAAGAAGGTTTCGCAGAACGGGCTGTTGCCGCTGATCAGCAGGATCGGTTTGGTCGAGACGCCCTCACCCGCCATGTCGAACAACATGAAGGTGATGCCCTTGTACTTGTCGTTCTTGTCGGTGCGAACAAGGCAGAAAATCCAGTCGGCCTGATCGGCGTAGGAGGTCCAGATCTTCTGACCGTTGACGACCCAGTGGTCGCCCTTGTCTTCGCCATAGGTCTGCATCGAGACGAGGTCCGAGCCGCTGCCCGGCTCAGAATAGCCCTGGCACCAGCGGATTTCGCCGCGTGCAATTTCGTTGAGGAAGCGCTTCTTCTGGCCCTCGGTCCCGAATTGCAGAAGCGCCGGGCCGAGCATCCAGATACCGAAGGATGAAAGCGGCGGGCGCGCGCCGATGCGGCTCATTTCCTGACGAAGGATCTTGGCCTCGGGTGCGCTGAGGCCTGCACCGCCATACTCCTTGGGCCAGCTTGGCACGGTGTAGCCCTTGTCGCGGGCGGCTTCGAACCATGCCTTTTGCGCATCGTTCTTGAAGGTTGCATTGCCGCCGCCCCAATAGACGTCATCGTCCTCGCGCACGGGTTGGCGCATTTCTGGGGGGCAATTGGCTTCAAGCCATTCTCGGGTTTCCTGACGGAAGGCTTCCAGATCGGTCACAGTTTGGTCAGCCATTGGAGGCGACTCCTCTCTCTTGTCTCTCGCGGGATAAGTTGACGCTTACGTTATCGTCATTTGTCCATGCGCCGCAAGCACACTTCGCGTGTGCTCGCATGCCGTAACGTCATCCGGATTACGTTGACGCAAGCCTCATTGCGATTAGGTTGCAATTGAGGATGCAAGAGAGGGTAACAATTAATGAGATTCGCCGGAAAAACGGTAGTCATCACGGGCGCGGCATCGGGCATCGGCCTTGCCACTACGCAGCTTTTCGCCCGCGAGGGTGCTACCGTTTTTGCAAGCGATATTGACAGCGTCGGCGGTGAAAAGCTGGCGGCGGAGAGCGAGGGCGATGTCCGCTTCGTCCATTGCGACGTCACCGACCCCGCTTCGATCAAGGCCCTGATGGACAAGGCTGCAAGCGAGACAGGCGGCATCGACACCGTCTTCAACAATGCAGCAGCGGGCGGCGCGCGCCCCGGCATCGACGAGATTGAGCCTGACGAATGGGACATGACGATGGACCTCGTCCTTCGCTCAGTCGCATTCGGCATCCGCTATGCCGTGCCGCACATGAAGGGGCGAAAAGGCGCGAGCATCGTCAATGTCTCCAGCGTCGCAGCAGTCGGTCCGGGCTATTCGCCGACCGCCTATGCCGTTGCGAAAGCGGGCGTTCTTCACCTGACCAAGTGTGCCGCTGCCGATTTGGCCCAGCACGATATCCGCGTGAACGCGATCCAGCCCGGCTTCATCAACACCAACATCTTCACCTCCACGCTCGAAATTCCGGACGAGATGAAGACGATGGCCAACGCTGCCATCGCGCAGCTTTCCTCGAACGCCCAGCCGGTCAAGCGCGGTGGGCAGCCAAGCGACATCGCCGAAGCGGTGGCCTATCTCGCAAGCGAGGCTGCGAGCTTCGTCACCGGCACGTCCCTCATCGTTGACGGCGGGATCACCATCGGCCCGCGCCATTGCTGGGATCCGGAGGAAGAGACGCTGTTCGCCGGGCTCGAAGCGATGGAAGAACAAGCTAAGGCCGCCGCCGCTGCTGATGCGGCAGGCCAGTAATGGCGTTTACGCAAGGCAAGCTTCCCGGTCGTCTCAAGCTGATCCACGGCTTCGGCGCGGTTGCGTTCGGGGTGAAGGATTCCGGTTTCTCGTTCTTCCTGCTGATCTTCTACAATCAGGTGCTCGGCATGGATGCGCGGCTGGTTAGCCTCGCTTTGCTGATTGCGCTTCTGGTTGATGCGGTGATTGACCCGATCATCGGCAACCTTTCCGACCGCACCTACACCCGCTGGGGCAGGCGCTTGCCGTGGCTCTACATCGCGCCCATCCCGCTTGCGGTAGTGTGGGTGATGCTGTGGTCCCCGCCGGGGGGAGAGGCGCCAAGCTTCTATGGCCTCGTCGGCATCGCCATCGCGGTGCGCATTCTGCTGTCGGCGTGCGAGGTGCCCTCGGTCAGCCTCGTGCCTGAAATCACGCAGGATTATGACGAGCGCACCACGCTCTTCCGCTATCGCTTCCTTTCGGGTTGGCTTGGCGGGCTCTTGATGATGGCGCTCGCCTACACAGTGTTCATGCCGGGCGCGGACGGGCTGCTTCAGGAAGAGGGTTACATTTATTTCGGCGCGTTCGGAGCCGGGTTGATGGCGATTTCGGTGATTGGGTCGGCTGCGGGCCAGCACTACCTTGTCGCGCACCTGCCCGAGCATAAGCCGCCGCCCTTTTCATTGAAGGGCGCGTTCGCCGAGATCTTCGATGCGTTCAGTGAGAAAAGCTTCCTGATCTTCGCTGCGGGCGCGCTCGCGGCTTATATCAGCCAGGGGATGACGTTCTCGATCCTCAACTACCTCAACCTGTTCGTCTGGCAGTTGAAAGAAAACGAGCTGATCCTGTTCCCGGCGACACTGTTCCTGTCCGTGGTGCTGATGTTCGTCATCGTCGGCCCGATGCACCGCAAATGGGGCAAGGCCCGCTCGGCCGCAATTGCCGCGCTGGGCGCGCTGCTGATCGGTTTCACGCCTTACGCGCTGCTGCTTGCCGGTCTGTGGTTCGAGCGAGGCACGCCTGCCTCGACCTATGGCTATTTCGCGTTCCTTCTGTTCGGCAACACGCTGGGCGTCGTGATGATGATCTCGGCCACCTCGATGATCGCAGAAATCGTCGAGGCGTTTGAAGAGCGCACCCACCGCCGCGCCGAAGCTGCCTTTTATTCGGGTAACTGGCTGATCCAGAAATGCGCCACCGGAGCAGGCATTTTTCTGACCGGGCAGATTATCGGCCTTGCCCAGCTTTCGACCGACGCCGATCCCGGCTCGGTACCCGGCGCGGTGATCAACGACATGGTGCTCTATTATGGCAGCGCCTCGATCGTGCTCGCACTGCTCGCGGCGTACTGGCTCGGCAGCTTTCCAATCGGGCGCGAAGAACACGAAGCGCGGCTCGAACGCCTCCATCGTCGGCATGCCGGCAAGGATGAAGGCGTGCCGCTGGGAGGCAAGACCATCGGAGATGCCGCGCGCGCCGACCCCGATGCCCATTCGGTGATTTGATCAGCAAAACTTACCCTTGGCGCAGCTTACCGGCTCTGCCACGGTCGATTTCAACAGATTCGGTTTCAGATAAGGACGAGAGAGGAACACCCCCATGGATTTCGAACCCACAGAGCGCCAGGCCTATTGGCGCGACCGCGTGCGCAATTTCATCGAAAAGCACGTGCGCCCGAACATGGACACCTACAAGCAGCAGGATGCCGAGGGCGACCGCTGGAAGGTGATCCAGATCATCGAAGACAAGAAAGCCATCGCCAAGGACGAAGGCATCTGGAACCTGTTCATGCCCCCGCGCAATGACAGTCACCACCATGTTGACGACACCTTCGAATTCGAAGGCCCCGGCCTCACCAACCTTGAATACGCGCTGTGCGCAGAGGAAATGGGCCGCATCGGCTGGGCATCGGAAGTCTTCAATTGCTCCGCTCCCGACACCGGCAACATGGAAGTGTTCCACCGCTACGGCACGCGCGAACAGAAGGAAGAGTGGCTTCGCCCGCTGATGAACGGCGAAATCCGTTCGGCCTTCCTGATGACGGAACCCTACACGGCATCTTCGGACGCGACGAACATCGAAACCCGGATCGAACGCGACGGCGACGAATACGTCATCAACGGTCGCAAGTGGTGGTCGTCAGGGCTCGGCGATCCGCGCTGCAAGGTCGCGATTGTCATGGGCAAGACCGACTTCGAAGCCAAGCGTCACGCGCAGCAATCGATGGTCCTCATGCCGATCGACACGCCCGGTGTGAACGTGATCCGACACCTGCCCGTCTTCGGCTATGACGATGCGCCGCACGGTCACATGGAAGTCGAAATGAAGGACGTGCGCGTCCCTGTCTCAAACATGCTTCTTGGCGAAGGGCGCGGTTTCGAGATCGCACAGGGGCGCCTCGGCCCGGGCCGTATTCACCACTGCATGCGCACCATCGGCGTTGCCGAAGAAGCGCTCGCCAAGATGTGCCGCCGTCTGCAGGAGCGTGAGGCGTTCGGTAAGCCGATCTACAAGCACTCGGTCTGGGAAGAGCGCATTGCGCGTGCCCGCATCGACATCGACATGACGCGCCTCCTGTGCCTCAAGGCCGCAGACATGATGGACAAGGTCGGCAACAAGTCGGCCAAGCAGGAAATCGCCATGATCAAGGTGCAGGCCCCGAACATGGCCCTCAAGATCATCGACGATGCGATCCAGGCCCATGGCGGCGGCGGCGTGTCCGAGGATTATGGCCTCGCGAGTGCCTACGCTCACCAGCGCACGCTTCGCCTTGCCGATGGTCCCGACGAGGTCCACGCACGCTCGATCGCGCGCATGGAAATCGGCAAGCACGCACCGCAGGAAGGCCCGACCGCCAACGCTCTGCGCGAAGGTGGCGGCGCTGCGAACGATGCAGGCGCGTTCAGCTCGGGCGACATGGGCGTCGCTCGCTAAGCTACACTTAAAGGCCCGCAAGGGCGCGAGAGGGGAAGCCAAAGATGGCAAAAGCAGCAATCCTGGAGCAACCGGGAGAGGGGCTAGTGATCGGCGAGGTCGAATATTCCGACCCCGCCCCTCACGAAGTCCTGATCGACACCAAGGCGTGTGGCCTGTGCCACTCCGACCTACACTTCATCGACGGTGCCTATCCGCATGCCCTGCCCTGCGTGCCGGGCCACGAAGCCGCTGGCGTCGTGCGCGCGGTGGGCAGTGAAGTGCGAACGGTGAAGCCGGGCGATCACGTCGTCTCGTGCCTTTCCGCCTTTTGCGGAACCTGCGAGTTCTGCGTGACGGGCCGCATGGCGCTGTGCCTTGGCGGGGCGACCCGCCGGGGCAAGGGCGATGCGCCGCGCATGACCCGCGCGGATGGTTCACCGGTTGCCCAGATGCTCAACCTCTCGGCCCTGTCCGAGCAGATGCTGATCCACGAAAACGCCTGCGTCGCGATTGACAAGGACATGCCGCTGGACCGCGCTGCCGTAATCGGATGTGCGGTCACGACGGGCGCAGGCACGATCTTCAACGCCTGCAAGGTAACGCCGGGTGAAACCGTGCTTGTGGTCGGCTGCGGGGGCGTGGGACTTGCCACGATCAACGCAGCCAGGATCGCTGGCGCAGGCAAGGTCATCGCGGCCGATCCGCTTCCCGAAAAGCGCGAACTCGCAAAGGTTCTGGGCGCGACGCACACGGTCGATGCCCTTGCCGAGGATGCGGCAAAGCAGATCCTCGAAATCTCGGGCGGCGGCGTCCACTGGGGGATCGAGGCTGTGGGTCGTCAGGCCTCGGCAGACCTCGCGGTTGCCTCGCTGCGGCGCGGCGGGACGGCGGTGATCCTCGGTATGATGCCGCTCGACTGCAAGGTCGGGCTGGGCGCGATGGACCTGCTTGGCGGCAAAAAGCTGATGGGCGCGATCATGGGCATGAACCACTTCCCGGTCGACCTCCCGCGCCTTGTCGATTTCTATATGCGCGGGCTGCTCGACCTCGACACGATTATTGCAGAGCGCATCGGGCTCGAGGATGTGAATGCCGGATTCGACAAAATGCGCGAAGGGAGCCACGCACGCAGCGTGGTCATGTTCGACTGATGGACATTGATTTTGATAAGGAAATGGTCGGCACGGTCGAGGTGGAAGAGCGCGACAAGCTCGACCTCGACAGCCTGACCGCGTGGTTCAAGGCCAATGTCGAAGGCTTTGCCGGGCCGATCAGCTACACCAAGTTCAAAGGCGGGCAGTCGAACCCGACCTACAAGATCGAGACGCCGGAAACCAATTACGTCCTGCGCCGCCAGCCCTTCGGCAAGCTGCTGCCGTCAGCGCACGCGGTGGACCGCGAATATGCGGCGATGACGGGCCTCCACCCGACCGGCTTTCCGGTGCCCAAGACCTATGGCCTTTGCGAAGACACCGAAGTTATCGGCTCCAAGTTTTTCGTGATGAGCATGGCCGATGGGCGTTCGCTCTGGAATGGCGCGCTGCCGGGGATGGAGCCGGAGGAACGCCGCGCCCATTACCACGCGCTGATCGACACGATGGCCGATCTGCATCTCAACAAGCCTGCCGAAATCGGGCTTGGCGATTATGGCAAGCCAACCGATTATTGCGCGCGCCAGATCTCGCGCTGGTCGAAGCAGTACAAGCTCTCCGAAACCGAGCACATGCCTCAGATGGAGCGTCTGATCGAGTGGCTGCCCGAGACGATTCCGCCGCAGCACGAAAGCTCTGTCGTCCACGGCGACTACCGGCTCGACAACGTGATCTTTCACAAGACCGAGCCGCGCATCATCGCGGTGCTCGATTGGGAGCTGTCGACGCTAGGCGATCCGATTGCGGATTTTAGCTACCTGATGCTCAACTGGTTCCAGCCTGCAGACGGGCGCGCGGGGCTGCTTGGGCTTGATCTGGGCGATCTCGGCATTCCCACGGTCGAAGAAGCGGTCGAACGCTACGTGGCGCGCACCGGCTATCCCGTGCCGCCGATGGACTGGTATTTTGCCTACAACCTGTTCCGGCTTGCGGGCATCATGCAGGGCATCAAGAAGCGCGTGATCGACGGCACGGCATCCTCCGCCCACGCCAAGTCGATGAGCGAACGTGTCGCGCCATTGGTCGAGCGCGCCTACATGTTTGCGCGCGATGCCGGGATGCCTGAATAGAGCCGGTGGCTAGAACGCAGCGCCGATGCTGAGCAGCGCGCCGATATCGCTTGGCGCGCTCTCGATATGGCCGGGCTCCTGCCGATAATAAACGCTGGTCGAAATGCGCGCGGAGCCGATCCAGCCGCTCCAGTTGAGTTCGCTCATCAGCTCGCGTCCCACAGGTGCAAGATTGAGCGACTGGCGGTCAAGGATCGCGCTTTCGGTCGCGTAGTCATAGGCAACGGGCAGGTCGAAATTGAGCGCCCCACCGGTCACGCGCAGCGGCTGGCTGACGCGCAAACCGATGCTGTCATGGTGCTGGAACAGGCCTGCTCGCGTCAGGTCGAGCGACCAGCCCTGCGTCTCGACCTGCGAGCCTGCACCGATCAGAGCCGAGCCGCGCGGGCGGGTAAAGCCAGCGCGATATGCCCCGCCCAGTCGCCAGCGTGAGCCGATCCGCTGCACCAGTCGCCCGTCGAGGAAAACGCTATCCGCGCCCGAAATACCGAAGGCGGGGTTGAAGTACCCGCCTAGCAGCGTCTCTTCCTCCGCGAGCAACGACATCGCGACGCTCGCATCAAGCCCGCCCCAGCTGCGATCGGCGGCCAGCGCCATGCTGCTGGTATTGCGCCGTTCGCGCACGCCGAACAGAACATCGCTCGCCCGGCGGTTTTCGCCGAGCCATGCGCGTCCGCGCTCTCCAGAAAGGGTGACGCCCCAGTCGCCGAAGGTGTGGCGCGTGGCGAAAGCAAACTGGCTCTCTTCGAGAAAGCCCGCGTCGCGGCCCGCTTCGGGTGCGATCATGAAGGCAGCGCGGTCCGAGCCTTGCATCTGCGCGACAAGGCCCGAAGCGCTCTGGCGGAATGCCACGCCAAGCTGTGTGTCCGGCGCGATCCGGGCCGCCACGCGTGCAGCCAGCACCCGCGCGCCCTGCGCATCCTCGGGCGACAATTGCAGCGCCTGCGTCCAGCCGACACCTGCTGCGCGGTTCGTCTCTCCCACCGTTACCGCAAGTGAGAGCGCCGGGCTCGACGCCGCGCTGGTATAGCCGCCCCGCTCAACCGCGCCGCGAAGCCTCTGGACCTGAGCTGCGTTCTGAGTATGTCCGCCGAAGTTGAAGCTATAAGCGCGATCATACTGGTCGGTGACGATCGTGCCGAGCGATGCGCCCGACAACGCGTCCCCCATCGCCGCCGATCCAATCGCAAAATCGTCAACAAGACCGAGCGCGTTTGCCGTGCCCGCGAGCGTTGTGGTTCCTGCTGGCTGAAAGGCGCGGGCGATGTCGAGAATGCCTGTCCCGAACACCCCGTCCGTCCCCGTCGCTCCCGCATCGCTTGCGCTTGTGAGCAGGATCTCGACGATTTCCTCTCCGGTCAGATTGGGAAAGGCCTGCGCCAGCAGCGCCACTGCGCCTGCGACTTGCGGAGTGGCGAAACTTGTGCCTGAAAACAGCGTCACGAACTGCGAACCGTCGATGGTTTCGACGAAGATTTCGCCATCCTGATAGACGCAGCAAATCCGCTCTCCGCGGGCGCTTAGAAACGAGGCCGCTGAGGTTCCGGCGCGGTTGCTGAAGCTGGAAAAACCGCCATTGTCGTCAACCGATCCGACGATGATAACGTTGCCGCTGCCTGCATCGAGCAGGCTGGTTGCGAAGGGATCGGGCTGGTTCGGGTCGATGTCCGGATCATCGCCCCCTCCCCCATTTCCCGCCGCGACCACAACCACAATCCCGGCATTGGCTGCGCGCGAAATCGCGCCGCGAAGGGCCGCCGAAGCGGTTCCTCCGCCAAGGCTCAGATTGATGACCGCCGCCCCGCTTGCAATCGCCTGGTCAACGCCAGCGGCGATATCGCGGTCGGTGAAAGAACAACCGAGCGTCGGGTCCTGCGGTGTGTCCGTCCCGCACGAGCCGGGCATGTCGGCACGTAGCGCGAGGACCTGCACATCGAAAGCGATGCCGAGGATACCCTCATCATCGCGCGCGGCGGCTGCGACCATGGCGACATTGGTGCCGTGGTCATCCTCTGGATCGATCCCGCGATTGCCAGCGACGTCGCGCGAATCCGGGTGGATACGCCCTGCGAATTCAGGGCTGTCGGAATCGATGCCGCTGTCGATCACCGCTATGATCTGCCCCTCGCCCGTCGAACCATCCTGCCATGCCGCAATCGCGCCGTGAAAGTCCGGCCCGTCCGAACGGCGAAACTCCGCCGTGTCGAAATTGCTCGATGGCGGAGGAGGCGGCGGTGGAGGGGGCGGCGGAGGCGGTGGCGGCGGAGGAGGAGGCGGAGGAAGCGTCTGCACCCCGCCCCCTCCTCCACCGCCGCCACAAGCAGCGAGCGCGGTACAGGCAAGCGCTGCGGCAGCGACTTTCCAGACCACAGGCGCCCTTCGGTCGGGACGCGGCGCGACTGGAACCCGCGTGATGCGGATGGGCGAAGACGTGGCTGAAGACGGTGTTAGAGCGGTAGTGCGAGGCATTGGTCTCATCCTAAACTGCCGGCCCCCTAACGCGTGTGAGCATAGGCACATGCCTTACCTCTCGGCAAGCGGGGTCTGGACTTCAACGCCAACAACCGCCGATTTGGGTCATTCTGCCGTCTGGCACGCTCGCACCTTGCCGCTCGCCTCAGGGCAAGCTAGCAGCTTGGCCGAACACCAAAGGCGAAACCAACGCTGCTCTTACGCGTTAGCCTTCCAATGCAAGGCGTCCCCTTTTTCTGAAGGAGACGCGAGCCGGAGACATCATGAACGACACCCTCATCAGCCAGATCGAAGCCGCCTGGGAAGAACGCGACACCGTCACACCCGGTAGCGATGTTCGCCATGCGGTTGGCGAAGCGCTCGCGCTGCTCGACAGCGGCGAAGTGCGCGTCGCACAGCCTGGCGAAGATGGCACATGGTCCGTGAACCAGTGGCTCAAGAAAGCGGTTCTGCTTTCCTTCCGCCTGCAGGACAACCGCGTCATGGAGCATGGCTCCGCTGGTGAGGCCGCGTTCGACAAGGTGCCGCTCAAATTCGCCGGATGGGGCGCAAACCGCTTCAAGGAAGCCGGTTTCCGTGTGGTCCCGGGTGCAATCGTTCGCCGCGGCAGCCATATCGGCAAAGGCGCGGTGCTGATGCCGAGCTTCGTCAATATCGGCGCTTATGTCGGCGAAGGCACCATGGTCGACACCTGGGCGACCGTCGGTTCGTGCGCGCAGATCGGCAAGAATGTTCACCTGTCGGGCGGCGCCGGGATTGGCGGCGTGCTCGAACCGCTTCAGGCTGAACCCGTGATCATCGGCGACGGCGCATTTATCGGCGCTCGTGCAGAGGTTGCAGAGGGCGTGCGCGTGGGCGAAGGCGCGGTGCTTTCCATGGGCGTTTACCTTGGCGCATCGACCAAGATCATCGACCGGGCCACCGGCGAAGTGCATCGCGGCGAAGTGCCGCCCTATGCCGTGGTCGTGCCCGGATCGCTTCCCGGCAAGCCACTTCCCGACGGAACGCCCGGTCCTTCGCTTTATTGCGCGGTGATCGTGAAGACCGTCGATGCGCAGACCCGCTCGAAAACCGGGATCAACGAGCTGCTGCGCGACTGATCTCGCCAACACATCATTGCTGCAAAGGATCGCGTGCGGGCTTTCGCCGCGCGCCGATATGTCCTAGAAGCCGAACGCAAACACGAATTTGGGATTACGGAGTTTTTCATGAGCGAAGTCGACAAAGACGGCCGCATACACATCGAAGATGACGACGCACGCGGTGCGCACACCACCGGCTACATGCGCTATGTGCTCGGCATCGGACTGCTGCTTGCCATCATCGCGATGAGCATCATCTGGATCATCCCGGCGATCACCGGAGTCTGATAATCCAGCGGGTTCTGTGGAACCTAAAGCCCCCCTTGCTCGTAAGTCTTCCGAACCCCCAATCGGAGACAAACAATGAGCAATTCTAACAGCTTCCAGACCGACCAGTACGTCAAGTGGAACTGGGGCAACGGCGAAGGCAAAGGCCAGATCAAGGAACGCTTCGAGCGCGAGGTGACGCGTACCCTTCAAGGTACCGAAGTCACCAAGGACGGCGACGAGGACAACCCGGCTTACCTCATCAAGCAGGAAGACGGCGACGAAGTCCTCAAGCGCGGTAGCGAACTCGAAGCACAGGATTGATCCATGCCCAAGGCAAACAGCAAGGCGCAGCAACAGGCTGCGGGCGCCGCGCTTTCTGCCAAGCGCGGTGAAACCGACAAGTCCGACCTCCAGGGTGCATCGGAAGAGATGTACGAGAGCATGACTGAGGAAGAGCTCGAGGAAATGGCCTCGACGGCTCGCGAAAACCTGCCCGACACGGTCGATGATGAGGACGATTGATCGTGGAGCAGGATGAAAAGGACGAGATTTTCGACACGTTTTACGACCGGGTGAACATGCAACCCAAGGAACTCGAGGAATGGCTCGAGACCGAGGAATCGAAGTCGGTCGGTGACAATGATGACGGCGAAAGCACCGGGCACAGGTCCGGTCGCCGCATCGTCGAGATCAAGCGCACGAACAAGGATGAGCTTACCGACAGCCAGTTCGAGCATATGAACAAGGTCGGCAATTACATCAAACGTCACCTCTCGCAGCGCCCCGATGGCGATGTCGAGGAGACAGACTGGCGCTATAGCCTGATGAATTGGGGCCATGACCCGCTCAAGGACGATTGAGCCCTTTCAGCGGCAGGGTCGTAACCAATCGACTAGTTCAATCGAATTGCTCCTTATTGATAGGAGAATACGATGAATAACGCCCCTGCCCGCACCATGCCGCGCGCCGCTCTTCGCAAGCCGGCGCGCATCACCGCTCTCGCTGCACGCGCGGCGCAGGACAATCCAGCGACGCTCACCGTTCTGATGGTCAGCCTGACGCTGGCGATCTTCCTGATGAGCCTCGCCTGGCTTGTGCCCGCGCTTTACCTGTAATCCGCTGCTCGGATCATTCGTCGGTCGGGATCAAGGTCTCGATCGGTGGCTGGCCCGACGCGCGCGCGGCGTAGCGTTCCGCTTCGCGCAGGACGCGCATGGCATTGCGGCTTGAGATCAGCTCAAGTTCGACCTGCGAATAGCCGCGACGTGACAATTCGGCGAAGAGCTGTGGGTAGCCGCTGACGTCCTCGAAGCCTTCGGGGCCGGTCGGCATCCCGTCGAAATCGCCACCAATCCCGATATATTCAACCCCAATGAGATCGCGAATGTGGTCGATATGGTCGGCCATGTGGCTGATCATGGTCGGCGGCATCTCGTTCGCCGCATCCCACTCCGCCATTGCGCGGGCGACGACGTCGGGCTGCCCGCGGAACAGCGAATTCTGCCGGGCCAATTCAGCTTCGCGCTCGGCGAACCATTCGCGCTGTGCGTTGTTGAGGAAGCCGGGTAGACCCACCACCATTACGATACCGCCGTTGTCAGGTAGGCGCTGGAGCACGCTGTCGGGAACGTTGCGCGCATGGCCATTTACCGCGCGCACGCCCGAGTGGCTGAAGATCACCGGCACGCGCGTCACGTCGAGCGCGTCATGCATCGTCGTCTCGCTCACATGGCTGAGGTCGACCAGCATGCCCAGTCGGTTCATCTCGCGCACCACGTACTTGCCGAAATCGGTGAGGCCATCATGCTCGGGATCATCGGTCGCGCTGTCGGCCCATGGCGTGTTCGCGCCGTGAGTGAGCGTCATGTAGCGCGCGCCGAGGTCATACATTTGGCGCAGCACCGCGAGGCTCGACCCGATCGAGTGCCCACCTTCCATGCCGAGCATCGAAGCGATGCGCCCCTCGGCAATCGCGTTCTCGATATCGTCAGCGGTCTCGGCGAAGGCTAGCTCGTCAGGATAGCGCGCGATCAGACGCTTCATCACGTCAATCTGCTCCATCGTCATCTGCACCGCCTGCGGCTCAGGCAGGCTTGCTGGCACGTAGACCGACCAGTACTGCGCGCCCACGCGTCCTTCGGCGAGGCGCGCCAGGTCGGTGTGCATCGGGTTTCCATCGACTTCCGGTCCGGTGTCGGTGGTATCGGCGAAGTCGAACGTGTTGATCTGATTGTCGAACCGGCGGCGCAGCTGGATGGGCACGTCGTTGTGCCCGTCAAACACCGGCGCAATCGCGAGCGCTGCCTCGGCGGCTTCGAGCGCCATGTCGTTTTCGATCACGGGAGCGATGTCCTCGGCAACGCTGCCTTCGACGTCCTGAGCTTGGGCGGGCGCGCTCCAGACAAGAGCGATGGCAGCGCAGGCGGCGACGTGGTTAAGCGCTTTGTGTTGCATGAGGCGTAAAACTCCCGATACTTGTGCGCTACCTTGAGGGGCGCATTTTCATGACACAGGCGAATAGCGCGGACGCGCTGATCGAACAATTGCAGATGCAGCCGCATCCCGAGGGCGGGTGGTACGCAGAGACGTGGCGCGCCGATGCCGATGGCTCAGGCCGCGCGCGAGGCACGGCGATCCACTTTCTACTGAAAGCGGGAGAGGCCTCGCACTGGCACCGTGTCGATGCAGACGAGATGTGGCTGTGGCAGGGCGGCGACCCGCTTGAACTGGGCATCGCGGGCGCAGACGATGAGCCTGCGCGCTGGCTGCGATTGGGCAGCGACGTGGCGGGCGGTGAGAACCTGCAAGGCCTTGTCCCCACCGGCGCATGGCAAGCTGCGCGCCCGCTTGAAGGTCCGGCGGGCTATGCGCTCGTCTCCTGCATCGTCGTTCCCGGTTTCGAGTTTGCAGGCTTCGAGCTTGCGCCGCCCGGATGGGCTCCCGGCCAAGAGACCAAGCAGGAGACAAGCGCATGATCATGGGTTTCATCAAGGCGCTCGCCCGCATCATCCTCGCCGCGTTCTATGCGTTCGCCGGCTACATGCACATCGTGAAGCCCGAGCCGTTCCTTGCGATCATGCCGGAAATGATCCCATTCCCCGAACAGATCGTGTTCTGGACCGGGATTGCTGAAATCCTTGGCGCGATTGCGCTGATCCAGCCGTTCAATGCACGCCTGAGGCGTATCGGCGGGATCGGCCTTGCGCTTTACGCGCTGTTCGTGTGGCCCGCCAACATCAACCATTTCGCCATGGACATGGCGCGCGCTGATGGGGGCTTGGGCCTCGAATACCACATCCCGCGCATGATCGCGCAGCCGATCATCATCTTGTGGGCGCTGTGGGTCGGCGATGTGCGGATACCGCATCGCAAGGACCTGCCTTGGCGCCGCCGCAAATATGAGAAGGAATAGCGAAGTCGCGGCAGCAATCCGCAAGCTGCTGGGCCAAAGGCACAAAGGAGCACGGTCTGCCCCAGCGAAGCCGCGCGCCTGATCGCTGGTCCCGGCGGAGAATGGCGCGCGCTGATGGAGCCGGTTCACGCAGCAGTCGATGCGATGAACGAAGCGGGCGAAATTACTCTGAGCTGGAAAGGCAAACGGCTCGCCCGGCGCAGCGGTGCTTATCGCATCGCATTGCCCGGCGAGCCGCCTGAATAAGAAGCGAAGACGCGTCTTAGCTGAGGTGCTTCGAAACAGCAGCCGTCATCTTGAACATCGAGATCTGCTCTTTGCCGATCACTGCGCCAAGCTTGTCGTCAGGATTGATCTGACGCTTGTCCTTCGAATCCTGAAGGTCATTCGCCTTGATGTATTCCCACACTTTCGAGGTGACCTGTGCGCGGGTCATCGGACCTTTGCCGACCACGTTTTCCAGTTCACCTGAAAGGTTCACTGGTTTCTGCAGTGCGTTGGTTTTGCCAGCCATGGTTGTTCTCCCTAATATTTTGGCAGGTTATTCGAAATCGTCGTCGTCAATAAAGCCGTCATCCGCCTCAATCCCGGTGAACGGTGCATAGAGCACGGCGCAGCCGGTTATGAAGCCCTTGATGGCGGCCATCAGTTCTTCGCGGCTTGCCCCCGGCATGATGGTCAGCGGCAGGTCGGTCGCGAAAATCTGAAATACGTAGTGGCGCGTCTCTCCGACCGGCGGGTCGGGCAGCAGCCATTCGGAATTGCCAAAGGCGTTCTTGCCGGTGCGAGGCGGCACTTCGCCTTCAAGCAGCTTGCCGCGCTGTCCGGCCAGGCCCCAGACGACCCAGTGGCACGCAGGCTCTGCGCTGTCTGAGGAGGCATCTTCGACAATGACGATCAATTCCTGCGAACCCGGAGGCGGCGCGGTCCATTCGAGCGGAGGCGCAACCGCGTCTTCTTCCTTCGCGGTGAAGCAAGGGTCGAGTTCGTCGCCCGACTTAAAGGCCGGGCTGGTCAGGGCAAAGCCGCCGCGCTCAAGCGTCTTGGCATCGCCCAGGCTTGCGATCGCAAGTCCGGCGTGGCGCGCTGCAGGCGGCAATTTGGCGGTCAGCCAATCAGGCAGATCGGTCATGATTCTGTCTTTCCATGTCTAGGTTGCTAGTCGGATAAGGGGGTCAAAACGAGGGAGCGGGCGTGGATTTGCCCCGGTTTCTGAGGAAAACCTGCAAAATATTGAGCATTTTCAATGCAAGGGCCCGTTTTGTAGCGGTGGACAAGTGCGATTTGCGTGTCGAAAACGCTTTGCGAACTTGCCGTTGGCGGGCTGCTCATGCATGCTCTGCGCTCAGGCGTAAACATCAATTGCTACAACTTTTCGGTCCGGAGTCGCCTTCATTCCATGAAATCTGATGCAAACACCGCGTCCCTTCCTGTCGGGCGCAGCGCACTGACTGCAACTCTCGCGCTGGCGCTTGCTGCCTGTGGAGGCGGTGGGTCTTCGCCGCCGCCAACCGGTGGCCCCACGCCGACCCCGACGCCGAGCATCGCGACCTGCGCGGTGCAGAACCAGATCGCCTTTGCCAATGACGTTCTGAACGAATGGTACCTGTTCCCGGATCTCCTCGACAACACCGTCAACGCGGCAGACTTCAGCGATGTGCAAAGCTTCCTCGACGCGCGCGTCGCCCCGGCCCGCGCACAGTCGCGCGACAAGGGCTTTACCTTTGCGACCTCGATCGAAGCCGAAAACGAGCTGATCAACTCCGGCTCAAGCGCAGGCTTCGGTATTCGTCTTTCCTATGACACGGTGAACGACAGGGTGTTCCTGTTCGAAGCCTTCGAGAACGCGCCCGGCTTTGCCGCCGGAATGGACCGCGGGACCGAATTGCTCGCCATCGGGACGACCGCCAACAACCTCGTCTCGGTCAACTCGCTGATGGCATCGGGCGGTCCGCAGGCAGTCATCAACGCGCTTGGGCCGAGCGATCCGGGCGTCACCCGCGTCATTCGGTTTGCACAGGTCGATGGCACGGTGATCGAAGCCAGCATCGTCAAGGCCGACTTCAATCTCGATCCCATTTCCGACCGCTACGGCGCGCTCATCATCAACGATGGCGGCAAGTCGGTCGGTTATCTCAACTTCCGCACCTTCTTCCCACAGACCGCCGATGCGCAGCTGCGCGATGCCTTCCAGCTGTTTAATTCGAACAATGTCGACGAGCTCATCATTGACTTCCGCTACAATGGCGGCGGTCTGGTATTTCTTGCCAACGTGATCGGTGACCTTCTGGGCGAAAACCGGGTGGGACAGGTGTGGAGCCGCACGGTTTTGCGCGAATCCAAATCCTCGGAAAACGAAACGCGGCTGTTCCAGAACGAAGTGCAATCGCTTCAGGCCACCAAGGTCGCGTTCATCACCACCGGCAACACCGCCTCGGCAAGCGAGCTGGTGATCAATTCGATGGTCCCGTATCTTGACCCGGCCAATGTCGCGATTGTCGGGCGCAACACCAACGGCAAGCCCGTCGGCCAGTTCGGCTTCGACTTCGAGGAATGTGACCTGCGCATCCGCGCCGTCACCTTCCAGACGCTGAATGCCAATGACGAGGGCGAGTACTTCACCGGTCTTGCGAGCACCGTGCCCAATACCTGCCGCGCGGGCGACGACATCTCGGTCCAGCTCGGCGATCCGGCAGAGGCCTCGATCGCGACCGCGCTCGATTTCCTGTCAGGTCAAAGCTGCACGCCGATCAGCGGCAGCGGAGCGCAAGGCGCGCAGAGCGTGGGCGGGCTCGAGACACTGCAACCCGAGCGTCCCAACGCCGCGCAGTTCGAAATTCCAGGACTGTTCTAAAGGCGAACGCTCGCGTTCAAGCCGCGTCTGCGCCGCATGGCAATTCGCGCTGTTGAAGCGCGAGTTCGATTACGTCTGCGGGTAAAGCGGGCTTTGGAATGAACGGCACGCCTGCCGCACGACCGATCGTTGTCTTGCGATCGATGGCTCCTGAGTAGATCACGAAAGGAACATCGCGCTTCGCCAATTCGCGTGCCACGGGCGCGCAGGTTTTGCCCACGCCGAGATTTACGTCGAGCACAGCCACATCAGGAGCAAATCCTCCATGAAGCAAGCTGAGGGCTTCTTCCACGCTTAGCGCTGTGGCGACATCGTGCCCGAGCTCCTGAGCGGCCAATTCAAGGCCCATGAGGACAAGCGGCTCGTCCTCAACAAGTAATATGGAGCAAGGGGTGCTCACCCGACCCTTGCAACCGGAATGCAGATCTTCGCCTCCAGCCCCTGATCGGTCCACTCGCGCTCAATCGTACCGCGCGCTGTTGCAAGCAAACGGTCGACGATCTCGGTTCCGCCGCCAGCGGTAATCTCATCGCCGTTGGTGGCTGGGCCGCCGCTCTCACTCCAGATAAGAGTGATCGCTTCGGATTGGCCCCCGCCGGTGTCGCATGACAAACCATCGCAGCAACCCGATTTCAGTTTGACCGAAACCGAACCGTCGCCCTTCCAGGCGCCGTGTCTCTTCGCGTTGATCGCAAATTCGTGGAGCACCATGCCAACGAGCGAGATAGTAGCACTTGGGGCGCGTATCTTATCGCCTTCGAGGCTAAGCCTTGCGGTCGAGCGCGCATAGGGACGAAGGACAGCTTCGATCGCTTCGCCTATATCGAAAGCGCCAGTGTGCGATCCTTCAAACGTTGTTTCGTAAGCGCGGCCCAAGGCCTGAATGCGGGCGTTGATATCCGCCGCTTCGGTCGGGATGCCTTTGACGCGTCCGGTGATGCTGACGATCGCATTGATGACAGCGAACATGTTCTTGACCCGGTGCGAAAGCTCCCGCTCCATGTCCAACGCGTAATGCGAGGCGTCGCCGGGTTTGGACCCGGCGGCGCCAGCTGCGCTGTCTTGAGGGGAGCTTGGAGTCGTCACTTGGTTGTTTCTTCCGTAAATTGTCGGCGTGCAATCGTGATTGCGATGCCTGATCTCAGAGAAGTTAGTATTTCGCCTTCAACGCGAGGATTGAAGCAGGGTTCCCGCCGTCACCAATCGAAAATGGAGGAAAATTCTGCTTTTGCAGATCACCGGACTTAGCAGTCTACTGTCAACCGCTGATCGCAACGGGAATGACTATTGGTTTTCAATAGCTTGCCGAAATCGCTGTGGGCCCTTTCATGGGACCTCGTGGCACCAATCTGCAAGTGGCAAATTTTAAGGTTTTCTTAGAGAAGTCGGCTATTTGCCCGGTTCTTGCGCATTGACCGGTCAGGGCAATTGCTCGCCAATGTATGGTTGTGCGCTTGTATATGCGCAGCCGAAATAGGTCTCATCGCCAAGGGCAAAGGTGGCGGTGTAGGGGTAGACGCGGTCGCTCATCGTGTCGCTGCATTCGCCCGGCGTGAGGGCAAGGCTTGCCGAAGCGCCATCAAGCTCACCGCTCATCCCGATCCCGTTATTGCCTGCAAATCGCGATACGGCGAATTCTCTGCCCTCGATGTTCTCGGGCGTCGAATAGGTCGCCGTGAACCCGCCCTCGCCTGCTGGCTCGACTTTCACGTTCCAGAACGGTTCGTTTCCGAGCGCGGTGAGCGTTTCTTCAGGAGCGATCCCGGCAAAGGGCTCGGTATCGCGGGTGATTTCGCCGGGCACATCGCTGCATGCGGCGAGCGCGAGCGGCAATGCGAAAAGGGCGAGCTGAATGGGCCGGGTCATCATGGCGGGCGCTATACCGCAGGGATTTGAAGTGCGAAACCGCCTGTCGGCGACGGGTGGCTGGTTGCGCAAAAAAATGCGGGCCGCTGCGATATGCAGCGACCCGCCTTGGTTTTTCGTCTTGCGACAAGCGGCAAGAATTACTGCGGCATCAGCACGCCGTCGATCACGTGGATCAGGCCGTTCGATGCTTCAACGTCGGTCGCGGTCACGTTGACCGTTGCACCGGTTGCGTCGGTCAGCACAACGCCGCCATCGACGAGCATTGCGGTCAGTTCGCCGCCGCCGAGCGTGGTGACGGTGTAGCCTTCTTCGCCAGCGCCTTCGATTGCGGCAATCAGGGTTGCTGCATCAACCGCGCCATCGACGACGTGGTACTGAAGGATCGCGCCGAGCGTTTCGGTGTCGTTGGTGGTGAGCTCTTCGACGGTCCCTTCGGGCAGTGCGCCGAATGCGTCGTTGGTCGGTGCGAACACGGTCAGCGGGCCTTCACCCGAAAGCGCGTCACCAAGACCGGCTGCGGTCACGGCTGCAACGAGAGTCGAGAAGGTGGCTTCATCGCCCTGTGCAACTTCAACGATGGTGCCCGGAGCGGTCGCTTCTTCGGTCATGGCGGTTTCGTCGGCCATCATCGAATCTTCGGTTTCGGTTTCCGAAGCACAGGCGGCAAGAGCAAGCGCGGTGCCTGCAACGAGGCTAAGCTTGATGAATTTCATTGGGATCTTCCTCTAGTGATTGAGGTGGGGGAGTGATTTACAAAGCCGCAAGAATTGTGGCGGCTCTGTGGCAAGATACGCATGAAGGCTTCGGTTGGATCCAAATTCTTTTGAGATCATTTGAAATACGACACACAATCCGGAAAGCTTCGATGACCTTTACCCCTGACCGCAAGGCTGGTCTTGACCGCCTTGCCGAATTCGCGCCCCGATCCGGCAGCGCCTATGCCAGCAACCGCAATTACGATGATGGCGTTCCCGAAGACGGGATGCTTTCCAACGTCTCGCAATTGTCGCCCTGGCTTCACGCGGGGTTGTTGAGCGAGCGCGAGGTTATCGTCGCCGCACTTGACGAACATGGCCCCGGCAAAGCGGAAAAGTTCATCGCCGAAGTGTTCTGGCGGGTCTACTTCAAGGGCTATCTCGAACAGCGCCCGAGCGTGTGGGACGCCTACAAACAGGGCCGCGACGGCGCTCTGATCGCGGCCCGGAACAATTCGGGCCTCGCGAAGGGGTACGAGGAAGCCGTCGAAGGCCGCACCGGGATCGAGGCATTCGACCAGTGGGCGCGCGAGCTGGTGCAGACCGGCTACCTCCACAACCACGCGCGCATGTGGTTTGCGAGCGTCTGGATATTTACGCTCAAGCTCGACTGGCAACTTGGCGCAGACTTTTTCCTGCGGCATCTGATGGACGGCGATGCGGCCTCGAACACGCTTTCGTGGCGCTGGGTCGCGGGGCTCCATACCAAGGGCAAGAATTACGCAGCACGCGCCTCCAACATCAAACGCTACACCGAGCGCCGCGATGGTGGGCCACTGTCTGCCGAAGGGCTGAACGAAGACCCCGAACCGCTGAGCGAGGAGACCGAGCACCAGCGCCAGAAGCTCGACCTGCCGGAAGCACAGCCCGAAGACGCGTTCGACGCGCCCTTCGCGCTGCTCTTGCACGACGAAGCGGCGAGCCATGTGCCGCTCGACCTCACAAAAGCTCCTGCTGCGGTGATTGGTGCAGCCCGCCCGAAGGCTCGCTCTACCGGAGAAGTGGGCGAGCTTGCGGCGAACTTCGCTACGGGCGCGGTCGAAAACGGTGTGGCCGCGGCGGCGAGCGCGTTCGACTGCCCTGCCCTCACTTGGGAAGCAGGTGCAAATCTCAAGGACCTGTTCGGTGAGGTTGGAGTGGAGCGGCTCGCGGTGCCCTTCCTTCCGACCGGATGGACCAGAGATGCGTTGATGCCAGACATCGCGCCGCTCGCCGAAGCGGGCAACACCATCACCCTGCTAGGCGACCTCGATCGCCTTACCTGGCCACACGCGCGCGCCGGGTTCTTCCGGGTGAAGAAGGAAATTTCCGGCATTCTCGGCGAATTGGGGCTGGCGCCCGGTGATTAGAGCCGCCTTGCCGCATTGATCCTATCCCTGCCGCTTCCCACGCGATAACCCCCTGAAAGATAACAGGGGAGCAGAACGATGGCTGGTGGACTGGGATTGGCGCTTAGCGGTGGCGGCGCAAAGGGCGCGTATCAAGTCGGCGTGCTGGATGAATTGATCCGAGTAAGGGGCGTTGATTTTGAAACGGTGGTCGGCACGTCGACCGGCGCGATTCAAGCAGCGGGTGTGGCGCAGGACACAATCCCCGAACTCGTCGACTTCTGGACCGGGCTCAAGGGCCCTGATGACATTTACAAGAGCCGGGGTGGCCCGATCTGGGCGGTCATCACCGGCAAGAACTCTGTCTACAGCACCGGGCCATTGCGCAAGCTCTTGAACGATGCCTTCAAGGACGAGGACATTCGCGCAACCGGCAAGAACCTGCGTCTCGCGGTCGTCAACATCACCACCGGTGATCTGATCACCGTCGCTGAGAATGCCAACAACATTGCCGACTGGGTCTATGCAAGCTCGGCCCAGCCACCCTTCTTCCCGCCCTTCGAAACGCGCGATGCGGGCGGCAAGCTTGAACAGTGGGTCGATGGCGGGGTGAGGGACATCACGCCTTACGATTCCGCCATCCAGTTGCGCCCGCGCGCGATCCTGGTGGTCCGCGCCGAAGCACCCTTGCCCAAGACGCACACCGAATATGACAGCATCATCGACATCGGTCTGCGCTCGGTCGAGCTGCTGACGCGAGAGGTTGCCGACAGCGATCTTGGCAGCATCGAGCTGATCAACGACCTGCTGCGCGCCGAGATGGAACAGCGCCGCGTGCTCGAAGGCCTGCCCCTTTCTCCCGAGCAGGTCGAACAGGCGATGGCTCCGATCAAGGCGCGGATCGACCAGTATTTCCTGATCCCGACCATGGTGCTTCAGCCGCCGACCGACCTTTACGAAACGCTCGACTTCATTCCGGAGCTCATCGCCCAGAATATCGAGCGCGGCCGTAACGAAGTGCGCTCACGCTGGAGCGAGATCGCCGCGTTTCTAGGGGTGCCGGAATAGCGCCTATTCGCGAGCGCCCGCCCGCGTTCCGGGTTCACCAGCGGTCAGCCTGCGGATCGACTGGATCGTGCAGCGCTGCGGTCCGGTTACGTCCGGCACCACGAGGTCGATATCGAGCCCGTCGCAAATCCGCCCGACGCCTGTGCGCGTGAAGCGAACACTCTGCGCCCAGCGCACATCGGGACAACGCTGCGCAAAGGTAACGAGGAATGTCTCGCCCGCGCGCACATCGACAAGGATGCTCGTATCAGTGCGCTTGCCTTCATCGTCCTTGGCAGTGCGGTAGCCGGTAATCTGGCGCTGATAGAAACACTCGCGTCCACCCTGCTCGCGCGCGGTCGGCTCGCCCGTATCATCGCTTTGCGCGAGCGCGGGGACTCCCAGTGCGAGAGCGGAAACAAGGCCAATGGCCAGCGGAAGTTTGGGATCGGTGACAGCCATGCCTCATATCGTTGGCCGAAGCGGCTGAACCTAAGATGGATGCTGCGTGGTCATCGCCCGGCGGCGAGATTGCGAGCCCTTGCCCGGACTGAAGCCCGATCGTCCTTGGCCGCGGCTGCGAGCGCGGCTTCGAACCGATCGACTAGGCTCTGATCAGCGCGCGCCAGATGGCCAAGCGCATCAAGCGACCAAGCCCGCACGAAGGGTCGTTCATGCTCCAGCAGCGGCTCAAGCCAGTCCGCAACAGCTTTGGTGTGACGCGGTGAGATTTCGAGAAGGCCAATCGACTGACACACGTGAAGCTGCGCCGCCCAACCAGTGATGACGGGTAGAGATGCAATCAGAGCATCGGCCTGCGACGCGCTCGCCTTGTGCCCTGCCTCAAACGCGCTCTTGATAAGTCAGGTTGCACCGGCAGGCACATGGCCTTTGCGCGAACCTGCAAGCTCAATGAGCGCGTCGAAATAGTCAGGATCGCGGGAACACGCCGCCTCCGCCTCGCCGAGCAGCGTCACGGATTGCCCGTCATGCGCCGCCAGCCGTGCGCGCAACTGACTGCGCACATCGCTGGCGGATCCCATGCTTACATCACCTTGTCGGGGCGCGCGTCGTGCTTGTGGCGCGATTCCTTGCCGAAGTGGCGTTCAAGCCGCTGCGAGAGGGTGTTTGCCGCCTTGCGCGCGGCATCGTCGACCTTGTCGGCCTTGCCTGTGACGCCGATGGGCTTCCCGCCGCGCGGGCGCGCTTCGATCACGCAGTGCTTGTCGTCGGCACCGTGCTTGGAGCCGTTGACGTCCGACACATGCACTTCGACCCGGGTGAGACGGTCCTCGAAGCGGGTAAGCTTCTCGCGCACCATGGCCTCGATCCGCTCCGAGACGTTCTCGGTGCCCATTACGCTGCTGTCGGAATTGAACTGGAACTGCATGAAAGTTTCTCCTCTCTTTCTTGCCCCTGTCGGGAATGAATATGGGAGCGGGGCTCTACAATTGCGAGCGAAATCGGTTCCGTTCCGGCGGCTAAATTGGCCTGCCCCGTGGAATATCGGCCAATCGGGCGTAACCATCCGGCGCACGCCCACGTAAGCCAATCGAACAGTTTTTCAGGGGAACCCTCACATCATGCACGCAACTTTCAATCGCAACGTGACAATTGTTGCATCGCTCCTGCTCATCGCGGCCATCACGCAGGCGATCTACACCGCGCTCTACATCGCCGAGATGGACGTGCCGCGACAGCTTCTGTGGGGGAGCGAGGGCGTGCTGTTCACGATCCTCGCCGCCTTTGCGGGCGCTGCGATGGTTCAGGCGAAGGAGTTTCACCTCGGCTGGGCCGCGATCGCTGCATCGGCCGTGCTCAACGTCGTGCAGGTCGGCGTGGGCCTGACCTTGTTCGGCCCGTTCTTCGAGGTCGCTGGCGAAGTGCCCGAAATGGCTCCGGTAGCGGGCGCCATCGTCGCCTATTCCTTCATGGTCTACAACGCGGCCAAGGTGCTGATTGCGCTTGCAGCCGTAGTGTTCGGCCTCGGGCATATGAGCGCTGGGTCGAAAGCCATTGGCGGTCTCACGGCAATCGTCGGCGCGGTCGCGCTGGTCAGCAACGCGCTGTCTGCCGCGATGGGCCGCGACTTTTCGGGCGAGCTTCCGATTGCAGGCGGTTCGGGCGTGCTTGCTACGGTCCTGCTGGCGCTGTGCCTCTTCACGCTGCGCGAACGCTAACGTGAGATATTCCGACTGAACCGCTACATTATCGATGTGTTTTCGTTCGTAAGAGGAATGGCCTCTAAATAGTGAATGAAAACCATACAATCATAATCCGCTATCTGAGTCCGAACGGGTAGAACACGGAAAAAGCCCCTCACGTGCCAATACCCGCTGTCCCAGTTTCGATATCGATCAAATTCTTCGCTCTTGAGAAAACGGATGTAGTGGCATGTGTAGTCATATTCGGCTTCACCAAACCTATCTTTCTGTCTGAAAGATAACACGTCCTCGTCATCACGAACCAATCCTCGATCTTCGGTGCCTGGAAATGATACAGATAGATTGACAATTTCATTCTCGTGTTTGCCAATGAATTTCAGGAAGTTCCCTTCGTTCTCGTCGCTGTCTAGATACACATTTTCTAACTTCGGAAAGCGCGAAGTGGGTGATTGCTGAAGATTCCTAGCAACATCTTCCACACGCTTCGCGGTAGAATCCACAGTGTCTCTGACATCTCCCACTCCTTCTTCGATCCGAGATGCCTGTCGAGAGCTTTGCTCTTGGTTGTTGCGATCAACTGAGAAGCTATAGACGGAGAAAATGAGTCCTGCGACGCCGAGTAACGCAAAGAGACCCGTTGCAAAGGGATGGCGACCACATGCCTCGACGAAGCTAACGAGGCGGTTGGATAGCGACTTCTTCGACGAGGATGATGGTGAATTCACTGCGGCTACTCCTTCTCGGGGTGCGCGAATACGGTCAAGACACAGCCTCCAACAAGCTTTGCTGGAGTAGCATGACATGGACAATGCCCAAATCAAGATGTAACCAGCGTCATCCCCGGGGAGCCAGCAAGTCTTGGCTGAGAGGTGGGTGTTGCGGCCCACGACCCGTTGAACCTGAACCGATTAGCATCGGCGGAGGGAGTGGGCGGCTGATTGCCAGAAGTCCGCGCTCCGTCCTCGCAAGGAGAGACTTCGCATGGCCGACATCAATTCCCCCGTAGAAATTGGCGTAACCACCGGGCCCATCCGTGGCAGCCGCAAGATCCATGTCGGCGCACGCACGGGCAGCGGCGTCCAGGTCGCCATGCGCGAGATCGACCTTGAAGGCGGCGAGGCTCCGGTGCGCGTATACGATACGTCCGGCCCCTACACCGATCCCAATGCCAATATCGACATCAATGCAGGCTTGCCCGCACTGCGCCGCGACTGGATCATGGCGCGCGGCGATGTCGAGGATTACGATGCGCGCGAGGTGAAGCCGGAAGATAACGGCCAGCTTGGCCCGGATCGCTCGGGCGGCGTCCCGCAATTCCCCAACACGGTAAAGCGCCCCCTTCGCGCCAAGGCAGGCATGAATGTCAGCCAGATGCACTATGCCCGCAAAGGCATCATCACCCCTGAAATGGAATATGTCGCCGAGCGCGAGAACCTTGGCCGCGAAATCGCTGCCGATTTCGTGCGCGATGGCGAGGATTGGGGCGCGGAAATCCCCGATGTGATCACTCCGGAATTCGTGCGCAGCGAGGTCGCCCGTGGCCGCGCGATTATTCCCAACAACATCAACCACCCCGAAACCGAACCGATGGCCATCGGGCGCAACTTCCTGGTCAAGATCAACGCCAATATCGGCAATTCCGCCGTCGCTTCGGACGTGGCGCAGGAAGTCGACAAGATGGTCTGGGCGACCCGCTGGGGCGCGGACACGATCATGGACCTCTCCACGGGCCGCAACATCCACGACACGCGCGAATGGATCATCCGCAATTCCGCCGTCCCGGTCGGCACCGTGCCGATCTATCAGGCGCTCGAAAAAGTCGGCGGCGTTGCCGAGGAGCTGACGTGGGAGATTTTCCGCGACACGCTGATCGAGCAGGCCGAACAAGGCGTCGACTACTTCACCATCCATGCGGGCGTGCGCCTGCCCTACGTCCCGCTCGCGGCAAAGCGCGTCACCGGTATCGTGTCGCGCGGCGGCAGCATCATGGCGAAATGGTGCCTCGCGCATCACAAGGAGAGCTTCCTCTACGAGCACTTCGACGAGATCACCGAGATCATGAAGGCCTACGACATCGCCTATTCGCTGGGCGATGGCCTGCGCCCCGGCTCGATCGCCGACGCCAATGACGAAGCGCAATTCGCCGAGCTCTACACTCTGGGCGAGCTGACCAAGAAGGCGTGGGCGCAGGACGTGCAGGTAATGATCGAAGGGCCGGGCCACGTGCCCATGCACAAGATCAAGGAGAACATGGAAAAGCAGCTCGAAGCGTGCGGCGAAGCGCCGTTCTACACCCTCGGGCCGCTCGTCACCGACATTGCGCCGGGTTACGACCACATCACCAGCGGCATTGGTGCTGCACAGATCGGTTGGTACGGCACCGCGATGCTCTGCTACGTCACGCCCAAGGAGCACCTTGGCCTGCCCGACCGCGACGATGTGAAAGTGGGCGTCGTCACCTACAAGCTCGCCGCCCACGCAGCCGACCTCGCCAAGGGCCACCCGGCAGCGAAAGTGCGCGACGATGCGCTGTCAAAAGCGCGCTTCGAATTCCGCTGGCGCGACCAGTTCAACCTGTCGCTCGACCCCGACACGGCCGAGCAATATCATGACCAGACGCTTCCGGCGGAGGGCGCGAAGACGGCGCATTTCTGCTCGATGTGCGGGCCCAAGTTCTGCTCGATGAAGATTTCGCAGGAAGTGCGCGAGTTTGCTGCGAAGCAAAACTCGGACCCCGACAGCTTCCTTGCAAGCGAGGACCTCAAGGGCGAAAACTCCCCCGCCGAGCGCGCCGAGAACGAGGCTGGCATGGAAGAGATGAGCCGGGTGTACAAGGAGAAGGGTGAAAAGCTCTACCTCCCCGAGGACGAGGCGCGATGAGGCGCTGGTTCGCGGGAGCAGGCCTTGCCACCGCAGCGCTGATCGCAACCGGATCGGCTGCCCCTGCCAGCGCGCAGGGAGAGCCGCTATTCCTCCCTCTCGAAGGCCGCTCGCTGCCATTCTCGAGGGCCGTGCAGGTGGGCGATACGCTCTACCTTGCCGGACAGATTGGCCTCGCACGCGGCGATAGCGCGGGCGAGCCCAACGGTATCGAAGCCGAAACGCGCCGCACGATGGACCGGATCGGCGAAACGCTCGCCAAGTATGACCTCACGCACGACGCGCTGTTCAAATGCACCGTCTGGCTCGCGGATATCGAAGACTTCGCGGCCTTCAACGCGATCTATCGGACCTACTTCAAGGAAGGCCGCTACCCGGCCCGGTCCACGATGGCGGTGAAAGCGCTCGCCGGGGGTGCGGTGCTCGAAGTCGAATGCATCGCGTTCAATCCGCAAGGCTGAGCGCGAGCGCATGATCACCATGCACCCCTCCAAAGAAGAGTGTTTCGAGTGCCATTTTTCCGATGCGCGCGGCCAGATGCGCATCTGGACCCGCGCAAGCCGATGACGCGGCAACAGCGGATGAATGGCAATCGGGAGGTCACGCAGGTGCTGACCTTCGGCCCGGATGGAGAGCGCGCAACCAGCGCGCTGAAAAGCACGCTTCTCGTTACGACAGCCGAGGTGTTAGACTAGGGGATCGCGAAACGGGACTGATCGCTACTTGCCGGGGATTTACGTTGGCGAAAAAGGTTCGCGACCTCGGCGAGATGTGCACACCTGCGAAGCCGGTCCGACCAAAGGGGGGATACGAAACATGACATTGGCCATCGACCTGCTCATCTGGTTCGCCGCCTTGAGCAGCGGGATCATGGCCGGTGTCTATTTCACCTTCTCGGTCTTCGTCATGCGCTCGCTCGCGGACTTGGGCGATGAAGCCGGTGCGCGCGCGATGCAGCGCATCAACGACATCATCCAGAAAAGCGCGTTCCTCCCGCTGTTCTTCGCAAGCACGCTGGCGAGCGCGGCGCTGGTGGTGCTTGGGCTGATGGGGTGGGTGTTGGGCAACCCCTGGTTCGCCATCGCAGGAGGCGCTGTCTATGTCTTTGGCATGTTCGTGGTGACCGTGGTTGGCAATGTCCCGCTCAACAACCGGCTCGACGCGGTCGATGCGGCGAGCGAGGAAGGGGCCGCGATGTGGCGCACCTACCTTGCCCGCTGGACCCCGCTCAACCACCTGCGCACCCTTGCCTACACGCTGGCCATGGGCCTGTTCATCGCAGCACTGATCTGACGCCCCGCGAACAATAATTAGCTATCCGCGCAATTCCATGCTACAGCCTCCCCGCTGACGTCGGAATTTGCGACGGAACTTGAAATTTGCGCTCCGCCGTCTGGTTCTTCGAACCCCCGGCGTTAACCGGACGACGACTTCCTTTCATCTGAACGAATTGACGCACGACCTTGCCGCATGTCGCGGAGAGGCAACCCCAACGTTCTTGAAAGGAACGATATTATGTCCAGCAAAACTGGCTCCGTAAAATTCTTCAACGCCGACAAGGGCTATGGCTTCATCCAGCCCGACGACGGTTCGGCCGACAGCTTCGTGCACATCAGCGCGGTGCAGGCCGCCGGCATGCAGACGCTCGATAAGGAACAGCGTCTCAACTACGAAGTCGAGACCGGCCGCAATGGCAAGGAAAGCGCCGTAAACCTTTCGGCAGCGGACTGACGAACATGCGCAGCGCGGAACATCATGCTCCGCGCTGCGTTTTGATTGCTCAGTACTTTTCCCGATACCGAAAGGCAGACCACATGGCGCAGACTTACGAATTCTATATCGAGCGTGCGGGCGAATCCGCGAAGGCTGCGAAGGAAGCGGTTCTGCAGAATGTGCGCGAGCGGGAACTGCGCTCTGAGCAGCACTGGCTCGGCCTTGCCGAGCGTACCCGTGCAGGCAAGATCGCCCGCGAAAAGGCCGACGCTGCACGCATGGCCAAGCGCGAGGCAGAAGCCGCCCTCAGGAACTGACACCCATGCGGTGAGCATGTATGGTCCCACCCGACAACAGGGAGGACCAGCCATGCTCAGATCAGCCACCTTGCTCGCCGCAGCCGCGGCTTTGAGCGCAACCACCGCCAGCCCCGCGCTCGCCGATGCGCATGTCGAGGCAGGCAGCGAAGCGACCTCATCCGAAAAGCGCACCATCATGCCCGAGGATCCGGGCGCGCGCGCTTTCCTTGAGCAGTTCGGCTTTTCCGAAGCGGTGATCCACGGCGACACCGTCTACCTCTCCGGCGTGATCCTCGGCCCCGCGCAAGAGGGCGAGACGCAGGAAGAGGCGTTCGACCGCACGTTTCAGTATATCGGCGGCATCCTGGAGCGCGCCGGATCGAGCTGGGACGATGTGCTCGACATCACCACCTACCACGTCGACATAGACGCCTCGATGCCCGCGCTCGCCGCGGTGAAGAACCGTTATGTCAAAGCCCCCTTCCCCGCCTGGACCGCGATCGACGTGGACCGCCTCTATACGCCCGAGGGAGTGGTGGAGATCAAGATTACGGCTCGGGTGAGTGGGGGGTAGGCCACGACTTGGTTTGCTTGAGGCTTGTCATGTATGCACGGGCTCGTATGGAGATAACGGAGTCGAGCTGCTGAACCTTGAAATGTCGTGTGCTATTGCCATCTAATCAGTGTTGCAGTCTGTCGACATTTCTCATCTATTTGCCGGAATTTTAGGCTGATGGGATTGCCTACAGGGCTAATTTGGCACTATGGGCCATTTAGACTCGTTTGAATCAAATTGATTCGTGAGAGTGACGATGTGTCAACCATTCATCACTAGGTAAGCTGTGGATATGTATCATGGCGAACATTCGGCGCAACAAAAATGGGCGTTGAACGTTGTAAAGGTAGTTGATGGGAAAAGGAGGTAAGTGAATGAGTAATTTGCTTGATCGCGCGACCACCCTGCTTTTTCCCGAGCAGGGGCGGCGTGCAATAGATGTTAAGTTTTTCAATCACTCGCATGCGAGTGATGAAGCGCTTGCAGAGCAAATTGTCGTGTGTATGGCGGGAATTGACGACCCATCGCTCGACATTGCGGACATTGACCGCGTCTGACTTGACTTAATCGGTTCTAGCAGACTAACCGGCGTCCTTCGTCATGAGGGGCGCCGGTTTTGCTTTTTCCAGCATTTTATAAAGAACTTGAGAAGCTAAAGCCCGAGCCACGCGTATTGGTCTCGGAGATACAGCGTATCATTAATCTACACCACACAGGCGTAGGTACGATTAGGAACAAGTGGTTTCCTGATTTCCCCAAGGCAGGCGATGGAAACTTCATTTGGTTAGAGGAAGAGCGCACCAGCCCGCACGAAGAGCCGTTCAGTGACGCGATCGTCTTCGTAAACGATCGCTACCGTGATGATCGCGAGATGGCTCGGGTTATCGCTGCCAAAGAATTGATGCACGTTTTCGACACTGAAACACAACGCACGAAAGACCCTGAGTCATTCAGGAGGCTCTTGAGCGAAATTGCCTCAAAGCCAATGCAGGCTGATATCTCGGAGCCTTACGCAGCGGACAGAGAGGCTCTATGGAAAGCGATACTTTGCATAGTCCCACATTGGCTACGCGACGAATACATCGAAGATTGGAACACTGACAGAGTTCAAGCACACGAACTCGCGGTGAGATGGTGGATCCCTGAAAAGTTCGCTGCGCAAGCGATGAACCCTTATTACGATGAGGCACGCAAAAAATTTGGGCTCTGACTTTTCAACTTCGGAAGGAGCGTTAGCTCCTGACAAATCATCCTAAGCTGCCATCGCCGTGATTACGCCCGTACAAACGTGCCGCTGAAGCTCACAAAAATCGGTGATAGGTCCAACCTCGCTTGACCATCTCCGCTACTTGGTGCCCCCAAATCTTAGTGGGTCGATCCTTAAAGGAAGTAATCGAGCATCTCCGCAGCAAGGTCGCCGCTGAGCACCGGACAAGCGGGGAGAACGCAGTATCTTTCCTACACCGCCAATTTCTGCCTTAACCTCGCAGATGGCCTCCACCCCTCCCCGCTCGCCCTCCCCTCAACCCGACAACACCCGCTGGACTGGCACCAAGGCTGCGGCGTTTCTCAAGGCGCTTGCTCGCAGCGGGAAGGTTGCACCGGCGGCTCGCAGCGTGGGGATGAGCCGGCAGGCGGCTTATCGTTTGCGGGCGCGGGCTCCGGGGTTTGCGAAGTTCTGGGACTTGGCGATGGAGGAGGCGGCGCAGCGCAGGGCTTCGGCCCGCGTGCCCAAACGCGTGCATCCGCTGCTCTCGCGCGCTCCGGTCGATGTTACTGGGGGAGCCATGCGGGAGGGTGACAGTTATGCGCCCCATGGGTGACACTCTGGCCCGCCTTAGCGTGACACTTTACCGCCAATGGGTGACACTTTGCGGCCCCTTGGTGACGCTTTGGCAGCTACGGTCACACTTTTGGCGGGGCACGGTGACACATAGGCCGTTTTTGCCCCTGGACCGTGTAACATGCGGTCCACTTCGTGAGGAAAACGCTCACTCGACAGGCACGATCTCCACCATCTGGCCGACCTCGGTGAAGAAGGGGCGCTCGCCCCTAGCGAGGTAGCCGGGCGCCTCGATCGGCACGTGCATGGCGACGGCGGCATGGGCGTTGAAGGTCTCGTCCAGCAGCGCATCGAAGCCGCCTTGCGCATAGTGCCAGTAGGGGACCATGGCGAGGCTGGTGCGCCGGGCCTCAAGGAAGGCGGTGAGGGCCTCGTAGTGCTCGGAAGCCGGGTCCGCGTCGCCAAGGTGCATGACGCGCGCGGTGAGGCCCTCTCCAGCCGGAGCGGAAACGCGGAAGGTGATGTTGTGGACCTCTGCGTGCCGGTCGGGCCAGCCGGAATGCGGGGAGCGGAAGGCCTCGATGGTGGCGCCCGCGATTGCGATGGCCTCGGCCGCCTCGCCATTGGCAAGCTCGATGGTGCGGATGCGGGCGGCGAGCGCTTCGTCCCAGCCGGGCGCCTCGCGCAGGCGGTCAAGCGCCTGTGCGGGGGCGACCATGACGAGGCCGGGCTGAGCGGAGAGCATGGCGGTCAGCTGCTCTTCGGAGAAGTGGTCTCCGTGGGCATGGCTGACGAAGACGGCGGCGACGCCATCGTAAGGGGGCGCTCCGGAGATGAGCGCCTCGACCAGCTCGGGCGGCGGCACTTCGAAGGTGCCCCAGTGGTCGTCATAGAGCGGGTCGAACAGGAGCTTGACCGGGCGGGCGTCCGTGGTGCCCCCGCGTCCAAGGTCGCCGCCAAGCTCGGCCATGACGCCAGCGTTGAGGATCGCGGTGGCGGTGTTGGGATTGGGGCCGGTGGCGAGCTCGGTCGGTGGGGCGACGGTGTCATTGGGCGGCTCGGCGCAGGAAGGAAGCGCCATCATGGCGGCGAGCAGCAGGGCGGAAAGGAGTAGCTGTGATGCACGCATGATTGGCTCCTTCGCAGACGGGCGGGGGAGGCGAGCCTAGCACAGCGGGCGCGGCTGCCAACTGGCTCGGAAGTGGAGGCAGTTGCACGGGTCTGCTGTGGCGGCGTGTGGCAGGTGAGCGCGCATGGCCCAGCCTTGCAACTCTCACCGCCGCCTTTGCCTTGCGCTCGCAGCGCTCGCAGCAGGCACCGCTCTTCATGCGCCTGCCCAGGCGGACGCCACCGCGTCATGCAACGTCGCCGGGGGGGCGGACTTCATCCTCCCCACCAGCGATGACAGCCTCGAATGCGGGGAGAACGCGGATGCCGACGGGGCAAATGCGACAGCCGCCGGGAACGACGCGGTCGCCAGCGGGGACCTCAGCCTTGCGGTGGGCGACAGCGCCAGCGCTGCAGGGGACCGCGGGACAGCAGTGGGCCAGTTCGCGCAGGCAGGCAGCGTGAGCACCGATGCAAGCGCGAGCGCCTTCGGCCAATCGGCACAGGCAACCGCCAGCGGGGCGACCGCTCTGGGGGCAGGCTCGGATGCGACGGCGAGCAATGCGATCGCTATCGGCATCCTCTCGGTCGCCAGCGCCAGCGACACGGTCGCAGCGGGACGGCTTGCTCAGGCAAGCGCTGTCGAGGCCATCGCGATCGGCAAGTCGTCGAACGCATCGGGATTGGCTGCGATTGCGCTTGGCTCCGGGACCGGCGTCGCCGGGGCGAGAGCCGTCGCCATCGGCGACCTCGCCAACGCTCAAGGGGATGGCGGCGTGGCCCTTGGCGCAGGCGCGATTGCGCAAGGGCTCAACACCACCGCCATCGGCACCGGCGCGCAGGCCATCCGCGCAGAGGCGCTCGCTATCGGGACGGGCGCAGTCGCATTCGACTTCAACAACGTCGCGATCGGGACGGGCGCACAATCGACCGCGCTCAACTCCACTGCCTTCGGAAACAGGGCGCGGGCCACCGGGACAAGCTCGGGTGCGTTCGGACAGGAAGCTCAGGCGACCGGCACCTTCTCGACCACGACCGGCACTGCCTCGGTTGCCGCAGGACTGTCGAGCGCGGCGTATGGCGTGCTCGCAAGTGCGGTGGGCGATCAGGCGACGGCGCTCGGCGCCAATGCCTCGGCCAGCGCAGCGCGCGCGACGGCCATCGGGCAAGGAGCAGTGGCGGCCAATGCTGGCTCTACGGCTGTAGGTCAGGGAGCGGTGACGACAGCGGACAACCAGGTCGTGCTCGGCGGCGTGGGCACCTCGGTCAAACTGGGCGACATCGCGGCAAGCACCGCAGCGCAGGTCGGACCGGTCGATGTCGTGACGGTGGACGCCAATGGCACGCTTGGCCGAGAAGAGGTGGTTAGCCCCCTCGCGGTCGAGAACGTACGGGTTGCGGTGAACTCGCTCGCCATGGTCTCGGATCGCCAGTTCGAGGCCCTTACCACGCGCGTTGCAGGCCTTGAGTTCGCGCTCGAGGATCTGGACGAGCGCACCAGCGGAGGGATAGCGGCCGCGATGGCGATGGGAGGTGCGATGGTAGTGCCCGATTCCACCATCTCGCTCAGCGCCAACGTCTCGACCTATCAGGGCGAAGAGGGCTTCTCAGGCGCAGTCTCCGCGCGGCTAGGCGAGCGGATATACGTCTCAGCCGCAATCGCCGGGTCGAGTGCGCCAGACAGCACTGGCGGCCGCGTCGGGGTCGCCTTCGGATTCTGAGTGCAGAAGCGGGCTAGCGGTCCGCTACAACGCCATCGACGAGGCAATGACGATCGCCTCGACGCGCGACGCGAAAGCCGCGTTCGGCGACAAGCGCGCTTTGGGCGCTTTGCGGCTCGCGGATGGGGTTGGTGTGATTATAGTGGATGAAGTGGACCTTAGCGCGTTCGGCCTCGGGCAGATGAGCCAGTCGCTCCATGGTTGAGCTGACGCGCGGGTGCGGAATGGCGCTCATATCCCTTCCGGGCAGTTCGTTATCGTCGAAGAAGGTCGCATCGACGAAAGCAAAATCGACCCGCGCGATTAAGGCGTCGAGGCTGTCCCCGCTCATCTCCTCCCACTCGTCCCAGCTGTCGAGATCGGGTATGAAAACGACGCGCTTGCCGGTGCTGGACATCTGAAAGCCAACCGTCTCTGAGTATTCATCGCGATGCGGAACCCGCATGGACGTAACGCTGAAGTTGTCGGAGAGTCTGACTGGGCGCTCATCAGCGAGCTCGACCAGATCGATGTTACCGAACTCTACGAGCTGGCTCCACGGGCCGTTCTCGCGAAGGAACTGCGCCATACGAGGCATCGCGAATACGCGCTGCCCATCGGCGCCTGCACTTTCGACGCCGAACTGCGCAAGCCCGAGATAGTGCCCGATGTGAGCGTGCGTCACGAATACTGCATCAAGCCCCAGGCTGCCCGGCGTGCTGGCGTCGCCTGCCTCGATCCGGTCCAGCGCATGAACCTGCTCCGTCATCGCAGGCGTTGCCTCGAAGAGGTATCGCTGGCCCGCAGCCCGATCGACTATGCCAAGCGCGGTCGGCAACAAAGGCGGAGCCTTATCCAAAGGGTTGCCAAGCTGACGCGCCCCTGCGTCCTGTCCCGCGCCCAGCACCACCAGTTCGAGAGCACATATCGGTTCCTGATGCCTATCAGAAACGGTTGCCGATGAAGTGGCCGATGCCGCGCAGACAATTCCGGCGAGCGCCGCCAGCGGACGCAGGATCATTCGATCACGCGACCGCGCACCATCACCCAGTCGACATTTTCAAGCACCGTTGCATCGGCAATCGGATCGCCATCAACCGCGATGATGTCGGCTGAATAGCCCGGTGTCAGCCGACCGATCTGGTCGCTCATGCCGAGAATGTCGGCAGCGACGGTGGTAGCGCTGGCGAGAGCTTCGCGGCTCGACATGCCGCCGCGCATCATGAGGCCGAACTCGCCAGCGTTGAGGCCGTGCGGGAAAACGCCTGCGTCGGTCCCGAATGCGATGCGCACGCCGTTTGCACGGGCGCGCTCGATGATCGTGTCGGCGACCTTGGCGACCTCGCGGATCTTGGCTTCGACCACCGGAGTGTAGAAGCCCTTGCCAAGGTTCTGGCGGATGCCGTCGAAGGCCATCAGGGTCGGCACGAGCGTGGTGCCGCTCTCATTCATCGCCTGAGCGGCGGCATCGTCGATATAGGTTCCGTGCTCGATCGTATGAACACCGGCGCGGGCTGCAGCCTCAATCCCGCGAGCGCCGTGTGCATGCGCCGCGACTTTCAGGCCGAGGCTCTCTGCGGTATCGACGATCGCCTTCATCTCCTCGTCCGAGAAATGCGCTTCGAGCCCGCGCCCCTGTTGCGAGAGGACGCCGCCGGTCGCGGTGATCTTGATGAGATCGGCACCGTACTGCGAGGCGAGCCGGACCTTTGATGCGCACTCGACTGGACCGGTGCAGGTGAAGCCTGAATCGAGCACATCATTCACATGCTCGACAAAGCCATTTGTGTCGCCGTGCCCGCCGATGATCGAGATGGTGCGAGCGCTGGTGACGACGCGCGGTCCGGGCGCAAGCCCCTCTGCGGTCGCGCGGCGAAGCATCTGTGTCACTTGATCGGTGCGCGAACCGAGATCGCGAACGGTGGTGAAGCCTGCGAGCGCGGTGATGCGCGCATTCTTGGCAGCAATCAGTGTGAAGTATTCAGGCGGCGTCGTCGCTGCCCGCCAGAATTCACCCGACGGATCGCCAGAAAGGTGAGTGTGCAGGTCGATCAGGCCGGGCAGCACGGTCTTGTCGGACAGATCGACATAGTCCCACACCCATTCGCCCGCCTCATTTGTGGCTGCTGCTTCGTAGCCGCGCGCCTGATCGCTGTCCGCAGCAACGATGTCGTGGATGCGACCGTCCTTCACGATAATATAGCTGGGCCCTGACGGCTCGCTCGCCGCATCGGTAATGACGCTGCCAGCATCGATCAGCGTTTCGGCAAAGGCCGGCGACGCGGCCATCGTCGCGAGGCCCACGGCGGTTCCTACAAGCGCGCTCCGAATGGTCTTGAGCAGTCCCATATCTCTCTCCCTGCTTCTCTTGATCCCCGAAATGCAGGTGATGCCGCTGTCCAGCCGTGCTGACAACCCCTGCCCGTTAAACGCGCTCGCCATTTGCGATTTATCCGGTGGTCGCTATTACGGCGCGCATTGTCTGGAATTTGAGAGGACTGAACGACAAACCCATGAATTGACTGACCGTTGCTACCGCCGCGCTGTTCGCGACCGCTTCGCTGACCGCCACCGCACATGCCCGCCCGATGACTCCCGAAGACGTCGCCAAGATCGAGAGCGTCGGCGCCATCGCCATTTCGCCCGACGGCACGCGCATCGCCTACACCACCGGCAGCCTGCCCGACGTCACCGAAGGCGAGGACAATGGTGGATTCAAATCGCAGCTCAGCATTGCGACCGGCCCCGATATCGCGCGCCAGTTCCTGCCCGAAGACGTGTCGCCGGGCGATGTTTCGTTCTCGCCCGATGGCCGGATGCTCACCTTCACCTGGTCGAAGGATGACGAGGACACCGCCGTTTGGGGCGTGCCTGTCGATGGCGGCACCTACATGACACTCGCTGCGGTCAAGGACAGCGGCGTTCGCGACTACCGCTTCAGCCCGGATGGCCGCACGATCTACATGATGGTCGGCCCGGCCAAGGACGAACAGCGCGAGGCACAAGCCAAGGGCGGCTTCACGAGCAAGGTTTACGAGGAAGAATTCCGCCCCGCTCGCATGTTCGCCGCAAACATCATGATGGATGGCGAGATCGACGAAGAGCCGCGTGAGATCGCGCTGCCCGGCTACGTCTCGGCATTCGACATCGCGCCTGACGGATCGTTCGGCATCATCGAGACAACGCCGACCCCGCTGGTCGACGACAGCTACACCTCAAAGCGGGTGAACGTCATCGACCTTTCAAGCGGCAATGTGCGCGCCGTGGTCGAAACGCCGGGCAAGCTCGGCGACGTCGAGATTTCGCCGGATGGGTCGCAGCTTTCGCTGATTGCTGGGGTCGACATGAACGATCCGGCTGCAACGACGCTGCACCTCGTCGATACAGCCACTGGCGATTTCCGCGCAATCAACGCGGGCGAGCCGCTTGCCACTGTCGATGCTGAATGGCTGTCCGACGGACGACTGATGACGGTCGTGCATCGCGGTGTTCAGTCCGAGGTGCACGTGCACAATGCCGATGGCACTCTCGCCGAAGTCATTGATCCGGGCGAGCTGATCCTCACCGGGGTCGAAGCAGCAGGCGACCGCGTCGCCTTCACCGCCAATGCCCCGCAACATCCGACCGAGCTCTTCGTCTGGAACAACGGCGCTTTCGAACGCTGGACCGAGCACAATGAGTGGCTGTCGGAGATCACCTTCGGCGAACAGCGCGCATACACCTTCACCGCAACAGACGGTCAGGAAGTCGAAGGCGTGCTGATCCTGCCCGTAGGCGGCGTGCCGGCGGGCGGCGCTCCGACGATCATGAACGTCCATGGCGGGCCGGAAGCGCACGATTCGAACGGCTGGCAGACCGCCTATTCGAAGCCGGGCCATGTTGCCGCGGGTCAGGGCTATGCCGTGTTCCTGCCGAACTATCGCGGCTCGACCGGCTATGGCACCGCTTTCTCGAAGCAGCACCAAGGCCGCTACACCGACCCTGAATTCCGTGACATCGTCGATGCGAAGAATGCGCTTGCTGCTGACGGCATCACCGACCCTGATCGCACCGGTATCACCGGCGGATCGTATGGAGGTTATGCAAGCGCCTGGGGTGCGACCTACTATTCGGCTGAGTTCGCAGCGAGCGTCATGTTCGTCGGCATCTCGGACCAGATCAGCAAGTTCGGCACCACCGACATCCCTTACGAGATGTACAATGTGCACAGCCTCGCATGGCCGTGGGACAACTGGCAGAAGATGCTTGAGGTTTCGCCGATCTATTACACCGACCGTGCTGAAACCCCGCTGCTGATCATGCACGGGGAAGAAGACACGCGCGTCGATCCGTCGCAGTCGATGGAGCTCTATCGCTTTATCAAGGTGCGTAAGCCCGACACGCCGCTTCGTCTCGTGTTCTTCCCGGGCGAAGGGCACGGCAACCGGATGGCTTCGCACCGCTATGACTACAACCTGCGCATGATGGAATGGTTCGACACCTACCTGAAAACCGGCGACCGCAACGCTGAAATGCCGCCTGCGCGCCCGCAACTGGCCGAAGGCGCCAAGGGTGCGAGCGCTGAAGAGGACGACAGCGAGGACTGATCGCCGTCGAAGTCAGATAAAGGAAGGGCCGCCCGGCTAGGCGGCCCTTTCGCATTTTTAGCTCAAGCAAATCGACCCGGATGGGCGCTCACAGATTAGAACGTATACCCAAGTCCAATGCCGCCGATGATTTGGTTCGCGCTGCCACGGTCTGCGGTGAACGGGGTGTCAGCGGCATCGCCTACAAGCCGCGTGTAGCCAGCGACGGTGTAGATGTTCAGTCCGCCATTGAGCGCGTTGCCATCGAGGTCGAAGGTCAGGATAGCGAGCGAGCCGACGCTGTTGAGCCCGCCATCTGCGGTGAACTGGGGAAGCCCGGTCGCGGCGGCATCGGCGGGCGTGACAGTGTAGTAATAGTCTGCAAAATCGTCGTCGACGAAGCTTGCATTGACGCTCAATTGCAGGGCGGCACTGTTCCCGAACGGCCTGAAATAGCTGATACCGGGTTCGAACAGCATGCCGTTATGCGCATCTAGGATATCCCAGCGAACCTGCGCGTTGAGGGTGATACTGTCGCGCTCTGCGAAGATCCCGGGAAAGCTCACGCCGCCATTGACGCCCACTTCGATTGCCACATCGAGTTCGGTTGCAAGCTCGACCACCTCGTCTTCGATCTGGTTGGCCCGGTCATTGCGAAAACGGAATGACGGGCCGAACGAAAAGCTTGTCTCGGGCGGCATCAACGAAGGGCCCTGTGAAAGCAGGTCGAGATTGAAGCCGGGACCGTTCGGGCTGATCCCGACACCGGCCACGCGCCCCACAATTAGCGGCAGCGGGAAAACGACGTAATCGTCCGATCCCGAATAGCTTGGAACAAGCCCTGCCCCGATCCCGACCGTGGCCCATGTTTCGTCGAATACGAACTTGAATGGCGCAACGCCCGATGGCGGGCCGCTCGCCACGGGTCCCTGGGGCGGACGCTCCTGCTGGGGAACACCCTCAGCGCTTTCTGGTGCGGTATCTTCTGGCTCGCTGGCAGCATCGGCAAGGTCGAAACCGGTCAGATCATCGCCAGTTTCGGCCGCCGCAGGGGCCGCAAAGAGGGCCGAGAGCGCGAGAGCGGGTACGGCGAGCATTCGGGGATTGGGGTACAAGGGTGTCTCCAGTCGGGGATAGGGTGTAGAGTGCGCTCGAGAATTGATGCACACAATGCACTTAGAGGCGAGCGGTTCCGGTTGCATGACACCCCGAGCACACCGTGCGCAAGGCCTTCCGGGATCAAAATCCAGCACGTCATTGCTCATGCTCTCACCAGCGCCTAGGGCCTTGAAACAGATGAGCGACTCACAATTCGATTGCGTCATTGTTGGCGGAGGCCTTGCTGGCGGTCTGATCGCGCTTGCGCTTCACAAGGCGCGGCCCAATTATCGCATCGCCCTTGTCGAAGCGGGTCGCGTGGTGGGCGGCAACCATCGCTGGAGCTGGTTCGACAGCGACCTTTCCGCGAAGGGCCGCGAATTGCTCTCCGCCTTTCGTCAGACCGGCTGGGACGACGGATATGAGGTCCGCTTTCCAAAGTATCGCCGCAAGCTCAAGACGGCATACCGTTCAATGGCATCGGCCGATTTCCATGAAGGGCTTATGCGCGAACTGCCCGAAAGCGCGCTATATCTTGGTCGCAAGGCAGTGGGCCTCGATGCGAGCGGCGTCGATCTCGCAGCGCCAGAATTCGGAGAACCGGAGCGCCTCAATGCGCGCAGCGTGATCGATTGCCGCAGCTTCAAGCCGAGCCCGCATCTCAATGGTGGCTGGCAGGTCTTTCTTGGCCGCCACATCCGTTTGAGCGAACCGCACGGGCAGGAGCGTCCGGTAATCATGGATGCAACGGTCGACCAGCATGCGCCGCATGGCAATGGTTCGGCGTATCGGTTCGTCTACGTCCTGCCGCTGGGCGCGCACGACGTCTTCCTCGAAGATACCTATTACGCCGACGATCCGATGCTCGATCGCAGCGCGCTGTCGGGCCGGATCGATCAATATGCCAGCAAGCACGGTTGGCAGGATGGCGCGATAGTCGGTCACGAGGCAGGCGTACTCCCGGTCCTGACCGGCGGTGATTTCTCGGCCTATCAGGATACGATCCGCATTCCTGGCGTTGCAGTTGCGGGCGCTCGCGGCGGCTTCACTCATCCACTGACCAGCTACACGATGTGTGTCGCGGTTGAAAATGCGCTAGCAGTTGCTGACAACGCCGATCTTTCGGGTGAGCAACTCGCAGCTTTCTTCGAGGTTCGCGCACGCCGCCACTGGCGCAAGACCGGCTATTATCGCCTGCTCGCCCGCTTCCTGTTCTTCGCCGCCCGGCCAGAGCGGCGGGTCAAGGTCTTTCAGCGCTTCTACCGGCTGCGCGAAGGGCTGATCGAACGATTTTACGCGGCCCGCTCAAATCCTTTCGACAAGGTTCGCGTCCTGTGGGGTGAGCCTCCCGTACCTATCCCAAGCGCGATCACCGCCATGTTCAAACGCGGCGCGCCTCTCAAGACAGATAGGCAAACGGAGTTTGGACACTCTGAGTTTGCACAAAACGAAATTCCAGCGGAGAATGAGGCATGAACGTCAATTCGACTATCCAGGGCGGGCTTGACCTCAACCCGCCATCGGGCCGCGAAAAGGGCATCAATCCGGCTATGGCCGAAAAGTATGCAGGCAAGCGCGCCTGCGTAATCGGAGCGGGCTTTGGCGGGATGGCGCTTGCGATCCGGCTGCAATCGCATGGTATCGAGACCACAGTCATCGAAGCGCGCGACAAGCCCGGTGGCCGCGCCTATTTCTGGGACAAGGAAGGCTTCACTTTCGATGCCGGCCCGACCGTCATCACCGATCCGCCGTGCCTGAAGGAACTGTGGGAACTGACCGGTCACGACATCGCTGAAGATGTCGAGCTGATGAAGGTCATGCCGTTCTACCGCCTCAACTGGCCTGACGGGACCAACTTCGATTATTCGAACGACGAGGAACAGCTCGCCGCCGAAATCGCCAAGCTGAACCCTGACGACGTGGTCGGCTATCAGCGCTTCCTCGAATATTCGGCGGAAGTGTACGAGGAAGGCTATCTGAAGCTTGGCACCGTGCCGTTCCTCGATTTCAAGTCGATGCTGAAAGCCGCGCCCGCGCTTATCAAGAAGCAGGCCTGGCGCAGCGTCTACGACATGGTGTCGAAATACATCAAAAGCGAAAAGCTGCGCGAGGCATTCAGCTTCCACACGCTGCTTGTCGGCGGAAGCCCGATGAAAACCTCGAGCATTTATGCGCTGATCCACAAGCTTGAGAAAGATGGGGGCGTCTGGTGGGCGCGCGGCGGGACCAACCGCCTGATCGCTGGCATGGTGCGGCATTTCGAGCGTCTCGGCGGCACGATGCGCGTCGGCGATCCAGTGGTGCAGGTTCACACGATCGGCACCCGCGCAAGCGAAGTCGAGACCAAGTCGGGTTGGAAGGAACGCTTCGACGCGGTCGCCTCGAACGCCGACATCATGCACTCTTACAAGGACCTGCTATCGGGTTCGGAACGCGGTCCGAAATACGCAAAGTCGCTCGCGCGCAAGAGCTACAGCCCTTCGCTGTTCGTGGTGCATTTCGGGCTTGAGGGAACGTGGCCGGGCATCCCTCACCACATGATCCTGTTCGGCCCGCGCTATCACGGCCTTGTCGACGACATCTACAAGCACGGAGTGCTGCCGCAGGATTTTTCGATCTATCTGCACCACCCGACCGTCACCGACCCGAGCATGGCGCCGCAGGGCAAGAGCACGTTCTACGCGCTCGTTCCGGTCGCTCACATGGGCAAGCTCGCGGTGGACTGGGACGCGGTCGGGCCGCAGCTTGAAAAGGCGATCCTCGACGAAATCGGTCGCCGCCTCATCCCCGACATCCACGACCGGATTGTCACCAAGTTCAGCTACGCACCCAAGGATTTCAAGCAGGACCTATCTGCCCACATGGGCAGTGCCTTCAGCCTCGAACCGGTCCTGTGGCAGAGCGCTTACTTGCGCGGCCACAACCGTGACGACGTGATCGAGAATTTCTATCTCGTCGGCGCAGGCACTCATCCGGGCGCGGGCATTCCGGGCGTCGTGGGAAGCGCGAAGGCAACGGCGGGTATTGTGCTGGAGGATCTTGCGGCTAAGGAGCGGGCGTGAGCCTTCTTCCCTGCCCATGCTGCGGATATCTGACGATTGGTGAGCCGGCGGCTTACGAGATTTGTGCCGTGTGTTCTTGGGAAGATGACGGCCAAGGCGATGAAGATGCTGACAGCATCTGGGGCGGTCCCAACGGGGAGTTCAGTCTGACACAAGCGAGATTGAACTTCAGACAGTTTGGTGCTTACGACCCAGCAAAAGCATCCATTACTCGTAAGCCCAAGCCGGAAGAAATCCCTCAATGAAACGTCTCGCCGTTTATTGCGGCTCTGCCACCCCTGCCGATCCGCGCTATATGGAGCTTGCCGAAGATGTCGGCGCTGCCCTCGCGCAGCGCGGGATCGGCGTTGTCTATGGCGGTGGCCGTCTTGGCCTGATGGGCGCGGTTGCCAAAGGCGCGCTCAACAAAGGCGGCGAAGTGATCGGGGTGATCCCTGAGGCGCTCGCCAATTCCGAAGTTGCCAACCACGACTGCAGCGAGCTTCACACCGTTCGCGGCATGCATGAGCGCAAGCAGAAGTTCACCGACCTCTCGGACGGCTTCGTCACGATCCCGGGCGGAGTGGGAACGATGGACGAGCTTTGGGAAGCAATGAGCTGGGCGCAGCTTGGCTATCATCAGGACCCTGTTGGTCTGCTCAACGCCTTCGGGTTTTACGACGACCTGATCAAGTTCAATGCCCGCATGGCGGAAGTCGGCTTTGTCCGTCCCGCCCACCAGAACATCCTGATCCATGCAGATCGCCTGCCCGATCTGCTCGACAAGATGGCGGCCTACAAACCGCACACCCCGATCTTCAAGATGAAAGCCGAAGATTTGTGAGCACCAAGCCGCGCCCGCTTTTCCTGAAGGACCGGCGGGACACGCCCAACGTCCCCGGCGGCGGGCGCAAACGCGAGGCATTGGTCGAAAAGTCCCGGATCGCAATTCGCGAAGGCTCGCACAGCTTTCATGCGGCCGCGCGCCTGTTCGACAAGACCACGCGTGAACGCGCATGGCTGCTCTACGCATGGTGCCGCCGATGCGATGACATTGCCGACAATCAGCACATGGGCGGTGAGCTCGGCGATCAGTCAAACGCCGAAGATCGCCTCAAGTCCATCCGTCTGCTGACACGCCGCGCACTCGATGGCCTTCCCACCGCCGATCCTGCTTTTGATGCTTTCGGCCTTGTCGCTGCCGAAGTTGGCCTGACCGAGCAGATGGCCGAAGACGTGATCGCAGGCTTCCAGCTCGATGCCGCAGACTGGCGGCCTCGCACCGAGGCCGACATGATGCGCTATTGCTACCACGTGGCTGGCGCGGTCGGGGTGATGATGGCGGTTGTCATGGGTGTGGACCCAAAGGACAAGGACACGCTCGACCGGGCCAACGATTTGGGCCTCGCCTTTCAGCTTTCGAACATCGCTCGCGACATTGTCGAGGATGATGCCGCGGGCCGCTGTTACCTGCCAGAGATGTGGCTGGTTGAGCAGGATATTGAACCGGGCCAACACACCAAGCCGCACCACCGCGAGGAACTTGCCGAAATGGCAGCGCGCCTCGTCGATCTTGTCGAAAAGCACGAGGCCGCCGCCCGCGTTGGCGCGGCTCGCCTGCCCTTCCGCAGCCGCTGGGCCGTTCTCTCCGCCGCGCGCATCTATGGGGCGATCGGGCGCAAGGTCAGAAAGCGCGGGATCGAGGCATGGAACCACCGCGTCTACGTCCCGCGCTGGGAAAAGGCGTGGTACGGCGTGCGCGGTTTCGTCTCGGCGGTCATCAATCGCCCGCACGAGCCTGATGAGCCAATCGACTGGGGTATCGCGGATTATCGACCCGATCCGGCTTGAAGCGCGCGCGCTTGCGGCGTAGCGCTGCGAGGCATGAGAGGATTTCACACAATTGCTGCCAGTGCGCTCGCGCTCATCGCCGCCCCGGCCTTGGCCGAAGCCAATGACGACGCCGCCAGCCCCGAGGCCGCCGTCACCGCATTCATGACCGCTTTCGACGCGCAGGATGCAGCGGCAATGCGCGCTCATATCATCGAGGGCACAAGCGTCACCGTGATCGAAGAACGTGAAGGTGAGGACCGCGTGCGCGCCGTCCCGCTCGACGGCCTGGTTGCAACCATCGCAGCTTCGCAAAACGATCTAGCAGAGCCGATTTGGAATTTGCGCTCGGTCGAAGACGGCCCGGTTGCGACCGTGCTCGCCGATTACGAATTCCTCGTCGATGGAGAGCGCTCGCATTGCGGGACCAACATCCTCAACCTCGTGCGGGTCGAAGGCGTGTGGAAAATCGCCGGGATTGCTTATTCGCACCGTGAAGAAGGCTGCGAAGGAGCGCCGCAATGATCTCCAAGCTTCTCATCGCCAATCGCGGCGAGATCGCCTGCCGCATCATGCGCACCGCGCGCGAAATGGGCGTGGCCACGGTTGCGGTCTATTCGGATGCAGATGCAAAGGCGTTGCATGTGCGCATGGCTGACGAGGCGGTGCATATCGGCCCCTCGCCTGCTGCCGAGAGCTACCTCGTCGGCGAGAAGATCATCGCGGCGGCAAAGGAGACGGGCGCTGAGGCGATCCATCCGGGCTACGGCTTCCTGTCGGAAAACGCCGGGTTTGCGCAGGCCGTGATCGATGCCGGGCTGATCTGGGTTGGCCCCAAGCCTGAAAGCATTGAGGCAATGGGCCTCAAGGATGCCGCAAAAGAGCGCATGATCGCTGCGGGCGTGCCGGTTACGCCGGGCTATCTCGGCGAGGACCAATCGGTCGAACGGCTGAAATCAGAAGCGGACGCCATCGGCTACCCCGTGCTGATCAAGGCGGTCGCCGGCGGCGGTGGAAAGGGAATGCGCAAGGTTGATGCGGCGGCGGACTTCGAAGCGGCACTCGCCAGCTGCCGGCGCGAGGCCAAGGCCAGCTTCTCCAATGACGAAGTGCTGCTGGAAAAGTGGATCACCTCCCCCCGCCATATCGAGGTGCAGGTGTTCGGCGACAGCCACGGCAATGTGGTCCACCTGTTCGAGCGCGACTGCTCGCTGCAACGCCGCCACCAGAAAGTGATCGAGGAAGCTCCTGCCCCCGGCATGGACGAAGCGACGCGCGAGGAAATCTGCGCCGCCGCCGTGCGCGCCGCGAAAGCGGTGGATTACGAGGGCGCGGGCACGATTGAATTCATCGCCGATGCCAGCGAAGGCCTGCGCGCAGACCGCATCTTCTTCATGGAAATGAACACTCGCCTCCAGGTCGAGCACCCGGTGACCGAAGAAATCACCGGAGTGGATCTGGTGGAGTGGCAGCTGCGCGTCGCTAGCGGCGAACCGATCCCGCTGACGCAGGACGAACTCAGCATCGACGGCCACGCCATTGAGGCGCGGCTCTACGCAGAAGACCCAGCGACCGATTTCCTCCCCTCGACCGGCCCGCTCGACCATTTCGACTTGGGCGAAGAGGGGCGGATCGAAACCGGGGTCGAACAGGGCGACGAGATTTCCCCATTTTACGACCCGATGGTCGCCAAGCTGATCGCGTGGGGTGAGGACCGGGACGAAGCCATAGATCTGCTCGCCGACATTGCAGAAGGGGTCGAGGTCTGGCCGGTACGCACCAATGCTGGCTTTATCGCGCGCGCCCTGCTCGACGATGATTTTGTCGACGCAAATCTCGAAACCGGTTTCATTGCGCGCAAGATGGACACGCTCGTTCCCGATCCCTTGCCGAGCGATGCGGCTTGGCAGACGGCGAGCGAGTTTGCGCTTGTTGCCGCCAGCGAAGACCACGAAAACCTGCCCACTGGCCTGCGTCTTAATGCAGCGCCGCGTCTGTCGGTGCACCTCGCCCACAAGGGCGAGGGCCGTGATGTCCCGGTGACCGGAGCAGACGCGGATATCGAGGCGACGGGCATTGTCGATGGCGAGCGTGTGCTCCTGTTTTCATCGGGACAGGCCTTCGAATTTGAAACCGCCGTGAGAGGCTCAGGCCACGCTTCCGCTGCAGACGGCGCGATCCTCGCGCCGATGCCGGGCAAGGTCATAGCGGTTGACGTCTCCGAAGGCGACGCAGTCACCACTGGCCAGCGCCTGATGGTGCTTGAGGCGATGAAGATGGAGCACGCCCTCACCGCGCCCTTCGACGGGACCGTGACCGAGCTTTCCGCAAGCGAAGGCAGGCAGGTGCAGGTCGAAGCGGTGCTCTGTGTGGTGGAGCCGTCGTAGTGACGGTTGCGCAGCAACCGCAAGCCCGACCGGGCGCCCGCAGCGACGCGATCTTTGATCGCATGAGCGAGGATTTCGCGCGCCGGATGGCGCGCGGATCATCTAAATGAGCTGGGAAAAAGAACTCGAAGAACTGCGCCAGCGCGAAGCCTTCGCCGATCAGATGGGCGGCGCGGACAAGGTCGCCAAGCAGCACGGTCGCAGCAAGATGGATGCGCGCGCGCGGCTCGATGCGATATGCGATCCGGGATCCTTCCGCGAAATCGGCAAGATCGCTGGCAAGGGTCACTACGACGAGAACGGCGACCTGACCGGCGTCACCCCTGCCCCGTTCCTGTTCGGTAAGGCCACGATCAATGGTCGCCCTGTGGTCGCGACGGCAGACGACTTCACCATTCGCGGTGGCGCAGCAGACGCCGGGATCGCGCGCAAGATGGTGCAGGCCGAGACTATGGCGCACGAACTCAAGCTGCCGATCATCCGCATGATCGACGGCACGGGCGGCGGCGGGAGCGTCAAAACGCTCGAACAGATCGGCGCTACTTACATTCCGGCGGTCCCGGGTTGGGGAGCCGTGGTCGAGAACCTCGACACAGTGCCGGTGGTCGCGCTTGCGCTTGGGCCGACGGCCGGGCTTGGCGCGGCGCGGACGGTCGCCAGCCACTATTCGATCATGGTGCGCGGACTATCGCAATTGTTTGCCGCTGGCCCTGCCGTGGTCGATGGCCTTGGCGCGGCATACAAGAGCGCCGAGGACCACCAGCTAGCCAAAGAAGAGCTTGGCGGCGTCGACATTCATACGCGTAACGGCGTGGTAGATGACGAGGTCGCAAGCGAGGCCGAGGCTTTCGCCCGCGCGCGCTACTTCCTCTCCTTCATGCCCGAACATGTCGGCCAGCTTGCCCGCCGCGCGGAGAACACCGACCCGGTGGACCGCCGCGAAGAAGCGCTGCTCAGCCTTGTCCCGCGCGATCCACGCCAAGTCTATTCTATGAGGCAGGCGATGGAGATGGTGCTCGACCGGGGCACCGTATTCGAGATCGGCAAGAACTGGGGACGCGCCGCCATCACCGCCTTTGCCCGGCTCGATGGCTGGCCGGTTGCGGTGGTCGCGAGTGATCCCAGCTATCTGGGCGGCTCTTGGGAGGCAAAGACCAGCGAGAAGGTCGAGCGTTTCGTTAAGCTCGCCGATCAATTCCGCCTGCCTATCGTTCACCTCGTCGACAATCCCGGGTTCATGATCGGACGCGAGGCGGAAGTAGCGGGGACAATCCGCTACGGCGTGCAGGCGATGAACGCGATCTACAAGGCGAGCGTGCCACTGGCGTGCATCGTCTTGCGCCGTGCCTACGGCATTGCGGGCAGCGCAATGAGCAATGCAGAGCGCTACCAATATCGCTTCTGCTGGCCGAGCGGTGATTGGGGAAGCCTGCCCATCGCAGGCGGGATCGAGGTCGCTTACAAGTCCGAACTCGAAGCGTCACAAGACCCCGAAGCCGAACTCGCCGCGATCCGCGAAAGGCTGGCGAAAGTCACCTCGCCGTTCCGATCAGCCGAGCGATTCAATGTCGAGGACATCATCGACCCGCGCGATACGCGGCCATTGCTGTGCGAATTTGCGCAGCTTGCATGGCGCAAGCTTGAGGCCGAGGCCTAGGCTCTATTCGGGGCTTCCTTCGCGCCCAGACCCATCTCGGGCTCCGGCGGACCAAACAGCTTGCCCTTTTCGCTGAACAGGACGAGCGCAAGGCAGGCGAGCCCGGCGGCCAGCAGCGAAAGCGCAAGCGGCTGCGGCGTGCCGTCATAGGCGTAGCCCACCGCTGCGCCCAACAGGGCGGCGACGGTCAGACGGATAAAGCCGTGAACCGAGCTCGCCGCGCCTGCGATGTCGAAAAACGGGTTCATCGCGATCGAGCCGAAATTGCTGCCGATAAAACCGAGCAGCATCATGTTAATCGCCATCAGCGGCACGAATTGCCACAGGGTCTCGTTTGGCTGGAAAGCGAAATAGACCTGCAGGCTGGCAACGAAGATGAAGGTGAGCAGCGCAGTGTGGCTCACGCGGCGCGCGCCGAAACGCTCCACAATGCGCGAGTTCGACCAGCTGGCGAATGCCATCGAGCCTGCGCAGATCCCGAAGATGATCGGGAAAAGATCCGGCGCACCGAAGCTTTCGGAGATGAGCTGCTGCGAGGAATTGATGAAGCCAAACAGTGCCCCGAAGACGAGCGAAGATCCGATTACGTAACCGATAATGCTCGGCATGCTCACCGCGCGCAGCATGTTGCCGCCGATCACGCGGGGGCGGATTTCCTGACGGTTCTCTTCGGTGAGGCTTTCCGGCAGGCGGAAATAGACCCATGCTCCGATGATGAGCCCCTGAAGCGCCATCGCGCCGAAGATCATGCGCCAGTCGCCGACAAGCAGGATGACCTCGCCGATGCTTGGAGCGATGGCGGGGACCATCAGGAAGATCACGAATATCAGGCTCATCATGCGCGCCATCTTGTCGCCGCCCACCCGGTCGCGAATGATCGCCGGCGGCAGAGCGACAATGCCCGCACCGAAAAAGCCCTGCGCCGCACGAACGGCGATCAATGCCTCGTAAGTGGTCACAAGCGCGCTTGCGATGGAAAGGACAATATAGACAGCGATCGACCCTAGGAGGATCGGGCGGCGACCAAATCGGTCCGCCAATGCGCCGGGAATGAGCGCCCCGATGCCCGCGGTCAGCAGGTAGACGCCGACCACGAACTGACGATCATTGCCTTGGACGGACAGCGACACCGCAAGCTCGTCAAGCGCAGGCAGGATCGCGTCGATCCCAAACGCCTGGAGCGCCATGAGCAGGGCCATCATCCAGATCATCTCGGTCTCGCCGAGACGTTTGGTGGGCGCAGAGATGGGGGCAGAGGTTGCCATTGCCGCTCCCTTGCCCTGAGGCTCACCCGATGACCACTGTTCTTTTCGCATATGCACAAAATCGCTGTGTTCGCGGAAAGTTCCAGCAATGCTTTCTTCGCAGCAACGAAGCGACTATTTCGTGAGGCATGTCCGAAGACCCCTCCAACGATGCAGAAGACGAGGCCGAAGCCTCGGGCAGCGGAGGGCTGCGCAAGATCATTCACGTCGACATGGACGCCTTTTTCGCGAGCGTCGAACAGCGCGACGATCCGGAACTGCGCGGAAAGCCGGTGGCCGTCGGAGGATCAGGCGGACGCGGCGTAGTGGCAGCGGCAAGTTATGAAGCCCGCAAGTTCGGAGTGCGCAGCGCCATGCCATCGGTCACGGCCAAGCGGCTGTGCCCCGACCTCATCTTCGTGCGCCACCGCTTCGATGCCTACAAGGAAGCGAGCCGCCAGATCCGCCGCATCTTCGAGCACCACACGCCGCATGTCGAACCGCTCAGCCTCGACGAGGCCTATCTCGACGTGACCGAAGACCGGCTCGGCATCGGCAGCGCGACCCGGATCGCTGAACTCATCCGACAGGAAATCCGAGCCAAGACCAAGCTGACGGCGAGTGCGGGGGTGAGTTACAATAAGTTCCTCGCCAAGCTGGCTAGCGACCAGAACAAGCCGAATGGATTGTGTGTCATACGTCCGGGTCAGGGCGCTGACTTCGTCGCTGGCCTGCCGATCCGGCGTTTTCATGGCGTGGGGCCAAAGGCCGAGGAGAAGATGAAACGCCTTGGCATCGAAACGGGCGCCGATCTTGCTGCAAAGGACATCGAGTTCCTTCGCGCCAACTTCGGCTCCTTCGCCGACTACCTCTACCGCGCCGCGCGTGGGATTGACCTGCGCCCGGTGCGCGCGCACCGCGTCCGCAAGTCGGTCGGTGGGGAGCGCACTTTCAGCGAGGATATCTCAAGCGGGGCTGCCCTGCGCGACACGTTGGAGAACATCATCGAGATCGTCTGGGGGCGGATCGAGAATGCCTCAAAAGACGACAAGCCCACCCGCGGGCGCACGATTACTCTCAAGGTGAAGTTCACCGATTTCCAGATCATGTCGCGCGCGAAGTCAGTCCCGCACTGGATCGAGGACAAGCAGGAGTTTGCCCGCCTGTCGCGCGAACTGCTCGAAGAAGCGCTGCCACTTCCGATGCCGATCCGGTTGATGGGACTGACGCTGAGCAATCTTGAAGGCGCGCAGGATCGCGGCAAGGAGCAACGCGAGGACGCGCAGCTCAGCCTGCTATAGCGATCACTTTCGGTTGCCCGCCTTCCACTGCTCGATCCGCCTGCGAGTGACTCGCCCTAGAGGCTCGGGAAGCGAGTGGGAGGGGAAAAAGCGCGCATCAACGACTTCCCTTCCATCCGGCTTGGGCCGCGTATCGCAGATCGCGTGAAACAGGTACGCGGTGTGAGGAGAACCTGAGATGCTCTCGGTCAAGGCACCCAGCGTCTCGATTTCGGCAAGCGCAATGCCGACTTCTTCCATCACTTCGCGGCGCGCGCCTTCCTCTGGGTCTTCGCCGCGCTTGATCCCTCCACCGGGAAGCGCCCAGACGTCAGGGCCATAAGAGTGCTTGAGCAACAGGATATCGCCGGAAAGGTTGGTGACGATCACGCTTGTCCCGGCAATCGGTGCGCCTGAAAACTTGCGCCACCTGTGTCGAACCGAATGAGCGATCGGGAGCAAGGCCCGGTGCAGTGGCTTAGGTAGCAGGCGCTCTGCAATGCTCGCGATCAGGTGAAGCATGTCACCGGAATACCTCGGGCCATTGCTGCCTTGAGAAGGCGCGCAATCGGCAGGTCGTTTTCACCCGCCATCGCAGCTTGGAAGACTGCAGCCTTCTCAGCAGATCCGCCAAGGGTAAGCACCACTTGCCGCGTCTTGAGAAGCGCAGGCAGCGTCAGCGTGATCCGGTCGAAAGGCGCGTTTGCAGGCAACGGATCAGGCGTGATGCGGCGGATGGCGTCGGCATCATCCACCTGCGGGTCGGTGTTTGGGAAGAGTGAGGCGATATGACCGTCCGCTCCCATGCCGAGCCAGGTCAACGCAAACTCGGGCACGTTCTCCAGATCGCCAAGCGCAGTGATGCCTGCCCCGGTCGGTTCGAGAAGTGCGCGCATTTTGCCAGTGTTGGATGCCACATGATCTTCGGGCACTATGCGATCATCGTTGGGAATGAAATTTGCGCGCTCCCAGGACGGCCCCGGATCGGCCGCAATCATCGCTTCAAGAATCGGAAACGGCGTCGATCCGCCAGGCATGGTGATGAAATAGCCGCCCTCGTCCGCGGCCTCAGCGGCAGCCATGCGCTCGCCAAGCCATTGGGCGATTGCTTGGTTGTCAGCGCCTTCGATGATGTCGATCGTGCTCATCGCACCCGCATAGCAAAAGGGCCGCTCCCGCAAAGCGGAAACGGCCCTGTATTCGCGTGAGTGCCGAGAATTACGCGGCCGTCGGCTCTTCGCCCAGGATCGAGCTCAGGAACCACACGCGCTCTTCGGCCATGTCGGTCCAGTCATCGATGAGGCCATCGGTTGCATTGTCGCCAGCGTCTTCCGCTAGCGGCTTCATGCCCTTGAGGCGGTCGACCATCTTCTTGTTGTCGTCGCGAAGTTCACGCACCATCGCGTCGGGATCAAGGCTGGCTGAATCCTGATCCTTAATGTTGGTGTGCTTGGTGATCGAGCCGATCGAAGTCAGCGTTTCGCCACCGATCTTGCGCACGCGCTCACCGATTCCGTCGATCTGGTCGCGGATTTCGATTGCCTGCTCGTCAAACAGCAGGTGCAGGTCGCGGAAGCGCGGGCCCTTGATATGCCAGTGGAAATTCTTCGACTTCGTGTAGAGCGCGAAGTGGTCTGCCAGCAGGCCATTAAGCTCGGTGATGAGTGCGGTTTTCGAATTGTCGTTCGTGTCTGCCATCGGGGGTTTCTCCTAATCTATAATGCGAACTGTTCGCAAAGCATCGCTTTCCGAATGTTACACTCAACCAACCCGCGAAGTGCGAAATCGTTTCGAGAAATCGGCAATCAGCCTGATCGCCTTAATCGATCACAAGAATGTGTAACGAGCATTCAACCCGATCATGAGCGCTGCAAGAAAAGAACACACAGCGAGCCCCATGCGCAGAGCCCGCAAAGGGAACTTCTGCAGTCGATCAAGGCCCAGACCCCATCCAAGCCCAATCGCCGCAACTCCTCCAACGGCTCCGCCAAGCAATGCGGTCGTCGGGTAGATCGCCCAAGCGGCGAGCGCAAATATCACGAACCGCGCAGCGTCGCCAATCTGGCGAAACACAAGCACCGCTCCGATTGCGACATAGGAGCGGGTCGGCTCTTTCATTCGCTTGAGCTTAACCGGCCACGCCAGTTCGAAAGCAGCAAGCGCGAGCGCGAACGCGACCAGCATCTCTGCAGCGCGCCGTGGCAGGATCGCAGCAATGCTCGCGCCCGCATAGGCCATGACGGCAGCGCTCGCGATGGCGCATGCGCCGGCGATCAAGAGCAGTGGTACATTTCGGTCAAGCTGCAACGAAAAGAGCGCGACAATGCTCTGCTCTCGCCCGCCGAAAGCGATCACGAAAGTGAGGATCATGGCTAGAAGGAAGGCGTCCATCCGAGTGCTCTAGCATTGTTGCCGGGGTGCGCCAGTCGCTTGGCAAGACGCGGTGCGCGCTTCCTTTACAAGGTCCACGAAAAGCGTCGTTTTCCTACTCGCCAACATTGCGTTAAGTGTCTCGCTATGCCCTGGTTTTCCGACAGTTTTGCCCGACTGTCACTCGCCTTGGGGAAGGCGGGTATTTTGCCTCCAGGACCGTGTAACATGCGGTCCATGTTGCACTATCTCATGCCGCTAGCCATGACCGGTTATGGCGCGTAGGCAAAGCCAGATACCAACAGGGAGAGGCGAGCGATGAAACTCGAAACGGGAATGGCAGCAGTTGTAACGGGCGGCGCATCAGGACTTGGCCGGGCGAGCGCTGCGGCACTTGCCGAAGCCGGGCTCAAGGTGGCGATCTTCGATATCAATGATGAGTCGGGTGAAGAACACGCTGCCGCGATCGGCGGGACTTTCCACCATGTCGACATCATGGATGAGGACAGCGTCGAAGCCGGTTTCGCCGCCGCGCGCGCAGCCAATGGTCAGGAACGGGTGACAGTGCACTGTGCCATGGCATCCAGGCGCGGCAAGACGCTTGGCTGGGACAAGGAAACCGCCGGATATAAGCGCCTGCCCACTGAAGACTTCGCGTTTGGCGCCGAAGGCATCTTGGTGACGAGCTACCGGGTCGCGAGCATCTCGGCCCTCGGGATGGCAAATGCAGAGCCGCTCAATGATGACGGTGAGCGCGGGTCGATCACGCTCACGGCCAGCGTGGCGGCGCAGGATGGCCAGATCGGACAGGTTATCTATGGATCATGCAAATCCGGGGTAAACGGCTTGGTGCTCCCGATGGCCCGTGACCTGATGGACCTTGGCATCCGGGTGAACTCGGTCATGCCCGGCATATTTGCGACTCCGCTGATGCTCGGGATGAAGGATCGCAATCCGCAGATGTGGGACCAACTCAACGCGAGCGTCCCTTTCCCAAAGCGCCTCGGCGAACCGGAAGAATTCGCCTCGCTTATCTGCGAGATCGCGCGCAATTCCTACATCAACGGTCACCAGTTCCGCCTGGACGGCGCAATCAGAATGCCGCCGAAATAGGAAGTCTGCTGAGAGGGCGTGGAGCGGGTGAAGGGAATCGAACCCTCGTCTTAAGCTTGGGAAGGCTATGCACTGGCTTGAAAACCGCAGGAATTCGCGGTTCGCAATGTTCCAAATGGCGGAACACGGCGCGAATGAACGCGGAACATCGACCGAATTTACCGCAGTTTTACCGCATCTAATGGAACGCGAACATATGGCGAATAAAGCTGAGCAGCATGAACAGATGGTGTTGGGTGTTTCTGTTGGCATGGGCGCTGCAGCCGAGCTTGCGCGTCAGGCAGGCTACTTCGACGCAGCAAAATGCATTCGAGATTATGCCAAAAAGTGGGACAGCAAGGTACGCCCCGCAAGGCCCCGCGCCATGGTTCGCGGTGACATCTTTCCTCCCAGCGCCACGCGATACGCTGTCGGAGCCGACTTTGGCCTGCCCGCCTAACCAATGGAGATGCATCTAATGAGTGAGAGAGAGCAGATAGTCGAATGGCTGCGCGAAAAGTCCGACGCTTACTACAGGGGCGGCGAGGCCAACACGGTAGCAACGTGTTTTGATGACGCAGCAGACGCAATCGAGCGCGGCGATCACATGAAGGGACAGTCTAATGAGTGAAGATGGATGGAAGCCAATCTCGGAAGCACCCAAGGATGGGACAGCCGTTCTGATCTACGGAGGAACTTACTTTTGGGACAGCAACCCGGATTTAGAATTGCCGTTCCCTCACATCACCATGGCGTCTTGGCGCTCGCATTGGGGTGAGGAAGGTTGGCAAGGCGACCAGGAGGCTCACGACGAATGGGCTTGGCATGAGCCCACACACTTTCAGGCTCTCCCACCCCCACCTACTGTAAAGGATATTTGAGGATGAGTGACGTGATTGAAACGATTGCGCGCCGCATTGCAGTTGAGGACGAAAGCGATCCCGACGCAAAGTGCATACTGTCTGGCAAGCCAAACTACACCCATTGGGAGTGGTGCGCTCAAGCAGCCCTAGAAGCCCTCAAAGACGTTGGTTTTGCTGTTGTCCCTGTAGAGCCGACTAGCGACATGAAGCTGGCTGGCGCTGAAGCCATCACCGAAGATCACATGCGGAAAATGGCCAACTACGACGCTTCGATTGATTGCTACACCGCTATGATTGCGGCTTACACGAAGTGAGGCGATCAGTAGGCTCTATAGGCCTGCTTACTTTTGCCTTCGTGTGGTGGTGTGTCTGGCTTGGATATATGGTTTTCGGAGAATGATGATGGACCGATACATTGAGAAGATTGTGCCCTGCCACCCCTGCGGAGAGACGGGCCGAATGCCTGTGATTTTCGGTCTGACGCGCAAGTGTAGGGCGTGCGGTGGGCGCGGCTTTAAGAAGGTGAGCTACGACAGTCGTTTTCCCGAAGACACAGTGCAGCGCATCCTGTTTGATGCCGAGTTTAACACCAATACGATCCCATGATGGCCGAATGCTTCGCACCGCGCTTTCATGCTATCGCACCGAGCCTGCGTCTCGACCTTACGGTTTCAATCGCTTTCGGAAAGGAATGAATGATGCGCCATGAAATTTGGGATCGAGACTGCCCTGCCTGCCCGTTTTGCGGCGAAAAGGACTTCGATATTCCGGGCCTTGCTTGGCACATACAGCAACATTGCGAGGTTGCTGAGGAGGCGCTTGAGCATCAACGCAACGATCTGCGCAAGTTCTACAGCAAAGCGCCTGCATGACCCTCTGGCAAGCCATATCCCATATAGACGCAATAGGTCCGTTTAAAGCAGTAGACCGGGTACACTGGCTTGAGTTTCGAAAAGGTATCGAGCAATGGCGCGAACACAACGACCACCCGCAAATAGATGCCGCCTTTCAAACTGTAGCAGATATGCCAGAGACACTACCAGATGAAGCAGAAAGATGGGATGAATTAGCGCATCAAGTGGTGATGGAATTACTAGGTTAGAACAAAAGGAATAAGTATGTGGAAGCGGATACTTTGCCGCCTGCGTGACCATCGCGGAGCCTATGTCATGGGTCATCAAACCCTAAGACGGCGTATTGTCGAGCTTGAATGCCTTAACTGCGGATACACATGGAAAGAAAAGCGTTAGGCCGAATGCTTCGCACCGCGCTTTCATGCTATCGCACCGAGCCTGCGTCTCGACCTTACGGTTTCAATCGCTTTCGGAAAGGAATGAATGATGAACGCAAACGACACGGACGACTTCCCCGCACCTGCCTTTGTAAAAGCCAGCCTCCTGCACGGTGGGCCGGTGAAATGGCGCATCGAATATGGCGACGGAAAGTTTGCGAAGTTCGGTCAGGCATCCAATCCGGGCGACGGGCTCATCAAGCTGTCGCGGGACGTACTAGACACTGAAGGTGTCTCGGCAGTGTACGTGAAGCATCACGGCAATGACTGTGAGAAAATGGTCTTCGCAGCCTAACCCTCATCCAGCATAGGAATAATCAACTCGCAGGCGTCAAAATATCCCGAGGAACTTGGGTCGGGCGCTCTCGATAGCCTGGCGATCGCGTTCCTCGCAACGCTCGATTATGCCGATGGCGTCATCGGTGCGCGAGTTGGCGATTTGCAGCTGCCCAGTCTGCGCAACACCGAAATTGATCCACTCTTTGAGACGTTCAAGTTGATCCTCGGTAGATGCGGGGGCAGGAGCATTGGGGACGCCGGTCCGCCAAGAACTCGGGACAAGCTGCGAACAGTCACTTTTTGTTGCAAATACCGAAGTTGATGCACAGCCCGTCACGGCCAGCGCGATCAGCGGAATCGCTATCAGGTGCTTGATCGACATTGTCTTGCACTCCTTCTACTGTCTTTTGCGTGTCTTCAGCCGCGGCTTGGTTTTCGCCGACTGTCTCCACGGCATCTTCGCCGCTTTCAATTGCGGCCCCAGCCTGTTCTGTGGCTACGTCAGCTTCGACCTTCGTATCACCGATGAACCATGCTCTGACGGCCAGATAGAGCCCCACAGCGACGGCTACGGCGATCAGGGTTGCGACAATTCGACCAGTGAGGGTGAGGCCCTTGAGGAAGCCCATCATCGCTCAATCTCCCCTGTAATGCCGTCAGTGCTTGCACCGAACGACAACCGCCGCGCTTGAATGTTCTCGAACCCGTGCAGGAGCTCGCGCACAAACAGGATGGCGACAAGGCCAAGGCCGATTAGCGTCAACTGCCCGCCCTCGGCTTTCCAGATGATCCAGCCAAGGAACGCCAGCATCACCAGAGCCCCGACGGTGTGAACCGTGGTGCGGATGGCGCGGCGTGTGTCGGCCTGAACGGTCATTTGACCGACCTCCACCAGGCCCGCGCATCGAAGCTAGGGCAGGCCTTTGCTACGCCCACATGGTCGCGGTGACCTAGAACCTCGGCTTTCGGGTAGGCCTTCGCCAGCTTGCGCACAAGATCTTCCATGGCCTTCTTTTGCGCATCCGTGCGAGTGTCTTTTGCGCGACCGCTTGCGTCCACACCGCCGATATAGACAACACCAATTGAACCAGTGTTGCGGCCTCTCACATGGATGCCCACACGGCTCTCAGGAAGGCCCCTCTGGACCGTCCCATCCAGCTTGATGATGTAGTGGTAGCCAATGCGCGACCAACCGCGCCCTTGCGGTTTAGGATCGGTGTGCCAGCGCTTAATATCGTTGACGTCGAAGTCCTTACCTTCAGGCGTGGCGACGCAGTGAATGACAATGCGCTTGATGTTCTTGCCACTGCCCGTCACAGCCGCGCCGGGTTTAGGCTTGGCGGGTGTGTCGAGGCCAAACTTGCTGGCGATCAGACGCGCAGTGTTCGGGCCGGGGATGCCATCAGGGCTTGCGCCGACATGCTCTTGGATGCGCCGCCAAAGTTGTTTGCTCATGGCAATTCCTCAAACTGCCCGGTGAAGCACATTCCCTCCTTGGGCACGGAAAGGGAAAGATCGGCGCGAGGCCACACAAACGGGCGCGCCGTGCATGGAAGCGGCGCAAGCTTGGCGTCCGTCAGGCGATAGTGAGCGCAGCCTGCCAGCAGCAGGAGCAGCACCAGCAGTCTCATTGACCCGGTGCCGGATTGATTGGCTCAAAATTCGTGCGCTCTGGAATAACGAACGGCACCTGCGGGCTGTCGAAACTTTGGGTGCCATCTGGCGCATCAGGATAGTTTACGCGCACCTGAAACACTGCGAGTCCCGGCGTTGCCCTGATTGGAACCTCAAACTCGTAGGTCAGATTGTGCACCCCGACCGGAAGCTCGATGCCGTCAAAGCTTAGGCGCGAGCGCCGCAGCACCCCATCACCATTAATGATGGTCCCCGTCACCTGTGGCTTTCCGCAATCATCGCGCAGTCGGCGCACATTGTTCAATGTAATTGAGGCGAAGTCCCCGGGAGGCGCGGGCCGGATAACATGACCGGTGCCAGGGATTGACGAGCAGCGCGTCGGGCGCGGATTGGCGACGGTCTTGATGTACTCCTGCACGCGCCATTCGATAAACCACCAGACGCCAGTGCCAGTCATCGCGAGAAGCGCAAGAATTGCGGTAACGGCTGTGGCCTTCGCGCTAAGAGAACTGAGCGTCACGGCGTGCCGCCCTGCGTGAAGTTGCCGCCACGCTTCCAAGTGTCTGCATTCGCGTTCACGACGCTGGCATCATTGCTGATGGCCTTGTGAAGCGAGCCGTTGAAATCGACCCGGAGGTCAGCAATGCGCGTGCCTGTCGGGACGGGGGTGTTGCCATTTGCCTTCGCAAGGAAGATAAAGGCCCGGTTCGACTGCAATACGCCATTGCCGGGATTGGTGAACGGCGTTGTGGTCAGACTGCCATCCACAGTCAAACGGACCTCCTCGGCGGTCATGTCAACGTCGAACTCAACTTCCTGCCACTTGTCGGCCACGACTGTCCCCGCAGGAGCAACCGGCAAGAGTGTCGCCACCCTCGCACCTGTGCCATCTTCAATCGTCGCCTCAAGCGAACCGTCAGAGCGCACAACCAAGTCGCAACCCGTGCTAATCTGAGCATACAAGTTGACGGTGTTCGGAACAGATGTGGGGTGGTAGAACAGCCCCCGCGCTGTCAGGCGGTTTGTAGAAGCGGGAACATTGGCCGTGTCTTGGAAGTAACCCGTAGTCGCGCCCTGTTCCAGCCATGCAGTCGGGGCAAGCGTGGTGACAATCGAGACGGTCTGCTCAAAGCCGTTAATGGTGACAGATGCCGTAACGCTTGCACCGCTGGTCGCTGAACTTGTGCGGCGAATTTGGATGAACTGGTCGTGGTCAATCGTCCCGCTGGCCGTGGTCCATGCCTGAACCTCGGTAATGCCATCGGTATCAACCGAACGCCATTCCGTGCCAGCACCGACGCTGACAGTCTGGCTGGTAAGCTCGTTCAAAATCTTGCGCAGCGGCAATTCAATGACCGTGCTTGCAGCCTGCCCGGAAAGCGTGTTCCAGTGCACGCCGCTCGGCAGGTTTTCCCACTGAATGACTTGCGTGTAATCGGTCGTTGTCCAATCAACCCCATCGCGAGAGGCAACCGCACCGATCCCAAGACCCTCTACGGCTGTCGTAATCGCGCTCTCAATGGCCGTGCGAGTGGTTGCGGCTGAAAGGTCCGCAAGGTTTGGTAGAACGGCTGCACGGCTTGCTGCGTCGCCCAGAACGAAGTTACCATCCTGCAAGAACGGCGCGTCGGTCTCGTTGAAGTTGGTCGCAATCGTGTTGCCGACATAGACCGTGCCATCGTCGTCGTGGTCGATAATGACAGACGGGCTATCGGAGGTAATGTCCCGGCCATCAAAGATGGTTGCGCCGTAAACGAACGCATCGCGCACCTTGAAGGCCGTGCCTTCCTCGCCAATCGACAGGGCGCGCCCCGCACCGCCAATTTGCATGGTGGAGATGTAATACTGGTTGGTGAAGCTTGGGTCGAAGTCGTTGTCTGAGACAAAGATGCCTTGGTTTTTCACGCCAATACGGCGCGGCGTCAGGCGAACGCGGTTGCCTGCGTAATAGATCGGGCCAACCGTACCGCCCGGCACGTTGTTGAAGATCTGAAACTGGTCGCCGTGCGGGTCGCGGGCGTCACCGTCCAAGTCCTCTGCAATGCCAGTGCGCGCAAAGGGCAGGCATTCGAGGTTGCGGAACATGTAAAGCGCCGCACCCGGTGGGGGGCTAAGCGCAATGACGTCCTGATACATGCGGTCGAAGTCACAATCCATCACCACGGCGCGAACTGTGGGCTTGAGGCCCTTCATACCGTTCGACAGGTCGCGGAACACGCAATCGTAGAACTCAATGTCCTCAAGAACAGCGCCGCCCTCTTGTTGGAAAGCACTGCCGAGATAAGCAGAGAGACCAATCTCCGTGCGGGCGTTGACTTCGCTTGTCCCTGAAGCGGTGATGATAGCGAAATGCGTGTCCGTTGCAGGCACAAGGCCTTGAATGCGACGCCTTGCGCCGGGCGCTACAGACGTATCGCCAGTGGTGGCCGTGACACCCGAACCGCCGACAACAACGTGAGCCGTCTCGGTGCCTCGATTAAAGAACTCAATCCAGCCATCAGGGCCGCTCGCGTCCTTCCATGTCAGCGCATAAGTCGTGCTGGTCGTAGTTGCGGTCTGCACATTGCCGATGCGGTCATATTCAGGCAGGGTGGCATCGGTGGTAAAGTCAGCCAGACCCGCGCCATAGCCATGACGAAAGGTAGTCCCGTTGAGAAAACGCAGCTTGCCAAACGTCCCGGTACCTAATTCTAGGCATCCGGTGTGATCTGCTGGCCAGCCCGTCATCTGGAAGTGCAGGTTGTCGAAGTCGATGCCCCGCGTCGTGCCGCGAAGCTCAATCGACGGGATTTGGGCAGATGCGTTCTGGCCGCGAATAACCAGCGGAGCGCCCACCGCGCTCATGTCTTTCCCGTCGATGACGCGCTGCGTGAAGTTTGAGCCTTGAACCTCGACAATCGCGCCTGACAGGGTCGCTGCCGTATTGGCAAAAACCGTGTCCCATTCAGCGTCGTTTGTGACGATAAAGTCAGGATCGGGAAGTGACGGGACAACCGCGCCAAGGATGGGGCGAGGCGAGAGGCCGAGGCCAAGTGAACCGAGCGCCAGCATTATTTCGCGCTCCAACCGGTGTTTCCGGTCCCGCTCTCTTTGATGTACAGGGACGTTCCAGCGCCGCCGTCAAGTCGGGCGTATTGCGATCCGATCCGGGCCGTAACGACCCCTTCTGGCGTTCCTGTGCCCCTTGTCTTTGCTATGCCCCCCGGCGTGTCATGCAAGACAGGCGTGTTTCCCGTGTTGCTCAGATTGTCGAACACATCGACCCGCGAGCAAGTATCGGTCGCCAGAATGTCCTCGTCAGTATTGGTGCTGTTCACTGCCTGGCAGTTGTTGCCTGAAACAACCACGTCCTCGGAGTTGTCCTGCACCACAATGCCGGGCTGATTTGCGCCAAGCCCGAAGTCGGTGAGCATGTTGCCCGAGACAACGCCGCGCAAAGAGGTTCCCGTCACGAGAATACCTCGCGCCTGCATGTCCTTCAGAATGTTGCCGGTGACGCTGAAGTCACGAGCCGCGTTGATCGCTATGGCCGCGGTGGAGTTGCTTAGCGTCAGTCCCTTGTTACCGCTGACCACCATGTCTTCATTGGTGATGGTCCCACCCGCAATCATCAGGCGGTCAAGGTTTGAGCCGTAGTTATCACTCACCACCAGACCGCGTGTACTGCGTGCGTCAATGCAATCGCCCACACAATCCCGGAAGTGGTTCTTGGTGATCGCGACATCTTCGTGGCGGATGGTCGTGTCGGTGCCGAGCGTTACGTCAGACAGCAGAATTGAGTTCGTACCGTTGGTATCGAAGAAGTTCTCGGCAATCGTGATGCCACAGGATGCTTCAGCCTGATTGGTCTGGACCCCGTTGACGTCTTCTGAGCTCGTGGAGCCTGCCGGGGTTGCAGTGATCTGAATATCCTGCCCAACGCCGTCCTTGAACGTGTTGTTGATGATCTTGGAGTTCTTCCACTTCCACACGCGAACAGCCGCGAAAACGCAGCTATCGAAAATGTTGCCTTCGATGATGATGTCTTCGGGAAACTCGCCCTGCACCGAGCCATGAGCACCTACCGCGACATGCGGCGCACCGAAGTTTACATCGTCGTTTTCCGGATTCGGACCGAACTCGCAGTAGAGCACCCGAATGTTCTTGTTCTGCTTGCGCTTGTAAAGGCCGAAATAAGGGAAGGTGCTCGGCACGTTGTGATCGAGCTGAATGATCTCAGCCGTGTCAGTGATGTCGTTGTTGAGCGCGTAGCCAAGGAATTTGCAGTTGCGGAACTCCACATCATCACACACTGACATGTCCACGCAGTGACCATCGCCAATACTGTCCATGAACTGTGCGCCGGTCACACGAAGGCGCGTGCCAAAGCCAAGGGCTAGAGTGGTGTAACCATCGTAGATCCCCGCAGCGTATCCCTCCCAAATGCCACCGATAACCTCGACATTGCCGTTCCCCTGATAGGCCGTAATGTCCGAGGACGTAGTGAAGCCCCGCCCATTGGTGTAAAACGAATTGCGGTGACCCTTGAAAAGAACCGCGCCGTTTTCTAGCCGAAACGTGGTGTTTGCGCCTGACTTGAGTGTGTCGCTCAGAAAGTAGTTTCCTGGAGGAACGATTACCTCACCGCCGCCCGCGGCATCGACCTGACCGAACGCCGCGTCGAACGCTGCGAAACTGTCGGTGCCGTAGGCATAGCGCGCATTGGACGCCACGGTCGTCAAGGCCGCATCTGTCAGTTCGATCGAGGTTGCCGAATTCACTGCCGCAATTGTGGTGGTGAGCTCCGCGCCGCCCGTGCCAGCCTTGCCGATTACGATGGCCTTGCCAACGTCACCCGAGACGAAAGCGGCGTTCGTATCGGTGAACGTCGCATCGCTGGCAGTCGCAACGCCGGTTGTGCTCTTCACACCATCGCCCACCGCGCCTTTGTCGGTGACGGTGACAGTCTCGCTAAGCTTCTGCTCGACCGTGCGCATTCCAAAGCCGACAAGCGCCGAACCACCCGATGCTGCAAAGCCCGCCTCACTTGCCGCAACTGCTGCCGAGAGGTTCGCGCTGGTGGCAAGCGGGTCAAGGGCCTCTGATCCAGACGCCGTGCGCGCGTAAGGCTGCAAAGCGGAGCCGCTGCGGACCTGAAAGCCTTGACCCTCGGTGGTGGCCGCTTCACCGTCTGCAATGCTGTTGACGATCGGTCCGGCATATGCCTCAACTGACGTTGCCAGATCTTGCAGCGTCGGCAGGACCGCGACCGATTTACGATAGCGCAGCCGACCACCGAAAAAGACCTCGAGAACGAACGGGCCGACACCCGCTCCAAACGTCTCGTAAAAACCATCTGCGCCCGACGCGATCGGGTTCGCCATCGCGTTGCCCGACGCATCCTGAAGGCTCGCGGCAAGCACGCCATTGTCGAACACGAAGATTTGCGCCCCGACGACAGGAACATCGTTCTGGTCAGTGACGTTTCCGCTGATCTGCGTAGTCATCAGAAAACATCTCCGTAGTTGTAGACGCGCGCGCTCACATTGACCTGACCCGTTCGGCCTCGGTCGTCAGTGACAGTGCAGCGAAAGTCGTTTTCGCCATCGGCCCCTGCGGGCACGTTCTGGCGTGAAAAGTTTGTGGTGCGCGACGCAGGCGAATTGATCGTCCAGTCAGCCTCAAGGCCGATTTGCGTCCATGCATAGCTGTAAGGTGCGGTCCCGCCCGTCGCGGTGACCGTGACGCTGTTGGTTTCGATCGATATATCTGCAGCCGACCCATCTGCCCCGACCGCGTTAGGCGGGTTGGCACTGACCGAAAGCGCATCTGCCAAGGGGGCGCTGTCGAAAATGACCGCGTCGCCTGTGCTGGTCAGAACTGAAATCCGGGCAATGTCTGACTTGCCCGCAGCGTCTTGAAACGCAACGCGTGCAATGTCCGAATTGCCAGAGGTGTCACGAACCCCGATCATCAGACAGGCTCCTTTTCGAACCAGATGTCGCCGGGCTGCGTGCGCGGATCAGATGCGCCGTTTTCGGTGATGAAAATGCGCGCGTTCGTGAAAGCCGCGCTTGCCATGTAGACATGCGCGCCCGCTGCATTCCGCAGGATCGAGCCGGTCATCGTGCCGCCGGTGAGGGGGAGATCGTTCGTCACCCCGGCGTAGGCGCGCAGAGAAGCTGAATCAGCCAGAGTGAGTAGCGCGCGCCCGTAAGACGTGGTGCTGAGAGCCGCAATTGCAGCCAGGTCGCTATCGAAGGGCTGAAACTGATTTGCGTCTAGCGCAGCGTTCGCGATGTAGAACACCTCGCCACCATCCTCGTCACGGGCCCGCATCGAGAATTCGGTTCCGGCAACAAAAACGAGCGACGGATTACCCGATTTGCGCGGAAATCCACCGACAACCGTGATGGGCTGCGGCGCGGCGATCGTTAGTTCGCCATCAAAGAACGCATCGATCGGATCGACTTCGGGATCTTTACCGACTTCGCCGAGATACAGCGTGCCGGTAAGCGGAAGTCCGCGGCGATCGAGAAACGGCGCAAAGGGATTGCCGACGCGTTGGCTCATGGGTACGATCTCCCGATGCGTGTAATTTGGCGGATCATCGCGGCACCTCTACTGTGGTGGTTTCTCCCGACGGTGGCGTTTGTCCTGTCTGGGGGTCGACTGCCGTAGGTTCGGCAGCAAGGCGCTGCGGCGACTGCGCTACGGCGTCGGTCAGATAATCCCGGAACAGGATCACATCTGCGCTGATCGGGCCCTGAGCGCGCGCTAGGCGGTTCAGGTGTTCAAGCTGACCTTCCACCGCTTCAGCGCTGGGCTGCGTGTTGTTGCGAGCCGCGCCGCGCTGCATTTTTGCGAAGCCGGTTGCCCAGCGCACGAACGGCGGATGCGTCCAAAGACGTGCAAGGCCGTATGATCCAACAGTCTGGGCTGCGAGAGTCTGAAAGCCGCCGGTGAGCCCGAGAGCGCCCGTCACGACCATACCCGTATTCGAGGTGTTGCGGGTGCCGTCTGATGCGGCAATGTCGCCCACCACTTCGGCAAATTCATCGAGCCGCGCTCGTAGCGCGGAATTGCCGCCGCCAAACAGCAGGTTTTTCGCCTTGGGCGTCATGTCTTTGAAGGTGCGAACAAACGTGGCGGCGCTGAAATCGCGGCCTTCGCTGTTCGCAGGCTGGCCCATGAGGCGGATCATGCCCGATGCGACTTCATTCCATTCCGAGTTGGGAATCGACTTGCGCAACTCGGCAAGCGTTTTCATGTCGGTCGTGGCTTTGCCGCTTGTGACCATGGCGCGCAGCTTCTGCGCCGCACGTTCTGGCGCCTGCATACCGTCGCGGCCAAGCACAACCGAAAGCGTATCCTGAATGCGCGTCTCGACTTGACGGTTTAGCGTATTCGCGCGCTCAAAAGCCGCAAGTGCGCGCGGACCCTTCGCAGCCGCCGTGGCCCGCATGTCTTCGCTCAGCGCACCATAGAGCCGGGCAAGAGTGCTTTGGCGGGCGTCCTGCGCACCGATGCGCAGCGGACCCATGTCTTCGCCAACCGCGCTGCGCAGGGCTTTCAGATCCGACCAGCTTAGGTCGCCGCCGCGATCCTCAAAAGCGTCGAACATTGCCTTGACGCGGCTGTCGCGCAGAAGGCCAGGCGCATCGCGCGCCACAGCATCAGCAAGGGGTTCAGCGGCATCGTTTGCGGGCGAAAGGGCCCCAAGTAGCCGCGAGGCCTTCGGGTCTCCCATGAGGTTTTGCAGCGCCGGATTGCTGGCGAACTGCTCGTTAACTTCCTCGAGCGCGGCAACCGTGTTGTCGATCTGCGCTGGCGCATTGCGGCCAATGGGGATTGCGTCATAAGCCTTGCCGACCACACCGCGATCAAGCGGGTTATCCTTTGAGCCTTTCGCGCGTTCAATCCAGCGCCTCGCGCCGCGCTGTAGCGCCTCGCCCGTCGCTTCCGATCCAGATGCGGCACCATAGTCGCCCGCGACGCTTTCAACCGCATCATCAACCTGCGCGCCGGTACGATTGCGTGCAGCCTGCGTGACCGACCCGCCACCGGGCATGTTGTCCAGCGTGCGCTCGACAATTTTGGCGCCTTGGCCGCGCACATCGCCGATCGAAAGGTCAATGCCGTAGCGCTGCGCACGCTCATATTTTTCAGCTGGGGTGAGGTTCGGCGCAACCTGGTCAGCAACCTCTTCTGTCGCCTCTTCGACAGTTTCGCTTGCTGCCTCGCTTGCCGCCGCGCCGCCGCGATTGCGGAACCGGCTCACTATGGCATTGCCGATCTTGTTACCGACAAATGCGCCCGTTCCGCCTGCTACTGCGCCAAGCGTGCGATCTTCATTGTTTTCGCCAGCGCCATATGCCGCGCCGTAAGTTACCTCACCGGCAAGCGCGCTGCGACCGGCGAGCCCTGCCAACTTTGCCGCTGGAACCATTGCTCCAACCCCGCCCGCAACCTCACCGGCAAACGATGCAATCGGCGATTCTTCACGCAGCGCGTCCTTGACTGCCTGCGCATCGCCGCCTGCCATTTCGTCAATTGTGCCTGCGGTGAGTGCATTTGCGGCACCCACTGCAAACGCAGATCCGGTTTCGCCAAGTACACCGCGCAGATTTTCCGCCGCATCATTGAGCGCGCTGCGTTCAGTGCCGGGGCTTGGTTGCCACTGCACCGTTCCGCCATTTGCGCGGCGCTCAAGGTACTGCTCGATCCCCGGCGTGCTCGAAATCGGGTCGCGACCAACTTCCGCTGCGATCTGGTCGAGCTCTTCGAGCGACGCGCCGCTGTCCCACGCCGATTGAATGCGCGAGGCAATGTCGCGGTCTTGCTGTGTGAGCTGCGGCGCACCATCCTCGACAATGGCGGGCGCTGCGTCGCGCTGCGGGGCGCGGGTAACTTCGCCGTCGATCGCGCGCTCAAAATCGGTGAGCGTTGGCGTTGCACCCTGAAAACCTGCGAGCGTGCCGTTTTGCTCGTAGTATTCTGCTGCCGCATTCTTGGCCGCTGCGGCTTCATCGATCTGTGTGAGAAGGCGTTCCAGACGCTTGGCGTTCTCCGCCTCGCTCTGCGTCTGGTTGTAGGCGCGCGCGATGAGGCGCTTACCTTCGTCGTTGGTGAACTGCGCGCCAAGGATCAGGCGAAGGTTCCGCTGCACAACCTCTTCAACCGCGTCACGCGCCGCAATTGATTCCGGATTGGTGAAGGCGCGCACCATGTCCGGTACGTTGCCGGTGATTGGGCCGGTTAGGTCTTGGCCAGCGCGCAGCGCCTGAACGACCTCCTGAAGCTGGCTGCGGTTCTTCTGATAGTCTGCGCGGCCACCATCAACCGCCCACTCGACGTAGGTTTCGGCAAACTTGTTGTCGACGGCCTTTTGCGCCGGGGTCAGGCTGGTTTCCTGTGCTTCTCGATTGGCTTTTTGAACTGCCAGATCAAGCCGAACATCTTCACGCTGCTCTTGCCGAGCATCACGCGCACGCTCTTCCGCCGCGCCCGGCGCAGCGATGAACCCGCCCTGCGTCGGCGCCGGTTCGGCGACAATTTCGAATTCCGCCCAAGGATCTTGCGTGCTCATCGTGCCGGAACCCTCATGCGACGACCATCAGGGGCGACAAACTCGGTGCCGGGCGGGAGTTTGCGAGCCTCCTGGACGCTGCGCACACGCACAACGCTACCGGGCCGAACCGAAGGCTCGACATGAACGTGGTCGCCCTCATTGATGACGTCGAAGCCGGGGCCGTATGCGGTCTTGAGCCGCTGATGAAACTGCCCCATCGACATGCCGGAAGGTGGCACGAAGTCCCGCGCTTCGTCTGTGAGGTGGTAGCTGCTCGCCGTACCGCCGACTTGACGGTTTCGTTCCGGCGTCCGCGCGCGACTTGTGGTGCGCAGTCCCGGTACGGCGTTGACCGCCGTTTCTTCGATGAATGAGCCAAGCGCCGGACCCGAAAGCCCCACACCCGAACCGCTTTGATCACCTCCCCTCGGTTTTGCACCAGGCCCGAGCGCCTGACTGCGTGGAATAATGGACGTCCCGGCAGGGCCGGTGATTTGAATGAGAGGATCGGAAGCGTTTTCGCGAATGCGAGCCGCCGCCGCTGTGTCGCCACGCTGCTCAGCTTCGCGCGCAAGACGCTCGGTCTGCGTGATGTCTTCATCGAACCGGGCGTAATTCTCGCCGAACTTGTCGCCGGTGAGCGCGGCAAGCTGCATGCCGATCACACCTGTCGCAGCGCGGATCTGCACCGGATCGCCGCTTTCGAGCGCATCGAGTAGCGCAACGTCGTTTGGGTCTTCCTGACCCGCCGCCCGGTCAGCCTCGACACGTTCGCGCAACAATCCTGCGGCGCGCTCGGTATTTCCTGCGCGAGCGTTTTGAAAAATTGCACCCATCGCGGTCAGTTCGCCGCGGCGTGCGCGCTCATCGAGACCTTCGAACGCTTTGACGACGCCTTCCGACATTTCAGGATAACGCGCCTGAAGCTGAAAAATGTTTTCCGGTGTCGGGCTGCGCAGCACCGCGTCACGATCTTCGATGAATGCCTGTTCGCGCGCTTGTTTCTGCTCAGCTGCGCGCAATTGCACCTGCAAAGCCTGCTCGCGCATTTCGAACTCTTTGTTCCGCTGCTCGATGACCGCGTCTTGCAGCATCATTTGGCGCAGATCCGGGACAAGGCTTTGCCCTGCGCGAAGTACGCCCGCATAGTTGACCTGAGGAACGAAACCGCCGCGCATCAGAACTTGATCTTGTCGAGGGCGGCGCCGAGAGCAGTGCCGACATTGGCAAAGTTCTGCGCGTTTACACCGCCGCGAATGAGAGCGCTTTGTGCTTGTGCATTGCCGATCGCGTTGCGCTGCGCGTTGGAGCGCGCGACCGCGCCCGCGCCGAAATTGCCAAGCGCAGCATCAGAGCCTGTGCCAACACTGATGCCCGCTGCATAGTCACCGAGTTGCTGGCGAAGAACCTGCGTAAGCGTGTCTGAACCGAACCGTGCGAGCGCTTCATCCGTGTTGCCGCTGCGAAGACCGCCGGTCGCGCTTGCCGCGGCGAGATTGGCTTCAAGGCCGCTGTCGAACAGTGTTTGATAAAGGGGGGAGGCGCGCAGAGCGGCGATTTCTTCGGCTTGAGCGTCACTGCCATCAAGGCCCACAAGACGGCGATATGCGGCGATGGAATCTTCGCCAAGCGCCTGTTCACTGGCAAAATCGTCGCGCGTCAGATCAAACTGTCGGCGCTCTTCAGCGATGGCCTGATTTGCGATGCGCTCTTGCGATTCAGCCGCGATGCGCGCACCCTTGCTGCTCGACCCGCCGCCGAGCAAGCCACCCGCAAGACTCCCAATTGCTGAAAAAAGGCCCATGCCTCACCTGATAGTTGCGCTCGCAACACAGGTTTTCGCAGCAATGGAAAGGCCTTGCTATTTACCCTTTTCAGGTCACACGCATCTGCAAAACCGAGCCATTGCGGTATGTTTCACCGATCTCGACACCGCCCGCAGCCGCCGCAGTGTCATCGGCAAAATCGCCGACCAGTGCCATCTTTGGGCGGTCCAACGTCTTCTTGAACAGCGTTTCCGCCTGCCCTTGCGTCGCCAGTGTGCCGACCGGGGGGATTTGCACCGCAGTCGGGCCGATGGTCGTGAACTGAATGTTGTGGCCGCTCGTGCCGTAGACGTTGGTCGAAAGCTTCACGATGCCGGGCTCAGACGTGTCGATACTCAGCCCTGCACCGAGCTCAAGCGTGCGCTCGTTCTGAAGCTCTGCGTTTGCGCCCAGCGTGATGAACGCTGCATCCTCGAGACGCTGCGTGGTCTCCACGTTCGTCGACACCGTGTCGACTGTGCTTGCAACGCTGGCCTGCATCTCTTCAAACTGGCGAATAGCACGATCGTTGCCGCTAAATGCGACATGCAGGATGTCGCGGGAGATGTAGAAGGTTTGGTCGGTCACGTGTCGCCCTGTTCGATTGTCTTGGCGAACCGAAAAGACGCAGCCTGAAAGAGGAGCGCAATTGTTGGAGCTTCGCTGTCGGAACCACTCCCAAACACCTCAAGGCCTTCGTCGCAATAAATCGCTACAGCGCATGAAGTGACGTCTCCGAATTCACCCTCTTCGATTTCGTCAGCAAGATTTCGAAGCGCCTTCACGGGGTCTTTGTAATCCAGAGAAGGAAACTCAACGACCTTCAAGTTGCTCATACCGACAACACCTCACCGCGAATATCACACCGAGCGATCGACACGCGGTCACAGCCCCGGAAACGAGCACCCGACATCGCGGGCATGCGCACGCCAGGGCGCCAAAAACACCGCTCTTCGCGCCGCCCGGTTAGTTGCCGCGCGCGTTCCGTTGACCACACCTCGCCATCGCGCGTGACAGAACAAAACACTGCGCTGGCACGATCGAGCGGAAACTGACCTACAAGCTCGATCTCTTCGAACACCAACCCGGTGCCTTCGTTGTAGAGAATTCCCACGTCAAAGCGCCAATCGACGTCTTCACCGAAATGCAGCACCGTGTCCCGAGTAAGCAGGCCCAGCGCATCGCTCTCAAGATCCGCGACGGTGTGTCGCGACCCGTCGAAAACAGCATGACGCGGGCGATACGGCCCGAACTGACCAGAATGCAGGATCGTCCAAAGCCGGGTTTGCGCCGTAACGGTAGTTTCAATCTTGACCGACGCAGAGCCGTTCGGGGTGTGAACGACTAAGTGCTCGTCGCCGCCAAACTTGCGCGCCTCAAGCTCGATTTCACCATCAACGTCGACAAGCATGTCCTCGATTTCACGATCGCTGATGCGCTGCGCTGTCCCGCCTGTAACAATCATCACCCGCAGCGGCTCTTCGCGCCCACCGCCCACGAATGCCAGCGTGCCTGCGATCTGCACCTTGGCTGTCGGGCTGACACAGCCAAACGGGATCATTGCGCCGCGCACCGTGGCAAAGGGGTAAGGCACTGTGCCGACATTGCGTTGAATTTGTATCGTGTGCCGGCCAATCAGATAGAGCTCTTCGTTGAACGTCTCTACGCCCGTCAGCGGGTCCGGGTCCGTTTCCGCGCTGCCATATCGCGCCGGGTCAATGTCGGTCGGGTCGGTCAGGCTGGTCGCGATCGCAAATTCACCATCGGTGAAGACGAAATAGCCATCGATCCAGGACACATCGAGCACGAAGCCAAGGTCGCTGTCGGTGATTTCGACGAGCTCAGTTTTGTCCCAATAGAACGCGCGGCCATCCGACACGATTGCAAGCCGTTCGTTACCGTATGTCATGCGCACCGGGGATGATCCGTCGACGTCTCCCAGCGTGGTGACGATCGAACCTGACACGCTGACCAGCTTGGTGCCCATCACACGGTACTCGAGGCCGTCCCAATAGATTCCTCCGCGGCACACGCCGGGCCCGGTCGAAAGCACCGTCGCGCCGCGCGTGACGATAATCTGCCCCTGCGAGACGCCGGTCGGCTCGATGCGATGCTCGAGATTGATGGGGTATGAGGTGGCAAAGCTGCCATCCTGAAGCCGCACGCCGGTTTGAACAGGAACTTGCATCAGACAACCCTTAGCCAAGCGCAGATGCGCGCGTCAGACGTAGACCCGACGAGCGTTCCGGTGCGGAAGCTGATGCGGGCGCCGAGGGGGATGGAGACAGGCGTCAAGAGCGTGTCGACGCTGTTATTCGAGGTGAACAGCGATGTGTGAATAGTCGAACCGTTCACCTGCGTGAGAGCCTGAACGCTGGTGCCAAATACCTCCGAGTTAAAAGATACCGCAATGAGCTCGCACGGAACACCAATGGTCACGCCGACAGCCGCGCCGGTCGCGCCGTTCCCCCAAGACCATTCGTAAGAGTTAGCGGCAAGCCCACCGTTTTCTTCTGCCCAGATCGGGAAGATGCCGCCGTCTGAGGCAGGCGGGTTCGCGAGCAGGTAGGCGGCGATTGCAGCGTTGACCTGCACAAGCGAGAGGCCGTCAGCGCCGTCTTGACCGTCGGCGCCCGGCGGACCTTCCGGGCCTTGTAGACCTGTCGCGCCATCAGCACCGGGCGCACCATCGTTGCCCGCAGGCCCTTGGGGGCCAGTCGGGCCGGGTTTACCTTGAGACCCAGCTGGGCCCGGCGCTCCCTGCAGTCCTTGCGCACCGTCAGAACCAGCTAGGCCTTGCGGCCCGGTATCGCCCGTATCGCCTTTCGGCCCCGGATCACCTTGGGGACCAGCGGGACCGGGCACACCGCCACCCTGCTCAAGATCATAAACGCGGGCGCGCAGATCCTGAATACCGTTGAAGCCTACCGGGTCAGACATTGGCTCGATGCTCCACGCTGATCAGCAGCGACTTGCCAGACAGGGTGCCTGGCCCATCACTTTGCGCCATGATGCGGCCACCATTCGCGGCCCACGTTGCGGCGTTGAAGCACAGGAAATTGTGGAACCCGCGCACTGGCACACCAGAGCCACCAAGGATCTCATAGCGCCGCGGAAACAGCGGAGGGAAACCGCCGCCAATGTCGATCCAAAGATCAAGGTAGCTCGCGAGCCCGCTTGACGGTGTGTAGGTCCAGTTCATGAGCACGTCGCGCGCATCACCATGAATGCCTGCGATCAGGTTTGTGCTCTCATCCCAGATCGACGAAATGCCGCTTGGCAGTTGCGAGCGATCGGTGCCCGAAGCCAGAGCGTCAATCGTCACTTGCACCGCAGTGTCGGCGGTCAAAGCTTGCCCTGCAATGCTGTCCGAAACGAACTCCCAGCCCGAGCGCTCGACCTCTCCGCTGTCGAAAAAATCCTCAAAGTCGCCAATGGTGCCGTGACGCTTTTTGCCATTACGCTCAAGAGGAACAATGTCTGTGCGAAGCAGCACGGCCTACACCGGCGGATAGGAGGAATACGGCACAGGGTCCGTTTCGGTATTGGTCGAAGTCTCGTCTTTGTCCTTGCCGCCATCGTTCTCGAAGAACGGGCCATATCCCACGCTTTCGCGCCACCTGGCACCCGAGCCGCGCGGCGTACCGTCCGCGTACTGCGCATCGGGAATTTCAATCACCTGCTGACAAAGCAGCGAATAGGATCGCGCCTTTGCTGCCAGCGTGTGGGGACTCAGCGTCTTACCGATCGTCGGCGCAATGCGCTCAGCAAGGCAAAGCCCGACGACCTGAAGATATTTGCGCGCAATGCCGGATTCGGATTCGACGCGATTTCCCTCGCCTTCGCTTTGCCCAAGCCATCCAAGCTTGTCGAACGGGCTTTCCTCCATCATGTCAGCCAGCATTTCCAGCCCGTCGGCATATTCCTCGGGCGTATGCGCAAACATGCTGTCCTTGACCCCGCACGCGCGATAGGCGCGATTGATGATCTCGCGGTTCGTCGGGCCTGTCGGGATGGGGATCTGAAGGTCAGACATGGCGGTTACTCGGCGTCGCGATGAGCCGTGATTGCGTCGCGAATCTGAGAGTTGGTCGCGCCATCCTCGATCTCAACGCCTTCATTGGCGGCGATTTCTAGGAGGACGGCCTTTGACTTGTTGGTCAGCGGGGGGAGACCCTGTTCGCTGTCGCCGCCTTCTTCTTCGTCACCTTTGTCCTCATCAGGCTCATCCTGCCCCTCTTCGTCGGCAAGCTCTTCGATGCCCTCAAGCACCTCGTCAGCGGTGTAGAACCCTTCCGACGCAAGATGCTCATCTTCATCCTGAACAACCAAGATGTCGCACAGCGTGTCTCCAAGCTTCACTTCGCCATCAGGCGACGGGCGGTAGAGCATTTGGGGGTATTGGGACACGTCAGTCTCCTTTGCCGGGAGTAATGAGGAGGTTGCCGTCAGCGGCGCTGGCGATTGTCGCATAAGCCTTGCGCCCTCGCGGCACCGTTACGCGGATCAGCTGACCCGGCGGGACAGGGAACGAACCCTTATTGCTTCCAGATGGAATGACTGCGTCGGGAACATCGTCACCAGAAACAGCCACGAAATACACAGTCGCAGTCGAGCTCGTGTTATAAAGCGCGCAGACATTGGCTGTTTCAGGGAGTAATCCACCTGCGGTGCCCGTGGTATTGGCTTGAGAAAACGTCTGGTTATTGCCTGGATCAAAAGGCTGCATGTGTTGCTCCTTTGTAGATGGGCGGACCCGAAAGCCCGCCCATCGGATTTATCAGGCCTGGCTGAACATTTGCGCGCCGCACATCTCAGGCTGCGGCAAACCAGTGCCCCAACGAAGATCAAAGCGACACTTCGACAGAAGCGTGTCGATGTTCGTCTGCTTGGTGTAGTGAAGCTCGATGCCGCCCACTTCGGAGGTGTACGACGTGTGGCTGACACCAGCGCCGTCTTCGACCTCAAAGGTGCCCGGCAAGATCAGCAGCGAACCAGCTTTCATATGCGGGTTAATCGCACCGGTGGTTGTATTGAGCCAAGTGATGGCCGCACCGTTTGCCGGAGTGGCCGTGACGTTCGCGTATTCCTTGCTTGCATCCGAGCCCTCTGCGGCATCGATGATCGCTGGATAGACGCGAATGGTGTTGGCCGCAGGCTTGCCGACAACGCGGAAAGTCTTGAGTTGGCCGGTGTCCTGCTTGGTGATCAGATGCACCGAATTAACACCCGCCACGGTGAATGCGTCGCCGATCTCAATACCCGCGTAATTGGCCGACGTCACGACAATGTCGGTGTACCGGTTATCCTTGTTCACCTCACCACTGGCAGTCGTGATCGTTGCCTGCGGAACGGTGCGCTGGTTTGCACCATTGACCGTAGTCGCACCACCAGCAGCCGCAGTTTTGCGAATCGTCTGGTCGTTCTTGATCACGTCGAACCCGGCAATGTCAGTGCCGACAAGTGCGCGCGAGTACGCATCGCGATCGCGATTGTTGTCGGTCTGGCGCTGAGCCAAGTTGCCGGCCATACCGTTCATGTCACGCGGGCTGTAAACAGCCATGCGCTCACCGGCAGGAACGCCGATCTCAGAATACAACGCGTCGAGTTCAGCCACGTCATCATAGCCCGAAGCCGCAGAACCGACCTTCGAGAAGATGCCGCCTTGCAGCGCCACTGTTTCGTAGAGCGACGTGTTAACGTCCGATGCCAGCTTGTCTTTCGCCGACGTCATCCACTGATCGAGCGAAAACTGGTTGCGCAGATCCGTGGCGCTGAACGCCTTTGCGCTGTGCTTCCAGTAACCGATGTTGACAGGAACGTTGAGGTCAGTGACGTCACCGAAGTTGCCAGTCGCATCCGAGCCGTCATTCGACCGCCCGATCATGGGCTGCGGAATCCAAAACTCATCGCGCGCACGGACAGCCTCTTGCCGAGACGCCGGATCGAAACGCGTTGCCGCCTTGGCGATAACAAGCGCGTCCTCAAACGCTTCGACCATGTTGTCGAATGCGATAAGCTCTTGTTTAGTAAATGAATTTGCCATGTTGAATTGCCTTTATGCGTGAAGCTGAAGTCAGGCCTGTTCGCGAAGCTTCCTGCGAGCCCGGATCAGCGCAGTGCGATCGCCGGTGCGTTCCGCTTCCTTCTCAAGCCGTTCGATTTCTTTGCTTGCGCTCTTTGTCGTCTTGCCTTGGATGGGCCGGTCAGGCTGCGCCTTGCGTGATTTGCCTTTGCGAACCTGCACCTTGTCCTCCAGTTTTCCGAGTTCCATGAGAGCGCGCGGGAGATCGAGTTGTGAGAGTTCTTCAAGCTTCTCCGGCGATCGCTGCAACGCCACCATGAGCGCCGCAGGCTTTGCCGTGTGCATGATTGCAGCCGTGACTTCGGTCGGAAGAGACGAAACGACATCCGCCTCGATTTTATCGAAATTCGCTACGCCAAGCTGAACCTTTTCCGCTTCGAAGGCCTGAACCTTCTTCGCAAATTGGGCCTGCTGACGCTCATTCGCTTGCGTTGCTTCGGCTTCTTGAGCCTCGGCCTTCGACTTGCGCTCCTTCCAGCCATCGAGTTCAGCTTCGTACCGTTCCTCGTCGTATTCACATCCGGCGAGTGTGGGCTTTTCACCGACCTCTATGGCTTTGGGTTGTGGGGCCTTGGAGCGAAGCTCACGGTTTTCGTGAACAAGTTCCCGGTTCCTTTTGCGCAGTTCAGCAAACGTGCTGCTTTCACCCTCTGAGGCTGGCGCTGCCCCATCTGATCCTTCGCCGAAATCGATGACAGTCTCTTCGTCGAGTTTGTCATCCAGCTCTGAATCGTCGCCTTCATCGCCCTGGTCTTCGTCGTCTTGCTCTTCGAGTTGTTCCTCTTCGAGCTCGTCTTCCAATTCCAGTACGTCTTCCGACTCTTCTGCCATTATCAATCTCCTGCCTCACTGCTTCACGGCGCAGCGGATGCCGACAGGAGCCAGATTATGCAGGGATTTGAGGCACGGCTATTTACCCTTTTCGGTGCGCAATTCAGTTGGGTGCGCCGCCGGGATTGCCAGCCATGATCAGGCGCTCAAGCCGGGTCTTCATCGCCTCTTCGAGCGTCTTCTGGGTATCGGCTCGCGTCTCTTCGATCTCAGCCGCCGTCTTAGCAGCATCAGCCTCACGCGCCGCTGCTTCAGCCTCGACAAGCTTCTGTGTCGGGTCGGGCTCTGCGTTCTGCGCAGCCTCTTCCATCGCAGCCTTTTCGTCTTCGTTCGGCTCGATCACGCCTTGCGACACAAGATCACTGCGCACCCATGCGATGAAGTCGTCAGAGCCTTCGCCATCCGTGTTCATCAGTCCGACGCGCAGGGCTTTCATGGCCAAGTCATTGTCGCCAATCCGGCCCGCGGCGTCCGCCACGTTCATCAGCATGCGCACGGTCTTATCGCGCCGGGTTGCGGTCGCCTCGGTAACGCTCACGATCACCTTGTAGCGCGCACCGGCCAGATCGTTGACGATGCGGCTCTCACCCGTCGCCGGGTCGGTGTAGCGAGACACCAGTTTGGCCTCACCATCGTCACCGTCTTCGGTCATGGTTTCAACGGCGCGGCCTTCCTCGGAATAAACTTCCTTGGCCATGCCGAGATAAATCTCGCCTTCGCGTTGCACCGACTGCGCAATGTTGTCGAGATATGCGCCCGACTTTGCATCGACACGCGTTGCCGCAATGTCCATCGCCTCTGCGCTGGTATTGGCGCGCACCTCATCGGCACCGTCGGCTGACGCGTCGCTTAAGCTTTGCCCGGTGTAGGTGATGATCGCAGCCAGCGCAGGCGGCATGTCAGGCGGCTTAAGGTAACTCAGCGGGCCTTGCGCCACGATGTCACCTTGTGCGTTGCGCAGCGGCTCAGCCAGGGCATAGGGTTTGCGGTCGATGTTCAGCCTCGACCAGATTTCAGGCAGGTTGCCGGTCATCTGTTCCGGTGCAAAAATGGGGATCTCGCGCGGTGCCAAGCTGTTCATTTCAGCCAGTTTTCCCAGCATCGAATTGTGTAGCCGCTGATCGTCCATCTTGGGCTGAACGCAGCCCTCCCAGCGCTCCATGCCCTCGACGAAGTAGCGCTTGCCGTAGACCGGAACGATCGGGATCTGATCGCCTGCAATGACACCGCAGTCCTCGAGCACTTCCGCGCCGCTCAGGATGTACTTGTGCACCCGGCGACGCTGGCGACGCTGGCGAGTGCAAATCCACCCATCACCGCGCATCTGTTCGAGCTCGCCTTCGGCCATGTCCTTGGCCCACACGCGCTTCTCTTCGCCGCTCGATGAATGCGTGCAGACATACAGCGTCTCGCGGTTATCACCCTCGACCTCGTAATATTCCGCAACCGCTGTCTGATCGACCGTGAACCAGTCGCGCATTTTCCAGAATGTACCTTCCGGAAACTCGCTCATGGAGGCATCTTCGAACATCTCCTCGAACGCGTCCGGCGTGATCGCAACACGAATGAACGCGAAGCGCGCGTCAGACTTGTCGTAGAGCCGCGAGTTCGGATCGAAATACACCGACTGGTCGGCGTCGACGATGATCGATGCGGGATTGATACGCTGGTGGTCGTTCTGCGGATCGCTTTCGTCCTCCCATTCGTTCGACAAACGATAAGCCCCAAACCCGCCCGCGATCGCTTCGAAAACGGCGTTGTCGCGCGCTTGCTGTGATTTGAAGCGGTAGCTGTCGGCGCGGTGCATGCCGTCGAGTGTGTTGGCGGTTTGCTTGTCAGCGCCGGGTCCGTCGGGGCGGAAGTCAGGAACGATGCGGTTCTCGCGGTAGTCGATCTCGATCTTGCGCAGCATGTCGCGCAGCTTGTCGGACTCGACCTTGATGGCGTGCTCGAACTGCTCACCCCAATCGCCATCCCATTGCGCGCCGGGGATCGTCACGAACCGGCGAGCCTCAAGCGACTTCTGCCGCATTTCCTGCGCGTCGTAAGCCGCATTGTCGAATCGACGCATGGCGCGCTGATATACCTCGGCAAGCGCGTCTTTCTCTTCGGTGCTTTCGTCGAGCGCGGTGTCGTGATCCATCGGCATTGCGCTGGTTTACGCCCGGCAACAGGGTGCGCGCTATTTACCCTTTTCTACCGACGCCCGAATGCGGTTACAGTGGAGGGGATGTGTGCGGAAACGGGTTCGCGTTTCCTGCCATTAGTGAGCGCCGGGAACAGCGCAGCAAGCGCCCATATCAGCGCGTCGGCGCGGTTTGGGCTTTCCCCGCCGACATAGCCGTGCGTCGTGAACGCGGTAAGCTCTTCTTCAAGTTCACGCAGGTCACCGACGTGACGCACCTTGCCCTGCTCGTAAAGCGCGCTGAATGGCTCAGCACGCACGTGCTTGCCACGCGTTGCTGTGACCTTCTGAAACGGAGTTCTGGCGCGCGCTGTCTGGATCACGTGATTAACCATTGCCCCGCCATAATTCGTCTCTCCAACGGTCGTGTCAGCCGCATGGCGATCGAATGCGCTGGTCGCGATCTTGCCCCATGTCGCTGGCCCTGCTTTCACCGTGCAATCCTCAAGCACGTAGGCGTTGCCGTCTATGCCAAGCCCCGCCACGACAATGCCAATCTCGTCATTGTCCGCGTTCTCTTCATCATCAGATCCGGATGGATCAACAGCCACAACAACGCGCACCATCTCGGGCAATTCAGCATCACCTCGGTGTCGCCACGTTTCGATGATTTCGTCAGAGAACAGCGCGCCCGCGATTGCCTCACCGAATTTCCCATCGAGGAATCTGAGACGCATGCGTGCGGACATGCCTTCAAGTGTGTCGAGATAATCCTCGGAAATGTTTGCGCGGTTGTCCCGTGGGTTCATGAAGAAATGCTCGAAGTCGTCCGGACTTTTCAGCACCTCTTTCGTCTCAGGATCGATCTTCTGGACAAACATGCGATAGGTCCAGTGAGCCTTCGACGGGGGGTTTTCATCGTAGTACATGCGCGGCCTGAGCGGCGATGCTGGTCTGCCATCGATCTTCTGCTCAACCTGCTGTGCAAGGCGCGTCATCGCCATGTTGCGGCTTGCGTATGGGATCTGTGAGCACTCGTTGAGCGCGATCGTCACGAACTCCATACCGAGAATCTTCTCGGTGCGTTCCTTGTCGTCGAGGCCTGCAAACCAAAGCTGCGAACCATTATCGAACGTGGCAAACCAATCGGTCTTGTCGAGCTTGTATTGCACGCCGGGGAAGCACAGGCGCATGACCTTCGGAAACGTGTCGAGCACCACTGACGACTTGATCGCGTTGAACCTGAAGCGAAACATCACATGTCGACTGTTCGGCGCCTTCAACGCCCGCAGCACGAGATTGCGGACAATCAAGAACGTTTTGCCCGATCGTGAACCGCCAACAAGCAGGATATGCTTGGCCTTCGATGCAAAAATGCGCTGCGCCTCTTGCTGGCGCTCGGTTAGCTCAAATGTCTTCGTCAACGTCGGTCACCGCGACAACCTGAACACCACCGGAATGCTCAACCTTGTCGGTGAACATCTTGAGGTGCTTGCCTAGCAACTCGGTACCCTTCAGCACTGCAGCCGGGTTCCACGGAACAACAGGCTCACCGTCGCGAAGGACGGGCTCAAGCTGACGGCATTTCTCGACTGTGTCGCGGATCGTCTCGAGCACGTAGTCGGCGGTGATCTCGGTTCGCTTCGAGCGTTCGTCCATTGCGGTTTGCACTGCAGCAGCGATTTCAACATTCTTCAACAGTCGCTCGCCTTGCTGACCCGCAGTCTTTGCGCTGTATCCAGCACGAATTGCGGCCTGCGTTGCGTTCAGGTCGACTGGGTATTCTTCCGCGAACCGCTGTTGTTTCGGGGTGAGCGCCATAGCTATTCTTTAAACCTCCTGTCGGGCAATTTCGATTTACCCTTTTTCGCTCTCAGTTTTGAGAGTTTCATGTACGCAGCCTGCGGTGACATGCCGTGCTGTTCGGCGAATTGTCTGAGCGTCGATCGCCGCATCGCAGCGCGCATCAGCTTGTTCTCAAGTTCCTTCGTCCAGCGGATGTAGATCCTGCGGGTTGGCCTGCGCCTGATGATCTTTTCGAGCCGATCTGTTTCCTCTTCGGTCAAGGCGCGGGTGCGGCTGACCTGGTCGAGATGTTTAAGCTCGGCTTCGACAGATTTCATTTTTCCAGAACCCGCTTGATGCGCCGCGCCTCGGCTGCGGTGATGACGATCTCGCCTTGCTTGACGTTCGGGTCGGCGTTGAACTTGCGCTCCAGCATCTTAGCCGTGCGCTGCCGTTTTTGCTTGGGTGTGAGTTTAGGCATGCTGCTGAGCCTTCCGCGCCGAAAGCTTTCTCGCTCGCTTGCCGGGCTGCTTGTGCAGATCGCAGCGCTTGTTCTCGCCGACGAATCGCAGCGGTGATCGAAACTCGAATTGGTTGCCGCATTCGGCGCAACTCGACTGCCACCGCATGAGTTGAGTTTCGGTTCTATCCAGCCTGGTATGCGGGACAGTTCCGAGAAACCGCAAAAGACGATCACCAACCTTTAGCCGAAACCCGATGCTTGGGATTTCCATCAACTCAATTCTCACCGCCAAAAACCTCCATTCGCGAGCTGGGGCGGGACAAACGGGACACCCCTAAGGGTGTTGTCCCTGTCCGTCCCGGTCTCCCCACCCTTGCCATTTTCATTTGTCCCGCTTTGTCCCGCTTTGTCCCGGTAGCATCACGTCGGCTCCCTCCATTGTAATTTTACCTTTTCTTTCCAGTGAGTTGCGAAGCCTATTGAACTGACGACGTGAAGTGTCTTTGTTTGTCCCGCTTATTGTCCCGGCCTGTCCCAAAGCGTCTTTCCAGTGCGCTGACGGAATTTGGACCGGGACAAGGCTGATTTCGCCGGTTTCGGGGTCGAATTGTTGCTGCTCGATAAGCTCGTTCAGCACGACAAATGCCTCGCGTTCTTTGCCTGTCAGATCGTCCTTTTTAGGCTTCTCATCGGTCAATTCGACGACGCATGTGGTCACGATTTTGCCGCGCTTGTCCTCACCGATTGGGACCGGACGAAGCTTGAAATGAACGTCTACATTGTCCTCGCCATCCTTCTGCTTCATGATCGTCGCGGTCTTGATCTGGCCTGCTTCTACAAGAATGGTGGTGTCGACATTGCCGCGCAGTGATGAGTGGCCGCGAAGATCTCGGCTTTCCTGATCCTTGGGGCGGTGGTGAATGACGCATGTGAGGCATTCGAAAGCCGATGCAACGCGCTGGCAGTTGTTGACATAGCCGACCATGTCGTCGGTGTTTTCCTTGCCTGCACCAAACGTCTTTGAGAGCGTATCGAGCACGATCATGGCAGGCTTTTCGCCGCGCGCCTGGATTGCTGCCTGAATGGTTTGGATTAGCGCAAGCGTGTCGCCATTTGCGGCCTGCATGTCGATCGGTGACGCGATGTAGGCAAGTGGTGCACCGTCCGGAATTTCACCGTTTTCACGCATGGCGTGCATGCGGTTCTTGAAACCTGTGGCGCCTTCGGCGACGACATAGACTACAAGCCCCTTTTCAACGTGCCGTGAGGCCCAAGGCGTGCCAGAAGCGACGTGTGCGGCCATGTGAAGCGCGAGGAAGCTCTTGCCGCTTCCTGGGTGGCCATAGATCGCGGCAATGCCTGTTGAGGGGAGCCAGTCGTCGATGAGCCAGAAGCCGTCCACGACTGGTTCGACTTGATCGGCCCACTCGAACGCGAGCGGCGCGAGTTGCTCTGGCGTTGGCTCTTGTGCCTCGCCAAGATGTTCTTCCGGCTTCTCGGTATCAGCTGCGTCCCAGCCTTCAGGTGCATTTTCGGGTGGATCAACAAACGCGATTTCCTGCGCCACGTCCTGAAGCGCGCTGGCCAATGCTGCAGCAAACTTGCGGCCCGGTTCATCGTTGTCGGGCCAGATGGTCACGCGCTTGCCGCGCAGAGGCTCCAAGTCGGTGCGATCGAGCGGGCTGTTTGAGCCGCCCATGACACACGTCGCTTCGATGCTGCGTTCGATCAGTGCTTGCGCTGCCTTTTCGCCCTCTACGGCCACCACAGAGGCGCTGCGCAGGATGCCGGGAAGGTTGTAAAGCGGGCGAATGTCCGGATTGCCATAGCGGCGCTTCTGCGCGTCCCACGGCAGGAATTCTTTTTGGCCTTTTTCGGGCTCAAAGCGGTAGACTGTGGCGACAATGTCGCCATGCGCGTCGGTGTAGTGCCACTCGCCTTTTTGCGGTCCGAGATCGCGCTCGACTTTTTTGAGCTTGCGAACCGCCTGATCGCGGCTGTAATTGATCTCTGGGCGCGTACCGTGCCCGACCCAGTCGGCGAGCTCGGTGAGTGCCTGCGGAAACGCTACGCCGTGATGCGCGATATACAGATCAATGAGGTTGCCACCCTTCTGTGACGGGTCGGCAAAGTCTTTCCAGAGGCCGCGCTTGTCGCCTTTGGTTTCGATGACAAGCGAAGTGCCGGGCGAGCCGTGAATGTTGCCGACGCGCACGTTGCGCGGGGTGACGATGGCAGACGGGAAAAGCCACGCGGCAAATTGTTCGGTGTCTTTGATGAGCCCAGCCAAAACCATGTCGCGATCCGGGCGGTCGGGCGCGCGCATCCATTCTTCGAGCTCTTTTTCGCGCAGCGCGTTGTTGAAATCGAGAACGTTAGCCATGCCAGCATTGCTCCCGGAAATCGCACCACTTGCACTTGAAGAAGTCTTCGGAGGCATAAGCACGCGGGAGAGTTTCACCTGCATCGACGGCGCGCAGGACTTGTACGCCGCGATCGGTGCATTCCTGGGCAAGCTTCGCGTCGAAGGGGACGCGTTCGAAAGCAATGTCGCCCGTGTCGCGGTTCAGGATCGAGAACAGCGCAGGATTGTCTGTCAGGTCCATGTAGGCCTGATAGGTCGCGATCTGGCCCGCATAGACCGGGCGCTCGGCGCGCACGCCATTTTTGATAAGCGCTGTGAAATACTTCGCGCCGACAGCCTTGGCTTCCCAGAGAAAAGGATACGGACCAAACTCTTTAGGCCCGCCGCAGACCACACCGTCAATGTGGCCGCGGATGCGATCCTGCGCGGTGCTGAAACCGAACTGTCGGCCATCCTGTTTTTCAGTGCGAAGATCGAATATCTGCTTGAGCAGCGCTGCAACCGAGTCCTCGCCGGAATGCCCGAGCGCAAAGATGTTGTGCAACTTGGCAGACATTTGAATGCGCCCGCCCATGTATTCGTATTGCAGCTTGCGCGCGCATTCTTCGCCAAGGCGAGATCCGCCGAGATACTTGCGCGGCTCGCTGGCGAGTGCATGTGCAGCCTTGTCGAGCAGTTCGGTGCTTGGCACGCCCGCCTTGCGCGTGGCGCCGTGATTGAAGTTGAAAGGGTCTGCCTGAAACATCAAAAAGGCACTCCGTCCCCGATGACTTTCATGAAGCTTTCGCGAAAAACCCGCACGGTCGAAGCGCTGAACCGCAGCACCTCGTCGCGTGACAGGTCGTTGAATGATTTCGTGCCGATGCCTTGATCAACAACGGCTTTTCCAAGTGCCGGGAGCATTTGCTCGATCGCGGCTATTTCGTCTTTTGAGAATTCCATTCCCGCCTCCCAACGGCGAATGCACAACGCAGTGCAGAACTTCAGGTCGAGGCCGTCGGCGAGTGAGGAATATCCCCACCCGCCGCGCCAGTGAGCGCCGCAATAATCGCAGGCGCGCTCACGTTTCAGTTGGCCCACACCGGGGCAGCGCCTGAGGCCTGTGCGCCGCCGGTCGAAGCCTGAGGTGCGTTTCCGCCGCTCTTGGGATGCTGTTTCGAGGTGACCTCGACAGCCGCGATCAGCTCGTTCTTGTCGCCGTACTGTTCGTCGACCTGGACGCCGATCTTGGCTGCGAATTCGATACCAGAGAAATCGCCGTATCCCGTGACCATGCGCTTGGCTTTGGCGGCTTCGCTTTCGTCTTTGGGATCGATGCCGCGCGCGCTTTCGAGAATGCCGCGCAGTTTCGAGCGAGTGATGCCAAGCGTCTTGGCGACCTTTTCTTCGTCAGGCCGCGGGTGCTCGACCATCAGGTTGCCCCAGAATTTGCGCTTGGCAAACGGGCCTTCAGTAACGGTGAATTCGCAGTTCAGATACGAATAGTCGCTGTTGCGGCTCTCGGTAAGCCAGCCACCGTCACCCGATTTGCCTGGGCGGATGGTCATGACAACCATCGCCACCGTGTTCTTCGGGATCAGGTCAACGCTGTTGCTTTCTGCATCGTTAAAGTCGTAGCTCATTTTTCAGTCCTTTCGTTTCGTAAGGGATTAGGCGGCGATCGCTTGGTCTTGGTCGGTCGGGCGATCGTCCGCCGCTCGCGGCGCGCTGATCTTTTCCATCAGTTTGCCGAGATGAGGTTGTTCGATGGGGTCGAGGCGACCCGATCGGTCCTTCGCAGGATAGCCATGCTCGTTGTCGGCGCCGGTGATGAAGGCGCGATATGGTTTGCCTTCTTCAGGCGTGATGAGCGTCATGGTGATTACCTGATCGGTGATGCCTGGCGCTTCCAACGCGGTCTTGGAGCCTTCGACCTGCATCACGTGACTGATGCGCCCGAAGTCGTCCTTGACGTCATTGAGCAGTCCGACAAGCCACACGTTGACGCGCGGCGCGTGCTGAAACTGCTTGAGCCACGCGACCATTTCCCGGCCAAGAAGGCCATAGGCACCACGCGTGTCTGGATCGCCGTTGCGATTGAACGCATCGGGCTGACCCTGCGACCACTTGAAGCAAATGCGCGAGACCTCGGTAATCGAATCAATAAAGACCGTGTCGTACTTCGATAGATCCATATCGACCGATGCGGCGTGTGCCTGGCTGTATGGCTCATCGTCGGGCAACGCAGGGTTGCCACCACCGACGGCGGCGGCGAGGTTACGAGCTTCGGCCCATGTGCGCAGGCGCATCATGTCACCGCCCCAATCCTGAACCGAGAGCTCGCCAGCTTCTGCGTTGACGAACAGTGTGGTGTCAGGATCAAGGGTGTAGAGCAGGCTGGTCTTGCCGATGCCCGCCTTGCCGACGATGATGCCCTTGATACCTGCCTTTTGGGCGAGGCGTTCGGATGCGGAGATGATTTTCATGCCGCTTTCCTTTCCGACAAGGCGTAAGTCGCCTTGCCAGTTTCGACCGTGCGCGCGTCGCGCAGGATCATTTTTGTGTCGGGCATGCACGCCTCGAAGCGGCGCTCGTCGATCGACACCTTGATCTTGGCGATGTGCTTTGCGGTGTCAGGGTCGACACGGTCCAGCGCTTTCAGCACCTTTTCATCGTCCCACTTCACGCGCTTGGGGCGCGTGACGGTGACGTCGTACTGGCCATCGCTGAAATGCACCGTGCCGGTGCTCCGATTGTCCTTGAGAAGCTCTTCGGAAGCCCGACCGGCATAGCGGCGCTCAAACGCATCATGGAGCGCTTTGTCGCGGCGCTTCACGACGGTTTGCTCTTCAGCGAGTTGCCACGCCAGATCGTTCAGCGCCCCCGGGGGGAGTTTGTCGAGTTCGCCGGGCGATAGTTCGTCCAGCATTGCAGTTGTCAGATTGTCCATCTGTCGTCCTTTCGATTTGTCCGCTGATCGTTTTTCAGAAATTGAGAGAGCGGGCTAAACGCGGTTTGGACTGGCCGACCGGGGTATTCGGTATATTCCCCCGGAGCCCGCTCTCGTATTCGGTTATCTGACTGCCAAGACCTCCCTTGCAGCGATAAAGAGGTTGCGCGCAGGCGGGATTGGATCATCCAGCGCTTGGCGCCCCATGAACCGCGCTTCGCGGTTTGCGTGGTCGTCGATCAGCCGCAGCACGGCGAGGCGAATGTCAGGCGATGCAAAGCGCACCCATGAATCGGATACTTGGCGCAAAAGCGTAGGCGCGTGACGCGAGCGCTTGATTGCTCGGCGCATGGGAATGAGGCGCGGTTCGCGTTCGACAAGTTCAAGCCATTGCTCGCGTTTCTTTGCGCGGTACGCTTTGAGCAGCCGACCTTTTTCTTCCTGCTTGGCTTGGAGCGTCTGTTTCATGCCGCCACCTTGAAGGCAGCTGGCCATTGCTCGCGCAGCCAGTTCAGCGCGGTGTCCGCCGAGCGAAACACGCCAACCGGGATCTGGCGCTGGGTCAGGCGAATGAGCGTGTCGATCTGGTCTGTACCAAGCGAGCCTTTGCCCGACTTGAATTCCAGTGCTGCGCAGCGACCGTCGAAGAAACAAAGCATGTCAGGGAAGCCCTTCACCATGCCTTCCTTGCCGCGCTGGCTCGTCTCCCATGCCGTGCGGCGTCCAGCATTGGGGATGCCGACGAGCATGATGTGAGGGCAGGCATTGCGCATCTTATTGCGAAACGAGACTTGGACGCCGAGCTCGTCTTGAGCGCCGTTGGCGTCGCGAGGGTCAACGTGAAAGGGGAGGCGGTTCGTCACACCCCCTCCGATCGCGCCTTCGACGCGACAGAGTTGCGGGACCGCTTGAGCTTGAGGGCAATCTGTCCGTAACTCAGACCACGCGCACGAAAGTCGCAGAGTTGCGCTACTTCCTGCACTGTCCACCTTGCCCCTTGGACGCGTCCGATAACAAACGATTTACCGCAGCACGGGCACTCAAGCCGGTGCATCGGCTCATCGACATCGAGGCTCATCATGTGAGTTCTGCGGAGGATGAATGGTTTGGTCATCGAGCCTGCCTCCCAAGATCCTTTCGCATTTGGGTGAGCAAGTTCTTGCCGTGCTGTGACGAAACCCCAGCAGCCAAAGCGGCAAGATGGACGTCGCCGCGCTCGGCAAGTTCATTGGCAAAACGCTCAAGTGTTTTTGCAGCAATGCCCATCATGCACTGCCTTTCAGCAGCACAGTTCGCGCCGTGATTTCGGTTTGGATTAAGCCCGCATCGTGAAGGAACGCGAGCGCGTCTCCGATTTGGTGTGGCTTGCAATCGAAGTGCGTCGCAAGGTCGCGATCGGACACTTCCATGTTGCGCTGCCCGCTTATTTGCAGGTGCATCAAGACGGATTGAGCCAGGTCGATGCTCACGCCGCAGCCCTCCGAAGCTTTGCTTCAGAAATCTGCGCACGGCGCTCGAGACACGCGAGCAACAACGCGTCGTTTTCGGCTTCGGTTGCGATGAGCTCGTTGTCGGTTTCGTGCGCACCGCCTTCGGACGTCTCGGAACGGTTCTGACCGATGCGGTGAATAGCGGCGCCCGCGATCGGGATGATGTCGGCATTCGAGCCATGCAGAGGCACAAGCATTTTGCCTTTGGCGGCAAGCAAGGCGTCAAGCACATGCTCATCGATGTCGAGCAGGTTGAACGTGCAGGCCAGCCCGAGCGTGCTGTCTTCGTCGCGAGCCCGGCGGATGGTTTTTTCATCGCAGCCAGCCTCGACAGCAACGCGAGACGGGCCCTCGGTGTGGCAGACACGCAGCAAACCATCAGCAAGCAGATGACGGACATCGCTGTCCGTCAGCTTGCGCGGTTTCGGGCGGACTTGCGTTTTATGCACGTGTATCTCCGTGGTCATGAAAAAAGCTCTCGTCCTTGCCAGCCATTCGCAGCGTGATGACCTGTCCGTCGTCCTGCGCGCCGCTTGTTCCCGCGGGTGGCTGGCCTTCGCAGCCGCAGACGAGCGTCGGCTGTTTAAGTCTCGCAGGGACGGTGATGGTTTGGAGGCGACGCCTGGATTGAGTGAGAGGAGAAGCGCTGCCTCCATTTCCAGCGCGCGTGTTGGGGGCGCCGGGATCAGAAAAGGTGGAGGGCTTGACATTGGAACAGGCCAAGCCCTCCTTCGATGTGCTGACGGGGGAAGTCGTCCTGTCACGGCGAATGTGGTCAGCGAGACGCTGACTATAGAGAAAGTCGAAGATCACTGCGCGGCTCATGCTGCGGCCTGCGGGACAAACTGTGCCTGTGTCGCTTGCGACCAATCGCCAATTAATGATTTGCGCCTAGAACTCTCAGAACCGCTCACACAGAAGCGGACAGAGGAGGGAAATGAATGGGCGGCTTTAGAATTACGGCAGATCAACCGCTTAAGTACGAGCCTTACGCTGGTGGTGTGTTTGTCACCGTCATGTCGGGGGGTGTGGAAATACCGGCCCAAATTTCGTGGGAGCACTTTCTGGCAAGCCACCTTGAGGCGGCAAAAATGCTTGAGTGGAAAGCGCAGTATGACGCCAACGCGGCGACAAGCTTTCAAGATGCGAGCAACGACGAGCATTAGGCCTGCTCGCGCGCCACAAGGTCGTTGGCTGTGACTTTACCTTGCGTCACCTCGACTATGCGAAGCAGCGTTGCACGAGACGGGAACTGCCCGGATCGGATGCGCGTAACAGTAGAACGATCAACGCCGATTTTCTCAGCAAATTGCTGGTCGGTCTGTTTGGTTGTGCTAAGGTAATCTGTGAGCGTCATGCAGCAGAATGTGCATCATACGAACATTAATGTCAACGCCCATTGTTCGCGTGAGACTATCGGGATTTTTCCCGTCGCGCGCCACAATGTGCACATGGCGAAGAATCAGCGACACTTCTTGCGCGAATGGCGCAAATTTCGGGGAAAGACGTTAGTTCAGGTGGCAGAGCATCTGCACATGACGCACGGCTATCTGTCGAAGATCGAGCGCGGCCTTCATCCGTACAACCAGGAGCTGTTAGAGGCGCTGGCCGACTTGTATATGTGCGAGCCTGCCGACCTTATCGTTCGCGATCCGTCTGAGCCGATCGACATATGGTCGGTGTGGGACAATGCCAATGAAGGTGACAAGCGTAAGATTGTCTCGGTTGCTCGCACCATTGTCTCACGCGACGAAGACGACTCTTCAGCCGCAGCATGAGCAATGCCCAAACAAGGTCGGGATGGCCTTGGGTCGCAGGCGCCATTGCCGTAATCGGGATTGGATATGCGATAGTCGCGGCCCCCGAGAGACAGCCCGTCGTCCCTGATTATAGTGCGGTTGCAGCTGAGGCGATGCAACCTAAACGACCAGTGGGGCTGATTGACATCACGACGCTCGACAGCGGTACGATCTGGCGCATCAACGCAAAAGACGTTCAGGGCCCACCTGAAAAGCGCATAGCGTGGGTGCTGGCCGATCATTCCGCCGACACATCTGTCAAGTGGCGTGAGACGCACACGCTTTATCAGATCGACTGCACCACGACCGGCTACAAGATGCTGTCGGAGCTCTCGTATGACGCTGAAGGCAACGCGTCGCAAAAGTTCGATTGGGACGCGGAAGAAAGCCGCACCATGTATGCCGTTCCCGCCAGCGTGATCGGGTCTGTTTTGCGGCGGGTTTGTTCTAAGGAGTTCGACCTCCCCACTGAATAAATGTGCGCCGAATGCACATTTGTTGTTGACTTTGATGTGCATTATAGGCACATTCCTCTCAGACGAAGGGGCAGCACCTGCTGCTCGATTGATCTGAGAGGGCAACATGAACTACCCTGCTGTTGTTGAGCGCGACGAGACGGTCACTGACTTCCTCGAAGAACGAGCTCGCGAAATTGCCGACGAAGAGCATACAGACCTCACCCATCGCCGCCCTGACATTGGCGACGGGCCTGCTGGCTATGCTCGCGAAAGCTTCGACGAAGATTACGGCTATCGCGAAGATGTTTCCGACTACTTCGAAGCAAACCGCAATCACTACATGGAAGAGGCTCGCCAGTGGCTTGCTGCACAGGTGGCGGCATGAGCGAGGCTATTCCTGATTGGGCGTTTATCAAAGCTCACGACCTGATTTATCCCGATGACAAGGCCTGGTCGGAAGAACGTAAACTTAGGTGGACGCGAGACCACGAAGGCGCCGAGTCCGTCGCTCGCTACGTGATGGAACACGAAGACCCTCCTGTTGATCCCTTGCTTGTCGAAGCGAGGGAGATTGCCGAAAAGGAGGGGTGGGAGACGTGGAGGAGTGCAACGTCAATTGATGATGTTGGAGACACTTCTGCGCTTATTGCCATCTATGCGGCCCTCAAGCGCGGCATTGAACTCGGCAAGGAGGGCGCAGCATGAGCAAGGTAATCGACCCCCTAACCGACGAACAACTCGAGGAATGGGCCAAGGCTCTTGAGAGTGGTGAGTATGAGCAGGGTAACGGTAGGCTTTCCAAAGACGGCAAGTTTTGTTGCCTTGGCGTTCTCGCCCAAATGCGAGGCGACCTAACCAAAGATGGTGCGTTCCGGCGCAGCGACTATGGTGCAGAGTATCTGCTAACCAGCGAGGATACGCAGATTTATCTGTCGCACGACACTCAGGGGCAGATGACCGCGCTGAACGATGGCGGCAAGTCTTTCTCCGAAATAGCCGCATACATCCGCAAGGAACTGATCGGCAAGGAGGGCGCACAATGAACGGCGGCTTCTCACAATCCGCGCGCGTAACGAACTGCTTGATCGAGAACGACTTCGCCGAGAAGTGCCCGCCTCGCGAACCGACCCTGCGCGACTTGATCCGCGAAGCCCATGCAGCACGTGAGAGCGGCGATAGCTTCGTGGCCGACTTTCTGGTGGCTGCACGGCTTATCACCGCTCACGGGCTTTCTACAGAAGAACTGGCCATGCTTCGGGAGGCGCTGTCATGAGTAAGCCTGAAAATCCCGTCCTGACCGTCCGAAGGGAGCGCATTGCTTCCGATGAGTATCGTCTGCGTCGGTCGGATGGGTACTCAATAACGATCAAGCGCTCCATTCGGCGGGGATGGTACTTCACCGACCCAGAAGTCCGCAGGCCGATCCGAGGCTGGGTCTTCCTGATGAAGTCTCGCCATATGGGGCACGATTACATCCAGGACATGCTCGCAGAACGGGAGCGCTCGTCATGAACGAACGCAACTTCTGGCTTGCCTCTGGAGGCCTCATCTTCGCTGTGGCTGTCATTATGGGCCTTGATAGGGCGGGGGTGATTTGATGCGCCTTATTCTTCGCAACATCGACACGCGCCACCAAGCGAATAACGCGCTCAAGTGTGCCTTCGACCTGCTCGAAAAGGACTACCGGCAGTGCGCCTACGAAATGGCGAGCGGTGGCACCTACTACGTCACACGGACCAAGACCGGGCTTTCAGTCGCGAGGCTCAAGAAATGACCCACCCCACCCGTGAAGCAATAGGAACAATACTCTGCACTCTTGGCGGCATCTACATTGCCTATGCCATTGCGATTTTAGGAGAGATGAAGTGACCGACAAGCCAACCGGCGAAACAGTCGTCTTTTTCCGTGAGGACGGTTGGTATCCAATCCAGCTCTCAGGCCTCAAACCGGCCGACGAAGAGGTGCCCGAACATGTGGCGCTGAACCCCGGAACAGTGGCCGTTGAAAGCATGTCTGGCGAGCGCATCTGGCCGATAGCAAAGGGAGAGGCATGATGGCCGACCCGAAGCTTGAGCGATCGGCGCCGTCCCACCACTTCAACGGCGGCCATACCAGGCACGGCCCTATCCAACCCATGCAGCGGCCCTCGTGGTTGCAGCGCTGGATTGGGGGTGTGCGGTGACAAACTGGTCCCCCGGCGACCGTGCCAAATGCATCAAGGGCGGCAAGCGCAATGCAGCCGACAAGGCGTTTACCTACCCTATCGAAGGCGAAGCCTACGAAGTCGCAGGCTGTCGAGAGAAGCTGTTTGCCAGTGAGATTTGCGAAGCGCTTGATTTGGTGAACGGGCCTCGAAACCTGGACGGTTCACGCGAATGGGCGGCGTGGCGCTTTGTGAAGGTCGATGAGGGCGAAGTCGAGGATGATCGGCGCGAACTCGTCGATGAGGCGATCTAACCATGATGCTGGAAGCACCACAAGTGAGGGTAAAATGACAGACGTTACACAAAGCTTCAGCAGCAACATCTTGTCTCTAGATGTAAAGACAAAAGTCCTTAGGGGAAGCTCGGACGGCGTCATTGCGCATTGCTACATTGAGGCACGAGAAGGCGACAAGCCAATATTTACCGAGATCACCGGTGGTGTCCGCGCTAACCTCGTCGGCTATGTAATTGCGCCGATTGAGCGCGTCCAAGAGGCCCTCCAATCAACATCCTCTCTACGCGAAGAGAACGAGAGGCAAGCGCTAGAGCGGGCGGTAGAACGAATTGGTTGGCCGGAAATAAACGCGTTCAACGCGGAGCTTCGCAAAGGGCAGGACATTCGCGAAGACGCAGGCGGCTATTTTGTGCGGGCCATAAAGGCTCTTCTCGGCGTCAAGACTGAACGAGATGAAGTCATGACGCACAGAGCAGCAGCACAAGCGATGGTCGACGCTCTCACATCAGAGAGGGCAGGCTCATGAGCATCTGGACTGATGAGGCCGTTGAGGCTGCGTGCGAGGTCATGAACCACAAGCTTGGCGCTCAGGACTGCTTTACCAACGCAGACGCACGCAAAGTCCTCGAAGCCGCTCACGCCGCACAGCCAAAGGGAGAGCGGGAGGGAGTCGAGCTCAACTTGGCGGCCTGTCGTCGCAACTGCTTTCGCCTTCAGACAAGCGGGGGTGATTTAGCGACTGCACTTCGCTCGATTTCAGGCTTAGCCGAGGCAGCGCTCAAAAAGCGGACCCCTGACCCGAAAGATTGGGATGCGGCCCTCTCACCAGAACAATCAGAGATAACCAGCGACAGGGCGTTGGTGCAGGAGTTGAAGTTGATCCGCGAATGGGTTGTCATGGATCGCAGCATCGAGCCTGACGAATTTCCCGTAACGGCAATCGACAGCATCCTAGCCTCTCTAGGAGGATTAGATGAGCAGTAAATCAATGGTTTGGGCGATGGCCGCGCTGCGACCCCTTCGGGTCTCAGCCGTTCCGGCTTCGTGCAAGCATCACATCGCTATCGCAGGAGAGGTTGCGTGACCATCTTTACCTACATCGGAATGGCGGTTGTCGGAGTTGTCGTAATCGGAGCAGCCGCGTTTGCCTTATTCGCAGCCTATGCGCTCCTCTTACACAAACGCCTCTCAACTCTGGGCGGGAAAGGCCGGAGGCAGTTATCAATCGCGTCGTGGCATGAAACACGCTTGATAATTAAGAGCGACCCGCAGCGTTGGGCTGTAGACGACTACCCGTTCGCATGGCTTCGAGGCTTGGCATATCGGCTTCCTTGGTCAAGCCGTTCGTTCGTGGCCCTCATCGGATCAGTGAATCGTGCGCGCTTCCAAAATCTCACAGGGGAAAGCCATCCCGCGCAAGGGATGGAAACCGAAGGCGAAGACGCAACGCAGGCTTCGGGCGATAGCCTGACAGCCCGGTCCGAAGGATGCGCCCCTACCACCCAACCGGGAGAAAGCCATGAGTGAGATCATCAAATGGAACACCCACATGCTCGCCAAGGAGATTTGGGGCAGCGAGGACTACTTCCCTGAAGGTTGGCAGGTGGCCATTCGTCCTATCGCTACTCGTGAGGTCGAAGCAGCAGCCAAGATAAAGGCTCTGACAGAAGCGCTGGAACGAGTCCTTCAGCAAGACGCGGTGAGAACTCGCGACGGCGACTATGACGATGGCCCCTGCGCACAAATCGCCCGCACAGCCCTCGGAGACCAAACATGAACTCCCCTGATATAGCCAAGCCATCCGCTAATGAAATTAGGCGTGTGGCAGCCTACCTCGCAAATCTATCAGCGACTTTCGCCAGCCAGGCAGGTGTGGGTGGCATGGAGACGGCAGGATCATTCGTTAGCTTTCTTGCCGCCAACCCTGAGCGCGTTGAGGACTTCATGGCTGACCCAATCCTGCTCGGAGGCCCGCCCGTCCAATTCCATGTTCAGGGATGCCTTTCTTGGCACGGTCAGGACGGGAAAATCTATCGACCACGCGACATTCGCAAAGCACGCGGCTCGCATGAGCACTGACACCTTCAGGAGCAAAGCAATGGCTGACCTCGCCAGAAGCGAACTCGACATTGTGATGCTGGCTGCATGGCTCAACGTCACACCTGAGCAAGTGCCCCAAGAATATCGCAAGGCTCACCTTAACCCGCACACCATGGCGGCATGGAAGCGCGTGGGCGAAGCTGCAACCGAATGGATTAAGGCCAATGGATAACCAAGAACTTATCCGTAAGCTGGAAGAAGCAGAGGGCAAGGAGGGTGTCGCATTTTATTGGTATATTTGCCGTGCCTTCATGCCAATCTCGCTCAACCTGATCTGCGTGACGATAGCTTGGCTGTTCATCGGCTTTCTCGCGCTCATAACAGACAAGGACGTAACGGTCCCCGTCATAGCCATGGTGGTTTCAGCCACAGGCTTTAGCATCACCAGCCTGCTTGAGCGCCGCTTTGCAAAGCAAGACATCGCCGCTCTCAAGGCTATCACATGACTGTGCTGGGAGTATTTGGGCGAACCCTTGCGGGACAGGCTGTCGTGAATGGAGCCTGCTACGCGTCTCCACCCTGCGGGCTTCCATCCTTTTCGCTATGACTGTTCATCCACCCGATCTAATGCGCAAGCTCTCAAAGCGCCTGGACCAAGGCAAGGGCTGTATGCTCAAGCCCGAAGAACTAGACTTGCTTGTCGAGTGCGGGGCTTATGAGGCTGTCTGCGAAGCCGCTACCAAATTTCAGAGGGAACAATGCCGCGAACGAAGCGCCTGGAACCGCTCTATCAGCGAGGCAAGTACAAGCTCTACAAGCGCGAGGGTCGCAACCACGAAATCATCTGGTACGACGCAGAGCGCAAAAGGGAGCGCAGCGCTAGCGCGGGCACAAGCGATGACCAAGAGGCCGTGATTGCCCTAGACCGCCTCTACCTCGAAAAAGAGGGTGCGCGGTTTTGTCCCACATGCGGGCAAGAACTCCAGGGCGATCATGCGCCCATGCTGGCAGACGTGATTGCAGACTACCTGCTGTCCAGTGAAGGAAAAGCTGGTTATCGCTCGGCACGCAGCCGCCTGTCTCACGTTGTCGATTACCTCAGTGAGACGGATAACGTCACGGTCCCGCAGGTCGATGAGACGTGGGCCACTCGCTTTCGCGCATGGATGATGAAACGCCCCGTCAAATCGACCAAGGGCAAGGTCTTGCGGATGCGCTCTATCGGCAGTGTTGAAGGCGTGCTCATGCAGCTTGCCGCTGCGATCAACTCACTACCTAATCACCGCGCCGCGTTCACCGTTTCCAGCCTGAAAGACGTCAGCGCCACACCCACCTACAGGGCAGACGTCGAAACCATCGCCAAGATGTTTCAATTCGCCCTAGAGAGGCCGCAGGAGCGCGTTACGCTGCTTCGCTACCTCAGAGCCGCCGTGGCGACGTGGGCGCGCCCTGAGGCCATCCTAGAGCTTACAGACAAGCAATGGCATCATGAAGCCAACGTGCTGGACCTCAACCCACCAGGACGACGCCAGACAAAGAAATATCGCCCTGCCGTTCCGGTGGCCAAGCAATTCCGCTGGCAGCTTGAAAACTTCGAGGGCAATTACCTGTCCGTTGTCACACTGCGTCACGCTTGGGACCCGATGCGCAAAAAGCTTGGGCTTCCCGGTGGTGGTCAGGCTGGCCCGAAACTCATTCGGCGGTCGATTGCGACAATTGCACGCAAGCGGCTTGGCGAACAGAATTGGGCACAGGGGAAAGTGATGCTTGGCCATCACAAAGCCGACACGTCAGACATTTATGCCCTGCCCGATCCGGCGAACCTTGGCCTTGCCCTTGCAGTAACCGAGGAGATTATTAGCGAGATCGAGGCCATCTGCCCGCAAGCTTACCGCAGTTTTACCGCAAAAACCGTTGGACTTCGTGTCGTGAATGGTCTAGAAAATGGCTGAATTACAGGGCCGAGCGGGTGAAGGGAATCGAACCCTCGTCTTAAGCTTGGGAAGCTCCTGCTCTACCATTGAGCTACACCCGCATGTCTCGAACGCTGTCGCGGTAGTGCCAATGTCCCCGCTATCGCTGCGCGTCAATGGGAATCAGCGCGCGCCTTTCGCGATCGCGAGAGCCTCAGCGGCGAGCGCGGTCACTTCATCGAAACGGCCTTGCGCCACAGCATCCTTGGGCGTGAGCCAGCTCCCACCACAGGCGATGACGCTAGGCACGCCGAGGAACTCGGCAAGGTTACTGGCCGAGACGCCGCCGGTCGGCATGAAACGCATACCCTGAAACACCGATGAGAACGCTTTGAGCATAGGCACCCCGCCTGCAAGGCTGGCCGGAAAGAACTTCACTTCTCTCAGGCCCAACGCATAAGCGCGCTGAACCTCGCCAGCGGTCATCGTGCCGGGAAAGATCGGAACCCCTTCGGCAAGGCAATACTCTGCGATCTCATCGACCAGACCGGGGCAAACGATGAACTGGGCACCGCTCGCGAGGACCGACCTCGCCTGATTAAGCGTGAGCACAGTGCCCGCGCCGACGACAAGATCGTCCGTCTGGTCAATGATGGCCTCCATCCCCGCCTGCGCATTCGCGCTGCGCATCACCACCTCGATCACGCTCAGACCACCGGCGGCAACGGCCCGCGTGATCTCGACCGCCTTTGCAGCGTCATCCTCGGCAATCAGAGGGACGACGGGCGCTGCTTCAAGTCGTGTGGAAAGGTCAGTGCTCAATGCCGGTCTCCTGATGTGTTATGCCCCGCGATAGAAAGTTTTGGCCGCGCCAGCAATCACGCGACGAATGCGTCACGAGGAAAGCTCTACGCGCACGATTTTGCATACTCGCGACCATGCTCTTGCAACGCGTCAAACGCCGCGTCATGTGAGGCGCAACTGGAGAGGAGTTTCAAGTAACCATGCGTCAGGTTGACCATTTTATCGTAGGCGAGCGCCCAGCCCCTACCCGCAAGGCAAATGTCTGGAACCCGTCGACTGGCGAAGTTCAGGCCGAAGTCGCACTGGGTGACCGCGACCTGCTCGAACGCGTGGTTGCGACCGCCAAGGATGTGCAGCCAGCCTGGGCGGCGACCAATCCGCAAAAACGCGCCCGCGTCATGTTCCGGTTCAAGGAACTGATCGAGGCGAACATGCAGGAATTGGCAGAGCTTCTGTCCTCAGAGCATGGCAAGGTCGTCGATGACGCGAAAGGCGATGTGCAGCGCGGTCTTGAGGTTATCGAGTTTGCCTGCGGCATCCCGCAGGTCCTGAAAGGGGAATACACGCAGGGCGCTGGGCCCGGCATTGATGTCTATTCGATGCGCCAACCCCTTGGCATTGGTGCGGGCATCACACCGTTCAATTTCCCCGCGATGATCCCGATGTGGATGTTCGGCATGGCCATTGCCGCTGGCAACGCCTTCATCCTGAAACCCTCAGAGCGCGATCCATCCGTTCCGGTTCGCCTCGCCGAGCTGTTTGTCGAGGCAGGCGCTCCCGAAGGGCTGCTTCAGGTCGTCCACGGCGACAAGGAGATGGTCGATGCCATGATCGAACATCCCGACATTCCCGCGATCAGCTTTGTCGGCTCTTCGGACATCGCACACTACATCTACCGTCGCGGCGCCGAATTCCACAAGCGCGTTCAGGCCTTTGGCGGCGCGAAGAACCACGGCATCGTGATGCCTGACGCTGACCTAGACCAGGTCGTCAACGACCTGTCCGGTGCTGCGTTTGGTTCAGCCGGCGAGCGTTGCATGGCTTTGCCTGTCGTCGTTCCAGTCGGCGATGAGACCGCCGACAAGCTGCGCGAAAAACTGATCCCGGCGATCAACGCACTTCGCGTCGGCGTCTCGACCGATCCTGACGCGCATTATGGCCCCGTCGTGACGCCGCAACACAAGGAGCGGATCGAGCAATGGATCACCACGGCAGAGCGTGAAGGCGGCGAAATCGTCGTCGACGGCCGCGGTTTCTCGCTCCAGGGCCATGAGAAAGGCTTCTTCGTCGGCCCGACCCTGATCGACCACGTCACTCCGAACATGTCCTCCTACAAGGAAGAGATCTTCGGTCCCGTCCTGCAGATCGTGCGCGCCAAGGACTTTGAAGAGGCCGTGCGCCTGCCTAGCGAGCACCAATACGGAAACGGCGTCGCCATCTTCACGCGCAACGGCCACGCCGCGCGCGAGTTTGCGAGCCGCGTGAATGTCGGGATGGTCGGCGTGAACGTTCCGATCCCTGTACCGGTCAGCTACCACACATTCGGTGGCTGGAAACGCTCTGGCTTTGGTGACATCGACCAGTACGGCACCGAAGGCCTGCAGTTCTGGACCAAGAAGAAGAAGATCACCCAACGCTGGCCCGATGGAGGCGGCGACGGGTCGAACGCCTTCATCATTCCGACGATGGGATGACGGCTATGCGGACCGCTCTCGCCTTTGTCAGTGCATTCGCCCTTGCTGCTTGCGGCAGCGATCCGGCCCCGAATGAACCTGAAGCCGTCGAAACCCCGATGCCGGTCGAACCTGATGGAGGGATCGGCGATGGAGCCGATCCGCCACCCGAGGACGTTCTCGCCAATCGCATCCCCACGCGCTTTCATGGCGCATGGGACTATGTCGGCGGCACATGCGACCTTGCCTCTGACATGCGCATGGAGATCAGCGGAAGCGAGATCCTTTTCTACGAATCGGTCGGGATCGTCACCGCAGCCGAGACCGAGGGCGATGCCGTCATTATCGATCTCGCGATGGAAGGCGAAGGCGAAACCTGGGAGCAGCGCACTCGGCTCATAATCGAGGGTGAAGGCAGTGATGAGCGGTTGCTCACTTCGGATGGCGATCTACCACCCACAGTCGACGAGTATCCAAGCAAGCGCTGTCCATCGTAAATCTGCGCGGCATAAAGGGGTTATTGTGATGAGAAAAACGATCGCGGCGATTGGAGCTCTCTCTCTGCTCTCCGCCTGCGCCACAATGATGGAGCAACCGCCCGCCTCATCGCCTGAACCGCTGCGCCGCCCGCCTGCCGGGAATTGCGATGCCTTAGCTGTGCAAAGCTATGTGGGCGAGATGGCTCTAACCAGCAAAACGGCATTGCCATTCGATCTGCCAGCGGCGCGCGCGCCCTTCGTTGGGGGCCGCCTGACAGTGCGTGGACGATGGATTACCGCGATGACCGTGTGAATGTTCGCTACGACGCGAACATGGTTATCACAGCGATCACCTGCGGATAGGGCGTCGACAATGCCGACCCATCATCGCACCACTTCCGGATCACCATACGAAGCACAATTCGGTTTCTGCCGCGCCGTGCGCCAAGGCAACCGGATCATTGTCGCAGGAACCGGTCCGATTGAAGAGGACGGCTCGACAACGCCAGGCAGCGCAGCTCAACAGGCCGCGCGTTGCTGCGAACTGATTGTTGCTGCAATCGAGGAACTGGGCGGTTCGGCAAGCGACGTTGTCCGCACCCGGATGCTGCTCACTGATTTCGAGGATCAGGATGCTGTGGGCGCAGTTCACGCGCGCTTCTTCCAAGATGCGAAGCCAGCTGCCACCATGGCGGGCGTTTCTTGGTTGTGCCGGAAAGAATGGAAAGTAGAGATCGAAGCCGAAGCGCTTCTTGATTGATGCCTTAGGCTACGATCCTCAGTTCAGGCGCCCGAAAATGCGCCGAGACGAGCGCTTGCCGAACCCGTTCCATCAGCTCTGTCGTCGTCTCGGTACGGTCGAGTTCTTCGTTTGAGATGATCACCTCAGGATACTCGTCACCCGTATCGATTGCGATCGTTGGCAAGGCAATCCGGTGACCGGAAAAGGTTTCTTCGAAGTCATCCTTGTGATGAAAAACCACCTCCATCGGCAAGCTATCCAGGAACCGTCGCCATTCGTTGTGCATCGAGACGGCACCATAGGTTATCGCGCAGAGCGAGCACGGATAGGTCTTGGGAGAAGCGATCTTCCAGACCGCATCCTTGAGCGCGTTGATGATGCCGCTGTCAGCGTTGTAGACGAGCAGCAGACGGGTTCGCTTTTGGGTCATATGAAAAGATACGTCGCCATCGCACAATTAGTTACATGATTGCGTGATTTTTGCACCGAGCGCGCGAAAAGAACCACTGCCAGCTCTTGCGCGGATCGCACTTTTCTAAGCCGCGCTCAGGAGCTAAATGGCCTCCCATGACAGGACAATTCGCACTCACTGACGACCAGCTCGCCATTCAGGAAATGGCGCAGCGCTTCACCGCCGATAACATCACGCCGCATGCCGGCGAATGGGACGAGAAGCACATCTTCCCTATCGATACGATCAAGCAGAGCGCCGAACTCGGCTTTGGCGCGATCTACGTGTCGGAAGAAAGCGGCGGGATCGGCCTTGGACGCCTTGAGGCGGCGCTGATCATGGAAGCGATGGCCTATGGCTGCCCGTCGACCAGCGCCTTCATCTCGATCCACAATATGGCCGCATGGATGATCGACCGCTTCGGTTCGCAGACGGTGAAGGACAAGTATCTTCCCGACCTCGTGGGAATGAACAAGATCGCAAGCTACTGCCTGACCGAGCCGTCGAGCGGCTCTGATGCAGCAGCGCTCAAGACCACGGCCAAGCGCGACGGCGACCACTACGTCCTCAACGGCACCAAGCAGTTCATTTCGGGCGCAGGCTCGAATGAGGTCTATGTTGCGATGGTACGCACCGGCGAAGACGGGCCGAAAGGCATCACTTGCATGGTGATCGAGAAGGACTTCGAAGGCGTGAGCTTCGGAGCGAATGAGAAGAAGCTTGGCTGGCACTCGCAGCCCACCGCGCAGCTGATCCTTGAGGACGTGCGTGTGCCGGTCGAAAACCTCGTCGGCGGCGAAGGCGAAGGCTTCCGCATTGCGATGATGGGCCTCGACGGTGGACGCCTGAACATCGGCGCGTGCTCGCTCGGTGGTGCACAGCGCTGCCTGGATGAAGCAGTCCGTTACACCAAGGAACGCTCGCAGTTCGGCAAGGCGGTGGCCGAATTCCAGAACACCCAGTTCACCCTCGCCGACATGGCGACCGATCTCGAGGCGGCCCGCGCGCTTCTCTACCTCGCAGCAGCGAAGGTCACGGAAAACGCGCCCGACAAGACGCGCTTCTCCGCCATGGCAAAGCGGCTCGCGACCGACAACGGCTCGTCCGTGGTCGACCGCGCGCTGCAACTGCATGGGGGCTACGGCTACCTTCAGGACTACCCTATCGAGCGGTTCTGGCGCGACCTGCGCGTGCACTCGATCCTTGAGGGCACCAACCAGATCATGCGCATGGTCGTGGGCCGCGACCTGCTGCGTCAGTGACCACGCTAAGCCTAGCGACGATCACTCTCGTCGTCCCGGAATATGATGCCGGCATAGCGTTCTATTGTGGCCGGCTCGGCTTCGAGCTGGCTCAGGATACCGATCTGGGCGATGGAAAGCGCTGGGTTGTCGTCGCTCCGGGCCGAGGCGCTCGGCTGCTGCTCGCCAAGGCATCGGGTGACGACCAGCTCGCGGCGATCGGGAACCAAGCCGGAGGGAGGGTTGCCTTCTTCCTCGAAACCGACAACTTCACAAAGACTTACGAGCATTTCTCGCGCGCAGAGGTAAATTTCCTCGAACAGCCGCGCGAAGAACCCTATGGCAAGGTGGTTGTCTTCAGCGATCCGTTCGGAAATCGCTGGGACCTGATAGAACCGAAAGACACATGATGACCGACGACGTCCTCATCCGTACCAACGGCCCAATCGGCCACATCTCTTTGAACCGGCCCAAGGCGCTTCATGCGCTCACTCTCGATATGTGCCACGCGATGAGCGCGGCTCTGTCTGAGTGGGCAAAGGATGACGCGATTGAGGCCGTTATCCTCGACCATCACGAAGGGCGAGGGTTTTGCGCAGGCGGTGACATCAACCTGCTGCGCGAATCCGCTCTGAATGATGGCGGCGTCAGTGGTCGCAGGTTCTTCCACGACGAATACCAATTGAACCATCAGATGTTCACTTACGAAAAGCCGATCGTCGCTTTCAAGGATGGGATCACGATGGGCGGCGGCGTCGGTATCGCACTTCCCTGCAAATTCCGTGTCGCGACCGAGAACACGCGTTTTGCCATGCCGGAAACAGGTATTGGTCTGTTTCCGGATGTTGGCGGCGGTTGGTACCTCTCGCGCCTGGGCGGCCGCTTGGGCCAGTTTCTCGCACTGACCGGAGCAAGGCTGGACGGCGCAGAAACGCTGTGGACCGGTCTCGCAACACACTATCTACCCAGCGACATGCTCGAAGACATCAAGGCCCGCATTGTTGAGCGTCCGGGCCGCATCTCTGGCATCTTGTCCGAACCTGTCGGCACTCCTCCCGAGGCTCGGATCGAGAAGAACGCGCTCAAGATCGCCAAGCACTTCGCCAGCGACACCTATGAGGACATTCTGGCGAGCCTCGAAGCTGCGATCGAAGACGGCGATGACTGGGCGCAAAAGGAACGCGACACGCTTGGCACCAAGAGCCCGCAGACCTGTAAGGTCGCGCTTCGCCAGCTTGCAACCAGTGCGACGCTCACTGATTTTGCCGACAACATGGCGATGGAATATCGCATCGGCAGCCGCGTTCTGGTGCGCCCGGATTTTGCCGAGGGCGTGCGCGCGGTGATCGTCGACAAGACACACGACCCAAAATGGGATCCCGCCACACCTGAGGATACGAGCGAGGAACTGATCGACAGCATTTTCGCTCCGCTCCCGGCTGATGAAGAATGGAAACCCCTCTAATGACCGAGACCCAAGGCTACGAAACGATCCAGGTTGAGACCGACGCCCATGGCACGAAGGGCGTGACGCTGATCACGCTCGATCGTCCCAAGGCACTCAATGCGCTCAATTCCAAGGTGCTTGATGAGCTTCTGTGCGCCTTCGCGGGTTATCAGGCGGACGATAGCCAGCTTTGTGCCGTTATCACTGGCTCGGGCGACAAGGCATTCGCAGCAGGCGCTGACATCAAGGAAATGTCAGAAAAGCCCGCTTCGGACTTCTATCTCGACGACTTCTTCTCACCGTGGACGAGCGAGATCGTAAAGAAGACTCGCAAGCCTTGGATTGCCGCGGTCAACGGGTTTGCACTTGGCGGCGGGTGCGAGCTTGCGATGATGGCAGACTTCATCATCGCCTCGGACAACGCGAAGTTCGGCCAGCCCGAAATCAAGCTCGGTGTTGCCCCAGGCATGGGCGGTTCGCAGCGCCTTACCCGCGCAATCGGCAAGTCCAAGTCCATGGAAATGTGCCTAACCGGCCGGATGATGAGCGCCGAGGAAGCTGAGCGTGCGAACCTCGTCGTGCGCGTGGTGCCTCAGGCTGATTTGCTCGCCGAGACGCTCAAGACGGCAGCCACAATCGCCAGCATGCCGTCTATGGCAGCCATCGCGAACAAGGAGATGGTGAATGCCGCGTTTGAAACGACGCTCGACCAGGGCCTGATCATGGAGCGCCGCATCTTCCAGATCCTCACCGCAAGCGAGGACAAGGCAGAAGGTATGGCAGCTTTCATCGAAAAGCGCGAAGGTAACTGGAAAGGGCGCTAAGCCCAAACCAGCGGGAGAGAGACATGACGATCGCATTCATCGGCCTTGGCAATATGGGCGGCGGGATGGCCGCGAACCTTGTGAAGGCTGGCCACCACGTGCGGGCCTTTGACCTCAGCGAAGACGCACTAGGCGCGGCGAAGGACGCTGGTTGCGAAACCTTCACCAGCGCGCGCGAGGCAGTTGAAGGTGTCGACGCGGTCGTCTCGATGCTGCCCAATGGTGCGATCGTCAAAAGCGTCTACCTCAACGACGTAATCGGTCATGCGCCCCACGCTGCGACCCTTATCGACTGCTCCACCATCGACGTTGCCACCGCGCGAGAAGTGGCCGATGCCGCTCATGCCGAGGGCTACAAGATGGTCGACGCGCCAGTCTCTGGCGGTATTGCAGCAGCCAACGGCGGAACCCTGACCTTCATGGTCGGCGGCGAACATCATGCATTCGAAGCCGCAGAGCCGATCCTTTCGGCCATGGGCAAGGCAGTGATCCACGCAGGCAGCGTGGGAGCGGGCCAGACCGCCAAGATCTGCAACAACATGCTGCTCGCGATCACTATGATCGGCACGTCCGAAGCTATGAAGATGGCTGAAAAACTCGGCCTTGATCCGCAGAAATTCTACGAGATCAGCTCCCAATCCTCCGGCTACAACTGGTCGCTCAATGCTTACACGCCGCTGCCCGGCGTGGGTGTCGAAAGCCCCGCGGACAACGACTACAAAAGCGGCTTTGCAACCCCTTTGATGGTCAAGGACCTGCGGCTCGCAATGGAGGCTGCGGAGACCGCCGATGCAGCTGTCCCGCTTGGCTCGCGCGCGGCTGCGCTCTACGAGGATTTCCTTGGGGCGGGCAACGAAGCCCTCGATTTCTCGGCGATCATCAAGACCTATTGATCTCTTCGATCACGCTCTCAAGCCATTCGCGCGGCGCCTTACGGCGACCAATATCGGCGACGAATTCCTGACCGCGTGCAACGCTCTTTAGCCTGCCGCCACGCAGCCACCGATCTTCTCGGTCGTGGTACGATAAGCCGCCACGCTTAAGCCACTCGGGTCGGTGCCAAAGGCTTGGCGGACCGTCCGGCACCGTCAGACGCAGCGCATCGCTTGCAATGTTCGCCTGCCTCCCCTCACCGCGCCAGATGACATCGTTGCGATGATGAAGCGCCAATGCGTGCGGGTGAGCTATGTCGGTGAGCTCGTCAGGAACCTGCTGGGTCAGGGGAACAACTTCCGCAACCCGAAGGTAGCCAAAAATCCTGTGGTGAGGTTCACGCGTCTGCTCATCTGCAAACAGTCCGAAAAACACGAAAACATCGCCCAAAGTGACGCCCTGGCGCTCAAGATGCGTTTGCGCTGCGCCGCATTGCCCGAAGACACAGGTTCCATCTGCCAGAAACATCGGATCGTGGTGGCACAGGTCACTTGCGCCCAGTTTCCCGCGGCTTGCCGTTTTCGCCAGCGAGCCAAGCCCAAGATCGCCATAAGTCGTCTTGCTCGCAGCTCCTGCCGGGATGGGCAAGCTGACCGGCCTGCCTCCGACAATCGGCGACGGACCGCCCCCGGCGCTGGAATCGAACCCCTTGCGTGAGAAGATGATGCGCATGGCCGCCCCTTTGCCACGCGACAAAAAGTTGCACAAACGAACGCTTTCCTTGCTTTGCGCACAAGTCCGAATGGCGCTAAAGGCGCGGCCATGACACAGGAAAACAAAATCACCGCGCTCATCATGGCGGGCAAGCGTTCGGGCCGGCTTGACCCGCTCGCGGCCAATGCAGGCGTTTCGCAAAAAGCGGTCGTGCCGGTGCTCGGCGTTCCGATGGTCGAGCGCGTGGTCCAGCAGGTTGCTGCGTGCGAGCTGATTGGCGACATTCGCATAGTCGCGCACGAACCCGATGAAATTGCAGCGCTCCCGACCATCGCTGCGCTGCTGGATGAGGGGCGCCTCAAGTTCGCTGAAGGCAAGTTCAACATTGTCGACAGCGTAATTTCCGGCGCGGAAGACGTGACCTTCCCGATGCTCATCACGACCGCAGACAACTGCCTCGTGACGCCAGAAGGGTACAGCGAGTTCATCACCAAATGCCTCTCCAAAGAGGCGGGTGCCGCAGCGGGACTCGCGCGAAAGGAGGACGTTATCGCGGCCGACCCGGAGGGGCAGAAAAAGTTCTACCAGTTCCGCGACGGAGGATTCTCCAACTGCAACCTCTATTGGCTGGGCAGCGAGAAGGCACTGAGCGCAGCCGAGATCATGCGCGGCGGCGGTCAATTCGTGAAATTCCCGAGCCGCATCATCAAGGCGTTCGGCCTCATGAACCTGATCCGGTTCCGCCTTGGCACCGGTTCGAAAGAGAAGCTTTTCGAGCAGGCATCGGGCCGCTTCGGGGTAAAGCTTGTGCCAGTCGAGCTTTCGAATGGGCAGTACGCCATCGACGTCGACAACCAGCGCACCTTTGACGTCACCGAGCGTCTTTTGCAAAAGCGCGGGGAGCAAGAAGCGGCCTAAGCGCCGGATGATCCGCAGATGAAGCGTCTTTTCACCAATATGGGCTGGCTGCTCGGTGGGCGCGGCATCAATGCGGTCCTGAGCCTCGTTTACCTAGCCTTGGCGACGCGGACGCTGGGGCTCGAGGGTTTCGGCTATTTCGCGGCAATCGTCGCGTTGGGGCAGGCGGTAACCGGGCTCGCGAATTTCCAGACATGGCAGTTTATCGTGCGCTGGGGAGCCAATGGCGAAGGGGCGAGCGAGGCGACCGGCTTCGCTATCGCGCTCGACACACTCTCAGTGATCATGGGGACGGTTTTCGCCGCCCTGCTGGTCTGGAGCGCACCCTTGTGGCTTCCGCTCCCACAAGAGCTGCTGTGGCTTACGTTCGGCTATTGTGTCGTGTCGCTGCTCTCGATCCGCACCACACCAACCGGGCTGTTGAGGCTGCGGTTCAAATACGCGACTGCAACCGCAGCAGAAGCGGTGCAGCCGATTATCAGGGCAAGCGGCGCTGTCCTTGCATGGCTTTTCATGCCGACAGTCACCGGCTTCATTCTAGCTTACGCTGTATCGGAGGTGGCAGTCGCCGCTGCGCTATGGGTCGCGGCGGCCCGGGCCGAGCGGATCGACCTTAGCGCGTACAGCTTCACCCGCATTCCTGCCAAGCACAAGGACGCCTGGCGTTTCGTGTGGTCTACCAACATGTCGGGCAGCCTCACCATCGCTGGCAAGCAAGTGATCATCCTGTTGGTCGGAACCTTCGGCGGTGCCGCACTGCTCGGAGGATTCCGCGTGGCGAGCCAGCTGGGCCAAGCACTGGTCGAACTTGCCAAGACTATCTCGAAAGCGATCCTGCCAGAGCTTGTCCATGCGAAAGACGATGCGCTCTACATGGCGCGGCGAATGGCCAACATAGCTCTGATCGGCGGTGTGCTCGCGGTTCTCGTTGCGCTGTTCTTTGGCCGTTGGGGCCTTGATCTGCTAGCAGGCGGGGAATTCAACGGGTTCTATTGGGCTATGGTCATTCTGGCGATTGCCGGCGCCGTTGAGCTGGTCGGTGCGAGCCTCGAATCGCTGCTCGTGTCGGCGGGACGTGCGGGCACGGCATTCGTGGTGCGCGCGGTCCCGACTATTCTAGCGCTACTGCTGCTTGATGTCGCAATCGACTGGAACGGCGCCAAAGGCGCAGCATTCGCGGTGTTGGGTTCCAGCTCGCTTGCGGTAATCGGCTTTTACGTCGCGATCCTCAACATGCAGCAGATCCGGATTACGCTTGAACCCGACGAGGGCGCAGAAATCCCGCCCTCGCCCAGCTCCGGCTCTGGTTCCTGATCAGCCCTCGGGCTCTTGCCAGGAAAGCTTCGGCTTACGCGCGGCTGCCGTCTCATCGAGCCGGCGACGCGGTGCATAATAGGGCGCCTGCTTCAATGTTTCATCGCCAGCCTTCGCACGCTCGGCAACGCTGCGGATAGCGGTGATGAACTGATCGATCGCGGCCTTGCTTTCCGTTTCGGTCGGCTCGATCAGCATCGCGCCATGAACCACAAGCGGGAAATAGACCGTCATCGGGTGGTAGCCCTCGTCGATCAGACCCTTTGCAAGATCGAGCGTGGTGAGGCCGTTTTCGAAGCCTTTGTCACCGAACAACGCTTCGTGCATGCACGGGCCGCTATCCGCAAAGGGTGCGTAGAGCGAGCCCTCTAGATTGCGCAGGATGTAGTTGGCATTGAGCACGGCATCCTCGGCGACCTGCTTGAGTCCGTCTGCGCCGTGGCTGAGCATGTAGGTGAGAGCGCGGGTGAACATGCCCATCTGACCATGGAATGCGGTCATCCGGCCAAAGGTCTGCCCGCGCGATTCCTCGCGCGCTTCCTCTTCGACAAGCTCATAGGTGCCGTCTTCGTGCTTGCGGACGAATGGCAATGGAGCGAAAGGCTCTAGAGCCTCCGAGAATACGACCGGGCCTGATCCGGGCCCACCGCCGCCATGCGGGGTCGAGAAAGTCTTGTGCAGGTTAATGTGCATCGCATCGACACCGAGATCGCCCGGACGCACGCGCCCGACGATCGCGTTGAAGTTCGCGCCATCGCAATAGACGTATCCACCTGCTTCGTGGACCGCATCGGCGATCTCTCTGAAGTCCTTTTCGAACAGGCCGCAGGTATTGGGATTGGTGATCATCACCGCCGCGACGTCCGGCCCCAGGCGCTCCTTGAGCTTGGCTACGTCAACGCGGCCCTCCTCGGTCGCGGGAATATCTTCAACGCGGTAGCCAGCGAAGGCCGCCGTCGCAGGGTTAGTGCCATGAGCGCTCTCAGGAACCAGAACAACCTCGCGAGCATCACCTCGTGCCTCATGTGCAGCGCGGATGGCAAGGATGCCGCACAATTCGCCGTGAGCGCCCGCCTTCGGGCTCATCGCCACAGCAGGCATCCCGGTGAGGGTCTTGAGCCAGTCACCCAGCTCGTAGATCACCTCCAGCGCGCCCTGCACGCTGTTCTGTGGTGCAAGCGGGTGGATGTCGGCATAGCCGGGCAGCCGCGCCATTTTCTCGTTCAGGCGCGGATTGTGCTTCATCGTGCAGCTGCCGAGCGGAAAGAAGCCGAGGTCGATCCCGTAATTTTGGCGGCTCAGGCGCGTGTAATGACGCACCGTTTCAGGCTCGGTAAGGCCGACGAGACCGATCGGCTCGGAACGCGTGAGCGAGCCGAGGCGCGAGGGCGCTTCGGGATCGATCTCGGGCAGATCGACGCCGGTCGTTTCGGTGTGTCCGATTTCGAAGATCAGCGGTTCTTCGAGCATCAGCGCGCGATTGCCGGTCGTGGTTTCGGGACCGTTGTGCAGGCCATCTTCAGCGACGGTCATTTCGGGCTTCCAGCCAGATTTGTTAGGCGCGTTCATTGTGCGACCTCCTTCACGCTGGCTTCGAGCTCTCGGGCGAGCGTCTCGATGTCTTCTTCGGTTGTGGTTTCGGTCACTGCGACCAGCAGCGCGTGTTCAAGCGCCTCGACACCCGGATAGAGCCTCCCAAGCGAAACGCCGCCAAGGACGCCACGATCGGCCAGATCACGCACAATCTCGCGTGCAGGCTTGCCATCGAGCATGAGAGTGAATTCATTGAAGAACGCATTGTTCAGCAGCTTGACGCCGGGCACCTTCTCCAAGCGGTCAGCCGCAAGGCAAGCAAGGCGGTGGTTCTCGGCAGCGAGTTCGCGCAGCCCCTTTTCGCCAAGCAATGTCATGTGAACACTGAATGCGAGCGCGCACAATCCGCTGTTGGTGCAGATGTTCGAAGTCGCCTTTTCGCGCCGGATATGCTGCTCACGGGTGGACAAGGTCAGAACGAAGCCGCGCTTGCCTTCTGCATCGGTCGTTTCACCGCACAGACGTCCGGGCATCTGGCGCACATGCTTGGGATCGCGGACGGCGAAGAGACCAAGATAAGGTCCGCCAAACTGCAGTCCGACGCCGATCGACTGGCCCTCGCCCACGACGATGTCAGCACCCATTTCGCCCGGAGCCTTGATCGCTCCAAGAGCCACGGGTTCGGTGTTAACCACAACCAGCAGCGCGCCGACCGCATGGGCGGCTTCCGCGACAGGCGTCAGATCGCTGATCCGCCCCAGAATGTCCGGGTACTGGACGACCACGCAGGCGGTGTCTTCGTCGATCCGCGCGGTGAGGCCATCAAGGTCGGGCTCGGGCTGGATCGCCGGGGCACTGTCGGCGATCACATCGCCAGTGAAATGCGCCATCGTGCGCACCACTTCCGAATAGTGCGGATGCAGTGCGCCCGAAAGTACCGCGCGCTTCTTGCGGGTGACGCGGGTCGCCATCGCAACCGCCTCCCAGCACGCGGTCGAACCGTCATAAAGAGAGGCGTTGGCTACAGCGCAGCCGTAGAGCCGAGCCACCTGGCTCTGGAACTCGAACAGCATCTGCAGCGTGCCCTGCGCGATTTCAGGCTGATAAGGTGTGTAGGCCGTCAGGAACTCGCCGCGCTGAATGATGTGATCGACGCTGGCCGGTACATGGTGACGATACGCGCCTGCCCCGAGGAAGAAAGGCGCATCGCCCGCCGCAAGGTTCTTGGCCGCGCGCACCTTCATGTGGCGTTCGACCGCCATCTCGCTTGCATGCATCGGCAGGTCGCGGATCGGACCATCAAGCCGGGCCACTTCGGGCACGTCTACGAAAAGGTCGTCGATCGAACCCGCGCCAATCTTGGCGAGCATTTCAGTGCGGTCGGTATCAGTGAGCGGGAGGTAGCGCATTGGGGAATTCCTCAGGTGAGCCTAACGGCTCGGGTCACACGGTTACAGGCTGTCTACAAAAGCCTTGTAGCCCTTTTCATCCATCAGGCCTTCGAGCTCGGAATTGTCGCCGATGGTCATGCGAAAGAACCAGCCTTCCTCTTCCGGCGAAGAGTTCACAAGCGCAGGGTCTTCTTCGAGGGCGCCGTTGGTCTCGGTCACTTCGCCCGATATCGGAGCGTAGACATCACTCGCCGCCTTGACGCTCTCGACCACTGCCGCATCGCCGCCCTTGTCGAGCATCGTGCCGACACCGGGCAATTCGACAAAGACGATATCGCCCAGCTGTTCCTGAGCGTAGTCGGTGATGCCAACCGTGGCGCTCTCGCCCTCGACATCGATCCATTCGTGTTCATCGGTAAAGTAGCGCGGCATAGGTCAGTTTCCCCTGAAGTAGCGATGCGGGACAAACGGCATTTGTGTTACGGATGCCGGAAGGCGGCGGTTGCGAACTTCGCATTCCAATTCGGTGCCGGGCGCGGCGAGCGCCGCGTCGACGAAAGCCATGGCGATAGGATGGCCAAGCGTCGGTGAAAAACCGCCGCTGGTGACGATTCCGACTTTCTGGTCGCCGTGGAAGACTACGGCGCCCTCACGTGCCGGCAGACGTCCGTCAAGTTTCAGGCCCACGCGGCGCTGGGCGAGCGTGCCTGCCTCGAGGTCGGCAAGTCGCCCTGCGACCGCCATGTTCCCGGCATACCCGCCGATCTCGCGGCGCTTCTTCGACAGCGCGAATGTCAGGTCTGCTGTGACCGGATCGGTGTCGGTGGTCAGATCGTGGCCATAGAGTGGAAGACCGGCTTCAAGGCGAAGGCTGTCACGCGCGCCGAGACCGGCGGGCTTGACCCGCTCATCGGCCATGAGCGCGTCAGCAAGGGCAGCGACCTTGTCTTCGTGGACAGCGATCTCGAAACCATCTTCGCCGGTATAGCCAGCGCGGCTGACCCAGATGTGGGCACCGTCCCATTCGAAGAGGCCAGCGGTCATAAAGGTCAGTGCGCCGGTCCCGGGGACCAGCTCCTCAAGCACCGCTCCGGCCTTCGGTCCTTGCAAGGCAAGCAGAGCAAAATCATCGAAGTGAGTGAGCGTTATGTCGTCATCAAGATGTTCGCGAAGGTGAGCGATGTCGTCCCACTTGCAAGCTCCGTTGACCACGAGCGCGAGGTGCGGGCCGGTGTTGGTCACCATCAGGTCATCAATGATCCCGCCCGCTTCGGTCAGGAGAAACGAGTAGCGCATCTTGCCGGGCTTCAAGTTGGTGATCGCGCCGGGCAGCAGCTTTTCGAGTTCGCGCGCGGCTAGCGTGGGATCATCTTGCGGGGACTTGAGAGCAAGCTGACCCATATGCGAGACGTCGAACAGGCTCGCGCTGTTTCGCGTCCATTCATGCTCGGCGACGATGCCGTCATACTGGATCGGCATCTCATAGCCCGCAAAGGGCACCATGCGTGCGCCGCGTTCGCGATGCCACGCATCGAGAGGCAAGGTCCCCAACGGGATTTCCTCAGGCAATTCTTCTTCGCTCAAATCAGGTCCCCGAACAGGCAATCAAACGCTCCGAATTGAAGCGAGTTCCTGCCCCCTCTGTCGGGTAAACCTGAGAGCTTAGCCGCGGCGAGATATGCGCGGCCTTCCCCTTCGGTGGCGACGAACCAGTGCGGTCCGCAGCGCTTTCCAGAGTGCCTATGCCTTTTCGCGGTCCATTTGCCTGAGAGTTTCCGGGGCGGTTGCTCCTTCGGCGCCGGATCCGGGCATAGCCCGGACCAGTCTCTCCCGCGAAAGACGCCGGAATCACTCCCGGCAGGCGCGCTCTATGTTGCGGATGCGAAAAGAAGCGTCAATCGCCGGATTGATCATTGGGCAAATAATTATGCACAAAGTGCGCAATCAGGGTTTCAACCTTGCGCGCAGGCCCCGGCGGTAAGCGTGTATTGCTCTCCATTCGCCTCAGTCACGTCAACGGTCGCGCACCAGCTTTCGGCGAAGCTCGTTTTCAGCCTTGAGAGCACATGCCTCTCGCCGGCATTGACGCTGGTGCTTCCAGCATGGCGAGCGGTCGAGGAACCTGTGAGCTTGAGCTTGTAGTCGACCTTCTGACTGGTTGCGGAATCGGCGATGAGCTCGATCTCCACACTGCCCGCCAGTTCCGCGACCTCAAGCGTCAGCGCCCTGTCCTGGTATCCCATGCTCTTCGCTCCTGCAAAGCTACCGATAGCCAGCAAGGGCAGAAGCGCGAGCAATCGGGTAAGCGGTTTGCGCATCAAGCCTAGCCTCAATTGCCGCCCAGCTGCGTGACAATTGCGTTCACCACAGCCTGGGTTTCTGGCGAGAGACCGTCGACGCCGTCGCCCTCTGCTGCAGTCGCTTGCGCATCGCTCAGCGTTTGTTGGCTGAGCGCAACCGATGCAACGGCTTGGTCTGAGAAACTCTGTGCACGTCCCGTATTTTGAGCGAGCCGCGAGATTGCCGATTCGAGCGTCGCGATGCGGTCGCTGTCGAAACGTCCACCCAAAAGCGTATCTTCGGCAGAGGCAGTGCGGCGTTGCCCGAATTCGGCTGAGCGCGTTTCAATGCGATCTTCGCAAAGCGCGCGGATGGCCTCGATATTGTTGGCTTGTTCGCAAATATCCGTGCCCTCGACCGCCTCGAGAAGGACCTGCCGTTCTGCCGGGCTCAATTGTGCGAGAGCTTCTGCGGGCTGCCCATCGGACAACTGGTCCACGTCGCGGGCGCCTTCGCCCCTGGATACCTGCGCGAGTTCGCCTTGCGCTGCGGCGGCGCGTTGACGCGCAAACTCTTCTTCCTGCGCGGCTCGAGCCCGCGCTTCGGCGACGGATTGCGGGGTGATCTGGTCCGGGAAGTAAACTGGCGAGCCGATCTGCTGGACTGGCTGTGCCACAGGCTCAACCTCTGAGGATCGCTCGGGAGCCTGATTCACAAACGCGCTTTCATCGCGCGGAACATCGTTGGGATTTGCCTGAGCGAGCGCATGTCCGGGCATAGCAAGAGCGAGCCCAAAAAGGGCCAGACAATTGGCAGGCCGGGCACACGAGTTCGTCAGGGCTATCCTCCGTTGGTTTGCAGGATAAACATGGTCTGGCCGCCCGTCTGTTCAACAGCCATATCAGACAGGCCAGAGCCATCCTGCACCCACTCAAGCCGGTTACCCGAATTGAGCTGGGATGCGGTCATTGTATTGTTATTTCCATTCTGCACAAGTCGCGCCTGATTGTCCGAGCCATCCTGGACAAGGCCGATCATGTTGCCATTTCCCGACTGAGCAATTTCGGCTGCTGTTCCCAGCAGGCCGTTATCGGTCTGTGAAAGCAGGATCGTGTTGCCGTCGCCCTGCTGAATGAGGTTGGCAACCGCCTCGCCATCGCCCGACTGAGCGACTTCGGCAGTATTACCAGCGCCGTCCTGTCCAAGCACGGCGATGTGCGAGCCATCGTCGTTCTGCTCAAGCGTGGCTTCGTTGTCGCTGCCTTCCTGCCGGACTTCCGCGGTCTGAGTGTTGGACGACTGCTCAATCGTCGCTTCGTGGCGCTCACCGATCTGTTCAACAAAGACGTTGAAGTTGCTCGTCGATGGCGTCTCGACAGGCGTGAAGGTCTGCGCCGAAAGCGGGGCCGTGATAAATGCGGCGCCGAGAAGAAGCGGTACCGCTGCTGCCGTCGTGGATCGGATCAAACGCTTTTTCATACTACACCTTGGCATTCTCTGATGGGATGCCGGACGAGCCCCCCGCCCGCCCGGCATGCCTAACTCAACAGCCTATCAGGGGGTGCCCTGCGTAACGGTAGCGATCGAGCCGGTACCGCTTTGGGTTACGAAGGACGAGCTGCCGTCATACTGGGTGACGAAAGCCTGATGGTCGCTTCCGTTCTGAGTGATGCGGCTGAAATTTCCGTCGGTGCCAAACTGGTCGACATCTGCAAGGTTGTTGCCGCCTGCAGCTTGATCATTCTGGTAGATCTCGCTGAAGTTATCGTCACCGTCTTGGTTGACCAGCGCGTCGTTGTCGGCGCTGAGTGCACCCGAACCCTGAACTACGAGAGCGAAGTTGCCGAAAGTGGCGCCGCCGCTGCTGTCCTGGTCGATGTCCGCAAACTGATCGGTGCCGCCCTGAACGACTGAACCGAAGTTCAGGTCACCGATCTGATCGATCGTGGCAATGCCGCCGTCGGAGTCCGTAACGGTGCCAGGTGCGATGCCGCGGATCGTATCGGTAAACACGGTCGTGCGCCCCTGAACGATCGCTGCGTCATTGAGGAAACCATCGGTCTGGACAATGGTCGCAGTGTTTGCTCCGCCACCCACAGCACCAGTCTGTTCGATTGTGGCGAAGCTGAAATCTGTGAGTGCATTCTGCCCGATGGTGGCACTTCCACCGGCTTCGTTGCCAACCTGATCGATGTCAGCAAGTGAATTGACCCCGTCCTGCACCACAGTTGCCGTCACTCGAGCAGCGTTGGTCGCGCTCGTGTCCTGGGTAACGAAAGCGAAGTTTTCGGTCCCGGTTTGATCGACCGTCACAAGATTGCCGGGAGCAGCGAATGTGCCCGTCTGGCTGACATCCGCAACGTTGCCGGTACCGGTCTGATCGACCGTTGCATCGTTCTCTTCGCCCGTCTGCTCGACGAGCGAGCAATTGTTGATGCCAGCCGGGCAACCAGCCGGAGTGTCAGCCGCCGGAACGGGACCGTTGCCAGCATTTTGAGCCATTGCCGGGGCGGCAAATGCCAGTGCAGCGATCGATGCACCTGCGAGAATTACCTTCTTCATTATTCTTCCTCACGGAGTCAGGTTGAAGCCAAATTCGTTCGGGCTTTTTTGAGCGAGGGCCCTGAGCTTTCTTCCGATGGGGACGCCGAGACGCCCCCATCAGAATCTTTATGCCAATTAAGGGACCACAGGGCCCTGATTGACGGTAGCGGTGTTGCCGGTGCCGGTCTGGTTGACGCTCGAGAAGTCGCCCGTGCCCGCCTGGGTCACGGTGGCGGTGTTCGACGTGCCATCCTGGAAGATCACCGAGATGCTCGTGTCAGAAGTCGCCTGCTGGAACACGTTTGCATCGTTCAGCGTGCCGGTCTGTTCGATACCGGATTCGCTGAACACACCGTCCTGATTGACATTGGCGTCGTTTCCGCCGCCTGCACCATTCTGGTTGATCTGCGAGAAGTTACCCTCACCGATCTGGTCAACGAAAGCGACGTCGCCAGCGCCCAGTTGGAACACAAACGAGATGTTGTCCGTGCTTGTGCCAGTAACGCCCTGACGGACTGTCGCCATCGAAGCGTCGTCCTGGTCGATGTCGGAATTGTTGCCAGTACCGTTTTGCGTGACGAACGCAATCGCGTCGCCGCCAGCATTGTTGTTTGTCTGGCGTGCATCCGAACGGTTACCGAAGCCGGTCTGATCGACGGTGATTTCGGTACGCTCAGCGCCATCCTGGACAATGTTCGAATAATTCGCACGAACCGAGTTGAACACCGGGTTTAGTGGATCAGTTGTGTCCAGAATGGCGAGACCATCAGTGCCGACGACCATTCCCGAAGTGTCGTTGGAATTCTGAGTAACCACCACACGGCCAGTACCTGATGACTGCGAAACGAAGCTATCGTTGCCATCGTCATTCTGGACGATGCTGATACCGCTTCCGGCGGCACCGCTCGATAGGTTGTTTTGTTCAACGCGCGAAACGTTGTCGTTGCCATTCTGGTCGATATTGACCTGAACACCATTTACGAATGCGTTACCGCCTGTTCCGCTTTGTACGATTGACGACGCGTTATCATCGCCGTCTTGAGCAAGTCTTGCGCTGGTCGTACCGGAGCTATCATTGCCTTGAATGATAATGGAGTCATTCCGGTCGCCGACTTGGTCGGTGCGTGCATTCAAACGACGACCAGTTCCGCCCTGACCAACGAAGTCACCTTGATACACTTCGGAATTGTTGAAGTTACCATTTTGGGTCACGCCATTATTGCCATTGCTTCCCCCAACGCGTGAGTCTCCTGAATTCTGGAAGACTACTGCATTGTTACCATCACCTCCGGATTGTCGAACGCCTACGCTAGAGTCTTGCCCGTTGAGTCCTTCCCGGTCCTGCGAGACAAAAGCGTCGTTGTCGCCATTTTGAATGATGCCGACGCCAAAGTTACGAACTCCAATCTGACGTACGATAGCCGAGGCGCTGTCCCCGCTCTGGTTGACTGTCGCATTGCTGGGAAAGCCTGACAAACCAGTGCCATCCTGAAGGATATAAGAGTCGCCATTGGTGCCGGATTGAGTAACTGTCGCCCTTGAGCCAGTCGATCCTGATGTAAACGTACCGATTTGGTCGATATCAGAGGTATTGTTGCTACCACTTTGCGTGACAGTTGCAGTACGCGCTGTAACCTCTTGCTCAATGTTTGAGATGTTTCCGGAACCGGTCTGAGTTACCGTCGCATTCAAAGTCGAGCCATCCTGCTCAATGATTGAGCAGTTATTGGTCCCCGGGGGACATTCTTCTGCGCCTGGTGCAGGTGTGGTTGCTGCAGGAGCGGCAGGTTCAGTCACAGACTGCGCCATTGCGGTTCCGGCCATGCTCAGGGCAAGGATTGATGCCCCCGTCATTGCTAGCTTCTTCATCGTTTTTGTCCTTTGTCTTACTTCAGCTTTATGGACGCGACGTGCGGAGCTTTTCGCTCCATCTAATTGTCCCGGGCCTCGCGGCCCGTAATTCAAAATGCGAAAGCCGCGCTCGTGCGAGCGCGGCTTTCAAATGTGTTCATCAAGGGCCCTGATTGACGGTAGCGGTGTTTCCGAATCCGGTCTGTGAGACCGACGAGAAATCGCCGACACCGGTTTGATCAACATCCGCGCTATTCATGTCGCCGTTCTGGACAATGAGCGACACCGAGTCCTCGCTCAGATCACCTTGGGTCAGCTCGGCAAAGTTGCCGTTCCCCGTTTGCTCGACGCCTGAGAAACCGCCGAGGCCGCGCTGGAACACACTGGCAAAATTGCCGCCGCCGCCGACGGCTTGCTCGACCTGAGAAATGTTGTTCGAGTTCAGCTGCTCGACAAAGACAGTGCTGGCGTCATCGGCCTGAATGACCAGCGAGTCGTTGTTGCTGCTGGTCGGATCGGTGATGCCCTGCCTTACCTGAATAAAGCCAAAGCTAAGCTGCTGAATATCCGAGTTTTGCAGCGTCGCTTCCTGAGTTGCGGTTGCAATAGCTGTTGTTGCGGCAGTCGGATTGTCCTGCCTCAGGTCCGAACGGTTGCCGAACCCTGTCTGAGACACGGTCGCATCGGCGATCCCGTCGCCCGACTGAACAACGTTAGAGAAATTCGCCCGTACCGAATCAAAGACATCGTTCGATCCGTCCGGCGCGCTATCGAGCACGTTTAAGCGGTCGGTGCCGATCACCATGCCCGACGTATCAGTCGAATTTTGGGTGACATCCGCACGCGAGCTGCTTCCCGAACGCTGGTCGACGAAGCTGTCGTTGCCATCATCGTTCTGTTCGACAATCACTTGGCTACCGCCGACATCGACGGTGCCAAAGTCGTTCTGAACGACGCGCGAGAGGTTGTCGTTACCGTTCTGGTCGATGGTGACATCGTGATTTACGCGGTTGCCGGTCTGGACGACGGATGACTCGTTATCGTCGCCGTCCTGCTCAATGGTCACGATTGAATCACGGTTTGCGCCTGACTGAAGGATGGTCTGGCTCACGAAGGAATCGTTGCGATCACCGGTTTGGTCAACATTCGTACGCTGGCCCCGGGTCAGGTCCTCGTTTGGAGAGAAATCGCCCTGATAGACTTCCGAATTGTTGAGGTTCCCGTCCTGATTAACCGTCGTGCCGAAGTCGCGATGTCCAAGCTGGAAGACCACCGAGTCATTGTCGATACCGCCGCGCTGGTCGATGTTGACGAAACCGTTCCCGCCACCGATCGCACCGGACTGGCTTACGAAGGAGTCGCTCGCGCCGTCTTGCGTGACAGAGGTGCTGGCGTTGCGCGCCTGGTCTTGAAGAATGATCGACTCAGCGCCGTCACCGCTCTGTTCGACTGTAGCCCTTGTCTCGAAACCCGCGATGCCCGTTTCGGACTGGAGGACATAGGACCGTGCGTTAGTCCCCGTCTGGTCGATATCGACTTCGACGTCACCGGCAGTCCCGACCGAACCGTTGATCTGGTCAACGTCCGAAATGTTTCCGCTGCCAGTCTGGTCGACGGTGACTTCGAGGTCGGTGCCGTCCTGCTCGACGAGCGAGCAGTTGTTTGTGCCCGCCGGGCAGTCCGTCGTCGCTGGCGCTGTGGTTGGCGTCGCCGGTGGCGTCGGCTCACCGACGGACTGAGCCATGGCCGGCGCTGTTAGGGCAAGCGCAAAGATAGACGCGCTGCCAAGAATAGTTTTCTTCATTTCATTCCCCCCGGGTTTGGGTCTGAGGTCATTGCTTGCCCGCGCTCCGGCCATTGCCACCGAAACGCGAGAACCTCATGCTTCATTCAACGGAGCTGGGAGGTTCACCCCGGCTCCTTTCAAATGCGACCCAGATGGCGCGCCACTCAAATCACTGACTGCGCACGCCTCGACTTCGTTGCCCGCTTAAATCACGAGCCTTCTTCGTCATCCTCTCCACTGTCCACGACCGTCAAAGCGGTCAGCGAACCGGCACGTTCGACGGCGTCCTGCACGTCGCCCGCGTCGTAAATCCCGTCGCGCTCGGCGCGATAGGTGCTCATCAGGGCTTCGGCGCTTGCCATGTCGGCAAAGCGCCACAGTCCCAGATCCACGCCTTCGAGAACGAGGCCATAGACCGCCTTCTCGATCGCCTGCTGCAAAGCGACCTGGTCAGGCTCGTTCGAAGTGATGCCCGCTTCGGCTTCCAGCAGTTCGCGGAAGGCGACAAAGCGATAGGCGCTCGCACCGATTGCCTGGCTGGCGATCGTCTTGGAGGCCTGAACGTTGGTGAGCACTTCGCCGGTGCGCACCGACACGGCGCGCAGGTAAACGGTTACGGTGTCCTGGCGATATTCGGTGCGCGCACCAATGCCCAGGAACGCCGCGCCAGCACCGCCGGTGACGGTGTTGGTGTCGTAACCAATAATCCCGCCTTCGAGCAGCACGCCCGCAAACAGAAGCGCCGGAAGCGCGCTCGGGTCAACCTGCTCTTCGCCGAGATAGCGGCGACGCATCTCACCGATGATCTGGCGCTCTTTGAGAAGGTTATCGAGACGCTCACGCTCGACAACCGTGAACCACTGACGGTTGCCAGCGTCCTGAAGCGCCTTGACCAGGATCGAGCCCGCACCTTGCGTGACCGCACGGGATAGCGTTTGCCCGGTCGTGGTCGGTCGGAACTGGCCAGTCTGGTCAGTAAACCCGTAAACAGCGATAGCCACCTGGCGCTGCGGCGCAGGCAGTTGGTTCAGCAAACCTTGCGTCTGGGTTTTCTTTGGGAAGTAAGCGAGACTTGTGGTCTCAGGAAGGAAATCGCGCCCGTCTTCACCGATGGACATGCATCCACCAAGACCAAGCGCCAGCGCTGCGAGCACGCCGATTTTCGCAAACGAACGCATCAATTCACCTCAATAAACAGAGGGATCACGATGCGGGTCTCTTCGCCCGTATCGTCGTTGCGGATAATCAGCGTCACCTCGTCGAGGCCGCGGAAGAATTCGATGGTCTGACCGCCAAAGGTGATCGTGCCCTGCTCTTGCGGGTTGTCACCGAAAATCGCGTCGACAATCTGCGAAGAAAGCGCCGAAAGCAGCCGCGATTCAAGCTGGCGAGCAAAGATGCTCGACTGGTCATTGCGATCAACCGCATCAGGGTTGGTCGTGTCATTCTGAGCGTTCGCGGTGCCCAGAATGTGTGCTGAGTTGAATGGGTTACCCCCGAAAGTCGGGCTGATCGGCTGATGCACAAGATCCTGCGCAAATGCCGGACTTGCAATCGCGGAACCGGCTAGCGCCAGTGTCACCGCTACTATGCGTAGCATTGTCTTTCCCCTCTGTCCTAACGGACAGCCCTAACCAAAAATTAAGACTCTCGTACGGGTTAGTACGGTGAGTCGCCCCCAAAGTCGAGGCGTTTAATACATTATCGTGCTGAAATGGCCAGCAAACCAGCGGTTTGCCGGCTGCTCAGTTAGGGTTCTGTACCTAATTGGCACGAGAATTCGTAACGCCTTGCAAAGACGTGAAATAGTTAACGCGTGACCTGTTGAGCGCGTGGCGCGCACCCGATCCCGTTAAAGATTGGGGCGAAGCCAGCGCTCTGCCGTGGCAAGGTCGACGCCTCTGCGCTCGGCATATTCCGTCAGTTGATCGCGACCTATCTTAGCGACGCCGAAGTACTGGGCTTCAGGATGGCCAAAGTAGAATCCACTGACCGCGGCCGTGGGCCACATGGCGAAACTCTCAGTAAGTGAGAGGCCGACATTTTTCTCCGCCTCGAGCAGATCGAAAAGGGTCGGCTTGAGCGAATGGTCCGGACAAGCGGGATAACCCGGTGCCGGGCGAATTCCGCGATACTGCTCCTTGATGAGCGCTTCGTTCGTGAATTGCTCATCGGGTGCATAGCCCCACAGATCCTTGCGGACATGCTCATGCAGCGCCTCGGCAAAGGCTTCGGCAAACCGATCGGCCAAAGCCTTGAGAAGGATGTCGGAGTAGTCGTCCTTGTCTGCCTGAAAGCGCGCAGAATGCGGCTCGATGCCGTGAATGCCGACCGCAAAGCCGCCGATCCAGTCGCCGGCCGGGTCTATGAAATCGGCAAGGCACATATTGGCGCGGTCGCGGCTCTTCTTGATCTGCTGGCGCAGGAACGGGAGACGCACATGCTCTTCGCGCTGAACGCGGTGGATGGTCACATCGTCCCCGTCGCGCGCGCAGGGCCAGAAGCCGCAGACACCGCGCGCGGTCAGCCATTTCTCCTCGATGATTTGGTCGAGCATGGCATCCGCGTCGGCCTTGAGGCTGCGAGCGCTTTCGCCGACCACTTCGTCGTCGAGGATCCTGGGATAGGTTCCATGCAACTCCCATGCGCGAAAGAACGGCGTCCAGTCGATGTAATCGCGCAAGTGTTCGAGCGACCAGTCGTCGAAGACATGAACGCCCGGTTTGAGCGGCGGCGCAGGCTTGTCCGACAGGTAGGCATCGTAATAGTTTGCGCGCGCCTCTGCGAGAGGGAGCAGCTGCTTCTCCGCCTTGCCCTCGCGCGCATCGCGCACATGCGTATACTCGTCCGCTACCTCGGTGACGTAATCATCGCGCAGGGTGTCGGAGAGCAGCTTCGATGCAACCCCGACCGCGCGGCTTGCATCGAGGACGTGGATCACGGGACCTTCGTAGTTCGGGTCGATCTTGAGCGCGGTGTGAACCTTGCTCGTCGTCGCCCCGCCGATCAGCAGCGGCATGGTCATTTCGGCGCGCTGCATTTCCTCGGCAACGGTCACCATTTCGTCGAGCGAAGGCGTGATCAGCCCAGACAGCCCGATCATGTCGGCATTGTTGTCGTTCGCTGATTTGAGGATGTCCTGCCAGGGCACCATCACCCCAAGATCGACCACCTCGTAGCCGTTGCATTGAAGAACCACGCCGACGATGTTCTTGCCGATATCGTGCACGTCGCCCTTTACGGTCGCCATGATGATAGTGCCCTTGGCCTTCGAGCCCTCTTCCTTCTCCGCCTCGATGAAGGGGATGAGGTGAGCCACGGCCTTCTTCATTACACGCGCGGACTTGACCACCTGAGGCAGGAACATTTTGCCTGATCCGAAGAGGTCGCCAACGACGTTCATCCCGTCCATCAGCGGGCCTTCGATCACCTCGATCGGGCGGCCACCCGATGCCTCGAGCGCGGCGCGGGCCTCCTCTGTATCCTCGACCACGTAAGCGTCGATGCCCTTGACGAGAGCATGTTCAAGACGGCGTTCGACTTCCCAGCCGCGCCATTCTTCCGCCGCCTTTTCATCGGCTACGCTCTTGCCCTTGTAGCTCTCCGCGAGGTCGATGAGACGTTCGGTCGCATCCTCGCGGCGCATCAGGATTACGTCTTCGCACGCATCGCGCAGCGCCGGGTCGATCGTGTCGTAAACATCGAGCTGACCCGCATTGACGATCGCCATGTCGAGCCCTGCCGGGATCGCATGGTAAAGAAACACCGAGTGCATCGCGCGCCGCACGGTCTCGTTGCCGCGGAAGCTGAAGGAGAGGTTGGAGAGCCCACCGCTGGTCTTCGCATGCGGGCACCGCACCTTGATCTCACGCACCGCCTCGATGAAGTCGAGCCCGTAGCGGTCGTGCTCCTCGATGCCGGTCGCCACCGCGAAAATATTGGGGTCGAAGATGATGTCTTCGGGCGGGAAGCCGATCCCAGTCAGAAGGTCGTAAGCACGCTTGCAAATCTCGACCTTGCGGTTCTTGGTGTCGGCCTGTCCTACCTCGTCGAAGGCCATGACCACGACTGCCGCGCCATAGGCCATGCATTTGCGTGCCTGATCGAGGAACGGCTCCTCGCCTTCCTTCATACTGATCGAGTTCACGATCGGTTTGCCTGAAACGCATTTCAGCCCGGCCTCGATCACATCCCACTTCGAACTATCGATCATGACCGGTACGCGGGCAATGTCAGGTTCGGCGGCGATCAGCTTGAGGAAGGTCGTCATCGCCTTCTCGGCGTCGAGCAGGCCTTCGTCCATGTTGACATCGATCACCTGCGCGCCGTTCTCGACCTGCTGGCGAGCGACCTCGACGGCGGTGGCGTAATCATCCGCCATAATAAGCTTTTTGAAGCGCGCCGAGCCGGTGACGTTGGTGCGCTCGCCGATATTGATGAAGCGGGCGCTGGAATTTGGGTTGGTCATTGTCAGGCAGCCACCACGAATGCTTCGAGGCCGGACAGGCGCATGGCGGTTTCCGGAGTGGGTACCGCGCGCGGGGGCAGGCCTTCGACCGCCTCGGCAATCGCCTTGATATGGGCAGGCGATGAACCGCAGCATCCGCCAAGGATGTTGGCCTGCCCGTTCTGCGCCCAAAGCTTCACCAGCCCCGCTGTCGTATCAGGCATCTCGTCATATTCGCCAAGTTCATTGGGAAGGCCGGCATTGGGATAGGCCATGAGCAAGGTATCGGCGATGCCGGAAAGTGCCTGAATGTGCGGACGCAGCTGGTCTGCGCCAAAGCTGCAATTAAGGCCGATCGTTACCGGCTTGGCATGCCGCACTGCGTACCAGAACGCCTCGACCGTGTGGCCTGAGAGATTGCGGCCAGACAGATCGGTAAGCGTCATCGAAATCATCAGCGGCACTTCGCGCCCGAGTTCCTGCTCGAGCCGCTTGACCGCCATGATCCCTGCCTTGGCGTTGAGCGTGTCGAACACCGTCTCGATCAGGATAAAGTCCACCCCGCCCTCGACGAGAGCAGCGGCCTGCTCCTTATAGACGGCGGTCAGTTCGTCGAAGTCAATCTCGCGAAAGCCGGGATCTTCGACGTCGGGGCTGAGCGAGAGGGTCTTGTTGGTCGGGCCTATTGCGCCTGCGACAAAGCGGGGCCGTCCATCCTTGGCCTCATACTCATCGGCAAGCTCGCGGGCGATCATCCCGCTGGCAATGTTGATCGCAGCGACCTGGTCTTCGGCGGCGTAGTCGGCCTGGCTGATGCTGTTGGCGGAGAAGGTGTTGGTGGAAACCACGTCCGAGCCTGCGTCGAGATAGCTGCGCGTGATGTCCTTGATCACGTCAGGCCGCGTCAGGGCGAGGATATCGTTGTTACCCTTCTGATCGGCTTTCAGGCCAAGGTCGCCTGCGTAGTCTTCTTCGGTGAGCTTGCGCTCCTGTATCTGCGTTCCGAACGCGCCGTCGAAGATCAGCACCCGCTCTTTCGCGGCTTCATTCAGCCTATCGCGCGCGTTCATGCGGTTTCTCCTGCAGGGCGCTTTCCGAGCATGTGGCAGATCGCATAGCTAAGCTCAGCCCGGTTGAGCGTGTAGAAGTGGAACTGTCGAACGCCGCCTGCATAAAGCTTGCGGCAGAGTTCGGCTGCGATGGTTGCGCTAACCAGTTGTCGGGCAGCAGGGCGTTCGTCGAGCCCGTCGAACAATCCTTCCATCCACGAGGGGATAGCCGTCCCGCACATCGCGCTCATGCGCTGGACCGCAGCGAAGCTCATGACCGGCATGATGCCCGGGACCACCTCGGCTTCGATGCCGGCGGCGGCTACTTCATCGCGGAAGCGGAAGAAGCATTCGGGATCGAAGAAAAACTGAGTGATCGCACGGTCAGCGCCTGCGCCAAACTTGGCTTTGAGGTTCTCGATATCGGCCTGCGCATCGGGCGAGTCCGGGTGGACTTCCGGGTAAGCAGCGACCGAGATTTCGAAGTCGGCGACCTTCTTTAGCCCGGCGATGAGATCGGCGGCGTTCTCATACCCACCGGGGTGCGGGGTGTAAGCGGACGCACCGTCAGGTGGATCGCCGCGCAGCGCGACGATGTGTCGGATGCCCTCTTCCCAGTAGTGGCGTGCGACTTCGTTCACCTCTTCCTTGGTCGCGTTGACGCAGGTGAGGTGCGCGGCTGCGGGAATGCCCGCTTCGTTCTGGATGCGCACCACCTGTTCGTGCGTGCGCTCACGCGTCGATCCACCCGCGCCATACGTGACCGACACGAAGCGCGGACCAAGCGGTGAGAGGGTCGCCACCGAGCTCCACAATGTCTCGCCCATCTTCTCGGTCTTGGGCGGGAAGAATTCGAAGCTGATGTCGATATCGCCGGGGAGGTCGGAGAAGAGCGGCGCATCAAGCGCTGTCTTGGCCTCGTGAAGCTGATTGAGTGTCGGGGTCATGAGTTTGCTTCTTTGAGGGAAGAATCGGTCTTTTGATCGTGAGTTACGGAGGGAAGCTTGCGGCGGGTGCCGATCCAGATTTTCACCACGAGTTCGCCACCTTCGAGCGCGATCGGTGCCTTGGGCGAGAAGCCCGCATCGCGAAGCAACCTTGCCATCTGCCGGTCACTGAAGCCAAGGCGCGCATGTTGGTAGCGGCTGCGCAGCTCTTCGTGATCGTGCGCTGCAAAGTCGACAATCGCAATCCGTCCGCCGGGCCGGGTCACCCGAGCGGCTTCGGCGAGCGGCAATGCCGGGTCTTGCGCAAAATGCAGCACCTGGTGGAGCAGCACCGTATCAAAACTCTGTGCTCCAAAATCGAGTGCAGTGAAGTCGCCTTGCACGAGTTCGATTTGCGAAGCCGGGAGATGTTGAAGCTTTGCTCTAGCAACGCGCAGCATCTCGAGATTCTTGTCGAGGGCCACAACCCTCTCGGCATCGTCTGAGAACAGCTCCGCCATGCGCCCGGTGCCCGTTCCAATATCAAGAACAACGCCGAGCGGCACATCACCAAGGGCCGCCGAAAGCTGCTGCTCGACCTGCGCATCGGACGTATGCAGCGCACGCAATTCATCCCACTCGCCAGCATGGCGCGCGAAGTAATCCTCGGCATTGCTTTCGCGCGATTTGCGGATGGCGGCCAGCTTGCGCCTGTCATCATCGCACTGCGCAGCGAATTCGGGGTTCTCCTGCTCTGCCGTGGCGAGCAATCGGTCCAGCGCTGCGAGGGTTGCATCCGCATCGTCGCCGCTGCCGGTCGATCGCAGGAACACCCAGCTGCCCTCACGCCGCCTCTCGGCAAGACCAGCATCGCAAAGGATGCTGACATGGCGCGAAACGCGCGGCTGGCTTTGCCCCAGCACCTGCGCCAACTCACCGACGGCAAGCTCCATAGTCGACAACAGCCGCGCAATGCGCAGCCGCGTCGGATCGGCAAGGGCCTTGAAGATCGTGTCTATCGCCATGACCCGACTATCATATAAAGATATTTAGATATGTGTAAATGCAGTCATTGCGCGCGCCGTGTCATTGCGTCAAATCCTTCTTCGGCCTGCATTTCCTAGCTTGCCAATCCTTTGCGACGCGCACAAGAGCACCGGCCATGGGTGAGAGCAGACGATACGCGATCATTGGCTGCGGCATGATGGGCCGCGAGCATATGGCGAACCTTGCTCTGGTGCCGGGCGCCGATCTGGTCGCGATCGCCGATCCTGACGAAGGGTCGCGCAATGCCGCGCTTTCCCATGCGAAGACGCTTGGTCAGGATGTTTCGCTGTTCAGCGACACTGCGACCATGCTCGCCGAGGCGAAGCCAGATGCGGTTATCATCGCCTCGCCCAACTTCACGCATTTTGACGTAGTTCGCCCTGTGATGGACGCAGGGCTTGCGGTGCTTATGGAAAAGCCAATGTGCACCGCCATCGACGAAGCGTTGGTCCTCTTCGAGAAGGCGCGCGATTATCCCAACCTGTTCTGGGTCGGGCTCGAATATCGCTACATGCCGCCGGTCACCGATTTCATCCGCCGCGTCCATGAAGGGCAAGCAGGCGACATCAAGATGCTCGCGATCCGCGAGCACCGCTTTCCCTTTCTCGTCAAGGTCGGCGACTGGAACCGCTTCAACCGCAACACCGGAGGCACGCTGGTCGAGAAGTGCTGCCACTTCTTCGATCTCATGCGCCACATCCTTCGCGACGAGCCGGTACGCATCTATGCGAGCGGCGCGCAGGACGTGAACCATCTGGACGAGCGCTATGACGGTGAAGTGCCCGACATCATCGACAACGCCTTCGTCATGGTCGATTTCGCAGGCGGAGCGCGCGCAGTGCTCGACCTGTGCATGTTTGCCGAGGGGTCTAAGGAGCAGGAAGAGATCAGCGCAGTCGGCCCGACGGGTAAGCTCGAGGTTAAGCTTCCGGGCGGCCTTGTCACCTGGTCTCCGCGCGACAAGTCGGGACCTTTCTCCCAGCACATCGCCACCCCGCCCGATGCGCTTGCCGCTGGCGACCACCACGGTGCGACCTACTACCAGCAGCGCGACTTTCACAAGGCGTTGGTGAGCGGCAGCGCGCCGCTTATCACCGCACGCGATGGCTATCGCTCTGTCGTGATGGGAGCCGCCGCGCAGCAGAGCATTGCCACCGGCCTTCCGGTCGCGATCCAGTTCGAGGACGAGGACTAAGACATGCCCCAATCCATGCCTCCGGTTGGCTTCGGCCTCTGGAAGATCCCCCGCGAAGACACTGCAGCAAGCGTCGTCGAAGCCGTCAAGGCAGGCTACCGCCACTTCGACAGCGCCGCCGATTACGCCAACGAGGCCGAGACAGGCCAAGGTCTGGCCCAGGCGATGACGGACGGTCTCGTCGCCCGCGACGAGCTCTGGATCACGTCGAAGCTCTGGAACACCTTCCACGCGCCCGAGCATGTCGAGGAAGCGTGTCGCAAGACGCTTGCCGACCTTAAGCTCGATACGCTCGATCTCTATCTCATCCACTTCCCGATCGCGCTTGAGTACGTGCCGATCGAGACCCGCTACCCGCCCGAGTGGCTCCACGAACCTGACGCTGCCGAACCCGTCATGAAGCCCGCCAAGGTTGCGCTCCACGAGACGTGGGCCGCGATGGAAGCGCTCGTCGACAAGGGGCTCGTGAAGCAGATCGGGGTTTGCAACTACAACTCCGCGCTGGTGCACGACCTGATGACCTATGCCCGCATCAAACCCGCGATGCTCCAGATCGAGGCGCATCCCTATCTGGCGCAGGAGAAGCTCATCCGGTGCGCGAAGGGCTACGGAATCGATGTCACTGCCTTCTCTCCGCTTGGCGCGCAGAGCTACTTCGAGCTCGGCATGGCGGATGAGGGCGAGAGCCTGCTTGGCGCAGCTCCGGTGATGGTTGCAGCCCAGGCTCACGGCAAGACGCCCGCGCAAGTGCTGCTGCGCTGGGGCGTCCAGCGCGGCACGGCGGTTATACCCAAGACCTCCAAGCCCGAACGGATGCGCGAGAACCTCGCCATCTTCGACTTCGAGCTTTCGTCCGTCGAGATGGCCGCGATCAGCGCGCTCAACCAGGACCGCCGCTTCAACGACCCCGGCGTCTTCACAGAAGCCGCCTTCAACACCTTCCACCCGATCTATGACTGAGACACCGACGAGCGAGTTTCCCGGCGTCATTCCGGGCGGCGGCGATCTGGCCGCCTTCATTTCAGCGAACAAGGGCGCGGTGGATGCAGCGCTTGCCGATGCGGGAGCGTTGCTGTTCCGCGGCTTCGACGTGCCCGATCCACAGGCCTTCGATGCAGTAGTCGAGGGCTATGGCGAGCCGGGCTTCACCTACGAGGACTCGCTCTCCAACGCGGTGCGCACCAATGTGACGCCGCGCGTCTTTACCGCCAACGAAGCGCCGCCGACGACCGAGATCTTCCTCCATCACGAGATGGCGCAGACCCCGCTCTATCCGGCTAAGCTCTTCTTCTACTGCGAGATCGCTCCGCAAGCAGGCGGCGCGACGCCGCTGTGCCGCTCGGACTGGGTGCTCGAACGGCTTGCCACCGACGCGCCGGCGTTCGTCGCGCGGGTCGAGGCCGAGGGCGTGCGCTACACCAATGTCATGCCGGGCGACGACGATGCGGGTTCGGGCCAAGGTCGCAGCTGGCGCAGCACGTTGAGCGTTGCTGACCGCGACGGAGCCGAAGCGCGGCTCAGGCAGCTTGGCTATGACTGGCAGTGGCGCGACGACGGGAGCCTTCGCGCGACCACGCCGCGCCTCGACGCGGTGCGCGAGCTTGCCGATGGGCGCAGGACGTTCTTCAACCAGCTGATCGCGGCGTTTCGTGGCTGGGCCGACAGTCGCAACGACCCGAACCGCGCGATCACCTTTGGCGACGGATCACCCATAACGAGCGAGGACATGGCCCCGGCCATCGCCGTCGCGGATGAGCTGACCCACGACCTTGCCTGGCAGGCGGGCGATGTCGCGCTGGTCGACAACTTCCTCGTCATGCACGGACGCCGCCCGTTCGAGGGCAAGCGCCGGGTGCTCGCAAGCCTTGTTGCCTGAGTGCGTCGCCTGATAGCCGCGCTAGAAGCGCGAGCGCTGGATCGCCCCGTCCCTTGCGCGGGTGAAGCTTCCCCCCGTCAGGTTTCGCACGGTCCCGAAGCGGGCAAGCACAGGCGCGGTGTAACGGCGCTTGCGCAGCCGCTTTGCTGTTGATGTCATTGACGAACTCCAGTCCGAGTCTCGCCCCCGCCATCAGTCTACCTGTACCCCACGTGCCCGCAATCAGGCCGCACGCCCAATCAGGCGCCCTGTCCCGCTTTGCTACCGGGCCGTCGTAAGCTTAACGCCCATAACGCGAGATTGCCCGCAATCAGCGCTCCCAGCAGCATCACGAAGGTTAAGCCCGGCCCTCCCGGCGTGGCCGCTCCGAGCGGTGAGAACAGCAGATAGGTCGCGACCACGCAGCTGAAGAGCGTCACCGCAAGCGGCTTTGCGTGAGGCCATGGGGTGAGGTCGACCTGCTCGTTGCGGGTGAACTTCCACGCGCTCTTGCGAGGCGCAAGCCAGCCGCAGGCGAGCATGATGGTGACCTCGATCACAAACAGGATCGCATATTGGTGGAGGAAGTGGATCGTCACCACATCATTCAGCGCAAACCGAAGCAGGCCGTAAGCAACCACGTGGAACACGATCACGATCTTGGCCCCCAGCGCAGGTACGCGGGCGGTGAAGAGGCCAACTATGACGATCACCACGGTGGGTATGTTGTAGAAGCCGGTGAAGATGCGGATGATCTGCCACAGCCCTTCTGGCGAGAACCACAGGAGCGGCGCGACCACGAAGCTGAAGAGCGCGATCACCAAGCTCGCGATCTTGGCGACCCGCACCAGTTCTGCATCGCTCGGCGGCGCGCCGTTCACGCTTTCCCTCGCAGGGCCATAGACGTCGAGGCTGAACAGCGTTGCCGCGCTGTTAAGCAGCGAGTTGAAGGACGAGAACACCGCGCCCAGCAGCACGGCGAGGAAGAAGCCCGACATCCACAATGGCAGCACGTCGCGGATGAGGCGCGGATAGGCCTCGTCGATGGTGCCAAGGCCGGGGCCGTACATGTGGAAGGCGATGACGCCGGGGATCATCATCAGGAACGGCACCATGATCTTGAAGAAGCCCGAGAGCAGCACCCCCTTCTGCCCCTCTGCCAGCGATTGTGCGCCGAGCGTGCGCTGGATCACGTATTGGTTGGTGCACCAGTAGAACAGGTTGGCGAAGATCATGCCGGTGAAGAGCGTGCCGAACGGCGTCGGCGCGTCGGCATCACCGATGGCGTTGAGCTTTTCGGTATGCTCGCTGCCGAGCGTCGCCAGCCCTGCCCCGAAGTCGCCATTGCCGAGCGCGATGAGGCCGAAGACCGGCACCGCGATCCCGATGATGAGCAGGCCCACGCCGTTGAGCGTATCAGACACCGCCACCGCGCGTAGCCCGCCGAAGATCGCGTAGACCGCGCCGATGCCTCCGATCGCGATGACCGTGACCACCAGCGCCTCGAAGTCGCCAAGGCCCGTCAGTGCGGGAACGTCGAAGAAGGCGATCACCGCAAGGCTGCCTGAATAGAGCACGCTCGGGATCGTCACGAGGCCGTAGCCAAGCATGAACAGCACCACCGACATGCGCCTCACCATCGGGTCAAAGCGGTCACCGAGGAACTGTGGCAGGGTGGTGAAAGCTCCTGCGAGGTACTTGGGCAGGAAGATGAGCGCCATCGCGATGGTCGCGACCGCTGCCGTCACCTCCCAGCCCATGCTCGACATGTTGTAGCCATAAGCCGAACCGTTGAGCCCGATCAGCTGCTCTGCCGAGAGGTTGGTGAGCAGCAGCGAGCCCGCGATGAAGGTCGCGCCCAACCCGCGTCCGGCGAGGAAGTATCCGTCTTTCGTCTCTGCCGTGCCGCGCGTTTTCAGCCAGCTGAACCAGCCGACCAGACCCATGAAGGCGATGCAACTGGCGAGCGTGAAGGCGATGTTGGCTCCGCTCATGCTGGCGCCTGATCTGCGTGGTGGATGTTACACACACGGCCGCTTCTGTAAAAACCCGTCACCCCCGAAATGATAGCAATTTCAGCGCGTTGCCGCGAAAACGTCTGTAGGAGGTGTGACTTTCCAGTTTTGAGGTGAGCACAGGTCTTCATCGCGCCGGTGCTTACCAAGCCGCGTGCGAGTAGGAAAATGCGGGCACTCACGAACCTGTGGCCAGCATGGCGCGGTAGTGGTCGCGCAAGGTGTCCTCACCGTATTCGGGCGTGGCATCCGCATCGTACTCACCCGTTTCCTCGTCGAGGACCAGCATGCTCTGGGTCGCGTAGTAATGGGCGATCCGGGCGTACTCAGCCTTCTCAGCGAACCATTTCGAGAACGGCGCACCGAGCGAGAGCAGGCGCGACGCGGCCATGAACAGGCGCGGCGAGATCGAGCGGAAGCGCGGTGGCTTGCCCGCAAGTTCGAACAGCATCTCTCCCTGTTCGCGCAGCGAGATTGCCGGGCCGGGACCGCCGATGGGCAGCACCTTGCCGTGGCGCTCCGCATTGCCGACGCTGTCGACGATGAAGCGCGCAAGATCGGCGTCCGAAATCGGCTTGCAGCGAGTGAGCTCTCCGTCGCCGAACAACAGGAATGGCTTGCCATCACGCACCCGGGCGACCTGCCCGGACAACGACTTGAAGAAGGCAGTCGGGCGGACGATCGTGTGCGCGATATCGGCCTTGGTCAGCGCAGCCTCGAAGGCGAGTTTGGCGCGTTGGAAAGCGAGACGCGGGCGCTGCACGCAGATGGCGGAGAGCAGGATAAAATGCCCAGCCTCGCACGCACCAGCCGCCGCGAGCAGGTTGAGATTGGCGTCGAGATCGACCGCCTTTGCATCCTCGGGCGACCCGCTGCGCGAGGCGATGCAGGAGATGACGCTCACAGGCTTTGCTTCGCCCAAGGCAAGCACCACCGCCGCAGGATCGGACAGGTCGACCACGCGGGTCTCTGCACCCTCAAGCTCAGGCAGTTTTTCCGCCGCATCGCTGCGCACCAGAGCCGTCACCGCATACCCGCGTGCCGTGCATTCGCGCACCACAGCACGGCCAATCGTCCCACTCGCCCCCGCGACCGCCACCCTCATCTGGGCACCCTCATTCAGCAGGGCTCATTCGGCAGCTTCGTCCAGGTCGTCGCGGCCCATGATCTGGTCCATCTGGTCGCGCAGCAGCGGGTCCCACTCGCTGCGCAGCTTCTTGACCAGCGCGATCATTTCCTCGTTTTCCCACGGAGGAGTGTCGGCGTCCCAGACATTGGCCATCGGGACCATCATCTCGCGGTCCATGTCCTCGAAAACGCGGAACAGATCCTCCGCCTTCTCACGCGTCAGGCCCAGCGCTTCGTAGGCAGAGCGGCCCATGCGAAGCGAGCTGTCATAGGTTTCGCGGATAATGTCCCGGCAGCCAAGCGACCACAATTCGAAGACGTGGTTTCGGTCATAAGCGCGCGCGATGATGTGGACGTGGGGATAGGCCTTGTGGACGTAGGAGACGAGGCGGTTGGTCGCCTCCTTGTCGTCGATGGCAACGACGAGCAGCTTGGCGCTTTCGATCCCGGCAGAGGCGAGCATATCGGGCCGCGTCGCATCGCCGTAATAGACGCGCATTCCGAAGCGCCCGAGCCGTTCGATCTGGCTGGAGGAATAGTCGATCACGGTGGTGCGATAGCCGGCGGTTTCCAGCATCCGGTCGACGATCCCGCCAACGCGCCCGCGCCCTGCGACAATGATGTCGCGCTCTTCCTCGATCGCGTCGAACTCGCGCTCCCGCTCGCGGTCGAAGCGCGGCAGGATTACTTTGTCGTAGAGAATGAAAAGCAGCGGCGTGATCAGCATCGACATCGCCACGACCAAGAGCAGCAGGTCTGCGGTGTCCTGCGGGATGACTGAGTTGCCGACCGCAAAGCTCAACAGGACGAACCCGAACTCGCCCGCCTGCGCGAGCGAGAGCGCAAACAGCCAGCGCGCCGTGCCACTGATCTTGAAGATGCCACCGAGCACCCAGAGCACCGCGAGCTTGGTCACGACCAGCACCGCCGTCCACATCAGCACTTCGCCCCACTGTGTCGCGAGCAGGCTGAAGTTGATACCTGCGCCCACGGTGATGAAGAACAGGCCGAGCAGCAATCCCTTGAACGGGTCGATATCGCTTTCCAGCTCGTGCCGGTATTCGCTGTTCGCCAGCACAACCCCGGCAAGGAACGTTCCGAGCGCAGGCGAAAGGCCCACGACGGTCATCAACAGCGCAATGCCGGTCACGAACAGCAGCGCGGTTGCGGTGAACAGTTCGCGCAGGCCAGCAGAGGCGATGAAGCGGAAGACGGGGCGCGTCAGGTAATTGCCCGCCAGCGCGACGAATGCGATGGCTCCAAGCGTGATCAGGCCCGATTGCCAGGCGGGCATACCGTCCATCAGGCTACCCGCGCCGCCACCGTGGTCGCCCGCTTCACCGGCATGGCCACCGCCCGCATGGGCGACATCGGCAGCCAGCTCTGCTCCGCCCAAATCGGGCAGCGCCAGCAGGGGCAGGATCGCGAGCATCGGGATCACGGCGATGTCCTGAAACAGCAGGACCGAGAACGCCGACTGGCCGCCTTCGGACTTCATCAGGCCTTTCTCGTCGAGCGTCTGCAGGATGATCGCGGTCGAAGAGAGCGCAAGGATCATGCCGATCGCGAGCCCCGTCTGCCACGGATCGCCGACAATGAAGATCGCGGTCGAGGCGATCAACAGCGTGGTCACGAGAACCTGTCCCCCGCCAAGGCCGATCAGGCGGCTGCGCATCTCCCACAGCTTTCGCGGTTCAAGCTCAAGCCCGATCAGGAACAGCATCATGACCACGCCGAACTCGGCGAAATGCTGAAGCTGGATGACGTTCACTCCCAGCGCGCCGAGCACCGGGCTGATCGCCATGCCTGCAATCAGGTAACCGAGCACCGAACCCAGCCCCAGCCGGGTCGCGATCGGAACGGCAATGACGCCGACGCCGAGCAGGATGGTGGCAAGGACGAGGAAATCGGTCATTGAGGCCAAGCGCTATGGCATGACGCGGCTTCGCTCAAGCGATTAGAGGAAGGCAGGCCTAAAGAAGAACTTCGAGCAGCGGATTGGGGAACTTGCGCTCGACCGTGACGCCGTAGAAGCTTTCCATGAAGCCGGGGAGCTCGGCACATTCGACAAGGATGCCGTTTGCAAGCTCATCGCGCACGACGATGGGTGGGATGACCGCTATCCCGACCCCCTCGCGCGCGAGCAGGCGCATCATGGCCATGTCGTCGACTTCGGCAGCGATCTGGGGACGGATACCGAGACGGTCGGCCATGGAATCGAACCCCATGCGAAGCGCGGTTCCGGGTGTGGGCAGGATAAGGGGGGCTGTGGACAGTCGCTCCTCGATCGAGACGTCTTCCTCGACCAACTCCGGCACCGCAATCAGGCCCACCGGCTGCTCATCAATGCGGGTGACGACGAAGTGGCTGAGCGCGTCCGTGTCGGGCGGCTGGTTGGTGAGCACGATATCGAGCTGCAGATCGGCGAGCGCGTTGAAGAGTTCGCCCGCACTGCCCGAGCGCAGGATCACCTCGACATCGCTGCGGCCAAGGATCGGGCGAAGAAAGCCCAGCTGGAAATTGCGCGAGAGCGTGGCGAGCGATCCGACCCTGAGCGCACGGCGCTGCCGCCCCGCGGCTTGCAAAGTCGCCACCAGCTCATCGCCGCTCGCAAAGATCGAATTTGCATAGTCGAGTGCGATGTGCCCGGCTTCGGTCAATTGCAGCGAGCGCCCGCGCCGTTCGAACAATTGCTGACCGAGGCGTTCTTCCAAGAGCTTGATCTGCGTCGACACCGCGCTTTGCGAGACATTGAGGCTCTGCGCAGCGCGCGTGAGGTTGCCCATGACGGCGACGGTCTGGAAATAGCGCAGGTGGTGGAAGTTGAAGTCGCTCATCTATCGTTCTTTAAATCAGAACGTTTCGTAACAAACAATGTATTTTTCTTAAATCCGGGTTCCCGCTAGTTCGACGCAATTCTCGCTCGCCCTAACCCCCCCCCGGAGCCTCTCGAATGATCCACCCCTTTCTGCCTCTGGCTGCGCCGCTCATTTTCGCGATTGTCGCGCTGATCGCATGGGCGAGCCCAAGCCGCCGCCCGAAGACGCTCCTGCGCATCGCAGAGATCGCGGCGCTTGGCACCATCGCGATCTCGCTTGCCTCGATCGTTCAGCTCGTTGTGGCAGGCCCATCAACCTCAGCCCTGATCGGCACGGGCGGGCTCGGCATTTCGGCGCGGCTCGACGCGGTGAGCGTCACGATGCTCGCCATGATCTGTTCGATCGGCTGGGTGCTGCTGCGTTATTCGGCGAACTACCTCGACGGGGAAGAGCGGCAGGGTGTCTTCATCGGCTGGATGGCAGCAACGCTCTGTGCGGTTCTGCTGTTCGTGCTCGCTGGCAATCTCGTCCAGCTGGTGGTCGCCTTCATCGCGATCAGCCTCACGCTTCAGCGCCTACTCCTTTTCTATCCCGACCGCATTCAGGCGGTGCGCGGCGCGCGCAAGCGCTTCATCGTCGCTCGCCTTGGCGATGCAGCGCTCATCGGAGCCGCCTTCGCACTTTGGCAGGGCTACGCCACCACCGACATCGCCACCATCCTTGCTGAAGCGCGTGAGGGCAGCGCGACCACGGCAACGCTTGTCGCAGCGAGCCTTCTGGCTCTCGCAGCGGTGCTCAAATCGGTGCAGTTTCCCACCCATGGCTGGCTGACCGAAGTGGTCGATACGCCCACGCCCGTCTCCGCCTTGCTTCACGCAGGCGTCGTCAATGGCGGCGGCGTGCTGCTGATCCGTTTTGCCGATGTCATGCTGCTCGCACCAAACGTGCTCGCGATCCTTGTGGTTATCGGGGGCTTCAGCGCTCTGCTGGGCAGTCTTGCCATGCTCGGCCAGCCGGCGGTCAAGAACTCGCTTGCATGGTCGACCATCGCGCAGATGGGCTTCATGATCATGCAGTGCGGCCTCGCGCTCTTCCCGCTCGCCCTGCTGCACATTGTCGCGCACTCCTATTACAAGGCGCACGCCTTCCTCTCATCGGGGAGCGCGGTCGAGAACGTCGCCGCGATCCGCAAGCCTGGCCCCATCGCCGTTCCCAGCATGCGCAACGTGATGACCGCTTTCGCGCTGGCGCTTGGCATCTATGCGGCGATCGGCGCGCTGTTCGGCCTCAGCGACAAGTCGCCGCAGGCCATCGCGCTGGGAGCCATCCTCGTCTTCGGCGTCGCTTACCTGTTCGCGCAGGGTCTTGCCGACAAGGCTCCGCGCGAGTTGACCCGCAAGACGGTGATCTACTCGCTCGCCGCTTCGCTCGGTTACTTCACGCTGCAACGCGTGTCGGAGTGGCTGACCCAAGGGACGCTCCCCGCAACGCCCGCTCCCGGCCCGCTCGAATGGGCGCTGATCGTGCTGGCGGTGGCAAGTTTCGGCGTGGTCGCCATCGCCCAGGCGCTGTTCCCACTTTGGGCGCTGCACCCGGCGGCATCGGGCCTTCGCGTCCACCTTTCCAACGGGCTTTACGCCAACGCCGTCTTCGACCGCCTCGTCGGCAACTGGTCGACCCGCAAGGCCCGCTGAGCGGCTTCGAACAAGGACATTCATCATGAACACCCAGTTCCCCACCACCCAGTTCGAAGTCACGGCAATCGCGGTCGCCATCGAAGGCGCGATCGAACATGCCGTTCGCCAGATCCCGCCAGCATGGCCGCTGTCGGCGACCGTCGCGGTCAATCCGTTCCTCGGCCAGACGGACGAGTCGCTCGCCGCCACCGCCTCGCGCCTGCGCCGCGTGGGCGGCGTGCCGGTCACCATGCCTCGTTCCTGGTATCGCGAGCGGATCGCCGAGGGTGAGATCACAAGCGAAGACCTCGCCGCAGCGCTTGCCGCTTCGCCGCATTCGGCAAAGCCGTCGTCAATGGAAGCGCTCAAGTTCGAAGTGCAGACCGAGAGCAACAAGCCCACGGCCCTGCCCACCATCGCCAACCTTGCGTCCGACGCGAGCGGCACCGACTGGGCGGGCGTGTGTGCTGATCGCACCGGGTCGTGGCTGTCGAGCTATTTCGATGAAGGCCAGGCGCTGTGGCCAGCCATTCCGGGCCGCTCGGCCTGGGCAGCCTGGCGCACCTATGCGACCCACGACCTCACGCCTGAGATCATGGGGCTTTCGGGCTTTGGCCGGATCGTCGCCGAAGCGCCGCAGAACCCCAAAGTGCTGATCGCGCGCGCGGTTGAGACGCTCGGCCTCAGGGACGAGGAGATGGCGACCTATTTCCACCAGCTGCTGTTCTCGATGGGCGGCTGGTCGCAATATGCGCGATACAAATTGTGGCAGGCCGAACTTGCGGGCGAGACGGACGAGGTGATCTCGGACCTGCTCGCGATCCGTCTACTGTGGGAGGAGACGCTCTACCTGCAATATGCCGATATGGTCGCTGACGAATGGCGCGAGACCCGCGCCGCCCACGCCCGCGACACGCGCGCCGACCGGGCCGACATAGTCGATGAGATCCTTCAGGAAGCCGCCGAGCGCGCCGCCCAGCGCGACCTTGGCGCAGTGCTCGCAAGCGAAGGCCAAACGCCGACTACCGAGCGCCCTGCCATGCAGGCTGCCTTCTGCATCGACGTTCGTTCCGAAGTCTTCCGCCGCGCGCTCGAGAGCGTCGATCCTTCGATCCGCACGCTTGGCTTTGCTGGCTTCTTCGGGCTTGCCGCAGAGCACCGCAGCTTTGCCTCTGATGTTGCCGAGCGCCGTCTGCCGGTGCTGCTCAACCCGTCGGTTCAGTCGGTTTCCGGCAGCGATGGCGACAAAACCCGCGACCGCTCCACCCGTTTCACCGCCCGCGCCAAACGCGCTTGGGGCCGCTTCAAACTGGCAGCGGTTTCGTCCTTCGCATTCGTCGAGGCGACGGGTCCGCTCTACGCCGCAAAGCTGCTGCGCGACACGTTCGGGCTTCAGACTTCTGGCAAATCACCAGAACCCGCACCGCGCCTGACGACGCGCATGGAGCTGAGCGAGCAGGTCGATGCGGCCGAGACGATCCTCAAGGCAATGTCGCTGACCGGCAATTTCGCGCCCCTCGTGCTGATCGCGGGACACGGCGCAAACGTCACCAACAACCCGCATGCAAGCGCGCTTCATTGCGGGGCGTGCGGCGGCTATTCGGGCGAGGTCAATGCGCGATTGCTCGCTGGCCTGCTCAATACCGGAGCTGTGCGCGACGGGCTGTCACAGCGCGGGATCAAAGTGCCCGCAGATACGATTTTCGTTGCCGCCCTGCACGATACAACCAAGGACGAAGTCACGATCTATGACGGCGACCTTGGCGGCGCTGCGCCCGATGATGCGATCCGGCAGGCGCGCACCTGGCTGGCAATGGCAGGGGAACTTTCGCGCACCGAGCGCAGCCGCCGCCTCCCCGGCGCTTCCAGCCAGCGCGACATTGCCCGGCGCGCACGCGACTGGTCAGAGGTTCGCCCGGAATGGGCGCTCGCCGGGTGCAAGGCCTTCATCGCCGCCCCGCGCCACCGCACCAGCGGCAAGGCGCTGGATGGTCGCGCCTTCCTGCACGACTACGATTGGCGGCACGACAAGGAAAACGGCTATTCGGTGCTCGAACTCATCATGACCGCGCCGGTCGTGGTCGCGAGCTGGATCAGCCTGCAATATTACGGTTCGACCGTCGCTCCGCAGGCATTCGGTGCGGGCAACAAGCTCCTGCACAATGTCGTCGGCGGCATCGGCGTGTTCGAAGGCAATGGCGGCAACATGCGCGCCGGCCTTGCGTGGCAGTCGGTCCATGATGGTGAGAACCTCGTCCACGAACCGCTGCGCCTCTCGGTCTGCATCGAGGCGCCGACCAGCGCCATGAACGATATCCTCAAAGCGCATCCGCAAGTGCGCGCGCTGTTCGACAATCGCTGGCTTCACCTGTTCGCCATTGGCGAGGATGGCGAGCTCGCACAGCGTTATGTTGGCGACCTCAAGTGGGAGGCGGAGAGACCGGCCAAGTCGCAAGGCAGCGACCAGCCGGAACTCGCCTCCGCCTGAGATCAGCGCATCGCGGTGCGCGTAGGTGAGCCTGCAAGCTCTATCGCCTTCTCAAGCGCCGGATCGCGGCCTTCGAGATAGGCATCGAAGGTCATGGCGACATTCACCTGCGGGGTGACGCCCATGCCCTCCTCGAAGCTGCCGGTGTTGTTCCACTGGCGAAACATCGGGATGCGCACCCGCATGTCGCTTTCGGGCAGGGTCAGGAAGAAGATCACGCCTGCAGTCGGCCCTTCCGCACTGCCACCCGTTTTCTCGCCTACCGTCACAGTGTTGGGGCGGTCTGCGAGGTGCGCCAGAATGTTGGTGCTTCCGGAAGAATTGTTGCTGCTGGTAAGGATGATGAGCTTGCCGTCGAATGCAACGTCGGTCGGGCTGACCGTCCCGGTGTCCTCCATGATCCCGTCACGCAGAGTGTAGCTGCCATCCGCATTCGCGATGAAGCCGCGCGGATCTGGGTTTAGCGCTTTTTCATCCCACGTCCCGATCATGCCCTCCCATGGCGAGTGGTCGATGGTAGCCACGCGAAACTCGCGCATGAAGCGCCGCTCGTCAGGCACGAGGTTGGCGACGAGCCCGATCGAGGCATCGGTCGAACCCCCACCATTGCGCCTCAGGTCAAGGATCAGCGTGTCGCGCCCCTCATCGCGCAGCGCGTTGAACAGCGGCTGGTAAAGCTCCTGCGGGCCGACCGGCGTGCGGTAATTGACGAAGGTGTCGACCGAGAGGATGGCGGCGTTTTCGCCCACCCGCTCGAACCGCACTGCGTCCTTGAAATTGCGCGCCCGCCCCGCCTCGCGGCCAAGCGCAAGCCATTGGGCGTAGTCTATGCGCGGTGCCTCGACCGTTTCAAGCGTGCCATCCACCCGGCGCACTTCGAGCGTCGCGGTCGCGGGCACGTCCCATAGAAGCGCGCCGAAATGGTCGACCCCGCCGCCCATCACCTCGGTGCTCGCTGCGATCTCTCCGCGCCGGGCCCATTCGGTGAAGCCGTCGACCGGAATGTACTTGGCGACCTGATCGACCACATCGGCGAGAGCGCGGCCGTCGATCGAGAGGATTTCATCGCCGCGCGCGAGGCTCGTGACTTCGCCCGCGATCTCGATCACCCCGCGCCCTTCGACGAGCTCCCAGCGAAACGGCATGTAGAGCGGCTTTCCGGCGCGGCCCTCTCGCATGGCATCGGGCAATTCGGCCTTGGTGTGGTCGCACCGGATATTGGTGAGCGCGAGCGTCACAGCGAGGTAGAAATCGCCTGAACTCATGCCGCCACTTCCGCGCGCATCGTCCAGGATCGCCTGCCACTGGGCGCGCATCTCGTCTTCGCTCGCATAGCGGGTGTAGCCGGGATGGATGCGCGAATAGGCATCCTCGGCAATGGCGAGGTCGGCAGCGACCTGCTCGGTGGTCAGCCACGCTTTTGCAGGATCGTCATTGGCAGCAAGCGGGCCTGCGAGAGTGAGCGAGGCCATCGCAGTCAGGGGGGCAGTCAGGGGCAAGTAAGCGAGGGTTTTCATGTTCAAGTCTCCTTCGCCGCTTCACCTAGCCATGCTGGCGGGCGATGCGCTGCAAGAGACCACATCGCTTGAGCTTTTTACGAATTGAGACGCTTGTATTCGGACGGCGTCACCCCCGCATGCGCCTTGAACGCGCGGTTGAAGCTCGCCTTCGACCCAAAGCCGGAGGACAGCGCCACATCGAGCAGATTGACCTCTTCGCGAAGGATCATTCCGCGTGCATGCTCGACCCTCAATGCATTTACGAAGTGACTGAAGCTTGTCCCCAGCCCCTGATTGAGCGCGCGCGAGACATAGGCCTGGTTCATGCCGAAGCGCCGCGAAAGCGTCTGCAGCGAGAGCGAGGATTCAAGGTGCCAGCCATTGGCGATCACCTGATCGCGCAGCCGCTCGCCCTCCGCCTGCCAGTCACGTTCGCTTTCGGTATTAGCGCTCTCCACCAATTGCTCGATAGAAACCGCATCGGGCGCGAGCATCTTGGGATATGGTTGGGTGAGCCGGGTAAGCGCTTCGAGGGAGAGCAGCATGATCGCGGCGAGCACGGCGAGGTCCCACCAGAATGCATCGACATAGGAAAGGCCCAGCGACAGGTAGAGCGCGGTTTCCAAGGCCCAGATCGCCGCAGCCACCACGCCGAGAACGATGAAATGCCCTATCCATGTCGGCTCGAAATCGTCCCCGTCCGAGCGGTTCGCGTCCAGCCACGCCTTGTAGCCGCGCCGCATACGCAAGACCTCCCACAGCGACCATGCGCTAAGAGCGATTGCCGTGACCATCACGAGCGGCACGACGAAAGGCTCATGCACCGCATCGTTGAACGCCCACTTGTCGCGGTAATCGCCGAGCATTGTGAAAGCCCAGAGTTGGTAAAGCCAATAGATCGCTCCGGGTGCGAGCAGCCAATATTGCCCTCGCGGCGCAGCGCCATCGAGCAGCTGGCGCGCATGGAACAGGAGCAACGGACCGAACAGCAAGGTGAGGTCAGTCGGCAGGAAGGTGAGCCCCGGCCAGATGTCATAAGCACCCGCAAAGCCAATGATCATCGGGATCGTCGTGATCGCAATCGCGACGGCGAAGGCGGTGAACCATACAGACGCGCGCCGTTCGATCCCGCGTGACAGGATGTAAAACTGCGCAACGAGAATGCTCGCCAACACGCAGGCGAGCGCAACGCTGCGCCAGTTGAGGGTCAGTTGATCTGCGCCTTCCATCAGGCGGCTCTCTGTTCAGGAATGTGCATGCCCCACGCCCCCTACATCCCTCGCGCCGCTGGTCGTCTCAAATCATGCGAAGCGCCCTCAAACTCGCAAAGGATTTAAGAATTGAGACGTGTGCCTTTCAGCCGGCCTCAGCCGCGGCGCGGTGGACCTGCTCGACGAAAGCGGCCTTTTCCGATTCCTCCAGAAACGAACCCTCGAATGAGTTTGCCGCCAGTGTCGTGATGTCCTCGATCGACAGGTCGAGCGCTTCGGCGACCGCGCGGTAATTGTCGTTGATGTAGCCGCCGAAATAGGAAGGGTCGTCCGAATTGACCGTCGCCTTCACCCGGCTTTCGAGCATCGTGCGAACCGGGCTCTTGGCGATGTCGTCGATTACGCAGAGCTTCAAATTGGAGAGCGGGCAGACGGTAAGCGTGTGTCCCTCGCGCACGATCCTCTCGACCAGCGCCGCGTCTTCCAAAGCGCGATTGCCGTGGTCGATCCGGTCGACGTCGAGCACGTCCAGCGCCTGCCATACATATTCGGGCGGCCCCTCTTCGCCCGCATGTGCGACAAGCTTGAGACCAAGCTCGCGGCACTTGGCGAAAACGCGTGCGAATTTCTCTGGCGGATGGCCTACTTCGGACGAATCCAGCCCAACACCCTCGATCCGCCCAAGCCACGGCATCGCCTCTTCCAACGTGGCAAAGGCCTCTTCCTCCGACAGATGGCGCAGGAAGCACATGATGAGCTTGTAGCTGATGCCAAGCCGTGCCTTGCCCTCGTCTAGTGCGCGCAGGATGCCGGTGATGACCGTCTCGAACGCAATGCCGCGCTCGGTATGGCCCTGCGGGTCGAAGAAGATCTCGACATGGCGCACATTGTCGCGGTGGACGCGCTCGAGATAAGCGATGGTGAGGTCGTAAAAATCCTGCTCCTCCACAAGTGCCTGCATGCCGAGGTAATAGAGGTCGAGAAACTCCTGCAGGTTCGAAAACTGATAAGCGGCGCGCACTTCCTCGACGCTGGCATAAGGCAGATCGACTCCGTTGCGCTTCGCCAATTCGAACATCATTTCCGGCTCAAGCGAGCCTTCGATATGCAGATGCAGTTCGGCCTTGGGCACCGCGGCGATGAATGCCTCGCGGGTCTTGGTTGCGGCCCGGTCCATCAGGCTTGTCCTTTCAGTTTGAGTATCTCGTTCGCGCACGGTTTGTTCGCGCGGATTTCCTCGTCGGAAAGCCCGTTAAGCTCATGCGGGAAGATCAGCCAGTCCTCGGTCTCGCGCATATAGTAGTCGGGCGTCAGGACGGTCTTGTTTTTCGACGGCTTGTAAAAGACGGTCGCGATCTTGATCGTCTCGGGCGTGTTGCGGCGGCAGCGTTTGCCCAGCTCCTCGATGAATGCCTCGACCGAGCGGCCCGTGTCGAACACGTCGTCGACGATCAGCAGCGAATCCTCGGCATTGAGCGTGTCGATCAGGTAGCCGAGCGCATAGACTTTGACGTGGCGCGATTGCTCGCCGATGCCGGTGTAGGACGAGGTGCGGATCGCGATGTGATCGCATTCGAACCCGCGCGCTTCGAGCAATTCCTGCACTGCGATCCCGATGGGTGCACCGCCGCGCCAGATGCCGACGATATGGCTTGGCACGAAGCCTGAAGCGATGATCTGGTTCGCGAGCGCAAACGACAATTCGAGAAGTTCGTTCGCGTCCAGATACTGTTTTTCGTCCAACTTGCGGCTCCGTCCGGTTCGAGTACGGTTCAAGAGCTAGCGATATTTCGAGAGCCGGTCCAATGCTGCGGCAAGGCCGCCGGGTTTCATGGTTTAGCGTTTGTAAAGACTACCAAATTACAGCGAGGGTCGAACTGGAATGGATGGTTTGAAGGGGGTTGTAATGGGTTTCATGGGGTTCGGTCGCAAGACCTTTGGTCGCAAGGGTCTCGCCCCGCTTCAACCGGAGAAGCCCAAGTCCGGCCGGATTTTCGGCAATCGCCCATCGCGCGGGGGCGGCGGTGGCTCGCCATTCGATCGCTTCTATGCCGACGCGCGCGAGCTGGTCACCAACCCCTCCTATCCCGCATCCGGCTGCAACCAGGCGCTTGAGCTCCTCACCCCGGAAGAACGCGGCGATCTGCTCGCCGATATCGTCATGGGCCAAGGCCATTACGGGGAATATCAGCGCGACGCATCAGAAGCGCAGCTGATCGCGCAGCACGGCCTTTCATGCCTCTGGAACAAGGAAATCGAGGTCCGCAAGGAGCATCTGGCCGCGCTGCTCACGATCCTGCTCCGCAACAAGGATTATCGCCAGCGCTACTATTACGAGACGCAGGTCTCCAAGCTACTCAAGCTGATCAACAGCGCGATCAAGCAGGGCGCTTACCTGTCCTCGGGCGATTGCGAAGCGCTTGCCGAGATGGCGAGCGAGATCCGGCAAGCGCGCTCGACCTATCGCAAGTCCAACACCAAAAAGATGATCCTGCGCGCCGAGAAGCTAGAGAAGCTCGCCGGTGTCGAGGTGAGCGCGACCGAGTTCCTGATGGAGCGCTGTGAGGGCGCAGAGAACGAGTTTGCGATCCCCGACAAGGAACGGCCGAACGCGCAGTTCTGGGCCGACCTGCTGGCTGAGGTCGCGACCAATCTGAACGACATCCGTCTCGCCACCAAGGGCTCGAAACGCGCCAAGTGGGCGAGCACCGAAGCGGCCTTCAACGCCCACTGGCCCGCCTGCGGCGACGTGCGCCCGAGCTATACCGACTGGAAAAGTTCCGCCCAACCGGTCGCAGATCTCAAGGCCAACAATGGCCGACGCAATGGCTGGGCCGATACGGAAGCCTACCGCACGCTCCCCGGCGCAATCGCGGGCGCCGTTGCGCATTCGCGATATGACTGGAGCATGGGCCAGATCCCCGGCCTCGATGTGCTGGCCGACCTTGAAAACCCTGCCTGGACCGCGCTGGTCGAGCATCTTATCACCCAGCGCCGCGCAACCAAGGCGACGAAAACCTGGCTCAAGGAAGCGCTTGAACTGTGCAAGCCGCTCGGTCTAGAAACGGTGGAGGAGAAGCTGCACGATTGGCTTGCGCTGTTCCATTCGCCCGCGCTTGGCCGTGCGAACTATACTGCGGTCGTCAATGGCGACCGCTTCGCCTACACGATCGACCGGCTCGAAGAAGCCCATGGCGACTGGCCGCAGCGCCACGCTTACGAGGTCGAAGCGCTTGGCAAGGCCATCGCGATCTGCGTTGCGAGTGGCGGTAAACATGGCCTCGACTACGCGCTTGGCTGCAAGCTCGTGCTGACCGACGATCACAGCTACAAGAACAAGACCGCGACCACCGGCGTGCTCGACCTGCCCAAGCCAAGCTACAAGCATGCCGACGGCCGCACCGCCTACAAGTCACTCGCGAGCTTCATGCGGCTGAGCGTCGAGAACGAGGAATTCGTGCGCGGCGCGCTGTGGCTGGTTGCGGCTATGCCCAACCGGGCGTGCGCGATCGAGGCGCTGGAGCTGACCGCACTGAGCGCAGCGACCTATCTGTGGACCGGCGAGGACGCGATGCGTTCGAAGATCATCGCCAACGCCGCCATCGCGACGCTGATCGCGATGGGGGGCGACGATGTCGATGCACCGGTGCTGCGCCTCTCGAAACTGGTCGAGCACCGCACCGTTCAGGCACCGCTGCTCAAGCACCTCAACGCCGAAAGCTGAGGCGGGGCAAGGCGAGGAGTTCAGCCGAACTGTTCGTAGCCCTTGCGGGTTTTCTCAAGCGTGAGCTTGTTCGCCTCGCGCCGCGCGCGGTCTTCGTCCGCGAAGGACTTGATCACGCGCTGCCCCTTAGTCCCCACCCGCCCGAATTCGACGATCAGGTCGGCCCCATCGACGCCCACGCGCCAGAACTTGTTCGAAGCGCCCGCGACGAGGCGGTATTCGGTCATGCCGGTTGCCTGGCCTTGAGCCTCGTCCTGCTGAGCCTCGCCTTGTTTGGGCGCGGCCTCGGCGGGAGCAGGTTCGGGCGTGGCTATCGGGGTAATGGTCGTCCCCGCGATTGGATCGGGGTCGGCCAACTCCCAGCTTGATCGGGCAAGCTCGCGCTCGATCCGCTCTACCACCGCGCCGCGATTGCGCAGCCAGCTCGTCACCGGCACATCGACCACCCGCCAGCCAAAGGCGCGCAGGATGCCGGGGCGGAAGACATAGCGTTCCTCGATAGCCTCGGGCGACGTCGTCTCGCGGTCGAGCAGCACACCGAGCGCATAGCCGCCGCCCGCTGGATCGACGATGGCGAGATCGCAGCGGAAGCTTGCCCCGCCGACATGCTCGTGCACCTCGTGGCCCTTGGCGCGCAAAGCTGCCGCGATGGCGCTTCGCACCGGATCATTGGGCAATTCAGCATCGAACGTTTGCGCCGCATCCGGGTTGAGCGTTGCAAGGACAGCCTGCGCGTTGTCATGCGCGCCGTCCGATTGCGCCTCGGCAAAGGCGAGGAAGCTGCGAAGCGCGCGCGCGCCGTCGTTGTGGATGTTGGTGATCGCTTCGGGCGCGATGGTCGACACAATCGCCATGTGACGCTTTGCACGGCTGAAGATGACGTTGAGGCGTTTCTCCCCGCCGCGCTGGTTGATGGGTCCGAAATTCATCACCATCCGCCCATTCGGGCCGGGCGCATAGCACACGCTCATCAGGATGATGTCGCGCTCGTCGCCTTGCACGTTTTCGAGGTTCTTGACGAAGAGGCCGGTATATTGCCCGTCATCCTCGCGCTCCACTTCGCGGGTGAGCGCCGCGGCGAAGGGTTCGTCCTCTGCCGCCAGCTTCTCGAGCGCGTCCTCGATCTCTGATTGCTGGGCTTCGGAGAAGGCGACGATGCCGATCGTCTGCCCCGTCTCGCGCATCAGAAGCTCGCGCACGAGCCCTGCGATATAGCGCGCTTCGGGCAGGTTGGCGCGGCGGTCGTAAACGCCGTCCTCGATCCGGTGCGCGGTGATCGGCGCGGCGAGCAGGCGGTCGACGCCTGTGCCCCACGCGCCCTCGTCCTCGGAATTGACAGGAGCGCCAGCCGCATCGCGCTTGCGCAATGAACGGTCGGGGATGGTGACGAGTTCGCCGGCATAAAACGCGGCGTTCGAGAAGCTGATCAGCGCCTCGAAGCGGCTGCGATAATGCCATGCGAGCAAGGTCGCAGGCAGGTTCCGCGCGGCCTGGCTGAGCAAGCTGTCGGCGTCGAGCACGATCGCAATGCGCTCCCCGCCCTCCTCGGCGACGATCTCCATGTCCTCGTCGTTCTGCGAGGTTGCGAAGAAGCTCGTCGGGGGTAGCTGCATTTCGTCGCCCACGATCACCACCTGCTGCGACCGGCATAGCGCGGGCACGGCGTCTTCGGTCGGGACCTGGCTCGCCTCGTCGAAGATCACGACATCGAACAGGTCGGGCTCGAGCGGGAGCGTGTCGGACACCGAAAGCGGGCTCATCAACCAGACGGGTTTCAAGTCATTGACCACCCGGCCCGTGTCGCCGCTCGCGAGTTCGCGGATCGACTTGTAGCGCATGGTCTTGCCGAACTCGTGCTCGAGCTCGCGCCGGCCATTGGCGTAGACCTTCTTGAACGCGCGCCCGTCGTTGTCGAGCTGCGTCACCGAGGTCTCGGAGATCTTCACATTGTCGCGGAACTGGCGGTGAAGCGTCGCGCGGATCGCCGCCGAGTTCTGGTCGCGCACCACGTCGCGCGCGGCTGAGGCACGGCGCGAGATCGCGATCATTCGGTCGATGTCGAAACGCCGAATCTCCGGATTGCCGCGCTCTTTCTGTGCAATCGCTTCATCGACAATCAGCGCCTCGATCCCGCCTAGCGGCAGAGGCAACTGGGTGAGAGCGCGCGCCACCGCTTCGGGCGCGCTGTGCAGCTCGGTCAGATGCGGGAGGCAGTCGGGAAGCTCGTCGAGATTTTCGCGCAGATCGCGCAGCAATTCGGCAAGCTCATCAAACGTAATGTCACCCAACGCCCCAAGTGTGCCCTCCACCGTCTCGCTGAGCGAACGCATGGCCGAGGCGGCCTGCGCCATGCGGGCAAATATTTGCGCGCCGTTGGGAGACGAGGAAAGCGCGAGCAGTTTCTCTGTCGCCTTCGAAGGCGTGCCTTCGAGGATCGTGTTTCGAAATGCGAGCAGGCCGGCAAGATCATCGGTGCCGAGACGCTCCTCAATCGCTTTGCGTCCGCGCGCCAATTCATCGCGCGCGCCGTGAAGCTGCGACAGCGTTTCGAGCACGGCGGTGATCTTGGGCTTCACTGCATGCGACGCGAAGTCGTACCGCGAGGCGACAGTCGCCTTGAGCGTGCGCCACTCGCCGCTGAAGAACGCGAAGAGAGAACCTTCTTTCGAGCGCGCCAGATCAAGCGCCGTAGCGGTATCGGCGGGATCGAGCGGATCGCTCCACCCGCTTGCCTGTTTCGCGGCCTCCCTCTCTGCCTCTTCGAGCGAGGCGATGCGGCTGACATCGGCTTTCAGTGCCTTGGTGTCATCCGAAAGCGGGTCGAGCAGGCCGGGTGAATTCGCCAGGCCTGTTGCCGCCATTTTCTCGGCAAGCGCGACAATCTCGCTCGCCTCGGCAAAGGCGCTGCCGCCGGAAAGCGGAATGTCTGCATCCTCGAACAGGGGGTCGAGCCGCTGGAGCTGGCTTTCGGCATTATCGATGGCGGCTTCGATCGCGGCGTAGGGGCGATCCTGACGAAGGATATCGGCGCGCAGCCGCGCAAAGGGAATCACCGCGATCTGCGAGACGCCGACCAGTTCGTGCATCGCGCGGGTCACGCGCTCGATCATGGCGCGACTGGCGTCCCATTGCGCAAGATCGGGCAGCATCTCACGCGTCGCCGCCCCTACCGATCCATCGGGCGCAGGCAGCATCGCAGCGCGGCGCACAAGATCGCGCAATGAAGCGCCGTTGCCTTCATCCGTAGCCCCGACGACCGCCTCGAATGCAGCGATTTGCTGTAAATGCTCCTTCAGCGCAGCAACCGTTTGCGAACGCGCAGCGCGCGCGTCTTCGAGCTGGTCGGAAGTCCGCCCCCAGCGCTCGTAATGGTCGCGCAGATTGGCGATGAAGTCCTTCTTGTCGTCCTGCGCATCGTGGATGATCGTGGCGAGCCCATCGAGGCCAGCCTGCCCCAGCCGGTGATACACGACGTCGAGCGCCGCGCGCTTCTCGCACACGAACAGGACCCGTTTGCCCTGCCCCGCATAGTCGGCGATCAGGTTGGTGATCGTCTGCGACTTGCCGGTGCCCGGCGGCCCCTGGATGATGTAGCTGCGCCCCGTGCGCGCGAAGGCGACGGCCTGTTCCTGCGTCGCATCGCTCGGCACGACGCTCCACTGCTCCTCAGGCGGGATCGGCGGCGGCGCTTCCTCGACGAACGGGCGCGGTTCGATGGAGAAGACCTGATCGAAACCCGGCTGCGTTTCGGGGTCATCGATGAGCGCGTTGTAATCGCGCACCAGCGACATCTTCTTGTAATTGAAGTTCGCCAGCGTCACGCCGGTGAGGTCTATCGACCAAGAAAATTTGTGCCCCTCGCCGCTCGCCTTTCCGTATGACAGCGCTTCGGTTTCGGCGACCATCAGCTCGCGCTTGGCCTGATAGCCACCGCCTGCCGCCATGCGCTGAGGGAGAGCATCGGGCTTCACGAACTTCTCAAACAGGGCAAGGCCGAGCGGGCGATAATCGTCGCGCGAATAGCTGAAGTCGGCATTGGCGCTGATCCTTTCCTTGCGGCCCGAGCGGCGGCGGTTGAACTTGTTCACGCGGGCGACCGCGCGCTGCATGATGAGGCGGATTTCGGGCCGCTCCTGCAGTTCAAGCCGCACGCCGGGCTCGCTCTCATGGATCTGCGTGCGGATCGCCTCGTGCACTGCCTCAATCGGTGTTTCGGAAAGATCGACGCTTTCAGGCAGTTCGATGTCGTAAAGCTGACGCAGCATGTGGCGCAGCGCCGGGTTGAATTCCGCGATGCTGTCCTGGCAGGTCATCACGTACTGATCGCGCACACCCTTGCGTTTCTTCACCTCTACGGGAAGCCACAAGAGCGGCGAGCTGATGCGGTCCTCGGGCGCTTCTTTCAGGTTGTGCCAGTGCAGGAAAGCGACCGTCAGGCGCAGGCTGGAGAAGCCGTATTCATTCCGGTTGCGCCGGTTTTCCTGCATGATCCGGTCAAGCTGCGAGGGGATCTGCGGCTGGTCTTCGAAACGCAGCCAGCGATTGAGCGGCACGGATTTCCCGCCCAGCACGTCCTTGGTGAACTTGCCCTTCCACGTGCACAGCGAATCGGCCCGCACGCTCTCGATCCGCATCACCATCGGCATGCTGGCCTCGGTCAGGTTGATCGAGCTTTGGGTGGCGCGGAAGTGGATCAGGCGGTTGCGGCGCGAGAGGTCGAACAACCGGTCGCGCAGGTGCGAGAGCACCGCCGCGCGGCGTCCGGGCACGCCTTGCGCCTCGGCCATGACGCGCTCGACCTCGATGCCGGTGGGCTGGTCACGCCACGTGTCGAGGCGGCGCGCAAGCTCGGCGACGTCCGTTGCGCGCGAGTGGCGGTTCAGCTCGGTGGCTTCGAGGATCAGCGAGGCGATGACCGGGTGCAGGCGCGGCGCGATGGCAAAGAGGTTGTCGCGATTAAGCGAGAACTGCTTGAGATCCTCAAACTCCCTCGGGTCGATCCCGCAGGCAAGCGAGGCCATGATCATGCCCAGCTGGAAGACGTCGGTGATCTCGTCGTGATGGCCAAGCTCGATTTCCCAGCTTCGCAGCCCGGTGATGTAGGACGGGGCCTTTAGATCGATTTCGTCGCCCTCGAGTACCGAGAGATCATCGATCTTGGTGCCGCGCTCCTCGTCCTGCGTGACGCGGTAATTGCCGACCAGTTTGAGCGCGCTGGAGACCTGCGGCTGGATGTCGTGGATGGCTTTCAGATTGCTGCTTGGCGCTTCACCTGCTGTATCGACAAGCACCAGCTGGCCGTCTTCGAGCTCCACCACGCTGTCGAGCGCGATCCTTGCGACCAGCCCCTGTTCGTGAAGCTGCGCGACCTGCCGCATGAGGCCGAGCAACGCGTGAACGACATCGTCCTGCGAGAGCATGCGCGCATCCTCGAGAACCGCACCCAGAAGCCGGGTCGGTGCTGCCTGTTCCAATGTCTCGCTCATGCTGCCTTCGCCGCCTGCGCGACCAGCTTGTCGCTGCGCGCCTTGGTCCATTTGAGGTCGCGCCGCAGCGCGCCGGTCATACGCTCGCTCGCGCCAATTTCTGAAGCGATCTTGGCCCCCGCCAACATCACCGCGTCGGTCGCGTCGGGATCGGCCATCGCGATGTCGAAAGTGAGCGCGACGAAGTAGTCGCGCGTCGCGTCATCGATCCGCTCGACGCCGATTTCAGCGAGATCCAGCGGCGTCTCTTCGCGCTTGCCGAAGTCAGGGAAATACGCGCGCAGCTGGGTCGTGATCTCCTCTCCTGCATCCTCGATATCGACCATCAATCGGGCAAGGAATGCGCGGGTCATTTCCGTTAGCTTGCTCTGGCCGAGCAGGTCGAGCGCCTCGATCGAGAGCGGGCCCTTGAGCTGCTTTTCAAGCCATGGCTCCATCTCCGGATAGCCTGACCACCACAACTGGAGCGCGCGCGCCCGCACATAGGCCTCTGGGTGCGAGAGCCCTTGCGATTTGCCTCCGCGCGTTTCGACCTCTTGCGCCTGACGTAGGTAGGCGTCGGGATCGACATTGGTGAGACCGGTCATGACCTTGACCAGCACCGCAACCGAAGGCTCGAAAGCGCCTGCCGCAATCGCTGCGCCGCGATCGGCGAAAAGTTCGGTGTGGAGGCTGAGCAGACGCGCCGTCTCGCGGTGCGACGGCTTTGCGTCCGGATAGGCCAGCGCGTGTTCGAACACGCGGTTCGCGCGATAATGCTCGCCTTCACCAATCGACCACAGCAGGTAATGCGACAATTCATGGCCAAGCAGCGCGAGAAGTTCGGCCTCATTGAGCTTTTCAAGGATCGGGCCGAAGAAGATCATGTGGATCTCGCCGGGCGTATAGACGAGGCTTGCATTCATAGTGCCGTCATTCGCCTGGTAGAGCGTCACCGGCGCCTCGATCCCGAGCCGTTCCATCGCCGTGCGACATGCCTCGAACACCTCCGGATGGCCCGCAGGCTCCAACCGGTATGTATCGCGCAGCATTGTGTCGCGAATTTCGCCAAATTCCTTCGTCTGGGCCTCTGACGCGGACCATTCCCATGCGTGCGACTCCTCGCGCTTGAGATGCGCGATCACGTCATCATGATATCGAAAAGGCGCGAGCGAACGCTCCTGCGCTGATACTTCCATTCCCCGACCCCAAGGTAACTGTCTCGTAAAGCTAGCTTATAATTCAAAGGGCTTAAAGACAGGTGTTTGCTGCGCGCAATCGCGCGATCGAGCCAGCAGGGTTGGTCACAGGACGACACCTGAAGCCAGGACGAAAAATGCCCCCGCGATCTCTAAGGATGGCGGGGGCTAAGTTCGGGGGCACCGCGGGTCATTGAACGATGCAAAGAGAAATATGCACAGCGCGCCAAAAGGTTGCATTGTAACGAAAATTTTTCCTCATCGCGGGATTTGACGGGCCCGTCCGTGGCCTCGGATCGGCCCGAGCCGCTCTTCGATGCAGCTTTCGAAGAGAGATTCCGTGAATAGAGGTTGATGGGGCGCGAAGCAGACTGGAGCTGAGCTCTAAAACCAGGCCCGTACGCCGATCAGCACCTTGAAGCCGTCAGGATCGTCACCGGCTGCGCGAGCAATGTCAGCGGTCTCGCCCAGTTTTGCCTCGTATTCGACACCGACATATGGCGCGAACTCGCGCTCGATCTCATAGCGCAGCCGCAGGCCCGGCTCGACCTTGGTCAGCCCTGCGCCGATGCGGCGCTCGGGAATGTCCTGCGCAGCAAGCTCCACTTTGAGCCTTGGCTGCAAGATCAGTCGCTGCGTGATGCGCTGGTCGTATTCGCCCTCAACGCGCGCTGTCAGGTCCCCGCGATCTGAAAGGAACAGCGCCCCGTCTACGTGAAACATGTAAGGCGCAAGGCCCTGAATGCCGACGACCAGATGGCCGCGCGTATCGGGCTCGGGGTCAAAGCGCACGCCGGCCTGAAGATCGAAAAACGGGCCGATGGCGCGGCTGTAGAGCGCCTGAATTTCCGCGTCTTCGAGCTCGCCGCCGAACTCGCCCTCGCCCTCGGTCTTGAGGACAAAGCGGTTGATATCGCCGCCATAGAATGCCTGCGCGTCCCAGACATAGCCATCCTCGCCGCCATCGGCAGCAAAGCGCGCTTCGAGCCGCTCGATCAGCACGCTGCCGGTGCGCATGCCGCCATTCTCTCGTGCGAGGTTGCGACGGCTGGAAGCCATCGCATCGGTTCCCCAGATCGAGTCGGCGGCGTGGCGCGGGCCGTCGAAGGCGCGCTCGGGGACGGCGCTTTCGGGCGCTGCGCCGGGTGCGGTTTTATCGACCGAAGCGCCGCCGTGCTGGCCGTGCCCCATTTGCGAATGATCCATCGCGGAATGGTCCATCTGAGCGTGGTCCATGCTGCCGTGTTCCATGCTGCCGTGGTCCCTACCGGGATCATCCGCCGCACCGTCATCGCTCTTGGCATCCTGTTGATGCTGGCTGTGGTCCATCTGCGAATGGTCCATCTGGCCATTCTGCACCTCGTTCTCTTTCGCAGGGCATTGCTTGGGCGGCAGATGCCCTATGGCGCAATGATCGACTTCGGTCGTCGGCTCAGGCTGCGCTGCGTGCTGATGCGCCCCGTGCGAGCCGTGCGCGGAGTGATCCTGCGCGGCAACAGGGGCAGCGAAGAGCGCCGCGCTTGCAAGCAAAACAAAACGCATCAGGACGGCGTGCCTTCGGGAAACGGGCGCACGGTCACGACCTGCATCATGCCCGCATGCATGTGATAGAGCAGGTGGCAGTGGAAGGCCCAGTCGCCCGGCTCGTTCGCGGTGAGGTCGAAGGTCGCCGTGCCGCCCGGCTGAACGACCATCGTGTGCTTGAGCGGCTGGTGCATGTGATCCGCGCCATTCACCATTTCGAAGAAATGACCGTGAAGGTGGATCGGGTGCGCCATCATGGTCTGGTTGACCAACTTCACGCGCACACGTTCGTCATAGCCAAAGCGGATCGGGTCATCGGTAACGCTGGTGAACTTCTTGCCATCGAAGCTCCACATGTAGCGCTCCATGTTCCCGGTGAGATGGATTTCCATCTCGCGATCGACCTCGCGGTGCGGGTTCATGCGCTTTGCCTTGAGATCGGTGTAACGCAGCACGCGGTGCGGCATATTGTCGAGCCCAAGGCCGGGGAAGTCCATGCGATCGGTTGGCATGGGTGCGACCATGTCGACACCGGGGCCAACCTTCACGTCATCGGGCAGTTTTGACGTGTCGCGCATCTCGTGATCCATACCGCCCATATCGTGACCCATCGCGGCATGGGCGGAATGATCCATCATGCCCATATCGGTCATGGTCAGCGTGGGTGTCTCGCGCAGGGCCGGAGGCGTCGCGATGTGGCCCTTGTGGCTCGTGAGGCTGGCAACGCCCATGCCGCTGCGATCCATGGCCTCGGCCACGATGGCGTGGCTCCCGTCCGATGGCGCGACGATCACGTCGTAGGTTTCCGCGACACCAATCTGGAACTCGTCCACCTCGACCTCGTCGACGTCCTTACCGTCGGCCTGGATGACCGTCATCGGCACGCCGGGGATACGGACATTGAAGAAGCTCATCGCGCTGCCATTGATGACGCGCAGCCGCACTTTCTCGCCCGGTCGAAACTCGAGCTGAAGGTCGTCTGCCGGGCCGTGGCCGTTGATGAGATAGGTATAGGTCGAGCCTGTCACATCCGAGATGTCGCGCGGGTTCATGCGCATCTGGCTCCACATGCGGCGCATTTCGCCAGACATGTCGCCCTCGCTCGCGGTCTGCATCTGGCGGTTGAAGTAGTGCTCGCCGACCTTGAGCTTGCGCATGATCTCATGCGGGTGGATCGGCGTGAACTCGCTCAGCAGCACGACATAATCGCGGTCGTAGCGCGGGTCGGGGTCAGCGCTTTCGATGATGATCGGGCCATAGTGCCCAGCCTGTTCCTGAAGCCCGGAATGCGAGTGCCACCAATATGTGCCGTTCTGCCTGACGGGAAACTCATAGGTGAATGTCTCACCCGGCTTGATGCCTGGAAAGCTGACACCGGGAACGCCGTCGAACTGGAAGGGCAGCAGCAGGCCGTGCCAGTGGATAGAGGAATCCTCTGCAAGGTTATTCGTGACGTGGAGCCGAATGTCCTGCCCTTCGCGCAAGCGGATGAGCGGGCCAGGAACCGTGCCATTGACCGCAAAGGCATGTCCCGAACGCCCGCCCGTCATGAAATGCGCATCGCCAATCGAGAGATTGATGTCCTCCCCCGAAAGTTCGCCGAACCCGTTTTTCGCGTGCGCAAGACCACCACCTCGCGCCCATGCAGGCATCGGAAGTGAAGTTGCTGCGGCAAGGGCGGCAGTGCTCGAAATAAATGCGCGGCGTGAGGTGTTGAATGTCATTCTGGCTTTGGGGTTGCTGCAATCTCAACATCGGGATACTATACCCCCCTATAGTATGTAAACGGGATTTCATCCGATGAGCGGAACGGACAAGATCAAGCGGTTGAACCGCATCGCAGGACAGGTGCGCGGTGTGGCCCAGATGATCGAGGATGACCGCTATTGCATGGACATCCTGCACCAGATCGCAGCGATCAAGTCAGCCTTGGCCAAGGTGGAAAGCCAGGTGCTCAAGGACCACGCCGCGTGCTGCGTAGCCGAGGCTATCGCAAGCGGTGACGAAGTCGAACAGCGCGAGAAGTTCGAGGAACTGGTCGAGCTCTTGGAACGCACGCGCAAGTAAGCGTTTTTCTGGATATGAAACAGCCAAATACAGCCAAGCTCTATCGCATGGTCATGGAAGACCATGTGTGCCCCTACGGTATCAAATCGAAGTGGTTGCTCGAGAGCCGTGGCTACCAGGTTGACGACCACCACCTCACCACGCGCGAAGAGACCGACGCTTTCAAGGACAAGCACGGGGTCAAGACCACCCCCCAGACATGGATCGGTGATGAGCGCATAGGCGGCTACACCGACCTCGCAGCGCATTTCGGCAACCCGGTCCAGAAAAAGGGAACGTCATACCAGCCGGTCGCGGCGCTGTTCGGTATGATGGCGTTGATGGCGCTCGGTGCAGCGTGGGTCGCAACGGGTGAGCCGCTCTCGATCCTGTCAGCTGAATGGTTCGTCAGCTTTTCAATGTGTGCGCTTGCCTATCTGAAGCTGCGCGATGTCGAGAGCTTCTCGACCATGTTCTTGAACTACGACCTCCTGGCAAAGCGCTGGGTGCCATATGGATATATCTATCCGTTTGCAGAGGGATTAGCAGGAGTGCTGATGACCGCGCAGGTCCTCAACTTCGTATCGATCCCCGTCGCGCTTTTCATCGGTACGATCGGCGCGGTGAGCGTGTTCAAGGCAGTCTATATCGACAAACGCGAGCTTAAGTGCGCTTGTGTCGGCGGCGACAGCAACGTGCCGCTGGGCTTTGTCTCACTGACCGAGAACCTGTTCATGATCGGCATGGCGGTTTGGATGCTGGTGAAGCCCTTGGCGATATGATCTGTCGCGCCTGCAATTGGCTTGTTGCTCGACAAGCCGCTCGCTCATCTGCGACTAACTCGGACCCTTGCGGGAACGACAGTTATTTTGAAGTCCTCGCAAACATCGTTCCAGGGATCTAATCCATGAACTCTGCGCTCAGGGGGCCAGCGCCTTCTGGGTCGCTGAAGTCATTTCGACATCGCCCATGAACACCCGCATGGTCTCGCGTGCTCGGCTGACGCGGCTTTTGACCGTGCCGACATTCGTGTCCATGATACTCGCTGCCTCATCGTAAGACATTCCAGCCCCGGCAACGAGCCACAGGGCCTCTGCCTGATGTGCTGGCAGGCGCGCCATGGTGCGCTCGACGTCATCGACGTGGATGCCGTTTTCTTGCGTTGCCTGCTGAATGAGTAAGCGCTCGGCCTGTTCGGGTTCGAGATCTGTTTCGCGCTTTGTTTTGCGGAGCGAATTGTAGAATTCGTTGCGCAGGATCGTGAACATCCATGCCCGGAAGTTGGAACCCGGAATATAGGTTTCACGCGCGGACCATGCGCGAGCCATCGCTTCTTGCGCAAGATCGTCCGCAAGATCGCGGTTGCGGCAAAGGCCACGCGCAAAAGCACGCAACGAAGGGACCAGCGCGACCATATCCTCTTGGAACTGAGAGAAGCCGTCGGGTCGCGAAGAACGTTCCACGGTGCCTGCCATCAGCTCTCCCTCGACCGGGTTTGTTTGCTGGCGAACTCTGCGATCAGGTCGCAAAATTCATCCGGCACCTCTTCTTTTTCCACGTCGTTGAACATCTGACGCAGTGCCGCGTCAATTGGGTCAAATGACGTAGACCGTTGTTTGCGCTCGTTTGTCATCGTGCTTGCATAGCTCATTTGTCTTTCCAGATCGGTGCCTTGAGCACCGCAAAAATCAGGTTGGATGAGCAGCATTTTGATGAAGCTGCTCGATAGTCATACCCATGCAAGTGGGTCGCGACGCAAAATGTTCCATAAAAAGCGGGAACAAATCCGACCGGGCAATCTTGGTCCATCAGGGAGTTTACTGATTATGACCTTTGAGAATGAAGTCGCGCGCGAGCTGCCGTTCCTCCGCCGCTACGCACGAATGCTTACCGGATCGCAGGCCGCTGGCGATGCCGCTGTCCGCGAAACGCTGCAGGCGATGATTGCCGCGCCCGACGAGTTTCGCACCGAGTTTCCGGTGCGAAATGAATTGTACCGCGTGTTTCACAAGCTCTGGACCGACGCGTCCCTGCGCTCAATCGACCTGTCGAGCGCAGTAATCGGCGCATTGCCGCACAAGGCCCGCAAGGCATTGCTGCTGACCACGATCGAGGGTTTCGAAGCGGACGACGCAGCATTCATTCTCGCCATCGAGGAAAGCGAAGTGCGCGCCCTTACTGCCGAAGCGCGAGAAGCGATCAGTGCGATGCTTTCTTCACGCGTGCTGGTGATCGAGGACGAGGCGCTGATCGCGCTGCACCTCAAACAACTGCTTGTCGACATGGGCAATGACGTCGCCGCGGTCGCCCGCACGGCGAGCGAGGCGGTCGAAGCCGCTGACCAAGTCCAGCCCGAACTCATCCTTGCCGACATCAACCTGGCTGACGGGTCGAGCGGGATTGATGCGGTCGACGAGATCCTGCAGAAAATCGACGTGCCTGTCATCTTCATCACGGCTTTCCCGGAAAAGCTGCTGACCGGCGAACGTCCTGAACCGGCCTACGTCATCGCCAAACCGTTTAATCCCGATCACGTCGCGGCAACGGTCATGCAGGCTTTGCTGGTGAGCCGCGAGGCTTCGATGGATGCAGAGCACGCCTGATAAGGGCGGCTAGCCAAGAGAGCTGACAGATGACCTCTGGCACAGGTTCCTTGTCCGTTCTCTATGTCGATCCCGACGAGGCATCGGCAGTTGACATCGCGCGCCAGCTCGGCGGCATCGGACATGACGTCACACATGTGGCGAGCTCAGACGATGCCGCAGAACTTCTTGCCAATCGTGAGTTTGATACTGTCCTTCTTGCTGACAGCGAAGACGTAATGAAAGGCTCGATTGGTTCGCTGGGCGAGGTCGACAGTCTGCCACCGGTCATCTGCCTGCTTGCCTCGCACAATGCTTCGCTTGCGCTTGATGCGTTGAAAGCCGGGGCGCAGGATTATCTCGTCAAAGAGACTGATCCGGGGTTTGTTGGCCTGCTCGATGCGATCCTTGGCCGCGGCGTTAATCATGACCGTGCGCGGCGCGGTAAGATGATCGCGGAGCGAGAGGCGGCCGTATCGCGTTCGCGCTCCGACATGCTGCTGGACGAGATGAAACATCGCATCGCCAACAGCCTCGCGCTCGTCGTGTCGATGGCTCACATGCAGGCCGGTGCATTACCAACAGGCGAAGCGCATCGCGCGATGGATGACTTTGCCGACCGCGTTCACGCAATCGCACAGGTTCACAAAGGACTTTATGCCTCGATGAAAGTCGGGACGGTCGCGATTGACGACTATCTGACGCGCCTGGCCCGAGAGCTGCGCAGCGATCACCTTGGCAGACGCTCGCTTTCCGACCTGAAATTCGAATGCATCGAAGCGACCGTCTCGGTCGACCAGGCGATTTCGCTCGGTATCATCCTTTCAGAACTGGTCGGCAATGCAGCCCGTTTTGCCTATCCGGGCTGCGAGAAGGGCGAGGTGCGCGCCGCGCTCGTGCGAGACGGTGATGATGCCGCGACACTGGTGGTCGAGGATGACGGCGTCGGCATTGCGGATACCGCGCTGATGCATCCCGGCCTCGGCTCGCAAATCATCGGCGTGCTTGCACACAGTCTCGACGGCAAATTCCAGTTTGAGACCAAAGAGAAAGGGGTGAGAGCGGTCGTGCAATTCCCCCTGCCGGACAAGACCAACTCTCGCGCCATGGACGCATAGAGGTGTTAGGACGAATTGACTCGCGCCTTTTGGCAGCTTTCCGTAGGGGCATTCAATGACAACTGCCCTTTCCAGCAAGGTGGTCGAAGCAGCCGTGATGCTCTTGAACGAGAGCCCCTCGTCAATGGTGCTGTTCACGCCCGACCTAACCATGCTGTACATCAACGCCGCTCATGAGCAGATGACCGGGCGTAGCGCCGAAGAGGTTGTCGGGCGCGGAATGTTCGATGTGTTCGCGCCCAATCCTGAAAAGCCCGATGAAGCCAGCGCCAAAGGTGCAATCGAGGATGGTGTGGCGAAAATGGTGCGCACGCGCGAGCCTTTCGCGATTACCGAGCAACAGCACGATCTGCCTGACGAGCATGGGGTCTACGAGCCGCGATTCTGGTCCCTGGTCATGTGGCCGGTCGTCGATGGCGATGAAGTCGTCGCCATTATTCAGCGGTCAGAAGACGTGACCGAGCGGGTGCGACAACGCCGCCTCACCGATGCGGTGAGGATAGCAGCCGAGGAAGCCTCGGGCCTGTCCTTCTTCTCTTACGATCCGCGAAATGACCGGTTCGTGAGGAACAGCGCAATCGACGAGATGTTCGGCTTCGAACCCGACGAGGCCGGACCAACCGCAACACCCTTTTTCGACCGCATCATGCCCGATGATCTGCCTGCAGTGCAGGCCGAGGTCGAGCGCGCTATGGCCGGCGGAGCCGGGACGAGTGCGGCCTTCGATTACAGGGTCGTCATACCCGAAACTTCGGGCCATCGGTTCATTCGCGTGCGCGCCGGGATCGAGCGCGATCCGGTCGATGGAAAGCTCAAGCTGTTCGGCGCCTTCATCGACATGACCGACGTCGAAGAAGCCCGCGCTCGGATGGAAGACCTGTCACAGCGGAACGCGGCGCTTGTGATCGAGAGCAACCACCGGATCAAGAACTCGCTCGCGATTGCAGCAGCGATGCTGTCCTACCAGATCGGTGCGACCAAGAGCGACGAGGCCCAGGAAGCTCTCAAGGCCTCTGCCAATCGCATCATGGCAATCTCGGATGTTCACGGCGAACTGCACGCGGATACGGGCGTTGAATACGTTGATGCAGGCGACCTGCTCAAACGCTTTGCGAACAGTTTTGCCCGGACCATTGAAGGCGATGAGAACGGTTGCAAGATCAGCGTGACAACACAGTCGATCGCGCTGCCTTCGCGCTTTGCCGTTTCGCTTGCGCTGACGCTCAACGAATTGCTCACGAACGCCGTCAAATACGGGATGTCGCATGACCAGGATTGCGAAATCACCGTCACGCTCGCCCAGGAAGGTGAGACGGTACATCTGAGGGTGGAAAACCCGATTGCTGAAGTCCGCTTCACCAAGATCGTGTCCGAAGGGGTTGGCAGCGATCTTATTCATGCCTTTGCCCAGCAATTGGGCGGCGAGATCGTCTCGCACGAGGACGACATGATCTTTAAAGTGCGTTGCAGCTTTCCGGTTCCAAGCGACCGCAAAAGCTGAACGAGCGCATGGTTGCGGCTGGAATACCGTGAGCAGAGCGGCAATTCACCTGGCAGATACCTCGAATAGCAGGGTCGAATGAGGCCTAGCTGCTAAAGTCGAAGCGCCTGGCTAGCTTCGTAAACTTGGCTTTGGCGCATTATCGGCACTGAATGTCAATTGAGGCAGAACGTGCGAAGTACATCCGCTGTCATTGGCGCGAGGGTACCCCTTCGCTTGAGCGCTTTTATCGCTCCCATCTCTCGGGAGGCTTCTCTGATCGCATAAGGCAATTTCAAATCAGCACTTGGGGAGTTGGGAAGGCTACTGCGCTGCGGCCTGATTTGGGCCGGAAGCGAAATAGCGGCTTCGCGACCCCCAATGGCAAAAAGAGGACCGACCGCCCCGGCTCAAAACCGAACCAAGCGAGGCCCAAGGCACTCTCGCCAAAAGGTCGATGAAAACGAAGCTGAAAGTGCTGGTGCCGCTTACGTGACTCGAACACGTGACCCCATCATTACGAATGATGTGCTCTACCAACTGAGCTAAAGCGGCACATTCTCATTGCTGAGAAGGTGGAGGCCCGAGCCGGAATCGAACCGGCGTGCAAGGATTTGCAGTCCTCTGCGTAACCACTCCGCCATCGGGCCGAGCCGCCCCGTTTTGAGGGCGGAAGCGGCGCACTAACAATTCGGCGCGCGAAAGGCAATGCAATCATTCGCTTCAGCCGCGCAATTGTGCTGCCAGTGGGTTACGCAACGTCACTCTGGACCGGCGGGGTCGCATTGGGCACAGGGGCGTGCCATGACCATTGCAAGCCTTCTTGAACCGATCACCGGCAAGCCTGGCCCAGCCCGGCTCGAACATGCAAGCGACTGGATGCAGGGGCGAACGCTTTATGGCGGCGCATCGGCGCTGGTTGGCTACACGGCGGCTGTTCGCGCTTTCCCCGATCTGCCTCCGCTTCGCGCAGCGCAGATTGGGTTCGTGGCTCCGGTTGGCGAAGAGATCGAGCTTTCGGCCGAGATCGTTCGCCAAGGGCGCAATGTAACTCAAGTGCGCAGCGAGGTTCGCAACGAAAAAGGCGTGGCTCTCACTGCGTTCTGGCTATTTGCAGAGGGCCGCGACCCCAATGCGCGCCGCGAGGCGGATGCGCCGAAGAACTGGCCCGGCCCGCCCGAAGACGCTGCACAGGCGATGAAGGGTCAGGGGCCGTCCTTCATCCAGAACAATTTCGAAATCCGATTTGGTCAGACCAAAGGCGAGGACCACGGCGCGACTATCAGGCGTTGGGCACGGCTGACCGAAGAGCACGATCTCGATCCAGTGAGCAAGCTGGTGCTGATGGGCGACGTCATGCCGCCGGGCGCAATGCGCATCATGCAGCGCATGGGCCCGATCAGCTCGATCAACTGGTCATTCAACGTGCTCGACCCCGAAACGCGCTCGAAAGACGGGTGGTATCTCGCCGAAAATGCGAGCCAGCATGCCGATGCCGGCTATTCGTCGGAGCGTTTGAGGATGTGGGATGGCGAAGGCCGCCAAGTGCTTGACGGCCTCCAATGCGTCGCGGTTTTCGGTTGAGGCGCGCGCCTACTCTACGTCGCTGAAATCGGGTTTGCGCTTTTGCAGCGCGGCCATGACCGCTTCGATCTGGTTCGGGCTGCGGATGATCGAGTGCTGCTCGACGCTTTCCTCCATCAGGATCTCGTCGGTGTCTGCTTCCTGCATCACCGCGTGAAGCCGCTTGGCGCCGCGAATGGCGTGCGGGTTGCGATTGGCGATTTCAGTCGCGATTTCGGTCGCGCGGCGGTGCGGGTCATTGTCGACATAGGTCGCAAGGCCGAGCGTGTGCGCCTCTGCGCCGTTGAGCTCGCGGTTGGTGTAGACGAGCTCGCGAAGCACATCGTCACGCACGAGGCCGCGCCACAGGGCATAGCCGCCCATGTCGGGCACGAGGCCCCATTTCAATTCCATGATCGCCATACGCGTATCGGGATGAGCGATGCGAATATCCGCACCGCTTGCGATCTGGAGACCACCGCCGAAGCACACGCCGTGAAGCGCAGCGATCACGGGAACGGGCACTTTGCGCCAGACCATCGCTGCATATTGCGGGCGGTTGGAATTGCCGTTCGTGCGCTCGAGCAGCGTTGGCTCGTTCTCGTCAGGCGCCTGCGAAAAGCGTGATGTATCAAGCCCTGCGCAAAAGGCGCGGCCCTCGCCCGACAGGACAACTGCGCGAACACCCCTGGCTTTCGCCAGATACTCTCCGGCCTCGATGATCGCGGCGAACATTTCCGGGTCGAGGGCGTTCATCTTGTCCGGGCGGGTCAAGCGGACCTGCGCTACCCCATCCTCGCCGATGTCGATCGACACGCGGTCGTTCTCTGGCTTTGTCGGTGCCTTGGTCTGGACTTGGCTTTCGGCCTCGATTTGCGACATCGGATTCCCTCGCATGTGTCTTCAAAATAATGTCGCGAAAGTGGAGCAACGGACACGCGCTGTCCAGCTGAAACGGGACAATCTGGCGCTCTTTACGCCTGGTTTTCGCGCTTGAAGGTTTCCGGTGTTGCGGGGCAATCGAGATAGTACCCACCCTCAGGATGGGTCACCAGAAGTCCGCCGAGTTCAACCGCGAGGAGCTTGCTCCGGACCCGTGCAACGTGGACAGCCACGCTGTTAGTGGCAGGCTCGAAGTTCAGTCGCCATACCTCGGCAAGCAGTTGTCGCTTTGTCACCGGTTCGCCCGGCGTGTCAGCCAGTCGCCAGACCAATTCGAATTCGCGGGGATGAAAGCCAAGCCAGCGATCGTCCACCCGCCCGTCGCGGTGGAAAAGGTCGAGTGTCAGATCGCCCAACTCGCGAAATCGCGGGATGAGCAAAGCGCTGTCCGGAAACCGGCGCCTGACGGCGGAATTCTTCATAATTGACCCCCTGCGCGCATCGAATAGACCGCGCTTGTCGTAAAAATAAGATGGTCGAGCAGCTCGATATCGAGCGTTTGCGCAATGGCTTTCAGCTTCCGGGTCGCCTCTACGTCATACGCGCTGGGTCGGCATAAACCGGACGGATGATTGTGAGCGAGGATTATGCCGTGCGCATCGACGCTGAGCGCGGCCTGAAACAGCTCGCGAATGCGCATCGAAAGGCTTCCCGCTGCGCCCGAACCGATCGGCGTATCGCCGAGATAGGATCGTGTGTTGTCGACAAACAAGGCATGCATCCGCTCGCATCTCCCCGAAGGACCGACCACCATGGCCCGTAGCAGTTCGACAAGCTCGCGCTGCTGTCTTGGATAGGTCGCCCGGCGTTGTTCAAGCGGCCTGAGGATCTGCTGGATCATTTAAGCTCATCCCGCCAAGAAGTCTGCCCCGGAAGGAGCGAACCCGTAGAAGCGCCTGACGTATCGAACGGCAGATTTGTCGGCGGACGACCGCCCATGACGCGCCAATCGCGATATCGACCGTAAAGCTGCTCGCGCCGGATATGTCGGAACAGTCCGATCGCGAGGAACACCAACTGAAACCAGCCAGGCACGACCACCAACACCGTGTATGCGATCGGCGAGATTATTTCGCTGAAGCCGCGCGCCATGTGAGCGGTGATCGCCAAAACCTGCATGCCTGCAATCCAAAGGGGATAGTTGCGGTTAGCGTAGAGTGCGACAGCGACGAAGATGGCTCCTGCGAGCAGGTCCATCGCCGCCGCGAACTCGTCCACGCCGACCAATTGCATGCTTTCTCCGGTCAGCCAGGCTTTCAGCCACGGCAGCCCGTCAAAACAGATAAGCCATGTTGCCGCGATGATCCGCTCGGGCTTTCCGCCAAGGAAGAAGGCGGCCCCGCAGACAAGTATCGCGAGGATCGTCTGCAAGGTGCCCCGCACCTCACCGTCTGTCAGGAGTTCAATCATCGCGGCAGATCAATCACGTGTCGGCGGGCACACGCGTATCGGCTACCGGCGCATCAAGCGTCAGCGCTTCATTGGGAATGATGGTATCAGCTCCGTTGTCGCCGCCCATCTTTTCGCGGCCGATCTTGCTAAGCTCGTCGTGGACGCGCAGCAGAGTGGTCGACATGGCGAGCGCTTGGCTTTCCGCCTGGCTCAGACGCATCAGCGCGCGCTGGCCTTCGACGACTTCGACTTCTGGGTTCTGACGTGCGGCAAGCATTGCCTGCTTCAGGCGAGCGCATGCGATCATGGATTCGTCTGCCAGCGCTTCGGCTTCGCGGATTAGTTTGCGGATATTGTGAGCGTCGCTGAGGATACGGTCGGACATGGGAGGATCTCCAAACAGGCCCCTGTGCTCGTCAGGAAAACCCTCGTTCATCGACCGGGACGGTCGCGCGTCCTTCCAAAGCATCGCTAAGCGTCACCGCTGCGGTGACAGTGAGAACCACTGCGGCAAGAAAGCCGAATGCGATACCCACGATTGCTGCGAGGCGATAGAGAACAGCGTGTTCGCCGTCGAGCGCCCGGGCAACAACCCTTGGTTCGCCAGGCCTTAGCCATGGGGCCTGTTCCTCCAGCGGGAGAACGTCGCTCATCACGAGCTCGCCCGGGTCGTTGCCTGAATGGGTATTGGCGATCAGGTCGGGATTGGGGACCTGATTATTCTTGTATGCAGGATCGCTGTAGGGGTTCTCTTTTGACGTAACCCCTTCAGTTTGCTTGGCATTTTCTTGCGAGCCCGAACCTTCTGCATCGTAAATTTCGGCATTGTCCGCCCGATAGCACTCGACCAGTTCGCCGAGGCTTTCGGCCTCATAGATGTCCTTAAGTGCCCGGATATGCTGGTTGATTCGGGTTTCGGATACCCCAAGCTCCTGCGCGATAACCTTAATCGAGGCGCGCCTGTCTATCATTTCCATAACCGCACGCTGCCGCTCGGTGAGCGATCGCGCTGCTGGGCTAGGCATGGGAGTCTCCACCTGTTTATTCATCGGGTACTCACTAAGACAACAGATCGTTTCGCTTGTTAGTTCCGCCCCTTACACATCAACCTATCAAGCACTTGAATAATCACATCATGCCGCTGAAGTGTTCACTCCAGCCGACGCGAGGTATCGCTTGATGTTGCGAGCCGCCTGTCTCAATCGCTGCTCGTTCTCGACCATCGCAATGCGGACATAGCCCTCGCCTTTCTCACCATATCCGACACCGGGAGCGACCGCGACCTGCGCCTCGGTCAGCAATTGCTTTGAAAATTCAAGGCTCCCCATCTCCTTCAAAGCAGGAGGTAGAGGCGCCCAAGCAAACATCGAGGCCGCCGGAGATGGAATATCCCAACCCGCACGGCCGAACGCCTCAACCATCACGTCACGGCGCTTACGATACAGGTCGCGGTTGCTTTCGACAATGTCCTGCGGTCCGTTGAGCGCAGCGCAGGCTGCCGCCTGGATCGGTGTGAACGCGCCGTAATCGAGATAAGACTTCACGCGTGTTAGCGCGGCGATTAGTTGCTTGTTTCCTACCGCAAATCCCATCCGCCATCCGGCCATCGAATAAGTCTTGCTCATGCTGGTGAACTCGACCGCGATGTCCTTTGCCCCGTCAACCTGCATGATCGAGGGCGTCGGCACGCCGTCATAATAGAGCTCGGAATAGGCAAGATCGGACAGGACCCAGACCTGATTCTCTTTCGCCCACGCGACCAACCGCTCGTAAAAAGCGAGGTCGACCGTCTCGGCTGTAGGGTTGGAAGGATAGCTCACCACCAGCACGCTTGGCCGGGGTACGGTGAAATTCATCGCACTTTCGAGCGAGCGCCAATATTCCTCGTCAGGCGTCGTAGGAATCGAGCGAATGGTTGCGCCCGCAATGATGAAGCCGAATGTGTGGATCGGGTATGACGGGTTGGGCGCCAGAACGACATCGCCGGGAGCGGTGATCGCATTGGCGAGGCTCCCGAGGCCCTCTTTCGAGCCCATCGTCACAACGACTTCGTTTTCGGGATCGAGATCGACCCCGAAGCGGCGTCCGTAATAGTTCGCCTGAGCGCGCCGCAATCCAGGAATGCCTTTGGACTGAGAATAGCCATGCGCATCGGGCTTCATCGCGACTTCGCACAGCTTGTCGATCACGTGCTGCGGAGGTGGCTGGTCGGGGTTGCCCATGCCAAGGTCGATGATGTCCTGACCCGCCTGGCGCGCCGCGTGCCGCATCGCATTCACTTCTGCGATGACATAAGGCGGCAGCCGCTTCATGCGGTAGAATTGTTCGTCCATCTCTTGCCCTTGGCTGGTGCAACCTGAAATGCCCGATTGACGCGTCAATGCGACCATCGGGTTACACAATCCTAAGGCATTAGCTATCGAAGTGAAGGGCCGTTTCGGCTAGGCATTGAAATCTCGACGAATGCAGACCGGATTGCCACACACGCCAATCTGTTTGGGGCAAGGGACCGGGACAGACCGACAACGTCACAAGGATGGCTGACACCGATGGCTGACAAGGAAGACACTCCCTCGGGCGCTGACGCGATGATGGACGCGATGGCTCCGTTCGGTGCGATGCTCGACATGCAGGGCAAGGCCATGCAGGGCCTGTTTGCGAAGTCCTTTCCCGGTCTTGGCGAAAGTACTGAAGGTGTCGCCGGCAACCTGGCCGATTTGATGCCCAAGAATGTCAGCAATGCAGAGCTTGGCGAGTGGGCCCGTGCGGGCGCCGAGCTGCAGCAAATGTGGCTCGAATTTGTCGCCAGCCAGGCGCAGTCGGCGATGACCCGCGCAGCCGATCCCAAGAACATGTTCGACCCGGGCCAATGGCTGATGGTCGCGCAGAGTATGGCCAAGCAATTGCCCAAGGCAGCCATCGAAGCACCCGCAAAGCTTGCTAAGGAATCAATGGAGCTGTGGCAGGGCGTGCTGGGCAATATGGCTGGCAACCTTGTGGGCGGTGATGGGGCGGGCGACGCCGCCGAACCCAGTTTGCCGCGCAAGGACCGCCGCTTCGCCGACCCCGCCTGGCGCCAGCTTCCCGCTTTTGCGCTGCTTCACCAGACTTACCTCATGCTGGCAGAATACTTCCAGCAAGCGGCCGCCTCGATCGACGGCCTCGACAAGGAAAAGAAGCAGCAGCTTGTCTTTGCCGTCGAAGCGTTGAGCGAGGCTTTGAGCCCCGCCAACTTCCTGCTGACCAATCCGGTCGTGATGAAGCGCACGGTCGAGACCAAGGGCCAGAACCTTGTGCGCGGGATGCGCCACCTTATCACCGACCTCAAGCGCGGACAGCTCACGCACACTGACCCCAATGCCTTTACACTGGGCAAGAACCTCGCCGCATCGCCGGGCAAGGTCGTGCACGAGACGCCGCTTTACCAGCTGATCCAGTATTCGCCCTCGACCAAGGACGTGTACGAGGTGCCGCTGGTGATCTTCCCGCCGTGGATCAACCGCTTCTACATTCTCGACCTGACCCCGCAGAAGAGCTTCATAAAATGGGCGGTCGATCAGGGAATCACCGTTTTCGTCGCCAGCTGGAAGTCAGCCGACGAAAGCATGTCCGACGTCGTGTGGGACGATTACATCCGCGCACAGATCGAGGCGATCGACACCATCCGCGAGCGGCTCGACGTGCCCTCGGTTCACGCAATCGGGTATTGCGTTGCGGGGACCACGCTTGCCGCGACGCTCGCCGTTCTTGCACGCCGGGGCGGGGCCGACCGGGTCAAGAGCGCGACTTTCTTCACCGCGCAGGTCGATTTCGAGCGCGCAGGCGATCTCAAGAGCTTCATCGACGATACGCAGCTCGACATGATCGGAAACCTGTCGAGCGATGGCTATCTCGACGGGCGTTACCTTGCCGCGACATTCAATGCGCTGCGCGGCAAGGACCTGATCTGGAATTACGTCGTCAACAATTACCTGCTGGGTGAGGACTATCCCGCCTTCGACCTGCTGCACTGGAACGGCGACGTCACCAATCTGCCTTCCAAGTGGCACAGCGACTATCTGCGCGACCTTTACCGCGACAACAAGCTGGTCGTGCCTGACGCATTGTCAGGCGACGGGACGCCGATCGACCTCACGCAGGTCGAGACCCCTTCCTACGTACAGGCGGGGCGTGAGGATCACATTGCGCCAGCAGAAAGCGTGTGGCGGATCACCAATCACTTTAAGGGACCGCTGGAATTCGTCCTCGCCGGTTCAGGCCACATTGCCGGCGTCGTCAATCCACCTGCCGCGGGCAAATACCAATACTGGCTGGGCAACAGCAAAGCTGCATCGCTCAAAGAGTTCGTCGAGGGGTCCAAGGAGCATAAGGGCAGCTGGTGGCCGCACTGGCTTGAGTGGCTCGATGCCCAGGCGCCCGAGCGCGTTCCCGCGACCGGCAAGCGCAAACCCGGCGGGCGCGGCGACAAGGTGATCGAAGACGCGCCAGGCCGCTATGTAAAGACGCGGTGAGGCCATAATTTTCTTGCTGCAATTGCGCGATCACGCAAGAAAGCCCATATAAATCATAGCTATCGGCATTTTTGTGCACTGCACAAAAAGTCCTTGACTTCGCAGCTGCAATGCCTATTTTGTGCACTGCAACAAACGCAAACATTACTGCGAGGTTTTTATGGCTGACGCCGCAAACAAATCGAAGATCGATGCTGCTGCTGAAAAGGCATATGCCGATGCAGCTGCAAAGAAAACTGCAAGCGCTGCAAAGGTCGCCGAAGCTGTTGAAGCCGATGCGCCCAAGCCGGCTCCCAAGGCCAAGACGGTGAAGAAAGCCGTCGCCGCCAAGAAGGCTCCGGCACGCAAGGCGCCTGCCAAGAAGGCACCTGCTCGCAAGACTGCCGCCAAGAAGCCGGCTGCTGCGAAAAAGGCTCCCGCCCGCAAGACTGCTGCCAAGAAGCCGGTCGCCAAGAAGACCGCCCCCAAGGCAGGCGCAAAGACCTCGACAACCAACCCCGTTACCAAACTCAAGGACACCATCATGGCAACTGCTGAAAAGACCGACATCACCGCCCAGGCCAAGGAAATGGCTGCTGACGTGCAGACCCGCGTAAAGGGCGCCTACGCCAAGGCAACCGAACTCGCTTCGGAAGCAGGCGAATTCAACAAGGCAAACGTCGAAGCTGTCGTCGAAAGCGGCAAGATCTTCTTCGCCGGCGCACAGGAAATCGTGAAATCGGACGTCGAAACCGGCAAGAGCGTTGTCGAAACCGTCACCGAAGACGCCAAGAAGGTCGCAGCCGTCAAGTCGCCGACCGAGCTCTTCGAACTGCAGGGCGAACTCGCACGTCGCAACTTCGACGCTGCCGTTTCGTTCGGCTCGAAGCGCACCGAAGCTCTCGTGAAGCTCTACAACGACGCATTCGCTCCGATTTCGAACCGCGTTAGCGTTGCAACCGAGCGTTTCAACAAGGCTGCCTAAGCCAACCAGTTTCTGAGCCGGGCCTCTCTCCTCTCTCTCCCAAACCCGGCTTATGAAAGCGCGCGAAAGCGCAAGGGCCGGACGAACCAAAAGCGGTTCGTCCGGCCCTTTACTTTTTGCACCCTAGAAGCGGCTTAACGCTTTGTGCAGACCGCTTGCCCGACAAGTCTTGCGAAGCCGCATGCGTGCACCCATAATGTAGGACCGATGGCCGACACCGTTCTTCCCCTTGCCGACCAGGACTTTGATCGCGCGTATGGTGCAGCGTTCGCTGCTGTGCGACTTGCGGACGACGATGAGAAGAAAGACGGCGGCAGCGATACCGATGAAGGGGACGGTCAGGTCGTCATTGCGACCAAGACCCGCACCAAGCCAAAGAAGCCGAGCCAGTACAAAGTGTTGATGCTAAACGACGACTACACACCGATGGAATTCGTCGTGATGGTTCTTAAGCGATTTTTCGGAATGGACCTGGAAGCGGCGACACGAGTCATGCTTCACGTCCACCAAAAGGGCGTCGGCGTTTGCGGCATCTTCCCGTACGAAGTGGCCGAGACAAAGGTGAACCAGGTGATGGACTTCGCTCGCCAGAACCAGCACCCGCTTCAGTGCACGCTCGAAAAGGCGTGACCCGTGTGATGGGCCATCCAGAGCCCGATACGCCCGGCCCCGGACAGGAAAGCGTCTGGGACTACCCCCGCCCTGCAATCTGCGAACCGACATCGCGCCGCATTCAGGTGCGTCACAAGGGCGTCCATCTCGTCGACAGCACCTCTGCCTACCGCACGCTCGAAACCTCGCACCCACCCACATATTACATACCGCGCGCAGACATCGCGATGGACTATCTTAAACCCAGTGCGCGTCGCTCGCTGTGCGAATGGAAAGGGCAGGCGCGCTATTTCGACATCGCGATTGGCGGCACGCGCATTGATGCAGGCGCTTGGACCTATCCCGAGCCCACGCCCGGCTTTGCCGCCATCCGCGACATGATCGCCTTCTATCCAGACCCCCTCGATGAATGCCTCGTCGATGGCGAGAAAATCACGCCGCAGCCCGGCGGTTTCTACGGTGGATGGATCAGCCAATACGAGGCAGGCCCCTTCAAAGGCATACCTGGAAGCCGCTTCTGGTGACGTTCATCGCCAAGGGGGCATGACGGGGGCGACATTTCGCGCTAGGGCGGCGCCAGAGTTTGAAACTTACGCTCAGTAGACGGACAATACGTGCTCAACTTTCTGCCGAGTATCGACCGCTATATCTTTCGGCTCGTGATCGTGCCGATGCTGGGCGTGTTCGCGCTTGCGGCCTCGTTGCTGCTGCTCGACAAGATGCTGCGCCTGTTCGACTTTGTCGCGGTCGAAGGCGGCCCGATTGGCGTCGTCTTCAAGATGCTCGGCGCGCTGATCCCTGAATATGCGAGCCTTGCAATACCGCTCGGCCTATTGCTCGGCGTGCTGCTCGCCTTCCGCAAACTCGCGACCTCTTCCGAACTCGATACGATGCGCGCAGTGGGGCTGTCTTACTGGCGGCTGCTGCGCGTGCCTTACGCGATCACGCTGGTGCTGGTCGCGGTCAACATCGCGCTTGTTTTCTACATCCAGCCGGTTAGCCGCTATTACTACGAGCAGATGGAGTACGAGCTGCGCTCGGGCGCGCTGGGCGCTTCGATTAAGGTGGGCGAGTTCACCACGCTCGCAGACCGCATGGCGCTGCGGATCGAGCGAAGCGAGGATGATGGACAGCGCCTTATCGGCATCTTTGCCCGCGTCTCGAATTCGCGCGATCAGGTGCTCTCGATAAGCGCGCGCGAGGGGTCGTTCATGGCGACCACCGACGATCCCGACACCATCATCCTGCGCCTTACCGAAGGCACCATCGTACAGGACACCGGCAGCGAGACCCCGCGGGTCCTCTCTTTCAGTCGCCATGACCTGCCCATCGACCTGCCAGCAGTCGAGGAATTCCGCGCACGCGGCGAGGCGAGCCGCGAATACATATTGCCCGAACTGCTCAGGATAGGATGGAGCGAGCAGGCCGAGGAAGATGAGCGCGACGCGGTGCAGGCGGCGTTCAATTATCGCACGGTCGAAGTGGTGATGATGTTGCTGATGCCATTGCTGGCCGTGGCGCTCGCGATACCGCCCAAACGATCTACCAGCGCGCTCGGCGTGTTCGTTTCGATCATCCTCGTCGTCGCCTATCACAAGATCAACCAATACGGAGAGGACATCGCCGCGCTCGGGCGGATCGATCCGATCATAGCCTTGTGGGGGCCGTTCTGCGCCTTTGCGGCGCTGATCATCTGGATGTATTACCGAACGGCCTATGTGCCGGGTGGTCAGGCGCTCGGCGCGCTTGAGACCATCTTCGCCAAGATTTCCAAACGCATCGCCAAGCTGTTCAAGCGCCGCGAGCGCGCCTCGCTCAAGTCCGACCACTCGGCCGAGAGCGATGCTGCGCTGGCTCCGGCGGAATAGACGGCAGGCCCTCTCACCATGCAGCTCGACTTTTTCCCATCGCGCAGCCTGACGCTCTATCTTGCGAAGATGTTCGTTGTGCGCATCCTGGCGGTGCTGGTGATGCTGGTGCTCGTACTGATGGCGCTCGACCTGCTTGGTTCGACCGGCAAGATCCTTGAACCTGAAGGCAACGGGCAGGCCGAGATCATCAAATATGCGAGCCTTCGAATACCCCAGCTGATCGCGCGTTTCCTGCCCTATTCAGTGCTGCTGGCGACGCTGATCACGCTGGTGACGCTCAACCAGAACAGCGAGGTTGTGGCGATGAAAGCCGCTGGGCTCTCAGCGCACCAGGTGTTGGCCCCGCTGCTTCTTACCGCAGCGGTCGTCGCTCTTATAAGCTTTGCCTTCAACGAGCGCGTCGTCACCCGCGCAAACTCGACACTCAAGGCTTGGGAGGCAGTCGAGTACGGTCCGATCCCCGAGCAGTCGGGCGTGCGCGCCAATGTCTATCTCACCGATGGCGACAACATCCTCACCGCGTCATCGCTGATCGGGTCGGGCGAGGATATCGAGCTTGATAACGTCACCTGGTATGCGCGCGCGCCGGGCGGGATCATCAGCGAACAGATCAAGGCCACCGGCGCCACCTATGCAGCCCCCGGCTGGCGGCTGGAAAACCCCAAGCGTTTCGACGTGGGCTCAGCAACGACCGAACCCATCGATGATATAGTGGTAGGCGAAGGGCTCACGCCGGAACAGATCGACCTGCAATCGGTCGATCCCGATGCGCAAAGCTTCTGGGAGCTGTCCGAAACGATCGACGCTTACGAAGCCGCAGGTCGCCGCACATCCGAAATGCGGGCCAAATGGTGGCACCGGTTGTCCGGTCCTTTGTCGGCGCTGCTCATGCCATTGCTCGGATCGGTAGCGGCCTTTGGTCTTGCGCGTTCAGGCCAACTGTTCGTGCGCGCGGTGATCGGGATGGCGCTGGGCTTTGCCTATTTCGTCGTCGATAACGCCGCGCTCGCGATGGGCAGCTTTGGCGGATACCCGCCCTTCCTTGCCGCATGGGCGCCGTTCTTCCTGTTTCTGCTGGTGGGTGAGACAGTCCTCATTCGAACCGAGGAATGAGCCGGCCAGACTGGTCGCTGCGCCTTGCCCGGCCAGCCGACGCCGAACGCATGCCGGCGATTGAGGCGGCAGCGGGCGAACTCTTTCGTACGGTCGATGGGCTCGCCGGACTTGCGGGCGAGCACACGCTGCCAGTCGAGAGGCTTGAGCGTTACATCCGCAAGGGGCACTGCCTCGTCGTGCATGTTGGCGACGAGATGGTCGGCTTCCTTGTGAACGAGCCCTTCCGCCGCGAACTGCATATCTGGGAAGTCGACGTTCACCCGGACCAGCAGGGCCGCGGCATCGGCGCTGGGCTAATGCGCGCCTGCATGGTCGATGCGCGCAATTCAGGGTTTCGCGCCGTTACGCTCACCACCTTTCGCGATGTGCCCTGGAACGCGCCCTTCTACGAAAAGCTTGGGTTTGAGGAAGTCACCGCTCTCGACGCTCATCCGCGCCTTGCCGGAGAACTCGCGGTCGAGGCCGATCATGGCCTGCCTGCCGAAAGGCGCTGCGCCATGATCTGTTTCCTCGATTGAGCGCGCTGCGCTATAAAGCGCACAAAAGTCAGGAGGACACCCAATGCGTTACGCTCCCCTTGCCTCGATGGCGGCTCTCTCGATCCTGCTGGTAGGTTGTCAGAACCAGCCTGAGGAAACTCCCGATATCGAGGAGGCGATCCCGCTAGATGACGACGCAGACAGCGCGGGTGCAGCAGAAGACGACAGCATGGACGGCAGCGCCGATGCGGCGGACGACAACGCCTATCCCCCGCCCACGATGGAGAGCGGATCGAATGACGATCCGAGCATCTATGGTGGCGAGGATGAAGGTGCGCCCGGTCCGGGATCGAAGCTGCAACCGGCTGACCCGGTCGAATAGACCCTAGCGCGAAATCATTGTGCTGCGCGCAATGCGCGACACGAGGTTTGCCATGCCGGGGTGGTTCGCGCCTTCATAGGTCGAACCATTGCCGAGCTCACGATTGAGTCGGCGGTGCGCTTCGGGAAGGTCGTGATACGGCATCGAGGGCATCAGGTGGTGCAGCGCGTGATAGCGAAGACCAACCGGGGCCCATACCTCGGCGATCACGCCCGGCGGCGGCACGTTGACGCTGTCGAGGAATTGCGCAGTGACTGTCATCGGCTCACCCTCATTCTCCCAAAGGTGAGCAACCAGCGTGCGCAGCTGGTTGAGCAATGCGGTGAACGAGAAGATCGCGAGCGCGACCAGCAGCGGCTTCCACCCGATCACGAAGGTGCTGGCGATCAGCGTAATCGCCCAGATGCTCGCGCCGGCTTCCTGCCAGCGCACCCGCTTGGCGAATTCGCCCGTGGGCGCCTTGCGGCGAAAATCGGGATTGATCGCGAGGGCCGAAACTCGGCCCCATGTCCAATTGCGCACGGCAGGGAAAATCGACCCCAGCGGCACGAGAATGGCCGAGCGGATGATGAGTGCAATCGGCGCCAGCAGCGCGACGATCACGAACAGCGGCAAGCTCCAAGGCTTCATCAGTGCGAGCGGCAGGTATTCGGGATCCTCCACCGTGCCATATTGCGTGCGCTTGTGATGGATCACGTGCACGCCTTCATACATGAAGCTCGGCGTCAGCATCGGAATGCCGACCAGCAGGTTCCACCCGGTTCGGAAACCCGGCAGCGCGTTTTTGTGAATGTGGGTGAGCTCGTGGATAAACATCAGCGCGCGGTAAAGCGCAAGCGAGGCGACAAGCCCCGAGATGATAGCGATCGCGAGATTGTTCGTCAGGATAGCCAGAGCGATCGCGCCATAGCCGAGTCCAGCCGAAATCAGCATGTCGGGCCAATAGATATTGGCCCGCGCCTCGCCCAGATCCTTGGTTAGATCGCGCGCAGCACGCAGCATGTCCTTGTCATCGGTCTCGATGAAATCGGCGCGCACCGCCTTCTGGCGAGTGACTTGAGCCGCAGTGGACGTGGTGATCGATTGGTGCATGGTCATGGCTGTTGGCAGTCGTAAGTGGCGTGTCCTTACCGCAAGTCAGGGGCTCTCGGCAAACCGGGTTTGTTTATGGCTGTGATCGATTGGGTTGGCGACTGGACATTGCGCGACTAGGTACGCAGGCCAAATCGTAAGATATTCATACACGATCGAGGAAAACCCCGCGTGAACGAGCGCCAGATAAGCATTGAGCCCGTCTCAGACAAGAAAGGGCGTGCGCGCTTCGTCGATCTTGGGCGCGATTTTGCCGCAAAAGTGCCCAATTCCGTGCCGCAACTGCGCAGCGAACAGCTTGAATTGGTCAATCCGGACAAAAACCCGTTTTTCGGCCATGCTCGCGCGCAGCTCTTCATCGCACATCGAGGCGGGCGTCCGGTGGGCAGGATTTCGGCTCATATTGACGAACTTGCCCTGCAGATGCCGCCAGAACAGGGCTTCGGCCCTGGCACCGGCATGTTCGGCTATTTCGATGCCGAGGATGAAGACGTCGCAAAAGAGCTGCTGCGCACAGCTCAGGAATGGCTCGCCAAGGAGGGGATGACCAAGATCGTCGGTCCCATTTCGATGTCTATCTGGGAAGAGCCGGGTCTGCTCGTTCGTGGCCAGGATCATGCTCCGGTTATCATGATGGGCCACCATCCGGCACAATATGCGGGCTGGATCGAAAATGCCGGATTTGCTCGCGCCAAGACGCTCTACACCTACGATCTCGACGTCAGCCACGACTTCCCGCCACTGATCCAGCGGATCGTCAAATCGGGCGAACGCAATTCCAAGATCACGGTCCGACAGGTTCGCAAGGCCGACTGGGATGAAGAGGTCGACAAGATTCTCGGTATTCTGAACGACGCCTGGTCCGACAATTGGGGTTTCATCCCGCTCACCCCTGAAGAGATCGCGCATACCGGCGTGAAGCTTCGGCCGATCATCCATGAAGAACTGAACATGATCGCCGAGGTCGACGGGCGCGCGGTGGCTTTCATGCTGACCTTTCCCGACGTGAACAACGTTCTGGCGCGCACGAATGGCAAGCTGTTCCCCTTGGGCTGGTTCCACATGCTGCGCTGGCTCAAGAACCCAACCGGTTCGGACATGCGCGTGCCGTTGATGGGCGTGCTCAAGGAATTCCAGAATTCGCGGCTCGCCAGCCAGCTGGCTTTCATGATGATCAGCTACATCCGCCAAAACGCATCGCAGCGCTTTGATTCGCAGCGCGCAGAGATTGGCTGGATCCTCGATGACAATCAGGGGATGGTAGCAATCGCAGATGCCATCGACAGCTCGATCAACCGCGAATATGCGATCTATGAAAAGCCGCTTTCGGCAGGCTGATCACAAGTCTTGAGAAGGAAAGATTAAAGGCCTCCACTTACGGAAAGTGGAGGCCTTCGGGATCGTATCACAGCCGCTCGGACGGGAGAAGAATCGGCAGTGACAGAAAATAAATGATCTCCCTCAATTTCGGTTCCCAAACATTTTTCGAAAAATGTATACAAGGTTGCTGCACACGCTTGCCGCGCGGGATCTCGGCAAAGCGGTTGCAGCAAATGCAAGAGCCGTCTAGGCGACTAAGTCATTGAAACAGAACCAAGTGGCGAACGGAGAGTCGGCCATGAGTTTGAGCCAAAAAATTGCATCGCATTTGCCATACCTCAGACGGTATGCACGTGCTCTTACTGGCTCGCAGGCAGCCGGCAACTCGATGGTGCGCCTGACGCTTGAAACCGCTCTCGCGGACGAGGCCCTGAGGCAGTCGCTCAACGAAGGCAGAGTTCCGCTCTATCGCCTCTTCCTCCAGGTTCTTGCCAAAGAAAAAACAGAAAGCCCGACAAGCGCGGCCGATGCATCCAAGCGCGAAGCCGCTGCGCAAGGCCGGCTGGGCGGAATCACGCCTGCAAGCCGCAAGGCACTGCTGCTCACGACGGTAGAAGAGTTCTCCCTCGCCGAAGCAGCACAAGTGATGGAACTCGATCTCGACAAGGTCGAGGCCCTGGTCGCGGACGCAATCGCAGAGCTTAACAGCGAACAAGCGGCACAGGTCATGATCATCGAGGATGAGCCGATGATCATGGTCCAGCTGGAAGATCTCGTGCTTTCCATGGACCATCAAGTTTGCGGCAGGGCGACCACCCACAAGGAAGCTATCCGGGCGGTGCAGGCTCACAAGCCCGACCTTGTCCTTGCCGATATCCAGCTTGCCGATGGGTCTTCAGGGGTCGAAGCTGTCGCGGAAATCCTTACCCAGATCGATGTCCCGGTGATCTTCATTACCGGGTTCCCCGAAAGGCTGCTGACCGGCGAAACTACCGAGCCCACTTATCTGGTTACGAAACCATTCCGCGAGGAAACCGTTAAAGCAACTATCAGTCAGGCCCTGTTCTTCGCGTCACCACGGCACAAGGCTGCCTAGACCTTGTCACTAGGCATGCGAGAAAAAGAGATGCAATTTGGCATGAAGCCTCGGGCACTGTAGGGCTAGGCGGGCACAGAGCGAAGCATGGCAACCGAGAAGAAATCCGAAATCGACCCTTCGTCCAGCGAAGGCGACAAGACTTCCGACAAGGAAAATGAAGCACCGGCATGGGCTGATGGGCTCAAGGAGCTTTACGATTCGGTTGTCGACGAACCATTACCGGACTCGTTCCTTGAGCTTCTGGAAAAGTTCGACGATGAGCCGGCTGCCAAAGACAGCGACCCGAAAGGCACCGGCAAGGGTTCAGCTGATACTTCGGATAAGTCCAACTGATGGGTGATGCCAAGCAACCACCACCCGTGAGAACTGCGGCTGAACGCGCGCAGTTCAAGCGCGACCTTACCGAAGTCGTCCCTCACCTGCGCGCATTTGCACGCGGCCTTTGCGGGCATCCCGATCTTGCCGACGATCTGGTGCAGGAAACGCTGCTCAAGTCGTGGGCCGCGCAGGACCGGTTCCAGCCGGGAACTTCGATCCGCGCATGGACCTTCGTGATCCTTCGCAACGCCTATCTCACCGAGATGCGGCGCAACCGGTTCCGAGGCGACTACGATGAGACGACAGCAGAGCGCATCCTGACCGCGCCTGCCGACCAGGAAGAACCGATCCACCTGTCCGACCTGCATCGCGGGCTCCAGGCCTTGCCGCCGGAGCGGCGCGAGGCGCTGTTGCTGGTGGGCGCTGGTGGTTTTTCCTACGAGGAAGCAGCCGATATCTGCGGCTGTGCGCTTGGCACCATCAAGAGCCGCGTGGGGCGTGCCCGTGCCGCGCTCAATGACATGCTGAGCAAGGGCAGTCTGCCTGACGAGAACCGCGGAAAGGACAGCGCTCATCGCTCGATCCTTGATGAGCTGGACCGTGTTGTGGGCGGCAGCGCGAAAGCATCGCCCTCCGAATAAAGTGAGAAGCCGGTCGGCGGCTAAGACCTAAGTGCTTGCGCGCGCTAGGCGCACTGCAATACAGTCCTGCCTGAACGCCAGGGGGGCATGCATGGACAGCGAGGGAACTGACAAGACCGCAGTGTCGGACGACGCGTCGCCCGCTCGCTCGCGTTCGCTGGAAGAATTGCGGCTTCTTTCCGCGCTTGTCTTGCTTCTCGGCTTTGGCGCCTTTCTCGCGCTGCCCTTCGTCCTGTCGCATATGTCAGTAGTGTTTCTGCCAATTGTCGCGGCACTGGTGCTGACGATCCTGCTTTCCCCCCTTGCCGACTGGATGGTTCGCTCAGGCATTCCCAACGCGCTCGCTTCGCTGAGTTCGCTGCTCATGTTCTTTGGCGTCTTGGTCGCTGCGCTCGCCCTAATCCTTCAACCGGCTGCCGCGCTCTTCGACCGGATGCCGGAAATCATCGCGCAGGTGAGCGAGCGGTTCGCCGAACTGCAAGCCGAGTTTGCATGGGTGTCGGGCATCGACGAGCAGATGTCGGGCGCGATGGGCGAAGGCGACACGCGCGAAGTCGTGATCGCCGCGCCCAGCATGCTCGAAGAGATCGCATTCGCAACGCCCAGCGTCGTCGTGCAGGTGCTGGTCATGTTCCTGATGGCGTTCTTCATGATCGAAGCGCGTGGCCGGATGCGCCGCAGTCTGCTGTTCGACCGCGCTAGCTTCGGGTCGAGCGTGCGAGCCGCACGCGCCATCCGCGAAGTGCAGGACCGCGTGGCCGCCTACATCATCACGGTGAGCATGATTAACGCAGGGCTTGGCATAGTCGTGGGCCTCGCCGCATGGGCCTGGGGGCTCGACGCTCCAATCATGTGGGGCGGGCTCGCCATGATCCTGAACTTCATCCCTTATATCGGCCCGCTCGCACTGATGGCGCTTCTCGCCGTGTTCGGGTTGGGAACAGCGGACACGATCTGGCTCGGCCTTGTTCCGGCGCTTTCCTACATGGTCCTTAACGCGATCGAGGGGAACGCGGTCACGCCTTCGATCCTCGGCGCGCGCTTTACGATGAGCCCGGTTATGATCCTCATCGCGTTGTCCTATTTTACCTGGATTTGGGGCGCGATTGGCGCGCTGTTGTCGGTCCCGATCCTGCTGACGCTGACGGGCCTGTTCGACCATATCGGCAAGCCCAACGTGATCGGGTTCCTGTTCGGCGAACCCCTGTTCACGGGCGAGGAGCCCGAAGCGCCGCTCCCCGAAGGGCTCGGCTGACTATTGCCGCGAGCGGTCGACCGCGCTCACAACCGCAACGTTCATCGTCACATTGGCAAGCGTGCGCATGATATCGGGCAGCATCTCGACCGCGACCAGCAGCGCCAGCGGTTCAATCGGCACACCCATGGCAAGCGCGATGGGGCCGATCGACACGACAAAGCTGATAGAGCCGGGCAGGCTGACCGACCCGACCGAAATGATCACGGCCACCGCAATCCCTGCCAGCATTAGCGGCCATGCCACCTCAATCCCCGCCAGCTGCGCGACATACAGCGCGACGGCGAGGTTCATCGCCACGCTGGTCGCGCGGAAGATCGCAACGGCTAGCGGCAGGACGAACTCAGAAGTCGCCTCTCGCAAGCCCAGGCGCCCGGCGCTGTCCAGCATGGCAGGAAGACTGGCGAGCGAGCTTTGCGTAGAGACTGCGACCGCCTGTGCCGGGATCAGCGCCTTGGCAAAGCGCAGCGGCCCAATACCGCCGAGCACCGCCGCGATGACGTAAGCCAGCACGAGAATGAACGCACCCATGCCCGCAACGACAAGGATATAGTGCGCAAGCGCCGCAAACGCCCCGCCCCCGCTCTTGAGCCCTACGCCGAAGGCCAGCGCCAGCACGCCGGCAGGCGCCGCCCACAGCACCCATCCGATCACGACCAACATCGCGTTGGCGATGGCATGAAAGAAGCCGAGCAACCGCTCACCCTGCTCATCGGGAAGGCGGGAGATCGCGAGCGCGAACAGGGCAAAGAATACTGTCAGCGGAAGCATCGAAGTCTCCGCCGCCGCCGCGATCACGTTTGGCGAGACGAGAGATGCCACGAAATCGAGGATGTCGGGCACCTGCTGCTCGCCGTCGGGCACTTCGGCCAGAAAGGCGCTCGCCCCATCAGGGATCGGCACGGCGGAAAGCAGCGGCGGCAACACGCTCGCGGTGAACAGGCCGCCAAGGATCGACACGCCAAGCACCAGCGCGATGAAATAGCGTGCCGCCGCACCCGCCCTCGCCGCACGGCTCATTTGCGCGATGCCGAGCACCAGCAGCGAAGCGACCAGCGGGATGATGGTCATCTGAAGCGCGCGCAGCCATAGCGTGCCGACCAGCGCGGTCGTCTCAAGGAACCAGTCGGGCAGCGCAGCACCGGCGAGCAGGACACCCGCGCCAAGGCCTGCAATCAGCGCAATGAAGGTCGCAACGACCGGCAGGCGGATCGTGACGAGCTCGAAAGGGCTGCCTGCGTCTTTGCCGATTGCCTCGCCGCCGGGCGCCTCTGGGGTGCTGTTCAAACCGTTTTCCTTGCCTCGGCGCAATTCTCGCCGGATTGCTCATGCGAGGCGACAGGCCCCTTCCCTTCGCGCGTTACCTGCGTCATTAGCGCCTGACAATTCCAACACCGACCAGCGATGGGGGCAGTTTCAAGATATGGCGCGCAAGTTCTTCGGTACTGACGGGATCAGAGGCCGCACCAATGCAGGCGTGATGACAGCGGCGACCGCCATGAAGGTGGGACAAGCAGCGGGCCACTATTTCGTGCGCGGCGGCCACCGGCACCGGGTCGTGATTGGCAAGGATACGCGCCTGTCGGGCTACATGATGGAGAGCGCTCTGGTCGCGGGCTTCACTAGCGTCGGCATGGATGTGATCATGACCGGCCCCCTGCCCACACCGGCCATCGCGATGTTGACCCGCGAAATGCGCGCTGATCTGGGCGTGATGATATCGGCGAGCCACAATCTGTTTCCCGACAACGGGATCAAGCTGTTCGGCCCCGATGGTTTCAAGCTGTCGGACGAGGCCGAGGCCGAGATCGAGGCGCTGCTCGATCAACAGCCGCAGCTCGTGGAGGCCGAAAAGATCGGTCGCGCACGCCGGATCGAGGATGCACGCGGGCGGTATATCCACGCGATCAAGGGCTCGGTCGGCAATGAAGTGCGTTTCGATGGCCTCAAGGTCGTGGTCGATTGCGCGCACGGAGCGGCGTATCAGGTTGCTCCCAGCGCGATCTGGGAGCTTGGCGCAGAGGTCGTGACGCTTGGTGTCGAACCCAATGGGATAAACATCAATGACGGCGTCGGCTCGACGGCAATCGAAGCGGTTCAGGCCAAGGTGGTCGAAGAAGGCGCGGATATCGGCATCGCGCTCGATGGCGATGCTGACCGGCTGATCGTGGTCGACGAGAAAGGACGCAAGGTCGACGGCGACCAGATCATGGCCGCGATCGCCACACGCATGCATGAGAAGGGTGCGCTTACCGGTGGCGGCGTGGTGGCGACAGTCATGTCGAACCTCGGGCTTGAGCGCTATCTCGGCGGGCTCGGCCTCACGCTCGAACGCACCAAGGTCGGCGACCGCTACGTGCTCGAGCGAATGAAGGAAGGCGGCTTCAACGTGGGCGGCGAGCAGTCGGGGCACATGATCCTGCTCGACCATGCCACCACGGGAGACGGCACGGTTGCAGCGCTCCGAGTAATCTCCAGCCTCGTTCGCTCGGGCAAACCCGCCAGCGAAATCCTGCACAAATTCGAACCTGTGCCCCAGCTTCTGAAGAATGTCCGCTATGATGCAGGCGCTCCGCTCGAGAACGAGACCGTGAAGGCGGTAATCGCCGAAGTCGAAGGCGAGCTTGAAGGAAAAGGCCGCCTGGTCATTCGTCCATCAGGGACCGAGCCGGTCATTCGCGTGATGGCCGAGGGTGACGATTCCAGTCAGGTCGAAAACGTCGTCGACCGCGTGTGCGACGCGGTGCGCGCAGCGGCTTGACGATGGCGAAGAAACCGCCACGCATCCTGTCGATTGCCGGTTCGGACTCCTCCGGGGGTGCTGGGATTCAGGCTGACATCAAGACCATTGCGATGCTCGGCGGCTATGCGATGACAGCGATCACCTCGGTCACCGCTCAGAACAGCGTCGGGGTGCAGGCGATAGCTCCCATGTCGGGCGACGTGGTCGCGCAGCAGATCGCTTCGTGCGTCGACGATATCGGCGTGGATGCGATCAAGATTGGGATGCTACACGATGCCGAGATTATCGCATCCGTGGCCGATGCTCTCGAGGGCGTGTCGGTCCCGATCGTGCTCGATCCGGTGATGATCTCGACCAGCGGATCGGCGCTGATCGATCCGAAGGCCATAGCGGCGCTTCGCGACACGCTGTTCCCGCGCGCTGCACTGATCACCCCCAACGTGCCTGAGCTTTCTCACCTTCTGGAACGCAGCCTCGGCACCTCGCTTGAGATGGCAGAAGCGGCAGAGGAGCTTGCGAACAAGTGCGGCGCTGCCGTGCTCGCCAAGGGCGGGCATACCGAAGATGCTCGCATCGTCGACGTCCTCTACGCGCCCGACAGCGCACTGGGCGCACGCGCGGTGCAGTTCGAGCATGCCAGGATCGACACGCCGCACACGCATGGCACCGGCTGCACGCTTTCATCGGCAATCGCGACGCTGCTAGGCCACGGCCAGCCGCTCGAACATGCTGTAAGGCTGGCGCGCAACTTCGTTCTGCGCGCCATCGAGGAAGCGCCCGGTTTTGGTGCAGGCAATGGGCCGCTGGGCCATCACGCCGTCAGGAGCCTGAACTAACGCTGGTTATTGTTCGAGTTCGTAGAACTTCGACACGCAATCCCACGCCTCTTCGGCGGTTTCGCACCAGCTGAACAGGTCCAGATCGCTCTTCGCAATCGTGCCTTCTTCGGCAATCGCTTCGAAGTCGACGACGCGCTCCCAGAAGTCCTTGCCGAACAGCATGATCGGGATCGGCTTCATCTTGCCAGTCTGGATCAGGGTCAGAAGCTCGAACAATTCATCGAACGTGCCAAAGCCGCCCGGGAACACCGCAACAGCGCGCGCGCGCAGCAGGAAGTGCATCTTGCGCAGGGCGAAGTAGTGGAAGTTGAGCGACAGGTAAGGCGTCACGTAGGAGTTGGGCGCCTGCTCGTGCGGCAGCACAATGTTGAGGCCGATGCTCTCACCGCCCGCATCGCTTGCGCCGCGATTGCCCGCTTCCATGATCGAAGGCCCGCCGCCGGTGGTGACGACGAACTGGCGCTTGCCATCTTCGATGATCGCCTTTTCAGAAACGAGCCGCGCGAGCTTGTAAGCCTCGTGGTAATACTTGGCCTTGTCGGCGAGGCTTTGAGCGACTTTCTGCTCGTACTCGCTACCATTCTTGGCCGCGTCGATCTTGGCCTGCGCCTCTTCGGGTGAAGGGATACGCGCAGAGCCATACATCACCATGGTCGAGCCCACGCGCGCTTCGTCGAGCAGCATTTCGGGCTTCAACAGCTCAAGCTGGAAGCGCACCGGGCGAAGCTCGTCGCGCAGCAGGAAATCGTGGTCGCGGAAAGCGAGCTTGTAGGCGGGATGCTCGGTTTGCGGAGTGCGTTCGGGAGATTCGTCGGCGAACCGGCTCTCTTCGCCGGCACGGTAGAACTTGCGGTCTGTTAGGTCTTTTTCAGTCATAGGAGAACGCCCCTAGGCCCGCCGCGTGACAGCGGCAAGGCAAATGAATTTGCCGTGTTAGCGGTTTGTTAAAAGAGGGAAGTTGGATGCCCCGTGAGGATTCGAACCTCAATTGACGGAGTCAGAGTCCGTAGTCTTACCATTAGACGACGGGGCATCAGCGCGAAGGGACCAAGGAATCAGTGTCCGGCGCCACGCGAGAGGGGGCATCTAGTTTTGTGCGAAGGCTGGGTCAAGGGCGACTTGCTTGCTCTTGCGCAGAGCTTGGGTTAGCGTCGCCTTCAGGTGCTGGCGCAAGAGGTTCGCGTCAGTGATTAGGAAAGATCAGGTTTATGGCGGATGCGCTTCCGCCGGACGAAAACAGGAGAGCTGGTAAAAAACGGAGCGGCAAGTCCGGCAAGGTAGCCGATTTTCGCTACAAACGCTCCAGCCAGCAGGGAAAAGGGTCGCGCCAGGCAAATTCCCGCGCAAACGGTGCTCGCGCCAACGGCTCCGCAAAGCCGGAGGCAGTGCGTAGCCCGGCAAAGCACGCGCAGGCTCTCAACGACCCCCACCGCACCAATTTCAAACCGCGCAAGAACGAGGCGTACGCCGCGCTCGATCTGGGCACGAACAATTGCCGATTGCTCATTGCCCGTCCCTCTGGCCGTGACTTTACCGTAATCGACGCCTTCAGCCGGGTTGTGAAACTGGGCGAGGATTTGGCCAAGACCGGGCGACTGTCCGATGAGGCCATGGACCGCGCGGTGGGTGCGCTCGCAATCTGCGCTGAGAAGCTGCGCCGCCGCAATGTGCGTCTTGCCCGCTCGGTCGCGACCGAGGCTTGCAGGCGTGCTACCAATGGCGAGGAATTCATTGAGCGCGTGAAGCGCGAGACCGGCATAATGCTCGACATCATCACCGCTCAGGAAGAAGCGCGGCTTGCCGTCCTTGGCTGCCATATCCTTCTCGAATCGGGCGAAGGCCCGGCGGTGATTTTCGACATTGGCGGCGGCTCGACCGAGCTGGTGCTACTCAAGCCAGGCGGGAAGATCCCCGAGATCATCGACTGGCAGAGCGTACCCTGGGGCGTTGTCTCGCTCACCGACACGGTCGGGCGCGGGGAGTCGGGCCGCGAGGCGAGGATCGAGCGTTATCGCAAGATGCGCGGCATCGTCTCCGACGCCTTTGCCCCCTTCGCAGAGAGGATCGCCGATGCCGCTAAGAGCAGCGATATCCGCTTGCTCGGCACATCGGGCACGGTCACGACGCTCGCGAGCCTGCACCTTGAGTTGCCTCACTATGATCGCAAGGCGGTGGACGGGCTAATCGTACCCTCTGCCGCGATGCGCGATATCAGCGGAAGGCTTTCGGCCATGTCACCACAGGAGCGCAGCGAGCTCCCCTGTATCGGACAGGACCGCGCCGATCTGGTGGTGGCAGGGTGCGCCATTCTTGAATCGATCCTCGACCTTTGGCCGGCAGAGCGGCTTGGCGTGGCAGATCGCGGCATTCGCGAAGGTATCCTTCGCAGCCTGATGGCAGCCGAACGTCAGAGCGAGCGCAGCCTCAAAGCCTTGCATGAGAATCGCGCCGGTCGTCCAACACCGCGCAACGGAGAATAAGACTTGGCACGTTCAGGCCGCGACCCCGACAAGCGGGTTAAGACCGCAAAGAAGCGGACCGAAAGCTCGACACGCTGGCTGCAACGCCAGCTGAACGATCCGTATGTGAAGCAGGCCAAGGCCGATGGCTATCGCAGCCGCGCGGCCTACAAGCTGCTCGAACTCGACGAAAAGTTCTCGCTCCTGCGCGGCACGAGGCGCGTGGTCGACCTAGGCATTGCGCCGGGCGGTTGGAGCCAGGTGGTTCGCGCAAAGGCTCCGAAGGCAGAGATCGTGGGCATTGACCTGCTCCCGACCGAACCGATCGAAGGCGTTACAATCTTCGAGATGGATTTCATGGACGACGCTGCGCCCGAAAAGCTCGAATCGGCCCTGGGAGGCCCGCCCGATCTCGTCATTTCAGACATGGCGGCGAACACGGTCGGCCACAAACAGACCGATCACCTGCGCACCATGGCGCTGGTCGAGGCGGGCGCGTGGTTCGCGGTCGAGACGCTGGAGAGAGGCGGCGCGTTCGTTGCCAAGGTGCTGGCCGGAGGCACCGATGCCGAGCTGCTCAAGCTGCTGAAACGGCACTTCAAGACGGTCAAACACGCCAAACCACCCGCGAGCCGCAAGGGCTCGTCGGAGTGGTATGTCGTGGCGCAGGGGTTCAAGGGGCGCGAATAGCCCCCTGAGGTTACCGGGGCTTAGCCCTCGGCGGCTGCGGTTTCTTCGGAGGTCTCTTCAGCGACGTCCTGCTCGGCTTCTGCCTCGCCCTCGGCCGCTTCTTCGGCTTCTTCAGCCGGCGGCACGAATTCCGGCACCGGAATGCCCGAACCGTTCTCATTCATGTAGAGCGAGACAGCGGCGCGGTCTTCGATGCTCGACAGGCCGGCAAAGCCCATCTTGGTGCCGTCCATGTAGCCGCGCGGATTGTCGAGCCAGTTGTTCATCTCTTCCCAGCCCCAGTTGCCGCCAAAGCTCGCCATGGCGCTGGAGTAGGAATAGCCCGAGACGGCGCCGACCGGTGCACCCATGATGCCGTGAAGATTCGGGCCAACGCCGTTCGCGCCGCCGGCTTCGATGCTGTGGCATGCCGAGCACTTTGCGAAGACGCGCTCGCCATCGGCAGCGGTTACCATGCTCAGCGCTTCGGTGAAGGTCGGGCCCGAGGGGCCTTCTTCCACGTCCGGAAGCTCGATCACATAGCCCAGCGTTTCAGGGCGCTGCGGATCGTCGGCGTGAAAATACTTGCTCGCGAGGATCGAGAGGCCGAGGCCAACCACGCCTGCAAACAGGACCCAACCTGCGGCTGTGTTGAACATGTCGCCCGAGCCAGTTTCGGCTTCCGGCGTGCTCTTTGAAGAATTGTCGTTTGTCATCCCGGCGCTCCCTTAATGCCCCCCTCGCGCGCGTGCAAGGCGAAACGCAACATCTATTCGTGCACTATTCGCAAGCCCTCTTGCCGCCCCTGTATGAGAGCTTTAGCACGCCCGATACACATGAAAAGTTTTCCCGCACCTGCCCTGCACATTGTCGACGCGCTGCGCTCTGCCGCCGCGGCCGATCCTGTACGCGCCATTGCGTTCCAGGGGTCCCCCGGAGCGAACTCGCACCGCGCCGCGATCGAAGCGCGTCCCGACGCGTTGCCGCTGCCGTGTTTCGGGTTCGAAGACGCGCTCGAAGCGGTGAAGGACGGGCGCGCAGGTCAGGCGATCATCCCGATCGAGAACTCGCAGCACGGACGGGTCGCCGACATCCACTTCCTGCTGCCCGAAAGCGGGCTGTCGATCGTGGGCGAGTATTTCATGCCGATCCACCACGCGCTGATGGCGCCCGGCCCTCGCGCAGACGGCGACAGGATCGAGGCGGTTTACAGCCACCCACAGGCGCTCGGCCAATCGCGCAAGTATCTGCACGAGCGCGGGATCACGCCGCTGAGCTATATCGACACAGCCGGCGCTGCGGCTCATGTGGCCGAACTTGGCGACAGGACGATCGGCGCCATCGCTCCGGCTATCGCGGCTGAACATTACTGCCTCGAGATTATCGAGAACAATGTCGAGGACGCGCATGACAACATGACGCGCTTCGTCATCCTTGCCGACCGGCCCACTTTCATCACGCACGACGAAAGCAAACCGGCGATGACCACCTTCATCTTCGAGGTGAAAAACATCCCGGCGGCGCTGTACAAGGTGCTGGGCGGGTTCGCGACCAACGGGGTCAACATGACCAAGCTCGAAAGCTACCAGATCGGGGCGAGCTTTTCGGCGACCATGTTCTATGCCGACATTATCGGTGCACCTGGCGATCCGGCGGTCGACCGCGCGCTGGAGGAGTGCGCGTTTCATTCCAAGGAGTTGCGCCTGCTCGGCACCTACGAACAGGCCCGCAAACGCGGTTAAGCATGGCTGTCAGCCAAGCCGGTTGCGCGCGCCGATGAGCCGTGCCACCACTACAAGAGCATGAGCAACGCGGCGCAGACCATTACGCGGCCCCCTTTCCCGCCTGAGGCGAGCCGTGAGGTCGCATTGGCTGATCCCGCATCCGTCGCGCCCGTCCCCGAAAGCTGGAGCGAGCTAAGAGAAGCGCGCGACATCCAGTTTGAAGAACTGACGATTGTTCCACCTCCGCTGCCCGAGCCGGCAGAGCCGAGCTGGTTTTCGCAAATGCTGCGCGAAGTGTTTGCATGGCTGGGTGAGGTGCTGTCTCCGGTTGCGGCCTTTTTCGGAGAAAGCTGGCCGGTGATGAAATGGGTGCTGCTAGCCCTGCTCGTCGCCTTCGTCCTCTATCTGATCGCGCGCAATATCGGCCTCATTGCGCGCCGTCGCCAGATGCCCAGAAGCGCGACCAGCGAGCCTGAGTGGCAGCCCGACCAGAAGGAAAGCACAGCCCTGCTGCAAGATGCTGACGAGCTTGCCGCTCAGGGGCGCTTCGATGAAGCGACGCGGCTTCTCTTGCAACGCAGCGTGCGGCAGATCGCGGCGGCAAAGCCGGACTGGGTCGAACCATCGAGCACCGCGCGCGAGCTTGCCGCGCTTCCCGCGCTATCGGACCGGGCGCGCGCAGCGTTCGGGGCGATATCCGAGCGCGTCGAACGCAGCCTTTTCGCGCTGCGCTCACTCACCAAGGAGGACTGGGAAGCGGCTCGCGCCGCCTATGCAGATTTTGCCCGCGTCGAAATCGAGCAGGCGAGCGCATGACCACGGCAGCTACGCCAGCAAGCGCTCGCAGCAGATCGCCGTTCAGCAGGGGAGCGGTGCTCGCCATCGTGCTGGTCGGTTTCACTGCCTTCATCGCCATGCTCTATTTTATCAGCGCAGGCGATACCGGCGGCGAACGTCCGGGCCGTGCGCATGCCTCGGCTAATGGCCTCAACGGCTATTCGGGCCTCTACCGATTGCTTCAGGCAGAAGGCTTTACTGTCGAGCGCTCGCGTAGTCGCGAGAGCCTTACGACCTCGAACCTGCTGGTGCTGACCCCGCCACAGAATGTCGACTTCGAGGAATTTGCCGACACCCTCCAATCGCGCCGGTTCTATGGCCCTACCCTCGTGATCCTGCCCAAATGGATTGCCGGTCCGCCTCAGGGTGAGCTCGTTGAGGAGGACCAGATTCGCATGCGCGATGACTGGGTCACGCTGTCGCGCACTGCGCCCGTGCCGTGGACCGAAGACCTGCCCGAACCTTACACGTTCACCTACGGCGCTCAGCAATTCGGCGGGAGCGGCACGCCCCGCTGGTATGCCGATGGACGGCAGGGAAGAATGCCGACCCGGATCATGCTGCATGCGGAGCAGAATGAGGGGCATCGCGCGCTTGTCACCAACACCGCTAGCCATTCGCTCGTCTTTCAGGTTTCGGGCGACGAAGGCATCAACCGGGTGATCTTTGTCGTCGAACCAGACCTTGTGAACAATTTCGGCCTCGCCGACGGGCAACGCGCAGGACTGGCGCTCGACCTCGTTCGGCAGGCGAGCAATGTCGAGGGGCAGTCTGTCACTTTCGACATGACCTATCTTGGCTACGGACAGACGATGAACCTGCTGACGCTGGCCTTCCGCCCGCCATTCCTTGCAGCGACACTGTGCCTGATCCTTGCGCTTTTCATCGTCGGCTGGAGGGCATTTCTTCGTTTTGGTCCGGCGGCTGTGAGCGGTCAGGCGATTGCCTTTGGCAAGAACCAGCTGGTCAGCAATGGAGCAGGCCTGATCGTTCGCGCCCGCAGGCTGGGCCTATTGGCAGACCCCTTCATCCAACTGACCGAGCGGCGCGTCGGCAAGGCGCTAGGGATCGCGCGGCCTGACAGCGAGAAGATCGACGCCGCCCTCGCCCAGCGCCTGCCCGATCAGGAGCCGTATTCCCGTCTCGCAGCGCGGCTTCGCGACGCCCGCAGCCCCACCGAAATCCTGCGCGCTGCCAAGACACTCAGCGCGCTCACTTCAAGACTAACAGGGAAAACCGCCGAATGAGCACTGATACACCGCCCCAGACAGGCGGCATGAGTCTCGCCGAACTGCGCGATCTGGCCGACGCGATCCGCGCAGAGGTCGCCAAGGCGATTGTTGGCCAGAACGATATGGTCGACCAGCTGCTCGTCGCCCTCGTCAGCCGTGGTCACGTTCTGCTCGAAGGGCCGCCGGGAACTGCCAAGACCTTTCTCGCGCAGGCCTTTTCTACCGCGCTCGGGCTCGATTTCGGACGGATCCAGTTCACGCCCGACCTCTTGCCCGGCGACATTCTCGGCTCCAACCTTTTCAACTTCCAGACGAGCCAATTCACCCTCACGCGCGGGCCGATCTTCTGCGAATTGCTACTCGCCGACGAGATCAACCGCACGCCGCCCAAGACACAGGCCGCGCTGCTCGAAGCGATGCAGGAACGCCGCGTGACGCTCGATGGGGAGACGCACCAGCTGGCCGATCAATTCATGGTGGTCGCAACGCAGAACCCGATTGAGAATCAGGGCGTCTATCCGCTGCCCGAAGCGCAGCTCGACCGCTTCTTGTTCAAGCTGCTAGTCCCTTATCCCGATGAGGCCGAGGAGGCTCGAATTGTCGCGAGCTATGGTTCGAGGTCCGGGCCCACTCGCCCGGCGGATCTGGGTGTCACAGCCGTCGCGAATGCGCAGATTCTCTCGAGCGCCAACGCCGCGCTTTCGCAGGTCGCTGTTGCTGATGAGATAACGCAATATGTCGTGAGACTGGTCCGCGCGACGCGCGAGCATTCCGAACTTGCCGTGGGCGCGTCGCCGCGCGCGGCGGTTATGCTGGCGGGGGCGGCAAGGGCGCGCGCGGCGCTTGAGGGGCGCGACTACACGATCCCTGACGATGTGAAGGCGCTCGCACTCCCGGTCCTGCGTCACCGCCTGACGCTAAGCCCAGCCGCCGAGATCGACGGGCGCGACATCGAGGCGCTGGTTGCCGAGCTCATCGGAAGCACCGAGGCGCCGCGCTAGTCCGATGGCAGGTACCCCCGCCCTTCCCCTGGTCCCGACCGAACGCGCGGCATGGATCGCAGCTGGCTTTGCCCCAGTGGCACTGGTGATTGCGGCGGTCTCGCCTGCTCTGTGGGTGATCGCCCCGGTGCTGGCGGTAGCATTCGCCGCGCTGATCGCGCTCGACGGGATGCTCGCAGGCCGCGTGGAGGACTGGCAGGTGATCGCGCCCGACGACACCGAGATCGGCCAGACGACTGCGCTCGACGTGCATGCGCGTTTCGACCGCCCTCAGGTGAGCGGCGTCGAGGCAGCGCTTGAATTCGACCCAAGGCTCGCCCCGGGCGGTCGCGCCACGATCGCGCTGGTGCCCGAACCCGATACCGGCGCGCAGAGCGGCACGTTTGAGGCTTTGCCCTCGCGCCGCGGGACTGCAGCCTTGAGCAGAGCGTGGCTGCGCTGGACCGGGCCCCTGGGCATCGGAGCGCGCCAGACCAGCCGCGATCTGACGCAAGAAATCCGCATCTGGCCCGACCTCTCGCCCGTGCGCTCGAAAGAATTGCAGACTTTTCTGCGCGATGCTCAGACCGGCCTCATCGCGCGGCGTATTCGCGGCGAAGGCACCCAGTTCGAAGCGTTGAGCGAATACGAACCGGGCATGGATCGCCGCCGGATCGACTGGAAAGCAAGCGCGCGGCACAATCACCTCTATGCCCGCGAAAACGAGAGCGAGCGCAACAACCCGATCGTCTTCGCCTTCGATTGCGGTCAGGCGATGTGCGAGCCGGTTGATGGGATGCCGCGCATCGACCGCGCGGTTTCGGCGGCGCTCACCTGTTCCTATGTCGCGCTTAAAGGCGGGGACCGGGTGGCGCTGTTCGGCTTTTCGCAAAGGCCGCAGCTGATGACCCCCTTCGTCAGCGACACGCGCTCTTTCCACCGTTTGCAGAGCGCAGCGGCAGGCCTCGACTACGATGCGAGCGAGCCGAACTTCACCCTCGCGCTCGCCACGCTGACCTCGAAACTCAAGCGCCGTTCGCTGATCGTGCTGTTCTCCGATTTCACCGACCCGACCGCTGCGGAACTCATGGTCGAAAGCATCGGGCGACTGGTGTCAAAGCACCTCGTCCTGTTTGTCACGATCGCCGACAGCGAGCTTGAGGAAATGATCGCCGAGGAGCCCACATCCATCACGACGCTGGCAAAATCGGTGACGGCGGACAGCCTGCTTCATCAGCGCCAGATCGTGCTCCAGCGTCTTCGGCAGATGGGTGTCGACGTGATCGAGGCCCCCTACGAACAAATCGGCTACCAGCTGATCGACAGCTATTTCAGGATCAAGCGCAGCGAGGCGATCGGATGAATTCGCCAATCCTTTCAAGCTGGTTCGGGCGTGGCGAAGTCGCAGCACCGGTCGATATCGAAAGCGCGACCTTGCGCTCAGACCGCTTCCGGCTGGAGCGAGAGGGCGATTGGAAGCGGCTTGAGGATATCGTTGCGCGGATGGAGAAAGGCGGCCTGTCGCGCATTGACGATGCCGAATTGCTTGCGCTGCCGACGCTCTACCGCACCGCTGCTTCCAGCCTGTCGGTCGCGAGGGAAACATCGCTCGATGCAGCGACCTTGCGCTATCTCGAGGGCCTCGTGCAGCGCGCATGGTTCCAGGTCTACGGCCCGCGCCAGGGGTTCTTCGCGTGGTTTCGCGGGTTCCTTTTCGGCGGATGGAGCCGCGCCGTTCGCGAGATCTGGCTCGACATCTGCATCGCGCTGTTCGTGATGGTCGCTGGCACTATCGTCGGCTGGCTGCTCGTCGTGCGCGATGTCGACTGGTACTATCGGCTCGTCCCCACGCAGTTCGCCGACACGCGCGTGCCCGGAGCGAGCCGCGAGGAGTTGTTGGCGACGCTCGCGGTCGAGGAAAGCGCGAGCGGGCTGTCGACCTTCGCCGCCTCGTTGTTCAGCAACAATGCGGGCGTCTCGATCCTCGCTTTCGCGCTGGGCTTTGCATTCGGCATCCCGTCGCTCCTGCTGCTGGTTCACAACCTTGCCGTGCTGGGCGCGATGATTTGGCTGTTCAATTCGGCAGGTCTCGGCATCGAATTTGCCGCATGGCTGAGCGTTCATGGAACGACCGAGCTTTTCGGCATTCTGCTTGCCGGGGCGGCGGGCCTGCATATTGGCCGCTCGATGGCGTTTCCGGGCGACAAGTCGGTACTCGATGCAGCCGCTGAGAGCGGGCGGCGGGGAGCGGTCGTGATGGTGGGCGTCGTCATCATGATGATCGTAGCTGCGCTGCTCGAGGCCTTCCCGCGCCAGCTTGTCGAAGGCGCAGGCAGCCGCTTCGTGATCGGCGGAGCGTTCCTTGCCTTCTGGCTGTCCTATTTCTTCCTCTATCGTCCCGCCTCTGCCGCGCATGAAAGCGAGGCGGCGGGATGACCATGGCAACAACCTCCCCATCGCAGACCCGGCAGGCAGCTGCCGACAAGCGCCTGCGCCAGATCATCACGCCGGAAGGCATCGCACTGCCCATCCGTGTTGCAGGGCGCGGAAGCAGATTGGGTGCGCTCGTGCTCGATTTCGTGCTCGTCATCACGGCCATGATTGCGATCTACCTGCTGGTGATCTGGCTGGCGGCCGAGCTAATGCTGGCTTCGGCCATCGGGGTGACCACCGGGGCATCGGAAGCGGTCAACATCTTCCTGATCCTCACCTTTTTCCTTGCGCGCTACGGCTATTTCCTCGCTTTCGAACTGGGCCCGCGCGGCGCGACCTGGGGCAAGCGCGTGCTCGGCATTCGCGTGGCTGCGCGCGGCGGCGGCAGGCTCACGCCCGAAGCAGTGGTCGCGCGCAACCTCCTTCGCGACATTGAACTCTTCATGCCGCTCATCTTCCTCCTCGTCGCGCCGAGCGGTCAAGCGGGAAGCTTCGGGCTCGCAGGCCTCGTCTGGTTCCTCACCTTCATGGCCTTCCCCTTCTTCAACAAGGATGCGCTTCGGGCAGGCGATATCATCGCAGGAACATGGGTGGTCGAGGCTCCGCGCGCAAAGCTCGCAGACGCGATGTCGGTGAATGGCTCGGCTGCGAATGGGAAGAGCGACGTCACCGGCGCGCGCTACGATTTCGGCGAGGCCGAGCTATCGATTTATGGCGAGCACGAATTGCAGGTGCTCGAACGCATGCTGCGCGAAGATCAGCCCGAATCTCTCGCCGCCGCGCATGCCGCGATCTGCAGGAAGATCGGCTGGGATCCGGGCGCAGGCGATGAACGCGCTTTCCTTGAAGCCTTTTATGCGCAATTGCGGGCCAAGCTCGAAGGCGACATGCGCTTCGGAAAACGCAAGGCGGACAAGTTCTCATGACGATCCAGAGGCGGGCATTCATCATTGGTGCGCTGGGCGCCGGGCTCGCGGCGAGCGGGTGTTCGACGCGCCTTCCCGACATCACCCTGCCGCCGGGGACCCAGCTGCAATTCGGTCCGGGCAACCGCTTCGAGGCGATGCTCAGGCAGATCGAAGGAGATTCGAACGGCACGCTGGGGGTCGAATTGTTCGATGTCTCGACCGGACACTCGGTCGGGATCAACCGGGACCGGCGCTTTGGCCATTGCTCTTCGTTCAAACTGTCGCTTGCCGCGATGGTGCTGGCCTCGGATTCGCTCGGCATTGTCGATGCCGACAAGCGCGTCATGTGGAGCGAAGACGACCTTATGGCCGTCTCGCCCTTCACCACGCGGCGTCTCACCGAGGGGGCGACCTTGCGCGAACTGGCCGAGGCGACGCAGAAGTTTTCGGACAACGCCGCCGCCAACATACTGCTTCGCGAATATGGCGGCCCGGCGGCGCTGACCGCGTTCTGGAGCGGGATCGGCGACAATGTCAGCCGCCTCGACCGATATGAGCCTGCGCTCAACAATGTCCCCGTCACCGAGTATCGCGACACCACCACGCCCGCAGCGATGGCGCGCACGGTGGCAGCACTCGGATACGGCGAAATCCTGCCCGACGACAATCGGGCGACCTTGCGCCAATGGATGATCGACACGCCCACCGGTGTGCGGCGCGTGCGCGCGGGCCTGCATGAAGATCTGCTCGGCGGCGACAAGACCGGCACGTCGCTATGGCCGGGCATGGAGAGCCTCTATGTCGATATCGGCTTTGTCGAGCCGCCAGCGGACAAGAGCGGCGACGGCGAAAAGTGGAAGTCGGGCCCCTTCACCTTCGCGACCTATTTCCGCCCGCGCACCATTGTCGATGGCCTCGATCCGGCTGCCGAAGCCGCACTCGCAAGGGTCGGCGAGGTCTTGAGTGCATTTGCCGAAAGGCCCGATCGCTGGCCCTTCTGACGCGCTGACTGGTCTCTCAAGTTTCGATCTGCTACCGATCGGTCAGGAAAGGGATCATGGAACGCGCACTCAAACTTGTCGCAGCCAGCCTGCCGCTCGTCTTTGCCTTCGCATTCCTGGTGCCTGTGATTGATCAGGGGATGCAGGCGCTCGGACTTGGCGCGCCGTTTGGCCTCTCCACACTCACATTCGCGCTGATTGTCGGCGGCGCTTGGGGCCTGTTCGCTCAGGTCACGGGGCGGTGGATATGAACGCGCAGTCCGCGATCCTGCCCGATGATCTCTCCCAGCTTTCCGACGGCGAACTGAAGCGGCTTGAGCTCAAGATCGCGCGCAAGCATTCGGGCATGGTGCCGTGGGATGCGGTGATCTGGGCCTTTGCCAATATGGCGGTGTGGCTGTCGCTGTGGCCGCTGGTCTTTTCAGGGCTGCTGCCGCTCTGGATCGCGTTTCCGATCGCGACGATCAACATGGCGCTCGTCTATCTGCCCACCCACGAAGCGCAGCACGATATCATCGCGCGTCCCGGTACGAAGCTTCGCTGGCTCAACGAGCTGGTGGGCCACGCGACGAGCTGGATGCTGATCTTCCCTTTCGAAGTCCTGCGCATCACTCACCTCGACCACCACCGGCACACCAACGACCCCGAGCTCGACGTCGATATAACCACCAAGGCTCCGGGGCCGTGGTCGGCGATCTGGTATGCCATCAAGAACCGCCAGCCCAATGCGAAGCGCAACCACGACTACGCCGCCTCGATCATGCGTGCCGGGCGCACCGACCTGATCCTGCTCAGCCTTGCCTACAAGATCGGCTTCATCTCGATCCTCGGGACGCTGGCGTGGAATGGCTATGCTTTGGAAGCGCTGCTTTTGTGGTGGCTGCCCTATCAGATCGCCATCACCTACATCGTCTTCTTCCTAAGCTGGGCGCCGCATCACCCGAGCAATGAGCAGGGCCGCTATCGCAATTCACGCGCGTGGAAGTCGAAGGTCGGCAATTGGGGCTCGATGTGGATGCAGTTTCACATCGTGCACCACCTACACCCCTATATCCCGCTCACCCGCACGCCGGCGGCGTTCTGGGAAATGAAGCCGATCCTCGAAGCGCGCGGTTGCGAGCTTGGGGAGCTTTAGTGGTCGGGCGTGTCTGACGCGTCTGCTTCGGCGTCGCCGCCAAAGATCGCAACTTCGTTGACGCCATCGCTGGTCGCGCGGCCGCGATACATGCCGCTGGTGTTGAAACTGTAGAGCGCGTTGCCTTCTGGCGTGACAAGGATAATCCCGCCATCGCCGCCCAGTTCCTTGACCTCGGCCATAACGTCATCAGCGATTTGTTGCGGTATTTTTGCATTCTCCGACATGATCAACTCGAACATCTCGTTGGCTCCCTCATCGTCCTCCAAGACTTCGCCGATCTCATTAATGCGCATTGCGATTACCTCGGGAGGCGGCGGCTGAAGCATCCGCAAGCGCGTGCAGATCTCCTGCGCCACGCCGACACGAATGAAGTACTCACCCCAGCCAGTCGCCGACACCGCGCAAGAACGATTGTCCGCGTAAGTCCCCGCGCCAACTACCGGCGCATCGCCGATCCGGCCCCAGCGCTTGCCAGTCATGCCGCCAGTCGAAGTGCCCGCTGCAAGGTTGCCGTCCTGGTCGAGCGCCACCGCACCCACCGTGCCGAACTTGTGATCGACATCGAGCGCGGACATTTCCTCAGCCTTCATCCGCTCGAGCGACTGACGACGCGCCTCGGTCGCAAACCATTCAGGGCCGGTCACATCAAAACCGCGTTCGAGCGCGAACTGCTCCGCCCCTTCACCCATCAGGAAAACGTGCGGGCTGTCAGTGCGCACGCGGTCGGCGAGCAGGATCGGATTGCGCACGGTGGTAACGCCGGTCACCGCACCTGCGCTGCGATCGCGTCCGTCCATGATCGAGGCGTCGAGCTCGTTCTCGCCCTCCCACGTGAAGACCGCGCCGCGTCCTGCATTGAACAGCGGATTGTCCTCCATCGGGATGATCGCCGCCTGGATCGCTTCCATTGCGGTGCCGCCATCGGCGAGAATCTGCGCGCCCGCATCGAGCGCTTCCTGCAAGGCAGCTTCATACTGAGCGCGGCGTTCAGGCGTCATGTTGTCGGGGCTGAGCGTGCCCGCACCGCCGTGGATCGCGATCGACCACTTGGGCGCGTCTGCATCCTCATGGGCCTCTGCAAAGGCGTGAGTGGGAGCAAGCGTGGCGAAAGCCGCAGTCGCGGCAGCAAACAGAGCGTTTTTCATGGCTTGCATGGCTAGCTCAAACCTGCGCAACAGGCCACATACAAGATTCGGGAGATGCACCATGAGCGAATTCGGCCACGACACAACCGCAGACGAAGTACTCGAGGGCAAGGACCTGTCGGGCAAGACGGTCTTCATCACCGGCGGAAATTCCGGTCTCGGGCAGGAAACCGGCCGGGCGATGGCCGCGAAAGGCGCCCACGTAATCCTCGCCGGGCGCGACCAGGGCAAGCTCGACGAAGCAGTCAGCGCGATCCGTTCGGAAGTTCCCGACGCCAATCTCGAGACGATCACATGCGACCTTGCCTCGCTCGACAGCGTGCATGCGGCGGGCGCTGAGGCGAATGAGCGGTTCGACAAGATCGACCTGCTTATCAACAATGCCGGTGTCATGGCCTGCCCCAAGATGGAAACCGCCGACGGGTTCGAGATGCAGCTTGGCACCAATCACCTAGGCCACTTTGCGCTGACCAAGCACCTGATGCCGCTGGTCGAGGCGGGAACCGACAAGCGCATCGTGAACCTGTCGAGCCGCGGCCATCACATCGCGCCGGTCGATTTTGACGATCCCAATTTCGAAAGCACCGATTACGTGCCATTCCTGAGCTATGGCCGGTCAAAGACAGCGAACGTGCTGTTCACAGTCGGCCTAGAGAAGCGCTTTGCCGACAAGGGTATCCACTCATACGCAGTGCATCCCGGCGGCATCCAGACCAACCTTGGCCGACACATGTCGGAGGAAGAATCCGCAGCACTGGTCGAGCGAGTGACCGAGAACGATCCCGACTTTTCATGGAAGACGATCCCTCAAGGCGCAGCGACGCAAAGCTGGGCTGCGACCGCCGACGATCTTGAAGGCAAAGGCGGGCTCTATTGCGAGGACTGCCACGTTGCCGAAGTCGATGACACTTCGCCAAATAGCGGCGTTCGCACTTACGCGCTCGATCCTGTAGCGGCGGACAAGCTTTGGGCGATGTCGGAAGAGATGACCGGCGTAACTTTCGCCTGATCTACTCCTCGATAAAGTCCTTGAGCAGCGCGAGCGTATCCTTTGCCTCGCGACTGGGGACGATCGCCATGAAGACGTGCGGCGCTGCCTCGTATTCGTAGAGCTTTGCATCGATACCCGCATCGCGCAGCTTGCCGGTGAAGGTACGGGAATCGATGATGAATAGGTCATGCCGTCCGGTCCAGATGCGGGTTGGCGGCAACTGCGCCAGCTCCTCTTTCGAAGTGTAGAGCGGGCTGCATTGGGCGCTGCCGGGTGCTCGCTCGCCTGCGAACATGATCCCGCAAGAGCGCAGGGTTCCGATCTTTAGCATGATATCGTGCGGCTCGACCGTCTCGATCGCCGGGTCTGCCATCGTCACATCTAGCCACGGCGCAAACAGCGCAAGTTTGCCGGGCTGCAGTCCGCCCGCTTTTGCCAGCCTGAGCGCAAGGCTTAGCGCCATATGCCCGCCCGCGCTGTCGCCGTTGAGGATGATCTTCGCGGGATCGTGATCCTCGGCAAGCTTGGCAAAGGTGGCGTCGGCGACTGCGTCCTGCGCTTCCCACGAGCTTTCGGGCACGACCGGATAAAGCGGCGCGGTGACGCTCACCCCGCATTTCTCGACCATCGCCTCGATCAGCGGCCAGTGCTCCTTGAACATCGGCAAGACGAAGCCGCCGCCGTGGAAATAGAGCATGTGCCACTCGCCCGGCCCGGACTTGGGATGGATCGTGACCACCGGGTTCTGCGCGGCGGTCCAGTGGATCACATTATGCTTGTGCCTCAGCTGGTTGGGCATCGATGCATCGTTGGGAAGCGGACGCTTCGCCATGTAGTCCTCGAACGCGTCAGCGGTGTGCGGGAAGACCGGCTTGCGCTTCGCCATCAGCCATTTGACCACGCGCATCAGGATGCTGGGCTTTGCGCTGCGCAGTTCGATGGATGTGTCAGTTAGCATGTGTCTGTCCCCTATGCGTGCGAGAGTGCCGGAGACTGACCGAGTGTCAAGCAGCCGGACGGCCAATCCCGGTAATGAGCCCTTCCTGCAGCCAGCGTCCTAGCATCGCGCCTGCGCGCATCGCGGCAGCCTGGATCGCTTCAGGAGTCGGCTCGTTTTCACCGAGCAGAACCGCGATAAGTTCGCCGTAATTCGCCCCGCTTTGCATGGCTTGAATGGCACCGGCATGATCGGCTTCTGCAAGGATGAAGGTGGGCCGATCACCCTCGCGCCACACAATGCAGGATTGCGGGGCGGCGAGATTGATTTCCAGTCGGTCATCGCTGCCGCCTGAAAGCGAGCGCCACATGGCCTCAAGGTCATGATCAACCAGCCGGACGGTGCTGCGCGGCTGAAATGTCAGCGTGAGCGCGCCCCAGTCCTCATCGCCGAACCCCGCGCTTGCCTCGGCAAAGGCTTCGGGTGTGACAGGCTCGCTGTCGGGCGCGGTGCCGACTTCCATCATTGTCCATTCGAGCCATGCGAGTTCAGCGACTTCGGGGTTTTGGCCGAACAATTCGGCGCAGGTTCGTTCAAAGCCTGCCCCAGCCTCGTCGATAGTCCAGCCAGCAGGGGGGTGCTTGATCGCATGGTGCATCGCGACCTGCTTGAATGGCCCTTCGCCGACATAGGTGCGGGTGCGCTCGAAGGTTTCTTCGAGCGCGCCCATCAGCGCGGAGCGGTAATTCCCGCGATAGACCGCCATGCCCGCCGCCTGCCGGTTGCCCCAGCCTTCGGGGAGCGCGGCGCGGTCATCGAGGATCGCTCTAAGGAATGCCTCCTGCCGGTCAGCCAGATCGGTCATGCCGGGACGAGTGCCTCGCTCGCAAGCCCGCGCGCTCGGTCGAGTTCGATCAGCAGGTCGGCCAAGGGCGGGATATTGCCGTCGCGCTCAATCATGGTCGCGACCGGTTGAGGAAGCATGGCGATAGCCTTCGCATAAAGGTCCCACACACCGTCGGCGACTTCGCGGTCATGCGTGTCGATGATTATGTCGCGCTCCGGCGTGGCAGGATCGTGGCCCGCGAGGTGAATTTGGCGGACGCGGTCAAGCGGCAGTCCGGCAAGGTAGTCCTCAGCCGAAAAGCCGTGATTGCGCGCGCTCACGTAGATGTTGTTGACGTCGAGCAGCAGGTAGCACCCGGTCCGCCGTGTCATCTCGGTCAGAAATTCCCACTCGGTAAGTTCATCCTCCGGGAAAGTGAGGTAGCTCGACGGGTTCTCGAACAGCATTGCGCGGCCCAGCGCGTCTTGTGCGCGGTCGATATTGGCGCAGACAGCAGAAAGCGCTTCTTCGGTAAGAGGCATCGGCAAGAGGTCGTGCGAATTGTGCGCGCTCGTGCGGGTCCAGCACAGGTGGTCGGAGACCCACAAGGGTTCGATCCGCTGCTCCAGCCGTTTGAGCGCCCTGAGATATTGCTCATCCAGCCCCCGCGCCGAACCGATCGACATCGAGACGCCGTGCAGGATCACCGGCAGCCGCTCGCGCACTTGCTCCAGCACGCGCAGCTGGCGTCCGCCTTCGACCATGTAGTTTTCGGAAATGACCTCGACAAAATCGACCGGCACGCCGTTTTCGTATCCGGGGCCGCTCAGAAAGTCGTCGTAATGCGTGCGCCTGAGGCCAAGGCCGAAGCCGCCAAAGGGCGCAATGGGGTCGTGGCTGGTTGGCATGAATTCCTCCTTAGCAGACATTTATTGCTGCCGTCGCCTCCCCGGTTCGCCGCCGCCTGCGCCATTGTTACACTCCTTAATAGGGCGAATTAGTAGGGCGAACTTAATAGGGCGAATTAGTAGGGCGAACATTCCACGCGGCGTGAATCCAACTTTTTTGCGATTTTTGTAACCGACCCCGGAGGCAGCCCGAATGACAGGGCAGTCCCGCAACGTTCGCTGGACGCAAGTTTTGAAGAGTTTGGAGAACTGCCATGAACAAGAAGTCGATCACCGCTCTCGCCGGTCTCGCCCTTACCGCCGGCATCACCGCCGGTCTCGCCACCACCCCTGTCGCTGCACAGGGCGCCAAGGAGAAGTGCTACGGTGTTGCGCTTGCAGGCAAGAATGACTGCGCCGCAGGTCCGGGCACGAGCTGTGCCGGTACCTCGACCCGCGATTACCAGGGCAATGCCTGGGTCTATGTCGACAAGGGCACCTGCACCAGCATCGAGACGCCCAAGGGCAAAGGCTCGCTGACCCCGATCCGTCGCTAAACCGCACGGCCCTGCCACACACAGACTGATCAGGCGGCCAATCAGGCAAACATTCGGCCACCCGATCAGGTTCAAGGAGGAAAGACAATGAACAGCATCACATCAGCATGGAACCGATTGACCGGCGCCCTTTCCGGCACGTTCTTCGAAAGCATCGCGCTTCTCATGAGCCGCGTTGCGCTCGCCGGGATTTTCTGGCGGTCCTATGAAACCAAGGTTGTCGAAGGCAGCCTGCTGCAAATCGACGAAACGCAATACTTCATCTTTGCCAACGAGTTCACCGGCCTGCCGATCTCCCCCGATCTCGCCGTGCCGCTGACCGTCTATGCAGAGTTCGCGTTTCCGATCCTGCTCCTGATTGGTCTTGCCAGCCGCTTTTCCGCTGCTGCGCTTGCCGTGATGGCGCTGGTCATCCAGATTTTCGTGTTCCCGACCTGGGCTCACTTCTTTGGATGGGATCTGACCGTTCTGGCTCTTGCAGCCATCATCATCAGCCGTGGCCCCGGCCTCTTCTCGCTCGATGCCCTGCTGGGCCGGTTCACCGGTTCGCAGAAATCGAGTGGCGCGGAGCCCCAACTGGCCTAAGGTCCGATAAGGACTTTGGGAGGGGATCACCATGGTTGCCGATGAACCGACATTCGCCCGCCTCATGGTGGCAGCGCAGGACGGCGATAAAGCCGCTACCAATGTGCTGCTCTCCGAGGTGGGCGTATGGCTCGAGCGTTACTTCAAACGCCGGGTCCCGCCGCATTCGATCGATGACCTCGTTCAGGATGTGTTGATCGCGTTCTACACAAAGCGCGCGACCTGGGATCCGTCACGGGCCTTCCTGCCATGGCTTGCAGCCATTGCGCGCTATCGCTGGGTCGATCATCTGCGCAAGGTCTACAAGCATGACGCGAAGGAACTGTTCGAAGACGACGCGGTTGAAGACAGCGAGGAAGAAGTTGTCCTGGCCCGGGTCAGCCTCGACCGCCTGTTTGGCCAGCTCCCCGACAAGCAGGCCGAGGCGATCGAACTGGTAAAAATTGGCGGCCTGTCGATCCGCGAAGCCGCCGAAAAGACCGGGCAGAGCGAAAGCCTGGTGAAAGTGAATATCCATCGTGGCCTCAAGAAACTGGCCGCCATGGTCGAGAAAGCCGATTGAAATGAAAAACGACATTCCCTCTTCCACCCGCATGGACCGCGACGCCCTCATCGCGGCCCTGACCGAGGATCTGACGCCGGTAAAACGCGTAAAGCCCGCAAATGGGGCGATACTGATCGGCTTTGCGACGATCGTTGCCGCGATTGTCTCGATTGCGATCTTCGAGTTCTGGACCGGCATGGTATCGGGTGAAGCCTCGGGCTTCTTCTGGATCACCAATGGCCTGCTGATGGTGCTGGGTGCGGCAAGCACGTCCGCGCTGGTCGCCTCGGCGCTGCCCCGCGTCGGAACGCGCGCAAACGCCCCGTTCTGGAGCGCTGCGATGCTGGCCGTCATGCCGGTTGCAGCGTTGCTGACCATGTTCTCGATCGAGGCAACGCACGATCATTCGGTCAGCGCCTTTGCCGATCCGGCCCTCTTGTACTTCGAATGCGCGCTGTATGGGACTGGCGCCGGACTTCTGGTCGCAACTGCCGCCGTGATGTTCCTGCGCCAGGGTGCGCCGGTTTCGATCGAGCGTGCAAGCTGGCTCACCGGCCTTGCCGCCGGATCGCTCGGATCGCTGGCTTACGGCATCACCTGCCCGCTCGACACGATTTCGCATGTCGGTATCGTCCATGTCCTGCCAGTTGCGGTCTCAGCAGTCGCCGCCCGCTTCGTGGTCCCGCCGCTGATCCGCTGGTAACTTCAGGAAAAATACTTGCGTGAGCCGTCCCCCCGCGGGACGGCTCACAGCCATTTCCAGCGCCAGAACAGTACCAGCTGCAGCGCCATGATGGTGAGGCAGATGCCGACCACGATCCAGAACGCATCGCCGTTCTCGACGCCTGGCATACCCCCGACATTGATCCCCATCAGCCCGGTCAGGAAGCCAAGCGGCAGGAAGATACCCGCCACGATGGTAAGCATGTAGGTCGCGTGCTCGTTCGAGGCGAGGCTGCGGGCGCGCAGCTCGTCCTGAAGCACCAGAGCGCTTTCCTTGCTGATCTCGATATCGTCGATGTAGCGCCTGAGCCGTGCAATCGACTCCTCGATTTCGCGCCGGTCGTGATCCTCGAACCATGCGGGCGCATCGCGAGCAATGCTCTGCAGTGCTTCGTGCTGCGGCGACATGTGCCGCTGCAAGGCGAGGCAATTGCGCCGGATTCCGGTTATCTTGGGAAGGATTTCCTCGTGATCATCCTCGATATCCATCTCGTCGAGCTCGTCGATCCGCAGGTTCATGTCGACGATGGTATGGTTCATGCGGACCGTCAGCTGTTCAACGATTGCCGTGATCGCCCCGCCAGCGTCGAGCGGCCCCTTGCCCAGTTCGAGCAAGGCGCGCACGTCGCGCGGTGTCTGCATAGGTGCCTTGCGCAAGGTCATGAGGCGCACACCATCGGACCAGACCTGCAACTAGATCATGTCCTTAGGTTGCGCTTGCTCGGCGAAATTGATGCCTCTTAAAGCCGCGGCGATGGCGTTGCCTTCGCGCAAGGCGCGCGGTCTGGTCGAATCGGAGACGAGGAATTCAGCTGTCGGCTCCGGAATGCCGAGGTCGTTTTCGAGCCATGGCTGCACTTCGGGTGCGTGTCGGCGAAGGTGCAGCCACAGGATTTCTCCGGGATGCGCCGGTTTCCAGCCATCGACCTCTTTCCTGCCGATCGGGGTCGCACCACCCTTCCCGTCGAGCACGCAGCCGAAGATCAGCGGTCCCTTGCCCTCGGTCGCATCTGTTCCGGTTGTTTCCATCACCGACCACCATGGCGCAGGACGCGACGTTTTCCTACTCTCCATGCTCCGTGTTAATGCGAGAGTGATGCAAAGGGTCGCAAATCTGAAAAACCGCCGCCATATGGTGACACGAATGGCGTCCAAGGTGACACTTTGGGCGGCCAAGGTGACAGACATGCTATTTTGCCCTGGACCGTGTAACATGCGGTCCACTTTCAGGAATCAGGTCAGTTAGATGAACGCAATCCGCCCTTGGCGAACGGTTGAACGGCGCGAATGTCGCCAGATCATGGTCGGCGATGTGCCCGTCGGCGGCGATGCGCCGATCACGGTGCAGACCATGACCAACACGCCCACCGAAGACGCGGCCGCAACGATCGACCAGATCAGGCGGTGTGAGGACGTGGGCTGCGACATCATCCGCGTCTCGTGCCCGACAGAGGATGCGACCGCCGCGATGCCGCTCATCACGCGCGCGGCGAACATCCCGGTCGTTGCCGATATCCACTTCCACTACAAGCGCGCGCTCGAAGCCGCCGATGCAGGCGCCGCATGCCTGCGCATCAATCCCGGCAATATCGGCGGCGATGACCGGGTCGCCGAAGTGGTGCGCGCCGCAAAGGCCAATGGCTGCGCGATCCGCATCGGCGTGAATGCAGGCAGCCTCGAAAAGGACCTGCTGGAGAAGTATGGAGAGCCCTGCCCCGAAGCGCTGATCGAAAGCGCACTCGACCATATCAAGCTGTTGCAGGATCACGACTTCCACGAATTCAAGGTCGCGGTGAAAGCCTCCGACGTGTTCCTCGCGGTCGCCGCCTATCACGGGCTTGCCGACGCGGTCGATTGCCCGCTCCACCTTGGCATCACCGAAGCGGGCGGGCTGATCGGCGGGACGGTCAAGTCCTCGATCGGCATGGGCTCGCTGCTGTGGGCGGGGATTGGCGACACAATCCGTGTCTCGCTCTCCGCTGAGCCGGAGGAAGAGGTCAAGGTCGGTTACGAGATGCTCAAGGCGCTGGGCCTTCGCACCCGCGGCGTTCGCGTTGTCTCGTGCCCGTCTTGCTCGCGTCAGGGCTTCGACGTGATCCGCACGGTCGAAACGCTGGAAAAGCGCCTCGAACACATCAAGACGCCGATGAGCCTCAGCGTACTCGGCTGCGTGGTAAATGGCCCGGGCGAAGCGCGCGAGACCGATATCGGCCTCACCGGCGGCGGATCGGGCAAGCACATGGTCTATCTTTCCGGCGTCAAGGCGCACACGATCGAGGATGAGGACATGCTTGACCACATCGTGCGCCTCGTCGAGGAGAAGGCCGCCAAGATCGAGGCTGGCGAAGAGGTTGCCTTCGACCCGCATGCCACCGAAGCCGAAGCCGCCGAGTAACGCCCGCATGATCAGGCCAATCCTTGCAGGTCTCGCTGCAGCCCTCCTCGTAACCGGCTGCGCGACCATTGCCGACACTGGCGGTCATGCCGCTCACGATTACCCCGAGGCGCGATCCTACGCTGTCTCCAGCGATGCGATGGGCGACGTCGACGCCGCGCTCTCCCGAGCGACAGAGGCTGACAAGCGCGTGCTTCTGGTCATGGGCGCCAACTGGTGTCACGACAGCCGCGCGCTTGCCGGATGGCTCGAAAGCGAGCGGATCGGCGCGCTGGTCGACGAGCAATATGAGCTCGTCTTCGTCAATATCGGGATGCCTCAGCAAGGTGACGGCCACAATCTCGACATCGCGCAGCGCTTTGGCCTCGACGACCTGCCCGGCACGCCCAACGTGCTGGTGCTCACCGCAGACGGCACGCTGGTGAATGCCGAGACCGCGACGACTTGGCGCAATGCGGCAAGTCGCAGCGAAGAGGCCATCTACGACGAGCTGGCGAGCCTTGCGGGATAAGCAGACGGCACGGGCGTGATCGAGGCGCTGCTGCTCGCTGTCGCGCTGGCGATGGATGCGTTCGCGGTTGCGCTCGCCCAAGGCGCGCGGTTCCGTCCCGACTTGGGTCCGACGGTCCGTATCGCGCTGGTCTTCGGCTTGGCGCAAGGCCTGATGGCGGCGCTTGGATGGGCGCTCGGAAAGGCGGCGCTGGTCTGGGCCGGGAGCGTCTTCCACTGGATAGCCTTCGCCTTGCTTGTGGCTATCGGATTGCTGATGCTGCGCGGCGGCGGAGACGATGAAGCGCGCCCGATCCTCGGGACCGCCGCGCTCCTCGGAGCAGCGCTCGCCACCTCGATCGACGCTCTCGCCGCCGGGGTTGCGCTGCCCGAGATCGCGCTCGATCCGCCGATCACGGTCGCACTGATCGCGGCGTGCACGCTCGCTCTATCGCTCGCAGCAGTGCAATTGGGCAAGGCCGCGGGCGAGCGCTTTGGACGTCCCGCTGGGGTATTCGGAGGGCTGATCCTGATCGCGCTGGGTTGCAAGATCGCCCTCGAACACACAGCTGTCATCTGATGCTCCACGTCGTTCACCACGCCGACTACATGGCCCCGCGCCCCACGCGCGGGTCATTCAAGTTCGACAAGTACTACCTCGTGATGGAGGAGCTGCGCGGATCAGGCGCTGCGATCACGGAGCACGCGCCGGATCCAATGCCGCGCGACTGGCTCGAGGCGGTGCATGATCCCCAATACGTTGAAGAGGTCTTCAGCGCGCAGGTCCCCCACGCCAAGGAACGCCGCATCGGCTTCCCGGTAACAGAGCGTATCCGCGACCGCGTGCGGCACACGAATGGCGGCACATGGCTCGCAGCGCAGCTTGCGTTGAAGCACGGCTACGCCGCGAATAGCGCGGCGGGCAGCCATCATGCGCTTGGCGATACGGGAGCGGGGTACTGCGTCTTCAACGACCTCGCCGTCGCCACCAACCGCCTGCTCGCACAAGGCGATGCGGCGCGTGTGCTGATTGTCGATCTTGACGTCCATCAGGGCGACGGCACCGCCAGCCTGTTGGCCGGGCGCGAGGACGTCTTCACGCTCTCGGTCCATGCCGAGAAGAACTTCCCGGTGCGAAAAGCGCGTTCTACTCTCGATATCGGTCTACCCGACGGGACCGATGACGATGGCTACATGGAAGCGCTCGACAAGCACCTGCCCCGCATCATTGACAGCTTTGCGCCCGACTTCGTCTTCTACCAGGCAGGCGTCGATCCCCATGTCGAGGACAAGCTGGGAAGGCTCGCCCTCACCGATGAAGGGCTTATGCAGCGCGATCGCTTCGTTGTGCGAGAGGCGCGGCAACGCGGACTCGCGGTCGCTTCGGCGCTCGGCGGCGGGTACGGCGACGATCAGCGCGCGGTCGCGGCACGCCATGCGCGCTCGATGCTCGCCATGGCCGAGGAAAATGCGCTATGGAGCCAAGCCGCAGATCAGCGCGCATCAGGGAGAGTGTGAATGAGCAGCCAGGATACCGACTACCTCATCGTTGGAGCCGGAGCCGTTGGCCTCGCTTTTGCCGACACGCTGATCGACGAGGACCCTGACTGCCACATCACCATCATCGACAAGCACGCGGCCCCAGGCGGGCACTGGAACGACGCCTACTCCTTCGTGACGCTGCACCAGCCGAGCGCGACTTACGGCGTCAACTCGATGGAATTGTGTCCCGACCGCGTCGACACGCACGGCCACAATGCCGGCATGTATCCGCTCGCAAAGCATTCGGAGATCCTCGCCTACTATTCGAAGCTGATGAGCGAGCGCCTGATCCCGAGCGGACGCGTCGCATACCACTCGCTCACCGAATATGTCGGCAAGGATGGCGCCGTTCATTCGGCGCGGCATATCCTGTCGGGCGAGACGATCCAGTTCAATGTGCGCCGCAAGCTGGTCGATGCAACGTGGTTCAAGACCAGCGTTCCTGCAACGCACAAGCCCGGCTTCGAGATCGCCGAGGGGACGCGCTTTGCCAATCCGGGTGACTTGCCCGCGCTCTGGAAGGATACTCAGAACCTTCCCGATCACTATGTCGTGATCGGCGGCGGCAAGACCGCGATGGACACCGCCGTTTGGCTGCTCGAAGCGGGCGTTGCGCCGGACAAGATCGACTGGGTCCGCCCGCGCGACAGCTGGATGTTCAACCGCAAGCTGCTGCAACCGGCCAAGCATCACATCGAGGACCTCATCCGCTTTCAGGTCGACCTTGCCGAATGCGCGGCGTCGTCCGAGACAGGCGACGAGATGTTCGAGAAGCTGGACGAGCGCGGGACGATGCTTCGGATCGACCCCGATGTCACGCCCAAGATGTTCCACTATGCCGTCATATCCGAGGCAGAAGTCGCGCTGCTGCGCCAGATCACAAACGTGCATCGCGGCCGACGCGTTACCGCGCTCGAGCCGGAGGCGATGCTGTTCGGGGACGAGCGGGTTGAGCTTCCGGAAAACACGCTCTTCATCAATTGCACCGCCAGCGCCGTCCCCTTCGAACAGCGCGCCAACACCCGCCCGTTCTTCGATGGCGACACCATCACGCTGCAATTGGCGCAGACGCCGTTCGTGCCCTACAGCGCCTCGCTCGCAGCCTTCCTCGAAGCCAATTTCGAGACCGATGAGGAGCGCAATGTACTTTGCCCGCCGGCTCCGCTAACCGATACGACCGACACCTATCCTTATGCGGTGATGGCCAACCTCATGAGCACCGCGATCCTTTCGAACAACGAAAAGACCAACGCCTTCAATGCGAAAAGCCGCCTTCATCCGACCGGTCCGGCGGTGGCTGAGATGATCGCGAACAATGACCCGCGCCTTGCCGCATTGTCGAAAGTCGCCCCTGCAATCCAGGCGAACATGCCCGGCATCGTCCAGCTTGGAATGAAGGCGAAAGCGCTTCATGAAGCTGCGTAAGAAAAGGGATTCACGGGAACCTCATATTTGAGGTAATAGTAGTGTTGATATGAACCGCCGCGATCTCCTCAAGTCCGGCCTTGCCGCCGGTGCCGCCATGGCCGTTCCCGGTCTGCCCGCGAAACTCGCCGCCCAGCCGCGCGCTGGCAGCCAGCGCGACCGCGCCCTGTTCGACATCGCCAAGCGCGAGCTTGACCGTGCAGGCGATGCGATCTGGCGGCGCGACATCGTCGGGATTGCCGATTTCGGCGTTCACTCGGCCAAGCCGCGCTTCTACTTCGTCAACCTCGACCGCGAAGACGTGAGCGCAGCCCATTGCAGCCACGGCGCGGGCTCCGATCCTGAACATGATGGCTGGCTCAACACTTACTCCAACGTCGAAGGTTCCAACGCGACGAGCAAGGGCGCCTACGTGACTTGGGAGTGGTATCAGGGCCGCTATGGCACTTCGGTGAGGCTCGGCGGGCTCGACGAGACGAACGATGCCGCGCTGCGCCGGTATATCGTCATGCACCGCGCCGCCTATGCCGAACCTTCGCATGTCGATCGCTGGGGCCGTCTTGGCCGTTCGAACGGCTGCTTCGCCTTTGGCCAGGACGACTTCCGCTACGCGCTGATGAACCTGTCGGGCGGACGCCTGCTCTACGCTGACAGCCTGGGACTTCAGGAAGACGGCGCGATGCTGTCGCGCGAGCAGCAGCTTGCCGTGTTGCAGCCTGCCAAGCCGAATCTGACCCAGCGGTACAATCCGGGTGTTTACTAGCCTCGGCGAGGAACCACTCTACCGCCTCGCCTATGCGCTCTGGCTTGCGATGGTCGCAGGCGCGGGAATTGGCGGCGGCGTCCTGACGCTGACGCTCCTTTCTCAAGGCAACATGCCGGGTCTGCTCGAGAACTGGTGGATGGTGCCACTGGCTCCGGTCATGTTCGGCTGGATCAGCCTGATCTACGTGATCCCTTGCGCAGTCGCTTTCGGCATCCCGAGCGCGCTCCTCATCATGCGCTTGAAGCCCGGCAGCCTTCTCTCGCTGGCTGTGAGCCTAGGGTTTGCCACCGCGGTGCAGATCGCCTGCATCGCGCTGTTCATGTGGGACGAGTACTCGCAAGCGTCAGACTACGCTTTCACGACGCCCTTTGTGTGGGGCGCGGCGCTGGGACTGTGGTGGGCGCTCAGGCCTCGCCGCGCGGATCGTTCTCAATCACGATAACTTCGTCATCGCTCTCGCCCGAACGGTTCGCTTCGCGCGGCTTGTCGAGGCTGGCGAGGACCGGCGCATCGCGTCCATAGATATCGTCAAAGGTGCGAAGCTCGCCCTCGATATCGACGCCCATGGTGAAATAGGTGATGTAAGCAGGAAGCTGCTTCTCGATCATCACCTTGGTGTACTTGCCCGAGGTCGCGATTTCGACCGCCTCGTCGCGGGTAGCGCCCTTGCCGAGGATCGCCATGGTGATTGCCAGTTCAAGCGCGCGCTCTGTCCGGATGCAGCCATGTGACAACGCGCGGTTGGCGTTCGCGAAAAGGTGCCGTGAGGGGGTGTCGTGGAAGAAAATCGCATGCGGGTTCGGCATTTCGAGCTTCATCCGGCCCAGCGAGTTGCCCGGACCCGGCTGCTGCACAACCGTGATCCAGCCATTGCTGCCGCGCGTAGCGGTGTAGCCGTTGGCGCGCGCCCAGCCCGGATTGCCGAGCACGCGTTCGCCAAGCCCTTCGCCCTTCACGATCGATTGCGGCACGGTCCAGGTCGGGTTGAACACCACACCCTCCACCATCTCGGCAAGCTGCGGGGTAGCGGTGCGACCCGGCTTGCCGACGACGGTGCGGTATGTGCTGATGATGCGGTCGCGCACGGTCAGGCGCAGCTGATACTCGGGCACGTTGGTGATGAGATATTGCGTGCCAAGATCGCGCGCGAGCCAGCGCCAGCGATCCATGTTGGCGCGGATCAGCTTGCGCTTGTCGGCCTCTTCCGCCGGCGTCACCGCCAGCTCTTCGCGAAGGCGAGCATAGTCGGGGTGCGTAGGGTTCAGCTCTGCAAGAACGCCCGCGACATCGCCCGTTTCGAGAGCCTTGGTCAGCAGATCGCCGGTGCGATAAGTGTCGCGGTCGGGATCGACGACGAACCACTGCACACGCGCCGACATCGGAGTGCGGCCATCGCGCAGGTCCTCAACCAGCCAGACGAAGCTCTTCGAAGCCGTCGCATCGAGCACTTCGGAGCGACCTTGTGCGGCGAGCGTCTTGAGCTCGGTCAGGTTGTAGTCGGCAGGATCGAGACCTTCGGCTTCGATCCCTTCGATCACACTGATCAGAGCGTCGACATTGCTTACTTCCCATTCCTGAACCAGCGGTCCGGGAGGTGCAAGGTCGCCCTGCACCAGCGGCTCGGAAACCATGCGCGGAAAGGCTTCGTCGAAGCTCGCATCGGCGGGGGTTTCGGGCTGAGAAGGCGCTTCCTCAATCGGCGCAGTTTCGTCTTGCGCGAGCGCTCCGCTCGCCAGAAGTGCCGCACCCGCGACACCGGTTGCCAAGCTGCTCACCCAATTACGCATGTGTATCATCCCTTTGCGCAAAGCCGCCTCACGACCGGGCGGCAATGCGTCTCGAAGCCAAATATACTCCGGTTTCACAGGCGCTATCAAGCAAATCAGCTTGCCCTCACCTTAATCGGTGCACAGCCATTGAGCGTCAGACGCGTGACGCAGCCGCGCACTGGCCGTAAAGCGAGCCCACGATGAGCGAGCCTTCCCCCCTCTCCCGGCTGATACCCTTCGCTGTCGCGGCCCTGGGCGTGGGGTGCCTTTCGACAATGGACGCTTTCATGAAGGAAGCCGCGCTCACGACCGGAACCTACACCGCGACTATTCTGCGCTCGCTCATCGGGGCAGCGATCATCGCGCCGTTCTGGCTGTGGCAGCGCACGGGCTGGCCGAAATGGGCAACGCTCAAACTGCATATCGAGCGCGGCATCATCTCGGCCTTCATGGCGCTGACCTTCTTCTATGCCCTGACCAAGCTTCCGCTCGCCGAATCCATTGCAATCAGCTTCATCGCCCCTCTTATCGCGCTCTATCTTGCGCGCATTTTGCTGGGCGAAGTGATCCAGCCCAAGGCGATCTTCGCAAGCCTGCTCGGCTTCGCAGGAACGATCGTCATCATCAGCGGAAAGATCGGGCAGGACAGTTTCGACAATGACGCAGCGCTTGGCCTCGCCTCGCTGCTCGTATCGGCCCTGCTCTACTCTTACAACTTCATCGTTATTCGCAGACAGTCGCAGATGGCCGGGCCGGTAGAGATTGCGACATTCCATAGCGGGGTCGGCGGAGCTGTCCTGCTGCTGGGCACCCCCTTCCTCGCAACGCCGGTAGCAACCGAAGCGATCCTCCCGCTGGTTCTTGCCGGAGTTCTCACCGTTTGCGGGGCCATGGCATTTGCTTGGGCCTATGCTCGCGCCGAAGCGCAAGCGCTGGTTCCTATCGAATATTCAGGCTTTTTGTGGGCGAGCGTTCTTGGCTGGGTCTTTTTCCGTGAGGCGGTCACGATCCCGACCTTGGCAGGTACGGCGCTTATTGTGACCGGGTGCTGGCTGGCGACGCGAAAGGGCCGCGAGAGGCAGCCTGAACCGGCCTGAGCGCGCAAGTGGGCCAAATCGACTAGCAAAAGGTCGCAAATCGGGCGCTTTGACTTGACCTAGCCCCTTCTCTCTAGCACTTGCAGCGACAGATTTTCCGCCCGCAAGTGGGATCACATTGGCGGGCCCCTACAAAGGATCGATAACCCCATGACAGCCACCGGCAAGGACACCCTTTCGACGCGTTCCACTCTCGACGTGAATGGCAAGAGCTACGCTTACTACTCACTCTCCAAAGCTGCCGAGCAGCTTGGCGATGTGTCGAAGCTCCCGACCTCGATGAAAGTCCTGCTGGAAAACCTCCTTCGCTTTGAAGACGAAGGCTTCACCGTGGGCCGCGATCACATCCAGGCGATCGTCGACTGGCAGAACGATCCCAAGACCGGCAGCGAAATCCAGTACCGCCCGGCGCGCGTTCTGCTCCAGGACTTCACCGGTGTCCCTTGCGTTGTCGACCTTGCCGCCATGCGCGATGCGATCAAGGAACTCGGTGGCGACACCCAGAAGATCAATCCGCAGGTTCCCGTGAACCTCGTCATCGACCACTCGGTTATGGTCGACGAGTTCGGCCACCCCAAGGCGATGGAAGCCAACATGGCGCTCGAATATGAGCGCAATGCGGAGCGCTATGACTTCCTCAAGTGGGGCTCGAAGAGCTTCGAGAACTTCTCCGCTGTCCCTCCGGGCACCGGCATCTGCCACCAGGTCAACCTCGAGCACATCGCCAAGGGCATCTGGTCGAGCGCTGACGAGAACGGCGAAATGGTCGCCTATCCCGATACCTGCGTCGGAACCGACAGCCACACAACGATGATCAACGGCCTTGGCGTTCTGGGCTGGGGCGTCGGGGGGATCGAAGCCGAGGCTGCGATGCTCGGTCAGCCAATCTCGATGCTGATTCCCGAAGTCGTCGGCTTCAAGCTGACCGGCAAGATGGCCGAAGGCGTGACCGCAACCGACCTTGTGCTCACCTGCGTGCAGATGCTGCGCGAAGTGGGCGTGGTTGGCCGCTTTGTCGAATTCTACGGCGAAGGCGTTGCTAACCTCACCCTCGCCGACCGCGCAACCATCGCCAACATGGCGCCCGAATACGGCGCGACCTGCGGCTTCTTCGGCATCGATGACAAGACCATCGAGTACCTGCGCCTCACCGGCCGCGGCGAAGAAGAGATCGCTCTGGTCGAAGCCTATTCCAAGGAACAGGGTATGTGGTTCGATCCGGCCAATGAGCCGGTCTTCACCAAGACCCTTGAACTCGACGTCTCCTCGGTCGTCCCGAGCCTTGCCGGACCCAAGCGTCCGCAGGACCGCGTGATCCTTCCCGAGGTGGATGAGCTGTTCAACGGCGACCTCAAGACGGTCTATGGCAAGGATGCGCCACACCGTACCGGCGTCGATGGCAAGGACCACGACATTGGCGACGGCGACGTCGTGATCGCCGCCATCACCAGCTGCACCAACACATCGAACCCCGACGTGCTGATTGCTGCCGGTCTCGTCGCCAAGAAGGCGAATGAGCGCGGTATGAAGCCCAAGCCCTGGGTCAAGACCTCGCTCGCACCGGGATCGCAGGTTGTGACCGATTACCTCGAGAAGTCGGGCCTGCAGGACGATCTCAACGCGATCGGCTTTGACCTTGTCGGCTATGGCTGCACCACCTGCATCGGTAACTCGGGCCCGCTCGCCCCGCCGATCAGCGCGGCGATCAACGGCAACGACATCGTCGCGGCCTCGGTCCTTTCGGGCAATCGCAACTTCGAAGGCCGCGTGTCGCCTGACGTGCGCGCCAACTTCCTCGCATCGCCGCCGCTGGTGGTCGCATACGCGCTCAAGGGCACCGTCACCGAGGACATCACCACCACGCCGCTCGGTCAGGATCAGGACGGCAATGACGTCATGCTCGCCGACCTGTGGCCGACCAATGCCGAGATCGCGGAGCACCGCGCTGCCAACATCGATCGCTCGATGTTCGAAAGCCGCTACGCCAATGTCTATGACGGCGACGAGCACTGGCAAGCGATCACGGTCGAGCCTTCCGACACCTATCAGTGGCGCGCAGGTTCGACTTATGTCGCCAACCCGCCCTACTTCGAGGGCATGGATATGACGCCGGCTCCGATCACCGACATTGTGGATGCAAAGCCGCTCGCGATCCTCGGCGACAGCGTCACCACCGACCACATCTCGCCTGCTGGCGCGATCAAGGAGGACTCGCCCGCCGGTGAGTATCTCAAGTCGAACCAGGTGCAGAAGAAGGACTTCAACTCCTACGGCTCGCGCCGCGGCAATCACGACGTGATGATGCGCGGTACCTTTGCCAACATCCGCATCAAGAACGAGATGGTCCCGGGCGTCGAAGGCGGCGTGACCACCTATAACGGCGAGCAGATGCCGATTTACGACGCCGCGATGAAGCACAAGGCGGACGGCACGCAGCTGATCGTCGTCGGCGGCAAGGAATACGGCACCGGCTCCTCGCGCGACTGGGCGGCGAAGGGCACGATCCTTCTGGGTGTGCGCGCGGTCATCGTCGAAAGTTTTGAGCGAATTCACCGCTCGAACCTCGTCGGCATGGGCGTCCTGCCGCTGCAGTTCGAAGAAGGCACCACGCGCGAGACGCTCGAGCTCGATTCAGACTGCACCTTCTCGATCAAGGGCCTTGCCGACCTCACGCCGGGCCAGACAATCGAGATCGAAGCCACTCGCGGCGATGGCACGACCTTCACCTTCAATGCGCTTTGCCGTATCGATACGGCGAACGAGATGGAGTATTATCGCAACGGGGGCATCCTCCACTACGTGCTGCGCAAGCTCGCCGCCTAAGGAACAACCATGATCGAACCGCGCCTTGTCCTGTCCTCGCTAACAGTTCTCGCCCTCGCGGCCTGCGCGCCGAGCAAGGACAAGGACGAAGGGCGCGATTCGAGCCCGCCTTTTGGCTATGAACTCGCGATGGCGAAGGAAGCCATTCCCGCCACGGCCGAAGAGACGAGCGTCGTCGACCTTTCGGTCGAGGAGCTTCTGGCAAAGCTCGACGGTGGCGAGATCCGCCTGATCGACGTGCGAACCTCGGAAGAGGTCGCTCAAGGCGTCATTCCCGGCGCTGAGCATGTTGCTCTCGGCGATTTCGACCCGGCAAGCCTCGACCTTGGGGATAGCCGCGAAGTGGTGCTCTATTGCCGCTCGGGACGACGTTCGGGCATCGCAGGCGAGAAGCTGGCCGCTCACACCGGCAAACCCGCGGCGCATCTGGGTGGAGGCATCCTTGCGTGGCAAGAAGCGGGCGAGGCGGTCGAAACGCCTTAGTCGCGCGGGCTCACCAATCGGACAGCAAAAGGGCGGCAATCCCGTGGGGGGGTGCCGCCCTTAGTCTTTCCAGGTCAGCTTTGAGCGCGCGAGTTACCGACCTTGAACTTCTTGCGTCCCAGGATCGCTGCCGCGGCAAGGCCGAACAGGATCATCATCGGCGGTGCAGGCACTTCGGTGCCACCGCTGCTCGACGAGGACGACGAGCTGGAGCTGGAGCTCGACGACGAACTGCTGCTGCTTCCGCCGAAGCTCGAGGTGCTGCCACCCGAACTGCCGCTCGACGAAGAACCTGACGAGCTGGACGAAGACGAACCACCGAAGCTTGACGTGCTGCCGCCAGAGGAGCTGGAGCTGCCCGAGCTCGAACCCGACGACGAAGAGCTGGACGAGCCGCCATTGCTGCCGCCCGACGAGCCGCCCGACGAGGACGAGCTGCTGGAGGACGACGAGGAACTCGAAGAACTGCTCGACGAACCCGATCCACCCGACGAACCGCCGGTCGTGGTGCCAGGGTGACCGCTCGACCCGCCGGTGCTGGTCATGCCGCCCGAGCTACCGCCCGACGAAGACGAAGAGGAGGAACTGCTGGAGGACGAGGACGAGCTCGTGGAGCTGGTCATGTTCCCTGAGCTACCGCCGCTGGTTGCTCCGCCCGAGGACGAGCTCGAAGACGAGGAACTCGACGACGAGGATGAGCTCGACGAACTGCCGCTGCCACCGTTGCTGCCGCCGCTGGTCATGCCACCCGAGCTGCCGCCTGAGGAAGACGACGAGCTTGAAGAGCTGCTCGACGATGAGGACGAGGACGAACCGGAGCCGCCCGACGAACCGCCGCTACCGCCTGAAGAGGACGATGAGGAACCGGACGAGGACGAACCCGAAGAGCTCGACGAGCCCGAACCACCGGACGAGCCCCCGCTCGATCCGTTATTGCCGCCCGAGGACGAAGACGATGAGGAGGACGAAGAGCTGCTCGATGAGGAACTGCTCGACGACGAACTCGACGACACGTTGCCAGACGAGCTGCTGACGTTGCCCGAGGAACTCGAAACGTTGCCTGAGGAGCTGGAGACGTTCCCGGACGAACTCGAGACATTGCCCGAGGAGCTTGAGACGTTACCCGACGAGGTCGAGACTGCGCCGGTCGAGCTCGATACTCCGCCAGTCGAAGTCGAAACACCGCCGGTGGAGGTCGACACGCCGCCGGTGCTCGAAGACACTGCGCCGGTCGACGAACTGATCGAGCCGGTCGAAGAGGTCGACGTCACGCTGCCCGACGTGGTGGTCGAGGAGATCGTGCCCGAGGATGTCGAGGCATCGACGTCGATGTCGATATTGATGTCACCCGAAGAGCCGCCGCTGCCACCGCTCGAGGTGGAGCTGGAGCCGCCGCTCGTCGAGGAGCTGAAGCTGCCGCCGCTGGTGGTCGAGCTGAAATCGCCGCCCGAAGTGGTGGTCGTGGTCGAGACGCCGAGATCGCCCGATGACGAACCGCCGCCACCAAAGAAGCCGCCAATGAAGCCGCCCCCGAAACCGCCGCCAAAGCCTCCACCGAAGCCGCCGAAGACCGGACCGCCAAAGCCGCCGCCGCCACCGGTGATGGGCGGAAGCGGGGGAAGCGGAGCGGGTGCATAGGCGACCTGCGCAATCGGCGGGCATTCAGCCGCGTCGATGTAGGCGCTTGTGGCGCCTGCGGGCAGCCCCGCGTCGTTGTAAGCAACAGCGCCAGCACCGGCTGCGCCGAAGCCGCCGGGAATCGGCTGGCATTCGATCGTGCGCTCAACGATGCGGCGACGACGATCAGGCTCGGGAAGCGGCGGAAGCTCGCGAACGCGCGACTGATCCTTGACGTAGATTGGTTCAGGCTGGCCCTTCACCGCGATTGGCTGCGCTTCGACCAGCTTGCCGTCGGCGTCGGTCGTGAAGCGCGGCTGATCGGTGTTCATCGGCTCCGCGACGCGCACTGCCCCGCCCTGCAGAAGGGCGATGCCTGCAGCGGTCGCTGCGAGTTTCGCTGTTGCCAGTTTGATCGACATAGAACCGAACCTTGTTTGCCTGCCCTGGCTGGATGCGGCCCACCCGCACCTTCACCAAATCCAATACTGTCATGGGATCGGAGTCCGGATCACGGCAATGCGGTTAACCATGTTTGGTGCTTGTTAGCGGCGCCGGAACGCCGGAATCGGGCGCTTTTCGGGGGTGCTGTCCCGTTTTGACACCGAAAACGGCGGCTGTGTTAGTCGTTCTCGTCGAACATCGAGGGCTGAGCGCCGCCACGCGACACCGGTTTTGCGACTCCGAGATGCTCCCAGCCGGCATCGTTAAGCATGCGCCCGCGTTCGGTTCGGGCGATCAGGCCAAGCTGGATGAGGTAGGGCTCGATCACCTCCTCGACCGTGTCGCGCTGTTCGGACAGGCCCGCCGATATCGCCGCGACCCCGACCGGCCCGCCCTTGTAGGTCTCCGCGATCATGGTGAGGTAGCGGCGGTCCATCGCGTCGAGGCCAAGCCGGTCGATCTCGAGCCGGGTGAGCGCATCGTCCGCCATCGCGCGGGTCACGGTGACCTGGCCTGCGACCTGCGCGAAGTCACGCACGCGCCGCAGCAGGCGGCCCGCCACACGCGGCGTCCCGCGCGAGCGCCGCGCGATCTCGCGCGCGCCCGACGCTTCGATGTCGAGGCCGAGCAGTCGCGCGCCGCGCGTTACCACCTGGTCGAGCTCGTCATGGGTGTAGAATTGCAGGCGCACCGGAATACCGAACCGGTCACGCAAGGGGGTCGTCAGCAGCCCCTGACGCGTCGTCGCCCCGACCAGAGTGAAGGGCGGCAGATCGATCCGCACGCTCCTTGCCGATGGCCCTTCGCCGATGATGATGTCGAGCGCGCGGTCCTCCATCGCGGGGTAGAGGACTTCCTCGACCACCGGATTGAGGCGGTGGATCTCGTCGATGAAGAGCACGTCGTGCGGCTCGAGGTTGGTGAGCAACGCAGCCAGATCGCCCGCCTTGGCGATCACCGGTCCGGACGTTGCCCGAAACCCCACGCCAAGCTCACCCGCGACGATCTGCGCCAGCGTCGTCTTGCCGAGGCCCGGAGGCCCGTGGAACAGCGTGTGATCCATCGCTTCCCCGCGCGCCCTGGCCGAATCGATGAAGACGCGCAGATTGTCCTTGGCCGCCTCCTGACCGATGAACTCCGCAAGCCGCTTTGGCCGCAGAGCCGTGTCCGGGTCGCCGGGCTGGTTCTCGCCGGAGTGGATAGGAGGGTCGAGATCGCTCAAAACGGGTTCACCGAATAGCCCTGCTGCTGGAGCAGCGCGTGGGCGGTCATGGCGGAGAGCTGCATCTCGACGCCCTCGATCAGCTCGTCAGGATTGACGCCGCGAGCTGCCGCGCTCTGGCCGCACAGGATGAAGCGAATGCCGCGATCGAGCATGGCGCGGATCATCGGCTCGGAGGTGTTGCCCTCGCCGCTGACCAAGTCGCCTGCCGCTCGGCCATGGACTACCACCACGAGCTTGATGCGGTCCTCAGGCACTCCGGCTGCGACGTGCATGTTCATGAAGCGGGCAGCACTCTCGAACCCGCGATTACGCGCGCCGTCCTCGGCAGCGGTGGCGACGTCGAAGGCGATCTCGAAGCGCGAGAAGCTGGGGATCGGTTCAGCCTCTGGGACAGGCGCGTGCGGGCCGAACTCCTCGAACACGGGGCCGGTTGCGAAACCCTCTCGGCTCGCCTGTTGGGCAGAGAGGGGACTTGCGATGAGCGTTGCAAGAGCAAGGGCGAGAGCGTGTTTCATGATGCAGCCTTCTTGAGAGCAACGCGGATGAGGTCGCCTTCGGGCGCATCCTCGCCCAGTTCGGCGGTAGCGCGGGCGACGGCTTGTGCGGCCACGGCGGGTTTGAAGCCAAGGTTCTCGAGCGCGCTCACCGCATCGGCGCTGGCCGAGCCTGCGGGGGCTGCGGCGCCCACGGGCACTCCCGCCATTCCGCCGCCGGGCAGCGCGCCGGCCTTGTCTTTAAGCTCGTTGACGATCCGCCCGGCCAGCTTCGGCCCCACACCGTTCGCTCGCGCCACGCTGGCCGCGTCTCCCGCGGCGCAGGCATCACGCAATTCGCCGGTCGACAGCGCCGAGAGGATTGCGAGGCCAACCTTCGACCCCACGCCCTGAACCTGTGTCAGCAGGCGGAACCAGTCGCGCTCGGCGCTTTCCGCAAAGCCAAGGAGGCGCATGTCGTTCTCGCTCACTTGAAGGTCGGTGTGGACGGTGCACGCCTCGCCCTTTTCGCCCAGCGCACTGAGCGTGCGGGCCGAGCAATGGACGAGGTAACCCACGCCTTGCACATCGACGATCGCCCAATCCTCGCCGATCTCGTCGAGGCGTCCTGATAGCTTTGCAATCATGGTTTGTTCTTGGCCCAAGGCGCATCGCAACGCCACCCCCGCGCCGCGCTTATCGCCAGCAGAGGGTGGAACGCGCATCGGTATGGTTTGGAAAAGTTGCTCAGTCTCTCAAGCCTCTGTTTCGAGGTGATAATTCGCAAAATCCGCTGTAGGATGTGTGACTTTCCGATTTTTGCCAGCATTTCGCGCATCGCAAAGGCTCCATCCGTTCATCATGATCGCACACCATATCGTCGCGCCTGCGTGTAGGAAATCGGCTGAATTCTCGACACCGCCGCCGCTTTCGCTAAAGGCTTGGAGCCATGAGCTTCAACACTTTCGGACGGTCCCTGCGATTCACGACATGGGGGGAAAGCCACGGCCCCGGCCTTGGCGTAGTGCTGGACGGGTGCCCGCCGGGCATTCCGCTGCGCGAGACCGATATCCAGCCCTTCATGGATGCGCGCAAGCCGGGCCAGAACAAGTTCACCACCCAGCGCAAGGAAGCCGATGCGGTGCGCATCCTTTCGGGTGTGTTCACCACATCCGAAGGCGACCAGGTGACGACCGGCACGCCGATCCACCTGATGATCGAGAACACCGACCAGCGTTCGAAGGACTATTCGGAGATCGCGCAGGCCTATCGACCCGGACATGCCGATTACACCTATGACGCAAAATACGGCATCCGCGACTATCGCGGCGGCGGTCGCTCGAGCGCGCGCGAGACCGCTGCTCGTGTGGCGGCAGGCGCGGTCGCTCGGCTCATCATTCCCGAGGTCAAGATCACCGGCTTCGTGTGCGAGCTTGGCGGCGACCGGATCGAGCGCGACGCGATCAACTACGCCATCATCGACCAGAACCCGTTCTTCTGCCCCGACAGCTGGGCCGCGAAACGCTGGGAGGAACTGGTCGATCTTGCCCGTAAGAACGGATCATCGCTTGGCGCAGTGGTCGAGTGCGTGGCCGAGGGCGTGCCGGCAGGCTGGGGCGCGCCGGTCTATGCCAAGCTCGACAGCGAGCTTGCCGCCGCGATGATGAGCATCAACGCGACCAAGGGCGTCGAGATCGGCGACGGCTTCGAAGCAGCGCGCCTCACTGGCGAACAGAACGCCGACCCGATGAGCCCGGGCGAGGACGGGAAGCCGGTCTTCGCAAGCAACCATGCTGGCGGCACGGCGGGCGGTATCTCGACCGGTCAGCCGGTGGTCTGCCGCGTGGCGTTCAAGCCGACCTCCTCGATCCTGACCCCGGTGGACTCGATTACGTCTGACGGAGAAGCCACCAAGGTCCGCACAAAGGGCCGCCACGACCCCTGCGTCGGCATTCGCGGAACGCCCGTGGTCGAGGCGATGATGGCGCTGGTGCTGGCCGACGCAAAGCTGATGCATCGCGCTCAGGTGGGGTAAGCGATAGCGCGGGGAACAACCCGCGCAGGTTGGGTAGACACTAAAGCCCTCAGCGGAACAGGACGCGGTAGGTATACTGCTCCGACAGCCATCTGAGGCCGAACCAGAACGGCGCGATCCAAAGGGCGCATATTGCGGCCTTGATCGCGCGGGCTTCGAAGCTCGTGTCCTTCGCCTCGGCAAATAGCGCGCTAAGCCCGAAATATGCCTGAAGCCACAGCCCTCCGAGCGCGATCAGCGCCAGATAGATGATGGCCATCTGCTGTGTCGGTACGGTTTTCATCTCGGAGCGCATGAGGCCCCGCACCGTCGAGGTCGAATTGCTGATGCACCAGCTCCACCAGCCGATCATAAAAATTGCGCCAACTAGGTGGAGCCACCACTTGGCCGGATCGTTCATGAATTCGAAGCTTGCGGCGATCAGGCCGCCAATCGCAAAAAGGTTGAAGAATGTTGGGCGCATCTCGTCGCGCGCCTCGCGCATGTCCCACGTGACGATGTTGGATTTAGGCAGGTCGAGCCAGAAGCCGGTGCGCACGTTTTCGGGGCGCTCTTCCCACGCTTCGGGACCATCCATCACTTCCTTGCCCCAGATCGGTTTGATCATGTCGCGGTGAGGCATCCATGGCGGGTCGTCGATCTTGGAGACAAACCTCTTTATGTCTTCGAAATCGCGCTTGTGCATGGGCTCTGCGTCCCAGGCGATCTTTCTGCGCTTGTAGCCCTTGGCCGCGATCCGGTTGGCGATGTATTCGACCATCATCGCTTCGTCGCGCTCGTAAACCGGCTCATTGTCCGCAAGCTTCATCAGCTCCCATTCGGGGCAGGCGTGCCAGAATACGTGAAGCGCGGTCGCCATTTCGCACTGCTCCTGGCGGGCGATCCAGTAAAGCGGCGCGATGTCGTCGCTCCAGTTGAAACCGATCGCGAAGCGGTGCCATTCTTCGGGCGAAGCCTGTGCAAGCCAGTCGAGCCGTTCGTCAGCCTGGGCCTGGTAGTCGCCGTTGGCAGGCACGGTGGTTTCCCATGCGCGCCGACGCAATTCTTCCATGCCCAGATTGGCATCCGCAGCAGACATCGCGTTCCCCTTCGCGCAAACGATTGTGCCGCAAGGGTTTTAAACTCATAATTGTTACCTCGCCGCTAACCGCTCGCGCATACGGGGTTCACGAATGCGTCATGACTAATGCGCATGTTGACGCCGGCGTTCTTCACGGCGAAGGACAAGGACACGCAGCGTCCTCTGGCTGCGCGGGAGAGAATTTACACGCCATGGCAAGATCCGACCACGATCAGAACCCCAGTCAGGATCGCATCGACACCGACAATCCGCGCGCCATCGCACGCACCCTTGCCCGTTTTCGCACCCCGCGCGCCAGCCGCAGCGGATGGGAGCTTGCGGTCACCTTCCTCCCCTTTGCCGCGACGTTTGCGGCTATGCTGTTTGCGGTGGAGGCGGGGTATTACATCGCGCTTCTGCTGACGCCGGTCGCTGGGCTGTTCCTGCTGCGGCTGTTCATCATCCAGCACGACTGCGGGCATGAGGCGTTTTTCCGGAAGCGTGGGAGCAACAATTGGGTCGGGCGCGGGATCGGGGTGTTCACGCTGACGCCCTACGATTGCTGGCGCCGCAGCCACGCATTGCACCATGCGAGCACGGGCAATCTCGATGCGCGCGGGTTTGGCGATGTCGATACGCTTACGGTCAACGAATACATGCAGAAGGGGCGGATCGCCCGCGGCTTTTATCGGCTGTATCGACACCCGGTGTTCCTGCTGGGATTTGGGCCCGCCTACCTGTTCCTGCTGCGCCACCGGCTGCCCATTGGGTTGATGAAAGCAGGAGCGATCTATTGGGTGAGCGCCCTTGCGACCAATGCCGTGACCGCCGCGATCCTTGTCGGCCTCGCTTTTGCTTTCGGTATCGCCACCACTGCGCTGGTGTTCGTGCCCGTGCTGGTCACCGCCGCTTCCATCGGAGTGTGGCTGTTCTACGTGCAGCACCAGTTCGAAGAGGCCGCATGGGACAATCGCGAGGACTGGGAGTTTCACGCCTATGCGCTCGCGGGGAGTTCCTATCTCCACCTGCCCGGATGGCTGCACTGGTTCACCGGCAATATCGGTATCCACCACGTGCACCATCTGATGAGCCGGATCCCGTTCTACCGCCTTCCCGACGTGCTGAAGGCCTATCCCGAGCTTGCCGAGGTCAACCGCATAACCCTTCGCCAAACGCCGCGTTTGTTCCTGCTCACGCTATGGGACGAAGAGCGACGGCGGCTCGTGAGTTTCCGCGAGGCCAAGCGGATCGCGGCGGCGCAATGAAAGAGCGCGGCAGGCCGCTTGGCCCACCGCGCTTCTTTCCCGACTTTGATCTGGCGGATCAGACGTTCATCCAGCCACCATCAGCAACATAGTCGGCTGCGGTGACAAAGCTGGCTTCGTCTGAGGCGAGGAAGACCGCCACTTCTGCAATCTCGACAGGCTTGCCCGCGCGGCCAAGCGGCGCGCCCTGCCCGGCCATGGCTTCGAAGTCGTGATACAGCTCGCTCGGGGCGTTCGAGTTCTCGAAGAAGTTGGTCGGTACGATGCCGGGTGACAGCGTGTTGACCCGGACACCGCGTCCGCCAAGCTCTGCTGCCATCGTGCGAGCGAAGCTGCGAACCGCGGCCTTGCTGGCGAAGTAGAGCGTACCGCCGGGCGCACCCTTTGCGTGGACCGCCGAGCTGGTGATAATGACCGAGCTGTTGCCCGACAGGACCGGGAGGAAGGCTTGCACCGTGAAGAAGGCGCCCTTCACGTTGAGGTCGAACTGGCGGGCGTAGAGCTCTTCGTCGACCTGGTCGATCGGTGCGAACATGCCGTTTCCGGCGTTGGCAAAGAGGATATCGACTTCGCCGAACGTGTCCTTGGCGAAGGTTGCGAGCGCCTGAAGATCGCCGATCGAGGTGGAATCGGCGACGAAGCCGTGCGCGCCTGCGCCCAATTCGGCGAGCGCGGCGTCGATCCCTTTCTGCTTGCGACCGGTGATAATGACCTCAGCCCCTTCCTCAAGATAGCGCTTGGCCGAAGCGAGGCCGAGACCGGTGGTGCCGCCGGTGATGACGGCTTTCTTCCCGGCTAGGCGAGCGTTTGTGTGTGTATCTGACATTGTCCAAACTCCTTTTCTTGACTGATCGGTAAAGTTCAGCTAGGCATCCTTGAACGAGCAGTCAAGAACTAATTTGAACGAAAGGTCAAAAAGTGCGCTCAGCGAGTTTTGACAAAGGTGAGGTCATCGACAGCATCATGCGGGCCTTCTGGGAGCATGGATATGAGGCGACCTCGATCCAGACGCTTGAAGCGGCGACCGGGCTCAAGCGGCAGAGCCTCTACAACGCATTCGGGAACAAGGACGCGATGTTCGAACTCGCCGCCGACCGCTACGATCTGGTGGTGTCGCGCCACCTCCTTGCCGCGCTCGATAACGATGACCCGCGCGCGGCCTTGACCGATTTCTTCGCAGCGCAACTTGCCGTGCTTGAGGACGCAGATCAGCCGGCGGGATGCTTCGTCGCCGGAGGGCAACAGGAACTTGCCAACCGCGCTGACAATGCAATCGGAGAAAAGATGAGCGCGCTCATCGGCGTGCAATACAGCGCGCTGGTTGCCGCGTTTGAGCGCTGGAAGGAACAAGGCGCGCTGACCGATGACGCCGACCCGCAAGCACTCGCGGGAGCGGTGATGGCGCTGGTGCGCGGCCAGTCGGTGCTTGGCCGCTCGCAATCCGCCTCTGACATTATCGCGCGCACCGCCGAGACGCTTCCCGACCTGTTCGAGCGCTACTATGCGCGCTGAAGAGGGGGTGACTGCGCCATGAAGATCGTCCTAACCGGATCATCAGGCCGCATCGGCCGCGCGATCTTCGGCGCACTGGCCCGCGAGCACGAGGTGGTCGGGATCGACCGCAACGTCTTTTCGACCACGCATATCATCGGCGATTGCGCCGACCCCGACGTGATCGCACCCGCGCTCGAAGGGGCAGATGCGGTGATCCACACGGCAGGGCCGCACGCCCCGCATGTGGGTGTGTGGAGCGAGGCCGAGTTCGAGCGCATCAACGTCGAGGGCACGCGCACCCTCTTCAATCTGGCAGCAGCAAGCGGCGTGAAGCGCTTCATCTATACCAGCACAACGGCGCTTTACGGCCACGCCATCGCGCCGGGAGAATGCACGTGGGTGAACGAGACAACCGAGCCGCAACCCAAAAGCATCTACCACCGCACCAAGCTTGCAGCGGAGAAGCTGCTGGAAGAAGCCGCCACCCCGGCCATGCCGGTGCGGGTGATGCGCATGTCGCGCTGTTTCCCCGAGCCTGCGCCCGCGATGGCGCTATACCGCCTGCACCGCGGGGTTGATGCGCGCGATGTCGGGACCGGCCATGCGCTCGCGCTGTCTCACGAGGGCGCCGCATTCGAACGCTTCATCCTGTCCGGCGCGACGCCTTTTACCAAAGAGGATTGCCAAGGCCTCGCCGTGAACGCCCCCGAGGTGATCCGCCAGCGCGCCCCTGCTCTTGCCGAAGCATTCGATCGGCGGGGCTGGGCGCTGCCTCGCACCATCGACCGCGTTTACGATGCAAGCGCCGCACAGCGTGAGTTCGGCTGGCAAGTGCGATGGGGCTGGGAAGACGTGCTTGCGCAATATGACCGCGATAGCATCGAAGTGCTCGCGCCCGATGCCACCTACGCGCGCAAGTCCGAATAGGTCAGTCTGCGCGGGTGTAGGCGTCCTTCATCCAGCCCTTTACCTCGTCGTCGAACTCGCCCGCGCTGGTGAGCCTGACGCGGTGGCTGCACATCGCATCGCCTTTTTCCAGCCGCCCGGCAGGTTCATCGCCCTTGAGAGCCAGCCCTAAATCGACCCGTGTCTTGGTCGCAGGGGTGATCAGCGCAAATTGCTTCTTGCGGCGCAGCGACACGCTCGCTTTCTTGGGCGCGACCTCGACATCGCTGCCAAGGCCTTTGGCAAAGTCCATGATCGCATCGTGGATCGGCTTCAGTTCTGCCTTTGCGCCCGAATATTGCGAGGCGACGAGGTCGACCTCCTCATCGCTGGCAAGCGCCTTGGCTGCGACGAGGTTGGCAAAACCATGCGTCATCGCGTGATCGCTTTTAAGCATGGCTACGATCTTGCCGTGCTTGTCGAGACCTGATTTCGCCACGATGCCGAGCCACTCTTCAAGCGGCTTGCCGGTCTTTTCCGGCATGTTGGCAATCATGCTCGCAGCCATTTCTTCCGGAGTTGCCATCGTCACTCTCCCCCTAGCCTATGCCTGTTCGTGAAAGGGTGTAGCACGCTTTTATCGAGTGTTTCGATGGTTCCCGAATTCGTGATTGAAAATCCCGATCTTCGCAATCGCAACAATCAATTTTTGTGCAGCGCATCAATCCCTATTTGGGCCGGGAACAAATTCCCGACCTCTTCATTTAACTTCCAACTCAACGAGGAAACACACCCATGGGTATCATCGGTTCGACCATCAAACCTTTCACCGCAACGGCCTTCAAGGCTGGCGAAGACTTCTACGACGTTTCGGAGAAGGATCTCGAAGGCAAGTGGTCGGTTTTCTTCTTCTATCCGGCTGACTGGACCTTCGTCTGCCCGACCGAGCTCGAAGATCTCGGCGAAAAGTACGAAATGCTCCAGTCGATGGGCGTCGAAGTTTTCGCGGTTTCGACCGACACGCACTTCAGCCACAAGGCATGGCACGACACCTCGGAAAAGATCGGCAAGCTCAAGTTCCCGTTCCTCGGTGACCAGATGCATGTCCTTTCAAACAACTTCGGCGTGCTGCGTGAAGGCGTCGGCCTTGCCGATCGTGCAACCTTCGTGGTCGACCCCGACGGCGTCATCCAGATCATGGAAATCACCTGCGAAGGCGTCGGCCGCAATGCCAACGAACTGACCCGCAAGATCAAGGCTGCTCAGTATGTTCGCGACAATCCCGGCCAGGTTTGCCCGGCCGCATGGGAAGAAGGAAGCGAAACTCTTGCACCTTCTCTGGATCTAGTTGGCAAGATCTGAGTTTAGATAACACAGATAGGGCGCGCGCGGCTCCTCTCCCCTCCCTCTCTCGCCGCGCCGCCCACCTTTACCCGGCCTTATACCGGGTCGTTTGAAGCCCGGGGCCTGACCCTCCCCCTCCCCCCAAAGTCAGGCTCCGGGCTTTTTTTCTCACATTTCCGCATTCGGCGCGCCTCGCGCCGGAGCCCCACGTTTTCTCAGGCAAAGGTGTACGCCCATGCTCGACGCAAACATGCAAACCCAGCTCAAGCAATATCTCGCCAATCTTCGCGAGCCGATCGAACTCGTCGCATCATTGGACGAAGGCGAGAAGTCCGCGCAGACCCGCGAATTGCTGACCGAGATTGCCGAGTTGCACGAGATGGTCACCGCCTCTTTCGACGGCACGCATGAAAGGAAGCCCAGCTTCATCATCCGCCGTGCATCGGATGCGAACAAGTGGGTGCGGTTTGCCGGCCTTCCGATGGGCCATGAATTTACCTCGCTGGTGCTCGCGCTGCTGTGGGCTGGCGGTCACCCGCCTAAAGTCGACGCCGACCTGATCGAACAGGTCCGTGCGCTCGAAGGCGATTACGAGTTCGAAATGTTCTTCTCGCTCAGCTGCCACAATTGCCCCGACGTGGTGCAGGCTCTGACGCTGATGGCGCTTGAGAACACGCATATCACAGCGACACTCATCGAAGGCGGAACCTTCCAGGATGAAGTCGAAGAACGCGGCGTTCTCGCAGTTCCGGCGACCTTCCTCAACGGTGAGAGCTTTTACAACGGAAAGATGGAGCTCGCAGAGATCCTCTCCAAGCTCGACAGCGGCGCCGACGAGAAGGCGGCCGAAAAGCTTTCGGCCAAGGACCCGTTTGAAGTGCTCATCATCGGTGGCGGGCCCGCAGGTGCGGCATCGGCGATCTATACCGCGCGCAAGGGTTTCCGGACCGGCATCGCGGCAGAACGCTTTGGCGGCCAGTTGCAGGACACGCTCGGCATCGAGAACTTGCCAGGCACCTCCTACACCGAAGGCCCCAAGCTTTCCGACGACCTGAAGAAGCAGGTGGCTGAAAACGAAATCGACATGATGGACCTCGCCCGCGCGACCGAGCTTCGTCCGGCCAAGGAAGCTGGCGGCATGCATGAAGTGACGCTGGCGAATGGCGCGGTGCTGAAGTCGCGCTCCCTCATCCTCTCGACCGGCGCGCGCTGGCGCAATCTTGGCGTTCCGGGCGAAGCCGAATACCGCAACAAGGGCGTTGCCTACTGCCCGCACTGTGACGGCCCGCTGTTCAAGGGCAAGCGCATCGCGGTGATCGGCGGCGGCAATTCGGGTGTCGAAGCAGCCATCGACCTCGCCAAGATCGTCGGTCACGTGACGCTGATCGAATTCGACGCGAAGCTGCGCGCTGACGAAGTGCTCCAGCGAAAGCTGCGCAGCATGGACAACGTCGAGATCATCACGAGCGGCCAGACGACCGAGATCACCGGCGACGGCGCAAGGGTGAACGGCCTCGTCCTCAAAGACCGCGAGAGCGGCAATGAGCGCCGGATCGAACTCGAAGGCGTGTTCGTCCAGATCGGCCTTGTGCCCAACACCGAATGGCTTGCCGACACCGGCCTCGAATTGTCGAAATTCGGCGAGATCATTGTTGACGACCACGGCGCAACCAACCTGCCCGGCATCTATGCCGCAGGCGATGCGACCACGGTGAAGGACAAGCAGATCGTCGTTGCAATGGGCACCGGCGCAACCGCAGGCCTCGGCGCATTCGACTACCTCATCCGCAACGAGCCGGTCGACGAAATCGCACAGGCTGCGTGATTGGCTTTGCGCTCGCCCATCCGGGCGAGCGTCCTCGCTTGACGCCCTCCGCTGCGCTGCGGCCCCGCTGTGGGCGGGCCGTCGCCCTTGCAACACCTTTGGTGTCGATCCAGCTCAAGCTTGCTACCTTGTCGCGCATCCGGTCGAAGACCAACCAAGGCTGCAATCGCAAAATCCAATCAATCTTCGCACTTTAATCGATTGGACTGATCAAAGCCCCTCCATCATCCTCCTGTCATCCCAATCGGATATTCCGAGTCCCCAACAGGGGACCACGCGAGAGGAGAGATTTCATGGACGCGAAGACTGGTGAAATGAGTGGTTGCCCGTTCCACGGCGATGGCGGAACCCGCACGCTGCTGGGCCGGACCAATATGGACTGGTGGCCCGAGACAACTCAGCTCGACCTGCTGACCGAAGAAGGCAAGTCCGCCAACCCCTATGGCGAGGACTTCGACTATGCGAGCGCCTTCAATGCGATCGACTATCAGGCGCTGAAGGATGATCTGACCGCGCTGATGACCGACAGCCAGGATTGGTGGCCGGCTGATTATGGTCATTATGGCCCGTTCTTCATCCGCATGGCCTGGCACGCGGCAGGCACCTACCGAACCGGTGACGGTCGCGGCGGTGCAGGCTCAGGCCAGCAGCGTTTTGCCCCGCTCAACAGCTGGCCGGACAACGGCAATCTCGACAAGGCCCGCCGCCTGCTTTGGCCGATCAAGCAGAAATACGGCAAGGGCATCAGCTGGGCCGACCTCTACATCCTCGCGGGCAATGTCGCGATTGAGAGCATGGGCGGTCCGGTCTTCGGTTTCGGCGGTGGCCGCGCCGACGTGTTCGAGCCCGAAATGGTCTATTGGGGCACCGAAGAGAAATGGGTCGATACCGGCGCAGAAACGCGCATCATCCCCGATGAAGGCAGGGCGCTCGAAAACCCCCTTGCCGCGATCCAGATGGGCCTCATCTACGTCAATCCCGAAGGCCCGGGCGGTAATCCCGACCCACTCGAAAGCGCGCGCGACATGCGTGAAACCTTCGCCCGCATGGCGATGAACGATGAGGAAACCGTCGCTCTCACCGCAGGCGGCCACGCTTTCGGAAAGGCCCACGGCGCTCAGCCCGCAGACACGTTCGGCGAAGCGCCCGAAGGCATGCACTTGGAGCATCAAGGCTTTGGCTGGCTGCATGACGCCGAAGAGATCGGCAAAGGCCACATCACGACCTCAGGGATCGAAGGTTCGTGGTCGAACAACCCGACCTCGTGGAGCCACGACTATTTCCGCCTGCTGTTCAAGTACGACTTTGAACTCACGCACAGCCCGGCTGGTGCGCAGCAGTGGACGCCGATCAACCCTGACCCCGAAGACATGGCTCCCGATGCGCGCGATCCGTCGAAGAAAGTGCCAACCATCATGACCACCGCCGACATGGCGCTGAAGATGGACCCGGAATATCGCAAGATTTCCGAGCGCTTCCACGCGAACCCCGAGCAGCTCGACGACGCCTTTGCCCGTGCATGGTTCAAACTGTGCCACCGCGATATGGGCCCCAAGGTCCGCTATCAGGGTCCTGAAGTCCCCGCAGAAGACCTCATCTGGCAGGACCCTGTTCCCGCTGGCACCGCGCCTTCGGACGCCGATGTCTCGGCCTTCAAGGATGCGATCCTTGGATCGGGCCTGACGGTCAGCGAGCTGGTGAAAGCGGCGTGGGCCTCGGCCTCGACCTATCGCAAGTCCGATCATCGCGGCGGATCGAACGGAGCGCGCGTGCGCCTTGCCCCGCAAAACGGCTGGGCCGCGAACGATCCCGATGAGCTTGCCAAGGTGCTTGCCAAGATCGACGAGCATCGCGGTTCGATGAGCATGGCCGACGCGATCGTGCTTGCCGGGACGGCAGCGGTTGAAAAGGCTGCCAAGGATGCAGGCTTCGACGTCAGCGTGCCCTTCACCGGCGGACGCGGCGATGCGAGCGAAGAGCAGACCGATGCCGAAAGCTTCGAGCCGCTAGAGCCGTTCGCCGATGGCTTCCGCAACTACCTCAAGACCAAGGCCAACGTGAAAACCGAGGACATGCTGATCGACAAGGCGCACCTACTCGGCCTGTCGATCCCCGAAACGACCGTACTGGTCGGCGGGATGCGCGTGCTCGGCGCGAACAGCGGCAACCGCAAGCACGGCGTCTTCACCGACCGCGTCGGACAGCTGACCCCCGACTTCTTCACAAACCTGCTCGACATGGGCACCAAGTGGGCTCCGGTCGATGGTTCGGGTGATGAAGAGTATGTCGGCTCCGATCGCGCATCAGGCGAAGAGAAGTACCGCGCCACGCGCACCGACCTCATCTTCGGCTCCAACTCGCAGCTTCGCGCCCAGGCCGAAGTCTATGCCGAGAGCGGCGCGGAAGAGAAGTTCGTGCACGACTTCGTTGCAGCATGGACCAAGGTCATGAACGCAGGCTGCTTCGACATCTGATCGACCGGTTCGACCAGCCCCCCACCCTGACCGCGATTGCACACTTGGTCAGGGTCGCAAGAGGCCCCCGGCTTTCCTCCCTCAAGGAAAGGAAGACCGGGGGCCTTTCTTGTGTCGGGGCGCAGCGTTATTGCTGGCGCAGCGCACGCCCAGACGGGAGTGGCGGACGGGAGCAGCGAATGCAGCCATTATCAGTCATCGCAGCGGGAGAGGATCGGCGCGATGCGGTCCTCAAGACCATCACGCTCGGCTTTGCGACCGATCCGGTGGCGCGCTGGGTTTGGCCCGACCCTGCGACCTATCTCGAAATCCAGCCGCAATTCGTCGATGCCTTTGGCGGAAATGGCTTTTCGCACGGGACGGTCTACCAGACCCAATGCGGGCGCGCAGCGGCCCTCTGGCTCCCGCCCGAGGTCGAACCTGATGGCGAGCGCATGCAGATGCTCGCGGCGCAGAGCGTTGCGCCTGAACGGATGGAGGAAATCGGCACCTTCATGGCGCAGATGGAGGACTATCATCCCACGGAACCGTGCTGGTATCTGCCGATGATCGCAGCCGATCCCTTTGCAACCGGACACGGCCTCGGTGCGGCGCTGATGAAGCATGCGCTTGCAGTGGTCGATGAAAGCGCAATGCCCGCTTATCTTGAATCCTCGAACCCACGGAACATCTCGCTTTATGAGCGCCACGGTTTCGAAGCGATTGGTGAGATCCAGCATGGTTCTTCGCCGGTGATGACGCCGATGCTGAGGCCAGCGCGCAGCTAGATCCAGCCGGCGGCCTTCAATTCGCTGACCTGCGCGCGGGCAACGGGCGCTTCGATCCCGCTTTCGAGCACCAGGCGCACATTGCGTCCCTCGCGCTTCACGTCTTCGACCGCGAGGCGCGCGACCCACCAGCTGCGGTGCACCTGCCGCCCTTCGACTTGCGAGACATGCACCATCGCATCGCGCAGCCGCATCAGCACAAGCTCAGAGCCGAGCGGCGTGTGGACGCGCACATAGTGGTCCTCCATCTCGAGCGCGATCACGTCGCTGCCGAGTTCTGCGGGCAACTGGTCGAGCAGCGGGTTCTCTGCGCGGCTGACTTCGCTTTGGGCTGACTGCACCTCGGCGCTGCCGTCGACCACGACATCCTCGATCCGATCCTCGGGTTCCGGCGGCGCATCATTGCCGCGCGCGCCGAGCACATTGAAAAGCAGCGTCACCGCCCCGCCGATCACGAACACATAGAAGTACGTGGTCAACGCCTCCTCTAGCGGCGGCATCGTTGGCCAGTCGGGCATGTACTGCACGATATAGACGAGCGCGGTCATCGGCACCGTCGCCACCAGCACTCCGACGAACCACAGGGGCGCAACCGGCAGGTCGAGCGCCTCGTGCGCGCGGTCCACGAAGAAGCCCATCGGCGAATAGATCGCATAACCGGCAAAGGCGAAGGCAAGCCATGAGATGAGCCGCACCGCGAGCGGCTGCTCAATCGAACCGAAGGGACCGATCACGGCAAGGAAGACGCCGATCACCGCCATGATCGCGAGGTCGGACAAAGTCTTGCGCAGGAACAGCCTGCCTTTGCCCATGCCCGTGCCCGTGCCCGTGCCCATCGACTGTTCGCGTGAAGCGTTTCCCATGAGCCAGAAATGCCTGCCCGTTCGCGCTTCGTAAAGTGGCAAATGGCGGGTTTCCGGGGCTTTTGCGCGCCATTTCACGAAGCTGCGCGCCGATCCGCGAAGGGGCGATTGCCGGTGAACGGGCAGGCGGCAGTGTGGCTGCAACAGCTTACCGAAACGGAGAAACAGCCATGACCGCCGCCATCACTTCCAATCCCTTCGCAGCCCTCAAACGCTACAACGAGCCTGCTGGTATGATGGACCTCGGCCCGGTGACGCGCGCTCTGGTGCTGGTGTCGGGAACGCTGATGACGGCTATCTGCATTCTCGCCATCGCCCGCGCGCTGCTTGGATTCACGCCGGACCTGCCGCATCTCGGAAACATCGCGGTCATGTTTCACGTCGCGACCGTCATCCCATGCGTGCCGCTTGGCCTTTACCTGCTGGTGGCGCGCAAGGGCACGCCGATGCACAAGCAGCTGGGCAAGCTCTGGGTGGCCCTGATGGTGATCACGGCAACCTCGACCCTCTTCATCCATGACGGCATGGCGCTGTCGTGGATCCACATCTTCGTGCCTTTCACCTACCGCGCATCATGGCTGATCGTGAAGACCGCGCGCGCTGGCGACATCAAGGCACACAAGGCGGAGATCGTCAGCTTGTTCCTCGGCGCTTTGATGATCCCCGGCATCTTCAGCTTCGTCATTCCGGGCCGCCTGATGAACGTGATGCTGTTCTGGTGAGACGCATTCAGCGCTGGCGTTTAAGCACCAGATAAAGCGCGCCCTCGCCTCCATGGCGGATATGGGCGCGCCGGACCGCAGCGATGGCATCGGCATGACGGCTCGCGGCAAGCCAGTCGAGCAGTTTGGCCCGGATCGCGCCGCGCTTGGTCGCCCGGTCGGCAGGGTCAGCAGGCCGCTCCCGCCCCGCAATCACCAGCACCACGCGCGCTCCCATGCTACGCGCCTGATCGATCCCATCCATGATCCGGCTATAGGCAGTGTCAAGCGAGTGACCGTGCAGATCGAGCGTGTAGTCGGGCGCGATCTGGCCCGCCTTGAGCTTGCGGTTCCAGTGCGAATCGAGCCCCGGATCGGGCTTGATCCGGCGCGGCGGTGCAGGAACAGGCTGACGCCGCGCTTGGGTCGCCGGAGCGGGCCGGGCTTTGACAGGCTGCGGCTTTGGCGGGGTAGGTTTGATAGCCTGCCTCGCAGGTGTGTCGGATGAAGGCTGCGGCGGCACACGCTTGCCCGGCATCGGTGTCACGCTTTGGGCAAGCCGCGCCCATGCGGTCTGCTCCGCTTCCGAAAGGCCGCGCGGGATGCTCATTGCTGGTCGTTGAGACGCGCGACAGTGCCCTTGGGCAGCAGCAGGAGCGCGGACCCGCGCGCGCTCATCCCGCCCGCGATTTCGCGCGCATCGGCGCCCGCACCCCAGAAGGTGTCGAAGCGGTTCGCGCCCTTGATTGCGCCGCCCGTGTCCTGCGCGATCCAGAGCCCGTCCGCGACATCACGGTCGAGGTCGAGCCATACCGGAGCGCCGAGCGGCACGAAGGCGGGGTCCGCAGCCACCGAAGCCTCGCGCCGGACAGGGACGCCCAAAGCGCCGAGAGGCCCGTCGCCGCGCAACTCGCGGAAGAAAATCCAGCTTTTGTTGAGGCGCATGAGCTCGCGGCCTTCACGCGGATTTTCGCGGATATAGGCCATGATCCCTTGCATCGATCCGGGATATTGGCCCGGCCCATCGCCCAGAAGCCCGCGCTCGCGCATGACGCCGCCAATACCGGTATGGCCGCGCCCGTTCTGCCCGGCATAACCGATGCGAATGACTTCACCGTCAGGCAAGCGCAGGCGGCCCGAGCCCTGGATCTGCAGGAAGAAGAATTCGACCGGGTCCGCTGCCCAGCCGATTACCGGAACGCGGCCTTCGAGCGCGCCGTCCTCAATCTCGGCCCGTTCATAATAGGGCACGAAATTACCATCGCTGTCATAGCGGCCAAGCGGTGCGCGGCCCTCTCGCTCGGAGGCGGGTGTGTCGGCAGGCCATGCGCGCACTAGATCGTCGGGCATCGCATAAACGGGCACGTCATATCCGGGACGGCGGGTTCGGCTGCCTAGGATCTCCGGCTCGAAATAGCCGGTAGCGAACGCGCTGCCATCGCCGATGCGCGCGGTTTCGAAGTGTTGCTGGAAGAAGCGCGGCGCATCGCTGACCGGCCAGCCCACCGCGGCTTCGCACGATGGGCGCCAGTCTGCGCCATAGGCAAGACCGCTGCGATCTTCGCGCGCAAGCAATTGCGGGCAGCTTTCGATGTAGCTTGCAAGCGCAGTCCCGGCATTCTCGCGGTTTAGACGAAGCGCGCCGACGCTTGGCCCTCGCACGACCCCGGCGAGCGCGGCGCTGGCGGCAGCGACTGCTGGCGGCGGCGTTGTCACCACGGGGCGCGGCGGATTGCTTTCAGGAACGAGGCGGATGCAGGCGGTGAGCAGAACAAGCGCGGTGAGCGCAGTGCCAAGCCCTGCGCCGACCGATTTGAAACTGCGGGTTTTGGTGTCGGGCCCGCCGAGCCAGATCACCCCGGCATCAGACGCGCGCCCGCCCCACACGAAGGATCAGCCTTCGTCGGTTTCGTCGAGAACCCAGTTGGGATCGCGCGAGCCGATATTGCGCGAGAAGGTCCACACGTCGCGGCTTTCGATTGCATCGTCGAGCGAACCAGCGACAACGACGCCATCTTTGTCGCGCGTCACCGCAGCGATGTCGGCGACGAACAGCACCGCGATGCGGGCCATGCGGCCGTCCATCGAAGCCGAGTGGATTCGCGTCTCTTCGATACGGATCAGCTTGTTGTCTAGCGTTTGCCCAGCTTCCTCGCGCGCGTCGATCGCAGCGGAGAAACCGGCATAGACATCGTCATCGCACAATTCGCGCAGGGTTTCCTTGTCACCTTCCCAGAACGCTTCGAGGACCATTTCGTAAGCGCCCTTCGCGCCGTCCATGAACTGGCCAATGTCGAACGAACGGTCGGCACTGGCGATTTCACGCACGCCGCGTTCAACCGCAGGCATGACGCCTTCGAGTTCGATGGAGCGCTGCGGAGCGGGTTGCGCGGGCTTACCGGCGATCGGCGGCTGTGCCTGAGGCTTGTCACCGGCATCGAAACGTTGGGGTACCGATTCCTCTTCATGCTCTGCACGGCGGCCGAGCACGGAATAAAGCCTCAGCCCCAGAAAGGCTGCAATCATGGCGAGGATGACGATTTCTAGAATCACGTTAGTACCTTGATACCCTTTCGGCGTGGGGCGACACACCTGATCTTGTCCAGACAGCTATCTTACCGACAGCGTCACCCTAACAATACATAGTTACGGCGACTGTTCCAGCCAGATGCGTCTCGTCCCATAAATAGGCATCAAATTCAATTCGCCAACGTCAAATCGGATGCAGTTCGGCGCGAAGTGGTGCCGTGATGGCGCAATATTGAGCCGCTTGGCGTGAGACCTTCGCCTGAGCGGCTGCCCATTGCCTCTATCACCCGCCCCTGCTAGGCGCGCGCCCTTGACGAGATCAACGCATCGCACAGGCTGGGTCAGCTGGCCGCGCGGGGCAATATCAGACCACCACACGAAAGACTTATGACCATGGCCGAAGAAGGCGACATTCTCACCGACCTCAACAATCCGGGCGCAGGCGCAAACGGCGCTGACAACCAGCCGGCAGCCGGGATCATCACCCAGTATGTGAAGGACATGTCGGTCGAAAATCCGAATGCGCCCGAAGTCTTCCAGTGGACCGACCAGCCCAAGGTCGACGTTCAGTTCAACATCGGTGCTCAGCCCAAGGGCGAGCAGGTCACCGAAGTCGAGCTGAAGATCAACGTCACCGCCACCACCGACAAGGGCCCGGCCTACATTGTCGAGCTTTCCTATTGCGGCCTCGTCGGCCTGCGCAACATTCCCGATGAGCAGGCGCACGCCTTCCTCTTCGCCGAAGCACCGCGCATCCTCTTCCCGTTCGCCCGCCGCGTCGTTTCCGACGCCGTGCGCGATGCAGGGTTTCCGCCATTGAACGTCGATCCGATCGACTTCAACGGCCTCTACATCCAGCAGCTCCAGGCACGCCGCCAGCAGGAAGCGGGCGCAGGTGGCGACACCCCGCCAGCTCCTTCGGGCGACGCGTAAGCTGGATCTGAACGCGGGCCTTTAGGGATGAGCCTGCTCAAAAATGTCGGGACCATCGGGTCCCTGACTATGCTCAGCCGTATTGCCGGAATGGCGCGCGAGATGATCTTCTCGCGCGTCCTTGGCGCCAATGCGGTGACCGACGCGTGGTTTCAGGCATTCATCATCCCCAATGTCTTTCGCCGCCTGTTCGCCGAGGGTGCGTTCTCGGCCGCCTTCGTGCCGATGTTCTCTAAGCGGCTGCACGGTCATGACGACCCGGAAAAAGGGCTGGAAGAAGCCCGCTCGTTCAGCGCCGATGTGCTGAGCGTTTTCCTCCCCGTGCTGATCGCTCTGGTCGCGGTGTTCGAGATCGCGATGCCGGGGGTAATCTGGCTCCTGAGCGAGAAGCCGGTCGATCCGGAAACCTATCCGCTCGCGGTCGATTTCGCGCGGATCATGTTCCCTTATATCATCCTCGTCAGCCTCGTGACGTTGTTTACAGGTATGCTGAACAGCGTCTCGCGTTTTGCGCCCGGAGCAAGCTTTCCGATCATCCTCAACATCGTCCTGATCGCGGCGCTGCTTACGGGCGAATGGTTTGCCGACAACACCGGGGCGAGCGTCGAGCAGATCGCCTACGGCATCGCGTGGGCGGTGACGGGCGCGGGGGTGATGCAGCTTGCGTGGCTGTATTACTGGACGCGGGTCGAGGGCTTCAGGCCAAAGCTCCTGTGGCCGCGCATCACGCCTGAAGTGAAGCGCCTCGGCATCATTGCTCTTCCCGCAGCGATTGGCGGCGGCGCGTATCAGATCAACACGCTGGTCCAGCTCTACTTCCTCAACCAGCTTGAGGACGGCTCGGTCAGCTACATGAACTATGCCGACCGCCTGAACCAATTGCCGCTCGGTATCATCGGCATTGCGCTGTCGACCGCGATCCTGCCGACGCTTTCGAAGTTCGTGGGGGGCGAGAACAAGGAAGGCGCGGACCGCATCCAGTCCGACGCCATCGAGCTTTCGATGTTGCTGACGATCCCCGCTGCCGTCGCACTGGCGATCTGTGCGGAAGCCTTCGTGACGATGATCTTCCAGGGAGGCCGCTTCGATCTTGCAGATGCGAGCGCCACCGGAGAAGTGCTCGCGGCGCTCGTGCTCGGCCTTCCCGCCTATGTGCTGGTGAAGGTGCTGGTGCCCAACTTCTACGCCCGCGCCGACACCAAAACGCCGGTGGTCGCAGCCTTTATCTCGCTGGGCGTATTCATAACGACCTGCATTCTCGTGCTCGACACCTATGGCGTCGTCGGGGTGGCCTTCGCCAGCGTGATCGGCGCCTGGATCAACGTCGCCTTCCTGCTCGTCGTGCTGGCTGCGCGCGGGCATTATCGCATTCCGGGCGTGCTGCTTCTTCGCATCGCGCGTCAGGTGCTGGCCGCGGCGGCCATGGGCGCGGCCTTGTTCTACACGAACGACCTGCTAACGGACTGGTATTCGGCAGGGCTGTTCGCCCGGCTGGGCGCGCTCGCGGCGCTCGTCGCGGCTGCCGCCATCGTCTATTTCGGCCTCGCTTTCGCCACCGGCGCCATCGACCGGCAGCGCATCGCCACCCTTACGAAGAAAGCAAAGTAGTATCATGCGTGTCGTCTCTGGCATCCAGCCCACCGGTAAACCGCATCTCGGCAACTATCTTGGCGCGATCGTCAATTACGTGAAGTTGCAGGACGAGGCGCATTCCGCAGACGGCGAGTGTTTCATTTTCCTCGCCGACCTGCACGCGCTTTCTCAGCCGCATGACCCGGCAGAGCTGACAAAGAACACCCGCGAAATGGTGGCGACGCTGGTGGCCTGCGGGGTCGATCCATCCAAGACGATCCTGTTCAACCAGGCGCAGGTTCCCGCTCACGCAGAGCTGCAATGGCTTTTAAACGGAACGGCCCGGATGGGTTGGCTCAATCGCATGACGCAGTGGAAGGACAAGGCGGGCAAGAACCGCGAGGGCCAGTCGATTGCGCTCTTCACCTACCCCGTCCTGCAGGCCGCAGACGTACTGCTCTATCAGGCGACGCACGTTCCTGTGGGCGAGGATCAAAAGCAGCATCTCGAACTTGCCCGCGACATCGCGCAGAAGTTCAACAACGACTTCTGCGCCGAAGACGCACCGCTCTTCACGCTGCCCGAGCCTTACATCCCGCCAGCCGCCGCGCGCATCATGAGCCTGCGCGACGGCACGGCCAAGATGAGCAAGTCGGACCCGTCGGACATGAGCCGCATCAGCCTTACCGACGATCCCGACACGGTGATGAAAAAGGTCAAGAAGGCCAAAACCGACCCCGAGCCCCTTCCGTCGGAAGAAAAGGGCCTCGAGGACCGCGCCGAGGCAAAGAACCTCGTGGGAATCTACGCCGCTCTGACCGGTAAGAGCACCGCGGACGTCCTCGCCGAACATGGCGGACAGGGTTTTGGCGCGTTCAAGCCTGCGCTGGGCGAAGTGCTCGTGGAAACCCTGCGTCCTATCAATGCGCGCTTCATGGAGCTCAAGGACGATCAGGAAGCGCTCGACGCCATTCTTGCGCGCGGCGCGGCGCAGGCACGCGAGCACGGGCTACCGACGCTCGATGCCGCCTACAAGGCGCTGGGTCTGGTGCGCGGCTGAGCGCACAGCTGATTGGCGCTCATTGGCCTAGGCCGGGTGGCCGAGCAAAACGTTCAATTTCGGTTCAGCACAACAAGTTATTGTGCGCCGCAACAGTGATCGCCTGATCGATAGGGTCATCATTAAGGGGTCGTAGAAAGGCTGACAGCAGGGCCGCGTACAAGCGCCCGCGTTCAGCCTCGACACGCATTGAAGGGAATGGCGCACGGTCACTGGCACACCTGCCGGTGCGTCCTGCATTTGGGTCGCACTGGCGAAACACTGAAGGATATGTCATGAACCGTATTGCTATGTCATCGCGTTCGAACCGTTTCAGTCGCCTCTCCCGCCTTGCTCTGGCAGGAATAGCGACAGCTACGCTCGCCGCATGTGCTCCATCATTCAAGGCTGACGTCTCGCGCTTCCAGGCGCAACTGCCCGCTCCGCAGGGTCAGACCTTTGCCGTCGTGGCCGAAGATCCCACGCTCGCAGGCGGGCTGGAATTCGCGCTTTATGCCGACATGGTTGCTGCCGAAATGGCAGAGCTTGGCTATAACCGCGCGGCAACTGCAGAGAACGCTAACCTGTTGGTTCGCTTCGATTACGGGGTCGACAATGGCCGCGAACGCATCCGCAGCAACGGCCTTGCCGGCGACCCATTCTTCGGACCATGGGGCGGCTTTGGCGGTTTCGGTTTCCGCCGCGCCTATGCGTTTGGCTTCTACGATCCGTTCCTCGCCGGACCGCAGGTTCGCAGCTACACCGTTTATACCTCGGACATCGATCTGAAGATCGACAACACCGCAACGGGCGAGCGCCTTTTCGAAGGTTCCGCACAAGCCGTTTCGCGTTCGAATCGCCTGCAGTCACTGGTCCCGAACCTCGTCGACGCGATTTTCACCGACTTCCCTGGAAGCAATGGTGAAACTCTTCGCATTACGATCAAGGAAGATGGTAAGACGGTCAGACCGGCACGATAACAACCGCCATGGGCTAACTGGGAATGCCCACGGACGGGAAGAAAGGGCGGCGCAAGGGATCAGCGCCGCCCTTTTTCATGCCTGCAAAGCGCGCGAGGCTCATCGGTTGTCGAGCTGAGCACGCACCGCTAGCAGCCCTTCGCGCGTGATGCGGTATGGTTTGCCGCTGCGGCTGCGGATGAGCCGACGTTTTCGAAGCCGCTCGAAGACAGGCAAGCTGCAATCGGCAATGCGCAAGCCCTCGCGGTTGAAGCAATCGACGCCTGTCACTTTCCCGCGATGGTCGCGATCAAAGCGGATCAGCCCGCCCTGCGCGAGGACGTGCAGCACGCGCTGCTCGTTTTTGGAAATGTTCAATGAAATTGTCCCGATTGGGTATGCTGAGAGCCGCTCTTCCGGCGCATCGGGCGGGAGGCGGGGCAATCGGTTTCCAGCGCGCAATCAACGCGCGAAACCGGTTCAGCAGTTCACAATCTCGAACATAAAATCCCTGTGTGGACGTGAGGCGCAAATGCCGCGTATCACCTTACAGGTCAAGTTTTCTAGAGCTTGGCGTGTCCGCCGGTCGAGCCGAAACCGCCCTCGCCGCGCTGGGTCGCGTCGAGTTCGTCGACTTCGGACCATGCGGCCTGGACCACCGGGGCGAGCACCAGCTGCGCGACCCGGTCGCCGCGCGCGATCGCAAAGTCCTCGCTGCCGTGATTGATCAGCAGGACCTTCAATTCGCCGCGATAATCGGAATCGATTGTGCCCGGCGTGTTGGGAACTGTGATCCCGTGCTTGAACGCGAGACCTGAGCGCGGACGCACCTGAATCTCGAAGCCTTGCGGGATCGCAACAGAAAGCCCGGTGGCAACCGCGTCGCGCGCTCCGGGCGCGATGGTCACGTCCTCGGCGCTGACAATATCCATGCCGGCGCTGCCATCGGTGGCGTAGGCCGGGAGTGGGAGGCCCTCGCCATGCGGGAGGCGCTTGACTTCGACTTGCACGGGACCGGTCATTCTGCGGCTTCGGCCTTCAAGGTTGCAGCGATCCGTTCGACCAGCGCCATCGCGACTTCGCCCTTGGGCATCTTGTCGAGCTTTTCGACGCCGTCTGCGCTGACGATGTGGACGAGGTTGTCGTCGCCGCCCATGACGTCGCCAGAGACATCATTCGCAACGATCCAGTCGCACGCCTTGCGCTTGCGCTTCTGCTTGGCATTGGCGAGCACGTCGTCGGTTTCGGCGGCAAAGCCGACCACGAGTTCAGGACGATTCGATGCGCCTGCGAGATTGGTAAGGATGTCGGGGTTTTCGGTGAGCATGAGAGCCGGAGGTGCAGAGCCGCGCTTCTTGATCTTTTCGTCGCGATATTCCTTGGGCCGCCAGTCGGCGACCGCTGCAACCATGACTGCGACATCGGCTGGCAGTGCCCGCTTGACTGCAGTCGACATTTCTTCGGCGCTTTCAACATCGATCCGCTTCACACCCGCCGGGGTCTTGAGCGCAACCGGGCCTGCGACCAGCGTCACGTCTGCACCCAGAGCAGCGGCCGCGGCGGCGATGGCAAAGCCCTGCTTCCCGCTCGACCGGTTGGCGATGTAGCGCACAGGATCGATCGATTCCCAGGTCGGCCCTGCGGTCACCAGCACGTGGCGGCCATCGAGCGGGCGGTAGGAGGCATCGACGTCGAAGCTTCCCGCGACCTCTTCCTCGTCGGCCTCGATAGTCGCTGCCTTCTCGGGCGCGACCTTCTTGGCGGCGACCTTCTTGGGAGCGGGCTTTTCTTCTTCGGGCTCCTCAACCACTTCAGGCGCAAGACGGCGCTCGTCGACCTCGTGGTTGATGGCGTCGGGATCGATGGGCGGCGCAGCCTTGCCCTTGCCCTTGGTCGCGAGAGGTGAACCTTCGAGATCGGGATTGAACTCGATGTCCTCGTCCTCGATCTCGACGTCTTCGGGCAGTTCCTCTTCGCCCAGTGCGTCGAGTTCGGCCTCGATCTCTTCGGCGCTGCGTTTCTCGGTCGAGCGATTGATGATCTTGGAAAGCAGTCCGCCAAGCCCGCCGCCAAGCGTCGATCCGGTATCGTCCTCGGGTTCGAGCGCTTCGACCTCGAGCTCTTCGGCGGGCGCATCGTTGGCCGCGACCGGCGCAGGCGCTTCTTCCTCAACCTCGATCCCGAATTGCGCGGCGATTTCGCGCCAGATGGCGTGCGGTTCGGGCAAGCGACCATAGCCGAACTCGCCGCAGGCCATCGCGCCTTCATCCGGGTGGATGACGGTGACGCCCGCTTCCTTCAGCGATTCGACGTTGCGCTGTGTGGATGCATGCTCCCACATCTTCACGTTCATCGCGGGAACCGCCATCACCGGCTTGTTGGTCGCAAGGATGAGCGTCGTGGCCAAGTCATCGGCGATGCCTGCTGCCATCTTCGCCATCAGGTCGGCGGTCGCGGGGCAGACGACGATCATGTCGGCCTCACGCGAGAGTTCGATATGCCCCATCTCGACCTCGTTCTTGAGATCGAAGAGTGATGTGTAGACCTGGTTTTCGGAGAGCGCGGCAAGCGACATGGGGGTCACGAATTGCTGCCCGCCCTTGGTCACGACGCAGGTGACATCGCCCCCGCCCTTGCGGATGAGCCGGACGAGCTCGCACGATTTGTAGGCCGCGATACCGCCGCCAACCACAAGCAGGATCTTTGGCCCAGCCTCGCTCACTACCCGGTCTTCCTCCACGTTCTTGGTCTGTCAGTTTCCGTCTAGCGGTCATATCAAGCCGCGCCAAGTCCAGCAGACTCCTTGCGATAGGATGGTTAAAATTGCACTTAGAGCCGAGCAGCGAATTGACGGCAATCGCGCCGGTCCGGGCGCTGCGTTAAAGGGGATTTACAGATGATTTTAGCGCTCAAGATGCTTTTGACGCTCGGCGGGGGATTGCTGGTATTCATGGGGTTCGGCTTCTTCACCGATCCAGTGAGCTCGGCTGCGGATTTCGGGATCGATGTTGAAGGCGCGCATGGCCTCACCTCGATACGCGCCGACATGACCGCCTTTTTCGGAGTGTCGGGCGCGTGTTTCATCTGGGGCGCGTGGGCCAATCGCAGCGATCCCCTGATCATTGGTGCGGCTTTGATGTTCGTCACCCTGGCAACGCGGCTCGTCGCGCTTGGCGCTTATGGCGCATTTGAGGGTTACATCCTGCCGATGGTGGTCGAGGCGTTGCTCGGCATTTTCGGCATCGTCGGCGCGCGAATTCTGCCGAAGACCGCCAGAGGCTAGAGCAGCCCGGCGAGCATCGCGCCGTATACAGCGCCTGCCCCCGCCAGCCCTGCAACGAAGTAGCCGAGCAGGCCTCCGCCTGAGCGTTCCTTCCGGTCGGTCATCAGGCGGATTTCTGGAAGCGGCGGGGGTTCGGGTGCGCCGCCCTTGGGCGGGAACTTCTCTTCCAGCCGGCGGATCAGGCCAGGCAGGCGGAACAGCGTTTCGGTGTCTTCCTTGATCCGGTCGGCAACCGCCGCTTCCGGCCCAAGCTCGTCGCGGATCCAGCTGCGCACGTAAGGAGCGGCGGTGTCCCACATATTGATGTCGGGATTGAGCTGCGTCGCGATCCCTTCGACCATCACCATGGTCTTTTGCAGCAACAGCAGGTGCGGTTGGGTCTGCATGTCGAAGTCGCGGGTGATTGCGAACAGCCCGTCGAGCATCTGGCCGACGCTCAGTTCCTTTACCGGCTTGCCACGCATCGGCTCGCCCACCGCACGAAGCGCCGTCGCGAACTCGCCGACCGAGTGATAGCTCGGCACATATTGCGCTTCGAAGTGGATTTCGGCGACGCGCTGATAATTGCCGGTGGTGAGGCCATAGAGAATCTCGGCAAGCCACTGGCGCGCGCGGCGGTCGATCCGGCCCATGATGCCGAAGTCGATGGCAACGATCGTGCCGTCGTCTTCGATGAACAGGTTGCCCTGGTGCATGTCGGCGTGGAAGAATCCGGCGCTGATCGCCTGGGTCAGAAAGCTGATGACGAGCTTTTCGGCGAGCGCCTCAAGATCGTGTCCCGCTACGAGCAGTTCGTCGCGCTTGGAAATCTTGATGCCTTCCACCCACTCGATGGTCAGCACCCGGCCATTGGTCCGGTCCCAGTCGATAGCGGGGATGCGATAACCGCCAACGCCCGCCATTTCCTCGGCAAGTTCGGAGGCTGAGGCGGCTTCGCGGCGAAGGTCGAGTTCGGAATTGGTCCACCGCTTGAAATTTGCGATGGTCAGCCGGGGGCGGAGGCGTGCGGCCTCTCCGCCCATCGCCTCGACATGGGCAGCGGCCCATTCGTAGGTCTGGATGTCGCGCGCAAACTTCTCGCGGATGCCCGGACGCAGCACTTTAACCGCGACCTTGCGCCCGTCGATGGTGGTGGCACGGTGAACCTGCGCGATAGAGGCAGCGCCAACCGGCACCGGGTCGATATCCGCGAACAGCGCGTCGAGCGGCTGCTCGAATGTCGCGGCGATCTGCTCTTCGATTTTTGAGAAAGGCACCGGCGGCAGGCTGTCCTGCAGGCTCAGCAGGTTGTGCGCGGCCTCTTCGCCAACGAGATCAGGCCGGGTCGCGAGCGACTGACCGAGCTTGATTGCCGCAGGCCCGATGGCGCGAAAGGCGCCCGCATAGTCGCGGGTCCCACGTTTGCCGGTCAGGGTCGCAAGCCGAGCGATCCGTGCAAGCCTGCGCACCGTGGACGGCGCGTTGGGATCGTCCTCGACCCCGACAAGCGCACGGCGGCGTGCGAGCGTGATGCCCCATCGCGCAAGGCGGAAAAGATGCGTGGCAGGCGTTGTCATGCGCTCTTAGATTTTCCAGCCCGAATGGATCGCGACCGCACCGCCCAGGATGCTTTCGACCTTGGTGTTGGTGAAGCCCGCTGCGCGAATCATGTTCTCGAACTCGGCCATCTTGGGGAACTTGCGGATCGATTCGACGAGATAGCGATAGGAGTCCGCGTCGCCTGCGATCATCTGCCCCATGCGCGGGAGCAGCAGATCGGAATAGACATCGTAGACTTCCTTGAAGCCCGACCATTCGGTGGTCGAGAATTCCATGCAGTAAAACCGTCCACCGGGACGCAGCACGCGGTAAGCCTCGGCAAGCGCCTTGTCCTTGTAGGTGACGTTCCTAATGCCGAAGACGATGGTGTAGGCATCGAAGCTGCCCGAGGCGAAGCTGACCTCTTCCGCATTCTGACAGGTAAAGACGAGGCTGCCCGTTTCGGCGCTTTCGGCGCGCTCCATCGCGCGCTCCGCACCCACGTCGAGCATGTCCTGATTGATGTCGGCAACGGTGATGTTCGCGCCGCGATCGGCCATGCGAAAGGCGATGTCGCCCGTGCCGCCTGCCATGTCGAGAATCGATTCGCCCGGCTGCGGCTTCACGCGCTTGACGAAACGGTCCTTCCAGCCGCGATGCATCCCGATCGACATCGCGTCGTTCATGATGTCGTATTTCTTCGCGACACTGGTGAAGACCTCGCCCACGCGCCGGGTCTTTTCTTCCGGACTTACATTCTCATAGCCGAAGGAGACGGTTTCGCTTCCCGCATCGTTCGCGTGGTCGTTGATGTTCTCACTCATGCGAGGTGCCCTAGAGGGAATTGCGGGATGCGCAAAGGGTGTTAGTGGGGTCCAAATGCCCGAATTACCCGAAGTCGAAACCACCGTGCGCGGCCTTGCCCGTTTCCTTGATGGCGCGCGGATCGAACGAGTGACGCTGAATCGCCCCGATTTGCGCCGCCCGTTCCCTCCTGAACTCGTGCAAGTGATGACCGGTGCGACGGTCACGGGCCTGTCGCGCCGCGCCAAATACGGCCTCATCCACCTCGATCGCGGTGCGACCATGATCTTTCACTTGGGCATGAGCGGGCGCTGGCGGATCGACCCGGAAGAAGCCGACAAACACGACCACCTCCTGATGGAAGCCGCCGGTCACCGTTTCGCTCTGTGTGATCCGCGAAGGTTCGGCTCGGTCGATTTGCAGCAGACCGACGCGCTCGACACTTGGCCGCAATTCGCAGCGATGGGCCCCGAACCGCTCGGCCCGGACTTTACGCCTGAACAGCTCAAGTCGGCGCTGAAGGGCAAATCCCAGAGCATCAAGCTGTGCCTGCTGGATCAACGCATCGTAGCAGGGCTCGGCAATATATATGTGTGTGAGGCGCTTTGGCGGTCGGGAATTCATCCTCTCAAGGCAGGTGGGAAGGTAACGCGGCCTCAGCTTGCCCGGCTTGTCCCTGCAATCCGAGACGTTCTTATGGCATCCATCAAAGATGGTGGCTCATCTCTGAGGGACTACGCCGCACCTGATGGTGAGCTTGGCTATTTCGCAACGCGCTTTGATGTCTATGGACGCACGGGCGAACTGTGCAGGCGCGAAGATGGCGGAAAGATCCGCCGGATCGCGCAAGGCGGGCGCAGCACCTGGTATTGCGCGAAGTGCCAGCGCTGAGCCTGTTTCGGCAACGACCCGTGTATCGCAACTAGAAACCCACAGTTTCCTTGACGATTCGCCCCTTGCCGACTATGTGCGCCGCTTTCCGGCGGTGAATCGCCGATTTTTCGAACAGACCAGACTATTTCCGGTCGCAAAGCTGCGGCCTGCACAAAACGCGAGACAGACAGACATATGGCCAATTCGCCGCAAGCCCGTAAGCGCATTCGTCGCAACAACCGCCGTGCCGAAGTGAACGGCGCGCGCATGAGCCGCATTCGTAGCCACGTGAAGAAGGTCGAAGCGGCCTGCGAAGCTGGCGACAAGGATGCAGCAGCCGCAGCTCTCAAGGCTGCTCAGCCTGAACTGGCTCGCGGTGTTGCACGCGGCGTGATGCACAAGAACACCGTCGCGCGGAAGATGTCGCGCCTGACGAAGCGAGTCGCCGCTCTCTAAGTCAGTTTCACAAGCGCGATTCGGCCTCTCCGTGAGCCGCCGGTTACGCGTTTGGACTTAAGGAATGTGGATAAGGGTCGTGCCGATTGGCACGGCCCTTTTCTTTTGTGACCAATGTGACAGGGCAGGCCGCCGAGAATGTCAGGAAACTCAACGATTCGCGGCCTCAGAAATCGAAACTCTATGTAAATCAGCGACTTGTACGTACGCCTGCGGGGTTGCGCCGAGTCAACAAATATATTTCGATTTTATTGCAATTCCCCGCTTGCTCTCAGCGCCCAACAGTTCTTTATTCGGCTCTCACCTGGAGCGGGACAGACCGGGTGCCACATAGTTTAGCTGACGGGGGATCCCGGAAAAACACCATTTTCCGGTCAGGGACGTTATTGCCTGTCAAATGTTTGAAGTCGCACCTCGGACAGCGGTTCCGGGTACGGGAGAGTAGTGGGGTTTCAATGGTGCACAAGATGGACAAGACGCGGACAACGCGTCGCAGCGCGGATGATGATTTGATGGAAGATGCCGAAGCCGTAAATCTCGCAGCTGACTGGGCTGATATCAGTCAGGGACTGCGAAAGGACCTCGGCCACCAATTGCACAGTCAGTGGATCAAGCCGATCCAGGTTGGTTCGATCAACAAGGAAACGGGCACACTTGACCTGTTTCTCCCAACCGAATTTTCAGCCAACTGGGTGAAGGATCGTTTTCACGACCGCCTTCAGCTCGCGTGGAAGATCGTGCGCGGCGACGTGCGCAACGTGAACATCCAGGTTCACCCGGGCCGCCGCCAGCTGCCTGAACTGCGTATCGACGATGGCCGCCGTCCGGCCAATGATGGCGCGAGCGCAATCGCGGTTGCCGCGGGCACGATCGGCGATGCAGGCTTTACCTCGAGCGTCGGTCTCGACCCTTCGCTCACCTTCCAGGCATTCGTCACCGGCGAAGCCAATGTGCTCGCCTGCAATGCAGCACAGCGCATGGCCGCGACCGAACAGCCGCAGTTCTCGCCGCTCTACCTCAAGGCCGCGACTGGTCAGGGCAAGACGCACCTGCTGCACGCGATCGGCCACGCCTTCCTGCAGGCTCACCCGCGCGCTCGCATTTTCTACTGCTCGGCCGAGCGATTCATGGTCGAGTTCGTGCAGGCTCTCAAAGCCAACCAGATGATCGAGTTCAAGGCGCGCCTGCGCAGCTTCGACCTGCTGCTGGTGGACGACATCCAGTTCATCATCGGTAAGGCTTCGGCTCAGGAAGAGCTGCTCTACACGATCGATGCACTGCTCGCCGAGGGCAAGCGACTGGTCTTTGCAGCCGACCGGGCACCGCAGGCATTGGACGGTGTCGAACCGCGCCTTCTGTCGCGCCTTTCGATGGGGCTCGTCGCCGACATTCAGGCGGCGGATATCGAGCTTCGCAAGAAGATCCTCGAATCGAAGCTGTCGCGCTTTGCGCCGCTCAGCGTTCCGGAAGACGTGATCGACTTCCTCGCCCGCACGATCACGCGCAATGTTCGCGAGCTGGTCGGCGGTCTCAACAAGCTGATCGCTTACGCTCAGCTGACGGGTCAGGAAGTTTCGCTGCAACTCGCGGAAGAACAGCTGACCGATATACTCTCAGCGAACCGCCGCCGGATCACGATCGACGAGATTCAGCGCACGGTCTGCCAGTTCTACCGGATCGACCGCAGCGAGATGAGTTCGAAGCGCCGTGCGCGCGCCGTGGTTCGCCCGCGTCAGGTGGCGATGTACCTCTCGAAGGTGCTGACCCCGCGTTCCTACCCGGAAATCGGCCGCAAATTCGGTGGCCGTGACCACTCGACCGTCATCCACGCCGTGCGCCTGATCGAAGATCTGCGTCAGCGCGATGCCGACATGGATGGCGATGTCCGCAGCTTGTTGAGGCAGCTGGAAAGCTGATCTCAATTCCACTGGCGGTGCACTCCCGGTCAACGGCATGTGCACCGCCAGACCAGCCTCGGCCAACAGCTTGACCACAGCCTTATCCCATCGGCTGCCCACAGACTTGTGCGCAGCCTATTCACATGCGCTCCACAGCCTGCCAACAGGCTGTCCATGAGCTTATCACCTGCAAGGCTGGACCGTTTTGCGCGGCACATCGTGCTTCCCGAGATCGGCGGAGCGGGTCAGGTGGCCCTGTCTCAAAAGCATGTCGCGGTGATCGGCCTTGGCGGGATCGGTTCGCCCGCGCTGCAGTATCTGGCGGGCGCCGGCATTGGCAGCTTCACGCTGGTCGACGATGATGCGGTCGATGTTTCCAACCTCCAGCGCCAGACCATTTTCACGCAGCGCGATGTCGGCCACGGCAAGGCGACCAGCGCGCGGCGCTGGCTGGCGAATTTCGACGATGCCCTGGACGTGACCCTCAGCGACAGCCGGGTGAGCGCGGACAACGCTGCTGCCCTGCTGGACGGGGTCGATCTGGTGCTCGATGGCACGGACAATTTCGCGACGCGGCTCGCGGTATCGGATGCCTGTGTGAAGGCAGGCGTGCCGCTCCTGTCGGCTGCGGTCGGGCGCTTTCAGGGTCAGGTCGGTGCCTTTGCAGGGCACTTGCCCGCTCAGCCCTGCTATCGCTGCTTCGTCGGCGATGCTTTCGACGCCGAGGACTGCGACACCTGCGCCGAGGATGGCATGCTCGGCGCCATGGCAGGATGGGCCGGAAGCTTCGCGGCGATGCAGGCGGTTCGGGTGTTGCTGGAAGGCGTGAGCCGCCTCGGCAATCCGATGTGGGGCAAGCTGCATATCCTCGATGGCATGAAGCCGGGACTTCGCACGCTCAACATCGCCAAGGACCTCGCCTGCAAGGCCTGCGGCTAAGCGCTCTACCAGCCGCGCTGCTTTCGCCGGTTCAACTGCTCGATCATTGATGGGTGGTCGGCGTCAGGGTCGCGGCGACAGACCTCGCCTGAACGTGTTTCTTCGCAAATCCGGCCAAGCCGGTCGCGACCCGGCTCAGGCGTGTCGAGGACAAAATAGAGGATCACGAGCACGCCTGGAATTCCGGCAGCCAGCATCTTGAAGCCGATCGAAGCGCCGATCCCTCCGCTCGCCACACTCGCGGTGTTGCGGCCCTTGACCCCCTCGCTGACCTTGCGCGCACCGCCAAAAGCGAGCGCCCCGCCAAAGATAATGAGCAGCACCGGAAGCGCGACGACGGCAATCATCGTGGCAAAGATCATGTCGCCATCGAGCAGGCAGCGCGTGCTGAAGCACTCGGCCCAGTACCAGGCGAGATAAGCATAGGGCGCGCCGAACATGCCCAGCAGGATGATTGTCCTCATCGACATGGGCACGCATGCTAGCGTGATTTGGTTAAACGCCGGTTCCCTGCCACCGTCGCGCCGAAAAACCCTAGTAATCGTGGCCCGGATTCTGGCGCTCGAGCTTGCGCAACAGGCCGGGCCATACGAGGTTATCGCCCATGCCCGGCGTGAAAGCGGGCTTGGCCTGTTCGAAAACACGCGCCGCCATCGCTTCACTTTCTTCGACGAGCCCTGCATCGCTCCCCACGGCCTGCGCCAGGATTTGCGTCTTGCAGCTGTTTTCGAGCAGGTACATCCGCAGGAAAGCGAGCGCGCAATTGCGGCCAATCGTCAGCGTGCCGTGATTGCGCAGCATCAGCAGGTTCTTGTCGCCAATATCGGCCACCAATCGCTCGCGCTCATCAAGGTCGAGCGCGATGCCCTCATAATCGTGATAGGCGAGATCATCATGCACCTGCATCGCGAACTGGGTGTAGCGGCGAAGACCATCCTTCTGGACCGACACGGCGACGCCGTAGGGCGTGTGGACGTGGATTACGCAGCCAGCATCCTCGCGCGCAGAGTGCACTGCGCTGTGGATCGTGAAACCGGCCGGATTGGTGAAATAGGGCGTTTCCTGCTGCGGCACGCCGTTCATGTCGATCTTGACCAGCGAGGACGCCGTCATCTCTTCGAACATCACGCCATAGGGGTTTATGAGAAAGCGCTCTTCGCCATTCTCGTCAGGAAGGCGCGCAGAGATGTGCGTGAAGACCAGGTCGGTCCATCCGTAGAGAGCACACAGGCGATAGGTCGCGGCAAGCTCACAGCGCAATTGCCACTCTGTATCCGAGACCTTGCCTTCGAGGCGGTCAACCTTCGTGGGGTCGGGAATGTCGAAGTTCTGCGCGATGGCCATCGTGCCCTGCGGGGGCTGTTGGTGCGCTGTTGCCATTGTTTGTCTCCCTCATAGTCTCGATTCGCTTTTCGAAGCGAAGAATCACTCGATCATCCTAGCACTTCGTCGACCCATTGCGGGACCAATTGTCCGGCAGGGCCATGGCGCGAAGTGGCGAAGAAGTGGCTGCCCTCGCTCGGTTCAAGATTCAGTTCGAGCGTGTCCGCGCCGTATGCGCGTGCCTCCTGCACGAAGCCCGCGGCGGGATAGACCGCGCCGCTGGTCCCGATGCTGACGAACAGGTCGCAGGTGCCGAGCGCCGAATAGATCCGCTCCATCTGGTAAGGCATCTCGCCAAACCACACGACGTCGGGTCGCAAGGTCGGAGCCTGGCAGACCGGGCATGCCGGGCGCTGTCCGTCTTTGGCTGACATCGGCGCGTCCCAACGCGAGCGCGTCTCGCAAGACTGGCACAGCGCACTCTTCAATTCGCCGTGCATATGAAGCACGTCAGCGGACCCACCGCGTTCATGCAGGTCATCGACGTTCTGCGTAACGAGCAGCAAGTCGCCAGCAAACTCCGCCTCCAGCCGGGCGAGCGCATGGTGCGCGGGGTTCGGTTTGACCCTGCCCAACGCCTCGCGCCGCGCATCGTAAAAACCGAGTACGAGATCGGGATTGCGGGCAAATCCTTCGGGCGTTGCCACGTCTTCGATGCGGTGCTGCTCCCACAATCCTCCTTCGGAGCGAAACGTGTCGATCCCGCTTTCGGCGGAAATGCCTGCGCCGGTCAGGATTACGATGGAGCTTGGAGTGTCAGACATGTGGCCGGAATGTTTACCAAATCGGCTTACCACGCAAGGCCAGCATGGCGACGACTTTGCCCCCTCACTATCGCCCGGACATTGACGGGCTGCGCGCGCTCGCCGTGTTGCCGGTCCTGCTGTACCATGCAGGACTTCCCGGCTTTTCAGGCGGCTACATCGGGGTCGACATATTCTTCGTGATCTCGGGCTTCCTGATTACCGGGATCATCGTGCGAGAGATCGACAGCGGTACTTTCTCGATCCTCGACTTTTACGAACGCCGGGCGCGGCGGATCCTGCCCGCTCTCCTCGCGATGATCGCTTTCGTGCTGATCGGCGCGAGCTGGCTCTTCCTGCCGAGCGACCTCGAAAGCGTAGGCCCTTCTGCCCTCGCCGCAGTGTTGTTCATGGCGAATGTCTGGCTATTTTCCGAAACCGGTTACTTTCAGGCCGATGCCGAGGTCACGCCGCTGCTTCACACTTGGTCGCTGGGTGTCGAGGAGCAATTCTACATCGCGGTGCCCATCGGCCTGCTGCTGATCGCACGCTTCATGCCGCAAAGGCGCGTCGCCTTGCTGGTGTTGGCAACGCTCGCCAGCTTCGTCTGGGCAGTCGCGAAGCAGGCCGACAGCGATGGGTTTGCGTTCTACATGCTGCCGACGCGGGCGTGGGAATTGCTGGCAGGGTCGCTGCTGGCTCTGGGCATCGTCCCTCAGGTCAAGCGCCAGTGGGTTGCCGAAGCTTTGTGCGCCGGCGCGCTCGCCCTCATCGCCTTCGCGGTCGTCACCTATGATAAGGCCACCGTCTTTCCAGGCATTACGGCACTTGCCCCGGTCCTCGCTGCGGTGGCGCTGATCCATTGTGCGCCGGGTACGTCGACAGGGCGGCTGCTGTCCCTCAAGGGGCCCGTCGCAATCGGGCTGATCAGCTATTCTCTCTATCTGTGGCATTGGCCGCTGATCGTATTCTGGCGCTATGTTCTGAGCGACAAGCTGACCCTCGTGGATTCGCTTGGACTGATCGCTGTGTCGCTCGCAATCGCATGGGCAAGCTGGCGCTTCATCGAGCAGCCTTTCCGCAGCAAGACACGCTTTCCCACGCCTCGCATCTGGCGCTGGAGCCTTGGCGGGATGGGTTTTGCTGCCGCAGCGGCGTTAATTTTGATGTTTCAGGGTGGTTGGGAGAGCCGCTTCGAGCCCGGCACCTTGCGTTATGCAAAAGCAAGTGACGATCACAGCCCGCTGCGCAGCGAGTGCATTGCAGACCGTGTCGGCGACCATTCACCGGCCTGCACCCTCGGGTCTGGAAGCGGCGCGCCCACCGCCATGCTTTGGGGGGACAGCCACGGCGTCGAGATTGCCTATGTCCTCGGAGAACAAGCCTCCGCGCGCGGAGAGGCGCTGGTCCAGCGAACGCGCGGATCGTGCCCGCCTGCAATCGGCTACGACCCCGCGCGCGATCCTCGCTGCATCGCTTTCAATCAAAGCGTGCTTGAAGAAATCGCGGCAACGCCCTCGTTGCAGACCGTCTATCTCGCCGGATACTGGGAGCAAGGCCCCTATCGAAGTGCGGGCGTCGACAATCTCATCGATGAAACGATCACCGCGATTCAGGCTCTCGGACGCGAAGTCGTACTCGTCGGTCCCGTCCCCACTCAACCGGTCGCGGTGCCCCGCCTGCTAGCCCTGCACGGTGAGGAGGCCGACACCACCTCGGCCGCACGCTTCCTCAAAAGGATCGGCTATTTCACGCAGCGATACCCCGAATGGGGAGCGCGCGGCGTGACGATCATCGACACGCGCGACATTTTCATCAAGGGCGAGCGGACGGTCATTCTTGCGGGCGGAAGGCCGCTCTATTACGACGATAATCACCTGAGCCTCGCCGGAGCGCGCCGCCTGCTGGAACATATGCCCGGCAACTGACGGTCCCCTCTCCCCACGCGAGGCCGAAGCGCACGCACACAAGGACGGATCGATGGCAGACTTCGCAGTGATCGGACACAAAGGCCGCATGGGCCAGGCGCTGGCTGACGCGATCGAGGAAGCGGGGCACAATCTGTGCGTCGGCGTCGATCTTGGCGGAGAGCCCGGCAAGCTGGTCGCGAAGTGCGACGTTATCGTCGATTTTTCGGCTCCCGATGCGCTGGCAGCCAACCTCAAGGCAGCGACGAGCGCAGGCGTACCGATCCTGATCGGGACAACAGGGCTTGAGCCTTCGCACTTCTCGGCCATCGAAGAAGCCGCCAAGGCGATCCCCGTGCTTCAGACCGGCAACACCTCGCTTGGCGTGACCTTGCTGTCCGCGCTGGTCCGTGAGGCAGCGTCACGACTTGGTGATGATTGGGATATCGAGGTGCTCGAAATGCACCACCGCGCAAAGGTCGATGCGCCATCGGGCACGGCCAAGCTGCTGGGTGAAGCCGCCGCCGAGGCACGCGGGATCGACCTGTCCGACAACATGGAAAGCGGGCGCCACGGCTATACCGGCGAGCGCGGCGAAGGGCATATCGGATTCGCCACTCTGCGCGGCGGCACGGTCGCGGGCGAACACAGCGTGATCTTTGCCGGTAACGAGGAACGCCTGACCCTCTCCCACTCGGCTGAAAACCGCATGATCTTTGCGCGCGGCGCAGTGCGCGGGGCCGAATGGCTGATGGGCAAGGAACCGGGCCGCTATTCGATGGAGGACGTGCTGGGGCTTTAATCCGCACCGGCACGTTAAAGGGGAAACACATCATGACATTCGATCCCGAGGCCGCCACGCGCGACCTCATGAGCACGCTTTCAGCCGAAGAGCTGGAGCTTGCCCGCGCCTACACCACCGGCAATCACTGGCTGATCCTCGCCGGGCTTGTCGTGAGCGCGCTGGTCACGTGGCTGGTCATAAAAAGCGGCGTGCTCGACTGGGTGTTCTCGAAGGTCAGCGAGAAGTGGCAGAACCTGCGGGTCTTCGTCGTCGCTTTTGTTTTCGGAGTGATCAGCGGCCTTCTGTCCCTGCCCTATTCGATGTACACCGATTGGTACCGCGAAAGCGCCTATGATCGCACCAGTCAACCGCTCGGCGATTTTCTCGCGCAGGGCGCGCTCGGAATGGTGATTTCGAGCGTTCTGCTCTCGCTGCTTTTCATCGGGGTCTATGCGCTGATCCGGAAGACGGGAAGGCTCTGGTGGCTGTGGTCGAGCGGTCTTGTCGCGGCCTTCACCGCGCTGGCGCTCGCTTTTCTCCCGCCGCTGATTGAGCCGCTCTTCAACGAGTTCGAGCCGATCCCCGAAGGCGAAGTGCGCGATGCCGTGTTGGCGCTTGGCGCAGAAGCCGACATCTCGCCCGACCGCATCTTCATGTATGACGGCTCGCGCCAGTCGAACAACTTCACCGCCAATGTTTCAGGGATCGGCGGCTCGGCGCGCATCGCGATCTCGGATGTGGCGATGGGTGAGGCTTCGCTCGACGAGGTGAAGGCGGTGACCGGCCATGAGATCGGTCACTATGTGCTTGGCCATGTCTGGCGCTCGATCTTCGTCCTGAGCGTGATGGCGGTGCTGGTCTTCTTCCTTACCGCGAAGACTTACGACTGGTTTGCGCGCAAATTCGGCAGTTCGGCAGAGCTATCCGACGTGCGCGGGATCCCGGTGCTGCTTTTCATCATGGGGCTGTTCTTCACACTCGGCCAGCCGGTGATCAACACGATGACCCGCATCGGTGAGCGCGAGGCGGATGCCTATTCGCTGCGGACCGTGAACCTGCCCGATGCGCTCTCGATGGCGCTCATAAAGACCGCTGAATATCGCTATCCGCTGGCGGGCGATCTTGAAGAGGCCATTTTCTACACTCACCCCACGGTCCAGAACCGCGTGCGTGCGGCGATGGAATGGAAGGCTGACAATATGGACGCGAGCGAGACCGAGTGACCCCACGGGTATGACCAAAGACCAGATTTTCGAGTTCTTCCGCCGTCTGGCCGAAGACAATCCCGAACCCGAAACCGAGCTCGAATACGGCAACGCCTATCAGCTGGTCGTGGCAGTTGCCCTGTCTGCGCAAGCGACCGACGTTGGCGTCAACAAGGCGACGCGGGCTCTGTTTGCGCGGGTTGAGACGCCGCAGCAAATGCTCGATCTAGGCCTCGATGGGCTGATCGAACACATCAAGACGATTGGCCTGTTCAACTCCAAGGCGAAGAACGTGATCGCGCTCTCGCAGCTGCTGATCGACGACTATGGCGGCGAGGTTCCCGACACGCGCGAGGACCTCGTGCGGCTACCCGGCGTGGGTCGCAAGACTGCGAACGTGGTGCTCAATTGCTGGTTCAAGCAGGAGACTTTCGCCGTCGACACCCACATCCTGCGCGTCGGCAATCGCACAGGGCTGGCCAAAGGCAAGACGCCCGAGCAAGTCGAAGCGAAGCTCGAAAAGCGCGTGCCCCAACCCTTCCGCCTGCACGCGCATCACTGGCTGATCCTGCATGGCCGTTATGTGTGCAAGGCACGCACGCCTGAGTGCTGGCGGTGTGAGCTGGTGGACCTTTGTAGCTTCAGGAAAAAGGTGCTGGAGAAGCCCAAGGGGCGGTGATGCCCTTGTACGTTAACGCCAGTTTATTGCCGACTCCGCGCACAGGTCTCTGCCCTCTGCCCGCTCAATTTCATCGCAAATGAAATCTGCCCCCGCTTCGAAATCGCGTTCTAAATATGGTGGCGTCCCGGCCCGAAAGGTATCGGGATACATGGCCCCCATCATCTCGTTATTGATCGTTCTGCCCTCGGCTTCGGCTTCTCTCGTATGAGAGACGATCGGAGAATCACACCCGACTAGTGATAAGGCCAGCACAGCCGAAACCAGCATTCTTGAGCTTCTGACCATACCGGGGCCTCCACGCTGGCCTAAACATCATCCGCCGATATCAGCTCAGCACGATCAAGCTCACCCGTCAGGCTCGCCACGGTCGTCGCCACGGCCGCGTCGCCGCTCACATTCGTTGTGGTCCTCATCATGTCCATGATCCGGTCGATGCCTGCTACCAGCGCGATAGTCTCAAGCGGCACGCCGACCGCACCGAAGACCAGCACCATCATGATCAGGCCAGCGCCCGGAATGCCCGCTGCGCCGATGGCTCCCAAAGTGCCGAGGATCGAGATCGTGATGTAATCGCCCCATGTAAGATCGACACCAAAGGCCTGCGCTCCGAAAAGGGTCGCAAGTCCGAGATACATCGCGGTGCCATTCATGTTGATCGTCGCTCCGAGCGACACGACGAAACTCGACACCGAGTTCGAGACCCCCAAGTTGCGTTGGGTGCAGCGCAACGTAACGGGCAGCGTCGCGTTCGAACTTGCGGTCGAATAACTCACCGCGATCGCGTCAACGATGCCGCGAAAGAAATCGATCACTGGCAGTTTCGCGATGAACTTGATCATCCCCGCATAGATTAAGCCAATGATCAGGAAGCAACCGAGATAGTTCAGGAACACGAGGATGCCGAGCGCCTGCAGCGCTTCGAGCCCCAGTGTGCCCGCGACCCATGCCATCAGCGCAAAGACACCGAACGGGGTCAGCTCCATCACGATCATCGTGACCTTCTGCATCACGATTGACCCGCTCTCGAAGATCTTGAGCACCGGCTCACCGTCTTCCTTCGCCATGAGGATGCCGATGCCGATAAGAAGCGAGAATACAATGAGTGGAAGGACATTGACGTCTGCCATGACCTGAACAGGGCTGGATGGAACGACCTCGAGGATCATCTCTGAGAACGACTTGGCGCTTTCTTGCCGCTCCTGCGCTTCCGCAAGTTTATCGGCGTCGAGCTGCATCGAACTGCCATTGATCCCGCCACCGGGTTGGGCAAATGTGCCAATCGCAAGGCCGAGCCACACTGCCATCTGACCTGTGACCACAAAGATCAGCAGCGCACGCCATCCCACGCTTCCAAGCTTGCGCAGGTCACCGATACTCGCGACGCCCGCGACAAGGCTGAAGAAGATCAGCGGAACGACCAGCATCTTGATGAAGGCGATGAAGATGTCACCGATAATCTTGATGTCGGTCGGCTCCAGTCCGCCGATGCTGCCGACCTGCCCCCACGGATAGCCAATCGCGATCCCAAGCACGAGCGCACCAATAACCCGCTGCCACAGCGGAATTGCAAACCAGGCTTTCATCGGAAACTCACGCCCCTTCGTGTTCTGTCTTCAGCGCCAGCGCCCCCAGCGCCGCGCGTGTGTAGATGCGGGTTAGCGTATCGAGGTCGGGTATGGCCACAGCCTCGTCACGCTTGTGCATGGTTGCGTTGCACAGGCCGAACTCGATCACCGGGCACACGGCGCGCAGGAACCGCGCATCGGACGTGCCTCCGGTGGTCGATTGGTCGGGCCGCGTGCCGGTTTCAGCCTCGATCGCCTCGGCGAGCATATTCGAAAATGCGCCGGGCTCGGTCAGGAACGGTTCGCCCGAAATGATCGGCAGAGCGCGCCCGCCGTGCTTTTCGGCGATGGCTGCGACGCGCTCCGACAGGCTCGCACCCGAATGCAGGTCATTGAAGCGGATCGAAATGCGCGCCTTGGCGGTGGCAGGGATCACATTGTGAGCGCGGTTGCCGACTTCGATATCGGTGATCTCGAGGTTTGAAGGCTGGAACCAGTCGGTCCCGGTGTCTAGCGTGAGCGCATCGAGCTCAGCGAGCATCGCTACCAGCTTTGGGTTGGGGTTATCGGCAAGGTGCGGATAGGCGACGTGGCCCTGCATGCCCTCGACCGTCAGCCAGATATTGACCGAACCGCGCCGTCCGATCTTCATCATGTCGCCCAGCCGATCGACGCTGGTGGGTTCGCCGACAAGGCACAAGTCGGGCTTAATGCCCTGCTCGTTCATGTAATCGATAAGAGCGCGCGTGCCGTGGAGAGCCGGGCCTTCTTCATCGCCGGTGATGATGAAGCTGATCGTGCCCGCGTCCTGCGGCACATCTGAGACGGCTGCGACCATACAGGCGATCGAGCTCTTCATGTCCACCGCGCCGCGACCATAAAGCAGCTCGCCGCGCTCTGTCGGTTTGAATGGATCGGAAGCCCAGCCATCGCCCGGCGGCACGACATCGAGGTGCCCTGCAAAGGCGAAATGCTGGCTGCCCACGGGCCCTTTGCGGATCGCGAAGAGATTTTCAACCGGTGCCTCGTCGCTGCCTTCCTCGCCATCGCCGCGTTTGAACCGGTGGACCGCAAAGCCCAGCGGCGCGAGCATTTGCTCCATCGCGTCGAAAACAGAACCGGTGGCGGGGGTAACGCTGGGCTCGGCAATGAGCCGCTTGGCGTAATCGAGGGCATCACTCATAGTGCCCTCGCTAGCAGGAGAAGCGCCCAATGCCCAAGCTTGATCTTGATGCGATCGAACAGACCAATGCCACCGGCTATCCCCCGCCCTTCGACGCGGATGTCGAGGGGCGCTGGTATCGCAGGCTCGCGCTGGTTGCCGGGCTGACACAGATGGGCGCGAGCCATGTCGAGCTCAAACCCGGCGCTTACTCTTCGCAGCGGCACTGGCACCGGGTAGAGGATGAGCTTGTCGTTATGATGTCAGGCGAAGCGGTGCTGATCGAGGACGAGGGCGAGACGGTCGTGAGGGCTGGCGACATGATCGCATGGGCAGCCGGGGTCGAGAACGGACACCGCCTGCACAATCGCAGCGACACCTCCTGTTTCTTCATCGCCGTTTCGGCAGGCGACGCAAATGCGGATTCGGGCGATTATCCCGACATTGACATGGTGTTCGACGCCGAGGGCTATGCGCGCAAGGACGGCTCTCGCTATGAGGCGCGGCGAACCCCTTGATCGGGCGCCCTGAACCGCTTCGCTCATGGACCTGATCGGCTTTGCCCTTGCCGTGCTCCTGATCGAGCTGACCCCCGGCCCCAACATGGGTTGGCTGGTGGCGCTGACGCTAGCGGAAGGGAAGCGATCGGGGCTGGCCGCAACGACCGGCATCGCCCTCGGGCTCGCAAGCAATGCGGCGCTGAGTGTGCTCGCAGCGAGCTTCATTCTCAGCCAGAGCGACGCAATCGCAAAGGGTATTTCGCTTGCGGGGGCTGCAATGATGGCTTGGCTCGCATGGCAGGCATGGCGCGATGCTGGTGAGAGCTCGCACGCGGTGACGCCGCGAAATGCGGTGCAGCGCAATGCTCTAGCCGGGTTCGGGATCAACCTGCTCAACCCCAAGGCGACGCTGTTCTTCATCACGGTCATGCCGCAATTCATCGCGGGAGGCAGGCCAAGCTATGCGCAAGGCCTTATGATGGCCACGCTCAGCGTCGCGGTCGCGACTGCGGTCCACCTAGCGCTTGTTTTCGGGGCCGAGCGCATTCGCCCGCTGCTCCAGTCGCATGCTGGCGCGCGTCATGTGAGCCGCATCCTCGCATTGCTGATGCTCGGCGTGGCGACGTGGTTCGCCTGGAAAGCGTTTGCCTAGCGGCGCTCAGGCTCGGGCAGCGGGCCGGGCTCTAGCGCGCTTTCAATGAGCTGCGCGATACGAATGCCCGCCTGCTGAACGCGGCGCTTGGCGATGGGAACGCCTCGCACGATGTCTTCCTGAGTGAGCGCGGTCTTCATAGGCAGTTCGGTGCCGCACACATCGCCGGTGTCGAAAGCGGTCGGGTAGACGAAGCCGCGTGAGATCTCCCAGCTTTCGCGTCCCCATTCATCAGGATTGCCGCCGCCAAGCTCAGCGCGCTCGGCTAAGCTGTAGCGGCGCACGACGGGATCGGCAGGGTCGCTGATTGCACGTTCTGCGAGGGGTCCGTCCCAGATCCAGTGGAGGTTGAGGCTTGGAACAATGCCGTAATCGGTCTCGCGATCATTGCCCCCTCGGTCGCTTTTGTCCCCCGAATGGAGCGGCATGTGCACATCGCCTGCGAAGTGAACCATGAAGGCAAGCGCTTCGAGCCTGACATTGGCAGGCAAGCTCTCATCGGCGAGCACGCGGTGCGCACGCTCGATCTGGCCCGTGACACAGGCGCCGCCGGGACAATTGGCGCGCGGGTTGAATGCCTCGCAAATCGGCGCGGTCCGGTAATGCCAGGCAGCGGTGTAGCCCCAGCGCGATCGGTCTCGGCGAATGCAATCAGGCCACACGCTCGCATCGCGAAGGTTCTCAAGATCGCATTCGGGCGTGCCAATCAGTTCCTCGGCTTCAAACAGCGCGCGCAGCTTGGCGCGCGAAGCTGGCGAGATGTTGGCCTCGGCAATTTCAGCGGTCTTGCGGTGCGCGTAAAAGCCCCATGCGCTCGCCGGGGTCGGCAGCAGTAAGGCAATTGCGCAAAGCGCGAAGATTGCGTGTCTCATGCCACGGTCTCGTACTGTTCGATTACCCATTGTTCATCTTCCGAAGCGCTGACCCATGTCTGCATCCAGTCATGCTCCCAGATCGCTTCCATATAGCTTTGCGCGAAGCCTGGCACGCCAATCCCGTAGGTGACGAAGCGCGATACGATTGGAGCGTAAAAGACATCGGCTGCCCCGAAGGTGCCGAACAGAAACGGCCCCGCGCTGCCGTGGCGAGCGCGCGCTTCGGCCCAGAGTTGAAGGATGCGCACGACTTCGCTTTTGGTCTGGTCTGATACATTCTCAAGCTTGATCCGGCGGCGCACATTCATCGGCATCTCGCTGCGCAGCGAGGCATAGGAAGAATGCATCTCGGCAACCATCGAACGCGCCATCCCGCGCGCGGCCTCGTCCTTGGGCCAGAAGCGGTCGCGCCCGACCTTGTCGGACAGGTACTCCATTATCGCCAGGCTGTCCCAGATGACATTGTCGCCGTCCCACAGGATCGGGACCTTGCCGCTGGAGGGCTGGAAATCATCCGATTGCTTCTCTTCCTGCCAATGCTCGCCAAGGATCGGGACGGTGATTTCCTCAAAACTCAGTCCCGATTGCTTGGCCGCGAGCCAGCCGCGAAGCGACCAGCTTGAATAGTTCTTGTTTCCGATGATGAGTTTCATGGCTGCTCCACCCGGGGGCACCAGCCCCGTCCATTCGGTTCGTCCGTAGATATTCATGCTTTCGCTGTCGAGGCTGAACGGGTTACGAGGGGCCAGAATTGGAGAATCGTCACGATGAGCCTGCCCCCGTTTCACCTCGCGTTCCCGGTCGATGATCTTGGCGCAGCGCGCGATTTCTATCGCGAGACGCTGGGATGCAGCGAAGGACGGTCCTCGGACGAGTGGATCGACTTCGATTTTCACGGGCATCAGATCGTCGCGCACCTCGCGCCCGGCGGCTCAGGCGACCGTGCAAGCAACCATGTCGATGGGCACGGCGTGCCGGTCCCGCATTTCGGATTGGTGCTTAAAATGGAGCAGTGGGAAGCGCTGGCAGAACGCCTGCGCGCCGCCGACACCGATTTCGTAATCGAGCCGACGGTACGCTTTCGCGGGCAACCGGGCGAACAGGCCACGATGTTCCTGCGCGATCCGGCCGGCAATGCGCTTGAATTCAAGGCGTTTGCCGAGCCGGATCAGCTGTTCGCGACCTAGCCGCCGCGCGCCACCATATCTTCTTGAAGCGTGCGCCCTGCGAGGAGGTAGTGGAGCGCTGCCCAGCCATAGAGGCAAACGAAGATCACGATCGACCATTGCAGCCCCTGCGCCTCGCTTGTTGTGCAAGCCGAGAGCGCCTCTACTTCGCCAGCCGAAAGCGCAGCACGCGCTTCGGGCGCCAGCGCGATCAGCGGCTTGCATGCTTCAAGCGTGAGAGCCAGCCCGTAGCCATCGAGGAACATTGTCTTGAGCACGGTCGACAAGATGCCGATCAAAAGCGGCCCAAGCCCGTATCCAACGAGGTTCACGACGAAGAGCGTGATGGCCACGGCTGTAGCGCGCATCCGACTGTCCGCGACGCCGCCCGAGACCGCGTACATGGGTCCAAGATACGCATAATGGAGTGTCGCCGCCGCCATGAGTGCTGGCATCGCAAGCCATAGATTGTCCATCAGATAGCCAAACGCATAGAGCGGGACCGACAGCCCCATCCCCACGGCAGGCAGCCATGAAAGCGCATTGGGATAACGCGAGGCCATCTTGTCAGAGAGCCAGCCCGACCCGAAGACGCCAATCGCCGCCATCAGGCCAAGGATGATACCGAACAGCAGCGATGCGTCCTGGATTGTCAGACCGTGCGTTCGGATAAGGAAGCTGGTCGTGAACTGTGCGACGCCATATCCGACAAACGAAGCGATGGTCGCCCCGATTACGACGTGAACATAAGCGGGCTTTTTGACCAGCACCTTGAGCGCTTCGCCAAAGCTCGCTTTTTCAAGCCCCTGCAAGGCTGCGGGATCGGTGTAGCCGCGCGGTGGCTCGGTGATGCTGCGCCACACGACGAGCGCGACCAGCAATCCTGGCAAGCCGACAACGACGAAAGCGATCCGCCAGCCTTCGACCGTGCTCCAGTCAAGATCGCCGAACAGCCCGCCAAGCCCGATTGAATTGATCCAGACGCCGAACTCCGCGCCATCAAGCCCTGCAAGTTGTCCGCCGAACAGCGATGCCAGCATCCCGCCAAGCGGCACGCCCAGAGCATAGACCGACACGGCTGTCGCGCGGCTCGATGGTTTGAAATAGTCTGCGATCAGCGACTGCGCAGGAGGGGTGCACCCTGCTTCGCCAATGCTGACACCGACGCGAAACAGGAACAGCATCAGGAACGATGCAGCGAAACCGCAAAGCGCTGTAAATAGGCTCCAGATCGCGACTGCCGCTGCGATGATCACGACGCGATTGTACCGCTCCGCTGCACGCGCAATAGGGATGCCGAGAAACGTATAGAGAAATGCAAACGCAGGTCCGCCCAGCAGGCCCATCTGCCAGTCTTCAAGCCCGAAGGTGAGCTTGATCGGTTCGGTCAGGATGTTGACGATCGTGCGATCGATGAAATTGAAAATGTAGACGACCAGAAGTGCAGTCAGCACGTAAGCCCGGTAGCCCGGCGTCCCGAAACCGTCAGATCCCGCGTGAGCCGTCGGCTGCGCCGCCACAGTCGCTTGCGCCATGTATATCCCTCTCCCTGCACCGACCCGGCGCGCGCGCCGGTTTTCTCCGGTCGGCAGATGCGGGGGGCGCTTTGTTTAGCGCGCCACTGTGTTAGCTTTTGCAGGAAAGGTAAAGCGCTGGAATTGGCGCTTTCGCACAGTTCGTCGAGCGTCGATCAACCAGCGTCGAACCAGCTCTCACCCAACGCGTCGGCAACAACGGCGGCCCTGAGCGCCTCGATGCCCATGCCCTTTTCGCTGCTGGTGAGGTGGAGTTCAGGATATGCGGCAACGTGCTTGCGCGCTTCGTCGGCGACTTTGTTCGCCACTCGCTCCAACTCGCTCGCCTTTATCTTATCGGTCTTCGTAAGAACGATGCGATATCCGACCGCTGCTTCATCGAGCATCTTCATCATCTCGCGGTCGACGTCTTTGAGGCCGTGGCGGCTGTCGACGAGGACGAGATTGCGCGCGAGCACAGGACGGCCGCGCAGGTAGCTTTTGACGAGGTTTTTCCAGCGCTCGACCACTTTGACCGGCGCTTTCGCAAAGCCGTAGCCGGGCATGTCGACCAGGCGGAACAGCGGCTTGCCGCCCGGCTCTCCGCCCACATCGAAAAAGTTGAGTTCCTGCGTGCGCCCCGGCGTCACCGATGCGCGCGCGATCGCCTTGCGTCCCGTGAGCGCGTTCAGGAGCGAACTCTTGCCGACGTTGGAACGCCCACAAAAGGCGACCTCCGGGCAGATCGGATCGGGCAGGAACTTAAGCTGCGGCGCGGACAGCAGGAAGTCGACCCGGCCCGAGAACAGGCGCGAGGCGGCGCGTTCGCGGCGCTGGAGCTCGCGCTCCTGTTCTTCCGGGGTCATTTTAGGGCTCAAGCCTTGCTCTTTTCCGCGTCCTCGCGCGCCTTCTTCTTCGCCATCTCGGCTTTCTCTTTCTCTGCCGCCGCCTTCAATTGCGGGTGGCGCGAGTAGAGATAGCTTTGCTGCGCGAGCGTCAGGACGTTCGAGGTGACCCAGTAGATGAGGAGACCCGCTGCAAACGGCGCCATCACAAACATCAGGAACCACGGCATCAGGTTGAAGATCTGCTGCTGCACGGGGTCCATCGCGCTCGGATTGAGCTTGAAGGTCAGCCACATCGTCACGCCCAGCAGCACGGCAAGGATACCGATGCCGAGGAAGCCGGGGACATCATACGGCAGGAGGCCGAACAGGTTGAGGATCTTCGCAGGATCGGGCGCGGAAAGGTCGCTCATGTAGAGGAACGGCTCGTGCCGCATTTCGATCGCGAGGTAGAGCACCTTGTAGAGCGCGAAGAATATAGGGATCTGGATAAGGAGCGGAAGACAGCCCGCAAGCGGATTGACCTTCTCCTCCTTGTAAAGCTCCATGATCTTTTGCTGCTGGGTCTGCTTGTCGTCCTTGTAGCGCTCCTGAATGGCTTTCATCTTGGGCTGGACGGCCTTCATCTGCGCCATCGAAGCGAACTGCTTCTGCGCAATCGGGAACAGCAGGCCGCGGATGATCACGGTCAGAAGGATGATCGCAACACCGAAATTGCCGACAAGGCCATTGAGCGTGCGAAGCAGCCACAGAAGCGGCTTTTCGAACCATTCAAACCAGCCCCAGCTGATCGCCTTGCCGAAATAGGTGATGCCAGCGTCTTCGTACTGGTCGAGGATCGCGCTTTCCTTGGCGCCTGCAAAAAGCTGCGTGCCCCGCGTCAGCGATCCGCCCGCTGGAACGGTCTGAGCATCGTAGATCAGATCGGCGCGGAAAAGCTGGTCGCCCAGCGAACGCCAGCCGGCGCTGTCGGCTTCGCCCTCGCCGGGGATGAGCGCGCTTGCCCAGTAATTGTCGGTGAAGCCCAACCACGACACAGCACCTGCCGGGTTGTCGCGGCCAAGCTCAGCCAGTTCCTCGTAGGAATTGGGATCGTATAGCGAGCCGCCAAACACACCGGTCGGGCCGGCATGAGCAATGAACTGGTCAGGCGATGCGGTTTCGCTGGTACGCTTGATCAGGGCAAAAGGCTGGACGATCGCTGCATTCGCCGACCCATTTTCCACCGTCTGCTGCGCCGAGACCATGTAATTGTCGTCGATCGAAAATGCGACGCGGTAGGTGATGCCGTTCTCGTCAGTGCGCGACAGAGTAACCGGTGTTTCAGGCGTCAGACGCTCTCCATCGGCCTCCCAGATCGCGCGGCTCGACATGCGCTGGCCGCCGACGACAAAACCAAACTCGGCATAATGCTGTTCGTCCGTCCGGTCGGGCGCAAAGATGCGCACGGGATCGCTGCCTTCCTGCGTGGTTTCGTCATAGTCCTTGAGCACAAGATCATCCACGCGCGCGCCGACCAGATTGATCGATCCGGCGACGCGCGGCGCATCGATGATGACGCGGTTCTCGCTCGCAAGCGCAGTCCCGAGATCGACAGGTCCGACCTCGGCAGCCGCTTCGCCCAAATCTCCAGCTGGACCATCGGTCGAACTGGTGACCGTGTCCGCATCAGCAGGATCGCTTGCAGCGCCCGACATGACTTCACTGGGAGCGGGCACATCGGATTGAGGGTAGAAGTACCGCATGCCCATATCCCAACTGAGAATGAGCAGGCCCGAAAGCACGACGGCGAGCAGGATATTACGCTGGTTGTCCAAGATTATGCCCTAGCGAGAAACCATTTGAAGTGTGTTATGTGGGTATGACAGCTCGTATTTCCAGCCCTTCAAGGAACCGGATCGTGGCCGTGCCCTCCCCATGGATGGCAGCGCCCTAGCCGCTTTGCGGCAAGCCATCCACCCTTGAGAGCGCCATATTTGCGCAAAGCCTCAATCGCGTACTGGCTGCATGACGGCGAATAACGGCAGGTTGGAGGCAGTATGCGCGACGGGCCGAGCTGCCAGAAACGTGCAATAAAGATAAGCACATGCTTCATTTGCGCTTGTTCCCGCGCCGCGGGCGGCGGCCGCGTCCGGTATCGCCTCTACCCTCCTTTGCCCGGGTAAGGGCTGCGTGAAGCTCCTCGGCCATCGTCGAATAATCGCGCTCAACCCCGCCGGAGCGGCCGATAAGAACATGGTCGTGATTCGCGAGGCCGCCTTCAGGAAGCGCCGCGCGAAGAAGCTCGCGAAAGCGCCGCTTCATCCGGTTGCGCACCACGGCGTTGCCGATCTTTTTCGTGACCGTGATGCCGTAGCGCAAGCCTTCGCCATCATTGGGACGGGTCAGCAAAACGAAACCGGGCCGTGCGTTTCGCAGCCCCTTGTTCGCCGCAAGGAAATCGGCGCGTTTTGTAAGAACGGTCGGCATTAAAGTTGACCTATACCATGCTGATCGGACCAGCCGAACAGTTTGGCAGGAATGCAAACGGGCTCCCGAAGGGAGCCCGCAAACGCGACTGCGCGCCGCCGCTCATGCGGCGATGGCCAAGCGCGCCGGATGGCCCGCGCCCGGCGCCTGAGGGCGCCGAAAAGATTAAGCGCTGAGCTTCTTGCGACCGCGCTTGCGGCGTGCGCGGATGACCTTGCGGCCGCCCGGGGTTGCCTTGCGCGCGAAGAAACCGTGCCGACGGGCACGCACGAGATTGCTGGGCTGGAAAGTCCGCTTCATATCGTCCTCGAATAACTGGCTGGAAGCTGCTTACGGGCGGTGTGACCATCCACGGCTTGCGGCGTCCAAAATGCGGCCGGTTTTTGAACCAGCCAAAACTGAAGGCGCGCGCCTATGGGAAAGCGCGAAGAGAGTCAAGGCGCGTATCGATTCGCGCCAATGCGAATGTCGCCTTCTGGATGAGCCCCATGTCGATAGCCGTCACGTCGAGATATGCAATCTGCGGCTGTGGTGGCTGTTCGGGCCGCAACCAGAAGCGCATGTCGTCAGCGACAAGCCACAGCGCTGTGCGATGCGGAACCGAATTGGTCATGGCGTAGAATTCGTGCGCTCGTCGCTCGCTCATGCCCATTTCGACGTAGTAATCGAGATAGAGCCTGTGCGCAGGGTCACTGGCGGCGAAGTCGTCCGCTTCGCGACCATGATTGTCGAGCCAGGAATGAACCGCGAACTGGGCTCCATCATCAACCCGGCGCGTAACGCCTGCAAGAAAAAGCTCGACTGCTCCTGACCGTACAGACCCACCACGCGGCACATGGGTCGAGAGGCCCGCAGCGCGAATACGGCGGCCAACCGCGAGATTCGCAATGTCATTCGTTGTGCCAGGCGCCTCGACCATCTCGAGCGTCTCGATCTGCGGAAAATCGCGCATCATTGCGTCAAAATATCGCGGTGTGGAACTGTCAGTCGAGCCGACCATTTTGACCCGCGTCTGGCTGGTCACGACGAAGGGACCATACTGCGCGAGCATACGCGGCGAGCTACGCGGCACAGCAGGCAGGGCATAGCGCGCAGCGGAACGAGTTTCAGCGACCCTTTTCCCATTCATGATCGTAGTGGTGATCGTGGGCATTGACGCGGTGTCGATTTGGCCGTTGCCAGCATCGACCCTCACCCAGCGGCGAGCGACCGGGTCCCACTCCTCGATCCAGCTCTCGGTCGTAACAGTGCGAGCGCTGCCGAGATGCATCGAAGCGGAATGCTGCGCCGATGCAGGCGATGCGAAGAATGCACCGGCAAAGGCGAGCTGGAGTGCGGCGAGCAGGAAGGCAATCCGTTTCATGCTCTATGGCATAACTTTGCCGAGGTTCAGGAAGTGCCAAGGTTTATGCTTGCGAAGACCTTTCGCAGTGAAACCTAGGGGCACTGCAAGTTTCTGTTTATAATTGGTAATCCCGTTTGCGGGATCGGTCGTGTAAGCACACCAGACTTACAGGTGTTAACCGGCGCAAGGCTCTCGACAAAGCTATGCAAGCCATCCAAAAGAGGCCGAGGTGCACCGTGAAAACTGGGGGTCGTTCGTGGTCGCGCTTGTCCAAACCGTTGCTTATCTCGGGCTTGAAGCCCGCAAGGTCGAAGTCCAGTGCCAGGTGGCTCCGGGCCTTCCGCGCTTTTCCATTGTCGGCCTGCCTGACAAGGCGGTGAGCGAAAGCCGTGAGCGGGTACAGGCAGCGCTATCGGCGATGGGCCTCGCGATGCCGCCCAAGCGGATCACAATCAATCTCTCGCCTGCTGATCTTCCCAAAGATGGCTCGCATTTCGACCTCCCCATCGCGCTCGCGCTGCTGGCGGCGATGGGCGTGACGGATGCCGAGCAACTGGGTGACTGGATCGCGGTTGGCGAGCTTTCTCTCGATGGGCGCGTGGTAGCATCACCCGGCGTCCTGATCGCAGCGCTTCATGCGAGCAGCGAGGAGTGCGGGTTGATCTGCCCAGCAAGCCAAGGCGCGGAAGCCAAGTGGGCGAGCGGCGTTCCGGTGCTCGCACCGCGCGACCTTTCCTCGTTGCTCGGCCACCTGAAGGGCACACAGGTGCTCGCAGAGCCGGAGCGGGGAGAGGTGGAAGAGGCCCCCGCTGTCACCGACCTCAAACAAGTAAAGGGTCAGGAGACCGCCAAGCGCGCGCTCGAAATTGCGGCAGCGGGAGGGCACAACCTCTTGATGATCGGACCGCCCGGATCGGGCAAAAGCCTGCTTGCCTCATGCCTTCCCGGCATCCTGCCCGAACTGTCGCCCTCCGAAGCGCTCGAAGTGTCGATGGTGCAATCGGTCGCGGGATTGCTCGAAGCGGGCCGTATCAGTCGTTCGCGCCCTTTTCGTGCGCCGCACCATTCGGCGAGCATGGCGGCGCTAACAGGCGGCGGCCTGAAGGTGCGCCCGGGCGAAGTGAGCTTGGCGCATCTGGGCGTGCTGTTCCTCGACGAGCTTCCCGAATTCCAGCGCCCTGTCCTCGATTCGCTGCGCCAGCCGCTCGAGACAGGACAAGTCGATGTCGCGCGTGCGAATGCGCATGTTACCTTCCCCGCGCAGGTACAGCTAATCGCTGCGATGAACCCGTGCCGCTGCGGTTATGCGGGCGATCCGGCGCAGAACTGCAATCGCTATCCGCGCTGCGTCGGCGACTATCAGGGGCGGTTGTCCGGACCGCTGCTCGACCGGATAGACCTGCATGTCGAAGTCGCCGCAGTGAGCGCAATGGACATGGCCTTGCCTCCGCCAACCGAGGGTAGCGAAGACGTGGCCCGCCGTGTCGCTCACGCGCGAAGGCAGGCACAGGCGCGCGGGGTTCGCTCAAATTCAGAGCTGGAAGGTGACTCTCTGGAAGCCCACGCCTCTCCCGATGACGAAGGCCGTGCATTGTTGATGCGGGCGGCAGAAAAATTACGGCTCTCGGCGCGCAGCTATACGCGCATGCTCCGGGTCGCTCGCACCATCGCAGACCTCTCTGGTGCAGAGCAGGTAGGGCGGGTCCATATCGCCGAGGCACTTTCCTATCGGCAGACGATCGGGCGATAGCGCAACACACGGCGTGACATTTCGTCGACCCGGCGGCAAAGGCCGCAGATATGGACGTGTTCGATCCCCAGTGGCTGATCTATCTCGGCGCGGCGCTGCTGCTCATCGCCTATGGCATTCGCGACGAGCTGAAGCTGCGCGTTCTGATCGTCGTCTCAACCTTCGTCTACATCGCTTATTACTCGCTGCTGCCCACAGGCCCCTTGTGGGACCCGATCATCACGAGCTTTCTGTTTGTAGCGATCAATTTCTGGGTCCTTGGGCAGATCGCTCTTGAGCGCACCACCCTGAGCCTGAGCGAAGATGAAAAGCGGCTGTTCGATGCATTCGAGACGCTCACTCCTGGGCAATTCCGCCGCGTGCTCAAGATCGCGCAATGGCGCCGGGCCGACGATCCGGATGGCACCCTGCTAACGCGCGATGACGAGCCTTCCAATGCGCTCTTCTATGTTTTCGAGGGCATCATCTCGGTCGAAAAACATGGCCGGCGCTTCCGCCTTCCCGAAAACAATTTCGTCGGCGAAGTCGGCTACGTCCTCAATCGCAAGACCACCACCACATCGGTTGCGCCAGAAGGCGTGCGCTATGTCGAGTGGGATGCCGATGCGCTGCGAAAGCTGAGCCGCAAATACCCCAACCTCGGGAACGCGCTCAATGCGCTGCTCACCAGGGATCTGGCGAAGAAGCTCAACACCTCGTTCCGCCCCGATGATGCGATGCCGTCAACCGAGGAATCGCTCGAACTTCTTGAAGCGGTTGAAGGCTAAGCCACTTCGCTGCACATAGTGTCACGTCCCGATGCAATGGGAGGGATGCACACAATGACCCTGTTCGACCCCGCTTGGTTGATCCATGTCGGCACGGCGCTTCTGCTGATTGGCTATGTCATTCGTGACGAGCTGAAGCTGCGCGTGATGATCATCGTCTCGAGCGCCGTATTCAATTTCTACTATTGGCTCGTGCCGGACCCGCCGCTGTGGGACGCGGTGCTCACAGGCTTCCTGATGATCGGCGTTAATCTGTGGGTGCTCAGCCAGGTACTGATGGACCGCACGACCTTTCGGCTGAGCGCGGACGAGAGGCACCTGTTTTCAATGCTCGGCTCGCTCACACCGGGGCAATTTCGCCGCCTCATGCGCATCGGTCGCTGGAGTGCGCAGGAAGATAAAGAGCCTCGCGCCCTAACCCGCGAAGGGCAGGCCACCGATCGGCTCTACTACCTCGTCGATGGCGAAGCAGCGGTCGGAAAGCAGGCGCAGACCTTCGCGCTTCCGGAAGGCCATTTCATCGGCGAGATCGCCTATGTGCGCGACAGTGCGGCGACCGCCGATGTCTGGGCTAAGAAGGGTGCGCGGCTCGTCGAATGGGACGTGAATGAGCTTCGTGCGCTGGGTGAGAAGTATCCTGCACTCGGCAATGCAGTGGCAGCGCTGCTGACCAATGACATGGCTGACAAGCTGGCGGTCAGTTATCGCGGTGACGCGCCCGCGCCGGCCTGAGGTCAGCTCGCCTCGAACTCGCGCACGACTTCGAGAAAGGCTCCGCCCCAGGTGTCGAGCTTTCTCGCGCCCACTCCCTGTATTTCACCCAATTGCGCGAGAGTGCCGGGGCGATCCGAAGCCATCGCGCGCAGCACGCTGTCGTGAAAGATGATGTAGGCGGGGACCCCGTTTTCCTTCGCCAGCGAGGCGCGGCGCGCACGCAGCGCGTCGAAGAGAGGGTCGCCGACCGGATTGGGGACGGCGCTGCCGCGTCCACGGCGCGATTTTTTTGCGGGTGGTTCGGCCATCATCACGGCCTGCTCTCCCTTGAGCACCTCACGGGCCGCCGGACCAAGCGCGAGGCCTCCATGCTCGGTCGTCGTGAGCATGTCGCGCGCGGTGAGGTTGCGCATCACGGCGCGCAGCAGGTGCGCTTCGGATGTATCGAGGATACCAAAAACGGAGAGCTGGTCATGGCCGCGTTGCGTGACGCGCTCATCTTCGCGCCCGAGCAGGACACGCTCTACATGGCCGATCCCGAAGCTTTGCCCGGTGCGATACACCGCGCTCAGGAGCTTTTGCGCGGTTTTCGTCACGTCGAGGACCTTGGGTGGGTTGAGGCAATTGTCGCAATTGCCGCAGGGCTCGGGCAGGTCCTCGCCGAAATGCTTCAGCAGGATCTGGCGGCGGCACCGCGCGGCTTCGACCAGCCCCGCGAGCGAATTGAGGCGCGCGCGTTCCGATTGCAGGCGCGCCTCGCCCACATCACCAAGCCACTGGCGCGCCTTGGCAAAATCGCTCGCTGACCACAGCATCAGCGTTTCTGCCGGATCGCCGTCACGGCCTGCGCGGCCTGTTTCCTGGTAATAGGCTTCGATCGACTTGGGCAGGCCCGCATGGACGACGAAGCGCACGTCAGGTTTGTCGATCCCCATGCCGAACGCGATGGTCGCGACCATCACCATGTCTTCCGATTCGACGAAACGCGCCTGCGTTGCCGCGCGCTCTTCGGGCGGGAGACCGGCGTGATACACACCGACCGGACGGCCCGTTTGCTCAAGCTTGGCGGCAAGGTCCTCGCACCCTTTGCGGCTGGTCCCGTAGATGATCCCGGCACCCGGAGTGCGCGCAATAAAGTCGGCAATCTGCTTGGGCGCGCCCTGTCGCGGCTGGATCGCGTACTGGATATTGGGCCGGTCGAAGCCCGCCTTGATGAGCCCGGCATCAGGAATGCCGAGCTGTTTCAGGATATCGGCACGAGTGACTTCGTCTGCAGTAGCAGTCAAAGCAAGGCGCGGCACATGCTCAAAATGGTCGAGCATCCCGCGAAGCTCGCGGTAATCGGGCCGGAAATCGTGCCCCCATTCCGACACGCAATGCGCCTCGTCGATCGCGAACAGCGAGATGTTTGCCGCCGTCAGAAGCGACTGAAAACCCGGCGTGTTTACCCTTTCAGGCGCGACATAGAGGAGGTCGAGCTCGCCTTCGCGCATCGCCTGAGCCGTTTCTGCCCTGTCCGCATCAGCTGAGGTCAACGACGCGGCGCGAATGCCAACCGAGCGGGCCGAGCGGATTTGGTCGTGCATCAGCGCGATGAGCGGGGAAATGACGATGGTCGTGCCTTCGCGGGCAAGCGCCGGGATCTGGTAGCAGAGTGACTTGCCCGCGCCTGTCGGCATCAGCGCAAGCGTGTGCTCTCCGCCAAGGATGCGCGTGATGACCGCCTCCTGCTTTCCGCGAAAGCCGGAATAGCCGAACACGTCTTTCAGGATATCGTCAGGGGCGGTGGGGGTCACTTGGTTCTCAGGAAGCGTAGCATTCTCACTCTTCGCTACAGATACCTGCTCGTGCCCACCAGTCGGCGTAGCTCGAATTCCTCACCATTCTTCGATTTTCGTCAGGAGCGCCATCGTCCCACCAGACGGGGCCGCGCTCTCCCAGTGCCAGTTTCGCTTCGTGGACCTTGGCGCGCGCCGCCTTTTCCGCTTCGGCATCGCCGGTCCGCTTGGCAGCGCCGACTTCGCGGCGCGCATCCATTAGTGACGCGACCAGACGCTCGCGCTCGTCTTCCGGCAAATGTGGATTGGCCGCGCGCCAAAGCCGTCCGCGCACGATGATATAGCGGCCATCTGGTGTTAGCGACGGCCCGCCGGAATTAGCCAGCGGCGGCTTTCCGTGCTGCATCGATGTCGACAACATCGCCAGGAACGGTGCCCGCACCCGGCGTCGCGGTTGAACCATCGGCGCGCTTGCCAAGGTCTTCGCGGCGCGTCAGCCACAAATCTTCGTGCGTCAGCACACGCCCGTCATGCGCGAGGATAGAGACCGGCCCGATCGGCAGGCGGTCCTTCTCATCGACGAGCACGGGGTCTTCGGTCACGAGCTCTGAGCCATACTTCTGCCCCCACTGACGCAGCGCGATCATGGCCGGCAGCAGGTCGAAACCCTTCTCGGTCAGGCGATATTCGATCTTGCGACGGTCGTCTGCACACGGTTCACGCTTAAGGATGCCGTGGTCGACCAGCTTGGCCAGGCGGTTGGAGAGAATGTTGCGCGCAATGCCGAGCTCGCTGAGAAACTCCTCGAAATGCTTGAGCCCATTGAAGCTCGCCCGCAGGATCATGAAGGACCAGCGTTCCCCCATCACTTCAAGCGCTTGCGGCAGACCGCATTCGATCAGCTCGCGCAGTGGTTCTCTAATGTCGCCCATATCAGTCCTTTCCCAGCAACCTATCTAGCGCGAATTGCGCTGATGGCAAAATCCGGAGCGATTTGCCGCTCAGGGAGCGTGGAAAACCGGTGCCGAAAATAATTTAAGTTTCTAGTTGCAACCTGAAACCTAATCGCATAGGTAGTGATTCGCAACTGGTTTCGAATCGAAACTGTGCACCGCAACAAATACTATTTCAGGTCCCCACTACTGAAAAGGAATAATGTGATGAACCTCTCTCTCCCCCGCGCAAGCCGCATCGCTGTCCTCGCTTCGGCCATCGCTTACACTTCGATGACCTTCGGCATGGCGACCGCCACCCCGGTCGCTGCACAGGGCGGCGCCTACTACACCGCCACCCTCGCCCAGCCAGCTGATGACGACCGCGCTGTTGCTGGCGGCGTTGCATGGATCTGCGAAGGCAACACTTGCGTTGCGAACAAGGGCACCTCGCGCCCGTCGCGCATCTGCCGCGGCCTCGCTCGCGAATTCGGCGAAATCACCACCTTCAAGGTTGAAGGCGAAGATCTCGACGAAGCAAAGCTTGCTCGCTGCAACGGCAACTAAGCCTGGCGAACACCGATCCCAGATCGCCGGGCCGCCTTTAACCTCTGTGTGAGGTGTCCTCCCCTCGCGGCCCGTAGATCTCAATCCGACCCAACTCCAAACCTCAGGTCGGAAAACTCAAGACCCCGGCGAAGCTCCCCCAACAGCTTCGCCGGGGCTTTTTCGTTTTGACTACAGGAAGCCGGCGCTGGCCAGCTGCTGTTCGAGCGCGACCGCGTCGGTAAAGACATGCGCGTCCCAGCCGCGCTCCTTCGCAGCTTCGACGTTGGCCGGGTTATCATCGGTAAAAAAGAGAGCGCCGCCAGCCCGACCGGCGCGCTGCTCGGTGATTGCGTATATGCGCTGATCCGGCTTGGCGATCCGCTCTTGGCCCGAGACAACAATATCTTCGAACAGCTCGAAAATGTCGTGTTCACGGCGAAACTGGGAGAACAGCTCCACGCCGAAATTGGTAAGGCTGTAGAGTGGGACACCCGCTGCATGCAGGCGCCTGACGATTTCGTGTACGCCCGCAACGGCATCGGGTGCGCTTTCGTTGAAGCGCGCCGCATAGGCCGCGATTCTGAGCGCTTGATCTGGATATTGCGCGATCCGTGCCGGTAGCATCTCACCCAACGGCACGCCGCGATCGTGCTGGAAGTGCCATTCTTCGGTTACGACATTGGCAAGAAACCAGTCGAGCTCATCCTTGTCGTGGATCAACTTTGCGAACAGGTTGCGAAGTTGCCAGTGGAACAGCACGCGGCCGATGTCGAACACGACCGCCTTGCCCTGATTGTCTGCGCTCAAGTCTGATGCCTCGTCTTATCGGAGCCTACAAACGGCTGCGGCCCGCTCTCCGGTCTGGAGGCGGGCCGCTGCGTTTCTTCGACCGCCTGCTATTGGGCAGTCGGCCAATCGTCCGGCTTAGCCCTGGCGGGCCTTGAAGCGGCGATTAGTCTTGTTGATGACATAGGTGCGACCACGACGGCGAATAACGCGGCAATCGCGGTGGCGGTTCTTCAGCGACTTGAGGCTGTTGCGGATTTTCATTTTCGGCTTCCCGGTAATAAAACAGGCACCGGAGATGGTCTCCGATGCCGGAAATTCAAGGCGCGGCACTACCCGTGGCCCTACGATTCGTCAACCTTCGCCGCGCAATTGAGACAATTTCCTCTCCCATGCGAGCGCGTGGGCGATGATCGTGTCGAGGTCATCATGCTCCGGCTGCCACGGCAGGTTGGCTCGAATGCGTGACGGATCGGAGATAAGCGACGCCGGATCGCCCGCGCGGCGGCCTTCCATGCGGCGGTCAATTGTCATGTTCGTCACGCGATCGACCGCATCGAGAACTTCGAGCACAGAAAAACCTCGACCATAACCGCAGTTCATCTTCAGCGACCGCTCGGGCTGGGCCATCAGTGCCTCTAGCGCGAGCACATGTGCCGTAGCCAGATCGCTGACGTGAATGTAGTCACGAACGCCTGTTCCATCGGGCGTATCGAAATCGGTGCCGAAGACAGCGACCCCGTCACGCTTGCCGAGCGCCGCTTCGACCGCGACTTTGATCAAATGCGTCGCGCCCGCCGTCGACTGACCGGTGCGCGCTTTAGGATCAGCCCCCGCCACATTGAAATATCGCAGCGCACAGAAATTGAGTGTGTGGGCAGAGGCGGTATCGGTCAGCATCTGCTCGGTCATCAGCTTCGACCAACCATAAGGATTGATCGGACTTTGCGGCGTATCTTCGCGCACGGACGAGACTTCCGGCACACCGTAGGTCGCGGCCGTGGACGAGAAAATGAAGTGCGGCACACCGGCCTTGACCGCAGCCTCGATGAGCGTGCGGCTCTTCGCCGTATTGTTGTGATAGTATTTGAGCGGATCTTCGACGCTTTCGGGCACTACCACCGAACCAGCAAAATGCATGATTGCCCTCGTGCCTTGCTCTTCGAAAATGCGTCCGAGCAGTTCGGCGTCCTCGATATCGCCCTCGTAGAAGGCAACACCATCAGGAACGGCGAACCGAAAACCGGTCGTCAGATTATCGATAACCGCGACGGGCCATCCGGCGTCTTTCAGCGCAAGAACCGCGTGACTGCCTATGTAGCCGGCACCGCCCGTCACCAAAACGGGAACACGATCCGTGGCGTTTTCGTTTCTATTCATGCGCGCGCCCCTAACATGCGCCAGTTAACTGAGGAAATAGCTCATGATGGCTCTGCCCCGTATTGTTCGCCCTGCCCTTGTTCTTGCGCTCGCTGGCACGCTCAGCGCCTGTGCCGGGACTTACACCGGCCCGGTCGAAGTAACGCGCTTCGTGTCCGAGCAACCTGCAATGTTGGGGCAGGGCACGATCACCCTCGAATTCCCGGACGAGTTGCAAAATACGGGCGCACGGGACGCTTTTGCCTCCGCAGTTTCAAGCGAGCTCGAAGCGCTGGGCTACACGGTGGTCATGGATACCGCATCAGCCGGGCAAATCGCGACAATCCGGACATCGCGCAATCCGATCGAAGGTGCCGATCGAGGAGGCCCGGTCAGTGTCGGCGTGGGCGGCGGAACCGGTAGCTTCGGAAGCGGCGTCGGTGTTGGTGTCGGCATCAATCTGGGTGGAGGCGATCGCGGGCCGAGGGTCGTCACTGAACTCTCTGTCCGCATTTCCGGACCTGGCGGAGAAAGCCTTTGGGAAGGCCGCGCTCAGCAGCCCATTTCGATCAAATCGCCTTATGCCGATGTGGATGCGAGCGCGCGTACGCTCACTGCCGCCTTGTTCAAGGACTTTCCCGGTGGCAATGGCGAAACCGTATCCATAGACGTCGACGAACTGCGCTAAGGCTCGCTCGGCAACAATCAGGGGCATTCATGACCAATATCGCAATCGATGCCGCTTTCGACAGCGGCAATATCGAAGTGCTGTCGATCGACGGAGCAAGCGCAAAACTCGCCATCAAGAAGGACCACATGTCCGAATTCGCGCAGTGGTTTCACTTCCGCGTGACTGGCGCAGCGGGCGAGGAAGTGACGCTTAAGATCACCGGCCTCAACGGTAGCGCCTACCCGGGTGGCTGGCCCAATTACGACGCATGCGTTTCCGAAGACCGCGAATACTGGACCCGCGCGGCCAGCACCTTTGACAAGAATGAGGACAATGGCACGCTTACCATTCGCTACGTCCCTGCCTCCAACCTCAGCTGGTTTGCATATTTCGCGCCTTACTCGATGGAGCGTCACCACGACCTCGTCGCCGAAGCGGCCGCGTGCGAGGGGGTCGACCTCGTTCGCCTCACCACCACGCTCGACGGGCAGCCGCTCGACATGCTGCAGATGGGCGATGGGGAGAAACAGGTGTGGCTCTACGCGCGCCAGCACCCCGGTGAAACACAAGCAGAGTGGTGGATGGAAGGCGCGCTCGAATGCCTGACCGATCCCACCGATCCGGTGGCGCGCGGGCTGCGAAAGCATGCGCGCATTCATGTCGTGCCAAATTGCAACCCGGACGGATCGCGCCGCGGCCATCTGCGCACCAACGCTGTAGGCACGAACCTCAATCGCGAGTGGGCCAAGCCCAGCGCCGATAAATCGCCCGAAGTGCTCGCAATCCGGGCGAAGATGGATGAGACCGGTGTCGATTACGCGATGGACGTCCACGGTGACGAAGCCATTCCTGCGGTCTTTCTTGCCGGCTTCGAAGGCATCCCGAGCTGGACCGACGAACTGGGTAAACAATTCTATCGCTACCAGCGGATCCTCGACCGCCGGACCCCCGATTTTCAGACTGAGCTCGGCTATCCCAAAGCAGCGGCCGGCAAGGCCAATCTCGCAATCTCGACCAATCAGGTGGCCGAGCGCTACGGCGCCTGTGCGATGACGCTGGAGATGCCTTACAAAGATCTCGCGGACTTCCCCGAGCCCGAGCAAGGCTGGTCACCCGAGCGTTGCAAACTGCTCGCCCGCGACTGCCTTGCAGCGCTGCTGGAGTGGATTGAAACCAGCGAGGGCTAAGTTCCCCGCACGTCCTCCAGCAGAACTTCATCGACTTCCGCGTTCCCGTGAAGCACCGACACATCGCCGGTCGTCTCGAGGATAGCGGCGCGGACTTCGGACAGCTGGAGGACATTCGCCTCGCGCAGCTTGGCGATCATGTCCTCGCGCCGAATGTGGTTCGCTTTGAGCGCCCCTTCGTCGAATTCACCGTCGCGCATGATTAGGCAGGGCTGATTGCCAATCATGTCGGCTGCGGTCTCCGATCGGCGGCGTAGGAAGGACGTCGCGGCTTGCGCAAGGATCAGGCCGAGCATGGCTGCGATTGCCTGCAGGAATGCCGTCCATTCGCTCGCCTGCCCTGCACCCGCGAGAAGCGAACCGAAGGCAACGGTGGTCACGAAGTCGAAGTTCGTCATCTTCGACAGCGTACGAAGTCCATTCAGCCGGATGAGCAGATTCATCCAGCCCAGCGCAAGAACGGCAAGGATAGCGCCGCGAATGAGGGCATCGGCAATGGGTGGCTCTACAAAAATACGCGCTCTCCGGTAGCTTCTGGTCACCAACGCGTCGCAAGGCCGTTGGTGCCAAGCGCCCACAATTTCAAACCGCTGCCGGTCGGAATGTGCTAAGCTCAAAAGCGATCTTAAGGGAGAACGAGATTGAACCGCACCATTGATCGCCGCCAGTTGCTCGCCGGAACCGGCGCGTTCGCAATGCTGGCGCTCACGCCTTACCCGCTTCGCGCGCAAGGTCTTGGCCTCTCTTCCATTCTGGGGCGCGCAACAGACAACGCACTCGACAAGCTGTCTCAGCCCGGCGCGTTCTACGACGACGAGAGCATTCGTATCGGCCTTCCGATTGTCGGCAATCTCGGCGGGCGCGCAGGTGGGCTGATGGGCTCGCTCCTTAACGCAGGCAACAGGCTTGGCGTGCTGGGCGGTGTCACCCGCTCAATCAACGATGCGGCAGGGGTCGCCGCAGGCGAAGCAAAGCCGATCTTCCGCGATGCGATCGACAATCTGTCGTTCAGTGACGCACCCGGCATCATCCGTGAAAGCGATGGAGGCACGCAATATCTGCGTCAGTCCTCGAACGATCGCCTTCATTCGCGCCTGGAGCCGCTTGTGGACAGCGCGCTCGAAAAGGCAGGTGTCTATGGCCAGTTTGACAAACTTGCCGAAGACCACAGCTTCATTCGCGATGCCGGATTAAACCGGGAGCGCATCAACCGCTCGGTCACCGACCAAGGTCTGGACGGAATCTTCGCTTACATCGGAAGTGAAGAGCGCGAATTCCGCTCCAATCCGCTCGGAGGACTCGGAGACTTGCTCGGTAACTAGACGAGATTTGCCGGGCCGAAGGCATGCGGGAGAAGCTCGGATAGCTTAACGCGGCGTACTTCGTCGTTGCCGACGCACAGAATATCCGGGTTGGTATCGCCCAGCTGAGCGATTTCATTAAGGACCTGGCGGCAGCGCCCGCATGGCGTGATCGGCGCGCCGTCGCCCTTGTCGAGAGGCCCGACGACAGCAACCCTGACAAGCCCGCCGCGCCGCCCCTCGTTGAGCGCCCTGGAAACGGCATTCGTCTCGGCACATAGCGCAAGACCATAGCTCGCATTCTCGACGTTAGAGCCGGTTATCACGGCGCCGTCATCGAACAGCAGGGCGGCCCCCACTTCGTATTCGGAGTACGGCGCATATGCCTTGGTTGCAGCCTCCCTTGCAGCTGCGATCAGCGCGTCGTCATTCATCTTTGCACCACCACCCATTCGATTGCATCCGTCGATGCCTCGCTAACCAATTGACTGTTTGCGCTCCATAGCAGCCACGGTCGTCCGGCATAGTCTGGCCGCGCACGGTCGCGCATCAACCACAGGTCGCGCTCGGTAGAGCGAGCCGTCCTATGACGCGCTTCGAACTGGCGGCCAAGTTTCAGGATGACCGGCTTGCCCGCATGCATCTCGATCTGATTGACCAGGGTCATAAGCTCGCTCTCAACCGCAGCGTCGCTGACAGCAGGCTCGCACCCGCTTGCCGTGCGAAAGAGCGCGATTGCGGGAGGAAGCAGTTCGCCATCACGCGGCACCATACGGGTGTAGCGCGAAGACTGTTCATCGGCGCGCAGACATGGGTCGAAAGGCTGCACGATACCCACCTTGAGCCCTGAGCTGCGCGCTCGCGACAGCCGCGAAGCGAAGCCGGGGTCCGGCACACCGACCGCGTCGGCAAGCTCGAGATAGACGAAGTCCGCGCCAATCGCCTTGAGAGTTTGAAACCGAGTGCCTGAAGTACCGCTGGCGACAACAGCGCCCTGTTCAGGATAAAGCGCCACATCGGGCCGCCAGCTGCGCATGTCCCACCAAAGCCAAGCCGCAAAACCAACGCCAACCAGCACGCCGAGCGCCAACAGTCGGAACATCCACCGGCCCAGAGAGCCGCGCGTCTTTGCCCTGCGCGCCATCCGTCAGCCCTTGATGTGAAGGACGCAGATGAGCGTGAAAAGCCGCCGCGCAGTTGCAAAGTCGGTTTCGACCTTGCCTTCAAGCCGCTCGACCAGAAGCTCTGCCGCACTGTTGTGAATTCCGCGCCGGGCCATGTCGATCGTCTCGATCTCGGCCGGCGTCGCCTTGCGTATCGCCTGGTAGTAGCTGTCGCAGATCGCGAAATACTCCCGGATCGGACGGCGGAAACGGGCAAGGCCTATGAGCAGCGTCTCGAGCGGGTTTTCTTCCTCGTCCGCAATGTCCATTGCCAACCGACCGTCGCGCACCGCGAGGCTGAGGCGATAAGGGCCCTTGGCTCCGCGCTTTGCGCTGCGGACCGGCTTGAAGGTGTTTTCCTCGATCAGGTCGTAGATCGCCACGCGCCGTTCCTGTTCGACATCGGCATTGCGCCACAGGATCGTCTCTTCATCGAGAGCGATGTGGGCGATGCGATGAGAATTCGCGGAATCGGATGGCAGGACGGACATCCGGCTTGCTTTCGCAGATGCGAGGGTCACACTTCAAGACTTCCTTTTGCGAATCCCCGCTATCCACAAGGCAAGAGGCATCTGCGAAAATAATTCGCCGCTCATCGCTCTTGCAGTTGAAGGCCACTTCGCGGATTCTAGAGCCATGGCAAATCCCGAACCGATCCGACCCGTGAACGACCAGAACGATGGCGCCGACGGCGCGCGCAAGCTCCCTTCGAACCTCGAAGCGGAGGCAGCGTTTCTGGGCGCGGTGCTGATCGACAACCGGGTTCTCGAAGAATTGCAGACCCCGATCCGACCAGATCATTTTTTCGAGCCGCTGCATGAACGGATTTTCGACCGAATCCTGAAGATGATCGAGCGCAATGCCACGGCCTCGCCGGTAACCCTGCGCCCGCACTTTGAGGCGGACGAAGCTTTGAAGGAGTTGGGCGGCCCCAAATACCTTGCACAGCTGACAGCGAACGGCTCGGGCCTTCTCGCTCCGCGTGAACTGGCTCAGCAGATTTATGACCTCGCGCTTCTTCGTGAACTGGTGAGTGTTGGACGCGGGCTCGTCGAAGGCGCGCTGGACACATCGGAAGAAACCGATCCGATGGACCGGATCAGTCAGGCCGAAGCAGACCTGTTCCGCGTTGCTGAAGGCGCTGCGACCGGCAACGAGGCATCCACCTTCCGCGATGCCTCGCTGACAGCGATCAAGATGGTCGAGGCCGCGATGAATTCGGGCGGCGGCCTGTCGGGCAAGACCACTGGTCTTGAGACGATCGACCAGAAAACTGCCGGCCTACACGATTCCGACCTTATCATCCTCGCAGGGCGTCCGGGTATGGGGAAGACCTCGCTTGCGACCAACATCGCCTTCAACTGCGCCGAGGAACATCTCAATTGGCAGCGCGATGGGGGCGAACACAATTACGGTGCGCCAACCGCTTTCTTCAGCCTGGAAATGAGTGCGGACCAGTTGGCAACCCGTATCCTTGCCGAGCAGTCCGAAGTGTCTTCCGAAGCGCTGCGCTCAGGTACGCTGACGCGCGACGATTTCCAGAAGCTGTCCTTCGCCAGTCAGCGCCTTGCCGAGCTGCCGCTCTACATCGACGATACCCCGGCGCTCACCATTGGAGGTCTTCGCACCCGTGCGCGCCGGCTCAAGCGGCGGCACGATATCGGGCTGATCGTGGTCGATTACCTTCAGCTTCTGCAAGGCTCTGGTCGGGCAAACGACAACCGCGTCAACGAAATCTCCGAAATCAGTCGCGGCCTCAAGACGCTCGCCAAGGAATTGTCCGTTCCGGTGATCGCACTCTCGCAGCTAAGCCGTGCGGTTGAGCAGCGCGACGACAAGAAGCCGATGCTTTCCGATTTGCGCGAATCCGGCTCGATCGAGCAGGACGCCGACATGGTGTGGTTCATCTACCGGGCGGATTATTACAAGGAAGCCGTGCGTCCCGACATGCCCAATCCCGACGGCTCCTCTTCACCTGAAGTGCAGGACAAATACGCGCAGTGGGAAGCGGAGTATCTCGAAGTGAAGAACAAGGCGACCTTGATCGTCGCCAAGCAACGCCATGGTTCGACCGGCAACGTCCCGCTGCACTTCCAGAGCGAGATCACCAAATTCACCTCGCCCAATATGCGCGACTATTCAAGCTACGGGATCGACGGCTAGGTCGATGCGGCCATTCGGCCCGCGCGATAATCGACGAGACTCAGCCAATGGAATAGGCGCCAGCGTACGCGCTCAAGCAAGCTGGAGTTCTCACGATACCATTGCTTGTCGGCAAGGATCGTAGCCTCTTGCAACCCGTCGATGAATTCGCGCAGCCTTTGCGCAAGTGCCTCGTCTTCCACCCTGACCATCAGTTCGATGTTGATGCGAACGGACCGGCGGTCGAGGTTCGCGCTTCCGAAGTAACTTTTGTCGTCGACCACGAGCAGCTTCATGTGCAGCTTGCACGGCTGGAATTCGAAGATCGAAGCGCCCGCCTTCAGTAGCCGTTTGTAGAAGAGGCGAGCGACCGCAATCGTGCCCTCAAGGTCCGACTTGCCAGCGGTGATCAGGCGCGCCTTTCCGCGTTTGGCGACCTTGGCGATGGCCCGGCGGAAGCTGCGAGGCGGGCCGAAGTAGGCGGTTACGAGATCGAGACGGCTCGCTTTGCGCAGATCCTTTTTGAAGGCGTAAGACCAGTGGGAGCGCCGGATCAGCGGCCCACCCACGAGCAATTGCACACTGCCATCACCGGGGTCCCAGTCGCGGATCATTTTGCGGACCCGGCGAAACTGCGAACCATCGCTTTCGGTCCAGTCCTTGAGTAGCTTGAACCACTTGGTGAATTGCTCCGCGAGTGGCCCTTCGATCAGGACGCCAAGGTCACACCAACCATTGTCAGCCGGGACCGCGAAGTAATGGTCGGAAACGTTCGAACCTCCGGTCATCACTCGCGCATTATCGGCAATCGCGAACTTCTGGTGGTTTCGAACGAGATATCGCACGTTCCAGTCAGCTGAGAAGATCGCGAAATCGCCGCCAGCTTCGACGATGGGCTCGAAAAAGGATGGCGGCGCGTCGGAACCGAAATCGTCGACGATGAGAGCGACCTTCACCCCGCGCCCAGACGCTTCGGCCAGTGCGTCGCGGACCTTGGTCCCCGAGACATCATCCTGAAACATGTAGTAAAATACGTCGAGCGTCTCGCGGGCGTTGGCTATCAGATCGAGCAGATTCTTCAGCCGATCCTTGCCGCGAGGATAGAAGGTGAAATCGTGCCCCTGCGCAGACACCTCGAACGGATCGGGGTCGCAGTAATCAACGCATTCTTTGTCGAGCGGATCGGGGGGATTTTCTCGCGCCATAACCATCCAACGCCCAAGTGCGCCATGAGTTGCAAAATCTTGACTCTTGGCCCCGCGATGCCTAGGTGCAGCGCTCTTTCAGACAACCTGCTTTTGGATAAGGGCCCGCTCAGATGGCACGCGTTACCGTTGAAGATTGCGTCGACAAGGTTCCCAACCGCTTCGACCTCGTTCTGCTTGCAGCACAGCGTGCGCGCGAAATCTCGGGTGGCAGCGAGCTGACGCTTGACCGCGACCGCGACAAGAACCCGGTCGTCGCGCTGCGCGAGATTGCCGAGCAGACCATCAAGCCCAAGGAACTGCACGAATCGCTCGTTACCGGCCTGCAGAAGATCCTGCCGGACGACGAAGATGACGCCGATGAAATCGGTTCGCTCAGCCAGTCGGCGGAAGCTCTGCGTATCACGGCAAGCGCTCCGACCCGGTCCACCTCGATCGGTGCCGACTACGACGGATAAGAACACCGCTCATTCACGGGGCCAAAATGTCCCGAAATGAAAAGGCCGCCAGTTTGGCGGCCTTTTTCGTGTTTGGGTGATAAGGCGAATGGATCAGCGTGCGATGACACGATTGCGACAAAGCTTCGCGGGCCTTGTTATTGCCTTGACCGGGGGTAACAGCATATCATGTAATTGAACCGTCACACTCGGGGGGATTGAAAGCGCAGCCATGGCTTCCATAGCAGTTTACAGTGTCAAAGGCGGGGTCGGAAAGACGACCTTTGCAGTCAATCTGGCCTGGTGTGCAGCAAACATCTCGCGGCGAGAAACGCTCCTTTGGGACCTCGACGCGTCGAATGGCTCGGGCTTTCTGTTGGGCGTTGACCCAAAGAAGAAGCGCACGGCCGAAAGCGTTTTCGATCTGGATCGCAAAGCGAACAAGCTGATCCGCAAGACCGACTACGCCAATCTCCATCTCCTGCCTGCTGACGAAAGCATCCGCACACTGGACCGCCAATTCGACCGGATCGGCAAGAAGAAGCGGCTTGCGAAACTCGCCGAAGGACTGCGCAAGGACTATGATCGCATCATCTTCGACTGCCCTCCCGTCATGAGCGAAGTGAGCGCTCAGGTCATGCGCGCGGCCGATATCGTGATCGTCCCCCTGCCTCCCTCCCCTCTCTCGGCACGAGCGCTCGACCAGGTGGTCGAAGAAGTGCGCGGTTCGGGTAAGGGGCACCCACCGATTTTGCCGGTGATGTCGATGATCGACATGCGCCGCACGCTTCACAAGGAAGCGCGTGCTGCCAATCCCAAATGGCCCGTTGTCCCACTGGCCAGCGCGATCGAGCAGTGCGCGGTGGAGCGCAAGCCGGTCGGTGCCTTCGCACCGCGTTCGCCAGCGGCGCGTGCCTTTGCCCAACTGTGGACCGCGATCGAGCGGAAGCTCGCGAAGGGCTAATACGCCTTACGATTTGGCAAAGTCGCTTCCTCGATTATAGTGCAGCGCAGCACAGTCAGGGGTGGTGCGCGATGAGCGATATTGCAGAAGGGATTGGCGGCGCCATCGAAGGCGCGCTCGCAGGCCGGGCCGTAGAGCCTGCACGCGGCAAGGCCGAATACGATCCTTCCATCACGACTTCCCAAGAAGAAGCGTGTCCCAATTGTGGCTCGATCGCCCATGGCAGTTTCTGCCCCGAATGCGGTCAGAAAACGCATATTCACAGGACACTGTCCGCCATTGCGCACGATCTTGTGCACGGGGTCCTGCATCTTGATGGCAAGCTGTGGAAGACGTTGCCGCTGCTGACGTTCAAACCGGGCAAGCTGACGCGTCGCTACATCGAGGGAGAACGCGCGCAGTTCGTCAGCCCGATGTCGATGTTCCTGTTCAGCGTCTTTTCGATGTTCGCGATCTTCCAGATCATCGGCATCTCTACGCCGACGACGTTCGATGACCAGATTGGGATGGAGCAGGTCGAATCCTCGCTGAACAGCGCGATCGAGAATAACGAGCGCACGCTTCGCGAAATCGAGGCAGAACTTGCTTCCGATACACTGGACGAGGGTGACAGAGCGGATCTCGGGGCGCGTAGGGACGCGGCGCTGGAAGACCTCGAAAACCTTGGTCAGATTTCCGAGCTGCCATTTGTCGACGCCGAGCAGCCTCAAATCGAGGTGCAGCCCGATGGCACGCGGATCATACCGATCGACTCCGACGGCAGCGCCCGCATGTCTATGGGCGAGACCGGGATAGACTGGCTCGACGAAGGCCTAGCCAAAAAGTGGCAGGAGAACCCGGGTCTCATGCTCTACAAATTACAGGCGAACGCCTACAAATTCAGCTGGCTGCTAATCCCGCTATCGATCCCGTTCGTGTGGCTGATCTTTGCCTGGAAGCGGCGCTTCCACGCTTACGATCACGCGATCTTCATCACCTATTCGCTCAGCTTCATGTCACTGATGTTCATCGTGTTGTCGGTTCTCGGCGCAGCAGGCGTGCCGTTGCCTGCACTCGTTCTGGCAGGGATGATCATTCCGCCCATTCACCTCTACAAGCACCTGCGCCACACTTACGAGATCGGTCGCTTCTCATCGTTCTGGCGCCTTATGGTGCTCAGCATCTTCATCTGGGTAGTGATCGGGCTTTTCATCCAGACGCTGATTATGCTCGGCGCCTTCTGACGCAGATGTGAAAAGGGCGCCGCCGGATAGTCAGGCAGCGCCCCAGTCTTCATCCACAGTCTCGTAGTTAGGCGCCTTGCGGGGCTTCATCACCCTTCGAGCCACCGAAGCGCTTGCCCGCCTTGGGAATGGCGGACCCTTGGGCCGGCTTGATCGCGGCAGGGCCACGCGGCTCGTCAGGGCGGTCGATCTTCCCGTCCTTCATCAGCGCGTCGATCTCTTCACCGGTCAGCGTCTCGTATTCGAGCAGCGCCTGTGCGAGCAGGTGGAGCTTATTCTCCTGTTCGGTGAGGATGTCGGTTGCACGCTTGAGGCCGCCTTCGACCAGTTCCTTGATCTCGGCGTCAATCAACTTGTTGGTTTCAGCACCCGCCATGGTGCGAGCCGACTGGCCCATGCCGAGATAGCCTTCCTGCTGCTGTTCATATTGCAGCGGGCCGAGCTTGTCGGACATGCCCCACTTGGTGACCATGTTCTTGGCAAGGTCGGTGGCGTACTGAATGTCACCCGATGCGCCGCTTGAGACCTTGTTGTGGCCGAAGATGATTTCCTCGGCAACACGGCCACCCATGGCAACAGCCAGGTTCGCGTGCATCTTGTCGCGGTGATAGGAATAGCTGTCACGCTCGGGCAAGCGCATGACCATACCCAGCGCACGGCCGCGTGGAATGATCGTAGCCTTGTGGATCGGGTCGGATGCCGGTTCGTTCAGCGAGACGAGCGCATGGCCTGCCTCGTGATAGGCGGTCATCTTTTTCTCGTCCTCGGTCATGACCATGCTGCGGCGTTCTGCGCCCATCATGACCTTGTCCTTGGCGTCCTCGAATTCCTGCATGGCGACAAGGCGCTTGTTACGGCGAGCAGCAAGAAGCGCAGCCTCATTGACGAGGTTCGCGAGGTCAGCGCCCGAGAAGCCCGGGGTGCCGCGCGCGATGGTGCGCGGGTTCACGTCGGGTGCGAGCGGCACCTTCTTCATGTGAACGCCGAGAATCTTCTCGCGCCCATCAATGTCAGGGATCGGCACCACGACCTGGCGGTCAAAGCGGCCCGGACGCAGCAGCGCGGGGTCGAGCACGTCGGGACGGTTGGTCGCCGCGACGATGATGATACCCTCGTTTGCTTCAAAGCCGTCCATTTCGACGAGCAGCTGGTTCAGCGTCTGCTCGCGCTCGTCGTTCGAGTTTCCGAGGCCATGACCACGTGAACGGCCAACGGCGTCGATCTCGTCGATGAACACGATGCAAGGCGCGTTCTTTTTGGCTTGCTCGAACATGTCGCGCACACGGCTTGCACCGACGCCCACAAACATCTCGACAAAGTCCGAACCAGAGATGGTGAAGAACGGCACACCGGCTTCGCCAGCAATCGCACGGGCAAGTAGTGTCTTACCGGTACCGGGCGAGCCTACCAGCAGAGCGCCCTTCGGGATCTGGCCACCAAGCTTCGAGAAGCGCTGCGGGTCCTTAAGGAACTCGACCACTTCTTCCAGCTCTTCGCGCGCCTCGTCGATGCCGGCAACATCTTCAAAGGTCACACGGCCCTGACGTTCGGTGAGCATCTTGGCTTTCGACTTGCCGAAGCCCATCGCGCCGCCACCGCCGCCTTTTTGAACCTGGCGAAGTGCGAAGAACGCGATGCCGAGGATCAGAATGAACGGCAGCGACTGGATCAGGATGTAAAGGAGTACATTAGGCTCATCGCGCTGCTTGCCGGTGAAGTCGACATCGTTCGCTTCTAGCAGCTGCGTGATCTCGGTGTCGTTCGGGACCGGCAGGGTCGAGAACGTTTCGCCATTCTTGAGGGTTCCAGTGATGAGCTCATCGCCAAGCTGGACTTCCTGCACAGCGCCAGCAGTGACCTGGTCGCGAAATTCCGAATAGCGGATCGCGGTGCCTTGCGTCTGCCCAGCGCCGCTGAACATCGACACGACGAGCAGCAGCGCCATGAAGATGCCGCCCCAAATCATCAATTGCTTGACCCATGGGTTCTGGCCTTCGGGAGGCTGCTGGTTGGGGTCGTTCTGTTCGCTCATGGCAAGGGAAGTCCTTTCTCAGACCAAATATGTAGGTGAGGTCCCATGAATGGCAAGATAATGGTGACCTTCGAAGCTACGCCATTCATCGCGGCGCGTATGCAGAAAGGAACACATCGACTGCGCCCGAAATGCGGGCCGCATTCTCTTCCTTGCTTGGAATGGCCCCAAAACGGCGCTCAAGATCTCCCATTCCCTTTGACATCGAGACGAATTGCTCGGCCGCAAGCATCGGGTCTGCGATGTCGAGTTCACCGTTCGCAGCTGCATGTGCAAGCCAAGCACTGAAGGCCGCTTTCATCCGCCATGGCCCGGCCTTTAAGAAGGCTTCCCCGATAGCTGGTTCATGCTCGGTTTCGGCTGCAATTCGACGTTCGAACTGGATCATTTCAGGCCGAGACAGGAACTCAAACATGGCCTGAGCGATTATGGATAAACGCTCGCGGATCGGACCGGTGGGCATCGCTTCGAGGCTGAAGTAGTCGCGCATCTTTTCGCATTCGCACTCAACTGCGGCTGCGAAGAGGCCGCGCTTGTCGCCGAAATGGTTGTAGATCGTCACTTTCGAGACGCCGGCATCCGCAGCGACTTGCTCGATCGATGTGGCGGCGAAGCCGTCTCCGAAGAAGCGCTTGGTTGCTGCTTCGACAATCGCCTCTCGTTTGGCGATATCGGATGGCCGGCCAGGCCGCTTCTTCTCTTTAACTTGAGTGCTCAATGCGGAAAATTCTCTGATTTCAAAATGCGTGTTGACAAACTGAACGGTAGCGTTCATTTGAACGACATCGTTCAATATCGTTCTTTCCTCTCGGTTAATCAAGTCCCCACTCGGCCACCCTCTCCCCTCCCCCCTCAAAGGCCCCGTTTGATCTATGCTCTGGATCGCGATTCGAATGCTGACTGGCGACGCGCAGAAGTTCTACGGGCTTTTGTTCGGCATCGCTTTTTCGACGCTGCTGATCACCCAGCAGCTGACTATTTTCGTCAACCTGATCGAACGCGGTGCGAGCGGCGTTTACAATTCGCCCGAAGCGCAGGTTTGGGTCATGGATCCGGTTAGCCGGACAACCGATGTCAATTATGCGATGCCCTCGACCGCGCTGGACGAAGTTCGCTCCGTGCCCGGCGTCGAATGGGCCGTCCCGCACCTTAGGTCCGTCGCCTCGGTCCGCACGCGGGAAGGCGACCTTGAGCAGGTGGCAATCATCGGCGTCGACGATGCGACCCTGATCGGCCTCCCCAAGAATCTGTTCGAAGGTTCGAAGGAAGTGCTGTCACAGCCCGATTCGGTCATTATCGACGATGGCGGCGTGGTGAACATGTTCGGAGCAGGCGTGAACCCGCTCGGGGAGCGCCTCGAGCTCAACGACCAGCGCGCAGTCATTCGAGGCGTCGCGGATACAATTCCCGCATTCACCAGCACCGCGGTTCTCTACACTAAGTACAGCCAGGCTTTGAACTACGTCCCCGGCACCAGGAATCGTCTGAGTTTCGTCCTTGCGGGTGTGAGCGAAGGCCTCACCGCTGAAGAGGTCGCGGCGAGGATCGAGGAGCAGACCGGCCTGAAGGCGGAAACCCGCGACGACTTCGCTCGGGCAGGCGTCGATTTCATCATCCAGAACACTGGTATCCCGACAAACTTTGGCATCACCGTGATCCTCGGCTTTGTCGTCGGCGTCGCCATCGTGGGCCTTACGTTCAGCCTCTTCATCCGCGACAACATCAAGCAGTTTGGCGCATTGAAGGCGATCGGCGTGACCAATTCAAAGATCGTCCGCATGGTCGGCGTACAAGCCGGACTTGTCGGAGCAGTCGGCTACGCGCTGGGCGTCGTGGGAACGGCTGTGTTCCTGTGGAGCTTCAGCGGTAATCCGTTCTTCAAAGGCTTCTATATCCCTTGGCAGATCCCCCTCATCAGCCTTGGCGCGGTCATCGTGATCCTCGCGATCACCGGGTGGCTCGCGCTGCGCAGCGTCCTCAACACCGAACCCGCTTCGGTCTTCCGGTGAAGAGGGGCTCGCAAGCATGAACGACGTCAACGGCAAGCCCATGGACACATCCGCAATTGGCGGCTGCCCTCCGGAGGCTGCAATTTGCGCGCGCGGCATCGTGCGCGATTTCGAAGCGGGTCAGTCCACGATCCGTGTGCTTCACGGCATCGACACCGACATCAAGCCAGGCGAAATGACTTATGTCGTAGGTGAAAGCGGCTCGGGCAAGACCACGCTGATCTCGATCATGTGCGGCATTCTCTGGCCGACTGAAGGCGAGGTGAAGGTTTTCGGAACCGACATCTACAAACTGTCGGACGCAGAGCTGGTCAACTTCCGCCTGCAGAACATCGGATTCATTTTCCAGCAGTACAACCTGATCCCATCAATCGACGCTGCTGCGAACGCTGCCGTCCCACTGATCGCTAAGGGCATGGGGATCGAGGAAGCGCGCGAGAAAGCCACCGTGCTTCTCGAAAAGCTCAATATCGGCGATCAGGCGAACAAGCTGCCCAACCAGCTCTCGGGCGGCCAGCAACAGCGCGTCGCCATCGCCCGTGCGCTGGTTCACGAACCGCGCCTCGTGGTGTGCGACGAACCTACCGCTGCGCTCGACGCCTCTTCCGGTCGACGGGTCATGGACCTGCTGCACGAAGTCGCCGTTGCACCCGATCGCGCTTGCATCATCGTTACCCACGACAACCGAATTTTCGATCTCGCCGACCGTATCCTCGTGCTCGAGGACGGCCGCGTAACCCATGACGGCACCGAAATGCCGGAAGACCACTGAGGACATTATGGCCCTGCTCCCCTCCAACATCAGTTTCTCGCGCCAGATCCTGCCGGTGATCGCCGTCGTCGGGATAATCTTCGCCGCGATTTATATCTGGACCAACCTGCCCGATCGCGAACTCGAAGACCCTGCGAACGAGCCTCCCAAGGCAACGGGTGAGCTTGCTAACAGCGCACGGGTCGCAGGCGCAGGCATCGTCGAACCGGCGAGCGAGGTCATCAATATCGGCTCGGCTCTTTCGGGCCTTGTCACCGATCTGCGCGTCACCCCGGGAGAGCGCGTCGAGAAAGGCCAGCCGCTGTTCCTCGTCGACGACCGGGCCGTTCGCGCAAACCTTCGCGAAGCCGAAGCCGCCATTCGCGAAGCCCGCGCCGCCATCGGTGAGGCCGAAACCGCCCGCCGGATCGCGCGCGAGCAGCTTGCCCTTTATGAAAGCCTCGACGATCCCGCTGCGGTCAGCCGCAGCGAGGTGATCCGCGTCGAAGGTGAAGCAGCCGCCGCAGGAAACCGCCTGCAACTCGCCCGCGCCCGGCTCGACCAGGCGCAGGCCCGCGCTTCCACCGCCCGCACCGAACTTGGCCGCCTGACCGTGCGCGCGCCGATTGCTGGCGAAATTCTCGCCGTGAACATTCGTCCGGGCGAGTTCGTCGCAACACAGGGCGGGGGCAATGCCGAGCCTTTCATCCAGATGGGCGAGACGAACCCTCTGCACATCCGCGTCGACATCGACGAGAACGAGGCCGTGCGCGTGAAGCTTGGCGCGCCTGCGGTGGTCTCCCCGCGCGGTGCCGCGCAAATCCGCGTCAAGGCCGAGTTCGTGCGCGCAGAGCCGCAGGTCGTGCCCAAACGCTCGCTCACCAACAGTGCGGCTGAACGCGTCGATGTTCGCGTACTCCAGCTGATCTATGCACTTCCGCAAAGCGCGGAAGCCGAAGCCTTTCGGGTTGGGCAACAGATTGACGCATTCATCCCAGCCAATGACGACCAGCCAGGCGAGGAAGGGTAAGACCATGCGTCCGCTCTCCCCTCGTCTACTGACGCTTGCATTGGCTGCGCCTCTTGCTGCCTGCGTTGCAGGTCCAGCGCCTGAAATCGCGACCCCCACACCTGAACTGCCCTCGGAATTCTTCTACTCCCCCGACGGAGCATCACAGGCAGGTCTCGCATCGCTCCTTCCGAACGAAGACCTTGCTTTTGCAGCGCTCTCGCAAGCGGCCATCGAGAGAGGCCCCAGCCTTGCCGAAGCCCTGGCGCGGGTCGATGCCGCGCGTGCAGGTGCGCGCCGTGCGGGGGCCGAGCGCCTGCCAAATGTTGGCGTGGACGGTAATGTCACAGGCAACCGGATTAACCCCAATCAGTTCGGCTCGGACAACCCGTTCGCACAGCAAATCGACACCGAACAGGTCTCTTACGCCGCCAACCTGACCGCCAGCTGGGACGCCGACCTGTTTGGGCGACTTCGCGCACAAGAACGCGCAGCGATTGCTCGGATTGACGCGGCGAGCGCGTCTGCCGCAGCCGTCCGTATTGCGCTACTCGCAGAGATCGCAGGCAGCGTCACCGACTGGCGCGTGCTCGAGGCGCGTCGCCAGTCGATCGAGAGCGACGTGGCCGCCGCGACACAGCTCGCCTCGCTTGCACGCACCCGCGAAGAAGCGGGTATCGCGCCCGGCTTCGACCGAGTGCGCGCCGAAGCGGCGGCAAGCGCCTCGCGATCGCGGCTTGCGGCGCTGGAAAGCGAGCGCGTGCGGATTGTCGGACGCCTTATCACGCTGACAGGTTCTTCCGCTGCTGACGTCGCCACCGCTCTGGCGCTTGGAGGCCCGGACCTTTCTGCGCAAGCGCCCCCTGCTGCCCTTCCTTCCGAACTTCTTGCGAACCGCCCCGATGTTGTCGCTGCTGCCGCAGAGCTTGCGGCGAGCGATGCTGACCTTGCCGCGGCTGCAAGAGCGCGGTTCCCACGCCTGTCTCTCTCAGCCGTAATTGGGCTCCTGGCATTCAACGCTGGCGACTTCTTCAGCGAGGATTCCATTGTCGGCACGCTCACCGCAGGTGTTGCCGCGCCGCTCCTCGACTTCGGGCGTATCGAGGCCGAGATCGACGGTGCAGCGGCCAACAAGCGCGCTGCATTCCAGGCCTATCGAGGCGCGGTGTTTCAGGCTCTGGGCGATGCCGAAGCAGCCTATGGCTTGATCGCGGCGAGCGATGCAGAAGCGACGCTTGCGGTGCAGGAGCGCGACGAATTGCAACGTGCGGCAAGCCTAGCGAACGATCGCTACCGTGCAGGGCTAGCGAGTTTCCTCGAAGTCCTCGAAGCACGCCGCGCCGCCGATGCAAGCGGTGAGCGAGCAGCTGCGGCTTTGGGCCGCGCGGACCGTGCGCGGATCCTTTTGTGGCAGGCGCTTGGCGGTGACCGCGTGATTGAGCCTGAGGTGGAAAGCTAACCCACCACCCGCTCGATCAGCCAAAAGCTCCCTGTGATCCCGATCACGTAGGTCGCAATCCGGATGGCGGGCGTTTCGATCCGCGGTGCGCCGCGAGATAGCGCTGCCAAGAAGGCAATCAGGAGCGCGATCACCAGCAGTTGGCCCGCTTCCACGCCGAGATTGAAGGCCAAGAGGGCGGTCGCAATTTCCCCCTGCGGAAGGCCGATGTCGGCCAAAGCTCCTGCAAAGCCGAACCCGTGGAAGAGGCCGAAAGCAAAAGCCACCGCCCACGGATAGCGCCGGGTGATGGTCATGCTATCAGGCTCTCGCAGCACGAGAGCGATCTCGACCGCCAGAAACACGATGGAAAGCGCGATAAGCGCCTCGACCGAGCGACTTGGAAGGCCAGCATAGCCAAGCGTGGTCGCGACCAGCGTGATCGAATGCGCGACCGTGAATGCGGTTGCAGCTTTGACCACCGGCCACGGAGCGCGGACCAGCAGGACCAGCGCGATTACGAACAGCAGGTGGTCCCAGCCGAAAAGGATATGCTCGGCCCCGATGATGAAATAATCGCGCAGGACCTGCCAAGCGTCCGGCTCGGCCATGATTGTCGCAGTGGGATTGTCCGACGTGAGGCGAAAGGTCTGGACGGGGCGATAGAGCGGCTCAACCCGCGCAATGGCATCTGCGTTGCCCAGCAGTTCGGTGAGGCCGAACTTTTCGTCCGCAAGAGATCCCTCGCAGCGCAAATCTGCGCGGCCCAAGAGCGCAAGCACGGCGGCGCGTTGGACAGGTTCACCGATCATCTCGCAGCTTTGGGGAATGACTGGCTCGCCTACGGGAGCCGCATTCATGGCTCGCGTCGCCGAGACAGGCAGCTTCCATTCAAGCGCCCATTCGCCCGGTTCGCGCTCGGTCATCTCAATCACCGCCGGGCGCAATTCGTCAGCGGACGCCGGCGCGGCGATGAGCGCAAACAGGAGCAGCAGCGCGAGGCGGATCACCTGTCGATCTCTATCCGGTAGGCGCTGCGCAGGACCTCGAATGCGCGGTCCTTGCGAGCGGCGGTTTCGGCGCTTCGCCAGTCGTTTTCGACCTCCTCGCGCACCGCGTCAAACGAAGGGTCCTTGGCAGTCCGCTGTGTCAAACGAACCAGATGCCACCCGAAGCCGGATGGGACCGGGCCTTGCCACTCATCGCGCGGCTCAAGCTCGGCAAGATTGCGGGCAAACTGTTCGCCGAAACGGGCCTGCACTTCCGAAGCGCTCATGGCGGTGATGGCTTTCGGCAGACTAGTGACGGTGCCTTGTACGGCGCCCGTCTCACGCGCCTGCCGAGCCTCATCCTCGCCGGCGAAGAGCGCCTGTTCGAATGTGAGGCTGGGCTCGCCCGCGTAATCGGCGGCATTCGCTTCAAAGTACGCCCGCAGCACCGTGTCATCGGGATCAGCAAGCTCGGCAGCGAGGCTCGCCGACATGTCCATCTTCGAAACCATCCGCTGCCGCACCACGGCATCGCCTTGGTCCAGCCCGAGCCTCAAGGCCTCGCGATAAAGGACTTCGTCGCGCACATAGCGATCGATCGCCGCGTCGAGTTCGGCGTCGGTAGGCGCGCGGCCCATCATGCGCTCGAAGCCGAGCGCCAACTCAGCCTGCTGCTCTGGTCCGACGGTGATCACGCGTGACGCTGGGTCGACAGGCGTGCCGCCCCAGGTGAGCGCAACATAGACGATAGCGCCGAGCGCGATGAAATGGACCAGCGGCTCGCGCGCCCAGCCGGGAAGCGTCATTGCGCCTCCGACGCAGCAGGTCGCAGCCAGATCGGCGAGGTGTAGGCGCGCTCCTGCGCGACCGCATCCTCCATCGCATCCGGCGGAAGCGTAATCCCGAAGCGCACCGCATCGAACAAGGTCCAGCGCGGCGTAGGGATTTCGATCACGCGTACGTAGTAGAACGCTCTCTGCCCCGCGCTGTAGTCGGGATCGGTCCAGGTGGCGTGCAGCTCGCTTGCGCCGATATCGTTGGTGTAGGTCGCTGTCTCGCGATCGACCGTATCGCCCACTGGGTCCAGACTATCGCCTGTACGGCGGCGCGTTTCCATGTCGCTCCACACGACGTTGTACACCTGCTCCTGAGCAGTGCCTGACGCATCGAGCCAGCCTTTCACGACTTGCACCCGGTCGAGGTTTGCGCCGTCGGGGTCCTTCATCGCGCTAATGAGAAAGCTTGGCGCCGTGCCTTGATCCTCCAGATCGCCGCCCATCGGAACGCCTCGGGTGTACCCCGCGCGCACCCAGTCGCTGTCCCAGTCCTCCTCAGTGAAATCAAATCCACCGAAGACGCGCACCGTCATGCGCGGCCCGGTAGTCGCGTAGACTTCGCGCCGGGCAAAGGCGTCGAAAATCTCAGCACGCGTGTTCCCGCGCGCCCATGCGGCGGCGTATCCGCCTGCAAGATAATGCCAGCCATAACGGCCCTCGCGCGTGCCTAGGTTCTGCGGTTCGAGGGCGCGGCTCTCATTTGCGGGCTCGTTGCCCGTGTGCTTCCCGTAGAAGTTGTCTTCGTCACCCGTGGCGAAGGCGGTGTGGCTATCGGTCGCCCCGATCATGCCGAAAGCATAGGGGTTCACGCCAAGTTGCGCTTCGAGCGAGAGCCCGCGCAGCAGCGCCGAGCGGGCATAGGAGCCTTCATACATGTCAGGCGTGGAACGCTGGGTAAGCGGCAGGTTGCCAAGCTCCCACCCTTTCACCCCGAAGCCAGCCATCTCGTCATTAGGCGACAAGAACGGGTGCGTTTCGCTGTCGCCCTTGATCTGGGTGACTTCGACGACAGGCTCCATCCGCGCACGCATCGCTGCGTATTCGGCTGTCATAGGAGAGCCATCGGTTTTCGTCGTCTCAAACATCATGCCGTTCGAAAGGTTCGAATTGTGCGGGATTGCGAGGACGCGCCCACCTGTCCGCTCCTCATAGGCTGCCATGTAGTCCCACAATTCCTCCGCCGTCGTGTTGAGGCCGGGGAAAGGAAGCGTCTGGCTCGTCCGGTCGCTGCCGTCGCGGAACATCACGACACGGTGCAAGTTGTTGCCGTCTGGCATGAGCGTCCACTCAAACCCTGCAAGAGCTGTGAATACGCCCGGCTCATTATAGCGATCGAGCAGGCCAAGCTGCGTGTTCCAGATGTCCTCTGCACCTTCGCGCGCCCTTTCCGGGTCTGCAAATGCCTCGGGGATTTCGTTGTTTGCGGCGGCGGTTATGAGTTCAGCCACGGCTAGCTGAGATTGCTCCGGGCTTTCGTGCATCATGTCGTACCAGCGAAGTACGGTCTCGTCGCGGATCACCCAGTTCACATACCAGCGCGGCGCGTCATAAAGTCGGCGCGTCGCACCGAGCGCGTCGGAGTGATCCGAAATGACGAGGAAATCGAGCGGACGTGCCAGACGGGCTTGCGAACCGGTCGTGGCGGCGACAGTCTCACCCCTTGCGAAGCGAAGTGCCGCTTCCGGGCCGAGGCGCACACCGAAGCCGAATGCATCGACCGAATTGTCCGTATGGAGGTGCGTATCGCCCCAGTATGGACGATCAGGAAACTCGGCGAGCTCGATTGTGTCTTCGCCCGTGCCGGTCTGTGCCGGATCAAGCTCCGGTTCGCTGCTGCAGGCTACAAGCGCCATTGCGACAGCGCTTGTTGCCCAAAGCCGGATTAAGTTGCTTCGCATGGCTCCCTCCCCGCATGCGTCTACCGATCGGTAATGTGCACGCGGGGCAGGCCGCCCGTCAAGTTTGCGACGCCTTGCTCAGAACGGCAAGAAACCGCTGCCCGCCGCATCAGAGCCAAGGTACCATGCAGCCAATCCGCCAACAGCACCGAAGGCGAGTATCCAGGCAACAAGCATAGCGAGGCCATCCCTCACCATTATTGCCAGACAGATAATGCTGATCGCCAACATCGGCCCGGCGCTCGCCCAAGGGAGAACTTCCAGTGGCGGGACCATGAGACACAGTAGGATGATGATGGCTGCGGCAACCTTCAGCGCAGGCCCTTGCGCAAGGATCTCAAGCCGCTCTTTTGCGACGCCATCGAGCTTTTCGGCGGGGCCTTCGAGCTTGGTCGTCGCCTTGTCCATCTTGGTCGATGAAACCGAGCGTTCCGCAATCCAGCTCGGGACCCAGATGTGGTTTCGGCCGACGAGCATTTGCACCGCGATCAGTGCGACACAAATCGCCAGGAAGCTCGGCACGCCGGGAATGACGCCGACCGGGCTGATTTCGAGCAGCGCGAGCACCAGCATGACTGGCGCAAAACTGCGCGCACCAAACTTGTCGAGGACATCGGCGATCTTGACCTCGTCCTCACTGCTGGCGAGTTCATCCAGACCATCGACGACGTCGGCGATCGAGTTCGGGTTCTTGGAGTCCTGAGTGGCCATGATGCTTTCTCAACACACAGGCCATGCAAGAGGTTTCCAAATTTATTGCTTCTTCTGCAACAAAGCAGAGCGTTCGCAGCGGCAAACAATCTCGTCGCGCTGATTCAGAAGCTCATGCGTGAAGGTTACGATCCCGGCGTTCGGACGCGATTTGCTCTCGCGCAGCTCTTTGACCGAACTGCGCGCACGAAGCGTGTCGCCGATGAAGACGGGGTTCGGCGTCACCACCTTGTCGAAGCCGAGATTGGCAACCAGCGTGCCTAGCGTCGTATCGCCCACCGACAGCCCGACAAGCAGCGAAAAGGTGAAAGTTGAATTGACCAGGATCTGACCAAAGCCGCTCGCCTTGGCGGCCTCGACATCGAGGTGCAGCGGCTGCGGATTGTGAGTCATCGTCGAGAAGAGCAGATTGTCGGTTTCGGTCACGGTGCGACGAATGTCATGTTCGAGCTCATCGCCGACCTGCCATTCGTCGAAGAATTTGCCTGCCATCTTGAGGTTTATCCCTTCGTCCAGCGAGCAACGACCTCAGCGCCGTCATCAGCGCTCGAGCGTACAGCGCCCGGAGTTCGATCAAAGCGCGGTGCGGGGGCTGGATGCCAGTCTCCGTCGTGCTCGACGTAAGCCTCACGAGCTTTCATGTGCGGATGCTCGCGGACTTCGTCGAGGCCGACAACCGGCCCGTAACAGGCATCGGTGCCCTCGAGCAGCTCGTTCCATTCGGCCTGCGTCTTGGTCTTGAACAAGGCGGCAAGCTTGTCTGCATACTCGTCCCAGTTGGACGGGTCCATCTGGCCTTGCGCCAATTCCTGCGGAGCACCGGCACGCGTCAGCATCTCGGCGTAGAACTGCGGCTCGATCGACCCCAGCGAGATCTCCTTCCCATCAGCGCATTCGTAGCACTGGTAGAAATGCGCTGCACCGCTCAGCAGGCCCTTGCCGCGCTCGGTGGTGCGTACAGCGCCCTTTGCCTGCCCGAAGAAAAAACTCATGAGGCTGGTGACGCCATCGACAATCGCGGCATCAACCACCTGCCCCTTACCCGACCGCTCTCGCTCGTAAAGCGCAGCCATGATCCCGAAGGCGCAATACATCGAGCCGCCGCCGAAATCGCCAACCAGGTTCTGCGGCGGAACAGGCGGCTTGCCGTTCTCGCCAATCGCATCGAGCGCGCCGGTGATCGCGATGTAGTTGATGTCATGCCCGGCAGCGCTCGCAAGCGGACCGTCCTGCCCCCAGCCGGTCATGCGCGCATAGACGAGGCCCGGGTTGTCGGCGAGAAGCTCGTCCGGCCCAAGCCCCAGCCGCTCCATCACGCCAGGTCGCAGGCCTTCGATCAGCACATCAGCCTTGCTCGCCGCGTCGCGGCAAAACGCCTTGCCCTCATCGGTCTTGAGATCGACGGTCACGCGGTTGCGCGCACGCTCGACAATCGGGTTGAGGCTCATCGCGCCGGGCCGATCGATCCGCACCACTTCGGCTCCGAGGTCGGCCAGCAGCATCGCGACATGCGGCCCTGGCCCGATCCCGGCAAACTCGATCACTTTCAATCCAACCAGCGGTCCGGCGGCGTTGCTCATTCTAAAAGTCTCCCAAAATCTCTCGGCGGCTTCCTTGCCGCGTCACCTTGCCAAGAGCAAGACCGCGCCATAGGAGCGCGGCAGGGATCAGTGGTCGCAAGGGACACTCAGACACAGTGACAAAGTCCGGCGTGAAGGTGTTGGCGGCAGCTTCGGGTGGAGGCCACTGGGAGCAATTGATGCTCCTGCGCGATTGCCTTGAGGCATACGACCTGCGCTTTGCGACAACCGATCCGGCGGTCGCAAAACAGCATGGTATCGAGGCTGTTGAGACACTGCCCGATTGCAACCAGAACAAGCCGGTTCAGTCGCTTCTGTGTGCCTTTAAGGCGCTTTGGGTCGTTCTCAAGCACCGCCCCGACGTGATCCTCTCGACAGGCGCAGCGCCGGGCTATTTCTGCCTTCTGGCAGGACGTCTGACGGGCGCTCGCACCCTCTGGATCGACAGCGTCGCCAACGCCGAGCAGCTTTCCATGTGCGGTAAACTCTCAAGGCGCACGGCGCACGAATGCATCACCCAGTGGAAGCACCTCGCTGACGGCGACAACGTCAAGTATCGCGGAGCCGTGCTGTGATTTTGGTGACTGTCGGCATGCAGCTTGGCTTCGACCGGCTGATCGAAGCCATGGACGAACTTGCGCCGAGCTTCGACATGCCGGTGATCGCGCAGACCGGGCGCGGCTCTTATCAGCCCGCCAATATGGAAGCGCGCGAGCAGATCGCGCCGTCTGAGTTTGAGGAGCTGGTCAAGCAGAGCCGCGTAATCGTCAGCCACGCTGGAATCGGCACTGTTCTGACCGCGCAGAGGCTCTCGACCCCGATCGTTCTGTTCCCGCGGCGATATGACTTCGGCGAGCATCGCAACGATCATCAGGTCGCAACTGTGCACAATCTGGAGGGCCGCCCCGGAGTACTCATCGCGTTCGAGGAGCAGGAGCTCGCCGGTCGGATTGCAGAAGGCCTCGAATTGGCAAGCACTCGTGCGGCGCTGTCTCCGACGAAGGCGCAGCTTCAGTCAGCCATCGTGAGATTCATAGAAACCGGCAACATCTGAGCCGCAACTTCCGCGCGCCCCTGCGCTCAGACGGTCAAGCCTAACGCGATATTTACCCATTTGCGTCCATGGTTCTCGCGCGAATTCGCCGCGAGGAAAACGACGCTCATGAACGCCCCTTTTGACACGGCCAGTGCCATCGGCCCCGATGCGGCAATCCAGCCTGCTCCCGACCACCAGGTCGTGGTTGTCGGACTCGGCTATATCGGCCTGCCTACCGCGGCGGTTCTGGCAAGCCATGGCTGGAATGTTTGCGGCGTCGACATCTCTGAAAAGGTTGTCGAAACTGTCAACGCGGGCGGCGTTCATATCGAAGAGCGCGACCTCGACCGGTTGGTGCGCGAGGCCACGGAATCCGAGCGTCTCACGGCTTCGACGCAGGTGCCGACCGCGCATTTCTACATGATTGCGGTTCCTACCCCGCTGACAGACGAGAACACACCCGACATCAGCTACGTCGAGGCTGCGGCCCGCGAGATCGCACCCAAGATCCTGCCGGGCGCATGCGTTATTGTCGAGAGCACCTCACCGGTTGGGACCACTGAAAGGGTAGGACAGATCATCGCCGAGATGCGTCCCGATCTGCAAGTCCCGGTTTACGGATCTCAGCAAGGCGGCGATATTGCACTCGCATATTGCCCCGAACGCGTTCTTCCGGGAAAAATCGTGCGTGAGCTCGTGCAGAATGACCGCGTAATCGGCGGCATCACCCCTGACTGCGCTGAACGTGCTGCGGCACTCTATTCAAGCTTCGTCGAAGGTGATTGTCTTACTACCAATGCCCGCGTGGCCGAGACGGTCAAACTTACCGAGAACAGCTACCGCGATGTAAACATTGCGTTTGCAAACGAGCTCAGCGTCATCGCCGATGATCTGGGCGTGGATGTCTGGGACGTAATCTCGCTGGCAAACCGCCACCCGCGGGTCAACATCCTGCAACCCGGTCCGGGCGTCGGCGGACATTGCATCGCAGTGGACCCCTGGTTCCTTGTCTCGAGTTCTCCGAAGGCAGCGCGGCTTATCCGCACTGCGCGTGAGGTAAACGATTTCAAGGCGACCTACACCGAGCGCCGCGTTCGCGCCTTGCTCGATGCCGTGCCCGGCGGGAAGGTCGCCCTGCTTGGTCTGGCTTTCAAGCCCGATATCGACGATTTCCGTGAGAGCCCTGCTCTCGAAATCGCTCTCAGCCTCGCCAAAACCAGGGGTCAGCGCATCATGGTGGTCGAGCCTTTCGCGGACGAACTGCCCAAGGGCTTCGCCGGTACAGGAGCGCAGTTGGTAAAACTTGACGAGGCGCTTGCGACCGCAGAAGTCATCGTTGTGCTTGTTGACCACACTGCTTTCAAACACTTGCTGCCAGCGGATCTCACCGGCAAGCTGGTGTTTGATACGCGCGGAATGCTCAAAAAATGAACCACTCAGGCGGGAAACCGCGCATTCTTGTTACCTTTGGGACGCGTCCTGAAGCCATCAAGATGTTTCCCGTTGTGGCGGCTCTTCGCGCGTCTGGCGATTTCGATGTGCAGGTCGCTGTCACCGCTCAGCATCGCGAAATGCTCGATCAGGTTCTCAAGCTTGCTGGCATAACGCCAGATATCGACCTCGATCTGATGCAGCCCGGCCAGGGCCTGGATGCCCTATCCTCGCGGATCATCACGCGTTTCGGGGAAGCGCTCGATTCTGCGCAGCCCGACCGGGTGCTCGTGCATGGCGACACCCTGACCACGATGATGGCGACGCTTGCCTGCTACTTTCGCCGAATACCGGTCGGTCATGTCGAGGCAGGGCTTCGCAGCGGCGACATTTATTCGCCCTGGCCCGAGGAAGTGAACCGCAAGGTAACAGGCGCAGTGGCTGATCTGCATTTCGCTCCCACCACTTCTGCGGCTGACGCGCTACGCGCAGAGAACGTGGACGAGAGCGCAATTCACGTGACCGGCAACACGGTGATCGACGCGCTGCTGGAAACCAGGGCGAAAGTGAAAGCCAACCCTGCCCTCGCCCCGATAGTCGGGCACCTCGCCGGCCGGTTCGAGGGCCGCCGGATCGTCTGCGTCACCGCTCACCGACGCGAGAATTTTGGTGACGGAATGAAGCAGATAGCAGAAGCGTTGACGCAGCTGTCGTCACGCAGCGACGTCGCGATAATCTATCCAGTCCACCCGAACCCCCAAGTGGCCGACGTCATGAAAACGAGCCTTGGCGACAAACCAAACATCGCTTTGATTGACCCGCTCGATTATCCGAACTTCGTCGCGATGATGGAATTGAGCGAGATTGTTCTCACCGATTCCGGGGGGATTCAGGAGGAAGCTCCCAGTCTCGGCAAGCCGGTCCTCGTGATGCGTGACACGACTGAGCGCCCCGAGGGCGTCGCCGCAGGAACCGCAAAAATCGTTGGCGCCAACACGCAGCGTATCGTAGCGGAAGCTTCAGCCCTGCTCGACAACCAAGAGCGATACGAAGCAATGGCCCAGGCTCACAATCCTTACGGAGACGGCTTTGCCAGCAAGAGGATTGTCGACATCATCGCGCACAGCCACGCACTTGGCTAGCGCGCCTTTGGCGCAATCCGGCCGCGTAAGAGCAAAACATAGAAGCTCGCAGCGCCAATGATCGCTGCGCTGGCCCCCAAGTCCCCAACCCAATTCAATTTGAGCGGGCCATAGAGCAGAGAATCCATCGCATGCAGCGAGATTACGCGCATTGCGACTATGACCAACATGACTGCACAACTCGCAGCTGCGATAGCTACCGCGCGATCGCGACGTCCAACGATCTTGCGCATTGTGAAATAGGCGCCGCCGAAGCCCACCGCCAAGCAAAGCAAAAGCGCTCCTGCGACAAACGGACCTTGCATCTCGCGCCTCGCAGCAAAGATTTGGCTGGCTCGCAAAGCTTCACGCAAATCGGCTCTTACGGCGTCTTCGATCAGAAGCAGGCGCGAGGCGCTGAGCAATGTAAAGATTACTGCGATAGCAATCCAGATTTGGCCGTGAAGCGGTCTCTGGCGTGCCTTGCGCGCTTCGATGAAGGCAAGAAGAGAAGCTGTGATGACAACTGCATACAGGCAGGCGGCAAGCATGCTCAGGATCGAAGGCGTTTCAGGCATAGCTCGCGGCCTGGTTCCATGCCTTTGTAGTCATACGCAGCGTGACATTCATGTTCCGATCTCGCGAAGTTCTTTGGATTACTCCAAGCGATAATGGCTACGTTTCGATGCGCAAGCGCGCCATAGCCTCGAACTGCCAAAGGCCGTCCTGACTTGACGCTCAATTTCTCAATACTTGACTGGGTATCTGGGGGGCTTTTGGCAGTCTCGTTTCGGGACATTCGGCTTGCGGATCACCACCTTCTCCTCGCGGCAAAGCGGTTGCACATCCCAAGGGCCCGGTCTAAGGGGAAGACCTTAGTTAGGGGGAATTTGTGACTTTGCAAAAATCATTCAGCAAACGCCTCGGAGCCGCCACCCTTTTGGCTTCGGTTGCTCTTGCCGGTTGTGCATCTACGCCTGAGCCGATCATTGGTCCGGCTTCGACGCAGGCCCGCACCGACCTTGGCCAGGCTGGTTACTCATACACTCGGGCGACCACTTACATGCTGCGCCCCTCTGACAAGATTTCGGTGAACGTCTTCCGTGAACCAGATCTGTCGATTGAGAATGTGCGCCTTGGCGTTGATGGTGCGGTATCGCTGCCGATGCTCGGCACTATCCCGGCAGCCGGCATGACTGCCAAGCAATTCGAAGAAGATGTTTCGCGACGGCTTCTCGGGGCGGGACTTCGCTCACCGATGGTCAGCGTCAACATCGCTGAATATGCATCGCACCTTGTCACTGTCGAAGGCGCTGTCGAAGAGCCCGGCGTATTCGCTTTCCAGCCCGGCGCGCGCCTTTCCGCTGCGATTGCGATGGCCAAGGGTCCGACCAACGTCGCAAAGAGGGAACAAGTCGCGGTTTTCCGTGAGAGCCCGGAAGGCATAATGATTGCCAAGTTCGATTACGAGCAGGTGAGCCAAGGCACCATGCTTGACCCCGTGCTTCAGCCGGGTGACCGCGTTGTGATGGGCACCAATGGCCTGTCTGTTTTCTATCAAAACCTGTTGCAGGCACTGCCGGCATTTGGCGTCTTCGGTGTCGCTGCAGTCCGGTAATTGATGTAAGAAATGAACGACCGCTCTATTATCGATCCGTCCGAACCGGATGGCCGTGGCACTTGGCTTGAGACCTATCTGCCTGAACATCAGATGGTCCCGGCTGAGCCGCGCCAGCAGCTTATCAGCCTGGCGACCGTACGCGGCATCCTATTCCGGCAGCGGTGGCTCCTTGCGGGCGTGATCCTGACGGCCCTTACCGTTGGGTTGATCATGACGCTGCTGTCGACGCCGATGTATCAGGCGACTGCCAAGGTCAGTGTTGAGCCTTACGGAGCGTTCATTCTCGAGGGCCAGGACGTCGAGCAAGGCATTGCAAGCAACCAGGTTGGCGAGTTCCTCGCGACCCAGGTCGAGCTCATCAAGAGCCGCAGCATTGCCGAAGTGGTCGTTCAGGAACGTAATCTTGGCGAAAGGTACGACCTGCTAGGCCAGGATATCGACCAGCGCCGTTCACCGGACATGACCGATGAGCAATGGCTCGAAGCCAAGGAAGCGATGGCGACGTCGATCTTGGTAAGGGGCGTAACGTCCGAGATCCCGGCTACCAGTTGGGTTATCCCGATCGGTTTCCGCTCCGACAACCCCGCTCTCGCTGCCGAGATGGCCAACGCATACGCAGACGCGTTCATTTCTTCCGAGACCCGCGAGACCATCGAAGGCAATGAATACGCGATTGAGTATCTGCGCGACCAGATCGAAATCGTGCGCGGCCGGCTGGAGGAAGCCGAGCGCAATGCCAACACGTACGCGCGTAACACCGGGATCGTAGTTCAGCCGGTGACTTCGGCCGATGGACTTACCCAATCCAACTCGACGCTGACCAACGCGAACCTTGCGAGCATCAATCAGCGCTTCGCCGATGCACGCGCGGCACGTATCGCTGCCGAGCAAAAATGGCGCTCGATGGAGAACCTGCCAGCAGCGCAGCTTCCCGAGGTACAGAACAATCCTGTCCTTCAGGGGCTGATCACGAACCGAACCGGCAAGCTTGCTGAGCTGGCTGAATTGCGTCAGCGCTACAGCGACGAATTCCCGCAGATTCAGAACCTGATCGCGCAGATCGAAATACTCGATGCGCAGATCGAGCGCAGCAGCGCCGATATCAAATCGACCGTCCGCAATGCCTACATCGTGGCTCGCAACCAGGAGCAGGCGCTCCAGGCTGAGCTCGGATCGCTCTCGAGCAACTCGATGGCAGAGCAAGACGAGATGGTCCAACTTGGCGCGCTCGAACGTGAAGCGAATGCGCTGCGTGAACAGCTTCAGTCGCTGCTTGCCCGCTTCAACCAGATCAGCAGTGCCGCAACCGTCAACAGCGGCACGATGACCAAGATTGAAAGTGCTTTGGTTCCGGGCCGCCCTTATGCGCCAAGCCTGATCCAGAACCTTGGCCTCTCGCTAGTTCTGGGTATCGGTCTTGCTGCCGGTCTCGCAGTGCTTCGCGAGATGTTCGATGACCGGGTCCGCTCGCTCGATGAGGTCGAGCAGAAGATCGACCTGCCTCTGATCGGACACACGCCCCACGTCGACGAGCGCGACATCGATTCAGAGAGCTCGAACAACTTTACCTCGCTGATGGAGGCATATGCCTCGATAAAAGTGGCGATCGAGTTCTCGCTGCCGCGCAGTCGGAACGTTTTGCAGCTGACCTCGACGCACGAATCCGAGGGCAAGTCGACCACTGCGGTTGTGCTCGCCGAGTTGTTCGCACGCTCAGGCCGCAGGACTCTGCTGATCGACGCCGACCTTCGTCGTCCGTCGGTGGCAACCCTGCTTGAGCTTGAGCGGCCCAAGGTCGGTCTTGTCGAAGTGCTGATGGGTCATGCAACGCTTGAGGAAACTGTCGTGAAAGGAGTTCACGACAATCTCGAAGTTCTCCCGATCGGCGCGATTCCGCCCAATCCAGCCGAGATTCTTTCTTCGGATGAAATGATCAAGTTCATCGAGAAGGTGCGCCACGAATATTCGCTCGTCCTGTTCGATTCATGCCCGGTTTTGGGGCTGGCGGACGCACCGACACTGTCGCGCAACGTCGACGGCACGATCTTCGTGCTCGAAGCGAACAAGGTACCGTTTGCACAAGCTCGCAATGCTGTGAAACGTCTGCGCTCGGCTGGTGCGAACGTGCTCGGCCTGATCCTTACCAAGTACCGCGCCCTCGAGGCGGGACAAGGTTACGGATATCAGTACAATTACTATGAGTACGGATCGGACAAATAGAACGCGGCTGGTTGCGGTTTCGGTTCGGCGAGCCCGACCGGTTCTCATCCCGGCGATGTTCTAGCGCCAGAGGTCTTGGAAGATTGACGCCGTGACCCAAGTCAGGCCCTTCACGCTGATCATTCCAGCACATAACGAGGAGACCGTGATCGCGCGCTGTCTTGCTTCGGCGATTGACGGCATGGCAGGCCGCGACGAGATGGAGATCATCGTCGCCGCAAATGGCTGCACTGATGACACGGTGGCAATCGCGCGCGAGAGTGCTCCGGAAGCGGAAGTTCTAGACCTTTCGGAAGGTTCAAAGACAGGCGCGATAAACGCCGCTCTTCGTATCGCCAAGCATGCGCCAGCGATCATTCTCGATGCGGATGTCGAGTGCAGGTTTGTGTCTTTGGCGGCTTTGGCCGAAGCCCTGGATAAGCCCGGCGTGATGACCGCAGCGCCTGCGATCAGGTTAAACCTCGACCGGTGTAATTGGTTTGTGCGAGCGTATTATCGCGCATGGGCCGAGCAGCCTTACGCTAAAGCAGGTAAGGGCGGCGCTGGCTGCTATGGTCTCTCCAAAGAAGCCATTAATCAGATCGGCGAGTTTCCCCCGATCGTCGGCGACGACATCTGGATCCACACACGCTTTGCCGATGATGCCAAACGCATGGTTTCCGAAACTTCTGACGGCACCCCGGTGTACTCTATCGTCCGCCCTCCCCGGACGGCGACGCAGCAGATCAAAGTCGAGGCGCGTCGGCAATTGGGCAATCGTGAGGTTCGCCAAAAGTATCCAAGCCCGCACATGTCCAATCTTGTAGGTCAGCAGGGGCTGAGCGTGGCGCTTCGTTCAGGTGTGTCACCAATCAACCTCATCGTGTTTTATGCGATGAAAGTGCTCGCGCGATTGGAAGCACGGCTCAATGCGTGGCGCGGCCGCGGAGCCATGTGGACCCGCGATCTTACGTCCAGGCAAGCCTGAGGGCCCAGCTCATGGCGAGTACTTTTGCTTCAACATCAGTAGGGGAGAAGCCAACAATCAGCGTTCTGGTGGTTGCGTACAATTCTGCAGACGTGATCGACGCCTGCCTCAGGTCAATTGCACCGGCTTGCCGTAATCACAGCTTTGAAGTCCTCTTCGTGGACAATGGTGACGGATCGACAGAAGCACGGGTTGCGGGCACATTTCCGTGGGTGCAGATCGTTCCAAGCCAAGGCAATGTGGGGTTCGCCGCAGGAAACAACTTGCTCGCTGCGCATGCTGACGGGGAATATCTGCTGCTCCTCAATCCCGATGCCGAACTCGACGCCGGGGCGCTTGATGCGCTAATGCATGGCGCAAAGGAGCATCATGAGGCGGCGGCTTGGGGAGGAGTTACCCTGAACCGAGACGGTCAGCCTGATCTCAGCAACACCGTTTGCTTGCCGTCGCTTGGTGAAATGGCAAGCCGCGTCGTCGGGCGGTCAAGCGCTGCAGTTGCGATCCATCAAGATTTTACGCGTGATGCCCGCGTCGACGTTCTCAGCGGCAGCTTCGTGATGTTCTCGCGCAGTGCTTGGGACGAAGTCGGCGGGCTTGATGCAAGCTACTTCCTCTACAGCGAGGAAGTCGACCTGTTCTATCGTCTCGGGCAGAAGGGCTACAGCTTCTGGCGGATAGGCAAGGCTCGCGGCTATCACGACCTCGGCCATGGCGAGCCGCTTACTGAAACTCGCCTGCTCTACCGTGCTGCGGGTACCATGCAGTTTGCGCGGTTGCACTGGAGCAAGATGCACCAAATGCTCGCGTTTCTTTTGCTTTGGGCAGGTGCTTGGCAACGTTACCTTGTCGGTCTGCTCATTGGCAGTTGGAAGTCTCACTATCGCCTCGTCGGGACAAGTCACCGCTCTATTGCGCTGCGGCCCTGGCTTTGGCGGCATGGCTATCACCCGGTCAAAGGTCTTCTCGCTCGAACTCGAGAGAATGTGAGCTGACCGCCACGCTCCCGACGGTCACGCACTAGGCTCGCACAGGGGGCCCTTGACCAGTCGGCGCGCCTCCTGCCGGATGCGGCTTCCAGACCATGACACGGCGTCCGGCTGGCCGAGCCTGTTGCGGAGCGTAGGTCCCCAGCGAGACCGCGATCCCGACCAGCATAAAAAACCATGCAAGAGTGGTCAGCCAGAGCGAAACCGAATTCAATCCGAGCGAAAACACGCCGAGAGAGATAGCAACGCCACGCAGCAAGCGGGAGTCCGCTGGGGCCATCTGCCGTGATTTCCAAGCAATCATCCCGATCGCCATGATTGCTGCCGCAAGAATAAAGACGGTTGCAGGAATGCCGAAGCGCAGCGCCACAATGAGCCAGAACCAGTCGAACGAATCGGAGTGCATCCAGTCGGGTCGATCCCAATCCGCGTAACCGATTCCAAACCATGGATTCTCGGCAACGTTCTGAGATCCGTATTTCCAGATGAGAACACGGTTGTACGCTGACACCGAATTCAACGATGCATAGCGAACAAGCAGGCCGTAGAAGCCCGTATTGCTCGAGAACTCGATGACCACGTAAGCAAGTCCGGCGAAGGACAAAAACAATCTCCAAGTGAGATTGTAAAACCGTTCCGTCAGCCAATCATATGCGTACATTGCGAGCCCGACAACGAGGCCCAGAAGGGCAGCAGAACTCATCGTGAATGCTGCGAACATCGATCCAGCCCAGCCGATGAATCTTGGCAGGCCGCGAAGGCCGGAGAGCATGTAAATCGGTACAAAGCTGGCGAGAAAAATGCCTGCAAGGATCGGATGAGGGAATGACGCCATTCCTCGCATGAAGCCTAGCCGCACGTCGGCGCGCGCCGGGCCCGGATTACCCGTTACCGCAGAGGCAAGAGACTGGACGATATATTGGTGACTAACAGCCTCTGCAAAAACCATAACGCCCGTAAACGCGACACCGGGCGCAGCAAGGATCAGGAACCGTCGGAGATCGGTCGGGGTTTGAATTGTCGCCCTGGCAAGAAAATAAGCCAGACCGATGTCAACAAGGTGGGAGCCGCCCTGAACCATCGCGGTCGTGAGCTGGCCACTGGTCATGTAGGAGGCAAGAGTGATCCAGATGATGGAAAGGATCAAAAACAGGTCCGGCCAAACAAAGCGCAGGCTCTTACTGAGGGCACTGGTCAGAAGGTAGATCGTCGCACCGAGCAGGAATATCCGGTATGGCGAAAGGTAAAAGCTGCCTATTGTGATGTTGAATTGCTGAGGTACGAGAATGAGATAGAGGAGCACCGTTGCCAGCCCGACCCTGACGACGCTGCTGCGATCCGGCTTCTGCGAAAAAGCTGTTGGCCGGCGAACCGGCAAAGGCTGGCGAATTCTTTGAGTGTTGTTCATACGTCTTTGCGGATGAGCCCGCCCCGGTTTCCCTCAAACCCCAACAACAAGCTAGACGACGAAGAGATCGCCGAAAGCCATTAGTGCGACTGGCTAGCACCGTTAGCGAAGCCATTCCACTCCAAGATGTGCGAGCGTTCTTCACGGGACATGCGATCCCTGTGAGCGTAACTGCAAGTCAAGAAACAACTTTCCTACATATAACCGATTTGGTTATCAATCAGACTTCTGATCAATGGAAAGGTTCGCAATGTCCGACGAATTTGAGTCCGCCGCCCAAACCGCCCTCACCCCAAGCGAGAATGCTTTCCCCGTAATTCCCAACGACACGACACCGCTCGCCAGCGTACCGAAGTATCTTTATGTAGGCAGCGCAGGAAACGTCACCCTTCGGGCAATGGATGCGGCGACCGATGTGGTGTTCGAGAACGTTCCGGCGGGGGGATACATCTACGTAAGAGCCAGCCATGTTCGGGCCGCCGGTACGACCGCCACGTCGATCGTGGCCTGCGCCTAATGCTCGCGCGAATGATTGCGGCTGGCCAAGTCCAGCTTAGTGGCGGCTCAAATCCGACACCCCCGCCTCCGCCACCTCCTCCACCGCCGACAAACGCAGACTTCGTGGTGGCTTCAGATGCGGAGTGGGACGCCGTTTTTGCAAATGACGCACTGACCCTCGCGGGAAAAACAGTGGAGGTGAGCGGAAGCAATTTCACCCAGCGCATCATATCTGATCTCGACATCGAGGCTGCTGGTGCCCCGCTAGTGATACGAAGCGCCGATGGGTCCGCCAGCGTTCCCTCGATCCTATTGAACGGGACCGTACGCGGGATCGATTTTTCCTCGCTGAACTTTCAGATGACGGGATGGCCGAGCGACCATAGCGCCTGCCTGATGCTGGGGACCGGTACGTTTGGGAAGCTTCGATTTCTCAACGGCACCACCTTCCGCCACGGCTACGGTCCAGGTCAAAACGATTTTGATACCGTCGCTGAACTCCCCGAATATGAGCGGATCGACAACGTCGCAACTGCCGCGACCGAGAGCACAGCCCATCCCCTCATTTGGAAGGATCCAAGCGCTCCAACAGGGTGGATCGAGTTCTTCAATCGAGGCACCGAGGTAGTCCATGTGGCTGTCGGCGCAACCAACGTGACCGCAAGTACAGCCGACATTGAATGTGCTCCCGGCGCGCGCATACGCATCAATTCACTTGACCCCGACCTGGACACCCATTTTGCGATCATCGCCCCATCAGGCGCGAGCGAGGTTAATGCCCGAACCGAGATCGGACTATCGGAATATCTGGCCAATGCACTGCGCCAGACGGGCGGCGCAGTCTTGGAAGACATCGAGTTTCGCAATTGCCTGTTCAGGGACCTGAGCAATGCAGCAAAGGGCCTAAGGCCAACGGTGGGCTGCATCATGATGGATTGTGATTTCGATCGCATTTATCAGGACATCATCGCACTCGCTCCTGCACCAGGTGTTCCGATCCACATTCTGAGAAACATCGAAAGCCTGCCCTTCGCCCGGACTGGCATTGCAGAAGAATTGAACGGCGATGCCCGCGACCCGCATGGCGACCAGTTCCAGATGTTCGAGAACAGCGCATCTGGCACCGTGGGACCCGTCTACTACGCTGGCAATCGCATCCGCCTTACGCCGCGCCGCCAAGGCATCCGGAGCCAGGGCATCTTCGTGTCTGACAACGATTTTGACCCGAGCTTTACGAACCTATTCTTCATCTCGACGATGCAAATCGGCGGTTCCGGTCGTGCCCTCTCGCTCGGCGAGGAGGGAACCAACTTCAAGGTCCGCGATGCTTTCGTTTACGGCATAACGGCAATCGACGGATCTAACCCCAGCTCCGATCTTCCTTTCATCTCGGTCGATCACGATGGCGACGGTACGGTATATGTCGCCAAATGCATCGCGAGTGAGCTGCGCGTCACCGATGCTGAATGGCAAAGCCAGAACAACTTCGCACTATCCGACGCTCAGCTACGCGACGCTGTGTTCCCGAACCTTGATAACTTGCCCCTGGCCTATGAGCGAGCAGAGATCGAGGCTGCTATGGTCTCCGCCGCAGAGGGAGAAGGGCTTGGAGCAATCGCCACTGCTGGAGCCGTCGACTGGACCACGAGCGACCATGCTGCCGTAATCAGGTGGGAGAGCTTGCCGAGCGGAGCGCACTGGAATGCTCTCGAAAACCAGCCGGCCGATAGCCTCATCGTACTTCCCTTGCGCAAGATATTAAATCGCCTCGCATCGCAAAGCGTGGTTCCAGCCAGCGGAACAGAATGGCGTTCCGTTTCAAGCGACGGCACAACCGAGATTCAGGCTTGGACCGACAGTAGTGGCACAATCGAGCCGGATCAGTTCATTCAGGTGCGACGTCGAAGTGCAGCACTGGACGGCGAGACAGCCACAGCCTCGATCGCCATCAATGGCTTCACACAGGGGGCGAGCATCACGTCTGCCTCGGTCCCGACCGAGTTTCTGACGCAAGGAGATCCTGTCGGATACTTTCAGGATCCAGCGAACGTGCCGGCTGGCACATCGAGGATCACAGCTCGCGGTCAGTTCAATATTCCCTTTGATTTCACACAAGGGGTCAAGCTCTTCGCTCAGGTCAGCACCGGATGCGACCTCACCTTGCAGCCTGATGGCTCGCTCAAAGCCACGATTGAGGATGGGACTGGAGCCAAGATGCTGACCAACTTCGAAGTTGTGCCAGCGGGTCTCTTCACTCCAAACACGTGGCACACGGTAGAATTTGATGTGGACCAGGCTGAGCGCGAAGTCAGGGTTCTCCTCAATGGCTCTGTCTTCACCACTGCCTTTGCAGCCTCTGGCAACAGCATATTCCAATCCAATCGAGCCTTCGTGTTCGCGGCGAGCGCGAACGGCAACACGCCGCTCCCGACCGGCACTCGCATAGCGAACCTGTCCGTCGACCTGGACGGAGCCCGACACAAGACGGTCGGCAACACTGCGGATGAAGCTAATGCCGACCCGTGGAAACGAGCAGGGGATTTCGCTTGATCGGCGAAGCGCAGTTGCGATCGGAAGGTGGCAGGAAAAGAATTCTGGACAATCGAATTGCCAAGCGACACTCCGCACTTCCTGGCCAAACATGCGCCAGGCCGATCGACTGCTGAAGGACAATTCCACCGAACATGAACGCATTCATGCGACACAAATGGGGCGATTGATGCAGGCGATGCTTCGCAAACTGGAGCAGCACTCGGCTGCCCTCTCTTCGCTCGCCATCCGTGGCGCCTCGGTCTTGGCTGGTTTTGCGGTAACCTTCATGATCGGCAGCTCAATGGGTGCCGCCGCAACCGGGCAGTTCGCTCTCACCGCCCAGACTGCAATCTTCCTCGCTGTGATCGGACTGTTTGGTCTCGACGTTGGCGTGGTGCGTCATTTCGCGAAAACGCTCGCGTCTGGCGCACCGCTGGCCCTCGCTACAGTTTTGAGAGTTTGTACGCTCGGGTTCACGTTCATGGCTGCGATTGGCCTTATGTTGTGGCTTGCGGGCGATCTTGTCTGGCTGCCTCTTTTCGGGGACGTCGTTCCGCGCGAATTCCTGCTCATCCTTTGCGTCCTGCTTGTCGCTCGAGGCGGCGTTCAGCTTCTAGGGGCCCTGCTGCGCTCACAACATCGCTTCACCAGTGGGCAAGTCGTCGCCGCCTTAGCAATCCCCGCGTCCACAGCGTTTGCGCTGGTCACTGGAATTGCAGATTCTGTCGAGGATGCTTTGTGGGCGGCGTCTGTAGGTGGGTTCGTCGCGATCCTGATTGGCGCATTCACCTTTCGTCGCCACGTCAGGCGCGCCGGTGAAGCGCTGGACATATCCCTCAAGACTGTTTTGACCTCGTCGATCCCGCTCTGGGGTGTCGCGATGGCGACGAATATTGGCGATTGGTATGGGCTGGCTGTGGCAGCAAGCATGCTGGGGGCAGCGGAGGCGGGCTATTATCGTGTCGCGGCTCAGATCGCAGCTGTGCTCCAGATTATCTCGGTCGCACTCTTTGCGGTCTATTCGGCCAAAATCAGCACCGCCTATCACGCAAAGGATACCGAGCTTGTTGCGCGGTTCGCGCGTTCTGCGGTTCGGCTTAGCACAGCCGCCGCTTTACCTGCCTCGATCATCTTGCTGATAGCCAGCGAACCCTTGCTACAACTGATTGGCGATGAGTTCATTGCAGCAAGGTCGCTCGTCTACATTCTGGTGGTAGGGCAACTTGCTTTCACCTTGACCGGTCCGTGCGGTCTCGTGCTCGCAATGTCCGGCCATGAGAAGATAAATCTCATCATCACGGTCGCCGGCACCTTGCTCCTGCTCGCCTGCGTTCCAGCCGCTGCAGCCTATGCCGGATTAGAAGGTATCGCGTGGTGTATTTCCGCGATCATGCTGTTACGCAACATCCTGGCTTACATGATCGTGCGCTACAAACTCGGTATCGGCATCTGGACAGGCACCGTGCGCGCTATCTCAATGGACTGAATTCGATGACGCTACTGCTCCACCCAGGGTTTCACAAAACCGCGACGAGTTGGGTCCAGAGTACTGTCTTCGCCGAGAAGCGGCTGTTCCGCTCACTGATGACGCATGAGGAAATTGATGATCTCCTCGTGCGACCGCACGATTTCTGGTTCGACGCCGAGCAAGCAAGCGCCAAGATCTCAGCATTGAGAACCGATCCAAAGCCTGGCGTCGTGGACGTGATCTCGTCTGAGATCCTTTCGGGAAACATCCTCCTAGGCTCCAGAGATAGCGCGCAATTGGCCCAAAGGCTCGCAGCGACATGCGAGGACGCAAAGGTTCTTTTGACCGTGCGCGCTCAGAAGCCGATGGCCCGTTCGATTTACCAGCAATACGTCAAACGGGGCGGACGCTTGGGGATTGAAGAATTCCTGAGGTTTGCGCCGGAGCCAGGCTATTTCTGGTTCGACCCGCTTACGCTCGAATTTCACAAGGTCGCGGAGGCGTATGCGGCGTATTTTGGGCGAGAGAACGTGATGGTCCTCCCGCAGGAATTGTTGGTCAGTAATCGTCCTAAATATCTCAGACTGATGTTTGATTTTGTCGGACTTGAAGAATCAGTGGCTGAGCATGAGCTGGCGAAAGCTCCGGCAAGCAGCATCAGTCCTCCGCTCAGCGGCGCCCCTCTGCTGCGCATAGCCAATTCGATCGGTCAAAGCCCTTTCAACCCGCGATCGCGAAGCCGCATAGCACCTCTCGGAAAGTTGATCGAAAGGGTGGGCTATCGCTGGACCTTGGGCGAAGCCAAAGCAAAGCAAAGAGCCGACGCCGCATTGGATGCGGAACTCTCTAACCGGTTCGGAAAATCAAATGCGATCCTCCAGCGATTTTGCCCTGTCGATCTGAAAAAATTGCGGTACGAAATGGACGACTGACCCCCGGGTCAGCACTGCATCTGCAGCGCCAAATAGAGGTTGATGTTGCACCGCAGAAATGCAAGACGATCCGCAGCCATTCAGGGGCTGGCTAGGGATTTGGGATGACCTTTTTGACTGCAATGGACCCGCAGACGGGCTTCGTCGATCGGTCAGCAGCGCACAAGTTCGGTCTCGAGCATCAAGAGGCCTATAATGCCGGTGAGCCCTTCCCGCACATCATGATCGATGATTTTCTCCCGCCGGAGATCATCGCGAAATGTCTCGAGCACTTTCATCACGGCGGCGGCGAAGCCGCGAGCTACAGTCGCCCGCAGGAAAAACAGAAGCACGAGTATCGCCCGGACGAAATGCATCCGGAGCTTCGTCAGCTATTCTATTCATTCAATTCTCTGCCCTTCATCAAGGTGCTTGAGAACATCACCGGTATCGAAGGTCTGATCCCCGATCCCTATTTCAGGGGTGCCGGTTTTCATGAGATCCGCAATGGCGGGCATTTATCGGTTCATGCCGACTTCAACCACCATGTAAGCATGAATTTGGAGCGGCGGATAAATCTCTTGATTTACCTTAACGACGACTGGAAGCCGGAATATGGCGGCCAGCTGGAGTTGTGGGCAAACGACATGTCCAGGTGCCACCATTCGATCGTCCCGATGATCAATCGCGCGGTCATTTTCAACACGACCTCGTTCAGCAATCACGGCAATCCGAACCCGGTCAATCACCCGGACGGCATCTCGCGCAAATCGATAGCGCTCTATTACTATACGTCCACTTGGGACGAGAATAAGCGCTCCCACACAACTCAGTTTCGCGCGCGCCCCAAAACTGAAGACAAGATCGACTGGGCGGTCAAAGCCCGCGAGCTTGCCGCCGACCTAATACCGCCCATCATTCAGCGTGGACTGCGCTCGCTAAAGGCGAAAAAATCAAACTGATCGGGCTCGCACCCTCAACGAAAACGGAAACTAGACATCATGTTGGGAAGAATCGGCACCTCGCGCGATATCCAGGCCTCTGTGCTTGGCCCGATCGTACGCAAGGCGATCAAGATCACGGACAAATTCTCGAAGCATTCGGCCGATTACCTCGTTCGCAGCGAGGCGACCGAGCGACCGAACTACGCCTACTGCATGCTGGTCGCCGCGCGGCTTGCCAAGAGCCTCGGTATGGACCGGATCTCGGCGATCGAGATTGGCGTTGCAGGCGGGAATGGCCTTGCTTTCATGGTCGAGTTTGCCGAGCGAATTAAGGCTGACACCGGCGTTACGATCGAATGTATCGGCTTCGACACCGGTGAGGGCATGCCGCCTCCGGAATCCGAAAAGGACCTTCCTTACTGGTTTCAAGCAAGCCAATATCGGATGGATGTGGACGCCCTGAAAAAGCGCTTGCCCGAAGCGCGACTGGTGCTGGGTAATGTAAAAGAGACGATCCCGGCCTTCTTCGAAGATTTCGACGCCGCTCCGATAGGTGCAATCTTCAATGACACCGACTATTTCTCATCGACCCGCGATTCACTCTCGATGTTCGATCACGCTGTCTCGCACCCGGAACGTTTCCTCCCGCGCATTCCGATGTACTTTGACGACATCCTTGGTTCGACCATCGAAATGTACGGCCCGTTCAACGGACAGCTAGCTGCCATCACCGAGTACAATGAGCGCTCAGAGAATGTGAAGGTTCACCTCAACCAGAACCTCCTCTCGCTCAATCACGTCAAGTATCGCTACCAGATCTATTACGCTCACCTGTTCGCTCACCCGCGCTACAACGAGTATATCGGGAATGACGAGCAGCTTGTCCTCGAGGACAAGCTAAAGCTGCGCTAATTCAGTTGACCGCCACGAGCGAGGCGGACAACCATCCCGGCCATGCTTTTGAAGCCGCGCGCCAGACCGAAACGGCGTGAATTGCGGGCGAGTTTGAGATTGCGAAAACGCGGCGTTCGCTTGCCCAACGCCATCATCGCGAAGAGCCGGGACCAGACGAAACCTTTGCGCTGCGCCTGATAGGGCTGCATCACTTTCATCGCTTCGGTAGTGGTGGGCTCGGTTTCGATGGCTCCGGCATCGATCAGCGTATTGATCAGCCTTTCGCCTTTTGCCGTTCGAGTAAGGATAAGGCTGCGTCCTGGGCGCTCCTCGAAATGCGCCTTTCCGCTTTCGTCTGAGTGCCAACCGTCGGCGCACACTATGTCTGCAAACTCGCCGATCCCGTCAGGACAGATCTTGCAGCGGAACTGCAGATGCTTGTTCAGGATCCCGCCCCAGCTGCTGTCATAGTCCATCTTCAGCTTGCGCCCATCGGAGAGCTCGGCGGTCGCATAGCCGGGCCAGCCGTCACCGCGGTATCGGAAGGCGACCACATCCGTCTCATCTTCAACACCCAGCGCACCCAACAGCGCCGAAGTTCCGCGATAGCTCGGCACGCCGGCGCACATGAAGGCGATCATGTAAGGCACCCTCTCATTTACGCGAGGATCGTGCCGCGCGAGCTGGCGAAGCCCTGCGACATCGCATGGCTTGCCAACGAAGGCGAAACGCTCACTGCCGTCCAGTCGCTTGCCAATATCCTCAAGTGGAGAAGAGGGCGCGTAGCGTGAACCGGCCGACTGGAACACGTCTTCTCGCCCCGTACTGATTTTCAGGGCGTTGCGAATTGGCGAGCTTTCCGAAACCGAGGTTTGCACCACGTAGTCGATCTGCCGGGTTTCCAGCAGGTACTTCAGAACTGCCGAAAGTCCGCCCCCTGAAGAAGCGTTTTGTCGAAGCGCAACATCAGTGCTCCAACCGAGGCGCACCTTGATAAGCGGCCCCCAAATCTCGTGATACTCTGCCTCATGCGCGGTCTTATCGTGCCTGATGTTGGCACCAGGACAAGCCTGATCGATCCGGCGTTTCTGGTCTTCGCTCGGTTCATGTTGAAGAACGGGGCGTCGAAAGCCCTCCAGCGAGTTTTCCATCACAATTGCGGGATCGTTAGGATCACTGATGCCAGCGCAAAGGCCGCAACCCGCGCAAAGCCCGTTCGCCTTAATCGTATCGATATCAAACACGGTTCGCGACCAGCTCCGAAATGCGAGTGTCGAGATAGTCACGATACACGCCAAGCCGCTTCTGCGCCTCTGCATTGGCTGCAACGGCCTCTGCACGGACGCGCGGTAGATCTGCTAATGCGGCCTCGAGCTTGCCGAGCACTTCTTCGTTGCTCTGCTTGGTAAGGTCGGCATTCCACCTGTAATTCAATGATCCATAGAGCCCATTGAACTTACGGCTAAAAGCGAGCGGAATGACGGCGGTATTCGAAGAGATCGCTGCAATCGTCGCATGCATTCGGCTGCCCAACAGCAGGTCCAGCGCAGCAATGTACGACTTCGCATCCGAAGGCCCGTTGAAACGGGGTGGGACGATCGCTTGTGGGAAACGACGCTGAAGTTCCAGCGCCATATCGTAGTCGTCGTCATATGCCCGCGATTGGATCAAAACGTGCGGGACGAGATGGACCTCGTAGCGCTCGTCGCTCGAGAGTCTTTGCAGGATACTATCGACCAAATCCTTGTAGTTTGCGGCCAGCCTGATGTTGTCGGTCGGCACATCGCCATGACGGTAAAGATAGGCCGAGACATTGAGGCCAACCTTGATGTTGCCGCCGGATAGGTCGCGGGATTCCTTGTCAGCTGGCGTTTCGAACGGAAGCGCGAACGCGACATCGGTTGTGAGCGAAGATTTGCCAGCGACGCCCATCTCCTCAAGCAACGCATAAGACATCTCGTCACGCGCCCAAACATGGTTGGACATTCGCATGACCGCTTTCGCCCCCGCGCGAGCGCGTTTGGAAAAAAAGGGTCCGATGGTTTGGGGGCTAAGAACAAGTGGAACGCCCGCCATCTTGGTAGCAACCTTGACCCCAAGGATCAGGTTGTAGCGAGCCCACGGATAGATATCCGAAAAGCTGTCGCCCGCACCAATATCGAATGTAATATCACAGCTTCGGATGGCGCGGTGCAGATTAGAAAATGGATTAGCGAGGGCTTTATAGCCGATATTGGTGAAGTCGTGCTCATGCGCGCACTCAGAGCCGTAATCGAGTTCTCCGCGTGGACCAATGACACGGAAGACAGGGCGATAGCCCGCCTTCTCCACGGCCTGAGCAATCAAACTTGAATTGGCAATCGTGAGCGCACCGACCCCGAGATTTTCGGAGAAGAAGGTGTGCCACAGCAGACCGATAGTCAGGGTAGGCCTGTCATCTGAATCCTCAGCCGGATCGCCGCCCGTTAGTGTCTGTCGGTTGTTCACTATGCAGATTGGCCTTTGAAAAATTAGGCTGATGCTATCCGATGCTCAGCGCGCCAAGCGGCTTGGCAAATCGGCAGCGGAAGGGTCGGTATCGCGGATCTGGCGCTCGGTTTCGTCAGCGTCGAGAAAGCGGCCATAGGGGCCAACTTCGATACCTTCGCGGATAATCTGTGCCGGATTTCCAGCCACGATTGAACGTGCGGGCACATTCCTTGTCACCACGCTGCCTGCACCGATCACGCAATTGTCGCCGATGGTCACGCCCGGCATGATCAAGCTCTCGCCACCAAGAAAACAATTCTTGCCGACGTGAGTATGCACGTAGAGCCCTCGAGTTCTGTCGTGCGTCAGAATTCGCGCATTGAAGGCGACGTATGTGCACTCACCGATATGCACGCCCTTGGGGAAGGTCATGTCCATTTTCGCGCTAAGAGACATCTCCACCGTGGGGTGGATGTCCATCTTCATCACGCCGCGGAAGAAACGAAGCCGGGCCTTGGTGAGGACGTTTCTTAGCGCTGAAAGCCTGAGAATGCTCACCCAGGGTCTCCGTTCTGCTTGCTGATGCCTTCAAGTTGCGGCTTGTCCCATATCTCTCTTAGGTGCAATCCCGCGTCTAGCAATTTTCGGGCGATTTCCTTGAAGATCACACGGACAATAGCGCTGATATGTGCATTTGTGGCCTTGGGTGCTTTGGCACTCCTGTGGGTAGAGATACCCTCCTGGCGGATTGGTGGGGCCAGAAGCCTGCCTGCGAGTTCAGTCGCCCATCTCCAAGAGTCATTCACATGTCCTAGTGAAGGAGAGCAGATCGCGATCTACGGTGACAGTCATGTCACGGGTGGGCGCATGACGCAGTTTGGCGGCGAAAGTGGTCCTGCATTTGGGCGCGTGCTTGAGGCTGAACTGGGAACTGACATTTCGGTCTCGCTTCGCGGTGTTGGTGGGCACACGGCACGATTGGGCGAAGCGCGGTGGGATGTTCGAGACAGCGCCGAAGAGACGGTCGTTATCGCTTACGGAACCAACGACGCGGCCCCGCGCGGATGGCTGCGATCGAAAGAACCCGTGCCCCTTGCCGACTACAAGTCGGCCTTAGCACGGCTTGCCTCCGCTGGAGCAGACGCAGGGCGCCAAGTCGTGTTTCTCGCCCCTCCGCCAGCGGGCAGCTCGGCAATCATGCAACGGCTGAGGCCCTATCGCTCGGCGCTGCGCGATCTTGGCAGAGAATTGAAGGTTCCTGTCCTAGACCCAGCCGATGCTTTTGCGGCCTGCGAGGGATCGCAGCCGCTTCTGACCTACGACGCACTTCACATGAACGCGGCTGGGCACCGGTGTCTGGGTGAATGGCTGGCAGCCCGCTTTTGCCAAGTCCCTGATTGAAGAACACAGGTGGGCAGAGAGTGTGAGCGACACTGGTCAAAGCGGCGGATTTCCCGCATGAACGCGCTGGAAAGCACCAGGCCAACTCATCCCTGCGGGACTAGCAAGAGAGACGCACGGCAATCGCGAAGCCCATGACCGATACCGCATCAGTCGACCTTTTCTTGGCTCAGTGCTTGCGCTCTTTGCGAGCGTCCGGTCCAGCAGGTTGGGACATCGCTGACAGTGCAGAATGGCACGATGTCTGGCTGAGGATCGAGTATCATGGCATAGCACTCTTGCTGCACAACAACTCGGCCCACCTCACAGACTGGCCGAGCGCGCTTATCGACAGAATTGCCGAAGAAGCGCGATTGATCGCTCTTTGGGAAGCGACCCATCACAAACTCGTTTCGGCAGCGGTTCGCAAGCTGGCTGAGGAGAGGGTGACTTCCGTTATCCTGAAAGGCACGGCCCTCGCTTATTCCCTGCATGCAGAGCCGGCCACCCGAAGGCGCGGTGACACCGACCTGCTGGTATGCCCCGGAACTCTGGAGCACACACGCGAGGTACTCACCGAACTTGGCTGGGAGCGCAGGGTCGAACCGCATGGTCTTTATTTTCAGGAAGGTTGGACACACGAAGCTGCTGGTTTTTTTGTGCACTCGATCGATCTGCACTGGAAGCCGGTCGACCGACCTATTCTTCATGAGGTGCTGCCGCTCGAATTGGTTTTCGAGGGCAAGCTTCCACTACCGAAGTTCGATGACGCAGCCTTCAGGCCAAACACCGCGACCATGATCCTGCACGCGGTGATCAATCAGAAGTGGCATTCCGAACACGGCTATTTTGCCGAAGACGGAAAAGTCACGAGCCAGAGACGCCTGATCTGGTCTATCGATTTCGACCTCATGGTACGAGCCATGAGCGAAGATGAATGGGCGGCTCTCGCAGACCATTGCATCGCGGAGGGAATTGCTCCGCTCGTGGCAGAGGCCCTTGTCGGAATGAGTAGCGATCTGGGCACGCCCCTGCCGCCAATTGTCGATTCTCGTCTGAAGAAGGCAAAGCTTGCGCCTGATCTCAAGGCGTATTTCAGCGAGCACGACACCTTGGCGCAGTTCAAACTCGACCTCAGCCACACGAAGGGCGCAGGGTCGAAAGCCAAACTCCTGCTGTCCCGTGCTTTTCCGCCGCGTCGCCACCTCGTGGAGAGATATCCGGAGGCGCAAGGGTGGCCGACCTTGGCCTTGCAGGGGCGAATGCTGCTGGAGACGGCAGCACGTTTTGTACGCCAGGGACACTCGCGATGAGTTTCGGCTTCTGGCTTCAATGGGCGCGCAGATTTCGCGGGCAACTGACGCTGATAAGCGTGCTTACCTTGCTAAGTTCCGGCGCGGCTTTGTCCGTGCCATGGCTGGCAGCTCAGGTCCTGGGTGAAGTGGTTTCAGGCTCGGCAGTGTCCGACATCGATGTCGGGCAAATCCTCATCCTGCTGATTATAGCATTAGTCGCCCTCACGGTTTTGAACATTGCGGCAGCCATTCTTTCAGAACGCGCATCGACGCGGATCCTGACCGAGCTTCGCATCAAGATCTACAACCATGTCCAGATGCTGCGTATTGGGTTTCATGACGATGCGCGCAGGGGCGACGTGCTCGCGCTCACGTCTTACGAAGTAGGCAATCTCAGCGATTTTCTGGCCGGCACTATCGCCAATGCGCCCGCCATGCTGCTCACGGCAGCAGGGGCCATCGTGATTTTGTTCACGATTGACCCGGTCATGGCCGCGATTGTCCCACTTCTGATACCCGCCTTTTATAGTCTTATCAGGTTGTCAGGCAGGCGACTGCGCAAGCTTTCAAGCGAGGTGCGTGCAGCCGAGGTCGAACTGATCGCAATTGCGGAGCGCGATCTTGAAATGCTTCCTGCAATCAAGGCGTTTGGGACAGAGGAAAAACACCAGTCAGAATTTGCGACAGCGGCTGACAATTCTCGGCGCTTGGCAGTCCGGCAAGCGCAATGGAGCGTCACAATTGGCCCGGTCATGGCATTGATCGCGGCGCTTGCAGCGATTTCCGTGCTCGTGGTTGGTAGCGAGCAGTTGCTCGGCGCGGATCGCTCACCCAGCGACCTGTTCGCGTTTCTTCTCTATGCGGCGCTCCTGACGCAGCCTGCCGGTGCTCTCGCCAAGATGTATGGTGCCTACCAAATGGCGCGTGGGACTCTTGCTAGATTGCAGTCCGTGCTTGAGCAGGAGGCCGAGCCAGGACACCAAGTTGGACAGCAGCTTGAGCGAGCTTCAGGCGCTATCGCATTCCGCAAAGTAAGCTTTGGCTATCCGGGCCGTCCGACTCTGTTTGATGCCTTGGATTTCGATGTGAAGCCGGGAGAGATCGTGGCACTCACAGGCGAGAACGGTGTCGGAAAGTCGACGCTCGTTCGCCTGCTCTTGCGCTTTTACGAACCCTTGTTGGGGACGATCACGCTCGATGGGACCTGCATCAGCGAATATCAGGTTCAGGACTTGCGGCGACAGTTTGGCTACGTGCCCCAACGTGCCCTTCTTTTTAACGGCACGATTGCCGACAATATCGTGTTCGGCCAATCCGCGCCTCACCCGCAAGAGGCCGTCAGTCGCGCGGTTAAGCTCGCACAGGCGGATGAATTCATCGCCTCGCTTCCAGATGGCCTGGAGACCGTGATTGGCGATCACGGGGTACGCCTGTCAGGTGGCCAACGGCAACGGATTGCACTCGCTCGTGCGCTCTACAGCGAGCCGCCGATCTACATTCTTGATGAAGCGACGAGCATGTACGACCTAGAAGGCGAAGCTGCCTTTGTCGAAGAATGCATCGGTTCGCTGAAAGGGCGCACCGTCATCATCATCACTCATCGTCCGGCGAGCCTCGCGCTTGCCGACAGAGTGCTGAAACTGGGACCAGACGGCTTTGTCAGAGTAGGCCGGTAAGCCGTCTTGGGGATCTGGGTCTAGGCAGCGACAATCAGGTCCTGGTCCTTCAACTGCTTGGCGAGAGCCAGCAGGTCGGCTTCAATACGATCGCGGGGCGCTTCGAATTCGGCTTCTACGCTGTCGCATAACTCAGCAAGCTCGCGCGGACCTTCAGCTAGCAATTTCCAGATTCGTCCGCCAACTGGATCAAGCCCGAAATATTGTCCGCTCGATAAATCGAGAAGGACCATTTCCCCGCCGACTTCACGAGCGACGACATCGGCCGAGACTGCAAAGCGGTCGCTGAGCTGCATAAGCAATTCCGTATCCCCCAAATACAGGAGCGACGATGCACCAGCTACCCGTTTGCGAGGTTTTCGAGCACCGCTTTCCTGACACGCGGCAATTCCGAGTAGTCGCGCGTAAAGTCAAGCGCGTAGCACGGGATGTCCTGAGACAGGTCAGCGAGCCTGCCGAAATGCCCGCGCAAGCTTGCTTTGTCTTCCACGTCGAGAATGAACGCGTTGGGAAGCAGCACACTCAGCGCTTCCTGCAAACTGAATTGGCGAATGGAAAGGTCTGCGCGCAAGTCGGTGCCAAGAACATATATTTGCCGCAGCGGTTTCGCTTTATCTGCAAACGGCAAGCCTGCTCCGGCATCGACATCCTGCTTGATATCGTCATTTTCGAACTCGGTATCAATCCCGAGCAAGTGCCTCGCGCTGTCAGCGAACAAGCGCAGCTTTGACCGCTTGGGCTGTAGCCAATATCGACCGCCGCTGTGCGCCAGATCAATCACGTCTTCGGTCAAAAAGGGATGTCCTGCTTGAGCGAACGATCCTGCCAAGGTCGTCTTCCCACTGCGAGACAGCCCTAGGAATGCAACAGCACCTTCCTCTCCATTTGAATGATCCTCCACGCGTGCACAAACCGCGCTTCCGTGCAGGAACAGCCCGCCAGCATGGTTGCCAAGTATCGGTTGGATTGCGTTGTGATAAAGGTTGATTGTGGTCTTCGCATCGCATTGCGGTGTCGGCCAACCGGTGATGCGGAATTCACCACTATCGCCTGAGGGCACTTCGATCAGGAAATCGGCCTGCGAAGGAAAGCGGATCAAGTATCCGAGCTCATCGCGATAAAACTCAGCCTGACAAAATCCGTTGGGAGCAACCCAACGATCATAGGGCTCTCGTGGCAGTTCAACCTGCGGACGCGGACTATCGGGCTCCCATTCCATCGAGACTAGCCTTTAGACAGAAGTTTGAACTGCCGCCAACCTCTCGAAAAATGCGCTGGTTTAACCAAGCAGAGAACATTCACGCATCAATCGTGTCCGAAAGGCAGCCGTTTGTGCAACGATTCAATTCGCAACGCGCTTGCCATTCACAACCGGCGGAGCTCATGTCCACGAACGTCTCGGCATTTGCAGACCCGGATTAGGGGAAACGCTTCAAGAAACAGCGGCCTCAGGCGAATTGCTCTACACGTCGCCGCCTCTGACCTGTCGAACGGGCCGAACAAAATGCTCCATCGAAGACCTTTTGCGAATCAGCGAATCTGAGAAGAAGCCGTTCGTGAGGAGCCAGCCAGAAAGCACTCGATGCACCTGAAAATCAGCGATTTTCCGGAGCTTCACGCAAAACAAAAGGCACCCCCGATCGGGGCGCCTGATGTAAAGCGTTGAGCGCTCCGCCGTACGGCGGAACGGCTGGGTCGCTTAGAAGCGGGTGTTGGTTACCGCACCGTCACGGAAGCTCGTACCGCTGCCGCCGGTGAGGTTACGTACCGAGCCGAAAACGGTCAGCTTCGGAGCCTCATACTTCACTTTTTCAGTCGCTTTGGTCATTGCATAATCCTGTCCTGTTGCACCGCAGAGGCAGGGTTAATCCCCCTTACGTAAATTTACTGATACAAAAATGCTGCGGATGCGTAAAGGCCCCAAATTTCCCACGCCCAATAATCTCCTTCTGGAGCGCTAAAATCGACGTCCAGAATGGCCTTAAGCCCGTTGAGGTCACATATTTCAGCAAGTTGCGTGGAGGCGTTCGCACGGACGTAGTCAGCGAATTGCTGATCAATCCCCGTGTTAGTGAAGTTAGCCTTATTTGTCCGCCAGACGACCTCGTCAGGCAGGATTCCGGCCATCGCCTTGCGGTGAATAACCTTGGTCATTGCGCCCCTCATCTTGATGTCAATCGGTGTGCGCAGCGAAAACTCCATGAATGCGCGAGAGAGCATCGGGTGCCGCGATTCGACCCCGATCAGTGACCGCTGTCGCCGCATAAGCTGGTGCGACAGGTCACTAAACGGCGACGTAGCCGTGTTTCGCTTGGTCCAATCGACAGCATTGTCGGGCAATTCGGCTTCATAGCGCTCTTCCGCTTCGGACAGCACCTTGCGCAGTTCTGGCGACAGCCAATTCATGGCCGCGTCGCTTTTTCTGCGCGCGGCGCGTAGGCGCGTTCTGATCCGCTCGCGCAACCACCGAGGCGCGAGTTCCGCACTGGTGAAACGCATCGAGCGCTTGAATGCGCGCTGCCAACCGAAAGCATCGGCATCGCGGCGTAGAGCCTGCCAGTATTTCCCCCACTCCCCTCTTGCGGCATATTCAGAGTAGTAGAGCTCGTTGCCCTGCAACCACTCGTCCCCGCCGCCGCCATTGATGAGCACTCGGGCGCCCTCGGCGACCACACGCTCTTCAAGCCCCCACATCATCGCACCATTGGAAGGAGTGGGCAGGTCCATGTGGCGAGCACCGTCTGCGCTGTACCAATCGATGTCGGGATCGAATAAAGGAACCTCTGCAAGGTCGCGGCCAACATGAGCGGCCACGGCCCTCGCATAGGGCAATTCAAATGCATTCCCCCCCTCTTCCGCTGCAAGCGAATACGCCGCGATGCTGGGCGCAAGGGATTGGCCCGAGCCTTCAAGCCGATGAGCGATCGCAAAAATTGCGGATAAGTCGAGCCCGCCACTCACAGCAACGCCTACCTTGCGGTGGGAGCGCAAGGAGCGGCGAACACAATCGAACAACATCTCGCGATAATGCTCGGCGTAATCTTCGTCGCGCTTGTATCGGATTGTGACCTCGGTCGGAGGGGTCCAGTACTTCTGCGCGATCACTCGCGTCCCATCGAAGCGCAATGTATGCGCCCTCACGATCCGCTTGATTTCCTTCCAAGGGGTCGCCTCACGAAGGTACCAACGATTGGCCATTATCTGGGCGAGATAAAGGCGATCTGGCGTCATGGCTCCCAGGCCCAGTGTTTCGCCAAGCGCGGCAAGCGTGGGGAAATCGGATGCGACGATCAGGCGCCCGCCCTCGCGCCGATAATACAGGGGAACCGTCCCCATGTGGTCGCGAGCTGCGAAGAGCTGACCTGTAGCAAGGTCTGCCACGATCATCGCGAACTCGCCTTGCATCCTGTTCGCGCATTCATTGCCCCACGCTTCATAGGCGCGAAGGGCAAGCTCCACTTCCGAACACCTGACTAATTTTACCCCGCCCGCCTCCAGGTCGGCTGCCAATTCGTCCGGGTTGAGCAGGTACCCATCAAACACGGCAGCCAACTTTCCGCTGTCGCAAACAAATGGCTGCACCTGAATAGTTGATTCGTCTGTGGTGTGCCGGCTTGCAGCAGCGAGTGCGATCCGCCCTGAGCGCCATGCCCCGCTTGCATCATGCGGAATGCGCGACAAGGAGCGTTTCAGCACGGCGAGCTGATCGTCCTGCACGTCCTCGTCTGAAAAGATCCCACCGATCGCCGACACAGCTTCGCGCTCTCACCCCTTACCGCTTCGATCCCATGGCCTTGCCGCTGTAACGCTTGGCAGCGCCAGCAACCCTGTGCCAAGAGGAGCGCGGACATAGGCACATCATGGAAACCGCGCAATCATCACCGGTCCCGGCGAAAGGGCAAAAGCCTACCCTGGCCGACATCGGCTGGCTTGCGAGCTACTCGGCACGCGGCCTCGGCGAGCTCTTTCGTGCCAGACTGATCTTTCGAAATTTCAAGGCAAGTGACATCCCGCTTCGCAACCTTGCGGCGGGCAATGCTGGACGGCCAATGTCAGCGTCCGGGCAGCCCGTCGATGCCGCAACGCTCGCCCGGATCAGATATGTGATCCCGCGGCTTTCGGATCGCCTTCCATGGCGCAGCGACTGTCTGATTCAGGCGATTGCCGCCCAAAATTGGCTGTGCTCGCTAGGCGTGCAAAGCGAAATCCAGATTGGCGTTGAAAAGCCCGAGGATGGTGAGTTCGGCGCACATGCATGGCTCATGTCTGGAGGTGAAATCATCACCGGCGGAGATATAGCGCAATATGACGTAATTTTGTCCGAATCGCGCCTCAAGGGTGTTTCGGGAACCAAAGACTAAATTCGGCTGTTTATCGATTAACCACGCCAAACCGCTGACAGAGCGTGATTGCACCTTCGACAAGGGCCCGTTTACCCTTTTTTCCTAGAAGGTGTTGTCAATCTTGCTGCACTGCACTAATGGTAAATGCGTAATGGATTCCCAAGGGGGGTTAACTTTGATGAAAAAGACGATTTCTCGCGTGATGGTTTCGGCTGCTGCTGCTGGTATGGTGTTCTCACCGATTGCGGCTCAGGCTAACACCCGCGCTGCAGACAATGCTCCGGTTTACACGGCAGAGCCTGCTTCTCAGCCGGGCCTAGCCCGCGAAGCCGAAGGTGAAAATGCCCGTGGCGGAACGAGTGTTGTTCTCCTGCTCCTCGCTGCTGCTGCTGCGGTCGCAGGCGTTGTCGCAGTTGTCGACAATGACGACGACGGTCAGTCGCCCGGCACCTGAGCTCTCACGAGCCTGACCAACTTTTGTTGGTTTTGACCAAGAATGAGCGCGCGGATTTTTTCCGGGCGCTTTTTCTTTGCCTGAATTCCGTGCAAGCATAAGCGCGGAATTTCCCAGGGATCAGGCGGGACTCTCTAACGATGACCAATGAGAATATTGCCGAGCGCAAGCTCCTCTGGGCAGGGCTTGCGATCCTCGTAGCGGCATTTGCCTTTGGCGGGGGTGGATCGAAATACGGATCAGCCAATCTGATCGTCCAGTTGGTTGCGCTCGTAGCGCTGTCATTCCATCGAGCCGCTTTCTTCGATTTCTGGAGAACGGCTCCGCTTTCGCTGAAAGCCTTGGTCGGCCTGACAATTCTCCTGCCCGTCCTCCAGATCGTGCCGCTGCCTGCCTCGGTATGGAATTCAC